>NZ_AP042427.1:0-2602500 GCF_055385525.1 Desulfomicrobium aestuarii
AAAAGGGAGGGGCTTTCCCCCTCCCTTTTTGACGGTAACTAGATGTGTTTTAATGGAATGACTGATCTTGGGATTCTTGCTCGCTGGAGTGGCAGGGACAGCGATTTTGGAGTTTTGGGCGTGGCTATCGCCATATGGACAAGCCTGGATATTGAATGAACCGACAGGCAATTGGAGACCACTCCTATGACTGATACAATAAAAATTACATCCTTCGCCGGCCAACCCGTCCCCGACGACGGCCTGGTCGTTCATCCACCACAGGGCGGGGAACTGACCATATGGCCCGACGGAGGCTATGCGTTCATGCCTCCGGAAGGGGGCGTGGTCGTCGACGGGCAGGCGCCTGTGACGACCTATTACAGCTTTGTCATGGAAGACATCGACGGTTCGACCTCCATCGGCACTTTCGCTCTCAATCCGGCGGAGGAAGTGCCCGGGTCGATGGACGACTTTCGGGCGTGGTCGTTGCCGGAGTTGTTGCAGGATGAGGTCGATGCGGCTTTGCTCTTGGAAGGCGGGCAGGATGTGCATGTCGATACCGCCGGCGTCGATGCGCATGGGCCGCTTCTGCATGTGGAGTTCGCGGCGGCCGATTCTTTTGACGACGATCTGACGCAACTAATCATGCAATCGCAGCAATCATGAAGGGTCTTACGGAAATGTAGGGCGGATTTTTTTGTAAAAAAGGGTGCGTAGCGCCCTTTTTTCGTTTACAAAGACTCATAGCGTAGTTACAGGGGCAACAATATCGGAATTCATTCTGAACTCACCGAGACCTCATCAAGGAGAGGAAGTTATGTCCACATCGAAAATCGGTCTTTCCCTCGCATTCGCGATGTTATTGACTGGCAGCGCTGCCTACGCCGAGGACCAGATCACCGTGCAGAAAAGCGTGATCGATACCTTGCGCTACGCCCCTCGCCTGGAAATGATCAAGCAGAACCGCCATGCGGTCGAGCAGGACCTCGAAAAGTCACGGGGCCGCTGGTACCCCAAGGTCGACGTGCGCGGCGGGTACGGCGCGGATTCGTTCCATGACGGGCTCGACAACGGCAACGACTATTCCGAAGACTGGCACGAGCGCTCCGAGCTGGGCGGCTATCTGACCCAGCGCCTCTATGACGGCGGCGAGGCCTCGAGCCAGATCCGCCTGGACGAATCCCGCCTGGAATCCCTGCAGTACAGGGTTTTCGACAACGCCGAATCCCTGGCCCTGGACGCCATCATCGCCTCCCTGGAAGTCTACCGGCAGCGCGAGCTGCTCTTCCTGGCCGAAGAGAACGTCAAGGCGCACAAGGACATCCTGGCATCCCTCAAGGAACGTGAGAAGGCAGGCGCCGGCAGCGTGGCCGATGTGACCCAGACCCAGGCCCGCCTGTCCATGGCCCAGGCCTCCCTGGAAAAGACCCACACCAACCTGCGCGACGCCCTGTATGAATTCCAGCGCCTGACCGGCTACATGCCCGGCCAGATCGAAATGACCCCGTACCCGGCCGACAAGCTTCCCGGCACCCTCGAAGATATGACCGCCCAGGCCAAGGCCGGCAACCCCAAGATCAGCGCCGGTACCCAGGACGTGAACTCCGAGCAGGAACGCGTCAACGCTGCCAAGGCCAACTACCACCCCTATGTCTACGGCGAGCTGTCCTCGCAGTACTCCGACGGCGTGCAGGATTCGGAAGACTGGGAACGCACCGACGCGGCCATGCTCCGCTTCAACTGGAACCTCTACAACGGCGGGTCCGATGTGGCCGCGACCAAGGCCGCCAAGGCCCGCAAGCGCCAGAGCCAGGCCGACCTGGAAGACCTGACCCTGGCCGTCGAGGACGAAACCAAGGTCACCTGGGCGCAGTTCAACTCGGCCCAGAAGGAAGTGGCGGAATACACCGAGGCCGTGAAGCAGAACCGCGCCACCAAGGAAGTCTACCTCGAACAGTTCGGCGTGGCCCAGCGCAGCCTGCTGGACGTGCTGGATTCCGAGAACGAAGTCTTCCAGTCCTCCAACCAGCTGGTGACCTCCTCGGTCAACGAGCACATCGCTGCTTACAAGCTCATGGCCCTGTCCGGTTCCCTCATCAAGAACCTGGGCGTGGACCCCGAACTGTACAAGAGCGCCGCCCGGAACCAGGAAGACTAACCGCTTTTGCCCAGGCACACCAAAGGAGGCGCAAGCCTCCTTTTTTTATGAATTTTTCCGATTTTTGCGGCGTGTATGCATATACCCATGGACGAGCGGTCAGCGCCATGGTAGGCGCTGGTGCGTTCCGGCCGTTCGTGAAGGCTGATGACCGTCACGGATGCCACGCGCTGATCATTAATTTTTTTTCACTCAATATATCCATGGGTTGTCGCCTTGGGGCCGAGTGGGCGCAGACGCGCCTACGAGGCCGGCGAAGGCTGGGGCTGATACAGAATTGTCCGCAACATTGAAGGAGGGGAACGTGCTGGCAGATTTTGGAAAGAAACTGATTTTGGGGCTTATCGCCGCCGCCTGCGTGGTCGGCGTGCACGCAGCCATGATCTCTTCCGTGGCGGGATGACGTTTCACAGCATTCCGCCAGACGATATATTCCGCGCAGTTAAGACGCGCGACGAAGACCCCGGGCCGACAAGGCTCGGGGTCTTCGCGTATGGATGGCAATGAGGAAGGGGGGCAGGACTGTGCGCCTGCCGCCCCGTGCGGAGGGAGGATGGCGAGACGTTGTTACGCGGCCAGGCTGTCCCTGTTGGCTGCGATGCGGGCGTAGAGCCAGTTGTCCGTACCCACGTGCCCGGCGACGATGCGCAGGGACGAGGACAGGCAGCGTCTGGCCTGGAGGTGCCTGTTCTGCTGGGCGTAGACCAGGGCCAGGCTGTTCAGGATCTTGGCCTTCATCATGGGCATTCCGGCCCGGCGCAGGCCGCCCATGGCCGTCTTGAGCAGGGCTTCGGCCTCGCCCGCCCTGCCGTCGTTGGCCATGGCCATGGCCGTCTTGCATTGTTTGGCGGCCTTGATGGCCGGGTGGCTGCATCCGGAACAGGGAGAAAACAGCGGGGTCATGGTGCCTCCTTGATGTGCGATTGGCTGACTGGTGAAAAACTCAAACTATACAGGCCGTTCAAAAATGGTGAGATGCAAGGACGCAAAAAAAGCCAGGGCGCGCAGTGTACTCTCGCATACATGAGCGGTCTGGCTTTTTTCGCTGACGCAGCAGATTGCCGTTTTGGGGCGGCCTGTTAGAGGGCCGAGCCGAATTGATAGATGCCCGTGGATACGCCGAAGGCCAGGACCGTGTTGAAGGTCACGGAGAAGGCCGCCCATTTCCAGCCCAGCTCCCGGCCGATGACGGCCACGGTCACGAAGCAGGGCGCGTAGAGGAGCACGAAGGCGATGAGGCTCGCGGCCGTCCACACGCTCCAGGCCGGGTCGGTGCGCAGCTGTTCCGAGAGGCCCGCGCTTTCCTCGGGGTCCACCTCGCCCAGGGAGTAGGCCGTACCCAGGGTCGAGACGATGACTTCCTTGGCCGCGAAGCCGCCGACCAGGGCGATGTTGGTCCGCCAGTCGAAGCCCGCCAGGCTGGAGACGGGCTCCAGGGCCGTGCCGATCCGGCCCGCCACGGAGGCGCGCAGTTCCTGCTGGGGCTGGGCGTTGTCCACCAGGGTCAGCGCTTCGCTCCTGGCTTCGTCGGAATCCCAGACCGAGGCCTCGATGCTGACACGCTGGGCGTCGAATTCCGCGATCGTCTCCTCGGACGGGCCCGGGAAGGTCATGGCCGCCCAGAGGAGGATGGAGATGGCCAGGATGACCGTGCCGGCCTTCTTGACGTACTGCCAGACGCGCTCCCAGGTGTGCAGGCACAGGCCCTTGAGGGTGGGCATGCGGTAGGGCGGCAGCTCCATGACGAAGGGGGTCGCCTCGCCCTTGATGATGGTCGAGCGCAGGAGACGGGCCGTGAGCAGGGCCATGACCCATCCGCCCAGGGTGATCCAGAACAGGGCGCTGGCGCCGGAGTTCGGGAAGAAGGCCGCGGCCAGGAGCAGGAAGACCGGCACCTTGGCGCCGCAGCTTAAGAAAGGCGCCGTCAGGACCGTGGCGATCTTCTCCTTGGGGCTTCTGAGGGTGCGCGCGGCCATGACGCCGGGCACGGCGCAGCCGCCGGGGATGCCGCCGGAAATGATGAAGGGCATGACCGAGCAGCCGTGCAGCCCGAAGACGCGGAAGACGCGGTCGAGCATATAGGCCATGCGGGCCATGTAGCCCGAGTCCTCCAGGAAGGACAGGAAGAAGAACATGATCATGATCAGCGGCGTGAAGCCGAGCACGCCGCCCACGCCGTCGATGATGCCCGAGACCACCAGCGAGGCCAGGAGCCCTTCGGGCAGGATGGCCGTGGCCGTGTCGCCGAGCCAGCCGAAGAAGGCCTCCAGCCAGCCCATGGGCACCTCGCCCAGTGCGAAGGTCAGCTGAAACATGCCGTAGATGATGGCGAACATGAGTACCGGGCCGGCCAGGCGGTTTGTCAGGACGCTGTCGAGCCTGTCCGTCAGGTCGAAGCGGGCCCGGGACGTGGGCCGCGTGATCACGCCGTCCTTGAGCAGGGCCGCGATGAAGCCGTAGCGGTAGTCGGCGATGATGGCCTCGGGGTCCGCGTCGAGGGTTTTGCGGCAGTGTTCTGCCAGGCCGGCGGCCATTTCCCGCAGGCGGTCGTGCACCTGGGGCGACGCCGCGCCCTGGGCCATGACCTCGGCGTCGTTCTCGAGGTACTTGAGGCCGACCCAGCGGGCGGGGTAGCGGCCTTCCAGAAAATTCGAGGATTCGATGAGGGCCTGCATGCGGTCCAGGGTTTCGTCCAGGTCGTGCCCGTAGGATATGCGCAGGCCAGGGTGCGGGGTCCTGTCGCGCATGGCCTTGCGGGCCTCGGCCAGCAGGCTGTCCCGGCCCTCGCCCGTGCGCGCGACCATCTCCAGGATGGGGGTGCCCAGCAGCGCGGACAGGCGCTTGGTATCGATGGTCACGCCCTTGCGGCGGACCTCGTCCATCATGTTCAGGGCGATGATGGCCGGCGTGCCGAGCTCCAGGATCTGGAGCACGAGGTAGAGGGAGCGCTCCAGGTTGGTCGCGTCGAGGACCGTGACCACCGCGTCGGGGCTCGTGTCCACGAGGAAGTTGCGGGCCACCAGCTCGTCCTGGGTGTAGGCCGTCAGGGAGTAGGTGCCGGGCAGGTCGACCACGGTGATGTCCGTGTCCTCGATGCGCAGCCGCCCTTCGCGCTTCTCGACGGTGATGCCGGGGTAGTTGCCGACATGCTGCCGGGCGCCGGTCAGGTTGTTGAAAAGGGTCGTCTTGCCGGAATTGGGGTTGCCCATGAGGGCCATGGTCGCGTTCATTGCAGGGTTTCTCCGTTTTCGCCGACGCGGACGGTGATCAGGTCGGCCTCGTTGTTGCGCAGGGTCAGGGTGAAGTCGCGCAGGCGCAGGGCCACGGGGTCTTTGAGGGGCGCGCGGCCGACGATGGTGACGGCGGTCCCGGGCACGAGGCCCATGTCGCGGATGCGCCGCCCCAGCTCGCCCGTCGCGCTGACGGAGAGGATGGTTCCGGACTGGTTTTCCTGCATGTGTCTGAGTGGGATGGAGAGAAACATGGGGACTCCTGAATTAGATATGGCTAACTATGTGCGTAAAAAAAGGCCTCTGCGACGAGAGGCTGATTGTCGTGGGACTGCGGTCAGTCTTTGCGGGATGGGCACGAGCCGTCGGGCCTGGGTTGGATCTCCCCGGAGCAGCCCGAACAGCCGCAACACCCGCCACTCTTCTTCCGGAAACGGGAGACCAGGTATATCCCTGCGACGAGAATGACGCCGATGGTGACGAGAAGGTCGAAATTCATGGTGGCTCCGTAAAAAGTTTGTCTTGATGAACTCTTTATGAGGTCGAGAGAGGGGAAGTCAATAGAAAAGTTAGGCATGGTGAAAAATATCGAATGCCATTTCCAAGCCATCGGCGAAAGGGAGGAGTGCGAAGGACATCATCGCGGAGGGGGAGAAGATGTGGCCCGCGTCGGCGAGAAAATGCGCCGTCGCTCTGGGGCCATGGCCGATGCGGCGGCCGATTCCAGTCTGATGAGACGATGTGTCACCTACAAAAAATGACGATCTCGAATTTCTGTGGGTGATTCCGGGATTGATGAAGCACATGGATCCCCGTCTTCACGGGAATGACGCGGGGCGTGGCGGACGTGCGGTTTGTCATTCCCGCGCAGGCGGGAATCCATGTATTTGGTCATTCGAGGACCATGGATCCCCGTCTTCACGGGGATGACGCGGAGGCATGGTGGACGTGCGGCTCGTCATTCCCGCGCAGGCGGGAATCCATTCCTTTCCGCGTTCTTGCTGCGATTTCGCGTGATTTACGGCTTGATGTAGGCGCAGCCCTGCTGCTGGAGCTTGATCAGGGCGACGACGCCGGCCGGGATGGGAGAACAGCCTGGGCAGAGGGCGTCTTCGGGGATGTCGAAGGCGCGCAGGGCGTTCTGGCAGACGAAGATCATCACGTCTTTGTCCAGCAGACCCTTGACACGGCTCAGGTGCTCTTCGGCGAAGTCGGCACGGAAGAATTTCACCGCCGGGCCGTTGACCACGAGGTTGATGCGGGCCTCGGGTTTGGCCGTGCGCAGGTTTTCCATGTTGGTCAGTGCGATGCGCAGAATTTTTTCCTCGTCCAGGTCCAGGTGGAAGACGACCTTCATCGGGCACTCCTTATTCGCGGTTGCATGTCCGCGTGATGCATACGATTCAACGGCTCAGATTGCAATTGCGCAGGTTGTCCAGGTGGGTCGAGACATAGAAGGGCGCGGCGTCCGGCGGGAGCGGCAGGGGCCGGTGCCGGCGCAGACCGTCGAGGTAGGCTACGGTCCGTTCGATGATCTCCGTGCCGCCGCACGGGCCGTGCGAGGGGATGACGGTGCGTATCCGCGTGTCCGCGCGCCAGCGTTCGAGCTCGTCGATCCAGCCGTCGAGATCGCATCCGCGGGGCACGCAGGGGCAGGGCAGTTCGACGGTGTCCCCGGCCAGCAGGAGGTTCAGTTCCGGCACCAAGGCCACGACGGCGTCGGGCGTGTGCCCGGGAAGGGCCCGCAAGGAGACGGTGACGCCGCCGAGGTCGAGGTCCAGGCTGTGCTCGAAGGTGATGTCAGGGGTCAGCAGCCGGACGGCGTCCCACTTTCCGGGACTCGCGTTCCGAAGCTCGGTGAGGGCCGCCGGGGCCTCGGTCTGAAAGCGCTTGACGGCCGCCCGCTGGGCGATGATCAGTGGGGAGGCGAAGGCGCCCGTGCCCAGGATGTGGTCCCAGTCCGCGTGGCTGTATACCACGATGGGCGGCGCGTCCGCGCAGGCCCCGGCGAAAGGGGCCATGTCGTCGGGATGGGTCAGGGTGTCCCAGACGAGGCGGCGCTTGGAGCCCTGGAGGAGGACGCTGCGGACCCGGAAGTCCCCAGCGTCGACTTCATGGATGACTGGACTGGTGTGCATGCGGTTTTTGTACGGATTTTCGTGCCGGCAGGGAAGGGGAGGCGGTCATGACGGATGAGTGCACGAACACGGGCCTGGCGCCCAAGGACGATGCCGCGCGGCGATGGGACATGCTCCTGGACCGGCTGCGCGGCTTGGGCCGGCTGACCATAGCCTTCTCCGGGGGCGTGGACAGCCGCTTTCTGGCTTACGCGGCCTTGTCCGCCGGGATGGTCCCGGAGCTCGTCCATGTGCGGGGCCCCCATGTGGCGCCGGCCGAAACCGCCTACGCCCTGCGCTGGGCCCGGCGTCAGGGGCTTGAGGCGCGCGTCCTGGACCTCGACCCACTGGCCCTGCCCGAGGTTGCGGCCGGCGACAGGGAGCGCTGCTACGCCTGCAAGTCCTTCCTGTTCCGCCGGATCGCGGATTGCGCCCGCGGGGCGCTGTGCGACGGCTCCAACGCCTCGGACGCCGCGCAGTATCGGCCCGGTCTGCGCGCCCTGCGGGAGCTAGGCGTAATGTCCCCACTGGCCGAGGCGGGCCTGGCCAAGGACGACATCCGCGGGTTCGGCCGGCGGACGGGCCTGGAGTGGCCCGACCAGCAGTCCAGGGCCTGCCTGTTGACCCGGCTCCCCTACGGGATGTCCCCGGAACGGGGACTGCTGGCGCGTCTGGCCGAGGGCGAGCGGGTTGTGGAGGGCATTCTGCATCAGGCCGGGCTTACGGACGCACCGTTTCGCCTGCGCGTCCGCGACACGGACAGTTATGAACTGCATGTGGCCGCCGCGTCACTGTCCGTGAACGTGATTGAACAGCTGATCGGTACGCTTCGCGACCTCGGCTTTCCATCCAGTGCGGTACGCTGCATGAGCGCTGTCAGCGGCTATTTCGATGCGACAAGCCCCGCATGAAATTCACATCCCTGAGCTTGCACAGCGTGGCGCAGTGATGTTAGATGCAGGACGAGACGATTGATCAGTTCCGTTGCGTGCGCGTCATGGTGGCGCCGCGCTCCTATCCATGCTTGGAGTGATCAGTCGTCTCTTTTTTTTCAGAGCCAGCGGTTGCGCTTGAAGATGATGACGATGCCCACGGCCACCGCCATCGTTCCCAGACAGAAGGCCGCGAACCCCATGGGGCTCTCCGCGCCGGGAATCCCGCCCACGTTGATGCCGAAGAGCCCCGTCAGAAACCCCAGGGGCAGAAAGACGACCGTGACCACGGACAGCAGGAACATGCGCCGATTCAGCTTTTCCGAGAAGTGATTGACGAATTCCTCGTGGGCCAGGGCCGCGCGTTCGCGTACGGCGTCCAGGTCCTCGATGTGGCGGATGAGTTCGTCGGCGGTTTCGCGGATGCGGAAGTGGTCGTCGGTGCCCATCCACGGCACGCGCTCCGTGACCAGCCGCGAGAGGGCCTCGCGCTGTGGGCCGAGATAGCGGCGCAGAGCCACGGCCTCGCGGCGGACGTCGGCCAGAATCTGCCGCGTTTGGGGCTGCGGGTTTTGCAGGAGCTGTTCCTCAACGTCGGCCATGCGGTCTTCGAGTTCCTCGATGACGCCGCCGATGTTCTCCGTCATGCGGGCCAGGAGTGTGACCAGGAACTCCCCGCAGTTGCGCGGCCCCGAACCGGCCTCCAGGTCGGCCTGGATTTCCTTGACGGATTTGAGCTGGCGCTTGCGCGTGGAGATGATGCGTCCGTCCTCGATCCACAACCTGATGGAGACCATGTCCTCGGGCTCGGCGCCGGGATTGAGGTTCACGCCGCGCAGGGTCAGCAGAAGCCCGTTCTTGTGGTGCAGCACCCGCGGGCGAGTCTCCTCGTCGCAGAGGGCCTCGGCCACGGGCGTGTCCAGCAGGCCCGAGCCGAGAAGCCACGTGCGGGCCGTCTCGTCGGCGTAGTTCAGGTGCAGCCAGGGCAGGCCTTGCGCCTGGGGCAGGCTGTCGCCGGGTTGCCAGGGCAGGCGCTCGCCGCGTCCCTGCCCGTCAAGGGACCAGAGGCTGCTCGGGATGGGGGATGGGTCCATGTCAATCGCTGCCGAAGGGTAAAAAATGGTGAAGGATTGCCGAGGGTTCTGCTGCGACTTTGGCATTGCTTTTTGGCCCTGGCAAGCGTAAAGGCGAAGCGTCTCACGTATGATGATCCGGGCATCCCGCCCGGACGAATGAACAGGAGAACAGACAGTGGATTCTGGCGACAGTTGCGGCCCTAGGCCCTGCTTCCGACATTTCAATCTTTTCTGCCGAGCCCCCCGTCCCCACGCCTGATCAGGCCGCCTGACGGAGCCTCGGCGTTCCGGCAGGTGGACCATGTTTTCAATCTTTCTTTCCCGTCGCCTGGCCTTCCGGCATCTTTTCGTCCGGACCGGCCGGGCAGTGACTGCCGCGGGTCGCGCCGCGGACCCCTACTCGCGATTTCCTGAACGGTCTTAGGCATCCGGGCCCGCCCTGCGTCAAGCGGGTGCGTCCGCCAGCGCATCTTCAGCCACCGCAAGGAATCGCATCATGATCACCATCCGCAAGACCATCGACGGGAAACTCGTTCCCATCGACCATCTCGACTTCGACTGCTGGGTCAACCTGATCAACCCGTCCCAGGAGGAACTGCAGCGGATCTCCATCCTGCTGGGCGTGCCCCTGGACCACCTCTCGGACCCTCTCGACGCCGACGAGCGCGCCCGCATCGAGATGGAGGACGGGGTGCTTCTGCTGGTCATCCGCGTGCCCCTGGAGAACGAGGGCGACGCGCGGGTACCGTACCAGACCCTGCCCATCGGCGTGGTCATCACGCCCACGGCCGTCATCACCGTCTGCCGCTCGGGCCGCGACCTGGTCACGGAGCTCCTGAACGGCCGCACGCGCATCGTGGACACGGCCCAGCGCATGCGCTTCGCCATCCACCTCATGCAGCGCACGGCCCTGCAGTACCTGCACTGCCTCAAGGACATCAACCGCCGCTCCGACGTCATCGAGCAGCGTCTGCAGGCCTCCACGCGCAACCAGGAGCTCGTCGACCTCCTGGGCATCGAGAAGAGCCTCGTCTACTTCGCCACGTCCCTCAAGGCCAACGACATCATCATGGACAAGGTCCTGCGCATGCGCAGCGTCCAGCTCTCCGAGGACGACTCGGACCTGCTGGAGGACGCCATCACCGAGAACCGCCAGGCCATCGGCATGACGAGCATCTACAGCGACATCCTGTCCGGGACCATGGACGCGTTTGCTTCCATCATCTCCAACAACATGAACACGGTCATGAAGTTCCTGACCGGGTTCACCATCATCATGATGATCCCCAACATCGTCAGCGGCATCTACGGCATGAACATCCCCCTGCCGTTCCAGGCCGAGGCCCACGCCTTCTCCATCGTCTCGGCCATCACTGCCGGGGCCTGCCTGCTGGCCTGGATGGTCTTCATCAAGAAGCGCTGGCTCTAGGCGACCGCCCAGAAAACGTTCTGGACTGCGTTGCTCCCCGATTTTGAAGGGCTCATGTAGACGGCTACACCTCACCCTTCAAAATCGGCTCGCGCCTTGCCAGAACGCTTTCTGGACGGTCGCCGGCGACTTAAAGAAGAAAACGTTCTGGACTGCGTTGCTCCCCGATTTTGAAGGGCTCATGTAGACGGCTACACCTCACCCTTCAAAATCGGCTCGCGCCTTGCCAGAACGCTTTCTGGACGGTCGCCGGCGACTTAAAGAAGAAAACGTTCTGGACTGCGTTGCTCCCCGATTTTGAAGGGCTCATGTAGACGGCTACACCTCACCCTTCAAAATCGGCTCGCGCCTTGCCAGAACGCTTTCTGGACGGTCGCCGGCGACTTAAAGAAGAAAGCGTTCCGGACTGCGTTGCTCCCCGATTTTGAAGGGCTCATGTAGACGGCTACACCTCACCCTTCAAAATCGGCTCGCGCCTTGCCAGAACGCTTTCTGGACGGTCGCCGGCGACTTAAAGAAGAAAGCGTTCCGGACTGCGTTGCTCCCCTATTTTGAAGGGCTCATGTAGTCGGCTACACCTCACCCTTCAAAATTTGGGAATCGGCTCGCGTCCCCTCCATTGCCGGAGAAGCTTGCTTCACACTTCGAATACCCCTGGATTGCCGCGCTTCGCTCGCAATGACTTGGGTGTCAAATCGTCATTGCGAGGAGTCTTCGACGTGGCAATCCATGCTTTTCCGGGGCCTTCTTCGTCCCGCCGCGAGGATTTTGCGGGACAAGGCCCTTGTCCTTGAGCGTGGTCGGGATTACATTTCAATATCTCGAAACGAATGAACGTAGCGCATTCTTCATCAAGGAGGCCGAGGGGTTGCTGGTGGTTGTATGCAGGAAACCAGGACATGTGATTGCCCTCTAAAATGTCTTGCGCTGAGAGTTCCATGTCCGTTCATGTCAAAGGTTGAGGGGCGCTATGCTGCATATATCCTGGACAAAAACACGTAATACATCGGCTTTTATCCGTGCTTTGTGCATGCAGTGCATCGTGTTTTGCCTTGTCTTGCTCTCCGTTTCCGGTTTGTGCGGCGAACTTGTCGTGGGCAATGAGCCCAGTTACCCTCTCTCCCAGGCCGTCACGAGCCTCGAAGATCCAGATGGGCAACTGACAGTCGAAGAGGTGGCCGAAGCTTCCGCGCAGGGGCGCTTCGTCCCGCTGGGGCCGGATTCGCGGCAGACCAATTTCGGGCTGACCCACTCCGCGTTCTGGCTGCGGGTGTCCCTGCTCAGGGGACCGGATGCCCCTGCGGACTGGCTGCTGGAGGTGGACTACCCTTCCCTGGACAGCGTGGAACTCTACCTCCCGCGGGAGGGCGGCTTCGACCGCCAGGTCTCCGGGGACCTGCTGCCCTTCGCGGCCCGCCCTGTGGAGCACGTCAGCCATGTCTTCCCGGTCAGCCTCCAAGATGCCTCACCCCGGGTCATCTTTCTGCGAATCCAGTCCCAAGGCACCGTCAGCGCGCCTTTGCGCCTCTGGCAGCCCGAGGCTCTCTGGAAGAGCGATCACAGGAAATATGCGGCCCTGAGCCTCTATTTCGGCATGCTGGCGGGTTTGGCTCTCTACAACCTCCTGCTGTATCTGTCGCTTCGAGACAGGATCTATCTTCTCTATGTCCTGTTTGTGGCGTTCATGGCCCTCGGACAATCAGCCCTGACAGGGTTCGGCGCTCAGTTCCTTTGGCCGAACCTTGCGTGGTGGACCAATGTCTCACTGCCAGTGGGTATCGGCTTTACGGGCATTTTCGCGACGATTTTCGCACGCGAGTTTCTTTCCACGGCCACAAAGCTCCCTCGTCTCGACAAGGGAATGATGCTGCTCGTCATCTCCTTCGCGATGTGCGTTCTTTTTTCGTTTTTTCTCCCGTACTGGATTCCGGCATGGCTCATCAACATCATCGGCGTGCTTTTTTCCGTGTACATCGTTCTAGTCGGCATCGTCAGCTACAAGCGCAAACACCCCGGCGCCCGCTACTTCATCCTCGCCTGGACACTGCTGCTGCTGAGCGCCGCGGTGCTCTCGGTGCACAACATGGGCAAGCTGCCGTCGAACCTGCTGACGACCAATGCCCTGCTCATCGGTTCCGCCTTCGAGATGCTCCTGCTGTCCTTCGCCCTGGCGGACCGCATCCATGCGGCCAGGCAGGAAACGGCCCTGGCCCAGGCAGAGGCCATCAGTGCCAAGCAGGCCATGGTCGACACGCTGCTCGAGACGGAGCGCATGCTCGAATGCCGTGTGACCGAGAGGACGCAGGAACTGGTGCAGGCCAATGAACGTCTCAAGGAGAAGGAGGAGCAACTCAGGCATCTGGCGCACTTCGACGCCCTCACGGGGCTGCCCAACAGGAAGCTTTTCACCGATCGCATGGATAGCGCCCTCAAGCGGGCGCGCCGCAATTCCGCACGGCTGGCCCTGCTCATGGTCGATCTCGACGACTTCAAGGCCATCAACGACACGTACGGCCACTTTGCCGGGGACATGGTCCTCGTGGAGGTGGCCAGGCGTTTCGAGCCCCTGCTCCGCGACACGGACACCGTGGCGCGTCTGGGCGGGGATGAGTTTGTCGTCATCGTCGAGTCGCCGGAAGACCGCTCGGCGGCTGAGGTGGTCGCGGCCAAGGTCGTGCGGGCCATGCGCGAGCCCATCGAACTGGGCGACGGGCAGGAGGTCCGTGTCGGGATGAGCGTCGGTGTGGCGCTTTACCCGGACGACGCCCGCAACGCGCGCGGGTTGATGGTCCATGCGGACCAGTCCATGTACCGGGTTAAGGCCGGGCGTCGTCAGGACGCCTGACTGCGAAGAGGCCTCAGCGGTCCGCCCAGACCAGACGCAACCCCAGCAGCACGAGGACGGCCCCGGCGCCCTTGTGCAGCCAGGCCGAGAGGGACGGGCGCGCGGCCAGGCGGGTGTTCAGAGCCCCGGCCCCCAGCGCCACAAGGCCGAAGCCGAGCATGGTCAGGACGACGAAGGTCAGCCCCAGGATCAGCATCTGCATGGCCGGGTTTCCCTGGGCCGGGCGCACGAACTGCGGGAAGAAGGCCAGGAAGAAGATGGCCACCTTGGGGTTCAGGAGGTTGGCCAGGACGGACTGGCGGAAGATGAGCCGGGCCGTCTTGTGCTCCCCCGCCGGGTTCAGGGCCAGGGCTGGGTCGGCGGACCAGAGCTTCCAGCCGATATAGATCAGGTACATTCCGCCGGCGATCTTGACCGCCGTGAAGGCCACGGCCGACGAGGCCAGGATGGCCGAGAGCCCGAAGACGGCCAGCAGGGTGTGGCCGATGTTGCCCAGGCTGAAGCCCAGGGCCGCGGCCAGGGCTGCAGTACGGCCCTGGGCCACGCCGCGGGTCAGGACGTAGATGATGTCCGGGCCGGGCGTGAAGATGAGGATGAGCGACGCGAGGCTGAAGAGGGCAAGCTGGTCGATGCTGATCATGAGTGCTCCGGGGTTGATCCAGGGTCGATAATCGATGACCCGGCCAGGGGCAAGACCGACTGCCCGACGAAAAAAAAGAATCCCCGCCGGCGCAAGCAGGCGGGGATTCGTGTCGTCATGGTTCGCGGACTATTTGGCAAAGGTGCACTTGGGGTAAGTGCACGTGTTGCACTGCAGGCAGACGCCGCCCTCAGCCAGCCGGGCCAGGTCGCGCCGCGTGATGGGCGCGCCGGCCAGCAGGCGCGGCAGGAGCACGTCCAGGCTCGTGGTCTTGAAGAACAGTGCGCAGGCCGGCACGCCCAGGACCTGGGCCTGGCCGATGCGGCCCACCAGGGTCATGGCTCCGGGCAGCAGGGGGACGCCGTGCAGGGCGTCGGTCAGCCCGGCGTCCTCCAGGCCGCCGCGGGTCACGTCGTCGGGGTCCACGGACAGGCCGGCCGTGGTCACGATGAGGTCCGCGCCCAGGCTCAGGAGCTTCTTCACGCCGTCGGCGATGGCCTGGCGGTCGTCGGGGGCGAATTCCTCCCCGATGACTGTGGAACCCAGGGCCTCGGCCTTGGCGCGGATGATGGGCGCGAATCGGTCCTCGATGAGGCCCTGGAAGACCTCGGTGCCCGTGACCAGGGTGCCGATCCGTGCCCGGCGCAGGGGCAGGATGGACAGGAGCGGGGTTTCGCCCAGGGCGGCCAGGGCCCGGCTGAAGTTTTCGCGCGAGAGGAAGAGGGGGATGGCCCGGGTCCCGGCCACGAGGCGGCCTTCCTCGACCAGCGCGTACTGCTGGCGCGTGGCGCACATGACGTGGGGCACGAGATTGAAGCGCTCCAGGGCCTCCAGGTCCACCTGCAGCAGGCCCGCCGACGCGGCATGGAAGTCGATCTTCCCTTCACGCGGAGTGTCCGAGCAGGCGATCCCCTCCCCGGCCATCCTTTTCGCGAAGGCCAGGGCCGCGTCGTTCTCGTGGATCCAGGCGCCTTCCGGCAGGCTCTCGTCCTGGACGTAGACGGTGTTTCGGCCCATCTGCTGCAGGCGGCAGACGTCCCCGGCCGTGATGGTCTGGCCGGCGGTGAACTCGGCGCCCTTGCTCTCGCCGGCCACGATGCGCGTCATGTCGTGCAGGGCCTTGCGGCCCACGGCCTCGGTCACGGGCACGCGCGTGGGGCGGGCGATTTCGCAGGCGGCCGCCGCAGCCCCGGACTCGACGTAGGGCGCCTCGCCCTGGCAGCCGCGGCAGATGGCCCCGTCGCTGACCGGGTAGGCCTCGCGGCAGACCGGACAGGCCTCGATGCGGGTCATGTGCGCATGTCCGAGCAGGCGCGGCTGGACCGTGACCTTTTCCAGGCGCAGGATGCCGTCCCCGGCGTCCTCGATCTCGCGGAAAAGGGCCTCGGTGTCCTGCTCCTTCTTGGGCGTGAGCTTCAGGAACCAGCCCTTGATGTTGGGCCAGGCTTCGAGCTTGTCCAGGTCCACGCTGACGCGAACCCCCTCGCCCGTGTACTTGTCGAACAGGGACACGGCGTAGCGGCCGAGATTGACGATCTTCATCCAGTTGTTGCCGGTGCTGCACAGGGTCAGGAGCTGCACCGCGTCGGGCAGGCATTTCTTGCTTTCGACCACGGCCTCGAAGAGGATGCCCGCAGGCAGGGCGGCCTTGGCCATCTCGACCATGTACCCGCCGATCAGCAGCCCCGGGGCCGGGTAGCCGTGGAACGCGGCGGCCCTGTCCTTGAATTCCTGGAAGGTGTATTGTCCAATATTCATGAATACCTCACGATTTGAGAAAGTTTCGTGACCGGGAAGACCTAGCAGGCGTGGCGGCAAAAGAGAAGCTTGTGAAAAAGATTCGTAGCGCGGCGGTGCTTCGGGGCCTCCCATCGGCTGGCGCCCCAAAACAAAAAAGCCGGTCGCGATGACCGGCTTTGATGTCTGGAGCCCACAAGCAGGATTGAACTGCTGACCTCGTCCTTACCAAGGACGCGCTCTGCCGACTGAGCTATGTGGGCTTGTGTCTGGTCGGGATGAGAGGATTTGAACCTCCGGCCCCTTGAACCCCATTCAATTCTTGTATGGTGGATTGGGATGGGTTGGGAAGGTATTTGTCATTTAATATTGGGAAGATGAGGTTTTAAAGTTTCCCAATGCTTCCCAATGTGAGATTGTGTTTCCATCAAAAAAGTGGCACAAAAGTGGCACAACTGGATTGCCAACGCCGTATTGTCTAGCCGGAGAATTTCTGATGGAAGAGAAAGTTGAAAGAAAATGGGTGAGGGTTGAAAGAGGGATTCGTTACCGCGAGCACCCTTCTCGAAAGCATGGTCTCAAACCGGACAGGTACTATATCCTGCGCTACATAGTCGATGGTGTAAAACGGCAAGAGGCGCTTGGCTGGGCATCTGAAGGAGTAACCTTGGAAAAAGCTCGGATCGAATTAAGCAGGCTCAAAGAAGCAAATCGATTAGGCGAAGGACCGCGAACTTTGGCCGAAAGGAGGGATTTGGCGAAAATTAAGAAAGCTCAAGAGGATGCGTTGCGGTTGTTGGAACTCAGAAATTCCATGACGTTTTCCGAGTTCTGGGAGCGGTATTACTGGCCAGCCCAAGGGCATAAGGCGGATGGAAGCTTGGTCGCAGAAAAAGCTCTTTATTCCAAATGGATTGTGCCTGTACTTCGGGATAAAGTTCTGTCGCAAATTTCTGCGAACGATGTTGAGCGAATAAAAATAGCAATGTCCCGAGCAAAGAAAGCACCATCAAGTATAAAGTACGTGATGGCAATTATTTCACAAGTTTGGACACTTGCAACAAGAGACTGCTATGTCACAGAAAAATGCCCTGTTCGTCAAATTTCTCTGCCAAAAAAAGATAACAAAAGGCAAAGATATTTGACAAAAGTTGAATCTTTGAAATTATTAAGCGAACTGCAAAAACATTCTCCAGTTGTTTACGAAATGGCATTATTAGCTCTTGATTGTGGTTTGAGATTCGGAGAAATTTCTGCTTTAAAGTGGAATGACTGCAATTTTTCAAATGGTGTCATGCTGATACGTGATCCGAAGTCATCAGTAAATCGATTTGCATTTATGACAGATCGTGTCCGAAAAATGTTAGAAAAATATGAAAAAAAGGAAAATGGGCTAATATTCGTTGATAAATATGGAGGTCGCGTAGCAAGAGTGTCAAATACATTTCGTAGAATTGCTGACGAGATGTTTAATGAAGGGATAAAAGATTCACGTATGAGGGTGTGTTTTCACACGTTACGCCATACTTTTGCTTCTCGACTGGTTCAGAATGGAGTATCTTTGTTTGAAGTAAAGGAGTTGTTAGGACATTCTGATTTTTCTATGACTCAAAGATATAGCCACCTCTCTCCAGAGGGATTACAGCGAGTGGTTAAAATTCTTGATGGTGATTTATGAGTAATGTAAAGAAAATCGATGAAGAGTTTATTAAAATCGCAAAAGATGCTGCTGGGATATATTTTTGGGAGTCTGAATATTGGAAGCGTAAATTTTTATTAGACAATGAAGGCAGTATAGATTCGATTAAATCTGATATATGTCTTTTGAATGAATATTTTGACGAATTAGCAAGTTCTGTTGATAAAAAAAATCCGATCATGTATCCGTTGACTCCAATAAAGATAATGCAAAGAGAATTTTATAGAAAAGCCAATAATGCTCAAGTGGTATACGGAGACAATGAAAAATTAATATCCAGCTTGTTGCTGACGTTGCAAGAAAGAGAATTTCCTGACGATATAGATAAAATTCTCAAGAAATTTAATCACTTGAGTTTTTGCTATCATTATTATGTCGATGATTTGATTGCTCCTGCGGATATGGACGAATTGGCCCCATTAATATTGGATGATAGTAGCTCGCTTCCTCCAGCGCCATGTCCTTTTCACCACAAGGATGCTGTTTGTGAGATTAGCGAAAATGTATATCGAAGCGGTTTTTCGGTTCATAGTGATGAAAAGATAAACATATTAACCGTTAAGGGTGAGTTTGAATGCGATTTTATGGCGTTAATAAATTTTAGACATCGAAAATTTAATTATAGCGATGTTGTCAATACATTTCGAAAACAATTGGCATACTTAATATACTGTCAAAAGGGGTTCGGTAATTTGACGGATGAAGAAAAAAAAGATCTTATATATACGTTTAAATCAGATGCTGGGAAGGGATATGGTTCAGAATTTATAGTTTCACGGGCAGTTGGGTTGTGGCTTTGGGATTATAGATTTAAGAATAAAGATATTAAAACGAGCATAAAGATTTTTAGAGAAATAGAGAATACGAAGTACCATAAACATTTTGATGTGAAAAATTTAAATTCTCACAGTGGTGTTTATGCAAAATTAAGTAGAATTTTGGACAAGACTAATCGATGTGTTGAGTCAGGAAAAGTTTTAGGGTTGTAATATTTTTGCGTTTACGGTTGAGTGATCTTGTTTTCCTGCTTCGACACAAGCCGAAGCAGGATTTTTTTTGTGTAACTTTTGACACCCCTTATATCATATGCGTTTATTAAGTCTGACAGATTGCTATAAGTATAATAGTAATATCCTTATTCTATTTATATAGTAATTAATATATATTAAATATATATAGAAAGAATTATTAGAATATTCATTTCTTAAACACAAAAAGAAATACAGTATGCGATACGATACGATATTTTTCTAGGAAAATTAAAATTTCTTAACTCAAGGAGGGCTCTTATGTGTTAATCAGTGGTGGTGTATTCAATGGCTTGAATGTGAACTGTGGTCGTAATAACCAGTTCGAATTAAGGGATGACATTTTGGAAGCGATTGATTCGAGACTTCGCTTTATGACAGAATGCCATCCCTTTGTTTTGATCCTTCGATATGACCTGCGTTTTCCTCAGTATGCCCAGTTTCAGGATTATAGGCATGCGCTTCAGAACTTCATGAATTCCTTCTCTGTCTATCTCAAAAGACGAAATATTCACTACCATTATGTTTGGGTCAAAGAAATTGAGAGCAGTGTAAATCCTCATTATCACTGTGTCTTCATCATTAGTGCTGGTCAGTACAGTTCTTACTTTTTGACATGTGAGGCTCAGAACATTTGGTCAAGGATTTGTTCTGAGTCTTCCGGTTACGCTTCTGATTCGCTTTTGCATTGTTGTCCGCGAATACTTCGTGATGGATCTTTTCAATGGGATGTGCTGATTTCCAGAGATGATCCAAATTTTGAAGTCGAGCTCAGAGACATTTTTTATTGGCTAAGTTATCTGGCAAAGATTAATACGAAAACTTTAAATCCAGGGAGGGGCAATCGATGGTGGGGAAGTTCTAGATGTGACTTGTGTGGCTAGTGTCTCAAATGTTTGTTCTTTATTCACAATTAATTGGAGGTAGTTGGTATGTCTGATTCGAATAATTTATTTGCTGCTGTTGTCAGTTCTTCCAATCCTGCTGAGATAGCTGATTATGTCCGCGAATTTGAGGACGGCTTGGCTGTTTACATTCATCAGAAGTGCAATGATCTGAATATAGCGAATGTTAAACAGACCTTAGAGGCTTTTTTGCATGAGACGACGGGTAATACTGTTATTGCTAAATCGGAGGTCATTTTGATGGATGGTCGTCATGTCTCTAGTCTCGGTTACGCGAATGCTCAGAACTTTCAGACGAACAATATCGAGTTGTTATCGTCTCTGGCTACCGCTGACTCTTTTGTCAAAGTAATATCTTCTATCGAGTCCTTTCCAGATCCCGGTCGGAATGTCCCTGAAGTGCCGGTTCGTCGTTCCACGAACATATAGGTGGCGAGTGCTGCTCCTCAAACTATTTTGCTAATCGTCTTCAAAAAGACATTCCTTTCGATATCTCCCAATTTTTCTTAAAACATCTGTAATAACTAATAAAATTGCTCTTAGCATGGCGATTCTATTGCTGTTCAGTTGAAGTTTACTGCTTTGAGGAATTCCAGTCCTTTTTGCAGTAATCTTTGTCGCGGAATTAATTGGGAAAATTTTATTTGATGGAAACTAAAGGCTGGCACCGCGTACTTCTAGCCTTTTTTGTCCTTAATGGTCAGGGCCAGAACTAGCATACCGGGTTACTCCATGACCGTGGAGACGTGGCGCTTTTGTGTATTATCCACGCCAATTTGGTGTCAAAAAAATTTATTTCAGAGGATATCGATCAGAAGATTGCTATCCTCGTGAGGTTTATCATGTCTAGCAATTACGATGATTTTAGTGGCGATGTCTCTCCTGTTTCCAATGATTCTTCTGCTGATTCTAAGTTGACCGACTTCATTTTACGCAAGGCTCAAGAGTTGAAGATTCGTAAGGTAGGGCAGGATATGCCGATGGCTCCCACGGAACGTAATGGTTTTACGGTCGTGACAAAGACCACTGTTGTCCTTGATGATCAACGTGAGTTCACGAAGCTCAATTGTATTTGTGGTCAAAAGCGAGGGATTCAGGATATCGAGATGCTGGTCTATGAATCCCTTGCTCGGTCCACTGCGCAGGCCATCGGATTGGTGGAACACCTGCCTGCTGCTCCGACGGTGGTGGAAACTCCGCCTGTGGCAAGTAGATTTGTTCCTGTTGGAGCTCCTCAGGAACAGAAAGTCTACAATCATCGTCGTGACAAACCTATGTCTCCAAAACAGTTGAAGACTATTCGAGACATGGCTAAACAGAAGCTATTGCATCCTGAAACTTTTGTGAGTGACAATATGAGTAGCCGAGAGTTGAGTAAGTTGAACAGCGCAGAGGCTAACGAGGTTATCCAAGCTCTAATGAAAGTGAGGACATTCAAGAATTAGATAAATAAGGGCAATTACTTTTGATTCTCTGCTTTTACTCCTTCCTTCTGCCTTTCCCTTTACAACACTCCGAATTCATTGTGTTGGCATAACATTTTTCATTGGTATGCTGATAATTCTTGCTATTCAGTAGCATTCTATTGCCATGGGATTTTCCGATCTTCTAATGCAAAGTGATGTTGCGAAAATAGCATCGACTGGTTGACGTGTCACAATAGCATAAAGTGGGTAGTTAATCGCGTAACTATCCGCTTCAGTTGCCCGATTAGAGCAGTCAAAATTCTAATACAAGAATAGATATATGATCAATTGATTTCTTATTGCTTGTGCCTGTTAAGTCACAACTCCATTAGATGTTTGTCTATTAAAAATGAGAAAGGCTGGCAGTAAGTGATAATCTGCCAGCCTTCATTGCCCCAATGGACTAAAAACATCAGATATTTTACTCGACTTTCGGGGTTGTTAGCAAAGTCGCTGAAAAAGAAATCTATCCGGAATAATTGAATATTTCGATTGAGGGAATCCCCCTTCTGTAGTAGTTCTTTTGTTACCACACACAAGAACGTCAAAAAAAGGATTCCCGCATGCAAACTACAAATAATGCCATCGATTTGCAACTCATTAAAAACGAGTGTGAGAGCAGAATCGATTCGTTTTTCAGTCAGTTCGGAATTGCGACCATTGCGCGAAATTCAAGCATCAAGAAAGCAAGAGGATATTCTGCTTTGACTATTCTTCTGAACATCTTTGTTCTTCCGTTTATCGGAAAGAATATCTATCGAAGCATCGTCATCAATCCAAAAAGCGATGTCGGAAAAGATGCCATCTATGAGTTCATGCGCTCAAGCAATTTCGGTTGGAGACGATTCTTGCTCAAACTGGCCTTTGGCATTCATGAATTCATTGACGGGTTGACCAGTAAAGATCGCGAATCCGTGCTTATTCTCGATGATTCCACCATTGAGCGCCCCAGATCGAAGAAGGTTGAACTGCTGGCCAAAGTTCATGACCATACGACTGGGCGATTCCTCAAGGGTTTCAAGTTGCTCACCCTGGCATGGTCCGATGGATCGACCCTGTTGCCTCTCGACTTTGTGCTGCGCTCTTCTGCGAACAAAAATCAACGATACCAGGAGGTTTCTAAAGATCTTGATAAGAGATCATGCGGCGCACGGCGGCGCCAGGAGGCTGTGACCAAATCCACGGAACTGATCGAACCCATGATCGAGCGCGCACTGAAAGCTGGCATCAAGGCCAAGTTCCTGCTCATGGACAGTTGGTTCGCCATGCCTGCCCTGATTTCCGAGGTTTGCAAGCACATCCCCGTCATCTGCATGGTCAAGCGCACTCCCAAGGTCCACTACATCTTCGAAGGACAGGTGGTGGACGTGACGCAGATTTACAGCCAGATCCGAAAACGTAGAGGCAGGGCCAAGATCCTGGCCAACGCACAGGTTGAGTTCAAGGGCGGCCTCAAAGCCAAACTCGTCTTCGTGCGGAACAAGCACAAGAGAGACTGGCTGGTCTTGCTTACCACTGACCTCATCCTTGCCGATGAAGACGTTGTCCGCATTTACGGCAAGCGCTGGGACATCGAAGTGTTCTTCCGCACGGCCAAGCAGCACTTGGAATTGGAGAAAGGCTGCCAGGGCCGGGACTTCGACGCTCTCATTGCTCACACGACCATCGTGATGACCCGATACATCTTCCTGAGCATCGAGAAACGCAGGACGGAAGATCCAAGAACCCTCGGCCTGCTGTTCCATCGTTGCTGCGAGGAGGCCGAGGACTGCACTCTTGTCAAAGCACTGTGCCAAATCCTAGGCATCACCCTGGAAAACCTAAAGAAGCTTGGCGAAGCTCAGAGCCAGGCAGAACGCATACTGCTTGAGGCATTTCAAGAAGGAATGCGGAGTTTGGGGCGCAATTTCGATTATATCTTCAATGAACAAAGGTTGTTAGCTGCTAATGGCTAACCCCGAAAGTCGAGTATTTTATTCGCTATGTTGAGCTGGCGAAGTTATTTTTCTTTCGATTTTTGTTATCGATATGGCATCTGAGGGCACCTTTATGACCTTCGACGCGTCGATTTTTTGGTTTAACCCAATGAATTTATTGAGAATATTTTCAATGCTCATTTTTAAGTCGACCATTTCGTTGCTTAGTGAGCTCAATTCCTGAAATTTGTCTTCAGCGGCCATCTTCGTGAAGTACTCTTGCATTGACTGAATTTTCTTGCGGTGAAGATCTGCGCCTTTTAACAGCCCGTTGATTTATTCATGATCAACACCGCTCGACGGTAATCTGAGTTCCGACGAATTCTTCGCCGGTCTCGCTCTTCATCTCGACTAAAATCATCGAAACGACCATCCATCCCCAAGCGAAAACAAAAATTTGCGCTGAATTGAGGTAAAAATACCCCTTCGGGGTCCCGAAACCTATCAACTGGCGCATCAGCAGGCCGAGATTGAACCCGGCTACGCACAGGAGATATCGTTTGTGGACGTTTTCCTGCCCACGAAGGTGCGTTCGCCGCATTCCTCCACGATCGAGCACATGCTGGAAACTTCGCTCGACCAACTCCGTTCTTCGCTTTGCCAACTCGCGCCCTGTGGATGACTTCAGCCGAGCGCGGTTGTTGTAAACGGCCCGCCGCGCCTCGTGGTCACCCTTCCAGTTGTACAGCCCGTTCGCCTTCGGCTCAGCGATCCTTGTCTTCCAGACTCCACCATCCAGCTCTTTCACTACTTCCCGAGAATGGTAGCCTTTGTCCGCAATGACTTCCGTCGGGGCCGTGGTTATCGGCGTACAACCGATGTCGGAAAGATTCTTCCTGGCGGATTCCAGCGTCTTGTCGATCGTCGTCGTATCCCCTTGGTCGGCCTTGTGGATGTCGGCGGAAACAATCGCTCCGGTGTCCAGATCCACGGCGTGCTCGGGCTTGTAGGCGAGGTGAGTACGACCGTCCTTCATCTTGGTGATACGCGCGTCCTCGTCGCTCTCCGACTTCCAGTCCTTGTTCGAAAGCTTCTTTCCCTTGCGCTTGCGATCCATGCGAGCCAGTTCTTCACGGGTCGGCGTTTTAATCCCACTGTCCTTGGCAATGCGCTCAAGCATCTGCTGGTATGTTTCGCCTGTATCCCGGCGCACGATCGAGCGCATGGCCGCGTTGGCTTCCATGGTCGAAGCGTCGATTCCGAGACGCTCCCCAACTATCAGGCCGGACTTGGTCAGCGCCTGCAACACCCAGCCGAATACTTCCTGATGGATTTCCAAGGGCAACCGTTGCCGGATTCTGCTCAGGCTGGAGTGATCTGGAACCCTCTGGGTCAGGGAGAGTCGCAGAAACTTTCGCAGCGACAAGGAGTCGGAACACCGCCACTCAAGCCCGCGCTCGCTCTCGATTCCCTCGAAATAGCCAATCAAGTGCATCCTGAAATATCTACCTGGAGGAATGGATTTCCTGCCAGGACCGGACGCATAATACGGTTCACAGAGCTTCTCGACAAAGCGGTCAAAGCCGCCCTTGATCAAGACAGACTGCAAGCGGTCATAAAAAACGTGTCCAGGCGAGCGCGGTAAATCCGCACACATGACAAACACCTGACTCTGATCATCACCCTGGTTGCCAAGTCCCATAACAGCTCCTTGTTCATGGCAACCTTCTATATTTTTGAGATTTTTTCAATATATAAATAGTTTCGTATATAAGAAAATCATTTGTTAAAATTTGGCAAGATGCTTGTCTTGTTTAAAATTTTGTCCGCCAACTGACGAACGTCTGAAAGACATCAGCGACCTTTCGGATTTTTTTCAGCACACTGGCATCCGCCAGCCTTTTTTTCATTCATAATACGTTCAAAAATTGTAGATTTTCCGTTTTGAATAACATCCTGCTCGATATCATCTGATGTATAGCTAAAACAATAGCATACGAGTTCTGACATAATCAAACTCCTTAAAGAATTTTTTTGATGAATGCATGATTTTCTCTGAATGGATTACGGCCAGGATGACGGCGATGTCAATTTTTGGCTCTGACGTCGGAAGGAATTTTTCAACACGCTGTTAATCTGCCTCGGGTTGCCTTTTCCTGGGATTCTGCTTCAACCTTGGCCTCGTAGGCAGAAAAGAGTTTTTCCTGCGCTTCATGGGTGCGTTTTGTTGCGATTTTTTTCAGTTCACGAAGGGCAAACCGCTTATCTCCACGGACTTTTTTTCGAATATTTTCTGAAAGGCAGTTGAGCGACAATATTTCGGAGACAGTATTCGAGGCCTTCCCAATTATTTTCCCAAGATTTTCGTGGGTTTTGTCGCCAAATCTATCAGCAAGTTTTTTGAGAGCCTCTGCCGTTTCCATAACCGACAGGTCCTCTCGGACCAGATTTTCCACTAGGGCAAGTTCTTCAGCGTCCCCTGTCGTAAACCATGCTGGTATTGTTTCACGTTTCAGAAATTGATGAGCCCGGAATCGGCGTTCGCCAGATACGATGATGATTTGCCCGTCTTCCAGTTTCTTGACCAGGATGGGCTGGAGAAGTCCTTTATCATTGATCGAATCTGCGAGGTTTTTGAATTCATCTTCTGAGAAAACTTTTCGGGACTGATCAGGATTTGGCACTAGTTTGCTCAGTTCGAGATTGTAGAGTTGGCCGCATTCAAACTTATCCATGGTGTCTCCTCGTAGATGAATCATTTGATGGTGTTGAACATCGGCTTTGGTCATAATGCAATATTTGCTATTTCGACAATCAGATTTGGAATCGCTGGAGGCCATGATCTGGTTTTGGTGCTGGGTGCATTAATAGCTTGCAACTCCCCGAAATAATGTCTTGTGTCTTACGCTTACTCTGCGCTATGGCCCTGAAAGTTTTGTTGACAGGAGGAGCTTTGACGCCGCTTTTGTTTGTTTCGAATAGCATCTTTTTTCCTGGAGATTTGATTTTCATGGCTCGTCCCAAAAAAAATGACACCAAACCCACGGCCAACCTTGGTTTCGAGGCCAAGCTCTGGCTCGCTGCCGACAAGCTGCGGAACAACATGGACGCGGCGGAATACAAGCACGTTGTCCTTGGGCTTATTTTTCTCAAATATATTTCAGACACTTTTGAGGAGCACCGCGCCAAGTTGATCGCAGGCGTTGGTGATTATGAGGGCGCGAATCCCGAAGATCCGGATGAGTACAAAGCCGAGAACGTCTTTTGGGTTCCGGCGGATGCCCGTTGGCCCTATCTCCAGGCCAATGCCAAGCAGCCCACCATCGGCAAGATCGTGGATGATGCCATGGTCGCCATTGAGCGCGACAATCCGCGCTTGAAAGGCGTACTGCCAAAGGACTACGCCCGGCCCGGTCTCGACAAGCACAGACTTGGCGAACTCATCGACCTAATCGCCACCATCACCCTCACGGCCGCCAGCGAGGGTGAACAGACGCACCGTTCAGTCGATCTGCTTGGACGCGTGTATGAGTATTTCCTGACCCGCTTTGCCAGCGCCGAGGGCAAGAACGGAGGGCAGTTCTACACGCCATCCTGTGTCGTGCGTTGTCTGGTCGAGATGCTCGCGCCGTACAAAGGGCGCATTTATGATCCATGCTGCGGTTCCGGCGGCATGTTTGTGCAGTCCGAAAAATTCGTGGAAGCCCACGGCGGCAAAGTTGGGGACATCAGCATCTACGGTCAGGAGAGCAATTCGACCACTCGGCGTCTGGCGGTGATGAACCTGGCCCTACGCGGCATCGAAGCCGACTTCGGTCCTGAACACGCCGACACATTTCGCCGAGACCTGCATCCTGACCTGCGAGCCGACTATGTTCTGGCCAATCCGCCCTTCAATGATTCGGATTGGTTCCGCAAGGACGATGACGTACGCTGGCAGTTCGGCATCCCGCCCAAGGGCAATGCTAACTTTGCCTGGGTGCAGCATTTTATCCATCATCTTGCGGCCCAGGGCATGGCCGGTTTTGTCCTGGCCAATGGCAGCATGTCATCCAACCAG
Source organism: Desulfomicrobium aestuarii (assembly GCF_055385525.1). Lineage (NCBI taxonomy): Bacteria > Pseudomonadati > Thermodesulfobacteriota > Desulfovibrionia > Desulfovibrionales > Desulfomicrobiaceae > Desulfomicrobium > Desulfomicrobium aestuarii. Next base: position 27,221 of record NZ_AP042427.1, read on the forward strand.
TCAGGAGAGGGCGACATCCGCCGCGCCCTGATCGAGGCCGACCTCGTGGACTGCATGGTGGCGCTGCCCGGCCAGCTTTTCTACAGCACTCAGATTCCGGTCTGTTTGTGGTTCCTGACGAAAAACAAAGGTGCCGAAAGCAAACGCGGTTTCCGCGACCGCCGCAAACAGACCCTGTTCATAGATGCTCGCAAACTTGGCATCCTCATCGACCGCGTTCACCGCGAGCTGACCGACGCCGACATGGCCAAGATCGTGGGCGTGTATCATGCGTGGCGACGTGCCGAGAACGTGGACGTGATGGGCTACGCGGACGTAGCCGGATTCTGTAAATCCGCCACCACAAGCGAAATCGCCAGTCATGGATTTGTGCTCACTCCGGGGCGTTATGTCGGAGCCGAGGAAGTGGAAGACGACGGCGAACCCTTTGAGGACAAGATGAATCGGTTGGTGGTCGAACTGCAGGGAGCGTTCGAGGAGTCCGCGAAACTGGAGCAGGCCATTAAGGCGAATTTGAAGGGGTTGGGTTATGGGGGGTAACGAGACAGCCGAGATCTCGGTTGGTGAAATCGCCGCGCCAATCAAGAACGCGCTCGTCGGAGGGCCATTTGGTTCCGATCTGGGAACTGCCGATTACGTCGCGTCGGGCGTGCCTGTTATACGCGGCCAAAACTTGAGTAATGGTAAGTTCGTGGGGGGGGAGTTCGTCTTCGTATCCGAAGAAAAGGCCGACAAGCTCAAATCTAATTTGGCGCGTCCAGGGGACCTCGTATTCACACAGCGAGGGAATGCAGTCCTGCACGGCGGGCAGGTTGCGATTGTCCCTGACAAACCTTTCGAACGTTACCTCGTTTCGCAGAGCCAGATGAAGCTCACGCCTGACCAAACTAAGGTCGAGTCGCGGTTTCTATACTTCGTCTTCACGTCGAAAAACTACAGGCACTATCTGCGGAGTAACGCCGTTGTGACCGGCGTTCCGCACATCAATCTTGGATTACTGCGGGAATACCCGCTGTCACTCCCACCTCTCACCGAGCAAAAAGCCATCGCGGAGGTTCTTGGGGCGCTGGACGACAAAATCGAATTGAACCGGCGAATGAACGCAACGCTGGAGGCGATGGCGCGGGCGCTGTTCCAGAGTTGGTTCGTGGATTTCGACCCCGTCCGCGCCAAACTTGATGGCCGCAAGCCTGTGGGGATGGATGAGGCTACGGCGGCGTTGTTTCCGGATTCGTTTGAAGATAATGAGGCTGGGCACATTCCAAGAGGATGGGAGGAGCGAACGATTGAGAGCGTGTGCAAGACGGTCACTCGTGGCGTTACCCCCGAGTATGGCGAAGGAACCGGTCGGTTCATCATCAACCAAAGAGTTAATCGTGGTTCCGACCTCGACTGGTCTTCACTCAAGGAGCTGTCGCAAGGTTTGGAAGTGCCGCCCGAGCGATTCGCAAAACGCTGGGACGTCCTCGTAAACTGTCTTGGAGAAGGAACACTTGGCAGAATCCATCTCTACAAAGGGGAATCGGACGTCTATGCCATCGACCAACACATGTCGATTTGCCGCGCTGAACACCGGTCTGGTGGAGCTTACATCTACCAAGTTCTTTCAGGTGCTGACGGTCAGGCGAAGATCGAGTGCCTGAAAACAGGGAGCACCGGAATGACAATGTTCAACATATCAAAATTGCGGACGTTCGACCTAGTGTGGCCGTCGGCAGACATTCTTGCCGCCTACTTCAAAACCGTTGAGCCGCTCTGGCTTAAAATCGCCAACAACGACCAAGAATCCCGCACCCTCGCCACCCTGCGCGACACACTGCTGCCGAAGCTGCTGAGCGGGGAGTTGAGCACCATAAAAGATGTCTCCAAATGAGCGCGTCATACCCAACAAAAGTTCTTTTGGCATTCCGCAGCGGTGACCGCTGCGCATTCCCTGGCTGTCCACGTCAACTCACTGTTGATGCGCCTGCCGGTGGAGATCCTGTCGTCCTTGGGGAGGCCGCCCACATTGCCGGCGAGCAAGAAAAGGCGGCCCGCTATGATGCGTCGATGACCGACGAACAAAGAAATCATTTCAGCAATTTGATCTATTTGTGTGGCGATCATCATACGCAGATCGACAAACAAGTGACCCACTTTCCCGTCGATGCGTTGTATCGGCTCAAGTCAGAGCATGAGGCAAAGGTTCGAGAAGGCCTGAACGCTGCTTTTGCACAGATCGGATTCACTGAGCTTCAGCTCGCGACGGCTTGGGTGAACAGGTATCAGCCAGATGCTGATCTCGCAGACCTTTCACTGCTCGCTCCCGAGGACAAGATTCGACGCAATGACCTTACAAATGGAAGCCGAGTAACCATCACGATGGGTCTCAGCGTTGCTCGGTTAGTTGGAGACTTCGTCCAGAACGAGGCGTTGATTGATTCAGACTACCCTGAACGATTGAAAGCAGGGTTTCTGGAGGAATATTTTCGCCTCTGGCGAGAAGGGCACCGTGCAGACGAGCTTTTCGACCTGATGTGTGAGTTCTCTCAGCGTGGACTGAAAGGGCAGTCTCAGCGGTCAGCCGGGTTAGCGGTGCTCGTTTACCTCTTCGAAAAATGTGACGTGTTCGAAAAATGATTCTGCCCACCAAACATATTCCTCTCGATCGGTCGCTACTCGGAGCTGGTGCGGTGCTTCTCTTACTTTTGGAAGCGCCCGTCACGCCGACGGCCATCTGGGACCGGGCAAAACACGCCCCCGAGATTGGAACGTATGGCAGGTTCGTTCTCACCCTCGATTTTCTCTATGCAGTTGGCGCGATCGACATGCTCGATGGCCTCGTCGTTAAAGGTGAACTCCCATGATCAAGAAGCTTTCGGCAAATCACCCGTCGTTTAAGACCATCGAGTTCAGCGCAGGGTTCAACGTTGTCTGGGCGGACCGGACGCAGGAGTCCACAAAGCGCGATTCTCGCAATGGCCTCGGGAAATCGACGCTGATCGAGATCATTCACTTCTGCCTAGGCGCGAAATCTTCGAAAGGGAAAGGTCTGCTCGTCGAGGCGCTGAAGGGATGGGAGTTTACCCTCGACCTCGAAGTCGATGGGAAAGAGTTCTCTGTCACGCGGTGCGTCGATGACCCGAACAATTTCTACGTCGAGGGCGATACGAGCGCTTGGCCGGTGAAGCCAAAAAAGAAGAAGGGTGAATACGCCTTTGGTCTGCGAGATTGGAACGCTCTTTTGGGTGACCTGTTTTACAAACTACCGCTCGAAACGGAGGAAAAATATCAGCCAACATTCCGCAGCCTTGTCTCCTACAGTATCAGGCGCGGAAAAGATGCATTCTCGACGCCGTTCGAGCACCACAGGAAACAGGTCGAGTGGGATAAGCAGGTCCACAACGCCTTTCTGCTTGGGCTGGCGTGGGCGGATGCTTCGGAGCTTCAGTTGCTCAAGGACCGCAAGAAGGGACTAGAAAGCCTGAAGAAGGCAGCGAAAACTGGCGTGGTAAAAGGGTTCGTCGGTTCCCTTGGAGATTTGGAGGCCAGACGAGTAAGGCTCCAGAAGAAGGGCGACGCAGAAGCCGCGGACTTGGCTTCCTTTAAGGTTCACCCTCAATACACCGAAATTCGAACCCAGGCGAATCAGTTGACGGGCGAGATTCATGAGGCTTCCAACAAAAACGCTGTGGATCAGCGAATGTTGTCCCTCTACGAGAAGGCCCTCACGGAGGAAAACGTTCCGGTGCCGAACGCCATCGAGAAGTTGTATGCTGACGCCGGCATTTCACTGCCGGGAGTGACTTTGCGCCGGATAGAGGAAGTGCAGGCATTTCACCACGACATCATCGAGAACCGCCGTGGGTTCCTCGCTGCAGAAGTGTCGCGACTGAAACGGGACGTGCTGGCCCGCGAACAGATAATCAAGGAGAAGAGCAACGAGCGAGCTACGGTGATGGCGGTTTTGCAAACTCATGGTGCCCTTGAGGAATACACGCTGATTCAAAAGCGGCATCTTGAGACGGTCAACGAACTCAACTCGGTTACTTCATCGATCGACAACTTGAAAGCCTGTGAGATCGGCTTGAGCCAACTGAAGATTGATCAGGAAGTCCTGCAGCAGAAGGCACGGCGCGACTACGATGAACGGCGTGAGATTTGGGAGAAAGCCATCGAGCTATTCAATGCGTTCACAGAACGCCTTTACAACGTGCCGGGGCGTTTGGTTATTGATGTCGCTGCGACAGGATTCAAGTTTGATGTCGAAATCGAGAGGTCGGGCAGCAGCGGTGTCGGAAACATGAAGGTCTTCTGCTACGACATGACGATCGCATCCTTGTGGGCGGAAAAATCTCCATCACCAAAGCTCGTAGTTCACGACAGCGCGATCTTCGACGGCGTTGATGAACGCCAGCGGGCGTTGGCGCTGGAGGTTGCGGCGAAAGAGGCGGAGGCCCGTCAGTTTCAATACATCTGCACCCTCAATTCCGACGAGGTTCCCTGGTCCGAATTTACAGAAGGCTTCGATCTTCGCGCTTTCGTCAAAGCGACGCTCACAGATGCAAATGTGAGCGGCTCACTCTTGGGTCTCCGTTTCTGACACCATGAGCACCAGCACCCCAATCAACGAAAACAGTCTTGAGGTCTATTTTAAGGGACTGGATGAACTCGTAGTTGAATGCCAAAATGCGAACACTGCTGCTCATGCAAAACTAGAAGTGCTTCTCCAGGAGAATCCATCCCTTGTGTGGCGAATGGTGGCTGCTCGCAAAGGTTTCATATCGGATTCCGACAAGGAAAAGGCATCACCATTTTTGCCCATAGGATTTTTCAGAGATTTAGACGTCGAGGACCGGGTAGTTCTGTATACGATCACGTTTGACGCTTTAGAGCGGATTCACACCGAGCAGATGATGGCGAGGCTTGAGCATTACAGCAAAGAGCAACCTCTTTTCAAAGCGCTGCCTGAGCTTTGGGCGCAAATCCGCGTGTCAGGTGAGCGGGACGCAGATCTTATCAACGCTGGGGAACTCGAGTTCGTGGATGGGACTGCGTTCGCAAGATTTAAGGGCCGATTTGTGGAACTGGATCGAGGGCTAAATCCGGGACTCTTGAGGTGGATGAGGCACCAATTTCGAACTTCACCGCTCTACGTTCGTCTCCACCCTCATCGAGTTTTTGATGAGTTGCCAAGGTCACTACTCCAAGAAGCCATCATCAGACCCATTGACCCCAATTGGTGGACAACTCTAAAAGTCTACCCAGGAAACAAAGATGGCTTAGCTCATGAGCTGTTTCCGCCAGCGACGCCGAAAGAGGACTTGGAATCATGGTGGGAATATCATGCGAAAGGCATCCGTCGTTTAGAAATGTCCGTCGGCAGGCGGAACCGCGGCAATCTTTCGGTGATGATCGAAGAGCTGACCCGCCCGGTTGGGAGTCATGAGGAAGTTCTTGGCTTGTGTGTGCATATGGATACGGATTCAGCCGTCGGAACTGCCGCCCTTGATGCCCGCCTCAACCACCTTGATTTGGCGCTTAATTGGTATCCCGGTGCGGATGGTGAATCGCGGTTAAATCAGCGCCTTGATGCTGGTATGGTTCAGACAGCTACTCGCTCCCATCTGCTGCGAGTTGAAGGCATTCCATTTACAGCGCTGTTCGAGATCACCTCGGCATTTTTTACGTCACGAGTTCTAGTGAGAGAATGGCTCTCCGCTCAGTCATTCACGATTCCACCTGCAACGCCGTAGAGAACCATGAGTCTCAACGAATCCCTCATCGAAGAAGCCACCCTCCAATGGTTCAAGGAACTGGGTTATGCAGCCCAGTACGGCCCGATGCTCGCGCCCGGTGAACTTGCGGCGGAGCGGGATTCGTTTGGTGATGTGGTTCTTGGTGCACGTCTGCGTGATGCTATCCGACGTCTGAACCCGGCCATGCCCGAAGAGGCGCTGGAAGATGCCGTGCGCAAGGTTTTACTGGTGGCAACGCCGTCATTAACGCAGACGAATCGCGCTTTTCACAAAATGCTCCGTGACGGAGTGCCGGTGGAGTATTCGCGGTCTGATGGCAGCATCGCGGGTGACCATGCGCGACTGGTAAATTTTGAAGATGTGCATGCCAATGATTGGTTGGCGGTCAACCAGTTCACGGTCATTGAGGGCCAGCATAACCGCAGGCCCGATATCGTGATCTTCGTTAACGGACTCCCGCTTGGACTGATCGAACTCAAAAACGCGGCGGATGAGGACGCGACGATTTGGAGCGCTTATGCTCAGCTCCAAACCTACAAGGCGCAGATTCCCTCGCTGCTGCATTACAATGCGCTGCTTGTGGTCAGTGACGGCTTGCAGGCCCGCATGGGCTCGCTGACCGCGAACCAGGAATGGTTCAAGGTCTGGCGCACCATTGATGGGGACGCAGATGCGCCGAAGTCGGCTCTTGAACTGGAAGTGCTGGTGCGCGGAGTGTTCGAGCGACAGCGGTTTCTCGACCTGCTGCAGCATTTCATTGTCTTCGAGGAGGACCCGGACTCCGGCGCGTTGCACAAGATCATCGCGGGCTACCATCAGTTCCACGCTGTGAACGCAGCGGTGGAAGAGACCATTCGCGCCTCGCTCACTTCGCATGATTTCGCGGAAAAAAGCGCAACGCTCAGCGAGAGCGCGGGTACCTACTGGGCGGGTCGCATGCATGGCGGCAAGCCGGGTGATCGGCGTGCGGGTGTTGTCTGGCACACGCAGGGTAGCGGCAAGAGTTTCACCATGCTGTTCTTTGCCGCTCGGGTGATCCGCGAGAGCGCGATGCAGAATCCGACTCTGGTGGTCTTGACCGACCGTAACGATCTTGATGACCAGCTTTTCGGTCAATTTCAGCGCTGCCATGACATTCTCGGTCAGACGCCGGTGCAGGCCGCGAATCGTGAAAAGATGCGCGAATTGCTGGCCGTGGCGAGTGGGGGAGTGGTCTTCACCACGATCCAGAAATTTTTGCCCGAGCGGGGAGAGCGGATGCCCTGCCTGAGCGAACGCCGGAACATCATCGTCATCGCCGACGAAGCGCACCGCAGCCAATACGACCTTATCGACGGCCTGGCCCGGCATATGCGGGACGCCTTGCCAAACGCCTCCTTCATCGGTTTCACCGGCACGCCCATCGAGAAGACGGATGCCAACACGCGGGCGGTATTTGGCGATTACATTTCCATCTACGACATTCAGCGTGCCGTTGCCGACAAGGCCACGGTACCGATCTACTACGAGAGCCGCATCTCGAAGCTTGGCCTGAACGCCAGCGAGTTGCCGACGCTCGACGCGGATTTTGAAGAGATCACCGAAGGCGAAGAAGAGACGAAGAAGGAAAAACTGAAATCCAAGTGGGCAGCCTTGGAAGCGTTGGTGGGTGATCCGAAACGCGTCGCGCTCATCGCCGCCGATCTGGTTGCGCATTTCGAGAAGCGCGTGGAGGCCATGGACGGCAAGGCCATGATCGTTTGCATGAGCCGCCGCATCTGCGTGGATTTTTACGAGGCGCTCATCAAGCTTCGGCCAGATTGGGCCAGCGCCACCAATGACGACATCGAGGCCGAGAAAGGCAAAGACTGCGTGGTCAAGGTGGTGATGACCGGCAGTGCCGAAGACGGCCCGGACTGGCAACCGCATATCCGCAACAAGGACAAGCGCCGCAAGCTGGCCAACCGTTTCAAGGACAGCAAAGACCCCTTCCGGATTGTGATCGTGCGCGACATGTGGCTGACCGGTTTTGACGCCCCTTGTCTGCACACCATGTATGCCGACAAGCCCATGCAGGGGCACGGGCTCATGCAGGCCATCGCCCGCGTGAACCGCGTCTTCCGTGACAAGCCGGGCGGTCTGGTGGTTGATTATCTGGGCCTTGCCGATCAGCTCAAGCATGCCCTGGCCAACTACACGGAGAGCGGCGGCAAAGGCGACCCGACGTTTGATACCAGACAGGCCATCGCCGTGATGCTGGAAAAGCACAATATCGCCTGCGACATCATGCACGGTTTCAATTGGGAATTATGGACTACCGGCAAACCCTCCGAACGCCTTGCCCTTATCCCTGCCGGTCAGGAGCACATCCTGAGCCAGGAAGACGGCAAGAAGCGCTGGGTGCAGGTAGTGACCGAACTTTCCCGCGCCTTTGCCCTCTGCGCCGCGAGCGATGAAGCGACGGAGATTCGTGAAGACGTTTCATTCTTCCAGGCCCTGCAAGCCGCGCTGAACAAGCAAAGCAGCAACAACCGCAAGACCCCCGAACAGATCGACGCGGCCATTCGCCAGCTCGTCTCGAAAGCCATCACCACCGAAGGCCAGGTCATCGACGTTTTCACCGCTGCCGGACTCCCAAGGCCCGACATATCCATCCTGAGCGACCAGTTCCTTGCCGAAGTGCGCGGCCTCAAACACAAGAACGTCGCCGCCGAGCTGCTGGAGAAGCTGCTCAAGGATGAACTCAAGATCCGCGCAAAACGGAACATCGTCCAGAGCCAGATGTTCAGCGAAAAGCTCAAGAAGACGCTCAACGCCTATCATAACCGTGCCATCTCGACGATGGAGGTTATTGAAGAGCTCATCACGCTGGCCAAGGAAATGGAATCCGCGACAAAACGGGGTGAGAATCTCGGGCTGACGGATGACGAAATTGCGTTCTACGACGCACTCGCAGCCAACGAGTCGGCAGTGAAGGCCCTAGGTGACGACAAATTGAAGGTCATTGCCACGGAGCTCATTACCCAAATTCGCAAGAGCGTGGCCATTGATTGGACGCTACGCGAAGGCGCTCGGGCGAAGATCCGGGTGATGGTCAAGCGCATCCTGAACAAGTACGGCTATCCGCCGGACCTCCAGGCAGAGGCGGTGAAGACTGTGCTGATGCAGGCGGAGTTGCTGTGCAAGGAGTGGGCGGCGTAACGGGTCAATAGAATGTTAGTTCACTCAATGATGCGTAAATGCCCTTTGGGAGGAATCAAATATGCCCCGTATCCTCGCGTTTACGTCTGGTCCTCAGGACTGGAAAGATCTGTTGGCCGCCCCAGTCAAACAATGGAAACGGGGATATTCAGCTCGGACTTTGGCGCATTGTTGGGAAGCTTCAGATGGCTTTCCGCCTGAGGTGGCGCAGCCATTTGCGATGAGCAATGAGCAATTGCTGGCAGGTTTGACTCCGATCCTCGCAGTTCCCGAATTCAAGGTGTGCCTGCCCGGTGGCAACCGAGCATCCCAAAATGATATTTTCGTTCTCGCCCGATCCGTGGCTGGGCCGGTCGTTGTCATGGTGGAAGGCAAAGTGAATGAGTCCTTTGGCCCGACCATTGAGGCATGGCGAAAGGATGCCTCTGCCGGGAAAAAGGCACGTCTGGAATTCCTTTCACGCACGCTCGGTCTTGAATCCAGTCCTTCCGGGTTGGTTCGATATCAACTCTTGCACAGAGCCGCATCGGCCATCATCGTTGGAGAACAATACAGAGCTGCCGCCGCAGTATTGGCGATCCACTCCTTCAGCCCCAAAAAAGCAGGTTGGAGGGATTATCAAGTTTTCACGCGATTGTTTGGGCTTGAGGCTCAAATGGGTGAAATTCAGCGCATTGGGTCGGCAACGCGCATTCCATTTTTTGGGGTTTGGGTTGCCGGGAATACAACATATTTAGATGATTGATTGTATTTTAGGCGTTCCTGATGCCTTGCCCTCCTTCTTCTATCTGTTGAAAGCCAGGGCTATACAATCCCGAAACTTGATTATAAAAAAATTGTAAGGATACTTTTTCCGACCCAATGTTCGGCCAGAGCATGCTTGTGCCTGATGGGCCGCTTTTAGAGTTTTTCTGGACTGACTATTGTAAAACCATTTATAAAATTCTCTACTGTTCAAGTAAAGAATTATTATTTCATATTTGTAAAATAATTTTTCTGTATAACATGATGAATATGAAAAAAATTAACTGAATAATATTGAGATTCAGGCCTTCCTGGTCCATTTTTTTGAGGCATTAAAATTTTACTAATAGCATTAGCATAAATCAGTGTGTCTAGAGCGATAATTATGTCCGCTCTATTTATGTTAGGAAGCATTCTCTGGATATCTCTTTGCTGAAATTGCATGATTTTTTTATCGATAATTCTCTGAGCAATAATATATGCTATGTCCTGAGAATTGTGTGGAAACGTATAATTGTTGAATGATCTCATATTTTCTGCAAGCCAATAGAAAAAATTCTCTGCCGTTTCGAATGTTTTTGACGTGATTATGTCGCAGTTTTCGTCTTGATTTTCGTATAGTTGAATAAGACCGGCAATAGTTGAAATATGGTAGCTAGCTTTTGCTCCCCAGTCACGAATGTCATAAAGAAATCCACCCTCTCTAATGGAAATTTCTATATTTGATATGAACAAATTAAATCGTTCTTTTGCTCTTTTGTCTAGACGCATTATCTTATATTGACTTTTTTTCTCTCTGACAGTTGATAAAACATGTTTTATGGTATTTTCGTAACTTCTGTATGCATAGTCTGGGAATGCGATGTCGCTGTAATGTCTGTTTCCGATATTTCTCTCATCAGCTATGCAAATTAAGCATCTTGATCGTAAGCCGCTGCTTACTATGACGTTATTTCTAAAAGTTTCACTCAGGATGCTTGGTTGTGCTGCAACGCACGGTGATATTATCGGATTAACTAGGTTTATTGGAGGTTCTTTTTTCCTTGTTTGATCTATGGGATCTCCATTGAAAAGTCTTAACATTTTGTCGAGATTGTTAGAACTTCCATCTGCTGATTTTAATGTTCGGAGAAAACCAGCTTCGCTGGTCATGACCGCTATCCGTTCATCCTGTTCTGATAGTAGTTTGATTATGCCTGGAATTGTGAAGTCATCTGTAAATAATGAAAGTTTAACTTTATTTAATGATTCCAGCTTTATTTCGAGCGCTTTAATTTCATGTTTCATTTCTTCTAATTTTGATTGGTTTGTTATTTTTCTTGATACTTTGTAAAGATGGTTAATTCTATTTGTGCAAATTTTTGCTTCTATCTCATTGTCTTTTTTTTGTTTTTCGATTTCTTCATTGATTTCATTTTGAAAATCGAGATGAGGGCGCACCAAAAAGTTGTTTATAGGTGATTTTCCGTATCCAGAAGATGCGCAAAAAATAAAAAAAGCGTTTATTACGGATTTGAATATTCCGTTATCTACCCTGTAGAACCCTCTAACTGCGCAATTCATTGCTGCTAGCATTAGAGTAATTATATACATCGGTGAAATATTGAATTTTGTTTGTGCAAAATACGCACATTCTCTTATGATAAACGGAATATTAGTGAGGTCTGGTTGATCTATATGTTGCGGACAATTTATCCCGTCTGTATTATTAGAGTTGTATTGTACTGTTTCGTTCCATTTTTGCATTATTTCATAAAATGAAGGATAGTCTTTTTCAGAATCTTGAAGACTTGAAACCATTCGTAGCGCCATGCTGCCTCCTCGTTATTGCTGATGCTTGCTATCAATTAAATAATTTTTGAACCATTCTAAAAAACTGTCTTTTTCGTAAATAACGTGCCTTTTTAATCTCATTCTTGGCGGGCCGAGTTTGGCTGCATCGATATTCGACATATGGCCGACAGTTAATATTCCGCCAATTAGTCTCGGAAGTTCCTTTCGTGTAAAAACTGGTGGCATTGACTCTTGTAATTTGTTGATGATATGCATTATGTCCATATGAGCTTGCCTCGTTTCAGGGTTATATTCTTGTATATGTCTTTGATACCTCTCCTATCCCATATTGAAAGCAAATCTATCCCCAGCGTAGTTCTCGTCCTTTTGGTCGCTTTTTTTGGAGTGTTGCAATTTTTGGTATAAATTTCAGTGTGATAGAAAATGCTCGATTTTTCTAAGCTGGATGTCTTCTTGGGGAGTTGTGAATTCGATGCCAAATTAACTCTCATCAACGTGCTGGAGCTTGCTGGTCTTTCCTAGATTGTCGTTCATCAAATTTCAGATACATATTACTCCTTTGAATGCGCAGCCATATTTCCTCTCATAGGGCAAAAAACTGTGTGAGGATCATTTTTAAAGGAGTGACCATGCACCATCAAGATTACTGTTCCCCTGAAACCACGAAACTGGCCAAAGCCCTGATCCAGGTGCAGCGCACCTTGCAGCCTGCGACCAAGGACCGTCTCAATCCTTTCACCCATTCCAACTACGCCACCTTGAACAGCGTCATGGATTCCTGCCGTGAAGCACTGCTCACCAACGGTATCTGGCTCACCCAGTATCCAGTCCCTGCTGAATCTGGTCATCTCGGCCTAGTAACCAAACTGGTCCATGCTGAATCCGGACAGTGGCAATCGTCCCATGCCGTTGTCCCTTTGCCGAAAAACGATCCCCAGGGCCTTGGCATCGCCATGACCTACATCCGGCGCTACTCCATTTCCGCCATGCTCGGCATCGTGACCGAGGAAGATACCGATGGAAACTTGCCCAAGGATTCCGGCAAGGGTGGACTGCGTCAGAAAAAGGCTCCAGCCATGCAAGACTCTGGAGTATCATCCCCTCATCCTCCCAGCCGATCACAACCAACCCAACTCCCCAAACTCGACGGGATCACCTACCAGGAGATCACCGCCACTGACGGGCAGGTATGCATCGTGGCCACCGGCAACACCCAAGCCAAGAAGGAACTCCTGGCCGGCGCCGGATTCAAATGGAATCCTCAACGCAAGATGTGGTGGAAATATGCGCAAGCGTCATGAAAATCGGGACACAAAACACAAGCGAAGGCTGCTCCACTCGGGCAGCCTTCGTCATTTTGGAGGGTAGTAAATGCCAGCACAAACTCATGAGGAGAGGGCTCAAGGGCTCATGTCGCTCTTAGCCAGGGGGCTTGTAGAAACGTCGGCTCAAAGAACCGCGTCCTCATTGGGGGACCGGAGCCGGTATATCGGCATGTCGGATATCGGCCGTGCCCTAGAATGCCCAAGGGCAGCAGTGGGGAACAAGCTTTTCGGGAATAGCGCCGAGCTGCAACCGAATCCGGATGGCCTCTCGTCAATGCTTAGCAAACAACTCCGTCTGCAGCGGGGGCATTGGTTCGAGGCAGGCGTTTCCCAGGTCTTTCAAAATCAGGGGCTTCCCGTGATCGAGCAGCTGGAAATTCAAGCCACCCATAACCAAGTGCCGATCAAGGCCCATTTGGACTTCACGTTTGTAAGCGCAGTAGGACAACCCACAGTCCGGATTCTGGAACTCAAAAGCTGCGAAAGTATCCCGTCAACGCTGTATTCTTCTTACGAAACTCAGGTCTATGGCCAAGTCGGGCTTCTACGCGCACTTTGGGATCAACCAGCTTTTGGTGTGAATGGTGAACCGGGTAGGGCGGAATGTTCCGGGCTCACTTTTCCGGAACTCTGCCGGGAGAGGCTTGGGGTAGAAATGCCAGCGGATGCATCCCTCGTGGATATCGAGGCATGGGTGCTTTGTTTGTCCATGTCCGAGGCGAAGGCATTTGGTCCGTATCTGCCTGATAAATCCATGCTGGGTCTTTGTCTGCAAACGGCGGTTGAACTTTGGACGCTCACTGATGAGGTACGGTCAAACGGTGGCGATATTTTCGAAGTGCCCACCGCCAAGGGTTTTCATGCCCTGTGCCCGTGGTGTGAATTCAATGCGGATTGCCCGAAGTTTGAAGGTGTGGATCAGCCGCAGTGGTGTCCGGATCTGGAAAGACTGGCAACGCTCAAGGGCGAATTGGCACGGCTGGATGTGGAAATATCCGCAATCGAAGATGGGCTCAAAACAGCCTACAGACTCTCCGATGTCAGCGGCAACTGGATCAATGCCGATAATCAGCGTTTTCGGGTGTCGTCCCAATCCGGACGGCGCACCCTGAACCGTGAGCAACTCCGGTGGGAACTTGCCGCCATAATGGGGGAGGACAAGACAGAGGCAATGCTTGCTCGTTGCGAATCGGAGGGAAAACCCTTTGAGCGCTTGATGGTCAGCAAAATCAACAACCGTTCATAATTCTGCATCCGCATAACAAACAGGTCCCGACTTCCCTTCACTGGGAGGCCGGGATTTTCTATTTTCTAGGAGGAAATAAACATGGCCAATACGATTCACGAGGAATTTGCGAAATTGCAGCCTGTCGACTTGGACGCCGGCAACGTCTTCAGCGGTAGCCCATCCGGCAGGATGATCAAAGGTTTTGCAACCCCTTGCTCCTACACGCCAAATCCTGATCCCGAGTACATCTTCCATGAGACCAGCCGCGACATCGTGGTCTGGCTCATGAGCACATCCGATCCCCTGTATGTTTTCGGTCCCACTGGTTCAGGAAAAACCAGCGCCATCAAGCAGCTTGCCTCCAGGCTCAACTATCCGGTCTTTGAGGTCACGGGGCACAGCCGCCTGGAATTTCCCGACTTGGTTGGGCACTTGTCCGTGCGAAACGGCAGCATGGAATACGAGTATGGTCCATTGGCCCTGGCCATGAAGTTTGGGGGGATATTTTTACTCAACGAAATCGATCTGCTCGAACCCTCAACGGCCACCGGGTTAAACGGTGTCCTTGACGGTGAGCCTCTGTGCATCGCCGAGAACGGCGGTGAGCTTATAAACCCGCATCCCATGTTCCGATTCGCGTCCACAGCCAATACCAACGGTGGATCCGATGAAACCGGATTATACCAGGGCACACTCAGGCAAAACTTGGCTTTTCTCGATCGATTTTGGCTGTGTGAGATGGGCTATCCTGCGCGGGACGCAGAGGAGAAACTTCTGGGCGGATGCTGCCCGAAACTCCCTGAGGCTGTCCGTAAAAAGATGGTCGAATACGCAACCGAAATTCGCAGGCTCTTCATGGGCGAAGCTGGTGCTGGTATCGCAAACAGTATCGAGGTCACGTTCTCGACCAGGACGCTGCTGCGTTGGGCTGATCTGACGGTCCGATTCCAGCCACTTTCTCGTCAGGGCATTCAACCTGTGACCTACGCCTTGGACCGGGCTTTGGGATTTCGCGCCACTCGGGAAACCCGCGCCATGCTCCACGAACTTGCACAGCGCATTTTTCCGCAGTCCATGGGGGAGTAGGTGGGAGTGTAACTGCTGATACCAATACAGGTGCGAGCACTCCTGATGATATGACCAAAGTGCGCATGGCCCTGACTTCGGTCCTATTGGCCATGTCCGTCGATTCGTCTTTTCTTTCGACCTGCCAAACTCCTCCTTCCATCATTCTTAAAAAATCAAATCCCCATGGCGGCAAATTCTGGAAAGGCTGTGCGCTACCGCATGGTCTGTCCATCCGCTTTGGGAGAATTGCCACTGTCGGCCAAGAACGACTCCTTGGGTTGGATCGGTGCATCCGCGCCAATCCCGTTCAGGAATTGATGAACCGGGCGCTTACCAAAATTCACGAAGGCTATCGGCTGGAGTTCGATACGGCCTGATTTTCAAAACCCAACCCGTTGAAGGGGTAATAGATATGGAATTTACAAATCTTGATTTCCCTTTTTGCCAGTCCATTGAGCTGGCCAAACAAATCCCCACGACCGGATTCCGCTACCACTGGAAAGCTGAAGCCGACGCCCTTGGCCTGACCATCCGTATCTGGCTTAGAGATACCGAAGGCGTGCCATTTCAGACATGCATCACCCGCATCATTAAGAGCCAAGAGTGCAAGAACGAAAGCCCCATCCAGGAGATGTGGCGTAGGGTGCTGGAAAAAATAGACCGGCAGGATTTCATCATTGTGAACGGAAATTAGGGCGCCACACCAGGCGCTCTTTTCATTTTAAGGAGAAGAAAATGAACACGCAAACCGACATCAAGGTCCTGGACAATATTCTCGCCCTGCACCTTGAAGTGAATATCTGGACCGCTCGCAAGAAATTAAGCCCTGAGGATTTTGACGGAGCGACTCTCCCACCTGATGATCTTGCTTCCCTGGGCAGCAAGCGGATCTGTGACCCGGAGGACTTGAGGGTATTCGGAACGCTCAAGGCCAGAGCCGTGAGCCTGTTGGACCGGCATGGTGTCCGGTTCCTTGGTGGTTGGGCCATCCCAGAGAATCAGGCAGACGCCATCGTGACAGAACTTGAAGAGATCCTGCACGACTTCAACACAGCCAAAGAGGATTTCCTGGCCCGCTATGACGAATCCGTGCGCGAATGGATCGCCAAGCATCCGGGCTGGGAGCAGATCATCTTCGATTCCACGGTCAGTGCCGACTATGTGCGCAGTCGCATGGGTTTCCTCTGGAGGCTGTATCGCATCATGCCGCCAGATCCCGCAGACCCGGTCATGGTCGGTATCAAGGACGAAGTGGAGGGCTTGGGGCAAACGCTTTTCGGAGAAGTGTCCAAGGCTGCCACTGAAGCCTGGCACAAATGCTTTGCCGGAAAGACCGAGATCACGCGCAAGGCCCTCTCGCCCTTGAAAACCATTCATCAGAAGCTCTCGGGTCTGAGCTTTGTCGAGCCACGGGTTGCTCCGGTTGCGGACCTCATTCATACCGCGTTCGAACACCTGCCCAAGCGTGGCAAAATTGAGGGTGCGAACCTGCTCATGCTCCAGGGCTTAGTGTCCCTGCTGCGAGATACGGACGCCCTCATTGAGCATGGACAGAAGATCATGGACGGGACGACCTCCAAAGACGTTTTGGCCATCCTGGTCGAAGGGCAGGGGGAGATGCCGGAGTTGGATGTCCAGGAGGAGTTGGGCATCGTGCCCACGGTGGACGATTTGCCGCCGATCTTTCGGGACATACCCATGCAGCCTGTGCTGCCCAGCTGCGGGTTGTGGTGATAGCAAACCTATTGAAACGATCGAACGCCCTGGAGTCACAAGCTCCGGGGCTTTTCGCATTTGGAGGTCTGATGATCGACACAAGAGCCGTGATGCGCTCGCTGCCATTAGTGGCAAGCGTGCTCGGCAGAAAATACGGGGTTAAGGTCGAGATCGGTGGGATGGATGCCTATACTGACGGCAAGACCATTCATCTTCCGGCCCTGCCAAGTGAGGTTCCGGACTCGTTGCTGGCAATGGCCAGAGGCTACCTTGACCACGAAGCAGCTCATGTCCGGGAAACGGATTTCTCGGTACTGGAAGAGGCCAAGCTCTCACCATTAGAGATGTTCGTTTGGAACACCGTTGAAGATTGGAGGGCCGAACACAAACTCGCGTCCATATTTCCAGGGTGCCGCCAGAACTTCGATTGGCTCATCGCGCATATCTTCGGCTCGGAAGAAAGGGACGAGTCTGTTCAGCCTGCAATGAATATCCTCAATTGGCTGCTGCTGGAAGTTCGGTCCTGGGATGTCCAGGCTCTGTCCAACAAGCGGGACACTCTGGCTGGACAGTTGGACATGGACTTTCCAGGAGTGCGGCCAAAGATCGAACGTGTGCTGAAGTCGGTTCGAGCCAATTGTCGTTCGACCCAAGACGCTATCGACTTCGCCCGTGAAATCGCGCGCGTTCTGGATCAGTTCGCGAATCCTTCCACACGGCCGGTGCCGACCGATCAGGTCGACCCCGAACAACAGAATACCCAAGGGGAAGGGAAGTCTCCGGCCTCAACCAGTTCAGGCAGTGGAGAAGTTGGCAATAATCAACAGAAGCAGGAAAATCCTTTGGAAACTGAGGGCACTTTCTCGGGCGGAGATGCCCAAGAAGGGTCAGCAGTAGAGGACTACTCACCCACTACCGATCAAGCGGATTCCTCAAGAGATGATCGCTTAGATGACCCCGGTGAAATCGGGGAGGATGCTCGGGATCACCTTCTAGATCTGCTCGGGGCTGGAGAGGATGAACTCCCGCAAAGCCTAGGGGATATCCTGGCTGACGCCCTGCAGGTCAATTCGAGTCGGTCGAAAGAAAGCGCTGTCACCGTGGCCGTTCCGACGACAAAAAATGCAGGCCCACTTTCCGTAGATGATGTTCTGGAGGCAAAGCAGGCGTCCATGGCACTACGGACCAGGCTGCAGGGACTTCTGCAAACCAAGATCCTTTCCAGAGCTTCAAGCGGAAGAAGAGGGCGATTGGATACCGGTCAACTTCATCGGCTGGCCGTTTCGGATCCTCGGGTGTTTCACGTCAAAGCCGAGCGGGTTGGGATTGATACCGCCGTGCACATCCTACTCGACTGCTCCGGGTCCATGGTGCGCAGGATTCGTCTGGCCTGCCAGGCCTGTTACGCTGTCGCTTCGGCCCTGGATGCATCGAAGATCAATGTTGCCGTGACCGCCTTTCCCAGTTCGCAATTACCAAGCGGATCCTATTCGACTGTTGCCCCCATTATCGCGCACGGCCAGAAAGTGCACATCGGTCTGGACCTTACGCCTGCAGGCGGGACGCCCATGGGGGAAGCCTTGTGGTGGGTCATGCAGGATATGCTGCCTCTGAGCGAGAGGCGAAAAATCATCCTCGTCGTGACCGACGGAGAACCGGATTCCATGGACTGCGCCGTCCAGGCAATTGAGCAGGGGAGCAGGGCAGGGTTCGAAATATACGGCATCGGAATCACCAGCCCAGGCATCAATATGCTGCTATCCGGCCGCAGCGTCGTCGTGAATTCCATGGCTGACTTGGCGCCTGCCATGTTTGTACTGCTTGAGAACGCGATTCTGAGGCGCTGACTTGTTTTCCAGAAAACCAACAATCACACGGGGGGCCAATGGTCCCCCGATTTGTTTCAACCATAGAAAATGGAGGCGTTATGAATTCAAGGTACTTCAAGGAGCTGATCTTTGGTCCGCCTGACAGGATTATCCGTTTGGGCCATACCCTGCACAATCGCCCCGGTGGGCTTTCAAAAGGAGGAAAGACCATATGAGTTGGGGACCAGCCATAGCTATCGCGATCGCAGTGCTTGAAATCGTTAGGGAGACTCTCGATGACTGAAGAAATCATGCCTATGGAGGACAGGATGGGAAAAATACTGAGTTTTATTGGTGGATGCATCGCCGGAGTTGCCGGCGTGTTCGCGGTGGCGGTGATGTCGGAACTTTCAACATCTGGTGAGAGAAATGATGGCGACAATCCGTCAGTCACCGCTCATAGTGTGGAGGTCGATATGAAGTAATTGTTATGAGGGATGGAAGGCTTATGCCTCCATCCCTATTCAGGGGTGCGGTGTAATGCTGATTGGCTATGGCCTGTAGCACCGAGTACTGCTACAACAATTTATGTTAAGTCTATGTCTGCAGTATTGTACGGGTGCATGGTGATAGTCTGGGTGTGAATTGATATAGATTGTGCGCTAAGATGATTTTCAGTCTTGGTGTATAAATAGATTTCTCGTGCATGCAACGTCAACTGGAACGAGCGAAAGCTGTTGAGCTTATGAAAAAAAATCTTTTTACGTCGTTTTAGCGCTAGATGTTAACAACAGAAAAGGAATTTTCCCTACAATTTATTGTGTCAGATGGGCCGTAAACAATAAACAAATGGAGGTGTTGTCTTCTACTTAACGTTGCAGCTTTGCCAAGAGAGTCTTCCTGGTTATCCCAAGTTTTTTTGCCGCCTCAGTTTTATTTCCTTTTGTGATTTCTAAGGCGGCCAGAATAGCCTCTCTCTCAACTTCATCCAAGGGAAGAATGTCTTCACTTTGGACAATCTTGGATGTTGCATTGTCATGACTTTCAAGGGATTGATCTATGCTCAACGGTAGTTCCCGCTCAGTCACATACTCACCCGGCACGAGCACAACAGCTCGCTCCACAGCGTTCTCCAGTTCTCGGATGTTGCCGGGCCAGTCGTACTTGAGGAGCATGTCCATGGCCTGGGGCGTGAAGCCTTTGACAATTTTTCTGTTGGTATCCGCAAACTTGTGCAGGAAATGCATGGCTAGGAGCGGGATGTCCTCTCTTCGATCTCGAAGTGGTGGAACGACGACCGTCATCACGTTCAGTCGGTAGTAAAGGTCTTGTCTAAAATTGCCCGCTTCGACCTCCTCCTTGAGATCCCGGTTCGTCGCCGCCACAATCCGTACGTCCACTTGGATGGTCTGATCGTTACCCACCCGTTGGATCTCCCTGGACTGTATCGTCCGCAGGAGTTTGACTTGCATGGCAGGGGAGATCTCGCCGATCTCATCGAGGAAGATGGTACCCTTGTGGGCATGCATGAAGCGCCCCTCCCGCCGCTTGTCGGCACCGGTGAATGCTCCCTTCTCATGCCCAAACAATTCTGATTCCAAGAGTGTTTCGCTTAGGGCCGCGCAATTGACGGTGACGAGAGGACCGTTTTTGCGAGAACTGTTGAAATGGATGGATTTGGCGATAAGTTCCTTGCCAGTGCCGGACTCGCCGGTAATGAGTACTGTGGCTTCACTTGGCGCGATCATGGCCACCATATCCATGAGCCGTCGTATGGCTTCGCTCCGGCCGACGATATTTCCGGGGTCGAAAGAAGAAACCAAGCGCTCCTTAAGCTCCTGATTCTCAGCCTTCAAGGAAACATGCTCCAAGGCCCGTTCCATGGTGAGTCGGAGCATGTCAAAGTCGAGAGGCTTGGTCAGATAGTCATAAGCCCCAGCTTTGATCGCCTCGACTGCGGACTCTACGTTTGAGTAGGCCGTCATGATGATGATTGGGATGGAAGGATTGTACGACTTGATCTCCTTTAGGGCTTCGATTCCGCCCATTACGGCCATACGGACATCCATGAGGATCAGGTCAAAGGGTTTTTCCTTGGCTAGTTCCACGGCTTTTGATCCGTCATCGACCCCCTCCAATTTATACCCCCAACCCTTGATGAGAGCCTGAAGGATGGTTCGGTGGCTCTCATCATCGTCTACGACGAGAACGGTCGTTTCATGCCTGGCGGCCATGTATTTCTCCTTATTTTCTCTGAGTGGGGATCAAGATGCTGAACGCCGTGCCCTTGCCTGCGACACTCCTGACTTTGATCTCTCCCCGGTGCGATTCGATTACCTTATGAACGATGGCGAGCCCAAGGCCGGTGCCCGAGGATTTCGTGGTGAAATACGGGTTGAATATGCTTCCGAGGTTTTCTGACGGGATGCCCTTACCTGAGTCCTCTATTTCAATGCAAATTTCTTTCACGCCAGTGGCAGATGCTCGAACGGCAAGTATTCCACCGCTTTCCATAGCTTGGACTGCGTTCAGGTAGAGGTTGAGCAATGCCTGCGTAAAACGATCAGGATCAATCTCAGCGTTGGGGAGTTGTTCGTCCCGAGTAAATTCTACTCGAATTCTCTTGGCATTAGCATCTTGGCGGATGAGGCGAAGTGAGTGTTCAATGATGTCGTTTACATTTGTCGGCCGGGTCTTCAGGTCAGAAGGTTTGGCAAACTCCAGCAGTTCAGTAATGACTCTGTTCAAACGGTCCACTTCCTTGGTCATGACCGCAACAAGTTTCCGTCCTTCACTGCCTTCTTCGCACTGACCTTCAAAATATTTAGCGAATCCTTTGATTGATGAAAGCGGATTCCTGATTTCATGAGCAATGCCGGCCGCGAGGCTGCCCAATGCGGCAAGTTTCTCCTTGCGGCGCACCTCCTCCTGGAGCCTTTTAACTTCTCCAAGATCTCTGAGGATCAAGATGTTTCCGAGAAAGTCTCCCATTTCGTTGGCGATCTTTGCGGCGCTCACACTCAATGGTATGGCCTTGCTGTCAACGGCGCACTCGATTTCACGCTCAATGATCGCTTCTCCGCTATCGATGACATCATTCAAATTGCACAAGTTCGTCGGCAGTATTTCATCAGGCAGTTTGCCCGATACGAGGGACGCTTCAAGCCCGAATATTTTTTCTGCTGCCTCATTCACGACTGCCACGCGTCCATCGCTTCCTGTAGTGATGAGACCGACTGGAAGATTTTTGATGATTTCTGATGAGAATGCTTGGGTGTTTTGGAGTTGTCTCCTGGATAGGCGGTAGCTTTGTGCCCCGAAAAGCATCATGACGCCACCGATTCCAAGTAGGAGAAGAACGGAGGAAAGAACTACAGTGTTACGAAAGTCCTCGGCTTGGGCCTCCTCGAATGGTGTAACATCGAAGCCGGCGAAGATGATTTGTCGGGCCGGACTGCGTGTGCCTCCTCCTTGCCCCCAGTCGCACCAATCTTGTCCGCCCATTCTACCGCTATGGCCAAGCGCAGGTCGCCCAGTCATAGGGGCAAAGTTGCGATAGATTTCAAAGACTCGCTGTTTGTTTGAACCGTCCTCAATCCGCCATTTTTCAACGGTGTTCACTTCCAGGGACTGAATCTTCTGCCGATCATACAATTTCTCCCCAACCTTGGTCTGATCGCTGTGGGCCAGGATCGTCCCTTCCTCGTCAGTCACTGCCATGTAAAGGATACCGGCTTGGCCTGCGGTCTCGTGGAGGAGAATTTGAAGTTGGCGTCCACTCCAGCGCATACCCATGCCAGTCCTGGCTGCCGATTCGAAGGCTCTTATTATGGTCGCTCCCTTTTCCATTAGCGTCTGGGAAGTCAAAGCCTTTTCCCGGTGTGTGTTCCGAACGGCCATGACAACGACAATTGCGGTCATGATTCCGGCCGCTCCGATGATAAGCCAAGGGGGAATTTTCATCCAGGAACGTTGTGCATCCAGGGATTTCTTCATCATTTCCAACCTCTTTAATCTGAAGGGCCAGCGCTGGTTAACGTTTGAAACAGATATATCCTGCGCGTAAAAAGTACGCGTCGCGCCACCGCTTGGCGAGTAAAATTTACGCAAAATTGGCCTTAGTTTCCATTAATAGTTTTTTCTAAAAATAAAAATAGTCATTAATTTCATGCTTTTACTCTAAAACTGCCATTTTGGCACGCCTGTTGCCTACAGTAAGATAACGAGGGCGAGTCTGGCGGTGGCTAAGGCTCATAAGCAAAAGGAGATTAATTTATGTGGAATTGCGGATATTTTCACTCTTCTCAATGGGGCAGCTTCAGTGCTCACTGGATATTTGGTGTATTTTTAACTGTAATAGTATTATTGCTGATTGGAATATTTTTACGGGGATTTTTAAGAGCGAGTAGAACTAGATTCCACGATAGGGACGACTCTTTACAGATCATAAAACATCGTTTTGCAAATGGAGATATTACGCACGAGACATATCTCGAAATGAAAAAAATTATTAAGCAATCGTAATCGTTTTAAAATAAAAAAAATCAACATCAATTTGGAGGATATTATGTTTAGCAAGATCTTAAATCGTATTTCTGTTAGTTTTGCTGCTGTGCTTGTTGTTGGAGCTATGGTTGTTTCAAATGCCGACACAGCTCGCGCACAGGATTCTGCGAATAAGCAGGCCGCGAATGTCGTGACGAGTCAGGCAACTTATGGTCAGCCTAGCAATAACAACTACCCGCACCCCATGACGGGTGCAGGGTACACCCAGACAGGCCAGCACGGTTATGGTCACGGTGGGGGAAATGGAATGTTTTGCCCCACGATGGGAGGCATGAGCCATGGTGGCGGCATGACGGGCAACATGAACCATGGTGGCGGCATGACGGGCAACATGAACCATGGTGGCGGCATGATGGGCAACATGGGCCACGGTGGAGGTATGATGGGTGGTTGGAATCGTTAATAGGTCATCCCGCTCTCTAAGGCGAGTCCGAAATTTGAATCTATAATCCCCGATGTCGCCTGATTTGGAGGCATCGGGGCAAAAGAAAGGAGTACGACAATGAAACGCACTTTAATTATCGCTTTGATGGCTGCTTTTTTGATGGCTACCGGACTTTCTACGGGCGCGTTCGCCCAAGGCATGGGTCATATGGGGATGGGCATGGGGAATGCCCAACTCTCGGTTGAACAGCAGGCCGTTTTACAGAAAATCTACCAGGAACAAGGGCAAGCCATCTCTAATCTTAGTCAGCAACTCATGGACAAGCAGTATGAATTGAACGCCCAGCTTGCAAGTCCGAATGCCGATGAAAAGCGAACCCAGGTCCTGGCAAAGGAGATCACCGAACTCAACGGCAAGATTCTTGAGGCCCGTATCAGCTTGCAGAAACAGCTCATCAAGGAGGGTTTGCCTGTCTCCGCTGGCTTCGTCTGCCCCATGATGGGTGGCACAACAGGCCATGGCGGGGGAACTGGCATGCCCATGGGCGGCCCTATGATGCACGGAGGGATGGGCATGATGGGAGGTGGAATGCGGCATGGTGGTGGAATGATGAATGGCTGCATGGGCATGATGGGTAACGGAATGCAGCCTGGAAACGGTACTATTTACCATACCCCCACCGGCCACGGAAGCAACGCCCCTGCCAATCAGTAACCTTCCCACGCCGATATCAGCCCATTGAAACCAGCAATCCCTTTCCCCGCATGGACACGAGTTCGTGCGGGGATGTTTTTTTCAAAGGCGGTCAGAAGCCCAGAGCAATAACTTCTCAAGTTGAAATGACTTACCTGGTTCCAACACGATCTTCTGTCATTTAAGTGTGAGTGGATAAATCCGTGTAGGCTTGTGCAGACTTATGTAAACTCTTGTGCAACACGTCGTCTTTTTGGTTTTTTTATTTATAATTTATTCAATAATTTCAGAATTTTTATGCTGGCCCAAGATTTGCTTTTGCCGGGTCTCTGTCCAGTATCCCGGTGATGGGACAGCAGAGCAAAATCGTTGCGGATAGCTGAAATGCGCAAGAATCACGAGTGGGGAAAAATAACAATACCCGCATACGATATTTTCATTCTCATAATGGGGGTGCTCATCGGTTCTGCCTTGAGCGCTGCCATGCAGCCAGCGGAAGAAAAAAACATGTGGGATTGCATGACGATGGCTTTGTTCAAAAAGGCGAAACACATTGCGCTCGCCATTACTCTATCCGGGGCTTTGGCCTCGTTTCACGGAGGTTAGATGTATCTCTTTGCTCACGGAGTGATGCTCTTTGCGTTGCTTCTTTCGATTTTGGGTGCCGGACTAGCTTGTATCGAGGCATGGACAGAGCGTGGTAAGGCGTTGCCTTGGCTGGAGCGGCTGAATATGTCGTCAGTCATCCTGGTCACTTTCGCGTCCGCAATTCTTCTCCGCGCGCTGGTGAGCAGAGACTTCACCTTATCTTACGTCACTCAATACACGGACAGCACCCTTCCGCTATTTTATACCGTCACCGCTTTTTGGGCTGGCCAAGCCGGGTCATTGCTCTTCTGGGCGCTGGTGATGGGCGCGGCAAGCATACTTTTTCTGTTCTCCAACACGTACCAAAAACTCAATCCCAAGACGAAGCTGTACTTCTGGATGTTTTTCCTGCCGGTGCAGGCATTTTTTCTTCTGCTTCTCACCGGCCCGAGCAGCCCTTTTGTCACACTTGTCACGCCGCCAGTCGATGGCCAAGGCCTCAATCCGCTCCTGCGAAACTTTGGCATGGTGCTCCACCCTCCGCTGCTTTTCATCGGGTATGCGGGATTCACTATCCCCGCCTGTCTGGCACTGGCCTCCACCATGACCGGAGAACGCAGATTATGGGTGGAAGGAGCTCATAACTGGAATATCGCTTCTTGGTCGCTACTCACCTCCGGTATTCTTCTGGGTGGCTGGTGGGCATATATGGAGCTGGGTTGGGGTGGCTACTGGGCCTGGGATCCGGTTGAAAACGCGTCACTGATCCCTTGGTTTTCGGCCACGGCTTTTCTTCACACGTCCATCATTGAGCGACGTTTCGGAGCCTTGCCACGCACGAACGTATTTCTTGCTTGCCTGACCCTGCTTCTTTGTATTTTCGCCACATATCTGGTTCGTAGTGGCGTGGTCGAATCCCTGCACGCCTTTGGCGAGGGAGGAGTGGCGCTGCCCCTTATTTTGGCCATTTCTTTAGGGATGGTCGTGAGCGTGGCTGTAGCTTTGGCGCGACCGGTAGGGGAAGGCTCCTCCCTTCCCAATCTGGATAGCAAGCAAGGGATGGTTGTGTTGTTGGTATGGCTACTGATGCTCTTGGGTGTCATTGTGCTCATGGGTACACTTTGGCCAGTGCTCAGTCAGTTGTGGGAAACTAATCCTGTTGGGGTTAATCAAGGCTTTTATAACACCATTTGTTTGCCGCTGTTCACAGCCATGGCTATGCTTCTAGCCCTTGCCCCCTGGCTTGGCTGGAAGGGTGGCTTTTGGAAACCAAAGGTCGCCATGATCCCGGTTGCTGCCTGGATATGCGTTTTCGTCATCGGGCTCTGGCTGGGAGTCAGGCCGTTACTGGCTGTAACGGCGGTCGGAGCGGCCGTGGCAGTGACTGTATCCGTAGTCTTGTTGGCCGTCCTTCAGCCCAAAGCCTCTCGCTCACGTGCGTTCCTGTCCAGCCACGGATCTCACGTGCTTTTCGCTGTACTCGTGCTGGGCGTGGCTGTCTCGGGGCCATTCCAGAAAACCCACGAAGTACCCCTCTCACCCGGTGAAAATTTCTCATTCGGCGGATACTTGTTCGAATACACGAAACTCCGAACAGAGAAAAAACCCGAACTGGCAATCGAAGAGGCGGTAATCACAGTCAGCAAAGACGGAAAACGCTTAGGCGAACTCACCCCGCAACGGCGTTTGTACCGCAACTACGATCATCCCAACAGCGAGGTCTCAACCCTTTTCAGCTTGGGAGATGAGCTTTACGCCACAATCCATGATATAGAAGGCGAGCGCGTACAACCACTCAAAGTGAGCATCAACCCCATGGTGAACTGGGTATGGATCGGAAGCTTAGGCATTACTCTTTTACCACTGCTGGCGTGGCGCACTCGCAGAGCGCAGGGAGATCATTCCGATGAATAACGTGTCCACATATGCTGAATTTCCAATACGAAAAATAGTCGTGGCGATGATGGGCGCAGCTATCATTGCGATTTTTTTGACCGCATTTTTTACAGGTGCAAACGCCCCATTTGAACACCAGGCTGGGCAGAAGAAAACCGGCCAATCTGACGAAATGTCAGAACTGGGTCCTCTCATGGCCAGAATCAAGGCAAACCCTCAAGATGCGGATGCCCTCATCGGTTTGGCCGAAATCTTCAGCCGTTCCAAAGATTGGCAAAAATCCGAACATTTTTGGTCAAAGGTGGTCGAACTTGATCCGAAAAATATTGGAGCACATTACCACCGAGGGTTTACGCTGATTCAACTCGAACGATATGCGGAGGCGATAGCCGAGTATGAGTTTATTTTACAGGCCCAGCCTGAATCGCCCCAAGCCCTTTATTACCTCGGTGCGATTAACAAGTACGGATTTCAGAAACCGGACGAAGCGAAAAAATTCTTTCAGCAGGCCTTGGCCCTAAAACCAGAAGACCGGGAATTGGTTATGGCGATCGAAAACGAACTTGCGGAGACTAAGTAGCCAAGGAGCATATCAATGACTCGTATTCTCTTTCTTTTCTTTGCTCTGTGCGCTCTGCTACCCGCAGAGGCCCATACCGCCGGGCAGGCTCTTGAAATATACTACACAGCCAACACCTCTGGGTATTTTGACCCGTGCCCCGACTGAGGCGGTAAACTCATTGGCGGGTTGGCCCGGCGGGCCACCCTCATTGCCTCGAAGAAAAAAGAAGGCGAAGCTGAGACGGTTCGACTTTTCTTGGCTGGTCCTTATGAGTTGTCCAGCATCGACCAAAAATTGAACCCTGCGGCCAAGTCCCCAGGAATTATTGGGCAAGCCTATAGCGCTCTGGAATACGACGCCATGATGCTCACGCCTGCGGACGTTGCTGTGCTGGGGCAGGATATGCCCGTAGCACTCAAAATTTGGATGATACCTCCCGGCACGGTGGTGAGCAAAATAATTGAGCGCAAGAACATGCGCATTGGACTGGTGTATTTCCCCGTACTCGCGACTCCTGAAACGGCACCTACCGTTTCTGATATGGAGGCAGTCAGAAAAGAGGCTCTTGCGATGCGCTCTGTCGTGGACGTGATTATAGGTATAAGTTCATGGGGCGCACAGGCTGAACAAGCGTTTTTGGACAAGTTCAATGGAACTTCAGAGCCTCTGGATGTTTTACTCGGAGGCGGATTGGGGCCTGGAAATCGAGGAATTCTGGAACCCAATAGCTCCACCGCCTGGGTGCGTCCCTTCCCCAAGGGCAAGTATGTGAGCTTGGTTCGGCTGGAAAATATCATGAGCCAGCAGTCGGAATCATTCAGAAAACATGAGCCGGAGGTGCGTTTCGACGTAGTCATTCTGGACGAAAAGACACCCGTCGATCTTGCCATGGATAACCTGCTTGCCCCAGCGCGTGTCGGGAATTGACGATCGGAATCAGGAGTTTTCGAATGCAAAAAACGACATTTGTCATCAAGGATATGGACTGCTCCGAAGAGGTTGCGGTCCTAAAAAAGGTGCTGATGCCCATTGTGGGGCAGGAATCCCGGCTGGAATTCGATTTGCTCAGTCGCAAGCTGCATGTGGACCTCTCCGGCCTGCTCACAAACGTCGAGAACGTGGCGGAGGCCATCAACTCGACGGGAATGAAGGCCGAACCCTTTGTGGACGCCCTGCCGTCCTGTGCGTGCTGCGGCGGCACGTGCCCCGCCAGGGGAAGCCTCTGGGAACGCCGAGGGCGTGAATTGCTCTGCATGGTCAGCGGGCTGCTCTGGGCGTGCGGGCTGGCCCTTATGATGGCTGAGCACGGCTCCATCCTCGCCGCCTTCAAGGAAAGCGGCGCAGCACCTTTCGCCTCCAAGCTCCTCTGGATTCTGGCGGCGCTCGGTGGCGTGTGGCACGTGCTGCCCAAGGCGATCCGTTCGCTTCGTGCGCTGCGCCCGGACATGAATCTGCTCATGGTGCTGGCCGTGTGTGGAGCCATGGCTATCGGCGAGTACTC
This sequence comes from Desulfomicrobium aestuarii, assembly GCF_055385525.1. Taxonomy (NCBI): domain Bacteria; kingdom Pseudomonadati; phylum Thermodesulfobacteriota; class Desulfovibrionia; order Desulfovibrionales; family Desulfomicrobiaceae; genus Desulfomicrobium; species Desulfomicrobium aestuarii. The sequence goes on from NZ_AP042427.1 coordinate 56,013, forward strand.
CGAAGGGGCCTCCGTGGCCTTCCTCTTCGCCCTGGCCAATCAACTCGAAGCCTGGAGCATCGGGCGAGCGCGAAATGCCATCCAGGCCCTCATGAGTCTGGCCCCGGACAAGGCGCTTGTTTTTTCTCCGTTGTCTCCCTCGCCGATTGAAACCTCGGTGCAGGATGTCCCCACCGGTTCACGCGTCCTGATTCGGCCCGGCGACCGTGTCCCTTTGGATGGCGTCGTGCTCTCCGGCATATCGGCCGTGGACCAGTCACCCATAACGGGCGAATCCATGCCGGTGACGAAAACAGTCGGGGACGTGGTCTACGCGGGCACCATCAACACCGACGGTGCGTTGGAGGTTGAGACCAACAAGCTGTCGTCAGAATCAACCCTGGCCAGGATCATGCGCATGGTGGAGCAAGCTCAGTCTCGGCGCGCCAAGGCCGTACAATGGGTGGAAAAATTCGCAGCCGTGTACACGCCGATGATGGTCGCAGTGGCCATCGTGGTCGCAGTGGTCCCTCCCATTTTTTTTGGCGGAGCCTGGGACAAATGGTTTTATGAAGCGCTGGTCATTCTGGTCATCTCCTGTCCTTGCGCTCTGGTGATCTCCACACCGGTGAGCATCGTCGCAGCGCTGGCTTCGGCGGCCCGAAACGGCGTGCTGGTCAAGGGAGGAATATTTCTCGAAGTGCCCGCTACCCTGAACGCCATCGCCCTGGATAAAACCGGCACGCTCACTCACGGCAGGCCTTCCGTGACCGAAGTGACGGCATTCAGTGGCATTTCCGAATCAGAACTGCTGGGCGTGGCCGCCGCCCTGGAATCACGCAGCAGCCACCCCGTGGGCCAGGCCATCATGCGGCATGCCTCTTCCATGGGAGTCTCCCTGGTACATGTTGAAGATGCGCAGGCTAGGCCTGGCCTGGGAGCGCATGGACGCATCCGGGAGACCGTTTATTTCATCGGTAATCCGCGTTTTCTGGCCGAGTCGAAGAACGTTGCCAGAACAGACGAGCTTGAACAGGCCCTCGAACGTCATGCCCAGTCCGCTGGAACAGTCGTGCTGGTCTGGACGGAAGGGAAGGTGCTGGGCTGCCTCACGGTAGAAGACAGGGTGCGCTCCCAATCCAGGGATGCCTTGAAGGAACTCGCCCTGCTCGGTGTGGACACGATTGTCATGCTTACTGGCGACAACTCCATAACCGCCGCAAAGATCGCCGCTGAAACCGGGGTGACGCAGTACAGGTCCGATCTTATGCCGGAGGACAAGACCCGGGTGGTGACGGAGTTGGTGGCGTCCGGCAAACTGGTAGGGATGGTCGGCGATGGCGTTAACGACGCCCCTGCGCTGGCGGCCTCGCATCTGGGCATCGCCATGGGTTCCATCGGCACGGACGTGGCCATTGAAACCGCCGACGTGGCACTCATGTCCGACGATCTTTCCAAGCTGCCCTGGCTCATCCGACATTCGCGCCGGACGATGGGGACAATCAAGGCGAACATCTGGTTCGCACTGGGTGTCAAGGCCGTGTTTCTCCTGTTGGCCGTTTTTCAAATGGCTACGCTGTGGACCGCGATCTTGGCGGACCTGGGATCGTCACTTTTAGTTATCTTCAATGGTTTGCGTCTGTTACAAATCAAGCGATAGCAAATCAATACACTGATTAAAGTAGCTGAAGGAGAATTCGTGGTGAATCAAGGCCCCACACGCCTCGTTGCTCAGAACCGTTTAAAACGGATTGTGTTCTATTCAATTTTGTTTCTGATTGTTAGCGTTCTGACTTTGGAAGCCATCCCGGGCAACGCAGACACAGGAATTCCCATGACTGACGGACGGCTTCACAAACCGGTAAAACCTAAACGCAAGCTCGCGCCCTCTTCTAAATTTGGAATCCGGCGCGATCCAATCAACAAGCGACAGACTTTTCACAAAGGTATCGATATTTCTCGCCCGGCTGGTACAGAGGTGCTGGCTTGGTCAGATGGAGTTGTGGTCAAGGCGGGTTGGGTGGAGGATTACGGACAAACGGTAGACATTCTCCACGCAAATGGAGTGAAAAGCCGCTATGCCCACCTTCGGACTATTTTCGTCCGCAAGGGCCAACAAATTCGTGGAGGACTGGTTCTAGGCCAAGTGGGGCGAACAGGGCGCACCACGGGGGCTAATCTTCATTTTGAAATCAGGGTGAAGGGCAAATTATCTGACCCAACAAAAATAATCTCGGACACTTCAAAGATTGTTGCAGGCTAAAGAGTTATAATACGCCGAGATCAGACTGATCTTATGTTGTCTCAAACAGCGTGATATTAGATGCGATGCGAATCAGACATCTCCTATTCTTGCAGGGATGCTTTTCCATGATTTGTCAAAACAATACTGAAGTTAAAAAATCCATTTAACATTAGGAGGATAGCAAAGTATGAATTGTCCAATTTGCAGTAATGTCAACTTGATTATGTCAGAACGGCAAGGAATTGAAATTGATTATTGTCCACAATGTCGAGGAGTTTGGTTGGATAGAGGGGAACTGGACAAAATTATTGAAAGATCAGTGGTAGCGCCTACGCAAAAAAATGAAAAACCATCGCTAGCATATCAAGCCATGCCTACTTATGGTCATCAACCACATAACCACGACGGTCGTCACAAAAAGAAACGCGAAGGTTTTTTGTCGGAAATATTTGATTTTGACTAAGGAATCTCGACTTTCGGTTTTTTTACAGTCGCTAAAACTGAAATCTATCTGAAATAAATAACAATTCCCCAGAAATTGGCCAGGAAGACCCTCTCCTCGGGAGTTAGATCTGCCAATTTCTGGCTCTGCTTCTCGGGCCTGACCTACTCGGCGGTCGATCGGTGAAGACGGCGTGCCCAAAATTTTCGGAGTTCATCCTGCGCTTCGTTCAACTTCCTGAAGTCATCCGGATATTGCATTTATTGTGCATCAAATTGATTGGGTACATTTTCGACCCAAAGTTCGGACAGGTACAGACATGTGCCTGATATGCCATTTTAGAGTTTTTCAGGACTGCTTGAATATGTATTTGCTCTTGTCTCAAAATCTACATTTATGAAATGCTAAAAAAAGAGCTGAAATCGTCCACGCCTTCGAGCGGGGTTTATATATACATACCGGGATCATAAGCCTATGATCCCGGTATCCTTGATCCAGGGACTTCCAACCGCCAATGGCTTGCAGGTCCGGCAAGGAGGTGCCTGTCTGGGCTAGTCTTGTTGCTGCCGTGTGACGCAATGTACTGAATACCACCCGATCTCGCCTGTTCCGGCCTTCGTTCAGGCCCAATGCTTCAACCGTATATCGGAACGGTTGAGGTGGCTGTGTGTAGACTTTTTCGGAGCCATTTAGAAAAACAGGTCCGGCAAGCAGTCCTTTTCCGCGTAACTCGTTTAGGAAGCCCTCCAGTGAATCAGGTAGGGGATGGTTCGGTTCGTGCCGTTTTTCGTGTCACGAAATGTTGCCTCATCGATCACGTTCAACCAAAGTTTGCAAGATGGCCTGAAGTTCTGAGGTGGTCTGCGTGCTTGTCCGATGGTTTCCTCCCTTGCCGATTGTCGCGCCCACGTCACGGGCTGATGGTGGCGGCGTTGAGACAAGCTTGCGAGAATATGCGTGGCCACGCACTGCCTCTAAGAACGATGCCAACATTTTGGTGGGTTCTGTGGAGCAACAGGGTAGCAGTCACTACGCTTAGAATGTTTTTTGGCTTGGCTTTCGAATTAACATTTGTTAATTTTTTTGAAATGAAGGAGGTCTTCATTCGGCAAATATTTTGTGAACGTGGGTATCCCGTTCTGGTCGCATACGTGATCATGCGCGAGGGCGTATGGCACCTCTGCCGGGTCAACTCAAAATTGAGCAATTGGATGTGCCGCCCAGTGTGTGGACGACATGCCGACGATAACAAACTTCACTGAATCTGGCGTATCGCGAAAATCCATGCGCTCGGTTTCAACACTGGAACCAGGCGGTTGCCTTCTGAGGACGGGCGAAATTGAAAACAACAATGAATCATATTGGGGCACTTGAACGGTCAGGTAAGCTTATGTGTCGCGTGGAGGTCATGGGTCGCATGTCGCAGGACTTCGAAATGCTGACACTGCCGTTCTATCTGCATCGTATTCCGGCCGGATTCCCATCTCCCGCCGATGATTATCTCGAAACACGCCTGGATCTGAACGGCTTGCTGGTCAGGAACCCTGCGGCGACCTTTATGGTGCGGGTCAGCGGTGACTCCATGATCGGCGTGGGCATTCACGATGGCGACATCCTGGTGGTCGACCGCTCTGAGACGGCGGTTCATGGCAAGATCGTTGTCGCGGCCCTGGATGGGGAAATGACGGTGAAGCGCCTTCACCTGAAAGGCGGGCGGTGCCGGTTGGTTCCGGAAAACAAGGCTTTTCAGCCCATCCAGGTCGGCACGGAGCAGGATCTTCAGGTCTGGGGCGTGGTTGTTGGCGTGGTTCGGAGGATCTGATGCTTGCCGCCCAAAGCCGGGACTTTTTCGCGATGGTGGATTGCAACAATTTCTACGTCTCCTGTGAGCGGGTGTTCCAGCCTGCGCTCGAAGGCAAGCCGGTAGTCGTGCTCTCTAACAACGACGGCTGCGTCATCGCCCGCTCCAACGAGGCCAAGGCTCTGGGCATCGCCATGGGAGAGCCGGCCTTCAAACGCAAGTCCTTCTTCGAGGGCAATGGCGTGCGGATATTCTCTTCGAATTACGCGCTGTATGGGGACATGTCCGCCCGGGTCATGCAGGTGCTGGCGGGGTTTTCCCCTGAAGTCGAAATCTATTCCATAGATGAGTCCTTCCTGCTGTTCAGGGCCATGCGCACCGACAAGCTCGTTCAGATCGCCGACGACATCAGGCGGACGGTCCATAAATGGACGGGGATTCCGGTCTGCGTGGGAATTGCCAGGACGAAAACCCTGGCCAAGGTCGCGAACAGGTTGGCAAAGAAGACCCCTGCCAGTAATGGAGTCTGGCTGCTCGATGAGGCGCAGGACATAGAGCTGCAGCTGGCAAAGATCGATGTGGGCGACGTGTGGGGAATTGGGCGCCGCTATTCGCGATTTCTGAAGGCTTCGGGCATCGATACCGCCGACAAGCTTGAGCGGGCTTCGCGGGATTGGGTGAAGAAGCATCTGACCATCGCCGGGCTGCATACGGTCTTGGAGCTGGGGCAGATACCGTGCATCGCCTTCGAGGAGGTTCCGCCCACGGCAAAAAGCCTTGTCTGTTCCCGGTCCTTCGGGACCCGGATTGCCGAACTGGAAAGCCTGGAAGAAGCCTTGTCCGCGTATGTCCAACGCGCCGCCGAAAAGCTGCGCGCCAAGAGGCTGTTGGCCGGGGTGGTGCAGGTGTTCGCCGAGACCAGCCGCTTCCATCCCGATCCGCAGTACACAGGCAGCGGGAGCCAGGCCATGGCCGCGCCCACCTCGTACACGCCGATCCTGCACGCCCAGGCCCTGCGCATCCTGCGGCGCATTTATCGCGAGGGGTTCAGATACCAGAAAGTCGGGGTCATGTTTCTTGAGCTCGTGCCGGAGAACAACCGCCAGCTCTCCTTCATGGAGCCAAGCGGGGAGGACCGCTGGAAACAGCAAGCCCTCATGGCCATGCTGGACAAGGCCAACGACAAATACGGCCACAGGATTCTGACCCTGGCCTCGTCGGGAGTCGGGCGCAAGCCGTGGCACATGAGGCAGGAGCGGAAATCGCCACGGTACACGACGTGCTGGGCTGAATTGCAAGTGGTCAAATAATCGAGTTCAAGGAAGATGTTTTCGGAAAATGAATTGTCATCGGTGGATTCGTCGTTTCCTGTTCAAGCTCTTCGTCACCGTCGCGCGACGGTGACGAAGAGCAGCCTTCATTATTTGGAAAATTGAGCGTCAGAATCAAAGTGTCAGGCGAAAAAAAGATGATTTTTTGGAGACGGGGAGCAATTCTGTCAATTCTGTCAATTTATTTTGAGAAAAGAAGTTTTTTGGAAGCGAAAAAATTTGGGTAAGTCTTTAGCAAGAAGTGGTCCGAGCAAATAGCCTGCTTTCCTGTTGCTTCCTAATGCTTCACCCAAAAAAGTGGCACAGGAGTGGCACAAAAAAAGCCGGTCCTAAGACCGGCTTGACACCTGGAGCCCACAAGCAGGATTGAACTGCTGACCTCGTCCTTACCAAGGACGCGCTCTGCCAACTGAGCTATGTGGGCTTTCGTTGTGGTCGGGATGAGAGGATTTGAACCTCCGGCCCCTTGAACCCCATTCAAGTGCGCTACCAGGCTGCGCTACATCCCGACACGAGAAGACGCTTCTATGGAGAGCTCCGGCCTTTGTCAAACACTTTTTTGCGGGATTTTGTCGGAATGTTTCGATGCGGAAGTGGGCATCGGAGCGGCCGCATTGGCCGGCCGCCCCGATGTGTGCCGGTCTAGATCTTGAAACGTGAGACCTGTTCGCGCAGACGTTCCGCCAATCGGGACAGCTCGGCTGCGCTTGTCTGAACGGTCTGGCTGCTGGTCGTCATCTCGTCCGACGCGGCGCGGACCTTTTCGATGTCCTGGCTCACGGAGCGCGTCATGGCCGAGCTGGCGGCCACGTTGGAGTTGATCTCCGTGATGCCCGCCGAGGCCTGGCCGACGTTTTCGGCGATGTCTCGGGTGGTCACGGACTGCTCCTCAACCGCCGCGGCGATGGTGCCGACGATGTCGTTCATCTCGCCGATGACTCCGCTGATGTCGGATATGTCGTGCACGGTCTGGGTTGTCACGGACTGGATGGCGGAGATCCGGTCCCGGATGTCCTCGGTGGCGTGGGCCGTCTGCTGGGCCAGTTCCTTGATCTCGTTGGCCACCACGGCGAAGCCGCGCCCTGCCTCGCCGGCGCGGGCCGCCTCGATGGTGGCGTTCAGGGCCAGCAGGTTGGTCTGGGAGGAGATGGCCGTGATGGTCGCGGTCACGGCGTTGATCTCCCGGGCCGCCTCGCCGAGCTCGTTGACCCGTCCCGAAGCCCCCTGCGCCTTGACCACGGCGCTCGACGTCGTGTTCTTGGCCCGTTCGGAGTTCTGGGCAATCTCCTGGATGGTGGCCGACATTTCCTCGGCCGCTGCCGCCACGGTGTTCATGTTGATGGCGGCCTGCTCCATGGCCGCGGACACGGATGTCATGTTGTCCGTGACGCCGGCCGTGGCCCTGCTGACGGCGTTGGCCATGGTCGCGGTCTGGTTCGACCCGGCGGTCATCTGGGTGGAGATGCTCGACAGTTCCGTGGACGCGGCCGCCAGGGCCTGGGTCGCCGCGGTGATTTCCCCGAGCATTTCCTTGGTCCGGCCGACCATGGTGTTCATGGCGCCTGCAAGGTGGCCGATGGCGTCGCGGGCTGGGTGGCTGAAGGTCATGGTGTAGTCGCCTTCGGCCACCTTGAGGCTCTGTTCGGCGATGCGGTTCAGCGGTCGGGTGATGGTCCGCACCAGCACGATGGTGACCAGGATGCCGAAGAGCATCGCTCCCGCCCCGACGAGGAGGGTCTTGATGACGATCTTCCGGTCGATGCCCTGGACCATCTGCACGTGGTTCAGACCGACCGCGATATGCCAGTCCCAGGGCTCGAAATACCGGGTGTAGGTGATCTTCCTGTCGCCGTTCCACTCGTATTCGAGGAATCCTTCCTTATGGCCGCGGAAGGCCTCTCCGATGCCCGGCTGTTCAAAGATGTTCTTGCCTTCGAGGGTGGGGTGGATGAGCACGTCGCCCTTGGACGTGTACACGAAAAAGTAGCCCACTCCGGCTGCCTTGGTCGTGTTGATCATGTCCCGCAGTTGCGGCGTGAGAATCCTGCGCCCCACGAAGAGGACGGCCACGATCTGGTCGTCGGCGTTGCGCACGGGCTTGTAGCTGGTCACGTACCAGTCGTCGACCACGAAGGCCTTGCCGGTGAAGGTGTCCCCGTTCATGACGGTCTTGTAGACCGGGCTGTCGGAGGGGATGAAGGTGTCCACGGCCCGGTCGCTCTCGTTGATGCGGACGTTGGTGGACACGCGCAGGAGCTTTCCGTCGACGACCTGGAAAATGGTCGCAACGCCGCCCGTCATCTGCTGGATTTTGTCGACGATGCCCGTGTTGCCGTTCATGACCGTGCCGCCGAGCATCAGGCGCGGCATCTTGACCTGTTCCTGGGCCTTGGTCACCTGGTTGGTGATGGTCCTGTCGAGCATGTAGCTCGAGTCGAGGTCGAAGGTCCCGTACCGCTCCAGCTCGGCTTCCAGGATGATCATGTCTGTAGCGAGCTTTTCCTGCAGCAGGGAATCCTGCGTGCTGAGCGAGTTGAAGACCGAACTGGCAGTGCTTTCGACGGAATTCTTGCCCAGATCGAAGAGTCCCGTGCGGACATCGATCGTCGTCACCGCGATGACCAGGGCAAGGGACAGGGCCAGGATGGCCAGGATGCCTGTGAAGAGCTTGGTCGTGAATCTGATGGCTTGAATGTTCAAGGCGCCTCCCATCTGTGGGTACTACGGATATTGTAGTACTTTTCTATCCAAGAAATAAGTAATGATCAACATTACGATCAGGGGTGGATTCACATCGGGCGAGAACGCGAATCAGAAGCGCAGTGTGGCCTTGAGCCTCGAAGGGTGCAGGAGCAGGTCCAGCCCGGCCTCGATGCCGGGAACGACGATGTGAGCCGCGTTCAGGGTCGCCATGGCCACGCCCTCTGGCTGGAGCACGGCCACGGCCAGGCCGGCTTCTCGGAGCATTTCCGCGTCGTTGTTGCCGTTTCCCATGCAGGCGCAGGACTGCGGGCCCAGGGCGCGGACGAAGTCGGCCTTTGCCTTTCGTTCGTCGCCGGGTTGGAGGATGTGCACGGTCTGGTCGCCCGTCCCAAAGGTCGAGCGTACGGTGCCGAAGGTGTCGGCCGTGAGGATGTGGGTGTTCAGGGTTGCGCCGAGCTGGGTCAGGCGAGAGAGGACGCCGGGCTGGATGCGCCCGTCCAGGGCCAGGGTGCCGTTGTAGTCCAGGACGAGGTGGTGCAGCGTCAGGCGGCCGAAACCGGGGATGTCGAGTTCGATCATGGTCCCGCCTTGCCGGCCGGCATGGCGGTATGGCCGCCGCCGGGGCATGGTTGGTGGTTTTGTGTGCGGGGCGCGGTCTTCTCCTCGTACATGCGGTGGTCCGCGGCGCGGATCAGTTCGTCCAGGCTCTGGTCCGGCCTGTGGCGGCTGACGCCCACGGAGGCCGATATGCTAAGCCGCGTGTCCATGCCGCACAGGGCCGCGACATCGATCTCGCCCAGGGTCTGGCGCAGGCGCTGCACGAAGCACGCGGTCATGTCCGCATCCGTGTCCGGCAGCAGGATGACGAACTCGTCGCCGCCCATGCGCACGAAGATGTCGTATTTGCGCACCATGTTTCTGATGGCCCGGGCCACCCCGACCAGAACCAGGTCGCCGGCCTCGTGGCCCAGGGTGTCGTTGACGGCCTTGAAGCCGTTCAGGTCGATGAAGAGCAGGTGCACGGGGAGGCTCTTGCGGACGGCGAAGTCCAGGATGCGCGGGGCGTGCCGCTCCAGGTAGGCGCGGTTGTTCACGCCGGTCAGGGCGTCGCGCACGGTCAGCTCTTCGAGCTGGGCGTGCTCCAGGGCCGTGATCAGGGTGCAGGCCAGGATGTCGCAGAAGTGACCGAGGAAATCCGTGGCCTTGTCCGGGGCGTAGCGCTCGGGGTCGGGGTCGTAGGCCGAGACGATGCCGATGGTCTTGCCCTGCTGGTATTTGTGCCCGAGAGCGAAAATGAAGCAGGACCCTTGCGGCGGGTCGCTTTCGAGGCCAAGGAAGAAGCCCGGCGTCTCGATTCGCCCGACCTCGCCGAGGAAGAGCCGCGGCGCATGGGGCGTGGGCGAGAACTGCCTGATGCGCTCGCGGATGGTCCGGGCCGGAGCGTGCTTGATGCCGTCCGGGATGCGTCCCTCGAAGATGTCCCGGTCGAGGATCAGGTGCAGGGTGTGGAGGTTGCGGAGCTTGCGGATGGAATCGAGGATCGCGGGGAGGTCTTCCAGGCGCTTGACCTGCTGGACCAGGTCGATGGTCCCCCGGAAGGTTTCGAAGGTGTCCAGCAGGGCCTTGTAGGAAGCCACCATGGCGTCGAAGCCGCCCTTGGAAACCTTGAGACGCTGGCGCAGGTCCTCGTTCTCGTCGATCACGCGTTTGGCCGGAGAGGGGGCGTGAATGATCCGCTCCCTGATCCAGGCCCCCAGGGCCTTGAGGTTCGTGCGCAGGCTCCGGGCATCACCCAGGCCGGCGCTGGCCTCGACGGCGGACATGAGGTCCCGCATCTCGGCCAGCAGGGCGTTCGGGTTGCGCGCCATGGCGATCGGTTCAGGCCAGGGACTGCAGCGTCGCCAACACTTCGGCTGCGTGCCCGGCGGCCTTGACCTCGGGCCAGGCGTGTCGGACCACTCCGGCCGGGTCGATGAGGAAGGTCGAGCGGGCCACGCCCATGTATTCCTTGCCGTAGTTCTTCTTCAGGCGCCACGCCCCGAAGTGCTCCAGGACCTGGTGGTCCGGGTCGCTCAGGAGGTCGACCTGCAGTTCGTGCTTGCCCGTGAAATTCTGGTGGGATTTGACCGAGTCGGGGCTCATGCCCAGGACCACGGCGTTCAGGGCCGCGAAACTCTCCTTCAGGGCCGAGAACTCCTGGGCCTCGACCGTGCAGCCCGGCGTGTTGTCCTTGGGATAGAAATAGAGGACCACCCATTTGCCGCGGTGGTCTTCCAGCCGGACCTCGGAGCCGGAGGTGCTCTTCAGGCAGAAGGACGGGGCCGGTTCGCCGGGTGCGGGAATCTTGAAATCCATCATGTGCAGCTCCTTTTGGGGATACGTACTCATGTGCTACGTAGCCCATCCCCGAGGGGCGTGCAAGCTCAGGGCGCGGTGGCGGCGCTCAGTCCGGCCAGATAGCCTGTGGACAGGGCAGCCTGGAGGTTGAAGCCGCCCGTGTCGGCGTCCATGTCCAGCACCTCTCCGGCCAGGAACAGGCCAGGGCAGACCCTCGATTCCATGGTCTTGGGGTTGACCTCCGTCAGGCTCACCCCGCCGGCCGTGACGATGGCCTCGCGCAGGGGCCGGTACCCGCTGACCGCGAAGCGCAGCTCCTTGAGCCACAGGCGCAGTCGCTTGCGTTCCTCGGCCGAGACCTGGTGGGCGGCCTTGTCCGCAGCCAGGCCGGTCTGGTCGAGGCAGACGGGGATGAGCTTCGGCGGCATGAGCCCCTTGAGCAGGTTTTCCATGTGCATCTTGCCGTGCTCCTTGAGGTCGCGCTGCAGGCGGGCGTCGAGCTTGGCCGGGTCCAGGGCGGGTTTGAGGTCGATGAGCACCTCGGTCTTTCTGCCCTGGTCCACGGCCAGCACGGCGGCCTTGCTCAGGGTCAGGATGATGGGGCCGGACAGCCCGAAATGCGTGAAGAGCATCTCGCCCATTTGCTCTGCCGCCTTTTTCCCGTCCACCCGGAGCTCCGCGCGGACGTTCTTCAGGGACAGGCCCTGGAGCCGTGCGGCCGTGTCCCCGGCCGTGACCAGGGGGATGAGGGCGGGGGTGATGGCGGTGATGCCGTGGCCGAGGCTGCGGGCCAGGTCGTACCCGTCGCCCGTGGAGCCGGTGGCCGGGTAGGAGGCCCCCCCCGTGGACAGGATGACCCTGTCCGCCTTCAGGGTCTGGGCGCCGAAGCGGACCTCGAAGCCGTCGGCCAGGCGCCGGATGTCGCCGACCCGGCAGCCGGTGCGGATGGTCGCCCCGCTGGAGCGGGCGTGGCGCACGAAGGCGTCCACGAGGTCCTGGGCGTTGTCGCTGGCGGGGAAGAGGCGCCCGCCGCGCTCCTCCTTGACCGGAACGCCAAGCCTGCCGAGCAGATCGATGGTGTCCGGGGTGAAGAAGTGGGCCAGGGCCGGCCGCAGGAAACGGAAATTCCTGCCGAAGTGCGTCAGGAATTCGTCGAGGGGGGCCGAGTTGCCGATGTTGCCGCGCCCCTTGCCGCAGATGCGCAGTTTCCGGCCCGGGCGGTCCATGCGTTCGAGCAGGGTCACGCCGGCCCCCCGCGAAGCGGCCGTGGCCGCGGCCAGAAGCCCCGAGGGGCCCCCGCCGATGACAATGACGGTGTGTTTCATGGGCATCCTTCAAAAAGGGCCATTCTGAAGGGCGCCGGGCCGGATGTAAACCATTATTGGCGGGTCCGGCCGCGTCAGTCCTGTTTCACGCGCAGCGTGATGGTGCCCGGGCGTCCGTCGGTGATGCGATAGTCGAGCTTGAGCTTGTCGATGGCCACGGCCTGGCCGGGGATGTTGATCAGGCCCGATGACTCGCCGGCCTTGAGCTGGACGGGGATTTTCAGGGGGATGGGGTCGCCCTTGACCGGAACCAGCACCAGGCCGTTCAACTGCACGGTGGCGCCGTCGATCTTGAAGCGCAGGTTGTCGATCTTGCCCATCTTTTCGCCCACCGGGAGGGAGGCGCTGGCGCCGGAGGCGGAGAGTTCCACAGGTTCGAGGGCCACCCAGGGGCCTGCCAGGGCCGGGGCGGCCAGCACAAGGCACGCGAGGAGAACGAAAGCGGTTTTCATGTCACGCTCCATGGAAGTGGTTTGCCCCTTTGTCTACGCCGGCCCGGGGTCGTGATCAAGGACGGAAACGGACCGGCGGGCACACGCGTTCAAAATTGTTGGAAAGTTCGGCCCGACAGAGTAAAGGTTTGCAGTGACGGCAGAAACCGGCCCGGAGTGGGGTGTTCATGGCTGAAGAAAGGATGTCGAAAGGCGAACTGCGGGATGAAGTGGCCCGGCTGCGCAGGCGTGTGGCGGATCTCGAGGCCCTGAGCGTCGACGGCGCCGGCCCCGGGCCGGAGGAAAACGAGAAGCTTACGGCTTCCTTTCTCCTGGAAAATGCTCCTGTGGGGGTGATCATCCAGAATGCCGACGGGAGCTTCCGCTTCTGGAACAGGATCGCCCGGGATATTTTCGGCAGCTTTGAAATGAGCCTGGTTCCATCCTCCTCGCAGATGGGCGGCTGGACGAGCCTCCGCCCCGACGGGAGGGCCTGGCCGGTCGGTGAGCATCCGTCCATGATCACCCTGAAACGCGGCAAGCCCCTGCGGAATCAGGTCATGCGCCTGCGGGACGGAGGAGGGACGGAGCGTTGGCTGTCCATCAACACGGAACCCGTGTTCAAAGATCCCGCCGCGTCGGCGACGGCCGTCATCATCACCTTCCTCGACATCACCTTCCAGCGGGAAGTTGCCGATGACCTGGGCCGCAAGGACGCGCTGCTGCAGGCCATGCTGCGCAACCTTCCCTTCGATTTCTGGGCCAGGGACAACGACGGGCGGATCGTCATGCAGAGCGACACGTCCGTGGCCCTGTGGGGCGACCTCATGGCGACCGTGCCCGACCAGGCGGAGGTTGCCGGGGAAATTCTCGAAAACTGGAAGGCCACCAACGCCAGAGCCTACGCGGGCGATGTCGTCGAGCATGACGTGGAATATGTCGTGCCCTCGGGGCAGAGACGCGCCTTCCACGGCATTGTCGCGCCCATTCGCAGGGAAGAGGAAATCCTGGGGATTCTGGGCGCGAACATCGATGTGACCGAACACCTGCACAGTGTCCGGGCCCTGAAAAGATCCGAGGCCAATCTGGCTGCGCTGCTCGACTCCATCGAAGAGTCCGCGGCGCTGTTCGAGACCGACGGGACCATCATCACCTGCAACACCACCTTCGCCGATCGAATCGGTCTGACCGTGGCCGGGTGCGTCGGACGCTCCATCTACGACGTGGTGCCGCCGGACGTGGCCGAACGGCGGCGGGCGCACGTGGAGCGCGTCCTGCGCACGGGAGAGTCCCTGACATTCGAGGACGAGCGTCTGGGACGCTGGATGCGGCACAGCCTGAGCCCGGTCCTCGGGCCCGACGGCTCCGTCGCGGCCGTGTCGACCTTCGCCGCGGACCTGACCGAGCGCGTGCGGCGGGAACGCCTGCTGGTGGCGCGGCAGAGGCTGAGCGAGTTCGCCATCAACCACCCCCTGAAGGAACTGCTGCGCAAGCCCTTGGACGAGGCCGAGGACGTGACCGGAAGCACGCTGGGTTTCCTGCATTTCCTGAACGAGGACCAGCGCACCCTGTCCATGTACGCCTGGTCCTCCCGGACCATGGCCATGGGCTTCCGGACGGCACCCATCGATCTCCGGTACGACATGGACCATGCCGGGGTCTGGGCCGACTGTGTGCGGGAGCGCAGGCCCGTCATCCACAACGACTACGCATCCCTGGCGCACCGCAAGGGCGTTCCCGCAGGGCATCCCGAGCTGGTGCGCCAGCTCCTGCTGCCGGTCCTGCGGGGGGAGAGGATCGTGGCCATCCTGGCCGTGGCCAACAAGCCCGAAAACTACCACGACGGCGACGTGCGGACCCTGGACGAGCTGGGCAACCTGCTCTGGGACATCCTGGAGTACAAGCGGGCCCAGGAGGACCTGCAGAAGAGCGAGGACCTCCTCAACCTGACGCAGAGCCTGAGCAGGATCGGCGGCTGGGCCTGGGACGCGGACACCCAGGCCATGACCTGGACCAGGGAGATGTACCGGCTCCACGGCATGTCGCCCGACGAGTTCCCCGCCGGTTCGCAGGAGCACCTGCGGCGCAGCCTGGCCTGTTTCGACCCCGGAGGGCGGGAGCTCTTCCAGCGCTCCTTGGATGCCTGCCGATTCGGTGGACAGCCTTTCGACCTCGAACTGCCGTTCACGTCGACCGACGGGCGGAAGATGCTGGTGCACGTCCGGGCCGTGCCCGTTCGTGAAGGCGGACGCGTGGTCAGGGTGCTGGGCACCGTCATGGATGTCACCGCCCTGCGGAATCTGGAGCTGAGATACACGGTCCTTTTTCAGAACATGACCGAGGGCTTCGCACTGCACGAGATCATCGTCGACGAGGGCGGCAGGCCGGCGGACTACCGCTTCCTGGACGTCAACCCCGCCTTTGAGCGCATCACCGGATTTGCGGCTTCGGAGGTCGTCGGCAGGACCGTGCGCGAGGTCCTGCCGACGACCGAGCCGGCCTGGATCGAGGTCTACGGACGCGTGGCCCTGACCGGCGAGCCGGTCTTCTTCGAGGAATATTCCCAGGCCATGGACAAGTATTTCGAGGTTTCGGCCTTCCGGCCGGCGCCCATGCAGTTTGCCTGCATCTTCTCGGACATCACCGTCCGCAAGCGCCACGAGTCCGAGTTGCGCAATGCCAAGGAGGCCGCCGAAGCGGCCAACGTGGCCAAGTCCGCCTTCCTGGCCAACATGAGCCATGAGATCCGCACCCCGCTGAACGGCATCCTCGGCATCCTGCAACTGCTCGAATCCATGAGCCTCTCGGACGAGCACGTCCGCCTCGTGCGCATGGCGTCCGCCGCGGCCGGCCGTCTCACGGGGCTCCTGACGGACCTGCTGGACCTTTCCAGGATCGAGTCCGGCAAGCTCACGCTGGCCAGCAGGCCTTTCGAGCTGACCGAACTGAAGGACGCCGTCATGGGCCTTTTCGCCCTTTCCGCACGGGAAAAGGGTATCGAGCTGGGTTTCAGCGTGGCGGCCGACGTACCTTCCAGGCTGGTGGGCGACGAATCGCGGCTGCGCCAGGTCCTGTTCAACCTGGTCGGCAACGCCGTCAAATTCACGTCCGGCGGTTACGTGCGGGTCGAAGCGGGGCTCCTGCCCTACGGGGGAGGCGACGGGCACAGGGTGCTCTTCTGCGTCGCCGATTCGGGGTCCGGTATTCCCGAGGACCGCGTGGACGACATCTTCAAGCCCTTCGTGCAGGGCGAGGAAACCTTTGTCCGCCACCACCAGGGCGCGGGCCTCGGCCTGGCCATCGTCCGGCGCCTGATGGAGCTTATGGGCGGCTGCCTGTGCGTGGACAGTTCGCCCATGGGCACGACCATCTGCTTTTCCCTGCCCCTTGGCCGGGACGAGGGCAGCCGGGGGGCCCGCAAGGCGGTCCAGATCTGCGCGCAGCCGCCCAAGGGCGTGCGGATCCTGCTGGTGGAGGACGACCCCGTGAGCATGTTCGCGGCCGGCCGGGTGCTCGAAAAGGCTGGGCACCTGGTCACGCGGACCGGGGACGGGGCCGCGGCCGTGGAAGCGCTGCGCCGGGGGGATTTCGACCTCATCCTCATGGACGTGCAGCTTCCCGTCATGGATGGCGTGAAGGCCACGGCCGTCATCAGGAGCGACCCTTCCCTGGGGGCGAAGTCCCGCATCCCCATCGTGGCCATGACGGCCTACGCCATGGGCGGCGACCGGGAGAAGTTCCTGGCTGCGGGCATGGACGACTACATCGCCAAACCCGTCAGTCTGCCCGAACTGCTGGCGGTTCTGTGCCGAGTCGGCCTGTGCGGGGATCGTGCTTCCGGGGGGCAAGGGGGCGGCGATGCCGACTCCTGAAGCCCGCCTGCAGGCGTTGGAGTCCGAGCTGGCCAGCCTGCGTGCCAGGATGCGCGTCCTGGTGGACGGGTCGCCGCTGGGCATCTTTTTCGACGACGCGCAGGACAAGTGCGTGTTCGTCAACACGACCTTCTGCGAAATGATGGAGCTCTCCGAAGCCGAAGCCCTGGGCGACGGCTGGGCCAGGACCGTTCACGCCGAAGATCTGCCGGGGCTGCTGCGGGAGCGTGCGCGGGCCGTGTCCGAGGGCACCGCGCTTTTTCGGGCCGAGTACCGCTACGTCTGCCCCAGCGGGCGCATGGGCTGGGTGGAGGAGCAGACCCGGCCCGTCCACGGACCGGACGGGGAATTGCTCGGATACGTCGGCACCCTGGCCGAGATCACCGCGCGCAAGAACGAGGAGGCGCTTCTGGCCCGCCACAGCGAGGAGCTGGAGGAGCGGGTGCGCGAGCGCACGGCCGAGCTGAGCGGCATGAACGTCGCACTCGAAGTCCTGCTGCGCAAGCGCGAGGAGGACCGCGAGGAACTGGAGCGGGCCGTGCTGGCCAATGTCCGCCGCCGCATACTGCCCGCCCTGGAGCGGCTGGAGACGGCCTGCCGCGGGGAGGCCGGGCCCCTGGCGGCCGAGATCAGGCACGGCCTGCAGGAGCTGACGGACCCCTTCCGGCATCGCCTGTCCACGGCCTGCCAGGATCTGACCCCGGCCGAGCTGCGCGTGGCCGACCTCATCCGCGAAGGCCTGTCAACCAAGGAGATCGCCGCCCGCCTGGGGGTCGGCACCTCCACCGTCGACACCCACCGTCACGGCATTCGCCGCAAGCTCGGCCTGGACACGCGCCGGGCGAACCTGCGCGCCTACCTGCTGTCCCTGGGCGCATCCTGAATATGGATTTTTTCTCCATGTTCCGTCCGCATTAATCCGCTATTGTCTTTTTCCGCCCCCGCTGGTTCAAGGACGGTCCAATCCACAGGGAGGACGACATGAACCAGGAAACACAGGAATTGCTCAACACGGGTCTGGCCCGCATGTTCAAGGGCGGGGTCATCATGGACGTGGTCGACCCGCAGCAGGCGCGCATCGCCGAGGAGGCCGGGGCCTGCGCGGTCATGGCCCTGGAGCGCGTGCCGGCGGACATCCGCGCCGACGGCGGCGTGGCCCGCATGTCGGACCCGGGCATGATCCGCGGCATCATGGAGGCCGTGTCCATACCGGTCATGGCCAAGTGCCGCATCGGCCACTTCATGGAGGCCCGCATCCTCGAGGCCGTGGGCGTGGACTTCATCGACGAGAGCGAGGTCCTGACCCCGGCCGACGAGGCCTTCCACATCGACAAGAAGGATTTCAGGACGCCCTTCGTCTGCGGTTGCCGGGACCTGGGCGAAGCCCTGCGCCGTATCGCCGAGGGCGCGGCCATGATCCGCACCAAGGGCGAGGCCGGCACGGGCGACGTGGTCGAGGCCGTGCGCCACGCGCGCGCCGTGCGCGAAGGCATCCGGCGGGCGCGGCACATGCCCGAGGAGGAACTGGTCGCCTTTGCCCGCGAGATCGGCGCGCCTCTGGAACTGGTCCGGCAGGTCAGGGAACTCGGGCGGCTGCCCGTGGTCAATTTCGCGGCCGGCGGCATCGCCACCCCGGCCGACGCGGCCCTGATGATGCAACTCGGCATGGACGGCGTGTTCGTGGGGTCGGGCATCTTCAAGAGCGCTGATCCGGCCCGGCGCGCCAGGGCCATCGTCGAGGCCGTGACCCATCACGACGACCCGCAGACCCTGGCCCGCATCAGCGAAAACCTGGGCGGGGCCATGTCCGGCGTCGCCGCGCGCAGCCTTGACGGCGAACGCAGGTTCGCGGGCCGGGGCTGGTGATGCGCATCGGGATCCTGGCCCTGCAGGGGGCCTTTGCCGAGCATCGGGAAATGCTCGCGACCCTGGGCGTGCGTGCCGAACTGGTGCGCACGCCCGGCGGTCTCGACGGCCTGGACGGCCTCATCCTCCCCGGCGGGGAGAGCACGAGCATGCGCCGCCTGGCCGCATGGGGCGGGCTGGACAAGGCCCTGCGGGATTTCGGGGCGTGGCGTCCGGTCTGGGGCGTGTGCGCCGGGCTCATCCTGATGGCCCGCCGGGTGGAGGGCGAGGAGCCCTTTGCCGGCCTCATGGACATGGCCGTGGCCCGCAACGCCTACGGCCGGCAGGGCGAGAGTTTCGTGGCCGACCTGCATCCGGGGCGCCTCGGCGGCGGACCACTTCCCGGCGTCTTCATCCGCGCACCGCGCGTGGTGGAGGCGGGGCCGGGCGTGGAGGTCCTGGCCCGTCACGACGGCTGGCCCGTGGCCCTCGTGCAGGGACACCTGCTGTCCACCGCGTTCCACCCCGAGTTGACTCCGGACCTTCGGATGCACGCATTCTTCCTGGAGCTTTGCGCCGCGGGGGGCGCGTTGCCGTAAAGGCTTGAAGTCTGCTATGGGTGTCCCACAGGAGGTGCCCATGAACTTCACCCTGCCCGCATACCGCGACCCCGATTTCTCGGTCCCGGAACTCCGGGACGCCCCCGTGGCCCGCTTCGAGCCCGCCCCGGCCAACGGTGTGGCGCCGGCAAACTATCACGCCACATCCATCTTTCCGGAGTACATCCATCTTTCGCCCGGCAACTGGGTCCTGCCGACGCACTCGCGCATGGACTGCGTCGTCGTGCGCGAGGGCGAGGCCGTGGCCGTGCGCGAATTCCGCAACCTGCGCCGGGGCGACGCCGTGGCCGTGGGGCGCGGGGAGAACGGCGAGGACGGCATCTTCGTGCACACCGAAGGGTTCGGGGCTGCGGGGGAGGACGCCGAAAAGTTTTCCTTCCGCCGCAGCGTCAGCCGCGAGACCGCTTTTTCCGTGGACTACGACGAACTCTACGCCCTGCTGCGCCATGAGCGGGATCACGGCCGCATCGTCTGGGTCCTCGGCCCGGCCGTGGTCTTCGACTTCGATGCCCGCAAGGCCATGGTCGGGCTCATCCGCCGCGGCTTCGTGCATGCCGTCCTGGCGGGCAACGCCCTGGCCGTGCACGACCTCGAAGGGAGCATGTTCGGTTCGGCCCTGGGCCAGGACATCTATTTCCGCCGGGGTCGGCGACTGGGGCATTACAACCATCTCGACGTCATCAACGCCGTGCGGGGCATCGGCTCCATCGAAGGGGCCATCGCCGCCGGGCTCGTCACCGACGGCGTCATGCACGCCCTCCACGCCAGGGGCGTGCCCTACGTCCTGGCCGGCTCCATCCGCGACGACGGCCCCCTGCCCGAAACCATCGCCGGCGCCTACGAGGCCCAGGCCCGCATGCGCGCCGTGACCGCCGAGGCCACCACGGTCATCGCCCTGGCCACGCAGCTGCACTCCATCGCCACGGGCAACCTGACCCCGTCCTACGCCGTCTGGCAGGGGCGTGTGCGGCCGGTGTACTTCTACTGCGTGGACATGTCGGATTTCGTGACCACCAAGCTGGCCAACCGGGGGTCGCTGGGTGCCCGGGGGGTGCTGACCAACGTGCAGGACTTTCTTGTGACCGTGGACCGGGGGCTGGGCGGGGAATGCCGGGAGGGGTGAGGAAGGCCGGCCGGGCCGGCCTTCCGTGAGGGAACAGGCTCAGGCACCGTCGGCGAACATCTTGCGGGGGTCGAAGCCCATGATGAAGGATCCCCAGTGCTTGCCGTCCACGTAGATGGGCATGGACAGGTCGTTCAAAATCTCGCCGGTGTCGCGCATGTAGGTCTGCAGGAGCAGCGGTTCGGTGTGGGAGCAGCGGCGCTGCTCGGTGCGGTTGCTCTGGTAGATGCGCTGGTGTCTGCTGTGCAGCAGGTCGCGGGCCGGGTCGCCGGTCATGGGCTGGGACACGGCTCCGTGATGCACGGGCAGGTAGCCTTTGCGGTCGATGGCCAGGCAGTAGATCGTGCCCGGGATTTTCTTGACGTTCTCGTCCACCGCGGCCTGCATTTCCTTGATGAACGCTTCGCTGAAGGCCGTCACGAACTTCTGGGGGTTGGTGTTCGGCACGGGCCTGTACTGGGTGTCGAAGACGTTGACCCCGCGGTCCTTCATGGCCTGGATGCGGCCCTGGTAGTCGTCGCGGAACTGCCTGGCCGTGGCGATGACGGCGTCGAACTTCCCCTCGCCGGTCTTGAAGCGGGCCACGAGCTCGAGCATCTGTTCCGTGACCCCGTTCAGCGTGTCCACCGACGTGGCCGAGACGTTCATGTCCGCAGCGATCTCCTGGCTCAGGGCGTTGATGCTGTTGACCTTCTGCACGACGTCGCTGTTGTTGGTCGAGAGCTCCTCGATGGCGGCGGCGATCTTGATGAGCTGGTCGTTGGCCGTCTCGAAATCCCCGATCATGCGCTGGAAGTTTTCCGTGGCCGCCGTGACCACGCTGTCCGTGTCCCGCGCGTAGTCCAGGATCTGGGCCGTCTCGGCCTGGGTGCGCTCGACGATCTTGATCATGGCCGCGATGTTGTTGGAGATCTCCTCCGTGGCCGGCTTGATGCGTCTGGACAGCTCGCGCACCTCCTCGGCCACCACGGCGAAGCCCTTGCCGTGCTCGCCGGCCCGGGCCGCCTCGATGGTCGCGTTCAGGGACAGGAGGTTGGTCTGCTCCGAGATGCCGTTGATGATGGTCACGATGCTCAGGATGTTGGCCGAGCTCTTGCCCAGGTCATCGACGGTGTTGCGGAAGGACTCGACGATGTCGTTGATCCTGTGGATCTTGTCCGTGACGTCCTGCAGTTCCGCGTGGGAGCTGTGGGCCGTGTTCAGGTTGCTGGTGGTCTTCTCGGCCACGTACTGGGTGTTCTGGGCGATCTCGGCGATGGCCGTGTTGGCCTCGTTGCTGGCCATGGCCACTTCTTCGGCGATGGTGCCCTGGCGGGACGTCTTGCTGCGGGTGTCGAACACGGACTTGGCCATGCGCGTGCTGTCCAGGGCGATGTCGATGCCCATCTTCCTGATGCGTTCGACCAGTTCCCGCACGCTGCCCAGGAAGGCGTTGTAGCAGGTGGAGATGTGCTGCAGGTCCGGGTTGTCCACCTCCTGCATGGTGCAGGACAGGTCGGCCTCCTGCCCCTGGAGGTTCTGGAACACGGCGCCGATCTCGGCCATGCCCTTGGCGGCCTCGCGTTGCAGCGCCTTCATGGCGAAGACGCCGGCCGCTCCGGCCAGGACAAGGAGCGCGACGAGGACGATGCGCGTGACCGGGGGGAGGGAATCCCAGGCGGTCAGCAGCGTCCAGGCAACCCCCAGGGCGTTGAGGGCGACGAGGCCCGTTACGGCCGCGGCTATCTTACCCCGCAGCGTGGAGAGTGCGCCTTTGCCGGAGGAAGCGGAGGTGTCGGTCGTTTTCATCGGGGCCCCTTGTGTGAACGTTGTGTGGCAAATCATAGACGAGCCTGAGGCAAAAGAGAATAGCCCCGGCCGCAAAACTGTCAACTCCTCCCGTGCGGAGGGTACCGAGGCCTTTCTATGGACAACGCCACGGCGATGCCGTTATCAGGTACCTCCAAACATCGGAGGTACCCGTGAGCATACTGATCAGGAAGGTGCGCCTGAAAGGCGAGGTGGTGGACGTGCTCATCAAGGGGAGCCGCTTCGACTCCATCGGCACGGATGTCGACGCGATGGCCGACGTGGTCATCGACGGCTCGGGCAAGGCGATCCTGCCGTCCTTCCATAACGCCCACACCCATGCGGCCATGACCCTGCTCCGCGGCTACGCCGACGACATGGAACTGCACACCTGGCTGTCCGAATACATCTGGCCCTTCGAGGCCAAACTGACCGAGGACGACATCTACTGGGGGGCAAGGCTTGCGTGCCTTGAGATGATCAAGTCCGGCACGACCTTCTTCGCCGACATGTACTGGCACTGGAAGGGCGCGGCCCGGGCCGTGGAGGAGATGGGCATGCGTGCGGCCCTGTCCGCGGCCTTCTTCGACTTCGAGGACCAGGGCCGGGCCGAGGCCATGAAGAGGCAGGTCATGGACCTGCACGAGGTCAGTTCGTCCTGTTCCGACCGCATCCGGTTCATCCTCGGGCCCCACGCCATCTACACCGTGTCCCCCGATTCCCTGTGCTGGCTAAGGGATTACGCCCGGGAGCACGGCCTGCTCATTCATACCCACCTGTCCGAGACCAGGAAGGAGGTGGAGGACTGTCTGGCCCGCTTCGGCAAGCGTCCCGTGGAGTATCTGCACGACCTGGGCCTTCTGGCGCCCAACCTGAGCCTGGCCCACGCCATTTGGGTCGATGACCGGGAGATGGTGCTGCTGGCCGAAAACGGCGTGCAGGTCGTGCACTGCCCCGTCTCGAACATGAAGCTCGCCTCGGGCCGATTCGACTACGCCGCCATGCGGGCCCACGGCGTGGGCGTGGCCCTGGGCACCGACGGCTGCTCCTCCAACAACAACCTGGACATGGTCGAGGAGGCCAAGGTGGCGTCCCTGCTGGCCAAGGTCACGGCCATGGACCCGACGGTATTTCCGGCCCAGGAGGCCCTGGACGCGGCCACGGTGAACGGAGCGCGCATGTATGGCCTCGACGCCGGGCGCATCGCCACGGGCATGCTCGCGGACTGCATCCTCGTGGACCTGAACCATCTGCGCATGGTCCCGGGCCACAACCTCGTCTCGAACCTGATTTACGGCGCGGGCAGCGTCTGCGTTGATACGACCATCTGCAACGGCCGGGTGCTCATGCTCGGGGGCAAGGTCGAGGGCGAGGAGGAGATTCTGGAGCAGGTCCGCGCCAGCGTGGCCCGGCTGACCGGCCGGTCGGCGCCCGAGGCGGACGCGTGCTGATCGTCTACACGGGCAACGGCAAGGGCAAGACCACGGCCTGCGTGGGGCAGGCCGTGCGGGCCCTGGGGCAGGGGCTGCGGGTGGCCTTCGGGCAGTTCATGAAGAAGGACGGACAGGCCGGGGAGCAGAAAATGCTCGCGAACCTGCTGGGCGAGCGCTTCCTGGCCTCTGGCGCCGGGTTCTTCCGCGACGCGGAGTTCCCAGAGCACCGCCTGAAGGCCGATGCCCTGCTGGCCTGGGCCGGGGACATGCTCGACCGGGGCGTGGACATGCTCATCCTGGACGAGACCCTCTACGCCCTGAACCACGGGCTGCTGCTCGAAGACGAGGTGCGCGGCCTCATCGAACGCTGCCGCGAGTTGGGCTGCCACCTGGTTCTCTCCGGCCGGGGCGCGCCCGACTGGGTCACGGAACTGGCCGACATCGTCTCCAGCGTGACCGAGGTCAAACACATCTACGCCCAAGGCGGGAAGGCGCGGCGGGGAATCGAGTTCTAGCGCCCCTGCTCCCGCATCCCGGCCCACTCCTTCCGGATGACCTCCTGCCCGCAGTCCGGGCATGCTCCCAGACGCAGCCTGTTGCGCTGCACCGTGAAACCCGACCGTTCGACCACCGTCTTCCCGCAGCCGGGGCAGACCGTGTTCTCAAGGCCCGACCCCGGGACGTTCCCGACGAAGACGTGGTGCAGCCCTTCGGCTCGGCCGATGTCCCAGGCCCGCTTCAGGGTGTCCAGGGGCGTGGGCCGGTGGTTCATCATGCGGTGGCAGGGGTGGAAGCGCGAGACGTGCCAGGGTATGTCCGCGCCCAGTTCCGTGCGCAGGAATCGGGCGATGTCCCTGAGTTCCGCGTCGGAATCGTTCTCGTCCGGTATGACCAGGGTCGTCACCTCCAGATGCCAGCCCAGCCGTTTCATGTGCGCGAGGTTTTCGAGCACGGGCCCCAGACGGGCGCCGCAGACGTCGCGGTAGAACTCGTCGCGAAAGGACTTGAGGTCGATGTTGGCTGCCTGGATGAACCCGTCCAGGGCGTCGATGCACTCGGGGCTCTGGAATCCGTTGCTGACCATGATGTTGGCCAGGCCGTCCCGGCGGGCCAGGGTCGCGGTTTCGAGCATGAGTTCGAAGAAGATGGTCGGTTCGGAGTAGGTGTAGGCGATGGACGCCGCGCCGGACGTGTGCGCCATGCGTACGATTTCCTTAGGAGGGACGGCCCGCCCCTCGATGGGGAGGCCCTGGCGGGGCGGCTGGGACAGGGTCCAGTTCTGGCAGAAGGCGCAGTCCAGGTTGCAGCCCGGCGTGCCGAGGGACAGGGTCGTGCTGCCCGGCAGGAAGTGGAAGAGGGGTTTTTTCTCCACCGGGTCCAGATTCAGGGCCGCGATTTTGTCGTAGGACAGGGAGACGAGTTGTCCGCCGTCGTTCCTGCGCACCCCGCACTTTCCGGTTTCTCCCGCCTCGATGCGGCAGAAGTGGGAACACAGCCGGCATTGCACCGTGTCGTCCTTGAGTGGCCGCCAAAGCAGCGCAGGTGTTGTCATTTCCTTCCCCTCGTACGGATTTCCGGGGCGATGATGATCGGCCCTTCGTACTGTTGCGCGTCGTAGTCCGCGGGCGGGGGCGTGATCTGCATCAGGGTGCCGTTGTCCGGGTCCGATTCGATGCGCATGTTCCCGTCGCCTTCGCCGCTGCCGACCCCGGGCCCGACCTGCATGACCGTGTCCTTGCCTTCGCCCGACTCGATGACGATATCCGACGCCCACGCGGCCCACGCCGCGCAGCAGGCCAGGGCCAGGACCAGCCTTGCCAAGGCGCGGGTTTTTGCTTTACTTAGACCAGTCACGAGTTTATGCAACGTGGCCTCCGGTGAAATTGATTTTCAATACGCATAGCTCGTCGAAGGCGAAGAAACAAGGAGATGTACATGTCCCAGCGAGACAAGGCCTACAAGGATGCAGGGGTTGATATCCAGGCGGGGAACACCTTCGTGTCCCGCATCAAGTCCCTTGTCGCATCGACTTACACCAAGGGCGTTGTCAACGATATCGGCGGGTTCGGCGGCCTTTTCAAGCCGTCCATGTCCATGTTCAACGACCCCGTGCTGGTGGCGTCCACCGACGGCGTCGGCACGAAGCTCAAGCTCGCCTTCCTCTTCGACCGGCATGACACCGTGGGTATCGACCTGGTGGCCATGAGCGTCAACGACATCATCGTCCAGGGCGCAAGACCCCTCTTCTTCCTCGATTATTTCGCCACGGGCAAGCTCGACATCGACAAGGCCGAGGCCGTCATCAAGGGCATCGTCGACGGCTGCAAGGAGGCCCAGTGCGCCCTCATCGGCGGCGAGACGGCCGAGATGCCGGATTTCTACGCCGAGGGCGAGTACGACCTCTCGGGCTTCTGCGTTGGCATGGTCGACAACGACAAGGTCGTGGACGGATCGAGCATCGGCGTGGGCGACCTCATCATCGGCCTCGGCTCGTCGGGCGTCCACTCCAACGGCTATTCCCTGGTCCGCAAGCTCTACGCCCAGTCCGGACTCGCTCCCGAAGATATCTTCCCCGGCACGGACAAGACCGTGGCCGAGGTGCTCCTGGCCCCGACGCGCATCTATGTGGAGGCCGTGCGCAACGTCATGCGCGACTGGGAAATCCACGGCATGGTCCATGTCACCGGCGGCGGCTTCTACGACAACATCGTGCGCGTCCTGCCCAAGGGCGTGACGGCCCAGATCCGTTTCGGCTCCTGGAAGGTGCCCCCGGTTTTCGAGTGGCTGCGTTCCGAGGGCAAGCTGTCCTGGGAGGAGATGCTGCAGATTTTCAACACCGGCATCGGCTACATCATGGTCGTGAAGAAGGACGTGGTCGTGGATGTGGTGCACCGTCTGGGCGCCTTGAAGCAGGATGCCTGGGTCATCGGCGAGATCGTCGAGCGCGCCGAGGGCGAGGAGCAGGTCCGCATCGACTTTCCCACTCCCGCCGCCGACAACTGCGCATAGCGGCCGTTTCCGGCCTTTCTTTCAAGCGCTTGCCAAGGCCGCAGAACCCTGCGGCCTCTTTTTTTGCTCTTTTTCCAGGCC
Source organism: Desulfomicrobium aestuarii (assembly GCF_055385525.1). NCBI lineage: Bacteria > Pseudomonadati > Thermodesulfobacteriota > Desulfovibrionia > Desulfovibrionales > Desulfomicrobiaceae > Desulfomicrobium > Desulfomicrobium aestuarii. The sequence goes on from NZ_AP042427.1 coordinate 82,378, forward strand.
GATCAGCAGGCAGGACGTCAGGACGAGGACCATGCCCGCGGCGCTGACGGTGGTGACGGTCTCCCCGAAAACGGCCACGCCGATGGCGATGTTCGCCACCGGCGTGACCAGGGCGATGACGGACCCCTGGGACGCCGAGAGAGCCTTGTAGGAATAGGTCATGAGCAGCTGTCCGATGGCTGCGGTGACGCCGATGCCTAGCAGGATGAAGCCGCCACCGATGCCGATGTCGGACGGCAGGACGTTGGCCGGGATGAGCATGAGCCAGAAGCCGACCACGCACTGGGAAAAGAAGATGGCGTAGGAGGATTCCGTGGCCCGGAGCTTGCGCACGATGACGATGGCCAGGCCCGAGAGCATGCCCCCGGCCAGGGCCAGGAGTTCGTTCAGACCGATGGCGGTCAGCAGGTCCTCGCCGCGGCCCGCGGAGGTCAGCGCGACCCCGAGAAAGGACAGCAGGATGAGGCCCCAGGTGCGAGGCGAAACCCGCTCGCCGAGCAGCAGGACGCCCCAGATGGCCGCGAAGACCGGGTAGGTGTAGCTCAGGAGCGTTCCCTTGCCCAGGCCGATGGCGTTGATGGACCAGAAAAAGAGAAAGACGGAGACCCCACCGGTCAGGCCGCGGGCGAAAAGCAGGGCCGGGTTGTGGAAGTCGAGGCGGATGCGCCGGCTCATGGCAGCCGTGCCCAGCAGGGTCAGGCCGATGGCGAAGCGGAAGAGCGACGTCTTGAACGGGTCGATGCCCGGCGCCAGGCGGATGAGCGTCGAGGTGGCCGAGAAGAACAGCGTCGAGGCCAGCATGCTGAGAAAGCCCCTGGTCCGGTCGTTCATGGCTTACGTCCAGAGCACGGGTTCGCCGTCGCGCAGGAACGGGTTGAAATACCCGTAGTTGATCCAGGGGCAGGCTTTCCGGAGCCGTTTCATGAAATTGGCCAGGCCCATGCACGGTTCCGTCGGGTCGCCCACGCAGCCCAGGTAGAGGTCCGGGTCGAGGCTCAGGTTGCGCATCTGGACATAGTCCGGCCTCGTGGAAGAGATGAGCCCGGTCAGGGCTTCCAGTTCGCTCTCTGTGTCGCTCACGCCGGGGAAGAACAGGTAGTTCAGGGACACGAACAGCCCGTTCTCCTTGGCCGTGGCGATGGTCCGCAAAACGTCGCCGAAGGCGTAGCCGTGGGGACGGTAGTAGCTATTGTAGACCGCCTCCCGCGCGCTGTTGAGGCTGACGCGGATGGAGTCGAGACCGGCCCTGGCCAGGCCGGGGATGGCTTCGGGGAGGCTCGCGTTGGTGTTCACGTTGACCGTGCCCTGTCCGCCCTGGGCGCGGAAGCGGCCGATGGCCTCGGCGATGAGGGCCGCCTCGGTCAGTGGCTCGCCCTCGCAGCCCTGGCCGAAGGACAGGACCGGGTTCTTGGCCCGGCGTGCGTGCTGCAGCATGACCTCGGCGATTTCCTCGGGGGTGGGCGTGAAGTCGATGCGGTTCTGGGGCGAGGGGAAATCCGAGCCCGCCGGCTGGTGCGAGATGCAGCCGTAACAGCGCGCGTTGCAGGCCCTGGCCGTGGGCAGGGGGGCTTCGTAGCGTCCCAAGGCCAGGTTCTTGGCCGCCGGGCAGCAGAAGGTCAGGGCGCAGCGGGCCAGATGCTGGATGAGGCGGTTTTTCGGGAAGCGTTTGAGCAGGTCCTCGGCGCCCTTGGAAATTCTCTCGGGGGCGACGCCCGTGAAGACCTGGCGCCGGTCCTTGTCGACCTGGGTGGCCGCGACCCAGAAGCGGTCACGGGCGAACCCAACCGCCCCGTAGGCGAAAAGGGGCAGGTTCGGCGCGCCTTCCGCCTTGAGATAGGCGGCGGTGGCCGCAAGGGTGTAGGACGGGCAGACGAAGGCGGCCACGGCCCGCTCCTCCATGGCTTCGGCCTTGCCCGTGGCCGGGTCCAGGCCCAGGGCGCTGCGACCGGGGAGGAGGTAGAGGTCGCTGCCCTCGGGCAGGGGGATGAGCTCGTCAGGGCGCGGCAAAGCCAGTTCCCGGCCCCTGCGCACGAGCATGAGCAGGTCCGGGTGGTCGTACACGCTGCCGTCCGCATCCGCGAACACCAGGGCCGGTTGAATCTTCTTGCTGCTCATGCGGCGCTCCTTGCAAAAAAGAAGGCAGAGGTGCGCATGCACCTCTGCCCCGGAATGTTCGAAAACAAGAGGCGATTAACGCTTGGAGTACTGGAACCTGGCGCGGGCTGCGCGCTGACCGTACTTCTTTCTTTCCTTGACGCGGGAGTCGCGGGTCAGGAAGCCGGCGCGCTTCAGGACGCCGCGCATTTCCGGATCGAACTCCAGCAGGGCGCGGCTGATGCCGTGGCGCACGGCCTGGGCCTGGCCGGAAAGGCCGCCGCCGGTGACGCGGCAGGCGATGTTGAACTTTTCAAGGGTCTTGGTCAGCTTGAGGGGCTGACGGATGATCATCTGCAGCGTGGCGCGGGGGAAGTAGTCGGCCAGCTCGCGTCCGTTGACGGTGATGGTTCCGGTGCCCTTGTACAATCTGGTCCGGGAGACGGAAGTCTTTCTTTTGCCGGTACCGTAGAAGAAATCTTGGCTCATAATCCTCTCCATCCCTGCTTAGATGTCCAGCACTTCAGGCTGCTGGGCCTGGTGGGGGTGTTCCGTGCCGGAGTACACTTTCAGTTTCTTGATCAGCTGGTAGCCCAGGGCGCTCTTGGGGAGCATGCCGCGGACCGCCTTGTGGATGACCGTTTCGGGGCTCTTGCCCATCATTTCTTCCAGGGTGGTCTCCTTGAGGCCGCCCACGTAGCCGGTGTGACGGTAGTACACCTTCTGGGAGGGCTTCTGCCCGGTCACTTTGATCTTGTCCGCGTTGATGACAATGATGAAATCGCCGTTATCCATGTGCGGCGCGAACTCGGCCTTGTGCTTTCCGCGGAGGCGGGTGGCTATTTCCGTTGCAAGACGGCCCAGGACCTTGTCCTTGGCGTCGACAAGGTACCATTTGTGGGTCAGTTCGCTTGCTTTGGGGCTGTAGGTCTTCATTTCTGTGGCTCCTGCCGGTAAAACCCGTGTCGTTGCGGGTGCTTTCAACCTTGAAATCGGTGGTAACGTGCACAAATGGTTGTGCTTTACCCCTCTAACCGCTACAACGTAACGAAACAATGCTTGTGGGATAAGGAACGAATCAGCTATCTGTCCTGGGCCCGCTTGTAAAGTATTTTTCGCAGGATTTCGAAGAAAATTTTTCACCCGCCGGGACGGTCCCGGCAACACCCGGAGGTCGATGGTGGCCAGCATACGCAAGGGCCTGCTTCAGCTCGTTTTTTCCGGTAGCTTCATGAAGCGCTGGAACGACAAGATGCGTCCCATGGAGCTTGTGGAGGTGGACAAGCAGGCCCACAAGATGATCGCGGCCTGGCTCCTGTTCGAGCTCAACTCCCAGGGCATGTCGCCCGAGGAGAAGTCGGCCCTGGGCGAGGACATCGTCCGCGGCGGCATCTTCGACTACCTCTACCGGCTGGTCATCACCGACATCAAGCCTCCCATCTTCTACCAGATCAAGGCCAACCCGGCCCACTACGAAAAGCTCACGGCCTGGGTCCTGAACGAACTCCAGCCCAGGGTCCAGCCCTTGGGCAAGGATTTCTGGGAGGCCATGGGGACCCATTTCGAGCGCCAGGTGCGCCGCGACGAGAGCCTGGCCTCGCGCATCCTGGACGCGGCCCATCTCTTCGCCAGCCGCTGGGAGTTCCACCTCATCCGCGACCTGAACCAGTGGGACGAGGAGATGGACGAGATCGAGGAGAACTTCCGCCAGGGCCTCGAAGCCCACCTCGACCTGGCCGGAGTGCGCCAGCTCCTGGAGGGGCCCGGGACCAGGCTCGGCAAGTTCGCCTTCATGTGCGGGCGCCTGCGGTTCCAGAAGCGCTGGTCCCAGACGCCGCGCATCCCCGAGACGTCGGTCCTGGGGCACATGTTCATCGTGGCCTGCCTGGCCTATTTCTTCAGCATCGCCGTGGGCGCCTGCCCGGTGCGGCGGCACAACAACTTCTACGCCGGCCTCTTTCACGACATCCCGGAGCTCCTGACCCGCGACATCATCTCGCCGGTCAAGAGTTCGGTGCAGGGCATCGGCGATCTGATCCGCGAATACGAGGGCAGGGAAATCGAGCATCGCCTCTTTTCCATCCTGGACCGTTCGGTGTATGCCGACCTCGTGGCGCGGCTCTCGTATTTCCTGGGCATCGAGGTCGGCTCCGAGTTCGAGGCCACCATCCTGCAAGACGGCGCGGCGCGCATCGTCAGCTGGGAGCAGCTCCAGGGGGTGTACAACGAGGACCGGTTCTGCCCCAAGGACGGGCGCATGCTCAAGATCTGCGACCACCTGGCGGCCTTTCTCGAAGCCTACACCGCGCTGTCCAACGGCATAACCAACGCGCATCTGCAGCAGGCTTCCTGGCGGATCAGGAACCTCTACCAGAACCAGTCCCTGACCGACGAGCTGCACATCGGGGCGCTGCTGGCCGATTTCGACTAAGGACACCACAGGGGCGGACCCTGTTTTTCCACATACTCAACACGGGAGTTCATCATGCTGGTTCGCAAGAGGGTCTGGGATATCATGCGGTCGGATTTCGCCGTCGTGCGCGAGGACGCGAGCCTGTCCGAAGCCATCGGCGCCCTGCGGGACATCCGCGGCAGGCAGCCCGACGGCAGCTTCGTGCTGGTTTTTTCCAAGAGCGAGAAGTTCATGGGCATCCTGTCCATGTGGAACCTGATCCAGGGAATCGGGCCGTGCCTGCTCAAGGGCTCGGTCCTGGACGGCAACGAGGTGGACTGGGACCGGGCGTTCTCCATCGCCTGCCGCAGCTGCGCCCAAGTCCGCATCACCGACTGCCTGCAGCACGACATCCCCATGCTCAAGCCCAACGACCCCCTGGCCAGGGTGCTTGAGGTCTTCCTCGACTACCGCCGCGGTCGGGCCGTGGTGGAGGAGGGCGGGCGCATCATCGGCGTGGTCTGTCTGGCCGATCTCTTCAAGGAGATTTCCGATTCGCTCATCCCGTAAACCGGCAGAGGGGAGGGGGCCGGAAAGGTTTTCCTCTTTCCGGCCGCTTCGTGCTGCGGATTGCGTTTCGCAAGGGGCGCAACTCTAGTCAGCATGGGTTGGGCCGAAACATCATTTCGTGTCGCCCGACCTTTCAACTCAGCCATGCCTGGCGGCGTAGGGGGCTTGTCCATGGCGATCGGGATTCCAGTCCTTCTCGGGTTTGCGAGCCTTTCGGTTGCGCTGGCCGCCGTCGTGGTCTGGAACCTTCGCCTGCGCGGAAAGGTCCGGGCCAAGACCGCGGAACTGGAGGCGTCCCTGCGGGCGTCGGTCGAGAGGGAGGACAACTACCGCCTTCTCGTCGAACACCAGACCGACCTCGTGGTCAAGGTCGATTCCGAGGGGCGCTTCCTGTACGTCAGCCCGACCTACTGCCGCGTATTCGGCCGCAGCGAGGAGGAATTGCTGGGTCGGGCGTTCATGCCCCTGGTCCACGAAGACGACCGTCAATCCACCCGGGAGGCCATGCAAGCCCTCCTCGTCCCGCCGCACACGGCCTACCTGGAGCAGCGCGCCATGACCGTGGACGGCTGGCGTTGGTTCGCCTGGAACGACTCCGCCGTCCTCGGGCCTGACGGGAAGATCCGGGAAATCATCGGCGTCGGTCGGGACATAACCGAGCGCAAGGAGGCCGAGGAACTGCTCCGCCTGAGCGAGGAGCGCTTCGCCAAGGCCTTCCATTCCAGCCCCGCCCCCCTGGTCATCTCCGACATCGAGAGCGGCCGTTTCATCGACGTCAACGCGCGCTGGGTCGAGATGCTCGGCTTCGCCAAGGAGGAGCAGATCGGCCGGACCTCCAAGGAGGTCGGCATCTGGGCCGACCCGGCCCAGCGGGACAATGCGATCGCGCTCATCCGCAGCCAGGGGCATTTCAAGGAATTCCCCATCGAGTTCATGACCAGGGACGGACAGATCCGTTCGGCGCTCTGGTCCGCGGAGGTCATCAGCCTCCAGGGGCGCGAGGTCATGCTCTCGCTCCTCTTCGACTACACCGGGCGCAAGCGGACCGAAGAGGCCCTGCGCGAGAGCGAGAGCCGCTACCGCTCGGTGGTGGACAACATCCAGGACGTCTTCTACCGCACCGACGCCGCCGGGCTGCTGGTCATGGTCAGCCCCTCGGGAGCGCGTCTGCTCGGGTATGACAGCCCTGACGAGATGTTCGGCCGTCCCAACGAGACTTTCTGGTACGATCCGGTGAAGAGGGCCGAATTTCTGGGGCTCATCCGGACCCATGGCCGGGTCTCGGATTACGAGGTGACCCTGAAGCGCAGGGACGGCCGCCCCGTCCTCGTGGCCACTTCGTCGGGCCTGTATTTCGACGCTCAGGGGAACGCCCTCGGGGTGGAGGGGATTTTTCGCGACATCGCCGAACGCAAAAGGGCGGAGGAGGCCCTGCGCGTCTCGGAGGAAAGGTTCCGCAGCATCGTCGAGGCCTCGCCCATGGGCATGCATTTCTACCGACTTGACGAGGGCGGACGGCTCATCCTGGACGGGGCGAACCCGTCCGCGGACACCATGCTGGGCATCGACCACGCCTCGCTGGCCGGGCTGGCCATTGAGGAAGCGTTCCCCGGCCTGGCCGGCACGGACATTCCCGAGATGTATCGTCGCGTGGCCAGGGGGGAGTTCGAATCCCAGTTTTTCGAGACGGCCTACGATGACGGCCGCATCTGCGGATTCTACTCGGTCACGGTCTTTCGCATCGGGACCGACGCCGTGGCCACGGCGTACCTCGACATCACCGACCGGCGCCGGTCCGAAGAGCTGCTGCGCCAGTCCGAGGAAAAATTCTCGCAGCTCTTCAGGCTGTCCCCCTACGCCATATCCCTCTCGGACCCGGAGAGCGGACTCATCGTCGACGTCAACGACGCCTTCGTCCAGCTTTCGGGCTATGCACGAGACGAACTCTTAGGCCGGACTTCGCTGGAGCTGGGCCTCATCGTCGACCCTTCGAAGAGGGCCGGGATGGTCGAAAGGCTGCAAAAAACCGGACAGGGCGGCAGCGTCGAGATGGAAGTGCGGTGCAAGGACGGCTCCCTGATACCGTGCAGCGTCTCGTGCCAGTTCGTGACCATCGACCGGCGGAGTTTCATGCTGTCCGTGACTCGCGACCTCACGGAAACCCGGCGCATGCAGGAGATCATGATCCAGACCGAGAAGATGGTTTCCGTGGGGGGCATCGCCGCCGGCATCGCCCACGAGATCAACAACCCCCTGGGCATCATCGTGCAGTCCGCCCAGAACCTGGTGCTGCGGACGCGGCCCGACTTCCGGCGGAACATCGAGGTGGCCGAGGGCATCGGCCTGGACATGGCCCTGCTCGAAAAATACATGTCGGAGCGCAAGATCCTGTCCTTCGTGGTCGACATGCAGGCCGCGGCCGTCAGGGCCGCGGACATCATCCGGCATATGCTCGATTTCAGCCGCCGCAGCGAATCAAGGCGCACCGCATGTTCCGTGGATGTCCTGGTCGAGCGTGCCGTGGAGTTGGCCAGGAGCGATTACGATCTCAAGAAAAGCTATGATTTCAGGAAAATCGAGATCGTTCGGGAGTTTGCCGACGGGCTGCGGCAAGTTCACTGCACCGAAACCGAAATCGAGCAGGTACTGCTGAATCTCCTGCGCAACGCGGCCCAGGCCATGGCCACGTCCGAACCCGCCGAATGCCCGCGCATCGTCATCCGTGCTGCCAACGTCGAGAGCGGGGTGCGCATTGAGGTGGAGGACAACGGTCCGGGCATGGCCCCGGCGGTGCAGCGACGCATCTTCGAGCCCTTCTACACCACCAAGCCCCCCGGCGTCGGCACGGGCCTGGGCCTTTCGGTCTCCTACTTCATCGTCACCCGCGGACACGGCGGCAGGATGTGGGTCGAGTCAGAGCCCGGAGCAGGAGCGAAATTCATCGTGGAACTGCCGTGCGACGCGGCTGCCGCAACGGGCGGGGACCGTCCCGGAGCGTGAGTCGCCGCCCCTCGGGACACGGGTCCCGGAGGTGTTCGGTTCCGGAGCCCGCACCAAACGAGAATCCCCCGGAACGCCCATGCGTTCCGGGGGATTTTATGCATTGAAGCGAATCGTGTTCAGGACGGCTTGCCCGAACGCACCTCGGGCCAGATCTCGTCGATGGTCTCGATGGTCCTGACCGTGAGGCGCTTTCTGAGCTCCTTGGGGATCTCGTCCAGGTCGTGGGCGTTGCGGGCCGGGATAAGGACCTTGCTCACGCCGTGGCTGACCGCGGCCAGGATCTTCTCCTTGATGCCGCCCACGGGCATGACCCGGCCGCGCAGGGTGATCTCGCCCGTCATGGCCACGTCCGAGGCGATGGGCTCGTTGGTGATGGCCGACATGAGGGCCGTGACCAGGGTCACGCCGGCCGACGGGCCGTCCTTGGGCGTGGCGCCTGCCGGGACGTGGATGTGGATGTCATGGGTGTCGAAGAAGTCATCGCCGATGCCCAGCATCGCGCTCTTGCTGCGCGCGTAGCTGAGCGCCGCCTGGGCGCTCTCCTTCATCACGTCCCCGAGCTTGCCCGTCAGGATGAGCTTGCCCTTGCCCGGCAGGAGGCTGCACTCGATGTGCAGGATCTCGCCGCCGTACGGGGTCCAGGCCAGGCCCAGGGCCACGCCGGGGGGCATGGCGCTCTCGCGTTCCTCGTCCATGAACTTGGGCTGGCCCAGCAGCTTGACCAGGGACGCGCTCGTCACCCGGAAGGGGCCCTTCTTTCCTTCGGCCACCCGGCGGGCGTACTTGCGGCAGACGGAGCCGATCTCGCGCTCCAGGTTGCGCAGGCCCGCCTCGCGCGTGTAGCCCCGGATGATCTCGGCCAGCACGGCGTCGGAGATGACCAGGGTCTCATCCGTGAGGCCGTTCTCCTTGACCTGGCGGGTCAGGAGGTAGCGGCGGGCGATGACGATCTTTTCCTGCTCCGTGTAGCCGGGGATGCGGATGACCTCCATGCGGTCCAGCAGGGCCGAGGGGATGGTGTCCAGCATGTTGGCCGTGCAGATGAACATGACCTTGGACAGGTCGTAGGGCACGTTCAGGTAGTGGTCCGTGAAGGAGTTGTTCTGCTCCGGGTCCAGCACCTCCAGCAGCGCCGAGGACGGGTCGCCGCGGAAATCGCTGCCGAGCTTGTCGATCTCGTCGAGCATGATGACCGGGTTCACGGTCCCCGCGTCCTTCATGGACTGGATGATGCGCCCGGGCATGGCCCCGATGTAGGTCCTCCGGTGGCCGCGAATCTCGGCCTCGTCGCGCATGCCGCCCAGGGACATGCGCACGAACTTGCGGCCCAGGGACCTGGCGATGGATTTTCCGAGCGACGTCTTGCCCACGCCGGGAGGGCCGACGAAGCAGAGGATCGGGCCCTTCATGGTCGGGTTGAGTTTACGCACGCTCAGGTATTCGAGGATGCGCTCCTTGACCTTCTCCAGGTTGTAGTGGTCCTCGTGCAGGATTCTGGCCGCCTCCTTGATGTCGAGGCGGTCCTTGGAAACCTTCTTCCAGGGCAGGTCGATGATCCAGTCGATGTAGGTGCGCAGGATGGTCGCCTCGGAGCTGTCCGGGTGCATGGACTCCAGGCGCGAGAGCTGCTTGTCGGCCTCCTTCTTGACCTTCTTGGGCAGGCCCAGGGCGTTGAGGGTCTTTCTCAGCTCCTCCATCTCCTCGCCCTCGCCGCCCTTGTCGCCCAGCTCGCGTCGGATGGCCTTCAACTGTTCGCGCAGGAAGTATTCGCGCTGGGCCTTGTCCATGCCCTCCTTGGCCATGCTCTGGATCTTGGCCTGCATGGAGGCCACCTCGACCTCCTTGACCAGTTGCGAGTTGACCAGGTTCAGGCGCTCGATGGGGTCGTGGCTCTCCAGAATGCGCTGGGCCTCTGAGGACTTCATGCGCAGGTTGGAGGCCACCAGATCGGCCAGGCGGCCGTGCTCGTTCACGGCATTGAGCACGTTCATGATCTCGGCCGCGTCGATGCCGCGCAGGGTCAGGATCTTCTCGCTCTGCTCCTTGACCGAGCGCAGCAGCGCCTCCTCCTCGGGGCCCGGGTTCTCGACCACGAGCTCATCGATGGTCTCGATGCGGACCTTGTCGTAGGGATCGTGCTGCACGAAGTCGAGGATGCGCGCCCGGGTCAGGCCCTGGACCAGGACTTTGAGCCGCCCGTCGGGCATCTTGAGCATGCGCATGATCATGGCCACGGTGCCCGTGCGGTAGAGGTCGTCGGGAGTGGGGTCGTCGACGCTCTCGTCCTTCTGGGTGCTGATGAAGATGTAACGGCTGCCGTTCAGGGCCGCGTCCACGGCCTGCACGCTTTTTTCCCGCCCGACGAACAGGGGCAGGATCATGTAATTGAAGACGACGATGTCGCGCACCGCCAGAAGCGGCATCACGGTCGGGATCTCCGCCTCCTGGGCTGCGCTGTCGGCGCTGGCTGTATCGGAATTTTCACCCTGAATTTCTTCATTTTCGGGGGAAAAAGTTTTTTCGTCGCTCACTGTGGTCTCCTCGTGGGGTTGTAATCGCGAAATTTCGGCCGCGAAAAACGAATTCAGTCAACTATAAGGCCAATCGATCCTCAGGCAAGCGGAAAAATGGGATTTCGGCCCCTTGAGGCCAAAAAAATCAGATCAGGCCGAGGGCGCGGAAGCTGGAACAGCTGCGGCCGGTGACGATGATGTGGTCCAGCAGACGCAGGCCCAGGTCCGTGGCCAGACGGCCGACGGTTTCGGTCAGGTTGCGGTCCTGGCGGGACGGGGTCGGGTCGCCGCCGGGGTGGTTGTGGACGAGGATGAGGCCGCTGGCATGGTGGCGCAGGGCAAGTTCGAGAATTTCGCGCGGGTAGGCCGCGGTCTGATCCACTGTGCCCCGGAAGACGCGTTCGAAGCGGATGAGGCGGTTCTGGTTGTCCACGAGGATGACCCAGAACTCCTCCTTGGTCAGATGCCCCAGGCGCGAGCAGACCATGTCGCGGACCTGGTCGGGCGAGGAGAACTTCTCCCTGACGGCCAGAGGGCGGCAGGCCGCACGGGCGGAGCATTCGCGCAGGGTGCGCCAGAGGGAGGCCGCGGCCTCGCCCAGGCCGGGCACTTCGGCCAGGTGGTCCGGGTCGGCATGCAGGGCGTCGGCCAGGGACCCGAAGCGCGTGATCATGTCCTTGGCGATGGGTTTGGTGTCCCTGCGGGGCAGGACGTGGGTCAGGAGGAGTTCGAGGAGTTCGTAGTCGGACAGGGCCCGCGGGTCGGCGGCCAGGCGCTCGCGCAGGCGCCGGCGGTGGCCGTGGTAGTGGGCCGGCGCCTCCCTCACCACAGGCGGGCCGCGTCCTTGACGAGGTTTTCCATGACCTGGGCGGGTCTCAGCCGCCCGGTCTTGATGTCCGTGTCGGCCTTCAGGACCAGATCCCAGAAGCGGCTGATGCGAACGGGGCCGAGGCGTTTGGCCAGGTTCGCCTTTTCGGCCTTGAGGCTCGGGTAGAGCTGCACCTTGCCGTCATCGCCGTGCAGGAGCTGCCAGAGCATGCGCGCCTCGCGCAGCATGAGGGAGGATACGGGGAAGACCATGTCGCCGCTGGCCATGGCCGGGTCGTTCATGAGCCGGTCCCAGGCCTGGCGTCGGCCCTGCGGGCTCTGCAGGGAGCGCAGGAAGGAGAAGAGGTCGAAGGGGTCGTCGGAGCCGAGGACTGTCAGGTGTTCGGGCTGGATGGCCTTTGCATCGCCGGCCAGGAGAAGGATCTTTTCGAGTTCGTTTCGCAGGGCGATGGTCGTCAGGGGCAGGGACTCGGCCAGGGTCTTTTTCACGCCCGGCGCGAAAGTCAGGCCGTGCCGGGCCGCGAAGCGGTCCAGTTCATGGCCGATGTTCGAGCGGGTCAGGCCGGGGTGCTCCCAGACCCAGCCGCGCTTCTGGGCCGCGGCCCAGTACTTGCCCTTGGTCACGGCCTTGGCCGTTTTGGGCTTGCCCTTGTCCCACTCGGCTTCGAGGCAGAAGATGGGCCAGACCGAGGGCCTGGCCATGGCCAGCAGCGGTTCGATCCGGCCCCAGAACTCGTCGGGCTGCTCCTGGGCGCGGCGCAGGATCACGGCGTTGGGCGGCCCCATCATGGAGGGCACCGTCAGGGTCTGCCAGTAGCGGTCGGTCAGGTCCTCGTCACCCCAGAATACCCGGGCCGCGAAGCCCTTGCCTTCGAGGAGCTCGTCCACCCGGTCCCGGATCAGCTCCGGGTCCGCGCAGACGAGGAAGGAGAACCCTTGTCTGTCCATGGCCCGGTCAGAACTTCTGGCTCAGCCTGTCGGCCACCATGCGCACGGCCAGGTCGATGGCGCCCTGGGTGGCGTCCTTCTTGCCGCCTGTGCCGCGATAGGATTCCGAGGCCACCACCGGCCCCGACGTCCAGATGAGGGCGCTGGTCTTCGTGCTGAAGAAACTGACCTCCATCTGGATGGTGACCCTGGACTTGAAGGTCACGTCGTCGCGTCCCTTGACCGCGTCGGAGGTTCTGTAGGAGCGCACGTCGACGTTGACCGTGGCCTCGGCCTCGTCCCGGTCGACCCATGTCACGTTGCCCCGGCTGGTCAGCTCGTCGCGCAGGCTGCTTCTGAGCATGGGTTCGAGCCAGGTTTCCGTGGTCGGGTTGGTGACCTTGGCCAGGAAGAGGCGCGTGCTGTCCTTGGGCAGGTCGATGGGCGCGTTGGCCGTGAGCTGGTACCCGCAGGCGGGCAGCAGCAGGACGACGCCCAGAAGCAGCAGGACGAACCTACCGGACCACGACATTGACCAGTTTTCCGGGGATGACGATGACTTTGACAATGTTCTTTCCCTCGATGTGACGTGCCACGTTTTGATCGTTCAGGGCCTGGGCCTGGATGTCCTCGGAGGAGGCTTCGGCCGCCACGCTGATCTGCCCGCGGAGCTTGCCGTTGACCTGCACGACCACGGTCACCTCGCTCGTCTTCAGAGCTTCGGGGTCGTGGGTCGGCCAGGGCTCCAGGGCCAGGGTCCGGGTGTAGCCCAGGCGTGCCCACAGCTCCTCGCAGATGTGCGGGGCGATGGGCGAGAGGGCCACCAGCAGGGAGGAGATGGCCGAGGACAGGAGCCTGGGGCCGTTTGCGCTGCCGCGCACCTCGTCCTTGGTCGCGTACAGGGTGTTGACCAGCTCCATCATGGCCGCGATGGCCGTGTTGAACTGGAACTTGTTCTCGATGTCGCGCTCCACGCGGCGCACGGTGTCGTGCTCCTTGCGGCGCAGCTCGGCCTCGGCCTCGGTCAGGGTGCCATCCGCGGCCGCGCAGGGGCCGACGGGCGAGAGAACTTCTTCGAGTTCGTCCACCAGGCGCCACAGGCGGCTCAGGAAGCGGCTCGAACCTTCGATGCCCTTGTCGTTCCACTCCAGGTCCTTCTCGGGGGGGGCGGCGAAGAGGCAGAACAGGCGCACGGTGTCGGCGCCGTACTTGACGATCATCTCGTCGGGGTCCACCACGTTACCCTTGGACTTGGACATCTTGGAGCCGCCGAGGAGCACCATGCCCTGGGTCAGCAGATTCTTGAAGGGCTCGTCGTGGTTCAGGTAGCCCTCGTCGCGCAGGGCCTTGACGAAGAAGCGCGAGTAGAGAAGGTGCAGAATGGCGTGCTCGATGCCGCCGATGTACTGGTCCACGGGCATCCAGTACTCCACGTCGCGCGGGTCGAAGGCCGCGTCCTCGTTGCGGGCCGAGAGGTAGCGGGCGAAATACCACGAGGACTCGACGAAGGTGTCCATGGTGTCGGTCTCGCGCCGCGCGGCCTGTCCGCACTTGGGGCAGGTCACGTTGACGAAGCTCTCGCACTCGGGCAGCGGCGAGCGGCCGTCGGGGTTGACCTTGACGTCCAGAGGCAGCTCCACGGGCAGATCCTGCACTGGCACGGGTACGATGCCGCAGGCGTCGCAGTAGATGACCGGGATGGGCGCGCCCCAGTAGCGCTGGCGGGAGATGTTCCAGTCGCGCAGGCGGTAGTTGACCGTGGGCTTGCCCAGGCCGGCCTCCGCCAGATGGTCGATGATGGCCTGCTTGGCCGCCTCGCTGTCCATGCCGTCGAACTTCGCGGAGTTGGCCATGACGCCGGGCTCGGTGTAGGCCTCGGTCATGGACGAAAGCTCCAAGGTCCCCTCGCGGGGCATGATGACGACCTGCATGGGCAGGTCGTACTTGGTGGCGAACTCGAAATCTCGCTGGTCGTGGGCCGGGACGGCCATGACCGCGCCGGTGCCGTAGCCCATGAGCACGAAGTTGGCCACGTAGATCGGCATCTCGCGGCCCGTGACGGGGTTCACGCAGTAGCGGCCCGTGAACACGCCTTCCTTCTCCAGGTCTTCGGCCGTGCGCACGATGCGGTCCATCTTGGAGATGCGCTCGACGAAGCTGCGCACCTCGGCCTCCTGCCCCGTGCCGGGGATGAGCTTTTCCACCAGCGGATGCTCGGGGGCGAGGCTCATGAAGGTCGCGCCGAAGAGGGTGTCGGGGCGGGTGGTGAAGACGGTGATGTTTTCGTCCAGATCCTTGACCTTGAAGGAAATCTCGGCGCCGACGCTCTTGCCGATCCAGTTGCGCTGCATGGTCAGGACGCGCTCGGGCCAGCCGTCGGTCAGGGTGTCCAGGGCCGAGAGGAGCTCTTCGGCGTAGTCGGTGATGCGCAGGAACCACTGGGACAGCTCCTTCTGCTGCACCTCGGAGTCGCAGCGCCAGCACAGGCCTTCCTCGACCTGCTCGTTGGCCAGGACCGTGTGGCAGCTCGGGCACCAGTTGACCGGGGCCTTCTTGCGGTACGCCAGGCCCTTTTCCAGGAACTTGAGGAAGAACTCCTGCTCGAAGCGGTAGTACTTCGGGTGGCAGGTGGCGATTTCACGTTCCCAGTCATAGGAATAGCCGAGGCGTTTCAGCTGGGAGCGCATGTAGGCGATGTTCTCGTAGGTCCACTTGGCCGGGTGCGTGTTGTTCTTGATGGCCGCGTTCTCGGCGGGCAGGCCGAAGGCGTCCCAGCCCATGGGGTGGAACACGTCGAAGCCCTGCATGCGCTTGTAGCGGGCCACCACGTCGCCGATGGAGTAGTTGCGCACGTGCCCCATGTGGATGCGCCCCGAAGGGTAGGGGAACATCTCCAGGACGTAGTACTTCCTGCCGTCGCGGGTCTCGCTGGTCCGGAAACAGGCCTGGTCCTCCCAGGCCTTCTGCCATTTTTCCTCGATGTCCTTGAAATCGTAGTGCCTCATGCTGTCCTCAGGATGTCGTGTGTCCGGACTGTATTATTCTCTGTCCCGCTCGGCGTCCTTGGCCGCAGCGTCCAGGACGCCGTTGACGAAGGTCTTGGAGTTGTCGTCCCCGAAGTCCTTGGCCAGCTCGATGGCCTCGTTCATGGCCACCTTGAAGGGGATGTCGGGGGTGAAGAGCATCTCGAAGAGCGAGAGCCGCAGGATGGTCAGTTCGACCTTGGCGATGCGGTTCAGCTTCCAGTGCTGGGAATGCCGGGTGATGATCTCGTCAATGGCCGCGCGGTTGTCAAAGACCCCCTGCACCAGGGTCCAGGCGTAGGAGTCCTCGCGCTCGATGTCGAACTCCTCCTCGGCCCAGAAGTTCTCGAAGGAGCGGACGAGCTGCTCCTTGCTCATGGCCGTGGCGAAGTTCAGTGAATAGATGACCTGAAAGGCGAAGCGGCGTTGATGCCGTCTGTTGTGCGTCACGTGAATCCCCGGCCTCTCTAGAGCTGCTGCAGCACGCGCAGGGTTTCCAGGGCCGCGGCCGCGGCTTCGACGCCCTTGTTGCCGCCCTTGCTGCCGGCGCGCTCGATGGACTGCTCCAGGGTGTCCGTGGTCAGCAGGCCGAAGCCGATGGGCACGCCCGTCTCCATGGACACGTGGGCGATGCCCTTGGTGGCCTCGTTGCAGACGAAGTCGAAGTGCGGGGTCGCGCCGCGGATGACCGCGCCCACGCAGACGATGGCGTCGGCCTTGCCGCTTCTGGCCACCTTCTGGGCCACCAGCGGCATCTCGAAGGCGCCGGGCACGCGGATGATGGTCAGGTCCTCGCGGGCCGCGCCGTGGCGGACCAGGTAGTCGACGGCGCCGCCGATGAGGCGGTCCACGATGAAGTCGTTGAAGCGGCTGGCGATGATCGTGATCTTGAGATCCTGGGCCTGAAGCTGGCCCTCGATGGTCTTGATATGCAGCATGGCGTCTCCTTGTGCGAAATTATTTTTTCCCGGCGTCGAGGTGCAGTAGGTGGCCGAGCTTGGCGTACTTGGTGTGCAGGTAGCACTTGTTGTCGTCGCAGGCCGGGATCTCGATGGGCACCCGTTCCTCGACCTTCAGTCCGTAGCCTTCGAGGCCGATGATCTTCTTGGGGTTGTTGGTCATGAGGCGCATGCGCTTCACGCCGAGGTCCACCAGGATCTGGGCGCCCAGGCCGTAGTCGCGCAGGTCCGGGGCGAAGCCGAGCTCCAGGTTGGCCTCGACGGTGTCGCGGCCCTCGTCCTGCAGGTGGTAGGCCTTGATCTTGTTGCCAAGTCCGATGCCGCGGCCTTCCTGGCGCATGTAGAGGATGACGCCCGCGCCCTCGTCGTTGACCATCTCCATGGCCCGCTGCAGCTGGCTGCCGCAGTCGCAGCGCATGGACCCGAAGACGTCGCCCGTCAGGCACTCGCTGTGCACGCGCACCAGCACCGGGGTCTCCTCGTTGATCTCGCCCTTGACCAGGGCGATGTGGGTGTGGCTGTCGATGTCGTTCTCGTAGGCCACGATGGTGAACTCGCCGTAGCAGGTGGGCATGCGCGCTTCGGCCACGCGGCGGACCAGCGAGTCCTTGCGGGAGCGGTAGGCGATGAGATCGGCGATGGTCGCGATCTTCATGTCGTGCTCTTCCGCGAACTTCTTCAGGTCGGGCATGCGCGACATGGTGCCGTCGTCGTTCATGATCTCGCAGATGACGGCCGCACCCTTGAGGCCGGCCAGGCGGGCCAGGTCCACGGAGCCCTCGGTCTGTCCTGCGCGCACCAGCACCCCGCCGGGCTTGGCGCGCAGGGGGAAGATGTGGCCGGGGGTGGCCAGGTCGTCGGGGGTGGTCTCGTCGGCCACGGCCGTCTGGATGGTCAGGGCGCGGTCGTGGGCCGAGATGCCCGTGGTCACGCCCTGCTTGGCCTCGATGGACACGGTGAAGTTGGTCCCGAACTTGGAGGTGTTGCGGCGCGCCATGAGCGGCAGCTGCAGCTTGTCGACCAGGGACGGGTCCAGGGCCAGGCAGATGAGGCCGCGGCCGTACTTGGCCATGAAGTTGATGGCCTCGGGCGTGACCTTTTCGGCGGCGATGGTCAGGTCGCCCTCGTTCTCGCGGTCCTCGTCGTCGACCAGGATGATCATCTTCCCGGCCTTTATCTCGTTGATGGCCTCTTCGGCCGTGCATCTGTGCATGGTATCCTCGTGGTTGGACGCCGGACGGCTCGGATCAGAATCCGTGCTCTTTCAGGAAGTCCGGGGTGATTTTCGAAGGTTGGGGCCGGGCCGGGCTCTCGTTCCAGGGGGCGAGCATGCGCTGGACATACTTGCCGATGACGTCGGTCTCCATGTTGACCCGCCGTCCCGGAGCCCAGCCGGAGATGGTCGTCTCCCGCTGCGTGGCCGGGATGATGTTTACTTCCAAATAATCCCGACCGCAATCGTTGACTGTCAGGCTGATCCCGTCCAGGGCCACCGAGCCCTTGGGGATGACCTGGGAGGCGTAGGCTTCGGGGAAGCCCAGACGGTAGATGCGCGACTGTCCGGCCTGGCGGACGGACAGGACCTCGGCCAGGCAGTCCACGTGCCCCGAGACGATGTGGCCGCCCAGACGGTCGCCCATGGCCAGGGCGCGCTCCAGGTTGACCGAGGCGGACACGCGCAGGCCTCCGAGGTTGGTCACGGACAGGGTCTCGGCCGAGGCGTAGGCCGTGAACCAGCCCTGGCCGAAGGTTTCCACCGTCAGGCAGACGCCGTTCACGGCGATGGACTCGCCCAGGGCGTAGTCGGTCAGGGCGAAGTCGGGGCGCAGGGTGAAGCGCGTCTCGCTCCCCCCGCCGTCCACGGCCGCCACCCGGCCCAGGCCTTGAATGATGCCGGTGAACATGGCTACTCCTTTGGTCGCAGTCGAAGGTACATGTCGGTTCCGAAAAAGCCCTGCTCCTCAAGCCGGAATTCCCAGCAGTCGCTCATGGCCGCAAAGCCGCGGCCGGCGAAGAGGGGCCGCGCCAACTCGTCGCCCAGGACCTTCATGGCCTGGAACAGGCGCAACTCATCCACCAGGCCCTGGCGTTGCATGGCTCCGGCCAGGTGGCCGCCGCCCTCGGTCAGGGTGTAGTGGCAGCCGTGCTCGCGGCGCAGGAGGCGCAGACCTTCGGCCAGGTCCAGACTGCCGTCCGGGTCGCCGGCCAGGGCCGGCAGGCCCCGGACCGAGACGCCCAGGTCGGCCAGACGCGCCGCACCGGCGGTTTCGCTCTGGGCCCTGGTGGTCCAGAAAACGGTCTGTCCCGGCCGGGAGGAAAGAAGGTTCGAGGGACCGGCCGGGTCGGGCAGGGTGCGGGTCACGACCACGGCCAGGGGCTGCGGGCCTTCGTGGCCGGGCAGGCGGCAGGTCAGGGACGGGTCGTCGGAGCGGTAGGTGCCGCCGCCGACGATGACGGCCCCGCACCAGGCTCGCAGCTTGTGCACTTCCCGGCGCGAATCCTCACCCGTGATCCAGGCGGCGCGGCCGTCGCGCGAGGCAATCCTGCCGTCCAGGGTCGTGGCCAGCTTGAGGATGGAGTAGGGGCGGTCCGTGGTCTGCCAGACCAGAAAATCGGCGATGAGGTCCCGGCACTCCCTTTCGCGCACCCCCATGCGCACCGTCACCCCCCGGCTGCGCAGAAAACCGGCGCCTCCGCCTTCGACGGTGGCGTTGGGGTCGGCGCAGCCAACGACAACCTCCGGCACGCCGGCCTCCAGGATGGCCTTGGTGCACGGCGGGGTCTTGCCCTGGTGGTTGCAGGGCTCCAGAGTGACGTACAGGGTGCAGGCGCGCGGGTCCACACCCTTGGCCGCCGCGTCGCGCAGGGCCTCGACCTCGGCGTGGGCCTTGCCCCAGGCCGTATGCCATCCCTCGGCCACGACCTCTCCGTCGCGCACGAGCACGGCCCCCACGCAGGGGTTGGGCGCGGTCAGGCCGCGTCCGCGCTCGGCCAGTTCCAGGGCCCGGCCCATGAAACGCGCGTCATCTGCCATCGGACTCCCTCTCCATGCGCTGGTAGGGGATGCCTGCCTCGTCGAGCATCTCGCGCGACATGTCGTCGGGGTAGCCTTCGGCGAAATGGATGGCCCGCACCCGGCAGTTGATGAGCATCTTGGCGCACAGGATGCACGGCTGGGTGGTGCAGAAGATGTCTGCGCCCTCGATGCTCACGCCGTGGATGGCGGCCTGGATGATGACGTTCTGCTCGGCGTGCAGGGCCCGGCAAAGTTCGTGGCGCTGCCCCGAGGGGATGCCGAGCTGTTCGCGGAGGCAGCCGATCTCCAGGCAGTGGGTCAGGCCTGCCGGCGCTCCGTTGTAGCCCGTGGCCAGGATGCGCTTGTCCTTGACGGCCAGGGCCCCGACCTTGCGGCGCAGGCAGGTCGAGCGCTCGGCCACGAGGTAGGCGATGTTCATGAAATACTGCGGCCAGGGGATGCGGTTGTCCATGGTCACCTCTTTGGAAACGAATCAACCACAGGGCCGTGGAAGCGGCCCTGTGGTTGGGGAAAGCCGGCGGGAAACGGCGCGGTTTACCAGGCGAAGAGCGGGAACTGGCCCGCGAACTTTTCCACTTCCCTGCTGATTTCGCGCAGCCGCGTCTCGTTGTCGAGACTGCCCAGGGTGGCGACGATCCACTTGGCCACCTTGCGCATGTCGTCGGTTTTCATGCCGCGGGTTGTCAGGGCCGGCGTGCCCAGGCGGATGCCGGACGTGACGAAGGGGGAGCGCGTCTCGAAGGGCACCGTGTTTTTGTTGACGGTGATGCCGGCGTGGTCCAGGCCGATCTCTGCGTCCTTGCCAGTGATGTCGTGGCTGGTCAGGTCCAGGAGCATGAGGTGGTTGTCCGTGCCGCCCGAAACCAGGTCGAAGCCCGCGTCGGTCAGTTCCTTGGCCAGGGTCTTGGCGTTGTCCAGGACCTGCTGCTGGTAGTCCTTGAACTCGGGGCGCAGGGCCTCTGCGAAGGCCACGGCCTTGGCCGCGATGACGTGCATGAGCGGGCCGCCCTGGATGCCCGGGAAGATCTGGGAGTTGAGGGTCTTGCCAAACTCGTCGGAGCTCAGGATCATGCCGCCGCGGGGGCCGCGCAGGGTCTTGTGCGTGGTCGTGGTGGTGAAGTGGGCGTGCTTGATGGGGGAGGGGTGCAGACCCGTGGCCACCAGGCCGGCGATGTGGGCCATGTCCACCAGGAGCTTGGCCCCGACGCTGTCGGCGATGGCGCGAAAGCGTTCGAAATCAAGCGTGCGCGGGTAGGCGCTGGCCCCGGCAATGATCATCTGCGGCTTGTGCTCGTTGGCCAGGGCCTCGACTTCGTCGTAGTTGATGCGGCCCGTTTCCTTCTCCACGCCGTAGAAGAAGGTCTTGAAGAGGCGGCCCGAGAAGTTCACGGGGCTGCCGTGGGTCAGGTGGCCGCCGTGGGACAGGTTCATGCCCAGGATCGTGTCGCCGGGCTGCAGGGCCGCGAAGTAGGCGCCCATGTTGGCCTGGGAGCCGGAGTGGGGCTGGACGTTGGCGTACTCGGCGCCGAAGAGCTGCCGGGCCCGCTCCATGGCCAGGTTCTCGGCCATGTCCACGAACTCGCAGCCGCCGTAGTAGCGCTTGCCCGGGTAGCCTTCGGCGTACTTGTGGGTCATGACGCTGCCCATGGCGATGCGCACCGCATGGGAGGTGAAGTTCTCGGAGGCGATAAGCTCGAGCTTGGTGATCTGGCGGTTGGTCTCCAGCTGGATGGCTTTGGCTATCTGCGGATCCTGGCGTGTGAGTTCGTCCATGGCTTCTCCACTCTGTTGAGCCGCGCGTGCGGCGGATCGTTACTTGAAACTGCGCAGGATGATGGAGGCGTTGGTGCCGCCGAATCCGAACGAGTTGCTGATTCCGTATTCAAGCGCCATTTCCCGGCTGGCGTTCGGCGTGTAGTCCAAATCGCAGTCCGGGTCCGGGGTGTCCTGGTTGATGGTGCCGGGGACGATGCCCGTCACGAGGCTCATGGCCGTGAACACGGCTTCGGCGCCGCCGGCTGCGCCCAGAAGATGGCCGATCATGCTCTTGTTGGCGGTGATGGGCATCTTGTAGGCGTGGTCGCCGAACACGGCCTTGATGGCCTTGGTCTCGGTCTTGTCGTTGAGCTTGGTCGACGTGCCGTGGGCGTTGACGAAGGTGATGCGGTCCGGGGCCAGCTCGGCGTCGCGCAGGGCGCATTTCATGGCCTGGGCCATGCCCGTGCCGGACTCCTCGGGGGCGGCGATGTGATAGGCGTCGCCGGAAGCGCCGTAGCCCACGACTTCGGCGTAGATCTTGGCGCCGCGCTTCTTGGCGTGCTCCAGCTCTTCGAGCATGAGCAGGCCCGCGCCCTCACCGATGACGAAGCCCGTGCGGTCGGCGTCAAAGGGGCGGCTGGCCTTGGTCGGCTCGTCGTTGCGCGTGGACAGGGCCTTCATGGCCGTGAATCCGGACACGCCCATGGGCGTGATGGTCGACTCCACGCCGCCGGTGATGCAGGCCTTCACGCGGCCGAGCTTGATGTCCGAGAAGGCGTAGCCGATGGCGTGGGTGGCCGAGGCGCAGGCCGAGGTGGTCACCAGGTTGGGGCCCTTGGCGCCGGTCTGGATGGAGATCTGCCCCGAGGCCATGTTGGCGATGAGCATGGGGATGTAGAAGGGCGAGATGCGCCCGGGGCCGGACTTGAGGAGCTTGGAGTGGAAGTCCTCGATGGTGGACAGGCCGCCCAGGCCGCAGCCCAGCAGCACGCCGACCTCGGGCGCGGTCTCCTCGTCCATGACCAGGCCGCAGTCTTCCATGAGCTGCTTGCCTGCGGCCACGGCGATCTGGACGAAACGGTCCATGCGCTTGGCGTCCTTGACCCCGACGTAGGCCGTTGGGTCGAAATTCTTCAGCTCGCCCGCGATCTTCGCGTCAAACTCCGAGGCGTCGAAGAGGGTGATGGGGCCGATGCCGCTCACGCCGGCCACGAGGTTGGCCCAGCTGTCCTGCAGGGTGTTTCCGATGGGGGTCAGGGCCGAAAGGCCGGTCACGACAACGCGATTACCAATCATGATCTTCTCGAAAAGTGGGACATGCCCTGCGGACGGGGCCGCAAGGCGGTGCATGAAAAAAAAGGTACCCCAGCCGGACCGGGGTACCGTGTCATGTCGACGGTGCGGGTCCTTAGGACTTGGACTTGATGTAGTTGACGGCGTCCTGGACCGTGGCGATCTTCTGGGCGTCCTCGTCGTCGATCTCGATGTCGAATTCCTCTTCCATGGCCATGATCAGTTCGGTCAGGTCGAGGGAATCGGCGCCCAGGGACTCCACGAAGGAGGACTCGGGCTTCACTTCATCCGCGGAAACGCCCAGCTGCTCAACCACCAGTTCTTTGACTTTTTCTTCGATAGACATTGCTTTCCTCCAAAGTGTGTATGCGTACGTATTGAGGAATCCGGCTACAGGTACATGCCGCCGTTGATTCCGAGCACCTGACCGGTGATGTAGGACGCCTGGTCGGATGCGAGATAGGCCACGGCGTCGGCGATTGCCTGCGCCGACCCGAGGCAGCCCAGGGGAATGCGTTCAAGGTACTTGTCCCGCACTTCCTTGGGAAGTGTTTCAGTCATGTCGGTCTCGATGAACCCCGGCGCGATGGCGTTGACGGTGACGCCGCGCGACCCCAGTTCCAGGGCCGCGGCCTTGGTCAGCCCGATGAGGCCGGCCTTGGACGCGCAGTAGTTGGCCTGTCCGGCGTTGCCCATCTGCCCCACGACGGAAGAAATGTTGACGATGCGGCCGCGGCGCTGCTTGAGCATGATCTTGGCCGCCTGCTGCAGGCAGACGAAGGCGCCGGTGAGGTTGATGTTCAGCACCTGCTCCCACTGCTCGCGCTTCATGCGCATGATCAGCCCGTCCTTGGTGATGCCGGCGTTGTTGACCAGCACGTCGAGGCTGACCTTGTCCTTGATGTGATCGGCGAAAAAGGCCTCCACCGCGTCCCAGTCGCTGGCGTCCAGCAGGAAACCCCGGGCCGTCCCGCCTGCGGCGGCCACCTCGGCGCACACGGCCTCGGCCAGCTCCGGGCGGCTAACATAGGTGAAATAAACCTGGTACCCCGAGCCTGCAAGTGTTTTTACGATGGCCCGGCCGATGCCGCGGGTGCCGCCGGTGACCAGTGCCGTCTTGATCGGTTCGCTCATGGTTGACCTCGTGGTGTTGCTGGAAACGCAGGAGTTGAGTGCGTACTCAATGACCGCTAAAATTGCAACAAGGCCGATGCCCAGGTGAACCCGCCGCCGAACGAGGACAGCAGGACCTTCATTCCGGGCTGGATCCGACCGTTGGCCACGGCTTCGGTCAGGGCGATGGGGATGGACGCGGCGGAGGTGTTCCCGATGCGGTCGACGTTGACGTAGACCTTGTCCATGCCGACGTCGAGCTTCTTGGCGATGGCCTCGATGATGCGGATGTTGGCCTGGTGAGGGATGATGAGGTCGACGTCGCCGGCCGTCAGGCCGTTGCGCTCCAGGACCGTCTCCGAGACCTCGGCCATGCAGCGCACGGCGTACTTGAACACGTCGCGGCCGTTCATCTGCACGAAATATTCAGGGCCCACGGGCTTCCCGAGGACCGGCTTGCAGGCCGAGCCGCCGCCGTGAATGGTCAGGAGGCCGCCGACGGATCCGTCGGCCTTGAGCATGGCGTCCAGGACCTTGACGGGACCGGGATTGGCCGCGCCCGTGACGATCGCCGCGCCGGCTCCGTCGCCGAAAAGGACGCAGGTCGTGCGGTCCTCGAAGTTGATGCGCGAGGTGCAGACCTCGCTGCCGACGACGAGGATCCTGGCTTCCGGATGGAGGCTGGTGAACGCCCGGGCCGTTTCCAGACAATAGAGAAAGCCGGAGCAGGCCGCGGCCAGGTCGAAGGCGGGCAGGCCCTTGAGGCCCAGCATGTCCTGCAGCAGGCAGGCCGTGGTCGGGAGGTTGTAGTCCCCGGTGAAGGTGCCGACGAAGATGTGGGTCAGGTCCTGGGGCGTGAAACCGGCGTTCTCCAGGGCCTTGCGGGCGGCGTTGAGGGCCAGGACCGAGCAGGGTTCGTCGTCCTGGGCGAAGTATCTGTTCGTGATGCCGGTACGGGTGACGATCCATTCGTCGGAAGTGTCGACAATGCGTTCGAGGTCCGCATTGGTCATGGCGGTCCGGGGCAGATGAAGCCCCAGGCCGGAGATGTAGCACGGTGAAGACATGTGATTCCTACGTTCCCTTGGGATCGCCGGGCCGAGTCCGGGGCTAGAGCGCCGAGGCTTCCTGCCGCGTGGCCGAAGCCTGGCCGCTTCTGGAGAACAGGCTCAGTTCCGTGTTGGCGTGCAGGCCGGCCACGAGCTGGTCGTTGGCTTTTTTCTGCACGAAGAGCGCAGCCTGCTGCAGGGCGGTTGTGATGGCGCGGGCGTTGGACTTGCCGTGGCAGACCATGGCGATGCCGTTGAGGCCCAGGATGGGGGCGCCGCCGTACTCGGCGTAGTCGATCTTCTTGGCGAAGCGCTTGAACGCGGGCAGGGCTATGAGCGTCCCGAGCCGGGACCAGATGGATTTCTTGAGCTCCGTCTTGAGCATGGAGGCCAGGGCCGATCCCAGCCCCTCGCTGAGCTTCAGGGCCACGTTGCCCACGAACCCGTCGCAGACGATGACGTCGGTCTCGCCGGTGAAGACGTCGCGGCCTTCCACGTTGCCGACGAAATTCAGGGATGAGCTTTTCAGCAGGGCGTAGGCTTCCTTGGTCAGGGCGTTGCCCTTGCCCTCCTCCTCGCCGATGCTCAGGATGCCGACCTTGGGATTGGCGATGCCCAGCACGTGCCTGGCCAGCACTTCGGCCATGAGGCCGAACTGGACCAGGTTGTAGGGCTTGCAGTCCGCGTTGGCGCCCACGTCGATGAGCACGATGGGCTTCTTGAGCGTCGGCATGATGGAGGCCAGGGCCGGCCTGTCCACCCCGTTTATGCGGCCGAGGATGAACATGCCGCAGGCCAGGGCGGCACCTGAATTGCCTGCGGTGACGCAGCCGTGGGCGCGGCCTTCGCGCACCAGGCGGAATGCCACCTGCATGGAGCTGTCCTTCTTGCGCCGCAGGATGTCCGAGGGCTTCTCGGCCATGCCCGCCACCTGGGTGGTGTGCACGACCTCGAGTTCCACGTCGGCATGCGGATGCCTGTCCAGCTCCTTGCGGATGGACGTCTCGTCACCGACCAGGATGATCCTGGCGCCGGTCTCGCGGGCGGCGGCGAGGGAGCCCGGAACGTTCACTTCCGGGCCGAAATCCCCCCCCATGGCGTCCACGGCGAGACAGATGTCTTTAGGCATCTGCGGCCTTGGTGTACTGGCGTCCCTTGTACTTGCCGCAACCGGGGCAGATGCAGTGGGACAGGCTGGCTTCGCCGCATTCGCAGTACACGACGTTGGGGATGGCCACATGGTCGTGGGAACGGCGCATGTTTCTTCTGGACTTGGATGTTTTCTTCTTTGGCAATGGCATGATGGCACCTCTATCCTGAACGAGATCTAATTGGTTTTGATTTTAACGCCTTGCAGGGCCCGGGCCAGAGGGGACTGGGTGTCCAGGTTGCAGCAGGCGCATTGTTCCAGGTTCCTGTTTTTGCCGCAGTGCGGGCATAGCCCCAAACACGTGTCGGCGCAAAGTATTTTTTCGGGCATGGCCAGCAGGAATTCCTCCCACAAAAGCCCAGCCACGTTGAGTTCCCAGCCCGCGTCCGTGGCGCGGAGGTGACTCTCCTCGCCTTCGAGGGCCTCGACATCCTCGTGAGCCTCGAAGGTGTCGAAGGCGTGGTCCAGGTCGACGCTCGCATCCTCCAGGCACCGGTTGCACGAAGCCTTGACCGCGCCCTTGATGCTGCCGTGGATCAGGAAGCCGTCCGCCTGGGGGACGATGAAGAGCGTTGACAACAGGGGGGCCATGGCTTCAAAGTCGAAATGGAACTCCTGCCAGAGTTCCCGCCATAAGCCCTGATCCTCAAATGAAAATTCCCGACCAGTCGCCGGGATATGTGTCAGCCCAATCCAATGTTCGACCATGAGTGCACCTCGAATCGAGACGTGTATATGGCTCTTCTTTTTCCTGTCAAGGATTTTTACTTGCCATTCCCGGCGGTCGGATATATGGGTGCAAATTCCTCTGGCGGCAAATTATGTTCATGGCCTGCCGGAAGGTCTCGGAGCTGCCAGGCCATGACAGCTTAAGATATTTTCACTATTCAGGAGGACGATATGTCAAAGGTATGCGAAGTATGCGGGAAGGGGCCCCAGGTCGGCAACAACGTCAGTCACGCCAACAACAAGACCAAGCGGCGCTTCATGCCCAACCTCCAGTCCGTTCGCACTCAGCTGCAGTCCGGCGAAGTGAAGCGGATGCGGGTCTGCACCCAGTGCATCCGTTCCGGCGCCGTGACCAAGCCGGTCGCCAACTAGGACGACCCTTCTTCATCAACAAAAAAGGCGGCCCCGCGGGTCGCCTTTTTTGTTGATGATCGCTTTCCGCCTTCTCACTTCTTGAGCTGCTGGTTGACGAACTCCCAGTTCACGAGCTTGTCCAGGAATTCCTGCAGATAATCCGCCCGGCGGTTCTGGTAATCAATATAATAGGCGTGCTCCCACACGTCGGCCGTGAGCAGGGCCTTGGCGCCGTGGGCCATGGGCGTGTCGGCGTTGGGGGTCTTCATGATTTCGAGCTTCCCGTTCTTCTCCACCAGCCAGGCCCAGCCGCTGCCGAACTGGGTCATTCCCGCCTCCTTGAAGGCCTTGGCGAAATTTTCGTAGCTGCCGAAGGTCTGGTTGATGGCTTCGGCCACGGCCCCGGTGGGTGCTCCGCCACCGCCGGCCTTCATGCAGCGCCAGTAGAAGGAGTGGTTCCAGACTTGGGCGGCGTTGTTGAAAATGCCGACTTTGGAGGGGTCGCCGGCGGTGGCCATGACGATTTCACGCAGGGTCTTGCCGTAGAGGTCGGTGCCCGCAATCAGCTTGTTGGTGTTGTCGATGTAGAGCTGGTGGTGCTTGCCGTGGTGGAAGTCGAAGGTTTTTGCGCTGATGTACGGGCTTAAGGCGTCCTTGGCGTAGGGGAGATCCGGGAGCACGAAGATCATACAAGCCTCCTTTTGATGAATGGAACATTGTGCCGCTTGTTCGGTGAAAAACCGTCCGTCGTGCGGATGGCGATTCACGCGGGGAAGTCGGTTCCAAAGTGAATCAATGGGGTGGTTCTGTCAACAGGAGACGAAGAAAAGGGTGCCTTCTCACGGCCCGTCAGTACAGGGAGAACTTGGCCAGACGCCCGTCCAGGCCGCCGTTTTTGAGGGGTTTTTTCCATTCGGGCTTGAGCCCGATGTGCTTGAGCAGGGCCCTGTCGCCGAAATAGACGAAGGCCGTGGAGCCCTGGCAATGGCGCTTCAGGTGGTCGCCGAAATTCTTGAACCAGGCGCCCATGTCGTCTCCCTTGCCCAGGCGGATGCCGTAGGGCGGGTTGCAGACGATGGTCGTGCCGGCGAGATCCAGGCGTTCGAAGAAATCCCTGCGTCCCACGACGACGTCCTCCCCGCCGGGCAGGCGGGAGAGGTTGACGCGGGTGGCCTCCACGGCCGCGGGGTCCAGGTCGCTCCCGCGAAGGTCTGCTTCGAGCCCCGTTTCCGGGTCGATGGAAGACGCGTCGCGCCGTTCCCGGTCCCACAGGCCCGGGTCGAAATCCGGCAGCCGCTGGAAGCCGAAATTGCCGCGCAGCAGGCCGGCGGGGAGGTCGGCCGAGAGCATGAGGGCTTCGCACAGGATGGTGCCCGAGCCGCACATGGGGTCCACCAGAGGGGAGCGGCCGTCCCAGCCGGTCATGCGCAGCATGGCCGCGGCCACGGTCTCGGCCATGGGCGCATCGACGCTCTGCACTCGGTAGCCGCGGCGGTGCATGGAGCCGCCGGAAACATCCAGGCTGATGGTCGCCGTGTCCTCGTGGATGTGCAGATGCAGCCAGAGGCTCGGCTCGCGCGGATCGACGTTCGGCCGGCGGCCCGTGCGGTCGCGGAACCAGTCGGCCACGGCGTCCTTGAGTTTGAGGCCCGCGTACTGCGAGTGCCCGATGGCGCTCTTGGAGACGTTGGCGAACACGGCGAAGGTCTGGTCCGGGGTCAGAAAGTCCGACCAGCGCACATCCCTGGCCCCGGCGTAGAGGGCCTTGTCCGTGAGGCAGGGAAATCGCACCAGCGGCGCAAGGACGCGGGAGACGAGCCGGGAACGGTAGACGATGCGGTACAGGGCCTGCCGGTCGGCCCGGAAACGCACGAAGCGGAAGCCGCGGGTACAGTCCGTGGCCCCGAGTTCGGCCAGTTCGGCCAGCGCCAGGTCTTCGATGCCGTCGGCGACCTGGGCGGTGAAGAGGTTGGTTTTCTGGTAGTCGTACATGGGGTGGACCTTGTGGACGGTATGGACGGCATGGACGTGATGGACACGGCCGGAAGAGAAGGAAAAGGCCCGGTTGCCCGGGCCTTGGCTTACAGGGTCAGGGCCTTGCGGAAGCGGGCGAGGGTGCGCTCGCGCCCGAGAACCTCCATGGTCTCGAAGAGGCCGGGGCTCATGGTCGTGCCGGTGATGGCCACGCGGATGGGCTGGGCCAGGGCCTTGAACTTGAGGCCGGTCTCCTCCAGATAGGCCGCGGCCATGTCCTCCAGAGACTTGTGGTCGAAGGCGGGCAGGGCTTCCATGCGGGAGGCCATGACGGCCAGGTGTTCGCGGATTTCCGGGGTCAGGAACTTGGCCACGGCCGCCCCGTCGTAGGGCAGGGCGCCTGCGTCGTGGAGGAAGAAGGCGGCCTGCTCGGCCATCTCCTTCAGGGTCTTGGCGCGGGGCTGGTAGAGGGGGACGATGGCTTCCAGGTACTCCGGTGCCGGGTCGAACTGCGTGGTCGACCGGACGATCTCGCCCAGCAGGCCCGCCAGCCGCGGCACGTCGCCGGTCTTGATGAAGTGGCTGTTGGTCCAGTTGAGCTTGTCCATGTCGAAGACCGAGGCCGATTTGCCCAGGCCCTCCAGGGAGAATTTCTCCAGCAGCTCGTCGCGCGTGAAGAGCTCGTCGTCGCCGTGGGACCAGCCCAGGCGCACGAGGTAGCTGAGCATGGCCTCGGGCAGGTAGCCCATGTCCTTGTACATCATGACCGAGGTCGCGCCGTGGCGCTTGCTCATCTTCTTCTTGTCGGGCCCGAGGATCATGGGCACGTGGCCGAACTTGGGCAGCGGGAAGCCCAGGGCCTGGTAGATGAGGATCTGCTTGGGCGTGTTGTTCTGGTGATCGTCGCCGCGGATGACGTGGGTCACGCCCATCTCGGCGTCGTCCACGACCACGGCCATCTGGTAGATGGCGGAGCCGTCGGCGCGGCGGATGACGAAGTCGTCCATCTCCTGCACATCCCAGGCGATGGGCCCCTTGATGATGTCGTCGAAGACGACCTTGCCCGAGAGCGGCGTCTTGAAGCGAACCACCCGGCCAGGTCCGGGCCCGAGGCCCATTTCGCGGCACTTGCCGTTGTACTTGGGCTTGAGCCCGTTGGCGCGGGCCGTCTCGCGCATCTCCTCGACCTCTTCGGGCGTGCAGGAACAGTAGTAGGCCCCGCCGGTTTCGAGCAGCTTGTCCACGTAGCTGTTGTAGATGTCGCCGCGCTCGCTCTGGAAGAAGGGGCCCTCGTCGAAGTCCAGGCCCAGCCAGTGCATGGCGTCGATGATGGCGTCGGTCATCTCCTGCGTGGAGCGGGCCTGGTCCGTGTCCTCGATGCGCAGGATGAACTTGCCGCCGTTCTGGCGGGCGTAGAGGTAGTTGAAGAGCGCCGTGCGGGCGCCGCCGATATGCAGGTAGCCCGTGGGGCTGGGGGGGAAGCGGGTCACGATCTGGGTCATGGTGTTTTCCACTATCCGGCGGCTCACGCCGGCTGCTGCCGCGCCCCGCGCATGGCGGGGTGCGGGAAAAGGGTTTGGCTGAGTCGGGAGGGCCGGTGGCGCGACGGGCTAGACGGCCTCGACGGCCTTTATGCCGGGCACCATCTTCTTGACGGCGCGCTCGATGCTGTTTCTGAGCGTCATCTGGGACATGGGGCAGCCCTTGCAGGCTCCGGTCAGGCGGACCTGCACGATGCCGCTGGGCAGGATGCCGACCAGTTCCACATAGCCGCCATCGGCCTGAAGGATGGGCCGCACGGTGTCGAGGGCCTTTTCGACCTGTTCTCTCATGGCGTTCTCCGGGGCACGGGCACTATCCGCGGCGCCGGGCCCGTGTCAATCATTCCTCGAAGAGAAGTCCGGCCATGAGCTTTTCCGGGTCGCGGCGCTCGGGCACGACCTCGTGCGGGATCCTGTCCTCGTTCCAGTCCTTGGACACGTACAGGCCGCAATAGCAGGCGCCAAACTCGGCCACGTCGGCCTCGCGGTACACGCAGGGGCAGAAGATGTCCTTGTCCAGGTCGCGGTTGCCCGAGGCCAGGCGGCAGGGGCAGGCCATGTAGCCGTATCGGTCGCGGTTGACCAGCAGGCTTTCCATGAGGTCCAGGACAAAGGCCCGGTCCCTGTTGAAAAAGTAGCCTTTGGATTCCTGCAGGGGGCGCAGCTTGTCGAGTAGTTCTTCGGGCGTCATCATCTCTCCAGCGCCTCTTTGATCTGGTCCTGCTTGAAGCCGACGATGGCTTCCTCGTCCACCAGCAGGGTGGGGAAGGACAGCTTGGGGTTGACCTTCTTGATGGCCTCGATGATCTGTTTGCGCTCCTCGCCTTCGAGCTTGTCGACGAAGATGCAGTCGTACTTGGCGCCGCAGTCGTCGAGGTACTCCTTGGTCTTCTTGCAGTGGATGCAGGTGCTCAGGGCGTAGAGCGTGATGGATTTGCCGTTCATATATCCTCCTTGCTATGCAGGGGGCGTTGGGATAGCCCTTGGCCGTCTCATGGATTGGGAAGCTATAAAGATTAATCGCCCCGCCGTCCATTGCGGGATGGGGGCGGTGATTGGTGTTCGCCTCGGGAAGAGGGGCGGCGGACGATGGCACGCGGCGTTGGATGGAGAGGAGCGCATTGCATGAAAGTGCTGGTTTTTGGAGGGACGGGGTTTATCGGCAGGAACCTCTGCGAAAGTTTGGTGCTTCAAGGCCATGGCGTGCGTGCGTTCAGCCTCAAACCGAAATGTGGCCACTGGCCAGACATTGAGGGCGTTGCTTGGACGGAAGGGGATTTTACATGCCAGTCCGATGTCTGTGAGGCGCTGCATGACGTCGACGCGGTTTTCCATTTGGTGAGCACGACACTTCCCCATACGTCGAATGAAAATCCGGTCAAGGATCTGCAAGATAATGTCGAAAGCACATTAAGAATGATGGATTGCATTGTTCGAATGAAGGAACGGCCGAAAATAATATTCGTGTCGTCCGGCGGCACTGTTTATGGGATTCCAAAGCTGATTCCTATTCCTGAAGATCATCCCACAGACCCGATATGTGCTTATGGTGTGGGTAAACTTGCAATTGAGAAGTATTTGTATCTTTACAATAAACTTCATGACCTTGATTATAGAATATTGAGACTAGCTAATCCGTACGGAGAGCATCAGCCTTTGTTTTCAGGTCAAGGAGTCATTCCTGTATTCCTCAGAAAGGCATTAAGTGGTGAGGATCTGGAGATTTGGGGGGATGGAACCGTTGTCAGGGACTATATTTACATAGGCGACGCCATATCTGCCGTAAGCATGGTTTTAAAATATGAAGGTGACGAGCGAATTTTCAATATCGGTAGTGGAAATGGTTTCAGTGTTAACGATATAATCGGCTTTATCGAGACAATACTGGAAAGGAAGATCATCTGTCGATATTTCCCCTCCCGCGTCTTTGACGTCCCTTCAAACGTTCTTGATATACGTCGTGCACAAACGCTCCTCGGCTGGAATCCGCAAGTCTCTCTCCTGAATGGCCTCGGGAGGATGGCGGATTACGTAAAAAAGAGCCTGGCTTCCTGATCCCTCAACCGCTTTGACGCTACCGGCGGGCGAATCGCCAGCGTTCCAGGAGAAAGAGGGCGACGGCCGCCCAGACCATGGAGAAGCCCGCCAGCTGGGTGCGGGTGAAGGGTTCGTGGTACATGAAGACGCCCAGCAGGAACTGGATGGTGGGGGCGATGTACTGCAGGATGCCGATCATGGACAGGGGGATGCGCTGGGCCGCGGCGGCGAACAGGGCCAGCGGGGCCGTGGTGACTGCGCCTGCGCCGACCAGGAGCAGGTCCGAGAGCGTTCCGGCGTGGAGGAAGACGCCTTTGCCCTCGAATTCGCTCCAGGCGAGCCAGGCCAGCGCGGGGGGGAGCAGGAGCGCGGTCTCCAGGGTCAGGCCCTCGAAGGCGGGCAGGGGTGCGCGCTTCTTGACCAAACCGTAGAGGCTGAAGGTCGACGCCAGCACCAGGGCGATCCAGGGCAGGCGGCCGTAGTCGAAGGCGAGGTAGACGACCCCGGCGGCGGCCAGGGCCAGGGGGGCCCACTGCAGGCCCCGCAGTCGTTCGCGCAGGAAGAAGACGCCCAGCAGCACCGAAAGAAGGGGCGTGATGAAATACCCCAGGCTCGCCTCGACGATGTAGCCCGCGTTGACGCTCCAGACATAGATGAACCAGTTCACGCCGATCAGAAGGCTCGCCAGCACGTAGCAGCGCCGGACCTCGGGGGACAGGCGGCCGCACAGGGGGCGCAGCCGCCCGAGCAGGCCCAGGAACACGGCCAGGGTGACGAAGGACCAGGCGATGCGGTGCGACAGGAGCTGGGCCGTGGGCACGTGTCCCAGAAGCTTCCAGTAGACGGGCAGCAGGCCCCAGCTGATGTAGGCCCCGGCGGCCATGAGGATTCCCGGTTGCATGTCGTGTTTCTTTCCGTTGCGTTCGAGGTTGTGGCGGCGCCGCGTTTCTAGAGGCCGTTCAGGTACTCCGGGCCGAGCTGGCGCATCTGGTTCTGGACCCAGTTCGCCCGCTGCATGACGTAGGGAGAGGGGCTTCGGGCCAGGAAGCGCCGCGGGTTCGGCAGCACCGAGGCCAGGATCGCGGCCTCGTGGCGGCTGAGCCGGTCGGGCGTCTTGCCGTAAAATCGTTTCGCCGCCGCCTCGACCCCGTACGTCCCGTCCCCGAATTCGGCGATGTTCAGATACACCTCCAGAATCCTCTCCTTGGACCACAGAATTTCAAGCAGGACGGTCAGGCCCGCCTCCAGCGCCTTGCGCACGTAGCTGCGCCCGGACCAGAGGAAGAGGTTCTTGGCCACCTGCTGGGTGATGGTGCTCGCCCCGCGGACCCGCGCGCTTTTTTCGTTGTGCTCCATGGCGCGGGCGATGGCGTCCACGTCGAAGCCGAAGTGGCTGGGGAAGTTCTGGTCCTCGGCGGCGACCACGGCAAGAGCCATGTGCCGCGGGATGTCCTTCATGGGCGTCCACGCATACATGACGGCCGGGCCGCCGTCACCGAAAAGCCGCTCGGCGTGCCGCACGAGCATGAAGGCGCTGGTGGGCGGAGGCACGAAACGCAGGACCGCGATGAGGAGCACGAGCCCCGGCAGGACCCATCCTGCCCCGCGCAGCACGCGACGCAGCAGGCCTGACGGGCTGCTGCCCGGCTTGCCGGTGGCGGGGCGCGCCGGGGTGCGGCGCGTGTTGGCGGAGGTTGTCTTGCGTGCCATGTTGGGGCTAGTGGTTCGGTTGCAGGGCGGGCGCCCGGCCAATGCTTGTGCGCCCGGGCCATGCCAAAGTCAATCCGCACCGTACGAGGGGACGAACATGAATCTTCTGCGCAACGCAACCCTGGACACCATCCACGCCCGTCACAGCATACGGCAGTTCTCGCCGGAGCCCCTGCCCGAGGACATGCTCACCACCATCCTGGACGCGGCCAACCAGGCCCCTTCGGCCCACAACCGCCAGTCCTGGAAGTTCGTCGTCCTGGAGGGCGATGCCCGGACGGAACTGGCCGAGCGCGTCTCGACCATATCCAAGACCTTCGAGAAACCGGCTTCGTCGCTCCTGCGCATGGCCGCCCGCAGCATCGCCTCGGCCCCGGTGACGATCGCCGTGGTCAACACCGGCGACCTCATCAGCCACGGCACGGAACTGTTCCAGGTCGACAAGGGCCAGGCCTTCGACTTCTTCCGCACCATGGAGATCCAGAGTTCGGCCGCGGCCGTGGAGAACCTGCTCCTGGCCGCCACGTCCTTGGGCCTGGGCGCCGTGTGGCTGGGCATCCTTTACCTGGTCAAGGACCGGGTGCTGGAGTTTCTGCAGGAGCCCGGCGGCGAGTTCATGGCCGTGGTGCCCGTCGGCAAACCGCTTCGGCCCACCCAAGGCCCGAACAAGAAGCCTTTGGAGAACGTCGTCAAGAAAATCTGATCAGTCGGAGGTGGGCGTCATGGCCGAAATGCGCATAGAAACCGACAGCATGGGGTCCGTCGAGGTCCCGGCCGACCGTTACTGGGGGGCTCAGACCCAGCGCTCCCTGAAATACTTCCGCATCGGGCATGACGTGATGCCGCTGGAGGTCATCCGCGCCTTCGGCGTCCTCAAGCTCGCCGCAGCCCGAACCAACATGGCGCTCGGCAAGCTCCCGGAGGGCCTGGCAGAGCCGATCATGGCGGCCTGCCGCGAGGTCATGGACGGGCGGCTCGACGAGCATTTCCCGCTGCGGGTTTGGCAGACGGGCAGCGGCACCCAGACCAACATGAACGTCAACGAGGTCGTGGCCAACCGGGCCATCGAAATCCTCGGCGGGGTCATGGGCAGCAAGCGGCCCGTGCACCCTAACGACCACGTCAACATGTCCCAGTCCTCCAACGACACCTTCCCGGCGGCCATGCACATCGCCGCGGCCCTCATGCTGACAGGCGAGCTTCTTCCGGCCGTGGAGGCCATGCGGGACGGACTGGAGGCCAAGGCCGCGGCCTGGGACCGGATCGTCAAGATCGGCCGCACGCACCTGCAGGACGCCGTGCCCATGACCCTGGGCCAGGAGTTCTCGGGTTACGCGGCGCTGCTGGCCGACAATCTGGAGCGCCTGCGCGGCTGCCTGCCGCATCTGTGCCGGCTGGCCCTGGGCGGCACGGCCGTGGGCACGGGTCTGGGTACGCACCCCGACTTCGCGCGCACGGCGGCGCGGGAGATCGCGGACATCACGGGCCTGCCCTTCGAGCCCGCCCCAAACTTCTTCGCCGCCCTTTCGGCCCATGACGCCGTGGTCGCGACCTCGGGCGCCGTGCGCACCCTGGCCGGGTCCCTGATGAAGATCGCCAACGACATCCGCTGGCTGGCCTCGGGGCCCCGGGCCGGCATCGGTGAGCTGGTCCTGCCGGCCAACGAGCCCGGCTCGTCCATCATGCCCGGCAAGGTCAACCCGACCCAGTCCGAGGCCATGACCATGGTCGCGGTCCAGATCATGGGCCTGGACGCGGCCGTGGGGTTCGCCGGGTCCCAGGGCAACTTCGAGCTCAACGTCTTCAAGCCCCTCATGATCTTCAACCTGCTGACCGGCATGCGCCTGGCGGCCGACGCCTGCCGAAGTTTCACCGAGCACGCCCTGCAGGGGCTCGCCGCGGACGAGGCGGCCATCGCCAGGCATGTCGGGGATTCCCTCATGCTGGTCACGGCCCTCTCTCCCGTCATCGGCTACGACAGGGCCGCCGAGGTGGCCCACAAGGCCCACGTCGAAGGCACGAGCCTGCGTCAGGCCTGCCTTGAACTCGGGTATCTGGACGGGGAGAGGTTCGACGAACTGGTCCAGCCCCTCCGGATGGCTCGGCCGCACGAAACGGGCTGAAGGGCATCCCGCCGCTCCCGGGAGCGGGGCGGCGGGAGGGACTAGGCGCCTTTGTTGCCCTTTTGGTTGAGTTCCGCCAGCCGGATGTATTTCTGGAAGGCGTAGAAGAAGGAGTTGACCGCCAGCACGAAGCCGGCCTTGCCGTCGAGGAAGCCGCGGCGGAAGACGTAGATCTTCAGGAACCTGGCCAGACCGTGTCCCAGGGCCTTGGCCACGCCAGAGCGTTTGCCCTTGGCGTGCATCTCCTCGGCTGCGATCTGCGTGTAATAGTTGATCTTGTCGACGTGCTGCTTCAGGTTTTCGTAGGGGTAGTGGATGATGTCGCCCGTCAGGCGGCGCGTCTTGCCCCTGGGCTCGAAGCCGTAGTGCGGGCCCGAGACGTGCACGCCCGTGTCGGCCAGGTGGAAGACGCGCGGCAGCAGGTCGGGGTACCAGCCGCTGTGGCGCAGGAACCGGTCGAAATAGAACGATGTGCGCGGGCAGACGAAGGCGCTCATGCCCTGCGTGTCCTCCAGGGCCGTCATGACCGAGGCGCGCAGCTCGTCGGACAGGATCTCGTCCTGGTCCAGGGACACAACCCACTGCGTCTCGATGTGGGCAAAGGCGAACTCGAACTGCTTCTTGGGGCCGGGCCAGGGGTTGACCAACACCGTGGCCCCGTGGCGTTCGGCGATGTCGCGCGTGGCGTCGGTGCTGCCCGAGTCCACGACCAGCAGCCGGTCGCAGAAATCCAGCGATTTCAGACAATCATCCAGATATTTGGCCCCGTTCAGGGTCAGGACCAGCCCCGTGACGGTGGGCCTAGCCAAGGCCTTTCTCCTCCAGCCCGCGCAGGATGGCGGCGAAGACGGCGTCCTCGTCCCTGTTGGCGTCCACCACCAGGAAGCGTCTGCGGTGCAGGGCGGCCCAGGTCAGGTAGCCTTCGCGAATGCGGGTGTGGAAGGCCATGCTCTCGGCCTCGAAGCGGCCTTCGGTGGCGGCCTTGTTGTCGCGCATGTTGCGGGTCAGGGCGCGCTTGAGGCCGATCTCCGGGTTCACGTCCAGGAGGATGGTGACGTCGGGCCACAGCCCCTGCACGGCCACGTCGTTCAATTGGTGCAGCAGGCTCGGTTCGAGGCCGCGGCCGTAGCCCTGGTAGACCACGGTGGAGTCGGCGAAGCGGTCGCAGATGACGGTCCGCCCGTCCTCCATGGCCGGCCGGATGACCGAGGCCACATGCTGGGCGCGGTCGGCCAGGTAGAGGAACAGCTCGCTGGTGGGGCAGAGGTCGCTGTTTTTCGGGTCGAGGAGTATCCGGCGCAGCTCCTTGCCCAGGCGGCTCCCACCGGGTTCAAGGGTGTGCAGGACGTCGTGGCCCTGCCTCACGAAATGCTCGATGATTTTTTTGCACTGCGTCGATTTGCCGCAGCCCTCCATGCCTTCGAACGTCAGAAACATGCATTCACCTCACTCGTGGTTGGATGTTGCGGTGAAGCCCATGGCCTTCAGCAGGGGCGAGGCGTCGGGTTTCGGGGCGGCCTTCCTGGCCTGTTTCGGCTCCGCCCCCGGAGTCTGCTTCGGCGTGCGTTCCGGCTGGAAGAGGTAGCGGCCCAGGGTGCGGTGGTACTCGCTCCAGCCCTGCGCCTCCTCGCCCTCGGGGGTGGTCAGGGCGCCCTGCACGGTGTTGATCTTGGAATCCAGGTTATCGGCGTAGTGCAGGACGAAGGCCTCCATGGTCTGCGGCACGCAGGGCGAGCCGAAGGCCAGTTCGCCGTGGTGGGCGACGATGATATGCTTGAGGTGCATGGCCAGGCCCTCGGGCAGGTCCTTGGCCTTGCGCAGGAAGGGCTCCAGCAGCTCCAAACCGATCTGGATGTGCCCCAGCAGCCGCCCGGCGTCGGTGTACTCGCGGCTGACGCCGTGGGACAGCTCGAAGGCCTTGCCCAGGTCGTGGCACAGGGCGCCCACGAGGAGAATCTCCTTGTCGATCTGCGGGTAGAGATCCGACAGGGCCCTGCAGATGCGCATGATGGCCAGGGTGTGCTCCAGCAGGCCGCCGGCGTAGGCGTGGTGGATGGTCTTGGCGCCGGGCGCGCTCAGCAGGGCCGTGCGGATGGGCTCGTCGCGCAGGATGCTTTTGCACAGGGCGGACCAGGGCTTGTACGTCAGTTCGGCGTGCAGGAAGGCCTCCAGCTCCTCCAGGAGCCGGGCCGGCGGGACGGCGGAGGAGGGCACGAAGTCGGCCATGTCCAGGCCCCGTTCCGCGGGGTCGATCACGACCATGCTGTTGATCCGCAGCTGCCGGATGCCGTTGTACGTCTCCTCCCGGCCGTTCACCTCGACGAACTGGTCGACCTGCAGGGACTCGTAGTTCTGGCTCTGGGGGAACCAGATGCGCGCCTCGATGCTGCCTGTCCGTCCCGTCAGGGTCAGGTGCCAGTACGGTCCGTTCTTGGCCTTTTTGGACTGGGCCTGGGAAATGACAAAAATGCCTGAAACAGTCTGATCTTCGGAAAAATCGCTTACGGATTTTTTTTCATTCGTCATCGAGTTGCAATTCCTGTATGAATATGGGAAAATACCGTTACGTCGAAGTATTATAATTTTCAAGAAGATTGGGCGGTTGAAGCCTCGCCTGCTATGGTGTCAAGCGGCGTCTTTTCCGTCCTTACAGGTAAGTTTTCGGCCTTGGCAAGGAGTGTGGCCCTGCCTGCCGGGTCAGAACGCTTTTCAGGGGGCGGGGGCGTGTCGTTCGTGTGACCTGCAACGGAACATCCAAACACAAGCGAAAGTTATGTCCAAAAAGAAAGGTCTGGCAAAAGTGACGATTTATCCGGACTGGTGCAAGGGCTGCGGGATCTGCGCCGCCTTCTGCCCGGCCGGAGTGTTCGAGCTTCGTGCGGACGGCAAGTCTCACGTGGTCCGCGAGGCCGAATGCGTGAACTGCGGCTTCTGCGAACTGCATTGTCCCGATTTCGCGGTTTCCGTGACGCCCAAGGAGATCAGCCGCAGAAAGACCGACGCGCGTCTGGATCCTCGTGTCGAGGCTGCGGATCCGTCCGCCGGGACGGATCCGGGTCCGGAAGAGAATGTTGGAACACCTAACCGGGAAGAGGATCATGGCCACAAAAAAGCGTAAGAAGAAGGAAATGTTCGCCCTCGGCAACGAGGCCGTGGTCGAAGGCGCCCTGCTTGCCGGTTGCACCTTCTATGCGGGCTATCCCATCACCCCCTCCACGGAGATAGCCGAGGTCATGTCGGCCAGGCTGCCGCTGGTCAAGGACGGCGTCTTCCTCCAGATGGAGGACGAGATCGCGAGCATGGGCGCCATCATCGGCTCGTCCCTGGCCGGCCGCAAGTCCATGACGGCCACCTCCGGTCCCGGCTTCTCCCTCATGCAGGAGAACCTGGGCTACGCCTGCATGACCGAGGTGCCCCTGGTCCTGGTCAACGTCATGCGCGGGGGGCCTAGCACCGGCCTGCCGACGAGCCCGGCCCAGGGCGACGTGCAGCAGGCGCGCTGGGGCTGCCACGGCGACCACCCCATCATCGTGCTTTCGGCCAGCGACGTGCAGGAATGCCTGGAAATGACCGTCGTGGCCTTCAATTTCGCCGAAAAGTACCGCACGCCCGTCATCCTGCTTCTGGATGAGATCACGGCCCACACCCGCGAGAAGATCGTCATCCCCGACCCCGAGGATTTCGAGATCATCTCCCGCGTCACGCCCGCCATGCCGCCCGAGTGGTATGTCTCCTACGAGGAGACCATGCGCGGCGTGCCGGCCCTGCCGCCGCTGGGTTCGGGCTACCGCTTCCACGTCACGGGCCTGACCCACGATCAGAACGGCTTCCCGACCTCCAAGCCCGACGAGGTCAAGGCCCTCATGCACCGGCAGTTCCGCAAGATCGACCAGTTCTTCTACGACATCCAGCTGGTGGACGAGGTGAACTGCGACGACGCCGAAGTGGTCGTAGTGGCCTACGGCTGCGTGGCCCGTTCGGCCGAGCTGGCCGTGCACATGGCCCGCGAGCGAGGGGTCAAGGCCGGGCTCCTGAAGCTCAAGACCCTGTTCCCCTTCCCCAAGACCGCTGTGCAGACCCTGGCGCGCCAATGCAAGGCCCTCGTCGTGCCGGAGATGAACATGGGCCAGATTTCGCGCGAGGTGAAGCGCGTCAACAACGGCCTGACCCACGTCATTACCAACAACCGCGTCGACGGGCAGATCATCACCCCCTCGGAAATCTTCAAAAACATCATGCAGGCGTGACCATGGCACAGGTAACACAACTCATCCACGACTACCTCCGGCACAACAAGAAGTTCCCCCACGTGTACTGCGCGGGATGCGGCCACGGCATCGTGCTCGGGTCGCTCATCCGCAGCGTGCACGGCCTGGGCTACGCCAAGGACGACATCGTGCTCGTGGCCGGCATCGGCTGCTCGGGCCGCATGGCCGTCTACGTGGACTTCAACACCGTGCACACGACCCACGGCCGCGCCCTGACGTTTGCCACGGGCATCAAGATGGCCAACCCAAACCTCAAGGTCATCGTCGTCATGGGCGACGGCGACGCCATGTCCATCGGCGGCAACCACCTCATCCACGCGGCGCGCCGCAACATCGGTCTGACCACGCTGGTCCTGAACAACAACATCTACGGCATGACCGGCGGCCAGTACTCGCCGACCAGCCCCGTGGGCACGGTCTCGGCCACTTCGCCCTTCGGGCAGCTTGAGCGCAGCTTCGACATCGTGGAGATGGCCATGGCCAGCGGCGCGAGCTACGTGGCGCGCGGCACGGTCTTCCACGCGACCATGCTCGACGGGCTCATCGCCGACGCCCTGGAGAAGCCCGGCTTCAACCTGGTGGAGATCCTGACGCCCTGCCACACCCAGTACGGACGCAAGAACAAGTTCAAGACCGTGGTCGACATGTACCAGTGGTACAAGAAGAACACGGTGAAGCTCGACCGCTACCGCCAGCTCAAGGCCGAGGAGCAGGACAAGTTCACGCCCATCGGCGTGTTCCGGGACGAGATGAGGCCGGGTCTGGAAACGCGGTACGCGGAACTGCGCAACAAGCTTCAGGAGCAGCGACATGCCTAAGCAGCACGAACTGAATCGATTCGAGATCCGTCTCTCCGGCACGGGCGGGCAGGGCATCCTGACCCTGGGCAAGATCATGGGCCAGGTCCTGGCCATCGACCACGGCTTCCACGTCACCCAGACCCAGAGCTACGGCCCCGAGGCCCGCGGCGGCGCCAGCCGGGCAGACCTGGTCATCAGCTCGCACCGCATCAGCTATCCCAAGCCCGTAAACCTTGACATGCTCGTGGCTCTCAGTCAGGAGGCCTGCAACCTGTACTTTCGGAATCTGAAGCCTTCGGGCTTCCTGCTCGTGGACACCTCGCTGGTGACGCAGACGCCCTCGAACATCTTCTGGGGCCTGCCCTTCACGAGCATGGCCCGGGACAAGGTCGGCGTGGCCCAGGCCACCAACATCGTCTGTCTCGGGGCCTTGAGCCACTTTCTGCCGTTCATGAACTTCGGCAACGTGAAAAAGGCCCTGGCCGGGGTGCTCCCGGCCAAGATACTCGACGTCAACGTCAAGGCCCTGACCCTGGGCTACAACCAGGCCAGGAAACTCTATCCGGACGCTTCCGAAAAATGGACATTCTCCTCACCAACGACGATGGAATCCGAGCAGTAGGCCTGCGGGCCCTGTACGCGGCGCTGGTCAAGGCCGGCCACCGCGTGCACGTGGCCGCGCCCATGACCGAGCAGAGCGCCGTGGGGCACTCGGTCACGCTCTTTTCGCCCCTGCGCGTCAGGGAAGTGGAGGAGCCGGGCTTTTCGGGCCTGGGCATCTCGGGCACGCCTGCGGACTGCGTCAAGCTGGCCCTGAGCCATCTGCTCCCGAAGCGTCCGGACATGATCGTGTCGGGCATCAACGCCGGCGCCAACGTCGGCGTTGATGTCCTTTATTCGGGCACGGTCTCTGCGGCCACCGAGGGCGCCCTGGCCGGCATCCCGGCCATGGCCGTGTCCGTGGACGACTACCACCCGGAAGAGCTCTCGGCCCAGGCCGGGTACGCCGTGGGCATGCTGGAGGGCGGTTTCTGGTCCTCGTTCCCGAAGCAGTGCGTCCTGAACGTGAATTTCCCGGCCGGTGCCCTGGCCGACGCCAAGGGCCTCCGGGTCTGCCGTCAGACGTCCTGCACCTACCGGGATTGGTACGACGAACGCAACGATCCCCGCGGCAACCCGTACTACTGGCTGTGCGGGGTCATCCCGCCGGAAAACGTGGAGCCCGACACGGACCGCGACTCCTTGAGCCGCGGGTACATCACGGTCACGCCCCTGACCTTTGACTTAACCCACGCAGAGTATATGAAGACTCTTGCCCGGCAGTTGGCCGGGAACGACTAACCGGATTTCAAGGAGACGACCATGCCTCTGACCACCCCCAAGGAAATGTTTGCCCGAGGTTACGCCGAAGGCTTCGCCATCGGCGGTTTCAACGTGAACAACATGGAGATCATCCAGGGGATCATGGAGGCGGGCAATCTCGAGAAATCCCCGCTCATCCTGCAGGTTTCGGCCGGCGCCCGCCGCTACGCCGGACAGGTCTACATCATCAAGCTCATGGAGGCCGCTCTGGCCGAGAACGACCTGCCCGCCTGCCTGCACCTGGACCACGGACAGAATTTCGAGATCTGCAAGGAAGTCATCGACGGCGGCTTCACCTCGGTCATGATCGACGGCTCGCATCTGCCCTACGAGGAGAACATCGCCCTGACCAAGAAGGTCGTGGCCTACGCCCATGACCGCGGCGTGTGGGTCGAGGCGGAGCTGGGACAGCTGGCCGGCGTCGAGGACGACGTGGACGTGGAGCACAGCGTCTACACCAACCCCGAGCAGGCCGCGGACTTCGTCGGCCGCACGGGCTGCGACTCCCTGGCCATCGCCATCGGCACAAGCCACGGCGCCTACAAGTTCGCCGGCGAGGCTAAGCTCGACTTCGACCGCCTGGAGAAGATCAAGGCCCTGCTGCCCGGCTTCCCCATCGTCCTGCACGGCGCGTCGTCCGTGCCCCAGGAGTTCGTCGAGATGGCCAACGCCTACGGCGCCCAGATCGCCGGCGCCAAGGGCGTGCCCGAGGACCTGCTGCGCAGGGCGGCCGCCTCGGCCGTGTGCAAGATCAACATTGACACGGACATCCGCCTGGCCATGACCGCCACCATCCGTAAGTACCTGACGGAAAACCCGTCCCACTTCGACCCGCGCCAGTACCTGCAGGTCGCCCGCAACGCCGTGCGCGACATGGTCGCCCACAAGATCCGCAACGTCCTTGGTTCATCCAACAAGATTTAAGCCCACGAGGAACAGAACATGGCTGTCAAAATCGCACTGAACGGATTCGGCCGCATCGGCCGCTACCTGGCCCGCATCATGGCCGGCAACAAGGACCTGCAGCTGGTCCGCGTCAACGCCCGCGGCGACAACGCGCAGCTGGCGTACCTGCTCAAGTACGACTCGGTCCACGGCACCTTCGCCGGGGACGTCACGCCCAACGAGCAGGGCTTCCTGCTGAACGGCCAGCAGGTCGAGGTGACCCGCAACGCCCCCGACGCCTGGGACTGGAAGGGCATCGACATCCTGGTCGAGTCCACGGGCAAGTTCACGGACCGCGAGAGCTGCGAGCGCCACCTGGCTGCCGGCGCGAAGAAGGTCCTCATCTCCGCCCCGGGCAAGAACGCCGACCTGACCGTGGTCATGGGCGTTAACGACTCCCTCTACGACCCGGCCGCGCACAACATCGTCTCCAACGCGTCCTGCACGACCAACTGCCTGGCCCCGGCGGCCAAGGCCCTGAACGACGCCTTCGGCATCAAGCACGGCCTGATGACCACAATCCACTCATACACCATGAGCCAGCGCATGCTCGACGGCACCCACAAGGACATCCGCCGCGGCCGCGCCGGCGCCATGAACATCCTGCCCACGACCACGGGCGCGGCCAAGGCCGTGAGCCTGGTCATCCCGGCTCTGGCCGGCAAGCTCGACGGCATGGCCGTGCGCGTGCCCACGCCCAACGTGTCCCTGGTCGATCTGGTGGTCGAGGTCGAGAAGCCGACCACGGCGGCCGAGGTCAATGCGGCCCTGAAGGCCGCGGCCAGCGGCCCCGAGGGCGGCGCCATGGGCTACACCGAAGTTCCGCTCGTTTCCATGGACTACGTCGGCAGCCACTACGGCGGCGTGGTCGACGGCCTGTGCACCTCGGTCATGAACGGAACCATGGTCAAGATCATCGTCTGGTACGACAACGAAGCCGGCTTCACCCATCAGCTGAAGCGCCTGGTCGCCATGGTCGGGGCCAAGCTCTAGGGATTTCGGCATGTTCCGCACAGAAACGCCCGGGCCGCCCGGGCGTTTCCGTTTTCAGGGCGGCTTGCAATTCGGCCCCGCCTTTTCTAGTCTCCGTCTTCCGGCCCACAAATTCCGTTTTCCCCCGAGAGCACC
Organism: Desulfomicrobium aestuarii; assembly: GCF_055385525.1. Lineage (NCBI taxonomy): Bacteria > Pseudomonadati > Thermodesulfobacteriota > Desulfovibrionia > Desulfovibrionales > Desulfomicrobiaceae > Desulfomicrobium > Desulfomicrobium aestuarii. The sequence goes on from NZ_AP042427.1 coordinate 127,058, forward strand.
ATGAGCGGTTTCACCCACCTGCATTGCCATTCCGAGTACAGCCTCCTGGACGGCGCCATCCGCCTGAAGGATCTGTGCGCACGGGCCGTTGATTTCGGTTTTTCCTCGGCCGCCATCACCGACCATGGCAATCTCTTCGGGTCCGTGCCGTTCTATCTCGAAGCCAAGAAGCACGGCATCAAGCCCATCATCGGCAGCGAGGTCTACATCGCCGACGACATGACCGACCGGGAGAACAAGAAGCGCTTCCACCTGGTCCTGCTGGCCCAGAACCTCGTAGGCTATCACAACCTGGTCAAGATCGTGTCCGCCGGGTTCCTGGACGGGTTCTACTACAAGCCGCGCGTGGACAAGAAACTCCTGCGCGCCCACAGCGAGGGGATCATCTGCCTCTCGGCCTGCCTGCAGGGCGAGGTGCCCTACGCCCTGCGCCACAGTACCTTCGACAAGGCGCTGCTGGTGGCCCGGGAGTACATGGAAATCTTCCCGGACCGCTTCTATCTGGAGCTGCAGTCCAACGGCCTCAAGGAGCAGGAGGTCGTCAACGACCGGCTCATGGAGCTGGCCAGGGAGACGGGTCTGCCCCTGGTGGCCACCAACGACTGCCACTACCTGGGCAAGGACGACTACGAGGCCCACGACATCCTCCTGTGCGTGGGCACGGGCAAGATCGCCTCGGAGAAGCAGCGCCTCAAGTTCGACACCAACGAGTTCTACTACAAGGCCCCCGAGGAGATGGAGGCCGCCTTCGCCCACTGCCCCGAGGCCGTCGAGAACGCCGGGCGCATCGCGGACATGTGCGAGGTGGAGCTCAAGCTCAAGCAGCATTTCTTCCCGGTCTACGACGTGCCCGAGGGCGTGACCCTGGACGAGGAGTTCCGCCGGTTGTGCGTCGAGGGCCTCAAGGAGCGCATCGCGGCCCTGCCCTACGAGGTGGACGAGGACTTCTACCGCGAGCGCCTTGAATTCGAGCTGAAGGTCATCATCGAGAAGGGCTTCCCGGCCTACTTCCTCATCGTCCAGGACTTCATCAACTGGGCCAAGTCCCAAGGCATCCCGGTTGGCCCGGGGCGCGGCTCGGCCGCCGGGTCCCTGGTCTCCTACGCCCTGAAGATCACGGACCTCGACCCCATCCGCTACGCGCTGTTCTTCGAGCGCTTCCTGAACGTGGAGCGCGCGTCCCTGCCCGATATCGACGTGGACTTCTGCTACAACCGGCGCGACGAGGTCATCAAGTACGTGACCCGCAAGTACGGCGCCGACCATGTGGCCCAGATCGTGGCCTTCGGGACCATGAAGGCCAAGGGCGCCATCCGCGACGTGGCCCGGGCCCTGGACGTGAGCCTCAAGGACGCCGACCGCATCGCCAAGCTCATCCCCGAAGACCTGAAGATGACCCTGGCCAAGGCCCTGGACGAAGAGCCGGACCTGCGGGCGCTCATCGACAGCGAGCCGCAGTTCCGCAAGCTCTACGACGTGGCCCGCCGCCTGGAGGGCATGGCCCGACACTCGTCCATCCACGCCGCCGGCATCGTCATCTCCCAGAAGCCCATGGTCGAGTACCTGCCGCTGCACAAGGGCAAGAACGGCGAAATCGTCACCCAGCTGGACATGAAGAAGGTCGAGCTCATCGGCCTCATCAAGTTCGACTTCCTGGGCCTCAAGACCCTGACCGTCATCGACGACGCCCTGAAGCTCATCCGCAAGAACGGAAAGCCCGTGCCGATTCTGGAGAAGCTTCCCCTGGACGACCCCCAGACCTACGAGCTCCTGTGCCGCGGCGAGACCGACGGCGTGTTCCAGCTGGAATCCGACGGCATGAGGCGCGTCCTGCGGGGCCTGAAACCCTCCTGCTTTGAGGACATCATCGCGCTCCTGGCCCTGTACCGTCCGGGGCCGCTGGAATCCGGCATGGTCGACGACTTCATCGGCCGCAAGCACGGCCTGCGCAAGGTCGAGTACGAGTACCCGGAGCTGGCCCCCGTGGTGCACCCCATCCTTGAGGACACCTACGGCGTCATCCTCTACCAGGAACAGGTCATGAAGATCGCCTCGGACCTGGCCAAGTACTCACTCGGCGAGGGCGACAACCTGCGCCGGGCCATGGGCAAGAAGGACCCGGCCGAGATGGCCAAGCAGCGGGTGCGCTTCCTGGACGGCGCGCGCGAGAACAACATTTCCCAGGAGGCGGCCGAGTACATCTTCGACCTGATGGAGAAGTTCGCGGGCTACGGCTTCAACAAGTCCCACAGCGCGGCCTACGCCGTCATCTCCTACCAGACGGCCTACGTGAAGGCCCACTACCCGGCCGAGTTCATGGCCGCCATCATCACCTCGGAAGTCTCCAACTCCGACAAGATCCTGGCCCACGTCAGCGCCTGCCGGGACATGAGCATCGAGGTGTTGCCGCCCGACGTGAACAGGAGCTTCAACGAGTTCACCGTCGAGGGCGAGTCCATCCGCTACGGCCTGTCGGGCATCAAGGGCGTGGGCGAGGGGGCGGTCGAATCCATCGTCGAGGAGCGCGAGAAGGGAGGTAATTTCACCAGCCTGCTCGATTTCTGCCAGCGCGTGAACCTGCGCAAGGTCAACAAGAAGGTGCTGGAGTCTCTCATCAAATCAGGCGCCATGGACGCCTTCGGGTGCTCGCGCCGGTCCCTGCTGGAGGGCCTCGACAAGGTCCAGGCCATGGCCCAGAAGCGGGCCAAGCGCAAAACCTCGGGGCAGCTCTCGTTCATGGGCATGGTGGAGGAGAACACCTGCAACCTGACGGGGCTGGGCATCGAGGGCGACGAGGCGGAGCTGTCCGAATACGGGGACGACGAGAAGTGCCGCATGGAGAAGGAGGCTTTCGGCTTCTTTCTCATCGGCCACCCCCTGCAGCCTTTCCGCCAGGAAATCCGCCGTCTCGGGTACACGTCGCTGGCGCAGTGCGTGGACCTGCCGGAGAAGACGCCGGTGCAGGTGCCGGTACTGGTCACGTCCGTCAAGACCATCATCACCAAGAAGGGCGACCGCATGGCCTTCTGCGGCATCGAGGACCTGGGCGGCTCGGGCGAGGCCATCGTCTTCGCCGAGCCGTACGCGGCCAGCCGCGACCTCCTGGCCTCGGAGGAGCCCCTGCTCATGACCGGCACCGTGGCCAAGCGGGAGGTTTCGGGCGGCGAGGAGGGCGAGGAGGGGCCCAAGAAGGCCAAGGTCCTGGCCGAGTCCTTCAAGCTCCTGTCGGAGGTGGTGGGCTCGGGCTCCGAGCCGGTGGTGCTCCTGGTGCGGGCCAACGGCCACGAACCGGACTGGGCGGGGCTCGGCGACATCGTGCAGCGCTACCCCGGCCAGGCCCCGGTGCAGGTCGATCTGGTGCGCGAGGACTACGTGTGCCGTCTGCAGTTCGGGCCCGACTTCATGGTCGCACCGTGTCCGGACTTTTGGCGGGAATTCGAACTGTGGCGACAGGCCTGAAGGAGATGAACATGGGCAAGGGACAATGGCGGCTGCGCGTCAGCGGCGATTTCAGTTCGTCGCACCAGCTGCGGCATTACGAGGGCAAGTGCGAGAACATGCACGGCCACAATTTCGAGGTCGAGGTGGACGTGGTCGGAGACCGGCTCGACCCGAAGCTCGGCATTCTCATTGATTTCAAGGTATTGAAACGCCTTCTCAAGACCGTGACCGACGAGCTGGACCACCGGCACCTGAACGAACTGCCCGCCTTCGCGGACCACAACCCGTCCTCGGAGCTGCTGGCGCAGTACGTCTACCGCCGCATGAAGGAACTGCTCGCCGCGCACCCCGTGCGCCTGGAGCAGGTCATGGTTTCGGAAAAGGCCAGTTCCCGCGCCTACTACTCCGAAGGAACGGACTGATGCGCGCGGTCCTGCAGCGGGTGCGCAGCGCCAGGGTCACGGTGGGCGGGCGCGTGACTGGCGAGATCGGCCCGGGCGTCCTGGTCTTCGTCGGCTTCGGCGGGGGCGACGAGCCCGGCATGGCCGGCGGGCCGGTCTGGAACAGGTTCGTGGACAAGCTCCTGGGCCTGCGGCTTTTCCCCGACGCCGGCGGTCCCATCAACGCGAGCCTGGCCGACCACGGCGGGGGCATCCTCGTCGTTTCCCAGTTCACCCTCTACGCCGACGTGCGCAAGGGGCGCCGCCCGTCCTTTTCCACGGCGGCCCCGCCCGAAGCAGCCCGGTCCCTGTACGATGCCTTCACCGCCGACCTGCGCCGCCGCTGGCCCGACGTGGCCGAGGGCGAGTTCGGCGCGGACATGGACGTGGCCCTGGTCAACTGGGGGCCCGTGACCATCTGGCTGGACAGCGACGAGCTGTAAGCCCCCTCTTGGCAGGCATGTTGCTAGCGCGGAGTTGAACGTTCACTTTTTGACAGGACGCAACATGCCGCACCCTTTCGGATCTTTCCGTATTCCTTGCCATCGCCCCGTGGAGCGGGCCAAACCGTGACCGCCGCGGACTATACAGCCGAAGCCCTGCGTGGCGAAGACGGCTCCCTGGATGTGCGCATCGTCAGTGACGGCCGTGCCCGCCATCTGGGAGGGCGTCGTGGGGCCGAGAACGAGCTGCGTCGCGCGGCCGACGTGCCGGGCGAGGGCGTACTGCCCGTGTTGCTCGGCTCGGGCCTGGGTGCGGGCCTGGCCGATGTCCTGGCGCGGATCGCGGGCCCCGTGGCCGTGGTCGACGCCGAGGGCGCTGTCTACGGCCTGACGGGGGTGCGGGAAAAATGGCGGGGAGATGCCCGGGTGCTGTGGATCGACGAGTCCGAACCCGAAACCGCGCTGGCCATGTTGACCCGCTGGCAGCTCGGTCACGGCGGTCTGCCCTTCGCCCCGGTCCTCGACCCCTTCTACGCCCGGCTGCGGCCGGAACTCTACCGCGCCCTGGCCGAGCGGCTTGAACTGTCCCGCAAGGTCGATTTCTGGGGCCGTGCGCGCTACCCCAAGTTCCGCTCGCCGCAGCCGCGGGTGCTCCTGCTGACCAGCACCTATTTTCTCATGGGCGAACTGGAGGCGGCCTGCAAACGTCTCGGCTTCGCCACATGCTTCGTACAGCTGCCCAGCCAGGAGGTGGGCAGCCAGGAGTTCGTGGAGCGCATGCTGGGGGAAATCCTGGCCTTCCGCCCCGACTTCGTGCTGACCATCAACCACCTCGGCGTGGACAAGGAGGGCATCCTGACCGGCCTCCTGGCCCGGCTCGAGCTGCCCCTGGCCTCGTGGTTCGTCGACAACCCCCACCTCATTCTCTACATATACGAAAATCTCTCCTCGGACTGGGTCACGCTCTTCACCTGGGACGCGGACAACATAGCGTCCCTGAAGGCCCAGGGCTTCGGGCGCGTGCATTATCTGCCCCTGGCCACGGACCCGCACCGCTTCGCCTTCGCGCCGGACACCGCGCCCGTGCGCGATGTGGCTTTCGTCGGCAACTCAATGGTCCACAAGGTGCGGGCCAAGCTCGAACGGTACGCGTTTCCGGACGCGCTCGAGCGCGACGTCGAGGATCTCGGCCGCGCCTTCATGGAGAGCGGCCTCCTGTCCGTCGGGGATTTTCTCGACCACGAGCGGCCAGGCCATGCCGCGCTGTTCCGGTCCCTGCCCGACGCGGACACGCGGCTGGCCTTCGAGACCCTGGTCACCTGGCAGGCGACCCTGCTCTACCGCCTGCAGCGGGTGGAGCGCCTGCTGCCCTTCAACCCCATGCTGGTCGGGGACCCGGGCTGGCACGAGTTGCTGCCGAAGGGCGGCTGGACCTATCACCGCGAACTCAACTATTACGAAGACCTGCCCCGGTTTTACCCGGCAACGCGCGTCAACTTCAACTGCACGAGCCAGCAGATGAAGGGCGCCGTCAACCAGCGGGTCTTCGACGTGCCCGTCTGCGGCGGCTTCCTGCTCACGGACCACCGACGCCAGATGGAGGATCTCTTCGAGCCCGGCCGCGAAATCGTCTGCTACGGCGATCCCGGGGAAATCCCGGACCTGGTGCGCCACTACCTGGCCCGCGACGACGCGAGGAGGAAGGTCACGGAGGCGGCGCGCCGCCGCATCCTGGCCGAGCACACCTACGACCTGCGCCTCTCGTCCCTGGCGCGGACCATGCGCGGGATCTACGGGTAATCCGTGAAGAAGCCCATCCTCGTCATCCAGATGCAGCGCATGGGGGACCTGATCCTGTCCTTCCCGCTCTTTTTGTGGCTGGGGCGGGCGTTCCCCGGTCACCCGGTCTGGGTCATGGCCGAACCCGCCTTTGCCGGCCCCCTGGCGCGCGTGAGCCCCGGCGTGCGCTATCTCGGGTACGGCCAGGCCGATGCCGTGCTGCACGAGAAGTTTCATCTGGTCCTGAACCTGAGCCACCGTCCCGAGAGCATGGAGCTGGCGGGCCGCCTGAAGTCCGAGACCCTTGTCGGCGGGTATTCGCGTGACGGCGTTGTCCGCGTCAACGGCGACTGGCAGGAATACCGCCTGTCCCTGACGCACAACAACCGCCACAACCGGTTCCATTGGGCCGACCTGAACGCCCTGGACGTGATCCCGCCGGGCGTCTTGGCCGCAACGAGTTGGCCCAGGCCGCGCGCCATGCCGGAGGACGTGCGCCAGGTGGGGCTTTTCCTCGGCGCGAACGAGCCGGACAAGCGGCCCTCGGCCCGGTTCTGGGCGGAGCTGGTGGGGGAGGTCGAGAAGCGCGGGCTGGTGCCAGTCCTGCTCGGCGGACCGGCCGAAATGGAGCTCGGACGCGAGGTGCGCCGCCTGGCCGGGCGCCCCGTGGCCAGCGCCTGCGGAGCGATGGGCCTGGACCGGTTTGCCCTGTTCGGCCAGCGCCTGGCGGCCATGGTCACGCCCGACACTGGGCCCATGCACCTGGCGGCCTGGTCGGGCCTGCGGGTCCTGAACCTGTCCATGGGGCCGGTCCACGCCTGGGAGACGGGCCCCTACCAGCCGGGGCATCTGGTCCTGCGCAGTTCGCGCGACTGCGTGGGCTGCTGGCGCTGCCGCTTCGACGGCCCGCGCTGCCACGATCCCTTTCGCCCGGCGCGGGTGGCCAGCCTGCTCGATGCGGCCCTGCGCGGCCCAGGGGAAAGGCTGGCGTCCATGCGGCTGCCCGGGCTTGAACTCTTCGCTTCGGACCGCAGGCATGGGCTGTATGACCTCGTTCCGGTCTCCGCGCACCCCAGGGCGTCCCAGGCCATAGGCGCGTACTGGCAGGCCTTCTGGATGCACGCCTTCGGCATAGGCCGGGCGGAAGGGTGCCGCCTGGCCGCCGATGCCCTGCGCCGGGAGCACGGCGCCCTGGCCCGCGTCATGGCCGTCCAGGGGGCGCGCTTCCTGCGCAGCCTGGCCGCGTGCGCCGACCCCGTGCGGCAGGCCCTGCAGTGGCAGAGCGCCTCGCCGTCGCTGCGGCCCTTGAGCGGTTACTGCGCAGCCCACGTCTCCAACCGCGACGGTTCCCCGGACAGCCTGCGGCGGGTTCTGGCCCTGACCGAAGAGCACATCGGTTTTCTGACGGAAAGCTGAAGCGTCACGGCTTCCCCCAACAAAAAAGGCGACCTGTGGGCCGCCTTTTTTGTTGGGTTTGAGGTGAATACCGTCCTCACTGCACCGATGTGTCGGCTCCGCCTTCCTCCCAGCCGCCGCCCAGGGCGGCGTAGAGTTCGACCACGGCCAGCTGCCGGGCCAGGCGCGCGGCCAGAAGGTCCTGGCGGGCCGAGAAGAGGGTGCGCTCGGCGTCATGCACGGCGAAGGCGCTCTCCAGACCGGCCTCGTAGCGCTTGTCCACGAGGATGCGGCTCTGTCCCGCGCTGGCGACCCGCCGAGCCTGGGCCTGGGACTGTCCTTCAAACCCCTCGTTCTTGGCCAGGGCGTCGGAGACCTCGCGGAAGGCGTTCTGCACGGCCAGTTCGTAGGCCGCGACCCGGATCTGCCGGTCGGCCTCGGCCACCTTCAGGTTGGCCTTGTTCCGGCCGGCGTCGAAGATGGGCAGGGAGACGCTCGGGATGAAGGTCCAGGTCCGGGCCGCGGCGTCGAAGAGGTCGTGGAGTTCGAGGCTCGCGTAGCCCATGCTGCCCGTCAGGCTGATGCGCGGGAAGAAGGCCGCCCGGGCCGCGCCGATCTGGGCCCCGGCGGCCCACAGGCGGTGTTCGGCCTCCAGGATGTCGGGACGTCGGGCCAGCAGTTCCGACGGCAGGCCGGGGGCCGGGGTTGCGCCCATGGCCACGTCGCGGATGGCCCTGGCCGGGAGGTCCAGCTCGGCCACGGGGCGGCCCGTGAGCACGGCCAGGGCGTTCTCGTCCATGGCCGCCTGGGCCGTGAGGCGGGCCTCCTCGGACTGGGTCACGGCCACGGCCTCCTCGGCCTGATGGCGTTCCAGGTCCGTGGCCATTCCGTTTGCGATCCTGGCCAGGGTCAGGTCCAGGGTGGCCTGGCGGCTCTGCCGGGTTTCACGCGCCAGATCCAGGGCCTCGCGGTCACCGGCCAGAGTCAGGTAGGTCCGGGCCACCTGGGAGACCAGGGAGATGTGCACGGCGCGCCGCGCTTCCTCCGTGGCCAGGTACTCCTCCAGGGCCTTGTCTTCCAGGCTTCTGACGCGCCCGAACAGGTCCAGTTCGAAGGCTGTAACGCTGAGGCCCGCGGCCCATTGCCGGTCGATGCCCTCGATGCCGCCGCGCAGGTCGCCCGGAGAGCGGGTATTGGAGTTCCGGCCCGAGGCGTCGACATTGGGCAGGAGGTCGGCCCGGACAATGCCGTGCTGGGCGCGCGCCTTGTCCATGGCCAGGATGGCCTGGCGAAGGTTTCTGTTCTCCTTCAGGGCCGTTTCGATGAGTTTCTGCAGGGCAGGGTCGGTGAAGACGTCCCGCCAGCCGGTTTCGTCGATGTCGGACGGCGCCGTGCCTGCATCGGCCTTGGCGGCTGCCCACGTCGCGGGCAGGTCCACGGCGGGGCGTTCGCGCTCCGGGGCCATGGTGGCGCACCCGGCTGCAAGGAGCAAGGCCAGGGTCAGGATCATTCTTCGCATGCTTCGCCTCCGCTGGGTATGATGATGCGCGACGTGGCGTTCTTGGGGTTCCTGCGGGACATGCCCAGCTTCGCCACGATGACGAAGAAGACCGGGACGAGCAGAGAGCCCAGGACCGTCGAGGCGATGGTGCCGCCGATGACGCCCGTTCCGATGGAGTTCTGGCCGCCCGAGCCGGCGCCGGAGTTCAGTGCCAGGGGCAGCACGCCCAGGCCGAAGGCCAGGGAGGTCATGATGATGGGCCGAAGCCTCTGGCGGGCCGCCTCGATGACGGCCTGGGCGAGGTCCATGCCCGATTCGGTCAGGCTCTTGGCGAACTCGACGATGAGGATGGCGTTCTTGGCCGCCAGGCCCATGGTCGTCAGCAGGCCGACCTGGAAGTACACGTCGTTGGTCATGCCGCGCAGGCTGACGGCCGCCAGGGCGCCGAGCACGCCGATGGGGATGACCAGGATGACCGAGGCCGGCAGGCTCCAGCTCTCGTACAGGGCCGCCAGGCAGAGGAAGACCACGATGATGGACAGGCTGTAGAGCAGGGTCGTCTGGGACCCGGCCTGGCGTTCCTGGAAGGACAGGCCGGTCCAGGAGAAGCCGATGCCCTCGGGCAACTGCCTGGCCAGGGACTCCATGGTCGCCATGGCCTGGCCCGAGCTCTTGCCCGGGGCCGGGGCGCCCAGGATCTGCATGGCCGGGACGCCGTTGTAGCGCTCCAGGCGCGGCGAGCCCGACGTCCAGTGGGCCGTGGCGAAGCTCGACATGGGCACCATCTGGCCCGACTTGCCGCGAACGTGCCAGCGGCCGAGGTCCTCGGGCATCATGCGGTAGGGCGCCTCTCCCTGCATGATGACCTTCTTCACACGCCCCTTGTCCAGGAAGTCGTTGACGTAGGAGCTGCCCCAGGCCGTGGCGATGACGCTGGTCACGTCGGACACGGCCAGGCCCAGGGCGCTGGCCTTGTCCCAGTCGATGTCGATGCGGTACTGGGGCGTGTCGTCCAGGCCGTTGGGCCGGACCATGGCCAGGTCGGGGTGCTGGCTGGCCATGCCGAGAAGCTGGTTGCGGGCGGCCGTGAGCTTTTCGTGGCCCAGTCCCGCCATGTCCTGCAGCTCGAAGTCGAAGCCCACGGCGTTGCCCAGCTCCAGCACCGCCGGCGGGGCGAAGGCGAAGACCATGGCGTCGCGGTACTGCGAGAAGGCGGCCATGGCGCGGCCGGCGATGGCCTTGACCTGCAGGTCCGGCGTCTTGCGCTGGCTCCAGTCCTTGAGGCGCACGAAGCACATGGCCGTGTTCTGGCCGTTGCCGGCGAAGCTGAAGCCCGCCACGGCCATCATGGATTCAACGGCCTGTTTCTCGTTTACCAGGAAGTGGTGCTCGATGCGTTCCAGCACCTCGATGGCCCGGTCCTGGGTCGAGCCCACGGGCAGTTGGGCCTGCACGAAGAGGATGCCCTGGTCCTCGTCGGGCAGAAAGCCCGTGGGCAGGCGCTGGAAGAGGAACATCATGCCGCCCAGGACCAGGGCGTAGACGATCAGGGAGCGGCCCCAGCGTCTGGTCATGCCCTCGACCAGCTTCCGGTACCCTCCGGCCGTGCGGTCGAAGCCGCGGTTGAACCAGCCGAAGAAGCCGCGCTTGCCGTGCCCGGCCTTGGCGGGCTTGAGCAGGGTGGCGCACAGGGCCGGGGTCAGGATCAGGGCCACCAGAACCGAGAGGACCATGGCCGAGACCACGGTGATGGAGAACTGGCGGTAGATGACGCCCGTGGAGCCGCCGAAGAAGGCCATGGGCACGAACACGGCGGAGAGGACCAGGGCGATGCCGACCAGGGCGCCGGAGATCTGGGTCATGGACAGGTGGGTCGCGTCGCGGGCCGAGAGGCCGTCCTCGTGCATGATGCGCTCGACGTTCTCGACCACGACGATGGCGTCGTCCACCAGCAGGCCGATGGCCAGGACCATGGCGAACATGGTCAAAGTGTTGATGGAGTAGCCGAATGCCGCCAGCACCCCGAAGGTGCCGAGCAAGACCACGGGTACGGCGATGGTCGGGATGAGTGTGGCCCGGAAGTTCTGCAGGAAGAGGTACATGACCAGGAAGACCAGGACCACGGCTTCAAGCAGCGTGCGGACCACTTCCTCGATGGAGATGCGCACGAAGGGCGTGGTGTCGAAGGCCGCCACGACCTTCATGCCTGCCGGGAAGGTGGAACCCATGTCCTCGATGTACTTCGCCACGGCCTCGACGGTCTGCAGGGCGTTGGCGCCGGTGGCCAGCTTGATGGCCGCGGCGGCGGCGGGCTGGCCGTTGAAGCGGGAGGCGATCTGGGAGTTTTCGGCCCCCAACTCCACCTTGGCCACGTCGCCGAGGCGCACGCTGGAGCCGTCGGAGTTGACCTTGAGCAGGATGTCCCGGAACTGCTCCGGGGTCTGCAGGCGGTCCTGGACGCTGACCGTGAAGTTGATGCGCTGCTCCTCCACCGAGGGCAGGCCGCCCAGCTGGCCGGCCGAAATCTGGGCGTTCTGGGCCCGGATGGCGGCGGCCACGTCGGCCGGGGTCAGGCTGTAGGTATGCAGCCTGTCGGGGTTGAGCCAGATGCGCATGGCGTGCTGGGACCCGAACAGGGTGACCTCGCCCACGCCCTCCACGCGGCTCAGCCCGTCGAGGACGTTGGCGGCCACGTAGTCGGCCAGCTGCGCCCTGTTCATGGAGCCGTCCTCGGACACGAAACCCAGGACCTGCACGAAGTTCTTGACGGCCTTGGTGACCTGCACGCCCTGGGCCTGCACTTCCTGGGGCAGCAGGGCCATGGCCAGCTGCAGCTTGTTCTGGACCTGGACCTGGGCGATGTCGGGGTTGGTGCCGGCCTTGAAGGTCAGGGTGATGGTGGCCTGGCCCGAGGACTCGCTGGTCGAGGACATGTAGTCGAGGTTGTCGATGCCCTTCATCTTCTGCTCGATGACCTGGGTCACCGAGTCTTCAAGTGTCTTGGCCGACGCGCCGGGGTAGGTCGCGCTGACGGACACGGACGGCGGGGCGATGGGCGGGTACTGCGAGATGGGCAGGCCGAAGATGGACAGCACGCCGCCAAGCATGGTGGCGATGGCCAGAACCCAGGCGAAGACCGGCCGGTTGATGAAAAAATGAGCCATGATATCTCCTTCTCTTTCCGGCTTGAGCGCGCGGAATCCGTTCGCGCCCCGGCTGGGCCGGGGCAACGGGGAGCGAGTTTTTAGTGATTCGGGAACGGGATCAGTTGGCGGCCTGGGCGACGCGGACCTGCGTGCCGGGGCGCGCCTTCTGCAGGCCCTCGACCACCACCCGGTCGCCCGAGGCCAGGCCCTGGCGCACGATCCAGTCGCCGCCCACGGCGCGGTCCAACTCCAGGGGGCGCGCGGCGACGGTCTCGGCGGCGTCCACGACCATGGCCATGGCCTGGCCCTGGGCGTTGCGGACCACGGCCTGCTGCGGCACGAGCAAGGTCTTGGCCAGCACGCCTTCCTCGACCACGGCCCGCACGTACATGCCGGGCAGCAGGTCGCGCTTCGGGTTGGGGAAGACCGCGCGCAGGGTCACGGCGCCGGTGCTCTGGTCCACGCTGGCCTCGGCCAGCTGCAGGGTGCCCTCATGCTCGTAGGCCGTGCCGTCCTCGAGGATGAGGCGCACGCGGGTCGCGGCCTCCCCGGCGGATTGGATGCTGCCGTTTTCCAGGGCGCGCTTGAGGCGCAGCATTTCGACGTTGGACTGGGTCAGGTCGACGTAGATGGGGTCGAGCTGCTGCACCGTGGCCAGAGCCAGGGCCTGGTTGGCCGTGACCAGGGCGCCGGGGGTGATGGAGGCACGGCCGATGCGCCCGGAAATGGGGGAGACGACGCTGGTCCGCTCCAAATCGATGCGGGCCGCCTCCAACTCGGCCTGGGCCGAGGAGACGTTGGCCTTGGCCAGGGCCAGGGCGGCCTGGACTTCGTCGTGGTCCTGCTGGCTGACGGCCTTGGTGCGGATCAGATCGGCGTAACGCACGGCCTTGAGGCGGGCGGGCTCAAGCTCGGCCTTGGCCTTGGCCACGGCGGCGGCGGCCCGGGCCACGGCCACCTCGTAGGTTGACGGGTCGATACGGTAGAGCAGGTCGCCGGCCTTGACCTCGGCGCCTTCGGTGAAGGCGCGCTTCTGGATGATGCCGCCGACCTGGGGCCGGATTTCGGCGACCTGATAGACGGCGGTGCGACCGGGCAGTTCGGACGTCAGCCGGACCTCGCGTTCCTGCATGGTGACGACGGCCACCTCGGGGGCGGGTCTGGCCGCGGCGGGAGCGGGCTGGTTGGCCTGGGACGGCTTGTGCCAGGCGAGATATCCGAGGCCGACTGCGGCCATGACGGCGATGATGACGAATGCTTTCTTCATGTGTACCTTCCTGAAGTTCTGGTGCATGCGGTAGGTGAATGATCGTTAACTTTGAGGGTAAAAAAAATCAGGGGGCCACGGCCTGCAGGAACATCCGCCAGTTGGCCTCGGCCTGGGCCTTGGGGTCGACCATGTCGCCGCGCCGGCTGTAGAGGATGGCGATGGTCAGGAACTGCCCCAGGAACTGGACGAAGATCCGGTCGGCGTCGATGTCCGGCCGGATCTCCCCGCTCTCCTGGCCTTCGCGGATGATGGCCGCGATCTGGGCTTGCTGCCGCTGGTGGCTTTCCACCAGGCGGGCCTTCAGGCGCGGCTCTTCGATCCATATGGAATCCGAGAGGACGAGGATGGGCAGGGCGCGGTAGCGCTCGATGACGCTGATGTGCAGTTCGAAGCAGCGGCGGAGTTTGGCCAGGGGCGGGCCGGGTTCCTCGAAGGCCAGCCGTGTCCCCTCGAACTTCACGGATTCCAGGAGGTCGAGGACGCTCGACAGGATATCCGCCTTGCCACCCGGAAAATGCCTGTACAGGGCCGGCGCGGTCACGCCCACGGCCCGGGCCACGTTGCGCGCGGTCAGGGCGCCGACGCCCTGGTCGGCCACGAGGGCCAGGGCCGCCTCGGCGATCTGTTCGCGGCGGATGGTGGTGGTCAGTCGTTTTGCCATGGGCGGCTAGTTAACGATCGTTCACTTCAGCGTCAAGCAGGAAATTTCAGACTCCCGAAAATGTGTTCGATCTCAAAAAAGGGAGGACGTTCTGTGCGGGATGAGGCGACTCATGGTCTGGACGCCTGACATGTGAAAAGACAACGGGCTGAAATTTTTGCTTGCCAGAGCGAAATGATTTCTTTAGAACTCTTCTTGATAATTTTTACTAATAATCAAAACAACCAAAAAAGGAGTAACAACCGATGAGCAAGACCACCGACAACCTGAAGGAAGCCTTTGCCGGAGAATCCCAGGCCAACCGCAAGTATCTGGCTTTCGCCAGAAAGGCGGACGAAGAGGGGTTGCCGCAGGTTGCCAAGCTGTTCCGCGCCGCCGCCGAGGCCGAGACCATCCACGCCCACGCCCATCTGCGCCTGCTCAAGGGCATCGGCTCCACGGCCGAGAACCTGAAGGAAGCCGTGGCCGGCGAGACCCACGAGTTCAAGTCCATGTACCCGGCCATGATCGCCGACGCCCAGGCCGAAGGCGAGAAGGCCGCCGAGCGCTACTTCGGCTTCGCCAACCAGGCCGAGGAGTGCCACGCCAATCTCTACGCCAAGGCCGCCGAAAAGATGGCCGCCCTGGAGTCCGTGGACTACTACGTCTGCAGCGTCTGCGGCCACATCCACGAGGGCGAGCCCAAGGACAAGTGCCCCATCTGCGGCGCCGCTCCCAAGGCCTACAACGTCGTGGCCTAGCGTCCTGCCGCCTGCCCGTGTCCGTTCGAGCCGCATCCTTTTGGGGGGTGCGGCTTTTTCATCCTTGCCGAAGGCGCCGCCGGTCATATCTTTCTGAAGAGACAAGGAGGCGACCCATGAAAATCGCCGTGGAAATCACGATCTTCGGGCACCGCTTTTCCGAGGTGGTCGACTACCCCGGCACGCCGCACTCCCAGGCCGAGGTCATCCGCTGGCTCATGAACCAGACCGAGTTCCGGTGGGTCGATTACGAGCATTCCCGCAGCGACGAGCGGCTTCTGTACGATCTCGAGGACGGCGTGAAGCAGTGAAGCGGGTTGGCCGCAAAGCCGACCTTGCGACGGCGTGTCGCAGGGGCTTCAAACGAGAAAGGCCGCGCTGTGGAGCGCGGCCTTTTGGTTATTTCCTGACGGGCGGCGGGGTCGGGCGCCCCTTGGCCTTGGTGAAGACGATGCCGCCTTCTTTGCCCTTGCGGTTGAACATGGACAGCACCTTCTCGGCTTCCTGGAAGGGCAGGGACACGAAGGCGAAGGTCTCCATGATCTGGATGTCCCAGACCTTGCGCGACGGGATGCGGCAGTTCTCGTCCAGGAAGGTCAGCAGGCGCTTGGGGGTCAGGCCGTCCTTGCGGCCCTGGGTGACGAAGAGGCGGGTCTTGCCCTTCTTGTCGACCACGAAGGCGTCCTCGATCTCACGGTAGTTGGAGGCGTCGAGTTCCTCCTGGAACATGTGCTGCAGCAGGGCGGCCAGGGTTTCGCGCGGCTTGCTCTGTTCGAGCAGTTCCTGGGCCATGCCCAGAAATTCAAGTTCCGGCTCCGTGGCCACGATGGCCGCCAGTTCCGCCCGGATACGCTCCTTCTTCATCTGGATGACGTCGCTGACCTTGGGCAGGCGCGCCTTGCGGATGTCCGTCTTGGCCTGCTTGCTGATGAACTGCAGGCGGCGGTACTCGGACGGCGTGATGAAGGTGATGGCGATGCCTTCCTTGCCGGCGCGGCCCGTGCGGCCGACGCGGTGCACGTATGCCTCGGGGTCGTGGGGCAGGTCGAAATTGATGACGTGGGTCAGGTCGTGCACGTCGATGCCGCGAGCGGCCACGTCCGTGGCCACGAGGATGCGCGCCAGGCGCTTCTTGAATTTGGCCAGGATCTTCTCGCGCAGGCTCTGGGACATGTCACCGTGCAGGGTGTCGGCGTCGTAGCCGCGCTCCATGAGTCGCTGGGACACGGCGTCGGCGTCGACCTTGGTGCGGGTGAAGACCAGCCCGTAGAAGTCCTCCTCCATGTCGATGATGCGGCACAGGGCCTCGAACTTGTCGGCCGCCGAGACCTCGAAGTAGATCTGGTCCGTCTGGGTGGCGGTCAGCTGCTCGGACGCGGCGCGGATGACCTGGTAGTCGCCCATGTATTTCTTGGCCACGCGCAGGATTTCCGGGGGCATGGTGGCGGAGAAGAGCATGGTCCGCTTGTCGGCCGCCGTCTGCTCCATGATCTCGGTCACGTCTTCAAGAAAGCCCATGTTCAGCATCTCGTCGGCTTCGTCGAGGATGAGGAAGCGGATGCTTGAGAGGTCGAGGGTGCCGCGGCGCAGGTGGTCGAGGACACGCCCCGGGGTGCCGACGACCACGGACACGCCCCGCTTCAGGTTCCGCAGCTGGATCTCCATGGACTGCCCGCCGTAGATGGGCGTCACGCTGACGGTCCGGCCGCCGCGCAGGGAGTTGATCTCCTCGGCCACCTGGATGGCCAGTTCGCGGGTCGGCGCCAGGACCAGGGCCTGCACCTTGCGGGCGTCCTGCTCCAGGAGATCCAGCAGCGGCAGGCCGAAGGCCGCGGTCTTGCCCGTGCCCGTCTGGGCCTGGGCCACGATGTCGCTTTCGCCGGCCAGCACGGCCGGGATGGTCTTGATCTGGATGGGGGTGGGCTCCTCGAAACCCTTGCGGGAGAGGGCCTGGATGGTCAGGTCGGACAGACCCAATTCGGAAAAAGTCGTCATGAGAGTACCTTGCGGGCGCGAGGCCACGCGGTCAAAAGTGCCCGGCGCTGGAACCGGGCCTACACCATGAGACCGACTGCCCAGGACGGGGGAAAACGCATTTCAGAAACGTGTGGAACCGGATGAGGCGACGCTCAAGAAGGTCGTGCGGATAGGGGGAACGCTCCCCCGCGAGGAAATGCTCGGGGTAAATAGACGACGTGGGCTCCGTTGGCAAGCAAAAAAAGGCGCCCCCCAGAGCCTGTCGCCCCGGCCCCGCCTTCAGCGGGCCAGGGCGATGGCGGCCAGGCTCTCCAGTTCCTCGGACAGGCCCAGGGCCTGGGTCATGCTCCCGCCCCAGCAGACCAGGCCGTGGTCGTCCATGAAAACGGCCTGGAAATAGCGGGCGGCCTGTCCCGCGGATTCCCCGAGCTCCGGCGTGCCGGGTATCTCGGACGGGATGCGGGTCAGCTTGGCGGCGAAGACCTGCCCTTCGTAGAGGGGCAGCTGCAGCAGGGACCCCTTGCCGCGCAGGGACAGGGCGATGAGCTTCGGGGGGTGGGTATGCACGATGGCCTGGGCCGCCGGCTGGTTGCGGTAGATTTCCAGGTGCACGGACAGTTCCGAAGAGGCCTGCGCCGACGACAGCGCGTTGCCGCTCTCAAGATCGACCACGGCCAAGTCTCGGGGCGAAAGGTGGCCCTTGGCGCTGCCCGTGGCTGTGATGACCACGCGGGAGCCCTGGCGCATGCTGATGTTGCCGTTGAACCCGGCGAAGAGCCCGCGCAGCCAGCCGTCGCGGCCCGCCTCGATGATGGCCCGCCCGGTGTCCGGGTTGACCAGGGACGGGAATTCCTCCCGGCCCGGGTCCGCGGAATTGTCCGGCTTGATGTCGATGACGGGCGTGCCGTCGATGACTTCCAGGGGATGGACCTGCAGGCGCAGGCCTTCGCGCCCGGTGATGCGCACGTTGTGCATGCCGATGGGTGTGGGCCGGTCCGGGGAGCGGGTGGAGAAGATGCCGCGCATGGGCAGGTCGCGGTTGCCCCGGGGGTGGCAGCGCAGCACGGAGCGGTCGCCCTGATGCATCCAGGTCAGCACGACGACGGCGTCGCCGATCTGCAGGTCCGTGGCCGCCGGTTCGAATTCGGGCATGATCTCGATCCAGACCGGGGGCAGGTCCGTATCCCCGTATTTGGGACATTCCTCGCGGGTGCGCAGATGGGAGCGGACGATGCCGACGATGTTCGGGTTCATGGAAGGTCCTTGGTGGATGTTCTCGGTTGCGGGGACGAACCTACCGCCCGTGCTGCCGCCAGTCAAACGCCGGACCTTTCTCCGCACGGGCCGCCCTGCGGCGTCGTGCATTTCTGAACGAAGCTTGTATTGAGGCATCGCGGGTGGTAGCGCTTGTGAAATACCAAACCGCAACCCCCGGAGCGCGCGCATGAACCGCTTCTCCACCAGCCTCCTGGGCGAGGCCAAAACCCTGCTGCTGGCCACCGACGGCTCGAACTACAGCGACGGCGCCGTCCAGGAGGCCATCTTTTTCGGGCAGGCCTGCCAGGCCAGGGTTGTCGTGCTGCATGTCGTCAGGATCGATACGGAGTCCCTGAAGTCCGCCAACGCCAAGGTCACGCGCAGGCAGCAGGAGATCGCGCCCTACATGGAGGAGGTCCGCAAGATGGCCAGGGACAGCGGGGTGGAGTGCGAGACCGTGGTCGTCGGGTCGTCGGTGCCGGAGCACGCCATCGTCGAGCAGGCGCGCATGCGCGGGGCGGATGTCATCCTCATGGGCCGGCACGGCCGCGCCGGCCGGCTGTACCTCATGGTCGGCAGCATGACGGCCAAGGTCATCGGCCTGGGCTTTCCCATGGTCCTCGTGCTGCCCAAGGAGTCGCTGCTGACGGGGACGCACGTCCTCGTGGCCGTGGAGGATTCGCCGAGCAGCCGCCTGGCCGTGGAGGAGGCTCTGAGCCTCGGGATGTGCTGCGTGACCCTGCAGCGCCTGACCTTCGTGGCCGTGGCCAAGCGCGAGAGCGGCCTCGGCGCTGCCCGGAAGATGGTCGAGGACGTCTGCGCGCGGGGACGGGAGAAGTGGCCGCACCTGCAGTTCGAGGCCGTGGCCGACGTCGGGCACCCCTCGAACGTCATCGTGCGGGCCGCCGAGGAGCGCGGGGTGGACATGATCATGATCGGCGGGGTCAACGGCAGCCGGCTGCCCAGGATGTTCACGGGCCGCGTGACCAAGGAGGTCTGCGGATGGGCCCACTGCGCGGTGCTGGTGGTCACTGCCTAGGAGCCCGTCCAAAATCCGTTCTGGACTGCGTTGCTCCCCGATTCCGGAGGGCTCATGTAGACGGCTACACTTCGCCCTCCGGAATCGGGGAGCGCCTTGCCAGAACGAATTTTGAACAGGCTCCGTCTTCAACAGGAAAGTTTTCAGAAGAGGAATGCAGGTGCGTTTCAGGGGCCTGGCCTCTTTTTCGAATAATCTGGCAAGGAACGGTCTCATGTCGATCAGGCTTTTGCGTTTTTTCCCCTTTCTCGCGTGGTTTCCCCTTTCCGCGCTGACGGTGCGGGCCGACCTCATGGCCGGCATGACCGGTGCCCTGATCCTGGTGCCCAAGGCCATGGCCTACGCCCAGCTCTCGGGCCTGCCCCTCTACTTCGGCCTCTACACGGCCTTCGTGCCGGCCATCGTCGGCGCCCTGTGGGGGTCGTCCCGGCAGCTCGCCACCGGGCCCGTGGCCATCGTCTCCCTCATGACGGCGGCCGCGGTCACGCCCCTGGCCGTGTCCAACACCCCGGAATACATCGGCCTGGCCCTGCTGCTGACCTTTCTCGTGGGCCTCATCCAGCTGCTGCTGGGCGTGCTCAAGCTCGGGACCATCGTCAATTTCGTGTCCCACCCCGTGATCCTCGGGTTCATGAACGCCGCGGCCATCATCATCGGCCTGTCCCAGCTGGACCTGATCCTTGGCATCCCCAAGGGGCGCAGCGACTTTTTCCTCAAAGACATCTGGGAGATGCTGTGGCTCATCCCCCATACGCACCTGCCCACCCTGGGCATGGCCCTGCTTGGCCTGGCGCTGCTCCTCGGGCTGAAGAGGATTCCCGCCCTGTCCAAGGCCGGCGTCCTCGTGGCTGTGGTCATCGCCACGCTGGTCAGCGCCCTGGTCGGGTACGACCAGAGGACCGGCGCCGTGCCCGGGGACATCGCCAGCCCTCGTGCGCGCGAGCTGGTTGCCCGCTACGAGGAGACCAACGAACGCATGAAGGAGGTGGCCGCGGACATCTCCGACCTTTCGTCCCGCCAGCGGCAGGCGGACAAGGAGGGGCAGGTCTGGGTGGCAGCGGGCCTGCGGCATCAAGTCGAGCTGGCGAAGCTCGACATGCGGTCCCTGGAGCGGCGACACAACGAACTGCTGCGCGGCGTGCGCCAGCTGCGCTTCGTGCGCCCCGCAGGCCGGGAGGACGGGCCCCTGTACGAACAGGGCGCCTCGCCCGAAGGCATGGTCACGGACGGCCGCGCATGGCACATCAAGAGCATCGAGCACGGCGCCATGAAGCTCGTGGGCGGCGGCGAGGTGGTGGGCGAGGTTCCGGCGGGCCTGCCGTCCCTGCAGATGCCGGCCATGAATCTCGACGCAGCGCTCCAGATCCTTTCCTCGGCGCTGATCATCGCCCTGGTGGCGTTCATGGAGTCCATCTCCATGGCCAAGGCCATGGCCAGCAAGGTCAGGCAGCATATCGACCCCAACCAGGAGCTCATCGGCCAGGGCCTGGCCAACATCGGCGGCTCCTTTTTCCAGACCTACCCAGCCTGCGGTTCCTTCACCGGGTCGGCCATCAACCTCCAGGCCGGGGCCAGGACCGGCCTGGCCATGGTCTTCAACGGCATCTTCGTGGCCGTGACCCTGCTTTTCTTCACCCCCTGGCTTTTCCATCTGCCCAAGGCCATGCTGGCCGTGATCATCATCCTGGCCGTGGCCGGGCTGCTCACCCCCCACGCGTTCATCCACACCTGGAAGGCCAGCCGCAGCGACGGCGTCGTGGCCGCGACGACCTTCTTCGTGACCCTGCTGGCCGCGCCGCATCTGGACCGCGGCGTCATGGTCGGGGCGGCCCTGTCCATCGGGCTGTACCTCTACCGGAGCATGGCCCCGCGCGTGGCCATCCTCGGCCGCTACACCGACGGGACACTGCGCGACGTGCACGTGCACCCGACCCTAGCCACCTCGGACCAGGTCACGGTCATGCGCTTCGACGGCTCCCTCTATTTCGCCAACGTGGCGCACTTCGAGGACGCGGTGCTGAAGGCCGTGGCCGACCACCGCGAGGCGAGGTTCCTGCTCGTCGTCGGGGACGCCATCAACCATCTGGACTCATCGGGCGAGGAGATGTTGCAGAGCCTGGTGGGGCAGCTCAGGGAGGCGGGTGTGGAGCCCGTGTTTTCAGGGCTCAAGAAGCAGGTCCTGGACGTGATGCGCGCGACGGGGCTGTACGAGCGCATCGGCGATGAGAACATCTTCGCCACGGAATGTCAGGCCCTGAAGGCCATTTTCCGCCGCCTCGGCGAAACCGTAGAGGACGACGCCCTCTTCGCCCACGTCAAGGCCATGGTCTGCTGACAGGAATCGATCCTTCGGTTCGCCTGGAACGGGGCGTCGGCAGGGCCGGCGTCCCGTTCTCTCATTCCAGTTCGACGAAATCCTCGATGATGAGCTTGAGACCGAAGCCGGGGAAGTTGATCTTGTATTTGTTGGGCTCCACCCGCTGCACGACCTTGCCGCGGCCGAAGATCTTGTGGCGGGCGTAGGTGCCCTGGACCGGCGTGTGGCCCTCGGGTCTGGCGCGGGGCGGCTCCTGGCCGGGGAAATCCTCGGCGCAGGTCGCGTGCGGCCTGGTTGCCTGCTGGACCGGCTGACGGGGCGGCGCGACCGTCTGCAGCCCGACGCCGCCCGTGAATTGCTCCCGGTAGCGGGACAGCAGGTGTGCGGGGATGTCCTGCAGGAAGGGGCTGACCCGGGCCGGGGTGGTGGCCGCGAGCTCCCGGCTGTAGAGGGTCTCGGGGGAGAAGAGGGTCAGGCTGTCGCGGGCCCGGGTGCAGGCCACGTACAGCAGGCGCCGCTCCTCCTCGAAGTCGTCGTTGTCGTTCATGGCGTGTCGCGAGGGGAAGCGGTCTTCCACCAGGTCGATGACCAGCACCGCGTCCCACTCCAGGCCCTTGGCCGAGTGAACCGTGGACAGGGTCACGGCCTGGCCGCGGGCCTCCTCGGCGTCGGGGCTGTCCAGGCTCAGGTCGCCCAGGAAGGAGGGGATGTCGTCGTAGCCCAGCGCGATCTGGGTCAGCTCCTCCAGGCCCGCCTCGCGGCGCGGGTAGTCGTCGGGGAACCGCTCCTTCATGACGGGCAGGTAGTAGTCGAGCACGAAGGTGATGGCCGTGGCGGGCCGCATGACCTGGGTGCGCAGGGTGTCCAGCACGCGCAGCAGCTCGTCCAGCTCCGGCTTCTTGGTCCGCTGCGCCTTGAGAAAGGTCTGGTCGTTGATCATGGCCGCGTGGTGGATCTTCTGGGCGCTCTTGGGCCCGATGCCCGGCACGTTGCCGAGCACCCGCTGCCAGGCCGGCAGGTCCGAGGCGTTCAGCCCCAGGCGCAGGCAGGCCAGCACGTCCTTGATGTGCGCCGCCTCGGAGAATTTGATGCCGCCGTACTTGCGGAACGGCAGGGCGATCTTGTTCAGCTCCACTTCGACATGGTAGGATTGATACCCCGCCCGGAAAAGCACGGCGATCTGGTCCAGGGGGTAGGTGCGGGCCAGTTCGGTGATCTTGGCCGTGACCAGGCGGGCCTGGCTGCGGTCCGAGAAGGGCTGGACGTGCTCGGGCAGGCGCGAGTCCGTGCGCTCGGAGAAGAGGCGCTTGCAGAACTTGTCGCGGAAGCCGTCGAGGATGGCGTTGGTCAGCTCCAGGATGGGCTGGGTGGAGCGGTAGTTCTGCTCCAGCTTGACGACCCTTGCGCCGGGGAAGGTCTTGGGGAAATCCAGGATGTTCTTCACGTTGGCGCCGCGGAAGGCGTAGATGGACTGCGCGTCGTCGCCCACGGCCATGACGTTGGGTCGCTCGTCGCCGGGCCGCGTCAGCAGACGCACCAGACGGGCCTGGACCAGGTTGGTGTCCTGGTATTCGTCGACCATGATGTGCGAGATGGACGAGGTCACGGCCTCGCGCACGTGCTGGTGGTCGTTCAGCAGCCGCTCCAGCAGGAAGAGCAGGTCGTCGTAGTCCAGCAGTCCGCATTCGGCCTTGATGCGCTCGTATTCCTCGATGAGCCGCGTCAGGTCGTCCTCGTAGGTTCCGAGGTGGTAGGCCTCCTGGCGCAGGACCTGGGACAGGGGCAGCTCCTTGTTGCGGCTCTTGCTGTACAGGCCCAGGATCGTGGCCCGCTTGGGGAACTTTCGGTCCCCGCGGCCGATGCGCAGACGGTCCTTGGCCTGGCCCAGAATGTCCTCGCCGTCGCCGCGGTCCATGACTGTGGCGCCGCGTTCGAAGCCCAGCAGGCCCGCGTACTGCTTGAGCAGGGAATAGGCGAAGCCGTGGAAGGTTCCGCCGCGCACGCCGCCCAGGCCCTGATGGCCCAGGAGCCCCTCGGCGCGGTGCAACATTTCCGACGAGGCCTTGCGGGTGAAGGTCAGCAGCAGGATTTCGAACGGGGATACCCCGGACTCAACCAGCCTGGCCAGGCGGTAGACAACGGTGCGGGTCTTGCCCGAGCCCGCGCCGGCGATGACCAGGACCGGGCCGTCCAGGGTTGTGGCGGCCTCGTACTGGGCCGGATTGAGATCGTTTTCGTAGTCGATGTGCATGGGTCTCAGTTCCCCAGGATGCAGGCGGGGAGGCCGTGGTGTTCGAGAATCAGGCGGCCGACGTCCGTGGGCGTGCGAGCGTCTTCGCCCATGGAGTCGAAGAAGAACACGTCGTCGGCCGTATGCATGCCCTGGCGTCCGAAGTGTCCGAAGACGCCCGGTCTGCCGAATTTGCCCTTTAGGTCGAAACCGGCCTCGGGAACCAGAATCAGGTCCGGGGCCAGGTGGGCCAGGGGGCCGCTGTAGAGGTCGGACCCGCGCAGGACGCTGCGCACGACCCTGCGGCCATGCCAGGTCAGGGCTGGCAGGGCGCGAATCAGTTCGCGGGCCAACCCTTCGGCCTCGGACCGGGTCAGATTGCCGCGGGCGAAGCGCTCTTTGGTGTGCAGGTAGATGCGTCCGGGGTCAAGGGCGAAGGCCCTGGTGCCAGGGCCGATGGCGTCCGTGTCCCACTCGCTCGTCGGGACGCGGGACAGGCGCAGCAGACCCGCCTCCCGCAGCCAGGCGTTGAGATCCACTTCCTGCA
Source organism: Desulfomicrobium aestuarii (assembly GCF_055385525.1). Taxonomy (NCBI): domain Bacteria; kingdom Pseudomonadati; phylum Thermodesulfobacteriota; class Desulfovibrionia; order Desulfovibrionales; family Desulfomicrobiaceae; genus Desulfomicrobium; species Desulfomicrobium aestuarii. The sequence goes on from NZ_AP042427.1 coordinate 151,241, forward strand.
CGAGGGCGGTGAACCCGTGGTCGGCCATGATCACGAGGCGTTTGGGTCCGGGCAGGGCGTCGTACATGCCCTGCACCTTTCCCACGAGCCGGTCCCAGGCGGCCATGAAGCGCAGGGCCTCGGAGCGCCAGGGGTGGAAGGGCTCCGTCAGGGCCGGGAAGAGGAAATGCCCCAGGCGGTCCGTTTCCGTCAGCACGAGGAAGAAAAGGTCCCAGGACATGTCCGGCCACAGGAGATCCAGGGCCTTTTCCCGGCAGGCCAGGGAACGGTGGAGTTCCTCAAGCAGGAAGGCCGGGTCCGTGGCCCCTCGCACGGTGTCGGCCTCGACCGTGTAGCCTTGGTCGGCCAGAATGCCCGCCAGGGCAGGGGGATGTACGGCGCCTTCCAGGGAGTGGGCCGGGAATCCCGCCACGAGCATGGCCCGCATGGGTCGCACCGGGGCCAGGTTGGGCATGTTCACGACCTTGGAGAAGAGCCCGGCCTCGGCCAGCCGTTCGAAGATGGTCGGCCCGTGCACATGGGTGAAATCCGTGAACCGCAGTTCGTAGGTCTGCGGGTCCATGTGCGTGAATCCGAAGACGCCGTGATGGCCCGGGGGGGACGCGGTGAACATGCTGGACCAGTTCACGGGCGAGAGTTCGGGCAACTCGGCGGAAATGGCCCTGCAGTGCGGCGAGGCGACGATGGCGGAGAGGTTCGGCAGCAGCCCCTGGGCGCACAGATTCACGGCCAAGGACCAGGGCAGGCCGTCCAGGCCCAGGAAAACCAGTCGGGAGGAATGCATGGGGGCGGTGTAGCAGGGGGAGGGGTCGTTGGCCAGACGGGAAAACCGGGCCGCCTGGCGGACGAATTTCGAACAAAATGTGCTTCCCCCCTTGCGCATGGGCCCCTAGATATTAGAAAGCAAACTATTATCAATCGGCCCCGGGGGCCCCGTAGAGTCATGCGGGACGCACCGGAGCGCAACAACGGGAGCAAGCAATGATCAAGAGAGATAATGTCGTGACGTTCATGGGCAATCCCCTGACTCTGGTCGGCCCCGAGATCACCCCCGGCATGGCGGCCCCGGATTTCTCCGTGGTCGACAACGACCTCGGCCCCGTGTCCCTGGCCGCCCTGAAAGGCAAGGTGGCCGTCATTTCCGCAGTCCCTTCCCTGGACACCCCGGTCTGCGACATGGAGACCCGCCGCTTCAATCAGGAGGCCCAGGCCCTCGGCGACAAGGTCAAGGTCCTGACCGTGAGCATGGACCTGCCCTTCGCCCAGAAGCGCTGGTGCGGCAACGCTGGAGTGGCCAACGTGCAGACCGTGTCCGACTATCAGGCGGCGTCCTTCGGTCAGGCCTACGGCGTGCTCATCGACGGCCTGCGCCTTCTTGCCCGGGCCGTTTTCGTGGTCGATGCGGCGGGCAAGGTGGCCTACGTGCAGGTCGTGCCGGAACTGACCCACGAACCCGATTACGCCGCGGTTCTCGATGCCGTGAAGAAGCTGCTGTAATCACGTTTCAGCGTATCGCTCAACACTCCACACCACGAGGAAGGTGACCCATGCTCAGTCCCAAGATGGAAAAAGCCCTGAACGAACAGATCAACGCGGAAATGTTCTCCGCCTACCTCTACCTGGCCATGGTGGCCTACTTCCAGGAAAAGAACCTGAGCGGCTTCGCCAACTGGATGACTGTCCAGAACCAGGAGGAGACGTTCCACGCCATGAAGTTCTTCAAGTATGTCGCCGAGCGCGGCGGACGCGTGACGCTGGGTGCCATCGACAAGCCCCAGTTCGAGTGGGAGAGCCCCCTGGCGGCCATGGAAGCGGCCCAGAAGCACGAGGCCTACATCACGGGCCGCATCAACGATCTCATGAACCTGGCCATCAAGGAAAAGGACCACGCCACTGCCAACTTCCTGAACTGGTTCGTGGCGGAACAGGTCGAGGAGGAGGACAGCGTGAACGAAGTCGTACAGAAGCTGCGCCTCCTGGGCTCCGACGGCGGCGGTCTGTTCATGATGGACCGCGACATGGCTACCCGCGTCTTCACCCCTCCGGTTGAATAGGGGGCGATCCGCCCCGCCGAGCGGCCCTTTCCTTCAAAGGGCCGCTCACGAAATGCATTGACAACCTGCTGACGGCGGCAATAGACCGGCCGCAGCAGTCATACCCTCGTCCTCATGAAGGCAGGCTGGGTCTCCCGGCCGCCTTTTTTTATGTGAGTCCATGGAAAGAATCTGGGTCAAGATCGCTCGCCTGAGCCGCTACACCTACCTACGCATCGTGCGCATCAAGGCGCCGGCCGAATCCATCGCCCTGGGCCTGGCCCTTGGCGTTTTCGCCGGGGCCATGCCGTTTCTCTCCCTGCAGATGGTCATCGCCGCGGCCCTGGCCCTGCTTCTGCGTGGGAACGTCATCGCCGCGGCCCTCGGGACGTGGTGGACCAACCCGTTCAACTGGCCCATTGTCTTCCCGCTCTTCTACGTGCTCGGCAAAGTCTTCGTGCCCGCCGACGTCACGCCCCTGAGCATCGGCGAGCTCATTCACCTGCCTCTGCTGGAGCTCCTGCAGAGAGGGTGGCAGTGGCTGCTCATCACCACCCTGGGCGGAGTCATCGCCGGCATCCCCATGTCCATCGTGACCTATTTCATCACCCTGCGCGCCGTGCGCATCTTTCACGACAGGCGCGCCAAGCGGAAGCTGGAGCGCCAGCGTCGGGTCCTGCACCGTGGCTAGTTCCGGGTTTTCCCAGCCCAAGAGGTCCCTGGGACAGAATTTCCTGTCCGACCCCAACATCTGTCGGCGCATCGTGGCCGCGGCGGAGCTCGGTCCCGCAGACCCGGTCCTCGAGATCGGGCCCGGGCGGGGGGCCCTGACCCGCGTCCTGGCCGGGCACGCCGGTCCGGTCATGGCCCTGGAGAAGGATTCGCAGCTGGTGCGGTTCATCCGGCAGGAATTTCCGCGCGTCGGCGTGGTGCATGCCGACGGCCTCGAATTCTGCTGGGAGGGTACGGGCGGGCTGCCCGGCCTGACCATCGTCGGCAACCTGCCCTACAACGTGGCTTCGCCCATGATCTGGGAGATGGTCCACCGCTGCCGTTCCTGGAAGACCATGCTCTTCATGGTCCAGAAGGAAGTGGCTCTGCGGCTCACGGCCCAGGCCGGAAGCCGGACCTACGGCGCCCTTTCGGCCTGGGTCGGCAATTTCGTGCGGGCCGAGTACGTGTTCACCGTCCCGCCGCACGTCTTCACCCCGCGCCCCAAGGTCGACTCGGCCATCGTGCGCTTCAGGCCCCGGCCCGACCCGGCTGAAGGGGAAGCGGCGGCCCTGTCGCGCCTGCTCAAGATCCTGTTCCAGCAACGCCGCAAACAGATCGGCACCATCCTCAAGGCTCACTGGACCGAAGCCATAGAGCGGTGGTGCAAACAGGCGGGCGTAGACCGGCGCGTCCGGCCCGAGGATCTGGGTTCCGACCTGCTGCGCTCGCTGGCTCCGCTGTTGGGGTGCGAAAAAAAGGGCGAGCGGGACCCGAAAAGCCCGCGAGCGTAGGTATTGCCTGTATTTTTGGAAAATTGACTTGACTTTGCCATGGAAATTCTGTTTGCCTGCGCTCTGAGCGTTTGCGCCGGAAACCTAGGCTGTAATTGGCTTCAGGCATCTGGACATGGTCCTTTTCTTCCAGTAGGGAGGAGCGCATTCGCATCTGGGTTTTTTTCGAATCAGGCTGGTTGTACCACATGTTGACGGCTGCGGGGTGCATGAGGCTTCTGGAGAGTCTCTCCGTGTCCGTTTGGTGAATTACTGCAAAGGAGGAAGACTGATGACGAAAGCTGAATTGGTTGCCAAGATGGCGGAAAAGGCCGGATTGACCAAGGCGAACGCCGAACGTGCCCTTACCGAATTTCTGAAGGCCGTCCAGGAGACCCTGGTGACCGAAAAGAAGATGACCCTGACCGGCTTCGGCACCTTCGTGGTCGAAGAGCGCCAGGCCCGCACCGGCCGCAATCCCCGCACCGGCGAAGAACTCAAGATTCCCGCCTGCAAGGTCGTCAAGTTTCGCCCCGGCAAGGAACTCAAGGACGCGATCAAGTAAGACCGTCAAGGGGGACTGACTTATGATGCTGCACGGGGAAACTGTTCAAAGCCCTCTGCCCCAGGATCTTCCCTGGTGGCAGCCTGATCACGCCATCTTTTTCGGAGTACTCTACGCGGTTCTGTTTATTATCGGAAGCGGCGTAGGCGTTGTCATCCTCAAGTCTCTCGCCGAGACCATCAAGGAAAAGATGTAGCAGCCTGATTTTCGGAGCTTTTCGAGGGCGCCACGGCGCCCTTTTCTTTTGCGCTTATTTTTCTTGCCATGCCTTTCGGCTTTGCGTAAGAAACAAAATTTCCTGCACGACACGAAGTGCGGGCAAGATCGAGAACGGGAGGTGATCCGTTTGCCAGGTGTATACATGGGTGACAGCGATACGTTTGACTACTCCCTGCGGAAGTTCAAGAAGCAGGTCGAGAAGGCCGGTATCCTTTCCGAGCTGAAAAAGCGTCAGCATTTCGAAAAGCCCAGCATCCAGAAGAAGAAGAAGGAAGCTGCGGCCAAGAAGCGTCTGATGAAGAAGATCCGTAAACTTCAGGTGATGTAATGAGTCTCTCCGAGCGCATTGAAAAGGACTACGTTGCCGCTTTCAAGGCGAAGAGGACTGACGAGGTGGCTGTCTTGAGAATGCTCAAGGCAGCCGTCAAGAACAAGCAGGTCGAACTCCGGCGGGAGTTGGCCGACAATGAAATCCTCGACGTCGTGGCCAAGCAGGTCAAGCAGCGTCAGGAGTCCATTGACCAGTTCCGAGCCGCGGGTCGGGTCGATCTGGCTGAAATCGAGGAGCGCGAGCTTCTCATTCTGCGCACCTATCTCCCCACGGCCCTCTCTCCCGCAGAACTGGAGGAGGCCGTCACGACGTCCATCCAGGCCCTCGGCGCTTCCGGCATGAAGGACATGGGCCGGGTCATGAACGCCATCCTGGGCGAATATGCCGGCCGCATCGACGGCAAGGAACTGAGCGCCCTGGTACGGGCGAAACTCACTTCGTAATCCTATGGATTCAAGAACATTGCAGCTGCTGGAATTCCCCAAGGTCCTGCAGCACCTTTCGCATTTTGCGGTCAGCGAGGCGGGCAGGGATGCCTGCCTTTCGCTTTTGCCCGATACCGACCCCGTCCGCATCGCCGAGCGCCTGTCCCTGGTGCGCGAGACCATGCACCTGTGCGGCAGCCGGGACGTGCATCTTTCCGCTTTTCCCGACGTGGCCGGCGTCTTCGCCTTCCTGAAGAACCCCCTGGCCTACCTCGACCTCGACGGTCTGGCTGGCGTGCGCGAGATGCTTAAGGCTGCCGCCACGCTGCTGGACGGCCTAGGCAGCGCCGACCCCGGGCGCTATCCCGGCCTGGCCGCCCTCGTCGCCGGTCTGACCCTGCCGCCCAAGACGTGGTCGGCCCTGTCGCGCTGCCTGGCCCCGGACGGGACCATCCGGGACGAGGCTTCGCCGGAACTCTACTCCGTGCGCCAGGAAATCCGCCGCGTGCATCAGATGTGCACGCGCAAGGTCCAGGACTTCTTTCAGAACAAGGATCTGCAGTTCATGCTGCAGGACGAGTTCCTGACCATCTCCTCGGACCGATACGTCCTGGCCCTCAAGAACAATTTCAAGGGACGCCTCAAAGGCATCGTCCACGACTACTCCCAGACGGGCGAGACGTGCTACTTCGAGCCGCTCTTCCTGGTGGAACTGAACAACGACCTGCAGGAGCACAGGCAGGAGGAGCGGGCCGAGGAGCAGAAGGTCCTGCGCTTCCTGAGCGAACTCATTCGCTCGGAGCAGGGCGCCATCGAGCGCACCTTCGCGGAGCTGGTCCGCTTCGACGGGCTTCTGGCCATCTGCCGCTTCGCCGCCAAGGCCGACGCCCACGTGGTCGACGTGGCCCCCGACGCGCCCCTGCACCTCACGGAAGCGCGCCACCCCCTGCTCGTCTTCGGCCATGAGGGCGTCGTGCCCGTGGACCTCGTCCTGCACGAGGGCCAGAAGGTGCTGATCATCACCGGCGGCAACGCGGGCGGCAAGACCGTGTGCCTGAAGACCCTGGGGCTGCTGGGCCTCATGGCCCACGCCGGCCTGCCGGTCACGGCCGCCGAGGGCAGCACCATGCCCCTGTGGGACAACTTCGTCGTGTCCATGGGCGACGAGCAGTCCATCGAGCAGAGCCTGTCGACCTTCACGGCCCAGATCCGCCATTTCAGCGAGATCTGGCCGCGTATCGACGCCCGCACCCTGGTCGTCCTCGACGAGTTCGGCGTGGGCACGGACCCGAGCCAGGGCGCGGCCCTGGCCCAGGCCGTGGTCGACGGCCTGCTCGAGCGCGGCGCCTGGGTCGGCGTGGCCACGCATTTCCCGGCCCTCAAGGCCTACGGCCTGTCCCGCGAGGGCGTGCGTGCGGCTTCGGTCATCTTTTCGCCGGACACCAGAAAGCCGCTCTTCAAGCTCGGCTACGACCAGGTCGGCGCCAGCCGCGCGCTGGACGTGGCCCGCGAGCAGGGCCTGCCCGACTCCATCCTGGCCCGGGCCCAAGAGTACCTGTACCTGGACGCCGGCAACACCGAAGAGATCTTCGACCGCCTGAACCGCCTGGCCGCGGAGAAGGAGGACGAGCTCGAGAAGCTCAAGGCCCGCACCCTGGAAGCAGAGCGCAAGTTCGCCCGCAAGCTCGAAAAGCTGGAGCAGGAAAAGGCACGCATGCAGACCGAGCTGCGCGCCGCCTCCGGCGAGATCATGCGCGAGTGGCGCGAAGGGCGGCGCGGACGCAAGGAGGCCCTCAAGGAATTGGCCCAGTTGCGGGAAGGCGTGGCCCAGACGCGGGGCGAAGAGGAAGAGGTCAAGAAACTTTCCATCGAGGCCATTGCCCAGGGGCAGGTCCTGTTTTATCTGCCCTGGAACAAAAAGGGGCAGGTCCAGGAAGTGGACGGCAAAAAGGAACGCGTTCGCCTGGACATGGGCGGTGTGTCCCTGTGGGTCTCCCTGGCTGACGTCCAGCCCGGGGAGCGCGACAAGACCGACGGCGGCAAGGTCGTGGTCCGCAGCGCCCCCTCACCGGTCACTCCGCTGCGCCTCGACCTGCGCGGCTTCCGCGCCGACGAGGCCGAGGCCGAACTGGCCAGGTTCCTGGACAAGGCGCTGCTGGCCGGGCGGAGCGAGGTCGAGATCGTGCACGGCATGGGCAGCGGCGTCATGCGCAAGGTCGTGCACGAGCACCTGAAGCGTTCCAGGGCCGTGGATTCGTACCGCCTGGCCGACGCGGACGAGGGCGGCGACGGAATGACCAGGGTGGTTCTGGCGGGATAATTTCAGCAAACGGAGCCTGATGAGCACGTTCGACCAGGGACTCATCGCGCAGATCAAGGCGCGCCTGCGCATCGAGGACGTGATCGGAAGGCATGTGGAGCTTCGCCCGGCCGGCACTAGGCTGGTAGCCCCGTGCCCCTTCCATCAGGAGACCAAGCCGTCCTTCTCGGTCAACCCTGAAGGGGGCTTTTATTATTGTTTCGGGTGCCAGGCCTCGGGCGACGTCATCGAGTTCTACCGGGCCATCAACGGCCTGGAGTTCGGCGAGGCCGTGGAGGCACTGGCGCGAGAGGCCGGTCTGGAGACCCGCCGGCGACCCTCGTACCAGCCTGCGGGGGCCCTGTCCAAAGGGCAGTGTCTGGAAATGCATGCCTTGGCCGCGGCCTTCTACCGGCAGACCCTCGCCCGGCCCGCCGGGCAGGCCGCGCGCGACTACATCGCGCGGCGGGGGCTGGCGCCGGAGATCGTCGAGCGCTTCTGCCTGGGCTGGGCTCCGGCCGGGTGGAACGAACTGCGCGACCATCTGCGGCGCGGCGGCTTCCCCGAGCAGCTGGCCGAGAAGGCCGGGCTGGTAAGCAGGTCGGCCAAGGGTTCGCATTACGACCGCTTTCGCGAGCGGCTCATTTTTCCGATCATGAACCTGTCGGGTCAGACCGTGGCCTTCGGCGGCCGCAGCCTGACGGACGGGGACGGGCCCAAGTACCTGAACTCGTGCGAGACGCCCATCTACACCAAGGGCGAGCACCTCTACGGACTGTACCAGGCCCGCCGCGCCATGTCGCACACCAAGAGCGTCCTGCTGACAGAGGGGTATGTGGACGTGCTGAGCCTGCACCAGTTCGGCTTCGAGAACAGCTGCGGGGTGCTCGGCACGGCCCTGACCAGGGAGCAGGTCCACCGCCTGTCCGGGCTGGTGGGGCGGGTGGACCTGGTCTTCGACGGGGACAACGCCGGCCGCAAGGCGGCCCTGCGCAGCGCCGAGATGATCCTGACCCAGGGCCTGAAGTGCCGGGTGCTGCTCATGCCCGAGGGCGAGGACGTGGACTCCGTGCTGCAGAAGTTCGGCCGGGAGCGCCTGGAGGAACTCGTGTCCCGGGCCGTGGACGGCCTCGACTACTGCATGCGCCAGGTCTCGGAGACCCGCTCTCCCAAGGAGGTGCTGCAGTGGGCCAGGGGCTTCGTACGGCAGCTCGGCGACCACGACTTGCAGGCCTTCTACCTGCCGAAGCTGCCGGCCGGGCTCGGGCTGTCCGAGGCCGAGTGGCGGCAGGTGCTGCCGGAGCCGGGCGGCGGGGCGGACAAATCCGCAGGCGGCAGTTCCCCGGCCAGGCTTGAAGCCTGCAAGCCGGCGCAGCGGGATCGGGATCTGCTGGCCTTCGCCGTGCGCTTTCCCGAGTACCACGGGCCGCTGCAGGAGCTGGGCATGGGATCGGCCCTGGCCACGGAGCGCGGCAGGATTTTCTGGAGCAAGATTTACGGGGCCAACACGCATGAGGTCTTGAGCACGCTCGATCAGGGCGAGAAGCAGTTTTACGTGCAGTGTCAGATGCGCTCCGACGTCGCCATGGACGACGGGCGGGGCGAGTGGGACGAGATCAGGGAATTTTTGCAGCAGACCGGCCGACGCCGCGAACTGGACAGCCTGAACGCGGGCCTGCGCAAGGCCCGCCTGGACGGGGACTTCCAGGAAGAGCTGCGTCTGCTGGCCCTCATTCAGGCCAGAAGGCAGGGCTGAAGTCCCGCGGCGTTCCTGCCGACGGGTGCATGGTTTTCATCAATTTTGGGGGTACGGATGAGCAATATCAAGGACGTGCAGCAGATTCAGGCGCTCATAGCCGAAGGGAAGAAAAAGGGCTTTCTGACCTTCGATGAGCTCAACAAGGCTCTGCCTTCGGAAGTCAACACTCCCGAACAGATCGACGAGATCATCGTCATCTTCGACCAGCTCGACATCGACATCGTCGACGAGAAGCTGTCCCGCGGCATCGAGATCGCCGAGGACGACGGCGAGGAGATCAAGGAGGAGGAGAAGCTCGAACTGTCCGAGGACGAGGACGGCGCCGACTATTCGTCCCGCAGCAACGACCCCGTGCGCATGTATCTGCGCGAGATGGGCGCCGTGGGCCTCCTGGACCGCGACGGCGAGGTCTACATCGCCAAGAAGATCGAAGCCGGCGAACTCGAGGTCATGTACGCCCTGGTCGAGGTGCCCGTGGCCGTCGAGGAACTCGTGCGCGTCGGCGAGGACCTGAAGAAGGGCCGCATGAAGCTCAAGGACGTCGTCAAGACCATCGAGGAGGACGACCCGTCCGAAGAGGAGATGAACCAGCGCGAGCGCGTCATCAAGCTTCTTGAGGAAGTGAAGAACATCTACCGCAAGAAGAAGCCCCTCTACACCCGCCTCGACGAGTGCGCGACGCTGGATAAGCGCGTCTTCGGCGTCCAGAAGAAGATCATGGACTACAAGGAAGGCGTGGTGCAGTGCCTGCGCGACATCAAGCTCGAAAAGACCCTGATCGACCGCATCATCGAGACCGTGGGCGACTACGTGCGCCAGATGCACAACTGCAAGCGCGACCTGTCGGCCTACATCCTGTCGCTCGGCAAATCCCAGGACGAGATTTTCGGCATCTTCAAGCAGCTCGACGCCCGGACCATCAACCCCGTGGCCGCGGCCGACCAGCTCGGCATGACCATGGAGGAGCTCTTCTCCTTCAAGGAAATGGTCAACGGCAAGATCGAGATCCTGGGCAAGCTGCAGGAAAACGCCATGCACGACGTGGAGCAGCTGGAGGAGATTCTGTGGCGCATCCGCAAGGGCAACACCGACGCACTCGACGCCAAGCAGGAGCTCATCCGCGCCAACCTGCGCCTGGTCGTGTCCATCGCCAAGAAGTACACCAACCGCGGCCTGCAGTTCCTGGACCTCATCCAGGAAGGCAACATCGGCCTCATGAAGGCCGTGGACAAGTTCGAGTACCAGCGCGGCTACAAGTTCTCGACCTACGCCACGTGGTGGATCCGCCAGGCCATCACCCGCGCCATCGCGGACCAGGCCCGCACCATCCGCATACCGGTGCACATGATCGAGACCATCAACAAGCTGGTGCGCACCTCGCGCTACCTCGTTCAGGAACTCGGCCGCGACCCCTCCCCCGAGGAGATCGCCGAGCGCATGGACTACCCGCTGGAGAAGGTCAAGAAGGTCCTCAAGATCGCCAAGGAGCCCATCTCCCTGGAAACCCCCATCGGCGACGAAGAGGATTCGAGCCTGGGCGATTTCATCGAGGACAAGAAGGCCGTGGCCCCGGCCGACGAGGTGGTCAACACCAAGCTGGCCGAGCAGATCGCCCAGGTCCTGTCCGACCTGACGCCCCGCGAGGAGCAGGTCCTGCGCAAGCGCTTCGGCATCGGCGAGAAGAGCGACCATACGCTGGAAGAAGTGGGCAAGCTCTTCAACGTCACGCGCGAGCGCATCCGCCAGATCGAGGCCAAGGCCCTGCGCAAGCTGCGCCACCCCGTGCGCAGCCAGCAGCTTCGCTCGTACTATGAATCCTGATCACGACCGGTTTCGGCATTCCAAGGCAACCTCCCGGGTTGCCTTCTTTTTTGGCGCGCTGCGGACGTTTTCGGCCGCAGTCCTGGTGCTGTGCATCCTGGGACAGGCAGCCTTCGCCGGCGACCGGCGCTTGCGGGTCGAAAAGGTGCTTGACGGGGACACCGTGGTCCTGGAAGGCGGCGAGCGGCTGCGACTGCGCGGCATCGACGCGCCCGAGGTCGGGCACAAAGGCGCCCCGGGACAGTACTACGGCCTGGAGGCGACCGAGGCCCTTGCGACCCTGGTGGCCGGGAAGACCATCGCCCTGGACAGGGACGAACTGGACCGGGACCGCTACGGACGCCTTGTGGGTCTGGCGCGGCTCGATGACGGGCGGCTGGTCAATCTGGCCATGATTGAACAAGGGGCCGCTTTCGTCTATCCACATCACTCGGACGGGGACGCGGAACTGGGCCATCGCCTTCTGCAGGCCCAGGTTGCGGCCATGACGCGCGGCAAGGGTTTCTGGCCGGCGCTGCTGCGGTCCGCTGCCGCGGAGCGCGGCTATCTGGGCAACCGCAATTCCCGGCGGTTCCATGCCCTGTCCTGTGCGCAGGGGCGCACGGTCGGCACGGCCAACCAGGTGCGGTTTTCCTCCCTTTCGGAGGCATTCGCGGCCGGTTTCGCCCCTGCCCGGGAATGCACCCCCTGGCCCGTCGAGCGGGGACGCTAGCTCACCACAACCGGAGAGATCTGCTTGAGAGTCATCATTGTCGGCGCGGGAGAGGTCGGGTTCCACATCGCCAAGCGCCTGGCGTCGGAAAACAAGGACGTCGTGGTCATCGACCGCAACCCTGCGGTGCTGCAGCGCATCCTCGACCACATGGACGTGCAGGTGCTCGAAGGGTCGGGCTGCAGCCCCCTGGTGCTGCGCGAGGCCGGCGTCGACAAGGCCGACATGCTGCTGGCCGTGACGGACAGCGACGAGATCAACCTCATGGCCTGCACCTTCGCCAAGATGCTCGCGCCCGGCCTGACCAAGCTGGCCCGCATCCGCAACGACGAGTACACGGCCTATGCGGAGCAGCTGTCGCGGGAGATCGGCATCGGCCTCATCATCAATCCCGAGGTCGAGGTCGTGCGCAGCATCGAGCACATGCTGCGCGCCCCCGGCGCCGTGGACATCAGCGACCTGGCCGGCGGCCGCATCAAGCTCGCCGGCACCTGGATCACCGAGGGCAACCCCCTGGCGGGCCTGCGCCTCCTGGAACTGCGCCGCAAGGCCGGCGACATGCCGCTCATCGTCGCGGCCATCGTGCGCAACGACAAGGTCATCGTACCGACGGGCTCCGACGAGATCCGCCAGGGCGACCTGGTCTATTTCGTCTGCGAGGACAGCCAGCTCCAGCCGGTCTTTTCCTTCCTCGGCAACCGACCGGGCAGGAAGAGCAGCGTGCTGATCATCGGCGGCGGGAACATCGGCCTGCGGCTGGCCCGCTCCCTGGAGAAAAAGCCCATCCACGTGAAGCTCCTGGACAAGAGCCCCGAGCGTTGCGCCGATCTGGCCGGCGAGTTGGACCGGACTGTGGTCCTGGTCGGGGACGGCACGGACCAGGAGGTGCTGCTGGAGGAGAACATCGGCGCCATGGACGTGGTCGTGACCATGACCGGCAACGAGGAAAGCAACATCCTGTCCTCGCTGTTGGCCAGGAAGCTGGGCACCCCGATGGCGATCACGCGACTGAACAAGATCGAGTACATGCCTTTGGTGCGTGCCATCGGTCTGGAGCATATCGTCAGTCCGCGCTTGTCCGCCGTGAACAGCATCTTCAAGCATGTGCGCAAGGGCGGTGTGCTCTCGGCCGTGGCCATCAAGGACGGGGCCGAGGCTCTGGAGGCCCTGGCGGGGCCCGATTCGAGCCTCGTAGGCAACGCCTTGAAAGATCTTTCCTTTCCCAAGGGCGTGCTCGTGCTGTGCATCATGCGCGGCGACAGCGTACTCATCCCTTCCGGTGACGACGTGATCCGCAGCGGTGACAGGCTGTTCATCCTGAGCCTCACGGAATCCATCCCCGAGGTCGAGCGGATGCTGACCCGGGGCCGGGAGGAAGACTGATGCGCTGGTCCGTCGCCCTGCACGTGACCGGGCTCATCCTCGTCTGCGTGGGCCTGTGCATGCTCGTGCCCCTGGCCTGCGGCTGGTACTATGACGACTCGTCCGTGGCCCCGCTCTTTCTGTCCCTGTGCGTGACGGTGCTGACCGGCTTTTTCCTCATGTTCCAGTTTCGCCGACCGGGCCCCATGGTAATCAACCACCGCGAGGGCATGGTCATCGTTTCGCTGGGTTGGGCCGCATGCGGCTTCTTCGGGGCCCTGCCCTTCGCCCTTGGCGACTTCCCGTCGTTCACGGACGCCTATTTCGAGTCCGTGTCCGGGTTCACGACCACGGGCGCTTCCATCCTGACCAACATCGAGGTCCTGCCCAAGGGGCTCCTCATGTGGCGCAGCCTGACCCACTGGCTGGGAGGCATGGGCATCATCGTCATGGCCATCGCCATCCTGCCCTTTCTGGGTGTTGGAGGCATGCAGCTCTACAAGGCCGAGGTGCCCGGGCCCGTGGCCGACAAGCTCCAGCCGCGGATCAAGGACACGGCCATGAGCCTGTGGAAGGTCTACGTGCTGCTGACCGCGGTGCAGGTGGTCCTGCTCCTCTTCGGCGGCATGGACCTCTTCGACAGCGTCTGCCATGCCTTCGGGACCATGGCCACGGGCGGCTTCTCCACGCGCAACGCGTCCGTGGCGGCCTACGGCTCGGCCTACATCGACTACGTCATCTCGTTCTTCATGCTTGCGGCGTCGCTCAATTTCGCCCTGCATTTCCAGCTCTTCCGCGGACGTCCCCTGGTCCTCTGGCGCGATCCCGAGTTCCGGTTCTTCGGCGTCCTCACGGCCGCGCTGACCCTCTTCGTGGTGCTGTCCATCCGGTTCACCAATTATCCATCCTGGGCCGACGCGGCGCGCTACGGCGTTTTCCAGGTGGCCTCCATCATCTCGACCACCGGGTTCGCCACCGCGGACTACGAGCTGTGGGGCCCCCTGCCGCAGGGCATCCTGCTCCTGTGCATGTTCGTGGGCGGTTGCGCCGGCTCCACGGCCGGCGGCATCAAAAGCATGAGGGTCATGCTGCTCTTCAAGCACGCCTACCGGGAACTCTTCCGCATGGTGCACCCGCGCGCGGTGCTGCCCATCAAGTTCGGGCCGAAGCTGGTCAAGGAGGAGGTGCTGGCGAGCATCTGGGGCTTCTTCGTGCTCTTCATCGCCCTGTTCGTCCTGTCCTCTCTGGCCCTGGCGGCCCTGGGCGTCGACGTGCTGACGTCCTTCTCCGCCGTGGTGGCCTGCATCGGCAACGTCGGCCCCGGTCTGGGCGAGGTCGGCCCCGTGGACAACTACGCCCGCATACCGCTGCTGGGCAAATGGGTGCTGATTTTCTGCATGTTGCTCGGGCGATTGGAGATTTATACGGTTTTGGTTCTTTTCATACCTGAATTCTGGAGAAAATAGCCCAAGGAGGCGTATATGACACAGTGGATCGAAATGGGAAAGTTTGCGGAGCTTGACGAAACGGCGCGCAAGGAAGCCAACCGCCTGGCGGAGTATGCCATCGACGTGGCCCTGGACCCGTCCAAGGTCATCCGCTTCGAGGAGACGGAGAAAGGTTTCCGCCTCATGATCGACGAGGACTTGTACAAGTTCTACCAGGGCATCTGATGATCCCTGAGGTGCTGCGGCGCATGCGCTCCCGGTTCGTGGGGCTGGCGGGCGGGTACGCGGAGCGGCTGGGGGAGCGGCGGGAGCACATCGTGCTCAAGCGCGACCACTCCCTGCGCGTGCACGCCCTGGCGGCCAGGATCGTGGCCGGCGAAGGGCTGGCGCCTGCCCTCCCGTTCCTGGCCGCGTCCCTGCTGCACGACATCGGGCGCTTCCCGCAGTTCGAGCGCTTCGGCACGTACCGCGACGACGAGTCCGTGGACCATGGGGACGAGGGGGCCGCCTTCCTCGAAGGAAGCGACTTGCTCGATTGCTTCGCGGGCCCTGATCGGGGCTGCATCGTCCAGGCGGTGCGTATGCACAACAAGCGGGAGATTCCGGAGGGCATGGACCCTCTGGCCAAGTCCATCTGCGAGGTGGTGCGGGACGCCGACAAGCTCGATATCGTGCCAGTGGTTCTGTCCAAAATGCAAGCTGCCGGGCCGCGCGATCCGGTGGTGACGCTCGGGCTCGCCGACGAACCGCTGGCCTGGACGCCGTCGGTGCTGGAGGCTGTGGTCGCCGGCGGCAACCCGTCCTACAAGGATCTGCGCTGCATCAACGATTTCGCGCTGCTGCTCGCGTCCTGGGGACCCGTGCTGGTGCACCGCAGCAGCCGCCGCATCTTCGCCGGCAGGGGCTATCTGGACCGGCTCTTCGCCCTTCTCCCCGCAGACCCCGGCATCGGGGCTCTCAGGGCCGATCTGGCCCGTCGCCTCGCGGCCTGAGTTGCAGCCACAGCAGCTCGTCCAGGGTCTGCAGGATTTCTCCGTAGAGTCCGCCGTAGCCCGGGAACTTGCCGAAGAGCTCCTGCTTGCTTTTCTGCAGGATGGGCGAGGCGCTGGATTCGGGGGAGGAGGGGGCGGTGGCCAGGATGCGGCGCTCCTCCAGCAGGTATTGCCGCGCCCGGCCGCAAAGTTCCCGGCAAAGGTTCAGGCAGGACGCGCCGCGGGCCGACCAGTATTCCGCGGCCGCGGGCGTCCGCTCTGCATGGCGGGCCTGCCAGACCATGGCCAGCAGGAAATTGAGCGGTGAGCCGGGCACGCCGCGTCGCCACCCCAGCAGCCAGGGCGTGCGCCAGGACAGGAGAAAGTGCCCCTGGCCGAAGGCGATGAGCTCCTCAAGTTCGCGCCGCATGGCGTCGAGGGCGGGGTCCGGCCACAGGGGGGCATCCAGCGAGAGGTCCCAGGGCGGTACGGCCGCGCCGCGACCCAGACCCAGCAGGCGGGCCAGCAGGGCGTTGGCCTGAGGCGAGTCCGGGGTCTCCAAGTGGGCGTAGCTCAGCACGAAACTCCCGTGGCCGAACCCGCCGCGCACGATGCAGGGCTCGCCGCGCAACCGCCCAGGATCGAGGTTGATGCCGTAGAGATCCTCCCATTGTCCCACCTCGTCGGCCGCGATGCCCGACCATTCCAGATCCGCAGACCAGAAATCAACTCCCGGACCTTCGTACCTGGCTACTACATCCAAGGGCAGGGCCTGATCCGGCTCGAACTGGGACGGCCACCAGACCGGCAGGGCCGCTTCGTAATCGGCCCCGCCGTCGCAGACCGCGCAGCGCAGGTGCCCGCTGAAGTTGGGCAGCCGGCGGCTGGCCGGCTTGCGGGACCACGAGCACAGGTCCAGGCACGGCGTGCCGCCCTCGGAGCCCAGGGCCAGTCCGGCCCCGCCGCAGAAGCCGAGGTAGGTCCCCCCTTCTTCGACGAAGTTGCGGATTTCCCGCCGCCCGTCTTCGCCCAGGGCCGTGGACTTGAGCCGGGCCCAGCCTCCGGGAACGATCAGGATGGGGGGCCTGAGGCTTTGCAGACGGCCGGAGCGGATTTCCCCGGCCCTGACCAGGGTGAAGGGGGCGTGCATGGCCGACAGGGCGCGGTGCAGGAGCAGGCCCCAGAGGTGCGATTCGTCCCACAGGACGGCCAGGGTGGAGGAAGGGGTGCGCATGGCCGTATCGCCTAGCAGGAACGGCGGTGGCGGGCAAGTCGGGCTTGATTTTTGGGGGGCGCCCCAGTACTCATTTTTGTTTCCGCCGCGCCGGGCCTCCCGGCGCTTTTTTCGCCGCAATCAGCTCACTGGAGTCCATCATATGGCCAACGAGACGCTTTCCAAGGGATACGAACCAGCCGACGTGGAAGGGCGCTGGCTCGACTACTGGAAGTCGCACCAGAGTTTCACGCCCGACGCGGCCAAGGCCGCCGCGCACCCCAAGGACAACTACTCCATCGTCATCCCGCCGCCCAACGTCACCGGCGCCCTGCACATGGGCCACGCCCTGAACATCACCCTGCAGGACATCATGTGCCGCTTCATGCGCCAGCACGGCAAGACCGTCCTGTGGGTGCCGGGCACGGACCACGCGGGCATCGCCACCCAGAACGTGGTGGAACGCAAGCTCCTGGCCGAAGGCAAGCGCCGCGAGGATCTGGGCCGCGAGGCCTTCATCGAGCGCGTCTGGGAATGGAAGGAGGACTACGGCGGACGCATCCTGAACCAGATCCGCCGCCTGGGCGCAAGCGTCGACTGGACCCGCGAGCGCTTCACCATGGACGAGGGCCTGTCCAAGGCCGTGCGTGAAGTCTTCGTCACCCTCTACGAGCAGGGGCTGGTCTACCGCGGCAAGTACATCGTCAACTGGTGCACCCGCTGCCACACGGCCTTGGCCGACGACGAGGTCGAGTACGCCCCGGCCAAGTCCACGCTCTACCACCTGCGCTACCCCCTGGAGGACGGCTCGGGCTCCGTCACCGTGGCCACGGTCCGCCCCGAGACCATGCTCGGCGACACTGCCGTGGCCGTGCACCCCGAGGACGAGCGCTACCAGCACATGGTCGGCAAGTTCGTCATCCTGCCCCTGGTGGGCCGCCGCATCCCGGTCATCGCCGACGCCTACGTGGACCGCGAGTTCGGCACCGGCTGCCTCAAGATCACCCCGGCCCACGACATGAACGACTGGGAACTGGGCCGCAAGCACGGCCTGGAAGCCGTCGGCGTCATCGACGACAAGGGCCGCATGAACGACAACGCGCCCGAGAAGTATCGGGGCTTGAGCGCCGCCGAGTGCCGCACGCTCATCGTCGAGGATCTTGGGGCCTGCGGGTCCCTGGTGTCCGAGGAGCCCTACGAGAACAAGGTCAACCAGTGCTATCGCTGCAAGACGACCATCGAGCCCTTCGTGTCCGAGCAGTGGTTCGTGTCCGTCAAGCCCCTGGCCGAGAAGGCCCGGGCCGCCGTGGAAGACGGCCGCACGACCATCTGGCCGGCCCAGTGGAACAAGACCTACTACAACTGGCTCGACAACATCCGCGACTGGTGCATCTCGCGCCAGCTGTGGTGGGGCCACCGCATCCCGGTCTGGACCTGCAAGGACTGCGGCGAGGTCATCGTGGCCCGCCAGGATCCGACGGCCTGCACGTGCGGCAGCGCCAACCTGACCCAGGACGAGGACGTCCTCGACACCTGGTTCTCCTCGGCCCTGTGGCCCTTCTCGACCATGGGCTGGCCCGAGAAGACCCATGAGCTGGCGGCCTTCTACCCGACCTCGCTCCTGGTCACGGGCTTCGACATCCTCTTCTTCTGGGTGGCCCGCATGATGATGATGGGCCTGCAGTTCATGGACAACGTGCCCTTCAAGGACGTCTACATCCACGCCCTGGTCCGCGACGAGCACGGCAAGAAGATGTCCAAGTCCACGGGCAACGTCATCGACCCCCTGCAGATGATCGACAAGTACGGCTGCGACTCCCTGCGTTTCACCCTGACCTCGTTCGCCGCCATGGGCCGCGACATCAAGCTGTCCGAGGCGCGCATCGAGGGCTACCGGCATTTCATCAACAAGATCTGGAACGCGGCCCGCTTCGCGCTGATGCACGTGGACGGCAACGAGCCCGAGTTCGACCCCAAGGCCCTGACAGGCCTGCACCACAAGTGGATCCTGCACCGCCTGGAGGTGCTTAAGAAGGAGCACGCGGCGCAGATCGAGGGCTACCGCTTTAACGAATCGGCCCAGGGCCTCTACGGCTTCGTCTGGCGCGAGTTCTGCGACTGGTACCTGGAGCTGATCAAGCCCGAACTCTACGGCGAGGACCAGGCGGCCAAGGCCGCGGCGCGTTCGTGCCTGAAGCACGTGCTGTCTGAGATCATGGTCGTGGCGCACCCCATCATCCCCTTCGTGACCCAGGAGATCTGGTCCTGCATCCCGGCCCTGGACGCCGAGAGCCTGTCCGTGCGCCCCTACCCCAAGGCCCGGCCCGAGTGCGAGGACGAGGGGGCCGTGCGCGACATGGAGTTCCTGCAGGGCGTCATCGTGGCCGTGCGCAACATCCGCGCCGAGCTGGGCGTGGCGCCTGGCATCGCCCTCAATGTCCTGGTGCGCGCCGGCGGCGAGGACCAGGCGTTCCTTGCGGCCCACGAGACCGAGATCGCGGCCCTGGCCCGCGTCGGCTCCCTGACGGCGGCCCCGGACATCGAGCCGCCCAAGGGCTGCGCCTCGGCCGTGGTCCGCGGCTGCGAGCTCTTCGTGCCCCTGGCCGGCGTGGTGGACTTCGTGGCCGAGCTGGCCCGCCTGGACAAGGAACTGGGCAAGATCACCAAGGAACTCGATTTCGTGACCAAGAAGCTCGGCAACGAAAGCTTCGTCAGCAAGGCCCCCGAGGACGTGGTGGCCAAGGAGAAGGCCAAGGCGGCGGAATTCGCCGAGAAGAAGGCCGCCCTGGAACAGCTGCGGGCCAAGGTGCAGGAGTTCGTCGGCTAGCCGGCCCACATATTCTAACGAAAGGAAACATCATGGCCAAAGCGTATCTCATCGGCGCAGGCCCGGGCGATCCCGGTCTGATCACGGTCAAGGGGCAGCGTCTCCTGCAGGAGTGCGAGGTCGTCATCTACGACTACCTCGCCAACAAGAGCTTCCTGTCCCTGTGCCGCCCCGACGCCGAGATCATCTACGTGGGCAAGAAGGGCGGGGACCACACCCTGCCCCAGGACCAGATCAACGAGCTCATCGTCAGGAAGGTCAAGGAAGGCAAGGACGTGGCGCGCCTCAAGGGCGGCGACCCGTACATCTTCGGCCGCGGCGCCGAGGAGGCCGAGGAGCTGCTCGAAGCGGGCCTGGAGTTCGAGGTCGTGCCCGGCGTGACTTCGGCCGTGGCCGGCGCGGCCTACGCGGGTATCCCGCTGACGCACCGCAAGTACGCCTCCTCCGTGTCCCTCATCACGGGCCACGAGGACCCGACCAAGCCCGATTCGGCCCACAACTGGCCGGCCCTGGCCACGGCGGCTAGCACCCTGTGCTTCTACATGGGCGTCAAGAACCTGCCCTACATCACGGGCAAGCTCATGGAGCACGGCATGCGCCCCGACATGCCCGCCGCCCTGGTGCGCTGGGGTACGACGAGCAAGCATCAGTCATGGGTCTCCACCGTGAGCGAGATCTCGGCCCTGGCCGAGCGCGAGGGCATCAAGGCCCCGTCCATGCTCGTGGTCGGCGAGGTGGTGCAGCTCCACGACACGCTGAACTGGTTCGAGAAGCTGCCCCTGCACGGCAAAGGCGTGGTCGTGACCCGCGCCCGCGAGCAGGCCAGCGGCCTCAAGGACACCCTGGAGCGCCTGGGCGCGGCCTGCTACGAATTTCCGACCATCACCATCGTGCCCCTGGAGGACTACGCCCCGGTGCGCGAGGCCATCGACGGGATTGCCGGCTACGACTGGGTCATCTTCACCTCGGTCAACGGCGTGCGCCATTTCTGGTACCAGCTCGAACTGGTCGGCAAGGACGCCCGGGCCCTTGGGGCCTCGCAGGTGGCGGCCATCGGCCCGGCCACGGCCGAGGCCCTGCTTGAGCGCGGCATCCGCCCCGACTTCATCCCGCCCAAGTACGTGGCCGAATCCGTGGTCGAGGGGCTCCTGGAGCGCGGCGTGGCCGGCAAGAAGGTGCTCATCCCCCGGGCCAAGGTCGCCCGCGAGGTGCTGCCCGAGGAACTGGCCAAGGTGGCGGCGCAGGTCGACGTGCTGCCGGTCTACGAGACGAAGCTGACCCAGGAGGACGGGGCCGAGATCGTCGAACTCCTGGAAAAGGGCAGGCTCCACTACCTGACCTTCTCCAGCTCCTCCACGGTGGAGAACTTCTTCGCCCTGGTCCCGGCCGACACCCTGCGCCCTTACGTGGGCAGGGGCCTCAAGATCTGCTGCATCGGACCCGTGACGGCCAGGACCTTGAAGGAATACGGGTTCACCCCGGACATCATGCCCGAGGACTACACCATCCCGGCCCTGGTCGACGCGCTGGTCAAGGGGTGATATGAGTCTGGCCCTGGGCGTTCTCGTCTCCGGCGCGGGCTCCAACCTGCAAGCCATCCTGGACCGGGTGCGGGAGGGGAGCCTCGACGCCGACATCCGCGTCGTCATCGCCAACAAGGCGGACGCCCTGGGCCTGGAACGCGCCCGAGAGGCAGGCATCCCCACGGCCTGTGTCCTGCACGCGGACTTTCCGCGGCGCGAGGACTTCGACCGCGAGCTGGTGCGCCTGCTGCGGCAGGCCGGCGTGGAGTGGGTGGCTCTGGCCGGGTTCATGCGCATCCTCACGCCCGAGTTCCTGACTCCCTTCGCCGGCCGCGTGGTCAACATCCACCCGGCTCTGCTGCCGGCCTGCGCGGGGCTGCACGCCCAGCGCCAGCAGGCCGGGCACGGGGTGCGCCTTGCCGGGTGCACGGTGCACTTCGTGGACGAGCAGATGGACCACGGCCCCATCGTCATCCAGGCCGCGGTGCCCGCCTTCGCGGACGACGACGAGGTGTCCCTTGGTGCGCGCATCCTGGAGATGGAGCACCGCATCTACCCGCAGGCCCTGCAGTGGATCGCCGAGGGGCGCGTGTACGTCGAGGGCCGTAAGGTCGTCGTCGACGGTGCGTCCCGGACGTTCTCGGGCCCGCATTGGACCAACCCCCCGCTGGAGCCACCTTTCGACCGTTAGGAGTCAGGCATGAACGCATTTCAGCTGGTTCTGACCGATGAGGAAAAGCGCTTCTGCAAGGACCTCATCCGCTACGTCATCGCCCATCATCTGGGCCAGGCAGAGGGCCCCAAACCGGCCCTGTCCTCCGAGACCCTGAACATGGAACTCGGCGCCTTCGTGACCCTCAAGAGGCAGGGCCGCCTGCGCGGCTGCATCGGCAACGTCGTTGGCAACGGCCCGCTGGTGTCGACCATCGAGCGCATGGCCGGGGCCGCGGCCTTCGAGGACCCGCGCTTCCCGCCGCTCACCTCGGAGGAACTGGACGATCTGGACATCGAGGTCTCGGTCCTGGGACCCATCACGCCCTGCCCGGATCCGGAACTCATCGAGATCGGCCGTCACGGGCTCTACATTCGCAAATCCCTGCACTCGGGCCTGCTCCTGCCGCAGGTGGCCACCGAGTGGGGCTGGGGCCGGGAAACGTTCCTGGACCAGACCTGCGTCAAGGCCGGCCTGCCCAAGGGGAGCTGGCGCAAGTCCAAGGTCGAGATCTGGTGGTTCGAAGCCGTCATCTTTTAAAGGAAGGTACATCATGCGCGCATTTCTCTTCGCTTTCGCCCTGTTCTGCCTGACCGCCACCGCGGCCCAGGCCGGAAACCCCAAGGTCGCCCTGACCACGAACAAGGGCGTCATCGTTCTCGAACTCGACGCGGTCCATGCCCCGGTCACGGTGGAGAACTTCCTGACGTACGTGAAGGAAGGGTTCTATTCGGGCACGGTCTTCCACCGCGTCATCAAGGGCTTCATGATCCAGGGCGGTGGCATGGACGAGTCCATGGCCCAGAAAAAGGGGCACGCCCCCATCAAGAACGAGGCGGCCAACGGCCTGAAGAACGACAAGTACGCCATCGCCATGGCCCGCACCGGCGAGGTCGACTCGGCCACGTCCCAGTTCTTCATCAACACGGCCGACAACGACTTCCTGAACCATGGCGTGCGCGATTTCGGCTACGCGGTCTTCGGCAAGGTCGTCGAGGGCCAGCAGGTGGTCGACGCCATCGACGCGGTCAAGACCGGGTCCAAGGGCATGCACGGCGACGTTCCGGTGGAGCCGGTGGTCATCGTAAAGGCCGAAGTGTTGCAGTAAGCTGCATCGCGGTTGCAACAAAAAAAGGGCGGTCCCGCAGAGGATCGCCCTTTTTTTTGGCCTTCCGCGCTGCGCTACGAGGCGAGCAGCTTGGGCAGGATGGTGATGATGGGCGGGAAGAGGGTCAGGATGAGCAGGCTGACCAACAGCGCCCAGAGGTACGGCAGGGACGCCTTCATGACCTTCTCCAGGGGTACCTTGGTGATGGCGCTGGCCACGAAGAGGTCCAGGCCCACGGGCGGCGTGATGCAGCCGATGGCCAGGTTGCAGACCATCAGCACGCCGAAGAAGAGCGGGTCGATGCCCAGGCTCTTGGCCACGGGCAGGAAGATGGGCGTCAGGATGACCACGGCCGCCGAGGCGTTGACCATGGTGCCGATGATCAGGAGCAGGATGTTCATGGCCATGAGGAAGAGCATCGGCGAGTTGGTCAGGCTGGCCACGAAGGCGCCGACGTGATGCGGGATCTGCAGGTTGGTCAGGAGCCACCCGAAGACGTTGGCAGCGCCCACCAGGAACATGATGATGGTCGTGCCGATGACGGCCTGGAAGATGATCTTGGGGAAGTCCCTGAGTTTGAGTTCCTTGTAGATGAACATGCCGACGAAGATGCCGTACACGGCGGCCACGGCCGCGGCCTCCGTCGGGGTGAAGATGCCGCCGTAGATGCCGCCGATGATGATGACCGGGGTCATGAGGGCGAAGAAGGAGTCCTTGAAGGAGGTCCACAGGGCCGGGACCGAGAACGTCCCTTCGGCCTTGAGGCCGTTCTTCTTGGCCAGCCACCAGCTGACCAGCATCATGGACACGCCCATGAGGATGCCGGGCAGGAAGCCGCCGACGAAGAGGTCGCCGATGGAGGTGTCGGCGATGACGCCGTAGACGACCAGGGTGATGGACGGCGGGATGACGATGCCCACGGTGCCGCCGGCGGCCACGATGCCCGTGGCCCACTCGCGGGAGTAGCCCTTTTTCTCCATTTCATTGACCATGGTCGAGCCTAGGGCGGCCGTGGTGGCTGCGGAGGAGCCCGAGATGGCGGCGAAGAACATGCCCGACACGGCCACGGCCTGGGCCAGGCCGCCCGTGAAGGAGCCCACCAGGGCCTGGGAGAAGTTCACCAGGCGCCCGGTCACGCCGCCGGCGGACATGAAGGAGCCGGCCAGCATGAAGAAGGGCACGGCCATGAAGGAGAAGGAGTCGATGCCCGCGTACATCATCTGCGAAACCATGACGAGGGGCATGTTCATGAAGAAGTGCAGGATGGTGGCAGCGGCCAGGCACAGGGCGAAGGCCACGGGCACGCCCAGGGCCGTCAGTCCCAGGAAGACGAAGAGAAGGACGAATTCCATGGCTATCCCTCCTGCCCGGTGCCGCGCCCGGAAATGTTTCTGAAGATGCGCAGGGTTTCCCGGAAGAGGTAGAGGAGCATCAGCACGCAGCTGACCGGGATGATGACGTAGACCCAGCTCATGGGGATATCGAGGCCCGGCGCGCGCTGGAAGGTCATGATGGAGGTCATCTTCCAGCCCTGGGTCAGGAGCAGCCCGATGAACACGTAACCGCAGACGTTGATGATGATGTCCAGGACGGTGCCGAAGACCGTGCCCTTGAACTTGTCCGGCAAGAACTGCACGGCCAGGTGGCCGCTCTCGCCCATGATCAGGGCCGAGCCCAGGAAGACCACCCAGACGAACAGGAAACGGGCCAGTTCTTCGGACCATTCAGGGGTGTAGTTGAACAGGTAGCGCGTCACGACCTGGGCAAAGATGATCACGAGCATGACCGACATGGCGACGACGGAGAAACCGTAGAGCACCGAGCGCACGCCCTTGAGAAGCTTGTCCATATAATCTCCTGAAATGTGAAATGTCCGAGCCATGGCCGCTTCAAAGCCCGCCCCGGGAGGCCGGGACGGGCTGGCTCACGTGTTTCTAGTTGCCCAGGGCCAGGACCTTGTCGATGTTGTCCTGCCCGACGGTGGGGGCGAATTCCTTCCACACGGGCTGGGTCGCTTCCATGAAGGGCTTGCGGTCCACTTCGATGACCTCGATCTTGCCGGTGGCCTTGATCTTGTCCCAGTACTCGTTGTCCTCCTTGGTGGACAGGTCGCGCTGCCAGGCGATGGCTTCCTTGGCGGCTTCCTGGATGATCGCCTTCTGGGCGTCGGAAAGCTTGCTCCAGGTGATCATGGAGATGAGCACCGGTTCCGGGGCGTAGGCGTGAGCCGTCAGGGAGGCGTACTTCTGCACCTCGAAGAAGCGCTTGGTGTAGATGTGGGCGCTGGGGTTCTCCTGGCCGTCGACCGTGCCCTGCTGCATGGCGGAGTACAGTTCGCCGAAGGCCATGGGGGTGGGGGAGCCGCCCAGGGACTTGATGGTTTCGATGTAGATCTTGTTGGACATGACGCGGATCTTGAGGCCGGCCATGTCGGTGGGGGCCTTCACCGGGCGGACGTTGTTGGTCAGGTGGCGGATGCCGTTCTCCATGTAGCCCAGGAGTTTGAGGCCCCGCGGCTCGAGTTCCTGGCCCAGTTCCATGCCGACGGTGTCCAGGGCCTTGTAGGCGTGGGCGCGGTCCTTGAACAGGAAGGGCAGGTCGAAGAGGGACATCTTGGGCTGGAACTGGCCGAGGTCGGCGGTGCCCGTCAGGACCATGTCGATGGTGCCGTAGATGAGGCCTTCGGTCATGTCCTTCTGGCTGCCGAGCTGGGAGGACGGGAAGACCTGGACTTCCATGTCGCCGCCGGACTTTTCGGCCACGAGCTTGGCGAAATGGTCGGCGCCCTGGGCGTAGGGGTGGCTGACCTCGGCGATGTGGCCGAGCTTCAGCACTGTCTTGGCGAACGCGGGGACGGTCAGCGCGATGGCGACGATGGCGACTGCGCACATGAAGAAACGTTTCATGACTCCTCCTGCAACAAAATCGTGTTGGGGGCGCGGGTGCGCCGTGAAAGGGACCTCGAGTTTCTGAAGCCACGGATACGCCGGCCGGTGAAGGAAATGTCGTTTGGAGCGAAAAAAGGAAAATCCCCATTTTGGGGATTTTGCTCATTGTGCTCACGCACGGAGGGACAAGGGCGGGGCGGGGTCAGCAGCGGAAGTAGCGGCGTTCCGGGCGGCCCACGCTGCCGTAGACCGCGTCGGCGTAGAGGGTGCCCTCGGAGATGAGGTATTCCAGGTAGCGGCGGGAGGTCGAGCGGCTGATGCCGATGAGGTCTGCCACGTCCTCTGCGCTCAGGCCCGCTTCCTGGGTCTGGTCGAACACGCCGCGCACCTTGCCCAGTGTCAGGGCGTCGATGCCCTTGGGCAGGCAGGCCCCCCCGCCCTGGGCGCGCGAAGCGGCGGGGTGGAGCAGGCTGTCCACGTCGTGCTGCTCGATGGCGCTGCCCAGGCGCAGGCGTTCGCGGTAGGCGCAGAACTTGGTCAGGCAGTCGTGGAAGCGCTCGGCAGTGACGGGCTTGATGAGGTAGTCGAAGACCCCGCCGCGCAGGGCCTCCTTCAGAGGGCCCATTTCCCGGGCCGCGGTGATGAGGATGACGTCGATCTCCAGGTCCCTGGACCGGATTTCGCGCAGCAGGTCCGTGCCGGGGCCTTCGGGGAAATAGAGGTCCAGCAGGATGAGATGGGGCTCCAGGGCCAGGGCCATGTCGCGTGCGTCGTCCAGGCGGTGGGCGATGCCGACCACCTCGCAGGTCGGGACACGCTCGGTGAAGCGGCGGTGCAGGTCGGCGATGCGCACGTCGTCCTCGACGATGAGTACTCTGGTGATCATCTCGGCTCCTTGGGGATGACTACGGTGAACAGGGCCCCGCCTAGGTGCCCTCGACTGACCATGATCTGCCCGCCGAGCTCCTCCAGGCGCTGGCGGACCAGGGACAGGCCCACGCCCCGGCGGCCCTGGCCCTTGGTGGTCACGCCGCGTTCAAAGATGTGGGCCTGCTCGTCCACGGCCACGCCGTGGCCCGAATCCTCGATCTCGAAGACGATGTCGTTGCCCAGGTCCGTGAAGGACATCTCCACAGAGCGCAACCCCGGCGGCCGCTGCAGGGCAGCCTCGAAAGCGTTGTCCAGGATGTTGCCGAGGATGGTCACGATCTTCTCCTGGGGTATCCAGGCCGGCACGTCGGCCAGGGTGCTGTCGCGGTCGATGCTGAAGCTGACCCGCAGCTCCTTGGCCCGGTTGTACTTGCCGAGGATGATGGCGGCAATGACCGGATGCGGCACCGCCTCGCCCAGGAAACGGATGAAATCCTCGTAGCCCGAGGATTCCGTGACCACAAGGTCCAGGGCCTCGCGGTAGGCCTCGATCTGGATCAGGCCCGCGATGGTGTGCAGCTTGTTGGAGTACTCGTGGGTTTGGACGCGAAGCAGTTCGGAGTATTCCTGCACCCGCGACAGTTCGGCCGCCAGACGGTCCAGTTCGTCCTTGCGCCGGAAACTGGCCACCACGCCGCGCACCTTCTGGTTCTGGAACACGGGCACGATGTTGAAGACGAGCTCGCGGCCGTCCACGCTTCGCTCCTGGTCGAACTCCGCCTGTCCCGTGTGCAGCGTGTGCAGGAGTCCCGCCTCCGGGATGACGGCGTCCACAGGCCTGCCAACGAAGCGCTCCTCCGGGCTCAGGCCGGCATAGCGCCTGGCGGCCTGGTTGCAGACGCGGATGTCGCCCTGGTGGTCAATGGCGATGACCCCCTCGCGGATGGTCTGCAGCACGGCCACGCGTTCCAGGTAGAGGTTGGTGATCTCGGAGGGTTCGAGCCCGAGGGTCATGCGCTTCAGGCGGCCGGCGATGACCACTGCGCTCAGGATGCCGACCACGCTCATGCCGATGATGTACATGAGCGGCTTGTCCAGGTGGGACGAGATGGACTCGTGCACGCTCTCGGACAGGTAGCCCACGGACACGAAGCCGATGACGGCCCCGTCGTCGCCCCGGATGGGCGTCATGCCGCGCAGGGAACGCCCTAGGGTGCCCACGGCCTCGGATACGTAGGACTTGCCCTCCTTGAGGGCCGGCCCGGTGTCCCCGCCGACGAAGGTCTGGCCGATGCGCTCGGGCACGGGGTGGGAGTATCGGCGTTCATGCGTGTCGCCGATGACCACGAAGGACGCCCCGGTCTGGGCCCGGATGGTTTCGGCCAGGGCCTGGATCTCACCTTCCGGGTCTCCGGCCTCTAGGGCGTGGCGGATGCGCGGGATCTGGGCGATGGTCTTGGCCGTCTGCAGGGCGGTCTGGCCGACCTGCTCGTGCAGCATCTCCTCGGTCAACCCCGAGATGACATGCCAGCTGACGGCGATCTGGACGACGACCAGAGCCAGCACCATCAGAATGAGGTGCCCCTGGATCGTTGTCGGGCGCAGCCAGTCGAAACTCCGCATCCATGGCTTCATGAACATCCCTCCGCGTTGTGCGTGAAGATTCTTCGCGAATTGGGGCTCCCTGGCAAGCCCTGGGCACAGTGGAGCGGGCGACGCAAGTCTGGCAAGGCTCACCGGACCCTGGCCAGCCAAGGAGGGAGAACCTTAATCCCGCCTCTTGCCAGAATTTTTTGTGACATTAAATGCAAAATAATCCTTTCTGTTGACGATAAGTTGAAGTTGTGTATAAATATCTTCAAACATCTAAAATATTTTGGAGGCCGTTATGGTAAACATGGATTATCCAGGACCAGGTTGGGGATGCTCGGCTATTGAAGGTTGTATGTCCGACGAAGCAAAAAGGCTGGCTGTAAAGGGATATTGCAAGGGCGTCGAAGGAGAACTCACCGCATGGAAGGCCACTCTGTATGACGTGATGGCCGCGTTTATGGATCTCAAGGACGCCGACCGCGGAAAGCTTTTGGATACCGTGACGGAAATCAAGGCCCTCGTTCGCGAAATCGAAGCCAAGACCGCCCAGCTTGAATCCGAATGTCCTCTGGAAGGGGTTCAGGCGGCTTCAAAGGATCTGGAAGACAAGATCGGTCTGGTCAGGGTACACTACAGCAAGGCCATGGAAGTCATTGGCGCTGGTTCCTTCGGAGGATGATTCAAGGTCTTGGAATTGGTCTGACAGTGGCGCCCGGTGTTTCACGCCGGGCGTTTTTTTTCGCCAGCCGCACAGCATTGGGAGGGTTGCCATGGGTATCCTATTCTGGATCAAGCTCTACCTTGCCACCGTACCCGTTTTTTTCGCCATCGACATGCTCTGGCTGGGCGTTCTGGCCCGGAGCTTCTACCAAACAAACCTGCGCCATCTCCTGAGCCCCGAAGTCAACTGGCCGGCGGCGTTCGTCTTCTATTTCATCTACATCGCCGGCATCCTCCTCTTTGCCGTGCGGCCCGGCCTGGAGGCCCAGTCCCTTGGCAGGGCCTGCCTGTGGGGGGCGCTTTTCGGCTTCTTCACCTACGCGACCTATGACCTGACCAATCTGGCCACACTGCGGGACTGGCCCCTCAACGTCGTTCTGGTTGATATCGCCTGGGGCACGGTCCTGTGCACCCTGGTTGCCGGCGGCAGCTACCTTCTCGCACTCAAGCTGGCCTGAAAGGGGGACGCGATGACGACAGTACTGCTCGGCGCGGCCGTGGCCGTGCTCCTGGCCATGAACGCCATGTTCGTCGTGGGCACGTACAGAAACGACAACAGCCTCATGGATATCGCCTACGGCCCGGCCCTGGCCTGGGCCGGGGTCGCCGCGTGGCTGGCCGGAGGGATGCCGGACCACTTCCGGCCCCTGGTCATGCTGGGCCTGGCCTGCCTGTGGGGGCTGCGGCTGGGCCTGCACATAGGCCTTCGCCACCGCGGCCGGGGCGAAGACTTCCGCTACCGGAACTTCCGCGAGTCCTGGGGTGGGACCTTCGTCTGGCGCAGCTTCCTGCAGATTTACATGCTGCAGGGGGCGGTCATCCTCGTCGTGGCCGCGCCCATCCTGCTGGCTGTGGCTCAGCCGGGCGGCGATCCATCCTGGTCCGACGCCCTGGGGTTGTCGCTCTTTGCCCTGGGCTTCTTCTTCGAGGCCGTGGGCGACTGGCAGCTCGCGCGCTTCAAAAAGGACCCGGCCAACAGGGGCCGCGTCATGACCACGGGCCTGTGGCGCTACACCCGGCACCCCAACTATTTCGGGGAGGCGACGCTGTGGTGGGGCTTCTTCTTCCTGGGGCTGGCGTCGCCGCTGGGCCTGTGGGGCGTGGTCAGCCCGCTGCTGATCGGTTTCCTGCTGCTCAAGGTCTCGGGCATACCCATGCTCGAAGCCAAGTACGAGGGCAATCCCGAGTTCGAGGCCTACAGACGGGCGACGAGCGCGTTCTTCCCGAGGCCCTCGAGGCGGGCGGCCTCCGACGAAGCCACTGCGGAGCCGGGGGGCGCTCCATGAAATCTTCCGGAACCAGAAGGACCACGGCCGTCATCGGAGGCGGTGTCGCCGGGATCGTGGCCGCCCACCTGCTGCAGGACATCCGCGAGGTCACGGTTTTCGAGGCGGCCGACTATCTCGGCGGCCACACCCACACCGTCTCCGTGCCCGACGGCGACACGCCGGTGGACACGGGATTCATCGTTTTCAACGAGGCCACCTACCCCCTCTTCATCCGCTTCCTCGACGAACTGGGCGTCCCGTCCCGGGCATCGGAGATGTCCTTCGGCTTCCACTGCGAGGAAACCGGGCTGACCTACGCCGGCACGGACTTGAACGGGCTTTTCGTTCAGCGCGGGAATATGGTGTCCCCACGGTACTGGCGTTTTCTGTTCGAGATCGCGCGCTTCTGTCGCCAGGCGAAGGACGATCTCGATGCCGGAGGCGAACTGGGAACCCTGGACGAGTACGTCCGCAGCCGACGCTATTCGCCGTTCATGGTCGAAAACTATCTCCTGCCCATGGCCGCGGCCATCTGGTCCACGCCGGCCGGGCGGGTGGGGCTCTTCCCGGCCCTGTCCTTCCTGCGTTTCTTCCGTAACCACGGCCTGCTGTCCTTGGTGGACAGGCCGCGCTGGCGGACCGTGAGCGGAGGCAGCTGCAGCTACGTCCGGGCCTTCCTGCGCCGTTTTTCCGGCACCGTGCGGCTGAACTCGCCCGTGGCCAGGGTTCTGCGCACGGACGAGGTCGTGCGGGTGGAGGTGGAAGGGGAGGAACCACAGGTCTTCGACGAGGTCGTCATTGCGGCCCACGCAGACCAGGCCCTGCGCATGCTGGGAGACCCGTCCGCGGACGAGGCCCGCCTGCTTGGCGCATGGCGCTACGAGGAAAACAGGACGGTCCTGCATACCGACGTCTCGGTCATGCCGCGGGAACGGGCGGCATGGGCCTGCTGGAACTTCCGCCGCGTGGCGGGCGAGGACAAAAACGTCTTCGTGACCTATTCCATGAATCTTCTCCAGGGGCTGGCCGGAGACAGGCAGTTCCTGGTGACCCTGAACCGGCCGACGCCCCATGACGAGTCGCAGGTCCTGGCCGATTTCATCTACCACCACCCCGTCTACACCAGGGATTCCATGGCCACGCAGGCGGAGCTTGCCTCCTTGAACGGGCGGCGCGGGACGTGGTTCTGCGGCAGCTATTTCGGGTACGGTTTCCATGAGGACGCCGTGCGGTCGGCCAACGCGGCGGCAGCAAGCTTGAGGAGGAGCTGATGCATTCGAGGATCTATTCCGGGGCCCTGCGGCATGAGCGCCTGTACAAGGTCCGGCACGCCTTTGACTACGGGCTGCACATGTATGCCCTGGACTTGGACGAGCTGGACGAACTGGACGGGGCCTGCCTCCTGTTCGGCCATAATCGCGTCCGTCCCCTGGCATTGCACGACCGCGACTATCTTTACCCCGGTGATGCTCCCCTGCGGGTGAAAGTCCTGCGCGCCCTGCGCGAGAACGGCGTTGGGGGGGACCCGGCCAGGGTCGTACTGCTGACGGCCCTGCGCCAGTTCCATTACGTCTTCAACCCGGCCAGCTTCTTTTACTGCCTCGATGCCTCGGGCCGGATCTTCTGCGTCCTGACGCAGGTCAACAATACCTTCGGCGAGACCCACCTCTACGTGCTCACGCCCGACGCCGAAACGGGCCGCTTCGGGACTGACAAGGCTTTTCACGTCTCGCCGTTCTTTCCGCGTAAGGGACGTTACGAGTTCGAATTTTCGACCCTGGGCGACGAGATGCGCGTGGCCATCACCTACATCCTGGAAGACGGTCCGGCCCTGACGGCTTCGTTCACCGGCGCGGCCCGGGCCGTGACATGCGCGAACCTGGCCGGCCTGCTCCTGCGCCATCCCCTGCGGGCGGCCGCGACCTTCCCGCGCATTCTGGCCCAGGCGGCGCGGCTGTATTTCGGGAAGAAGCGGCCCGTCTTCCCCAAGCCCGACCCCGCCTCGCCCATGACCATCCGCCAGGCCCCGCCGATGGTGGCCGACAGGGTGGGCCGGGCGGCGGTGACCGCCTTCCTGCGCCGTCTCGACCACGGGCGACTGACGATGCCCCTGCCGGACGGCGGCCAGGAAACCTTCGGGCCTGACGACGGCGGGCCGCGGGTCGAGCTGGCCGTGCACAGGCCGCGCTTTTTCCGGCGCACGCTCTTCTCGGGGGACATCGGCTTCGGCGAGGCCTTTGCCGACGGCGACTGGACCACGCCGGACCTGACGGGCCTCCTGCGCCTGCTGGCCCTGCGCGAGGAAACGCTGAACGACCGTCGCTTCCTGCCGGCCCTGGCCGGCCGGACCCTGAATTTCCTGGCCCACCTGCGCCGGCCCAACACCGTGTCCGGGAGCCGGCGCAACATCACCGAACACTACGATTTGGGCAATGAATTCTACAGGCTTTTCCTGGACCGGACCATGTCCTATTCCGGCGGCATTTTCCTGGACGACGGGGACAGCCTGGAGCGGGCACAGCTCAACAAGATGGACTCCGCCCTGGAGATGGCCGGCATCGGGCCCGACGACCACGTCCTCGAGATCGGCTGCGGTTGGGGCGGCTTCGCCCTGGAGGCGGTGCGGCGCACCGGCTGCAGGCTGACGGGCATCACCATCTCGGCGGAGCAGCACCGGCTGGCCACGGAGCGGGTGCGTGAGGCGGGCCTCGAAGACCGCATCGACATCCGTCTTGAAGATTACCGCCATGTGCAGGGCGTCTTCAGCCGGATCGTGTCCATCGAGATGCTCGAGGCCGTGGGGCACGTCAACCTGCCTGCCTATTTCGAGGCCATCGACCGTCTGCTGGCCCCCGGGGGCCGGGCCGTGATCCAGGTCATCACCATGCCCGACCGGAAATACGACGCCTACCGCCGCGGTTCCGACTGGATCCGCAAGCACATCTTCCCCGGCGGGCACCTGCCGTCCCTTGGGGCCATGGTTGCGGCCATGAGCGCGCGCACGCGGCTCGGGCCCACCCGCCTCGACGACATCGGGCCCCACTATGCGCGGACCCTTCGGATGTGGCGGGAGGCGCTCCTGGCCCGCCGCGCGGAGGTTCTGGCCCAAGGCTTCGACGAGGCCTTCCTGCGCAAGTGGGAATACTACTTCAGCTACTGCGAGGCCGGTTTTCTGTGCCGTACGGTGCGCAACTACCAGATGCAGCTGTCCAGGATGGGCGAGCCCGACGCGCGGGGAGGCGAGTGATGTCCGGCCTGCTGCGCACCAACGCCCTCAATTTCGTCCTCTACCAGTCCGGCTGGCTCTGCTGCGTTCTCGGCGCGGCCAATGGCCGGCCTTGGTTCGGAGCGGGCCTGGGGCTTCTTCCGGTTCTTGCGCACCTGGGGCTTGCCCGCAGGCGGGGCGAAGAGGCCTCCCTCATGCTGGGGGCGCTGGCGCTGGGCATCGTGGTCGACACGCTGCACATGCGGATGGGGACCCTGTCCTTCCAGGGCGGACTCCTGGTATCCGGGTTCCCGCCGCCCTGGCTCCTGCTGCTGTGGCTGCAGTTTGCGGCCACCCTGCGGTACTGCCTGCGCTGGCTTCTTGGGCGGTACGCGCTCGGGGCCGTTCTCGGGGCCGTGGCCGGTGCCGCCGCGTATTGGGCCGGGGTGCGCCTCGGCGCCGCGGCGTTCGGCGCCGACACGGCGCAGAGCCTGCTGCGCATCGGCGTGAGCTGGGGGATTTGCCTTCCGCTGCTGCTGCTCATCGCGGAAAGAAGAGAGGAGGAAGACGGGACGTACCGGCTCGTCTGAATGCAATCGCACGATTCCCCGCGGTTGTGATGACCGCCATGAACGGAAAACGCCCGGCGAGGTTCGCCGGGCGTTTTCCGTTGGGAGTGGGAGAGGCGGCTGGAAGGTTTGGCTGAGAAGCCAGCTCAGCCAAACCGTTCACTGCCATGACGCGATAGTCGAGTTCCGTTTAGCACGGCGGCAAAAAAAAAGTAAAACAAAAAGCCCGCGTATGACAAAAATAGAGCGTTTTGTAGTACGCATTCCCGTCGCATTGCGGCGTGTGCCGCATGGCCTCGGCAAACGCTTCAGGACCGTGTTTCGAGAGTTGGCTCGCCTTTTGATCTGCTTTCGGCAGCAGGAGGTGGATCATGCAGTTTTTTCCCGCAATGGCGCCTGGCGCCGGGCCTTCATCCCAGCCTTTTTCCCGCTTCGACTTCATGGAAGCGAGGTCTGGTCAGGATTTTTCAGGTCTTCTCTCGGAGCAGATGAACCAGGCCGCTTCGCAGGATGCGACGCCGAGGCAGGCAGAAAGCGAGCCTGCCTCCGGTCCTGAACCGGCTGCGCCGGAGTACCTGACCCAGGACGCAGCCCCGGCCGCAGCCGTCGTGGACGATGTCGTTCCGCAGCGGGAAGAGGCTCCCCCGAGCCATGAACACCACGCGGAAAGCGATGCCCGTGCGGAGTCCGGCCGGAGCGATGAATCGGCAAAAGCTGCCGGGAGCGCTCATGAAGCGTCCCGGAAAGGGGAGGAAAAGCGCGGCGGAATCCCCGATCGCGAGGCGGAGGCGACGCCGCCCGAGGCTTCGGCCGGTGCTGCGACGCATGAGTCGGGCCAGCCGGACACGGAGTCGTTGCAGGAGGAATTGGGCGCTGTCGAGCGGGAGGCCAAGGGACGTGCGCTCGTCAATCCCGACGTGGACGCCAGGATCAAGGCCCTGCGGGAACTGCTGGGCACCTTGCACCAAACCGACCCGGCAGAGCGCAGCGAGCTGGCCGTGACGCTGGGGGCGCAGATCCAGGCCCTGCGGGCTGAGCTCGCAGGACCGGGCGGCAAGGACGAAAACGCCGGCCATGCGTTGTCCCGCGCTGCGGCCGAAGGGGCCGGCAAACCCGGTTCGCTTCCGCAGGAGCGGACCGCCCGCAAGGGCCGGGCCGGAGAAGAGCCGGTCCAGGCCGCGGCAGACGGGCGGAAAGCGGGCGGCTCCGTGAAGGCCGCGCACTCGTCGGCTGCGCAAGGAGCAGCGACGGACGGGACATTTGCCGGCAAGGGACGGGCCCAGGTGTCGGCAGACTCCGTCCGCGAGGTCGCGAAAGATGGGGCGTCAGCGCTGACCGAATCGAAAGCGTCCGTGGCCCGGGCTGGAACCGAGGGCGCCAAGACGGCGGTCAGCCCTGCGGATGGTGCACGCTCCGAAGGAAAGGCGCAGCCGGAGGACGCGCTCGGCCGCGCCGGGATCAAGGCCCAGGCCGTGGACGGGCTCGACCCTCAGACTCCGGGCGGCGCCTCCGACGGGAATCAGACCGCCGTGAGCAAGCCGGCGACGACCTCGCATGAGGCGGCCCTCAAGGCTTCCTCCGACAGCGCGTCGCGCGAGGCCGGGAAGAGTCATGGCGCTGCCCAGGCCGCCGAACTCGCCGGTCGCGGCGAAACCGCCAGGGACCATGGCGCTGCCCCGGACGCCTCGCGGTCCGATGCGGCGGACGCGCGAAATGTCGCGTCGGCGCAGGCCAACGGGGCCAAGGGTGACCAGACCCGGCAGGATGCGCGGCAGGGATTTTTCGGCGCACGGGGCGAGGAACCTTCCCGAGCGGCCAAACCAGCGGCTTCGGCCTCCGGCAAGATCGTGCTCGAGACCGAGGCCCAGGCCCTGGGGTCAGGGCAGAGTGCCCAGTCCGCCGTTTCGCAGCGAGGGGAATCCCCGGTCGCTTCGCGCTCCGCGGAAGTCTACAGACAGGTCGAGACCGGCGCCTTCCGCAACCTCGGCCAGGGCGTGAAACAGCTCGTCATCCGGTTGGACCCCGAGGAACTGGGCCAGGTCAGCGTGATCCTGCAGGTCAAGGGCAAGGAGGTCCAGGCCGTGCTGCGGGCCAGCAACCAGGAGGCTTCGCAGGCCCTGGGAGAACAACTTTCCCAGTTGCGTACCCAGCTGGAGGCGCAGGGCCTCAAGGTCGGCAAGCTCGAGGTTCAGACCCAGCTGACCGACTCCCAGGGGCAATCCCAGTGGCAGGGCGCCGAGCAGCACAACCGCTACCAGGAGAACCGGGAGCTGGCCCTTTCGGCCCAGCGCTGGCGCACCCTCGAACGGGTGGACTCCGGACTGGTCCGGGAAGTGCAAAGTGGTATCCAGAGGGAAAAACTTTCCCAAAGCGGACTGGATATTTTTGCCTGAGAGGGGTGGGCCATGATCGATCAGATTCTGTCGCAGCAGGGCGGGTTTTACGGGGCCGAGACGAAGGGCGCCAACGACGTGCTGGGCAAGGACGCGTTCCTCAAGCTGCTCGTGACGCAGTTGCAGAACCAGGATCCCCTGAACCCCCTCGACGACAAGGAATTCATCGCCCAGCTGGCCCAGTTTTCGAGCCTGGAGCAGATGTCCAACGTCGCCGAAGGCATCAACGCCCTGACGGAAAAAACCGCCCAGCAGGACATGATGAGCGCGGTGAACTACATCGGCAAGCAGATCGCGGCCTCAGGCTCCAGCATGACAAAGGTCGAGAACTACGCCACGCCGGTCTACTTCACGCTGCAGGACGCCGCGGCCACGGTCTACGCCAACATCTACGACGCCAACAACAATCTCGTGCGCACGGAGAAGTTCACCTCCATGCAGGCCGGCGAGTTCGAGTTCAGCTGGGACGGCACCGACTACAATGGCGCCACGGTCGATAACGGCCAGTACAACGTGTATTTTTCGGCGGAAAGCGCCACGGGCAAGGCCGTTTTCGTCGATACGGAAGTGACCGGCGTCGTCACTGCGGTGGAGCAGGGCGAGGATCAGACCTACTTCCGCCTGAGCGACGGGCGCAAGATCGGCTTCAGCGACATCAAGAAGGTCGTGCAGCCGGCGGCCACGTCAACGGAATCATAGATTTTGCCGCGTCAGCGGCGGAACAAGGGGGTAATATATGGGCTTGTCAGCATCGATGTATTCCGCGACCAGCGGCCTCAAGGTCCATGGCGAGGACATGACCGTCATCGGCAACAACATCTCCAACGTCTCAACCATCGGTTACAAGGCTTCGCGCATGTACTTCGAGGACGCCCTGAGCCAGCAGGTGACCACGGCCTCGGGCGTGGGCCAGGTCGGGCGAGGCGTGTCCGTGGGCACGGTCATGGGCGATTTCTCCCAGGGCTCCCTGGAGACCACGACGGAGGCCACGGACCTGGCCATCGGCGGCAGCGGCTTCTTTGTGGTTTCGCCGGCCGGCCAGGATCTAAGTTACTACACGCGAGCCGGCAATTTCCGCTTCGACGAGGACGGCTTCCTGGTCGATCCGCACGGCTATCGACTGCAGGGTTGGCCTATAGTGGAAACGAATTCCAGCGTGGCAGCAGAAGGCGCGACAACTGTCGCGGACACGACCGGTGTTCAGATTCAGGGTGTTCCAACAGATATCAAGCTCGAGAATTTCCAGTCCCCCCCCCAGGCCACGAGCCGTGTCGACACGATTGTCAACGTGGACTCCGCGTCGGAAGACAGGTCTGCGAGTGATACGTCTCCATTCACCGCATTGTTTGATGAGTATGATGCGAGAGAGGAGTCTCCCCTAACTGAAGACAACTATGCCTACCAGACTACGATCAAGGTTTACGACGAAAATGGTTCCTCGCACAATCTGACGGTATATATGGACCCCGTTTCCAACGATGAAGTGGAAGCCGCTGCGGGGGGTAAACGATACTGGGAATATATCGTGGCCGTTCCTCCAGGGGAGGACAATCGACAATTCTGGGCAGACGGGGATGTAAAGCGAGGCATTTTGATGGCTGGCACGCTGACGTTCAACGCTGCAGGTGAGCTGGAGGACATGTCTGCCTTTACAATCAACAGCGCAACGCCTGCCGATCCGGATTTGCTTTCAGCTTGGGTGCCGGCAGAGTTTTCCCAAAATGGGTATCCCATATGCACGGCGAATTTTTTGGGAACAGACAATGGAAGCGTCACGCCAAAGGGAGCTGACTCCGAAAATACCAAAAGCATTGCATTCAATTTCGGGCTGCGCAACAGGGGTGAAGGTTGGAACCCCGAGAGCCTCACATCGTTGCAGGATCTGTACGATATTGATCCCTCGACCTTGACCACGCCATTACTGGCCACTGAGCTCAATAGTTTTAACGGCTTCGATTCCAAGGAGCCCAGCGCCCTTTCCACCACCAACTACGCAACGGGCTCCACGACCATATTCCAGGCCCAGGACGGCTATACCGCCGGGTTCCTGCAGAACATCTCCGTGGACCGCGACGGCGTCATCACGGGCCGCTACTCCAACGGCCAGGTCCTGGAGCTCTTCGCCGTGACCCTGGCCACCTTCAACAACAACTATGCTCTCTACCGCGAGGGCGGCAACCTCTTCTCCGAGACCCGCTCCTCGGGGCCGCCCATCACCGGCCTGGCCAACACCGGCGGCAAGGGCAGCATCGCCTCCAACTCCCTGGAGCAGTCCAACGTGGACCTGGCCACGGAGTTCGTGAAGATGATCACCACGGAAAAAGGCTTCCAGGCCAACTCCAAGACCATCACCACCGTGGACCAGATGCTGACGACTCTGATCCAGCTCAAGCGCTAACGCGCGCCTGAAAATAAACGCAAGGAAGCCCGCGCTGCACAACGTCAGCGCGGGCTTCCGATTTTTGTCGGGCGGGGCGTTAGAGCGCCTTGTCGAGGAACAGGCCGACCATGTTCTCGATGGACGCGGCAAGGTCGAGCATTTCATCGGCCGGGATCTTGCGGATGAGCTTGTCCGTTTCCGGGTCGCGTACCTCCACCTGGACCATGTCCGTGCGCTCGTCGATGTTGAATTTCAGGCTCACGCCGATGGAAGCCATGTAGGAGTCGACGGCCTCGGTCAGGTGCTGCAGCTTCTGCAGGGAAATTTCTTCCGTTTCGTCCTGGGGGGCGTTCGCTGTCCCGTCACGAAGCAGGGCGTGCAGATCGCGTTCGCTGTTATCCGGAGCGCTTCGCTGTTGGGCGACGTGGTCGACAGCCGTGAGCATTTCCTGGGGTTCGAAGGAAAGGGAGGATATTTTCATGGCCATGGCCTCCTCGTGATATTCTGATTCATCCTATTGATCGGCAGGCGACGGAAAAACTTTAGAACGGGCGGGGAGGCAAAATTGACCCGGTTTTTGACGCAAAAACGGACAATTTTTTTTAATATGCTGAAAATAAATGAAATGTCGAAAATGGCATTCGGAGTGCATTAAGGAGCGTACAACCGCACAAGGAGGTCATCTCATGTCTTTGGTCATTAATCATAATATGATGGCGATGAACGCCGCCAGGAACCTGTCACAGTCCTATGGAAATCTTTCCGTTTCGACCCGGCGCCTGTCCTCCGGACTGCGCGTGGGCACTGCCGCCGACGACGCGGCGGGCCTGGCCATCCGAGAGCTGATGCGCGCCGATATCGCTTCCCTCAACCAGGGCATGCGCAACGCCAACGACGCCATCTCCATGATCCAGACGGCCGACGGCGCCCTGCAGGTCATCGACGAGAAGCTCATACGCATGAAGGAGCTGGCGGAACAGGCCGCCACCGGCACCTACACCTCCGACCAGCGCCTGATCATCGATTCCGAATACCAGGCCATGGCCTCGGAAATCACGCGAATCGCCAATGCAACGGATTTCAACGGCATCTACCTGCTGAACGGCAATCTTTCGAGCAATAACTTTGACGGCGACGGACTGCAGTCGAGCGGCAAGCTCAAGGTGCACTTCGGCGCCGGCAACGACTCGGCCGAAGATTACTACTACATCCAGATCGGCAACTCCACGGCTTCGGCCTTGGGTGTCGGCAACCAGAGCGATTCGGCTGACGGAGGCTTCAGCATCTCCACGCAGGCGGGTGCTCAGAAGGCTCTCGACGCCCTGAACAACGCCATCGTCTCCAAGGACAAGATCCGCGCGAGCCTCGGCGCCCTCCAGAACCGCCTGGAGAACACCATCACCAACCTGAGCATCCAGGCCGAGAACCTGCAGGCCGCGGAGTCGCGCATTTCCGACGTCGACGTGGCCCAGGAGATGACCGAGTTCGTGCGCAACCAGATCCTGACGCAGTCCGCCGTGGCCATGCTGGCCCAGGCCAACCAGCTGCCGCAGATGGCCATGCAGCTCATGCAGGGCTAGTGACGGGTTTTCCGGCTAGTGGCGATGATCAAAGACGAAAAGCCGGGGTGTTTCACTCCGGCTTTTTCGATTTGCGGGGCGGGGTTTGCGGGGCGTCGTTTTCGGGCATGTCCGGGTAGCGTTCCTGCAGGAGATGCAGCGCCTGTTCCGCCGCGCCCTGTTCGGCCTTGCGCATGCTGCGCTCCTCCCATTCGAGGCGGGTGCCGTCCGGCAGGGTCACGATGACGGAATAGAGTTTGGCGTGTTCAGGCCCCCGGCTGGCCCCCAGGGCGTAGCTCGGGCGTGATTTCCAGATGCGTTGGGTGGCTTCCTGCAGCAGGCTCTTGAAGTCGCGCGGGCGGAAGGTCTCCGGAGGGGACGGCCAATGCCCCTCGAACAAAAATTTGACGCGTTCCGATGCGGCCTCCAGGCCGCCGTCGAGGTACACCGCCCCGAGGACCGCCTCCAGGGCGTCGCTCAGCACGGAATTCTTGTCCCTCCCCCCCTGACTTTCCTCCCCCCGGCCCAGCAGCAGGCAGTCGCCCAGGCCCATGCGCCGGGCTACGCCGGCCAGGGCCGTCTCGCTGACCATGGCCGAGCGCATGCGGGTCAGATGCCCTTCCTGGGCCTCCGGAAACTTGCGGTACAGTACGTCGGACACGGCCAGTTCAAGGACCGCGTCGCCCAGAAATTCCAGCCGCTCGTTGTGGGTCCCGCCGTGCTCGTTGGCATGGGACGTATGTGTCAGAGCCTGGATTAAAAGCTTGACTTGCTTGAACTCATAATGGATTCCAGACTGCAGTGTCCGCAGTGCATCGGAAGGAATTTCCAGAGACATCAAGGTTCTCCATGAGAGACGTTTATCTTCACGCCCTGTTTTCTCCCAAGGCCATCGCGGTCGTCGGCTCCCTCGACGGCGCGGGGGCTCCGGCCCGTGTGATCCTGGCCAATCTCGAAGGCTCCGGGTATCAGGGGAGGATCGTGCCCGTCAATTGGACCGGCGAGCGCCCGGCCGACGCATTGGAGTCCCTCGGGGACATCGATCTGGCCGTGGTCTGCCTGTCGCCCGAGGCCGTCCTCGACGCCCTGGAACGCATCGCCGACAAAGGCATCCGCACGGTCATCGTCACCTCGGCGGGGTTCCGCGAGATCGGCGGCAAGGGCTACTACCTCGAAGAGGCGGTCATCCAGCTGGCCGAGCGCCGGAACATGACGCTCCTGGGACCCAACTGCCTCGGCGTGGCCTCCTGGGCCGACCGCATGAACGCGTCCCTCATCTCCCGCCTGCCCGCCGAGGGCAACATCGCCTTCTTCTCGCCCTCTGGCTCCATGTGCAACGCCATCCTTGACTGGGCCGCCAGCGAGGAGATCGGGTTCTCCAAGTTCGCGAGCCTCGGCAACAGGGCCGTCATCGACGAGGCGTCCATGCTCCAGTTCCTGGCCGAGGACCCGCAGACCCATGTGGTCATCGGCTATCTCGAAGGCATGAACAACGGCCGCCGCTTCGCGCGAATCAGCCAGACCATCACCCGCGAGAAGCCCGTCATCATGCTTCAGGCGGGCATGACCGAGCACGGCCGCAAGGCAATTTCTTCCCATGTCGGCGCCCTGACCGGTTCCGAGCGCGCCTATCAGACGGCCCTCAAGCAGGCCGGCATCATCCAGGTCGACAACCTCTCGACCCTGTTCGACCTGGCGCGCATGTTCGGCACGCAGCCGCTGCCCAAGGGTGCGAGCCTGGCCATCGTGACCAACTCGGGCGGGGCGGGCATCCTGGCCGCCGACGGCATGGCCGGGACGAGCCTCAATCTTGCGCGTCTGGGACGGGAGACGTCCGAGCGGCTGGGGGAAATCCTGCCCAGCCACATGCAGGCCTCCAACCCCGTGGACATCGGCATGCAGGCCTTGCCCGAGCAGTACGCCCGCGCCGTGGAGCAGGTCGCCCGCGACCGTCAGGTGCACATGGTCCTGGTGGTCATCGCCCCGGGGCTTGGGGTGGACATGACGGCCATCGCGAAGGCCCTGGCCGACCTGCCGAAAACCCTGGACGCTTCCATGGCGGTCTGCCTGCTGGGCCAGGAGGGCGTGCTGGAGGCGAAGCGCTTCCTGCAGCGAAGCGGCCTGCCCTGCTATTCCAACCCCAAGGCGGCCCTGACCAGCCTCGAGGCCATGATCCGCTACGCGCAGTGGAAGACCACCGCCTACCCCGTCGAGGTCTGCTACCGCCGCGACAAGGCCAAGGCCGAGCGTTTTCTGGAAGAGTATCTGGAGATCGGCAAGACCGAGCTTTTCGGCTTCGAGGTGCAGCCGCTGCTGCAGGCCTACGAGCTGCAGTTCCCCCGGACCGAGTTGGCGCGCACCAGCCGCAGCGCGGCCAAGATCGCCAAGCGCCTGGCCTGCCCCGTGGCCCTCAAGATCGCTTCCCCCCACATCGAGTACAAGAGCGACGTGGGCGGCGTGGAACTCGGCCTGCAGACTCCGGAGGAGGTGCGGCAGGCTTTTCTGAGCCTCACGTCCAGGGTGCAGTGCCTGCGCAGCGAGGCCTTCATCTCGGGCTGCCTCGTGCAGGAGATGATTCTCGGCAAATTCACGGAGGTCTGCATCCGGGCCCGTCGGGACCCCAAGTTCGGCCCCCTGGTCCGCTTCGGGCTCTCGGGCAGCCAGGCCGAGATTTTCCAGGACTATTCCCTGCGACTGGCCCCTCTGTCCCTTGAGGACGCCGCGGGCATGATGCGCGAGCTCAAGGTCTTCTCGCTGCTCAAGCGCGAGCGGGGCCGGGACGCCCTGGACTTGCGGGCCCTGGAGGATGTACTGTTGACCATGTCGCAGATGACGCTTGATTTCCCCGAAATTTACGCTTTGGAATTCGACCCTGTCCTGGTGACCGCGCGGGGGGCGTGGATTGCCGGGGCGCGGATGTCCCTTTTGCCGCATGCCGAAGAGCGGGGGCGTGACCGATAACCGAGCCTCAATATCTCAGTCCTGATCAGGAGGGTGTATGGTAGGAATTTATGTTGGCGCGACGTCCGGCTATTCCGGAAAGAACATGATCGCCATGGGCATCGGGCTTAAGCTCCAGAAGGAGGGCTACCGGGTCGGTTACATGAAGCCCGTGGGCGCCCTGCCGCAGGAAAAGAACGGCGTTCTCGGCGATGCCGACGCGTTTTTCGTCCAGGACATCCTGGGCCTGGCCGAAAACCCGGCCCTGGTCACTCCCGTGGTCGTGGACCAGGATTTCAAGATGAAGGCCTTCACCGGCAAGTGCGACGATCTCATGCCGCGCATCAAGACCGCCTACGAGGAGCTTGGCAAGGACAAGGACGTCATGATCGTGGCCGGCTCGGGCAGCATGTACTCGGGCAAGTACTGCGGTCTGGACGGCGTCAGCGTGGTCAAGGCCTTAGGCATCAAGGCCATCGTCATCGACCGCTTCGTCAAGGAGCT
Source organism: Desulfomicrobium aestuarii (assembly GCF_055385525.1). Lineage (NCBI taxonomy): Bacteria > Pseudomonadati > Thermodesulfobacteriota > Desulfovibrionia > Desulfovibrionales > Desulfomicrobiaceae > Desulfomicrobium > Desulfomicrobium aestuarii. The sequence continues at coordinate 194,942 of NZ_AP042427.1, forward strand.
GAACTACGACTACCTTCTGTCCATGAAGGAGCGTCTGGGCGACCAGCTCCTGGGCGTGCTCCTGAACGACATCCCGCCGTCCTTCAAGGAGGAGCTCGACACCCTCCTGCACCCATTCCTGGAGAGCAAGGGCATCAAGGTCCTGGGCAAGATCCCGAGCGACCCGCTCATGGGCGCCATCAAGGTCGCCGACCTGGCCGACCGCCTCGGCGGCCGCATCATCACGGCCCAGGACAAGTCCGAGCGCGTGGTCGAGAACTTCCTCATCGGCACCATGCAGGTCGAGAACTTCATGACGCATTTCCGCAAGAGCAAGAAGTCGGCGATCATCGTCGGCGGCGACCGCTCGGACGTGCAGCTGGTGGCCCTGGAAGGGCAGTGCCAGTGCCTGGTCCTGACGGGCAACCTCTACCCCAACGACATCATCATGACGCGGGCCGAGGTCCTCGAAGTGCCCATCGTCGTGGTCCGCGACGACACCTTCACCGTGGCCAAGAAGATGGAAGCCATCCTCTCCCGCCACAAGCTGCGCGACGTGATCAAGATCCAGCACGGCTCCCAGCTGGTCAGCTCCATCATCGACTTCCCGTTCATGAAGGACGCCCTGGGAATCTGAAGCCCCGGACCTCAGGCCGAAAGAAAAAGCCCCGCAAAAACGGGGCTTTTTTCTTTTCGGGAGAACGGCGAAGACATTCTTGCCGGGAGTCGCGTTCCGTCGCGGGTCGGGCAAGGTCTGCCGGAACTCCCTCGCGGGCCTCGTAATGCCTCCCGGCCTTGAGCTATGGGCGGAGGTCAGAGCGCTGCCCGCCACGCGGCCGGGAGGCAAACGATGCCAGGGCTCGGTCAGACAGCCGGCAGCCCTTGCCCGGCCCGCGACGGAACGCTTGCGGGTGTGCGTACGGTTGGGGAAGATCTGTACATGAGGTTCAGGGGCGGGTTGAGCCGCCCTCAGATCTCCCGGATGGCCTGGGTCAGCTTCTTCTGGTCGTCCTTGAAGAGCTTGTAGTTGATGGAATCCTCAAGCGCCTGGCGGCTGGCCTCGATGATGTTGTAGGACACGCCCACCGTGGTCCAGCGGCTCTTCTGGTCCCCGGATTCGATCAGCACCCGCACCACCGAGGCCGTGCCGCTGTGCCCCTCTTCCTTGTTCGCCACGGCCAGCACCCTGACCTTGAAGTCCAGCAGGCGCATTTCGCCCAGGTTCGGGTAGAAGCGCTCCAACCCCTTGCGCAGCGCGCAGTCCATGGCGTTGACCGGCCCCTTGCCCGTGGCCGCCGTGTGCTCGACCATGCCGCCCACGCGGAGCATGACCGTGGCCTCGGTGAAGGGCTCGACGCCCTCGGTGAAGACCGAGTCCAGGATGCGGAAGCTCATCAGCCGGAAATAGTTGCGCGCCCGGCCAAGCACTCGGTTGACCAGCAGCTCGTAGGAGGCTTCGGCGGCCGAGTACTCGTAGCCCCGGTCCTCGCGGTTCTTGAGCTCCGTCAGGAGTTCCAGGACGAAGGGGTCGCCCTTGTCCAGTTCGAAGCCGTACTGCTTGGCCTTGAAGAGGATGTTGGACTGGCCGGCCAAGTCCGAGAGGATGATGCGCTGCTTGTTGCCGACCAGCTCGGGCTCGATGTGTTCGTAGGTGCGTGGGTTGCGGCGCACGGCGGCGACGTGCACCCCGCCCTTGTGCGTGAAGGCCGACTGGCCCGTGTAGGGCTGGCGCTTGAAGCAGCGCAGGTTGGCCACTTCGGCCACGAAGGCCGAGGTCTCGGTCAGGCGCTCCAGATGCCCGGCGGGCAGGCAGGACAGTCCCATCTTCAGTTCAAGGTTGGGGATGATGGAGCAAAGGTTGGCGTTGCCGCAGCGCTCGCCGTAGCCGTTGATGGTGCCCTGGACCTGGACCGCGCCGTGGCGCACCGCCGCCAGGGAGTTCGCCACGGCCAGCTCGCAGTCGTTGTGCACGTGGATGCCCAGGCGCACCTGGGGCAGCCGCTCCCGTACGGTGTCCATGATGGACGCGATTTCCTCCGGGAGGCTGCCGCCGTTGGTGTCGCACAGGACCAGGAGCTCCGCGCCGGCTTCCCAGGCGGTGCGCAGACACGTCAGGGCGTATTCAGGGTTGGTCTTGAAGCCGTCGAAGAAGTGCTCGGCGTCGTAGAACAGTTCCTGGGCATTGGGCCGCAGGAAGGCCAGGGAGTCGCGGATGAGCTCCAGGTTGCGCTCCAGGGTGATCTTCAGGGCGTCAGTGACGTGGATGTCCCAGGTCTTGCCGAAGATGGTCAGGACCGGCGCGCCCGACTCCACCAAAGCCAGCAGGTTCTGGTCGTTTTCGGCCGCGACCTTGGCGGCGTGCGTGGAGCCGAAGGCGGCCAGCTTGGCCGTGTTCAGCTCGTACTGGCGCATCTCGGCGAAGAAGCGCTTGTCCTTGGGGTTGGACCCGGGCCATCCGCCTTCGATGTAGGCGATGCCGAGCTGGTCGAGCCTGGTGGCGATGCGCAGCTTGTCCTCGGTGGACAGGTTCAACTCCTCGGACTGCGTGCCGTCGCGCAGGGTGGTGTCGTAGATCTGGATGGTGTTCATGGTTCTCCCGGGATTATCCCCGGCTTCGCGCGCCCTGTGCGGGCGGCGTGTCGGGCGACAGGTTGAGTTCCCCTCGAAAGCGAAAAAGCCCCCGGACCTTGCGGTCGGGGGGCTTTGCTTGCGCGGACGTCCGTGTAGTGCAGGCGCGTCACTCCCCCGACCGTGACCGGATGATCACGGAAATCAGAATAATAATGGAAATGGGGGTGGAAACGGTTTTCATATGCTGCGCCTTTCTGCGTTGATGAACAATGGAGAATCGATTGTCAAGCCCGATCTTGCCGCGGGGCGGGGATCACTGGGCGATCTTGATCTCCAGGGCGTCGATGAACTCGATGCCGTTGTCCCGCCCCTCGTCGCCCAGGACGATGGCCTTGCGGCCGTCGAGACCCGAAGCGTCGATGCCGCGCACGATATAGCTCGATGCCTCGGTCACCAGAATGGTGCCGGTGCTGGTTTCTTCCAGGATGCCGTGTACTTCGACGGTGTCGCCGGCCAGGCCGGCGGCGGGGGCGGCCAGCAGGATGGCGCCGGCCAGGGCTGTGCATGCGCACATCTTCATCATTCTTCCTTCCACTCTCATCTTCTCCTCGGAAATGTTCGGCCCGCATGTGCGCCCCTTGACCCGAAGGGGTCCGGCGCAGAAGGGCGCGCGTGCGTTAGCACAAAATATGCCCCAAATACAACATGTTGAAATTACAGTATTCATAGGGGCTGACGCGGCATCGATGCAGAATCGGCGATTCTTTTTTTGCGCACAGGCATCGCAAGAGCGCAGAAGATGGCCTCGCCGGGAAAGAACTGCGGGTTCCTTTTTAAGAAATAGGAATCAATGGTTCCGTTTTTGTCTGGGCCGAAAGGACTTCTTGTCGAGACGGTGCCTGGTCATGAGCTTGTGCAGCTGGCGGGTGGTGATGCCGGCCGTGTCCGCGCTCTTCTTGATGCTGCCGTTGCAGGACTGCAGCAGGGCCCATAGGTAGCGGCGTTCGAATTCCTCGATGGCCGCGGCCCGGGCGGCGTGCAGCGGCATGAGGGCGTCGGAGCGGGTCGGCGAGTCGGCCTGGGTTTCCGGACGAAGGGTCAGCAGCTCCAGGGGCAGGCTCTCGGCCTGGATCTGGTCCGTCTCCTCCAGGATGCAGGCCCGCTCGACGATGTTTTCCAGTTCACGCACGTTGCCCGGCCAGGAGTATTCCTGCAGGGCCCTGGCGGCGCGCGGGGCGACGGAAGTGATGTTGCGGCCCGCGTCGCGTCGGAAATTGGCGATGAACTGTTCGGCCAGGGGCAGGATGTCCTCGACGCGCCGGCGCAGGGGGGGGACTTCGATGGGAAACACGTTCAGCCGGTAGAAGAGGTCCCAGCGGAACTTGCCCTGCTCGCACAGCACGGCAGGGTCTTCGTTGGTGGCCGCGAGGATGCGCACGTCGCAGGGGATGAGTTTTTCCCCGCCGACCCGCTCGAAGGCCTTTTCCTGCAGGATGTGCAGGAGCTTGATCTGGGCCGAGGGGGTAATGGTGCCGATCTCGTCCAGGAAGATGGTGCCGCCGTCGGCGAGCTCGAACTTGCCCTTGCGGGTGCGGGCGGCGCCGGTGAAGGCGCCTTTTTCGTGGCCGAAGAGTTCGCTCTCGATGAGGGATTCGGGCAGCGCGCCGCAGTGCACGCTGATGAACTGGCGGTTGCAGCGCGAACTGAGCTGGTGGATGAGCTTTGCCAGATAGCTCTTGCCCGTGCCCGTCTCGCCCGTCAGCAGGACCGTGGTGCGGGTGGGCGCGACCATCTGTACCTTGCGGTAGACGTCGCGCATGGCTTGGGAGCGGGTCATGGACGTGAAGTCCAGAGACTGCGGGGTCTGGCAGCGCAGGCCGGCCGCTCCGTTCATCTCCAGCCAGACGCGGCTCAGGGCCAGATGGATGGCGCGCGCCTCGTGAGGCGGCAGCAGGGGTTCGGCGTGGCACTGGCGCAGCACGCCCGTCTCCGGCAGCATGGCCGCATCCTTGATGAGGAAGAGGATGCGGCAGGCCGGGGCCCTGCCGGAGAATCGTTCCAGGGTTTCCTGGACGGTCTCCGCGTCGGCGAGGTCGCGCAGGTCCATGACGATGATCTCCTGGCCGGGATGGTCGGGCAGGCTCTCGGGTGGCATGGTCTTGACCGTGGCGGCGACCTCGTCGCCGGCCGCGGCAAGGAGTATTTCGCGCATGTCGCGGTGGGCGCTGTAGATGGTCAGCGGGTGCGTCATGACGGCCTCCGCATGGTGTTCAGGACGATTTCCGCGGCCCGGCCGGCGGCTCCGCCGTTGCCGAGCAGGGCGGGGAGGCTCGCGAGCTGCGCGAGGATGCGGCCGCGTTCCGGGGAGTCGGGAATCCAACGACTCACGGCATCGGCCAGGGCCGCGGGCTCGGCCCCGCGCTGCAGGAATTCGGGGAAGACCGGAGCGTCCAGGATGAGGTTGGGCAGGGACATGTACGGCGCCTTCACCAGGAGCCTGCCCAGGAGATAGGTCAACCGGGAGAAGGTGTAGGCCACGGCCGTGGGCGTTTCGAGCAGGGCTGTCTCCAGGGTGGCCGTGCCCGAGGCGGCCATGATGGCCCGGCAGGAGCGCATGAGCTCGTAGCGGCCGGAGCTGTCGACCAGGGTCACGGGCAGCTCCGAGCGCCAGTTGTCCGTGATGAGGGCGCGGTCCATGCCCGGGGCGACGGGCAGCACGAATTCCAGGTCCGGGAAGCGGCCGGCCAGGAGGTCGGCCGCTCGGGAAAAGATGGGCAGCAACCCGGTGATCTCGCGCCTGCGGCTGCCCGGCAGGATGCCGATGCGCCGTGGCGCCTGGGGCGTGCTCAGGATGGCGGCCGTGCGGATGGAGTCCAGCAAGGGGTGGCCGACGTAATCGACGGTCATGCCGTGGCGGGCGTAGAAGTCGATCTCGAAGGGCAGTATGCAGACGAGGCGGTCCACATGGCGGCGCAGGAAATCCGCGCGTCCCTCGCGCCAGGCCCAGAGCTTGGGGCTGATGTAGTAGACCACGGGGATGCCCAGGCTCTTGGCGATTTTGACCACGCGGAAATGAAAGTCCGGGGCGTCGATGACCACGATGACGTCCGGCCGCAGGGCCTCCATCCGCTCCCTGATGGTGCGCAGGAGGCCCAGGATGCGGGGCAGCTGGGCCAGGACCTCGGTGAAGCCCATGACCGAGAGTGACTCGGTCGCAAGCAGCGGTTCGACGCCTTCATCGCGCATGGCCGGACCCGCCATGCCCACGAACCGTGCGTCGGGACGCATGTCGCGCAGGGCGCGGACCAGGAGTTGGCCGTGCAGGTCGCCGGAAGTCTCCCCGGCGTTGATCCAGATGGTGGGCGAGTTCGTCATGGGGTGCAAATAGTCCCTTGCCGCCGAAATAACAAGAAGTCTAACCCCTTGCCCCGCCAGGATGTTTGGCATAGGTGGGGTCATGCGAAATCCTGCGTTCCCCTTGTTCCGGAAGGCTTTCTGGGTCGCGTACGTGTTGGCCCTGATCGTTTCTTCCCTCATGCCCGTCGCGTTTCCCGAGGCCCCCGAAGGCAGCGACAAGGCCCTGCATCTGTTGGCCTACTGCCTGCTCGTGGTGTTCTGGCCCCCGGACTGGTTCCGGCCCGCGGCGGTCATGTTCGGTTTCGCGGCGGGGCTTGGGGTGGCCCTGGAGATCGCCCAGGGCGTCCTGCCCACGGGTCGCCTGCTCGACCCTTGGGACGCCCTGGCCAACTGCCTGGGCGCGGGCCTCGGCCTGGCCTGTCTCCTGGCGTGGCGGAAAATGGGGAGGGGTGCGGCGTGAGCGCGGCGGAACTGTGGCAGCAGATATTGTGGCCCCTGTGCAAGCTGGTGGGCCTGGTGTCCGTTGGCCTTTTCATCGGCAACCTCATCGAGGCCCTGCACTGGACGCGCTTCGTGGCCCGTCTGGCCATGCCCCTGGCCCGCGTCGGGCGGCTGTGTGAGATTTCGGCCGCCAGCTTCTCCGTGGCCTTCGTCTCGGGCATCACGGCCAACACCATGCTGGCCGAAGCCTACGACCAGGGCAAGCTGACGCGCAGGGAGCTCATTCTCTCCAACCTGTTCAACAGCGTGCCGACATATTTCCTGCACCTGCCAAGCATGGTCTTCATCACCGCGCCCATCCTCAAGTCCGCGGCCCTGGTCTACCTGGGCATCACCGTGGGTTCGGCCGTACTGCGCTCGGCCTGCATCCTGCTCGTTGGACGCTTTGTGTTGTCGGGCCTGGACCGCTGCCATGCCGCCGAACTGCCGGCCGAGGAACGCATTGGCTGGCGACAGGTCCTGGACAAGACCTGGAAGCGTTTCCGGAGGCGCATCAAAAAGATCGTCATGATCACCGTGCCCATCTACATCGGCGTGCATTTCGCCCACGAGTTCGGCTTCTTCGCCGCGGCCGAGGGCTTCCTGGCCACGCACATGGGCTGGCTGTCCTGGCTGCATCCTCAGGCCGTAGGCATCATAGTCTTCCAGCTGGCGGCCGAGTTCTCGGCGGGCATGGCCGCCGCCGGGGCGCTCCTGGACTCCGGCTCCATGGCCGAGCGCGACGTGGTCATGGCGCTCATCGTCGGCAACGTGCTGTCCTCGCCCATGCGCGCCTTCCGTCACCAGTTCCCCTACTACGCCGGCATCTACAAGCCCGTCCTGGCCCTGGAACTCATCGTCTGCAGCCAGGGCTTCCGCGTGGCCAGCCTCGTGGTTTGCGGGGCCGTGTACTACTGGCTGAGCTGAGCGGGCCGCCGACGGCGGGTGAAAGACATGGATCCCCGCCTTCGCGGGGATGACGTTCATTCATTGCGGCAGTCCCGAGCTTTTTCAACCTGCCGGAAGTAGTAAACCTCCACGCCAAGCCTAGCGTCATCCCCGCGAAGGCGGGGATCCATTCCCACGCACGCCGTCTAGTCGCCTGCTTGACCCACTCGGAACAGAAGACCAAAAAAAACCCGGAGTTACCCGGGTTTTTTCAGTATATTCGCTCTCGCTTAGCGGCGCGGTCCGCGACGGTCGCCGCCGCGGTCTCCGCCCCTGCGTTCGCCGCCGCGGTCACCCCCGCGGGGACGGTCGCCGCGCGGGCGTTCGGAGCGGGGCTGAACCGGCTCGGGCTCCTCGCCCAGCTCTTCCAGGATGATGGCCTTGCGGCTGAGCTTGATGCGGCCGGAAGGTTCGATGTCGATGACGCGGACGCGGATGGCGTCGCCTTCCTGGCACACGTCCGTGACCACGTTGACCCGGTCGCGGGCCAGCTGGGAGATGTGGCACAGGCCTTCGAGGCCGGGCAGGATCTCGATGAAGGCGCCGAAGTCCATGATCTTCTTGACGATGCCGTCGTAGTCCTTGCCCAGCTCGGCCTTCTGGTCATAGTAGAGGACCATTTCGCGGGCCTTGGCCAGGGCGGCGGTGTCCGGGGCGAAGATGGAGATCTTGCCGGAGTCGTCGATGTCGATGTCGGCCTGGGTGGCTTCGCAGATGGCCTTGATGTTCTTGCCGCCGGGTCCGATGACTTCGCGGATCTTTTCGGGCGAGATGTGCACGATTTCCATCTGGGGCGCGTACTTGGACAGCTCGGGACGCGGGGAGGCGATGACCGCCTCCATCTGGTCGAGGATGTGCACGCGGGCGTCCTTGGCCTGGTGCAGGGCCTTCTGCATGACCTCGGCCGGGATGCCGGCGATCTTGATGTCCATCTGGATGGAGGTCACGCCGTCGCGCGATCCCGCGACCTTGAAGTCCATGTCGCCCAGGTGGTCCTCGTCGCCGAGAATGTCCGTCAGCACGAGGTACTCGTCACCTTCCTTGATCAGGCCCATGGCGATGCCGGCGATGGGCGTCTTGATGGGCACGCCCGCGTCCATGAGGGCCAGGGTGCCGCCGCAGACCGAGGCCATGGAGGACGAACCGTTGGACTCCATGATGTCGGACACGACGCGGATGGTGAACGGGAAGCCGTCCGGGGCGGGCAGCACCGGGGCCAGGGCGCGCTCGGACAGGGCGCCGTGGCCGACCTCGCGGCGGGACGGGGCGCGCAGCATGCGGGCCTCGCCGACGCTGTACGGCGGGAAATTGTAGTGCATGAGGAAACGCTTGGAGATTTCGCCGGCCAGGGTCTCGACGCGCTGCTCGTCGCGGGTGCTGCCCAGGGTGCAGGTGCACAGGGACTTGGTCTCGCCGCGGGTGAAGATGGCCGAACCGTGGGTACGGGGCAGGAAGCCCACTTCCATGGTCAGGGGGCGGACCGTGGTCAGGTCGCGGCCGTCGATGCGGGTCTTGTCGGTCATGATGCGCTGGCGCACGAGCTTCTTCTCGAGCTTCTCCAGGATCTCGCCGACGTTGCGCACGCGCTCGGGCGTTTCGGCGAAGCGGGCCACGAGCGCTTCCATGAGCTCCTGGCGGACCTTCTTCTTGGCGTCGCGGCGGTCCATCTTGCCGGGCACGGCCAGGGCCGCGGTCAGGGGGGCGGAGGCCAGTTCGGCCACGGCGGCGATGAGTTCCTCATCCTCCTGCGGGGGGACGACGGTGAACTTCTGCTTGCCGAGGATGCTGCGCAACTCCTCCTGGGCGTCCAGGAAGGGGGCGAGCTGGGCGTGGCCCCAGGCCACGGCCTCGGCCATGATGTCCTCGGACAGGAACTGGGCCCCGCCCTCGACCATGACCACGGCGTCGCGGGTGCCGGCCAGGACCATGTTCAGCTGGCTGGTGGCCAGTTCGGAGGCAGTGGGGTTCAGCAGGAACTGCCCGTCGCGGTAGCCGATGCGGATGGCCGCGATGGGGCCGGCGAAGGGGATGTCGGAGATGTGCAGGGCCGTGGACGCGCCGATCATGGCCAGAACATCGGCGTAGCGCTCCTTGTCCGAGGAGACGACCGTGGCGATGACCTGGATCTCGTTGGTGCAGCCCTTGGGAAAGAGCGGACGGATGGGCCGGTCGATGAGCCGGGAGGTCAGGGTCTCGTGGTCGCTCGGGCGGCCCACTTCGCGGCGGAAGTAGTTGCCCGGCACGCGGCCGGCCGCGTAGAGCATTTCCTGATAGTTGCAGGTCAGGGGCAGGAAGTCCACGACCCGGTCCAGGGCCTGGTGGGTGGCCGTGACCAGAACGACTGTGTCGCCCCACTGCACGGTGACGGAGCCGCTGGCCTGCAGGGCCAGTTTGCCGTGTTCGATGATGATTTCGCTGTCGCCCATGGGGATGGCGCGACGGGTGGTCTGAAATGCCATGGTGTGCCTCATGCTGGTTGGGCGCTCCAGCGGGGCAGCTGCGGCGGGTTTGGTGTTTAGGGCGTGTCCCGAAAGGAGTCGGGCCATGCACTAAACACAAAACCGCTGGCGTGAGGGTGCTGCCGGGAGCGCGGTTGATGAAAGGGGCAGGCGGGGCCGTGGGGCCCCGCCTTGGTGTCTACTTGCGCAGACCGAGTTTCGCGATCAGATCGCGGTAGCGCTGAATATCGGTTTTCTTCAGGTAGTTCAGCAGCTGACGGCGCTTGCCGACGAGCTTGAGCAACCCGGTCCGAGAATGGAAATCCTTCTGGTGACCCTTGAAGTGGTCCGTCAGGTAGTTCACACGGGCCGTCAGCAGAGCGACCTGCACTTCTGCGGAGCCTGTGTCGGTTTCGGTTTTTCCGTATTCCTTGACGATTTCAGCCTTCTGCTCAGCGGTTAAGACCACAGCAATATCCTCCGGTTTTCATGTTTCTTCCGCTTTTCCATTATCCACGTGCGAACCGAAGCCTTACGCTTGCCAGAGACCGCGCATGATCGCCCAGGACAGAACCTGGCCCTTGGGCTGCGCTTCCGCCAGAGCCAGAGGCTCGCGGGACGGGGAGAGCAGCAGGGCCCGGTCCCCTTCCTGGGCCGGGTACTCCGGAAACAGGGTCGTCGGCAGCCATGCCCCGTTGCGCACCAGCTGGGCCTGCTCGGTGTTGAGCAGCAGCTTGGGCCAGTGGGGCAGGGCCTGGACCATGGGCAGGACCAGCTCTGCGAGCCGGTTGCCGCTTTCCAGGACCGTTTCCAGGTCGTGGGCCTGGGCGAGGGTGAACGGATGGCTCGCCTCACGCTCCAGTTCGCTGAGGACCGCTCCGCACCCAAGTCGCTTCCCCAGGCTGTGGGCCAGGGAGCGGATGTAGGTGCCCGCGGAGCAGGTCACTCGAAAAGTGACGCTGGGCAGATCCATGGACAGGATCTCCACGTCGAAAATTGTCACGTCCTTCACCTTGACCGGGACTTCCTTCCCGGCCCGGTGCAGGGCGTACAGGGGCTTGCCCTGATGCTTGGCCGCCGAGACGGGCGGCACTTCCTGGCTCATGGTCCCAAGCCAGCCCATGATGTCGGCCCTGACCGCCTCCGGGTCCAGGTGATCCCAGGGGCTTTCGGCCATGATCTCGCCCTGCACGTCGTAGGTGTCCGTGGTGCGGCCCAGGACGAGGGTACCGCGGTAGGTCTTGCGGTCCTCGCTCAGGTAGTTCGCGAGCTTGGTGCCCTGGCCCAGAAGCACCACCAAGACGCCCGTGGCCATGGGGTCCAGGGTGCCGGCGTGGCCGATCTTCTTCTGGCCGAGGCTGCGCTTGATCCGATTCAGGCAATCCGTGGAGGTCGGACCTCCCGGTTTATGCAAAACCAGGACCCCGTCAAGTTGTTTCAGGGCAGTGGAGTTCACGCGCGGTCCAACTCCTCGGTCACGGCCCTGATCAGGGTCCCCTTGGCCTCGTCCATGGGCACCTCCAGGGTGCCGCCGGCGGCGTTGCGGTGACCGCCGCCGCCGAAGCGTGCGGCCACGGCCTGCACGTTGACGCTGCCCTTGGAGCGCAGTGAAAATTTGATGCCCCTGTCCTCCTCGCGCAGGCTGACGGCCACCTGCACGCCGCGCACGTAGAGGACGGTGTTGACCAGCCCTTCCGTGTCCTCGGGGCCGGTGCCCGTGCGCTCGAAGAGCTCGCGGGTGAAGGCGATGAGGGTCACGCGGCCGCCCGCATGCAGGCTGGCCTGCCGCAGCACCTCGCCGCGCATCTGCAGCTGGTTCAGGGTGCCGGTGGATTGCTTCTGCTCATGGAAGGGGCCGGGAAGCAGGCCCAGGCGCAGGATTTCGGCGGCCATTTCCAGGGTCTCGGGGCGGGTGTTGTTGAAGCAGAAGTCGCCCGTGTCGGAGATGAGGGCCAGGTAGACGTATTCGCCAAGCAACCCCACCATGGGCACGCCGAGCTTGCGCGACAGGATGCCGACCATTTCGCCCACGGACGAGGAGCGTTCCTCGATCCAGTTCATGGTCCCGAACTTCGGGTTGCCCAGGTGGTGGTCGATGTTGATGACGGTCTTGGACGCGAGCCACGGGCGGATGACCTCGCCGGTGCGCTCGGCGCTGCCGCAGTCCAGCACGATGATGGTGTCCGGCTCGTTTTCGGGCAGGGTCGTCAGAATCTCGCGCTTGGGGGCCAGCCAGGAGAAGCGACTGGGGATGCCGGACTCGTTGAAGAGGGTCACGCGCTTGCCCAGGGCTGCCAGCAGCTCGCCCATGGCCAGCATGGAGCCCAGGGCGTCGCCGTCGGGGGATACGTGTGAGAGGACCAGGAAGTTGTCGGTCTCCCGGATATGCTCAACGATCGGCTTCAGGTGGGGCGTCATAGACCATGTCCTCGAGAAAGGTGTCCCACTGGAAGCGCAGGTCGGGGATGCCCCGCAGCTTGAGCTCCTTGCCCAGGCGCGTGCGCAGGAAACCCTTGGCGCGGGTCAGGGCCTTGGTGATCTCGGGTTCGGCCGAGCGTCCCCTGATGTGGGTGTAGAGGACCTCGGCGATGCTGAAGTCCCGGTTGAGGCGCACCCCGGTGATGGTCACGAGCTGCAGGGTCGGGTCCTCGACCTCCTGAACCAGGAGGGAAGCCAGGACCTGCATGATCTGGTCGCCCATCTGCACGGCGCGGCGCGAATTGCTTCTTTGCATAGAAAATCAGGCTCCAAATACGTCCATGTCGGCATGGACCAGTTCGTCGGAGGTCGAGGCTTCGACCATGGCCAGGACCTTGGACAGCAGGCTGTGCACGTACGCGGACTCATTGGCCACGGTCACGACACCCAGAACCAGCGTCTGGTGCGAATCCTGAGCCTCGGTCTCGGCCACCGCCACGTTGAAGGTGTTGCGCAGCTTCTGCTTCAGACTGTTGGCGCTTTTCCGCTTTTCCTTCAAGGAAAAAACGCCGTGCAGACGGAATTCCAGGCGCAGGGTGCCGATGATCATGGCCGTGAACCGCTCGCGTGTCCGAATGTACCGTAAAAAATGAAAGGCATGGATCCCCGCCTTCGCGGGGATGACACGGAACTGACGCGATCGCCCTGTGCGTCATTCCCGCGGAGGAGGCAAAGTCAGTCTCCGCGGGAAATCCATGCCCTTATATCATCTACTCAGGGCCAGGACCTAGATGGTCCGGGCTTCTTCCACCAGTTCGAAGGCCTCGATGATGTCGCCGACCTTGATGTCGTTGAAGTTCTCGAGGGCCGCACCGCAGTCGTAGCCCTTGGTCACTTCCTTGGCGTCGTCCTTGAAGCGCTTCAGGGACGACAGCTTGCCGGTGTAGATGACCACGCCGCTGCGCAGCAGGCGGATGCCGGCGTTGCGCTTGAGCTTGCCGTCGCTGACCATGCAGCCGGCGATGTTGCCGACCTTGGGCACGCTGAAGACCTGCTGTACGTCGGCCTGGCCGAGGTAGACTTCCTTGATGTCGGGCGAGAGCATGCCGGACATGGCCGCCTTGATGTCATCCACCAGCTTGTAGATGATGTCGTAGAAGCGGATGTCGACCTTCTCCTGCTCGGCCACTTCCTTGATCTTGGCCGTAGGCCGGATGTTGAAGCCGATGATAATGGCGTTGGAGGCAGAGGCCAGCAGGATGTCGGATTCGGTGATGGCACCGGCGCCGCCATGAATGATGGCGATCTTGACCTCGTCCGTGGACAGCTTGCGCAGTGCCTCGGAGATGGCCTCCAGGGAGCCCTGCACGTCGGCCTTGAGGAGCAGGTTCAGGTTCTGGGCCTCTTCACCGGCCTTGGAGGCCAGGAAGCTTTCCAGGGTGACCTTGGACTCCTTGGCCAGCTCGCGGTCGCGGTGCTTGACGCGGCGGTCCTCGGCGATCTTGCGGGCGACCTTCTCGTCCTTGACGATGACGAATTCGTCGCCGGCCTCGGGGATGGCCTCGAAGCCCTGGATCTCGGTCGGGATGGCCGGCCCGGCGGACTTGATCTGGTTGCCCTGGTCGTCGAACATGGCGCGGACCTTGCCGCTGATCAGGCCGCAGACGAAGGCGTCGCCCTGGTTGATCTGACCTTCCTGGATGAGGACCGTGCCCACGGGGCCGCGTCCCTTGTCAAGCTTGGCCTCGACCACATGACCGCGGCCGGGCTTGTCGGGGTTGGCCTTGAGGTCGAGGACTTCGGCCTGCAGGAGGATCAGTTCGAGCAGTTCGTCCAGGCCCTGGCGCTTCTTGGCGGAAACGTGGGCGTAGATGGTCTCGCCGCCCCAGTCCTCGGGCATGAGGCCCAGGTCGGACAACTCGCGCTTGACGCGGTCGGGGTCGGCCCCTTCCTTGTCCATCTTGTTCACGGCCACGACGATGGGCACGCCGGCCGCCTTGGAGTGGCTCACGGCCTCGCGGGTCTGCTCCATGACGCCGTCATCGGCGGCCACGACCAGGACGACGATGTCCGTGACCTTGGCGCCGCGGGCGCGCATGGTGGTGAAGGCCTCGTGGCCGGGCGTGTCAAGGAAGACCACTTCGCCGCGCGGCGTGTTGACGTGGTACGCGCCGATGTGCTGGGTGATGCCGCCGGCCTCGCCAGAGGCCACGCTCGTGGAGCGGATGGCGTCAAGGAGCGAGGTCTTGCCGTGGTCGACGTGGCCCATGATGGTCACCACGGGCGGACGCGGCTTTAGGTCCTCGGCCTTGTCGGCCTCCTTGGGCAGCAGGAATTCGTCTTCGGAGAAGCCGACCTTTTCCACCTCGTACTTGAACTCGGCGGCGAGCAGCAGGGCCGTCTCGAAATCCAGCGACTGGTTGATGGTCGCCATGACGCCCATGGAGAAGAGCTTCTTGATCAGATCCTGGGCCTTGATGCCCATCTGATGCGCCAGGTCCGTCAGCCGGATGGTGTCCTCGACGCGGATCTTGCGCTTGGACGCCTTCAGCGGCTGGGTGATCTGCTGCTGAGCGCGGGCTCCGCCGGCCCTGCGGGCCTCGGCGCGCTGGGCCTTCTTGCCCTTGCTCAGGTTGAACTCCTCCTTGCGGTACAGGTCCTCGGCCTCCACGGTGCGGCGGCCCTTCTTTTTGCCGCGGGCATTGCGGGCCGCTTCGCCTTCGGGCGCGGGGCGGGGTGCGCCGGTGTCGCCGGGGCCCATGGGACGGGGACCGGGGCCGCCGGGGCCGCCGGGGCGCGGGCCCGCGGGGCCGGCAGGACGCTGCCCTGGACCGCCCGGACGCTGGCCGGCGGGACCCATGGGGCGCTGCGCGGCAGGGCCCATGGGGCGAGCGGCCGGACCCATGGGTCTGACAGGCGGCTGGCCTTCGGGCCGGGTGTCGGGAAATTCGACGATGGTCGGACGGGAAATGACCTTGACCGCGACGGTCGGGGGAGCCGGCTTGGGCTTCTTGCCTTTCTTGCGGCCCCTTTTGGCCTCGTCATCGCCTTCGGCGGCTGTTTCCGCCGCGGCTTCGGCCGTATCGTCGGCCGCTTCCCCGGTTTCGTCCCCGGTAGCCGCCTCTTCGACGGCGGTGGGCCGGGCAGGGGCTTCGGCGGCAACGGGCTCTTCGGGAGCTTCGGGTTTCCCGGCGGGCACGAGGGCTTCGGGCGCCTCGGGAGCAGCTTCTTCCTCGGCCTCCGGCGCGACCGGCTCCGGGGCGATGATGCGGGCCGGAGTGATGACCACGGCGCGGGCGGACTTGCGCGTTCTCGGCTTTTCCGTTTCAGGAGCCGCTTCGACGGCGGCCTCGCCGCTTTCGGCTTCGGTTTCCGTGTCGCCGGCCGATGCTTCGGGCGCGGAGGGGGCTTCGACAGCCGCGGCCCTGTGGCGCTTGCGCACGATGACTCCCGAGGTGGCGCGCGTCTCGACGACCTGCGGCTCGGCGGACCTGTTACGGTGGTGGCTGCGCACCTGATCGGCCTCTTCATCGGTCAGGCTGCTCATGTGGCTCTTGGCCGGAATCCTGAGCTCCCGCAATATCGTCATCAAATCCTTGCTGGAGATATCAAGCTCCGTGGCCAGATCCCTCACGCGCAATCTAATGGACATTCCCAACCCCCTTGCATTTCTTCTGCCAGCCCTTGAATCGCTCGAATCTGTTCCGGCACGCCGCATCTCGGCAAAGATAAAAACCCCGTCCCGGAAGTTTTCCGGTGCTGTCAGCGGTCAGAGTGAGCTCTCCGTGAACAGGGCAGACAAATCTCAGCAGTTCGTCCTTGTAAAAACGCTGTCTGCAGACGACGCACATGCGCATCGGCCGATGGCCGCTCCCGGCAGGCGTATCCGCAGGTTCCATCCTATTCCTCGTCCCCGGCTTCGGCCTGTTCGCCGCCGGCGTCTTCCGCCGGCTTTTCCGCTACCGCTTCCGGCTCCTCTTCCTTGTTCTGGCTGATGAGGAGGTTCAGGGCCGCGCGCAGGTTGCCGATGTTTTCCTCGTCGATGCCCTGGATGTCGAAAAGCTGCTCGTTGGTGCAGGCCGCGATGGCTTCCAGGGAGTCGAAGCCCGCCTCGGTGAAGTCGGCCACGGAAACCTGGGCCGCGCTGGCCAGCTGCTCCAGGAGCTGCCGGTTCTTGTGCAGCTTGTTGAAGCGCGTGTTGGTGAAGATGTCGATCTTCCAGCCCAGCAGCTTGGCGGCCAGCTTGACGTTCTGGCCCTTCTTGCCGATGGCCGGGGTCAGCTGGTCCTCGGGCACCACGACCTCCAGGGACTTCTCCTCGTCGTCGATGGCGATCTTGGAGATGCGCGCCGGGGACAGGGCGTTGGCCGCGTAGGTGGCGATGTCCGGGCTCCAGAGCACGATGTCGATGCGCTCGCCGCGCAGTTCCTGCACGATGTTGTGGATGCGCGAGCCGCGGATGCCGACGCAGGCGCCCACCGGATCGACGTTGGAATCCTGGGACAGGACCGTGACCTTGGCGCGCAGGCCCGGGTCGCGGGCCACGCCCATGATGTTGACCGTGCCGTCGGCCACTTCGGGCACCTCGCGGCGGAAGAGGGCGACCATGTACTCGGGGTCGGAGCGGGTGATGATGATCTGCGGCCCGCGGCCTTCCTTGCGCACGTCGATGATCAGGCCCTCGACGCGGTCTCCCTGGCGGAAGCGCTCGCGCGGGATCTGCTTGTCCTTGGGCAGCAGGGCCTCGGTGCGGCCGAGGTTGATGATCCAGCCCGAACGGTCGCGGCGCTGGATGATGCCGCTGACGATCTCGCCCTTGCGGTTCTTGTATTCCTCGTAAATGATTTCCTGCTCGGCGTCGCGCATGCGCTGGATGATGACCTGCTTGGCGCTCTGGGCGGCGATGCGCCCCAGGTCCTCGACCTGCAGGCGGAAGCCGATGGCGTCGTCGAGTTCGACGTTGGGGTCGTGCTTGATCGCGTCGGCCATGATGATCTCGGTGTCGGGATCCTCAACCTCTTCGACCACGATCTTGAACTGATAGACTTCGATCTCGCCGGTCTCCTCGTTGAAGGTGACCTCGATATCCATCTTGTCGCCATACTTCTTGGTCACGGAGGCCCGAATGGCTTCTTCCAGGGTGTCGATCAGCATCTCCCGGTCGATGCCCTTGTCCTTGCTGATCTGATCGATGGCTTTCTTGAGTTCCAAATTCATGAACGTCCTCCGTTCTGAGGGCGGAAACAACCGCCGCGTTCCGAAATATTATCGTTTTCCGGGCTTGCCCTGGTCGTTGTGTTCGTAGACGAGATTGATCTTGCCCACGTCCTCCCAGTTCAGCTCGAAGGTGTTCGCGCCGTCGGACAGGGTGAACAGGGGGGGGCTTATGGCAAGCAGGCTGCCCTTGAAATTTTTTCTGCCCTCGAGGGGCTTTTCCAGACGGAGGCGCACCGTCTGGCCGATGTAGGCGGCCATCTGCTCCAGCGAGAAGAAGGGGCGCTCCAGGCCGGGCGAGGAGACCTCCAGGGTGTACGCCCCGGGGATGATGTCATCGACGTCCAGGGCCAGGCTCAGGTGGCGGCTGATGTCAGCGCACTCTTCGATGCCCACGCCCTGGGCGGAGTCGAGGTAGACGCGCACGATCTTGTGGCGCCCGCCGGCCCCGAAGAGCAGGTCGATACCCCAAATCTCGAGGTCCCGCGCCAGACAAAGGGGCGTGACCAGTTCCAGAAGCCTTGCGTGAATTTCGTTCTTGTCCATTTGTGCCTGCCGGAAAAAAAAAGGTGGACCACGAAAAGGCCCACCCCCATCAGCTACCGAATATCAGTATGACCACATACAGGAGTGGAGCGGGTGACGAGGGTCGAACTCGCAACTCCAAGCTTGGGAAGCTTGTACTCTGCCATTGAGCTACACCCGCTCTGCAACCGTTTCCCTTGCATGACTGGGGGGATGGCCGTCAAGTGTTTTTTTCCGGCGCGGTGTCCCGCTGTTTCCGGGCTTCGGCGCACTGGCCTGGTATGTGCATAAAGCCTCGTGTCGAGGAGGATTCCCATGCAAGAAAGCAGCTACAGCGCCGTGTTCGGGGCCCTGACCCAGCAGCACAGGCTTGATACCATCGCCAATAATTTGGCGAACGTGAACACCACGGGCTACAAGGCGGACAAACTCTCGTTCCGGGACACGTTCCGCCGTTATGCCCACGACCTGCTGGACCCCAACACCACCCTGAACGAGCGGGTGCCGTGGCCCCAGGGCAACGTCCTGGCCCAGCCCAGGATCGCCGAGCAGGCCATAGACTTGTCCCAGGGCGCCATGCGCAGCACGGGCAACCCGCTGGATCTGGCCATAGCCGGTGACGGCTTTTTCCGGGTCCAGACGCCGGAAGGGGAATTTTTGACCCGGCAGGGCGTCTACCACCGCTCCAGCGAGGGCTACGTCGTGGACGGCCACGGCAATCAGCTCCTGGGCGAGGGCGGCCCGCTGCAGATCCCCGAGGACGGCACGGTGATCATCGACTCGAGCGGCCAGCTGTCCGTGAACGGGGAGGCGCTGGACGTCATCTCCCTGGTGCGGGTCGAGGACCCCCGGAACCTGGAAAAGGTAGGGCACTCGATGTTCCGCATCAAGGAGAACTCGAACGCCCAGCCCGTCCCCGCCGAGGACTCCACCGTGGAGCAGGGGTTTCTCGAGGGGGCCAACGTCGAAGTGGTCTCGGAGATGGTCAACATGATCGAGGCCCTGCGGGCCTTCGAGGCCTATCAGAAGATGATCAGCGGGACCTTCGAGCAGGACAAGAAGGCCATCGCCGAAGTGGGCGCGCCGAGATAATATTATTGATGCAGGCCGCGGCGTCCGAACACGGACGACCGGGCCGCGGCGGACCGCGCCGCAAGGAGAAGAGCATGATTCGAGCCTTATGGACCAGCGCTTCGGGCATGATCGCCCAGCAGCTCAACCTGGACGTCACCTCCAACAACCTGGCCAACGTAAACACCACGGGCTTCAAGAAGAACAGGGCCGAGTTCGAGGACCTCATGTACCAGAACATGAAGATCGCCGGCGCGGCCAACCAGGACGGCAACCAGCTGCCTGTGGGCATGCAGGTGGGAATGGGCGTGCGCCCCGTGTCCGTGCACAAGATCTTCAGCCAGGGCGATTTCCAGAACACGGGCAACCAGCTCGACCTGGTCATCGAGGGGGAAGGGTTCTTCCGCGTCGACCGCAACGGCGAGGAGCACTACACCCGAAACGGCGCCTTCAAGCTCGACAGCGACGGTCGCATCGTGACCGACAACGGGCACCCCCTGCAGCCCGAGTTCATCGTCCCGCCCGAGACCCAGAACATCGTGGTCACCGAGGACGGCCATCTGACCTGCGTGGACAAGGCTGGCGCGGAGATCGCGGCCACGGACATCCCCGTCTACACCTTCATCAACCCCGCGGGCCTCAAGGCCGTGGGCCGCAACCTCTACGTCCAGACCGACGGGTCCGGCGAGGCGGTGGAGAGCGTGCCCGGCGAGAACAACGCAGGCACCCTGGCCCAGGGTTTTCTGGAGATGTCCAACGTGGAGATCGTCGAGGAGATGGTCAACATGATCGTCGGGCAGCGCGCCTACGAGGCCAACTCCAAGTCCATCTCCACGGCCGACTCCCTGCTGCAGATCGCCAATCAGCTGAAGAGGTAGGGAATGCGTCTTTTCGTCATCCTGCTCATGCTTCTGTCCATTCCCGGCCTGGCCTCGTCGCAGGACAGGCTGGTCGTGGCGGAAGCCGTGTGCGTGGACGGGGAGGCCATCGCCCTGCGCGATCTGGCCAGGGCCGAGGGCCTGCGGGCCGAGGCCGTGCTGGCCGGGGCCGGGGATACCCCCCTGCTGGCCGCGCCGCGGTTTCCCGGCGCGCGGGCCAACCTGAGCGGGCCCCGGCTGCGCGAGCTCATCGAGCAGCGTCTGGGACCGGGGTTGCCGCCCATCGCGGTCCCGGATCAGGTGCAGGTCCAGCGCGGTGGGCAGGTCGTCAGCGGTCGGAGCCTCATTCCCGGAATCGACAAAATTTTGACGACGGCCCTGGCCGGCTACGAAGGGGAGGTCGAGATCCGCGAGCACCGCATCGCCGACTACCTCTTCCTCAAGGACAAGACGCCCGTCCAGATCCGCGTCGTGCCCGTCGCGACGCCGGCTCCGGGCCGCATCAGCCTGCGGCTCGAGGCCGTGGACGAGGGCGGGCGCGTGCTGGAGAGCTTCACGGGCACGGTCTTCGCCGATGTCTGGAAGACCGTCCCCTGCGCGGCCCGGGTCCTGAACAGGGGCGATGTGCTGGAGGCCGGGCTGGTCGGTTTCGCGCGCAAGAATCTGGCCTACATGGCCCGGCCGCCCTGGGACGGGCGCGGGCTGCCCCTGCGTATGACCGCGGCCGTGGGCGAGGGGCAGGCCATCTCGGCCGATGCCGTGGAGCCCATCCCGGTCGTGGCCAAGGGCCAGGTCCTGACCCTGGTCTACGAAGGGGATTCCATGAAGCTGACCGTGCCGGTGGAGAGCCTGGAGGACGGCGGCATCGGCAGCACCATAAAGGTCCGGAACATGCAAAGCCGCCGGGTGGTGGCCGCACGGATCGTCGACGCGGAGACGGCCCTGGTGCCGTAGTCCGGGAGGAAACATGCACAGACTGACCTATCTTTTCATAGCCGTTCTGGCCCTGGCCGGCTGCCGGGCCACGAGCCGGCCGCCCATGCCCGCGGCCATCGTCACGCCTCCGCCCCAGGAAAGGGCGGACCCGGCGACCAACCCGGGCTCGCTCTACGACCCCGACGGCGCGACGTCGCTTTTCGCCGACTCCCGCGCCCGCAGGGTCGGCGACGTGGTACTGATCAAGGTCGTGGAGACGACTCTGGCCAAGAACAAGGCCTCGACCACGGCCGACAAGGAAAACACCATGACCCTCGGGGCCACGGCGTACCTGGGCAAGGACAAGCTGCCCCTCATCCCCGGGGCGGAAGTCGGTTCGGGAGCCATGGTCGATGCGAGCTCCCTCAGCGAATTCGAAGGCGACGGCGAGACCAAGCGCGAAAGCACCATCAGCACCACCGTGGCGGCCCGGGTCTCCAGGGTGCTGGGCGGCGGACTCATGGAGGTCGTCGGCGCGAGGGAGACGAGGGTCAACGGCGAGACGCAGATCGTGGTGGTCCAGGGCGTGGTCCGGGACCGCGACATCGACGCAGACAACACCATCAAGTCCACCAGCATGGCCGAAGCCCGCATCGAACTCTACGGCGAGGGCATCCTGGCCGAAAAGCAGCGCCCCGGGTGGCTCGCGAGGATACTCGACAATGTGTGGCCCTTCTAGTCTTCGCGCCGGCCTGGTCCGGCTCGTCATCGTCGTGATCCTGGCGGCCCTCTGCGGCCCCGTCTACGGCGCCCGTCTCAAGGACATCGCCACCTTCGGGGGCGTGCGCTCCAACGACCTGGTCGGCTACGGCCTGGTGGTCGGCCTGCCCGGCACCGGCGACAAGAGCGGGTCCCGGTTCACGGTGCAGTCCATGGCCAACATGCTGGAGAGCATGGGCGTGAAGGTCGACCGTTCGGCCCTCAAGCCCAAGAACGTGGCCGCCGTCATGGTCACGGTCAAGATGCCCGCCTCTTCCCGGCCCGGGTCGCGCCTCGACGCCACGGTCTCCTCCGTGGGCGACGCGGCGTCGCTGCTGGGCGGCGTGCTCCTGCTGACCCCCCTCAAGGGCGTCGACGGCAACGTCTACGCCCTGTGCCAGGGCCCATTGGCCGTGGGCGGGTTTTCCGCCACAGGCGAGGCGGCCTCGGCCACCAAGAACATCACCACTGTGGGACGCATCCCCGGCGGAGCGGTGGTGGAGCGCAGCGTGCCCTTCTCGTTCAACGAGCAGGACGAGGTGGCCATCCAGCTCGGCGTGGAGGATTTCTCCACGGCCAAGCAGGTCACGGACACCCTGAACCGCGCCATGGGCGGGCAGTACGCCGCGGCGCAGGACGCGTCCACGGTCCGCCTGCAGGTCCCGCCCAAGTACCAGGGCAACATCGTGGGCCTCATGGCGTCCCTGGAAAATCTGGAGGTCCGCCCCGACACCCGGGCCAAGGTCGTGGTCGACGAGAAGACCGGCACCGTGGTCCTCGGGGCCAACGTCACCTTGTCGAAGGTGGCCGTGTCCCACGGCAATTTGAACGTCATCGTGTCCGAACAGCCGCAGGTTTCCCAGCCGGGGGCCTTCGCCGAGGGGCGCACCGTGGTCACGCCGTCGACGCAGCTCGGCGTGCGGGAGGAGCAGCGCCGTCTCATCCTCATGGACGGGGCGTCCATCCAGGAACTCGTCGACGGGCTCAACGCCATCGGTGCCACGCCCCGCGACCTCATTTCCATCCTGAGAACCATGAAGTCGGCCGGATCGCTGCACGCCGACCTCGAGGTCCTCTAACCCGGGAGGCGACATGAGCGAATTCCTCACACCCACGGCCCTGCCTGCCCAGGAAGGCGGTCAGAGCCTGCAGAACCGCCTGCGCGAGCTGCGCTCCCGCCTCGAACCCGGCGACAAGGGCCAGGACGAGGCCAAGCTCCGCAAGGCCTGCCAGGACTTCGAGGCCGTGTTCATCGGGCAGATCTGGAAGCAGATGCGCTCCTCGGTGCCCAAGGACGGCATGCTCCACTCCAAGGAGGAGGAGAGCTACCTGTCCATGTTCGACCAGGAACTCTCGGTCAAGATGTCCCGCAGCGGAGGCATCGGCCTCTCGGACCTGCTGTACGAGAACCTCTCTCAGCGCCTCGTCAACGCCAGCCGCGACACGGACTCCGCCAAACCCCTGAAGCCCCTGGACCGCAAGGCCATCTCGAAGCTCCAGGCCGAGGCCCGCGTGCAGGAGGTCCCTGCCGGGACCCTGGCCGCCATGACCGCCCAGCGCCAGGCCGAACAGCTGGCCCGGAGCATCGAGAAGGCGAACGGTCCGGCACCTGCGGAGCCCACCGTGGCCAGGGCGTCCTCGGACCTTGAGGAAGCCCTGCGCGTGGTGCGCATGGACCTGGAGAACGGCGACTGACGGAGCCGGAAATTCTTGCCGGGAAGGATGGGGCGCGGCACCGTCCCGTCCGGCCGGAAACCGGCCGTGACGCTTCCCTGACGGCACGCGCCGTCCCGGTGGTCGGAAATTTGCACGGTCGTGGAAGAGGTCCCTTGCGGCGGGCAGGTCTTTCCTGCCCTTCCCGAAGCAAAGCCCGAATTTTCGAAGGAAGTACACCATGCGACAGATCACACTCGGCAGTCTCGTTCGTCAGGCCATGGGCACGGAGCTTCTCTGTCAGCTCCTGCGGGAAGAGCATGCGCTCCTGCGCGCGGGTCAGCCCGACGCGGTGGCGGGGCTGGAGATGTCCATACAGGAGCTGATCCGGCAGCTGGTCCGCGAGCGCGAGTCTCTTGCCGATGCCCTGCAGCGGGCGGGATTCGCGAAGCTGGGGCCCTTTCTGGAGGGGCTCGGCGAGGTCGAGCGGCGGATTTTCGAGACGTGGCGCGCCAAGATCATCGCCGGCGAGCAGGAGAGCGCCCGCCAGGCCACGGTCAACGCCGACCTGGCCATGGCCCTGTGGAAGCAGAGCGGGTCGCTGCTGAGCCATTTCCAGAACCAGGTCGCCCCGAAGGAGCGCAACACCTACACCGCCAAGGGAACCTGGCGCGACCGCACGGCCACGGCCACCCTGGTGCGCGGGAGGTTCTAGATGCCCGGCATAGGCTCCATGCTCGAAATAGGGAAGAAGTCCCTGTTCGCCAACCAGGCGGCCATCGAGGTCGTCGGCAACAACATTTCAAACGCCAACACCCCGGGCTACAGCCGCCAGGCCGTGCGTCTGGAGGACGGCAACTACATCAATTACGCCCCGGGCCAACTCGGCACGGGCGTCAACGCCGTCGAGGTCATCCGCTATTTCGACGAGTTCATCGAGGCGCAGTACCTGGACAAGAGTTCGGATCAAGCGCGCTGGCAGACCCTCTACGAGAATCTGAAGAACGTTGAGATGGTCCTGAACGAGTCGAGCACCGACGGGGTCAATTCCGCCCTGGCTGCGTTCTGGGCCGACTGGCAGACACTCGCGGCCAACCCCGAGGACACGAGCGCCAGGTCGGCGCTGCTGGGCCACGCCGCCAACCTGGTCAGCGCCGTGCAGTCCGTGCAGGGCGACCTGCAACGCCTGCAGGACGGGGCCGACGACGTCATCTCCGCCGAAGTCGCCGAGATCAACAAGCTCCTGACCGGCATCGCCGAACTCAACAAGCAGATCACCGTGACCGAGGAGACGGGCAAGAACAACGCCAACGGCTTGCGCGACGAGCGCACGCAGCTCATCCGGCAGCTAGCCGAGAAGATGGACATCAACGTCATCGACAACGGCCTGGGCAACCTGACCATCACCACCACGGCCGGACACACCCTGGTGGACGGGCCCAACGCCTTTCGACTGGCCTTCGAGCCACCGCAGACCATTGCGAACCTGCAATCGGGCTCGACCTTCAACGGCGCGGTCGCCTTCAACGGCGAGAGCGCGACGGAATATACGTTGAAGATTTCGGATGTTTCTGGGTCGACGATAAAGTACGACGTCTACATCGACGGCGGGAAGACCCTTCTCGCGAAGGATGTCACCGCGAGCGAGGACGGCGTTCTCATGCCCGACGGCCGAGGAATCCTGAAATTCAAGCTGGGCACAGGGTCCGTCCTCCAGGTGGGCGACACGTTTCAGGTGCTCCCCAACAAGTCGCTGTTCTGGTACCAGACCTCTTCGTCCAAGGTGAACATCACGCCGCAGGTCCAGAGCAACGGGCTGGACAACGAGCGCCGGCTCACGGGGGGCACCCTGGCCGGGTATTTCCAGTTCCGCGATGCGAGCATCGGCGGGTACCTGGAAAAGCTCGACGCCTTCGCCGAGAGCCTGTCCTGGGAGGTGAACCGGATTCATTCCCAGGGCACGGGGCTTGAGCGGTTCGAGAATGTGATCGGCACCTTCGGGGTCGGGGACGCGGACAGCGCGCTGGGGGGCGCAGCCGGGCTTGTGTTCGGCGACAAGCTCGCGGCCGGGAATCTCGTCATCAGCCTCTACGACACTGCGACGGGCAGGATAGTCGAATCCAATCCTCTTGATTTTGATGCCGCCGCGGGCGTCCAGAATTTTGACCCGACTCGGCACATGCTTGAAGACGTTGTGGCCGCAGTGGAAAGGACCTTCACAAACAGTGACGGGGATTTGTTGATTTCGGCCTCCAGCATCGATGGTCATTTGCAGGTCACGGCCGCCGACGGCTACGAGTTTGCCTTCGGTTCGGACTCCACGGGGCTTCTGGCCGCCTTGGGGATCAACACGTTTTTCGAGGGCGCAAACGCGGGCAGTCTGGCCATCAACTCCACCGTCCGAGGCAACATCGCCTACATCAACACCGGCCACGTCAACGGCGCCGGCGAGATGAACGAGGGCGACAACACCACGGCCAAGGCCATCGCCGCCCTGCAGTCGGCCTCCGTGCCCACGCGCACCCAGGCCGACGGCACCACGCGGCAGACCCTGGGGGAATATTACTCCACCATCGTGGCCAAGGCCGGCTCCGACACCCAGAGCGCCAAATTCAACTACGAGTACAATGAGGCTCTGGCCACGGACCTCCTGGCCCGCCAGGAGGCCGTTTCGGGCGTGAACTTGGACGAGGAAATGACCAACCTGATCAAGTTCCAGCACGCCTACACGGCGGCCGCGAAGCTGATCACCACGGCGGAATCCATGCTGCAGGTTCTGCTCGGGCTCAAGCAGTAGGAGGCCGGCAATGCGCGTATCCCTTCGCAACCAGTACAGCAGTTTTCTCTACAACCTGCAGAACACCCAGTCCCGTCTCATGGAACTGAACATGCAGGCCTCCAGCCAGAAGCGCATCAACAAGCCCTCCGACGACCCCGTGGGCACGGCCAGGGTCCTCGACTACCGCAGCTCCCTGTCGGCCATCAACCAGTATCGCTCCAACATCGACACGGCCACGGGCTGGCTGAACCTGGCCGACGAGTCGATGCTCCAGACCAGCGCCATCCTGACCAAGCTCAAGGGCCTGGCCGAGCAGGGGGCCACGGGCACCATGACGGCCTCGGACCGCGAAGCCACGGCCTACGAGGTCCGTCAGCTCTTCAGCCAACTCGTCAACTTGGGCAACACCCGTTACGAGGGCAAGTCCATTTTCGGTGGTCAGAAGTTCGAGCAGAACGCCTTCGAGGAAGGGCTCATGGTCTACGACGAGGACGGCAAGAGCCTGGGGCTGGCCACGGGCGCCGCAAGCCGCAGCATCGTCGTGCAGTTCATCGGCAACGAGGGCGACACGGCTACGGTGGGCGACCCGGCCATTTCCATTCTCTGCCGCTATTCCAGCGACGGCGGCAAGACCTGGACCTCTGGCTCGGTGGGGACGGACGGCGCCCTGGACATGGGCGGCGTCAGCCTCACGCTGCCCAAGGGCAAGGTCCTCGACCTTTCGCCCGAGACCAACACCGACAGGGCAACCGGGTCCTGGCTGACCGTCGCGCCCACGGCCGTGTACAAGGGAGATCACGAGTCCCAGTCCGCGGTGAAGTATACAGATGCCGACCTTGACGTTTTGGCCGAGCCGCTTGGTGGATTCGAACGGGATGTAAGGGTGGAGGTGGCAGTTGATCCTGAGAATGGGGCAAATTTGTTGATCACCGCGACTCCCCTCGGCAATGGGGCGGGTGATCCTTTGGTTACGTTGATACCAGCATCTTCACCCTGTATAGTCGAAACGCCTTACGGAACTGTGCGCTTGTCAGGAGCAAACCTCGTCGGAGTAAAATTCGATGTGAAGTCCGGCTCCACGAGTGTGATCCAGATGGGCTCGGCGCTTAATGCCGAAGGTCGCGGTCTTTTCGACGGCGATGTGATGGTGCGCGTTACGGGCATAGTTCCCGCGACCGGCACCGAACCCGAAAAGGTGACCTACCTCCACAGCACCGACGGCGGGACGAGCTGGTCGGAAGAGCGCGATTCGCCCTACTCGGCAGCCGGGCCGGTGGAGCTTCTGGTGCCGGGCGGCAAGCTTGTGCTTTCAGCGAGAGACGGCGTGTTCAATCTGGAGGCGGGGGACCAATTCGTCATCCACCCCCAGACCGCGGCCCACGAGGTCGAGATTTCGGCGGGCCAGTACGTGCAGCTCAACAACATCGGCTCCGAGGTCTTCGGCGGCTATTACGAGCACGGCACTCAGCCCGCATTCGGCGATTCGGCCGGGGAGAAGAACATCTTCGTCGCCGTGGGCAGGCTCGTGGCTGCCCTGGAGAACAACGACCAGCAGGGTTGCGCCGAGGCGCTCAACAGCCTGAAGACCTCCCAGGAGCATTTCACCACCCAGCTGGCTTCCGTGGGCGCCCGGGAGAACAGGCTCGAGGTCGCCGACGCGGTGCTCTCGGGGCTCAAGCTCAACGAGACAGAACGCATGAGCAACATCGAGGATGTCGACCTGGCCACGCTCCTGACGGAGTTGGCCAATCAGCAGCTGTCCTACGAGACGGTCCTCAAATCATCGTCCATGATCATGAAGATGAGCCTGGTCAACTACCTCTAGGAAGGGTTTATGCTCATACTCTCGCGTCGGCCCGGCGAAAGCGTGCATCTGGGCGACGACATCAAGATCACGATCCTGAGCATCAAGGGGCAGCAGATCAAGATCGGCCTCGACGTGCCCGAGCACATGCCCGTGTATCGTGAGGAACTGTACCAGAAGGTGCAAAATCAGAACGCCTCGGCCCTCGAACTCGACAACCACGACCTGATGATGGCGGCAACACTATGGACAAGCACAGACAGACGATAAACACCCGCATCGGGCCCATGGCGGTGTCCCTGGACAAGACCATCCGTTTTCCGCGGGGCCTCATCGGCTTCGAGTCCCTGCGGGAGTTCGCCCTGGTCGAGTTCAAGCCCGGCTCTCCGTTCCATTTCCTGCAGAGCATGGAAATGCCGGGCATGGGCATGATGCTGGCCGACCCCTTTTCCTTCCTGCCCGGCTACGAGATTCGCCTGGCCTCGGTGGAGGAGCGCATCCTCCGCATCCGGAGCGTGAGCGACCTGTTCATCCTGGTCAGCGTCACGGTGCCCAAGGGCGACCCCGAAGGCTGCACCCTCAACCTGACGGGGCCCATCTGCGTCAACGTCCAGGAACGCCTGGGCCTGCAGTCCCCGCAGACGGACCTTCCCTATCCCTCGCGCGTGCTGCTGCGGGATCTGGGCGGAGGGGACAGGCGACTGGCCAACTCATAAGAAAAGCCCGACCGGCGGACCGGTCGGGCTTCTCGCGTTTGGCCCTTTGACTAGATCGGAGGGTTTTTTTTCATCCAACCCCATCTTTTCATCATTCCGAATTGACTACTTTTTCGCCTCCTGATATCTAGTTTTATGACTAGATATCAGGAGGTGTCTATGGGTCATCCCACCAAGATTCAGCTTATCCAGCGCCAAACCTCGGAACAGTGGTACGTCAACTTCCCCGCCGCCCTCGCTCAGGCCATGGAGTTCGACAAAGGCGAAGTCTGGGAATGGATCGTCGAAGACAAGAATCAGCTTGTTTTAAAACGCCAGATTCCTGTCGAGTCTGCGCTCAAAAAAAAACTCCCCAAGCGCTCTCCCAAGGAAAGTATGGGATCGGACTGAGGCTGACTTTCGAACAACTCTTCGAGCGCACGCGGCCCGCATTTCGCCAGCAGCGCACCTTCGAGCGAGCCAAGACGCTTGCGCTCTCAGGGCTTCTTTGTCTTGGACGCCATACGGTGGCGGGTATGCTCGCGACATCCGGCCAGCAGTTCCAGGATTGGTCGGCAAACTATCGCGTTTTTGAGCAAGAACGCATTGATGTTCCAGCGCTATTTTCTGCTGTGATCGCAGGGGTGATCGATACACTGCCGGATGGGGCGCCCATCGTGGGCGCCATCGACGACACACTCATCCGCAAGAAGGGTCGGCGCATTGCGGGAACTTCCTGGCGCCGTGATCCTCTGGGACCGTCGTTTACAAACAATTTCATCTGGGCGAGCCGCTTTCTTCAGCTCTCCCTCGCAATGCCTGAGAGCGCGAACGGACCTTCACCAGCGCGCATGATTCCCGTTGATCTGCGACACTGCCCATCACCGCGCAAACCTGGCAAGCGCGCTTCTGACGAGCAGCGGATGGAATGGAAAAACGCATCTTCACAGACTCGCATCTCCGCCGAAGGGGCACGCCGTATGCGCGTTTTGCGTGAGGAGTTCGATCGCCAGGGCATGCGTGAACGCCAGATCATCATGACTGCGGACGGAACCTTTACCTGCCGCGAAGTCTTCAAGAATTTACCCGGACGCATCGACTTGATCGGACGTATCCGCAAGGACGCCAGGCTCTACAAACTGCCTACGCCAGAGCAGGAAAACTGCGGACGCGGACGCAAACGGGCTTACGGCGATCGTCTGCCCACGCCGGAGGAAATCCGCAAGGATCAGAACATCCCCTGGGTTGATGTCCGTGCCTATGCCGCCGGCAAAGAACATCTCTTCAACGTCAAAGAGATCTCGCCATGTCGCTGGAAGCATGCCGGCGGGGAGCGCACGCTGCGTCTTATCATCGTCCGCCCCCTCGCCTACCGCCTGAAAAAACGTGCCCCTATGAACTACCGCGCTCCTGCGTACCTCATCACTACCGACTTGGCGCTACCGCTTGAAAAGATCCTTCAGTCCTACATCTGGAGATGGGAAATAGAGGTCAACTTCCGCGATGAGAAGACCTTGCTCGGCCTCGGGGAAGCGCAGGTCCGCACGAGCAAAAGCATCGAAACGCTCACGCCGTTTCTGGTCGCAGTATACGCGATGCTGTTACTCGCTCTTGAGAAAGTCGGCGGCCGAAGACGCTCACTCCCGCCTCCTGCCTGGCAACGTCAAAGAATCGCGGGACAATCGCGCACCTCCACGGCCCAAGCGTTGCGCGAGCTTCGGGCGGAAGTATGGGGGGACTCACTGGGTGGGAAAAATAAAAACAGCTTCATGAACACGAATACATCGTTCATGAAGCTGATTCATTTGGAAAGCTGCGCGGCCACTGCCGTTTGCTATGCTACGGGATAGCCAAACGCGAGAAGCCCGACCGGCGGACCGGTCGGGCTTTTTCATGACCTCTGTCGACGCGGGCCTACCCCCAGACGTCGAGCTCCTGCCGTACGAGGCCTGCCGCGATGTCCTTGCCTTCGGGCTTGTACTCGCCGGCCTCGATCCTGGCCTTCAGGTCCGCGACCTTGTCGGCGCGCAACCCGTCGCTTTCCTGCGCCGCCTTGAAGGCCGCGGCCTTGAGGCGCCCCTCCTCGGAGATGGAGATGCGGTCGTTGGCCCCTTCCTGGTTTGCGGCCGCCTTCTGGGCCTCCTGGTTCTTCTGCTCCAGCTGCTCCAGGCGGTGCGATTCGTACCCGCTGACCTTGGTGGTGATGTTGTTGATGGTCATGTTCCGCTCCCTCCGGGTGTCCCGGCTGCGCCGGCAGTGCCGGCCGCATCGGCGGTTTCCCGCCCGTGCATGAAAAATATCAGAGCATCGTCTCGTTGACCCTGCTCAGGGCGATCTCCCACAGACGGCGCATGAAAGCATCCTTCTGGCCGTTGGTCAATTCGCTGACGCCTTGTTCCGTCTTCTTCAGAACCTGCAGCCCGCTCCCGTCCGAAGGGTACCTGAAGACCATGTCCCCGCCGAATTCGCTCATGAGCTGCTGCTTGATGTCCCGGACCACGGGGTTGGTGCTGTCCGAGCCGATGAGGTTGTCCACGATCTCCCGGGCGACCTTCTCCACGAGCTGGCGGCGCTTGGCCTCCTTGGAAATGGAAACGGAATCCCCCTGTCCGGCGCGGTCCATGTACTTCTTGAACCTGGCGATGCGTCGGCCTGTGTCCTGGTGCTGGTCGTAGGTCCGCACCACGTTTTTGACGAGGAAGGGGTTCACTGTCACGGGCTATACCTCTTACTTCTCCCTATCGGTTGCCGCCGCGAGAACTTTAGGAAAATTCACGAAAAGCCGGAATAAAAATTTCTCTTTCTTTTCAGGCAGGACGACGGCTTCAAGCTCGGGCACGCTGTCCTTGAACACCCGTCGCCTTTTGCATACAGTCCCGCAAATGGGCAAAATCATCACCAAAATCGTCATCGTCCACAACAGCGCAAACGAACTGGCCCGCAGCATGGCCGGGCAGATCCGGGACTGGCTCGGCCACGAGGGGCGCTCGGCGCGCATCGTCGAGACCACGCGCGAAGCGGCGCACCCGGCAGAAACCTGGGCCGACGCGGAAATGATCCTGACCCTGGGCGGCGACGGGACCCTGCTGGCCGTGGCCCGGGCCGTTCAGGACCTGGGCATCCCCATCCTGGGCCTGAACCTGGGCAAGGTCGGCTTCCTGACGGAGATGTCGCCGGCTGACTGGCGGGAGTCCCTGACCACGATCCTGCGCGGGGAGTACGACATGTCCCTGCGTCTGGTGATAAGCTTCCACGTCCTGCGTCGGGGCCAGGAGTTCTACAAGGGATACGCCATCAACGATCTGGTCATCAGCTGCGGGAGCCTGGCGCGCATGATCCGCCTGGACATGTGGTACGGCAACGACCATCTCGGCACGGTGCGGGCCGACGGGATGATCGTGGCCACGCCGACGGGGTCCTCGGGCTACTCCATCTCCGCCGGCGGCCCCCTCATCTACCCG
Source organism: Desulfomicrobium aestuarii (assembly GCF_055385525.1). Taxonomy (NCBI): domain Bacteria; kingdom Pseudomonadati; phylum Thermodesulfobacteriota; class Desulfovibrionia; order Desulfovibrionales; family Desulfomicrobiaceae; genus Desulfomicrobium; species Desulfomicrobium aestuarii. The sequence continues at coordinate 226,887 of NZ_AP042427.1, forward strand.
GAGCTCAACGTCTTCGCCCTGACGCCCATCTGTCCCTTCCTGCACGCCTTCCGCCCCATGGTCCTGCCTTTCGAGAAGGACCTGCGCGTCCTGGTTCGCGACGCCGACGTCGACGTCTATCTGACCCAGGACGGCCAGACCGGAGTGGTGCTGGCGCCCGGCGACAACGTCATCGCCTCCCGGGCCGAGAAGCCCCTCAACCTGATCCGCCCCCTGCATTCCCACTACGCCCACAAACTCAAATCCAAAGGATTCGTGAGAGAAAGCTGATGTCCAAGCTGCCCGACTTCTTTTCGGTCCGCGAGCTGCGCTACGGCCGCGACCCCTATCTCGACGCGTGGCTCCTGCATTTCATGACCGAGAACAACATCGAGCCCAGCGTCAACCCGGCCGAGAACGCCCAGCCCGAGCAACTGCGTTTCATGGTCGACCTCGACGACGACCAGGTCTTCGTGCCCTGCTCGGACGAGATGTTCGAGAACCTGCTGCACACGCGTCTCTCGGACACGCTGCGGGCCGAGTACCGCGAAAAATGGCGGCTGCTGGTCCATCTGGTGCGCATCAACATCACGGACCGCTACACGCGGCGCAAGATCTTCTCCCTGTCCCGGAACAAGGTCCGGCAGGTGCTGCACTCGCCGTTTCTGATTCCGTCGCGGTTTTTGAAGCAGCTGCTGACCATATTCATGGCCATGAGCGGCGTGCACGACCCGCAACGCACGGAGAAGAGCCTGGCCAACAGGCGCGCCGAGGAGTTCATGTCCAGGCCGGCCATGAACCGCTGCCTTTACGCCTGCCCGGACACGACCCTGGGCTGCACGTCCATCCAGAATCTGCGCTGGGAGCTCGACCTGCTGGAGCTGGCCCGGCTGTGCAAGCTCTCGCTGCGCCCGGCGATCTGGGAAGGCCCCGGAGAACACACGGACAGTCCGGCCTTTTTCGACGACATCTGCGCGCCCTGGCCCGAATTCACCGAGGTCATGACCCGGGTCATGGGGCCGGGCGACGGCCGCAAGCCCCTCAAGATCCTCTTCCTGCCGGGCAGCAGCGGCGAGATCGTCTTCGACCTGCGCTTCATCAGCGTCCTCACGCGCCTGGGGCACAAGGTCATCCTGGCCCTGAAGGAGGGGTTCTGCCTCGACAGTCCCGTGTTCTGGGACGTGGAGCACGACGGCGCGCTGGCCCGCGCCCTGGGCGAGGCGCGTCTGGTGGAGAACAGCCGCATGAGCAAGAACGACCTCCTGCGCGCCCAGCGCGAGGACTCCCTCATCGTCATTTCCGACGGCACCCGCGAGCGCCTCAACCTGTGGCGCACCAGCGTTACCTTCGCCCGCGCCTGGAAGGAGGCCGATCTCGTCGTGGCCAAGGGGTACGCCAACCACCGGCGGCTGATCATGAACTCGCACCTCTTCACGCGGGACGTCCTGTGCCTGTTCCGGGACGCGGACGGGCACGACCGGGTCGTGTTCAAGGAGAAGTCGCCGCGGGTGACCAAGATCACCGAATCCCAGGTCGTGGCCCAGGCCGACGCCATCATCGCGCGCATGCGCAGCGCCCGTGGCATGGGCAAGCAGGTCATGTTCTACAGTGCCATCATCGGCAGCATCCCGGGCCAGACCAAGGTGGCGCTGCGCGTGGTCAACACCTTCGTCTCACACCTGCGAGCCAAGCACGCCAACCTGATGATCATCAACCCGGCCGAACACTTCGTCGAGGGCATGGATGGCGACGACCTCATGTACATGTGGGAGCGGGTCCAGCGCAGCGGCTTCATCGACGTCTGGCGCTTCCAGACCGTGGCCGACATCGAGGACAGCTTCGAGCTCATGGGCGAGCCGGTCCCGGCCGAATGGCACGGCAAGGACGCCACTTTCTCCACGGGCTGCACCAAGGAGATGAACATCGCGCTCGACATGCAGGGCAAGCACCCCGAGATGCAGATCATAGGGCCCGACCCCAAGCGTTTCTTCCGGCGAATGGAGTACGGCGTGGGCAAGTATTTCGACGCGCGCATCCCGGACAAGGGACGCGGCCTGTGAGGCTTCTGGCGGCCGCCATCGCGCTTACGCTGCTGTGCGCCTGCGCGGCGCCGGGCAAGGCCCCGTCCCTGGTGGAGGCGCGGCCCGGTTCCGGGCTGGCCGCACGCGTGGCGAATGCCGCAGCGGCCGACCCCGTGCCCATGGCCCAGGCGTTGCGGCGCTCCCTGGACTATGTCCGGACCAAGCCCCAGGGCGCGCAGGCCTTCGGACCCGGCGGTCCCGAATGCACGTGGGCGGAGCTGGGGGCCTCCCTGGAGCACATGCTGGAGACTCTCCCGCGCCTGGGGGACGACCCCGGCCTGCTGGAGCGCGAGTTCGTCTGGCGCGAGGTGAACCCCGAACCCCTCATGACGGGCTACTACGAGCCGGAGTTCGAGGGCTCCCTGGGGCCCGACCCGCGCTTCCCGGTCTCCATCCACGGCCTGCCCGCGAATCTGCAGACCGTGGACCTCGGGACGTTCCACCCGCGCTGGAAGGGGCAGAGCCTGACCTGCCGCGTGGAGGGGGGCAGGGTCCTGCCCTATTTCACCCGCGAGGAGATCGACTCCCGCGGGGCGCTGACCGGTGCGCAGAAGCCCGTGGCCTGGACCCGCGACATCGTCGACGTCTATTTCCTGCAGGTGCAGGGCTCCGGGCGGCTGCGGCTGCCCGACGGATCCGTGCGCCACGTCCTCTACGCCGGGAAGAACGGGCACGAATATGTTTCCCTGGGCAAGGTCATGATCGACCGCGGGCTCGTCCCCAAGGAAGAGATGTCCATGCAGCGCATCCGGCAGTACCTGCGCGAGCATCCGGACGAGGTCACGGACCTGCTGAACACCAACCCGAGCTACGTCTTTTTCCGCATCGCCGACGACGGGCCCCTGGGGGCCATGGGCCGGGCGTTGACGCCGATGGTCAGCGTGGCTACAGATTCTGCCTTTCTGCCACTGGGCAGCATCCTGGCCGTGGAGGCCGGGTTGCCGCAGCCGGGCGGCACGGAGGAGCCCACGGCCTTTCTCGGCCTGGCCCAGGATCGCGGCGGGGCCATCAAGGGATCGCGCCTGGATCTTTTCTGCGGGGCGGGCGAGAGGGCCGAGTTTCTGGCCGGCCGCCTGCAGGCCCGCAGCCGCGTTTTTCTTCTGCTCAAAAAACAGGACGCACCATGACCATGACCCCTTCGGCCCTCAAGGCCCTTCTGCGCTCCGCCATCGCGGCGCAACTCGACCATGTGGCCCTGTGGCACCTTGAGGAGCCTGCGGCGGACATCCCGGCGCGGGACGGCGACGGCCTGGTGGAGCTGGTCCTGCGCCAGCACCTCAAGAACTTCCTGCTCTGGCACGTCGAAGACCGCGCCCGGCGCAAGGATGTGGACGACAGCGTCATCACCGCCTGCAAGCGCGAGATCGACGGGCTCAACCAGCAGCGCAACGACCTCATGGAGCAGGTCGACGCCTGGCTGGTGGGCGCCGTGTCCGCTTTCGAGGCCCAGCGGGACATCCCCGAAGACCGTCGTCGCTACAATACCGAGACCCTCGGCGCGGCCCTGGACCGCCTGTCCATCCTGAGCCTCAAGATCTTTCACATGCGTGAGCAGACCGAGCGGGACGACGTGGACCCGTCGCACCTCGAACGCTGCCGGGAGAAGCTCGGCGTGCTCCGCGCCCAGCATGACGACCTGTCCCGCTCCGTCCTCGAAGTGGTGGACGAGTACGCAGGCGGCCTGAAGAGCCCCAAAGTCTATTTCCAGTGCAAAATGTATAACGACCCGGCCCTCAACCCGGAACTGTACGCCGCCAAGCCCGTCGCCGGCTGAAGCGAAGGAGTGTCCATGCGCGACTATGAAGTGGTCATCGGCCTGGAGGTTCATGCCCAGCTCAAGACCAACAGCAAGATATTCTGTTCCTGCTCGACCCAGTTCGGGGCCGGACCCAACGAGAACACCTGCCCCGTGTGCACGGGCATGCCCGGCATGCTGCCGGTGCTCAACGCCCGGGCCGTGGAATACGCCGTGAAGATGGCCCTGGCCGTGGACTGCGCGGTCAACCGCCGCTCCCTGTTCGCGCGCAAGAACTATTTCTACCCCGACCTGCCCATGGGCTACCAGATCTCCCAGTTCGAACTGCCCGTGGCCGAGCACGGACACGTCGACATCCACACGGAGGGCGGCGTGAAGCGCATCGGCATCACGCGCATCCACATGGAGAACGACGCGGGCAAGAACATCCACTCCCCCGCGGACAACGCCTCCTACGTGGACCTGAACCGCGCCGGCGTGCCGCTGATCGAGATCGTCAGCGAGCCCGACATGCGCTCGGCCGAGGAGGCCGTGGCCTACCTGAAGAGTCTGCGCGCCATCCTCGTCTATCTGGGCATCTGCGACGGCAACCTGGAGGAGGGGAGCTTCCGCTGCGACGCCAACGTGTCCATCCGGCCGCGGGGGCAGGAGGAGTTCGGGACGCGCACGGAGCTCAAGAACATGAATTCCTTCCGCAACATCCAGCGCGCCATCGAATACGAGGTGGGCCGACAGATCGACATGGTCGAGGACGGCGAGACCATTGTCCAGGAGACGCGCCTCTTTGATACGGTCAAGGGCGTGACCCGCTCCATGCGCGGCAAGGAGGAGGCCCACGATTACCGCTACTTCCCGGACCCGGACCTGCTGCCGCTGGTCATCGACGAGGACCGGATGGAGGCCTGGCGTTCAGAGCTTCCCGAGCTGCCCGCTGCCCGCTGCCGCCGCTACCAGGAGACCCTGGGCCTGCCCGAGTACGACGCCCTGGTGCTGACCGCCGAAAAGGAGGTGGCCGATTATTTCGAGGCCGCCCTGGAGACGTATGCGGAGCCCAAGAAGATTTCCAACTGGGTCATGGGCGAGGTCATGCGCGAGCTGAACGACCGCGGCGCGACCCTGGCGGACTGCAAGGTTCGGCCGTCCGAACTGGCCGGGCTGGTCAGGCTGGTGGACGACGGCGTCATCAGCGGCACCATCGCCAAGAACGTGTTCAAGGAGCTTTTCGAGACGGGCGGCGACCCGGAAGCCCACGTCAAGGCCAAGGGCCTGGTGCAGATATCCGACACTTCGGCCATCGAGGGCCTGGTGGACGAGGTCCTGGCCGAGAACCCGGCCGAGGTGGAGCGCTACCGGGGCGGTGACAGGAAGCTGACGGGCTTCTTCGTCGGCCAGGTCATGAAGAAGTCCAAGGGCAAGGCCAACCCGGGGCTGGTCAACCAGCTCCTGGCGAAGAAGATCGGCTAGGCTGACGAAGTATCGTTCAAAAAAGAACGGGCGGTCTGCTGGCCGCCCGTTCTTTTTTGCGCATCCCGGGATGGACTCCGAGCCGTTGCCTAACGTTGCATCAGGGCCGCCGTGAGCCTGGCGGCCTTGACTATGTCCTCGACGAGGACGAACTCCTCGGTGGTGTGCACGCGGCTCATGCCGATGCCGAGGTTGATGCAGGACAGGCCCTGCCCGGAGAAGATGTTGGCGTCGCTGCCGCCGCCGGTGCCCTTGACCGCGCAGGTCAGGTTCTGGTCGTTGCAGGCGTGCAGGGCGCGGTGCAGGAGCATGCTGTGGGCCGGGACGTCCATGGCCGGGTAGGAGATCTCGTGGCTGAAGTCGAAGCTGCCGCCGAGCTCCTCCACGGCTTTGACGCAGCACAGGCGCATGTGCTCGATCTGGGCCAGGAGCTTTGCGTTCGTCTGGGACCTGGCTTCGCCCGTGAGGGTCACGCAGTCCGGGACGATGTTGGTCTGTCCGCCGCCTTCGATGCGTCCGAGGTTGGCAACGGTCTCCTCGTCGATGCGCAGCAGGCGCATGTTGCTGACGGCGTGGGCGGCAAGCTGGATGGCGCTGATGCCCTTCTCGGGCTCGATGCCCGCGTGGGCGCTGCGGCCGTGGAAGGTCACGCTGATGCCGGCCTTGCTCGGCGCGCGGACGATGATGGTGCCCACGTCCCCGCCGGCGTCCAGGACCACGACCTCGCGGGCCTTGATGCGCGAGAAGTCCAGGTTCTTGGCCCCGAACATGCCCGCCTCCTCGCAGACGGTGAAGAGCAGGTACAGCTCGGGGTGCGGGATCTTCTCCTCCTCCAGGTGGAAGAGGGCCTCCAGGATGGCGGCGATGCCCGCCTTGTCGTCGCCGCCCAGGACCGTGTTGCCGGCCGCACGGATGACGCCGTCGGTCAGCACCGGCTCCACGCCGATGCAGGGCGGAACGCAGTCCATATGGGCCGAGAAGGCGATGGCCTCGCCCGGCCCGGTGGCCGGCACGCGGACGATGACGTTGCCCGTGTCCCCGCCGATGGCGGTGCCGGCGTTGTCCACATGAATGTCGTACCCGCGCCCCGCCAGCAGGGCGCAGAGATGGTCGGCCACGGCCTTTTCATGCAATGAGGGGCTGTCGATGCGGACCAGTTCGAGAAACGTGTCGGTCAGTCGCTGTGAGTTGATCATTGTCGCGCTATGTCCTCGTGAGTGGGAAGTGCCGGGATCATTGCCTTTTGCTCAAAAAAGGTCAACAAGGTCATGGGGGCGGGACATTTCCCCGTTTCGCCCGCAAATTCGGACACGCACGGGCCTTCCGGGCCGCACACCAACAGGAGGCAGTCATGGCCAAGGGAATGATGATCGACACGCACAGCACCTTCATGGGGTATCTGCTCTGGATCTTCGGGTTCACCGGAGCGCACCGCTTCTACTACGGCAAGCCCATTTCCGGGACCGTCTATTTTTTCACCCTGGGCCTTCTCTTCATCGGCTGGATCGTGGACCTTTTCCTCATCCCGTCCATGGTGCGTAACGCCAGCCTGCGTTTCCGCCCCGGGCGCATCGACTACTCCCTGGCCTGGATACTGCTGACCTTTCTGGGGCTTTTCGGGGTGCATCGCATGTACATGGGCAAGTGGATCACGGGGATCCTCTACATGCTGACGGGCGGCTTCTTCCTGATCGGGTATGTCTACGATTTCTGGACGCTCAACGACCAGATAACGGTCATCAACGCCCGCGAGAGCTGATCGGTTTCGGGCGGGGGCTCAGGGGCGGGCCGGGCCGTCGGGGGCAGGCGGCGAGAACCATTTCCGGGCCAGGGCGTCCAGTTTCCCGCCTGCCCGCATGTCCGCGAGGGCCGCGTCCATGTCCTCCCGCAGGCGGGGCTGGTCCTTGCGCAGGGCGATGGCTACGTCGGACCCCGGGTCCGGGACGGTCAGGACCTTTACGTCCGTGCCCGACTCCCGGGCCAGGTATCGGCCCACCTCGAGGGGCATGATGGCTGCCGCGGTCTTCCCTGCGGCCAGGAGGCGCATGGCCTCCTCCTTGGTCTTGGTCTGGGTGACGCGGATGCGCGAGAGGATGCCCTCCTTCCTCCAGAGAAGTTCCACATACGAGTGCCGGTCCCCGGTGATGATGCGGCCGAAAAGGTCCTCCACCCCGGAGGCCGTGCTGTTCGCCGGGACGAAGACGGCATCGTGACGCCTGGAGTAGGGAGCGGTGAAATCGAAGTAGGCCAGGCGGAACTCGTTGACCTCCATGCCCGCGATGATGTCGATGCGACCGATGCGCAGCATGCTGACCACGCTGTCCCAATCCCCCTGGACAAAGCGCGCCTCCATCCCGAGACGGGCCGCCACGGCCCCGGCCACATCCACGTCGAAACCCGCAGGCCGGCCATCGGCCGTGAACTGGTAGGGCGGGAAGCCCGAAGCCACGCCAATGGCCAGGGTCTTCTCCTGGGCTGCCGCCATGCCGGGGCAAAGGAGGATGAGGGTCAGGATCTGCAGAAGACGGCTCATGGATGACTCCGGATTCGGGCTGGGATCATGCCCTTTCTAGCCTATGCAGACCCTGCGGACAAGTGGCGAAGGAAATTACCTGCCCCCGTCCGACTCGAGGCGATCGCACAGGGTCGAGAGCCGGTCGTGGAGTTTCTCGATGGAGGGGATGGACACGCATTCCTCAAGTCCATGCTGGGTGCCGAAGCCCTCGGCCCCCCAGATGGCGCCGGGGATCCCGTGGACCATGAGGTGGCGCGCGTCGCTGGCGCCGTGCTCGCGGGTCAGGACCGCGCCGGGGGCGATGTCCAGAAGTATGTCTGTCATGGGAGAGGGCGGCGAGGCGAAGACCGGGATGGTCGAGAGGACTTCGACCCTGCTGCGCACCCGATCCGCTATGGCTTCGGCCAGGCGTTGCGGGTCGTCGTCCTCGGTGAAGCGTATGTTGAACCAGCCCCGGGCCGTGTGCGGCACCTGGTTGATGGATTCACCGGCCCGGATTTTTCCGAAGTTGACGGTGCGGTGCCAGTGGTCCCCGCCGTCATCCCCTTCGAAAAGCTCGCGGATGCGCGCGTAGTCTTCGAGCAGCATGTCGATGGCGTTGCGGCCGAGCCACGGTCGGGCGCCGTGGGCGGCCTTGCCCGTGGCAGTCAGCATGATGTCGACGACGCCCTTCTCGCGGGTCACGATCCGTTCCGGTCCGCCGCCGTCGAGGGCGATGGCGAAGTCCGCACCGATCCCTTCCAGAGCCCGCGCCGCGCCGTTTTCCCCGCCAGTCTCCTCGTCGCCGGTGATGAGCAGGCCTAGGACCATGTCGCCCTGGGTCCGGCCGTTTCGTTCCAGGGCCCGCAACCTGTCGCGGAACAGCACCAGCGACAGGGCCACGTCGACATGGGTCATGAGCAGCAGGCGGGCATGGTCGCCGGGCATGACGAGGACCGACGGGGTCCTGTCGTGCACGATCTTTCGTGCCGTGATGCCCTGCCGCCCGCACCACTGAACGACGAAATCCGCGCAGCGCATGATCTCCTCCGGCCGCGAGTGCATGGAGGGGATGCGGATCAGGTCCTGGGTCAGGCTGACGATTTCGTCGCAGGCGTTCATGGCTTGGTGTCCGGGGATGGTGTGTTGTTGCGGCGGCCCTGAAAAGGAAAACCCGGCCGGGCCGGGTTGTTTCCTTACTTTTCTTCCGGGTTCAGCACCTTCTTGTCCAGAATGAAGACCGCCCCGATGAGCAGCAGGACAAAGACGATGAAGGAGAAGAAACCGAAGCCGCCGCCGGATGAGCCTTCCTCGGCGTGGGCCGCTGCCTTCTCTCCATGGGCGGCGTCCTTCGCGGCGGCGGGTGCGGCATGTTCCTCGGCCTTGGCCGGTTCGGCCTTCTTCTCAGCCTTGGCGGGCGCGGCATGTTTTTCTGCCGGGGCCTTGTCGTCATGAGCCGGGGTTTCCTTTTCGGTCGCGGCCGCTTCCGCGTGCGCCTCGGGGGCAGCATGGGCGGCGGGGGCGGCGTGGGCGGCGTGGGCGGCGGCCGGGGCAACTCCGGCGCGTTCGATGATGCTGACCTTGCCCGTCAGGATGTCGTAAATGGCGCCAACCACTACGACCTTGCCCGCGGCGGCGCGTTCGGCGATGGCGTGGCTCTTGGTCATGATGTCGTCCACTGCCTGCCAGACGTTGGCCTCGATGGCGGCGTTGATGAGCTCGGCCTTTTCGGCGCCGGGATGCTCATGCTTGGCCTTCTCCACGGCGGGCACGATGTTGTCGACCAGCAGGGGGATGCTGCCGTGGACCTCGGCGCCGGTGGTCACGGCCGTGACCGCGCCGCAGTAGGTATGCCCGAGGACCATGAGCACGGGCGTGCCGAGATGGTCCACGCCGTACTCAGCGGACCCGATCTCGTCCGTGTCGGCCACGTTGCCGGCCACCTTGATGACGAAGAGATCGCCCACGCCCTGGTCGAAGAGAATCTCGACGGGCACGCGGGAGTCGGAACAGGCGATGACCGTGGCGAAGGGCGCCTGGCCGTCGGTGGTGGTCAGCAGGCGGCGGGAGAAGCTGGTGTTGGGGTGGGCGGGTTGGCCCAGGGCGAAACGCAGGTTGCCTTCGCTCAGCATCTGCAGCGCCTGCTCCGGGCTGACCGGGTGGGCTGCGTCGGAGGAGGCCAGGGCTGCGATCGGGGCCAGAATGAACAGCAGAATCAGGACAAGACGCTTGATGAACATGGCAAAACCCCTGTTTTTCATGTTTGATGTATGCAAGGGGACCATGGCCCCCCGGGTGGCCGGAGAATGCTCGGGAAAATATGCACAAACCTAGCCCAGCCCGGTATGTATTTCAAGGATTCTTGTCGGAAAAAGGTGGGGCAAATGCGTAACATTCCGGAAATCCGAAAGAAATAATCGGATTGCCGGAAAATTAAAAGCGGCGCGCGACAAAAGCCGTGCGCCGCTTTGCTAGGGTTCGCCAGACTAGTCCTTGAGGACTACCTTGTCCAGGAAGACCACGGCGCCGACGAGGGCGACGACGAAAAGGATGATCAGCATGAATCCGGAGCCGCCCTCGGAGGCAGCCTCGGCCTGGTCGTCTGTCGCGGGGGCGGCGTGTCCGGCCGCTGCGGGTTCGGCATGGTCTGCGGCCGGTGCTGCGGCTTCGGCATGAGCCTCGGCCGGTTCGGCCTGTTCAGCTGCCGGTTTCTCCTCGGCGGCCTGGGCTTTTTCAGCGGCCGGGGCTTCGGCGGCCATGCCGAGCAGGTAGCGGCCGACCATGGTCTGCTGCTCCGGGTGCGCCCCGAGGAGTTTCACCGCGCCGGTGTCGGCATCGAGGAGCGCGCCCTGGACTGCGACCTGGCCCTTGAGCACGGCGTGGATCAGGTCGGGGGACGCGGCCAGGGTGTTGGCGTAGACGGCCCAGACGGACGCTTCGTCAAGGCCCAGGACGAGCACCAGCGGCGCGGTGATGTCCTTGGCCGCGACAGTCAGTCCGGTGTCGGCGCCGAAGGGCGCGCGGACAGAACCGACCTGTTCGGCCGCGAGATTGAACAGCGCGGCGGGTTCCTGGGCGATGCTCTCGTCCATGACCACGATGGCCAGGGGCTTGGTCTTGAGGCTCTTTTCGAGGGTGTACATTTCGTTGCCCAGGCTCAGGGCCTTGAGCGCCGCCTCGGGGGCCGCGGCCATGGCAGAGCCGGCAAGGACGCACAGCAACACCGCCAGAGAGATGACTTTTTTCATGTTCCGATTCCTTAGGGTATGAAGTTTGCGGTTGTCAGGTTCACGGCCCGGGGTCCACGTCGTCCCCGCGGCAGAGGCCCTGTTTGAATGCTTCCATCTCGTCCTTGAATCGCGAGGCCAGGACATCGCTCCCGCAGAACCCGCAGGAGATGCGCGCCGCGGCTCACCTGCCCACGATGCGCGCCGGATTCCCGCACAGGGGGCAGGGAATGCCGTCGTCCAAGGCCTCGTCCATCATTTCTCCAATTGCTGAATGCCTTCCACGACCCAGTGGCTGCCGCCCCCGGTTTCGTAGCGGCTGAAGTGCCACGCCTCGCGGACCTGTTCGGCCGGGGCCGCAGGGGAATCCTCGCGCAGCATGGCGTCGAAGAGGACCGTGGCGATGGTCTGATTGCCGATGGTCTTGACCTCCAGCAGGCGGGCTTCCAGAAGCAGGATCTCGGTCTTGCCCGGGCCCGGATCAGCCGCGGCCTGTGCCTGGATTTCAGCGAACACCTCGGGCGAAGTGAACTGTTTCAGGTCATTCAGGTCGCGCGCGTCCCATGAGGCCTGCATGCGCGTATATGCCGCCTTGGCGCCGTCCAGGAATTCCTTGGCGTCGAAGCCGGGGGGATAGATCTCTGCGGCGGAAGACGTCTGGTGCTGGCTGGAGCGGAGGTTGTCCCAGGCTCCGCGCTGCACGTCGTGAACCCGGCCCGGTCCGCCGGCAGTCTGGGGCGCCGGTTGGCGGCTGCGCAGAAACCTGAACAGCAGGAAAAGCCCCCCTCCGATGAGGAGGATATCGATGAAGGAAATTCCGGAGAAGCCCCCGCCAAACAGAAGGGAGCCGAGAAGCCCGCCCATGAGCATGCCGCCGAGCATGCCCCCGAACATCCCTCTGCCCCCCATGGGGGAAGCTCCGGGAGCCGCCTGTTGTGTCGGCGTGGATGAAGGCGCGGCCGGTTTTTGATAGCTTTTCGAATAGGACGGCTTGCTGCCGAAAGAGCCGCCGCCTCCCAAACGCTTGGCGTCCGCAAGGTCGGGCATGGTCAGGAGCATTAGACCCAGTCCGAGGATGACGGCTGTCAGGCTTGAGAATTTTGTCACAATTCCTCCTTGAGAAGGTTTGTTCCGTACCCGATATGGGTAAGGGATGGAAAACGGAAAATCAAATCCGAACAATCAAGGATTATAATGGCAAAATGGCGATTGAAAAGACCTGCCCCGTCATGCGGGCCCAGGCGGGTAAAAAAAAAGGCAGGAGCGAAAAACTTCGCACCTGCCAGGGAAGCCGGGTACCCGGAAGCAACTGTTACCGCTGCTTCCTTTCGGACCTGACGGGGTTGGCAGCGCATCCGCCACCCGGCTTCGCTTGATTTGTCAAAAAATGGCGGAGAGGAGAGGATTTGAACCTCCGGTACCCGTTAAGGTACACACACTTTCCAGGCGTGCGCCTTAAGCCAGACTCGGCCACCTCTCCGCGTTCGGGAAAAACGTCTCTATGTCAGAGCTGGGTCTTTGGCAAGAGAAAAAATATCCGAAAACGCATTTCCCCTTGGTTGTCTCCAGCTGCTTTTTTCCAGCATCGGCATGGGGTTGCCGATGTTCGGCTAGCGAATCGCCGTGGCCGGCCTGTCCAGGGAGTTTAGGGCATAGAACAGGCGAGGTGGATCTAGAGATACTGTCTGATCCAGTTCTGGATCTGGCCTGCGGGCATGGCCCCGGACATGCGCGCAACTTCCCGCCCCTGCCGGAAGAGGACGAGGCTCGGCACGGACTGGATTGCGAAGCGGGACGGGACCGCGCGCTGAGCCTCTGTGTCCATCTTGGCCAGGACGGCCTGACCCAGGAGAGCGGCCGCAGCCTGGGCGAAGGCCGGGCCCATCATCTTGCACGGCCCGCACCAGGGGGCCCAGAAGTCCACGAGGACGGGCAGGGTAGAGCGGGAAATGAAACGGTCGAAAGTCTGGTCCGTGAGGTCGATCGGGTTGGCCGGCAGGAGGGGCGTCGCGCACTTGGCGCAGACGGGGTGCTGGCGGATGCGGTCGGTGAGGACCGCGTTGACGGTCTGGCAGTTCGGGCAGACGGCATGTATTTTTTCCATGAGGGTGGCCTCCGGTTTGCGGCGTGGTTGGAAACGTATTGGGAATAAGCATCGTCGAGCGTGCGGCAAGATGGAGCGCAGCAAAGGAGGGGGAAATGCACGGCACGACGTGTGCCATTGAACAACGCGTTGCCCCGAGACGCACGTAGGGGCAGGCCTGCGTGCCTGCCCTTCTTCCGTTGGTGCGCACGGCAGGACGCACCAAAAAAAAACCCCTTCACGAAGAAGGGGTAGCTGTCGGCAGACGCTCGGAAAGGGTCAGATGCCCATGATGTTGTAGCCCGAGTCCACGTAGATGACCTCGCCCGTGATGGCGCGGGACAGGTCCGAGGCCAGGAAGAGGCCGGTCTTGCCCACGTCCTCCTGGATGATGTTGCGGCGCAGGGGGGCGCGTTCCTCGATGGTGGCCAGGATGGTCTTGAAGCCGGAGATGCCCGAGGAGGCCAGGGTCTTCAGGGGGCCTGCGCTGATGGCGTTGACGCGGATGCCGCGTTCGCCCAGGTCCATGGCCAGGTAGCGCACGCTGCATTCCAGTGCGGCCTTGGCCACGCCCATGACGTTGTAGTTGGTGATGACCTTTTCGGCCCCGTAGTAGGTCATGGCCATGACCGAGCCGTTGTCGTTCAGCAGGGGATCGAAGGCCTTGCACAAGGCCACCAGGGAGTAGGCCGAGATGTCCATGGCCAGGTGGAAGCCGTCACGCGAGGTTTCCACGTAGCGGCCCTTGAGGTCGTCGCGGTTGGCGAAGGCTACGGAGTGCACGAGAATGTCGAATTTCCCCCACTTCTCCTTCACCATGTCCGCGGACTCGGCGATGGCCTCGTCGCTGGACACGTCGCACTGGAACAGGAAGTCGCTGCCAAGTTCCTCGGCGATGGGTTCGACCCGCTTCTTCAGGGCTTCGCCGGCGTAGCTGAGGGCGATGGACGCACCGTTGTCCTTGAGTTCCTTGGCAATGGCGTAGGCGATGCTCTTGTCGTTGGCCACGCCGAAAATGAGGGCCTTTTTCCCTTGAACGAGCATGTGTCTTCTCCGGTTTGTTGCGCCTTACGGCAATTGCAAGGGGGTGCCTGTGAGCAGTTCGTACGCTTCCAGGTATTTTTTCTGCGTTTCCGCGATGACCTCGGCGGGCAGTGCCGGGGGCGGTGGGGTCTTGTCCCAGCCGGTTCCGCTCAGCCAGTCGCGCAGGTACTGTTTGTCGAAGCTGGGCTGGGACTGTCCGGGCACGTACTTGTCTGCTGGCCAGAAGCGCGATGAGTCCGGCGTCATGACCTCGTCGATGAGCAGGATGTCCTTGCCGTCAAGGCCGAACTCGAACTTGGTGTCGGCGATGATGATGCCGCGCTCCGCGGCCAGGTCGCGGCCGCGGGAGTAGATGGCCAGGGACAGCTCCTGGATCTTCTTGAGCAGCCCCTCACCGATGCGGGACTTGGCGTCTGCCAGGGTGATGTTTTCGTCGTGGGCGCCGAGGTCCGCCTTGGTGGACGGCGTGAAGAGTGGCGTTTCCAGCTTGTCGGAATCGACCAGCCCGGCCGGGATCTTGTAGCCGCAGACTGAGCCCGTGGCCTTGTAATCCTTGAAGCCCGAGCCCGTCAGGTAGCCGCGCACGATGCACTCGATGGGCAGAGGCTTGGCCTTGCGCACGATGACGGCCCGGCCTTCGAGGTCCCCGGCGTGGGGGGCCAGGGCGGCGGGGAAGTCGCGCACGTCCGTGGCCAGGAGGTGGTTGCGGACCAGGTCCTTGCAGGCGTCCATCCAGTACAGGGTGATCTGATTGAGGACCACGCCCTTGTAGGGGATGGGCTCGTTCATGATCACGTCGAAGGCCGACATGCGGTCCGTGGTGACGATCAAAAGCGTCTGCGGGTCGATCTCGTATATGTCGCGGACTTTGCCGCGCGAAAGGAGCGGGTACTCGCGGATGCTGGTCTTGGTGACGATGTTCATGGTTTCTCCAGTCGTTGTTCCACGCTGCGGGCGTGGGCTTCGAGGCCTTCAAGGCGTGCCAGGCGGGCCACCTTGGCGCCGTGGGCGCCGATGTAGGCCAGGTCCGTGCTGATGAGGCTCGTCTTCTTGCAGAATGTTTCCACCGATAGGGCCGAGGAGAAGCGCGCCGTGGACAGGGTCGGCAGCACGTGGTTGGGTCCGGCGAAATAGTCGCCCACGGGTTCGGGCGTGCTGTGGCCCATGAACACGGCCCCGGCGTTGCGTACGCTGCCGACCCAGGCCCACGGGTCGGCCACGCTCAGTTCGAAATGCTCGGGCGCCAGGCGGTTGATGAAATCCATGCCGATCTGCAGGTCCGGGACATGGATGAGGGCGCTCCACTCGGACAGGGACTTGGCGGCGATGGTGTTTCTCGGCAGGGCCGGGAGTTGGGTTTCGAGTTCCTTGCGCACGGCGGCGAGCAGATCGGCGTCGGGCGAAACCAGGAGGCTCGATGCCAGTGGGTCGTGTTCGGCCTGGGAGAGCATGTCGGCGGCCAGCCATGCGGGGTTGGCCGATGAATCGGCCAGGATGGCGATTTCGCTGGGGCCCGCGATCATGTCGATGCCGACCTGGCCCACCAGCAGCCGCTTGGCCGTGGTCACGAAGATGTTGCCGGGCCCGGCGATTACGTCCACGCGCGGGATGGTCCGGGTCCCGTAAGCCAGGGCGGCGATGGCCCAGGCAGACCCGCAGGCGAAGACGTGCTCGATTCCGAGAATGGCCGCCGTGGCCAGAATGTAGGGGTTGAGGGTCCCGTCCTTGCGCGGTGGGCTGACCACGCAGATGGTCTGCACGCCCGCGACCTGGGCCGGGATGGCGTTCATGAGCAGGCTTGAAATGAGGGGCGTCTCACCGCCCTGGCCGCCGGGGACGTACAGCCCGGCCCGGTCCACGGGCAGGACGAGCTGGCCCAGGGTGGTGCCGGGAGCCGGCGTGGTGATCCAGGAGTTCTGCTTCTGGCGTTGGTGAAAGTCGCGGATGTTAACCGCAGCTTCGCGAATGATGTCCGCGTCAGAGGCGGGAATCTGCCCGAGGGAGGCGGCAATGTCGGACTGGGGGACGCGCAGACCGTCCGCGGACATGGTCGGGCAGTCGAAGCGCCGGGTGTATTCGGCCACGGCTTCGTCGCCGGTCTCCCGCACCCGGGCCAGGATGTCGCGCACCAGAGGCTCGACATTGTCTTCGGCCGCGTCGCGCCGGGACAGCCAGGACGAGATCTCCGGCCAGTCGTCAGGGGTGGAGTAGGGTATGGATTTCAGAGGCATGAAGGCTCTCGCAACGTGTTTCGGAGTGGATGCCCCGCAGAGGGAGGATAAACGCATGGATTCCCGTATTCACGGGAATGACAGAAGCTTGGCGCACCGCCACGTGTCATTCCCGCAAAGGCGGGAATCCATCATTTCTCCCTTGGAGCCGTATCGGATACCCGCAAATTCCTATGCCGCGAACCCCCGAAAAGTCAAACCCTTCATCTGGCGTGAACAGCGGCGCCCGGCATTCATCACCAGTGAAGGCCGCAGCCTATGAAAAAGGGCCGGAGTTTGCGTCCCCGGCCCTTTCGGCGTCAGATGTGGATACAGGTCTTAGAACTTGTAGGCGAAGCCCACGGTGGTGAAGTAGGACGCGTCGAGATCGTAATCCATGTCTTCCAGATGTTCAGAGGAACCTGAAAAGTAACCCAGTTCATTGATGGCAGCCAGATTTTCGAAGATCATGTATTTGTTGACCAGATACACTTCAAAGCCGGAATCTTCCTCGGTGAACAGGGCCGGGGAGTCCTCATCGCTGGTGCCCTGGGCGTAGGCCAGGACCAGCTTGTGGGACAGTTTCTCCACGAACGAGATGTTGTCCAGAACCAGACCCACGGTCCAAAGTCCGGTGCCGTCGGAACCGACACCGAGCGTGTCCGTGGCGAAGGAGTCATAGGTGGTGCTGAAGGCGCGAACCCCACCGATGTAGGGGCTCAGACCCCAGCCTTCGGCCAAGGTGGGCAGGATAGTCTGGTCGTCAAGTCCATCATCGCTGAAGCCGGTGGCATAAGTGCTGAACAGCGTGGCGGTCAGCATGTCGAACTTGTAGGACGCTGCCAGGGCTGCGTACCAGCCTTCAGTTTCAAGGTCACCGTTGTCCGTTTCTCCCTGTCCGTAGATCAGGTCCGCAGCGAAAGTCAGCGGATCGAACATGGTGAGTTCGGCATTGGCGCCTAACACCAAAAAGGTCGCGTCATCGTAGATAGGCACTCCCAAAGTGGTTGCTTCTAAACCAGCATCGGCCCCAGCCCATGCATAGGCGAAATACGGCGCAATTGTGAGTCCGTCCAAGGCGACGGGAGCGGCTATGAACGCCATGTCGACATCGTCTTTGTCGCCGACATCAGGAGTGCCTTCTGTGTTGTAATCCCCGTCAGCGCCGCGCGTGTAGCCAACGGCCAAGCCGAACATGTCGTTGATTTGAGCGGAAACGGTGATGGCGGCGGCGTCGTCGTCGAAGACCGGGTGGCCGAAAACGCTCGGCAGGGCCACGTACTGCAGGCCAGCCTGGACGTTGACGGTTGTGTCCGGGAGGGTGAAGTTCAGGTAGGCGTGTTTGACTTCAATGTTGCCCTTGCCGTCGGTGCCCCAGTCACCTCCGATGTTGTCGGTGTTGTCACCCCAGACGTTGTCGATTTCCAGCCCCAGAACGGCCTTGAGGTTCTCGTTGGCGACATAGTCGAAGTAGGTGCGCATGCGCTGGGTCGTGAAGTAGTTGTCGCCGTCAGGGACATCGGAATTATGATCAATCAGATTTGCTGACCACATGCCATACATGTCCAAGTTTCCGCGAACTTTGAGCTCCGTCGCGGAAGCGCCGGTTGCCAGTGCCATGCACAGTGTGAATGCCATTGCGCATTGAATGATAAAACGTGTTTTCACAAACTTCCTCCTTTTACGCGTTGTTTTTGTCGGAACATCTGATCGCCGATATGGAAACCAAGGCTGTTCTTAAAGCGCCAACGCAAAACTCGGATAGTCGTGTCGCTACGAGTTTTATCAGTTACTTTATTGGTATTGTTATTGATGCCAGGAAGGATAAGCCTCAGAGTGACTCGGTGGAGAATCGTCGGGCTATGCGGACTGAGAATGCACTGATCGGGTAGGAGGCGGGGTCACCCCCGCCGTCCTCCCACACCACCGTACGTACGGTTCCGTATACGGCGGTTCATGCAACACATTGAAGTTTCAGGTAATGATCCAGCAGCGACACGAGTCCTAGTTTGTCGAAGTACTTCTTGGGAAAGGCCTCGTTCATGTGCGAGGCCCCCGAGTTCCACCATGGTCCGCGTCCGTTCATTGCGGACTTCAGTGCGCGGTCCTTGTTCATGCCCCTTTGCATCAGATTTCTGGCCCGGGTGTAGACCCGCTTCCACTGACGCCAAAGAATCAAACGCAGACGACGCCGTCCCCACCCGTCAAGTTCCTCGAACACGCTCTTCACTTCGACCAGCTTGAAGTAGTTCACCCAGCCACGCAGTATCAGCGTGAGGATGTTGATCACCGCTTGCAGGGATCGACCGCGTCCCTTGCGGCATTCTTCGCGTACCGAGTCTTTCAGCCGGGCAACGACCGCAGGGGCCACTTTCAGCCGAGGCTGTTTGTGAAACGTCATGCTGTAACCCAGGAACTTGCGGTTCCAGGGCCGGTCCACCGCGCTCTTGGCGGCGTTCACCTGAAGCTTCAGCCGGGTTTGCAGATACCGGCTGACCGAGGCCATGACGCGCTCTCCCGAGCGGTGAGTGCGCACATAGATGTTGCAGTCATCCGCGTACCGGCAGAACGCATGACCTCGGCGTTCGAGTTCCTTGTCCAGATCGTCCAACAGGATGTTTGACAGCAGCGGAGAGAGCGGCCCTCCTTGCGGAGTGCCCTCCGCTCGCTGGCTGCACAGTCCGCCCTTCATCAGCCCCGCTTGCAGGAATCGGCGGATGAGGCCGAGCACCCGCTTGTCCCCGATCTTGCGCCCCACGCGTGCCATCAGCACGTCATGATTCACGCGGTCGAAAAATTTCTCCAGATCCATATCCACCACGAATCGTTTGCCGGCGGCGACATGCTCCCGTGCCTTCTGCACGGCCTGATGCGCGCTTCTACCGGGACGGAACCCGTAGCTGGAGTCGGAGAAGCCGAGATTGAAGATCGGCGTGAGCACCTGATGCAGCGCCTGCTGGATCAGACGGTCCATGGCCGTCGGGATGCCCAGTTGCCGAGTACCGCCGCCGGGCTTGGGGATCTCCACCCCAGAACCGGTTGCGGTTCGTAGCTCCCGTCCAGAAGTGACTTCTCGATATGAGGATCGTAGTACCCCCAGACGTCCTCGACACGCATGCCGTCGACGCCGGGGACACCCTTGTTGCTGCGCACCCGCTTTGCCGCGGCGCGCATGTTCTCGCGTTCGACCACCGCTTCCATCACGTCCATAGCCTTCGGCCAGGAGTGCCCCGTCCTTGCCGTGACCCCATCCGCACCACGGGCCTGCTCTCGGGGATTCCGTCCCCTGCCCTCGGTCATGGCGGCAGAATGTCTCTGCCCTTCTGCGTTACTGCGGGTCATCGAAATTTCGGCTCCTGTCCCATGTTACATCTTCGGTCCTTCAGTCCGGTCGAGGGACCTACTATGACCTCTGCTGACTTCTGGGCGCTCATCCCCGCGCCTCTCGACGCGGGTAGCACATGGCAAACGCCCAGATCTCCCCGGGTAATGCACATCCACCTTCCCCCTTATGCCCGCCGCATCTACGTCCGCGCCTTCCGTACAGGTATCGGACTTTGAAGATAATGGCCTTCTTATCCAGCGCGGCCGCCTCATATGCGGTTTCTGTTCGTCGAGCCAGGGTTTTGCCTGCGGCTTCCTTCAGATTCCACCTCGCGGTGGACACCCTTGCCGTCCGGCTAACGCTTCCCCCTGTCGGGTGCGCAGAGGACTTTCACCTCCAAGTGGGTGCGCCCTGCCGGGCGCACCATAAAAAAAGGCCGGAGCTTGCGACTCCGGCCTTTTCGGCGTCAGGCGTGAAAACCTGAATTAGAACTTGTACTGGAAACCGACAGTGGCGAAGTAGGAAGAGTCGTCTTCGCGGTCGTCGTCGAAGTCGGGAGCGAAGAAGCCCAGTTCGTTGATGGCGGCAAGGTTTTCGTAGATCATGTACTTGTTGACCAAGTACACTTCCCAAGCGGAATCTTCTTCGTCGAAAGCGTAACCCTCATCTTTAGAGTTGAGGGCATCTTCATCGTTCGTGCCCATGACGTAGGCGACGGTCAGGTCGTGGGACAGCTTGTCGATGAACTGGATCTTGGCGAGCTTAAGACCGACAACCCAGGAAGCCAGGTTCATGTCGGCATCAATGCCGGAGAAAGTATCCCAGGAGGTGCTGAAAGCGCGAACGCCACCAACGTAGGGAGTCAGGCCCCAACCTTCGGCCAGAGTCGGGAGGTAGTTGTCTTCGTCTGCATCTTCATCTGCACCGGAGAAGTAGGTGGTGAAGAGGGTGGCGGTCAGCATGTCGAACTTGTAGGAGGCGGCCAGGGCGCCGTACCAGCCCTTGGTCTCGTAGTCGTCGGTGTCGCCCTCGCCGTAGATCACATCAGCGGCAAAGGTCAACGGATCGAACATGGTCAGTTCGGCGTTGAAGCCCAGGACCCAAATGTCCAGGTCGTCTACGAGGTTGCCTTCGCTGGCAGGCTTAATAACGATTTCGTCCTCATCAATAATAATGCTATCCGAGGTGTTGTCGGTATTTTTGCCAACCCAGGCATAAGCGAAGTAAGGAGCAACACTGAAGCCGTCCATGGTGATGGGAGCAGCAATGAAGGCCATGTCCTTGTCATCGTTGTCGGCGCCACTGCCGGTGAAGGAGGTGCTGCCGTCGGTGCCGCGGGAGTAGCCGACGGAAACGCCGAACATGTCGTTGATTGCAGCGCTGACGGTGATGGCGGCAGCGTCGTCATCGAAAACGGGGTTGCCGAAGACGCTCGGCAGAGCAACGTACTGCAGACCGGCCTGGACGTTGACGGTGGTATCCGGGAAAGTGAAATCCAGGTAGGCATGCTTCACTTCGATGTTGCCCTTGCCGTCGGTGCCCCAGTCAGCGGCGGAGCCGTCACCCCAATCGTTGTCGATTTCCAGGCCAAGGACAGCCTTCAGGTTTTCGTTGGCAACGTAGTCAAAGTAGGCGCGCATGCGCTGGTTGGTGGTGTAGTTGTCGCCATCTGCATTGTCGGAATCGTAGTCATACAGGTTGGCGGACCACATTCCGTACACGTCGATGTTGCCACGAACTTTCAGTTCGGTGGCGGAGGCGCTGGAAACCACGCTGAACAGCAGGGCGGCTACCAGGGCTACGAGAGCAAAACGTTTCATGTTCTTTCTCCTTTTGCGTTGGAAAATCAGTAGAAGCTGACGCCTGCTAAGTACGTATGCCAACTGCGGTCCAAAAAGCAAGCCTTTTGTGGCCGGTTTCTAGTGCAAAGTTTAATTTTTTTTACTGTTCAGTTTTTTGAATTTCGCCGGCGGTCCATGACGGATCCAGGGGCTAGCCGCGACTACGACCTCTGGCTGCGGGAAAGATCCGGACAAATCCGCTTCAAAAGCCATCGTCAAAAGGCTGGAACTTTCTCAACAATTCTCCGTGTGATCCGGAGGGTGGGGCAGGGCCGACCGCGGCAAGAGGGGCTTAAGAGGAAGAGCGGGACTCCGGAAGGGAGACGGCCGAGCAAGGCGCAACGGGCCCGGAGTCGGGCAACGCGCGCGGGACGGCAGACCCGAGGGGGGCTTCTTGCAGGATCATCGTTCAGCGAACGGTTTTCATGGCCTGGTCACTGATTCGTATCTGCCGTCAGTCGATGCGCATCGGCCGAAAAAAACCCTCGCCGCACTGCTCGGCGAGGGTTTGCCAATGGTCTGAGCCTGTTTTGGCCGGTTTCCGGCTAATCTACTGTTCAGATTGTTGAATGTTGCCGCCGGACTGGGACTGATCCAGAGGGTAAGCCACGACCGTGGTCTTTTTCCGGGTCGTGCCTGCCATGCCCGTATGGGAGTTGATGCTGACCACCAGATCAAGGGCTCCGTCGTTATCGATGTCCGCGAGAGCGTAGTCCGCGATGGTTCCCTTGATGCGCGCGGTCTTCCACTGCAGGCTCATGCCCACCCCGTCCCAGTACAGGCTGTGCATCTCGCCCTGCGGGTAGTCGCGGTAGTTGGAGAAGAGTTGGGCCGAGACGGATATGTTCCTACTGATGATAAGTTCGAAGCGGTTGTCCTTGTCCAAATTGCAAGGAATGGATCGTAGGGGGATATAGACCGTGTACTGCGGCGACTGCTTTGCATCCGGCGCCTTGAGGCCCAGGGCCGCCGGGTGGTATTCGATTCCTAGATTCGAGCCGGCGTAGGTTTCCTCCGTCGTGGTCAGCAACGAACCGGTGGAGCTGAACACGCGCATATGATCATACTCGTCGATCATGAGAATCTGATGGCTGTTCTCAAAGGGCAGGAACGTCACATTGAAAACGTTGCCCCCGAGAGGCAGGCTTACAGTCGGTCCTAACTCAAATTTCCCATCGGACTTAACCATTTGGTGTATGCTGCTCTGCATATACTTGGTCTTGCCGACCCCCTGTCCAACCAGAGTCGGCGTAAAGGCCGGAGGCATATTCAGCACGCCGAGATAATAGGGAATGTTGTCCTCGGTGATGGAGAATTTGCCGTCGAATTCAGCGATGAGGGAGGACGGTTTTTGTTCAATGGCACCCGCGATGACCAGTTCGTGTCGTCCGTCGCGGTTGATGTCGATGCTGTTCAGGCGCACGTAGTTGCGGTTTCTGGGCAGATCCATCTCGGCCACCTGCCGCATTTCGCCGTTGGTCACGCGGTAGGCGAAAAGCGAGTTGTCCGTCATGAGAAAGACTTCGTTCTTGCCGTCGCCGTCGCCGTCGCAGACGACCATGCCGCGGGAGGCGAAGGGCAGGGTCTGGCTGCGCCAGCGGCCCATGGAGGTGTCGGTGTCCTGGTATTTGAGGGACGGGTTGGCGTAGGCCGTGCCGGCCTGGGTTTCGTTGACGATGAGGGACTCGTTCATGGGCTTGGCGACCGGCTGGGCCTTGGCCGTCTCGGGGCGCTTGAAGACCTGGGCGTTGATGTCCGCGGCCACGGTCTCAAGCGTCGGGATGACCTGGTTCAGCTGGGTCTGCACCGGGCGGGGCTGGTTGGCGCCGGCGGGGTCGATGGTGTTGACGTCGAGGCTGCACTCCTGGCCCATGACCGTCAGGGAGCCCCAGACGAGGTAGTCCACGCCCAGGGTCTGGCGGATCTTCTCCGCTGCGGCCGCGTCGGCGGGCGGGGTGGCCACGCTCTTTTTGACCTTGCCGGCGTCCAGGGGGGTGAAGTTGTCGGGCCAGGTCAGACGGGTGGTCAGCATGCTCTGGATGCCCTGGCTCAGGTATTGGTATTCCTGCGGCCCGTGCACCCCGAAGGGGAGGACCGCGAAGGTCTTGGCCTGCTGGGCCAAGGCCGGGGCGGCGCACAGAAGCAGGACGGCGAGGCTGGCGAGAAGTCTCTTGAACATTGTCTCCTCCGGGAATACAAATTTCGGGCTGTGCCGGGTTTCTCACATTGAAGTGGCTCTTCATGGTAAGGAATCCTTGGAATGTCAACAGCACGGCGTGATCACCGCGGTTCTCCGGGGCGTCGGGCCGTGAGCGGGCGGAGCAGAGGAGACGCCGGATTGTGGCGCGGAAGGCCCGCTGATACGTTGTGTTTGCGCGGCTGGTTAATGAAACGGGGATTGCGTGTCTCGGGACGGCTTAGAAAGGCATGGATTCCCGCCTTCGCGGGAATGACATCGAAATGGGCACAGGCCCATGCAGAGACCATCCCGGCCGACCGCAACGCCTCCGGGCCATTCCCGCGAAGGCGGGAATCGATCCCCTCCGCCGTCGGGGATGCCGGTGGCGCATCGCGGCTCATCGAGGCCTGCACGTCCATTGCAGCATCATCATTATAAATAGAGGTACCCATGATCTCCAGACGTGACCTTCTCTTCGGCATGGTCCGCCGACTGCGCGAGACCGACGGCGACAAACCCGTTTCCGGCATAGGCGCGGACATCGGGCAGGCCGACGCGGCCTACGTACGCAGGGACTACGCCGCCGCCCGCGACCTCTACAGGGAGGTGCTCAAGGCCAACCGGGCGCACAAGGAGGCCCGGATCCGTCAGGGGCTGTGCCACTACCATCTCGGGGAGTACATGCAGGCCAAGGACACCCTGCTCATGGTCCACAAGCAGCACCCGAACGAGTACCTGGCCTGCCTCTACCTCGGACTGGCCTACGCCCGCCGCGACCAGCTCGACAAGTGCATGGAGGTCTGGAAGAAGTTCGTGGACCGCGACCACATCGGCGTCATGCGCGAGATCAATGTCCACCGCGCCCTGTTCGAGACCGGCGAGCCCCTGACCGGGGCGGAGGTGGCCGAGGCCGTCGAGAAGGCCCTGGCTCAAGGGTAGCTCGGAGTTCTGGGCTTTTCGCGCATTTTTTTTCGTTTTTCTCCGCAGGGAGGTCTTTCCTCGGCATTCCGTGCTTCCAGGCGTCTGAAGTAGTGGGGCGAAATTCCCCATGTTGCGCCGCTTCTGTACGTATCTCCTTTGTTTTCGGTGGGTTGACTTCGGTGCTGGCCGTCATGGGGCGAAATGCACCTGTGGGGCGAAATGCCCCGGTTTCCCTCGTCATATCCTCCTTTTTTGCCCTGTCCCGGCCCATCGTGAGCGGCGCGATCAAGATTCCCGTCATTCGTCATTCATGAAATCAAGGGGTTGCATGTTCGGATTGCGCTCGCCGCATTCAGACAGCCCGGCCGTCCGGCGGTTTGTTGGCACAGGCGTTGCTTTTGGGGGGATGGGTCTGCGGAGAAGCGCGTGCCCGTTCGGCAGTGAAAGTGTTCAAGGAGGAGTACGTGACGGAAGCCAATATTTTGCTGGTCGATGACGACGCGCAGTTCATCGACGTCATGAGGAAACGCCTGACCATGCGCAGCATGGAGGTGTTTCACGCAGGCAGCGGCGAGGAAGCCATGCAGAAGCTTGCGTCGCACGGCGAAATAGAGGTCGTCATCCTTGACGTGAAGCTGCCCGGATGCAGCGGGATCGAAGTGCTGCGGCTCATCAAGCAGCAGTACCCCCTGGTCGAGGTCATCATGCTGACCGGGAACGCCACCGTGGAGTCGGCCATCGACGGACTTCGTCTCGGTGCCTGGGACTATCTCATGAAGCCCTGCAACATCGAGGTGCTGGTCGAGAAGGTCAAGGAAGCGGTGGAGAAGAAGCGGCGGCACGAAGAGAAGATCGTCGACGCCCGGGTCCGAGAGATCGCCAGCCGCAGAGGCTGAAGGACGGTGAAGGCATGGCCGGGGACAGGATTCTGCTCATTGACGACGAGGCGCACTTCGTGGCCGCCACGGCCAAGCGGCTGCGCCGGCGGGGCTTCTCGGTCCTGGAGGCGAACAACGGCCCCGACGGGCTGCGGTTCCTCGAGCGGGAAACGGTCGATGCGGTGGTCCTGGACGTCGGAATGCCGGACATGGACGGCATCCAGGTCCTGCGGGAACTCAAGATGAGGTTTCCCCAGGTGCAGGTGCTGATGCTGACCGGGCACGGCAACATGGAGGTCGCCATTTCGGGCATGGCCATGGGCGCCTTCGACTATCTCATGAAGCCGGTGGAACTCGAAGTTCTCGTCGGCAAGATCCGGGAGGCCTGCGCCCGGAGGAAGAAAGCGGGTGAGGGAAGCGGGATGGCGTGACCATCCGTATACATTTCGGAAATTGCGATAAAGAGGAGGCGGAAACACGTATGGGATTCTTCAAAGATTGGGGTTCGTTCATGCTGGAGGGCTCAAGGTCCTTCGCGCGGTGGGAAGTGGAAAACGCCAGGACCATCCTTGGCGACAAGAGACGCATCTGGCTGCTCGCGCTGCTGCTCATCCCGTGCATTCTCGGCGGGTGGGCCTTCGCCGATGAGATCGGCCAGGCCCTGCCGAGCGCCATCGGCGGCAAGGAGGCCTACAGCCCGTCCTACTACAGCCTGTTCATTTTTTGTGTGTCGATCTTCGTCGGCGTGGGCGCGGGCCTCATCTCCGGCTGCATCGGCGCCGGCGGCGGCTTCATCATCGCCCCGGCCCTCATGAGCGCCGGCGTCAAGGGCATCCTGGCCGTCGGCACCGACCTGTTCCACATCTTCGCCAAGGCCATCATGGGCTCCGTCCTGCACCGCAAGATGGGCAACGTGTCCGTGCCCCTGGCCTTCGTCTTCCTGATCGGCGCCATCATCGGCACGACCGTGGGCGCCGGCATCAACCGCACGCTCTACAACATCAACCCGGTGCTGAGCGACGCCTTCATCACCGTGGTCTACACCGTCATGCTGGGCTTCCTGGGCTTCTACGGCATGTACGACTACTTCAGCGCCAAGAAGGCCGGCCACACCGGCGGCGCCCACGACACCAAGGAAGGCTCGGCCATGACGGGCATCGCCCAGAAGCTGCAGGCCGTGACCCTGC
This sequence comes from Desulfomicrobium aestuarii, assembly GCF_055385525.1. Lineage (NCBI taxonomy): Bacteria > Pseudomonadati > Thermodesulfobacteriota > Desulfovibrionia > Desulfovibrionales > Desulfomicrobiaceae > Desulfomicrobium > Desulfomicrobium aestuarii. The sequence goes on from NZ_AP042427.1 coordinate 253,556, forward strand.
CGCCCATGGTCACCTTCGACCAGGGCATCGTGCCCGGTGGCCGCAAGATCTCCTGGCTCTTCCTGGTCCTGTCCGGCGCCCTGGTCGGCATGGCCGCGGGCATCATGGGCGTGGGCGGCGGCTTCCTGACCTTCCCCATCTTCGTCTACATCCTGGGCGTCTCGTCCCTGACCACCGTCGGCACGGACATCTTCCAGATCGTGTTCACGGCCGGCTACGGCGCCATCACCCAGTACGCCATCTACGGCTTCATCTTCTACACCCTGGCCATGGGCATGCTGTTGGGCTCCCTGATCGGCATCCAGATCGGCGCCCTGGTGACCAAGGTCGTGCCGGGCATCACCATCCGCGGCTTCTTCGCCATCTCGGTCATGGCCGGCTTCGTGAACCGGTTCTTCGCCCTGCCCAAGAAGCTGGTGGCCATGGGCTACCTGCCCGAATCCATGATCGGCTTCACCAAGGTCATGGACACGGTCGGCATGTACCTGTTCTTCATCGTCATCGCCCTGTTCGGTGTGTGGGTATTCGGGGCCTTCTTCAAGAACATCAAGACTCTGAAGTACGAGGATTGATCCTATGATTCACAATAAAAAGGAATTCAACGGAGGCCTCGCCCTCCTGGTGCTCTTCTTCATCGTCCTCTTCGCCATGTTCCAGCCCCTCTTCGACGGGCACAACGCCATGGCCTACCTGGACAACCTCTACAACTCCATCTCCAAGGGTTCCGCCTATTACGTGGACAACCTGAAGGAAGAGGCCAAGAGCGTGGCCGGCTACCAGGTCAACGTGACCATGAAGATGAAGAGCGAGTCCCAGGCCGCCGACAGCGTGGCCCTGATCACCGCCGCCGGCGCAACGGCCGAGGCCAAGGGCAAGGAGCTGACTGTCTCCGGCGATTACTTGGCCATCCTGAACGCCTGTCTGGAAGACTCGGACAAGATGTACCATAACGACGGGGCGGCCCTCATCGCCAAGTACCCGGTCTTCGCGGGCAAGGACGAACGTCAGGCCCTCTACAACTGGAACGTGATCCTCGAGGGCTTCGACAAGGGACTCAAGGAGCAGGAAGCCTTCGCCCAGGCCAAGGTGGCCTTCAACATCAACTCCAAGGTCGTGGAGACGGCGTACAACTACTACAAGGTCGTGCCCGAGCAGATCAAGGACAAGGTCGGCATCGTCATCTTCTCCCTGGCCTTCTACGTCATCTACACCATGTGGTACGGTTTCGGCATCCTCTTCGTCTTCGAGGGGTGGGGCCTGAAGATCAGCGGGCACTAGCCCCGGTCTGCCACAAGCCTGAAGCGTCGGCGCGGTCTCTGCGGAGGCCGCGCCGTTTTTTGTTTGGACCGGCCGGGCAGCCTCTGGTAGGTGGGGCGGGTCGGAATCCCGGGAGGAAGCATGAACCTGTCCGAGTACTACAACACCGTCATGGAACTCAGTCACGGCATCGTCATCACCCTGGACGAGAAGGGACGGATCATCCACGGCAATTCCCGCTTCGAGGCCGTGTCCGGCTTCGAGATCGGCCAACTGGCCGGGCGGGACTGGTTCGAGTCCTGCGTCGACGCCAAGCGCCGCGACCAGGCCCGCGTCCTGTTCGCGGATATCGTCAAGGCCGGGGACATGGGCTTCATGAAAGGGTCCCTGCGGGCGCGGGACGGGCGGAAAGTCTACATCGACTGGAACATGAAGCCGCTCTTCGATTCCCACGGCAGCCTCGTCAGCGTGCTGTGCGTGGGGCAGGACGTCACGGCCCACGTCGAGCGGCAGCACCAGCTGCAGCATGAGCACGATCGGCTGGTGGCCCTGAACAAGGAACTGTCCTGCCTGCACGCCATGAACCGCATCGTCTCGGACATGGACAGCCCCCTGCCCGACATCCTGCGCGAGATTCTGGGCATCATCCCGCCGTCCTTCCAGCACCCCGAGTCCACCGGGGTGCGTCTCGTGCTCGACGGCGAAACCATCCTCAGCGGGAATTTCCTGGCCGAGGCCGCCTGCCGCCTTGAAGAGGAAATCTTCGTGCAGCGCGTCAAGCGAGGCCGTCTGTGCGTGAGCCTCGAAGGGTGCGGGCAGAACGGCAAGGCCTTCCTGCCCATGGAGGCCGAGCTTCTCGCCGCCCTGGCCAAGCATGTGGGCTGGATCATCTCCAAGCGCGAGGCCCTGTCCACCCGTCGCAACCTGGAGCGCCAGTTGCAGCACGCCGACAGGCTGGCCAAGATCGGGCAGTTCGCGGCCGGCGTGGCCCATGAACTGAACGAGCCCCTGGCCAACATCCTGGGCTTCGCCCAGCTGGCGGCCCAGACACCGGGGCTCCCCGCCCAGGTCGCCAGGGACCTGGACAGCATCGTCAAGTCCGCGCTGCACAGCCGCGAGGTCATTAAGAAGCTCATGATCTTCGGCCGCAAGGTGCCCCTGCAGAAGACCCTGGTGGACCTGAACCAGGTCGTCCGCGACACCCTCTATTTCATCGAGATGAGTGCCTCGCGCGGCAGGGTCGAGGTGCGCACGGAACTGGCCGAGGGCCTGCCGCCCATCATGGCTGACCCGCAGCACGTCAAGCAGGTCATGGTCAATCTGGTGGTCAACGCCATCCACGCCATGCCGTCCGGCGGCGTCTTGACCATCCAGACCCAGTCTTTCAAGGATGACGTCTATCTTTCCGTGGCCGATACGGGCGTGGGCATGGCCCCTGAGGTGCGGCGGCAGATTTTCAACCCCTTCTTCACGACCAAGGACGTGGACCAGGGGACCGGGCTCGGGCTCGCCGTGGTGCACGGGATCGTGTCCGCCCACGGCGGGGTCATCGAGGTGGAGAGCGAGCCGGGCAGGGGAACGCGTTTCGAGATCACCTTCCCGTGCAGCGCGACGGCCCCTGACGGACAGGGCGTCGCGGAGGCGGCCGGTGGCGCCGGGAATTTCACGCCGGGAGCCGGGCAATGAGGAGGCAGGACATGCAGGACAAGGGCGCGACCATCCTGGCCGTGGACGACAGTGCGGCCACCCTCGAGGTCATCTCGCGCAACCTGGCCGCGGCCGGGTACGAGGTACACACCCGCGGCAGCGTCGAGGAGGCCGGGGCCTTCCTGGACGAGACGCCCGTGGACCTCATCATCACGGACTACAAGATGCCCAGGGCCAACGGCCTCGAACTCATCAAGCACGTGCGCGACAATTTCCGGGACACGGAGATCATGATGATCACCGGCTACCCGTCCGTAAGCGGGGCCGTGGAGGCCATGCGCGACGGGGCGGGGGAGTACCTGGCCAAGCCCTTCACGGGCGAGGAACTGCTGGCCGCCGTGCGGCGCATCCTCGACAAGCAGGCCCGCAGGCGCGCGGCCCACGACGAGAAGCAGGAGGCCGGGAATTTCGGGATCATCGGGGACTGCGCCGAGATGCAGGCCGTCTTTGCCCTCATCCGCAAGGCCTCGCGGACCAGCGCCAACGTCTTCATTTCCGGCGAGTCGGGCACGGGCAAGGAGCTGGTGGCCCGGGCCGTGCACTACAACAGCGACCGCCGCGCCTTCGCCTTCGTGCCCGTCAACTGCTCGGCCATTCCGGACACGCTGCTGGAGAGCGAACTCTTCGGCCACGTCAAGGGCGCCTTCACCGGCGCCAAGGAGAGCCGCGCGGGCTTCTTCGAGATCGCCAACGGCGGGACCATCTTCCTCGACGAAATCGGGGACGCGAGCCCCAGCATGCAGGCCAAGCTCCTGCGCGTCATGCAGAGCAAGGAATTTTCCATGGTCGGCTCCTCGCGCATCCGCACCGTGGATACCCGCATCATCGCCGCCTCGCACAAGAACCTGCGCCACTTGGTGGACCAGGGACTGTTCCGCGAAGACCTCTTCTACCGCATCCACGTCATCGAGATCCGGTTGCCGTCGCTGGCCGAGCGAGGCGACGACATCCTCATGCTGGCCAGCCACTTTCTGCACAAGTTCGCCACGGACATGAACCGCGAGGTTCCGCGCCTGACGGACGAGGCCCTGGAGGCCCTGCAGCAGTATGCCTGGCCGGGCAACGTGCGGGAACTCGAAAACCTGCTGCAGCGTCTGGTCATTATCTGCGACGGCCCGGTCATCGACGTGACGGACCTGCCAGAATCCATGCGCTTCACCATCACCCGCTCCCGCCACGGCGACAAGACTCTGGCCGAGGTCGAGGCCGAGCACATCCGCTCCGTCCTGGCCCGCACTGGCGACAACAAGACCCGCGCCGCCGAGATCCTGGGCATCGACCGCAAGACCCTGCGCGAGAAGTTGAAGCGTCTGGGGTTGGGGTGATTTTTTTCGACTCGACCCGGCTCGTTCGTGCGGGGGATGGTCAGTCAAGGGGGGAATACCCCCTCCCACCTCAGGTACTCCCCCTTGGCAGGGGGAGATTCAAGATCCTTGTCTCTCGTGTTTTTCGTGATGCGAAGAACGACGGTGGATTGCCGTGTTGAAGACTCCTCGCCGTGCAGTTGTTCCACATGCGTCATTGCTAACGTAGCGTGACAAGATTCGCCGGCAGCTGCTCCGCCTCCCCTCCTGCCAAGGAGGTGTGCCCGCAGGGCGGGGTGGTTGCCTCTTGCCCCATGTCCTGCATCCATTGAGGCGCCGCAGCGCGGTCACGATCCGGAATGCCTACAGGAATTTATTGATCACCGCCTTCAGGCTTTCGGCCGTGAAAGGCTTGTGGGTGATGTCGTTGACCCCGGCCTCCAGTGCGGCGCGGTTGTCGTTGACCTCGTTCTGGGTGGTGACCATGACCACCGGCAGCTCTTCCTTGGGGAAGATCTTGCGGATGGCCCTGGTCAGGTCGATGCCCGTGATGTCGGGCATGTTCAGGTCCGTCAGCACCATGTCCGGCCTGTTCTTCTCCAGCCATTCCAGGGCGCCGGCCGGGAACTCGAAGAGAACCGGCTCGAAGCCCAGCTCGTGCAGGGTCGACTTGTAGATGTTCAGGATCATGCGCGAGTCGTCCACGGCGCAGATGCGCTTGCGGGCGGCGGCCTTCTTCGTCTCGGGAGCCAGCAGCCTGAGGGCCAGCTCCGAGTACCCCTGTTCCTTCAGCACCGCGTAGAAGAAATCCCGGATGTCCTTGTGGGCCTTTGCCAGCTGGGCCACGGCCATGTCCTGGAAGCGCTCCTCGGTCATGAGGCTCAGGAAGATGCTCCTGGCCTGGGCGCTGATGACCGTGCGGATGATGCGGTGGGCGTCCTCGTCGCGGGCGCCGGCCAGGTTCTTGATCCCGGCGGCCATGATCTCGTTGAAGTTGCGGTCGATGGCCTTGGCCGCGGCGATGCAGACGTGCTCGACGGGGTCGCCCAGCCCCTGGGTCAGGACGTAGGCCCCCCGGTCCAGGGGCAGGAGGCCCAGGGCCTCGTAGGCGGCGAAGCGCACATTGGCGTTTTCGGGGTGGTTGTGCAGGAGCTTGCGGATGGGGGCGATGGCGGCCGGGTCCCCGATGTCGCCCAGGACGTTCAGGGTGTGCACGCGCAGGTCCGCGTCGTCGAAGAGCAGGTTCTCTGTGAGCAGGGGCACGGCCTTGGGCCCGATGGCCGCCAGGGTCTTCTTGGCGTAGCTGCGCAGGTGGGCGTAATGGGAGCGCATGGCCTCGTTCAGCTTGTCGAGCGAGATGGAGTCCTGCACCTTGGCGAAGATGTCCAGGATCAGCAGGTCGAGCTGGTTGTCCGTGCCCATGCGCTCGGCCAGCCGCAGCATGGCCGTGGGCGTGCCGAGCTTGCCCAGGGCCTTGGTGGCCGAGATGATCAGCGTGCGGTTCCCGGAGTAGAGGAAATCGCTCAAGGGGGTGGTGGCCGACGGGTCGCCGATCTCGCCCAGGGTTTCGATGAGCTGGTTGAGCTCCTCGACGTCCGAGGCCGCCAGCAGGGCGTCTATAAGGTCGGCGACCACGGATTCCAGTCGCAGCTCCGCGGCCATGGCGATGTACATCTTGCGGAACGGGGTCTGCGGGTCGCGGATCGCCCGGGAGACGAGGTCCGGCTGGGCCAGGATTTTCATGGCCAGGATTTCCCGGACCACGGGCAGCTCCGAAACCATGTCGCGGTGTTCGGACATGAACCGGGCCAGGATGGGCACGGCGAAGTCCGGATCGGCCGCGCGGAACATGCCCAGGACCTGCTCCCGCAGGGTCCGGTCCACGTTTTCGAGGTAGGCCAGCACCAGCCGGGCCTTGATGGGGTCCTTGCGGGCGATGTTCTCCCTGATTTCGGCCAGCAGATGGGCGTGTTCGGCCATGTCATCCTCCCAGGTTGGGGATGAGGGCGCGCAGCAGCGCGCCCAGGGCGGCGGCAGAACGGCCTGCCTGGTCCAGGATCTCCTCGTGGGAGGTGGCGGCCATGCAGTCCGGAAGGTTCTTGTTGGTCAGGCACGAGATGCCAAGCACCCTCATGCCCATGTGGCGGGCGACGATGGCCTCGGGCACCGTGGACATGCCCACGGCGTCGGCGCCCAGGATGCGCAGCATGCGCGTCTCGGCCGGGGTCTCCAGGCTCGGTCCGGCCACGGCGACGTACACGCCCTGCTCCAGGCGCTGTCCGCAGCGCAGGGCCGCCTGCATGGCCTTCTCGCGCAGGGCGGGGCAGTAGACCTGCGACATGTCCGGGAAGCGCGTCCCCCAGGCCTCGACGTTGGGTCCCGTCAGGGGGTTGCGGCCGGTCATGTTGATGTGGTCCGTCAGGACCATGAGCCCGCCCGTGGCGAAGAGGGGGTTCAGGGCCCCGGCCGCGTTGGTCGCGATCAGGGTCGTGACGCCAAGTAAGCCCAGGACGCGGACCGGCATGGTCACGGTCCCGGCGTCGTATCCTTCATAGAGATGGAAGCGCCCCGAAAGGATGAAGACGGGCGTGCCCTGGACGTCGGCCAGGAGCAGCGCGCCGGCGTGGCCCTTGACGGTCGAAACCGGAAAGCCGGGGATGTCCGCATAGGGAATGCGCAGGCGGATGGAGCCTTCCTCCACCCAGTCGCCCAGGCCGCTGCCGAGGATCAGGGCGGTCTTCGGCAATTCGGGACACGCTTTTGCGATGCTGTCCGCGGCTTTCTTCACGTCTTCCATCCGTTGCTGCATGGTCGAAATCCTTTGCGTTTGAGAAGGGTTAGCGATGAGTTGAACCGGTCGCCCCATGAATCTGGACAGCGGAAAGACCGTTGGTGTAAGGGCGGAAGACCGGTCGGAGAAATCGCACGAGGGTCTGGCAACGGCGTTTTGACCATAGACGATATCGGAGCGCTCTTGCAACTCCTTGTCAAAACTGCCTGCCAGGCGCCTCGCGGCCCGTCCACCGGGGGAAACATGGCCCGCAAGGCTTGCTCCGATGCGATTATGCATATAAGCGGGTCCGGCCTTGTGGCGGATTTCCGCCCTTTAATCAACGCCCAACAGACCATTCGAGGAAAAAGGCTCTTGCAGACATGAAGAACTCAAGCGAACCTAAACACCATAAGATTCTCATCGCCAACCGCGGTGAGATCGCCATCCGCATCATGCAGGCCTGCCGCAAGCTGGGCCATGCCTTCGTGGCGCTCTTCACCGATCCCGACAGGCACAGCGAGCACTGCGTCCTGGCCCGCAAGCTCGGCGGCGAGGACTCCCTGTACCGCGTCAGCTCCTATCTCGACGCCAACGAAATCTTCGCCGTGGCCGACCAGGCCGGCGCAACCGCCATCCATCCCGGCTACGGCTTCTTCGCCGAGGACTACCGTTTCGCCCGCCGGGTTGTGCAGCGCGAGCGCAAGATCATCTTCATCGGCCCCTCCTGGCAGGTCATCCGCGAACTCGGCGACAAGATCAACACCAAGCGCCTGGCCCGCAAGCTCGGCGTCCCGACGGTGCCCGGCTCCGACAAGCCCGTGACCGACGACCTCGAAGCCGAACACATCGCCAAGTCCCTCTTCGACTTCCAGAAGGAGCAGGGGATCAACAACCCGGTCATCCTGGTCAAGGCCTCGGCCGGCGGCGGCGGCATGGGCATCGAGGAGGTGGCCGACCTCGACAAGTTCCGCAGCACCCTGCGGCGCATCAAAAACTACGCCAAGCGCCAGTTCCGCGACGAGGGCGTGCTCATCGAGCAGCGCATCTTCGACTTCAACCACCTGGAAGTGCAGGTCGTGTCCGACCGCACCGGCCAGAACCCGGTCCACTTCGGCACCCGCAACTGCTCGGTCCAGTCCCTGGGCCACCAGAAACGCATCGAGGTCGCGCCCGGATTCGACCCGTCCTCCCTGCGCTACGCCTTCGACGCCCGCAAGGTGCTCGAAGACATCACCGAATACTCCCTGCGCATGGCCCGCGAGGCCGGGTACGACAACGTCGGCACCTGGGAATGGATCGTCAGCCCCACGGGCCAGCCGTTTTTGATGGAGGTCAACACGCGCATCCAGGTCGAGAACGGCGTTTCCGCCCGCATCGCGACCATCAAGGGCAAGGGCGACGTGGACCTCATCGCCGAGCAGATCCGGGTGGGCCTGGGCGCGCCCCTGGGCTACTCCCAGAAGGACATCGCCCTGGACGGCGTGGGCATCGAATACCGCATCATCGCCGAGGACCCGGACAACAAGTTCGCCCCGTGGGTCGGCCGCATCACCTCCTTCGGCTGGCCCGAGCAGGAGTGGCTCAAGCTGCACAGCCAGGTGCCCACGGACCGCGAGTACGAGATTCCCACGGACTTCGACCCCAATCTGGCCCTGGCCATCATCTGGGGCAAGGATCTGGCCGAGGCCAAGGCCAGGGGCGTCGAGTTCCTGAACGCCCTGAAGCTCGAAGGCGTCAACGCCTCGGGCGAGGCCCTGAAGTCCAACATCGACTTCCTGAGGCGCAAGACCGAGACCATCCTGGCGTTCTAGGGCTCGTCATCGCGCCCCGATTTCGACCGCGCCGGAAACTGATTAAGCGCTCAAGCGACGCCGGACATTCCGGCATAACCCAAGCCTGCGAGGCATTCGCGCACTCATTATGGATATAGAAAAACGCATACAGGAGCTTCGGGACCGCCTGAAGTACATACTCGACATATTCGGACCCGACGAGAACGCCAACGTGGCCATGCTGGAGGCCAAGCTCGGCGAATACGTGGCCCGCGAGTCCGGCCTGCCCAAACAGGAGGCCATTCGCCAGCTGGAGACCCTGGAGGAGCTGTTCAGGTTCCTGGAGAAGAAGCTCGAAAGGGAGCTGACGCCCATGAACAAGGTGCGCATCGTGCGCCACCCCCAGCGCATCTGCCTCAAGGACATCCTCGAGAACGTCTACGACAACTACACCGAGATCGGCGGCCAGGACGACTACAGCATCGACCCGAGCATGCTCATCGCCCGGGCCTACATCACCCGCCGTCGCGGCAAGAAGGTCCACAACCAGGCCGTCATGGTCATCGGCCAGGAGAAGGGGCACGGCCAGGAGTTCCGCAACGGCGGCTCCGTCAAGCCCTGGGGCAACGCCAAGGCCCTGCACTACATGAAGGTCGCCGAGACCGAGAACATCCCGATCCATACCTATATCTTCACCCCGGGTTCCTACCCCATCGAGGACTACCCCGGGGCGGCCCAGCAGATCGCCAAGAACCTCTACGAGATGGCCGGGCTCAAGGTGCCCATCGTGGCCGTCATCTCCGAGGGCGGTTCCGGCGGCGCCGAGGCCATCGGCCTGGCCGACACGCGCATCATGATGTCCCACGGCTACTACTCGGTCATCTCGCCAGAGGGCGCCGCGGCCATCGAAGGGCGCCTGCGCGGCGGGCAGCGCGCGGACACGAAGCTCATCGAGCACTGCGCCAAGCAGCTCAAGATCACGGCCGACGACAACCGCGCCAACGGCTACATCGACTGGAAGATCAACGAGCCCGAACTCGGCGCCCGGCCCGAGCACTACGACTTCTTCCGCAAGCTGCGAAAATCCGTCATCTCCTCCACGGACGAGATCGTGCTGAACGTCAGCGGCCTGCGCCTGTTCCGCTCCATCGCCCTGAAGCGGCACAAGGGCGCCGACGTGTACGTGCGCTGGAGCCTCAATACCCGGGCCAAGGAGCGCCTGCTCTGGACGCGCTACATGAAGTTCCGGCGCATGGCACAGCACGCCTACCTCGACAAGCGCCACTGGTTCAACCGCGGCAGCGAGTGGACCAGCGAACTCTTCTCCTCCCTCTACTCCTACTTCCGCTACGACCTCTTCGGGAAGCAGCACAAGAAGGTCACGGAGCTGGCCGAGGACGTGCACGCCGAGATGCAGGTCGTGGTCGGGCGCTCCACGAAGCTGTGGAACGCCATCACTTCCCGGCTGTCCTTCGGCAAGGGCAAGAAGGACGTGGACAAGGCCGGACTGACCTCCCTGTCGGTCTGGGACGACGGCGCCCAGAACAGCGGCAAGTGGCAGTACGTCAGCCCCCAGGCCAAGCTGGACCGCGCCGTGCCCTGCCCCAACACGGCCGTGCACGGCTGCCTCGACCAGTGGGCCCCGGACCTCTTCGGCGAGTGGGCCGGCGTGTGCAGCTTCTGCGGCCACCACTTCCCCATGGAATACCAGTGGTACCTGCACAACATCTTCGACCCGGGCTCCATCTACGAGCTCTTCACGGAGATCGAGTCCACCAACCCCCTCAAGTTCGAGGGCTTCGACCTCAAGCTCGACGAGGCCAAGCGCAAGACCGGCCACAAGTGCGGCTGCATGACCTTTGAGGCCCGCATCGAGGGCACCACGGTCATGGTCGCCATGTTCATGGGCGCCTTCCGCGGCGGCAGCGTCGGCGCAGCCGAGGGCGAGAAGTTCATCCGGGCCATGGAGCGGGCGCGCAAGAAGCAGCTGCCCTTCCTGTCCTACGTGCACGGCACGGCCGGCATCCGCATCCAGGAGGGCGTCAACGGCGTCATCCAGATGCCGCGCTGCACCCTGGCCGTGCGCCGCTACACCGAGGCCGGCGGCCTGTACCTGGTCCTCTACGACACCAACTCCTACGCCGGACCCGTGGCCAGCTTCCTGGGCTGCTCGCCGTACCAGTTCGCCGTGCGTTCGGCCAACATCGGCTTCGCCGGCCCCGGCGTCATCAAGGAGACCACGGGCCTGGACATCCCGCCCAACTACCACAACGCCTACCAGGCGCTGTCGCGCGGGCACATCCAGGGCATCTGGGACCGCCGCGAGATTCGCGGGAACCTCGTGCAGTCCCTGCAGACCATGGGCGGCCGCAACCTTTACTACCGATAGGAGTCGTACGTGATAGACGTCAAAGAATTGCTTCGTGAGCTGCGCGAGGAGCCCTACGAGAAGATCGTCATCCGGGCGCCCCACAGCGGCAAGGTGGAGTTCGTGGCCAGCGAGCCCGGGGTGCGCGTGGTCGGCCCCGGCGGCACCTGGAAGGAGGTGCCGGGCACGCTGCTGGCCAGGCTCGAACGCGAGCAGGTCAAGCGGCCCATCAACGCCCCGCAGAAGGGCGAAGTCATGTCCCTGGGCGACGTGCGGAACGGCCAGTTCGTGCAGGCCGGCCAGGAGCTCATGACCATCCGCCACTTCCTGACCAAGGAGGAGGTCATCGCCCGCATCCTGCGCCGCTCCCTGTCCCTCTTCCTGGCCCCGGAGAAGGGCAAGTACTACTTCTTCCCGGAAGTGGACATCAAGATCAAGACCAAGGGCAGCCAGACCGTGCACGTCGAGGACGGCATGGAGCTGTTCATCCTCTCGCGCATGAAGCGCGAGACCTCGGTGCGTTACGCCGGTCCCGGCGGCATCATCTACGCGGTCTACTTCGAGACCAACGATTCGGTCGACCGCGACGCCCCCCTCATCGGCGTCTGCCCCGAGAGCCAGCTGGGCCAGATCCAGGAGGTCGTCAGCCGCATCCAGAGCGAGTGGGAGGAGAGGGACTGATGGGCCGGGTGCTGCAGGTTCGTGTCCTGGCCTACACGTATGCCGAGGATGATGTCCGTAAGGCTTGGCCCTTACTGTGGAAACTGGCCTTCGAGGACAACACGCCGGGGTTCCCGCACGAGATGAAGGGTGTCCTCGAACTTGTCAGGGCTCTCGATGACCTGTATCAGTTCGGGGACGTTCCCGACGAGGTCCGCAGGCTCCTGGAAGATGGGCTGCCCAGGGTCGTGAAGGACGTCAAGGACATGCAGGCCCGACTGGCCGACTGGGATCCGCAGGCCGCCAACCAGGCCACGGACCGGATCGAGGAAGGTCTCGGCGAACTGGAAAAGCGGGTCGCCAAACCGTAGGCGGCCGACAACATACGAGGAGACGACATGGCAGGGAGTCTGAACAAGGTGATATTGATCGGCCGTCTGGGCCGCGACCCGGAAATGCGCTACACCCCCTCGGGGCAGCCGGTGGCCAACTTCTCCGTCGCCACCGACGAGTCCTACACGAGCAAGGACGGCCAGAAAGTCGAGAAGACCGAGTGGCACCGCATCGTGGTCTGGGGCAAGCAGGCCGAGTTCTGCGGCAACTACCTGTCCAAGGGCCGCCTCGTGTACATCGAGGGCAAGCTCGAGACCCGCAAGTGGACCGACAAGGATGGCGCCGAGAAATACACGACCGAGATCAAGGCCGACCGCGTGCTCGGCCTCGACTCCCGCCAGTCCGAAGGTGGCTACGCTCCGGCCCCGCAGTACCAGCAGCGCGGCCAGGCCCCGGCCCAGGGCGGCAACATGGGCTACGAGGAAGACCTCGGCCCGGCCTTCCCGTCCGAGGCCAGCGGCATGGACGACGCCCCCTTTTAGGGGAGATCCGAAATAATGACATGACAAAGCCAGACGGGTTCGGCCCGTCTGGCTTTTTTTCCTGGCAACGCCCCCGGAGACCCGGGGCAGACATCGGCGGCTTGCGGCATGATCATCGGCGTGGGCATCGACATCGCGGAACTGGACAGGATCGCGCGTTCCCATGAGCGGTTCGGCGGGAAGTTCTGTTCCCGCATCCTCACTCCGGCCGAACTATCGGCCATGCCGAGCAACTCCGTCCCATTCCTGGCCTCTCGCTTCGCGGCCAAGGAGGCCGCGGCCAAGGCCCTGGGCACGGGGTTCAGCCAGGGCGTCACCTTTCAGGACATCGAGGTGCGCTCCGACGACCTCGGCAAGCCGACCATCCATTTCCACAACGCCGCGCAGGCCAAGTTCCGCGAACTGGGGGCCGCAAGGGCCCACCTCTCCATTTCCCACGGCCGCGACAACGCCGTGGCCGTGGTCATCCTCGAGGCCTGAGCGCTTCGACCCTAGCTTTTGATCTCCACCGTCACCTCGGAGCCGCCGGACAGGGCCTGCGGCCCGGCCCCGCCCATGAACACCCGTCCGGCCTCAACGCCGAGAACCTGCACGAGCTGGTTCTTGACGAATTCGGCGCGGCTCGCGGCCAGGCTGACGAGATCCTCGTCGGTGACGCTTATGAGCTCGCGCAGCTTGGCCTCCTGCACTTCGCGCGAAACCTCCTTGTGCAGGCCGATGGCGTTCTTCTCCTTCTCGACGGGTTCGTCCTTGTAGGCTTCCCAGAGCAGCTCCGCGTACTCTTCGTCCGTGATCTCCAGTTCCTCGAGCACGGTTTGCTCCCGCTCCTTGCGCGACAGGTCGTCGTACTTGATGACCTGCAGCTTGCGCTGGAACTGCCTGTCGGCCATGGCCTGCCGGTCCGCCACCGGGTCGGCGCGCCCGATGATGGAGATGCTCAGGCCCGGGCGCTGCTTCAGGATGTCTGCCAGGGCCTGGATGCCCTTCGTGGTTTCCTCGGACGGCGTGGCCAGCCCGGCCGGGAAGGCTAGTTTGCTCACATCTCCCGCGCCCTCGGGCACGAGGCTGGCCAGCAGGGTGAAGGGCGAGGCCACGGCCTTGACGATGAGCCCGAGGAAGGCCTGCATGACGATGCCGCCGATGCTGAACTGCGGGTCGTTCAGGTCTCCCTTGACCGGGAGGTTGATGGCGATGTTTCCGGACATGTCCCGCAGCAGGGCCAGGCCCAGCTTGACCGGCACGTCGGCCGCGTCGGGTGATTCGACCTTTTCGCCGAGTTCCAGCTGGCGGGCCTTGATGGCGTTGCGCATGGCCAGGTTGCTGCCGTCGGTGCTGACACTCATGTCCCAGTCGAGCTGGCCCTGGGCCACGGGGTAGGCGATGAATTTCGAGGAGTAGGGCGAGAGGCCTACCAGGTCGAGGTTGCGCAGGGTCACGGTGCTGTTGGTTTCCACCGGGTCCTTCAGGGGGCTGATCCATCCGGAGGCGTTGACGGCCGCCGAGCCGTCGACGACCGCGGAGAGTTCGAGCTCCGCGCGTTTCTGCGGGTCGAGGGAGATGCCGCGCACGTTCAGGTCCACCGGGGAGACGACGGACGCGAACTGCGGCGAGAGGGTCTGGTCGGCGAAGGTGAAGCGGCCCTGTTTGAGCGCGAAGCTCCCGATATCGAGGGATTTGAGGCCCTCGGACTTGTCCGCCTTCTTCGGCTGCGCCTTGGCGGGCTTTTTCGCCGGCGGCGCGATGCGGTCCAGGGTGGTGCGGCCTTGGGCGTCGATGACGAAGCCGGCGCGCGGCTCCACAAGTTCCACTTCCCGGATGCTCAGGGCCAGGGGCGAAAGCTGCAGGGCCAGCTGGGACACATCCAGGGTCTTGAAGCCGAGGATTTCCGCTTTCGACCTGCCTTCCGTGACGCGAAGGCCATCAATCCGCACGGAGCCGGTGAGCTGGTCCTTGCCCTTGCCGCCCAAACGCCAGTTCAGCTTGCCGCCGAGCCTGCCGGCCGGGATGTCCACGGCGGCGGCGTCGGCCACGTAGGCCGAGGCCAGGGACAGGGGGATGCGGGAGAGATCGACGGTCCCCTTGGTGATCATGGTCGACGGCACGATGTCACCGCTCGCCTTGATGCTCCCTGTTTCCTCCACGCGGCAGGACAGGGTCAGGGGGATGGCCTTGGCCAGGTCCGTGGACAGGTTTTTCGTCAGGAAGGAGATCTGGTCCACCTCCAGGCGCGAGGGCTTGGAGAGGGTCTGGTCCGTGAGGGACACGCCGGACCCGGACAGTGAGAACTGTTCCACGACAACGCTCCAGGCCGGGGAGGCGCTCTTGGGCGCAGGCTTGCCGGAAACGGATTCCTTCGGGGCGAAAAGCTTCGCCAGGTCGATGGCTCCGTCCTTCTCGCGGACGACGTCGAGGTTCAGCGACAGGTCCACCGGGCCGACGGTCACGGCCGTCTTTGCCGTGTCCACGTTCACGGGGCCGACCTTGAGGGCGTTTACGCGGACGGGGGCATCCTTCTTTCCGGACAGAAGCAGGCGCACATCGGACACAGACGCTCCGCCGCTCGCGATTTTCCAGCTCGGCGCATTGCCCGTCGCGGTGTTGCCGGATGGTTTGCCCTGGGCTGATGTCGAGGGCGCGGCCAGGGCGGCCACGAGGGTCGCGCGGCCTGCGGTGTCCACGCCCGTGGTTACGGATGCGTCGGCCAGGGTGAGGACGCCCGTACGGACCTCGCGCCCGGCCAAGTCGACGAAGATGCCGTCCAAAGCCGCCTTGGCGAGCTGCACGTCGCCTGCGTCGCCCTTGGCCTTGAGGGCCAACCCGCGCACCTCGACCCTGGAGTCTTCCACGCGCGGGGCGGCGCTGGCGGTGTCCAGGACCAGGTTCACGGTTGCGTCGGCCTTGGCCGCGGCCAGGGTCATGGGCAGGGCGTCCCGGTAGAAGGGCGAGTAGGAGGGGATGTCGAGATTTCGCGCCTCGACGCTGACCTTGGCCTGGAGAGGCGTCACGGAGAAGGAGCCCTCCACGCCGAACTCTTCGCCGTCGGCCGTCATGGCCCGGATCACCGCCTGGGTGGTCGCGTTGGCGGCCGTGCTCAGGTCGGTGATGGTCACGTTGAGCCCCTGCACCTCCTTGGTGAAGGGTGTGGGCACGGTCTCGTCCCTGAACAGGACGCGGCCGTCGGAGAGCCGCACTTCGGGGATCTGCAGGAGCAGAGCCCTGGCGGGAGGCTGCGCTGTTTCGGCGGTCAGGGCGCCGTCAGTGGCGTTGCCCGCCTGCGTGGTCGCATTGGCCGCGGCTTGCGTGGCGTTCCCCATTCCGGCTGCCGCGACTTCGGTTCCCGCGGTGGCGTTTTCCGCTTTCGGCGACACGCTGCCGTTTGCCGCTGTCGCGTTTGAAGGGGCTGGCTCGCGGGTGAAGTAGCCCATCCAGTTCAGGCTGCCGTCCTTTTTGCGCACGAGCTTGATGAAGGGGCTTTCCAGGCTCACGGAGCGCAGTCCGAGCTCAAGGTTCAGGATGGAGATGTCGTCCAGGACGATTTCCGTGCTGGCGGCAGAGAGGACGGGCTCCCCATTGTCCGTCAGCTCGATATCGCGCCCCGTGACCGTGCCCTGCAGGGAGAAGGTCGGCAGCCGGTCCTCGTGTCGTTCGAAGACGAGCTTGTTTTCGAGGCTCAAAGTCCCCTTGGCCAGTTGGAGGTTTTCGTTGGCCAGGGCGTACGCCCAGTACTGGGGCAGCCCGAGGTCCATGACGTTCAGGGCGAATTCGGTTTTGAGAGAGTTGTCGAAGGGGATGGTCTGGCCTTCGAGGTTGAAGGGCGCCCCGTTGGCGCGGAAGGACAGGGTCGGGGTCATGAAGGTCGTCCAGTCCTTCTTGCGCGACGAGAATTGGGGCACCAGGAAATTGATTTCATCGATGACATGCGTCACGCCCCGGGTCTGGTCCTCAAAGACGATGGTGCCGTTGCCGACGGAAATCGGCTCGATGATCAAGGGCACAATGAGCGGCTCGGACTTTTCGGGTGCGGGCTCCTGCTTTCCACCGGTCAGATCCGCGAAGTTGGTCCGGCCATCCCTGTCGAGGCGGATGTTGACGCGCGGACCTTCGAGGCGAAGGTCGCGCACGACAATGGCCAGGCGCAGCAGGGAACTCAGTTCGAGGTTGGCGTGGAGGGCGTTGAAGGCCACGAACTCTGTACCAACCTCTTTTTCTTTGATGGAGAATCCTGCGATGTCAGAAGTCAGGGTGAAGGGATTGAAGCGGATTTCCTGAACGCCAACCTGTCGCTGAAGCACTTGCGAAACTTTTTCCTCCAAAACGTACCGGGCAATGCTCGGCAGAAGGAGGAAGCCGAACGCTGCATACAACGCGACACAGACGGCGGCTGAAAAAAAGACTTTCTGCCAAAAATTAAGAATGCTCCATGAAACGCGACTCTGTATCATAAATTGCTCCCTGATTTACTGTTATCAGGTAGCGGTAGCGCGCGTTTTTGGCAAGAAGGGGCGCAAGGTTATTGATGTTCGTTCCGCCTTAATTTTTGTCGAGATGTTTGTACGTCATGGGTTGGAGGAAAGACATGACTGCCGGTCGAGGCGGGATGGAAAATGTCATGACATGCGGAGACGGGCGGGGATTGCGAACGAAACAAAATTCGTCCTCGGTAGCGTCGAATTTCAATAATGTCGTCAGTTCAGGAAATCTTCAAATTAATAATCGGAGATATTTCATCTTTGCGCTGTATCCAGACAATAGTGCGAATATTTTTTATATTGAATCGATAATTTTTAAAAATTCTTTGCTTGATTGGATGATGTCAAATCTGCTTACAACTTTCAACCTTGCCTTTTGAGCCATTTGTTCAAGCAAATTTCGATCATTGAAAAGCGTGGATGCGAATTCTTTCCATTGATTTTCTCTTGTGACAAGAAATCCATCAACGCCATGCGAAATGATATCCTTGTTGAATCCTACAGATGACGCGAGGGGAACCACTCCGCAGGACATGTACTGAAGAAGTTTGAATCCACATTTTCCGCGAGTGTAAGGATCGTCATTCAATGGCATCAAGCCGACAGAAAATTTTTGAAGTAAGGAGAGCTCGTTTTCCGGTGTCCACTTGTTGAATTGAGTGTGTATAGAAAAATTTCCCGTGGGGGCCATATTGGATACGATCTGAATCGGATCGCCTGTAACGGCATGGAGCATCTCGGCGATGTTGCTCAGACCTGCAAGGTAGCTCGATGTTCCCATCCACCCGATTGTGAATTTCTTGGTTCTCATATCTGAGGTGCCGGGAGTGTAAACGCTCGTGTCGAGAGGTGTCGGCAGGATGAATACAGGTGGAACTCCCTTTGCCGCTTCGGCAAGATACGAGTTGCCTGCGATGACAAGGTCCGTATGAGAGAGCATTCTTTTGAAGCGACTCCACTTTTTGCCTCTTCCAGGTTGAGCTGCCTCTTCCTGATCTGTCCATATCGCATCGTCGAAATCAAACACGATTTTTTCGGAGATAATTTTTAGTGCCGATATCTCTGCGGGATGCAGTATTCTTTTTTGTACTATGCAGACGTCATATTTTTTTGTTTTGAATAAATTTTGTGCAAAAAACGAAATTCTTTGACTAATTGTTTTTGGATATCTCAAAACATTGATATTGATGTCGTATTTTTGCAATTCTTCAGCAATTGGTATGACGCGGAATCTCACGCTTGGGAGCGTTTCTTTTCCCTGTGTGAGCCATAAAATTGAGGTGATTTTCATTTCGAGCAACAATTTTGTTTAATTTTTCGTTTCATCTGATGTCCTATGCTGAAATATACGATTGGTTTAGATCGTGAAGGAGTCGACCGAGACCAGAATTTCTGGCAATGCTTTTGAGTGCAGCGCTGCCGAGTAGCGCCTGAGACCCGAACAAAGAAAATTTTATTTTCGCCCGGGTCAGCGCTGTGTAAACCAGTTCCCGCCCAAGTACGGGGCAAGGTTCTTCAGGCAGAATCAGTACGGTGTGCCCGAATTCCGAGCCCTGGCTCTTGTGAACGGTCATGGCGTAGCAGGTTTCATGTCTGGGCAGGCGGGCCGGGCTGAATGAGGTGAAGCCTTCAGGGGACGCAAAGAAGACGCGCAAGGCCTCGCCGACGTGCAGGGCGATGCCCGTGTCGCCGTTGAAGAGGCCCAGGTTGTAGTCGTTCTCAAGGATCATGACTGGGCGGCCTGGGTACCAGCCATCCCCTGCCGGCGCGCCAAGCGCCTCGCGGGCCAGGCGGTTCAATGCCTCGGTGCCTCGCGGGCCCTGGCGGACCGGCGACAGCAGGCGCAGGGCTCCGAACGTCTCGAAAGCGCGCGCCGGGTCCGTTTCCGTGCCCAGGCCCCTGAACGCCGCCCGCACAAGGGGGGCGAGTTCCGCGACCAGGGCCGCGTGCCCGGAACCCGTCTTCATTTCCAGATCGTCATGGGGCTGCGAAAGCTGTTCCGCCGCTTTCCCGGCCTCGCCGGCCACGATGCACGCGGCCAGGGCGGCGATGCCGCTGTCCGCGCCGAAACGCCAGCTTTTCCTCAGTTCCACCACATGGTCCGTCAGGGCCGAGACGCGGGAGGCCCCGGGCAGGCTTGCCCCTGCCTGGGCGGCGTCGGCTGTGAAGGCAGGCGAGAAGGCGTTGACGACGTCCTCGCGGCAGAGGTTGCCAAGCACCGCCCCGGCTTCCACCGAGGCGAGCTGGTTGCGGTCGCCCAGCAGCACCAGCCCGGCGTGTTCGGGCAGTGCCTCCAGCAGGCGGGCCGTCAGTTCGAGGTCCAACATGGACGCTTCGTCCACGACCAGCATGTCGAGTGGCAGGGGGTTGTCGCGGCCGTGGCGGAAGCCCCCGGCGCCCCAGCCAAGCAGGCGATGCACGGTCTGGGCACCCTGCGTCAGACATGCGTCGAGCTCCGGGGGCAGGCTTCCTCCCGGAAAGGCCGCGGCCAGGGCTTCGGACATGCGCGAAGCCGCCTTGCCCGTGGGCGCGGCCAGGCGGATGCGGAAGGGCGCGCCGGCGTGCATGCGGGCCGCCAGGGCCAGGATGCGGGCCACGGTCGTGGTCTTGCCGGTACCGGGTCCGCCCGAGATGACGCAAAAGCGGCTGCGCAGGGCCGCGAAGCAGGCCACGTCCTGCCAGTCGGTTTCTCCGCCTCGGGCCTTGAAAATGTCGGGCAGCAGGTCTGCCGGGATGTCCCGGGGCGGCGCGGCGGCCAGGCGCAGGAAGGCACGGGCCAGGGATTGCTCGTCGCGGAAGAAGCGGGCGAAGTACAGCCGCGCCCCGTCAAGGATGAGAGGCAGGTCGGAGTCGGGCGCGCCGATCACCCCCGTGTCCAGGCAGCCGTCCAATCCGTCCAGGCCCAGGGCGGCCAGCCGTTCCCGCACGCCCTCGTCGCCGAGGTGCAGGCAGACGTGCCCCTCGCGCACGGCCATGGAGACCAGGGCGGTCAGCCCCGCCGCGAGGTCTTCGTACCCGGGCCGGGCCAGGGAGGCGGCGAAGCGGGCCTGGTAGAGGTCGGCCGCGGTGAAGAGTTCGCTGGCAACGAGGCGGGGCAGGATGGCGGGGCTGGCGAACATCAGCGGTTCTCCATGTCGATGAGAGCCTTGTCCAATACGTCGAGGAAGCGCGGGTCAGGGCAGTCCTTATGCACGCCTTGGCCCCGTCGCTCCGGGTCCACGCCGCGCAGGAAGACATAGCGCACGCCTCCGAAGTGTTCCGCGTAGTCGAACTTTGGATTGCGCAGGGCCAGGTGGCGCTTCAGGGCCAGGCAGTAGAGGTGGTACTGCAGGAAGTAGTGGCTGCCGGCCATGGCGGCGTCCACGGCCTCGCGCGTGTAGTGGCCGGGAGTGGGGCCGAGCCAGTTGGATTTCCAATCGATGAGGTAATATTTGTCACCGCTGCGCACGACCAGGTCCATGAACCCGGTCATGAAGCCCCGGCGCGGCTCGAAGCGCAAGCTGCCCATGCGCTCCGGCAGGTCGGGCGGCAGAAGCCCGGCCGCGTCCCGGTACACGGCGGCCAGGGCCTCGCGGGTCACGGGGCGCAGGGGGAAGAGGAACTCCAGCTCGACCAGCTTGTCCTTCTGTTCGATGCCTTTCAATCGCAATCCATCGCCAAGATCAGCGTGCAGGACCCGCTTGACCATGTCCTGGACAGTTTGATGCCATTCCGGGGCAAAGCCGTAAGCGGCCAGCGCCTCGGCTACGGCGGCGGGAACGGTGCTCTCGTCCGCGAAATCTATACGCTCGAAAATCCTGTGCAGGCACGAGCCGGCGGCTGCGCCGCGCGGAAAATTCGCCATGGACCACTCGTCCGCGGCCTGGCCGGACGCATCGATCTCGTCCAGGCCTGGCCGCGCTCCGTGTTCCATGCCGCGTGTCAGGCCGGTGAAGCTGGCCAGCCCGAAGCCGGAGCCCAGGACACGGTCCCAGTTCCGGCATCGCAGCTCAGGGGCATGGGAGAACTGCGACGGTCCCGCCTCGGGCTCGGCGGCGGGCAGTTGCGCGACCTCGATGTCGCCACCCGCCAGTTCGAGCAGGTCCGCGCTAACCATCTCCTCATCGACGTCGTCCCAGTTTAGGGCGCTGTTTTCGCCGGCGCGGTGCCCGTGGAACAGCCATGCCGCGCCCGAGGTCTCGGCCTCGTTGATGCGTCCCCAGACCGCGTAGCAGCGGCATTTGGCGCGGGTCAGGGCCACGTACAGCAGGCGCACGCGCTCTGCCTGCGCCTCGGTCAGGGCCTGGCCTATGCGTCTTGGCAGCTCCTCCGTGCCCAAGTCGAGAAGCAACCCGCCTTCGTGGACCAGGGCCCGGTCCTCGGGGCATCTGGCCCGGCCAAAGATGAAGGGGCAGAAGACCACCGGGTATTGGAGCCCCTTGCTCTTGTGGATGGTCACGATCTGGACCGCGTCGCGATCCGTGTCCAGGCGCAGTTGGGACTCCTCGGTGCTGTCGGTGCCGAGCCGCCGGGCGAACCAGGTCAGCAGGGCATGCATGGACGCGCCCGACTCGCGTTCCCGGCTGTGGAGCAGCTCCAGGCAGTGCAGGACGTTGGTCATGCGCCGTTCGCCATCCGGCAGGGAGACAAGTCGCCCTCGCACATCGAGGTCTGCGAAGAGTCGGCGCGCGGCGGCCATGACGCCCCGGCGGTCCCACAGGTCCCGACAGGCGAGGAAACGTTCGAACCACGCCTCGAGTTTTCCACCGTCCTCATCGAGGAGCGCGAGATCCGGTGCCGTCAGGCCGATCATGGGTGTGGCCAGGGCCGTGCGCAGGGCCGCCGGGCGCTGGCATTCGGCCATGCCGCGCAGCACGGACAGCAGCTCCGCCGCCTCGGGGCTGGCGAAGACCGACGAGGTGTGGGTCACGACGCTCGGGATGCGAAGCGCGCCAAGGGCTTGGTGGATGGCCTCGCCCTGGGCGTGGGTCTCGACCAGGACGGCGATGTTCCCTGGCAGGAGCGGTGCGTCGCCGATGCGGATGCGCCCTTCAGTCGCGCCCCGTAGCAGGCGGCTGATCTCGGCGGCCACGGCCCGGCAGATGCGCGGCGCAAGGGCCCCCTTGGCCAGGGGCTTGTCCTCGCTTGTGACCTGCCAGAGGACCATGGGCGCGGGCGTATGCCCGTCTTCGCGGAAGCGGTCCCGCTCTTCGTCCGGGGCGCTCACGTGCTGATAGCCGATTTTCGGGTCCAGGAAGGGCCTTGGATTGTCAGGCCTGGAAAACAGGCGGTTCACGGCCGCGATGAGCTCCGGCGTGGAGCGGTAGTTGACGCCCAGTGTCATGCCGTGTTCGCAGTTGTCGGCTGCGGTAAGGTAGGTGTGAAGGTCCGCGCCCCGGAAGGAGTAGATGGCCTGCTTGGGGTCGCCGATGAGGAACAGGCTGTTGTCCCCGTCGCCGGTGGCGAAGAGGGTGCGGAATATGTCGTACTGCAGGCCGTCGGTGTCCTGGAACTCGTCGATGAGAGCGGCGCGGTACTGGGTCCGCGCCGCAGCGACCAGCTCGGGGCTGGCCAGGGCGGCGTGCATGTTCCGCAGCAGGTCGTCGAAACCCAGCACGTTGCGCCGCCGCTTGAGGTCATCCAGGCGCGCCGTCACGTCCGAGAGGAACGCATGGCGCAGATGGACCACGAAGGGTCCCATCACCTGTCGCAAGGTTTCGACACGGTCCAGGATGTCTTGAATCTCGTCGAACAGGCGGTGCTCCGGGGCAGTGAAGGCCTTTTTGGTCATGCCCCGCACGTAGGTCGAGGTCAGCTCGCTGAGGGCCTTGAGCTGCTCCTTGGCATCGAGCCTTGGGTCGTTCAGAAAGTTGCGCGCGGCTTTCAGGCGCTGATCCAGCTTCTGCGGCGAGAACTGGCGTGCATTGAAATTGTCCGTCCGGGCCAGCAGAAGCGTTCGGACTTCAGGGTCCATGACTGACCAGGAGGCCTTGAGCCTTTCGCATGCCTCCCGCACGGCCCGGTCCAGGGGCGTGGGGTCCGGCGCGGGACTGTCCGGCACGATGCGAATGCGCTGGGCCAGGAAGGGCAGACCGGACAGTTCCGTGAGATGGTCCGGGGTCAGCTGCGTGCGCACTCCCGTGCCGGTCAGGCCGCCAAGTGGCATGATGCGATTGCGCCAGAAATCCACGCAGACCTGGCGGCGCAGGTCCGAGATGTCCGTTTCGAGCTGGGTGTCGAAGAGAGCCGAGCACTCGAAGCCGTTGCGCCCGAGCATGCGCTGGCAGAAGCCGTGGATGGTGAAGATCTGGGCCAGGTCGAAGTTGCGCAGGGCGAGTTCCAGGCGTCGGGCGGCGTCGGTGCCGCCAAAGCGGGCCTGGAGGTCCCATTCCAGTTCTTCGTCGGCCACCAGGTCGCCGGCCAGCACCCCGGCCACGTCGGACAGTCGTTTGCGGATGCGTTCGCGCAGTTCCTCGGTGGCCGCGTCCGTGAAGGTCACCACCAGGATCTGGTCCACGGTCAGGTTCTTCTCCAGCAGCAGGCGCACGAAGAGGCCGGTCAGGGTGTAAGTCTTGCCGGTGCCGGCGCTGGCCTCGATGAGGGTCGTGCCGTCCAGGGGAGCTGTGCAGAGGTTCATGGGCTCCATCACTGGGCGCCTCCCAGAATGGGGCCGTAGATTTCCTCGGCCACGTCCGCGAAACGCTCCCAGTCCGGTTCGGCGTCGCGGAAGAGGAAGGCCAGGTGCGGGTCGTCGCGCTCGGGGCTGACCATGTAGCTGCCTTCCCACTGGCGCAGGGCCTGCATCAATGCCTCGGCGCGCTCCTTGGGCTTGCGGCCTTTGAAGCGGGCTTCGGCGAAGGCCAGGGAGGCCCGGGGGAAGAGAGGGATGGGGGCGCGCATTCCCTGCGTGTAGAGTCGCAGCAACCCTTCGAGGATGTTCCGGGCGTCCGGGGCCTCGGGTGCGGGGAAGCGGTCGTCGGTGCCGATGTGCATGGACTGGGCCGCATGGCCCGAGGCCGAGGCGGCCAGATGGCGGACCCACAGGCGGAGCATGTCCGAGCTTTTGGTCTTGGCCGGGCGGCAGGTCACGATGCGGTCGCCGTGGATGTCGAGGCGCCCTGTGAGCGTGACCCTGCCCAGTTGCAGCTTCAGGTCGATGCGCGCGGCCTTTTCGTCGCCGATGACGGCCCGTGCCTGGTCGGCCAAGGCGCGGACCTGGGAGCAGAGCTTGCGGCTCGCGTCGGTCCCGGCCTGGCCCGGAGGCAGGAGTTGCCAGGCCAGGAGCAGCCCCTCCAGATTGGCGGCGGGCTCGTCCAGGGCCGTACGCAGGAGATCCTGCAAGGGGCCGTAGGCTTCGAGACCAGTGGGCGCGGCCAGGGGTTCCTCGTCCAGAAAATCGTCCTCGCCTCTGCCTGGGTCGATGCGCAGGGCACGCAGCAGGTGGCGGCAGGGATGGGTCAGGAAGCGCGTCAGCTCTTCGATGTCGATCTCGATGTCCCGCTCCGTCCGTGCATCTTCGGGAGTATCGGTCGCGGGGAAGAATTGCCTGGACCGGTGCTCGGCATACAGCGCCAGCGCCGCGTCGCGGTTCTGGGCCGAGTAGGAGAAAAGGCGTGACCCTGCGCTGAAATAGTCCGGATGGAAGGCTTGCAGCTTGTGCTTGAAAACAAGGGCCTTTGAGGGCTGAAGACCGTCAACCGTACAGCCTTTGTCCAAGAAATCGAGCAGTTCCGAGACCAGAACCGACGGCGGTGCCTCGGTATTGTCGGATTGGGACAGGCCTGGGTAGGTCAGAATGAGGTTGTCGCGGGCCGAGATGATGCTCTCCAGGAACAGGTAGCGGTCGTCCTCGCGAAGGCTGCGGTCTCCTGGCCGCGGGCGGGCGGCCATGAGGTCGAAGCCCGGGGGCGTGTCCTGGCGCGGGAAGGCCGTGCTGGTCAGACCCGTAAGGCAGACCACTCGGAAGGGGATGGAGCGCATGGGTTTCAGCCCGCAGAAGGTCAGGCCCGAGGCCAGGAAGCCCGACTCGCCGCCGCTCTCGTCCAGGCGCTTGCGGATGAGGTAGAGCATGGTCCGCGCGTCGGCCTCGAAGTCGCCCATGTCGCCGGTCAGTTCGGTCACGGTCCGGCGGATGGCCAGCAGATGCTCGGCGTGGGCGGGGTCCTGGGGGAAGAAGGCGTCCAGAATCCACAGCAGACAGTCCCGCCAGTCGAAAGGCGTGCGCGTGTGATGCAGCCTGGACCACAGGGTGGCGAGTTCGTCGATCCAGGCGGTCACGCGGCCCAGCAGCTCCTGCTCGGCCGAGCCACGCAGCGCCAGGGGAGCGATGCCGTGCAGCGGGTTCGCCTCGCCGGTCATGTATCCGAGGTACAGGCGGGACAGGCCGCTCTCCCACGTGTTCTGGCCGAAATCACCCAGCCCCGCATTCCTGCGGAAATTCCGATCAAGCCCCCAACGCACACCGGATGCGCGCACCCACTCCAACGATCGCTGCGTATCGGACGCATCCATGTTCAGTCGTTGCCGCACAGGCGGGGCTTCGAGCAGGGCGCAGACCCGCGAGGTTTCGAAGCGGTGCTGTCCGAACTCAAGCAACTCCAGAAAGAGGCGGATGGTTTCGGCGGCCTTGGTCGGCTTGCGGTCGGAGATGGAGAAGGGGAGGTCTGTTTCTCCCGTGGTCCCGAAAACGGCCTGGATGACCGGCGCGTAGGCCTCGATGTCCGGGTTCATGACCAGGATGTCCTGCGACGAGAGGGACGTGTCCTTGGCCAGGAGGTCGAGGATCAGATCCTTTAAGACCTCCATCTCGCGCAAGGGACTGTGGCAACAGTGGACCTGGATGGAGGTGTCTGAGAAGTCCGTCTTTTCCTTGCGAACATCCAGATCAAGAAGATCGGCCTGGAGTTGTCCGAGCATGGTGCCCGCGTCTGGTTCCTCGTACAGCCCTGTTTCCACCGCGTCCCGGTCCATCAGCAGTTCCAGAAAGTCTTTCCCGACCGCGCCAAGACCCGCCAGCGGCATTGCGTCCTCGGGTCGTTCCGGGGAGGCGTGTTCTCCTGCGCGGTAGGCGCGCCGTCGTTCCCGATGAGTCAGAAGATCGCCCCAATACTTTCGGCAGGGGCTGAGCAAAAAGACGTGCACCTGGCTGTGCCTGGACAGGGCTTTCAAAAGATCGAGATAGACCGGCGGCAGGGTCGGGATGCCGAAGACGCAGACGCGGGTGGGGAGTTCCGGCAGGGACGAGCTTTTTTCCAGCTTGGCGATGGCCCGTTGCAGCAGCGCCGCGCGATGCTCCCCGCCCATGTCCCGGATCAGTTCCCGCCAAAGTCTGGCCTGCCAGGCTTCGCTGGCGACGTGACCGGGCAGGAGGAAGTTTCCGCTCGGTTCGCGGTTTTCCCAGCGTGCGGCCCACTGGGGGCGGAAGATGAGGTACTGGTCGAAATGATAGGCGATGCGCTCGGCCAGTTGCACGGACTTGAGCTCCGAGTCATCGCGTACGTAGCGCGCCAAGGGCGCGAACTCCGGCTCGTCCAGCAGGCCGCGCAGCAGGTGCGTGATGCGCCACAGCATGCGCTCCTTGCTGAGCGGGTATTCGGGGGGGAGGTCGGCCCGCAGTTCCCGGCAGAGCTCGTAGGCGAAGGCCACGGGGAAGGGGAAGCGCACGCCCGCGCAGACCCCGTGACGGCGGGCCAACTGCATGGAAACCCAGCGCTGCATGCCGCCGGACTGGACCAGGATGGTCTCCGGCTTCATGGGGTCAAGCGCTGTCTTCAGAACCTCCGCGAGCAGGTCCGCCAGATTTTCCAGGCGGTTGGATGCGTGCAGCAGGAAGCCTTCCATGGGGTCAGGACGCCGCCAGCCCCACTTCGCCTTCGATGCCCGTGATGGCCCCTATGGCCAAGGTCAGGAAGTCGCCCAGCTCCAGGCCGATCTTTTCGCATTCCTTGATCGTCTCGCGGCAGACCGAGGCGGCGAAGGCCTTGTCCTTCATTTTTTTCTTCAGGCTCTTGCCCTCCATGCCCTGCATGCGCGTGGGGCGGACGAGGGCGGCGGTGTGGATGAGGCCGGTCACGGTCTCGCCGCAGCGCAGGGCGAAATCGAAGGGGGTTTCGGGCAGGTTGCCGTTCATCTCGTTGTGGCGGGCGATGGCCTGCACGGCGTCGTCCGGCAGCTTCCCGGCCAGGGTTTCGGCGGTCAGCAGGCCGTGCTTTTCGGGGGTGTCCTTGGTCTGGGGGTAGTCGAGGTCGTGCAGCAGTCCGGCCAGGCCCCAGGTTTCTGGGTCGTGGCCGAGGCGGGCGGCCAGGGCGCGCATGACGGCTTCGGTCTCCAGGGCGTGGACATAGAGATGGTCGGGGGCGCTGGCCTTGAGCATGGCCAGGGCTTCGGTGCGGTCGAGCATGATTCCTCCGTGGTTTGGAAGGCAGAGAATTCCTGCATTTCCGCGCCGCGGTCAAGGATTCAGCAGCACGAAGTCCCGCGCTTGCCCGGCAGCCAGGTCTGGATGATGTACTGGGCGCAGCCCACGCCGGGCGTGACCGTGATGGCCGAAGTGGGGCAGTTCAGGGCGCAGGCACCGCACTCCATGCAGGCCTCGCGGTCCAGGACCGCGGCCTTGCCGTCCTGCACGGCGAAGATGCGGTGCGGGCAGACCGTGGCGCACAGGCCGCAGCCCACGCATTTTTCGCGGTCATAGGCCAGGGTGGCCACGTTTTCGAGATGGCGGTAGCGTTTCATGCCGAACCTCCGCTGAAGTTGCCGGCCACGAACAGGATCGCGGCCAGGAGAGTGCAGGCCGCCAGGACCGGGATGGCCCGGCGCATTTCCTTCTCCACGCCCGAGGGCGAGGTGTAGGGCGTGGAACCGGTGAAGTTGAGGCTCAGCCAGGACGACAGGGCGACGGTCCAAAGCCCCGCCCCGGCCAGTGTCTGCCAGGCGGCGAGTGGGAAGAAGAGGGGCAGGGTCAGGGCGCCGGCCAGGCCGAGGCCGGCTCCGCCAAGGGAAAAGACGCGCGGCAGCCTCGGCAGCAGAAGCGGGAACAGGACCGAGCCGCAGAAAAGGCCCAGGAGGGTGCCTCCCGCCGCCACCATCCAGCGGCTCCAGATGGCGGCGAGGGAGAATCCGTGCCCCATGAGGCTCAGGAGCGCCGCCACGGCGAAGGCGCCCAGGAGGGGCTTCCATCCCAGCACCAGCTCCACGGGGATGACGGCGGCTCGTTCTCTGAGGGAGAAGGTCACCTCGCGCATGGCCTCGTCGATGCCGTGGTCGAGGTAGCGGGGCAGGTCCTCGGCCCGGACGGGCCCGAACACGGCCTCGAACCCGCAGGCCTTGCGCAGGTCGCGGGCCCGCACCCCGTTGGCCCCGAGCTGGGGCAGGATCAGGCGGCGGTGTGACACGACGCGCTCAAGCCCCGTCTTTTTGACCTGCTCGCTGACCCCGGCCGCGCTGAAGGTGCCCTTGCCGCCCGCGCACCAGACGTTGATGCCGCGCGTGTCGACCACCAGCAGCCAGACGTCGCGCCCGGCCAGGGCGAAGCGGACCGTGTCGAAGGTCAGCTTGTAGTTGGCCGTGACGACCACCGGGGAGTCGGGGCCGGGAGCGCCGACGGCGTAGAGGCCGGGGTTGACGGTGTAGTGGTTGCGGTCAAGGCCCAGCCGGGCGCGGCAGGTCCCGAGCCGGTCCAGCGCCGTGGGGCCGGTCCGCAGGCGCGGGACGCGCCCTGCGGCGGTGGGCGTGAAGGCTTCGACGTAGTGTTCGATGCGGTATCCCGGAAGGTCGTCCACCCCTGCACCAGGGGCCGGCGGCGGGCCTCAGCACGCCCCCGATGCCGGGGAGGGAGAGGCCGCGTCAGGGGCGCACGGGCCTGAGCACGGGCCGGAAGGGGCCATGGGAAAGGGCTGCAAGGGTTCCATAGTGTCCTAGAGTGCGGTGACGAGGTTTTTGAGTTCGGCCAGCCGCTCCTTGTCCGCACAGTAGCAGATCCGCGGGCCTTCGATCTCCCCGCGGATGAGCCCCGCTTCCTTGAGTTGCTTGAGATGCTGGCTGACCGTGGACTGGGCCAGGGGCAGGATGCTGACGATCTCGCCGCAGATGCAGCGGTCGACCTGCAGCAGATGCCTGAGGATGGCCACCCTGGCGGGGTGCCCCAGGGCTTTGCAGAGGGAGGCGAGGGCGTCGTCGTTCCTGTCCTGGCTCATGATCGGCTCCAATTGTAAATCGTATTTCGTAAAAATACGATAAGCCTTGTTTTGAGTCAATCCCTCACCGCGTATTGAATTTTCCCCCATCCGGGGGCATTATGTGCAGACAAATTTTCGAGGAGGCACCATGCGCTGGAAACAATTCTTCACCCCGGTTCAGTCCATGAACCCGGACGAGGCCCGGGCCTATCTGTCCGACAAGACCCTGCAGGAAGTGACCATTCTCGACGTGCGCCAGGCCGGCGAGTACGAGGAGGGGCACATCCCCGGCGCCAAGCTCATCCCCATGGCCGTGCTGACGGATTCCCTGCACGAGATCGACCGCTCCAAGCCGGTGCTCGTCTACTGCGCCATCGGCGGCCGCAGCCGCATCGCCGCCCAGACCCTGGCCGGCAAGGGTTTTGACCAGGTCATCAACCTCTCGGGCGGTTTCAAGGCCTGGACCGGCCAGAGGGCCTTCGGTCCCGAGGAGGAAGGCGTCGACCTGTTCACCGAACTGGACAGCCCTGAGCAGATCCTGGCCACGGCCTATTCCCTGGAGGACGGGCTGCGCGACTTCTACCTGCGCATGCTGGAGCGGGCCTACGACGAGAAGATCAAGAGCGTCTTCAGGCTGCTGGCCGACATCGAGATCAAGCACAAGGACCGGCTGTTCGAGGAGTACACCCGCCTGACGGGCAAGGACGACCGCGGGGCCTTCGAGTGCTCCTTCGTCACCCCGCTCATGGAGGGGGGCATGACCACCCAGGAATACCTGGAGCGCTTCAAGCCCGACATGGACAGTCCCGTGGACGTCGTGTCCATGGCCATGTCCATAGAGGCCCAGGCCTTGGATCTCTACATGCGTTCGGCAGAATGGGTCTCGAACGAAGAGAACCGCGCCATCCTGGAGCAGATCGCCGGCGAGGAGAAGAGCCATCTGGCTCGTCTCGGCCAGATGTTGGACGAAATGCACGCCGCCGGCAAATCCTGACCGTTTCCTGTTTCCGAAACGGCGCAGATCAAGGCCCGTGTCGAAGTCGTACCGACTTTGCGCGGGCCTTTCCGCTTCGCGTGGCAACGCGGCCCAGGGCCTGCGGAGTGGGGCCATGGGAGAGGATACGTATTGTGTGGGAGGAAATTTGCGCATTGTGTACGGTCTTTGCGCGCGTATTTCGGATCAAAACTCTCATCATTCACCACCTCCGAATCAATATCCATGGAGAACGGACGGTTGCCCGACACCTTGCGCCCAGGCACGCCCCTTGCTGAACGGACGTCAACGCGGCGGCCATGTGGCCGCTTGCCAGCTGACTTTCGGGGGTGCGTGTCATGAAGCAGATCTGTTACCTTTTCTGGATTGCCGGGATGGCGACTCTTGTTGCTTATGGCTGGAGCGATAATATCCTCAATCAGGTTTCCGAGGTGGTCCGATTCATGGGGCGGCTTGTGGCCTTCATGATGGTCTAACCCTCCTCCTCTCGCGTATCCGCGGCCGGAAGGAACTGGCACCCTTCCGGCCGCGGGGTTTTCCATCACGTCTTTTCCTCCCTCCGGGACGTTCTTCCGCACCATCCTGCCTGCGCGCTGTTGCGCTCGCGCACGGCCCGTTATAGTCCACGGCATGCCTGCCGTCGTCTTTTCCCCCGATATTGCGTCCTGGGTGCGCTACGAGCGGCCCGCGGCCGTATTCGAGGCACATCGCCATGACGAGGTTCCCGGCATTCTGGCGCACCTCGAGGACGAAGTGGAGCGGACGGGCCTGCACGCGGTCGGGTTTCTGGCCTACGAGGCCGGGCGCGCCTTTGATGCGGCCATGCCAGCCGCGGCCTGCGCGCCCTTCCCGCTGGCCTGGTTCGGGCTCTACGGGCCACCCCGGCCCGTTCTCCTCGACGCCTCCGCGAGCGCTCCCGCCCCGGCCTGGACGCCCGAACTGGACGAACCCTCCCACGCCGCGGCGCTGGCCCGCATCCGCGAACATCTGGCCGGCGGCGAAACCTATCAGGTCAACTTCACGCACCGCCTGCGCGCACCCTTCGACGGGGACCCCTGGTCCCTTTTCTGCCGCCTGGCAGCCCGCCAGCCCTCGCCGCACTGCGCCTATGTCGATGTCGGGGATTTCGTCGTATGCTGCGCCTCCCCTGAAATGTTTTTCGAACGGGAAGGCGAGACGGTCCGTTCACGGCCCATGAAGGGCACCGCGCCTCGCGGCCGCTGGACTGGCGAGGACCGGGCCGTGGCCGAGGGGCTCGTCCGATCGGAAAAGGAGCGGGCCGAGAACGTCATGATCGTGGACATGGTGCGCAACGACCTCGGCCGGGTCTGCCGCCCGGGCAGCGTCCGGGTGCCCGAGCTGTTCCGGGCCGAGCGCTACCCGACCCTGTGGCAGCTGACCTCCCTGGTCGAAGGAAAGACAACCAGGCCCACGGCCGAGGTCATGGCCGCCCTGTTCCCGGCCGCGTCCATCACCGGCGCGCCCAAGGTCCGCACCATGCACCTCATCGACGAGCTCGAGATCTCGCCGCGGCGCATCTACACCGGCACCATCGGCGTCATGCTGCCGGGGCGGCGGGCCCGTTTCAACGTGGCCATCCGCACGGTCCTCGTGGACCGGAAGGCCGGGACGGCGGAGTACGGCGTGGGCGGGGGCATCGTCTGGGATTCGGCCCCGCGCGCCGAATACCGCGAAACTCTGCTCAAGGCTCGGGTGCTGGATACGCCGGCGCCGGAGTTTTCGCTTCTGGAGACCATGCGCTGGCGCCGGAAAACCGGGGTGTTCCTTCTCGAGGAGCATCTGACTCGGGTCGCGGAGAGTGCGGAGTATTTCGGTTACAGGCTGGATGTCGAAGGCCTGCGGGCGGAAATCGAGGCTGCGGTCCGGGAGGCGGACGGCCTGGGCGGCGTGCTGCGGCTGACGGTCGACGCGGGCGGGTCGGTCGGGCTGGAGCGGCGGCCCCTGCCTGCGCCCGGGCCCTGCCGTGTAGCCCTGGCACCCACGCCCGTCGATTCGCGCGACCCGTTCCTCTATCACAAGACCACGCGACGCGATGTCTATGAGCGGGCCCGTGCGGAGGTCCCTGGGGTGGACGACGTGCTGCTCGTCAACGTGCGGGGGGATGTCACGGAATCGACCATCGCCAATCTGGTGGTCGAACTGGACGGTGAACTGCTGACGCCGCCCCTCGAGAGCGGCCTGCTGCCGGGCACCCTGCGGGCCGCGTTGCTGCGGGCGGGGCGCATCCGGGAGCGGGCCGTGCACGTGCGGGAACTGTCCAGGTGCACGCGGATGTGGCTGATCAATTCCGTGCGGGGATGGCGCCGGGCTACCCTCGCCGAGCGGGACGGATTCTAGCGGGCCGCCCCAAGACGGCGATCCGCTGCGTCAGCGAGAAAAGCCAGGGTGCGCGGTGTATTGCGCATCCTGGCTTTTCTCGTTTCCTTGAGTTTTCAGCAGTCGGCTAGTCGCCCTCGGGCGCTCCCCGCTGCAGCAGGGTCGCGGCCAGGCCCAGGGTCAGGAAGAGGCCGTCGCGCACGATGTACCACGTCATGTCGCCCGCAGGCACGCCTCCCGACGTGAAGCATCCGCAGGACAGGTCGATGCCGCGCAGGCGGGCGCTGACCAGTGCTGCCAGGAACACGACGAGCATGGTGTTGGCCAGGAAGAGGGCGGGCTTCATCCAGACCCGGCACAAGAGCAGGGCGGCCACGACCAGTTCCAGCCAGGGCAGGGTCAGGGCCGTGAAATTGATGAGCACGTCGGGCAGGATGAGGTAGTAGCTGATGTCCGCGGCGAAATCCGCGGGCGAGATGATCTTGTTCGGCGCAGCGGCCAGGAAGAGGAGGGCCAGGGCGATGCGCGTGGCCCGGGCAAGGGACGCCGTGTTCATGACTGACCTCCGCCGTGTTCAGGGTTCTGCCCCGTGGCCGTGGGCAGGCCCTGTTCCTGCCACAGGGTCCAGCCGTTCCTCAGTTCAAGGACGTTTTCGATGCCCAAGGCCCTGAGGGCATCGGCCAGGTCCGCGCTCAGGCTGCAGCGTTCGCCGTCGCAGTAGGTGATGACCGTTTTGCCCGCCAGCCGGTCCCTGATGGCGGGGAAAACCTGCTCGAACGAGTGGAGGGGCAGGGAAAGGGCGCCTTGGACATGGCCTTCGGCATAGATTTCGGCGTCCCGGGCGTCTACGAAGACGGCCTGTCCGGCGGAGAAGAGCGCTGCGGCGTCCTGCAGTGAAATTTCCTCGCCTGCCGGGGCCGCCTGGCCGTCTTCAGCCGGGGGAACCGTGGCGTTCTCGGCGGGTGCGAGCTCCTGCGAGGCGTTGCCCTCATCGACGGGCGTCGCGGAGTCGGGGCTTTCGGCAGGGGTGGCGTTGCCCGCTTCCTGCACCGGATCCGCGGCCGTTTCGGAGGAGGCCGGCAGGGCGTCGGAAGCGTTCTCCGACGGGGAAGCGGCGTCCGTCGGCGGCGTTGTCTGGTTCTGTGTTGCGGGAGCCTGGGGGGCGGGGGCGGACGGGGCCGGCGCCTTTCTGGCCTCGACCAGCGGCAGGCTGTCGGGCCGGGCGGCGTTGAAGGCCAGCCCGAGGCCCACGGACAGCCCGACGGCGACCAGGGTCTGGAGGACGAAACGTGTAGATGCTTTCATGCCTGCTCCTGTATGGTTCGGCCTGTTCCTACGGCCTGACGGCCTCCAAGGCAAGGGGCTGCGTTCACGAGCCTTCGGCCTGGCGGCCGCCCTCGGGCACCGTGCGGCGGAATTCTTCCACAAGCCGGTCCAGGGCGTCAGACAGCGCATCCAGACCGTCCCTGCACGCGCCGACCCGCCCGGTGCCCGCGACGGTTTCCAGGGTCATGGCCGCTTCCCGCAGCCTGCCCGCGCCCAGGTTGGCCGATGCGCCCTTGATGCTGTGGGCCTGGGAGGCCAGAAGATCGAAATCCCCCTGCGACAGGGCCCGGCGCATGATGTCCAGGCGCCGCGCTGCATCGGCGCGAAAGCCGCCGACGATGTCCCGGGCAAGGTCCTCGTCGTCCAGGATGCGGCCCATGAAGGCCTGCCTGTCCCAGACGGTCTGCGGCGCGCCTTCCGCGGCCGGGGCCTCGCGCAAAACCGGCCTGCGGCGCTCCCCGCCCGGCAGCCAGGCCTGCAGCGCCTCGGCCAGGACCGTCAGGGCAATGGGCTTGGGCACGTAGTCGTTCATGCCCGCTTCGAGGCACTTATCGCGGAAACCCGCCTGGGCGTGGGCCGTCATGGCGATGATCGGCACGTCGTGGTCGAGGGCGGGGCCTGCGTGGTCGCGGATGAGGCGCGTGCACAGGAACCCGTCCATGACCGGCATCTGCACGTCCATGAGAACGAGGTCGTAGGGTGTGCGGGAGAGGGCCTCAATGGCCTGGGCCCCGTTCTCAGCGGCGTCGGCCTTGAGGCCCATGTTCGACAGGATGCCCAGGGCGACCTGCTGGTTGGTCACATTGTCCTCCACCAGGAGGATGCGGACATTGCGGTCCGAAAAGTCGGGGATGTCCCGCCTGGCAATCTCCCGCGCCACATGCCGGGTGACGAAGGCCGGCTCCGCGCCCCCGCCCATGACGATGTTCAGGCAGGCCCTCAGTTCGCCGTGCAGGACGGGCTTGCACAGATAGCCGGAGAAGCCCGCCCCGCGGAAACGCCTGGCGTCGCCGCGCTGACCCAGGGAGGTCATGAGCAGCGTGCGGGTGTCCCGGAACCTGTCGTCGGCGTGGATGGCCCGCCCCAGGGATTCCCCGTCCATGACCGGCATGCAGTGGTCGAGCACGGCCAGGCGGAAGGGGTCCCCCGCCGACGCGGCACTGGCCAGCCGGTCCAGGGCGCCCGGTCCGTCCTCGGCCTCGTCGGGGCGCATGCCCCAGGCCGAGAAGCGGGCCATGAGAATTTCGCGGTTGGTGACGTTGTCGTCCACGACCAGCACCCGCAGCCCTTCGAGACCGGCAGGATCGAGGGACCTGGCGCCCGTGGTCCTGGAGGCATCGAGCCGGATGGTGAACCAGAAGGTGGATCCCCGGCCCAGGACGCTCTGCACGCCGATCTCGCCGCCCATGAGTTCGACGAGCTTCTTCGAGATGGACAGGCCCAGTCCGGTGCCGCCGAAACGCCTGGCGATGGATGCGTCCGCCTGGGTGTAGTCCTCGAACAGGCGCTCCCGCATGTCTTCGGGGATGCCGATGCCCGTGTCGCGGACGGCGAAGAGCAGGGCGGTGGGCGAGGCGGCCTGCGGGCCGGTCCCGTGGGCCATGGAGACGCGCACTTCGACCTCGCCCGCGGGGGTGAACTTGATGGCGTTGCCTGCGAGGTTGGTGATGACCTGGCGCAGCAGGGCGGGTTCTCCTCTGAAGTGCTCCGGCACGTCCGGGTCGGCGGAGCAGATGAACTCGATGCCGTTTTCCGCCGCCTTCACGGCCAGCATGGAGGCCACGTCGTCCAGGAGTGGGCGCAGGTCGAAGTCGAGGCTCTCCAGTTCGAGGCGGCCGGATTCGATCCTGGAGAGGTCCAGGATGTCGTTGACCACGGCCAGGAGGGATTCCCCGCTGGATTTCAGGGTGCGCACGTAGCGGCGCTGCGTCTCGTCCAGGTGCGTGTCCATGAGCAGCCCCGTCATGCCGATGACGCCGTTCAAGGGCGTGCGGATCTCGTGGCTCATGCGGGACAGGAAATCGCTCTTGTCGCGCGCGGCCTGCTCGGCCCGCAGGCGGGCGTCGTCGAGTTCCAGGTTCTTGAGCTCCATCTGCTGGGCGAAGTCGTTGAGCCTCTGCTCGGCCTTCTTTCGGTCGGACACGTCGACAAAGCATTCCAGCAGCTTTTCCCGGCCTTCGATGTTGACGCGCTTGACGGTCTTCAGGATGGCCAGCCGGCTGCCGTCGGCCCGCAGCATTTCGCGTTCCGAGTTCTCCAGCGTCATGCCCTGGTCGCAGACGGGGCATTTTCCCCTGGCCGACGGGCAGAGCAGCTCGTGGCAGCAGCGGCCGACCATGTCCGCGGGTTCGGCGCCGAAGAGGGCTGCCACATGTTCGTTGGCGCGTTCGATGGCCCGCGTCTGGCCATCGACGATGACCACGCCGATGGGCAGGATGTCCAGCAGGGCGCGCTGCAGGTCTTCGCTCTCGCGTACGGCCCGTTCCATCCGGGAGCGTTCTGAGATGTCCTCCAGGGTCGCGATGGCGCCCGTTGGGGACTGCCCGGGCTGGAGGGGCTTGAAGTTGGCGCGCAGAACCCGCGTCGCCCCGCCGGTCACGGACGTGTACTCCCCCTCGATGAACGCCGGCTTGCCGTTCAGGGCCCGCTCCAGTCCGGCCCGGGCGATGGGGGATTCCAGATTCGTGGCGCTGAAGCCGATCAGTCGGTCGCGGCTCGAGGCCATGAGTTCCACCACCACGTCGTTGCAGTCGATGATGGAGCCTTCGCTGTCGAAAAGGATCATGCCCAGCGGCGAATTCTCGAAGATGATCCGGTGGCGCAGCTCGCTTTCGACCAGGGCCTGCTCCACGGCCTTGCGGCGGGTGATGTCGGTCATGAACCCCTGATAGAGGCTCATGCGGCCGTGCTTGTCGCGCATGGCCCTGGCGTTGCTCGAAACCCAGAGGGTCGAGCCGTCGCGGCGCTTGAAGCGGCATTCGTAATTGATGAGCCGTCCGTCGGCCTCCATCCTGCGGATGAAGTCGTCCCGGTCCTCGGGGGCGAAGTAGATCTGCGCGGCGATGTCCGTGACGGACCGGACCATGTCCGCCGGGGAGTCGTAGCCGAACATGCCGGCCATGGCCGGGTTGACGGCCAGGAAACGGCCGTCCAGGGTCGACGTGTAGACGCCGATGGGGGCGTTGGCCAGGACGTCGTCGCTGTCGAAGCCGTCGGCGGCGCCTCGCGTGGCGGTACGGGCGAAAAGTCTGTTGAGCATGCGCGGTGCCGTTCTCGTTGTGCTGCGTTCCGGGGGATTCAGGAATCTGGGCGCGTCGCCTTTCGCGTTCTCGGGTGTTTGGCCTAGATGCGGACGTAGGTGGCCGGCGCCAGCTGCCGCAGCGGCAGGCCCGTCCCGGCCAGGCTTTCCGAGTGGCCGATGAAGAGGTGTCCGCCGGGTTCGAGGTGGTTGCAGAATTTCTGCACCAGCTCGTTCTGGGTCTTCTTGTCGAAATAGATCATCACGTTGCGGCAGAAGATGAGGTCCATCTTCTCCCGGAACTGGAAATTGTCCATGAAGTTCAAGCGCCTGAAGCTGACCGTCTCGCGCAGCTCCGGCACGATGCGCACCATCCGCCTGCTCTTGTCCTTGCTGCGCAGCAGATACTTGCGGCGGAACTCCACCGGGATGGTGGCGATCTTCTCCTCTTCGTAGACGGCCCTGGCGGCCTTGTTCAGGATGTCGGTGGAGATGTCCGTGGCCACGATGGAGAAGCGCAGGGGACTAACGCGCTCATGATAGTCCATGAGGGTCATGGCCGTGGTGTAGGGTTCCTCGCCCGACGAGCAGCCGGCGTTCCAGACGGTGAAGACCCGGCCGGCGTTCTTTTTCTGCCACTGGGGCAGGATCGTCTGGGCCAGGAATTCGAAGTGCCGCGGCTCGCGGAAGAAGCTCGTGGTGTTGGTGGTCACGGCGTCGACCATCTGGGGCAGCTCCACCTCGAGCCCCTTGAGGGACTGCAGGTACTCCAGGTACTGCCCGTAGGAGCGCATGTTCAGGGTGCGCAGGCGCCGCTGCAGCCTGGCCTGGAGCATGGTCTTCTTGGCCTGGGTGATCTTGATGCCCAGTTCCGAGTAGATGAACTCGCTGAACTGCTTCAGCTCCCGGTCCGTCATCAGGGGGGCGTTCTGGGTGCTTGCGTCGTACATGGATCAGATGCTCAGGGCGGCGATGTCGAGGATGAGGGCCATGCTCCCGTCGCCCTTGATGGTGGCTCCGGAGATGCCGCGCACGTCGCGGTAGACCTTGCCCAGGCTCTTGATGACGGTCTGGTGCTCACCGATGACCCGGTCCACGACGATGCCGACCCTGCTGCTCTGGGAATTGCAGACCACGACCTGCTCGATGGGCGGCCGTTCGCCGGGGATGTCGAAGTTCGTGCGCAGGCTGACCCAGGGCACCATCTGGCCGCGCAGGTTGATGAAGGTCGCGCGCTCCCCGTCCTGGCGGATGAGCTCCACGCACTCCTCCACGGCGGCCAGCGGCATGATGAAATAGCTCTCGCCCACCTGGACCTGCAGGCCGTCGATGATGGCCAGGGTCAGGGGGATGCGCACGGATACCGTCGTGCCCTCGCCCGGCACGCTGTCCAGGGACACGCGGCCGCGCAGGGCGTCGATGTTGCGCTTGACCACGTCCATGCCCACGCCCCGGCCCGAGACGTTCGTTATCTTCTCGGCCGTGGAGAAGCCCGGCGCGAAGATGAGCATGAGGGCGTCCTTGTCGGAGATCAGGGCGTCCGCGGCGATGAGGCCCTTTTCCACGGCCTTGGCCCGGACGCGGTCGGGGTCGATGCCCGCTCCGTCGTCGATGATGCGGATGAGCACCTCGCCGCCCGAGTGTTCGGCCGAGAGCACGATGCGGCCTTCGGGGTTCTTGCCGCGCGCGATGCGCGTCTCGGGGCTCTCGATGCCGTGGTCGATGCTGTTCCTGAGGAGGTGGACCAGGGGGTCGCTCAGACGCTCGATGACGGTCTTGTCGAGCTCCGTGTCCTCGCCGTGGGTCTCCAGGACGATGCGCTTGCCCAGTTCCTGGGACAGGTCGCGCACCAGGCGCTTGAAGCGGCTGAAAGTCGTGCCGATGGGCAGCATGCGGATGCCCAGGGTGTTGTCGCGCAGCTCGTCGGACAGGCGCTCGATCTCCTCGGAGATGGCCTGCAGCCGCGGGTCGTTCTGCTCGCTGGCGAACTGGGTCAGCCGGGCCTGGGCCGTGACCAGCTCGCCCACCAGGTCCACCAGGAAATCGAGCTTCTGGGCCGGTACGCGGATGCTCGAGGCCTGGGCTTCGGCGCCGGCCGCCGTCTGCTTCAGACGCTTGACCTCCTGCTGCTCGGCCAGGGCCGCCTCGACCTGGCTGCGGCTGACCAGGCCCGCCTCGGACAGGAGCTGGCCGATGGGCTTGCGCTCCAGGAGGATGCGCTCCAAGGCGTCCTTGGTGATGTCGTTCTTGTCGACCAGGATCTGGCCGATGAGCTGGTAGGATTCCTCGTCGATGGTCTGGCAGCTGCCGACCTTCTGGATGGTCAGCTCGCAGTCGTCCTCGACGAAGATGAAGACGTCGCGGATCTCGTCCTCGCTGCGGGTCGTGGTCAGGATGACGTCCCAGAAGACCATGCACTGTTCGGGGTCCAGGGCGGGAAGCTCCGGGATGTCGCGGGTGTGCATGATGACGTGGTGTTCGCCCATCTCGCACAGCTCTTCGAGCAGCGCGGCCGGGTTGGTGCCGGTCAGGAAGATGTTGCGCGCCGGCACGAAGCGGATGCGCCAGGCGGCCAGCTCCGGGGCCTTGTCGCAGCAGGGGGGCACTTCGGCTTCCGGGGCGGCCGGGGGCTCCTCCGCGGCGGGGGAGAGGGCCTTGAGGCCGACGATGACCTCCCTGGCCCTGGCCTCGCCGCCCTGGTCCTCGCCTTCGAGCATGGCCAGGATGTGGTCCCTGGCCAGGAGCGTCAGGTCCAGGAGCTCCTTGGACACGGCGATCTGCCCGTTGCGGGCCAGGTCGAAGACCGTCTCGACCTCGTGGGTGAAGGAGGCGATGTCCTCGAAGCCGAACATGGCGCCCGAACCCTTGATGGTGTGCATGGCCCGGAAGACCCTGTTGATGACTTCCGAGTTTTTCGGGTCTTCCTCCAGTTCGAGGAGGGAGGACTCGAGTTCGCCGAGCAGCTCGAAGGCCTCTTCACGGAATGCCTGCCGGTTCAGTTCTTCTCTGGACATGGGCGATCCTTGGATCAGGTTGTTTTCAGCGCAGCAGTTTCTTGGCCACGGCCAGGAGCTGGTCCGGCTTGAAGGGCTTGACGATCCAGCCCGTGGCGCCGGCGGCCTTGCCCTGCTCCTTCTTGTCGGCCTGGGATTCCGTGGTCAGCATGACGATGGGCACGAACTTGTACTGGGCGTTGGCCCGCACGTTGCGGATGAATTCGATGCCGTCCATGTTGGGCATGTTGAGGTCCGTGACGATCATGTCCACGGGTCCGGACAGTTTGGCCAGGGCGTCCTTGCCGTCGCAGGCCTCGATGACCGAGTAGCCCGCGTCCTTGAGGGTCAGGCTGACCATCTGCCGGACGCTGGCCGAGTCGTCCACCGTCATTATTGTCTTGCTCATACGTGTTCCTCGATTCGGGTCGATATTTCCTTGATCAGGCTGTCCGCGCCCACGCTCGCCGCGAGTTCGACGAGTCCGTCGGGCAGCGGCAGGAAGCCGATGGGCCGGGACTGGTCCTTCAGCAGGGCGTGGAGCATCTGGATGAAGGACAGGTCGAACCTGTCCGCCCCCCTGAGGTCCAGGCGGAAGGGTTCCGGCGCGGCCAGCCGGGCCATGAGCGCCGCATGGATCTGCGCGGCGTGTTCCAGGGTCAGGCTGCCGTCGAGTCTGAGGACCGGATGTTCCGGGGTGCCTTGGATGGTGCTCGCAAACATGGGGGCTCCTTCGGGTTAGAAAAGTTCCACGTTGTCGCCGAAATCCTCTTCGGGGTCGGCGGTCTTTTCGGCCTTCCGGGGGGCCTTTTCGGATTCCGGTGCATCGAAGAGCTCGACGTTGTCGTCTCCGAAGAGTTCGACGTTGTCGTCCCCGAAGAGCTCAACGCCGTCGTCCCCGAAGAGCCCCGCGTCGTCGTCCGCCGCATGGTGCCCGAGCACAGCCAGGTGCACGAGGCGCTCGCTGTCCATGGTGTAGCGGGACAGCTGCTCCTTGAGCTTTTCGGGCTGGCGGGCGGCGTCGAGCTCCGGGCCGAAGGGGGTGAAGCCGCGTTCGAGCTCCAGGATGCCCTTTTCCAGTTCCTTCAGCTGGCTCGAGACCGTTTCGTGGAAATGGATGGAGGAGGTCAAGGTGCGGATCTGGACGATGAGCTCCCGGCCAAGGCCGGAGAGGTGGCCGATGTCGCGGCCGAGCTCCGCGTCCAGGGAGGCCAGGTGGTCCAGGACGGCTTCGAAGCGGTCCTGGATGCCGCCGACGAGTTCGGTCACGTCCGAGGAACGGGCCAGTTCGGACAGACGGTCGGCCAGGGTGGAAATGCGGTTCAGGATCGCGGCCACCTCGCCCGTGCGGGTCCGCGCCTCCACCGAGAGATTCTGGATTTCCATGGCGATGACGCCGAGCGTGCGGCCCAGGTCGCCGGTGTGGGCCGCCTTGACGCGGGCATTGAGGGCGATGAGTTCGATTTCGGCCCCGATGTCCTCGATGCCGTGCACGAAGGAACTGACCGTGGAGATGGTCTCGGCCATGCCTGACATGGTCCTGGACATGTCCGCCACATGTCCGCTCGAGGTGCGCATGGCGTCCATGACCTGGGCGATCTGCCTGCGGATGGAGTCGAGGACGGACGGGCCTCCCTGGTCGGAGTAGGCCACGGCGGCGATCCTGTCGCCAAGCCCGCGGGTGTTGTCGGCGATGGACTCCAGGTTGCTGATGAACTCCTCCACGGCCTGGCGGAACATCTCCTCGGCCTGGCGCAGCAGCGGGGCCTGCAGCCGCAGGACGTCGCGCACCCAGGCTCCAAGCCCGACCGTGTCGCCGTCCTCGGGAAGGCCGCGGATTTCGCCCTCGGCCTGGGCCAGGATCTCCTCCACATGCTCGACCTGCTGGCGGGTGATGTCGTGGAATTGCACCGAGGCGATGACGTGTCCCATGCTTTCGGTCACCTGGCGCGAGCCCTTGGCCAGATCCACGACCAGGGCCGCGGAATCCGTGCGCATGGTTTCCAGTTCGGCGATGCCCGAGAAAAGCTGCGCGAACATGTCCCTGACGCTTTTTTCCTGCGCGGAAATCTGCTTTCTGCTGCGGTCCAGGGACGAGGCCACCTGGTTCATGAGCAGGGCCGAGTGTTCGCCGATCTTGGCCGTGTGCTCGTCGATGACGTTGCCCAGGGCCTTCACGTCGTCGGCCAGGGTGGTGAAGCCCGAGCCCGAGGCGCCGAGGCGGGCGCTTTCGATGCGCGTCGTGATCTCCAGGACCTTGAGGGTCCGCACCAGGGGGGTGAAGCGGGCCATGGCCTGGTCCAGGGTGCGGATGAGCCCCAGGACCTCGGTCATGCCCTGCAACTGCTCCGTCGCGGAAACCGAGGAGAACACGGCCCTGGCTTCGGCCGTGTGCTTTTCGAGTTCCGCAATGGCCGCCTGGAGGGCGCCTTCGCCCACGGACGAGGCCATCTTCGTGGCCGTCGAGGAGAAGGTGTTCGCCTGGGAGTTGATGCCGAAGACGTTGGTTCCCAGCCGAAGAAAGTCATCCTCCCGGTCCTTGATCACGCTGGCCAGGCGGGGCAGCAGCGCGGGCAGGCTGAGGGCGCATTCCTTCAGCACGGGGCCGAGGTCGTTGCGCGGGGGTGCTGTTTCGTTCGACATGGAAAAATTCCTTTTCATGAAGCGGGCCGAGCCGCAAGGGCCGGCCCGCTGTGTTTCAGTCCGAAGCGCTGTCCGGCTCTTCCCGGGTTTCGAGCATTTGGAGTTCCTCGGGCGAGAAAACCTTGCCGATGTCGAGGATCATGATGAATTCCTCGTTCTGCTTGCCCATGCCCTTGATGAAGTCGGCGCGGATGGACGTGCCCATGCGCGGCGGCGGGTTGATCTGGTCGCTGCCCATCTCGAAGACCTCGCGCACGGAGTCGACGATGGCGCCCATGTGGCTTTTCTCCCCTTCCACCTCCACATCGACGATGATGATGCAGGTGTTCACCGTGTCCTTGACCTGGGGCATGTCGAACTTGATGCGCAGGTCCACCACGGGCACGGCGTGGCCGCGCAGGTTGATGACCCCGCGCATGAAGGGCGGCGTCTTTGGGATGCGGGTCACGGGCACGAGTTCGATGACCTCGCGCACGGACCCCGTCTCCAGGGCGAAGACCTCCTCGCCCAGGCCGAAGGTCAGATATTGCTGCGTCGTGTTGTCGCTCATGAGTTACCTCGGCCCTGGTTAGAAGCGTTCGAATTCGTCGTCCTCGTCGTCTCGGCCCATGTCCAGAGCCAGGCCGGCCGGGACAGGCCTGGCTGCCAGGGCCTTGGCCGGCTTGCGTGCTGGCTGGGGCCTGCCGTGGCGGGCGGCCTGGCGCGTGACGCGGGCGGTCGTGGCGCCGAGGTGGAAGAAGGAGATGGTCGCCTGCAGCTGTTCGGCCTGGCTGGACAGTTCCTCGGAGGTGGAGGCCATCTCCTCGGAGGCCGAGGCGTTCTGCTGGATGACCTGGTCGAGCTGCTGCAGGGCCTTGTTGATCTGTTCGGCGCCCGCGTTCTGTTCGTTGCTGGCCGCGGAGATCTCCTGCACGAGCTCGGCCGTGCGCTGGATGTCCGGGACGAGCTTGGTCAGCATCTGCCCGGCCTGGTCGGCCACGGAGACGGTGGAGGAGGACAGCTCGCTGATCTCGGCGGCGGCGGTGCCGCTGCGCTCGGCCAGCTTCCTGACCTCGGCCGCGACCACGGCGAAGCCCTTGCCGTGCTCTCCGGCGCGGGCGGCCTCGATGGCGGCATTGAGGGCCAGGAGGTTGGTCTGGCGGGCGATCTCCTCGACGATGGAGATCTTCTCGGCGATGTTCTTCATGGCGCCCACGGCCTGGACCACTGCCTGTCCGCCGGCCTGGGCGTCCTGGGCGGCCTTGAGGGCGATCTTCTCGGTCTGGGTGGCGTTGTCCGCGTTCTGGCGGATATTGGCGCTCATCTCCTCCATGCTGGAGGAGACTTCCTCGACGGACGCGGCCTGTTCCGTTGCTCCCTGGGAGAGCTGCTCGGCCGAGGCGCTCAGCTCCTCGGAGCCCGAGGCCACGTTGTCGGAAGCCGACTGGACTTCGCTGACGACCTCGCGCAGCTTGGCGACCATGTCGCGCAGGGCCTGGGCCAGGATGCCGAGCTCGTCCTTCTGGTTGACGTCCACCTCGGCCGTCAGGTCGCCCTGGGCCAGCTTGCGCGCGAATTCCACGCCCTTGTACACGGGGCTCGTGATGGACTTGGTCAGGATGAGGCCGAGGGCCAGGGCGATGATCACGCCGACGATCATGCCGCCGATGGCCATGGC
This sequence comes from Desulfomicrobium aestuarii, assembly GCF_055385525.1. Lineage (NCBI taxonomy): Bacteria > Pseudomonadati > Thermodesulfobacteriota > Desulfovibrionia > Desulfovibrionales > Desulfomicrobiaceae > Desulfomicrobium > Desulfomicrobium aestuarii. The sequence goes on from NZ_AP042427.1 coordinate 298,084, forward strand.
GGTGTCCGTGTTCGCCTCCTGGCGGGCGGCCTGGACCGCCGTCCGGCTTTCGCCGACGCCGAGGTCCACGAGCTCGAGCATCAGGCTGTCCAACTTGGCCTGCGAGGCCTTGGACTCGACCATGAGCAGGCGGCCCATATCCTGAAAAGATTTCTGGGCATCCTCGGCCTGGCCGCGCATGGCGCGGAACTGGACGAAGACGTTTTCGGCGATGGGCAGCAGGTTCGCGTACTTGGCCTGTGCTTCCGCGGCACGGCCGGCGGCGGACAGTTCCTTGATGTCGCGGATGGTCTGGTGGAACGCCTGGTGCACGGGCGCGACCGAGTCCATGGCGCCCTTGAGGTGGGGGTTGGAGGTGGAGAAGCCGGCAGCCCACTTGCCGAAGCCGCACGCGGTATGGTCCGTGCCCCCTTCGAACGCGTGGCCCGTGGCCATGAGCTTGCCGACCTCGGTCATGAGCTTGTAGTGGTCGCCGCGATACTGCTGCAACCGGCCCATGAGGTCGTCGGGGTTCATGATGTCCAGGGCCAGCAGGTTCTGGTTGAGCTCGAGCACCTTGTTGTTGGCGCCGGCCAGGGTGGCCAGGGTCGCCTGGCATTCCTTCCATTTGGCGTCCTCGGCGGCGGTGCGCGGCAGGGCCGTGTAGGCGTCGGCCGATTTCCTGTACTGCTCGCGGATACCCTGGATCTGAACCGGGATGTCCTTGCGGTCCTGGGCCGAAAGCTCCGCGCTGAGCAGGGTGCGCAGGTTCGTGGACAGGTCGGAGACGCTTCCCTTGATGCGCAGCAGATGTTCGACGGAAGGCAGGGACACGTTGCCCAGTGTGTCGATGCTGCTTGAGAGGTTGCGCATGCCTGCAATGCACACGAGTCCGATGACCAATGCGATGAGGGCGGTCATGCAGAAGCCGCCGATGAGCTTGAGACCGAGTTTGATGTTTTTCACGAACGTCTCCCTGGGGCGGTGGGGTTGGAAGTGTATGAGCTTGTACCCTTTGTCACAAGGCGCCGTGTTATGCAATGCCTCTTTTGATTGTATGACAAAGCCGGACAACTCTTGCCTGCATGCTCCTTCCCCTGTGCCGCCCTTGTCCGGCGCCCCGTATACGGAACCGCCGGACAAGGAAAGCTCGTTTTCACCGTGTTTCAGCCTTCATCAAGATCGTTTTCCGCCATCATCTGGAGTTCCTCTGCCGAGAAAACCTTGCCGATGTCGAGGATCATGATGAATTCCTCGTTCTGCTTGCCCATGCCCTTGATGAAGTCGGCGCGGATGGACGTGCCCATGCGCGGCGGCGGGTTGATCTGGTCGCTGCCCATCTCGAAGACCTCGCGCACGGAGTCGACGATGGCGCCCATGTGGCTCTTCTCCCCTTCCACCTCCACATCGACGATGATGATGCAGGTGTTCACCGTGTCCTTGACCTGGGGCATGTCGAACTTGATGCGCAGGTCCACCACGGGCACGGCGTGGCCGCGCAGGTTGATGACCCCGCGCATGAAGGGCGGCGTCTTTGGGATGCGGGTCACGGGCACGAGTTCGATGACCTCGCGCACGGACCCCGTCTCCAGGGCGAAGACCTCCTCGCCCAGGCCGAAGGTCAGATATTGCTGCGTCGTGTTGTCGCTCATGAGTTACCTCGGCCCTGGTTAGAAGCGTTCGAATTCGTCGTCCTCGTCGTCTCGGCCCATGTCCAGAGCCAGGCCGGCTCCCGCGCCCTTCTGGGGCAGGGCCTTGGCCGGCTTCCTGGCTGGCTGGGGCTTGCCGCGGCGGGCGGCCTGGCGCGTGACGCGGGCGGCCGTGGCGCCGAGGTGGAAGAAGGAGATGGTCGCCTGCAGCTGTTCGGCCTGGCTGGACAGTTCCTCGGAGGTGGAGGCCATCTCCTCGGAAGCCGAGGCGTTCTGCTGGATGACCTGGTCGAGCTGCTGCAGGGCCTTGTTGATCTGCTCGGCGCCCGCGTTCTGTTCGTTGCTGGCCGCGGAGATCTCCTGCACGAGCTCGGCCGTGCGCTGGATGTCCGGGACGAGCTTGGTCAGCATCTGCCCGGCCTGGTCGGCCACGGAGACGGTGGAGGAGGACAGCTCGCTGATCTCGGCGGCGGCGGTGCCGCTGCGCTCGGCCAGCTTCCTGACCTCGGCCGCGACCACGGCGAAGCCCTTGCCGTGCTCTCCGGCGCGGGCGGCCTCGATGGCGGCATTGAGGGCCAGGAGGTTGGTCTGGCGTGCGATCTCCTCGACGATGGAGATCTTCTCGGCGATGTTCTTCATGGCGCCCACGGCCTGGACCACTGCCTGTCCGCCGGCCTGGGCGTCCTGGGCGGCCTTGAGGGCGATCTTCTCGGTCTGGGAGGCGTTGTCGGCGTTCTGGCGGATGTTGGAGCTCATCTCCTCCATGCTGGAGGACACTTCCTCGACGGACGCGGCCTGCTCGGTGGCGCCCTGTGAGAGCTGCTCGGCCGATGCGCTCAGCTCCTCGGAGCCCGAGGCCACGTTGTCGGAGGCCGACTGGACTTCGCTCACGACCTCGCGCAGCTTGGCGACCATGTCGCGCAGGGCCTGGGCCAGGATGCCGAGCTCGTCCTTCTGGTTGACGTCGACCTCGGCCGTCAGGTCGCCCTGGGCCAGCTTTCGCGCGAACTCGACACCCTTCTGCACGGGCACGGTGATGGCCTTGGTCAGGAACACCGCCGTGAAGATGCCGATGAGCACGCCCACGGACAGGCCGCCGATCATGACGGTCGACGCCGTGGACAGGTTCTGCACGGCCTCGTCGGCGATCTTCTGGGTGCCTTCGAGGCCCGCCACGGCGGTCGCCTGGGCCGCGTTGAGGACGTCCTGGCCGGTCTTGGCCCGCTTGCCGTTGACCTGGTCGAGTTCCTTCCAGTGTTCGCTCAGGCTGTTCATGGCCGTCTTGTACTGCATGGCGGCCTCGCGCGTGGCCGCGATCTGCTTGAGGTTGGCCTCCTGCCTCGTCACGGTCTTGAGCTTGTCGAACAGTTCGTCCATTTTGGGGAAGTTGTCCATGGCGGCTTCGACGAGCTTCAGGTCGCGCGTGGCCTGGGCGCGCCAGACCTTGATGCGGGTATCGTTGCCGAGGTCGATGACGTCGTTGAGCCAGGTGATCTTGTCGAGGCGCTCCGACAGCTTCTCGGCCGAGGCCCCTTCGGCCATCTCCCGTTTCATGGCCTCGTTCTGGGTGACGAGGAAGTCGCCGCAGTTCTTCATGTAGAGCGCCGCACCCTGGTCCAGGGCCTTGCGGTCGTTGTTCATCGCTTCGACGATTTCCACGGTCTGGTCGGAAAGTCCGACGTAGGCGCCGACCTCTGTCTTGGCCGCGGCCACCTGCTCCTTCAGCTTGACCAGCGCGGGATAGGTCTGGGCGTGCTTCTCGGCAGTACCCAGCGCCTGCTGCACGGCGGCGAGCTGCTTGCGGCCCTCGTCCAGGAAGCTCTGCTCTTCCGTGAAGGCGTAGCCCCGCCAGGCGTACATGGCCAGCAGAGACGAGCGTTCAATCTCGTTGGCCATGCCCACTTCGGGGACGTACTCCTTGGCCAGGCGGATGGAGTCGCCCTCGACGCCCTTCATGTTGAACACCGCCATGCCGCCAAGAATGCATGCAATGAGAATCAGAACACCAAAGCCTCCGCCGATCTTGATCCCCAACTTGATGTTTTTCATTCGTCCCTCCTTGTGAGTGAAACGGCGGAAATCCGCCCAGACTCTCCTCGTCGCACCGGTGACGCGTTGCCCCTGTCCCCTGTGAGGGCGCGGGGCAGCGCTCTCTTCCTCCCGCAACCGGCTCCGGGAACGTCGTTCCCGTGGTGCGGACTCATCGCATGTCGCCGGGAGCAAGCTCGCGGCTCTTCCTGGCCTGGATGTCCTCCAGAAATACGTCCCAGCCCCGCACCCCGCCGCGTTCGCCGCGCGTCACCCTGATGGAGCGCGAGGTCCAGGGGGTGGTGCCGTCCTTGCAGCGGATGCGGCATTCGAAGCCCGTGATCTCTTCCCTGACCAGGATCTGTTCCTGCAGGGCGGCCCAGTCCGGAGGCGAGGCGAAGGCTTCGGATTCGGAGTGCACGGCGCGCATCATCTGTCTGGCCGAGGCGTAGCCGTGCAGGCGGGCGTAGCGGGAGTTCATGCGCACGAACCGTCCCGCGGCGTCCACGGTGCACATGCCGATGGGCGCGGACTCGTACATGTCCTGGAGCTGCGCGTCGCTGTCCGGGGCGATCCGGGACTGCCGCTTGGCGGTGATGTCGCGCACGAAGACGATGACGCCGGTGACCTCGTCGCCGCTCAGGTCCCTGATGGGGTAGGCGCTGAATTCGATGGAGCGCACGGACGTCGACGACGTGACCTCCAGCACCTCGAACTCGTTGCGGCCCGTACGCAGGGACCTGACGGCGGGGCAGCGCGCGCAGCACTCGCCGAGCTGGTGGAAGGCCTGATGGCACTTCTTGCCCACGGGGTTGAAGCCTTCGGCGTACCAGCGGACCATGGTCGGGTTGGCGTAGCGCACGGTCATGTCGGGGGCGAGGACGCTGATCCCCTCCTCGATGCTACCCAGGAGCGTTTCGAGGAATGCCTCGTTGGCCAGGATCTGCTCCTCGATGGCCTTGCGCTGACTCATGTCGTGGTGGGTGCCCGTGATGCGCGTGGGCGCACCCGTGGCACCCTTCTCCATGAGCTTGCCGCGGGAGTGGATCCACTTGTAGGACCCGTCCTTGCACAGCAGGCGGTACTCGAAATCGTAGAATTCGGTTTCCCCGCGCACGTGCGCCGCCAGCGTGTCCATGGCCGGGCCGCGGTCGTCGGGGTGGAGCATGCGCTCCCACTGGTCGATGGTCAGCTCGAACTCGTGGCCGGCGTACCCGAGCATGGCCATCCACATGGGCGAGTGCTGCACCCTGCCCGTGGGGATGTCGTAGTCCCAGACCGCGCCGCGCGAGCCTTCCAGGGCGAATTTCCAGCGTTCCTCGCTGGCTTCCAGGGCCTGTCTGGCCTGCAGCAGTTCCGTGACTTCGAACTGGAGGTGCACGATCTGGGTGACGGTCCCGTCCGCCGCCAGCACCGGGGCGCTGCGGAGCAGCCAGTGACGGCCGTCGATGCTGCGGTAGGCCCCGTTCTGGATGGTGCGCGTCTTCAGCGCCCGCCAGGCCGTGCAGTAGGGGTTGGCCTCGGAACCGTCTGGGCCCAGCTGGCCGCATTTGCCCGCGCCGAGCTGGTGCATGAGGCTCGACGGGTTGTCCGTGACCGGGGTGTTGGACCAGACGATGCGGAACTGGGTGTCCAGGAGAACCACGGACACGTCCCGCAGGTTCTGGAGGATGGTGCTCTGCACCTTCTGCTGCTCGCGCAGCTGGCCTTCGAGGACCTGTCGCTGCCTGATCTCGTCGCGCAGCAGCCTGGTCAGCTCTTCGAGTTCGTTCTTGCGCTGGGCCAGGCGCTGGGTGGGCGAGTCGGCGGGCAGGCCCGCCTGCCCGGCCATCCTGTTCTGGAGGGAGGCCAGGGACTCCTGAAAGGCGGCCGGATCGGAGCGTATGATGGCCGTGGTCCTTTCCGAGAGCTTGCCGGCCAGGGCCATGAGCACTTCGGGGTCTTCGCCCAGCAGACGGGCCAGGGCGTGGATGCGCTCCTCGGTCAGGGGGGCGTTCTCGCCGCGTTCGAGCTTGCTGAGGTAGGAGTGGTGGATGCCGATGCGCTTGGCCACACTGCGGATGGAATAGCCCGAGTGCTTGGCGGATAGCGCCTCCCTGCGCTCTTTGACGTAACTTCCGAGGGAGCTCATTTGTCTATTATGAAGTAGCCATAATTTCCGGTGCAAGCATTATTTCGTCCGACACGTCACGTTTGCAAAAAAATAATCGGAGTGGGGATTGTTTCGGAAAATTGGGTCATTGGGGCCTCATGTTCGTCATACGCCCTTATCGGCGCCGGAGCCGGCCTGGGGCCGGGAGTAGTAGCCGCCCCGGGACAAAGTGGGCATCGACGAGTCGACAAAAATTGTCTTTGTGCGGAAAAATTACATTGACCATGGAAAAGTGGCTACCACATAATCGTCATGAGGCCCCCCCGACGACCGCCCGTCCCGACAAGGCCTGACGGGTCTTCTCGGGACGGGGTTTCTCGCCGGCATCCTGAAGACATGCCGGGGTCTGCAACGCAGCAAAGGACGGACGCGATCATGGATGGACTGTTGAGGAGCAAGGCGTGCCCGGAGGGCGCCCGAACGTGCGCCGCCCCTTTGCAGCATGGGCCTCACTGCGCTTTCGGTGCGCATCGGGGCGCGGCGGTCCCTGGCGCGCGGACGAGGGTGCGACCGTTCAGGGTTCTGGCGGCGGTCCTGGCCGCGTCTCTGCTGTGCGCGATGCTCGCCGTCAGCGCCTGGGGCGGGGGGCGTCATGCGCTCCTGATCAGCTCCTACCATCCGGGTTTCCCCACGTTCTTCGATCAGGCCGGCGGACTCCGCGAGGCCCTGGAGCCGGCCGGGGTGGCCCTGGACGTCGAATTCATGGACACCAAGCGTTTTTCCGTGAGCGAGGCCTCCGCGCGTTTCCTCGACACCCTGCGCTTCAAGCTCGGCGCCCTTCCGGCCTACGACGTCGTGGTCACGGCCGACGACGCGGCCCTGCGTTTCGTCCTGGACCACGGGCGAGAGCTGTTTCCGGGTCTGGACGTGGTCTTTTTCGGGGTCAACGACCAGAATCTCGCCCACAGCCTGAGCGGTTCCCAGGGGTTCACCGGGATCATCGAATCCGTGTCCATGGACGAGACCCTTCAAGACATCCGGACGCTGCGGCCGGGAGTCCGGGCCGTGCACGCCGTGGTCGACGGCCAGCCCGGCGGCCGCGGCGACCTGCGGACCTACCTTTCGCAGCGGGGCCTCATCCGGGACCTTGAACTGCATGTCCTCGATTTGGGATCCATGTCCTGGGACGAACTCGGAGACAGGCTGGCCGCCGTGCCGAAAAGCGACGCGATCCTGCTGCTCTCGGCCTACATGGATAGGCAGGGGGAGGGCAGGTCCTTCGAGGATGGTCTCGGGTTCATCCTCCGGCATGCGGGAGCGCCCGTGTTTCACCTCTGGGAGCACGGGATCGGCCAGGGCATCGTCGGGGGCAAGGTCATCTCCCACCTTGAGCAGGGCCGCCTGGCCGGAGGGCTCGTGCTGCGCATCCTGGAAGGCGAGGCGGCGCGTGCCATCCCGGTCATCGAGGGCGACGACGCCAACAGGCACGTCTTCGACCATGCCTCGCTCACGCGCTTCGGCATCGACGAGGCCCTCCTGCCGGACGGAAGCGACGTCCGGGGCAGGCCCGTGTCAATCATTTCGCGCTACATGCCGCACATCCTGCTGGCCGTGGCCTTGGTCTGCGTGCTGGTGGCTCTGGTCGCGGCCCTGCTGCACCATGTGTTCCGCCTGCGCAGCGCCAAGGCCAGCCTCATGGACAGCGAGTCGCGCTACAAGGCCCTGTTCAATGCCAATGCGGACGGCATCCTGGTGGCCGAAAGAACCGGAAGGCGTTTTGTTTACGCCAACCCGGCGGTGTGCCGCATGTTCGGCTACTCTGAAGAGGATTTTCTCTCTCTCGGCGTGGAGGACATCCACCCTCGCGAGCATCTTGCAGAGGTATTCTCCAGTTTCGAGCAGCAGGCCAGGGGCCAAAAGGACATCGTCGAAGGCCTGCCGTGCCTGTGCCGGGACGGGCGCGTCTTCACGGCCGACATCAGGAGCTTTACCCTTGAGGTCGATGGGAAGGCGTGCCTGGTGGGCCTGTTCCGCGACGTGACCGAGCGCAGCCAGGTGCTGGAAGCCCTGCTTCAGACCCGGGACGCGGCCGATGCGGCCAACCGCAGCAAGAGCGAGTTCCTGGCCAACATGAGCCACGAGATCCGCACGCCCTTGAACGGCATCCTCGGCATGCTGCAGCTCCTGGAGGGGCTGGAACAGTCCGCCGAGCAGCGGCAGTACGTGCAGATGGCGGCGAACTCCGCCCGGAGGTTGACCGGGCTTTTGAGCGACATCCTCGACCTTTCGCGCATCGAATCCGGCCGGTTGGCCGTCTGCGAGCGGCCTTTCGAGCTGCGGAAGATCTGCGCCTCCATCGAGGAGCTGTTCTCCCAGACGGCCGGCAGGAAGGGCGTGCGCCTGGTGGTGGCGGCGGCCGACGGGCTGCCCGGCAGGCTGACGGGGGATGCCCTGCGTCTGCGTCAGATTCTCTTCAACCTGGTCGGGAACGCCGTGAAATTCACCTCGGAAGGGTTCGTGCGCGTGGAAATGGCGTCTCTGGGCCAGGACGCGTCCGGGCGGGAGCGGGTCCTGTTCTGCGTCGGCGACAGCGGGCCCGGCATGGAGGACGCCTTCCTGTCCAGGGCTTTCGAGCCCTTCGTCCAGGCCGAGAAGGAGTATGTCCGGCAGCACCAGGGCGCCGGGCTCGGCCTGGCCATAGTCAAGCGGCTGGTGCACATGCTTGGCGGGACCCTGGCCATCGACAACGCGCCGGACGGCACGACGGTCTGCTTCACCCTGCCCATGGCGGCCGCGGGCGACACCGTCCCGGAGGACGACGAGGCCTACCTCCCCGAGACGGGCTCACTCAGGGTCCTGCTGGCCGAGGACGATCAGGTCAGCGTCTTCGCCGCCCGCCGTCTCCTGGAGCGGCTGGGCCACGTCGTCGTCTGCGCAGAGAACGGGCTGCAGGCTCTGGAGGCTTTGCGCGACGGCGAGTTCGACGTCGTCCTCATGGATGTCCAGATGCCGGTCATGGACGGGCTGCAGGCCACGCGGCTGATCCGGGCCGACGCGGGACTGGGGCCCATGGCCAGGGTGCCGATCATCGCCATGACCGCCTACGCCATGAGCGGCGACCGAGACATATGCCTGGCGGCGGGCATGGACGAATACATCTCCAAGCCGGTAGGCGTCCGCGAGCTGTTGCGGGCGCTGGCCTGCACTGTCCAGCCCGGGGCGGGCCGGAACGGGCCGCACGGGCGATGCACACTCCGCGATGAGGGCGCGTCATGTTGAGAAAGACGAGCGGTGGACCATTCGAAGCGGTCCGTTTTCAGGACTTTTTCGATCTGGACGAGGTCCAGCGGATTCAGGACAGCTTCGCCGCGGCCACGGGGGTGGCGTCCATCGTGACTACGCCCTCCGGGGTTCCCCTGACCCGGCCGAGCAACTTCACCCGCCTGTGCCGCGACATCATCCGCGCCACCGGGCCGGGGTGCGCCAACTGCATGCGCTCCGACGCCCTGCTCGGGGTCCACAACCCCGACGGGCCCGTCGTGCGGCGCTGCCTGAGCGGCGGCCTGTGGGACGCCGGGGTGAGCGTCACCGTGGACGGGATGCACGTGGCCAACTGGCTCGTGGGCCAGGTGCGCTCCACCCTTGAGGACGACGCCCGCATGCTCGACTACGCCCGGGTCATCGGCGCCGACCCGGACAGGTACCGCCGGGCCTTGGCGGAGGTCCCCTTCATGACCGAGGAGCGTTTCAGGCAGGTGGCCGAAGCCCTCTTCGTCATCGCCAACTCCCTGTCGGAGAAGGCGTACCACCAGGCGCAGCTGATGCGGGAGAAAAGGGAGCGCGAAGCGCGCGAGGCCATGCGCGCCATGCTCATGGACCGCAGCCGCGACGGCATCGTCATCATCGGCCGGGACCACCGCGTCATCGAGGCCAACCGGCGCTTCGCCGAGATGCTCGGCTACAGCATGAACGAGGTGACGGGCCTCTACACCTGGGATTACGAGGCGATTCTCGGGGAAGCGGAAGTCCGGGAGATCTTCGGCGACTTTTCCATCATCGAGAACACCTTCGAGACCCGGCACCGCCGCAAGGACGGCTCGGTGTTCGATGTGGAGGTCAGCGTGGCCGGGGCGACGGTCGGCGACAGCGCCTGCGTCATCGGGGTCTGCCGCGACATCTCCGAGCGCAAGGAGGCCGAACGGCAGGTCCGGCAGAGCGAGGAGCATTTCCGCGCGCTCTTCGAACTGAGCCAGGACGGGTACATCCTGGCCGACCCGCAGGGCCGGTTCCTGGACGCCAACAGCGCCTATTGCAGGCTGACGGGCTATTCCCTGCCCGAACTGCGCCAGCTCGGGGATTTCTACGCCATCACGCCGGAGAAATGGCGGCACTGGCAGCGGACCGAAATCTGGCCCAGGCTCCAGAAGACCGGCGACACCGGAGTGTACAGCAAGGAATACATCCACAAGGACGGCCACGTCTTCCCGGTGGAGCTGCGGGACTTCGCGGTCTTCGACGAGGAGGGGAACGTCCGGTACGCCTGGGGCATCGTGCGCGACATCTCCGAACGCATGCGCACCGAGGCGCGCATCAGCACCCTCATGCAGATGGTCGAGCAGAGTCCGGTCTGCATCGTCATGACGGACCCGCAGGGCCGCATCGAGTACGTCAACCCGAAGTTCACTCAGATTTCCGGCTACACCTTCGCTGAAGTCAGGGGCCAGAACCCCCGGATTCTCGGCTCCGGCAGGAAGCCCAGGGAGGAGTACGCCGAACTCTGGGCGACCATCTCTTCCGGTCGACAGTGGCGCGGGGAGTTCCACAACCGCCACAAGGACGGCAGCCTGTACTGGGAGTCGGCCCTCATCGCGCCCATTTTCGAACCCGACGGGAAGATCGCCCATTACGTGGCCATCAAGGAGGACGTGACGAAGCGGCGTCAGGCCGAGGAGGAGCTGCGCAAGCGCGAGGTGAACTTCAACCGGGTCGTGGACCTCCTCCCCCAGCTCGTTTCCTACGTGGACAGAGGCCTGCGCTACCGTTTCGTCAACAAGGCCTACGCCGGCCTCTTCCCGGCGGGCGACGTCGTCGGCAGGACCGTGCCCGAGGTCATCGGGCCGGAGGCCTTCGAAAAGTCCCGCGGGTTCATCGAGCAGGCCTTCCAGGGCAGGACGGTCCACTACTCGTACATGCTGCCGTACCCCGGCGTCGGCGAGCGGTTCATCGACGCCTATCTCGTCCCGGATTACTCGGGCGAGGGGGAGGTGGAGGGCTACTACGCCATCCTGAACGACCTGACCCACCTGAAGAAGGTCGAGGACTCCCTGCGGCGCGCCAAGGACGAGGCCGAGGCGGCCAACAAGCTCAAGTCCGAGTTCCTGGCCAACATGAGCCACGAGATCCGTACCCCCCTGAACGGCGTGCTGGGCATGCTGCAGCTGCTCATGTCCACGAGGCTCGACGCGGAGCAGCAGGACTGCCTGCAGACGGCCATGAAGTCTTCCGAACGGCTGACCCGGCTCCTGAGCGACATCCTGGACATTTCCAAGATCGAGGCCGACAGGCTCATCTTTCGGGACCGCTGCTTCGACACGGGCGAGATCGAGCAGGCCCTGGCCGACCTGTTCTCCCAGACCATCAGGGAGAAGCGCGTGGCCTACGCCTTCCGCCGCGACCCGGGCCTGCCCGGGCCGCTGCTCGGTGACGACGCGAGACTCCTGCAGGTGCTCTTCAACCTGGTGGGCAACTCCCTGAAATTCACCGATAACGGGAGCGTGGAGGTCGAGGTGTCGTCCCTGCCGCGCACGGCCGGTGCGCCCGTCAGACTCCTTTTCACGGTCCGGGACACGGGTCCGGGCATGTCGGAGGAGACGCTCAAGGACATCTTCGAGCCGTTCATCCAGAGCGACGGGTCGTACACCCGCCGCCACCAGGGGGTGGGTCTGGGGCTGTCCATCGTGCGCAAGCTGGTCGGCCGCATGGGCGGGTCCCTGTGCGTGGATTCAGAGCCCGGCCAGGGGACGGCCATCCACGTCTCGCTGCCCTTCGCGCTGCCGACGGCGTGCCCGCTGGAGGAGGACGGGGCGCGGAATCCCGGGGCCGGCCGGCGTGAGCTGCGGGTGCTGCTGGTGGAGGACGACGAAGTCAACCTTCTGTGCGGCCAGCGCCTCCTGAGCAGGTCCGGGCACGCCGTGACCACGGCCCGCAACGGCCGCGAGGCTCTGGAGATTTTGCGTACGTGCCGGGATTTCGACGTGGTGCTCATGGACATCCAGATGCCCGTCCTGGACGGGATTCAGGCCGTCGGGGCCATCCGCAGCGCCGAGCCGTTCGCGGCAATTTCGGACATGCCCATCATCGCCTTGACAGCCCATGCCATGGCCGGAGACAGGGAGAAATTCATGGCCGCCGGGATGGACGGGTACCTGAGCAAGCCCATCGATATCAGGAAGATCGAGCAGGAGATGGAGCGGGTTCTACTGGAAAAGGAAAAAGCGGGACGCGCGGGACTTTCGCGCGCGACCGTCGGCAGGACATAAACATACAGAGGTTGCAATGCGAATTCTGATTGTCGAGGACGATTTCGTCGGCCGCAAGATCATGCACAAGCTGCTCATGGAGTACGGGGAGTGCGACATCGCCGTGGACGGGGCCGAGGCGGTCAAGGCCTTCGACCTGGCCTGGGAGTCGGGGAACCCCTACGATGTCCTTTTTCTGGACATCATGATGCCCAACATGAGCGGCCACGAGGCCCTGAACATCATCAGGGGCAAGGAGAAGGAGCGGGGGGTGCCGCTGTCCAAGGAGGTCAAGGTGATCATGACCAGCGCCCTGGACGACGTGAAGAACGTGACCCAGTCCTTTTTCCAGGGCGGGGCTTCGGCCTATCTGGTCAAGCCCATCGAGCGGCGCAAGATCATCGACGAACTGCGCAAGCTCGAACTGATCTGAGCCGGGGCGTCAGTCCCGGCAGAGCTGGAGCACCGTCGGAGCGATGAGGTTCAGGGGCACGACCTTGTCCACGCCGCCCAGCTTGATGGCCTCGCCGGGCATGCCGAAGACCACGCAGGACGCCTCGTCCTGGGCCACGGTCACGGCCCCGGCCTCGTGCATCTCGAGCATGGCCTTGGCCCCGTCGTCGCCCATGCCGGTCATGATCACTCCCACGGCGTTCTTGCCGGCGTAGCGGGCGGCCGAGCGGAAGAGCACGTCCACGGACGGGCGGTGGCGCGAGACCAGGGGGCCGTCCTTGATCTGGACGTAGTACCGGGCCCCGCTGCGCTTGAGCAGCATGTGCAGGTTGCCGGGCGCGATGAGGGCCTGGCCGCGAAGCACCGTATCGTTGTCCGCGGCCTCCTTGACCGTGATGTCGCACAGGGTGTTGAGCCGCTGGGCAAAGGCGGCCGTGAACTTCTCGGGCATGTGCTGCACGATGACGATGCCCGGGCAGTCCACGGGCATTGCCTGCAGCAGGGTCAGCAGGGCCTCGGTGCCGCCGGTGGACGCGCCGACCACCAGAACCTTCTCGGTGGTCTGGACCATGGCTTTGGAGGCGGGCTTGGGCAGCATCGCGTCGGCCGTGAGCTTCTGGCTGACCTTCAGGGTTCGGGGCACGTACTTCTGCACCTTGGCCTTGGCCGCAGCCTTGACCTCGTCGCACAGCATGATCCGCGACTCCTCCATGAACTGCTTGGTGCCGACCTTGGGCTTCTGGATGACGGACACGGCGCCGTACTCCAGGGCCTTCATGGTCGTCTCGGCGTTCTTCTCCGTCAGCGTCGAGCAGATGATGGTCGGGATGGGGTGCTGGCTCATGATCTTCTTCAGGAAGGTGATGCCGTCCATGCGCGGCATCTCCACGTCCAGGGACAGCACGTCGGGAATCTGTTCGCGCATGATCTCGGCGGCGGCGAAGGGGTCGCCGGCCGCTCCGATGACCTCGATCTCGGGGTCCGAGGAATATATGGATGTCAGGGTCTGACGGACCAGGGCCGAGTCGTCGACGATCAGTATGCGGATTTTCTTGCTCATGTTCGTGCGCTCCGAAAGCGGGTGGAATGGCCTGATTTTGCGCAGCATATATCCAGAATCATGGAGAGTAAATCGCCAAGAGGCGAGCGGGGGGTCAAACGGCCTGGTACAGGGCGTGCCCCAGGTGTCGGAACCCCGGCGCGCGGGACATGCGCGCCCCGAGCACCAGGATGCCGCCGGGGGACAGGTAGCTCCGCAGCCTCCCCGCCAGCGCAGTGGCCAGGGCCGGGTGGAAATGGTGCAGGATCTGGCGGCAGACGATCACGTCCATGGGCTCGCGCAGGGAAAAGGACTCGAAGATGTCCTGGCAGCGGAAGCTGACGCGGTTGCGCACGCCGGGACGCAGTCGGACCAGGTTGTCGGGGGCGGTGCGGCTGCGCAGGAAGTAGCGCTTGGTCAGCGTCCCCGGCAGGTTGCGGACCGTGGCCGCGGGATAGACCCCGCGCACGGCCTGGCCCAGGTTGGCGGGCAGGAAGTCCGTGCCCAGGATGGAGAACTCAAGGCCCGGCAGCCTGGCCGCTTCCTCCAGCAGGGCGATGCACAGGCTGTAGGCGTCGATGCCCCGGTCGCAGCCGGCCACGAGGAAGGACGTCAGCGGTTCCCCGTGGCGGTGGTGGTCGGCAACGATTTCGGCCAGGAGGTCGAACTGTCGGGTGTCGTGCAGGAAGCCGTGATTCGTGCCCAGGGCGTCGACCAGGTAGGGAAGCTCCAGGCGCAGGCCCGGGCAGAATGTGTTTTCCGCTGATGACTTCTGCATTGGGAAAAGTTATCGTTTATAAATTGAATCGGTGCTTCCCAACCTACACCCATGGACTCCGTGACGGCAATGCACAAGACCGCGAAAAAAAAGATGTCCCTTCCTCCCAAGGATCTGGAGGGCGTCGAGGACTGCCGGGACATGCCGCACGAGTACCTCCTCGTGGGCCAGGGCGGGGTCTACAGGACCCCGACGGTGGTGCAGACGGTGCTCGGTTCGTGCGTGTCCGTGACCATGTACAGTGCCCGTTACCGGTGGGGAGGGATTTTTCACGCCCTGCTGCCGCGCATCGGCGACTTCTCCAAGACCTCGGCGCCCGGGGAGCGTTACCGCTACGTGGACTCGTCCATCATGGAACTGCTGCGGGAGTTCGCCAAGGCGGGCATCTATCCGGACAGCCTGGAGTGCAAGGTGTTCGGCGGGGCCTCTCCCCTGCACCAGAACTGCGACGCCTCGGCCGGCCGGCGCAACGTGGAGGCGGCCATGCAGACCCTCGTCCGCGAGGGCGTGGCCGTCAGCGCCTCCAGCGTGGGAGGCAACGTGGGCCGCAAGCTGTTCTTCCGCACCGACACGGGCCTGGTCCTGCAGAAGCGCTTTCAGGTCAAGGCCTGCACGGAGTGCGGGCGGTGAGGCCCGAACATCCCCGCTTTCCCCCCTTTCAGACTCCCGATGCCCGCCCGGCCGTCCCGGGATCGCAGGACGCCCGGCGTCCTCAGCGCGCAAGATACGCGGTTATGAAACCCTCGACCTGGTCGAGGAAGATGGGCCGCGAGAAATGGAACCCCTGGGCGTATTCGCAGCCCATCTCCTTCAGGATCTGATACTGGCGTTCGCTCTCGATGCCTTCGGCCACCACCGACAGCCCCAGGCTGTGGGCCAGGTTGACGATGGTGCGCACGATGACGCGGTTGGCGTGCTGGTCCAGCTGGGTCACGAAGCTGCGGTCGATCTTCAGGGTGTCGATGGGGAAGCGCTGCAGGTAGCTCATGGATGAGTAGCCCGTCCCGAAATCGTCGACCAGGATCGACACGCCCAGCTCCTTCATGAGCCTGAGCTTCTGGACCGTGATCTCGGGGTTGGTCATGACGTCGCTCTCGGTGATTTCGAGCTTCAGCAGCGACGGGGAGATGCCGCTCGACTGGATGCAGTCGAAGATGTTCTGCACCAGGTCCGGGTTTGAGAACTGGCGGGCCGAGAGGTTGACGGAAATGCTCAGGCCGCTGTCCGGGAAAGTGGTCGCCCAGGAGGAAAGGACCATGCAGGACTGTTCCAGGACCCACTGGCCGATGGGCAGGATGAGCCCGGTCTGTTCGGCGATGGGGATGAACTCCGCAGGCGAGATCCAGTCCCGGTCCGCGGGCTTCCAGCGCAGCAGGGCCTCGAAGCCGGTCAGAAGCGGCTCCTCGCCGATGGCGAAGATGGGCTGCAGGGCCAGATGCAGCTCGTTGTCGCGGATGGCGTTGCGCAGTCTGCTTTCGGTGTCCATCTTGCGCAGGGCCTTGTCCTGCATCTCCGGGGCGTAGAATCGCAGCTGGTCCGGCCCCTGTTCCTGGGCGTGGCGCAGGGCGATGTTGGCGCCCTGCAGGTAGCTTTCGGGCGTCTCGCATACGCTCGGCCCGAAAAGGGCCCCCAGGCAGGCGCTCAGGTGCAGGGCGTGCCCCTCGATGACCAGGGGGCGGTTCAGGGCGGCCTTGATCTTCTTGATGGCTGTCACGCCGCTTTTCTTGGACGGCAGTTCCTCGAACAGGACCACGAATTCGTCGTCGCCGAGCCGGGCCACGGTGTCGATGGTCGAAACCTCCTCCTGCAGGATGCGCCCGATGGTCTTCAGGAGCGTGTCGCCGACGAAATGCCCGAGGCTGTCGTTGATGTCCTTGAAACGGTCGACATCCACCTGCACGACGGCGAAGAGGTAGTCCTCGCGAACCCTGGCGCGGTCCATGGCCTGCTTGATGCGGTCCAGGCACAGGGCGCGGTTGGGCAGATTGGTCAGGGCGTCGTGGAAGGTGCGATGCTGCAGGCGTTTCTCGGCGTCCTTGCGGGCCGTGGTGTCCTCGAAGATGGCTGCGACCTGGCGTTCCTGGGGGCTGAAGGCCACGATGGAGAAGTGCCGGCCCAGGAAGGCGGCGTAACTGTCGAAACGGATGGATTCGCGGTTCAGGGCGGTCTTGCCCAGGACATCAATCCAGAAGGGCTCGACCCTGTCGAAGAGCTCGCGCAGGCTGCGGCCGATGATGCTCTCGGTCGGCAGATCGAAGAAGCTGGCGAAGGCCGGGTTGACGTCGAGCAGGATGAGGTCCACGGGCCGTCCCGCGTCGTTCAGGACCACCTCGTGCAGGGCGAAGCCGTTGAGCATGGAGTTGAACAGGAGCCGGTACTGCTGCTCGCTCTTCTGCAGGGCCTGGGAGGCTGCGTGCTTGTAGAGGGCGATCTCGATGGCCACATGCAGGTCGCGCGGCTTGGCGGGCTTGATGATGTAGCCGAAGGTCTCGGTGATCTTCGCGCGGCCGAGGGTCTCCTCGTCGTCGTGGCCCGTGAGGAAGATGATGGGGATCTGGGAGCGTTCGAGAATCTTCTGGGCGGCCTCGATGCCGTCCATGCGGCCTTCGAGGAAGATGTCCATGAGGATGAGGGACGGTTCCTGCCGGGCCACTGTCTCGACGGCCTCCTCGCCGGAGGCGACGATGCCCTGGACCGAGTAGCCGAGCTGCTGCAGCCGCTGCTGCATGTCGAAGGCGACGATGACGTTGTCCTCGACAAGGAGGATGCTCGGTTTATGCTGCCGCGTTTCCGGAGAGATGGGCGAATCAGCGAACGTACTCTGCATGATGGTCCGGAAATCCTTGGGAAAATGTTCAGTGTTGCCGAAAATTATGCCTCTTTCCGCTGGCTGCGACAAGCATTTTTCTGGAATATGGGGGAGCGGCAGGGGGCGCTGCGTGGGAGCCGGGTTCTGACGCCCGACCGCGGCCGGCGCACTATCCCGATTTGGTCATGAAAGAGTATGTGCCCCCGGCCAAGTCCTTGTCAGACTATCCCAAAGGCAGAGAAGGACAGGCCTGGATCGGGTTTGCAGGATTCGATGTTCGATGTTTAAAATCAGTCTTTTCGGCACGTTGTGTTGATCACAAAATTCAAATACTGGAGAAATGTTGAGTCGGCATTGTTAAAAATTTTTGGGGAAACATCAGGCCATAAACTCCAATGAGTCGCCAGATATTTTCCGTTTCCATCGGATGTTTTAAATTGATTTTGTCGACATACCGCTAAATTTAAAGGTGAGGTCGATGTGATGCATGAATATTCGTTGCGACGTACAGCCAGGAAAATTGAAGACCTAGAATCCATGTCTGTTTTGCGTAGATGTAATTGGGGAGTTCTTTCGATGATTGGCCCTGAATGGACTCCGTATGGAGTTCCCTTAAATTACGCATTGAAAGAAGATGGTGCGAGTAAAAAGATAATTTTTCACTGTGCCCGTGAAGGGAGAAAGATTGACTACCTCAAGCATGCGCCCCAAGCATCTTTCGTTGTGGTTGAAGGGGCAGTGATGCTTCCGGAAAAATTCAGTACGGCATACTCGAGCGTCATAGTTGCCGGGCGAATCGAAATCGTTGATGAACCCGGCGCGAAAAGGGATCTTTTGCAGTTTTTCGTACGGGAGCTGGCTCCGGATTATCTGGAGCGCGGTGACAAGCACATCGAGCATCG
Source organism: Desulfomicrobium aestuarii (assembly GCF_055385525.1). Lineage (NCBI taxonomy): Bacteria > Pseudomonadati > Thermodesulfobacteriota > Desulfovibrionia > Desulfovibrionales > Desulfomicrobiaceae > Desulfomicrobium > Desulfomicrobium aestuarii. The sequence continues at coordinate 316,331 of NZ_AP042427.1, forward strand.
CCTGCACGAATGTCTTGTCCTGCAGATGGAGGTCGAGAGCATGTGCGGAAAGCGCCGAAAACTGGAGGAGCCGTATGCCTTGGCTCATCTCGGTTTCTAGCTTGCGAACGGGCGAGATCTGAACGGGGGTTTTTCAGCTTTCCGCACGAAGCAGGTCGAGCAATGGGGATAGCAGATGCGAGTTTGCTGCGGCGAGACGGTTTGTCAGCAATGGAGGTTCCTCCGTGAAGATGTCCGCAACCTTTCCTCCCGCTTCTGTGACAAGCAGCATCCCCGCTGCGATGTCCCAGGCTTTGAGGCTTTCCACGAAAAATGCGTCCAGCCTGCCCGCCGCGACGTAGGCCAGGTCGAGGGCCGCGGCACCGACCCGTCTGACGCCGGCCGCGTGAGATGTCACCCTGCAGAATCTTTGCAAGTAGGCGTCCAGTTCTGGCCAGGAGGGTGGCGGAAATACCGTGCCCACGAGCGCCTTTTCCATCGAGCCGATATTCGAGACGGTAATGGGCTTGCCGTCGAGGAACGCCCCGCGTCCGGCCATGGCCCAGAAGGTTTCGCCGCGCACCGGGTCGGCGATTACGCCCACGGCGACCTCGCCGTCCACGGTCAGCGCCAGGGAAACGGCATAGAACGGAAAGCCGTGCACATAGTTCATGGTCCCGTCGAGTGGGTCGACGATCCAGCGGCAGCGCGAATGGCCGCATGCGCCCCCTTCCTCTCCCGTGAAGGCGAAATCGGGAAAGTCTGCCTGCAGCCGGTTGCGGATGGCATCCTCGGCCCTGCGGTCGATGTCCGTGGTCACGTCGCCGGGGCTCTTGGTCGTCACCATATCCCCCGTGAGTTCCGACTGGCCTTTCACCAGAATCGCGCAGGCCTCCCGCGCTGCATCGAGACAGGCCGCGAGCGCGGCGTCCAGATCGACCATTTCAGCCATGCTTGATGGGCGAGTCTTCGAAGTCATGCCATTTCACCTCCCGGCTTGGCTGCCGATGATTTTCTTGGCCAATGCGGCCGCGCCGAACCCATTGTCGATATTGACCACACCAATTCCGGGCGAGCATGAGTTGAGCATGGCCAGGAGAGGCGCGAGGCCGTCGAAGTTGGCCCCGTATCCGGTGGAAGTCGGGACGGCGACAATGGGGGCCTGGACCAGCCCGCCGAGGACGCTTGGCAGGGCCCCCTCCATGCCGGCGACGGCGATGATCACCCTGGCCCGGCGCAGAGCCTCGATATGTGCCATGAGGCGATGAATGCCGGCCACGCCCACGTCGGCCACGAGGCGGGCCTTCAACCCGAAGAAAAGGGCTGATCCGAGGGCTTCCCGCGCGACGGGCAGGTCCGTCGTTCCGGCCGTGACGATGAGCACGTTCGATTCCGATTCGGCGGCGGGCTCGCGGATGTCGAGTCCCACACAAAACAACCCCGCCTCCTGCCAAAGGCTTCCCGTCGGAAACCGTTGTGTCAAGGCCGGGCCGTGCTCCGCAGCGAGACGGGTGACCAGCACGGGATGGCGCCCCTGCAGAGCCGTGACAGCCGCTTCGATCTGCTCGAAGGTCTTGCCCCGGCCGTAGACAACCTCTCCGACGCCGGTCCGTTCATGCCGTCCCGGGTCGGCGTTGATTTCGGCGAGCATTCTACACCTTCTGCCCGCACGACGGGCAGAACCTGAAATCGTTTCTGGTGACCGGCGCAGAGCAGGTCGGACATTTGCGAGGTGCGGGCACGAGGACAACCAGCAGTTCACCCTCTCTGACCGGGACCATCTTTCTGTCTTCCTGGAAATCGGCGAATTTAAGCACCCGATCGACCATGCCGTCAACCGGGGCAGCCACGGCCTTTTCCTGCTTCATGATGGAGATGTTGAAGAGCTCTTCACCCTTTTTCACCATATCCCCAGGCTTTACATGCACGACCCACAAATCGCCGTTGGAAGGCGCGCCGACTTGATACGGATCCCTCCTGTCGGCCATCTCCACGCCTGTCTCCACATGTCCGGCGGCTTCGGCCACCTTGACCTGCAGGCTGAAGGATTCGGAGTCGAGGGTGTAGGAGACCAGGCTCATCCCTTGGTCGTCAGGCCTGGAAATGTGTTTCAGGCACAACACATGGTGCTTGCCAAAGCTGTCCTTGAACATGATCTCGTCGCCGGCCTTCAGGCCTTCAAACCAGACATGGAGGGGGAGGCTGTTGCAATCCCCGTAGCGTGTCACGAATCTGATGGTATTGAGCGCATCACCTGGATGGCTAAGGTACATGAGGAATTCCTCTTCCGTGGGCATGCGCCCGATGTGTTCGGACAGGCTCTTCTGCTCCGCGACCACGTCCATGTCTTCCAGCGTAGTCAGAGGTGACGATTCGGTCCGGCGGGCGATGGCCTCTCTGAATTCAGGGCCGAAGGCCGATTCATAGACCCAGTCCGGCGGGAAGCCCAGGGGCAGCCGGCCGAACTTGCCCAGAAGCAGATTCCTGAAAGCGTCGTTGGCATCCTGATAGATCTCCAGGCGCGCGGCCCGAATCTCCTCGGGCAGGCTCTCCTCGGGCATGGTCACGACCTGGTCCAGGACGGACAGAAGCTTGCGCAGCCCCCTGCGTCCGCCGCGCTTGTAGGCGCCGGTCACGGCCAGGAAGGCCGTGTTCCAGGTGATCTGCGACCCCGGCGTCACGTCGTGGTAGCGTACGATCTTGCGGATGCCGGCCAGGAACTTGAGCATGAAGGGCAGCAGGTGGATGTAGCCCTGCTTCATGGCCCCTTCCTGGGAGGACGAGGTCGCGCCGCCGGGCATGCCGTGCTCGATGACGTCGTAGTCGATGCCCTGGAAGTACGGGGCCGTGTATCTGTCATAGTACGGCATGATCTGCTTGAGCACGAAGCCCGTGGTGCGGATCATTTCCTTGTTCAGGTTGGTCTTGAGGCCCAGTTCCTCGATGTAGGCCGCCGTGGACAGGACCTCGCCCTGGCCGTACCAGCGCACGGCCGCGCCGATGCCCGTGTCCACGATGTGCGCCCCGGCCTTGGCCGCAGCGGCCACGGACGGCACGAACAGGCCGTCGGTGCAGTGGCGGTGGAAATGGACGATCAGGTCCGGGTAGGCCTTGCGAATGGCCGTGACCAGTTCGGTCATGAAGACCGGCGGGCAGACACCGGCCATGTCCTTCAGGCCCAGGATGAACTTCTTCTCGGCCTGCTTCTTGGAGCAGCCCAGGACCTGGGCGTTCATGTCGATGATCTCCTGCACCACGCCCAGGTAGTGCGGCACGTCGAAGCCCTTGGCGAAGGACAGGGAGATGGCCGGTTCCCAGATGTTGCCCTTTGCGTTGAGCGCAACTTCCGCGAACGGCCGCATGTTCTCGATGTGGTTCAGAAAATCGAAGCAGCGCACCACGTCGTAATGCTCGCATATCATCTCGCCCGTGCGGCGCATGATGTTGCGCGGCACCGGCTTGTAGCCGAGCACGTTGGTCGAGCGGATGAGCAGCTGCTTCAGGGTCTTGGGCGCGAACTCGTTCCATTCTCTGGCCTCGGAGAAGGGGTAGGTCATGTTCGCGAGCATGGCCACGTGGAAATGCGCCCCGCCGCCGTTCTCCAGGGAGAAGAACCCGCAGTTGTCGAGGTAGGGCCCGATGATGCGGTCCTCGGCCAGGCGGAAGCGGTTGCCGGAGTTGGACTGCGTGATGTCGCGCGTCGTCGTGTCCGAGAAATGGACGTGGCCCGAATCGCGGATGTAGCTCAGGATGGCGTCGCGGTCGCCGCGCGGGTACGGGTACTCATAGTATTCGGGCTCGATGGACGGCAGGGACGGCTTGAAGGGGTCCATGCGCTTGCCTTCGCGCGTGCGGTACTCGCCGAGCTTGACGTGCGGGTTGTACCCGTGGGCCGAAATCTCCGCCACCAGGCGCGACAGGCGAACCGCCTCGGACTCCTTGTCCAAGTAGACCATGAGTTCGGGCGCGCTGGCCACGAACTTGGTGTCGTAGTCGCCGCTGCGGAAGCGCGGGTGGGCGATGATCTGGCGGTGGAACAGGATGGTCGTCTTGATGCCGCCGATGATGTATTCGCCCAGGGCCCGCTCCATGATGCCCAGGACCTTGTTCCACTGCGGGCCGTAGGCGATGAGCAGGGACGCGGCCGAGTCGTACTGGGCCGGGAACTCGTAGCCGCCGCACACGCAGGAGTCCACGCGCACGCCGGGTCCGCCCGGCGACATGTAGCGCGTGATGCGCCCCGCGTTGGGCGAGAAGTTGTGCTGCGGGTCCTCGCAGTTGACGCGGACCTGGATGGCGTGGCTTTTCGGGGTGCAGTTCTCGTCGTTCAGGCGCAGTTCGGCCCCGAAGGCCACGGCGATCTGCTCCTCCACCAGGTCGATGCCGTAGCGGCACTCGGTGATGCCGTGTTCGACCTGCAGGCGGGTGTTGACCTCGATGAGGTAGGCCTCGCCCTTGGAGTCCACCAGGAACTCCACCGTGCACAGGGAGTGGTAGCCCACGGCCTGCACCAGCTGACGCGAGTAGGCCTTGAGCTGGTCGCGCAGCTCCTGGGTCATGCCCGTCCACGGCGACGGCGTGATCTCGACGAGCTTCTGGTGGTTGCGCTGCACGGTGCAGTCGCGCTCGTCGAAGGCGAAGACGTTGCCGTACTTGTCGGCGATGACCTGAATCTCGATGTGGCGCACGGAGGTCAGCAGCCGCTCGACGTAGAGGCGCGGGTTGCCGAAGGACGCCTGGGCCAGGGTCGAGGCCTTGACGAAGGCGTCGGCCAGCTGGTCCTGGCTGAAAACTTCATAGATGCCGCGGCCTCCGCCGCCGCCCTCGGCCTTGAGCATGACCGGCAGGCCGATCTCCCCCGCCACCTTCTTGGCCTCTTCCACGGACACGGCCCCTTCGGAGCCCGGCACGACCGGGATGCCCAGCTTCTGGGCCAGGGTGCGGACCTGCACCTTGTTGCCCAGCAGGCGCATGGCCTCGGACGTGGGACCGATGAAGAGGATGCCCGCCTCGGCGCACTTGGACGGGAAGGAGTCGTCCTCGGAGGCGAAGCCCCAGCCGGGGTGGATGGCCGCAACGCCCCTGGCCTTGGCCATGGCGATGATCTTGTCGATGTCCAGATAGGCCCTCGGGTTCTCCCCGAGATGCAGCAGCTCCTGGGCGCCGGAGGTGAAGGGCGCGGTCTTGTCCACGTCCGTGGCCGTGATCATGGGTACGGCCTGGAACACTTCCTTGATGGAGCGGACGATGCGCCGCGCCGGAATGCCGCGGTTGGCCACAAGGATCTTCTTGCCCCGGATCTCCCGGGCAATCGCTTCAAAACTGCGGGGACTCAAGGACATGGCTCTCTCTCCGTAAGCGTCCATGGGCGGCATGATCATGAACGCGGTTGATAGGGCGAATTCGCGGTCAGGCTCCGCGGCGTGGCATAGGAGCGCGTATGGTCAATCATTGAGGCTGGCAAGTCGTACGAGTGTCCGTTCAATCGGGAAAAGGACGATTGTGTTTTTCGGGCATCGTTGACTGAAATGACTCCTGCCAGGCGCGTTTGGACGTTGCGCCTGGCAGGAGTGTCGTGACGAAAGGTCGTGCCGGTCTAGAAGAGCACACTTTGCGGCGTCGGAACGCCCAATAAAAACGCGAATCCGAACCAGACGGCAACGCACAGCACCGCGGTGAAAACGGCCGAGGCCATGGCTTTCTTGGCGGTCGTGACGCCGGAGTCGCTCAGGATCATGGCCATGCCGAAGAGAAACAGCACCGTGGCCGGGTAAAATCCGAGCAGCGGGATGACGCCCACGTACACGATGGCGCCCAGGGCGATGATGGCCACGCGTTTCACCGCCACCGGTTCTTCCGTCTTTGCCTCGCAGGCGCCTTCTTTGGCATTTGAGGGTCGGTTCAGGAGGCCGGAGGCGAAAATGTACGCGCCGCCGAGGGTCATGAAGATGATGAGCATCCTGGGGAAGAGCAGGCTCACCCCGTCGAGGTCTCCGCTTTGGGCCTGGAACACTCCGGCAATGGCGAGCGTGGCCAGCCCCGCGGCGATATCGGAAGTACGGCTACGCATGGTCGGAGCCCTCCTTTGCAGGCGTTGGCGCGCAGGCGCATTTGGCCGCCTGGCGTTTGCGTTTCAAGTCGAGCAGAAACGGCGTGATCAGGGACAGCGCGGTCAGGGCCATGAGCAGGATGGCGATGGGGCTCTCGAAAAACACATTGATAACGGAACCGCCAGACGCCTTTGAGAGATGAACGCATCTGCCGAGGTTTTCCTCGATCATGGGGCCGAGAATGATGCCGAGCGCCATGGCTCCGGTATCCAGGCCCACTCTGTTCGAGAAATAACCGAAGAAGCCAAAACCGATGACGATCCATACGTCGAGCATGCTGTTGCGGATGGCGTAGGCGCCGATGACGGACAGGACCACGATGCCGATGGCGACAAAGGTCAGGCGGATGCTGAGCAGCTTGGTCATGATCCGGGCCAGGATGAGCCCGATAGGGATCATGAGCAGGTTCACGGCGAACTGCGACATGATGAACGTGTACGCAAGGTCGCCTGTGGCTGTGAAAACCTTGAAGCCGGGCTGAATGCCCTTGGCCAGCAGGGCGCCGAGGATGACCGCCGCCACCGCGCTGCCGGGAATGCCCAGCGTGAGCATGGGGATGAGGGCGCCGCCGATGACCGCGTTGTTGGCGCTTTCACTGGCCGCGACGCCTTCGATCACGCCGGTGCCGTAGCGTTCGGGTTGCTTGTCCCAGCGTTTGGCTTCATTGTAGGCGATGATGGAGGCGATCTCTCCGCCGGCACCGGGCAGCATTCCCACCAGGGTGCCGATGACCGACGAGCGCAGCAGATTGACTTTGCACCGGCCGACAAGAGTTTTCACGACGTGCATGAGTGCTCCGGGAGTCGGCTTGTAGTCGGCGATGAACGGCTTGTAGCTGCCGATCAGGTACAGCACCTGGGAAAAGGAGAACAGGCCGATCATGGCGGGAATGACTTCAACGCCCTGCACCAGGGGATAATACCCGAAGGTGAAGCGGGGCACGCCCTCGTTCGGGTCGATGCCGATGGTGGCGATGATCAGGCCGATGGCGCCGCCCAGAAGGCCTTTGACGATGTTTCCCGAGGACATGACCGCGATGGTCGACAAGCCGAAAATGCACAGCCAGAAATTTTCGGGTCCGCCGAACTGGAGCGCGACGCGGGCGAGCGGTGCGGCGAGGAACAGCAGGAAAACCGTACCCACGATGCCGCCAAAAACGGAGGCCAGGAGCGACGTGTTCAGGCCGATGTCGGCGTGGCCGGATTGGCACAACGGCCATCCGTCGAAAGTGGTCGCCACGGACGAAGGCGTGCCGGGCGTGCAGATGAGGCAGGCGGAATTCGAGCCGCCATAGATGGCCCCGACATAGATCGCGCCGAGCATGATCAAGCCGCTGGTGGCGTCCATGGCGAATGTGGCCGGGACCATGAGAGCCACACCCATGGTGGCGGTCAGGCCGGGCATGGCGCCGACGATGATGCCACCGGTCAGGCCGACGACCATAAGAAATATGTTCAGTGGCTCAAAAAGGTGCCCGATGGCGGGCAGAATGAATTCCATCATCGGATGCTCCTTGGAGTCTCGGGGAGGATTCCCTCCCCGAGACCGTTAGGGGATTACTTCAGCAGACCGGCCTTTTCGAGGGCCGTCTTGGCGAATTCGCTCTGCTTCTTGACGTATTCCGCGAAGACGTCGCCATCCATGTATTCGGTGGGCTGTCCGGCAGTCTTCATGTCGGCCAGGTATTCGGGATCTTCAGATATCTTCTTGAATGTTTCGCGCAGGAAATCGAGCTGCGCCTTGTCGATGGCCTTGGGTGCGACGAAGGCGCGGCGGATGTCGGAGACCACATCGTACCCCTGCTCCTTCAGTGTGGCCACTTCGGGCAGGAAATCGTTGCGCTTCTCGGCCGCCAGGCCGAGCACGACCATTTCTTCAAGGCTTCTCATGACGTCGTTCAGGTTGCCGAACATGACGTCGATCTCGCCTCCGAGCAGGGCCGCGTTCTGGTCGGCAGCGCCTTTGTAGAAAATTTCGGTGACAGGGAACTCGTACTTGTCCTTCACGTCGAGGAACATGAGGTGATGGCCGCTGTTGGGGCCGACGAGGCCGACCTTGAGCTTGCCGGGGTTGGCCTTGGCGAACTCGAAGATGTCCTTGACGGATTTGAGCTTGCTGTCCTTGCGCACGGCCACGGCCTGGGGGTCGTTGACCACCTGGCAGATGTAGGCGAAATCATCGGGGGAAAACTGGGCTTTCTGGACGAGGGGCTGGAGAACGATGTGGGGGACGTTGATGCCGCCGATGGTGTAGCCGTCGGCCTTGGACATGGCGATCTCGCCGAAGCCGATGGCTCCGCCGGCACCGGGTTTGTAGACGAAGACCCACTGCTGGTCGGAGTACTTGTTCCAGTACTTCTGCATGATCCTGGCCTGGACGTCGCTGGAGCCGCCGGCGGTGAAGGCGATGATCATGTTGATGGATTTGTCGGGGTACTTGGCGAAGAGGTTGCCGGAGGACACGAGGCCGATGATAAAGATCATCAAAAAAATGCCTGAAATCTTACGCAGATTCATACGATCTCCTTGTATGTTTGTTTTCCGGGACATCCAAGTGACACTGTCAGGTCGCCAATGCTCCGACGTCATACTGTATGAGATGCGTGCGCAAATATTCGTGTGCCTAGCACTCGGAGGGCCGTTATGTGCAACGGCCAAATACGATTTGCGGCGGACCTGTTTCGTTCTGATTCGTCGTCAATGGCGTTTTCATGTTCATCATCAAATTCAAATGCTGGGGTGGTATCCGTCTCTCGGTTTTCATATCGCTTCCTCCCCGGGCAGGATGCCCGGGGAGGAAGCTGCAGGAGGTTATGCGCTTTCGTACAGGCGGGTCATGATGAATTCGCGATGACCCAGAGCCTCGGCGGCGGTCAGGCGGCCGTTGCAGGTGCGGATCATCATCTCCAGGAGCATGTCGCCGGCCTGGTCCATGTTGATCTCGCGGCGCAGCAGGCCGGAGACGTTGACGTCGAAGTGCTCTTCCATGGTCCGCAGGGTGCGGGGGTTGGAGCACAGCTTGATGACGGGCAGGATCGGGTTGCCGATGATGTTGCCCTGGCCCGTGGGGAAGAAGTGGACCACGAAGCCGGAGGCGGCGCACAGGGTGACCTGCTCGGCCGCGGCGGAGGAGGAGTCCTGGAACCACAGGCCGGGGCCGGTGGGGGCGACGGCCTTTTCCAGGCAGCCGACGATGGGGGCCTTGCGGCCGATCTTCTGGATGTTGCCCAGAGCCTTCTCCTCGATGGTGGTCAGACCGCCCTCGATGTTGCCCTTGGTGGGCTGGGAGTCGGACAGGTCGCTGGTCTTGTGGTCGTCGACGACCTTGGCGTAGCGGTCGAAGTAGAACTGGAAGTCCTTGCGTACCTGGTCGTTGACGCAGCGCTCGAGCACGAGGTGTTCGCCGCCGGTCAGTTCGGTGGTCTCGCCGAAGAGCAGGGTCGAGCCCTTTTCATACAGCTTGTCGTAGGCGTTGCCGACGGTGGGGTTGGTGGCGATGCCGGAGGTGGTGTCGGACTCGCCGCACTTGGTGGAGACCCACAGTTCCTTCACGTCGCATTCGACGCGCTGCAGTTCGGTGGCCCACTGCAGGTATTCCTTGGCCTTGCGGGAAGCGGCGCAGATGGTGTTGAAGTCGCCGTTCTTCTCGATGGCGAAACCGGCCACGGGCTTGCCGGTGGCGGCGATGCCCTCGACGATCTTGTTCGTCCATACGGGCTCGATGCCGATGACGACCACGGCGGCGACGTTGGGGTTGCAGCCGGCGCCGATCAGGGTGCGGAAATGCAGGTCCAGGTCCTCGCCGAACTGCAGGCGGCCGTAGGCGTGGGGGATGGCCAGCACGCCCTTGACGTTGTTGGCCACGGCCTCGCAGGCGGCGTTGGACAGGTCGTCCAGGGGCAGAATCACGACATGGTTGCGGATGCCGACACGGCCATTTTCACGACGATATCCGAAAAATTTGGTCTGCATGGATTACCACCTCTTGGTTTTGACGTTGTGGACGTGCAAGTGTTCGCCTTTCTTGATGGGGGCCACGACCTTGCCGATGTCGGTATTGTATTTGAAGACGGTGTCGCCGACGGCAAAATCCTTCAGGGCGACCTTGTGGCCGATCGGGATGTCGTTGAGAATCTTGATCTTGACGGTCTGGTCTTCTTTCATGACCCAGCCAGTGATCTCCTGATTGGCTTTCAAGCCTTCAACGACCACTACGCCAACGCCATCCGCGGCTTCGTGAACCAAAAAATCGATAGCCATGTATGCCTCCTAAAGCGGTTAAAATGTAGAATCGAGTTTTTAAAATAATTTCATTCGTTATAGAATAAAATTATTATCTCGATCTGCCTCGTTTCTTTAGCATAAAGTGAGCCTTTTTTTCTAAAATGCATATTTTATAATAGAAAAAAAATTTAAATAGAGTAAGCTCAAACGATTATGCGTTGTTTTTCTGTAATGATGGTATTCATTACAGAGTTGTTGCATCTGTTTTGATGCGCTTTCAAAGAGTATAAGCAAGGAGCATTCCAAAAAGCGGTGACTGCGAAAAAACGATAATTCTTCGATAAATCAGGTTTTTTTTTGAGCACTCCAGAGGGGGGAATATGCGCGGTGCTCGACAATGGACAATGTGCCCGAAATATGCTCGAATTCGGGCACATCACCTTGGCTGGGATCAAACCTTCGGGGAGGACACCTTGGATTCTGTCAAAAATCACCGCACGAACGCCCTGCGCCTGCCCAATGCGCAGGGGCTGGCCAGGGAACTCATCGCCTCTCTGGGCAAGGCGACGTCACGGAACATCTTTCTGCAGACCCTTTCCCGCCTGTTCCGCCAGCAGTTCGATTACGACCGGCTGTGCATCAATCTTTACGATCCGAACAGCGAACTGTTGAGCTATTTCACGGCAGCCGAGGGCGCAGTCATCAATTCCCTCTCGCCCATTCGAAAGGCCGAGAAGACCACCGTGGCCGGCCATGTCATCGCCTCCCGCAAGCCCGTGGTCATCACGGACATTTCCCAGCATTTCGCCGAGTCCATGCTGCACCCCATGGCCGAGGCCGGCCTGACCACGACCATGGCCTTTCCGTTGATCCTCAACGACAAGATCATCGGCACCCTGCACTGCTCCTTCCGGCAGAAACCGGACAATCTCTACGAGATCATGGAGTTCCTGCTCGAGCTTTCGCCTTACGTGGCGGCGGGGCTTGGTACCCTTTTGGGCATGGAGCACCTGGAGGAGGGGTCTGCGCTGACCCAGGTCCCCTTTGGTGGCGACGGGGGGGAGTGCGAGACGTTCTTTTTCGAAAGCCCGGCCATGCGTCGTTTCATGGCAAGAGTCCATGCTGTGGCCGTCCTGGAGATACCCGTGCTCATCCTCGGCGAGACGGGCACGGGCAAGTCGCGCCTGGCCCATTACATCCATTGCCACAGCCAGCGCCGCAACATGCAGTTCGTGAAGGTCAACTGCCCGGCCATGGCTTCCTCCCTCTTCGAGAGCGAACTATTCGGCCACGCCAAGGGGGCCTTCACCGGCGCGGCGGGCAAGCGCATCGGGCGTTTTGAACTGGCCCACCAGGGGACCCTGTTTCTCGATGAAATCGCGGAACTGAACCAAGAGATGCAGAGCAAGCTGCTGCATGTCCTCGACGACAACTGCTTCGAACGGGTGGGCGAAAGCGTGTCCTTGTCCGTCGACACCCGGCTCATCGCCGCGACCAACGTGAAGATGCGCGATGCCGTGGCCAAGGGCCAGGTGCGTAGCGACTTTTATTACCGGCTGTCGTCCTGCACACTGGAGATTCCTTCCCTCCGGGACAGGATCGAGGACATTCCGGCCTTGACGGGCTTCTTCGTGACACAGCTCGCCAAACAGTACTCGCTCCCGCAGATCACCCTGTCCCAGGCCATCCTGCAGCGGCTGGCCCGGCACTGCTGGCCGGGAAACGTCCGGGAACTTCGCAACGTCATTAGCGCCTTGCTCATCAGGAAGAGCGTCTCCGGCAACCTGACGCAGGACGACATCGAGGAGGCGTTGCTGACGGATGCGGCGGTCCATGCGGGCTCGGTTCTCCCCGTGTCGGCACCGGCAAAGCCGGCGGCAACATGCAGTCTCGAGGAGGTGGAACGCCAGCACATCATTCAGGCCCTGGCGCGGGCCCGGGGTGTCATCTCCGGATCCAGGGGCGCGGCAAAGATGCTGGGTCTTTCGAGGTCGACATTGCAGCGGCGAATGTCCAAGCTGGGTATTGATGCCGAGACCGTCAAGAACGGCGCGGCCTGAGGCGCGAAGAACCTGCCCAGTGCTCAGGACGTCCGCCCGGCGAACTGGGCAGGGGTCAGATCGTAAAGTCCAGCCCCGTCTGGAGGCTGACGGTGGAGAAGCGCATTTCGGCCAGATCGGCGATCAGCAGGCTGCCACGAAGGGCCGGGATGCGCCCGATCAGAATGCGGATGGCCTCGGTGGCCTGTAGAGCGGCGGCGAAACCGACCGCCGGGCTCGGTATGCCCTGGGTCAGCTCGCATCCATTTTTGTCGTTCATGAATTCGGCCAATCCAGTTTCGCCTGGCCAGGTGGTGCTGATCAGCGCCGTCCAACCGGCAATGCCGGCCGAGATGACGGGCACCTTCGCTGCGGACGCCGTGGCCTGCAGTTCGCGACGATGGGCCGCGCCACCCAGGCAATCGATCACGGCATCCACCGCCGGGAGCGGTTCGTCCTGAAAGCGCGCCTCCATGGGCACCACCCGGATCAGAGAGTTGATCTCCGCGGCCCGATCCTTGGCCGCTTCCACCTTGGGCCGGCCCATGGTCCCGGTCGCGGCCAGCAACTGCCTGTTGGCGTTGTGCATCTCGATTCTGTCCGGGTCGCAGGCCAGGATGGTCCCTACGCCGGCCCGGACCAGATATTCCAGCACGTGCCCACCCAGCCCTCCGCAACCAACGAGAAGAACCCGCGATCTGGCAAGCCGGGCCTGATCCGCAGGCGGTATGGTCGAAGCGTTTCGCCTGTAGCGTTCGGGCATTTCTCCTTTTTCGATGGCCGACGCCACCTCCTGCGGGACCGTCCGGCCCGATGCTGCGGCCCGGTCCAAAAAGAAGAGGTCGTCGTGGTAGGAGAGGGGAATGTCGGCGTTCATCGCGCCGGCCTGTAGAAATAGGTCGTGTTTGCGCTCGGGACCACGGCGATGCGCGGCTTTCTTTCGGGCGGGAATTCCCCGAGCCAGCGGTCCAGGGTGGCCTGGGCATCCCCCTTGCTCAAGTGGCACTCCGCCAGAGACTTCTCGTCCATGTCCGAATCGACCACCACCGCGAAGCGCGTCAGGGTCCTGCTGAACAGGAACGCCTTGTGCGCACCCATGCGGAATCCCAGTTCCTCGAATTCGCGCATTTGCTCCTCGGGACTGCCAAACTGGCGGACGTAGTTCAGGTAGTGGTCGTCGCCCACGCCCTGAGGGCAGGCTGCAAGAAGCAGAATTCTGCCGCCCTCGGCCGCGCACTGGGAGGCCAGGTTCAGCCCCTTCTGGGCTTGGTAGAGGCAGATGTCCTTGGGATCGCCGCCGCAGGAAGCGACGACGATGTCAAAGGGTTCCTCCAGGGGCAGCCCGTAGACCTTCTCGGAGAAGGACGCCCCGGCCTCGAGCACAGCCACAGGTTCTCCGGCCAGCAGGGCCACGGCCTTCTTGGCCGGGTTGAGGCTTACGTTGATGGCCAGATCGATGCCGATCATCCGCCCGGCCTCGTTGATGTCCAGGCGTGTGGGGTTGTCCAGGATGTTCCCTACCCGGGCCTCGGGGTTCGACATGAGGCTGTGGTTGTGCTGGATCAGCGCCTTCGATGCACAGCCGATGGCCACGCCCTTGGCTCCTCCGGTCATGCCCTGGAACTGGTGAGGGTCGATCATGCCGATGACGAGTTTCAGCTCGGCTTCGCCGTAGGCGGCGTTGATCTCCACGGGTGTGCCACGGCTCGTGATGCCGAAACTCGTCATGGGGGAAGCCAGGGCGTCGTGGGACACGACGGTGCAGCCGCGCAGGTCATCCGGGAGGATGCGCGCCAACTGGGCCGCGTCGGGGGCGGGATGCAGGCCGCCTCCGACGACGATGCGCACGCTTGCCGGGTCCAGGTCCGGCCAGATGCGAAAGAGGCGGTCCAGCAGGACGGGCAGGAGGATCTTCAGGGGCGCGGGCCTGGTCTCGTCCGGCACCGCGATGGCGACGCTGGCCGGCCTGGGCCGGTCCTCCAGCCTGGGCGCACCGATGGGATGGTCCAGGGCGTCGTCGAGGGCGCGGCCCATATCCTCGAGGATAGGCAGATCCCGCGGCTGCATGACGGTGACGTCGGCATCGTCGGGGAGTTCCAGGGTCCTGTATACTGATCCGTACTTGAGCGATATGTTCACGTTCCTAGCCTCCGCAGATGTAGGGACAAAGAGAGACGGACGCATTGTCCTGCAGCCGTGTTTTCAGGGTTGCCATCTGACCGTTGACGATGACGAACATGACGAGGTCCTCGGGTATGCCCAGGTGGCGGATGAGCTCCTCCACGGTCGGCGTGCCGGGGATCTCGTACGCGTCGGCATTTTCCGGCGCGTACTTCGCGAGGATGGCTTCCAGGGTCAGGCTGATGCGCATGCGTCCGTCCATCCTCAACGCTAGCCCAGCCAGTCAAGGCTCAGGTTGTACAGGGCTCCCGCGCGGGGAATCCCGTTCTCATCCCAGTTCATCATGGCGTAGTACATGTCGACGGCGCCCTGAAATTCGGCCGGGTCGATGGTTGTGCCCTTGAGGGGGCCTTCGGGCAGGGGCTCGAACATGCGGCGGAACAGCCTGTCGTCCTTGCGGTCCATGCCCTCCCGCACGTTGAACATGCGCGCCAGGACCATGGAGCGTTCGGCCACGATCATGAGCTCGTGCAGGCTCGTGGACCAGCCGGTCACGGCCTGGATGACCTCGCAGAGCTTGGTGTAGGTCAGGGCGAAGAGGGGGGCGACGACGAAGTTGCAGATGCCCAGGGTGTTGTTCAGGGCCCAGGTCTTTTCGCCGGCGATGAAGTAGCGAACCTTGTCGGGGCCGTTGTCCAGGGGCTTGGGCGGAGTGATGATGCCCAGGGGGTTGACCAGCTTCACGCCTTCGCCCTGGAAGGGCACCTCGTGGGGAGCCTCGATGTGGTCCGCGCCGGTGGGGGAGAGGGCGAAGCCCAGGCCCACGCCGGTCTTGCCGCGCGGGTCGTGGAAGGCCGGCTCCTGCCCTTTGACGTGGAAGGCGTACTCCTCGGAGCCCTTGCCGATCATTTCCGCGGCGCGCTTCACGCCTTCGGCCAGCACGTCGCCGATGCCCTCGCGCCGGGCAATCTTGTCGAGAAGTTCCAGCATCCCCGCGCCGTCGCCGAAGGTGATGGCCCTGCCTCCCATGTCTTCGGGGGCGAGAATGCCCCTTTCGGCCAGTTCCATGGCGAAAGCCACGGCCGCCCCGGCCCCGACGGTGTCCAGGCCCATGGCGTTGCAGATCTCGTGGCCGCGGCACACGGCGTCCAGGTCGCCCACGCCGCACATTGAGCCCAGGGCGGCCAGGGTCTCGTACTCGGGCCCGCCGTAGCGCTTCTCGCCAACGTTTTTGACCCTGCGCTTGCAGGCCACGGTGCACTTGTAGCAGGTGTGGTTGCCGTCGAAGACCTTTTCGTAGCCCTCCCAGCCGAGCTTGGCCGCATCCTCGAACTGACAGTCCTTCCAGTTGCGCGTGGGCAGGATGCCGGAGTTCTGCTGGGCCATCATGTGCTGGACAGTGCCGAACTTGCGCATGCCGACATTGGGCATGTGCTCGCCGATGCGCTTGCGGTGCCAGAGGTTCAGCTCCTTGAAGGCCTCGGGGTTGGCCAGCTTCAGGCTGCCTTCCTCGCCGCGCACGATGACGGCCTTGAGGTTCTTGGAGCCCATGACCGCGCCCATGCCGCTGCGGCCGTTGGCGTGGGCCAGTTCGTTGATGATGCAGGCCAGACGGCTCATCTTCTCCCCGGCGGGGCCGATGGAAGCGATGCGGATCTTCTTGTCGCCGAGCTCTTCGCGCACGGCGTCAAGGAAAGGCGCGTTCTCCATGCCCCAGAACGATCCCGCGTCGCGAATTTCGACCTGCCCCCTGTTGACCCAAAGGTACACGGGCCTGGGCGATCTGCCCCGGAAAACCACGGCGTCGTAGCCGGCGAGCTTCATTTCCGGACCGAAGTATCCGGCAGCCTCGGACTCGCCAAACCCGCCCGTCAAGGGGTTCATGGCCGCCACGGTGTAGCGGTTGAAGCCGGACATGCCGCAGCCGCACAGGACGGAGGCCGCGAAGACCAGGACGTTGTCCGGCCCGAGGGGATCTGCCTTCTTGGGGATGAACTTGTGCATGTACCAGCTGGCCATGGCGCCGCCACCCCAGTAGGTGCGGTACCAGGCCGCGTCGTGCTCATCGATTGACCACGTGCCGGACTTCAGGTCCACCACCAGGATTTTTCCGTTATATCCGAAAGGCATACTCGTTCTCCTTATCCTTATATTGAATTGATGCCTGGCGGCGAACCGCCGCCAGGCAGGTTTTCCTAGTTGCCCATGCCCAGGGCCTTCGGCAGGAAGGTCACGACCTCCGGCACGAAGGTGAAGAGCAGAATCGCCACGAGCAGGGCGAAGAGGTAGGGCAGCACCCCGAGGGAGATGCGCTCGACCGAGACCTGCGATATTCGTGACGCGACGAAGAGGTTCACGCCCAGTGGCGGGGTGAGCAGGGCCATCTCATTGGTGACCACCAGGATGATGCCGAAATGGATCGGGTCGATGCCGACCATGTTGAGCATGGGCATGAGCACCGGGACCAGGATGATGATCGTCGAGAGGGTCTCCATGAACATGCCGAGGATGATCAGCACGCCGATGATCAGGAGCAGGATGACGTACGGGTCGCTCGAAATGTTCAGAACGGCGGCGGCCAGCTGCTGGGGCGCTTCCTCGTAGGTCATGATCTTGCCGAAGAGGGTCGAGGTGCCGACGATGATGAGCACGGCCCCGCACAGCATTCCGCCCTCCAGGAGCGCCTTGTAGATGTGGATCGGCCGGATGGCCCGGTTGATGACGATGCCGACGAAGAGGGCGTAGGCCACGGCCAGGACGGCGGCTTCGACGGTGGTGCAGAGGCCCGAGTAGATCGATCCGAGGATGACGACCGGGGTGATGAGGGAAAAGAATCCCTTGCGGCAGCTGCGCAGGAATGTCGGCAGATGGAACGGGGGCGTGTTTTCGTCCCCGCGAAAGCCGTGTTTGCGGGCGATGAGCCACGCGGTGGTCGTCATCGCGAAGCAGACCACGAACCCCGGAACGAAGCCGGCCGTGAACATGGCCGTGACCGAGACGTTGGCCAGGATCGAATAGATGATCATGGGGTTGCTCGGCGGGATGAGGATGCCGATGGTGCCGCCGGAAGAGGCCACGGAGGCCGCGTATTCCTTGCTGTATCCGCTGCGGATCATGGCAGGCACCAGGATCGTGCCGACCGCGGCAACCGTGCCCGGGCCGGAACCCGAGATGGCCGCGAAAAACGTGCAGGCCAGGATGGTCGTCACGCCGAGGCCGCCGTGCATGCGGCCCACGAGCTGTTTGACCACGTCCACGATCTGGTTCGTGATGTTCCCGTGCTCCATGATTGTCCCGGCGATGACGAAGCAGGGAATGGCCAGGAGCGGAAAGATGTTCAGCCCGTCGAAAATCGAGTTGTGGATCACGGACATCGGGAGGTAGCCGCCGAAGTGCAGGGCCACCACCGAGGACACGGCCAGGCTCATGAAAATGGGCATCCCGAGCAGAAAGAGGGCGCCAAGGGAGATCAGGACCATTGCCATTACTGAGATTTCCATAGCTATTTCCCCACCATTTCGAATTCTTCCTGCACCAGTTCAAGCAAAGTCCCCTTTTTGTAGCGGACGATGTATCCCTCGACGATCCTCAGGCTCATGAGCACGAAGCCGAAGGGGATGATCATCTCCACGTACGCGCGCACGATCTTCAATGTCGGGGATAGCTCAGGGAAGTCCAGGCCTCCGCTGATGACAACCCAGCTCTCCCAGGCGATGTAGATGTTCAGGGCGGCCCAGAGCATGTCCGTGATAAACCTGAAAACGAGCCGGTATTTCGGCGGCATGAGCAGGTACTGGGCGGTGATGCGGACGTGGGCGCAATGTTTGGCCACGAGAGGGGCGGCCGCGAAGACCGTCCAGAGAAAGGCGTAGCGGCTGAGTTCCTCGGTCCACGGCAGGCCATGGCCGCCGATCCAGCGGGCTCCGACCTGGAGCATGAGGCAGGCAACCATGACGCCGACACACGTCACGCTCAAGATTTCCTCAAAATGATCATACAGCTTGCGAATTAGTGACGTTGTTTGGTTCGACATGGCTGCCAGCCTCCTTATAGTCCGTGTTACTTCATGAGGGATACGGCTTCGTCGATCATGGCCTTGCCGCCAACCTGAGCCTCGAACTGGGGCCATACGGTGCGGGCCTTTTCCTGCCACACGGGCTCGTCGGTCAGCTCCGTGACCACCATGCCCTTGTCCACGCACTGCTTCTTGGCCACGGCGTCCTGTTCGGCGGCCCACTTCCATTCGTACTGAGCGGCTTCCTTGGCGGCCTTGTCCACGAGGGCCTTGGTGTCGGCGTCGAGCTTGGCGTACCAGCCTTCGCTGACCAGCATGGGGCCGACCCAGAGCATGTAGTGCAGTTCGGTGATGTGGTTCTGCACTTCCCAGAACTTCTGGTCGCGGTTGACGGTATGCGGGTTTTCCTGGCCGTCGATGACGCCCTGCTGCAGTGCGTTAAAGGTTTCGGACCAAGCCAGGGGGTGCGGTTCCACGCCCCAGGACTTGAAGGCTTCGAGCTGGACGGCGACAGGGGGGACGCGGATCTTCAGGCCCTGCAGATCGTCGATCTTGGCGATGGGTTTCTTGGAGTTCGTGATGTGACGGTATCCGCCGATGAGCCAGGACAGGGGGCGGGTGCCGCTCTGCTCGACGACCTTGTCGCCGACTTTCTTGGTGAATTCATCATGGCCCAGCAGCGCGTAGGCCGCGTCGATCTTGGGGAACATGTAAGGCAGGTAGAAGATGTTGGCCTGGGAGGCGAAGGGGGTCAGGTTACCCACGGCCAGGACGGCGAGATGGATTTCCTGGTTGCGAAGCTGGCGGACATTGGATTGCTCGTCACCCATGGAGCCGCCGTAAAAAGTCTGGACCGTGATCTGCCCTCCGGATTCCTTTTCGACGATCTCCTTGAACTTGTTGATCGCCGTGGTGTGCAGGCTGCCTTCGGGGTTGGCCGTGGCAGCCCTGATGGTCATTTTCTTGTACTCGGCGGCGGAAGCCGTCGCTACGCTGAACAGAAAAACCAGGGCCGTGATGGCGTACAGAACTCGTCTCATGCGGTCTCTCCTCTGATCTCTGGCTGGGTTATATCTCCGCCTGCAAGGGATATCCATGCAGACCAATCACCGTATCGGAAGGATATGGGAAGCGGGCAAACCCGCTTTCCCCGGGACTCAATGAAAGGCGTTTCTCACCGCGTAATCTCGAAAACCCTCGAACTTGAGAAAGAACGGTTACTTGCCGACGACCTTTGCGACCGCGTTGCAGTCTTCCTTGCCGTAGCCTTCGGCGCTGGCGTTTTTGTAATAGACCAGAGCGGCTTCCATGGCCTTGAGGTCCAGTTCCCAGGCGCGGGCCATCTCCAGGCCCAGGCGCACGTCCTTCAGGGCCAGATCCAGTCCGAAGCGCGGGGCGTAGTCGTCGGCTGCGATCCACGGGCCGCGGACATCCATCTGGAAGCTGCGTGCGCCGGTGTCGGAAAGGAGTTCCAGGAGCAGCGTACGGTCCATGCCCGCCTTGTCGCCGACCTTGATGCCTTCGGCCAGTACGGCCAGATTGGTCATGCCGATCATGTTGGAAATGAGTTTGACGGCACAGGAGGCGTCCACGGAGCCGACATAGTTGGGGAGGCCGATGACTTTGAAGAGGTCGGTGTTGGCGTCGTAGAGGGCCTTGTCGCCGCCGATGAACATGGGTTCCTCGGCTTTTTCGGCATGGGCCGGCGTCTTGCCAAGAGTGCACTGGAGGTAGCCGAGACCGAGAGCTTCGGCGGCGGTGCGCAGTTCGTTGGCCGTACCGGGGTCGATGGTTGACAGTTCGATATGCAGGGCGCTCTTGCGCATCTTGGCATAGAGTCCGCCATCGCCCAGGACGACGCCCTTGATGTGCTGCGGCAGCGGCAGGCTTGTGAAGACGATGTCGCAGGAGGCCAGATCATCCACCTTTGCCGCCGCCCCGCCGGTGGTGCCGACGGCGAGGGTGCGCTTTACGGCCTCCTCGCTGAGGTCGAATACGAGTACATCCTTGCCGGCGCGAATCAGGTTGCGGGCCAGGGGGCCTCCCATGAGTCCTACTCCGATGAATCCGATCTGCATGTCTGCCTCCGTTGAAGTATTATTTTGGAATATTCAGGAAAATGAAGATGTTTGGCGCAAGCTGTTTTCTGTTGTGCACATGTATGGGCATGGTGAGCAAGGAGTGTTCCAAGAGGTCGGTCGAGCTACTTGAAATGGTATGTACTCAATCTACAGGACATTTTTGTTGATTGCGAGATCAGTGAAAAAGATGGCTGCTGCCCGGATGCGGGCATTGTATCTGGCTGTTCGGGCAATGAATGGGCGGATTCGGGCAAAATGGACTTGTCGTCGGACCGAGGCTGGAGTGGCGGGAATCGATGCTGGCGAACTTGTCGGCATCGAAGACGGGGTGTGTGCCTGATTTGTTGCGCGGCGGGCGAAAAGACGGCCCCGTGAAAGCCTGCACCTTCGGGGCCGTTTATTCCGCAAAGCCATGAGAGGGGATTTGAAGTAAACTGATGGTGATGGTTCAGCGCTTGTCCAGCCCTCCCAAGAGGATGTATTTGGTCTCCATATATTCATCCAATCCCTGCCTGCCGCCCTCACGGCCTATGCCGCTGTCCTTCATCCCGCCGAAGGGAACTTCGCCCGAGGCGAGAGCGACCTCGTTGGCGCCGACGAGACCGTACTCGAGTGCGTTGCTGACCCTCCACATCTGGCCCAGATCGCGGGTGAAGACATAGCTGGCCAGACCGTATGGCGTGTCGTTGGCGAGTTCCACGGCCTCATCTTCCGTGGAGAAGCGCACGACAGGCGCGATGGGGCCGAATATTTCCTCCTGGAAGAGACGCATGTCTCTGGTCACGCCGGTGACGATGGTCGGTTCGAAGAAATTGCCGCCCAGCGCAGACGGCTTGCCGCCGCAGACGATGGTCGCACCCTTGGCCACGGCGTCATCGAGGAGCGTCCGCATGAAGGCGAAAGCCTTGGCGTCGATGAGAGGACCCTGAGACACGCCGGGCTTGGTGCCGTCTCCAAGGACGATCTTGCCGGCTTCTGCCTTGAGGCGCTCCACGAAGGCGTCGTGCACGGCGTCTTCCACCAGAAAGCGGTTGGCGCAGATGCAGGTCTGGCCGGCATTGCGGAACTTGCATCCAATGGCGCTCAGAGCGGCATGTTCCAAATCCGCCTGCTTGAAAACGATGAAGGGAGCGTTCCCGCCAAGTTCAAGCGAAAGCTTCTTCATGGTCGAGGCGCATTGGGCCATGAGCGTCTTGCCGACCGGAGTGGAGCCTGTGAAACTCAGTGCCCGGATGGTCGAACTCTGGCACAGGGCATTGCCGATTTCTCTCGCGTCGCCGGTCACGACCGAGAAGACTCCTGTAGGGAAGCCCGCACGTTCCGCCAAAACCCCGAGAGCCAGTGCCGACAGGGGGGTTGCAGAAGCGGGTTTGACGATGACAGGACATCCGGCCGCCAGGGCGGGAGCCGCTTTTCTGGTGATCATCGAATTCGGGAAATTCCAGGGGGTGATGGCTGCCGACACGCCAATGGGCTGGCGGATGGCCAGGGGCTGTTTTCCGGCCCAGGGGGAGGGGATGATCTCGCCGTAGGCCCTGCGGCCCTCTTCCGCGAACCAGTCGATGTATGTGGTTCCGAGGATGATCTCACCCTTGGATTCGGCCAGCGGCTTGCCTTGCTCCAGGGTCAGGATCAGGGCGAGGTCGTCGATGTTCGCGTGAATGAGGTCATGCCATTTGTGGAGGATGGCGCCGCGTGCCTTGGCCGTCATGGCGGCCCATCCTTTGGACGCTTTGTCCGCGGCGGCAATGGCGCGCTCCGTCTCGGCTTTTCCGCAGTTTGGCACTCTGCAGATTTCGGCGCCGGTTGTCTTGTTCAGAACCGCGAACGTTTCGCCGCTGTCCGATCGGGACCAGGCGCCCCCGATCAGGCATGACGAACAAAGAAGTGATGAGTCTTTGAGTTGCATGGATTGGACTCCCTGACATGCTGAAATTATTGGTAAAGATAGTTGCTTCCACACCGCAGTGACGACAATGCGTATCAAGGGAACAGCAAAAATTGCGCCTGACGGGCCTGCCATCCAATTATTTTTTATCTTTCTGAAATTATGGGTAAAAATGATATCGTTGGGTCTGGGCTGGAATCATCTGTGTCAAATACGGCATAATGCATGCCTGGTTTTGTTCGATTGCGGGCAACATGTTCGCAGCCGGGTAACGGAATCGCGAGTGTGACGGGGGGCGCGCCAAACTCCGCGCGATTGCGAAGACAGGTCAGAGCGCGGTGGTTGTGCGTGGGGAGGTGCGGGGACGAAATTCCCGATCGGGGGTGCGGCGGCTGGCAGTCAGTTTGTATGTTCCCCGGTTTTTATCGCCGTCTCCTCGCTTTCCTTGAGCTTGCGGAAGATGGTGCTGCGGTTGATGCCCAAGCGTTTGGAGACTTCGTTCACGGAACCGAACCGGTCGAGGGCGCGGCGCAGGATGCCGCCTTCGAGTTGCTGCATGATTTCCTTCAGGGTCCGCCCGTCGATATCCACATCCGCCAGCGTCCCTTCGCAGTCGCAATCCCTGGGGGGGCCTTGCAGGCGAAGGGGAGGTCTTCGGTCCCGATGATGTCCTTGCGGCTGGTGACCACCAAACCCTGGATCAGGTTTTCGAGTTCGCGCACGTTGCCGGGCCAGGCGTAGCGCAGCAGGGCCTCGTCAGCTTCGGGACTGAGCATCATCGTTCGTTTGAACTTGGCGCAGAAAAAGTCGAGGAAGCCGTGGGCCATGGGCAGAATGTCCGCCCGCCGTTCGCGCAGGGGGGGCAGTTTGAGCACGGCCACCTTGAGGCGGTAATAGAGGTCGCTGCGGAATCTGCCGACGCGAACCTCCTGTTCGAGGTCCCTGTTGGTAGCGGCGATGATGCGCACGTCGACTTTGGTGGAAGAGGTGGCGCCCACGCGCATGACCTCTCGGTCCTGCAGCAGGCGGAGCAGGCGCGATTGCATCGGCAGCGGGAGTTCGCCGATTTCGTCGAGGAACAGGGTGCCTCCGGCCGCGGCTTCGATGAGGCCGATTTTTCCTTGCTTGTTGGCTCCGGAGAATGTGCCGCCGGTGTAACCGAAAAGCACGGTCTCGATCAGGCTCTCGGGGATGCTTGAACAGTCGGCCTTGATGTAGGGCTTCTCGGACCGAATGCTCATGGCGTGGACGTGACGGGCGATGACGTCCTTCCCGACGCCGGTCTCGCCGACGAGCAGCACCGTGGCGTCGGTTTCCGCGATGTTGTCGATCTGTTCGTAGAGCCTGCGCATGACCGGGCTGTTCACGACGAGAGGGTACTTCCCTGCGTACTCCCGGTCGGACAGGTTCATCTTCTGGTAGGTGTCGAGCAGTTCCTTCTGGACGGCCAGCTTGCGCTTGAGGTCCGCCAGCGTCGTAACGTCGCGGATGAAGGTGATGACGAAGGCCACCTCGCCGGCGTCGTTGAAGATGGGGGTGCCTTCGAGGATCAGCTTGCGGCCGTTGGCGTTCTGGATGCTGGAATGGCTTTTCCGGGTTCTGACCACCTCGGGGTTGATGACGATGTCGAAGAGACCGTGCTTCGTCATCTCGACGGCGGATTTGCCCAGCAGGGACTCCTTGGAAATGCCGGTCAGTTCGGTGTGCTTGGCGTTGAGGTAGACCACGATGCCCTCGTGGTCCGTGATGCACACGGCGTCCTTGAAACTGTCGAGGAATTGTTGGAAAAATTTGGTAAACATGGATTGGTGCTGCGAAAAGAAATTCTGTGAAAAAATGCAACCTCTTCCCAACGCCGTGACTCTGTCAAGGCGATATCTCGGGTTGCCATGATGCTGGGGGCGCCGGCGCGGTTGTGGCCTGTCCGGTCTGAGGATGCCCGACGGGCGACGGGACGCCGCCCGGCTGCTCATGCCCGACTGCTTCGGCGGGAAGGTCACGACCGCCGGGACGAAGGCGAAGAACAGGACGGCCGCGAGCAGGCCGAAGAGGTAGAGCGGCACGCCGATGGCGATGCGCTCAGCCGGAGGGGCCGCGTCCAGCTCCATGGACGGGAGACGGGGCGCTGCCTGGCTCAGCGGACGGCTGCGATGGCCTTGAGCAGAGGCATTATGGACGGGTCGAGATTGGCGTTGCCCATGGGGAAGGGGCGCTTCAGGAATTGGTACTTGGGCTGGCCCATGCGGTGGTACGGGAGAAGCTCGTAGGTCAGGCGGTCGCGCTTGGGGAGGAATGCGACAATGGCCCGGATGTCGTCCT
The DNA here is from genome assembly GCF_055385525.1 of Desulfomicrobium aestuarii. Lineage (NCBI taxonomy): Bacteria > Pseudomonadati > Thermodesulfobacteriota > Desulfovibrionia > Desulfovibrionales > Desulfomicrobiaceae > Desulfomicrobium > Desulfomicrobium aestuarii. The sequence continues at coordinate 341,106 of NZ_AP042427.1, forward strand.
GGGTGTCGTTGAACCCGGGGATGACCGGGGTGCGCACCAGGATGCGCAGGTCGGGGCAGGCGCGGCAAACCTGCTCGAAGTTTTCGAGGATGAGTTCGTTGCCGACGCCTGTGCCGCTTCGGTGTTTCTCTGTCGACATGGACTTGATGTCGTAGATGAGGGTGTCGAGGAGGCCGCAGGCTTCGATCAGGTCGTCCGGGGAGCAGTGGCCGCAGGTTTCCATGACGGTGTTGATACGCCTGCGTTTGGCCTCGCGAAGCAGGGCCAGGGCGAATTCCGGCTGGAACATGGCTTCGCCGCCGCTCAGGGTCATGCCCCCGCCTGAACGGGCGTAAAAGGCCCCGTCCTGTTCGACGGTCCGCAACACCTCGTCGACGTCCACAGACCGGCCGTAGACGTTCAACGCGCCGCTGGGACAGCCCTCGGCGCAGGACGGGTTTTCCCGGCAGATTGCGCAGTCCACGCAGTCCAGGTCCAGAAGACCTTCGATTTCCACGATACGCGAATCGGGACAGTTGCCCAGGCATCTGCCGCATACGGCCGGAGTCAGGCACTTGGTCATGTTGTAGGCAAGCTCGGGCCAGAGGTGCTGGGATTCGGGGTTGCTGCACCAGGCGCATTTCAGTGGGCAGCCCTTGAGAAAAACCATGGTGCGGATGCCCGCCCCGTCGTGCACGCTGTATTTCTGGATATTGAAAACGTAGCCGCGTCTGTCCTTGTCGTTCATGTCATTCCTGCTCAAAGGGAAAGGGCGGGATGGCCCCGCCCTTTCCCGGTTACATGCCGTCGTGTTCGGTACGTTCGATGATGTCGTTCTGCAGATCGCGGGAAAGGTCGCAGAAGTACGCGCTGTAACCTGCGATACGGACCAGAAGGGACCGGTAGCTGTCCGGATTCTTCTGGGCGGCCAGCAGTGTCTCGCGATTCACGATGTTGAACTGCAGGTGCCACAGTTTCAGGTCGCACCAGGTGCGGATCATGTTCATGACCTTGCGCGTGCCATCCTCGCCGGCCACGCACTTGGGCGAGAGCTTGATGTTCAGCAAGCGCGAGGCGCGATTGGTCAGTCCGTAGTTCTTGGTGTGGTAGTTGGACATGAGCACGGCCGTGGGACCGTTTTTGTCGGCGCCGTGGGACGCGGAGGAACCGTCGGACAGCGCGGTCCAGGCCAGGCGCCCGTTCGGGGTGGCGGAAACGACCTTGCCGAAAGGCACATGCGAGGTGATGGGCACATAGCGCACATCGACGTGAATGCCGCGCTCCTCGGAGCAGCGCTTCGCCTCGACCTGCGTGAACCGGTCGATATCCTTGGCGATGGCGTCGGCATAGGGGTCGTTGTTGCCGTAGCAGGGGGCGTTACGGAGCATCTCGCGCACCGGGGCGTGTCCTTCGAAGTTGGCCTTCAGGGCTTCGACGACTTCGCCCATGGTCAACTTCCTGTCCTCGAAGACCAGTTTCTTGATGGCTGCCAGGGAATCCACGATCGTGCCGTAACCCAGGAACTCGAAATAGGAGTAGTCGACGCCGCCTTCGATCTTGTACTCGTGCAGGTCCTGCAGGTTGTTCATGCACAAGTCGTGCATGACCGAGGAGAAGGGGGCCGCGAAGTGCATGGGGCGGACGCGGTCGACCACATACTGCTGCTGGAAGGCCTTGCGCAGCAGGTTCATATGCTGGGCCTTGTAGGCTTCGTAAAATTCCTCCCAGGTTTGCATGGCGCAGGGATCACCCGTCTGCAGGCCGATGAGCTCATCGCCGTAGTGCTGCATACGGCCATTGTATACGAGCATTTCCAGAGCTGAGGCGAAGTTGATGTACACGCATCCGGAAGTGTAGGTGTCGCGGTTGGGCATGCGCGCCTCGGTGCAACCCGAGACGGCGTAGTCCAGGGCGTCACGCATGGGGGCACCCTTGATCGCGTAGAGCGGAACGACCTCCTCGTCGTTGATCAGCTTGGGGAAACCGGATCCGTCCTTCACGGTCAGGGCGACCTCGTACAGGAAGCGATCGGGGGTGCGGCTGTGGATGCGTGCGGCCAGGTCGGGATAGTTCAGAGGAAAGTCGCGCTTGGATTCGAGGAAGAGGTAGGACAGATCGTTGGTGGCGTCCTCGCCGTCCGGGGTCTGGCCGCCGATGGTCACAGCCTCCCAGTGGGCGTAGCCTTCCTGGAACTCGTTGCCCGTAGGGTTGATGTACAGGTCGATGAACTGGGCCATGTCGACCCACATGCACTCGAGCAGTTCGCGCGCCTCGTCGCGGGTGATGGCCCCGCTTTTGATGTCCGCTTCGTAGAAGGGGAAGAGGTACTGGTCCATGCGGCCGTTGGAAATGATGGCGCTGGCCTTTTGCTCGATGCGCGAGAACATCTGCACGAACCATTGGCACTGCATGGCTTCACGGAAGTTGCGGGCGGGGTGGGCGGGTACGCGGGAGCAGATCTCGGCGATGCGCAGCAACTCGGCCTTGCGCTTGAGGTCCGGTTCCTCCGCGGCAAGCTGCCGGGCCAGGGTCACATGTCGGCCCGCCCATATCATGACCGCGTCGCAGACGATGATCATGGCCTCCAGGAAGGGCTTCTTGTCCCACATGTCCCGGGAGTTGGTCATGTCGAGGGCTGCCAGCTTCTCACTGGCCTCGTGCTGCAGGCCTAGAAAGCCGCGCCGGAGGACCTTTCAGACATCAGGGCATTCGAAAGATGGGTAATCGAGGGGCGTTAGACAGGTCCGGGTTTGATCGATTTTTACGGGAGATGTTGCGGCCGATTTGGCGCACGAACGAGTTGGGGGGGGCGGCTGTTGTCTGCGCCAAATAGCGCGCGAATCTGCGCCAAACGCCGCGCGCGCTTACAGCATTGGGGGACTTTCGAGAGGTGGGGGATATGGTGGGGGAAGGTTTTTGAAAAGAAGAAAGGAGCTAGGTTTTTATGCCTAACTCCTTGAAATGTCTGGTCGGGATGAGAGGATTTGAACCTCCGGTCTCTGCGTCCCGAACGCAGCGCTCTACCAGACTGAGCCACATCCCGAATGAGGAAATGGCATCTACCTAAGATGATTTTCCTTGGCAAGGATTATTTTCGATCTTCCATCGTGTTGTCAGCTAGTTGATTTTCAAATACGAAAACCGTGTAATCCAACGTCAAAGGCTTTGGTGCGGTCGCTTTCCCCGGGAGCGGTCGTGTCGAAGAGGTGGGAAGATGACTTCTTCGTTTCACGTGCTGGTGGTGGACGACGAGCCTGCCCTGAGGGAAATCTGCGAGGAGGCCCTCGGAGGGGCGGGGTATCGCGTCACTCTGGCCGCCAACGGGCAGGAAGCCCTGGCCAAGGCCTGCGAGCGCTGTTTCGATCTGGTCATCAGCGATCTGCGCATGCCCGCCATGAACGGCCAGGATCTCCTCACCCAGATTCGGCAGCGCAACATCGACTCGGACTTCCTGGTCATCACCGGCTATGGCACCACCGAGACGGCAGTGGACCTCATGAAGAACGGCGCGGCCGACTACATCGCCAAGCCCTTCGACATCAAGCACCTGTTGCTGCGCGTGCGCTCGGTCATGGAGCAGCGTCGGCTGCGCAAGGAGCAGGAGAAACTTTCGGCCGTGGTGCGCATGCTGGGTCTGAGCAAGCGCCTGGGCAGCCAGCTCAACCATCTGGCCGTGGTCGAGGAGTTCCTGAGCCACCTGCGCGAGAATTTCTCGCCCGACGCCATCTGCCTGCTCATGCCGGAGATGATGGAGCAGAAGCCCTGCCGCATCCAGGGGCGGCTCCTGGAGTCGAGCGAGCTGCTGCGCGTCTTCGTGACGAAGCTGTGCGACAAGATCATGCGCCACGGCCGCTCCTACCTGTTGGACCAGTTCACCCTGCGGCAATCCTCCTTCAATACCGCATTTTTCCCGCAGGGCTTCCCGTATTCCGTCATGGCCGTGCCCCTGGACCTGCCGCACAAGCGGGTCGGCGTCATCGCGCTGGTGCGCGACGAGAAAAACGCCCTGTACCGCGAGCAGGACCTCCAGCTTCTGGGAGTCTTCGCCTCGCACACGGCCTCGGCGCTGCAGAACTCGCACCTCTATTCGCGCCTGCGAACCATGAACCAGGACGTGATCCGCTCCTTCGCCCAGGCCGTGGAGGTCAAGGACTACTACACCCGCGGGCACTCCGAACGCGTGGCCGAATACGCCTGCCGGCTGGCGCGGGCGCTGGGCCTCGGGACCAAGGAGATCGATCTCCTGAATATGGCCGGCATGCTCCATGACGTCGGCAAGATCGGCATTCCCGACCACATCCTGAACAAGCCGGGCGCCCTGACCGAAAACGAGTACGAGATCATGAAACGCCACAGCTTCATGGGCCGCGAAATCCTCGGGCAGGTGGAGGCCATGAAGGATATCACGGACCTCATCTACCACCACCACGAGCGTTTGGACGGCCAGGGTTACCCCGACGGCCTGTCCGGCGACGAGATCCCCTTCCTGGCCCGCATCATCTGCCTGGCCGACAGCTACGAGGCCATGACCTCCAATCGCGCCTACCGGCAGGCCCTGCCCATGGACAAGGTCATGTACGCCCTGGAGCGCGGGGCCGGCACGCAGTGGGACCGGGAACTGACCGTGGCCTGGATGTCCATCGTGGAGCGGGAGAAGCCCGGCTACCATCAGCAATGACCCTGCCGCCGCACGCCCAAGGGCCGGCGGCGGGCCTGCCGTGCCTTTCGGCCGGTCACGGCGCGGTTCCTGGTCGCCTCCCGCGCACATGAGCACGTTTCCGCACCCCGCACATCTTCCCCCCGAGCGGCTGGACAAGGTCCTGGCCGTCCATCTCGGGCTTGGGATCAGGCGCTGCCGGGCCCTGATCGAAGCCGGTCTGGTCCTGGTCGACGGCAGGCCGCTGGCCAAGGGCGGGCTGGTGCGGCCCGGCCAGCTCGTCAGCGTGGCGGAACCGGCGGACGCGGGGCACGACGTCTGTGACATCGCCGGCGTCGGGATCGTTTTCAGCGCCATGGGGTTTGCGGCCATCTCCAAGCCCGCCGGAGTGCACACCGTGGCCGGGCGCGGCGGGAGCAGCCTCGAAGGGTGCCTGCCGGGGCTGGGCCTGTCCGGGTGGCGGCTCCTCAACCGTCTCGATCAGCTGACCGGCGGGCTGGTCCTGGCAGCCGCCGGGGAGCGGGAGGCCGCCCTGTACAAGGGGTGGCAGGAGGCAGGGCTGGTGCGCAAGTGGTACCTGGCCCTGGCCCATGGCGGCGTGGGGGAGCTTGAACTGGCGGGGCTGATCCTGGACGACAAGCGCCGCGTGGTGCGCGTCACCGGGCAGGAGGACGAAGCCCTGCGCCGCACGCTGGTCCGCCCGGTGCGCGACGTGGAGGGGAACACCCTGGTCTTGGCGCATATCCTCAAGGGGCGACGGCACCAGATCCGCGCCCACCTGGCCCATGCCGGGCATCCCCTCGTGGGCGACCCCGTCTACGGCGCGGGCGAGCCCGGCGGCCTTTTCCTGCATCACTGGAGGCTGGACATGCCGGGTTTCACGGCGGAACTGCCGCCGGAGTGGGAATTTGTCGATGTCCGCGCCGTCGAGTCTGTCCGTCTGTCCTTTCCTGTACCCTGACCCAGGAGGAAGCATGTCCCGGATTGCCCCGTTTCTTGCCCTTGCGGTCTGTCTGAGCCTCGCGTCCTGCGCCACGGCCGGCCCGTCGGATTCGGGCGGCGGCAGGCTGCGCGCCTGTCCCGGTTCGCCCAACTGCGTGAACTCCGAAGAAGGGAGCGCCCCGCCCTTGCCCGTGATCGGCGAAGACGGCTGGGCGAGGCTGCGCGAGGTGATCGTCTCGCTCGGCGGAAGCGTCGAGAGGGAGGAGGACGGGTACCTGCACGCCACCTTCCGTTCCCGATTCTTCGGTTTCGTTGACGATCTGGAATGCCGCAGGGACGGAGACGTGGTTCAGATCCGCTCGGCTTCGCGCACGGGCTGGTGGGACCTGGGCGTCAACCGGCGGAGGGTGGAGAGCATACGGCGGGCGCTTGGGGAATCGGCGGGGAAGTAGAAGGATGCGGGCGGGACCATGATCCCGCCCGCGTTTTTTCAGTCGAAGAGGGCGCTGGCGAATTCCTGGCCCGAGAAGGGGCGCAGGTCTTCCATCTTCTCGCCCAGGCCCACGAAGCTGATGGGAATCTTGAACTCCAGGGCAATGGCCACGATGATGCCGCCCTTGGCCGTGCCGTCGAGCTTGGTCAGGATAACCTCGTCCACGGGCGAGGCCTGGGAGAAGAGCTTGACCTGGGACAGGGCGTTCTGGCCCGTGGTGGCGTCCAGCACCAGGACGGTGCGGTGGGGCGCGCCTTCGAGCTTCTTGCCCAGGACCCGGTTGATCTTCTTCAGCTCCTCCATGAGGTTGTGCTTGGTCTGCAGGCGTCCGGCCGTGTCCACGAAGACCAGGTCGTAGCCCTCCTTCATGGCGTAATCCACGGCCTCGAAAGCCACGGCCGCCGGGTCGCTGCCGTGGGCCTTGGCGTAGAAGCCGGCGCCGACCCGCTTGGACCAGACCTGCAGCTGCTCGATGGCCGCAGCGCGGAAGGTGTCGCCGGCCGCCACCAGGACCTTGCGGCCCTGCATCTGGGCGCGGTGGGCCAGCTTGGCGATGGTCGTGGTCTTGCCCGCGCCGTTGACGCCGATCATGAGCACCACCTCGGGCGCCTGGGGCACCTTGGGGGCCTTGGGCTCCAGGAAGACCGCGGCCAACTCCTCCTTGAGCAGGGCCTTGAAGTCCGCGGCGTCGCGCCCGCCCGCCTGGCGGACCTTGGGCCGCAGGCGCTTCAGCAGTTCCTGGGTGGCGCTGACGCCCACGTCGGCCATGAGCAGGATCTCCTCCAGCTCCTCCCAGAAGGCGTCGTCGTAGCCCCCGCCCATGGACAGGAGCTGGTCGATGCGCATGGTCAGCTGCTCGCGAGTCTTGCCAAGCCCGGCGGACAGCTTCAGGAAGAGCCGGTTGCGCTCGTCCTCCTCGTCCTCCAGCTCCAGGGCCAGGGCCATGCGGTACTGCAGCTCCGAGCGGAACTCGTCCACATGGTCGTAGTCCATATCCGAAAGCCACGTGTCGAAGCGGGCGATGAAGTCTTCGGCCTCGGCCGACGGCACGTCCAGCTGCGCGAAAAGAAAGCGCAGGCGGTCCCACAGTGCGTCGCCGCGTTTGGTCACGCCGTCCAGGATGTGCGTCATCCAGGTCGAGAGCTTGGGCTCGGCCTCGCCCAGGGCCTGAACCAATGCCTGCTGCCAGGGCTCCAGGGCGGCCTTGGCCGTGGGCTTTTCCTGGAAAAGCATGGCCGGTTCGGCCGGCTCGGCCGGGGCGGGCGCCAGGGGCGCCGGTTCCTTGGGCTCTTCGCCGCCGAAACCGAAAAGCCTGCGCCAGCCGCCTTCCTTGCGCGCGGGCCCGGCGGCCTGCGCCGGTTCTGCGGGTCTTGCGGGCTCTGCGGCCCGAGCCGCTTCAACGGCCGGGACAGCTTCGATGGGCTCCGGGGTTTGGGCCTCGACGACCGGGACAGCCTCGATGGGCTCCGGGGTTTCCTCTTCGAGGCGGGGGGCTTCGGGCGGAGTCCGGACCTCTTCGTGCGCGGTTGCGGCTTCGGGATGTTCCGGCGCCAGGGGGGCCTGCGGCTGTGTTTCGGTCTCGGAGCCCCAGAGTTTCTTGATGCGGGAAAAAAAGCCCATGTTCAGGTCCTTTGGTGATGCATGATGTGATGAAGTTCAGCCGTCCAGATCGACGAAGACCTCTTCCCAGGCGATCTTGCCCCTGTCCTTGCGCACCTGGCGCAGCAGGAGGTAGACGGCGCCGCTGCCGCCGTGCTTGGGCAGGGCGGTGGTGAAGGCCAGCACGACGCGCTTCAGGGGGGCCTGGGTCAGCCAGGCGGTCAGCTCCTGGCGCAGCACGCCCTGGCCCAGGGGGGAGTTGCGGCCGCGCCCCGGGATGAGCAGCACGCAGCGCTTGCCTTCCATGTAGCAGCGCCGCAGAAAGTCAAGGACCGCGAGCTTGGCCTGGTCGGCGTTCATGCCGTGCAGGTCCAGGTGGGCCTGCACGCTGAACTCCCCGCCCTTGAGCTTGCGGAAGATCTTGGGGTCCAGCCCCCGGACCTGTCCGGTGATGAACTCGTGGGTGTAGTCCATCTCGAACTCGATGTTTTCCTCCAGCAGCCGGGCGAAGGTCGGCGGGGGGGCGGGGACCGCCTGGGGCGGAGCCGCCGCCGGAGCCACGTCGCGGCCGCCCTTGTTCAGGGGGACCACGTCGGAGAAGGCGTGCAGGAAGAGCTCGTCCTCGGATTTTTCCCGGGGCCCTTCGGCCGGAGCGGGCGCCGTGGCCGCGGGTTTGCGTCTTTTTTTCATCCTGGCCTTGAGGCCTGGATCTTTTTCCAGCGATTTGAAAGGATTATGCATTTGCGGTGTCCACTGTGGACAGGGGCCATACACCATAACGCGGCCGAGGGCAAAACCCAAGGGCCCGGTCCCGCGCCGGGTCTGTGGACAAGGCGCCCCCGGGTCTGCTACCCGGAGGCGATGGCGGTTCCAGGCATCCGTGCATCCAACCCCCCGTAACGCAAAGGCGCAGCGCATGACCCAGACCATGGAAGACAAGGACAGGTTCACGTTCCTGATCGTGGAGCCGGACGACGACGTCGCGCGGGAAATGAGCGCCGTCCTGGAGCGGCTCGACCTGAAGGCCGACCACGTGCGCGGTCATCTCAAGGCCGTGGCCCTGACCGAGGACGTCGCGTACGACTGCCTGCTCGTGTCCTCCCAGGGGGTGGACATCTCGGGCCTGGAACTCTGCGCCATGGTCCGGGCCCGTGAGGCCAGGCGTTCCCTGACCCCGGCCTACATCATCCTTGTCGGGCCCCAGGGCGACATGCTCCAGGTCTTTTCCAGCCAACACGATGTCGACGATTGCATCGCCGGCCCCTACATGGACCTGGAACTGGAGTGGAAGATGCGTCGCGCCCTGAGGGCCATGGCCCTGTGCCGCAGGTACGGCGCGTCGCGCCTGCTGGACCGGGAGACGGGCCTGCTGACGCCCGAAGGCCTGCGCATCTATCTCGGCGAGGAAGTGAACCGCATCGGCCGCCGGGAGGGCTGGGTATCCATGAGCGTCCTTTCGGTGCCGGGCCTGGCGGACCTGCGCCTGAGCTACGGGGACGGCTGGATGGAGTGGTTCAAGAACGGCATCTGGGCCTCGCTGCGTCGGCAGCTGCGCAACTACGACCGGCTGGCCTCCATGGACAACGGGTTCCTGTGCCTTGTCTCACCGGACCTCGACGAGGAGGGCACGCGCTCCATGCTGGCCCGGCTCGGCGCGGCCATCGGTGAATATCAGTTCCAGGATGATGTCCCGGCCGCGCGCATGACCCTGGCCGCACGGTATCTGTGCGTGCGGGTGCTTGGCGACTACCGGCAGTTCGAACGGACGAGCGACGTGCTGTGGAACTGGGTCTGCGAGAGGATGAACGAACCCGTGCCCGAAGGGGTCATGGGGCATACGGGCGCGGTCGATCTCGAACTGCGCTGCGCCCGGACCCTCTGAGCCTCAGGCGAAGGCCTGGTTGACGAGCGTCTCCACCTTCAGGGCCACTTCCTCGACCACGGGCTGGTAGTCGTTTTCGAGCAGGTAGAGCGGGACGCCGAGGCCCTTCATGTCCGCCGTGAACATGGGGTTGAAGTGGTACCCGGCCTTGGTGGCGAGGTAGTCCGCCAGCTTGATGAGCATGATGGCGGGGGGCGAGTCCTGGGCCACCTCGCGGTGATGGGCGTAAACCGCGAGCTGGACGTTTTTCGGAAATTTCCAGAGCTTGAGGGCCTTGGCGCTCAGGAGCGGGTGACTGACTCCGAAGAGTTTCTCTTCGACGTCCAAGGGGTTCCGGCCCCCCTCTTCCCAGATCTTTGCCATCACGGTGAATTCCCCGGGCATCAGGGTGGCCATGACCACGTACCCGATGTCGTGCAGCAGGCCGGCCAGGTACGTCCCGTCCTGTTCTTCCGGGGACATGGGAAAGAGGCTCGGGTAGTACTGCATGAGTTTCTTGGACAAGAGAGCCGTGCTCAGGCTGTGGGTCCAGAAGCGGCGGATGGAGAACGAGGGCGGGAATGCGTTCTTGGTGACCGAGTCGGCCAGGGTCAGGTAGTAGACGATGCCCTTGACCTCGTTCAGGCCCAGCCGCACGAGGGCCTTCTGCGGCGAGGTGATCTCGTCGAGGCCGCGGTACATTGGCGAGTTGGAGATGGCCATGATCCGGGCGCACAGGACTGGCTCGGCGCTCATGGCCTCGACGATGTCCTGCAGGCGGGTGTTGGGGGCATTGAGGAGCTGCCATAGCCTGATGACCATCGGCTTGAGAGGGGGCAGATCCCGGTCGCTGAGTTTTTCCAGATTGATCATGGGTTGGTTCGTCTTGGCAAAAAGGTTGTCGCCCCGTCGTCGGATGCAGCGTGTCCACGGGGCTAGCATACCCGGCCCTTCGAGGGCAATGGGTTGCGGGGCATTGTTTTCATCCATCTGAAATATAGGGAGAAAGGAATGAAGATAACGTTTCTTGGCGCGGCTCGGACCGTAACGGGCTCGTGCTACGTGCTCGAGTGCGAACACGCCCGTTTCGCCATCGATTGCGGCATGCACCAGGGCAACAGGATCATCGAGGCGCGCAACTGGGACGAGAGCGGGATGTACCGGCCCGAAGCCCTCGATTTCATTCTCCTGACCCACGCCCATATCGACCACTCCGGGCTGCTCCCGCGCCTGGCGGCCAAGGGTTTCAAGGGCCGCGTGCACACCACCGCGCCGACCCGCGACCTGCTGACCATCATGCTCGAGGACAGCGCACGCATCCAGGAGACCGACGCCCAGTGGCGCAGCACCAAGAAGCTGCGCGCCGGCGACCCGCCCGTGGAGCCCCTCTACACCGTGGAGCAGGCCCAGAAGGCCCTGAAGCAGCTGAAAATCGAGGAGTACAACACGGCCTTCGAGCCGGCCCCCGGCATCCGCGTGGTCTACAACGACGCCGGACACATCCTGGGCTCGGCCTTCATCGAGCTGTGGATCAAGGAAGGGGAGGAGGAGACCAAGCTGGTCTTTTCCGGCGACCTGGGCCGCCCCAACCAGCTCCTGGTCCGCAACCCGGAGACAGTCGAGCACGCCGATTTCCTCTTTCTGGAGTCGACCTACGGCAGTCGAAACCACAAGAACGAGGCCCAGAGCCGGCAGGAGCTGGCCGAGGCCATCGCCTACAGCTACGAGCGCGGCGAGAAGGTCATCATCCCGGCCTTCGCCGTGGAGCGCACCCAGGAGCTGCTGTACTCCTTCTATCTGCTGCGAAAAGAGGGGAAACTGCCCGAGGACCTGCCCGTCTACGTGGACAGCCCCCTAGCCATCAAGGCCACGGAGATCTTCCGCCGGCATTGGGACTACTACGACCACGAGACCAAGCAGCGGGTCAAGAGCGGCGAGAACCCCCTGGAAATGCCCAACCTCCGCTACTCCCTTTCGGTCGAGGAGTCTCGGGCCATCAACAGCTCACAGGGGCCGGCCATCGTCATTGCCGGCAGCGGCATGGCCAATGCGGGCCGCATCAAGCACCACCTGCGCCACAACATCTGGAAGCCCGGCGCGTCCATCGTCTTCGTCGGCTTCCAAGCCGAAGGCACGCCCGGCCGGCGCATCGTCGACGGCGCCCAGACCATCCGCATCCTGGGCGAGGAGCTTTCGGTCAAGGCCAAGGTCTTCACCATCGGCGGCTTCTCGGGCCACGCCGGACAGTCGCAGATCCTCGACTGGCTGTCCCACTTCCGCAATCCCGACGTGCAGATCTACCTGGTCCACGGCGAGCATTCCGGGCAGAAGGTCCTGGCCGAGCTCATCCGCGAGAAGTTCAAGTACACCGTGCACATCCCGGATTATCTGGACGAGTGCCTGCTGGAGAAGGGCGGCCGCTTCGAACTGACGGCGCGTCCGTCCCTGGCCGCTCCGCGCATCGACTGGGAATACCTGCTGGAGGAGACGACCGACAAGCTGGACCAGGTCCGGGAGCGGGTGGAGTTCATCCAGCGCATGGGCCTGTCCAACCAGGTGGAGATCCGCGGCAACCTGCTGGACATCAACGCCCGCTTCACCTCCATCCTTTCGGAGCTGATGTTCGAGCAGAAGCGCAAAGGCGACAAGGCCTAGCCCGTGCGCATCATCTCCGGGGAGTACCGCGGCAGGCGCATCCGCACCACCGAGGGGCCTGGCTACCGCCCCGCGACGGGCAAGGTGCGCGAGTCCCTCTTCTCCATGCTCGAATCCCAGGGCGTGGACTGGGGCGGGACGAGGGTGGCGGACATCTTCGCCGGCAGCGGCTCCCTGGGGATCGAGGCCCTGAGCCGCGGCGCGGCAGAAGCGGTCTTCGTCGAGAAGGCCGCCCACGCCGCGGCCCTCATCCGCTCCAACCTCGATGAGCTGGGCGTCGCGCGGCAGCGTTTCCGGATCGTCAAGGGCGACGCCGCGCGCTGGCTGGGTGGGGGCGGCACGGGCTCCTTCGGGCTCGTCTTCATCGACCCTCCCTACGGCAAGGATCTTTTCCTGCCAGCCCTGCGGCTGCTGCTTGACCGAAACGTCCTGGCGCGCGAAGGGCTGCTGTGCGCCGAGGTGGAGGCGGGACTGGCCCTCGACGCCCTCCCGCACCCGGACCTGGCGCTCCTTCGCGACAAACTCTACGGACAGACAAGGATATGCATATGGCGCAGAAACCAGAGCGCATCGCCGTCTACCCCGGCACCTTCGACCCCTTCCACAACGGACACCTGAGCCTCGTGCGCCGTGGCCTCGAGGTCTTCGACCGCATCATCGTGGCCGTGGCCAGGGACTCGGGCAAGAACCCGCTCTTCTCCCTGGAGGAGCGCGTCGACATGATCCGCGAGATCTTCCGCGGGCAGCTGCGCGTCGAGGTCGAGGCCTTTTCGGGCCTGCTGGTGGACTACGTGCCGGGCGCGCACGCCAACACCATCCTGCGCGGCCTGCGCGCCGTCTCGGACTTCGAGTACGAGTTCCAGATGGCCCTCATGAACCGCAAATTGAAGCCCAGCATCCACACCGTCTTCATGATGACGGACTACCGCTGGCTCTACATCAGCTCCTCCATCATCAAGGATGTGGCCAAGCTCGGCGGGGTCATCGAGGGGCTGGTGCCCGAGTCCATCCAGGCCCGCATCGAGGCGCGACTGGCCGACGTGCACGGCGGGGCGTCCGCTCTGCCCGCCGGGGGGCCCGCCAAGGCATGAGCGTCACGAGTCTCGTCTGCCTGGTCGGGGCCACCGGCACGGGCAAGACCGCCGCGGCCCTGGCCCTGGCCGGGGCCCTGGGCGGCGGGGTGGTCAACTTCGACTCCCGCCAGGTCTACGCCGGCCTCGGCATCGTCACGGCCCAGCCCACCGCGCAGGAGCGGGCCGTCTGTCCCCACGCCCTCTACGGCTACCTGCCCGTGGACCAGCCCGTCCGGGCGGGCTCCTTCGCGGCCGAGATCCAGGCGCGGGCCGAAGCCTACCGCAGCCAGGGCCTCGTGCCCATCCTCGTCGGCGGCACGGGCCTCTACCTGAAGAGCCTCGTCGACGGCCTGGCGCCCATCCCGGACATCGACCCGCGCATCCGCGAGGAACTGGCGCGGGAGTGCGCCTCCGTCGGGTCCCCGGCCCTGCACGCCCGTCTGCGGGGCGTGGACCCGGACTACGCGGCCAAAATCCACCCCAACGACCCGCAGCGCATCTGCCGAGCCCTGGAGGTCTTCGCCGCCACGGGCCGGACCCTGACCTGGTGGCACGGCCAGACCCGCCGCCCCGAAGGGCTGCGCGCCCTCAAGATCGGCCTGCGCACGGACCTGGCGACGCTGACGCCCCGCCTGGAACGCCGCATCGAACTCATGCTCGAAGCGGGAGCCCTGGACGAGGTCCGTCTGGCCTACGAGGGCTGCCCGAACAGGGAGGCTCCGGGGTTTTCGGGCATCGGCTGCCCGGAACTGCTGGCCGTGCTCCTGGACGGTCTGGACATGGCCCAGGCGCGGGCCGACTGGCTGCGCAGCACGCGGGCCTACGCCAAGCGCCAGCTGACCTGGTTCAACAAGGACCAGGACATCGCCTGGCACGACCCGGCGGATTTCGAGGGGATGGCGGCCAGGGCCAGGGAGTTCCTGGCATCACCGGCGTGAGGTGCCGGGTTGCTGCGGGGCGGCCCTCGCGCTACAGATTTTCACGAAGGAGTTTTTCCATGCAAGGACGCGTGTTAGGTGTGTTTGCTGCCCTGATGCTCTGGTCCACCCTGGTCCTGGCGGACCAGCGCGTGACGGTGCCGCTGGTCCAGGGCGAGGACAGGGCCGCGGCCGTCGGTCGGGGCTTCGACGAGGCCCTGGCCCTGGAAACCAGGGCCATCGCAGGCCCGGCGCTGACGCCGGCGCGGCTCAAGGCCGTCATGGGCGTCCTGGCCAAGGAGCGTGACTCCCTGGTCCTGGGCTACAAGGAAACGGCCGCAGACGCCGGCAATGCCACGGTCGCGGGCAACGCCACGGGCGAGGCGCTGACCCTCGACGTGCGGGTTCACGGCGCGGGCCTCAAGACCCGTCTGCGGGACCTGGGCGTGCTCTCCACGTTGACGGGCCCGCTGCCGTACGTGCTCCACCTGTCGGGTATGGAGCCTTCGCGTACCAAACGGCTTTCGGCCCTGCAGGAGCTCTCGGGACTCGCCCCGGTGGCCGCCGCCGGCGCGGACGTGCCGGTCCTGACCCTGTCGCAGGGCCGGGACTGGAACGGCGTGCTGAGCCTCGGGGAGTGGAGTTCGACCCGTTCTGCCAAGACCCTCGACGAGGTCTGGCTGGCGGTCTGGAAGGACTATTTTTCCCGTCCGGCGCAAGCCGGGGGAGGTGGGGCCGGGGTAGAAGTCCGCATCTCCGGCTGGCTTTCGAGCATGGGGCCCATGGAGTTCGACCGTCTCATGGACGGCTGGAATGCGGAGATCGAACGCAAGGCCCTGATCGGCGTGGAGATGGAAGGGCAGGGCATGGCCGGCGTGTGGCGGATCACGACCGGGTCCAGGGAAGCCCTGTCCAGGCGTCTGGAGGACGCGGCCAAGGCCCAGGGGCTGACGGTGCGGATCAGGTAGGGGCTTTTGAAAAGAAGAATCCCGGCCTTGGCCGGGATTCTGTCGATTTCAACCTTTGAAAATTCAGTCTTTCTTATCCGTCGTGTCCTTCGTGTCGGACTTGGGCGTCACGTCGATTTCTTCAGGCTCGCTGGTGGCCTTCTTGAAGTTCTTGATGGCCCGGCCCATACCTGAACCGATTTCAGGCAACTTGTTGGCCCCGAAAATAACCAGGACGATAACCAGAATGATGAGAAGCTCTGGGATGCCAATGCCGAACATGTATGCCTCCTCGGAAATGAATGGGCCTCATATACACATAGCCCTTCGGGCAGGTCAACATTTGCGTGACGAAGAAAAATCTTGGTTTCCGGATGGATGGAATGTATTCCCTAAATAGCCTGAGGTCATGTCCGCGGCGTCCGGACACCCGCGGACGGGGGGCGGCGTGAGCCGGCCGCTGCCGCCGCTTTCGCTGCCGGGCCGGGGATGCCGGTTCTGGGCGGCGGGACGCTGCATCTACGAGGAGCGTCTCAACCCGGGCCTGCATGCCGGGTTCGCCTGCACCGCGCTGCAGGCCCTCGCGGACAGCTTCGACGCCTTCGTGGTCCGCGGCGAGAGCCTGGGCCTGTCTTCGGAGGAGGCCGGACGCATCTGGGAGCGGCGTGTGGATGCGGCCTTGAACATTGGCCTCGACTGTGCAAATTTCATCCCCCTGCCGGACGAGGCCGGGGACGTGCCCTGCGCGCACTTCCTGGATGGCGTGTGCCTGCTGCGGATGCCCGTCTGCCCCGGGCGGTGCCGCAGGTTCGTGGCGGGATTCTGATGCGGATACGGTTAAGGAGATGATATGACCGCAATGCTCGTGCATTTTCCCTGGATGCACCCGAGGCTGGGCCAGGGGCCCCTGCCCGAGGGGCTCGTCTTTTTCGACCCCGGCGTGAACATGGACACGGACCGGCCGCGCTGGCGGCCCGAGCGCCTGCCCTGTTCGCCGACCGAGGTGCGCGCGCTGCTGCGCAGCTACATGGAGTTCGGCGAACGCTTCCAGCGCGCTTCTGACATGAAGGCCTATCAGGCCGCGGGACTGGACAATTTCTTCACGGGCACGAGCCTGGAATTCCGGTCGCAGCTTCTGGGCGGTTCGGAGCCCGAGGCGGCCGACCCTTGCCGCCAGGCCCAGATCCTGCTGGCCATGGCCCTCTTCCGCGAGGAGCAGTTCGTGGCCATGCGCGAGCAGGAAGGGCGGTTCGAGGCGGCCCGGGAGGGGTTCGCCGAGGTGCTGGGCCTCGATGACGAGGAGAGCTTCGCGGAGCTCGGCGTGCCCGACGAGGCACTCTTCCCGCGGGCCTGCGCGGAACTGCCCTGGAAATCCCTGCTGCCGTCCCTGCTGTGCTTCCTGCCCCGGGGCGCGCGGCTGTACGTGACCGACGCCGACGTGCTGCGGGAGCTTTCGGCCCTGGACCTGGAATTTTCCCCTTGCGGAGAGGACGGCGCTCTGCTGTGCTGCCGGCTGGACGAAGACGCCCTGGAACGGGTCTGCGGCGTCCGGGTCGAGCTGTCCGAACCCCTGACCATCGTGGCCCCGTCCCAGCAACCCTAACCAGCGAGACCTGAGTATGAGCAAAGAGCAACTCGGCAGACGCATCAAGCGTTACCGGGAAATGAACGAAATCAGCCTCGAAGATCTGGCTGCGCGCACAGGCCTGCAGCTTTCCTTCCTCAAATCCCTCGAAGAGGATTCGGTCTACCCGTCCCTGGGGCCCCTGCTCAAGGTCGCCCGCGGGCTCGGCGTGCGCATGGGCACCTTCCTGGACGACGAACTCGGCCACGACCCCCTCATCGTGCGCCTGGGCCAACGGGAGGCGGGCCTGAACATGCTCGGCGGCAAGGACTGCCCCGTGGACATGAAGTTCTACTCCCTGGGCCGCGGCAAGACCGACCGGCACATGGAGCCCTTCTTCGTCGAGATCATGCCGTCGACCTGCGCCGAGCGGAAGCTTTCGAGCCACGAGGGCGAGGAGTTCATCGTCGTGCACGACGGCGCCATCGAGGTCACCTACGGCCGCGAGGTGCTGACCCTCTCCAAGGGCGACTCCATCTATCTCAATTCCATCGTTCCGCATCATGTGGCCTGCAGCGGGGACTCCCCGGCCTCCATCTATGCGGTGCTCTACTTTCCGGAATAGTCCGGGATCATTCCAAGGGGGAGTCATGGACAAGCCAGCGTTGCGAGAAATTACCCTGGGGCAGATGCTCGACGAAGCCATCATGCAGCACCCGGACAACGAAGCCGTGGTCTACGTGGACCGCAATTTCCGCTTGACCTACCGGGAGTTCGGCGAACTGGTCGACAATCTGGCCAAGGGCCTCATGGCCATGGGCGTGCAGAAGGGCGAGAAGGTCGCCATCTGGGCCACCAACGTGCCGTACTGGGTGGCCTTCCAGTTCGCCACGGCCAAGATCGGGGCCATCCTGCTGACGGTCAACACCTTCTACAAGAAGGCCGAGCTCGAATACCTGCTCAAGCAGTCCGAGTGCGAGAACCTGCTGCTCATCGATTCCTTCCGCGACACGGACTACGTGCAGACGGTCTACGAGCTGGTGCCCGAGCTCAAGACCCAGGAGCGAGGCTACCTGCGCAGCGACAAGTTCCCGGACCTGAGGCGCGTCTTCTTCCTCGGCCAGGAGAAGCACCGCGGCATGTACTCCATGCCCGAACTGCTGGCCCTGAGCCGCGTGACCTCCGAGGAGGACTACCGCGCGCGCCAGGCCTCCCTGGACCCGCACGACGTGGTCAACATGCAGTACACCTCGGGCACCACCGGGTTCCCCAAGGGCGTCATGCTGACCCACTACAACATCGGCAACAACGGTTTCTGGATCGGCGAAAACCAGAAGTTCACCCACAAGGACCGGGTCTGCCTGCCCGTGCCCCTGTTCCACTGCTTCGGCTGCGTGCTGGGCGTCCTGGCGGCCATCAGCCACGCCGCAACGCTGGTCATCCTCGAAGGCTTCAGCCCCCTGCTGGTCCTGACGGCGGTTGAGGAGGAGAAGTGCACGGCCCTCTACGGCGTGCCGACCATGTTCATCGCCGTGCTCGAACACCGCTCCTTCCCCAGGTTCGACCTGTCCTCCCTGCGCACGGGCATCATGGCCGGCTCGCCGTGCCCGGTGCCGGTCATGGAGAAGGTCATGGACGTCATGAACATGAAGGAGATCACCATCTGCTACGGCCTGACCGAGACCTCCCCGGTCATGACCCAGACGCGGGTCAACGATTCGATGGAGCAGCGCACGCGCACCGTGGGCCGCGCCATGCCCGAGATCGAGGTGCGCGTGGTCGACCCCGAGACGGGCGAGCCCGTGGCCCCCGGCGTGCAGGGCGAGGTCTGCTGCCGCGGCTACAACGTCATGAAGGGCTACTACAACAACCCCGACGCCACGGCCCAGGCCATCGACCCCGACGGCTGGATGCACTCCGGCGATCTGGGCGTCATGGACGAGGACGGGTACCTGAGCATCACGGGGCGCCTCAAGGACATGATCATCCGCGGCGGCGAGAACGTTTACCCGCGCGAGATCGAGGAGTTCCTGTACCGCATGGAGGGCATCAAGGACGTGCAGGTGGTCGGCGTTCCCAGCCGCAAGTACGGCGAGGAGGTCGGCGCCTTCGTCATCCTCAAGGAGGGTTTCGACTACGGGACCGAGGACATCCGCGACTTCTGCCGCGGGCAGATCTCCCGCTACAAGATACCCAAGTACGTGGCCTTCCTGGACGAATACCCCATGACGGCCAGCGGCAAGATCCAGAAGTTCAAGCTGCGCGAGCTCGCCGGGCAGTATTTCCCGGAGGCCATGGAGTAGCCATGCCATCTTGCGCGGGCCGGCCCCGCCGTATCGACCTGCGGCTCGTCCGCGGCGTGGTCTTCGACTGCGACGGGGTCCTCTTCGACTCCCGCGACGTCAACCGCCACTACTACAACCACATCCTCCTGACCCTGGGCCTTGAGCCCATGAGCCCCGAGGATGAGGAGTACGCGTTCATGCACACCGTGGACGCGGCCATGGCCCGGATCATCCCCTCGGAGCTCAGGGCCAGGGCCGCCGAGGTGCAGGGGCACATGACCTACAACGACTTCATCGACCGCATGATCCCCGAGCCGGGGCTCTTCGAGCTGGTGGAGGACCTGGCCCGGCGCGGGGTGCGCATGGCCGTCAACACCAACCGCAAGAACTCCATGGAACTGGTCCTGGAGCGCTTCGGCCTGACCGGCTACTTCGACCCGGTCATGACCGCGGCCAAGGTCTCCCGGCCCAAGCCCGACCCCGAGGGGCTGCGGTGCATCGTCGAGGCCTGGGGCTTCGGCACCGGGGCGATGTCCTACCTCGGGGATTCGTCCGTGGACCAGGAGACGACGGTGCGGGCGGGGGTGCCGTTCTGGGCCTACCGGAACCGGGAACTGGCCGCCCAACTCCATGTGGACAGTTTCCATGAACTGCGGCAATGGTTTGAAAGGGGATTTTTCGAGATAATCGATTAACGCTTGCGCGGTCCGGGCGCTCGGAGTATCCCGCCCCAGCGCCGCGCAGGAAGAATATATCCGTACGGAGGCTTCATGCCGGTTTTTTCGAGTCTGATCACGGCCGTATACTATGTGGTGGACAGCGTCCTGTCCCTGTATTTCTGGGTGGTCATCGCCTCGGTGGTCATGTCCTGGGTCAACCCCGACCCCTACAACCCCATCGTGCGCGGCATCCGGACCCTGACCGAGCCCGTTTTCTACCGGATCCGCAAGTGGATGCCGTTCACCTATTTCAGCGGCATCGATTTTTCGCCCTTCGTGGTCGTCCTGGCCATCAAGTTCATCCAGGTCTTCATGACGCGGCTCCTGTCGCAGATGATGTTCTAAGGGGGCGATGGTGGCGAAGGACCGTCCGGTCTGGGCCGGCCCGGCCAAGGACGGCGGGTGGCGGATCAGCCTCTGGGTGCAGCCCGGGGCGAAGAAGACGGAACTGGCGGGCATGCACGGCGACCATCTCAAGATACGCCTGCGCGCCCCGGCGGTTGACAACAAGGCCAACAACGCGTTGACAGTATTTGTGGCCGAGCTCTTCGGAATGAAGACCCCGCAGGTGGTCATCGAGTCCGGGCACGGGTCCCGGCACAAGAACCTGCTCCTGATGACCGAGGAAGAGCCCGACTGGGACGTCCTGTCCGGCCGGGCATGAGGATAACCATAACGCTAAGGAGACATCCTATGGAACAGCAAGACCTCGAACTGATTGCGGCCCACATGGGTCACGACGAGGAACTCAAGGCTCTGTGGGAGGAACATGTGGGCTTCGAGAAGATCCTGGAGCGGTATTCGGGAAAAGCGGCGCTTTCTCCCGCTGAAGACCTCGAAGTGAAGGAGTACAAGAAGAAGAAGCTGGCCGGGAAGACCCGGATCCAGGCTCTGCTCGAAAAATACAAGAAACAGGAGGGATAGGAGCCATGGTGCTCACCGGTGCCCAGATACTCATGGAATGCCTGAAGCGGGAAGGGGTCGACCTGATTTTCGGTTTCCCCGGCGGCGCGGTCATCGACATCTACGATGAACTGCCCAAGCACCCCATCAGGCACATTCTCGTCCGGCACGAGCAGGCCGCGGTCCACGCCGCGGACGGCTACGCCCGGGCCTCGGGCAAGGTGGGCGTATGCCTGGTCACGTCCGGCCCCGGTGCGACCAACACCGTGACCGGGATCGCCACGGCCTACATGGATTCCATTCCCCTCGTCGTCATCACGGGGCAGGTGCCCACGCACCTGATCGGCAACGACGCCTTTCAGGAAGCCGACATCGTGGGCATCACCCGGCCCTGCACCAAGCACAACTATCTGGTCAAAAACGTCGCCGACCTGGCGACGACCATAAAACAGGCGTTTTATATCGCGCGGACAGGCAGGCCGGGGCCTGTCCTCATCGATCTGCCCAAGAACGTGGTCAACGCCGTCACGGAATTTTCCTATCCCGAGAGCATCAGCATCCGCAGCTACAACCCCAACGTGAACCCCAACCGCAAGCAGCTGCGCAAGGCCGCCGAACTCATCGCCCTGAGCCGCCAGCCCGTCATCTACGCCGGCGGCGGCGTGGTCTCCTCGGACAGCGCCGCGGCGCTGACCAGGCTGGCGGAGGAGTTCCACCTGCCCGTGACCACGACCCTCATGGGCCTGGGGGCCTTTCCGGGCGACAACCCGAACTGGCTCGGCATGCTCGGCATGCACGGCACCTACACGGCCAACATGGCCATCAACAGCTGCGACGTGCTCATCTCCGTGGGCGCGCGCTTCGACGACCGGGTCACGGGCCGCGTCAACGCCTTCGCCTCGCGGGCCAAGATCATCCACATCGACATCGACCCCACCTCCATCAGCAAGAACGTGGTCGTTGACGTGCCCATCGTGGCCGACTGCAAGCAGGGGCTCGAAGGGCTCATCGAGGAGGTGGCCCGGATCAAGGGCGTGGACTGGAAGGACAAGCATTCCGACTGGAACGCCTCCCTGGCCCAGATGAAGGCCACGTATCCCCTGAATTACGCCAAGAACGGCGGGGCCATCAAACCGCAGTGGGTGGTCGAGAAGATTTACGAGCTGTCCAAGGGCGAGGCCATCATCTCCACGGAGGTGGGGCAGAACCAGATGTGGGCCGCGCAGTTCTACACCTACAAGAAGCCCCGGACCCTCCTGACCTCCGGAGGCCTGGGCACCATGGGCTACGGCTTTCCGGCGGCCATCGGCGCGCAGTTCGCCTTTCCTGACAGGCTGGTCGTCGACATCGCCGGCGACGGGTCCATCCAGATGAACATCCAGGAACTGGCCACGGCCGTGAGCTACAACGTGCCCGTCAAGATCGTCATCCTCAACAACGGCTACCTGGGCATGGTCCGGCAGTGGCAGGAGCTCTTCTACAAGAAGAACTACTGCGCCACCTGCCTGCACACCAACCCCGATTTCGTGGCCCTGGCCAAGGCCTACGGGGCGGCGGGGTACCTGGTCGACAAGGCCGAGGATCTCGAGTCGACGCTGGAAGCGGCCTTCGCCTACCCGGGCCCGGTCATCGTCGACGTGCGCGTGGAGCCCGAGGAGAACGTCGCGCCCATGGTCCCGGCCGGTGCGGCCCTGTCCGAAATGCTGCTGGTTTAGGAGGCCGCCATGAGACATGTCCTTTCCATACTCGTCGAGAACGAACCCGGAGTCCTGTCCCGCGTGGTCGGCCTGTTCAGCGGCCGCGGATTCAACATCGAGTCCCTGAACGTCGGCCCGACCCTGGAAAACGGGGTTTCGCACATCACCATCTGCACCAGCGGCGAAGAGCAGATCATCGAACAGATCATGAAGCAGCTGCACAAGCTCATCACGGTCATCAAGGTCGTGGACCTGACCCACCTGCAGGCCGTGGAGCGCGAGATCGTGCTCATGAAGGTCGGTGCCGAGGACTCCAAGCGGGCAGAGGTGCTCAGGATCGCGGATATTTTCAGATGCAAGGTCGTCGACGTCAGCCCGGACGAGCTGACGCTCGAAATCACCGGGGATCAGGGCAAGATCAAGGCCGTCGTGGCTCTGCTGCAGCGGTTCGGCGTGAAGGAGTTCATCCGCGCCGGCACCGTGGCCATGCGGCGCAGCATGCAGCTCGCCGACTGATCCATTTGGCAATGGGGCCCGGCAGCGGGCATCACGAACCACGAGAGAAGGAGAAACCATGAAAGTTTACTACGACAAGGACGCCGATCTGAATATACTCAAGGACAAGGTCGTGGCCATCATCGGCTACGGCAGCCAGGGCCACGCCCACGCCCAGAACCTGCGCGACTCGGGCGTCCAGGTCATCATCGGCCAGCGTCCCGGCGGCGCCAACTGGCACCTGGCCCGCGAGCACGGCTTCGAGCCCGTCAGCGCGGCCGAGGCGGCCAAGAAGGCCGACCTGATCCAGATCCTGGTCCAGGACCAGTACCAGCCCAAGGTCTACCAGGAAGAGATCCTGCCCAACCTGACCGCGGGCAAGACCCTGGTCTTCGGCCACGGTTTCAACATCCACTACAACCAGATCATCCCGCCCAAGGACGTGGACGTGGTCATGATCGCCCCCAAGGGCCCCGGCCACCTCGTGCGCCGCGAGTTCGAGAAGGGCGGCGGCGTGCCCTGCCTGGTGGCCGTGCACCAGGACGCCACGGGACAGGCCCTGGCCAAGGCCCTGGCCTACGCGGCCGGCGTCGGCGGAACCCGTTCCGGCGTCCTTGAGACCACCTTCCGCGAAGAGACCGAGACGGACCTCTTCGGCGAGCAGGCCGTGCTGTGCGGCGGCGTGAGCGAGCTCATCCGCGCCGGTTTCGAGACCCTGGTCAAGGCCGGGTACCAGCCCGAGATCGCCTTCTTCGAGTGCATGCACGAACTCAAGCTCATCGTGGACCTGCTTTACGAGGGCGGCTTCAAGAAGATGCACCACTCCATCAGCGACACCGCCGAGTACGGCGACTACGTGACCGGCCCGCGGGTCATCAACGACGAGTCCCGCAAGGCCATGCAGAAGGTCCTCGAAGAGATTCAGGACGGCACCTTCGCCCGCAACTGGATCCTGGAGAACAAGGCCAACCTGCCGTTCTTCCTGGCCCGCCGGCGTCAGAGCCACGAGCATCAGGTGGAGCAGGTCGGCGACAGCCTGCGCGGCATGATGGCCTGGCTGAAGAAATAACACCGCTACCGGGCGGCCCTCTCTCGGGCCGCCCGGCAATCGATCAATGGGTGAGCGAGACGCATGTCAACCCCTTTGACAGAGGAACAACTCCTGTCCAAGGCCTGGGGCCTCTTTGCCAAGGACGATTACGCAGGCGTGCTGAACATCTGCCGCAGCGGCTATGCACAAGGCTTGCGCACCTACGACCTGGTCAGGCTCATGCTCGACAGCCTGAACAAGCTCGGCAAGGTCCAGGAGCAGGCCGAGGTCACCCTCAAGGTGCTGGGGGAGAATCAGTACCCCCCCAAGGTCGCGGCCAAGCTCTACTTCCGCGCCGGCCTCATCTACCAGCATCAGGAAGACATCTCCGAGGCGCGCCGCATTTTCGAGAAGGTCCGCATCCTCGACCCCGACTTCCCGGGCATCGAGCAGCGCATCAAGGCCCTCACCCCCCGCCCCGTGGCGTCGAGCAGCAGCCGCTACTCCTTTCTTCTCGACAAGGGCGTCATCAGCGCCGAGCAGCTCTCCAAGGTTCTTTCCGCTGACGGCAAGGACCCTGACAGCGTCCTTATCAAGGAATACAAGGTCGCCAAGAAGGATCTGGGCGAGAGTCTGGCCCGCTTCTACGGCACGGAGTTCGTGCCCTTTTCCGCGTCCAAGGAACCGCCCTTCGAACTTTTCGAGAAGCGCCGCCTGGACCCCGATTTTCTCAAGCGCTACGGCTGGATTCCGTTTTCCCAGGAAGGCAACACCATCACGGTGCTCATGACCAACCCCTTCGACCTGGGGCGCCTGGACGAGATCCGCTTCATCTACGGCACGTCGAACGTGCAGGCCAAGGTCACCCTGGCCTCGGACATCGAGCAGTACATCGAGCATTTCTACAAGCAGTTCGGGGCCGGAGAGGATCTGGCTGCGGCCTTCGACGAGGACGTCGAGGCCGGCGACGTGGTGTCGGCCGCCGATGAAGGCGAGGCGGAGCTCAGCGACACGGACAGCGAGGTCGTGCGCATGGTCAACGCCCTGCTGGTGGAGGCCTGGCGCAAGAACGTCTCGGACATCCACATCGAGCCCAACCCGCACTCGAAATTCTGCATGTTCCGCTTCCGTCTGGACGGCACGTGCTACGAGTTCCGCAAGGTGCGCCTGCCCCTGGCCCGTCCCATCGTCTCGCGCCTGAAGATCATGGCCAGCCTGGACATCGCCGAGCGCCGCCTGCCCCAGGACGGCAAGATCAAGATCAAGCTCCCGGACCGCAACAAGGTCGTCGAATACCGCATGGCCACCATCCCCACCCTGGAGGGCATGGAGGACGTGGTCCTGCGCGTCCTGGCCTCGGGCAAGCCCCTGCCCCTGGACAAGCTGGGCCTGCTGCCCCGGAACAAGTCCGCCTTCGAGAAGCTCATCTACAAGCCCTACGGGCTGATCCTCGTGGTCGGCCCCACGGGCTCCGGCAAGACCACGACCCTGCACTCGGCCGTGAGCTACATCAACACGCCCGAGCGCAAGATCTGGACGGCCGAGGACCCGGTGGAAATCACCCAGGAGGGCCTGCGGCAGGTGCAGGTCAACCCCAAGATCGGCCTGACCTTCGCCTCGGCCCTGCGCTCCTTCCTTCGCGCCGACCCGGACGTGATCATGATCGGCGAGATGCGCGACAAGGAGACGGCGCACATCGGCGTCGAGTCGTCCCTCACGGGGCACCTCGTGTTTTCGACCCTGCACACCAACTCCGCCCCCGAGACCGTGACGCGCCTTCTGGACATGGATCTCGACCCGTTCAATTTCGCCGATTCGCTGCTGTGCGTCCTGGCCCAGCGCCTGGTCAAGACCCTGTGCCCCAACTGCAAGAAGCCCTACACGCCGCAGCAGCAGGAGATCGACGAGATGGCCCTGGAGTTCGGCCCCGGCTGGGAGACCCACGCCAGGGAGTATCTGGCCGGCCCGCGGACCCTCTACCAGAAGGTCGGCTGCGCCCAGTGCGTGGGCGGCTACAGGGGCCGGCTCGGCATCCACGAGCTCATGGTCAATTCCTCGGGCATCAAGCAGCAGATCAAGCACCGCAAGCCCACCGAGGAAATCCGCGCCCAGGCCGTGACCGAAGGGATGCTGAGCCTCAAGCAGGACGGCATGCTCAAGGTTCTGGACGGGCACACGGACATGGACCAGGTCCGGGCCGTGAGCGGTTAGCCATGATTCTCTCCTCCAGCCAGCTCCGGGCCCTCAAGGAGCGCAACGACGAAGAGCTGCGCAAGGGCAAGCACGGCAAATACGGGTACCCGGCCCACACCATCCAGGACCTGCTCCTGACCATCGAAGCCGTGAAGAAGGAAAAGAAGAAATGGAAGCAGCTGGCTCAGGACAGGGGCAGGGCGCTGCAGGAGATCTTCGCCGCGGCTGCCAAAGCCGTGCCCGCGTCCCCCGAGACCGAGGACGACCTCTAGCCTCCATCGAACCCGGCCTTTCTCAGTAATCGTGCTTCCAGTTGATTCCGGCGCCCTGCCGGGAGTCCGTCCCGACCTCCGTCTCGACGCTGATCTTCGGCGTCAGCTGCACCTCGACCTTGGTCCGGTCCTGTCCGGACACGCTTCGCTGCGTCCGGATGTAGTACTTCCCGCCGACGTACCCGCCTACCCCCACGGACGTCTCGTCCTCCTCGTCCTTGCGGATATCGACTTCCTGCAGGCCCAGCCGTGACTTGACGGCCCCGAGCACGTCCAGGCCGGCCCCGACGCCCGTCATCTCAGCGGCGGCCTGGGCCAGGGCCACGGCCTGCAGGGGCGAGATCTCACGCATGGAGCGGCCGAAGAGGATCATGGCCAGGAGTTCGTCCTGGGGCAGGGCCGGGATCGAGGTCAGGCTCAGGCGGAAATTCCTGGCCGGACCGTTCAGGTGGACCTGCACGAGGGTGTCAAGGACGCGGGTTTCGCCGAGCATGTCCAGGAAGGGGTTGGGCGGGGTTTCCCCGGCCAGGAGAAGGGATCCCTTGGTCAGGTCGAAGATGCGGTCGAGGAAGTCGAAGGTGCCGCGCAGGAGGTTCATCTCGCCGCTCACGGCGGGGCGGACATGGCTCCCGCCGATGTGAAGACGGCCGCCCCATTCCGAATCGAGGCCGCGCCCCTTGACCGTGAGCCGGGCGGGGATGTCCACGTTCAGGTCCATCCCGATGAGGAAGTGCGGTTCGGCAGCCGGTGTGTGGTTTCCGGTGGCATTGGCGTTGATCTCGCGGACGTCGATATGCGGAGCTTCCTTGGCCGTGGACCTGGGCAGGGCGATGGCGGCCGGGTCCAGGGTCAGGTTGCCCGACAGGGCGGCCGCGTCCAGGTCGCCGCCGAAGCGGAAGGGGCCTGCGGCCGTGCCCTGGAACAGATCCAGCCGCAGCAGGCGGAAGGTCGCGAGGTCGACATCGAAGACGTAGGACAGGGCGTCCAGATCCACCGTGCCGCGTCCGGCGGCTCTGCCCGCCTCGCCGTCGGTGGCCGTGGCGTTCAGTTCGATGATCGAGCCCTTGGCCAGAGCGTCCACATCGGCCGACTCCACGGCCGTGCCGCTGCGGAAGTTCTCGTAGCGGCCTCCGCGGACCCTGGCCGAGCCGGTCAGGGCGGGATTCGCCCATGTCCCGCCGACCCGGAAGTCGAGTTCGCATTTGCCCGCCACTGCCTGGTCGTCCAGGCGCAGGAGAGTGGGCAGGGTGGCGAGTTCGGCGTACCCACCGATCCGGCCGGAGAGGGGGGCGCCGGGGCTCACGTCGACGGATGTCAGTCCGGCCCGGACGGGGCAGGACATTTGCGCATCCAGGGCGATCCCGCTGGCCGAATCCACGGTTGCCCTCGCGTCCAGGAGGTCGCGCCCCAGGCGGACCTGGGCCGTCGCCCCGAGATCCTGAAGGTTGCCGATTCCGGCCGCCCTGACGCGGATGTCCCGGGCCTCCATTTCCAGCACCGCGTCCGGGTCCTCCGGATGCCCCCGGACATGCAGCCGCGCGTTGACGCGGGCCCTGGGCATGCCCGGAAAGGCAGCGCGGAGCATGGCCGGGTTCATGTCGCGCAGTTCGGCCGAGATGTCGGTCCTGTCCGGTGCGACGGCCCCTCGGCTGGTCAGCCTGGCGCGGCCGAAACCGAGGACCGCCTCGCGCCACTCGGCCCGGCCGGGCCCCCAGGTCACGTCGAGCGGGGATTCGAGCTGCACCCGTTCCCGCAGGGCAACGCCCTGCACGGTGTCGACGCGAAGCCGGGCCGGGGATGAAGAAAAGAACCCCTTGGCCTCGATGTCGGTCTGGGCCTGGGCGCTGCTCAGACCCAGGTCGAAGGCCAGCCCCTGGCCGGCGCCCCGAAGCGATCCCGTGATCCGGTCCGCCCTGAGGGCGCCAAGGGCCACGGAGTCGAGGTCGGCCCGGATGTCCGTCCCGCGCAGCGGATCGGGCCAGACCGTTTGGCCTGTGACCGATGCCCGGCCGATGTCCAGGCCCATGACGCCGATGCCCTTGCCGCCGGCCTCGACGCGGACGTGCTGGGCGCCCTTGTCCCTGGTCATCTCGGCCCGGGCGGAAACGCTCCCCTGCAGGTCCCGGCCCAGAATCCGCCCCGGGACGCCGAGGTCCTCGCTCGAAACGTCCACGGTTCCGGCAAAAAGCAGCGTGGCCGGGTCGAGGTCGCCTGCAGCCTGGATCTTCGTGCCGGGGGCTTCGAGGAGGAAGCGGGACACGCGCACGTCCCGGCCTGTCGGCGCGGCCTCGATGCGCAGGCTTGCGGGTTGGCCTGCCGATTGCGCTTCGGCCGCGAGGTTCATGGTCGGGAGTTTCGGAAGACCCAGCAGGGAGGCGTCGGCTTTCAGGTCCTTCAGTTCAAGCCCGGCTACCGCGACGGCGACGCTTTGCGCGGTCAATTTCAGATCGAAAGAGGACAGCGCGCCTTCGGCCGTGCCGCGCACGGATGCGCCATGCTGCAGGCTCAGGCCCTCCCGGCGCAGGGCGGGCAGGGTGGCGTCGAATCCGGTCCGGAAGCGCGATGAAACCGGGTCGAACTCGCCGTTCATGGTGACCAGGGCGCGGGCGCGCAGAGCGGCTTCCCGGATCAGGACGCGTTCGGGTCCGGCCTCGAAGGCGGCCAGGAGGCGGCCGTCGCGGCCCAGCAGTTCTTCGATTTCCAGTGGGAGACCCTCGATGCCGGTCGCGTTCACGGCTAAATCTCCGGACAGGCGGCGTGTATCGGGCCCCATCGCACCCTTCAGGGTCGAAACGAAGGAACCGGAAAGCCCGGGCACGTCGGTTCCCATGGGGATTTGCCGCGCGTCGATCCTGGCCGCGACGTCGATCTCCCGGCCGAGCCGGCCGCTGAGATCAAAGGATATCTTTTCCGAGGCCAGGAGAAGCCCATCGACGGCGATGGACTCGAAATCGCCGTCCAGCGTGGCGTTGGCGTTCCAGGCGCGCATGCCTTCGGGCAGGTCGGGGGCCGTGGCGTGCATTTCCCCCCGGGCCTTCCAGCGGCTCAGTTCCGCAGGCATTTCCAGGGCGAGGTCCGCGTTCGCTGCGGACAATGCCTTGCCGGACAGACGCCAGTCCGCAAGGCTGGTCTGCACGCGTGCATGCAGGCCGTCGCCGTCCAGCCGCAGCACGGCCTGGGCGGATGCCGTTCCGGGACTGACGGCGGGCGTCATGAAGGCGTGCAGGTCCTTTGCCCGGCCTTCAAGCCGGGCGTCGAGTTCGCCCGAGACGCTGTCCCAGGTTGCGTTGCCACCGATGTCCGCGATGCGGCTTCGCGCGTCGAGCCTGTCCAGGTGCAAGGCCGGTTCCCGCCACGAGCCGCTGGCCGTGATGTCGACACTCTCGGGCGGCAGTCCCGACCAATCGGTCCAGGCAGGACCGGGAGTGAAGCCGGCCTGCAGCGTCATCTGCGGTCCGTCATCGAGATTCAGGGTGGCGTTGCCGGAGAGCGTCAGGACATCGGACAGGCTGCCCTCCAGGGTCAGCGGACAGGCACGGAAAGGCCCGCCGCCCGAAACCCTCAGGGAAATGCCCTCGGTACCGTTCACATGGGCGAGGGTATGCAGCAGGCCCCCCGGTGCCTCGTGCAGGTCCAGACGCACGTCCAGCTCGCGCCTGGTAAAATGGACCCGTCCCTCCAGGCCCAGGGCGTCGCCGTCGCGGTCGAGCCTCGCCAGCTGCAGCCTGGCCCGCGCTTCCCGCGCGTCAAGCTCGGCGGCGCCGTGGAGGGAGAGGAGCGCCTCGTGCCCGGCCACAGCCTCTCCGATCCGGATCTCTCCGGCGTCGATGCTGCGGATGCGAAGCCCAGGCCCGCCCGTACCGCCCCCGGATTCCCCGGCGGCCGGGAGACGGTCCACGGCGAGGGTCCCCACTCCCAGATGGTCCAGGGTGATGCGGCCGAGGAGCAAATCCCCCAGCACGGGGCGGACGCTGATGCCCTCCGCGCGCAGCCATGGCCCCGCGGCGTCGCTGACGGTCAGCTCTTCAAGATTCCACTCCCCTCCCAAGCGCAGGCCCCGCATTTCGAGACGGAACTGCGGCCCGGCCGTCAGGCCGTCGATGGCGTCCAGGAGCGCCTGCCTGCCGCGGCCGGTGCCCAGGGCGAGGGCGGCGAGCAGGGCCGTCGCGGCGAGGACGGCGGCCAGGGCGAGGAGGATCCTCCTGCGCATGGGCTGCGGAAGCGCGGTCATCAGAAGGCCTGCCCCAGGCTGATGTAGAGCTGGAACGGGTCGTCGATGCCGTCCCGGCGGTCCAGGGGCACCGCCACGTCCAGGCGGATGGGGCCGATGGGGGTGTAGTAGCGCAGCCCCGCGCCCGTGCCCCAGAAATATTCCTCCTTCTCGGCCGGGCTGCGCCCCGAGAACGCGCCGCCGCCGTCGCCGAAGATGACGAACCCGTACTCCCGGTTGATGCGCCAGCGCAGTTCCGCGGAGAAATCCACGGCGCTCACGCCGCCCAGGGGGGCGTCGTCCTCGTCGAGCTGGCCTGCGTATTGGTATGCGTACCCGCGGATGGACCCGCCGCCGCCGGCGTAGAGGAGCATGTCCTCGGGGATGCTCTCCCGGCTGGTGCCGGCCAGGAGGCTGTAGCGGCCGCGGGTGGCCAGGACGAGGGACCTGTCCCTGGTCAGGGGCAGGTAGTGGCGGCCCGAGACGTCCCAGAACACGAAGGACGCGTCGCTCTGGTCAATGCCGAGGAAGGGCTCGGCGCGCGCGGCCAGGGTCAGCCCAGTGGTGGGTTCCAGCGGGTTGTCGGCGTTCGAGAACTCCGCGATGAGCGGCGCGGAGACGAGGTTGAAGGTGCGCAGCTCGTCGTCGTCCACGCGCGCAAGGCGGTAGCCGAGACCGTAGCCGACCTCGAACTCCGACAGGGGGCGCCGGACCATGGCGGACAGGATGAGGTTGGTGGCGTCGTAGATGTCGGTGAGCTCGTTCTTGTACCTGGCCGCAAGGCCCAGGCTCTGGCGGGGACGGCCCATGTTGGGCAGGATCAGCTCCGAACCGGCCTGCTGCAGGTTTTCCGAGATCGACGTGTCCAGCCGCAGCTCCTGACCGGCACCGAAGATGTTGCGGTGCGTCCACCCCAGCCCGGCCCCGAGGCCCAGGTCGGAATAGTGCCACAGGCCCGCTCGGACGGTGCGCGGCGGGGCTTCGAGCAGGGTCACGCGCATGGTCACGCTGCTCGCGCCGGGCTGATGCTCCGGGTCGATGCGGACCGAGCGGAAGAGCCCGGTGCGGATGAGGTTTTCCCTGGTCTTGTCCACCAGACGCCGGTCATAGGGGGCGCCTGCGCTCCATTCCAGTTCCGGGGTGACGAAATCTTGGGAGAGGCTCTTAAGCCCTGAAATTTCGGTTTCCCCGAACACGGCTGCCCGTCCGGGGTCGATGATGTACGTGACGTGCACTTCCCGGGTGGCGTGATCGGCCGCCACATCGCGCGAAACCGGGACCGGCGAGGGATAACCGTATTCCTTGAGCCGTTCGAGGAGGGCGGTCTCCACATCGAGGACCGTGCCCGAGGAGTAGCCCGACCCGGCCTCGATGCCTCGGAGCGTGTCACTCATGAGGCTGCCTGCGACGGGGTCTGCGGGCCGCAGGATCAGTTCGGGCCTGGCGAAGACGAAGCGTGAGCCAGGGTCGATGCGGAAGCGCACCGTTGCCGGGCGTGCGTCCATGTCGAGCTCGCCTTCGATGGATGCCTGGAAATATCCCCTGGAGTCCAGGGCGCGGGCGAAGGATTCGACATCGCCGCGCATGCGCTTGCGCAGCAGGCCGGGGGAATCCGGCGGGTTTTCCCGCAGCCCCACGCAGTCCGAAACCGAGGCCAGCAGAGGGGTGAGGTCTTCGGGCAGCGGCGGGATGTCCACCGTGTACTCCACGGGCGCCGCGAACCCCGGCAGCGGGCCGAGGCAGACCGCCAGGGTCAGGCAGAGCGCGAGGAGAATCCGGACCTGCGAAGCTGGCATTCGGGATTCCTAGGGTCGGGTTGGCGGAGCGTCCTGGCCGGGGAGCCAGGAACGGACGAAACGGTCGACGTCGAATTTCCGGCGCGCGCCGGCCAGGTTCATGTACCTGATCTTGCCGAAAACCGGCCGTTCGGTCCAGCCGCGGTCGTGCACGCCGCCGATGGACCAGGCGATGCCCGTGTATCCGTTGCTGTCGCGGCCGTCGAGGCTGTAGCGGTCGTTGAGGAGGATGGCCGCTCGCATTGCGTCCTCGGCCGACGGCGACCACTCCAGGATCTTCTTGGCCCAGTACATGCGCAGGTACCCGTGCATCTTGCCGCAGCGGACCATCTGGGTCTGGGCCGCGTTCCACAGGGGGTCGTGGGTGCGGGCCCCTTCGAGTTCCTCCTGGGAATAGATGGCCGGCCGCGGGTCCTTGCGGTGTCGGTGCAGGGTTTCCCGGGCCCAGGCCGGGAAGCCGGATTCACGGTCGTAGTCCGGGGTGTGCAGGCAGAAGTTGTCCGAAAGCTCGCGGCGGACGATGAGTTCCTCCAGAAACGAGTCCACGTGCTCGCCGGACAGCTTGCGGCCCATGACTTCGAGCACAACGCGCTGGGCCGAGAGCATGCCGAAGTGCAGGTGCGCCGAAAGGTTGGAGCAGACGTCCCGGTTCGGGTCGTTGCGATCCAGGTAGCCGCGCAGGCGATGATCCAGAAAGTCATCGAGCAGGGCCCGCCCCGCGGCCTCGCCCGGCTGCACAAGGAACTCCTGGCGCGCGGGGGAGGCGGCCCGCAGGCCGGAGCGCAGGCCTGCGATGTCCGCCGGGTCCTTCCCACCCGGCAATGGGTGCGGGTGGGGCGGCAGCGTGGGGAAGTCGTCCAGGAACTCGTGCAGCTGTCGCCGGATTCTGGGCCGGATCGTCTTGGCCATGTACTCGCGGCGGTCCGTGGCCACACGGGCCGGGACGATGTTGCGGGAGTCCACTTCCAGGACCGGCTGGACGCTTTCGTTCAGCAGATCTTCGATCCAGTCTTTCTTGGCCCGCAGGGGGTCGAAGTCCGTGACGACAAGAGCCGCGTCGTGGGCGCGGGCGAAGGCGGCGACCTCCCTGCCGGGCTCCCCGCGCAGGGCGAAGAGGGGGATGCCGTCCAGGCGCAGGGCCGCGGCGGTTTCCTCCAGGCCCTGCAGGAGAAAGTCGTAGTGCGCCGCCGTGGCAGCGCCGAAGGACGGCGTCAGGCAGAAGACGGCGGCCACGGGCCGCCCCAGGCGCAGGGCTTCGAGCCTGGCGTGGGTCAGGCCCCAGTTGTCGGTCGCCCGGAAGTCGCGGTGCATCCAGTACAGCACCGGCCCTCGGCCTTCCGGGGCAGATTTCAGGACGTGTACGCGTCGCGGGTTCATGGTCGTGTCTCCTGGCAGCTGTCCATCCCGGTCCCGTCCGCGAGGTGGCGGCCGCGCAGCTGGCCGCAGGCGGCCATGATGTCCGGGCCGTGGCTGCGCCGCACGAAGGCGGTGCGGCCCAGGGCCTTGAGGGCGGCCGCGAAGCCTTCGGTTCGTTCCCGGTCCGGTGCCCGGTGGGGGGAACCCTGCACGGGGTTGCACGGGATGAGGTTGATCTTGGCGCGCATGTCCCCGAGAAGTTCGTGGAGCAGGCGCGCGTGCTGGTCTGCGTCGTTGGCGTCGCGGATGAGGATGTACTCGACGGTCACGCGCTCGCGTCCGGGCAGGGGGTAGTGCATCAGGGAGGGGATGAGCTCCCGCAGGGGCCAGGCCCGCGCGCCGGGCATGAGCCTGTCCCGCAGGTCCTGGGTCGGGGCGTGCAGGGAGACGGCGGGCAGGGCCAGCCGCAGGCGTCCGAGTTCGTCGAGACGGTCGGGGATGCCGACTGTCGATACCAGAATCTTCCTCCAGGACAAATGCGGCCCGCTGGCCCGCGTGAGGGTTTCCAGGCAGCCGCGCAGGGCTGCGAAATTGAGCAGCGGTTCGCCCATGCCCATGAACACGGCCCGCTCGGGCAACCGGCCCGTGGCGGCGCGGAGTTCCTCGCTGGCGGTCGCGATCTGGGCCAGGAGTTCGTCTGCGGTCAGGTTGCGGACGAAGCCCGAGCCGCCCGTGCGGCAGAAGGTGCAGCCCACGGGACAGCCGACCTGCGTGGAGAGGCAGAGGGTGTGCGACCTGGGCATGGTCATGATGACGGTTTCCACGGACTGCCCGTCATCAAGCCCAAGGAGCAGCTTGCGGGTGCCGTCGGCGCCGGTCTGCCGCCGGCGCACGGGCAGCAGGTTCCGGGACGACCACAACCCGGATGCGGGTTCATGCTCCGGGATGCGTGTCTGCAGTGGGCGGGCGCTTGGCATCATCAATACTTGTCCAGTTGTCCGGAGGTGTCAACCGGATGCGCACGATGCGTTCTTCCACGCATATGGCAACACATCAGCAGTCAAGAGATATGCATGCACTTTACCAACGTGTTGAAGAGAATTCATGATATGGATTGCTTTATTGATAAAGATTGATAATGATATCTCACATATCCGACGACAACGGGGGGATGGATGGCCGCAGACGCGGGGCGATGGTGGTGACGACGTCTTCGACGGCGCTGCGGAGCGGACGCGTCGGGCGGGACGGGATCGTGCATGAAGGACGCCGTCCTGCGGCGATCCCGCATCGGAGGGAGTCCCATTTTCCCTTGAAACATGCGGCGGTGCGTGACATCAACGGCAATGTCCGACGAGATGGGGCCGGATGGCCGTGCCGTGGCGGCGGTTGGTACCGGTTTGTTCCCGGCCTGCACACTTCAACGCGAGACAGAAAAGAATGAATGAAAGCAAATCCTCGGATGTCGAAGT
The DNA here is from genome assembly GCF_055385525.1 of Desulfomicrobium aestuarii. Lineage (NCBI taxonomy): Bacteria > Pseudomonadati > Thermodesulfobacteriota > Desulfovibrionia > Desulfovibrionales > Desulfomicrobiaceae > Desulfomicrobium > Desulfomicrobium aestuarii. Next base: position 376,221 of record NZ_AP042427.1, read on the forward strand.
TTTCGTGCACAGGAAGATCGTCGTTTCATTCCGCTGTCCGCTCTGCAATCTGGAAAAATCGATCAACGTCGAGAAGATCAAGGATGTCTCCCATTGGAAAGTGAACGCAACGTGCCGGCGTTGTGCGCACAAGTTCAAAGTGTCTTTCAATTTTCGCAAATTCTATCGCAAGGAAACTTCCCTGCACGGGCTCCTCTACCCGTCCTTCGAGACGCTTGAGCCATTGGGGGATGTGCACGTCACCGATCTGTCGCTGACCGGGATCGGCTTCAAATCCGAGAGATGTGCGCTCGGCGTGGGCGATGTGGTGGTCATCCGCTTTCTGCTTGACGACGAGGACCAGTCTCCCCTGGAAAAGGAAATCGAGATCACCTCCGTCCGCGGTCTCAAGGTGGGCGCGGTTTTCCGGGACACGAGCGGTTTCGACACGGTTCTGGGCAGATACATTCTTCCCTGACGGGAGTGGACGGACGTGGCGATGCGAGTAAGGAGCTGTATCGATGACTGAAGTGGACGGCGCGCGTTCCGCGGGCAAAACATGGTGTGTGGTGCTTGTCCTGGTGGCGCTGGTCGCCGTCGCCTTCGTCGGGGCCCTGGCCGTCTGGCCCGATCTGCTGTCCCTGGGATCCGGGCGCATCGTCGGGCAGGTGTCCATCGCCCCGCAGGAGGCGGCCCAGGCCGGCGGCCAGTGGCGGGTGGTCAGCCAGTGGCAGGCGCCGGGCGAAATGCAGGACGCCGGGAACATCTATCTCGTGGAGTTCAGGGACATTCCCGGCTGGGAAGCCCCGGCGCCCGTCATGCTGAAGAAGGGCGAAACCGGCGGGCGCGTGGAGGGCGTGTACATTCCGGCCCCCTTTTCGGAGCAGACCATCCTGACCTTCGCCGGTGCGAGCACCCTGGCCGGGAGGCTCGCGCCCGAACTCGCGCAGCTCTATCTCAGGCAGTCGGGCGCCGACGAGGTGAAGGTCGTCCCGGGCGCGGGGGCGGACGAATTTTCGGTGCAGGGCATTTTCTTCGCCGCCAAGGAGATCCGCAAGATCGAAATCCAGGGCCGCGGCACGCAGTTCGGTTTCATGGCCCTCAAGGACGGGCAGTGCGACGTGGCCCTGGCCGCGCACAGGCTCTCGCCCGTCGACGCCAGATCCATGGGCGGGATCGCCATCACCGGCGAGAGCGAGCACAGGCTCGGCATGGACGCGGTGTCCGTGGTCGTGCACAGGGACAACCCGGTCAAGGCCCTGACTTTGGATCAGGTCGGGAAAATTTTCGCCGGCGAGATCACCAACTGGGATCAGGTCGGCGGGCCGTCCGCGAAGATCAATGTCTTCGCCCTCAAGGACACCTTCGCCACGCGCGGCTTTTTCGAGAGCGTCTTTCTCGGCTCGCGGCCGATTTCCCCCGACGCGCGTGAGGTCGACGTCCAGTCCCAGCTGCCCGAGTTCATTGCCCGCGACCTCTGGGGCATCGGCTTCTGCAGCATCACTCTGGCCGGCCCGTGCCGCGAGATGCCCCTCAAGGCCGGCGCCGATTCCGAGCCCGTTCTCCCCGGCACGGACAGCATCCGCTCCCTGGCCTACCCGGCCAGCAGGAGCATGTATCTCTATGTCCGGGGCGATTCGAGCAATGTCCACGCCCGGGAGTTCATCAGACTGTGCCTGTCTGACGCCGGGCAGAAGATCGTCGGGAAGTTCGGTTTCGTGACGCTTGGAGAGCTTGCGGGCACCGCCGCGGCCGAGACCCATGTTTCGGGTGCGCAGCAGGCCGCTTCGAATCTCCCGTCGATTTTCCGGCCCGGAGCGCCATCGGTCCTCAAGGCCCCGGCCATCAGCGGCCCCTTGCCGAGGCTTGTGCAGCTCGACGGGGAGGTCGTGCCCGACGGGACACGCAAGGCCGTCCTGCAGGAATACCTGGACGGGGTGTACGGCGCCGAGCGGCTCCCCATCGTGTTCCGTTTCCAGTCTTCGAGTCTGGAGCCCGACGCCCAGGCCATGCAGGACGCCGGCCGTGTCACGGCCATGATGAAGGAGCCTGCCAACGCGGCCAAGGCCGTCATCCTTGTCGGTTTTTCCGATTCCGTCGGAGATTACGCCTCCAATCTGGCCGTGGCCGTCAAGCGCGCCGAGGTTGTCGCCGATATGCTCCGGAGCAGGGGCCTGCGCAACATCACCGTGCTGGCCGCAGGGGAGGAGGAAGCCGTGGAACCCAACGAATCCCGTATCGGCCGGGAAAGAAACCGCCGGGTCGAGATATGGCTGAAATAGCGAACACCCCCCCCGAGTCCGGCGATGCCGCACAGAAGGCCGCCATGCAGAGTATCCTTGTCATCGACGACGACAAGCTCATGTGTCTGGCCCTGGCCAGAATCCTCGTCTCCGCGGGGTACGAGGTGGCCCAGGCCTACAACGGCGAGGAAGGGCTGCAGAAGTACCGTAGCGGGAAATTCGATCTGGTCATCACGGACCTCATCATGCCGGACAAGGAAGGCATCCAGATCATCCGGGAGCTGCGCAAGGAAGACAGCGCCATACGCATCATCGCCATGTCCGCCGGAGGGCGCGGCGGTGCGACGGACTATCTGAAGTGGGCCAGGCTCATGGGCGCCAAGCAGTGCCTGAGCAAACCCATCAGGCGGGAGGAGCTCCTCGGAGCCGTCACCTCCGTGCTGGCCGCGCCGTGACGGGCGCGCCCCATACGACCACATGAACCTTTGCCCCTGCCGCATGCGGCAGACCGCGCGAGTCGCATATGGAAAAAAAGACGTCTCTCTTCAATCTGCTCCAGTTCAAGATCCACCTCGGCGTGCAGTTCATTCTGGCGGCATGCTTCTTCGGGCTGGGATATTTCATCTACGTCACCCAGCTGGACTTTCTGGTCAGCGACATCCGCAGGCAAGGCGAGGAGCAGGCCGAAATGGTCGCCTCGGCGAGCGTGACGGCCATCCAGAGGCAGAGCGTCTTCCTGCTGGAGGAACTGGCAGCCAAGGCGGAGTATTCACCGCGGGTCGCCTACTGCCAGATCGTCGACGTGGTGGGCAAATCATTCCTGACGGGGCAGGTCAGGACAGGGCTGACCCGTGACGACCTCATCAGCGCCTACACGGCCAATGACGTCGTCATGGTCACGCGCGACGTCCTCGCGGACGGCAAGCGCATCGGCCAGGTCAAGGTGGGCATGTTCATCGACAAGGCCCGCAAGGAGGTCCAGCGCACCGCCCTGCAGCTCGTGGCCGCCTTCGCCGCGGTCCTGAGCGTCATCGCCATCTTCATCTACGTTTTCCTGAACCGTGTCCTCATCAGCCCCGTCGTCAACCTCTCCTCCCTGACCAAGAGCCTCGCCCGGGGCCAGTTCGTGACCACGGACCTGGACCAGCGCCAGGACGAGATCGGCGTCCTGGCCGAGGGCTTCAACATCATGAGCCGCAACCTCAAGGAGGTCTACGAGGACCTGGAGAAGAAGGTCGACGAACGGACCCAGGACCTGAACAACGCCTACCACGAGCTGCAGGCCATCTTCGACAACTCCCTGGTGGGCATCGCGGTCTTTTCCTCGGACCACAAGGTCATCCGGGCCAACAGCCGCTTCGCCGCCATCTTCGGCTATTCCATCGAGGACATGCCGCTGGTCAGCCCGGAGAGGTTCCACATCTCGTCCCGGAACTACGAGGACTTCGTGAACAGGTTCTACGGGCGCCTTGCCGAACGCGAGATCGCCCAGATGGAGTACCAGTTCCGGCGCAAGAACGGCGCCGTGTTCTGGAGCCAGGTCTCGGCCAAGGCCATCGACCCCAAGGACCTGTCCCGCGGCGTGATCCTCGTCATCGAGGACATCTCCGACCGCAAGAAGGCCAGCGAGCTGCTGCGCCAGCACGCCGAGGACCTGCGCCAGGCCAAGGAGGAGGCCGACAACGCCACCCGCTCCAAGAGCGAGTTCCTGGCCAGGATGAGCCACGAGATCCGCACGCCCATGAACGCCATCCTGGGCATGGCCGAAATGCTCCAGGAGACGAGCCTCAACGAGGAGCAGCGCGAGTACGTCAAGACGTTCAGCTCGGCGGGCGAACTTCTGCTCGGGATCATCAACGACATCCTCGATTTCTCCAAGATCGAGGTCGGCCAGATCAAGCTCGAGACGATCTCCTTCAACCTGCCGGAGCTCGTCGAGGACGTGGGCAAGCTCTTCTCCTACCGGGCCGAGGAGAAGTCCCTGACCCTGACCCGCAAGGTTTCGCCGGGCCTGGCCAACCGCTACATGGGCGACCCGACCCGCATCCGCCAGATCATCATCAACCTGCTCGGCAACGCCATCAAGTTCACGAGCCGGGGCGGCGTGACCCTGGCAGTGGGCGAGTCCGTCATGGACGACGGCGCGCCGTGCTGCCTCTTCGAGATCCGGGACACCGGCATAGGCATCCCCGCCTCCAAGCTGGACGCCATCTTCGAGAGCTTCGCCCAGGCCGACTCCTCCACGACCCGCGAGTTCGGAGGCACCGGCCTGGGTCTGGCCATCTCCAAGAAGCTCGTGGAGCTCATGGGCGGCAGGATCTGGGTCGAGAGCGAAGTGAACAGGGGGACGTCCTTCTTCTTCAAGCTGCCCCTGAAACCCGATTTCCAGATGCAGCCGGCCGAGTTCAAGCTGAAGATCCCGGTCGACACCCGCCTGCTGGTCATCGAGGACATGCCCGAGGGGCACGAGAGCATTTCGAGCCTGGTGCGCAGCTGGGGCATCGTGCCCACGTCCCGCAAGTCCGCCGCCCTGGCCGTCGACGCCTTGAGCGCCAACAAGGGAGACCGGGCCTTCCAGGCCATCCTCGTCGACTCCGTTGTGGACCGCGAGCCGGGTTTCGACATCGTCCAGCTCCTCATGGGGCAGGGCATGCAGCTCTCCAGCGTGATCCTGGTGGCCGATTCCGAGGCGGAACTGGCCGAACTGCCCGGCGCGGCGGACATGCCCGGCCTGTCCACCATCCTGCGCAAGGACTGCCCGGCGACCCTGCACGACAGGCTCTTCGAGGCCATTTCCGAGGCCCAGCGCAAGCGCCTGACCGGGCTCCAGGACAGGAGCTGGAAGATTCTGCTGGTCGACGACGTCGAAGCCAACAGGCGCGTGGTGGAGCTGTTCCTGAAATCCCTGAGCGTGACGCTGGTGCAGGCTGAAAACGGCCGCATCGCGGTCGAGAAGTTCATGGAGGAGCCCTTCGACCTCGTGCTCATGGACATGGAGATGCCGGTCATGGACGGCCTGGAGGCCACCCGGCGCATCCGCATGTGGGAGGCCGAGAAGCGCGAGTACAAGACCCCCATCATCGCCCTGACGGCGCACGCCTTCCAGGAGCACCGCCAGAAGACCATGGCCGCCGGCTGCACCGAATTCCTGGCCAAGCCCATCAAGAAGCAGGCCCTGCTCGAAGTCGTGGACCGCTTCGCCGGGCAGCTCGAGTCCATGGCCCCCGAGACCCGGGAACCGGTCAAGCCCCTGGTGAGCCAGGCCTACGAGGAGAAGGATTCCCCGGTCCAGATCGACCCGGAGCTCGAGGACCTGCGGCCGCTGTTCCTGCGCACGGTGCGCGACTTTCAGTCCCAGCTGGCAGACGCCATCACCACCAAGGACTTCGTGACCATGCAGCGCAGCGGCCACAGCCTCAAAGGTCTGGGCAGCACCTACGCCGTGGACGAGATCAGCCAGGCGGGCAAGATCATCGAGATCGCGGCCAAGAGCCGGCAGCTGGAGGTCGTCATCGAGGCGGTCAACCATCTGGCCGTGTTCATGAACACGGGCGCGGCGCCGAAGATCCAGACCGCCGGGGAGCCCGAGGAGACGGCCTCGACGGACGTCCTGCCGGAACCCGTCTCGGGCCGTTACCAGGTCCACGTGGCGCCGGAGATGTCCGAACTCATCCCCTTCCTCATGGACGCCATGCAGAAGGACCTCGAGCTCATGAACAAGGCCCTGGCCCAGAAGGATTTCCCCACCCTGCGCCGCTTCGGGCACAGCCACAAGGGCTTCGGCAGCACCTACGGGTTCGACTACATCAGCATCATCGGCCAGCGCATCCAGGCGGCTTCCGACGCCCGGGACGCCGAAGAGCTGAAGGCCCTGCTGTCCGCCCTGGGCAACTACCTGGAGCGCGTCGACATCCTCTACGACATCAAGGAGGAACTGGTCGAGGAGGAGGTGACGGAACCGGTGTCCGGCGGCGTGCAGGTCGAGCCGGTGATCGAGCCGGTCGTGGAGGAGCAGGATTACAAGGTAGAGGTCGACGAGGAACTGTACGAGCTCGTCCCCTTGTTCATGGACACAATGCGTACTAACATTAAAGAAATGCGCGAGGCCGTGACCAAGGGAAACTTCGACCTCATCTGTCGGCACGGGCACAGCCAGAAGGGCCTTGGGAGCACCTACGGCTTTGATTATCTCAGCCATCTGGGGTACAGGATAGAGACGGCGGGGATGCAGAAGAACCCGGAGGAGATCGAGCTTCTGCTCGACGAAATGGCCGGATACATGGAAAAAGTGCAGATCGTGGAGCGCAAGGCATGAGTATGTACAATCAGGATATTGACGCCATGGCATCACAATACGTGACGCAGATACCCATTTCGGTTCTGCTCATCGATGACGAATTCCTCATCGGCGAGGCAATGCGCATCAAGCTGTCCGGCGAGACGGACATTACCTTCCATTACTGCAAGGAGCCCGACAAGGCCCTGGAGACGGCCATCTCGGCCCAGCCGACGGTCATCATGCTCGACCTCGTCATGCCCGGCGTGAACGGGCTGACCATGGTCAAGTTCTTCAAGAGCAGCGAGGATTTCAACGATGTCCCGCTCATCGTGCTCTCGGCCCGCGAGGAGCCCGAGTTGAAGAAGAAGGCCCTGGCCCTGGGGGCCAACGACTACATGATCAAGCTGCCGGACAAGCCGGAGCTCATCGCCCGCATCCGCTGCCATTCCGAGCGTTACATCTACAAGCAGCAGCGCGACGAGCTGATCATGAAGATCAGGGCCATGCGCGAGCACAGCAGCGCCGGTTCCGCCCCGACGTACCTGGTCTGACCATGCGCGGGGACGTGTGTCGCACGGGACCGGAACGTCATCTCCCGGTCCCGTTTCTTGTTTTTCAGCTATTTCGACGTGTCGGACGCGAGGATTCAGGATGCCCAAGACCCAGCTCATAGCCATCAAGAACATCTTCCAGGAAGCGCAGGCCTTCGAGATGGCCTGGAACAAGTGTCTGCCCGACCTCAAGGCTCTTTTCCAGGTCGATCAGATCCGTCTCTACCGGTGCGACGAGAAGAACTCCGAACTCTACGCCGTGGTCCTGAAGGACGGCAGGCCGGCGGAGGTCCGGCTGCAGATTTCCGCATCCAGCGTGGCCGGGTACACGGCCATGTCCCTGCTGCCCCTCATCCTGAAGGGCATCGAGCCCGACGACCTCGAGGCCGTGCACCCCAGCCTGCGTTTTGACCGGGAATACGACAAGCTGGTCGGGTTCGACACGACGAGTCTCATCAGCATGCCCATCCAGCACGAAGACTCCCTGCTGGGCGTCCTGCAGCTCCTCAACAAGAAGGGCGGGTCGTTTTCGCGGGAGGACGAGGCCTTCTGTCGGCTCATCGTCAGCATCATGGGCCAGAAGATGTTCGATGAACGCAAGCTCCCCAAGGGTCCCTACGAAAATCTCGTCATGCGCGGACTGGTGACCCGGCAGCAGCTCGACGACGTGCTGTCGCGGTCGTCCAAACGCGGCGTCTCGGCGTCGCGCCTGCTGCAGTACGATTTCGGGGTCAAGGCCGAGGACATCGGGGCTTCCCTCGAACTCTACTACCAGACCCCCTTCGTCCGTTTCCATGACAACCCCGTGCCGGAGCAGAACCTCAAGGGAATCAACCGGCAGTATCTGCTGAACAACCTCTGGGTGCCGCTGCAGGTCAGGGGCGACAGGGCCGTGGTCCTGGTCCACAACCCCCACGACTCAGAGATGCTCGAAGAGATCCGCCGGATCATGAACGTCCGGGAATACGAGTTCAAGGTCGGCCTGCCCGAGGAGATCATGGCCTTCCTGGGCGACCGCAGCCAGCTCCCGAAGGGCGGAGGGGCCGCCAAGGCCAAGTTCGAGGCGAAGCTTCCGGAGGAGATGGACGAGGACGAGGGCGACATGTTGTCGGACGACGATTTCGGCGAGGATCTGGCCGACACCTTCGCCGATCTGGAGGAGATCGCCGAGGAAGGCCTCGAAGTCTCCCATGTCGAGGAGGAGGACATCTCCCAGGAGAGCCGCCAGCTGGCCGTGCGCTTCGTGAACAAGGTCATCATGCACGCCCACAAGGCCGGGGCCTCGGACATCCACATCGAACCGTCCAAGCCCGGCCGCCCCGGCATGGTGCGCATGCGCATCGACGGCTCCTGCGAGCGCGTCCTGTCCATTCCCGAGAGCATCATCAAGCCCGTCATCTCCCGCATCAAGATCATCTCCAACCTGAACATCTCCGAGCGCCGCCTGCCCCAGGACGGCAAGGCCAAGGTCCGCTTCAAGGGCCGGGAGCTTGAGCTGCGCATCGCCACCCTGCCCACGGTCTACGGCGAGAGCGCGGTTCTGCGCATGCTCTCCTCGGGCCGGGCCATGCCCTTCGACAAGCTGAACCTGAGCGAACCCAACCGGGAGCACATCGAGCGGCTCGTGGTGAAGCCCCACGGCATATTCCTGGTGGTCGGCCCCACGGGTTCGGGCAAAACCACGACCCTGCACTCCATCCTGGCGCGCATCAACACGCCGGACAGGAAGATCTGGACCGTCGAGGACCCGGTCGAAATCACACAGCCCGGACTGCAGCAGGTGCAGGTGGACCCGGCCATCGGCCTCGATTTCCCCCGCATCATGCGCTCCTTCCTGCGCGCCGACCCGGACGTCATCCTGGTCGGCGAAATGCGCGACCTGCAGACCGCCCAGATCGGCGTGGAGGCCTCCCTGACGGGCCACATGGTCTTTTCCACCCTGCACACCAACTCCGCGGCCGAGACCGTGACGCGCCTGCTGGAGATGGGCATCGAATCCCTCAACTTCTCCGAGGCACTGCACGGCATCCTGGCCCAGCGCCTGGTCAAGACCCTCTGCCCGCAATGCAGGGAGGAGCACGCGCCCACGGACGAGGAGTGGAAGTTTCTGGTCCAGCAGTACGGCGAGAAATATTTCCCTGAACTCGGCCTGGACCGGGCCACGGCCAGGACGTTCAGGGCCAAGGGGTGCGGGCGCTGCTCCATGACGGGATACCGCGGCCGGACGGGCATCCACGAACTGCTCGTGGCCACGCCGGAGATCCGCAAGGCGATCTCGCGGCGGATGACGGCCGACGAGATCGCTGAAATGGCCATTGAACAAGGCATGCGGACCTTGTATCAGGACGGTATCGCCAAGATATTCAAGGGGGACATCGACATCCTCCAACTGCAGAAGGTTACCCTGGCGGAGTAACGCATGGAAGAACCAGCCGAAAGGACCGAAACGACGGCCGCCGAAGAGCCGGTGGTCATTCCGCCGAACCTCAAGCTGCGGCTTGAGAGGTGCCCCAAGTGCGCCTACGAGCGGAGAAAGGGGGATGACGATTTTGCCTCCCCCTTCGAGTGCCCCAAATGCGGGGTGGTGTACGCCCTGGCCATGGAGGAGGTGCGCCGGCGGGATCGGGGGCAGGAGCTGCAGGACGAAGCCGAGGCCGACGAACTGCGCTGCCTGGCCCAGGCCCAGGACGAGAACATCCGCAGCACGCAGGTGGGCAGTGCCATGTTCGTGGGCGACGAGAAGAGCAGGGTTTGGGTGATCGTGGCCGGGGTGCTGATTCTGGCGGCCGTCTGCGCGTACTTTTTTCTGTGATGCCTGCGGCCTGTCCTCTTCGGGGGGAACCCGCAGGCGCGATGCAACCGAGTGAACGATGGTGAGGTATGGCGAAGCTTTTTCCCTGGGATCCGTGGCTTGAGATGGAGTGCCTGAAGGAAGACATGAAGCGACTGGTCGAGGACTCGGTCTGTCCATCGCCTTTTGCCGCGGGCCTCAAGCGGCTGGGTCAGTTCCGACCCCTGGCCGACGTGGTGGAGACGGCCGAAGGCTTTCTCATTCTGGTGGAGCTGCCGGGACTCGAACGCGAGGACGTGTCCCTGGAGGTGCACGGCAGCGAACTGGCGGTCTTCGGCGAGCGCAAGCCGCCCGCCGAGCTCGTCGGGGCGGCGTTTCAGAGCATGGAGCGATTCTATGGCTGCTTTTCGCGCCGTTTCGCCCTGCCCATGGAGATCGACCCGTCCTCCGTCGAAGCCCGGATGCGGGCCGGCCTGCTGCACGTTCTCGTCCCCAAGCGTCCCCCCAAGCCGGAAAACAGGAACATCGCCATCACCTTCGAGGAAGAGTGAGGCTTCCGGGTCTACCCTCGTTCCTGCGGTGAGGGCGTATACCAAGGAGAAGATACATTGAGGATATCGCGACTTCTGGCAGTACTCGTTTTCTGGGCGCTCACAAGCGCCCATTTTTCTGCGGCGTCCACCCCCGGGGTACGCATGACCCCGGTCGTGCGCACGGTGCAGGACGTGGCGCCCGCCGTGGTCAACATCCACACCGCGCGCATCGTCGAGCAGGAGGTCAACCCTTTCGGCACGCTCTTCGACGACCAGCTCTTCCGGCACTTCTTCGGCGACCAGGACCTGACCCGGCGCTTCGAGCAGCGCAGCCTGGGCTCGGGCGTCATTATCGACGGCCGCAAGAACCTGGTTTTGACCAACGCCCACGTCATCGAGGGCGCCTCGACCATCCGCGTCCGCCTGCTCGACGGGCGGCAGTACGACGGCGAACTGGTCGGCTCGGACCCGGACTTCGACCTGGCCGTGCTGCACCTCAAGGACGCCCGGGACCTGCCCCAGGTGGCCATGGGGGATTCGTCGGACATGATGATCGGCGAGACGGTCATCGCCATCGGCAACCCCTTCGGCTTCGGCAACACCGTGACCACGGGCGTGGTCTCGGCCATGGGCCGGACCATCGAGACCAAGCAGGGCACCTTCACGGACTTCATCCAGACCGACGCGGCCATCAACCCCGGCAACAGCGGCGGCCCCCTCATGAATCTGGCCGGCGAACTGGTCGGCATCAACACGGCCATCTACGCCGAAGCCCAGGGCATCGGCTTCGCCATCCCCATCAACAAGGCCAGGAGGGTGGTCGACGAACTCGTCAGCCTGGGCCGGGTCCAGGCCGTGTGGCTCGGGCTGGAGGGCCAGGATGTGGACGAGCGCATCGCCGGCTACCTCGGTCTCGGGGAGGCCCGCGGCATGGTCGTGACCCAGGTCCACGAGCCCGCCGTCGAGAGTGCCGGGATCAGACCCGGCGACGTGATCGTGGCCGTGGGCCGGGTCGATGTCGAGGATCGCGGCCATTATCTGCGCATCCTCAGAAACTACACCCTCGGGCAGGACGCGTTGCTCGACGTGGCCGGCCAGGGCGGCCGGCGCACGGTCACGGCCCGCATGCAGCCCTTCACGGACGAGAAGGCCCTGGAGATGGCCGCCAAACGCTGGGGGCTGTCCGTGCAGGTCCGGGGCCGCGCACTGGCAGTGGCCGGAGTGCGGCCGGGCAGCCCGGCCCAGCAGCTCGGCCTCAAGCCCGGGGATGTCCTGGTCAAGATCGCCGGCGAGGCGCAGGCCTCGGTCACGGATTTCGCACGAGCCTTCAAGCGCTACCGCATGGCCAACACCGTGATGCTTCTCGTCGCCCGCGACGGCCGGGGCTACCACGTGCGCCTGCGGGTCTGACACGACAACCTGAGGAATAACCGATGAGCATCTGGTACAATCATGTGCGCGCGCGCATCCGCGTGGGCGCGATTGTGGATAATTTCAACATGATACGTGGATACGCGGCCAACCCCGCGCCGGTCATCAAGTCCGACGCCTACGGGCACGGCCTGCGCGAGGCGGCCCGGGCGCTGTTTGCCGCCGGCGCGCGGACCATGGCCGCGGGCACCGTGGGCGAGGCTGCCGTCCTCAAGGAGACGACGCCCGGGGCGGAGGTCATCTCCCTGCTCGGGCCCATCGACGCGGCGGATTACGGGCTGGTCTGCGAACACGACATCATCCCTTTTGTCGGCAGTTCCGAGCAGCTGCTTCTGCTGGAGGAGGCCGCGTCCAGGGCGGGCATGCCGGTCCGGGTCGCCCTCAAGTTCGACACGGGCATGTCCCGTCTCGGGTTCGGGGCCGACGAGGCCGGAGGGGTGGCGGATCTTCTGGAAGGGCTCGGCAGCGTCCGGGCCGTCATGGCCGCCTCGCACCTGGCCACGGCCGACGACCCCGAGCAGGACGGGTATGTGCAGGAGCAGGCCGGCCGCTTCGAGGGCATCCTGCACGCCCTGCATGCGCGGGGGCTCGACGTGCGGGGCAGCCTGGCCAACTCCGGGGCCATCTTCGGCCATCCGCGCACGCACCACGACCTGCAGCGTCCGGGCATCGCGCTCTACGGCGGCAACCCCTTCCACGGCACGGGCCTCGCGCATCTTGGCCAGGGACTCCGGCAGGGCATGGACGTTGTCAGCCGCCTGGTGCAGGTCCGCACCATCCCGGCCGGCCGGACCGTGAGCTATGGACGGACCTTCACCACGCCGCGCGAGATGCGCATCGGCATCGTCGCCGTGGGCTACGCGGACAACTATTCGCGGGGGCTTTCAGGAAAGGCGCAGATGCTCCTGCGCGGCCGCAGGGTCGACGTCCTCGGCCGGGTCTGCATGCAGCTCACGGCGGTGGACCTGGGGCCGGTGCCCGAGGCCGCCGTGGGCGACGAGGTCTTCATCCTCGGCGGGCCGGGCGAGAACGCCGTCAGGGCCGAGGAACTGGCCGCGTGGTGGGGGACCATCACCTACGAGGTCTTCTGCCTCCTGGGTCAGAACCCGCGCGAGTACGTAGAGTAGACGCGCCATCCACCGGCTTGAGGCACATCGCGCCGTTCCCGCGCATCCGGGGGCGGCGCGTTTTCATTCAGCGAGCCGTTCCAGTCCCTGGAGCAGGTCGTCCAGCAGGTCCTGCGGGTCCTCCAGCCCGATGTTCAGGCGGACGAGCGTCCTGCCCTGCAGCGGGCCGCCGAAGCGCCGCGCCGGCTTGCCCGTGGTCGCCAGGCTCAGGAAGCCGCCCCAGCTGTAGCCGATGCCGAAGAACTGCAGGCTGTCGAGGAAGCGGCCGAGAACGTCGTCGGGGTATTCCTTTTTCAGCGTTACGGCGAAGAGCCCCGACGAGCCGCGGAAGTCGCGCTTCCAGCGGTCGTGCTGGGGGTGGGACGACAGGGCCGGGTGCAGGACCGCGTCCACCAGCGGGTGCCCGGCCAGGCCCGAGGCCACGGTCAGGGCCGAGGCCTGGTGCGCGCGCATGCGCACGTCCAGGGTCTTGAGCCCGCGCAGGGCTAGGGCGCAGTCTTCGGGCGAGGCGTAGATCTCGCGGCAGGCGTAGAACCCCGCCAAGGTCTGCGCGTGGTCCGCGTTGACCGACACCGAGCCCATGAGCAGGTCCGAGTGGCCGCAGATGTACTTGGTCACGGACTGGATGATCACGTCCACGCCCAGTTCGAAGGGGTCGAGAAACAGGGGCGTGGCCCATGTGTTGTCGAGGACCGTGACGATCCCGCGCCTGCGCGCCTCGGCGGTCACGGCCGGGATGTCCTGGATCTCGAAGGTGATGGAGCCGGGGGATTCCAGGAAGACGAGGCGCGTCTCGGGAAGCAGGTATCGGACGATGTCCGCGCCGACGTCCGGCGGTACGGCGTCGCAGCGCACGCCGAATTTCCCGAGCACCTCATGGCAGAAGCGGGTCGTGGGGCCGTAGGCGTTGTCGCAGACCAGCACGTGGTCTCCGGCCTGCACAAAGGCCATGAGCGTCTCGGAGATGGCGCTGATGCCCGAGGGGAACACCCGGGTCAGGGCGGCCTTTTCCAGATCCTGCAGTGCCTCCTCAAGCGCCCGTTGCTGGGGCAGGCGGTCTGTGCCGTAGGTGATGCCGGGGTACTCGCCCCGTCCGGCCCGCAGGAAATCGGCGTGGCTGTCGAAGAGGACGGTGGAGCCGCGCTGCACCGGAGGGCTAATGGTGCGGGCATTCGGACAATGCGTTGGGGGAACGTGGATCAGTCGTGTGGAAGGGTGCATGGGGAGGCTCCCGGGTTTAGCAAAATCCGTGCGGAAGAAAATCGGGCTTCAGGTTTTGACGCGAAGGATTTCCTCGTGTAGGAACTCTCGAAATATTCCGGAACAGGAGGGGAAGCTATGGTTTTTCGACACAGTGGGCAAGGCCCTGTTGACTGGCTGCATGTGCTGTGCGGGCTCCTTTTCGTCCTGGCCCTCGCCGGCGGGGGTTGCGCCCGCAAGGTCGCTGGACCGGATTCCGCGGCCACCATTCAGACACCAGATCAGCAGACCGCCTTTGCGCCTGTGACGACCCAGGAAAACGCTCCCGTTCCCGCCCCGCCCCGCGAGGCCGACTTCGCGGCCATTTTCGATGACCAGGAACACCTTTTCGGCGATATGTCCTTGAATGCGGACTTCGACAACGAATACGAAGACGAGGCGGAGTCGAACGATGTCCTCGAGTCGGTCGAGGAAGTCCCCTCCATCAGCGATGTCGTGCTGGCCCAGTACGAGGATTGGCAGGGCGTCAGATACCGCGCCGGCGGGACCGACTACCGCGGCGTCGATTGCTCCGGACTGGTCCAGGCCATTTTCCGCGACGCCTTCGAAGTTGATCTGCCCCGCAGTTCCAGCGACCAGGCCAAGCTCGGTGAGTCCGTGGCCAAGGGCGACATCCGCCCGGGCGATCTGCTGTACTTCATCGACCGTGGCCGCAAGCACGTCGGCGTGGCCATCGACGACCGGCAGTTCCTCCACGCTTCCCGCCGCAAGGGCGTGATCATCTCCAAGTTCGACGGCTACTGGTCCAAGCGTCTCATCCGGGTCCGCCGGATTCTCGACGAAAGGGACCAGGACGCGCTGATGCGCAAGGGCGGCTGAGGCCCGAGCCTCGCCCCGATCCCGCCCTGACGGCGGTACATGGGTAAATGGGTATGCGCTGTCTCACGTCTCCGATTCCCCTGACCCGCCCGTTCCTCGTTCTCGCCGCCTGCGCCCTTTTCCTGTCCGCCGGCTGCGCGTCCAAGACCGTCATCCAATCCATCCCGTCCGCTCCGCCCTTACAGCAGCCCGTCAGGCAGCCTGCCGTGAAGGAAACCCTCCTGGCCAGCTACGAGGCCTGGAAGGGCGTCCCGCATCGCATCGGCGGCACGGACCGCCGCGGCGTCGACTGTTCCGGGCTCATGCAGGTCGTCTTCCGGGAGGCCTTCGCCCTGGAGCTGCCCCGCACCTCGCGCGAGCAGAGCCGACTTGGGCAGAACGTGCCGCCGGCCGACATGCGGCCCGGAGATCTCGTCTATTTCATCGACAAGCGCGGCGACCACATCGGCGTGGTGGTCGAGCGGGGCAGGTTCCTGCACGCATCCTCGACCGTCGGCGTGACGGTCTCGGAGTTCGACGCCTACTGGTGGCCGCGCCTCAAGCGGGTGCAGCGCGTGCTGCCGCCTTCCCTCACCGCGGCCCGGGCCGGCTCCTGAGCCGCCTGGCCAGCATCCATCCGTACACACTCCCATTGATCAGCAGCACCGCCGCGGCCAGAGCCAGCTGGACCCCGCGAGTCAGCCCTTCGGGGTAGATGACCGCCAGCAGGTAGTGTTCCAGGAAACTCCCGTCGTACCCGGCCTGGCCGGCCCGGCGCAGCAGTTCGTTTTCCAGGTCCGTCAGGGGGCAGTACCAGCCCATGGCCTCGACCAGAAAGCCCCAGACGGCGGCGGGAAGATGGATGAAGGCGAAGCGCGGCCGGCGCGGCACGGCCAGGGAGCCGAAAACCACCAGGCAGATGAAGAGCAGGTGCAGGACGAGGACGGCGTTCGCGGCCAGGAGATGGAGCATGATGGCCCCCGCAACGTGAAGCGGGGAAGGAGTCGCCCCCTTCCCCGCGTGTTCGGTTCTAGACTTCGAAGAGCATTTCCAGGTCCGACCTGGTGAGGCTCTTCCAGGCCGTCTGGCCGGGTATGATGGAGTCGGCGATGCCTTTCTTGGACTCCTGGAGCTTCAAAATCTTCTCCTCGACGGTGTTCTCGCAGATCATCTTGTAGGCGAAGACCTGGCGAGTCTGGCCGATGCGGTGCGTGCGGTCCGTGGCTTGGTCCTCCACGGCCGGGTTCCACCACGGGTCGTAGTGGATGACGTAGTCGGCCGAGGTCAGGTTGAGGCCCGTGCCGCCGGCCTTGAGCGAGATCAGGAAGATGGGGATCTCGGGCGTGTTGTTGAACTTGTCGACCTGCTCGAAGCGGTCCTTCGATGTGCCGTCGAGGTAGCAGAAGGGGATCTCGACCATGTGCAGCCAGTTGCGGATGATATGCAGCATCTGCACAAACTGCGAGAAGACGAGCACCTTGTGGCCGTCGTCGATGATGGAGGTCACCAGGTCCTTGAAGGCCTCGAACTTGCCCGAGGAGAGGTTGGCGTTGAAGCCGGGCATGTCGAGCTTTAAGAGCCGCGGGTGGCAGCAGATCTGGCGCAGCTTCAAGAGGGCGTCCAGAATGGAGATCTGGCTCTGGCCGATGCCCTTCTCGTCCACGTCCTGCAGGACCTGCTCTTTCAGCTTCTTGGCCAGGGCGGCGTAGAGGTCGCGCTGGTCGTCGAGCAGGGCCGAGTAGTAGATGTTCTCGACCTTGGGCGGCAGGTCCTTGGCCACCTCGTTTTTCGTGCGGCGCAGGATGAAGGGTTTGACGCGGGCCTTGAGGTACCCCAGGCTGTCGTCGTCGCCGTCCTTGATGGGCTTGACGAAGCCCTTCTGGAAGGAGGCCTGGGAGCCCAGGAAGCCGGGCATGAGGAACTCGAACAGGGACCACAGCTCAAGCAGCGTGTTCTCGATGGGCGTGCCCGACAGGCACAGGCGGAAGCGGGCCTGCATCTTGCGCACGCTTCGGGCCGTGATGGTGTTCGGGTTCTTGATGTTCTGGGCCTCGTCCAGGATGATGGCGTTGAACTCGAACTTCATCAGCTCGTCCAGGTCCCGGCGCAGCAGGGCGTAGGTCGTGATGATGAGCTCCGAGGACTCGATCTTCTTGAAGAGGTTCTCGCGCCGGGCGCCGTAGATAACCAGGCGCTTCATGTCCGGCACGAACTTCTGGGCCTCGCGTTCCCAGTTGGGCAGGACCGAGGTCGGCACGATGATGAGGTTGGGGCCCTTGTGCCCCTGTTCCTTCATGTACTGCAGGAAGGTCAGGGTCTGGATGGTCTTGCCCAGGCCCATCTCGTCGGCCAGGATGCCGCCGAAGTGGTACTCGCGCAGGAAGTTCAGGTAGCTGACGCCCTGCATCTGGTAGGGGCGCAGGGTGGCGGTCAGGCCCTTGGGCTGGGTGATCTGCTTGATCTCCTGGAAGTCGTTGATCTTGTCACGCAGCGTGTTCCAGAACCCGTCGGACGTGGTCTCGGGGATGTCCTCGAGGATCTTGTCCAGGACCGGGGCCTCGAAATTCTCGAAGCGCTTCTTGGGCGGCTTCTCGGGGTCCAGGCCCAGGGCGATGAGCTTGTGGCCGAGCTTTTCCAGCCACGACTCGGGCAGGCTCGTGTAGGAGCCGTCCTTCAGCTGCACGTAGCGCTTGCCCTGGGTCCAGGCCTTCCAGATCTTGTCGATGGGCACGGAGATGTCGTCGTACTCGACGTTTATCTCCAGGTTGAACCACTTGTCCTCTTCCTGGGTCTCCACCGTGGCCACGACGTTGGGGGGCGTCAGGCGGACCTTGTAGCGGGTCAGCTCCTTCTCGCCGTAGACGCGGTAGGCCTCGACCAGCTTGGGGTAGGCGTCGAGGAGGAAGGTGATGGCCTCCTCGGGCTCCAGGAACCACATGGAGCTGCTTCTGGGCTGGAAATTCATGTCCACCAGGGTCGTCAGCAGGGCCTCTTCCTCCTCCTGGTCGCGGCGGATGAGGAAGGACTTGCCCTCGAACTGGTAGCTGCCGGTCTGCAGGTCCTGGTTGGGGCCGGGCAGGCTGATGTCGCCGTGCTCGGTCTCGTAGATGTTCTGGATCTCGAGCGTCAGCAGGCTCCCCTCTTCGTTGAGGTAGAGCTTGGGGTTGTAGGTGGCCGGCACGAAGATGGGCTGCATGCGCTCCAGGAACTCGTCCTGGCCGTGCAGGTCCGAGGCCGGGATCTGGGTCCAGACCCGGTCCAGGAACTCCGAGATGTCGGCGTGGGGGATGACCGGAGGCGATGTGACCAGGTCCTGGATCAGGCTCGGGCGCAGGCCCGTCTGCACGGGGTAGAAGCTGTGCTTGAGACAGACCCACAGGGGCAGGTGGCCGTAGAAGGACACGTTCTGGTTCAGGATGGAGAAGGGCACCTTGCCTTCGCGGCCGAGCATGATGTCGAAGGTCAGGCCGTCGTCCGTGAACTTGGGGCGCAGCTGCAGCCGCATGGGCGTGCTCTCGATGCGCACGGGCTGTTCGGTCTCCTCCCAGAGCTGGTAGTACTCGTTCTTGATGGCCCAGAAGAACCAGGTCATGAGCCCGAAGGGGATCTCCACCCGGTGGCCGTAGTAGTCGAGATACTGGCCGATCTGCTCGCAGACCTTGGGCAGCTCGGGGGATATCTCGCACCAGTCGGGGTTGCGGACTATCTGCTCCAGGGTCACGGGGTTCTGGACCGTGGACAGTCCGGACTTGTTCTGGCGGGCGCGGAAGAACTCGACCTGCAGGCGGCCCGGTTCGGTGAAGAAGCGGTAGATGAAGTAGTGGTGTCCTGGTTCCGGTTCCAGGGCCGTGGAGAAGAAGTAGCGGAAGCTCTGCTTCCACTCGGACTTGATGGGCTGGGTCTCGGTCTCGCGTTTGACGTCCATCTTCGAGAGCAGGCCCAGGGCCGTGGCCGCCACGTGGCGGCAGATGCCGGAAAAGGAATCTTCGCAGTTGCAGTAGGAATGGACGCTGCCGTGGTCCAGGTTGATGCCCAGTTCGGACGTGTAGGTCTGGAACTCGTCTCCCTGGATCTGGCCCTCGACGTCCCAGGTTTCCTCGTCGCGGCGGACGTCGATCTTCTGGATGCCGCCGTCGGCAATGAGGTACTGGGCCCCGTCGCGGATATGCTCGGGGATGTTGTCAGACAAGAATGAGTTCAGGATGTGCTGAACGCGTGATTCGACGGAAGTAGGCATTTTGAGGGTTTATCTCCTAAAACCGCATTGGCGGCGATGTGGACCGTGTCCGCGCGGGGCGGCGGAAATCAAGAGCTGCCGGAGTTCGCACGGTACATCGGTCCATCTAATCAAATCAGAATTCTTTATCAAGAGCCGGGGGAACTTTGGGCGCATCTTTTTCCGGCTTGCCGGGAAAATACATGATCTGTTGCGCAGGCGCCCCGAATTGGTGGGGGCAATCCCGCCGGAGCGCTGGAAACGTATGACAACACGGCCCGAGCCCGCGGGGGAGGAAAGCGAAAGAGAAGTTGACTTTTTGCAGGCCGAAGGCCAATTTCAGGCTGGAACCGACTCCATCCCCTTGGGGCCAAAGGACAAAACATGATCCGCATTACCGACATTCTGGACCAGGCGTCCACCTACCTCTCCCCGACGGATGTGGCGCTCATCCAGAAAGCCTATGTTTTCTCCGCCGCGGCCCATGCGGGGCAGATCCGCCTTTCGGGAGAGCCCTATCTGTCCCACCCCCTGGAGGTCAGCAATATCCTCGTGGACCTGCGCCTGGACGCGGCCACCATCGTGGCCGGCCTGCTGCACGACACGGTGGAGGACACGGACGCCTCGGTGCCGCAGATCGTGGAGCAGTTCGGGCCCGAGGTCGGCGCCATCGTCGAGGGCGTGACCAAGATCAGCAAGATGAATTTCGAGTCCAAGGAGCAGGCCCAGGCCGAGAACATCCGCAAGATGATCCTGGCCATGGCCGACGACATCCGGGTCATCCTCGTCAAGCTCGCCGACCGCCTGCACAACATCTCCACCCTGGAGTTCCAGAAGGAGTACAAGCAGCGCGCCATAGCCCAGGAGACGCTGGGCATCTACGCGCCCCTGGCCAACCGCCTGGGCCTCTACCGCATCAAGGTCCAGCTCGAGAACTACGGCCTGCGGTATCTGAAGCCCGACGTCTACGCCCAGATCTCCGAGGGCATCAACCGCTACCAGGAGCAGGGGCAGGCCTACATCGACAAGGTCTGCGCCATGATTCAGGACATCCTGGAGCAGAACGACATCAAGGGCCGCGTCAAGGGCCGCGTCAAGCACGTCTACTCCATCTACCACAAGATGAAGCAGCGCGGCCTGACCCTGGACCAGATCTTCGACATGATCGCCTTCCGCGTCGTGGTCAACAACCTTCGCGAGTGCTACACGGTGCTGGGGCTGGTGCACTCCCTGTGGAAGCCGGTGCCGGGCAAGTTCAAGGACTACATCTCCATGCCCAAGGCCAACATGTACCAGAGCCTGCACTCCACGGTCATCGGGCCCGACGGCGAGCGCATCGAGATTCAGATCCGCACCGAGGAGATGCACCAGCTGGCCGAGAACGGCGTGGCCGCCCACTGGTCCTACAAGGAGCGCGGCAGCAAGAAGGCCCAGGACGCCGAGCGCTTCAGCTGGCTGCGCCAGATCCTGGACTGGCAGGGCGACCTCAAGGACTCCCGCGACTTCATGTCCACCTTGAGCCTCGACCTCTTCCAGGACGAGGTCTACGTCTTCACGCCCAAGGGGCAGGTCAAGGAGCTGCCCGAAGGGGCCACGCCCGTGGACTTCGCCTACACCATCCACACGGAGGTCGGGAACCACTGCGCCGGGGCCAAGGTCAACGGCCGTATCGTGCCCCTCAACACGCCGCTCAAGAACGGCGACACCATCGAGATCATCACCGACTCCTCCCGCAACCCCAGCCGCGACTGGCTGCACTTCGTCAAGTCCGGCAAGGCGCGCTCGCGCATCAAGCACTGGATCGGCACCGAGGAGCGGGCCCGCAGCCTGGCCCTGGCCAAGGAACTCCTGGAGAAGGAGGGCCGGCGCATGGGCATCAACGTGGCCAAGGCCATCAAGAACGGTGAGTTCGACCCCGTCGTCAAGGAATTCTCCTTCCGCCAGCTCGACGACCTCTTCTCGGCCGTTGGGCACGGCCGCATCACGGCCCGGCAGGTCCTCCGCAAGCTCCTGCCCAAGGAGGAGCAGAAGCCCGAGGAGCGAAAGCAGGCCGACAAGGCGGCCCCGGCCAAGCCCAAGGACTCCTCCGACGCCATCAGCATCAAGGGCGTGGACGGGGTGCTCATCCGCTACGCCCAGTGCTGCAACCCCCTGCCTGGGGACCCCATCATCGGTTACATCAGTCGTGGCCTGGGCGTGACCATCCATACCCAGGACTGCCCCAACGTGGCCAACATGGAGGTCGAGCGCCTCATCGACGTCAGCTGGGGCGGCGAGGAGGAGTCCAAGGTCCTGCCGGCCAGGATCAAGGTCATCTGCAAGAACCAGCGCGGCGTGCTCGGCATGGTCAGCAGCCTTCTGGCCAAGGAGGGCATCAACATCGACTCGGGCCAGTTCACCTCGGGCGTGGACGGCATGTCGGAACTCGACTTCGTCATCGAGGTCAAGACCACGACCCAGCTTTACGGGATCATCGAGAAGCTGCGCAATCTCGAGTCTGTCCAAGAGGTGACGCGATCCTCGGCGGGGTGAGATAGGGGGCCGTGACGCTCACGGCGTCAGGAACAAGAAAGGGGTTTCGGCATGCGGCTGGAATCCCTTTTTGTCATGGTCTGAGGCTTTTTCGGGTAGAGGAGGTGCGTTGAAATGCATGGATTCCCGCCTTCGCGGGAATGACTCGATACTGACTCGTAACGATGTGTCATTTCCGCAAAGGCGGGAATCCATGGGCGAAGGTCCGAGCGTTTTCGTTTCGGATGGCGTCATTCCCGCGAAGGCGGGAATCCATGCCGTTTGTCCGAAACGACCGCGGTGGGGGGCGATCAGCCCACGCTGACCAGTTCGATCTCGAAGGTCAGGGCGAAGCCCGCCAGGGGGTGGTTGGCGTCGAGGGTGACGTCGGCGTCGTCGAGCTCCACGATCAGGGCCGGGATTTCGTTGCCGTCGGGGGAGCGCAGGATGAGCTGTTCGCCCAGGGCCGGCTTGATTTCCGCCGGGAAGGACGTGCGCGGGATGCGGATGACCATCTCCTCGTTGTGGGCGCCGTAGGCTTCCTCCTCGGGAATGGTCACGGTCACGCTCTGGCCGGGCTCCAGCCCGGTGATGGCCTTTTCGAAACCGGGAATGACCATGTCCTGGCCGAGGATGACTTCGAGGGGTTCGCGGCCCCGGGAGGAGTCGAACTGGGTGCCGTCGTCCAGGGTGCCGGTGTAGTGAACCAGGACCCTGGTTCCTGCTGCAAGTGCCATGATGCGTCCTTCTTCGGTAAGAGTGTTGGGAAAATTATCCGGCGCGTTCGAGGTCCCTGAGCCAGACCTCCAGGGTGTTGGGCTGACCGGCCTGATGGTCGTCGGGGTAGAGCAGGGCCGACATGTAGAAGACGCTGCCGATGTCCAGGCTGCGCCGGGCGCTCTGGGAAAACATGTCCAGCCGGTGTTCGACCATGGGCCGCCTTTCGGGGCTCACGGCCTCCAGCAGGGGGGCGGCGTCCTCGGCCATGTTCGCCAGGAGTTCCGCCTTGCGGCGCATGCCCGCGCGGTATCCGGCGTCGTCGCCCTTGTTGTGCAGGAGGTCCAAGGCGGTTTCCTCCGCCTCCCGGACCAGCCGGATCCGTTCACGCAGAAAATCGAGTAAACTCTTCATGGAGACCTCCGTGTTCTTTCAGACAGGCTTCAAGCCGCGTGTCCAGGGGGAAGATCAGTCCGTCCCCGTGAGCCGTGTAAAAGGAGCGTTGCCTGCGCTGGAAGCGGCGGATCTGGCTCAGGTTCGAGCTGCCGATGGGGTCGCATTCCAGAACCGCCGAACGCATGGGGTTCTGCAGCAGGTCGAAGACCAGATCCTGGGCGTAGGAGATGGCCTCGGTGATGAAGACCTTCTTGCTCGAAAACGGCAGCAGGTCCCGGAAGACGCGCAGGGAGTTCTTGTAGGTGCGCTTCTCCACCAGCCGCAGGCTCTGGCGGAAGATGCGTTTCTTGATGAAGAACGGGACCTTTTTCTGTCCCATGGTCGCCAACAGCGTGTCGTCGGCGTCGGGGTGCGGCACGCGGAATATCCGCGAAGCCTGCTTGCGCGGGCATTCGACCTGCAGGTCCGCGAGCATCTCCACATAGGTGTGGGAGAATTTGCCCCGTCCGGCCGAGAAACCGAGCATGTTGGGCACGAAGTAGTTGTGGGCGATGACATCTGCCGCCAGGTGGGACAGGTAGCCGTAGGCGTAGGCCTGAGTTTCGGCGCTTTCGGCCTGGCGCAGCAGGGCCCGCCCCATGTCCCAGTTGTGGGAGTGGGTCGGCGTGTAGGTGCAGCCCTTGCCGATGAAGATGTCGGCCGAGAGGCAGCCGTACAGGTACTGTTCCGGGTGGGCGGTCAGCGCCCCGGCCAGGGCCGGGGCGAAGAGGTGCAGGTGGGCCAGGACGTTGTTGCCGATGGCCATGTGCACGCCGGGCCCCCAGGCCAGGGCGTCCTGGGGGAGCAGAAGCAGAAGCAGGAAGGCGAAGAGAAGGGCCATGTTCCCCCGGGTCAGCTTTTTTCCCTGGTGGAGTGAAAGGTGATGTCCGGCCATTGCTCCATGATGTATTCCAGGCGCCAGGCGCTGTCCACCAACAGGGCAAGGTTGCCCTCGGAGTCCGTGGACAGGGAGTGGAGCAGCTCCTTCTGGAAGCGTCCGAGCAGGGACTTGTCGTCGGTGTGGACCCAGCGCGCGGCCGAGAGGTTGACCGGGGCGTAGATGGCGTCCACCGAATATTCATCTTTAAGACGCGAAACGATGACGTCAAACTGCAGCACGCCCACGGCGCCCAGGATGTAGTCGTTGCCGATCATGGGCCGGAAGACCTGCACGGCCCCTTCCTCGGCCAGCTGCTCCAGGCCCTTCTGCAACTGCTTGGCCTTGAGCGGGCTCTTCAGGATGACCTTGCGGAAATGCTCGGGCGCGAAGTTCGGGATGCCCGTGAACTTGAGCTCCTCCTTGGTCGAGAAGGTGTCGCCGATGCGGATGGTGCCGTGGTTGTGCAGGCCGATGATGTCGCCCGCGAAGGCCTCCTCCACGCCCGTACGGTCCTGGGCCATGAAGATGGTGGCGTTCGATATCTGCACGTCCTTGCCGATGCGGTGGTGGCGGATCTTCATGCCCTTGACGTACTTGCCCGAGCAGATGCGCATGAAGGCGATGCGGTCGCGGTGGGCCTTGTCCATGTTCGCCTGGATCTTGAAGACCACGCCCGAGAACTCCTCCTCGAAGGGCGAGACCTCGCGCGTCACGGCCGGACGGGGGCGGGGGTGGGGAGCCAGTTCGACGAAGGTGTCGAGCATCTCCTGCACGCCGAAGTTGTTGATGGCGCTGCCGAAGAAGACCGGGGTCTGGGTCCCGGCCAGGTAGCGCTCCACGGAAAAGGGGTTGCCGGCGCCTTCCAGCAGCTCCAGGTCGCGGCGCAGGTCCTGGGCCTGCAGGCCCAGCAGCTCGTCGAGCTTGGGGTCGTTCACGTCGTCGATGACCACGCCCTGCTGGATGCGGCCGCCGTGGGTGGCCGAGAAGAGGTGGATCTGCTTCTTGTAGATGGAGTAGGTGCCCTTGAAGCCCTTGCCCATGCCGATGGGCCAGCTTAAGGGGGCGCACTCGATGCCCAGGTGCTCCTCGATGTCGGCCAGCACGTCCAGGGGGTCCAGGCCGTCGCGGTCGAGCTTGTTGATGAAGGTCATGATGGGCGTGTTGCGCATGCGGCAGACGTCCATGAGCTTGCGGGTCTGGGCCTCGACGCCCTTGGCGCTGTCGATGACCAGCAGGGCCGAGTCAACGGCCGTCAAAACGCGGTAGGTGTCCTCGGAGAAGTCCTCGTGGCCGGGCGTGTCCAGGAGGTTCACGTCGTAGCCGTTGTACTCGAACTTCATGACCGAGGTGGTCACGGAGATGCCGCGCTCCTGCTCCATCTTCATCCAGTCTGAGGTGGCGTGGCGGGACGCCTTGCGCGACTTGACCGTGCCGGCCATGTTGATGGCGCCGCCGAAGAGCAGGAGCTTCTCCGTCAGGGTCGTCTTGCCCGCGTCCGGGTGGCTGATGATACCGAAGGTCCGGCGTTTTTCCACGTTCTGTCGAATTTCTCTTGCGAGTGCGCTCATGAGTCTCTCCCGATGCAATCTGGCCCTGTGCTGGGCCAAGGAGGCAGTAGGCGCGATATCGGGAACAGTCAAGGAAGGCCGGGTCCGTTCAAATTGTGAAAAATTTCGCCAATCCCTTGACCCCGCTTCCGGCTCTGCTATGCTGAACCAAAATACTTTCCTATCATTCAACCGGTTATGGAGGTGTGCCATGCAGTATGCGGAAAAGGATCTGCCCGTTCGGCTGCACGACGGGGAAATGCTCGTCCTGGACGACGGCAACGAGCTGCGCTGGGAGAGCAACGGCGAGGCCAAGGCGGTGTTTGTCGGGAGCAGCTTCGACGCCACCATGGAACTCTTCCCCGGCCAGGAGGAGACGGTCAACGTCGGCGGGAAGAATTTCGTCCTGACCGCCTTTTTCGAGGACGCCCTGGAGGTCAAGAAGGCCTGACGGGCCCGCGGCCTCCGGAGTTCGGCTCCCTCATCGGATGTGACAGGGGACGCATGTCGGTTCCCCGCGTCGGCGTGGCCGTTGCGGGGAACCGGCTTTTCCGGCCCCCTTCACGCCGGGGGCGGGCTGGGTTAGAGACTGCCTTGAGGCGGGAGCGTCCCGTCCGTGGAGGAAACATGATCGATGCGGAAAAAGTGCTCAAGGGGCTTCTGGGCAGCAAGGGGGCCCTGGGCGGCCTCGGAAAGGTGACGGGCGGCCTCGGCCGGGGCTCGCTGCCCGGCAAGGCCGCTGTGGGCCTGGGGCTTCTGGGCGTGGCCATGGCCGCCTTCGAACATTTTGCGGAGCAGAAGGGGGCGGCCGCACGGGGGCCGATCCCTGCGGGAGGCCCCGGCGTCCCTCCCCCGCCTCCGGCCGGCAGGGTTCAGGCCCCGCCCCCGCCGCCTGGCAGCGCGCCGACTCCGACCACTCTGACCCCGCCGCCCCCGCCGCCTGCAGCCGTGCCGGCCGACCCGGTGCTGCTGATCCGGGCCATGATCGCCGCGGCCAATGCCGACGGCGTCCTCGACGACACGGAGCGCATGCGCATCCTGGCCCAGCTCGAAGGCACGGGGTTGAGTGACGAGGAGAAGGACTTCCTGTCCGCGGAGTTCGGCGCCCCCAGATCCCTGGAGGAGATTGCCGCCGCCGTGGACGGGCAGGCCGCGGCGGCGCAGGTCTTCACGGTCTCGCTCATGGCCGTGGAGGCGGACACTCCCGAGGAGCGGGAGTATCTCGAAGCGCTGCGGACGGCTCTCAATCTTACGGACGAACAGGCCCGGTCCATCGCCCGGCGCCTCGGCCGGAGCTGTGCATAGGCCGGGGCCCGCGAACGTTTATTCCAGGAGAGGACGCATGTCACAATGGTATCTGAGTTTCGACGGACGCCAGGAAGGACCCTTCGACCTGGCCCAGGCCCAGGCCCGGGCGCGCATGAACCCCCAGGGCTTCGCCTGGCGCGAGGGCTTCGCGCAGTGGGTGCCCATCTCCCAGCTCGCGGAGCTGTCCCCGGACCGCCCCGCGGTCATGGCGCCCCCGCCGCCCGTCGGGCGCGGCACGGACGAGATCGACTTCAAGATCGTCGGGCACGAGATGCAGTTCGTGGAGATCGAACTCGACCCCGGCGAGAGCGCCGTGGCCGAGGCCGGGGCCATGATGTACAAGGACGAGGCCATCCACATGGAGGCCGTGTTCGGCGACGGCTCAGGGGCGGCGGGCAACTCGTTCATGGACAAGTTGCTGGGCGCGGGCAAGCGCATCATCACCGGCGAGAGCCTGTTCATGACGGTCTTCACCCACACGGGCCAGGGCAAGGGCCGCGTGGCCTTCGGCGCGCCGTACCCCGGCAACATCATCCCCCTGTCCCTGAGCACGGTGAACGGGACCCTCATCTGCCAGAAGGACTGCTTCCTCTGCGCGGCCAAGGGCGTGTCCATCGGCATCCATTTCCAGCGCAAGATCCTGACCGGGCTGTTCGGCGGCGAGGGCTTCATCATGCAGCGGCTGGACGGCGACGGGCAGGTCTTCATGCACGCCGGCGGCACGGTGGTGGAGCGGGCTCTGAAGCCTGGCGAGGTCCTGGACGTGGACACGGGCTGCCTCGTGGCCATGGAACGGACCGTGGAGTTCGATATCAGACAGGCCGGCAACATCAAGACCGCCCTCTTCGGCGGCGAAGGGCTCTTCTTCGCACGCGTCCAGGGTCCGGGCCGGGTCTGGCTGCAGTCCCTGCCCTTCTCCAGGCTGGCCGGCCGGATGCTGCAGTCTGCCCCGGGCATGGGCGGGTCCAAGGACGAGGGCTCGGTTCTCGGCCCCCTGGGCACGCTCCTCGGCGGGCGTTGACTCCGTTTGGACGGAACGCAAAACGGGCCGGGAGAGGACGACCTCCCGGCCCGTTTCGTGTCCCGGAGGGGCGCTTGCGGCCTTCCCGGCCATGGCGTAGAGCGCCATGAAAACAGGAGGTGCCCACATGAAGTGGTACGCATATTTCATCATGATCGCGGCCGTGCTGTGCGCGTCGGGGGCGGGGGCCGCCGAGACGCCGGCCGCGTCCCTGGCCAACGTGCAGCGGGCCATCGACGGCAACGACCAGGTGCTGCTCGAAAAGTACGTCGACGTGCGGGGGATCATCGCCCGCGGCGTGGACGTGTTCGTCAAGGACTACGCGGCGCACCCGGCCGGAGAAGGGGGAGACCCCATGCTCGACATGCTCTCCGGCGGGCTGGCGGCCCAGTCCGGCGCGGCCGCCGACCAGTCCATGAAGCTCATGCTCATCGAGGAGACGCGCAAGTTCGTCATCCGCGGCGTGGCCTCGGGCGATTTTTCCGGCCGGCCGTCGCAGCGGCAGGACCTGCCCGAGGGAGGCATCTTTTCCGTGCTCTTCGCCGACGTGTCCACGGCCCGCAAGGAACTGCGCGGCGTGCAGGTGCAGCCGCCCAAGGGGGACCTGGCCACGGCTTCGGCGACCATGTTCGACCACGGCAGCAAGCGCGGCTATCCGGTCAAACTGGGCCTCAAGCGCCAAGCCGAAGGGTATTGGAAGGTCACGGACGTGACGAACATGGCGGAGCTCATCCGCATCGTGCGCAAGGAGGCCGAAGCGCGTTAGGCCGGACACGCAGCAATCTCTGCGACACGGAAAAGCCCCGCCCAGCGGGGCTTTTCCGCGTTTTTGCCCCGGTTTCAGGGCCGGGCCAGCAGGCCCAGCCTCCGCACGGCGCGCTGCACCGGAGCGTCCATGATCAGCCCGCAATTGAGGCGGATGAAACGCTCGAACCTGTCCGTCATGCCGAAGAGCATGCCGGGGGAGATGCCGATCCCCTCGGCGGCGGCGCGCTGGAAGAGGGTCAGGCCCGTGACGGCGTCCTCGGGCAGTTCCACCCAGAGCATGAACCCGCCGCCGGGGCGCGTGGCCCTGGTGCCGGCGGGGAAATGCCTGGCCACGGCGTCTCGCATGGCCTCGACCTGGTCCCGCAGGGCC
The DNA here is from genome assembly GCF_055385525.1 of Desulfomicrobium aestuarii. Taxonomy (NCBI): domain Bacteria; kingdom Pseudomonadati; phylum Thermodesulfobacteriota; class Desulfovibrionia; order Desulfovibrionales; family Desulfomicrobiaceae; genus Desulfomicrobium; species Desulfomicrobium aestuarii. Next base: position 404,986 of record NZ_AP042427.1, read on the forward strand.
CGGGTCAGGCGGGCCAGGTGCCGCTCGTAAAGCCCTTTGTCCATATACTCCGCCACGGCCAGTTCCGTGGCCGACACACCGGCCAGGGTCGTCATGGCCTTGAGTTCGTGGATGACGGCCCCCTGGCCGCGGGCCGGCAGAACGTACCCCGTCCGGTACCCCGGGGCCATGGACTTGGAGAAGGACGAGACCATAGTCACGCCCCCGGTCCGGTCGAAGGCCTTGCAGGCCGGCGGGCGGGGGCCGTCGAAGGTGATGTCGCCGTAGACGTCGTCCTCGACCAGCGGCACGTTCCGGCGGGCCAGGAGTTCGGCCAGGGCGCGCTTGCCGTCCTCGGGCACGAGGCTGCCGTCGGGGTTGCTCCAGGTGGGGGAAAGGATGCAGGCCGAGATGCGGAAGCGGTCCAGGGCCTGCTCCAGGTCGCCGAGGTCGACGCCGCGCTCCGGGTGGGAAGGAATCTCCACCACGCGCAGGCCGAGCACCTCGATCATCTGCAGGAAGAAGTGATAGGCGGGCACGGCGATGAGCACCGTGTCGCCGGGGCGGGTCAGGGCGCGCAGGGCCAGGGCCAGGCCCTCGGTGGCGCCGCAGGTCAGGACGACCTCCTCCGGGGCGGCGCTGACGCCCGCCAGGGCGAGGCGGCGGGCGATCTGGCGGCGAAGCTCCGGGCAGCCGGGCACCGGGCCGTAGTCGGCGCTGCGCACGGCCTGCCTGCGGGCGCAGGAACCGAGGATGCGGGCCAGATCCGCCGCCGGGAGCAGGCGGCCGTCGATGTGGGCCAGGCCCAGGGGCAGGATGTCGCTGCGGCCCATGGCGTCCATGGCCCGGCAGACCAGTTCCCCGCGCTGCACGGCGCGCGCCACGGGCGGCTCGCCGGGGGGCATCCCGGCCCGCGGCAGGAGGGCCGGCCGCCTGCGCACGAAATAGCCGGACCTGGGCCTGGATTCCAGGACGCCGCGCCTCTCCAACTCGGCATAGGCCTGGCCGACGGTGGTCAGGGACATGCCCATGGAATGGGCCGCTTGGCGCAGGGACGGGGCGCGGGAGCCCGGCGACAGCTCCCCGGATTCGATCATGGACGTGATCCGCTGCGCGACCGCCTTGTACCGCAAACCTTCCGCATGCTCTCCAACTGCCTGCACAACTGCTCCATCTGTCATCATTGAAATTATGAATTCTGTATCTATCATCATGACAGATTCGCGGGCAATGTCCAGACCTGTCGCAACCTCAGCCACAGGGAAAGATTGATTTTCCCCGCACGGAGCACTCATGTCCGCGCAACAGCACATGTCCGGCCGCCACATTCTTCTGGCGCTGTCCGTCGTCCTGGTCTGGGCACTCAATTTCCTGGTCATCCGCATCGGGCTCAAGGACCTGCCGCCCCTCTTCTTCGCGGGCCTGCGCTTCGCCGTGACCGCCTTTCCCGCCGTGCTCATCTTCGGCAGGCAGGGGATGCCGTGGCGTCTCATCCTGGGGGCGGGGACGTGCGTCGGGGTGGGGTATTTCTCCCTGCTCTTCGTCGGCATGAAGCTCGGCATGCCGCCGGGTTTCGCGGCCCTGGTCTCCCAGGGGCAGGTCGTGTTCACGGTCCTTTTCTCCGCGACCCTGCTGCGCGAGACGCCCTCGCCCCGGCAGTCGGCGGGGATCGGCATCGCCCTGTGCGGCCTGGCGCTGGCGGGCTTCGAGCGCATGGGCGCCCTGAATCCGGCCGGGCTCGTCCTGGTCGTCATGGCCGCCCTCTTCTGGGGCCTGGGCAACGTGGCCATCAAGCGTCTGGGGCGGGGCCTGGCGGTGGACGGGTTCCGGCTGGTGCTGTGGATGTCGCTGGTGCCGCCCCTGCCCAACTTCCTCCTCTCGGCCTGGCTGGAAGAGGGGCAGTGGGCGCATCTGGCCGCCTTGAGCGGAAGCGGCCTCTTCGCCCTGGCCTACACGGCCTTCGCCTCGACGCTGTTCGGCTGGGGTGCCTGGGCCTGGCTGCTGCGGCGCTACAGCGCGCCGCAGGTCGCGCCGTTCTCGCTGCTGGTGCCCGTGGTGGCCCTGGCCATGTCCGTGGCCTGGACGGGGGAGGAGTTCAGCCCGCTGCTGGCCCTGGCCTCGGCCCTGCTGCTGGGCGGCGTGGGCGTGACGGTCTGCGAGCCCTGGCTGGCCCGCATCCGGCCGGCCCTGAGCGGGCCGATCGCGGTCTGGAGACGGTGAGCTATGCTTCCTGCAGCGCGGAAACCGGCGTTCGGCGCAGGTCGGCCAGCTTGATGGCGGCCACGCCCGAGAGGAGCAGGGCGCTGCCCAGGACCTGCACCGGCGTCAGGATTTCGCCCAGGACGAGGAAGGCGAAGACGGCCGTGAAGGCCGGTTCCAGGGAGACGATGATGTTGGCGATGCTCGCGTCGAGCAGGGTCAGGCTGACGTTGTAGAAACCGTAGCCGCCCACCGTGGGGATGGCGCCCAGCAGGATCATCACGGTCCAGCCGCGCACGCTGTCGCCCAGCCAGAAGAGGTCCGCGAAGCGCTCGGCCGATCCGGGGACGCTCCCGCCCGTCATGTTGATCAGGAAGAGGAACGAGCCGGCAAAGGCGAAGATGTAGAGGAGCGTGGTCCACGGCGAGATGCCGCGCTCGGAGGTCACGCGGCCCATGAGGCTGTAGGCCGTGTAGCACAAACCCGTCAGCAGCCCGGCCACGACGCCCAGGAGGTTGACCTGCCAGGTCGCGGCCTGCAGCGCGCCGGAAATGAGGGCGCAGCCGCCCATGCACAGGGCGATGGCCGTGATTTTCAGCCAGCCCATGCTCTCGCCCAGGAACTTCCAGCCCAGGACGGCGGTGTAGGCCACGGAGCAGTAGACCATGACCGTGGCCACGGCCGCGCCGTTGTTGGCCACGGAAATGGCCCACAGGCCGTTGAACCCGGCCAGCATCAGCCCGAACAGGGCCAGGAAGGGCAGGTGCGCCCGGTCCACGCGTAGCAGACGGGGGCTGGTCACGAGCATGACCGGGAGCAGGGTCGCGACCACGAAGACGTTGCGCCAGAAGGCCAGGACCAGAGGCGGCATGTCGAAGTTCGTGACCAGGTAGCGGATGAAGATTGAGGTCGTGGACAGGAAGACGGCGCTGACGAGGGCCGCGGTGTATCCTTGGGCGGAGCGGGACATGGCCATGGGGGATCTCCTTCTTGTGCAGGGCTGGAAGGTGGTCTAGAGGGAAATTGGCCCTGCAGGAAGGGGCAATTTTTTAGAAAAATGACCAGTCCAATTTTTCCCCGGAGAAAACAGTGCGTCTCGCCCTCGACTTCGAATCCGGACACCCCCTCTATGTTCAGATCGGCCGGCACTTCCGCGACGCCATCCTGTCCGACAACCTGCGTCCGGGCGTGCGCCTGCCGGCCGTGCGCACCCTGGCCGCGAGTCTCGGCGTGAACCGGGCCACGGTGGAGAGCGCCTATGCCGAGCTCGTGGCCGAAGGGCTCGTCGCCTCCCGCCAGGGCAGCGGTTTCTACGTGCTGGCGCACGCGCCGGGCGAACCGGCCGCGGCGTCCCGTTCCGGGGACTGGCCCGCCTGGCAGGGGCGCCTGCGGTACGGCGGCTACGAGGCCATGAGCGCCTACCTGCCCGAGGCCAGCCGCCAGACGGACTGGATCGCCCTGGACGGCGGGGCCTGCGACCCCAGGCTCTTCCCCATGGACGAGTTCCGCAGGCTGCTCGGGCAGGTCATGCGCCGGGACGGGGCCGCGGCCGTGGAGTACGGGGAGATCGGCGGCTACCGCCCCCTGCGCGCCACCCTGGCCCAGGTCCTGGCCAGCCAGGGCGTGCAGACGAGTGCGGACAGCATCCTCATCACCGCCGGTTCCCAGCAGGCCCTGTCCCTGGTGGCCGCGCTGCTTCTGTCGCCCGGCCAGGGCGTGGTGGCGGAGCGGCCGACCTATGCGGGCGCCCTGGACGTCTTCCGCGCCCGCGGCCTGGCCATCCACACCGTGGGCGTGGACGAGGACGGCATGGACGTGGACGAACTGGAGCATGTCCTCGAACGCCACCGTCCGGGCCTGATCTACACCATCCCCAATTTCCACAACCCCACGGGCGCCTGTCTCGACGGGCAGCGGCGCAGACGGCTCATCAGCCTGGCCGGGCGTTACGACGTCCCCATCCTGGAGGACGACTACGTCGGAGACATCCGCTACGAGGGCCGCGCCCAGCCCACCCTCAAGTCCCTGGACCCCGACGGCCGCGTCATCTACGTCGGCACCTTCTCCAAGATGCTCATCCCCGGCCTGCGCGTGGGCTTCGTGGTGGCCGACGGCCCGGTCTACGACCACCTGCTACGCTCCAAGCGCTGCCACGACCTGGCCACCTGCAACCTCATCCAGCGCGCCCTGCGCGAGTACGTGTCCGTGGGCCGCTACCATGCCCACCTGCAGCGCTCCTGCACGATTTACCGCCGCCGCCGGGACGCCATGCTGGCCGCACTGGAGCGGTACATGCCCGCAGGGTCGTCCTGGGTGCGCCCCAAGGGCGGCCTCTTCGTCTGGGCCAGGCTGCCGGAGGGCATGAAGGCCTCGGAGGTACTGCCAAGGGCCTGCGAGGAGGGCATGATTTTCGCACCGGGCGGGAATTTCCATCTCGACCCGGCCGAGGGCGAGGGATGTATAAGGCTGAATTTCGCCTCGAACAGCGAGGAGATCATCGAGGAGGGGATACGGCGGTTGGGACAGGCCATGAAGGGTGAATGATGCGTGGGTGTCAGGGCGATACGTCCCGAGGGCGTCCGGAAAATGTGCGGATCATGAACGATGCGTCGGTGCCAGGGCGATACGCCGTAGGGGCGAAAAATTTTTCGCCCCTACATGCGGACCATGGGAAAAACGGGGATGCCGTGGTGATGCGTCGTGGGGGGGCGTCCGTACAAAATGTGCCGATCATGGACGATGCATCGGTGCCAGGGCAATGCGCCGTAGGGGCGAAAAATTTTTCGCCCCTACAATTGGCGGTCGATGGTAAAAATGTGGATTCCGGGCCGATGCGTCGCGGGGGTCGTACAAAATGTGCGGATCATGGATGATGCGTGGGTGTCAGGGCGATACGGCGTGGGGGGGCGAAAAATTTTTCGCCCCTACAGATACGCGGGGGCGGTAAATCGTATGGGCAGGCCTGTCGTCAGCGCTGCGCATTTTATGCATATCGCCACGAATGCACGGATCGCCGGCGATATGGTTGTGTCTGTATTTTTGCCTTTGTGGCGACCTGGTCTTGACCGGATTTGTCGTGACGCGTCATGATTCCCGCCCGGAGGACTGATGCCGTACAATCCAAAAATTCATCACCGACGTTCCATCAGGTTGCCGAATTATGATTATTCCAGGCCTGGCGCGTATTTTGTGACCATATGTGTGCAGGGCAGGTCATGTCTATTTGGTGATGTGGCGGACGGAGAAATGCGGTTGAATGATTTTGGCCGCGTAACATGCGATTGTTGGAATGACATCCCGAAACATTTTCCACACGTTCAGCTGGATGCATTTGTGATCATGCCTAATCATGTTCATGGAATATTGGTCATTGCCGATTTCGCGGTACCCATAGGGGCGAAAAATTTTTCGCCCCTACACGGAACGTCAAAAACGATCGGATCTGTGGTGCGTGGATTTAAAATCGGGGTGACCAAATGGCTGCGGGCCAACACCGACATTCATGTCGTATGGCAACGCAATTATTGGGAACACATCGTGCGCGACGAACCGGAATTGAACCGCATCCGGGAATACATCGCCAGCAATCCCGTGCGCTGGGAAATGGACCGGTTGCATCCGGAACAGGGATTGCGGGAAACGCCGGCCGTGTATGGGGTTGGTCATCCGGCGGATGACGCGGATTGGATGGCGTAGGGGCGAAAAATTTTTCGCCCCTACAATCACGGGATTGTATCGCCCCTACGCCCCGCCGTTTTTGGCGATGCGCACGATGCGTTTCAGTTGCCGGCACAGGCCCATGAGCTGGTGGTATTCGTTCAGGCGCGGGTTGACCCGGTTCAGCAGACGCTTGATGGACAGCATGAAGTAGTCGGGGTTCTCGGGCTTGAGGTAGTCGATGTCGATGAGGGTTTCGCGCAGTTCCGTGAAGAGGATCTCGCGCTCCTCGTGGTTGATGTAGCGGTCCTTGGGCTGGCCGGCCGCCTTGAAGGGTTTGCCGAGGGCCTTCTTGAAGCACTCGTAGAGCACGACCATGACGGCCTGGCTCAGGTTCAGGGAGGTCAGGTTCTCCGTGGTGGGGATGGTCATGAGCTGGTTGCACTGATCCGTTTCGTCGTTGGTCAGCCCCCTGTCCTCGGGGCCGAAGACGATGGCCACGGTGCCGCCGGTGTTGCGCTGCTCGACGATGAGCGGCGCTGCTTCTTCAGGCGTATGGATGGCCTTGCGCCAGCCGCCCGTTCGGGCCGTGGTCCCGTAGGAGAAGGAGTAGGGCGCCAGGGCCTCGGCCAGGGTGGCGTGGATGCGCACGTTGTCCAGCAGGTGCCGGGCGTGGTGCGTGGCCAGGGGCAGGGCCTTGTCGATGTTCCAGTTCCACGGGTCCACGAGCACGATCTGGCCGCAGCCCATGTTCATGCAGGCCCTGGCCACGGACCCGATGTTCTCGGGGTACTTGGGCCGGAAAAGTATGACGTCGATGTTCTCGAGCACGGTTTTCCTCTACACGTTGAACAGGAAGTGGACCACGTCCCCGTCCTTCAGGACGTATTCCTTGCCTTCGACCCGCAGCACCCCGGCGGCGCGGCATTTGGCCTCGGTGCCGTGCTTGACGTAGTCGTCGAAGGCGATGACCTCGGCCCGGATGAAGCCGCGCTCGAAGTCCGTGTGGATGACGCCCGCGCCCTGGGGCGCCTTGGTGCCCTGGCGGATGGTCCAGGCGCGCACTTCCTTGGGCCCGGCCGTGAAGTAGGAGCACAGGCCCAGCATCTCGTAGCCCGTGCGGATGACCAGATCCAGGCCCGACTCGGTCACGCCGTAGGACGCCAGGAACTCCTGGGCCTCCTCGGGGCTGAGTCCCACCAGTTCCTCCTCGATGCGGGCCGAGATCTTCACGGCGCGGGAGCCGCGGGCCTCGGCCAGGGCGCGCACCTGCCGCACGTAGTCGTTGTCCTCGGCCAGCCCCTCCTCGTCCACGTTCATGCCGTAGATGACGGGCTTGAAGGTGATGAGCAGCAGGTCCTTGCGCAGTTCCTGGCCCAGGTCGCTTTTCAGCTCTTCGAGCTCGGAGGCGGGTTTGCCCGCGTTCAGGTGCGCGATGAGCTTCTGCAGCAGTTCGAACTGCACGCCCAGCTTCTTGTCGCCCTTGAGCTGCTTGGACAGGCGGTCGGCCTTGCGCTCGGCGGCCTGCAGGTCGGCCAGGATGAGCTCCGTGTCGATGATGTCGATGTCGCGAATGGGGTCCACCGAGCCGCTGACGTGGATGACGTCGTCGTTCTCGAAGCAGCGCACGACATGCAGGATGGCGTCGCACTCGCGGATGTTGGCCAGGAACTGGTTGCCCAGGCCCTCGCCCTGGCTCGCGCCCTTGACCAGCCCGGCGATGTCGATGAAGTCCACCGTGGCCTGGATGAGCTTCTGGGAATTCACCAGCTCGACGAGTTTGGCCAGGCGCGGGTCCGGCACCGGGACCACGGCCTTGTTGGGCTCGATGGTGCAGAAGGGGTAGTTGGCGCTTTCGGCGTTCTGTGCCTTGGTCAGCGCGTTGAAGAGGGTGGACTTGCCCACGTTGGGCAGACCCACGATGCCGATGCTCAGTCCCATGATATCTCCTTCATTCCCCTCTCTTTCGCAGGGTCGCCAGCGTGGTCCGGGCATGCGCGCGAGGCGCATCACCTCGAAGCAATGGTCTCGGGTGTCGGCCGGTGTCTGGTGTGTGGGAATGGTTTGCGTGCGAATTGTCCTGCGTCCGTTCCCGGGCGCGGAGTGGCGAAGCCATAATATGATCGCATCCGTGACGCAAGACGATATGTCGTGAGGGAAATCGGGCGGCTGCGCGCACTGCTAGGCTGGAAACGATTGAGGCTTGACGGGAAGGTGGGAACGATTTTTGACGATTTGTCAGTAAAGTGGAAAAATTTTTGACCACTTTGGCCGAGTGGCCGCGCAGCCCGCATGGATGCATTTGAGCTTTCCCCCGAACGGGTATAAGCGGCCCCTATCACAACTTGCGAGGGGGATTTTCATGAACGAATGCCGCATCAACCCGTGCTGCCAGGACCTCAGTTCCTTCAAGGTCATGGACGTGCTGGAGCGGGCCTGCGCCCTGGAGAGCCAGGGGCGGGACGTCGTGCACCTGCAGATCGGCGAGCCCGACTTCGACACGCCCGAGTGCGTCAAGGACGCCGCCTGCAAGGCCATCCGCGACGGCCGCTGCCAGTACACCCACTCCCTGGGCATCATCGAACTGCGCGAGGCCATCTGCGCCCACTACCATGCCAAGTACGGCGTGGACGTCCATCCCGACCAGGTGCTCGTCACCTCGGGCACGTCGCCGTCCATGCTGCTGGTCTTCTCGCTCCTGTGCAGGCCCGGCGAGCGGGTCCTGCTCTCGGACCCGAGCTACGCCTGCTACCCGAACTTCATCCGCTTCACCGGCGCCGTGCCGGACTTCGTGCCCGTGAGCGAGGCCGACGGCTTCCAGTTCCGCGTCGATCAGGTCAAGGCCCGCATGGGCGAGGACGTGCGCGGCATCCTGGTCAACTCGCCGTCCAACCCCACGGGCACGCTGGTCAGCCCCGAGATCTACCGCGGGCTGGCCGAGCTGGGCGCGCCGCTCTTCTCCGACGAGATCTACCACGGCCTGGTCTACGAGGGGCAGGAGCACACGGCCCTTGAGTTCACGGACAACTGCTTCGTCTTCAACGGCTTCTCCAAGCTCTACGCCATGACCGGCTGGCGCCTGGGCTACGTTATCGCACCCAGGGTCTACATGAAACGCCTGCAGACCATGCAGCAGAACTTCTTCCTGTGCACCAGCTCCATCGCCCAGTGGGCCGGGGTGGCCGCTCTGACCCAGGCCGGGGACGACGTGGCGCGCATGAAGGCCGTCTACGACCAGCGGCGCAGGTACATGATCGGGCGGCTGCGGGAGCTGGGCTTCGGCATCGAGGTCGAGCCGACGGGCGCGTTCTACGTCTTCGCCAACGCGAAGAAGTTCACGAACGACTCCATGCAGTTCACCTTCGACCTGCTGGAGAAGGCCGGCGTGGGCGTGGCCCCCGGCGTGGACTTCGGTCCCGGAGGCGAGGGCTACATCCGCTTTTCCTACGCCAATTCCATCGAGAACATCGAGGAGGGCATGCGCCGTCTCGAAAAATACCTGGGAGGCTTGAAATGAACATGGTCGAAGTGGCCCTGAACCGGCCGTGCTGTTCGGGCTGCCTGGCCTGCGTGGAGCTGGCCCCGGAGATTTTCGCCTACGACGAGGCCGCCCACGTGGCCGTGATCCTCAAGAACCCCTGCGAGGAAGACCTGGCCCGCAAGGTCGTGGCCTACTGTCCGGACGACTGCATCGAGGTCATCGAATAGGGATTGACGTAAACAGGCAATCAAAGGGCGCTCCATTCGGGGCGCTTTCTTGTTTTATGGGCAAGGCGCAACCGCTCCCTCCTTGACTGTCGAACCCTCCTTCTTATCAGGAATTGTTCTTTTTTAATTACACCGGAGGCAGTCATGACCGCCATTTCCAACGATACCCTGGCCAACATCCTGTTCCGCCTGCACTGGGAAGAGCATGGAGTGCGCCATGAAGACAGTTTTTATGCCCAGAACGTGAACCTGTGGCGAGATGTATTCCCTGCGGGGCTGGAGAAGGAAATTTTCGGCCTGGAGGAAGGGCGGTCCCGGCATGTGGACCTGAAGCCTGGAGTTCATGTGCCGGTGCGGGACATGCGCAAGGTCGTGACCGTGCCGCGCACGGCCTTCAAGGTCGCCCCGGACCTTCCCCCCATTGTCCCGACCCAGGGCCGTTTCTATCCCCAGGGCTTGCTGCGCGGCCTGCCCGGCATCTATCCGCAGAACATCCAGCCGTTTAGGGTCATCAATGCCGGCGAAGACACGCTGACCGTCGATCTGAACCATCCCCTGGCCGATGTGCAGGCGCGTCTCGAAATCACGCCTTTGGCCGTCTGGACCAAGCAGGCGGAGTTCGGCGGGCAGTGCCAGGACTGGATCTGCGCCCTGACCGATGGGCCGGGGCTCAAGCGCAAGGCGGACAGGGGCACGGATTTCGGCCTGGACGCGCCGCTGGATAAGCCGTTGGGAGAGGGCGACGCCGCTTTCTACGCCACGCCGCGCAAGGTGGCCCATGTGGACAGCCAGGCGCGTGAGAACATCGCCAAGCTCTATGCGCGCCTTTTGCCCGGCAGGAAAAGGGTTTTGGACCTCATGGCCGGCTGGCAGTCCCACCTTCCGGAAGGTATCACGGCCACGGGCCTGGGCATGAACGCGGAGGAGATGGGCGAGAATCCGGCCCTGTCGTCCCACGTGGTGCACGACCTGAACGCCGACCCGGCCCTGCCGTTCGCGGACCGCGCTTTCGACGCCGTGATCTGCAGCCTGTCCGTGGAATACCTGACCCGGCCCCTGGAGGTCTTCCGCGAGATCGCCCGCGTGCTCGAACCCGGCGGACTGTGCGTCATGGTCTTTTCACACCGCTGGTTTCCGGACCAAGCCGTGCGGATCTGGACCGAGATGCACGAGTTCGAGCGGGCAGGGCTGGTCACGGAGTATTTCCGCCGGAGCGGGGGCTTCAAGGATTTGACCACCCTGTCCGAACGGGGCTGGCCGCGGCCCATGGACGCCCGCGACCGCTACTATCCCCTGATCCAGCATTCGGATCCGGTGCACGCGGTCTGGGGCATTGTTAGCTGAAGGACGCGTCTCGGCCGCCCCGCAAAAGGCGAAGGCCGCTCCGTGTGGGGCGGCCTTCGTAGTCTATTCCATGTCCGCGAGGCGTTTCTGGATTGCGTCCAGTTGAGCCTGCAGCGCCTCGGCCCGGTTTTTCAGGTCCTGTTTCTCCATGGCCGGGTCAAATCCGGCGCGCGGTGCGAAGCGTCCCTGAACTCCGGCCGCAAAGAAACGGTTCCTGCAGCCCCGGCCGCCGAAACCCATCCCGCGGCCGTACCCGTAGCCGGCATTGCCCGGCATTGTCGCGCCGGAGCAGTACCCGGTTCCTCTGCCTGTCATGGCGCCCATTCCCATGGGCCCCGTTCCGTCACCAGCTGGCATGACGATCCTCCTTCCCGCGATCGCGCGGGAGCGGTTGTGTGGAAAAATGTCACCCGTCCTTGGGGCCGGGGTGCATGTGGCTGTTCACGGCCTCGTGCAGGGATGACGCCGCCAGGAACGCGCAGTGGTGATGGTCTTCCGGAATCTGCCCGGCCCGGGACAGGATTTCTTCGCCGGTGATGTCGAGGATCTCCTCGGCTGTCCTGCCCACGGCCATCTCGGCGGCTATGGAGCCGCAGACCACGCTCGGCCCGCATCCGTCCGTCTCGAAGGACGCGGCTCCGACCCGCTCGCCCTCGAACCTCAGGAAGATGGCCATGGAATCGCCGCAGGTTCCCCGCAGCAAGGACGAGCCGTCCGCGTTTTCCAGCGCTCCCCGGTTGGGGGGAGCGACCCAGCGTTGAAATGCCTCCTCGCCCCAGGCCGCCCTGGTGTCCTCGTTGATGGTCTCTTGCAGGACCGCGACAATGCGGTCGAAATCGTCGCTCATGTGCGCAGCTTCTCCTTGGCTCGTTTCACTCTGTGCCTCATGTGACCTTGCCGGTGTTCTTTCCACTGAAGCAACAGCGATGCCAGTTGGCGGAACACAGGTCAAATTTAACCAACGTTTCGGGATGAAAGGGCTTTTTCGCATCGAAGATGCAAGCTTGCGGTCAAGGGGCGCACCCGCGCAACCTTCGCCCACGGCAGGGTTGCAGCGGTGCAGCGTCGCCTGCGTCCCGTCAGCCCCAGGCACGGCTTTGGAGCAGGACCTTGGCGCTGGTTTCCGGATCTGGCCGTGCGGATCTGGACCGAGCTGCACGAGTTCGAGCGGGCAGGGCTGGTCACGGAGTATTTCCGGCAAAGGGGTGGGTTCAAGGACTTGTCCACCCTTTCGGTGTGCGGCTGACCGCGGCTCATGGACACACTGGCCCGCTACTATCCCATGATCCAGCATTCGGGTCCGGTGCATGCGGTCTGGGCAGTGAAGCCCTGACTGCTCGACTGACGCCTCCATGACTCGGCGTGGTTGAATGAAAATGGCCGCACCCTTATGTTTGCGGCCATATTCATGTGTGCAGAGGGCGGCATTCAAGATGCGCCACCGCTTCTGCATGTGAAACCGCTCTTCCACCAGAGAGCACATGGATGCAGTGCGCTGCAATCCCTTTATCTTTCCACAGGCTGACGCTTCGACCACTCCACAGAGCCCCGGCAGGACAGGCGAGTAAACGAGAAACTCAGCCGATCCGTCCCCGTCCAAGGCCCAACAGCTCCGCAACCCGCATTCGTTTCCCGGTCCGGGCCACTGATAGTGCCCAGCACCCTCCCCGCATAATTCAGTATTCTCCCGCATGTGCTTCATCGGCCGATGCTGGCAGAGTGATGCGAAAATCATCGAGACGTCGCGCCTGAAGCCCCCGAGGCCCCAGCCATTCCCGGGCCCAGCGGCCGGCCGATTCGTTGACGAGGACGCGGCCGTCGCCGCGCGCGCCATCAGCACCCAAGGAGGTCTCCGTGGCTGAACCCGTTTGTCTGAACTGTCCGAAAGAGTACTGGATCGCCTTCGTCCTGGAATCACAGGGAGAGGAAGAACGGACCGACGATCCGAAGCAGGCGGCCATCTCCGCCGATGACTTGGAATTTTTCACATGTCACCCGGTTTCCCTCTCCGAGGAGCACGCATTTTCACTGTCCCTCGTCCGCAATGTCGTCTGGCTCGACACGCAGGGCAGCGCGATCAACGACGTGTCCATCGACTACGTTCTCTGCCCGGACATCGAAGCCCACGTGAACCTGCGCGAAGAATTCGGGTACCAGAAGGTGTTGCCGTGAAGAAAACTGTCAGGATCAAGCACGCCAATGATGAGTATGTCGGCCCCAGAATTTATGACAAGACGCCGCAGGAGATGTTTCGGCCCCGTGTGGCCTCCAACTGCGAGGTGAACCGGACCCATGTTTTTCGGGTCAAGCGGCGAACCGTGGCCATTGTCGTGGTGCCGGGGGTGATGGCGTCGCGGTTGAGCAATCTGGACAATGAGCCAGTTTGGGACCCGGATAATCTGAAGTTTATGGCGAGATCGTATTTTTGGTGCGCCCCGGAGAAGCGATACGACCTTCTCATCAAGAAAGGGCGCAAAGTCATGGCCCGAGGGGACCAAGAAAAATATAAAAACTACCCCAAAGCCGAAGAGCGAGGCTGGGCCGGCCTAGCCTGGGACTATTTCGCGAAATTGCTCGGAGGCCTTCAGGACTGGAACACGCCCCTGAAGGTGTTTCTGGACTTGCCGGTCTATGCCTTTGGCTATGATTGGGTGGATTCGTGCGAAGAGTCCGGGACTCTCCTGAAACAATTCATTCTGGAAAAAGTCAAAGCGGACAAGGTCATCATCATCTCGCATTCCATGGGCGGACTGGTGACGCGGCATGCCTTGGCCGGGGATGGAGGAGAGACCTTGGCCGAAAAAGTGCTGGGCGTCGTGCATGGAGCCCAGCCCGTGCACGGAGCACCGGACGCCTATCATCGCGCCATCGCAGGCACGGGATCGGAAGGCCTCCTTGGACGAATCGCCAGCGAGGTTCTGGGCCCCGACGGTCCGCACATGACCGCCATCATCCCCCACGCCCCCGGAGTTCTTCAGCTTCTTCCCAACCAGTTCTCCCGCAACAACAAGGGGGAAAAGGCTTGGCTGCATATCCAGGATCTGGACGATCCGGAAAAATTCACCTCCTACCCGAAAACCGATCCGTATGAGGAAATCTACGCAAAAAGCCACCATAAGGAATACTGGGGCTTCATCCATGGCGAATGGTTTCAGCCCCATGCCGAGGACGGAGCGACAATTGAAGCAGCTTTTCGCGGCGAAAACACGGGAGACATTGGGGGCGACGATCCCAGTATCGCCGGACAGTTGGGAATGCATATCTCGAAGGCGAAGGAAGTTCATAACCTGATCGGACCATATAGCCACCAGCGCACGATTCAGTTCTTCAGCAACGGCCAACACGAAACCATCGCCGAAGTGTGCTGGCTTGCGCGGGATATCACGCAGCATGTTCTGGACGCGCGAGTGGAGACGTATTCCCGAGAGGACAAACCGCAGCGTCATCTCAAGGATCTGAACTGCGTGCCCGATTTCAACCGCTTCGGACAATACGGGGAGGTGCGGTGGCGGGACGCCGGCGGCGCGCTGAGCGATGTGGTGCCGGGCAACGCGCTGCTCATCGACCTGCAGAAACGCATCCGCGAACAGGGCCTGCGCCTCTATATGCTGCGCATGACCGCATCCGGCGAGAAGGTCCCCGGCCTGACGGACGATCCCCTCCGCCATCAGGGCGACGGCACGGTGCCGCTCAGTTCGGCCACGGGCATGAATCCGGACATGAACGAATGGGGCGGATGCACGCACCTGCTGCCCGTCTGGTTCGAGCCAAACGGTGAATGCAAGGCCTGCACGGGGCAGGCCAATCAGGAGGCCCACGCCTCGTTCTTCGTCGACAGGAAGGGTGAAGCGCTGAACGCCGTCAAGAGAGCGATTAACAATCTGTGTCTCGGTTGGCTGAAAGGAGAGTTCACATGAACAAAAGCCTTTCCTTGATCATGACTGCCCTGCTGTTCATCATATTTCTCGGAGGATGCCGCTACATGACTATCGACACCGCCAGCCCGAACCCGAAGCTGCCTCCCTATCCCGTGACCATGTACTCGGCGGGGCGCTTCATGCTCCCCGTGCCGAATGGACTGGACATTTCCAGTACCGTTTTCAAGGTCAACAAGATCACCATTGAGGAAATTGCCTGGAAAAAGGGAAGGGATCGGGAGGAATATCTGAAGGAAGTTTGGACGACTGTGAGAGAGAGGGAGCACAAGACGTATCTTCGAAGAGCCAAGGTAGGGCCAGCCACTCAAGGCGGCTGGGCTGAAGAGGACATCAGTCATCTCTTTGGATATCCGGCCATGCTCCTTTGTTATAACGGGAATATGGCCGACCACAACATCGACGTGCATATAGGCCTGCCCGAGGCCATTCTGCGTCTGACGGAAAGTCGATTCTACCCGATCGGCAAAGCATGCATCGATATGGATAGCCGAATCCTAACTCTGTTCAAACACTACCGTTTCGGAAACAAGAACGTGGCTCCGGACAGTTTCTTTTCAGCCGGTGGCAGGGTGGAAGGCTTGAAGACATGGTATGAGCAGGCGGGTATCGGAGTCAAACGGCCGGCCAGTGAATCCCGGCCCAAGATTTATCTACGTTTCGACACCGTTCCGCCTGTGACTTCCGAATTCCCGAAAAGCATCTATGTCATTTCGGACGTGGCCAGAAAATACGGCATGAAACTGAATGTGTTGCGTTCACAAAAAAGGTTACTGGCTGGAATGGAAGGGCGGGAGGAAATATTTCTTCTCCGGGACAAGGATGACGACGAATTCGAGTTGACCGCCTCCTGGAGATACCAGGGAGTCAAAAAAGATCCGGAAAAACCAGATATAGAGATAGAACTCTCCTGTCCGGAAAGCGCCAAGGAAGAGGCCCTGCGCATGTGGGATGCGGTCATGAAGAATTTCACCACGGTCCGGGAATACTACGGCAGACGGTCATGAGCGGCGGGGAGCACAAAGCGGGTCATTGGCAGAGAACTGGACGGTGGCTCGCTCTCTTGCTCATTCTTTTCCTTGGAGGATGCCGCAACAAGACCATCGACACCGCCAGACCGAATGCGGCCATTTTCATGTGCGCAGAGGAGGGCATTTCAAGATTCAAGATGCGCCCCGTTTTCTCCCGCTAATGACTCCTTGCCCTAACGTTTAAAAGTACTTTTGACAGCATGTCCAAGAGCACTTACAAGGGTGCTGACCAAGGGAGGTTCATCATGTCCGTCATCACTGCCAATGACATCAAGCGCCGGGGTGTGGCCTGCATCGCCGAGAGCCTGGCCCACGCGCCCGAAGTGGCCATTTCCGTGCGCGGCAAGGAAACGTATGTCGTCATGAACATGGAACAGTACCAGCACCTGCGCGCCTGCGAACTGGAGGCGGCCCTGCTGGAAGCACGGAAAGACAGGGCGGAAGGAAGAATCGCCCACCGCACCGTGGAAGAGCACATCAAAGCCCTGAACGATGAGTAGCTATACGATCATCTTCACGGAGAGCTATGTCCGGCGGGCACGGAAGTTTTTCAAAAAGCACCCGGAACTCCTGGACCACTACGAAAAATGCCTGCTGCTCATGGAATCCAACCCCTTCCACCCCTCCCTGCGCATCCACGCACTGCAAGGCAAACTTGGGGGCCTCCACTCCATCTCCATCACCCTCAACTACAGGCTGACCATCGAATTTCTGATCGACGACAAGGAGATCATTCCCATCGATATCGGGACGCATGACCGGGTGTATTAGGTCTGGATGGAATCGGATGGATTTTTGGATTTCGGGAAATTCAAGATTCAAGATGCGACCCCGCTCCCGCGCATTGAATGAAAAAAGGCCGCATCATTATGGTTGCGGCGCTTTTATGTGTGCAGAGAGTGGTAATTGAATATTCAAGATGCGACCACGCTTCTCCATTATGCACTTCTATCTGCCATTTTTGACTTTCGCTCGTTTTCAATATCAATACAAAATCTTTCCGGATTGAATATTTCGTGGAAGTCTCTTTCGAGCGTGGCCATCATTCGATTTAAACAGCCGATAAAACGATGCGCGTTTTCCGCTGTTTCCCTTAAAAGCACGCCTTCTTCAGCCATAGGGTCACCGCTGTTTGTCACATAGCGCTTTGTCATGACGCCACCATCGTGCTCGTAAACGTGCCTTCTGGAAAACATCATGCGTATAAAATCATGCTCTGCTGACATTCCTTTCAGTAAATCAATATCAAAGCATGTTTTCAGTAATTCTTCGAACTTATCCAAGTTGTGAAATAATAACCCATCGAATTGCTTAATTCTTGATTTTTTCATTGGGATTCGAGTAACTAATTGGTCTACGAAGTCCCTTGCGGCTGCATCAAATTCGGATACAGATTGTTTCACAGCATCTGAAGCCGAAATAACATTGCTCTTCAGTTGCTCTCGAATTCGCTCCAAGGCCGATTTCAATGATGACGTTGTATTTCTCCAGCCGCAAGAAGCGCAATATCCATAACGTCCTCGAATATCGTTATAACTATTACACGTTGAACACTTAAATTCCGTCTGTTGCGTTGTCGATGTGTAATAGAAGTCAGGTCTCGGTTTTGTGTTTACGGAATCTGCTATAGCGTCCATGTCGATTACGACATTAGTTGTTGTGTTTTCTTGAATCTCTTCAAGCGCATTTTTTAACGATTTC
This sequence comes from Desulfomicrobium aestuarii, assembly GCF_055385525.1. Classification (NCBI taxonomy): domain Bacteria; kingdom Pseudomonadati; phylum Thermodesulfobacteriota; class Desulfovibrionia; order Desulfovibrionales; family Desulfomicrobiaceae; genus Desulfomicrobium; species Desulfomicrobium aestuarii. The sequence goes on from NZ_AP042427.1 coordinate 422,540, forward strand.
ACATAATGCAAAATATAAGCGTTTTGGGGTGGAGTTAGGAAATAATATGACTCTGCGCGCAATCCACAATATGGACAAGTGAGTGGGAATTTGGAAGGGATATTTTTCGTGCGGAAATGCTTCTTACACTGAGGACATTCATGCCCGAACATCCCTTGAGAATCAGATGCCATGAAGACTGCAATGCAGTTTGCGAGTGGTGGTGGATTCCAAGGCTGTCCAATTCCACCCAACACAATATTTCCGCATGCAAACCCATCCGGGTGAGCGTAAATACCCACAAGGCTAGAAGGGCGTGGCGCCGAATGAGAGCAGCCAATCTGGTAGCTTACTTGACCATTTTCATCACAGTGGATAGTGAAAGTTACTTTCCCTCCCGTATGCCCTACTTCAGTGAAGTCAGTTTTTTTCATAGTAATTAACATCGACCATGATTAGTTGTGCAGGGGATTGGATTGCTTCGAACGCTCACAATCACCGGCTGGTTTAGAGCGGCAGAGCGGTATGTGTGGAGAAAGGGCAAAAAGCGGTTAAGTCCTTTGACTTTTCTTTGCTATGCTTTCACCAGTGTCCGTCCTGCTATTTAACTTCGCATCTTCCTGCGGTAGGAACATGAAAGCGTAGTCAGCATAAACCTCACCTTGCTCCGATCCCGCGATTTCTTTTCGCAATTCCGCTACAAGAAAAGTTGCGGCAACGGCAAGTTCTTCTTTTGTCATACGTAGTTAAACGTTTGGCTGCCTTTGATTGCGTAGACAAAGCCTGCCGGCAAACTTTGGGCGTTGTGCCTACGTGACGTGGCGTGCAGCGGAAATGTAGGGGAAGTTGTCAGGACAAGGCTGTGCGTGAAGCGAGCAGCGCCTTGGCGCAGCCGCTGGCCATGATGGTGGCGCAGCCTGCCAGTTGCAGGGCGGAGAGGTTTTCTCCGAAGATGGTCCAGCCGAAGAAGACCACGGCCAGGGGTTCGAAATAGGCCAGGGTGCCGAAGGTGGCGGCGGGCAGGCGGCTCAGGGCCGCGACAGCGAAGGTGATGGCCAGGAAGCCGGGGATCAGGCCAGTGGCCAGGAGCCAGAGGGCGTTCACGGCAGAGATTTCGGGGCGGGAGTGCAGGAAGAAGGGGAGCATGACCAGAGCCCCGGTCAGGAGTTGGTAAAAGGCGCGGGTCATGACCGGGACGTGGGGGCGGATGCGGCGGTTCATGAGGATGAAGCCTGCGTAGCAGAGCATGGCCAGGGCTGCCAGGCCGAGGCCCGCCGCATGGTTCGAGCCGTCCGCGAAATCGAGCCTGAATTCCATCATGGCCGCGAAGCCGAGCATGGCCAGGCCGATGAGAATCCAGCCCGCGGGATTCAGCCTTTCCCCCATGAAGAAGTGCGCGAAGACCGAGGCGGCCACCGGGGCCAGATAGACGAGCATGATGGCGTTGGCCATGGAGGTCAGGTTCATGGCCTGCACGTAGAAGATGATGAACCCGGCCAGGAGCGCGCCGTTGACGATCACGGGCCAGGTCGGCCAGCGCCTGAGCGTTCCGGCCTGACGGGTGGCCAGGATGAAAACGGCCAGGAATCCCGCCCCGAGCAGGAGGCGGAAAAAAGTGACGGTCTCGGCGGGCAGGCCGGTGATTCTGGAGAAGACGCCGATGGTGCCCATGAACAGGGCCGAGAGGATGGCCAGGGCGATGCCGGTTGTGTCCAAAGGGAAATTTCTCCGTTGCGCAAAAAGGAAAGGACCGGAACGCATGCGCGCGCCGGTCCTTTTTCTATTCGAGGATGTTGACCGTGGCCGGTCCCCGTTTGACGGGGCGGTGGTACTGGACGTCGGGCCTGCCGAAGAGCATCGCGTAGCCGATGGCGTGATCGGCCGGGATGCGCAGGGTTTCCCGAAGCTGCGGGCAGATGGCCAGGGCCATCATGAACATGCCGTCCCACAGGGTGCCCAGGCCGTTGGCGCTGGCCAGGAGTTCGAAGGTGGTCAGGGCGATATGCGCGTCCTGCACCGCGCAGGGCACGCCGGGCGGGGTGCTCGTCAGCAGCATGTGCGGCGCGCCGCGGAAGATGGCGTCCTTGCCTTCGGTCCTCCAGACCTTCACGGCGAAACCCAGGTATTGCGAGACGATGCCCTCGGGCAGCCTGCCCGCGTCGGCCAGCGCCCCGAGGCGGTCCAGGGTCTCGCGGCGAAGCTGGTCCATGAAGGCCTTGTCCCGGACCACGGTGAACACGACGCCTTGGGCGTTGACCCCGCTCGGCGCGTGGAACGTCGTATCGACAAGCTCGTCGATGAGGGTCACGGGGACGTTTTCATCCCTGTAGCGCCGCACGGAGCGACGCCACTTGATCAGGTCGGTCATCTGCGCCGGGGACGGCAGGTCTTTCGCCGGATCGCTCTCTTCAGGCGTCAGGCCGAGGATGGACACGGCCCCCGTCGGGCAGACCGTGTAGCAGTGCTGGCAGCGGTAGCAGCGGCCCTCGTCGGTCATCGCGGGGAATTCGTCCATGGCGATGATGCCGGCCGGACAGTCCGCCGCGCATTCGCCGCACTGGATGCATTTGTCCTTGTCGATGTTAAAGTCGATCATCGGCGTCCCTCTTATCAGGCCGTTGAAAAATGGCGATCTGCTGCGTCAGCGGAAAAAGCCAGACCGCTTATGTATGCACAATACACTGCGCGTCCTGGCTTTTTCCGCTTCCTTGCATCTCACCATTTTTGAACGGCCTGCGAATTTTGAATTTTTCAACAGTCAGTTATTCGCTGACGCTTTCCAGGGCCGGAAAGCTGTCCAGATGCGGTTTGATCGCCGCGCCCAGCCAGGCGATGGTCTGCCCCAGATTCTTCATGTTGCCAAGCCCTTCGGCGTCGCCCTCGACCTCGCCCTTGTCGCGGCCGTAGCCCATGTTCCAGTAGACCGAGCCGGGGATGAGCATCTGGTTCATGAGGAACATGTGGTTGATGGTGTCGTAGACGTGGGTCGCCCCGCCGCGTCGCACGGCCACCACGGCCGCGCCGATCTTGCCCTTGAAGGCTCGGCCGTTGGCCAGGGCCACGAGGCCGGCGCGGTCCAAGAGCGCCTTCATCTCGGCCGAGACGTCGGTGAAGTAGGTCGGGGAGCCGAAGATCAGGGCGTCGGCCCGCAGGAGCTTCTCCATGACCGGGTTGAATACGTCGGTCTTCAGGGCGCACTGCCCGTCCTTGCGTTCGAAGCACTTGTAGCAGGCCTGGCAGCCGCGGATTCTCTGCCCGCCGACTTGGACCAGCTCCGTCGCCCACCCGGCCGCGGCCAGGGGCTCCAGGACCCTGTTCAGAAGAATTTCGGTGTTGCCGCCCTTGCGCGGGCTGCCGTTGACTGCGATCGCGTACATATTTCGTCCTCCATGTTGGGATTGACTGCGTGTTCCGGGCCAAGCTAGAGCACATATCGACGTTTTTGAAAAGTACTGTCTTGAATGTCTGGTACGTACACGGAGTATAGTAATGAGCAACGACCGGCCCGCGCCCTGCAAGATCAAGGAGATAGGCGGTAAGCGCTACCGCTGCTATTTCGAGCTGACCCTGTCCGTCATCGGCGGGAAATGGAAGCCCATCATCCTCTACCACCTTTCCCTGGCCGACGCCGTGCGCTTCGGGGAGCTCCGGCGGGGCATGCCCGACGTGACCGAGCGCATGCTGACGCGCCAGCTGCGCGAACTGGAGGCCGACGGCCTGGTGCACCGCGAAGTCTACCGCGAAGTGCCTCCCCGGGTCGAGTATTCCCTGACGGACATGGGCGCGAGCCTGATCCCGATCCTCAAGCAGATGCAGGCCTGGGGCGTGGAGTATGAGGATTTTCTTGGCGGGGAGGGGCGTTTCGGGGAGGAGGGGTATGAGCGTCCTCCTCAATCGGATACATCACAATATTTCACTTCATGATACAGTAAGGCAATTTCTTACCTGCATTTGGATATTTTGTTCCTATTTCATTTTCACTAAGCACAACGAAGTCAATCAAGTCTATGACTATATCTACTTCTAATTCTGGATATCTTCCCTGCTCTTTTATGTAACCGTCTTTCTTAATTTTTTCATTTATCATATCAAAAACAGAATTATGCGTCGCACTAAGAATCGCAATATTTGTTTCTGTTTCTATATAATGAAATTTTATTACATATTCACTATCCGTCCATGATCTCGTAGAGCGAATATAATGTTTCGTAATTTAAGTAAATTTTTGTAAATACTGATTAGAAATTTTGTTTGTTTTCATATCGTATGACTCCGTTGAGCAAATTGTTATTATCAGTGTTGCTATAATAAAAAACTTCATAATAATTACTCATTAGTTATCACAAAATACTGTATCACCATTCCCATTGATATAGTAGAAATCTCCATCCGATGAAATAACCATATAGAACAAGCACTTATTCTTGGCATATGCGGCGAATTCCATGTCTTGGTTGCTAGGTCTTGCACTTGAAAAAACATGCGTATGAAAATTCCCGATGGCGTTAGCTGGTTTTGGATCGGGGATGACCATCATTGCTTCCCCCTTTTTGAAGGCACTCACCGTGTATTCCCCTGGGTTGTCTTCCAGAATCCATCCTGAGTATTCCACGCCGTTTTTTCGGGTCAGTTCCATGGCACGGGAAAGGCCCTTCTGAACCGCCTCGCTCCCCTTGACGGCCATGACCGTTCTGCAGATTTCCTCCTCTGACGTTACTATCGCTGGAACCGGCTTCTGCAAACCGGGAAGAATCTCTCCCACAGATCCCATGTGCTGGCTCATTCCGTTCCTTGGCAGGCTTTCCGTCTCCTCACTCTCTGTGCTGTCCGGCAGTAGCGGCCTCGCCCCCGACCCCTTCCCCGGACTCCCTCCCGAGTTGATTTTGATCTTGGCTCCGCCCACATACACGCCTGAAGGGTCGATCTTGATGAATCCTGAGCCGGCCTTGATGGTCAGTTCCGAACCGGCCTCGACGACGATCTTGCGGCCCGCCGCCACGTGGGTCTCCCGGCCTGTGGCCACGAGCCATTTGTCGCCAATCCGGCAGTGACTGCTGCCGCGGACCGTCAGGTGGTCGTTCGACAGGAGTTCGACCTTGCGGTCCAGGCGAACCGTCTGCTGGTTTTCGCCCTTCACCAGGGAGTAGGAGAAATTGTCGATGGTGCGGTGCTGGTCGTGGAGGATGTGCTCCTTCCAGTCGTTCTTCACGTAGACGTTCACGTCCTTCTCGGCGTGGACGTAGATCTCCTCCTGTCCCTTCCTGTCCTCCACGCGCAGTTCGTTGAACCCGCGCGGTTCGCCTTGGGTCCCCGGCGTGGACATGGATTTGAAGACCGTGCGCGTCTTGTGCTCGGGGAGAGGGTACGGGACCGGGTTGAAGGAGTTGAAGACCCGGCCCGTGATGATGGGGCGGTCCGGGTCGCCCTCCAGGAAGTTCACGACGACTTCGTGACCGATGCGGGGGATTGCCATGGTCCCGAACTGCCCTCCCGCCCAGCCCTGGGCCACGCGGATCCAGCAGCTGGTGTTTTCGTCGCGGCCGCCTTGCCGGTCCCAGTGGAACTGCACCTTCACCCGTCCGTACTGGTCCGGGTAGATCTCTTCGCCGTCCGGCCCGGTCACGATGGCCGTGTGCAGGCCGTGGATGAGGTTTCGCGGGTGGCGCGACGCGGGAATGAAGCGGGTCGTGTTGGGGATGGCCTGGACCTTGGCGGCATACGTCATGCCCCGGTCCGGTGCCTCGTGCTCCAGGACCTGCGGCTGTTCGCCCCTGTGCTCCACGCGTACGACCCACCAGCGCCGGTTGAGGTCCCGTCGGTGGTGGTCGTAGAGCTCGAACACGTATCCCGGCGTCATGCGGGAGGCATCGGTGTCGGCACGCACGAGTTCGCCCAGGCAGAGATTGCGCTTCAGTTCCAAGCCCACGTAGCGCTTCCCGTCCTTCTGCAGTTGGTAGAGGTGCGGGTAACGGTACCGCTCCAGGGTCATGCCGGGCGGGACGGGCGCCTTGGCGGGATCGGTCTCGGCCAGGCCGACCTGCAGGTCCAGGCGCGTCTTCTCGAAGTTCCACTCGCGGAAGGTGAAGGCGTCGCTGCCGATGGCCCGGCCCGGCTCCATGCTGTGGACCGTGGCCGTGTCCGCCTCGGTGCCCGCGCCGGGATGAAAGCGCAGCAGGCTTTCCCCGTGAATGCGGGGGCCGTCCTGCATGTCCGAGAAGCAGAGCACGTGGCGGTCCTCGTGGTGCTCGAAATAGAAGTAGATGCCTTCCTCCTCGCACAGGCGCGAGATGAAGTGCTGGGCGGTCTCGCCGTACTGCACGCAGTACTCGCGGGGGGCGTAGTCGAAGAAGCATTTGAAGGCGTAGCTGTCGCCGGTGAAGTTCTGCTCCTTGAGGATCTGCGTGATGATCCGGGGCACGCTCAGGTTCTGGAAGATGCGGTGGTCCCTGGTCAGGCCCAGGAACCACAGTCGGGGCACGATGGTGGCGCGGTAGTGGGTGCGCACGTTGGCCGTGTGCAGCTGCTCGAAGACTCGGACGACGCCGTGCACGAGCCTGACCCCGCCGCTCCTGTCCGCAATGCGCAGGCACGCGGGCCTGGCCAGGACATTGGCGAAATCGATGTTGTGGGACTCGTGGACCAGTTCGATGACGAACTCGTAGGGTTCGTGCACCTCTTCATGGCCGGAGAAGGCGTAGACCCTGAAACCCGTCTCCCCGGATGAATCGAAGGTGAACCACGGACTGTCTGCTGTCGGATGCCGCATGAAACCTCCCCGCGCCGTGTCCCGGCACGCGTTTTCCGCTCACCGTGCCAGTATCGCGACAGCATAACCATTCGGGAATGTGTGTACTTTTTGCGGGAGGAGTCTGGCGAAAAGAGACCTGGCGGAGGCGGAGCCCGTACGGGAAGGACGGAGAAAAGCCGGAATGTGCGCCACGGCGTGTTGCCCGACGGCGATCACCCCGCCCCTTCAGTTGAGTGCGGAAATATGAGGGCCTGCAATTCGAGTTTTTGTTAGCAATGGCAGATGATTACAAATACAATGCGGTTCATTTTGGGCAGGAGTGGCGATTTTAAGGCCATTTAAAGGGGCTTTTTTGAGAAGAAACATCAGAAAATTAGGCTGTTATTGGTCTCAGAGACCCATGGTGAGCCATGGTTGCCATGGTATCGACGGGGAGGGGTACGAGCGACCGCATCAGGCGGAGGCGGATGCCGGGCGGGGGGGCGCAGATCGATTTGACACAGCTTGAGAGCGACCGGGTGGAGGCGATGGTCCTGGGCTGCTTGGTGCTTTTCTTGGGGCCGTGAATCAGGATTCCGTGATCAGGTTGACGATGAGGCGGATGAGCAAGTTCTTGTTGGCTGGCTGGCTTTCGGCCACCAGCAGGGTCAGGGCGGTCAGGGCTGTGTCCCCGATGCCACGGGCCATGTTTTCCTGGTGCAGGTACAGGAGAAAGAGCAGGGACGCGATGCGCTTGTTGCCGTCCGTAAAAGGATGATCCTTGATGATGAAATACAGCAGGTGCGCGGCCTTGAGTTCACGACTGGCGTACAGGGGCTCGCCGAACATGGTCTGTTCGATGTTGCCGAGAATGGCGGCCAAGGCATCGCCGCGCTCCTGGCCGAACAAGGGCGTGGCCTCGCCCCGCCCGGCCAGATCGGCTTTCAGACCGGCAATGGCGGACGAGGCACGGTCATGGTTCAGCACGCCCCGAGCGGGCCGGCACCCTTCGGGCAGGGCCAGACTGTCCTCGTCGTATTGCAGCAGAAGCCGCCAGGTCCTGGCATAGCCGGAAATCAGGGCCACCACGGCCTGCCCGGTGTCGGAAACCAGCCTGTTGGTGGTCAGGGTGCGGGCCAACAGGTCCAGCGCGGCCCGGGCCTCTTCCACGCCGCGTTCGGCCAGGCGATGTCGATTCAGGGAATACCCTTTGAGGAGATGGTCTTTCAGAACCGATGCGGCCCATTGCCGGAATCGCACGCCGCGTTTGCTGTTGACCCTGTAACCAACTGAGATGATGGCGTCCAGGTTGTAGAACTTGCGGGTACGTTCCACCCGCCGGATCCCTTCGATTTGAACTTGTAAGAATTCCTTACAGGTTGCCGTCTCCTGCAATTCATCGTCCGCATACACCTTTTTCAGGTGCATGGTGATGTTCTGGGGCTTGACCTGAAACAGCTCCGCCATCTGCGCCTGGGTCAGCCAGACGGTGTCGCCATCCAGAGTTACCTGCACCGGGTTGGGCGCGTCCGGGTCTTCGTAGATGATGATCTCGCTCATGGCCGCGCATCTCCAAAGGCCTGGCCGAGGCTCTTCCGGGGCGGGAAGATTTCGGTGAACGACAACCAGCGGTCTTCCAACTCGGTCATTTTCAAAACTCCATTGGCGTATTGGATTGCGGCCATGTCCGCCACAGGCGAAATAGGAGAACGTGGTAGCACTTCTCCCGAAAGGTGTTTCATGTATGCCCGGCTGTTTTATGCGAAGTCAAACGATCTTTGCCGATTACATGCGGATTCATCCGCCGGGACAAGGTTCATGGTCTGACGAAATCGGGATGCAGGGAAGAGCGATCGGAATTTGAACAGGTGGACCGTGCAACTGTGTGGCCGGGAACGCCCGGTTGACGCATCGGCCTGGGGTGTAATCATTTCCCGTGCCGGTCGAGCGGGCTTCAGAAGGTCATGAGCCACGTCACCACGGCTCCCGCCGGGATGAGCAGCAGGCCGGGCACGAGGATGCGAGGCAGGAGCTTGCCCGGGTCCTGGTGGAAGAAGTTGCAGGTCATCAGGTAGCAGATGTGCATGGGCGAGGCCATGATGCCCGCGTACCCGGCGTACATACCGAGGCTCAGGATCACCGGGATGAGATGGGGCTGGCCTGAGGAATGGGCGAGTCCGAAGAGCAGCGGGAAGGTCGCGCCCACGAAGGCGATGGTCAGGCCGGCCACAAAGCCCACCAGGAATGGCAGGACGATGACCATGACGTAGATCGCGCCGCCTCCGCCGAGGGCCCGTGCCAGGACATCGACGACGTGGCCCTGATGCAGGATTTCCTTGAAGATGAAGATGGCGCCGACCACGGCCAAAAGGGACAAGGTGTTGTCCTTGCCCGCTTCCCGCAACACCGCCGTCCATTTGGCCTGGGCCATGAACAGGCTGACCCCGGAGGCCAGGATCAGGGCCGCGATGACCCCGTATTCCATGGGCCTGCCCGGCCAGAGCACGGCGCAGAGCCATTCGCCGCCGATGGACCCGATGATGGCCGTGAAGAGCGGAAGGCCGCCGAGCCAGTCCCGGGCGCTGCGGGACTCGGCCGCGATGGCGGGCAGCCTGGGCGCGTTTTTCAGAGCCGGGCGCAGGATCAGGAGCCAGCCCAGGCCGATGGCTACCAGCGGGCCCGCCCACAAGAGCGCGACGATCCCGGTCACCGGGATGTGCGCCAGGGAGGAGGCCAGGATCAGGCCCGGATACAGGGGCCAGGCCAGCTCCCAGATGTGCCGGAACCAGTAGTTGATGAGGGCCTGGTCTTTGGCGGGGATGGCCAGCTCCGAGGCCGCCTTCTCGACCATGGGCGCCGAGAAGATGGCCCCACCGGGCATGGGCAGGAGGCCGATCAGCGCCGGAAAAAAGACCAGCAGCAGGGAGCGGGAGCGGATCTGGGCGCGGATGGCGCGCATGAACCGCTCCGACTGGCCGGAAGCCGAATACAGGGCGCTGAAGGCCAGGATGACGGCGATGATGGCGCAGAGCACGAAGGTCTCTTCGGTCAGGAGCGCGTCCGGGATGGCGCCCAGCCAGGCCAGGGGCGAGAGGCCAAAGAGGATCGCCAGCGCGAAGCTGCCCGCCAGGATGGACAGCCCCAGGCCCAGCTTCAGCCGGATGCCGGCGAGCATCACGGCGAACACGGCGACGACGGACAGGACGGGCGTCATCAGCGGCCCGCGCAGCACTTCTTGAATTTCTTGCCGCTGCCGCAGGGGCACGGGTCGTTGCGGCCGACCTTGGGATTTTCGTTGCGCACGGTCTCGGTCTCGTGCTCGCCGTCGAGATAGTACCAGCGTCCCTCGCGGCGCACGAAACTGCTGCGCTCGGTCAGGCGCTGGGTACCGCCCTTGTGGCGGAACGTGGCCCGGAAGCGGACCATCCCTTCATCCCCGTTCTCGGAGGCCTCCAGGATTTCGAGGTCCAGCCAGTCCGTGTCCCGGTTCCAGCGCCGGATGTCTTCCTCGTGGAACTCCTCCCGGTGCTCCTCGACCATGGACTCCCGCAGATGGGCCATCTCGTTGCGGGTGAAGGCCGTGAAGCGCGAACGCATCAGGGCTTCGGGGGTGGATGCGACGGTTTTGCTGGCGATGACGGGGCCGCAGCAGTTTTCGTAGGCCAGGCCGGAACGGCAGGGGCAGTCCATGTGCGCCTCCTAGTGGTTGCAGTCTTCGTGGGTGCACAGGATGGGCTGGTCGACGATCTCGCCGCGGGCCCAGCTGCCGAGCACGTCGCGGACGTCCCCGGTGCAGCCCCGGACGACCGTGATGCCGTGTTCGGCCATCTTGTTGATGGCGCCCTGGCCGATGTTGCCGACGAGCATGAGGGTCACGCCCTTGCCCTGCATGGTCACGCCCACGGTGGACTGGCATCCGCAGCCCGAAGGCGGGAAGAACGTCTCCTCCTCGACGATGCCCATGTCGTTGTCGAGAGTGAATATGGTGAACGTCCGGGCATGGCCGAAGTGTTCGTCGACGCGTTTTCCGGCGGTGGGAATGGCGATTTTCATGGCAAAACTCCTTGTTTTTCGGATCAGGTTGCCCGTATGATCGTTTCACATCGACGTCAATGTGCGACACGGCGGAGAAGCGCTCCGCAGGAGGCCGGAAATGAGCGAAGGAAAGCCGAAACATTATCGGAAATTGCAGGAGATGTACCCGGAGCTGATCGGCGCCGCCGAGGCCTTGGGCAAGACGGCCCAGGAGGCCGGGCCCCTTGGCGAGAAGGAGATGCAGCTGGTGCAGCTCGGCGCGTCCGTGGCCCTGCGGTCCGAGGGCGCCGTGCGCAGCCACGCCCGCCGGGCCCTGCAGGCCGGGGCGACGGCCGAGGAGGTGCGGCACGCGGTCATCATCTTGACCAGCACCATCGGATTCCCTACCGTCGCGGCAGCCCTGGACTGGCTGGAAAAGGTCCTCGAATAGCCCTTTTGCGAACCCGATTTCATGAAAGCGGCCCCCCACTGGGGCCGCTTTCGCTTGGAGCTCGTCATGCAGAAAATGGAATTCATCGCCACGAACGAGGCCCCGGCCGCCGTGGGGCCCTACTCCCAGGCCGTGCGTGCCGGAGGTTTCGTGTACGTCAGCGGCCAGCTCGGCCTCGTGCCCGCCACGGGCGCCTTCGCCGGCCCTGATTTCGAGGCCCAGGCCCGTCAGGCCCTGGCCAACGTGGGCGCCATCCTGTCGGCGTCCGGGTGCGGCGTCACAGACATCGTCAGCGTGGACGTGTTCGTCACGGACCTGTCCAACTTCAAACTCTTCAACGCCATCTACGACGAATTCATGGCCGGCCACCGGCCCGCCCGCGCCGCCGTGCAGGTCTCGGCCCTGCCCCTGGGAGGGGTGGTCGAGGTCAAGTGCGTGGCCGTGGCCCATTCATAAGGAACATTCATGGTCAACAAACGAACCCGCCGTTTCGGCGTCTTCCCATCGGCCAACGAGGACGCCCAGGCCGCCCAGCGGCACAAGGGCACGCCCCAGTGCACCTCCGACTCCTATCTCCTCGCCTTCCAGGACCAGCAGTTTCTGCTGCGCCAGGAGCTCAGGCCCGTGCGCCTGCAGCTGGAGCTCCTCAAGCCCGAACTGACCCTGCAGGAACACCAGATCGAATCGACCATCGTCGTGTTCGGCAGCGCCCGCATCCTCGACCCCGAGCAGGCCGGCGTCCGTCTGGAGAAGGTCATGGACGGGCTCAAGAAGAACCCCGACGACCTCGTGCTGCAGCAGGAGCTCGTCCGGGCCCGCAGGGCCATGACCAACAGCCGGTACTACACCGAGGCGCGCAAGCTCGGGCGGCTCATCTCCGAGAACATGGACAGGCACGGCCACGTGGTCGTCACGGGCGGGGGCGGCGGCATCATGGGCGCGGCCAACCAGGGCGCCCACGACGTGGACGCCATCAGCATCGGCATGAACATCGTCCTGCCCTTCGAACAGGAGCCCAACCCCTACATCACCCCGGAGCTGAGCTTCCAGTTCCACTACTTCGCCATCCGCAAGATGCATCTGCTGATGCGGGCCAAGGCCATGATCGCCTTCCCGGGCGGGTTCGGGACCATGGACGAGCTCTTCGAGACTCTGACCCTCATCCAGACCCGCAAGGTCAAGCCCATCCCGGTCCTGCTCTTCGGCCGGCGCTTCTGGCAGAAGGTCGTCAACTTCGAGGCGCTGGTGGAGGAGGGCACCATCAACGAGGAGGATCTGAAGATCTTCCGCTACGTCAGCACGGCCGAGGAGGCCTGGGAGATCATCTCGGCCAGCAACGGGCCGACCACGGACGGCAAGTACTAGCTCACTCCCTCACCGCACCGTGCACGTCGGCGATGATCCGTCCCGAGAGCGTGCGCATGACCCGGCTCATGGCTTCGACCACCGAGCCGGGATTTTTTTTGGCGCTGGGCTCGGACCCGCGGTAGGTACGCTGGAACAGGACCATGTCGGGCGCGGACGCGGCCCGCAGGTCCAGCAGGGTGACGGTCAGTTCGGCCGTGGCCAGCCAGCGGTCCTGGCCGTCTACTTCCAGCCACTCCTCGACCATGCCCTCGACGCGGTGGGTGGCCGGCAGGGCCGAACCCGGCCCGGCCACGGCCAGGAACAGGCCGCTGGCCAGCATGTCGCGGCGCAGGTAGTCCGCGGCCAGGATCTGGGGCGCGCTGCGCCACTGATGGTAATGGTATTCCTGCCGGCCGAAGGACAGGTCGCGGTAGACGATCTTGGCCGTGTTATACTCGGGGGCCACGCCGAAGCGGCTCACGCTGACGACGGCCTGCGCCCTTTCCCCGGACACCGCCGGGGGATCGTACTCCAGGGTGTAGTAGCGGGTATCGGGCACCGCGGTTCGGGCGGCTCCGCAGCCCGTCAGGGCCAGGACGAGGAAGGCGAGGGCGATCAGGCGGATGTGCATCGTATTCTACTCCTCGGTTGCCCGGGGGGCTTTGGGTTCTCCGAACAGGAGCTGGGCGGGCTGGTCCTTCACGCTGGTGATGAGGGAGTTCAGGTTGCCCGAGGTCTGCTCCAGGTTCTCGGCCGTGGCGGACAGTCGGTCTTCGAGGTCGCGGATGGTAGCCTGCATCTGCAGCATGGTCGCCTGGCTCTGGGCCATGAAGGCGTCGGTCTTGAGGGCCGCCCCGGCCAGGGCGCCCATGGTCGTGTCGACGTGGGGCCGGTTGGCGTCGAGCATGGACTGGAACTGCGCCAGCACGGCGTCCATGCGTGTCAGTTCCTCGGCGGCCTTGTCCATGAGCCTGCGCGAGGCCTCCATGCTCCCGTCCACGTTCCTGGCCAGGGACTGCAGGCGCTCCGGGCTGGCGGCGGCGTTGACGCTGGCCAGGAGGGTGCGGATGTCCGCGGAGATGTCGCCGATGCGGGCCTGGGCCACGGCTTTGTCCAGGGAGTTGAAGGCGTTCTTGGCCTGGTCGGCGATCCCCTTGAAGTCGATGGCCTTGATCTGGGCGGCGATGTCGTGGATCTCGCGGAAAAGCTTGCGGATGTCCGACGGCTTGGAGGCGATGACCGGGTATTCCGGCGTGAAGTCCAGCGCCGGCGTCGGGCCGTCCAGGGGCGTGCGCTTGTCGATTTCCACGAACATGGCGCCGGTGATGCCGACGTTGGAGATGGCGGCGACGCTGTCCGCGAAGCGCATTTCGTCGTCCGCATGCTCGTCGTCCACCAGGATGACGACCTCGATGAGGTGGTAGTCCGGGGCGATGCGGATGGCCTGGACTCGGCCCACGGGCACTCCGCGGTACTTGACCGGAGAGTCGACGTTCAGCCCCTGCACGGACTCGTCGAAGTAGGTCACGTACAGTTCGCCCTTGCGCAGGAAGGAGGTCATGCCGAGCCAGATGATGGCCAGGGTGGCCAGGCCGAGACCGGCCGTCATGAACAGGCCCACGGAAAAATTGACGCGCGCGGAAGCCATTATTCCTCCATCCCGGGCTGTCGGTTGAAGAACTGGCGCACGAAGGGGTGCGCGCTTTTTTCCTTGAGTTCGTGCGGGTCGCCTTGGGCGATGATGGATTTCGACGCCGCGTCGAGCATGACCACCCGCGAGGCGATGGTCAGGATGGACGACAGTTCGTGGGTCACGACGACGAAGGTCGTGCCCAGGGTTCGGTTCAGGCGCAGGATCAGGGCGTCGAGCCCGGCCGAGCTGATGGGGTCAAGGCCCGCCGAGGGCTCGTCGAGGAAGAGGATCTCGGGGTTCAGGGCCAGGGCGCGGGCGATGGCGGCCCGCTTCCTCATGCCGCCCGAGAGTTCCTCGGGCAGGTGGTGCTCGAAGCCCTCCAGCCCGACTTGGCGCAGCTTGAGGCGCACCAGGTCGTCCACGGCCCGTCCCCGAAGCCCCGAGTACTCGGTGATGGGCAGGGCCACGTTCTCGCCCAGGGTCATGGAGGAGAAGAGCGCCCCGCCCTGGTACATGACGCCGATGCGGGCCAGGATGCGCCTGTAGGCCCCGTCGTCATCCGGGTCCATGGCCATGCCGGCGACGGTTATGCGTCCGGCCATGGGCTTGTACAGCCCGACCATGTGCTTGAGCAGGGTCGACTTGCCGCAGCCGCTGCCGCCCAGGATGACGAAGACTTCGCCGGCGTGGATGTCGAAATTCAGGTCGCGCATGACGACATGATCGCCGAAGCCCATGGTCAGGCCGCGCACGGTGATGACGGGCGCGCTCATGGCCGCCAGTACCTCAGGATCACGGCCAGGATGGAGTCCGTCAGGATGACCAGGAAGATGCTCGTGACCACGGCGGATGTGGTTGCCTGGCCGACGCTGGCCGCCCCGCCGCGCACGCGGTAGCCCTTGAAGCAGCCCACCGTGGAGATGAGCAGGGCGAAGACGGCGCTCTTGAAGATGCCCCAGTTGATGTCGAAGATGGACAGGGTGCTCATGGTCTGGGCCATGTAGGCGTTCAGGGTCAGGTTCAGGGTGCCCACGCCGATGACAAGCCCGCCGGCGATGGCGAAGAGGTTGGAGAAGACGGTCAGCAGCGGCACGACCAGGACCGAGGCGATGACCTTGGGGGCCACGAGGAACATGGCCGGCTTGAAGCCCATGGTGATCAGGGCGTCGACCTCCTCGGACACCTTCATGGTCCCGATCTCGGCGGCGAAGGCCGAGCCCGAGCGCCCGGCCACGATGATGGCCGTCATGATGGGCCCCAGCTCCCGGACCATGGCCAGGGCCACCAGGGAGGCCACGTAGATGTTGGCCCCGAACTGCTGCAGCTGGACCGCGGACATGAAGGCCATGATCAGTCCCAGCAGGAAGCTGATGAGGCCGACGATGGGCAGGGCGTCCACCCCGACGCGCTGCATGTAGGAAACCGTGTCCCCGAGGCGCAGCCGTCCGGGGCGGACCAGGAGGGAGGCCAGGGTCGTGGTCGTCTCGCCGACGAAGGCGACGTGGCTTGCGGCCTGGTCGACGACATGCATCGTCTTTTCGCCGAAGCGCGTCAGGAGGTCCGGCCTGATGCGGCGGATGGGGCCCGGCTCGGGAGGCGAGTCCAGGCGCAGGAAGTCCAGGAGTTCCCGCACGTGGTCCGGGGTGCGCTCCATTTCGAGTTCCCCGCCGGACGCCCCGGCCATGCGCCTGAGTTCCATGATGACCAGGGCGCCGCAGTCGTCCATGCGCGTCACGCCGCCGAGATCGACGCGGATGCGCTGTGGCAGAGGACGTGGGACGTGTTCGAGCCGGTCCAGGATTTCCGGGACGGACTGCAGGTTCAGCGCGCCCCGCAGCGTCAGGGTCAGGGCGTCGGACCCGATGGAGATGTCGAGATCGGCGGTGTTTTTCATGGTGCGGTCGAATTGCTCGATATTCGGACCTCATAGCCGAGGGCGGACAGGCCGTCTACTCTGCGGGGGCGGCGCCCGGTGTCTTGTGACGGTATTCTCGATCTTGAAACTGCGCCCGGGGTGTGACAAAGGGGCTTTCAGAGGCCGCGGCGCCGTTCATACTGCCGCGGTTCCCCACCATGTAACCGGAAGTTTTTCATGACCCTTCGCCTTCTTTGCCTTCTGGCCGCCCTGGTTCTCGGGTTCGCGGCCCCTGTCCGTGCCGAGTCCCTCAAGCCTGTCCCGGAGTCCCTGTACCCCGAACTCGAATATCTCCTGACCGTCCCGCAGGGGTCGGCAGACCTCGCCCCCGACAAGCTGAACGCGATCGTGTCGTTTGTGGCCGCCACCCCGCAGGGCGTGAGCATGTCCATGCGGGACCGCGACAAGGCCGCGGGCGCCTTCCACTCCTTCTCCCTGCGCGGGAATCTGGCTCGCGTCGTGGATTACGCCTACAACCCGGACATCCCGGTCTACGTGACCATGCCGTCCTCGGTGCGGGATCAGGAATGGCTCGACCCGGCCACCCGCGATGACCTGAAGAGCCTGTCGCGGGCCGTGGAGCAGGGCGGTTCTTTCCAACTGCGCGGGCGCGAGCGCGAGATCATCACGCCCGATGCCAACACGGGCGGCTACTACGCCTACAGGCAGGACCGGGCCATGGCCGTCTTTCCCGGCCCGACGGGGCCGGTTCTCGTCTCCGTGGCCTGCCAGAACGAGCCCTCGGACATCGGCCGCAAGGGATTGGTGGTGGGGCCCGACTCCGACTGGAACTACCTCTACTCGGCCGAGACCGGCCTGACCAAGACGGGTCTGGGCTGGGTGGATTCCTACATGTACCAGGCCTACTCGGTTCTCGTGCTCGTCTCCGATACCGAAGCCGGCGTCGTGCGCGTCGGCTCCTTCAAGTGGCTGAACGCGGGCTGGGCCAAGGTCAACATGGTCAAGCAGATGCACATCGTCAACGGCATCAAGCGCTTCGCCGCGGACTTCAAGGCCGTCCTCGAATCCCCCCGCCTGCCGCAGGCCGGGGAGCTGGCAGCCATGTACAGGGATCTGCAGGGGGACAGCCCCGAGAACCTGCGCGCCCAGGTCGCCCCCTATCTCGACGCCATCGCCGCCGGCGGGTCGTCCTCGTCCCTGGCGGGCCCCTTCAAGAAGCTGCTGACCTCGGGCGAGTACCTGCGGGACATGAGCCGCGAGGAGATGGTCAAGATCGTGCTCAAGGAATTCCTCAAACAGCGCCTCGGCCGGCAGACCCTGATCCAGGTCGCCCGGGCCGGGGCGACCGGGACGGCGCACCCCTGACAGGCGGATCGTCCCGACAACAACGCCCAGACGCGCCGGAGTCCCATGTTCCGTTTCGCATGCCCCGCGTCCCTTCTTCAGCACCTTCGCCGCCTGCCGGCCGTGGCGGAGAACCGTCCATGACCCGGCCGGGCGACGAGGCGCGTCAGCGGGCGCGCGGCATCCGTGACGAGGCCCTTTCCCGGCTGGCCCAGCGGGACCGCGACTCAATCGACCATCTGCGGGCCGAACTGGCCGAAATGAAGGCCATGCTGCGCGAGCAGGGCGAGCGGCTCGCCACCCTGACGGCCCTGGTTTCCTCCCTTTCCGTAACGGAAGCACGGCCCGAAGACACACCCCCCGCATCCAACCCACGTCCCTTGTCCGGCGCCAAACGCGCCGCCCTTGAACGCATCCGCGACCTGCGCCGCCAGGACCTGTCTTTCGCCCGCATCTGCGAAATCTTCCAGGAGGAGGAAATCCCGACGCTGTCCGGGGACGGGCAGTGGTCCAAGGGTACCCTGTGGAACCTCTGGCGCAACCACGCCCGCCAGCTCGTCCCGGACGACAGGGACTGATTTCCGGCGGCGCCGCGTCCGTTTCACATGCTTTGACCGGCATCGGCCGGAGCCGTTCCCGTGGCGCAAAGGGTCTGGATAACCAGACCGATTCGTGGGATACGATAGCTGCGGACACTGTGCGTCAGGACAACGTCCCGGCTCTGCGCCCAGGCCATTTTCCGCATGAAGACGCGACAATCGCGCCCGGTGTATCGCGAGAGATTGATGGCGAGAGGCATCCATGAAACAGTTTGAAGGGTCTTTCCGCATGCCGCCGCAGCTCGGAACCGGCGATGGCCGGCCCCGACGCGTGGGATTCGAGCTGGAGTTTTCCGGCATTTTTCTGGATGACGCCGTCGCCGCCCTGGAGAAGTCCATGGGCGGGCACGTCGCGTCGAGGACCGCTGCGGAGGTGCGTTTCCAGTCGGAGCGGCTGGGCATGTTCCATGTCGAGCTGGATTGGTCCTTCCTCAAGATCAAGGCGGCCCAGGGCGGCGACGCGGGCGGCGGCGAGTGGCTGGAGCTCCTGAGCCACGCCGCGGCCCTGTTCGTGCCGGTCGAAGTGGTCTGCCCGCCGGTTCCCCTCGCGGATATGGCCATGCTGGAGCCCCTGCTGGACGTATTGCGGGAGGCCGGCGCCGTCGGCACCGAGGAATCCCTCCTGGCGGCCTACGGACTGCATATCAACGTCGAGATGCCGCAGCTGGACGCCCCGACGCTGTACGCCTACCTGAAAGCCTTCTCCCTGCTGCAGTGGTGGCTGGTCGAGGCCCACGACGTGGATATCGCGCGGCGGGTCAGCCCTTACGTCGACCTTTACCCCGAAGCGTACATGCGCCTGCTGTGCGCGGACCCCGAGCCGAGCATGGACAGGATTTTCGAGGATTACCTCGAGCACAACCCCAGCCGCAACCGCGCCCTGGACATGCTGCCCCTGCTGGCGCACATCGATGAACAGCGAGTGCGCCGGACCGTCAGCGACACGAAGGTCCGGGCCCGCCCGGCCCTCCATTACCGCCTGCCCGACTGCCTCATCGACCGCCCCGAATGGTCCTTGTCCGATGCCTGGAACATCTGGTGCGTCGTGGAGCGCCTGGCCGGCAGCGCGGACGACCTCCGCGCTCTGTCCGATGCCTTCCTGGCCGCCGAAAGACCCATCCTGGGTGTGAGCCGCGGCGACTGGGTCGAGTTCGTTGACCGATGGCTGGCAGACCGCGCGTTGGCGTGACCGGCAACGGCCGGCTCTGGTCGCCGGCCTGGTGGTGCACCCGGCTGGCCCTGTGGCTGGCCGGGGCCGAGCCCGTGCGCTTGAGCGTGCGCCACAGGGCCAGCGTGCGCAGCATGGACGCGCTCGTCATTGGCGGCGGCAACGACATCAGCCCCGAGCATTTCGGCGGCGACCTTTCGGACAAGGTCAAGGCCGACCCCAAGCGCGACCTGCTGGAGATCGAGTGCATCCGCTGGGCCCTGTCCCACGGGGTGCCGCTGCTGGGCATCTGCCGCGGCGCGCAGCTCATCAACGTGGTCCTCGGCGGCACGCTGCACCAGGACATCCGCCACCTGCGCAAGCGCACCTCCAACCGGCCCGGGCTCCTGCCGACCAAGCGGGTGCGCCTCGACCCCGATTCCCTGGTGGCCGGTGTCTGCGGCGCAGGCGCGCTCAGGGTCAACAGCCTGCATCACCAGGCCGTGCGCAGGCCCGGCAAGGGGCTGGCCGTGGTGGGGTGGGACCGCGACGAGATCGTGCAGGCGGTGGAGTGCGCCGGTGAGCGCCCGGTCATCGGCGTGCAGTGGCACCCGGAGTACCTGCTCTATCTGCCGTCGCAGTTCGCGCTCTTCCGCTGGCTGGTGCGTAGCGCAAAAAAGGCATGACCCCCTGACCGGGAATCATGCCTTTGCTTTCCGTGCGGCGCAGGTTCGCTTTTCTTTCCGGCTACATGACCAGGTGCAGGACCCTGGGCATGAAGGTCGGCACGTCCCAGCCGGGGACGTAGCGGTTCAGGGTCTCGATGATGGCGACGGCCAGCAGGCCCGCGTGGAGCATGGTGGCCAGCGCGATGACGAGCATGCTGCCCTTGAGGCGCATGGGGTTCTCGCTGACGCAGACCAGGAGGGACAGGGCCATGGCCAGGACCAGGCAGGCCGCCGAAGCCTCTCCGGCGTAGAAGATCTGGGGCAGGTGCAGGTTGAAGACGCCCTTCAGGCCGAGGTACATCCAGACCGTGACCGCCAGGGTGACCAGCCCCAGGGCGATGTGCCACTTGCAGAGAAAGGGGGGGGCGAAGCGGTAGTAGTCGCGGCCCCAGTCGTCGGCGTTGCGGCGCAGCAGCAGGTAGACGAGTCCTCCGGCGGCGGTCAGGCACAGGGCCATGGGCAGCCACAGGGCCGCCAGGGGCCACCAGGATGAGCCCCATGGGGGAAGAAAGGTCGGGTCGTCCAGGGGCAGGCCCCGGAAGTACAGCAGGGTCAGCAGGACGAGGCCCCAGTATCCGCATTTGACGGCCACGTTGCCGATGCAGCCGAGCAGGACGTGCACGGCCCGGCGTTCCTTGGCCGTCTTCCAGCCCAGGTCGTAGGCCACCAGGGCCAGGGTCCCGAAAAAGGGCAGGGCCAGGGTCACGGCCAGGAGCATCCGGTTGGTCAGGGCGAATTCGGACTGCCAGAATGGGCGGCCCATGAGCAGGGCCCAGCCGGCCAGGATCATGACCCAGAAGAGGGCGTGGCCGCGTACGCCGAGCCTCGATACCTGACGGGCCACGCGGGCCGGGAAGGGTTTGCCGGATACCAGGCCGATCAGTTCGCTGACCAGGGAGATGGCCGGCGCGCCCCAGAACAGGGATGCCAGAAGGAGCAGAAGGGGGAGAAGGGCGAACGCCCACTGGGGTACGTAAAGCGCCATGGGTACCTCGCGCGTGATGTCTGTATGTCGAAGAGTATGGCCAACTTGGCCGAATGCGGGCTATCTGCACCAAAAGGGCGCAAGAGGCAAGGCGCGCGCTCCCTTGAAAATCGGTCCGTTCTCTCCTATGCCTCGGGCGTAACCACGGGAGAAATGGTGGCGAAGCCATGAAAACAGTGCTGGCCTTCGGGGCCGGAATGATTGTCGGCGCCCTGCTCGCGTTCGCCGCCGGCCTGTACGTGCATCCGGGCCAACCAGCCAGGATTGCTGCGGAAAAGGCCCTTGCCGGGCTTTTCGCCGTCATGCGGGCCGTACCGGCGCGAATGTCCGCCGCCCTGGACGCAGTCACCGCCCCCAAACCGGTCGGCCTGCGCCGCCCCGTCGCGCGCGTGCTGCGCATGACGCGCACCGGAGTCGTCCTGGTCCACACCATCCTGCCCGACGAAACGAAAGCTGCCGAAAGGCCGATCCCCGACGAACGACGGCAAACGGCTTCCCTGCCGGCCCCTGAAGCCGTGCCTGCGGCAGGTCTTGAAATCCCGCGCGGCCCGGAACCGGCGCAGTCCCCTGCGATGCCGGCGTCCCGAGCCGAAGGGGGCACGCCACCGAAGGCGGCCGCCAAGGCCGGTCCCGAGAGCGTGTACGCCCAGGCGCTCAAGGCCTACGAAGCCGGTCGGCACACGGAGGCCAGGCAGCGTTTCGCCGCCTTCCTGCTGGCTTTCCCAGGCCATGCCCTGGCGCCCAACGCCCTCTACTGGACGGGCGAGACGTGGTACGACCAGGGCCGCTACGATCTGGCCGCGCAGGCCTTCGCCCGCGTTCTGCAGGAACATCCCCGCCACGCCAAGAGCCCGGACGCGCTGCTGAAGATGGCCTACGCGGCCATGCGCCAGGGACGCCGCGACGCGGCCAGGGCGTATCTGGACCAGCTCGACGCGCGCTATCCCGATTCCGGCGCATCCCGGCTGGGGCGGCAGGCGAGGGGCAGGCTGCAGGGCAGAAGCGACGGCGGCACCATGGTGGCGGCCCGTGGATGAGTTCGCCGCCAGCCTGGCCCTGCGCCACACCCGCGGCCTGGGGCCGCGGACCTGGAAGCGCCTGCTGGACGCCTTCGGCGGCGCGGCGGCTGCTGCCGAGCAGTGGGCGTCCTGGGCCGGGCGAGGGCTGACCCCGGCTCGCGTGCAGGAGGAGTTCGGGCGGGGCGCCTGGCGGGAGAAGGCCCTGGCCGAGGAGCGCAGGGCCCGGGAACTCGGCCTGTCCGTCGTGTTCTACCGCGACCCGGCCTGGCCCGACTTGCTGCGCGAGATTCCCGACCCTCCGCTTTTCCTGTACCATCTCGGCGACCTGAGCCTGCTGGCGCGGCCCTGCGTGGCCGTGGTCGGCTCCCGCGCGGCCTCCCGCTACGGCCTGGGCATGGCCGAGACCATGGCCGCCTCCCTGAGCCGCGCCGGGGTCTGCGTGGTTTCGGGCTTCGCCCACGGCATCGACCGCGCCGCCCACATCGGCGCCCTCGGCGGCGTGGGCGGGACCGTCGCCGTCCTGGGCACGGGCCTGGACCTGGTCTACCCCGCGTCCAACCGCGACCTCTGGGACCGCGTCGCCGCCGAGGGCCTCATCGTCAGCGAATTCGCGCCGGGAACGCGGCCCGAAGGCATGAATTTTCCCCACCGCAACCGCATCGTCAGCGGCCTTTCCCTGGGCGTCCTCGTGGTCGAGGGGGCCATCGGCAGCGGCAGCCTCATCACGGCCGAACTGGCCCTGGCCCAGAACCGCGACGTCTTCGCCCTGCCCGGTCCGGCCAATCTCAAGACCTACCAAGGCAGTCACCGGCTCATCCGGCAGGGGGCCTGCCTGGTGCAGAGCGGCGAGGACATCCTGCGGGAACTGCAGCCGCGCCTGCGCGGTCTCTCCTTGCCTGACGCCCCCGACTCCTTATCTTCTGAACACGCCGCGCCGGGGATAGAACGGCCCGAACCGGACGACCCCGAACACAGGGTGATGCACCGCCTGCTCCGCGGCGGCTTCCCGCAGCACATAGACGCCCTGACCCGCGGCACGGGCTGGCCTGCGGACAAGGTCAGCGCCACGCTCCTCTTCATGGAATTGCAAGGCCTTGTGAAGCAGCTGCCGGGGATGTACTATGCCCTTGCAACCTGAATGAAGGCATCGGAGAAACGCATGCAAAAGATACCCCTGCAACTGGCGAGGCCCGACATGGTCCTGGCCAAGCCCGTGGCCCGCGACAACGGCATGGTCCTCGTGGCGGCCGGAACAAAGCTGACGGAATCCCTCATCTCGAAACTGGGGAACATGGGGGTGGAGGAGGTGGCCGTGCAGGGCGACGCCCTTGGGATGGGCGACGGCTGCGGAGCCGAGGCCCTGGCCAAGAAGCAGGAGCGGCTGGAGCACCTTTTCCGCAACTTCAAGGAAGACAAATACATGCAGCGCGTGAAAGGCCTCGTTGCCGATTACTATGCGCGCAAGTGCGCCCTGGCCGCGGCCCAGGCTGCCCAAGGGGGAGGTGAATGATGGACGAAGATCTGCGCACGAAGCAAAAGGGCGAGATCCTGGCCGTCAAGGACCTGCCCACCCTGCCCGGTGTTCTGGAGGAGGTCGCCGTCCTCGTGCAGGACCCCAACACCTCCACGGACCAGATCAGCAAGGCCATCTCCAAGGACCAGGTCCTCTCGGCCAAGGTCCTGAAGATGGTCAACTCGCCCATCTACGGCTTCCCCGGGCGCATCGGCTCCATCCAGCACGCCTTGGTGCTCCTGGGGTTCAACGTCATCAAGGGCATCATCATCTCCACCTCCGTGTTCGACGTCATGAACGAGAACATGAAGGGCCTGTGGGAGCACAGCTTGGGCTGCGCCCTGGCCAGTTCGGCCATCGCCCGGGCCATCGGCTGCAAGGACCCGGAGGAGTACGCCGTGGCCGGCCTGCTGCACGACATCGGCAAGGTCGTGGCCGCCGTACAGCTGCCCGAAAGCCGCGCGGCCATCGACGCCCTGGTCCGCGAGAAGGACCTGTCGTACCGCAAGGCCGAGGCCGAGGTCCTGGGCTTCGCCCACGACCGCATCAACCTCTGGCTCTGCACCTACTGGAATCTTCCGCCCAAC
Source organism: Desulfomicrobium aestuarii (assembly GCF_055385525.1). Taxonomy (NCBI): domain Bacteria; kingdom Pseudomonadati; phylum Thermodesulfobacteriota; class Desulfovibrionia; order Desulfovibrionales; family Desulfomicrobiaceae; genus Desulfomicrobium; species Desulfomicrobium aestuarii. The sequence goes on from NZ_AP042427.1 coordinate 446,489, forward strand.
CTGAAGGAAGGGTTGTCCTACCACCATCGGCCCATGTCGGCCTCCCTCTATCCGAAGGTGGCGCAGGTCGTGCATGTGGCCGACTTCCTGGCCCGGCTCTACGGCGTGGGCAGCGGCGGCGACGATCAGGTCAGCGTCCTGGACGAGGGGGTGCTGGAGGCCCTGGAGATCACCCCCGAGGTGCTGTACCGGATCATGGACGATCTGGAGCGCGATTTCATGGACCTGATCTAGGACGGCGGGCATGAAGGACGGCAAGCATTTCTTCCTGGTCACGGCCGACCCCAAGCTCGAAGGGGGCCTGCGGGCGCTGTGGCCCGAGGACGAGGTCAAGTGGACCTGCTTCGGCCGGGGAACGTCGGCCCTGGAGTTTCTCTTTTCGGAACCCCCGGACCTGCTGGTCGTGGACGAGAGGCTGCCCGACCTGGCCGGGGCCGATCTGGTCCGGCTCATCAAGGGCGAGAACGTGTACCGCCAGCTGCCCGTGGTCCTCTGCCTGGCGGGCGAGGACGTGGCCGAAACCCTGGATTTCAGCACCCTCGAGATCGACGACTTCCTGATCAAGCCCCTTTCCCCGGCCACGGCCAAGGCCCGCCTCGTCCTGGCCTACCACCGCTCCACCCGCGAGCTCGACGCCAGCCCCCTGACCAAGCTGCCGGGCAACACGTCCATCATCCACAAGATCCAGGACCTCATCGACCGGCAGGAGGACTTCGCCCTGGCCTACATAGACCTGGACCACTTCAAGTCCTTCAACGACAAGTACGGCTTCTCGCGAGGGGACGAGGTGCTGCTGATGACGGCCCGGGTCATCGTCAACTCCATCCGTGGCTTCATGGGCGCAAGCACCTTCGTCGGGCACGTGGGCGGCGACGACTTCGTCTTCATCGTCCCGCCGGACAAGGCCGAGAGCGCCTGCCGGCAGGTCATCGACAACTTCGACTCCATCGTGCCCCACTTCTACGACCAGGAGGACCGCGCCCGCGGGGCCATCCATTCCCTGGACCGGCGGGGCAACGAGCAGGTCTTCCCCATCATGGCCATCTCCATCGCCGTGGTCTTCAACCGCGGCGGTCGCCTCAAGCACTTCGGCGAGGCGTCCCAGATCGCCATGAACCTGAAGAAGGAAGCCAAGAAAAACCCGGGGAGCTGCTATGTCATGGACAAGCGGTCCGGCTCCTGACCCCGTCGCGCTGTTCCTGCTGTACCTCGACGCCCAGCGCGGCTACTCGCCGGCCACCGTGGCGGCCTACGGCACGGACTTGGAAGGCGTGCACGTCTTTCTGCAGCGGAGGGACAAAGGCCTGCACGACCCGGCGGCCGTGACCAAGAACGACGTCACGGCCTTTCTCGCGGACCTGCACCGCAGGAGCCTGGCCAAGTCGAGCGTCTGCCGCAAGCTCTCGGCCCTGCGCGCCTTCTACCGCTTTTTGCGTCAGCGCAAGCTCGTGGCCGACGACCCGTGCGCGTCCCTGTCCAACCCGAAGCTGCCCAAGCTCCACCCCAAGGTCCTGAACGTCGATCAGGCCGTCCATCTGGTCGAGACGGACGTCGCGCCGGACCCCGAAGGCCTGCGCGACCTGGCTCTGCTTGAGGTCCTGTACGGTTCGGGGCTGCGCGTAAGCGAAGCCCTGGGGCTCGATTTCGGGGATGTAGATCTGGATCAGCGGCTGCTGCGGGTGCTGGGCAAGGGCAGGAAGGAGCGGGTCGTGCCCCTGACGGGCCCGGCCGTGGAGCGGCTGCGGCGCTATCTAGAGCAGAGGGGGGCTTTCGGCCCCGCGCCGCGGGAACAGGCCGTGTTTCTGGGGAAGCGGGGGGGCAGGCTGACGCGCAAGCAGGCCGACCGCATCGTCAAGGCCATGGCGGTGCTGAGCGGCGTCCCGTCCTCCATCAGCCCCCACACCCTGCGCCACAGCTTCGCCACGCACATGCTGCAGGCCGGCGCGGACCTCAGAAGCGTGCAGGAGCTGCTGGGCCACTCGCGCATCTCGACCACCCAGCGCTACACCCACCTGGATCTGGCGCAGATCATGCGCGTCTACGACGCGGCCCATCCCCTGGCGGGAAAGACGGCCGAATCCGAAGAATCCTGAAAGAGCCCGGGCGGCTCCCGCAGCGTCAGCGCCGGTGTTCGGCGATGACTTCCCGGGCCATTTCGGCCGCCCTGCCGGTGAAGTTCCGGCAACGCTCCATGAACCCGCGCTCGCGGAACATGGCCTGGCCCTCGGGGGTCCCGAGGTCGCACCCGTCGAGGAGCGTCCGGCAGTCGCGGCTGCCGAACTCGCCTTCGAACGTTTCGATGAGCTGCCCGCCGGCCGCGTAGACCGCGTCCATGGCGTCCTTTTCCGACCTGCGCCCCAGAACCGCACCTACGGCCATGAGCGCCCCGCTCAGGGCCCCGCACGGGCCGCAGGTCCGGGCCTGGCCGCTGCAGAAGGCCGAGGCCACGGCGGGCAGGAGCTGAGAATCGAGCCCTTCGGCCCTGGTCACGGCCAGCAGGACGCTTTCCGCGCAGTAGAAGCCCGAGGCCCACAGGTCCTCGGCGGATTGCCGCACGTCGTCGCGCGATGTTTCTGCCATCACGTTTTCCCGCCTACTGCATCTGGTCGGCCCCGGCCAGGGGCACAGCCAGGTCGTTGGACAGGACCCACAGGGCCAGCAGATGGCGCAGGGTCAGGTCGGCCTGGGCCATGGAGTCGCGGCCCGCGTCCTGGCTCGCCATCTCCTGGATGGCCATCATGTATTCCCGGGCGAGGGTGAACTCGGCGCAGATCTCGCGTACGAAATCCTCGTAGGTGTCGGGGTCCTGTTGGTAGAGTTGGTCCAGGACGCTCATGGTCCTGGTCAGGTTGAAGAGGGTGATGTCGCTCATCTGGGGCATGGTGCTTCTCCGTGAAAAGAGCCGGCCGCGGTGCATGTCCGCGGCCGGCTCGCTGGTGTTTGAAATATGGCGGCTACAGGCCGAGCTGGCTCAGCAGGTCGTCCACGTCGGTCTGGGACGCCCCGGCCTGGGGGCCTTTGAGCCCCGTGGCCCGCTCCTTGGAGGTCTGGCGGATCTCCTCGACGCTGCGTTCCGGGTTCTCCTCCATGGCCTTCATGGACAGGCCCGTGGCCATGTAGAGTTCGAAGACCACCTTCTCGATCTGCTGCAGGGCGGCGACGATGCGCTTGATGCGCTGGCCCGTCAGGTCCTGGAAGCTCAGGGTGGTCATGATCTCCATCAGGTCCTCGCTAAGGGCCTGCTGGCCTGCGCGCAGCTCCGCGATCTCGGGCGAAGCGTCCCGGGCCGCCAGGGAATCCAGGAGCGCCGTGGACCGTTCCGTCTGGTCCAGGTGCTTCTCGACCAGGGTCATGATGCTCTCGGTGGCCTTTTCCGTGGTCTGCAGGATGGCCCCGAGCTGGGTGGAAGCCTCGGAGAACATCTCGTCGGCCACGGGCGCCGGCGTCTCTAAGGGCAGCGCCGTTCCGTGTATCGCGGCGGCGTTGATTTCCTTGTAGATGGACTTCAGGCCTTCCTGCAGGTCCTTGCTGATGGCGCGGTAGAATTCGCCCTCGGTCAGGGCCATGGTCAGGGCGCGGTTGATCTCCTCCGAAAGCGCCGCGGAGATGACGTCGCGGATGGTGCTTTCGGCCCGGGCCGTGATCCTGTTCAGTAGTTCCTGGCTCAGCTGTTCCTTGTGCATCGGGCCTCCGGTCAGGATGAGGGGGAGAGGTGCCTTTCCCGCAGTTGCTCGCGCTGCCGGTCGACCACGAACTGCACGATCTTCTCGCGCTCGGATTCGCGCATCTCCCTGAACTCCAGGGCCCAGACCTTGTGCCCCCGGTGCTCCTCCTCGCGGATGAGCACCCCGGTGGTGCCAGCCAGGCTCTGGGGTTGGCTGCCCAGGGCGACGACCACCTCCACGGCCTGACCCAGCCGGAAGTCGCGGTCCGCGCTGAAGCGCAGTCCGGCGCCGCTGATGTCGTGGATGAGGACGGTTGCGGGGAAATCCTCCTGCAGGGACTGCTGGGTCAGGAGCGCGAGGATGGAGTTGAGCTTCTCGTTCATGCTCCGCAGGTACTGGACCAGCCCGTCAGGCAGGGCGTCCTGGGCTGCTTCCGAGAGCTGCGGCCCGGAAGCGGCCGGCGAGGCGTTGAAGAGGGGCCTCAGGTTGCCGTCGGGCAGGACCCGCAGATACCCCTTCAGGGCCGTGTCGATGCGTGCAAAGGTGCGCTCCGCGACGCTCATGTTCCCTCCGTCACCAGACGTTGGTGTCGACTTCCATGACCATGGCGTGCACGGGGCAGACGGTGACGCACATGTTGCAGGCCGTGCACTTCTCCTGGTCGAAATCGACCTGCCTGGTCTCGAGGTTGAGGTGCAGGGCCTTGGACGGGCACAGGGCCGTGCACAGGCCGCAGTGCATGCACAACTCCTCGCTGCGCGAGATCTCGTGGGCCACGGGGGTGACCCTGATGCCCTGCTCCTGCAGGTAGGTCACGCCCTGGCGGTAGTGCTCCGTGGTGCCCGAGAGCTCCAGGATCATGTGCCCTTCGCGGCGCGGGTTGATGTTGGCCTGCAGGATGTTGAAGGTCAGGTCGAAGAGCTTGGCCAGGTTGTACATCATGGGCTGGCCCGAGGATTCCGGGGGAAAACGCAGGCTGATGATGCGGCTGTATTCGTGGGTGGTCATGTGCTGTCCTGCCGTTGACGGCTACTTGCCTTCCTTCAGGTATGCCTGGGCCCGCTTGGCCTCGGCGGAATCGGGGTATTTCTTGATCAGGTCTTCGAGAACCAGCTTGCCGGCCTGGTCCTTCTTCAGCTTGTAGAAGGAGATGCCCTGCTTGAGCAGCGCCGGCCGGTACTTGTTGGACTTGCTGTGCTCCTCGATGACCTTCTGGTAGGTCAGGACGGCGTTGGCGTAGTCCTGCAGCTGGAAGAAGCATTCGCCCTGCCAGAAGATGGCGTTGGGCACGAGGGGATCCTTGGGGAAGCCCTTGACGAATTCGGCCCAGGTCGTCTGGGCCTGCTTGTACTTCATGGCGTAGAAGGCTTCCAGGGCCCTCTGGTACAGTTCCTGGCCCGGCACGTCGGCGGCAGTCTCCTCTCCCGCCGCCTGGGGCGGTTGGGGCGCCTGGGGCTGGGCCACGGCCGGCTTGCCGGGGGCCGTCGGGGCGATGGGGGGCTGGGCGGCAGGAGCCTGTCCGGCAGGCATCTGCGGCACCATGCCCGGTACGGCGGGGGCGGCTTCGGTTTTCGGCATCTCGTCGAAGACGACGCCCAGCTGCGAGGCCATGAACATGTTCCGGCGCTCGAGTTCCTGGACCTTGGCGTTCAGGGTTTCCACGGTCACGCCGCCCTGCATTTCCTGGGTGCGGCGGTAGTCCTCCATCTGGCCGGTGAGGGAGGCGAGCTGGCTGCGCATGGAGTTGAGTTCGGCCCAGCTGTTGGCCTGGACCGGCTGCGAGCGGGCCAGGTCGCTCTCGATCTTGGCGATGCGCTCCTGCAGCTTGGCCTGCTCCTGCTGCTGGTAATAGACTTGGCTGTTCAGGCGGTCGAAGTCCTTCTTGGACGTGACGCAGGCCGGAAGGGCGCCGAGCATGACGGCCAGGGCTCCGGCCACGATGATTTTGTTGGATGCGCGGAAAGAAGTCATGGAAACCTCTCTGAAGTGCTGTTTGCTCTTCCCTGGTATCCCGTGTCCCGGGACCAGGGGGTTATTTTTTCAAGGCTCGTTTTCTGCCGAAGAGGATATAGCCCACACCGCCCAGGACCGGCAAGATGACCTGGGCCACAATCCAGGCGGCCCGCTCCTGCTGCGTCGGGAACTCGTTCTTGTACAGGTGCATGATGGACCACAGGTTGGGGATGATGGGCACCAGCAGCAGCGGCAGGGCCCAGAGGGGTATGTCAGCGAACATGGCGATTCCTTATGAAAATGAGGTAGATGCCGAGGATCACGGCGCACAGGGCGATGAACTGGGTCACGCTGACGGGGCCGAAATCGCCGCGGTAGTCGGAGCGGAAGAGCTCGATCACGTAGCGGAAGGCCCCGAACAGGACCAGGAAGAGGCCCATGAGCTGCCCCGGAACCCTGACGAAGGGCTTGGCCGCCAGAATTGCGGCGAAGCAGACCAACCCGGCCAGGCTGTGGTAGAGTTGGGTGGGGTGCAGGGGCACGTTCAGGGGCGCCAGCGAATCAGGGTGGTAGAAGGTGACTGCCCAGGGCAGGTCGCAGGACGCGCCGTAGCAGCAGCCCGCGGCCAGGCAGCCGATGCGGCCGATGGCCTCGCCCAGTCCGATGCCCGGGGCCAGGATGTCCATCCAGACCCAGGGGTCCTGTCTTTTGACCTTGAGGAAGGCCAGGGCCAGGACGGCGGCCATGATGGCCCCGCCGGAATAGACCAGGCCGCCCTTCCAGAACATGAAGATTTCCTGGGGGTTGTGCCAGAAGTACATCGGGTTGATGAGGACGTACAGCAGGCGCGCGCCCAGGATGGCGCCCAGGATGATGTAGAAGCCCAGGTCCGAGACCGTCTCTGGGTTCAGGCCGCGCTGCCTGGCCTCGCGCATGGACCAGCCGATGCCCAGCAGAAAGCCGGCGGCCACGAACAGCCCGTAGGTGTGCAGGGCGAAGGGTCCCAGTTCGATGCCGAAAAGCACGAAGGGCGGGATCTCAAGGATTGTCGGAAACACAGCGTCGCCTCTGCTGGTAGAAGGACACGAGGAGGGCGCCCGCGCCGATGCAGATGCCCATGTCGGCCACGTTGAAGGCGGGCCAGTGCCACTCTCCCACGTAGAAGTCCAGGAAGTCGACGACCACCCCGAGCCGCACGCGGTCCACGAGGTTGCCCAGCGCCCCTCCCAGGATCAGCCCCAGTCCGTACACGTAGAACGGGCCGTCGTCCTCCTTGCTTCTGGCCAGCACCGCGATGAGCCCCACGGCCAGGATGGAGACGGCGACGAAGAACGGGCGCTGCCAGTCGATGTCGTGCCGGTTCAGAAAGCCGAAGGCCGCGCCCCGGTTCAGGACGTGCACGATGTCGAAGAATCCCGTGATGACCGAGAAACCCTTTTCCCAGACCGGGATGGTCTGCTGAATCCAGAGCTTGGTCAACTGGTCCAGAACCACGACGACGCCGGCCAGCGCCGCGATGAGGCGGTAGCGCCGCCTCATGTCCGGCGGCGGGCAGGGGACGCGCTTGGGCTTAGGCATGGTACTCCTGCAGCACCTTGGTGCAGCGCGGGCAGGCCTGGGGGTGGGCCGGGTCCGTGCCCAGGTTTTCGTCGAAGATCCAGCAGCGGGCGCATTTCTCGCCCTTGGCCTTGCCCACGACCACGGACACGCCGGCCACCTCGCCCTGGACGGCGTCGGCCGGGGCCGGGGCGTCGGTGACGGCGGCCTGGCTGACGATGAACACGTCGCGCAGGTCCGAGGCCACGGACTTGAGGCTCTCGAAGGCCTCGCCCGTGGCGTGGAGGGTCACGCTGGCGTCGAGGGAATGGCCCAGGGCCTTGGACTGGCGCAGGGGCTCGATGGCCTTGGTCACGTCGCCGCGCACGGCGAAGACGAGGTTCCAGACGGCCTCCTCCTCGTCGCTCAGAAGCCTCCCCTCGATTTCGGGGATGCGCATGGCGAAGACCGTACCGCCCGCCGGGCGCATGGCCTCGGGCAGGTGCTGGAAGATCTCCTCGGCCGTGAAGCTGAGGATAGGCGCCATGTCGTTCACGATCATGAGCAGGATGTGGTACAGGGCGGTCTGGGCCGAGCGGCGCTCCAGGCTCGTGGCGCCGGTGACGTAGGCGCGGTCCTTGATGATGTCGAGGTAGTAGGAGCTTAAGTCCGTGGTGCAGAGGTTGTGCAGGTTGTGGTAGACCTTGTGGAACTCGAAGCTCTCGTAGGCGGCCTGCACGGCCTGGTGCCGGGAGCGGACCATGTTCAGGGCGTAGCGGTCAAGGGAGAGCATGTCGGCCGCGGCCACGGCGTCCGTGGCCGGGTCGAAGTCGCTCAGGTTGCCGATGATGAAGCGGCAGGTGTTGCGGATCTTGCGGTAGGCGTCGACCAGGCGGCCGATGATCTCGTCGGAGATGCGCAGGTCCTCCTGGTAGTTCTCGGAGGCCACCCACAGGCGCAGCACCTCGGCGCCGTGCTTGGCGATGACCTCCTGCGGGGCCACGACGTTGCCGATGGACTTGGACATCTTGCGCCCTTGGCCGTCGAGGACGAAGCCGTGGGTCAGCACGGCCCGGTAGGGCGGCACGCCGCGCGTGCCCATGGAGGCCAGAAGCGACGAGTGGAACCAGCCGCGGTGCTGGTCCGTGCCCTCCAGGTACAGGTCGGCCGGGAAGGAGCACTCCTCGCGGCCCTCGACCACGGCGGCGAAGCTCGTGCCGGAGTCGAACCACACGTCGAGAATGTCGTCCTCCTTCTCCCAGTGCGTGCCGCCGCACTTGGGGCAGGTCAGGCCCTGGGGCACGACCTCGGACAGGGGCGCCTCGAACCAGTAGTCCGCGCCCCTGGGGTGGCTCTCGAAACGGTCGACGACGGAGTGGGCCCAGTCGCCGTCGAACCAGGCGTCGCCGCAGTCCTTGCACAGGAGGGCGATGATGGGCACGCCCCACATGCGCTGGCGCGAGATGCACCAGTCGGGGCGGAACTTGATCATGCTGTGGATGCGCTCCTTGCCCCAGGACGGGACCCAGCGCACGTCGTTGTCGATGGCGTCGAGCGTCTTGCCGCGCAGGTCGTTCGCCTCCATGGCGATGAACCACTGGGTCGTGGCCCGGAAGATGACGGGCTTCTTGCAGCGCCAGCAGTGCGGGTAGGAGTGCCGGATCTTCTCGCTGGCCAGCAGGTTGCCGACCTCGGTCAGCTTGGCCATGACCAGGGGGTTGGCCTCGAAGACGTTCTTGCCGCCGAAGAACTCCACCGACGGCAGGAAGCGGGCCTGGTCGTCCAGGGGCGAGAGGATCTCCAGGCCGCAGCGCAGACCAGTCTCGTAGTCCTCGCGGCCGTGGCCCGGGGCGGTGTGCACGCAGCCGGTGCCCGCGTCGAGGGTCACGTAGTCGGCCGTGACCACGGGGGAGGGGCGGTCGTAAAAAGGATGGCGGGCGACGAGGCCCTCGAGGGCCGCGCCCGTGACCGTGGCCAGGGACTTCCACTCGGACCAGCCGAACTTCCCGGCGCAGACTTCGGCCAGTTCCTTGGCCAGGACGTAGAAATTCCCGCCCGTCTCGATGAGGTCGTACTCGAAGTCCGGGTGCACGGCCACGGCCAGGTTGTCGGGGATGGTCCAGGGCGTGGTGGTCCAGATGACGATGTAGCTCTTACCCGCGGCGGCCTGGGGGAAGACCTCAGTCAGCCTGCCGGATTCCAGGGGAAAGCGCACGTAGATGGACGGGGAGGTGTGGTCGTCGTACTCGACCTCGGCCTCGGCCAGGGCCGTCTCGCAGGAGCCGCACCAGTAGATGGGCTTCTTGTTGCGCTGCACCGATCCCTTTTTGTAGAAATTGGCCAGTTCGCGGGCCGTGGCCGCCTCGTACTGGGGCGTCATGGTCAGGTAGGGCTTGTCCCAAGTGCCCAGCACCCCGAGGCGCTTGAACTCCTCGCGCTGGATATCGAGGTACTTGAGGGCGTATTCGCGGCACTTCTGGCGGATTTCGAGGATGGAGTACTTGTCCTTGCCGCCCAGCTCCTGCTCGACCTTGAGCTCGATGGGCAGGCCGTGGCAGTCCCAGCCGGGGACGTACTGCGCCTTGCGGCCCGTCATGTTGCGGTGCTTGACGATGACGTCCTTCAGGATCTTGTTCATGGCGTGGCCGATGTGGATATGGCCGTTGGCGTAGGGCGGCCCGTCGTGCAGGACGTAGGGCTCCTTGCCGTCGTTGGCGGAAACCATGGCCCCGTAAGCGTCACTGGCGTACCAGCCTTCGAGCACCTTGGGCTCGTTCTGGGTCAGGCTGGCCTTCATGGGGAAAGTGGTGGAGGGGAGATTGAGGGTTTTCTTGTAATCGCTCATGGGGCGGCGCTCCTGAAAGGTTATGCTCTGCGCCGTCCGTCCGCGGGACGGACGGCGCCGGTTCGTCAAGTAATGAAGTGGAGAACAGTGGAATATCCCGCACCCGAAGTCAAGTTTGCAGCGTCTTACAAGCCCTTTTCCCAGGCGTAGGCCGAGAGTGCGATGGCGTCTATGTCGTCGTGCCGCGGGACCCAGGCCATGGTCGCCCGGATGCGCGACGGGTCGGAGATGAGTGCCGGGGGGTCGCCGGCGCGCCGTCCGCTCTCCACGACGGGGAAGTCGACGTCGCTGACCCGTTTCACGGACTCGACGATCTCGCGCACGGAGTAGCCGTGGCCGTAGCCGCAGTTGAAGATCCCGGACGGATTGGCCGCCTCCAGGTGCCGCAGGGCAAGGACGTGGGCCGCGGCCAGGTCGGCCACGTGGATGTAGTCGCGGATGCACGTGCCGTCGGGCGTGTCGTAGTCCGTGCCGAAGATGTGCAGGGCCTCGCGCCGCCCCAGGGCGGCCTGGGAGGCGACCTTGATCAGGTGCGTGGCGTTGGGCGTGCACTGGCCGATGCGCCCCGCCGGGTCGGCCCCGGCCACGTTGAAGTAGCGCAGGATGACGTAGGTGAAGCCGGGGTGCGCGGCGGCGGTATCCTGGATGACCCACTCGCTCATGAGCTTGGTGCGGCCGTAGGGGTTGATGGGCTTCGTCGGGCTGTCCTCGGTCACGGCCGGCGTGTCGGGCATGCCGTAGACCGCGGCGGTGGAAGAGAAGACGAAGCGGGGGATGGCGTTCTTGACGGCCAGGCGGATGAGCTCCGTCGTGTTGTTGGTATTGTTCATGTAATATTTGAGCGGGTTCTCCACGGACTCGGGCACGACGATGGAGCCGGCGAAGTGCAGCACGGCCGAAAAGCCTTCCTCGGCCATGAGCGCGTCCAGCCGTTCCGTGTCGGCCAAGTCGCCGACCACGAGGCGCGCCGGGGGCAGGACGGCCTCGGCCCGGCCCGTGGACAGGTTGTCGTAGACCACGACCTCGCAGCCGGCCTCCAGCAGGGCCAGGGTGGTGTGGGACCCGATATACCCGGCTCCGCCGGTGACCAGTATCTTCGCCATGGATTTTTCCTCGCGTTCAGGTTGACTTTGCCGCTTCGCTCTTTACAGAAAGCCTTCGTGTCTGCAAAGCGGTTTGGCCGTGTATGACAGCAACTGCGCACAATAAGCGAATCACCATGAAGGAGCCCCCATGCCCACCGGTTTCACCCTCGTTTCCTCCACGCATGTCCCGGAGATAGCCTCCCAGGCCGACCTCTACGTCCACGACAGAACCGGTGCGCGCATCCTCTCGGTCAGAAACGACGACGAGAACAAGGTCTTCGGCATCACCTTCCGCACGCCCCCGGCCGACTCCACGGGTGTGGCCCACATCCTGGAGCACTCGGTCCTGTGCGGGTCGCGCAAGTACCCGGTCAAGGAGCCCTTCGTGGACCTCCTCAAAGGCTCCCTGCAGACCTTCCTGAACGCCATGACCTACCCGGACAAGACGTGCTACCCCGTGGCCAGCCAGAACCTGAAGGATTTCTACAACCTGACGGACGTGTACCTCGACGCCGTCTTCTTCCCGCGCATCACCCCCGAGATCTTCGAGCAGGAGGGCTGGCACCTGGACCTGCCGGCCGCGGACGCGGAACTGGCCGTCAAGGGCGTGGTCTACAACGAGATGAAGGGCGTCTACTCCTCGCCCGACTCGCAGCTGGCCGAGCAGTCCCAGCAGTCCCTCTTCCCGGACACGACCTACGGCCTGGACTCGGGCGGCCACCCGCGTGCCATCACGGACCTGACGTACGAGCAGTTCGCGCAGTTCCACCGCACCTACTACCACCCTTCCAACGCCTGGATCTTCTTCTACGGCGACGACCACCCCGAGGCGCGGCTCGAGCTGCTGCGCGAGTACCTGGACCGCTTCGAGGCCCTGGAGGTGGATTCGTCCGTCGGCCTGCAGCCCGCCTTCGACGGCCCGCGCGAGGTGCGCCAGGGCTTCGAGGCCATGGGCGAGGAGGACGAGGCCCTGGGCATGCTGACCATGAACTGGCTCCTGCCCGGCAAGGAGGACCCCGAGACGGTCCTGGCCTGCAAGATTCTCGACGGCCTGCTGACGGGCATGAACGCCTCGCCCCTGCGCAAGGCCCTCATCGAGTCGGGCCTGGGCGAGGACCTGACGGGTGCGGGCGTCGAGCACGAGATGGCCCAGATGTACTATTCCGTGGGCATGAAGGGCGTGCTGCCCGAGAATTTCGAGGCCGTGAAGGCCCTCATCCTCAAAACCCTCGAGGACATCGTGGCCAACGGGTTCGAGGCGGACCTCATCGAGGCCGGCCTCAACTCCGCCGAGTTCGACCTGCGCGAGAACAACACCGGCTCCTACCCGCGCGGCCTCATCGTCATGCTGCGGGCCCTGGGCTCCTGGCTCTACGACCTGGACCCCCTGGAGCTGGTGGCCTTCGAGAAGCCCCTGGCCGCCCTCAAGGACCGCCTGGCCCGGGGCGAGAAGGTCTTCGAGGAACTCATCCGCCGCCATATCCTTGAAAATCCGCACCACACGGTGGTCGTCCTGGAACCCGAGGAGGGCTACGCAGCCCGCGTCGACGACGAGGAGCAGGCGCTCATCCGCGCCCTGCGCGAAGCCCGCGCCGACCTGAACGACGAGGAGCTCGTGGGCCGCACGGAACAGCTGCGGCGCATGCAGGAGACCCCGGATTCCCCCGAGGCCCTGGCGACCCTGCCGTGCCTGTCGCGCGAGGACATCGACCCCGAGGTGCGCGTCGTGCCCACCGAGGCCCGCGACTGGGACGGGGCCACGGCCCTGCTGCACGACCTGCCGACCAACGACATCTGCTACCTGGACCTGGCCCTGGACCTGGGCGCCGTGCCCGAGCGGCTCATCCCCCTGGTGCCCCTCTTCGGCCGCGCCCTGACGGAGATGGGCACGGACCTCGAAGACTACGTGTCCTTCTCCAAGCGGATCAACAGCAAGACCGGCGGGGTCTACGCCCGCACCCTCCTGACCCAGCGCGAGGGCGGGCCCGACCCCGTGGCCCGGCTCGTGGTGCGCGCCAAGGCCGTGGGCGCGAGGGTTGGGGACATGCTCGGCATCGTGGGCGACGCCCTGACCCGGCCCCGTTTCGACGACCGGGAGCGTTTCCGGCAGATGGTCCTGGAGGAGAAGGCGGGACTGGAGCACGCCCTGGTGCCCTCGGGGCATCATTTCGTGGGCCTGCGGCTGCGGTCGCGCTTCAACCTGGCCGACAGCCTGCAGGAGCGCATGGGCGGCATCGAGAGCCTTTTTTTCCTGCGGGAACTGGCCGGCAGGATCGACGGCGACTGGAACGGCGTCCTGGACGACCTGGAGACCCTGCGCCGGGCCGTGGTGCGGCGCGGCGGCGCCGTGGTCAACCTGACCATGGACGAGACCATGCTCGCCGGACACGGCGAGCGCTTCCGAGAATTCACGGCCGGCCTGCCCGGCGGCGTTGCCGAGCGGGCGGTCTGGCCCGGCCCGGCCGCAGCGGAGCACGAGGCCCTGATCATCCCGGCCCAGGTCAACTACGTCGGCAAGGTCTGCGACCTGCACGCGGCAGGCTACGCGTTCCACGGCTCGAGCCTCGTGGCCTCGAAATACCTGCGCACGACCTGGCTCTGGGAGCAGGTGCGCGTCCTGGGCGGGGCCTACGGCGGCTTCTGCAGCTACGGCCGCCTGACGGGCCTCATGAGCTTCGGCTCCTACCGCGACCCCAACATCGCCTCCACCCTGGCGGCCTTCGACGGCTGCGGGAAGTTCCTGGAGCACGTCGGCCTGGACCGGGGCGAGCTGCTCAAGGCCATCATCGGCACCTCCGGCGACCTGGACCCCTACCAGTTGCCCGACGCCAAGGGCTTCACGGCCATGACCCAGCACATGGCCGGAGTGACCACGCAGACGCGCCAGCGCATCCGCGACGAGGTGCTGGCCACGGAGGAAGGCCATCTGCGCTCCTTCGGCACGCTCCTGCGCGAGGCCGCGGCCTCGGGGCTGGTCTGCGTCATGTCCGGCGAGGAGGCCCTGGCCAGGGCAGGCCTGCAGGGGCTCGAACTGCCGAGGAAACTGAAGCTGCTCTAGCGGGGACGTCCGGGCCCGGAGGAGGCGGGAATGCACCGTTTCTGAAGCATCCTCCGGGTTTTAAAAAGGTTTTGATAAATGTCGGTCCGCGTGGCATGAGGGTCACACTGAATCCGCCTGCCCATGGCGGATGAGACCTGCAACGCGGTGAACCGATGAACGACATCTCCCACTCCTCCCCGGGCGCGTACTCCGACGAACTGCTGTTTGCCGCGGAATCCGACGCCGCCGGTTCCAGGGTTCTGCCCGGATGGAAGCTCCTCATCGTCGACGACGAGGAGGAGGTGCACGTCATCACCAGGATGGTGCTGGAGGGCATGACCTTCTCGGGTCGTGGGCTGTACTTCCTGAGCGCCTATTCCGGCCGCGAGGCCGCCGAAATCCTGCGCGCCGAGCCCGACATCGCCGTCATCCTCCTGGACGTGGTCATGGAGACGGGGCAGGCGGGCCTCGAACTGGTGGAGTTCGTCCGGGGCGAGCTCGGCAACCGGCTGGCGCGCATCATCCTGCGTACGGGACAGCCGGGCCAGGCCCCGGAGCGCGACGTCATCACCCGCTACGACATCAACGACTACAAGCACAAAACCGAGCTCACGGCCCAGAAGCTCTTCTCCACCGTGACCACGGCCATCCGCTCCTACAACGACCTGCGCGTCATCGAAAAGACCCGCCAGGGACTGGAGCTCATCATCTCTTCCACCAAGGGGCTCTTCCAGCGCGGCGACATGGAGTTCTTCGCCCGCGGCGTGCTGGACCAGATGAGCTCGCTCCTGCGCGTGAACGAGGACTGCCTGTTCCTGCATTCGCCCTCCGGCTTCGCCGCCACGGTGCAGGACGGGGACATCTCCGTGCTGGCCGGCACCGGGGAGTTCAGCCACTGCGGGACGGACCTGTCCTGCAGCCTGTCCCCGGACGTGCTGGGCGCCCTGCGAAAGGCCGTGCGGGAGAAGTCGAGCCAGTTCACCCGCGACCATTTCGTGCAGTATTTCCGTTCCCGGCGCGGCGGGGAGAACCTGCTCTACTTCCGTCTGAACCACATGCTTAGCCCCTTCGAGCATCGGCTGGTCGAGGTCTTTTCCCGCAACGTGGCCGTGGCCATGGACAATATGCAGCTCGGCCTGGAACTGGCCAGCAGCCAGAAGGAGATCATCTTCGCCCTGGGCGAGTGCGTGGAGTCCAGGTCCAAGGAGACGGCGAGCCACGTGCGCAGGGTTTCGGAATGCTGCCGCCTCATGGCCGAACGCCTCGGCTTCGCCGCCCAGGACGCCGAACTCCTGCGCCTGGCCTCGCCCATGCACGACGTGGGCAAGATCGGCATCCCGGACTCCATCCTGCTCAAGCCCGGGCCCCTTTCGGCCGAGGAGTTCGAGGTCATGAAGACGCACACCCGCATCGGCTTCCAGATTCTCAAGGGGTCGCCGCGGCCCATCATGCAGGCCGCGGCCGTCATCGCCCACGAGCACCACGAGCGGTGGAACGGGCAGGGGTACCCACGGGGGCTGCGCGGGGAGGAGATCCACCCCTACGGCCGCATCGCCTGCCTGGTGGACGTCTTCGACTCCCTGCTTTCCCGCCGCGTGTACAAGGAGGCCTGGCCCCTGCCGCGCGTGCGGGACTACATCGCCGACGAGCGGGGCGGCATGTTCGACCCCGGCATGGTCGACATCATGCTGGGCGACCTGGGTTCCTTCACCGCCCTGCGCAACGAATTTCCCGACTGAACCGACGGGGTCCTGATCATGAGAAACGACGACATGATGGGTGAAGTCCGCTTCGCGGAGGAGACGCCGCCGCCATCGGCGGAAGGCAACGGCGCGTGGAAGGTCATGATCGTGGACGACGACGATTTCGTCCACAAGGTGACCGAACTGACCCTGGGCGACTACCGCTACCAGAACACGCCCGTGCAGTATCTGCACGCCTACTCCGGCCTGGAGGCCAAGATGCTCCTGGACGAGCACCCGGACACGGCGGTCATTCTCCTCGACGTGGTCATGGAGACCGAGAACGCGGGCCTGGAGTTCGCGCGGTATGTCCGCCGGGAGGCGGCCAACTCCTTCGTGCGCATCATCCTGCGCACGGGCCAGCCCGGCCAGGCGCCCGAGCGCAAGGTCATCACCGAGTATGACATCAACGACTACAAGCACAAGGCGGAGCTGAGCGAACAGCGACTGTTCACGGCCATCACGGCGGCCATCCGCTCCTTCAACGACCTGCGGACCATCGATCAGGGCAGGATCGGGCTGCAGAGCGTCATCGCCGCGTCGGCGGAGCTGTTCGCGGCCAAGTCGGTGCAGGACTTCTTCGTGCTCGCGCTGGAGCACATCCTGCGCACGGGCCGCTGCGCCGGCCTGTCGTGCAGCGAATTCGGCCTGGCCGGGACGGCACGCGACGGCCGCGTCGAAATCTTCGAGTCCCGGGGGCTGTTCGACCCGGGCGACGGCTTTTCGGAACCTGCGCGGCGCATGCTCGAACTCTGCAACGCAGCGCCCGCGGGCCGGCGCCTGCATGTCCTGGAGAGGGAATTCGCGGCCGGCTTCTACAACAGCCACACGGACCAGGACTATGTCCTCTACGCCTCCTTCGGCCGCCCCCTGAACGAGATGGAGCAGGGTCTGTTGCACATTCTGGGCGGCAACATCGCCGTGGCCCTGAACAACCTGTTCCTGACCGAGGAGATCGTGGCCACCCAGCGCGAGGTCGTGCTGACCCTGGGCGAGGTGGTGGAGACGCGTTCCAAGGAGACGGCCCAGCACGTCAAGCGCGTGGCCGAGTATTCCTACCTCCTGGCCGTCAAGTCCGGGCTGTCCGAGGACAAGGCCCAGCTCCTGCGCATGGCCTCGCCCATGCACGACGTGGGCAAGATCGGCATCCCCGACTCCATCCTCTTCAAGCCGGGCAAGCTGACGGAAGAGGAGTTCAACATCATCAAGACCCACACGGTCATCGGCCATTCCATCCTTAAGAACTCGCCGCGCCGGATCATGCGCACGGCCGCGACCATCGCCCTGCAGCATCACGAGCGCTGGGACGGAACTGGCTACCCGCATGGCCTGGCGGAGGACGAGACGCACATTTTCGGTCGCATCACGGCCCTGGCCGACGTCTTCGACGCCCTGGCCTGCGACCGCGTCTACAAGAAGGCCTGGCCCCTGGACGAGGTCCTGGCCTACCTGCGGGAGCAGCGGGGGAGGCAGTTCGACCCGCGTCTTGTGGACATCTTCCTGGCAAACATCGACGATATGATGGCCATCCGCGCCACCTACCCGGATTAGGGCGGCCGACGGGACATGGAGGGTTCATGACCGGACACGACCTGCGCGACGATCTGGTGTTCGCGGAAGAGGACCTCGTCGTCGCTCCCGCGCGTGGGGGGGAGGCCTGGAAGCTCCTCATCGTCGACGACGAGGAGGAGGTGCACAGCATCACGCGCATGGTCCTGGGCGGCTACGAGTTCGAGGGGGCGCCCCTTGTCTTCCTGAGCGCGTACAGCGCCGAGGAGGGGCGAAAGGTCATGGACGCGAACCCCGACGTGGCGGTCATGCTGCTCGATGTCGTCATGGAGACGCCGCACGCCGGCCTCGATCTGGCCCGCCACGTGCGCGAGGCGCTGGGCAACCGGCTGGTGCGCATCATCCTGCGCACGGGCCAGCCTGGCCAGGCGCCGGAGCGGCAGGTCATCATCGACTACGACATCAACGACTACAAGAACAAGTCCGAGCTCACGGCCCAGAAGCTCTTCACCGCCGTGACCACGGGCATCCGCTCCTTCCGGGACCTGCAGGCCATCGACCGCAGCCGCCAGGGCCTGGAGGACATCATCACCGCCTCGGCGGACCTTTTTCGCTCGAGCTGCCTGGAGCGCTTCGCCCGCGGGGTCCTGACCCAGATGACCTCGCTCCTGCGCCTGGAGGAGAGCTCCATGTACCTGGGCGCGGGTTCGGGCTTCGCGGCCCGGGACAGGGAGGACGACTTCGTCATCATCGCGGGCACCGGCGATTTTTCGGACATGAAGTCCCGGCTGGCCAGCGAGGCCCTGGACAGGCAGGAACTGGAACTGGTCCGCAGGGCGGTCGGAGCCGACGACTGCCTTTTCGACCACGAGTGCTATGCGGGCTGCTTCGGCATGGACAGCGGGTCTCGGCATGTCCTTTTCCTGCGGATCAAGCGCGGCCTCTCGGAGCTGGAGCAGCGCCTCGTGCATATCTTCGCGGCCAACGCCGCCGTGGCCTTCGAGAACCTTCTGCTCAACCGGGAGATGACCGAAACCCACCGCGAGGTCATCTTCACCCTGGGTGAGGTGGTCGAGAACCGTGCCCTGATCGAGGGCCTGCACGTGCACCGGGTGGCCGAGATGGCCCATCTGCTGGCGTGCAAGGCCGGCCTCGACGAGGACGACTGCGAACTGCTGCGCCTGGCCATGCCCATGCACGACGTGGGCAAGGTCGCCATCCCCGACCGCGTGCTCCTCAAGGCCGGTCCCCTGGACGAGGCCGAGCGCCGCATCGTCGAGGAGCACCCGCGCCTGGGCTTCGACATCCTGAACCGTTCCGGGAACCGCATCATGCAGGCCGCTGCGCGCATCGCCCTGGAGCACCAGGAGTCCTGGGACGGCAGCGGGTACCCGGCGGGCCTGAAGGGCGAAGACATCCACGTTTTCAGCCGCATCGCGCGGGTGGTGGACGTGCTGGACTCGCTCTTGAGCGAGCGCGTCTACAAGAAGCCCTGGAGCGCGGAGGACGCCCTGGCCCATCTCCGGGAGCAGCGCGGCCGGCAGCTCGACCCGGTCCTGGTGGACCTGCTTCTCGGGCACCGGGAGGAGTTTCTGACCCTGCGGGAGAACATTCTTCAGCAGAGCCGGGATGTTGAAACGGGAGAGCGCGAAAAAAAATCTTGACCGTCCAGCCCCGTTCACCTATCAAGCCCCTCTGCCTGGAGGGGTTCCCGAGTGGCCAAAGGGAACAGACTGTAAATCTGTCGTCGAACGACTTCGGAGGTTCGAATCCTCCCCCCTCCACCAGCCGACCACAACCCGCTTCCGAGCGGGTTTTTTCGTTTGCGGCGTCGGGGCGATGATCGGCCCTTCGCGTCGCGTCCGATGAAGCGGTCCTGTCCCGGATTCTCTTCTGATTGCGCGTCCGAGGCTGGACGAAATCCCGCGGATATGTGATTTTCCCGCGAAAGGAGGCCTCCCATGTTCGTACGCACCCTCTTCGTTGCCACGCTTCTTTTGTGCTTTTCCGGGTTCTCGGCGGCCGCGACGGGATATGCCGATCCCGTGCACGGCGCGCGCGGGATCGTTTACGGCGAGTACCAACTGCATGTCGCCAGCGACCCGGTCCCGGGCGAGGCCAACGCGGCGGTCCGCCTGGATCTGACTCTGGCCGACCCGAACGGGGCCACGGTCACGGATCTGGACCCGGCAGTCGCCCCGGAACTGGCCATCGTCCGCCTGGGGCTCGACGTGTTCACGCTCATGCGTCCGTCCATGGGCGCGGGGGGCGTGTTCACCATGAACCTGACCTTCCCCGTGCCGGGGACCTATTTCGTCTACCTTGGTCTCACGCCGCTGGGCGGTCGGGCCGTCACCGCCATGGCCGAACTGCAGATTGCGGGCGCCGCTCCGGCGCCGCTGCCCCTTGAGGTGCACGTGCCGGGCAGGGTGGCGAGCGAGACCCTGGGAGCGGACATCACCGTGGAAAAAACGCCGACCGGCCATCGCATAGACCTCGGCCTGATCCAGCCCGACGGCTCCCCGCTGACGGACGTGGACATGGCCTCGGGCGATCTGGTCATCCTGAGCGCGGATGGAAAGGAATATTTCCACGCCCGCCCGGCCCAGGCCGAAAACGCCACCTCCGCCGCATTCGAAGCCGCCTTCCCCCGCCCCGGCCTCTACAAGGCCTGGGCACTGTTCCAGGGCGCCGGCAAGGCCCTGGAGCTGCCTTTCGCGCTGGAGATCACGGATTGACCGGGGGAGCTGCCGCTGGCCGGCGCGCCCGGTCCCCGCTGTTCCCCTGACGCCCGCCAAGCCGCGGACGGCTGCGGCTTCACCAGTCCGTTCGGGTAGCGCAGCCGACGGGTGCATGCTGCGCAATCCGATTACGAATCTCAAGAATCAAAGAGCTGTATCCCGGCTGTCCGCAATGGTGATTGCGGGCAGCCTTTTTCGTCCGCGAACGAGACACGAAAAAACCCCGCCGAAGCGGGGTCGTCAGTCGTGTCCGGTTCTCCAAGCCGGTCCCGTCTCCACGTCAATGCGGGTGAGGGCGCACCAGGGGATGATTTCGGCCAGGTCATAGTTGCCGAACGCTTCCGGAAGGCAGGTCCCGGGATCATGCGCCGTCGCGACGCCAATCCAGGACGTGATAGCCCCATCCGGGCAGATCGACATACAGGCCCCGGTCGCGTATCTCGCCGCCGTCGCGGAGGTATGCGGTCCCGTCCAGATCCTCCAGACGCCATGTCGCATCTGCGACGTCATCCCCGAAACCTGCGACCAGACCCTGGGCGGGCGCGGGGGAGAAGTTCACGACCACCAGGCACCGGGCCGCGTCCGTTTCCCAGACCCAGGCCAGGAGGTTGTCGCAGGTCGTGTTGTCGGGCCAGCCGAGGCATTCCAGGAGGCGCCATCGGCCGCTTCTGCAGCCATTGTCGCGCAGGCGGTTCAGCAGGTCGCGGTAGAAGGCCAAGAGCTCCCCGTCGGGCTCCTCGTCCGGGCGGCGGGCCAGGAACACGGGCAGGCGCACACGGCGGCCGTCGAGCTGGCCCTCGTGGACCAGGGCCGCGCCGGGCAGGGTCAGGGCCACGACCGCGGCGGCCCGGTCCGCGCCCCGGCCGAAGACCGAGGCGGCACGCGGCTCGTCGTGGTTTTCGATGAAGCGGACAAGACGTTGCTGATAGTCGGGTCCGGCCGTGAGGTGCGAGCGGATGGCCGTCGGGGCGTCGTGTTCGAGGCGGTCGTAGAGGCGCTTGTCGTAGCAGAAGTCGAAGCCCTGCTGCTGCAGCTCCCACTCCAGGTCCCAGTAGGCCTCGGCCATGAAGACGAAGCCCGGAGCGGCCCGCCGGACGGCCGGGATGACCTCCCGCCAGTAGTCTGCCTCCGGCCTTCTGCCTGCCCGTTCCCCCCAGGTCCTTTCGAACACGTCGTTCAGCAGGAGCATGGCCATGTCGCAGCGCACGCCGTCGCACTGGCCGGCGATGTCCGTCAGGGTGTCCACGGCGGCTCGGCGCAGGCCGGGGTCGAAGGCGTTCAATTGGAGCACGTCGGGCCAGGCCGGGAAGTACGGGTCGCGGCCGCAGGCGAAGACGCGACCGCCGATCCCGATGAAGGACGACGGATCGCCTTCGAGATCTTGGGCGCTGCCCTGGATGAAGTACTCCGGGTGCTCCAGCGTCCACGGGTGGTCCGGGGCCACGTGGTTGGGCACGAAGTCCAGGATCAGGCCCATGCCGCGCTCGGCCAGGGCGGCGCGGGCCGCGGCCAGCCCCTGCGGGCCGCCGAGGTGCGCGTCCGCGACGTAGCGGCGGATGCAGTAGGGCGAGCCGACGTTGTCGGCGGCAGCGAAGTCGGGCAGGGCGCGGCGGAAGTCCTCCAGGAGCCCGGCGCTCTGCATGGAGATCCTGATGCCCGCCGGGCTGCGTTCCCAGACGCCCATGAGCCAGACGGCGTCGAAGCCCAGGCCCGCGATGCCGTCCCAGACCTCGTCGGGGACCGTGGCCAGGCTCAGGGGTTTGCCGGCCGCGCGGGAGAGTTCGTCCAGCCAGACCCGGGTGTTGATCTCGTAGATGAGGGGGTTGTTCTCCAGATGTTTCATTTCCGGCTCCTTTTCCGCGCATTGGCGTCTTGCCGGAACGCCGCCTGCTTGCCTTCCCTGAGGGTCCGTTCCAGGTCCAGCTGTCCGAAGAGCTGGATGGTCTTGGCCACGAGGCCGGTCCAGCCGGTCTGGTGGCTGGCGCCGAGGCCGGCGCCGTTGTCGCCGTGGAAGTACTCGTAGAAGAGGATGTGGTCCCGCCAGTGCGGGTCGGTCTGGAACTTCTCCGTGCCGCCGTAGACGGGCCGGCGGCCGTCTTCGCCCCTGGTGAATATCCGGGCCAGGCGGTCGGCGATCTCCTTGCCCACTTCGTAGAGGTTCATGAGTTTGCCCGAGCCCGTCGGGCATTCGATCCTGAAGTTGTCGCCGTAGTACAGGTAATAGTTCAGCAGCGCCCGGATGAGGATGATGTTGACGGGTATCCAGACCGGGCCGCGCCAGTTGGAGTTGCCGCCGAACATGCCCGTGTCCGACTCGGCGGGCAGGTAGTCGACCCGGTGCTCCTGTCCGTGGACGTGAAAGATGAACGGGTTCGCCTGATGGAATTTCGACAGGGAGCGGATGCCGTAGGGGCTCAGAAACTCGTTCTCGTCGAGCATCTTCGAGAGGATGCGCCGCAGGCGCTCCTCGCTGACCAGGGCCAGGATCCCCCGCTCGGCCACGCCCAGATGGCCGGGGCCCGTCTTGTGGATGGAGTCGAGGAGTTCCGGCATCCGCTTCAGCCGCCGCATGATCTGGGACATGGCTCCGGGGATGCTCTCCCGCTGCGACTTTTCGATGACCGTGGTCGCGGCCATGGGGAGCAGCCCGACCATGGAGCGCACCTTGAGCCGCTGTGAGCTGCCGTCGGGCAGCCTGAGCAGATCGTAATAGAACCCGTCCTCCTCGTCCCACATCCCTTCACCGCCGGGCCGGTTCATGGCCGCGGCGATGAAAAAGAAATGTTCGGCGAATTTGAGCACCATGTCCTCGTAATCGGAATCGAAGGCGGCGAGTTCGATGGCCAGTTCGCTCATGTTCTGGGTGAAGAGCGCCATCCACGCCGTGCCGTCGGCCTGTTCCAGGTAGCCACCCGTGGGCAGGGGAGCGCTGCGGTCGAAGACGCCGATGTTGTCGAGGCCCAGAAAGCCGCCCTCGAACAGGTTCTTGCCGAAGCGGTCCTTGCGGTTGACCCACCAGGTGAAGTTGAGGACGAGCTTGTTGAAGGTCGTCTTGAGGTACTCCATGTCCGCCTCTCCGCGCATGGCCAGCTCGGTGCGGTACAGAAAGAGCGTGGCCCAGGCGTGGACCGGGGGGTTCACGTCGCTGAAGTTCCACTCGTAGGCGGGCATCTGGCCGCTGGGGTGCAGATAGACGCCGCGCAGCATGAGCTGCAGCTGGTCCTTGGCGAAATCCGGGTCCGCCATGGCCAGGGGCAGGGTGTGGAAGGCCAGGTCCCAGGCCGCGTACCAGGGGTACTCCCACTTGTCGGGCATGGAGATGACGTCCTCGTTGACCATGTGGAACCATTCGGAGTTCCGGGCGCTGCGGTACCCCGAATGCAGGGGGTGGGAGTTGTGCTCCTCAAGCCAGCTGTCACCGTCGAAGAAGTAGAACTGCTTGCTCCACAGCATGCCGGCCAGGGCCTGGCGCATGATGAGGGCTGCGTCGGCGCCCACCGACGGCGGCGTCAGGGCTGCATAGAATTCGTCCGCTTCCCGCATCCTGGCGGCGAACATGTCGTCGAATTCCTTGCCAAAGGGCTGGCGCGGGAGGCTGTCCTGTTTGGACAGGCGCAGGCGGATCGTTGCGGACCCGCCGCCCACGATATCGAGCCGGTAGTGCGCGGCGGCCTTGGTGCCCCGCATTTCCGGGTTTACGGCGGCCTGCCGGCCGTAGACCACGCAGTCGTTGATGCCGTCCTTGGCGTACGGGGATGAATTGGGGCGGCCGGGGAAGAGGCGGTCGTTGTTGGTCACGTTGTCGGTGAAGAGCAGGGGTGCGTCGCCTTCGCAAAATAAGGTGAACTCGCCCAGCAGCCTGTGCGCCGCCGAGATGGCGCTCCCTTTCCCCTTCGCAGCCTGCCTGAGTTCCGGCGCCTCGGGAGCCCTGTTGGCCTCGCTGATCCAGGACGCCCAGTCGTTGCGGAACCACAGCGTCGGCAGGAGGTGCAGGTACGCCGCCTCCGGGCCCCGGTTCTCGGCCGTGACGCGGATCAGGATGTCCTCGGGCCCGGCCTTGGCGTACTCCACGAAGACGTCGAAGTAGCGGTCCCCGTCGAAGACGCCGGTGTCGAGCAACTCGTACTCCATCTCCTCCCGTGTCCGGCGCGCGTTGGTGCGGACCAGGTCCTCGTAGGGGAAGGCCGCCTGCGGGTACTTGTAGAGGCACTTCATGTAGGAGTGGGTCGGCGTGCTGTCGAGGTAGAAGTAGTACTCCTTGACGTCCTCGCCGTGGTTGCCCTCGCTGTTGGTCAGGCCGAAGAGGCGCTCCTTGAGGATGGGGTCCTGCCCGTTCCACAGAGCCAGGGAGAAGCACAGCCGCTGCTTGTCGTCGCTGATGCCCGCGATGCCGTCCTCGCCCCAGCGGTAGGCCCGGGAGCGGGCGTGGTCATGGGTGAAGAAGTTCCAGGCGTCGCCGCCCTCGCTGTAATCCTCGCGCACCGTGCCCCATTGCCGTTCGCTCAGGTACGGCCCCCAGTGCTTCCACGGGGCTTTCCCGTCCCGAGCCTCTTCAAGTCGCCTCTGTTCGGATGTCATGACGGAAACTCCTTCCTGCGGGCCTACCTGCGGGTGGGTTGCGACCGCTCCCTCGGATTTTCCGGGGCCTGGTCGAAGAATTCGCTGCAGTCGTTCTTCGATACCGCAGAGCAAGAAGCATGCTGTTCGAACGTTACGGACGGGGAGGGGAGGCACGCGAGGACGACTTGTTCGTTTCATACACCGGTTTCGTAAAAATGGGCAACCGCATTCGTTCGTTGCGCATTTTCATCGGGCCCATTTTCTCCAGCCGGAGGTGCGTTGCGTTGGGTCCTTCCAGATCGTGGGGGTGTCGGATCGTCCGGGTCGACAAGCCTTCGGGGACGATATTGCGTCCTTTGGTTGAAATCGCACAGCGCTCGGCGCCATGTTCATCTTCGCGACATCAGGCAGAGCAGGCATTGCGGAGGTGGACGAAAGTTTGTGAGCGATGGTATGTATATTGAAATATGTTGAGTACGGTTTTTTCTTAGAAAGCGTTGAGGAGTCATGAAATCCAACCAAGGAGAAGAATCATGAAAAGCAAGGTGATGACGTTGGTCCTGGCTGCGCTCCTGGCGCTTCCGGCCCTGGCCGGGGCGGTCACGGAGAAGGATTTCGAGGTCAAGACGACACAGAACCTTATCGATCTGTGCACTGCGGCCCCCAAAGACCCCCTCTACAACCAGGCCTTGAACTTCTGTCACGGGTACCTGGTCGGAGCCTACCAGTACTATGCCGCCGCCGCGGCCGGTCCGGAAGGGGTCACGCTCGTCTGCTTCCCGGAGAATCCCCCGACCCGCAACGAGGCCATCGCCATGTTCGTCGAGTGGGCCAAGGCGCATCCCCAGTATATGGGGGAGAAGCCCGTGGAAACTGAGTTCCGGTTCCTGATGGAGACCTGGCCCTGCAAGTGACGGCGGACGGGACGGGAAACCACAAACGGCATGCGTTCATGCACAGGGAGACGATCATGAAAGGTATCATTCTTGTCCTCACACTGGCCATCGTCCTCGGCATTTCCGGCTGTTCGGGAATGTCGGACACCCAGCAGCGGACCCTGAGCGGCGGCGCCATCGGCGCCAGCGCGGGCGCCCTGATCGGCGCCGTGAGCGGAAACACGGTCATGGGGGCGGCGGTCGGCGCGGCCGCTGGAGCCGCGGGCGGCTACCTCTACGACCAGAATCAGAAGTCCAAGGAGGCCGCCTATCAAAGCGGTTACAACGCCGGCCAGAAGGCCAACCAATAGGGGCCCTGCCGACATCCGTCGGTATTCGCCAATCCGTGCGCTCCCGCATGCCCTCCAGCAGGACGTGCGGGATGCGTCGTCGAGTTGTATGCGTTACGGCAGCGGGGTGCGGGGATCCGAATTCCGAGGTGTCGCCGGCTCCATGCAGATGGCAGGTGTCGGCATGCCCGTCGCCCGCATTGTCTTACCGGCCTCGACATGGTGCAGGTCGGCCGTGTCCAGCGAAAGACGCAACCCATTGTCTTTCGTCGTCCCTTGCTCACGAAAAGATTTCATGTCATTGAAAATTCATCAGGAATTGCGCCCCTCCGAGGTTGCTTCGGGTGGGCCGGACTTCGCTTCGAGGCTTCATTCATGGACGTTGTACTCCGCAGTCGAGGCAGCGCAAACGGAACAACCAATCGCCAGCAGTCATTCATGAGCACTCCGCCCGACCTTCACAGGCTGACCGCCGAAATTTCGGCCCGAATGGTCCGATCGACCATCGAGTCCCTGGACGAGGACATCACGCAGGCCCTGGCCGAGGTGCTACCCGCCCTGAACATCGATCGCGGAGGGCTGATCTCGGTCAGCAACGGCTCCCCCATCGCGCACGTCGAATACGCATGGTACTCGGACGGGTCCACGGAGGTCTCCCGGGATATCAACCTGGTCGAACACTTTCCTTGGGTCTATCAGAGGCTGGTGATCCAGCAGCGGATCATGTCCATCTCGAACCTCTCGGATTTCCCCCCCGAGGCGGCGGTCGACAGGCGCTCCCACGAGGCCATCGGCACCAAGTCCATCCTGAGCATACCCTTGATGATCGGCCGGCGCGTTCACCATGTCATGGTCGTGCACACCCTGAAGACGGAAAGGACCTGGC
Organism: Desulfomicrobium aestuarii; assembly: GCF_055385525.1. Lineage (NCBI taxonomy): Bacteria > Pseudomonadati > Thermodesulfobacteriota > Desulfovibrionia > Desulfovibrionales > Desulfomicrobiaceae > Desulfomicrobium > Desulfomicrobium aestuarii. Next base: position 473,276 of record NZ_AP042427.1, read on the forward strand.
CCGAGGAGGTCATCGAGCAGATCCGCCTGATCGGGGAGATCTTCGTCAGCGCCCTGCAGCGCCGGGAAGCCGAGCTCGCCCTCAAGGTCACCGGGGACCGGCTGGAGCTGGCTGCGCGGTCGGCGGGGTGCGGGATGTGGGAGCTCGACCTCGAGACCGGCGTGTTCTGGATCACCCACAAGGCGCGCGAGCATTTCGGGTTCGGGAAGGACCAACACGTGACCATGATGGAGGTCATGGCCAGAATCGAACCTGAATATCACGCACTGGTGCTCGCGAAGATCGAGGAGGCCCGCAGGACCGGGGGCGAGGTCACCGTCAAGTACCGGCTCCTCGATGCCGGCGCCGGTTCGAGTTGGCTCGTCTCCAGGGGCCGGGTGGCCGAGGTCGGACCAGAGCGGCGGAAGCTGCTCGTGGGCGTGACCCTGGATATCACCGAGAGCATGGAGATGGAGCAGAGGCTGCAGGACAAGGTCCGGGAGATCGAGGAACTCAAGCGGCAGCTGGAGCGGGAGAACGAATTTTTGCGCAAGGAGGCCGGGGCCATCGTGGAGCAGGGGGAGGTGCTGGGTTCGAGCGCGAGGATGCGCGAGGTCATGACCCAGATCGCCCAGGTGGCCCGGACCGGGAGCACCGTTCTGCTGCAGGGTGAGACCGGCACGGGCAAGGGGCTCATCGCCCAGACCATCCACCGCCTGAGCGACCGGGGCAGCCGGCCCATGGTCAAGGTCAACTGCGCGGCCCTGCCCGGCGCCCTGGTCGAGAGCGAGCTGTTCGGCCGCGAGAAGGGCGCCTTCACGGGCGCCTTGAGCAAACAGCGAGGGCGGTTCGAGCTGGCCCACGGCTCCACGCTCTTCCTCGACGAGATCACCGAGATGTCGCTTGAGACCCAGGCCAAGCTCCTGCGCGTGCTGCAGGACGGGGAGTTCGAGCGTCTCGGCAGCCCTCAGACCATCAAGGTCGACGTGCGGGTCATCGCGGCCACCAACCGCAATCTGGAGGAGGAGGTCGAACACGGCCGGTTCCGGCGCGACCTCTACTACCGGCTGAGCATTTTTCCCATTATGATTCCTCCCCTGCGGGAACGTCCCGAGGACATCCCTCAGTTGGTCTGGGAGTTTGTAAGCGAGTTCGGCGAGCGCATGGGCAAGAAGATCCGCCGCATCGCCAGCCGCGACATGGAGACCCTGCAGGCCTATGCTTGGCCCGGCAACGTTCGCGAGCTGCGCAACGTCATCGAGCACTCCCTCATCGTCACCGCCGGGGAGACGCTCAATCTGCAACGTCTGACACCCAGCCACAACGTGATCGAAAAGGGACGCTCCCTGGAGGATATGCAGCGCCAGTACATTCTCTCCGTCCTGAAGAGCACACGGAACAGGATCAAGGGGGCTCAGGGGGCGGCGGAGGTGCTGCAGATGAAACCCTCAACCCTCTATTCCCGCATGCGCAAGCTGGGTATCATCCCTGAACGGGTATGACGTCAGGGACGGTATTTCGTCCCTGAATCCATATATAGTCCTTTTCCTTCAAGCACATATTCTCCGACACTCCGCGTATATCATTTTTCTCTTTTTATTCTGAATAATTGTGTTCAATTGTGCGGCGAGCCGCCATCAGCATGTTCCTTGCTTACGCTCAAGGGACATGCGCATGTTTTTTGCGACGGACATTCAGATTTCTCGCACTCGCAGAATAAATGCGATACGTAATAGGCGTAAACTCGGACTCCCGGACCTTTCGACATCCAGGCCGATTTCAAAGCTGAACCCTTTCGGGGGATTATGAATATCCTGATGTATTCGCATGATACCTACGGATTGGGGCATATCCGGCGCACCATGGCCCTGGCCCAGAACATGCTCGACAAGGATCACCGCATCCTCATACTGACGGGCTCGCCCATCGTCGGGCGCTTCGACTTCCCGAAGGGCATCGACTTCGTTCGCATCCCCGGAATGATCAAGCAGTCCAACGAGATCTACGTCCCGCACTCCATCGCCATCGACCCGTCCCAGGCCCTGGCCATCCGACAGAATATCATCCTGGCTACGGCCCAGACCTTCAAGCCCGACCTCTTCCTGGTCGACAAGGCGCCGCTGGGGCTCAAGATGGAGATCACCGCGACCCTGCTCTGGCTGCGCGACCACTCGCCCAAAACCAAGGTCGTGCTCGGCCTGCGCGACATCATGGACAGCCCGGAGAGCACCATCCAGGAATGGCAGGAGCGCAAGGTCTACGAGGTCTTCGAGCAGCTCTACTCGGAGATCTGGGTCTACGGCTGCCGGGAGATCTTCGATGCCGTGGCCGAATACGCCATCCCGGAGCGGATCGAGGACAAGATCCATTTCACGGGCTACATACCCCGGGCCGTGCCGCGCCTGCGCAACCGTCCGACCATCCGGCGTCAGATGGGGCTCGTCAACGGCGAGAAGTTCGTCCTGGTGACTACGGGCGGTGGCGGGGACGGCTACAAGGTCATCGACACCTACCTGTCCATGCTCGAAGACAGCCCGCGCCTCGACATCAAATCCATGATCGTGACCGGTCCGATGCTGTCCGCGGAGCTGTTCGACCAGCTCGCGGCCCGGGCGCGCAAGCTCAAGATCCGAATCGTCAAGTTCCACCGCAAGATGGAGCGGATCATTCTGGCCGCCGACTGCGTGGTCTCCATGGGCGGCTACAACACAATGTGCGAGATCATCTGCGCGGCCAGGCCCGCGCTGATAATCCCCCGCAGCAAGCCCCGCACGGAGCAGATCATGCGTTCCAGGATCTTCGCCCAGCGGGGCATGCTCGAATTCATTCCGTGGGAAACGGTGAATTGCGCCGAGATGCGGGAGAATTTGCTGACCATCCTGGAGAATCCTGCGCGCTACATCCAGTGCATGCACGATTTCCCCATGACCGCCTTCGAGGTCATCAACGAGCGCGTCTGCCAGGGCAAGCCGGGTAACGCGGGGGCAGCGTCATGCGGCAGCGACCCAATGTGGATGCCCGATTATTATCAGGATGCCCCGGCCGTCTGACCTTGGCTGGCCGGGCAGACCGTGCGCTTTTCGTGAAGGGACGCGATGGCGGCGCCTTGGCGCCCTTCGTGTCCGGGGCCTTGTCTCGTGCATCGGATGAAGGAGGTTCCATGCCATACCTGCGCTTCTGGCGGCTCGTGGCCGCCCTTGCGCTGTTCCTCGTGCTGGCCGTCCACGGCGCCCTTGCGGCCACGGGATCGAAGGGCGCGGGTTCCGGAAAGTCCGTCCAGGACATCCTCGACTCCGCGAGTGGGAATCCTGACGCGGCCGTGGCCGCCCTGACCGACGCCCAGGCTCGCGAGTTGCTGTTGCAAAAGCTCAAGCAGGAAGGACAACGCGTGGAAGGGGCACAGCCCCGGAGTGACGCGGTGGTCTCGCTGCTCGTGAACGCGCAGGTCGCGGTGCGGGGTTTCGCCGCAACGCTGCGAGGTCACTTCGCGGCGGCCGGCATGGAGATCGGGGCCTCGCGGCGCGTCGCGGAAGCCTTGGGAGAAGGGCAGGGAGCGGAACGCCTCGTGCGGTCCCTGGCGACCGTCGCGGCCGTCATCCTCTGCGCCCTGGCCGCTCTCATGGGGCTGCGCCGCAAATTTGGCGCCTTCCTCCGCAGCCTGTGCGCGCACGGGTCGACCAACATCGTCAGGGTGCGCCTTTTCCTGCTGCGGGCGCTTTTCCACGGCCTGTCACTGGGCGTTTATTTCGGCGTGTTCACGGCGCTCATGATGGCGGTCATGCCGGATGAAAGCCCGGCGCAGAACCTGGCCAACATCGTCTTCGTCGTGCTGACGTACGTCCTGATCCTGCAGGTCCTGGCGAAGCTGCTGCTTTCACCGGATTACGGCGCGCTGCGGCCCCTGCCCCTGGGCGACGAGGTGTCCTCGGCCCTGTACCGCTGGCTCATGGCCATCACCTGGGGCGTGGCCCTGCTGGCCGCCTGGAGCTCCGTGCTGAAGGAGATCGGCGGCGCTCCGGCCCTGGCCACGATGTTCCACGCCTCGGCCGGCGTGTTCTCGAGCCTGGTGCTTTCGGCCATGATCCTGGCCAACAGGGAGCGGGTGGCCCGCTCCTGCTCGGCATCGAACGCCGGAGATCATGGCGCGTCGGGCCTACTGGCTCGCTGCTGGCACTATCCGGCCCTGGCCTATGCCCTGTTCGTCGGCACGTTCTGGAGCGTGCGCGCCCTTTCGGTCGAGGAGTCCATGTTGCGGCTGGTCATGAGCATGTTCCTCATCCCCGTCTGCATCGGCATCGATCTTTGGGTGCGCAAATTCCTGGCCATGGCCTCGGAGCAGCACGAAGTCGTGCTCATGGACACGAGCGTCGCCGCGCCGGCCGAAGCCGTCGAAACCATGGATTCCGGGCAATCCGCCGAAGCGCCTCCGCCCTTCGTCCCGCCGGCCGGCAGGACGGTCAGGGATTTCATGCCCCTGGTCAGCAGGATCGTGCGCCTGACCCTCGCCGCGGCATCGGTCTTCCTGATGCTGCGGATCTGGGGCGTGTCCATTCCCATGGGCTGGCTGTTCGCCCGCAACGTCATGGGGGTGCTGCTGGTCGTGCTGGGCTCCCTCGTCTTCTGGGAGATCATCCGCATCCAGATCGACCGCAAGCTGCACGAGGAAATCGCCCTCTCGGGCATCGACCCCGACGACATGGAGGAGGGCGGCATCGGCGCGGGTTCGCGCACGGCGACCCTGCTCGTGCTGCTGCGCAAGTTCGTGCTGACGGTCATCGTGGTCCTGGGCGCCCTGGTGACCCTCTCGTCCATGGGCGTGGACATCGCCCCCCTCATCGCCGGGGCCGGGGTCTTCGGCCTGGCCATCGGCTTCGGAGCTCAGACCCTGGTCAAGGACATCATCTCCGGCGTCTTCTTCCTCATCGACGACGCCTTCCGCGTCGGCGACTACGTCGAGGCCGGGTCGGCCAAGGGCACGGTAGAGCAGATCTCACTGCGCTCCATGAAGCTGCGCCACCCGCGGGGCATGATCTACAACGTCCCCTATGGCAGCCTCAAGATTCTCCAGAACTTCAGTCGCGACTACATCATCAGCAAGCTCGACTTCCGCGTCCGCTACGACGCCGACGTCGAGAAGATCCGCAAGATCATCAAGAAGATGAACAAGGAGATGCAGGTCGACGAGAACTTCAAATCCCGCCTGCTGAGCGACATCAAGTCCAACGGCCTGCGGGGCATGGAAGACTCCGCCATGATCCTGCGCGTCAAGTTCAAGACTCCCCCCGGTCACCAGTTCTTCATGCAGAAGGAGGTCTATCGCAGGGTCCAGGAAGCCTTCCGCAAGCACGGCATCGAGTTCGCCCACCGCAACGTGACGGTCTACCTGCCCCCGGAACTCCAGGCCCTCGTGGCCCGCGAGACCGAAACAGGGAAGCCGGTCACCGCGGCGGCCATCGGCGGAGCAGCCGCGGCAACGCTCCTGGCCGAGGAGGAGCAGGCCCTGGCAGCCGCTGCCGCCAAGGCCGCCAAATCCGAAGGCAATACCGAGTGAGCCGGAGGCGGATGTATCGCCGCGAATCTCGTTCGTGATCTCCTGCACATCAGCATGCATCGTGCCGGACAGGGGTTTCGATCGGTATGTGTCCGTCCGCCGGAAGCGCCGATGTGCACGCGACACGCATGCAGGGACGATATATCGACCATAGGACGAAATGTCGTTGGCCCGGTGTCGCCCAAGGATGGCCCAAACTTTTCGGAGTGACGATTTCTTCTTTGCGTTCAGTGCGTTGTCTTGAAGAAATGCCGGTTCGACCGAGTGGTGCGTATCTTGTAAGGCAGTGACGTCGAATCTTCAGAAATCCTGAATGTCTCGTATTGCGAGGGAAGCATGCATCTCGCCATTTTCAAGATTTATCCCGTTGCGGGGGCTGCCCCGTCAGTCATCGACGTGCTGGAGTCCATGAGAGTCGCGCTGGCGGCGGACGTCTCGTGCCTGTGCTGTTCAGTGGCCTTCGAGACAGGAGAGGACGGCGCCATCGTGTTCACGGAGCGGTGGCAGTCCTGGGAGGCGTTGAAGGCCCATCTGCGGTCGACGACATTCTCCAGGATGCTGGAGGCCATGGAGTGGTCGCGCAAGGCTCCGACGACGGAGTTCTTCGACGCAACCGCGCTTGGGGGAATGGAGGTCATCGAAGAGGCCAGGGGCCGGTCTCCCGCGCGGTGACGCTGGTCCGTCGCGGACGGCCGCAGCTCCATGCGCTGGAGCGTCGGAAGTTTTCGTCAATATTTTCGTCACACAGGAAGAAAAGGAGTACCCATGAAAAAGTTCATTCTCATCGCGTTGATGTTCTCCTTGTGCGCGTGCGCGAGCACGGGAAACGACACGGTATCCAAGGACTTCAATCCCGCGGACCACTTTTTGGGCGCCGACTACGCCTTGCTGCAGAAAAACCCCGACCTGAAGGGCGGCCTGGGCTGGCGGAACCCTGCGTTCAACCCGGCGGTCTACTCGGCCATGTACATCGAGCCGGTGGTGCTGTGGCACGGCGAGGACATGGCCAAGGAGTCGGGGCTGGAGATGGAGGAACTGGAACTCCTGGCCAAATACTTTCATGACGTGCTGACCCATGTGCCGGACGGGAAGCCGATGAAGCTGGCCACCCAGCCCGGGCCGGGCGTCATCAGCGTCAAAGCGGCCGTGACCGAGGTCGAGGCCAGCAGTCCAGTGTCCAACGCCCTGACCTCCGTCATCCCCGTGGGCATACTCCTTTCGGCCGGCAAGCAGGCCGCCACCGGACAGGCCGTGGGCGTCGGCAAGTGCGCGGTCGAGATCCGTTTCGTCGATTCCGTGACGGGCGAGAACATCGCCATGTTCGCGGAAACCAAGATCGGCAAGAAGTACGATTCCGCCGGGTTCAGCAAGACGGGCCAGACCGAGGAGGCCATGAACGAGTGGGCGGCCCTGCTGAAGGAGCGCATCGCCGTGGTCTGGGGGCAGGCCAAATAGCGGGGGCTATTGGTTGGGTATGGTGGCGCGCGGTCATTGCGCGTCACCATGAGCGTTTCGCTCCAGGTTCCTTGTTGAAAAGGGCGAGGCGGCCTGTTTGTTTTTATTTTGGTCCGACAAGGTCTGCGGCAATGTCGCCGCTTCGCACTCATCAATCTTGTTCATGATCCACGCATGGTTTGATACGAATGCAAAAGGCCTTCCTGCGACAGAAGGAAGCCGTGAAGCGGATGGAGTGCAAAGCTTACTGTCGCCAAGGCGGGCGGCTGTGAAACCCGGGTTCAAGCTGAAAGGAGACGCCCATGAGAGGCTGTGAAGTGCGAGTGCGTAACGAACGTGTTGCTTTCCGTCCGCTGGTAGCCTTGGCAGCCGCCTGGGCGCTTCTGCCGGTGCTCATTCTGGGCAGCGGGTGCAAACAGGCCGGCGAGGCCGTCGCTCCTCCACCGCCTGTCGTGGAGGTGGTCAAGGTCGTCCAGCAGGACGTGCCGATCTACAGCGAGTGGATCGGCGTCCTGGACGGCTCCATCAACGCGGTCATCCGCCCGCAGGTCACGGGCTATCTGGTCAAGCAGAACTACATCGAAGGCGACATCGTCAAGAAAGGGCAGGTGCTCTTCGAGATCGACCCGCGCACCTTCCAGGCCGAGGTCAAGCAGGCCCAGGCCGCCCTGGAACAGGCCAAGGGCGAGTTGGCCGCGCAGGAGGCCTCCGCCGCCACGGCCCGGGCCGATCTGGCCAGGATAAAGCCGCTGGCGGCCAAGAACGCCGTGTCCCAGAAAGACCTCGACTACGCCATCGGGCGCGACCTGGTGACCAAGGCCGCTGTCGTGTCCGCCAAGGCCGGCATCGCCGTGGCCCAGGCCAATCTGGAAAAAGCGCAGCTGGAGCTGGGCTTCACCAGGATCACCTCTCCCGTGGACGGCGTGGCGGGCATCGCCAAGGCCCAACTCGGCAACCTGGTCAGCCCCAGCATGCAGGATGAACTGACCTCGGTTTCCGCCCTGGACCCCATCAAGGCCTACATCAACGTCAGCGAGCAGGAGTACCTGCGGGCCAAGACGGATGAGAACAAGGCTTCGAACGCGCCCCTGCAGCTGGTGCTGGCCGACGGCAGCGTCTATCCGCACCAGGGCAGGATGGCCCTGGCGGACCGTCAGGTCGACCCGGCCACGGGCACCCTGAAGATAGGCACTCTCTTCCCCAACTCGGGCAACCTCCTGCGGCCCGGCATGTACGGCAAGGTCAGGGCCGTCCTGCAGACCAAGTCCGGGGCCTTGATCGTGCCGCAGCGCGCGGTGACGGAGATGCAGGGCAAATACCTCGTGGCCGTGGTCGCCGCGGACAACAAGGTCGACGTCCGCCCGGTGATGGTCGGCGAGCGGGTCGATTCGGGCTGGATCATCGAGAAGGGGCTCAATCCCGGAGAGGCGGTGGTCGCCGAGGGCACCCAGAAAGTCCGGCCGGGCATGACCGTGACGCCCAAGCCTTTCGAACCCGCGGCCCCGGCGCCCGCCGGCAAGGGGTAGGCGCCATGGCCAGATTCTTCATCAACCGGCCCATCGTGGCCATGGTCATCTCCATCCTGATGCTCATCGTCGGCATCGTCGCCATGCTCGGGCTGCCCACGGCGCAGTTCCCCGACATCGTTCCGCCCGAGATCAAGGTCTCGGCGACCTACACCGGCGCCGACGCCCTGACCCTGGAGCAGGCGGTGGCCACGCCCATCGAGCAGGAGATGTCGGGCGTGGACAACATGAACTACATGTACTCCACCAACGCCAACAACGGCGAGACGAAGCTGACCGTCAACTTCGACGTCAAGACCGACCCCAACACGGACCAGCTCCTGGCCCAGATGCGCAAGGGCCAGGCCGAGGCCAAACTGCCGTCGGAAGTGCGCGAGTACGGCGTGAAGGTCGAGAAATCGACCTCCTCGCCGCTCATCATGTTCGGACTCTATTCGCCGAACGGCACCTACGACAACATCTTCCTGGCCAACTACTGCTACATCAACATCAACGACCAGATGACCCGCATCAAGGGCATCGCCAGCGTCACCGTCTTCGGCGCGGGCCAGTACGCCATGAGGCTGTGGGTCAAGCCCGACCAGCTGGCCAAGCTCAATATCACCATCCCCGAGATCATGAACGCCATCAAGGCCCAGAACACGGTCAACCCCGCCGGGCAGGTGGGGTCCGAGCCGGTTCCCGCGGGGCAGGAGTTCACCTACACCGTGCGGGCCCAGGGACGCCTGCAGTCCGAGGAGGAGTTCGGGGCCATCATCCTGCGCGCCAACCCGGACGGGTCCGTGGTCCGCGTCAGGGACGTGGCGCGCATCGAGCTCGGCGCCCAGACCTACAGCCTGGAAGGCCGCCTGCAAGGCAAGCCCGCCGCGCTCATCGCCCTCTACCAGATGCCCGGCACCAACGCGGTCGAGGCGGCCGACGGCGCCAAGGCCCTCATGGCCAAGCTCAAGGAGCGCTTCCCGGCGGACCTCGACTACGTCGTCTCCCTGGACACCACCCTGGCCGTGACCGAGGGCATCAAGGAGATCCAGCACACCCTTTTCGAGGCCCTCGTCCTGGTCATCCTCGTGGTCTTCATCTTCCTGCAGGGCTGGCGGGCGACGCTCATCCCGCTTTTGGCCGTGCCCGTGTCGCTGGTGGGCACGTTCATGCTCTTCCCGCTCCTGGGTTTCTCCATCAACACCCTCTCCCTCTTCGGCCTTGTCCTGGCCATCGGCCTTGTCGTTGACGACGCCATCGTCGTGGTCGAGGCGGTGGAGCACCACATCGAGCACGGCCTTTCGCCCAAGGAGGCGACCTTCAAGGCCATGGAGGAGGTCTCGGGGCCGGTCATCGCCATCGCCGTGATCCTGGCCGCAGTCTTCATCCCCACGGCCTTCATCCCGGGCATCACCGGGCGGCTCTACCAGCAGTTCGCCCTGACCATCGCCATCTCGGTCATCATCTCGGCCTTCAACGCCCTGACCCTGAGCCCGGCGCTGAGCGCCCTGCTCCTGAAGCCCAAGAAGAAGGGCTCGGGACCGCTGCAGAAGTTCTACGACTGGTTCAACCGCATGTTCGGGCGGGCCACGGACGGCTACGTAGGCATCTGCCGGGCGGCCGTGCACAAGAGCGTCGTCAGCATGCTCCTTCTCGTGGGCATCGTGGTCCTGACGGGCTTCTTCGGCGGGCGGGTGGCCACGGGATTCCTGCCCGAAGAGGACCAGGGCTACATGTACGGCGCGGTGCAGCTGCCCGACGCATCGTCGCTGCAGCGCACCCGCGACATCACGGCCCAGGCCGAAAAGCTGATAATGGACACGCCCGGCGTGAAATTCTGCACCTCGGTCGTGGGCTACAACCTGCTGAGCGGCGTGACCAACACCTACAGCACCTTCTTCTTCATCACCCTCGAGGAATGGGGCGCGCGCAAGACGCCGGAACTGCAGTACGAAACCATCAAGAACGGCATCAACCAGAAGCTGGCCGGGATCAGCGGGGCCATCGGCTTCGCCTTTTCGCCCCCGGCCATCCCCGGCATCGGCACCTCGGGCGGCGCGACCTTCATGCTCGAGGACCGGGCGGGCAAGGACATCGAGTTCCTGTCCGCCAACGTGAACATCTTCGTCGAGGCGGCGAAGAAGCGCCCGGAGCTGGGCAGCGTGTCCACGACCTTCCGCCCGACGGTCCCGCAGCTCTTCGTGGACGTGGACCGCGACAAGGTCCTCAAGCAGGGGGTCAAGATCGACGATGTCTACAAGACCCTGCAGAGCTTCATGGGCAGCGGCTTCGTCAACTACTTCAACAAGTTCGGCCGCCAGTGGCAGGTCTATGTCCAGGCCGAGGGCGAGTACCGGACGAACATCGAGAACGTCGGGCAGTTCTACGTGCGCAACAGCGAGGGCGCGACGGTGCCCCTCTCGGCCCTGACCTCGGTCAGGAACATCTCCGGGCCCGAGTTCACCATGCGCTACAACCTCTACCGCTGCGCCCAGATCAACGCCAACGCCGCGCCGGGCTACAGCTCGGCCCAGGCCATGAAGGCGCTGGAGGAGGTCTTCGCCGAAACCATGCCCCCCGAGATGGGCTTCGACTACATGGGCATGTCCTTCCAGGAGTGGCAGGCCCAGAAGGGCGTCTCGCCCATGGTCATCTTCGGTTTCTCGCTCCTGTGCGTCTTCCTGATCCTGGCCGCGCAGTACGAGAGCTGGTCATTGCCATTCTCGGTCCTGCTGGGCACGCCCATCGCCGTGGCCGGGGCCTTCGGGGCTCTCATGCTGCGCGGGCAGGAGAACAACGTCTACGCCCAGATCGGCCTGGTCATGCTCATCGGCCTCTCGGCCAAGAACGCCATCCTCATCGTCGAGTTCGCCAAGATGGAGTACGAGAAGGGCAGGCCGCTGCTGGAAGCCACCCTCGAAGGGGCGAAGCTGCGCCTGCGGCCCATCCTCATGACCTCCTTCGCCTTCATCCTCGGCTGCGTGCCCCTGGCCATCGCCTCCGGAGCCGGCGCGGTCTCGCGCCAGGTCATGGGCAGCGCGGTCATCGGCGGCATGCTTGCGGCCACCGTCATCGGCGTCTTCCTCATCCCCGTGTTCTACTACGTGGTGGAGAAGATCGGGGGCAACAAACCCGCGGCGCCGGCCGAAGGACCTACGGAGGTGCACCATGCGTAATCTCGTGCTCGCCTTCATGCTGGCCCTCATGGGGGCCGGATGCACCCTCGGACCCGACTACGTGCGACCGGGCTTGGACATGCCGGCGGCTTGGCGCGTGGAGAACGGCGAAGCCAACAGCCTGGCCGATACGGCCTGGTGGGGCGAGTTCGGCGATCCGGTCCTGGACGGTCTCATCGAAACGGCCCTGAAGGAGAACAAGGACCTCCTCATCGCCGCCAAGCGCGTCGAGGAGTTCGAGGCCCGCTACGGCATCGTCCGGGCCGACCTGTTCCCCCAGGTTGGGGCGGGGGCGTCCTACACGCGCGAACAGGTGACCCGCGAAGGTGAGAACAAGCCCGGGCCGGGGGTCGCGACCTTGACCGAGACCTATTCGACAAGCCTCAACGCCGCCTGGGAGATCGACCTCTGGGGCCGCATCCGCCGCAGCACCGAGGCGGCCAGGGCGCAGCTGCTGGCCACGGAGGAGGCGCGTCGCGGCGTCATCCTGACGCTGGTTTCCGACGTGGCCTCGGCCTACGTCAACCTGCGCGGCCTGGACCGCCAGCTCGAGATAGCCAGGGACACGGTCAAGAGCAGGGAGGAGTCCTTCAGGATCTTCCAGGAACGTTATGACGGAGGCATCATCTCCCTGCTGGAACTGACCCAGAACAAATCCCAGTACGAGGAGGCGCTTTCGCGGATTCCCCCCATCGAGAAGGCCATCGCCCTGCAGGAGAACGGCCTGTCCGTCCTGCTGGGGCACAACCCGGGCCCCATCCTCCGCGGGCTGGCCATCGACGAGCTGACGCCGCCCGCCATTGCGGCCGGCATGCCGTCGGACCTCCTAGAGCGCCGCCCCGACGTGCTGCAGGCCGAACAGAACCTCGTCGCCGCCAACGCCCAGATCGGCGTGGCCAAGGCCGCCTACTTCCCGGCCATATCCCTGACTGGCCTCTTCGGCTTCGCCAGCGAGGACCTCACGGACCTCTTCCTGAGTTCGGCCCAGGTCTGGAACTACAGCGCCCCGCTGACCATGCCCATCTTCACCGCCGGCAAGCTGTCCGGCAACGTAAGGGCGGCCGAGGCCGTGCAGCAGCAGGCCCTCATCGGCTACATGCAGGCCGTGCAGAACGCCTTCCGCGAAGTCAACGACGCATTGGCGGACCAACGGCAGACGGGCCTGCAGCTGGAGGCCCTCGGCCGGCAGGTCGATTCGCTGCGGCAATACGACGAGATCGCAAGGCTTCGCTACGACGAAGGGTACACGGACTTCCTGACCGTGCTCGACGCCGAGCGGAGCCTCTTCAACGCCGAGCTGGCGCACACCCAGACCCGGGTCGCGGTCCATCAGGCGCGCATCGGCCTGTACAAAGCCGTGGGAGGCGGTTGGACGGAGGCGGCAGCGGTGGCGGGAGCCGGCGGGAAGGCGGAAAAGACCGAATAGGCGGCCCCGCGCCGGGTCCGCAGGATGAAAAACCTTTAACGGATGGAGCGTGACATGACCCTGAAGAAATACGTGAACGAGAATGCCTGCCGCCGCGCCGGCCTTTCCGCCGGGCTCTGTCTCGGGCTTTTCCTGGCGCTGGCTCCCCTGCAGGCCCTGGCCGGCACGGCAACGGTCTTCGTCGAGGGGGTACCCGGCGGCGTCATCGTCAACACCGTCGAGATCAACGCCAAGGTCATCGAAATCGATCATGCCAAGCGCGTAGCAACCCTGGAGGACGAGAAGGGGGAAACCTTCACCGCCAAGGCCGGTCCCAAGGCCGTCAACTTCGATCAGGTCAACGTGGGCGATACGGTCAGGGTCGCCCTGACGGAAGAGCTTGTCGTCTTCGTCGACGAAGACGGCGTGGAGCCTTCCTCGTCCATGAGCGCGGCCGCAAAGACCGCGGAAAAGGGCGAGAAGCCCGGCGGGATCATGGCCCAGACCCGGCAGGTCACGGGCACCGTTACGGAGATCGACCAGCAGAACCGCAAGGTCACGCTCGACTTCGGCGACGGCCGGAAGAGAGCCTTTCCCGTCCGCGAGGATATCGACCTCGCCAAACAGAAGGTCGGCGACAAGGTGGTCTTCTCCTACACCGAGACAATCGCGGTCAGCGTCGAGAAGCCCTGAGGGATTCAGGCGCGTGTCTGTTCCGGCGCGTTCATGGAGCACGTCCCGTGCACGCGCCGGAACATCCTGCCGACCTTTTGCGGTTGGGCGAACGGAGACATGGACGACGTATCACGACTGCAGCGACTCATATGCGGGATTTCCGCAAAGCGCTGACGATGAACGTACCGGGCGTCGTCGTGCCGACTGCGGTCGACGCCGGCCATGTCGAGGCAAGGCACATGGACACAACGGGACACAAGGGCGACGAAGCAGCCAAACCGCTTTTCCGGTTTGTCGGGGGGCGGTTCACTCTCCTGCTCGCCTCGATCATCACGGCTCTCGCGGTGTCGCCTTTTCTGGTGGGTTTCGTGCACCTGAAGCTCCTCATGGACGTCTGCCTGACGGCCATACTCGTTTCGGCCATCCAGGCGGTCAGCGACAGGATGCGCACGTTCGTCATCGCCATGCTCCTGGCCATCCCCTATCTTTTCCTGAAATGGTCGGGAGTTTTCGCGGATGCCGCGGAACATCTGAAACTGGCGGAACTCTTCGCAGGGATATTCCTGGGCTACGTTCTCGTCCTTATCCTGCGCTACATCTCGACCCGACGGCAGGTCGACTCGGACGTCATCATGGCCGCCGTCTGCGGGTATCTTCTGCTCGGGTTCATGTGGGCCTACGCGTTCTTCTTTCTGGAGGCCGCCCAGCCGGGGTCCTTCCAATTCGCTCGCGAAGGCGCGCCAGCGACCCACGACTTCATCTATTTCAGCTTCGTGACCATGACCACCGTCGGCTACGGCGACTGCCTGCCCGCCTCGAACGCAGGGCGCTCCCTGGCCGTTCTCGAGGCAGTGATGGGCCAGCTCTACCTGGCCGTGACCATAGCCCGGCTGGTCGGCATGCAGGCGTCCAGACCGGATGAGTAGCTTCACATCGCAAGTCCGGAGAGGGAGGGCGACATGTCGCCACGTGCCTCGGCTTTCGGGCTTTTCGCCCGCGCCTACCCCTCGCACGCGAAGTCTCTGGTTGATTTTTTATGACATAGCCCCGGCCGTCGGCCGGGGTCTGATACCGGAGGAAGCATGCGCATACTTGCCTGTCATGGCTGCGATCTGCTGATCCGGCTGTCGGACGAGTCCGGGGTCGTCTCGCTGTGCCCGCGCTGCGGCTCGGTGTTGCAGAGGTCCAGGAGAACCGGCATCGACCGCCCTCTGGCCTTCGCCTTGTGCGGGTTGGTGCTTTTCGCCATCGCTCTGACCAATCCATTCCTGGCCATGAAGAGAGGGGGGGTCGTGCAGGAGACCACGCTGCCGACGGGCATCATCGAGCTCTGGAAGCAGCGCCTCTGCGGCCTGGGTTCGCTGGTGTTCCTGACCTGCGCCCTGATCCCCCTGGTCCAGCTCACCGGGCTGCTCTACATCCTCGCGCCTCTGCGCCTGCACATGGCGGCGCTGGCCAAGCTGGTCGCGGAGAGTTTCGACCCCCGTCTCATCTGGGATGTCATCGAGGAGGATTCATGACCGACGTATCCCTGTCCAAGGACCAGGCCGCACCGGCCACCGTGAGAAAGAAGGGCGGCATCTCCCTCGTCTGGATCGTGCCGCTGGTGGCCCTCGTCGTCGGGGGATGGCTGGCGTACAAGGCCGTCAGCGAGAAGGGGCCCGTCATCACCATCACCTTTTCGACCGCGGAGGGGCTCGAGGCCGGCAAGACGAAGATCAAGTACAAGGACGTGGCCGTCGGCCAGGTCGAGTCCATCCATCTGGGCGACGACCTCAAGCACGTCGTCGTCACAGCCGAACTGGAAAAGGACTACGGCCGCTACCTGAATGACAAGACCCGCTTTTGGGTGGCGCGGGCGCAGATCCGCGGCGGCACGGCCTCGGGCTTGTCGACGCTGCTCTCGGGGGCGTACATCGGCGTGGACCCGTCGCCGACCGGCCAGCCGACATTCAGCTTCAACGGCCTCGAAGTCCCGCCCGTCGTCACCTCCGGCCTGCCCGGAAAGCACTTTTGGCTCAAGGCCGCACGCCTGGGCTCCCTCAACGTCGGCGTGCCGGTCTATTACCGCCAGATCCAGGTCGGGCAGGTGGTCAGTTACGGCTTCGCCCCGGACGGGCAGACCGTCGACGTCCAGGTCTTCGTCGAGGCCCCGCACGACGCCAAGGTCACCCGGAACACGCGCTTCTGGAACTCCAGCGGTCTGGACGTGTCCCTCTCGGCCCAGGGGCTGAAGGTCGACACCGAGTCGATCGTCAGCATCATCTCCGGCGGGTTGGCCTTCGACGTCCCCGACGGCGTGGAGCCGGGCGGGGAGGCGGAGGAAAACGCGGCATTCCAGCTCTACCCGAGCCGGGAGAGCATCCAGGAGAAGACCTACACCCTGCGCAGGTCCTGGCTGGTATTTTTCGACCAGTCGGTGCGCGGCCTGAGCGTGGGGGCGCCGGTGGAGCTTTTCGGAATCAAGATCGGCGAGGTGTCGGGCATCGACCTCATCTACGACGAGAAGCGCAGGGATCTGCGCGTGCCGGTCCTGCTGTCCATCGAGCCCGAGCGGATTCAGAACGTGTTCAAGGCCATTCCCAGGCAGCGCGCCGGGGAGCGCGAGCCGCTGCTCAAATGGTTCGTGGAGGAGCGCAACCTGCGCGCCCAGCTGAAGACGGGCAACCTCCTCACGGGGCAGCTCCTGGTGGATCTCGGGTTTTACCCCGACGAGCCCAAAGCCGTCCTGGCCCATGAGAACGACCTGCCGGTCATCCCCAGCATGGGCGGTTCCATCGAGCAGATCCAGGAGAGCATCGCCAGGATCACCCGCGATCTGGAGAAGGTTCCCTTTGAGAAGATCGGCACGAATCTCGACCTGCTGCTGAAGGAGAGCACGACGACCGTCAGGGACGCCGGTGCCTTCGCGCGACGCCTGAACGGCGAGACCGCCCCGGCGCTGCAGTCCGGGCTCGTCGTCCTGCAGACCACGCTGCAGGAGGTTCAGAGCGCCATCGGCAAGGACTCGCCCCTGAACTACAACCTGAAGAAGACCCTCGAAGAGCTGGCCCTTACCCTGCGCTCCCTGCGCGAACTGACCACCGCCATCGAGAATCAGCCGCAGTCGCTCCTGTTCGGCAAAGGAGAGAAGAAGGATGAAAAGTAGCATCGCCCGCGCGGCGCTTCTGGGCCTGGCCTGGGCTGCGCTGCTTTCAGGTTGCGCCGGAAAGACGGAAACCATGTCCTACTACAGCCTGCACGTACCGCAGGCCTCGGCCGCAGCGCCTGCCGGCGACGCCGTGTCGGTCAGCGTCGGCCCAGTGACCCTGCCCGATGTCCTCAAGCAGACGCGCATCGCCACGGGCGGGGAGAACGGGCAGTACCGGCTGGCCGAATACCACCGCTGGACCGGCGAGGTGGACCGGGACATGGCCCGGGCCCTGGCCGAGCGGCTTTCGCAGTCGCTCGGTACCGAGAACGTGTCGCTCTTCCCGTGGAACCGGCAGTCCCGGTTCCGCGTCCTCGTCGACGTGGTGGCCATGGGCGGCAGCCTCGGCCGCGAGGCCACGCTTACCGCCCGCTGGACCCTGCTGGATACGGCAGGGGAGGGAGCCGTGGTGCGTCGCACGGATGCCGTGCAGCCCCTTCCGGACGCCGAGCACTCCTCCTGGGTCGCGGCCCAGCAGCACAACGTCGAAAAGTTGGCCGACGAAATCGCCGCGGCCATCAAGGCGGCAGGCAACTGATGGCCGGAAGGGAGCAGGCACCGGACGATGTGATCAAAAGGGCGCGCCGGTACGCCACCGAGGCGCACTCGCGCATCAATCACAGGCGCAAGTACTCACTGGAACCCTATGACGTGCATCTCAAGGATGTGGCCGAAATCGTGGCCTCGGTCTGCGGCGACCAGGAGATGATCGCCGCCGCGTGGCTGCACGACGTGGTCGAGGACACCCCGGCCAGCTTTCTCGACATCGAGCGGGAATTCGGGCCGGAGCTGGCCGAGCTGGTCATGGAGCTGACCGACGTCAGCCGCCCGTCGGACGGCAACCGCGCCACGCGCAAGGCCATCGACCGGGCGCGCCTGGCGGGCGTTTCGGGACGGGCCAAGACCGTCAAGCTGGCCGACCTCATCGACAATTGCCGCGACGTCTGCAAGCACGACCCGGAGTTCGCGCGGGTCTATCTGACGGAGATGGCCTCGCTCCTGGAAGTGCTCGCCGAGGGCGACCAGACCCTGTACCGGCGCGCTGTGGCCATGCTCGAAAAGAACGCCGCCAGGCTCGGCCTGTCGCTGACGGTCGTGGGTGGGTTGGCCGAGCCCGGGAGGGCGTTGCCGGGCGGCCTCGAATCCCTGGGGCGGGTGGCGCATCTCTTCCGCGACACCTTCGCCGCCAGGGACATCGCACGCGCCCTGCCTTCGGTGGATGCGCCGCTGACGCCGGCCGCGGGCGAGCTCATGGAGCGCGAGGGCATCCCCGTGCTCGGGGTGCGCCATGGCGGCAGGGTCCGGGGCTTTGCCCTGAGTGAGGACCCGATGCGGGAGCGGGAGTTCCGGACGGGCCAGATCGTGGCCGACGGGGCGAGCTTCTCCGAGGTCATCCTGGCGCTGAGCACGCACAGCCTCTGTTTCGTGCGCGTCTTCGACACCGTGTCCGGCATCATCACCCGCAGCGACGTCGAGCACCCCTACATGCGCATGTGGCTGTTCGGCATCGTGACCATGTACGAGATGCAGCTCGCGTCCATCATCGAGAGGATCTGGCCGGGGGATTCGTGGCGCGGGCTCGTTTCGGCCGGCAGGCTGGCCAAGGCCGAGGCGCTGATGGAGGAGCGCCGGCGCCGCGGCCAGCAGTGCACGCTGCTGTCGTGCCTGCAGTTTTCCGACAAGACGCAGATCATGGCCGAAGACCAGGCCATGCGCGACGTGCTGGGCTTCCCCTCCAGGAACGCGGCCCTCAAGGTCTGCAAGGAATTCGAGTCGCTGCGCAACAACCTGGCCCATGCCCAGGACATCGCCACGCACGATTTCGCCCAGATCGCGCGCCTGGCCGGGCGCATCGAGTCCATCAGAAATCCCGGGGAGGGTTTCGACCTGGGGTGACCCCGCTCCGAAAGACTGCCGCGCCCGCGGCGTTTCCCGTTCATCGTGCCGTGGGCGGCGACAAGGACGGCATTTCGTCCTTGGACCCGCATTCCGTCCCCGTTTGGGCCCGCCGGTCCGGCTGCCTGCCGTTCAGTCTCTCAATGTGCAGTAAATTTGAGATGATAGACAAGCGTTTCGGCAACGGTGGAATTGGTGCGTTTCTTGATTTGCTCCATGTTGCCCAGCCCTGCAAGCACCGCGCAGGGCGTCTGTGCGTCAGGCCTTGCCTGCAGCGCAGTGCGGTGGCGGATCGGTGCTGCGACGCTCCTGCAACCAGGGAGGAAACGTGATGCATTTCGTAAAACATCTGCTTGTTCTGCCATTGTTGCTTCTGTCGATGGCGCTGGGGATCGCCTTCGACGCCCATGCCGCCCCGTCGGCCGACAACGCGACCGCGGGGGACGCCGCCGTTATGGACCAGGAAGCGCGCACGCGGCTGCTGGACATGGCCGGGTTCATCGCCGGCGCGAAGACCTTCGGCGTGACCATCCGCAGCGGGTACGACGCGATCCAGGCGGACGGCCAGCGGATCGAATTCGGCGAAAAGCGCAGAGTCACGCTCCGACGTCCCGACCACATCCGGGTCGAGGCCGAGCGCAGCGACGGCGACCGGGGGCTGATCCTTTTCGACGGCAAGATCCTGACCGCCTTCAAGGCCGCCGACAACGTCTTTGCCCAACAGGACAGGAACGCCACCGTCGACGAGGTGCTCGTGTACATGGTCCGGGACCTCCGCCTGACAATGCCCCTGGCCAGGATGTTCCACACCGGGTTTCGGGACAGCCTGGAGAAGTTGCTGACTTCAGTCAGTTTCGTCGAGGAGAACTATCTCTTCGACGTTCCGACGGATCATCTGGCGGTCCGTTCAGATAACGTCGATCTGCAGGTCTGGGTCTCCCGTGGCGAACAGCCCCTGCCGAGAAGGGTCGTCATCACCTACAAGAACGAAGCTGACCAGCCGCAGTTCTGGGCCGAGCTGTCCGACTGGAATTTTTCGCCCGCGGTCACGGACGCGAGCTTTTCCTTCACGCCTCCGCCGGGAGCAGAAAAGATCCCGCTCCTGGCTCCCGTCAGAAAGAAAGGGGCCCTGCCCATGCAGGAAGGGGGTGCACAATGACGCTCGTGAATAGGACGGCAACCATCATCGTGGCGCTGGTGTTCATTCTTTCGACAACAATGGCGGGCTTTGTCGAAGCCCGGGGGGGAGGCCGCGGCGGAGGAGGCGGGCGAAGCGGAGGAAGCAACTTCAATCGCTCAAGCCCGGCCCGGGGGGGAGGAATGTCCTCCGGGTCGAGAAGCGCGGCCCGTCCTTCGACCCGCCAGTCCGGATCGGCGCAGCGTGCGGCGCGGCCCGAGACCCGCCAGTCCGGAGCAGTGCAGCGCCAGGCGCGCCCTGAAGCACGCCAGTCCGGGGCCGTGCAGCGCCAACCCCAGGCCGCCCGTCAGGAAAACGTGGCCCAGCGCCAGGGGACGCGGGAGCAGACCTCCTCGGAACGGCAGGGCCAGCGCACGGATCGCCAGGGGCAACGCCAGGAAACGTCTTCGGAACGCCAGGCCCAGCGGGGCGAGAATCGCGACGCAACCCGCGACGACCGCCTGCAGGGACAGGAGGAGCGGCTGGAGAACCGCGGCGAATCCCGTGAGGACTGGCAGGAGCATATGGATGACGCCCGCGAGGACCGCCAAGACTTTGCCGAGGATGAGTTCGACGACTGGGATCATGATGACGATTGGGATGGTTGGGATGACGATGACGACGAGTTCGAGGCCTTTGTCGTCGGCGCGGCCGTCGGTGCGACCGTCGGGGTCATCGCCGGCGCGGCGTCGCAGCCCGACGTAACGCACGTCACGAACGTGACGTACGTCACGGCCCTGCCTTGCGCCGGAACCGAAATCATCGTCAACGGCGTCGGCTACTACCAGTGCGGGACGACCTGGTACAACCGCGGGTACCAGAGCGGCAGCGTCGTCTACATGGTCAGCGGTCCCCCGCCGGGTTATTGAGATGGTGGCGGGACGATGCCCGCGCGGTGCCGGTCAGACGCGCAGATGTCCGAAGCGGGGCGCGGGTGGAGATCGGCGTTGAACGGGCGGGTTTAGTTTCAATCAAACCAGGAAGGATGGCATCATGATACTCTTCTTCGCCAGCGTGGGGTTCTTGCTGCTCGGCTATTTCGTCTACGGCGCGATCGTCGATCGGGCCTTCGGTGTCGATCCGTCCAGACCGACGCCGGCCGTGACCATGGAGGACGGCGTGGACTACATGGTCATGCCGACCTGGAAGATCTTCCTCATCCAGCTTCTGAACATCGCCGGGCTGGGGCCAATCTACGGGCCCATCCTCGGCGCCCTTTACGGTCCCGTCGCCCTGATCTGGATCGTCTTCGGCTGCATCTTCGGCGGGGCGGTGCACGACTACTTCTCCGGCATGCTGTCCGTGCGCTACGAGGGCCGCGGCGTGCCGGACATCGTCGGCCAGAACCTCGGCAACGCCTTCAAGCAGTTCATGCGCGTGTTCTCCATCGTCCTCCTGATCCTCGTCGGGGTCGTCTTCTTCCTCGGGCCCGCCGAACTGCTGCAGAGCCTGACCGGCATCGACCGCAATGTGCTCATCGGGGCGATCATCGCCTACTATTTCCTGGCCACGATCCTGCCAATCGACAAGATCATCGGCCGCATCTACCCGATTTTCGGGGCGGTTCTCGTCTTCATGGCCCTGGGGACGATCACCATGCTCATCGTCAAAGGTTACGAGTTCTTCCCGCAGAAGACCTTCGAGAACATCAACCCCGAGGGCCTGCCCCTGTGGCCGCTGATGTTCATCACCATCGCCTGCGGCGCGGTCAGCGGGTTCCATGCCACCCAATCCCCGATGATGGCCCGTTGCCTGCCCAACGAGAAATACGGGCGCAGCGTGTTTTACGGGTCGATGATCGCCGAGGGCGTCATCGCCCTTATCTGGGCCACCCTGGCCATCTCCTTCTTCCATACGCCCGAGGCGCTGAACGGCGTCCTGGCGAAAGGCGGGCCCGGACTGGTGGTCAACGAGGTGTCCATCGCCCTGCTGGGTCAGGTCGGCGGGATATTCGCCATCATCGGCGTGGTCGTGCTGCCCATCACCTCCGGGGACACGGCCTTCCGCAGCGCCCGCCTCATCGTCGCCGACATGCTCGATTTCTCCCAGAAGGAGCAGGGGAAGCGGCTTGTCATCGCCGTGCCCCTTTTCGCCATCGGATTTCTCATCTCCCTGTCCGATTTCGGGCTGATCTGGCGCTATTTCGGCTGGGCCAACCAGACCCTGGCCGCCGTAGTGCTCTGGACCGCCGCCATGTACCTGGCCAGGGTCGGGAAAACGCACTGGATCGCCACGGTCCCGGCGGTGTTCATGACGGCGGTGGTGGTCAGCTTCATCGTCAACTCGCCCATCGGCTTCAACCTTTCGATCAACGTCGCGACCATCATCGGCATAGCCGTGACGATCGTGTGCACGGTCGCCTTCTTCGTGAAAGTGCGGCGGCTTTCCGTGCGGACGTCGGAGGTTGCGAGGCCTTGACGGCCGGTACCGGAAGTTCCACGACGGGTGGCAAGGGCCCCGCGCAGATGGGGCTCCCGAACACGCAAACATAAGGACGTCGATCATGAAACGATTGAGTTTACTCGTGGCCTTGCTGGGTGTAGTGTGCATGAGCCCCGCCCTGTCACATGCCTTCGACTATACCGGCCAGTGGCGCGGGACGATCACGCAGTCCGTCAACGAGTGCAAGAATCTGGGCAAGGGCGTGCCCGGGGACTACATGCTGACATTCATTCAGAAGGGAGATGAGTTCGTGGGCATGGAAAACAGCGTCAAACGCCCGTACAAGGGGGCCGTCAACCCCAGTCGCCCGCAATTCGTCCATCTGGTCGGCTCGTACGTCGCCACCGGCGGGTATGTGACGGAAACCGTGGACCTGGAATTTCTGACGGAGACGACGGGCACCGGGAAATCGGTCTGGAGATGGTCCAACGATTTCTTCTCCTGCGGCGGGAATTTCACGTTCACCCTGGAGAAGGTTCAGCCCTGAGCGTAGCGTGCCGCAGTCGGATACCCGGATCGAGATTTCGATATGTGATGGCGGAAATGAGATTCCTGCCGTGCCGTTACATTCATTTCATCCAAGGAGATTAAGATGAGACCGCGTACCATTGCAGTCCTGACGACCCTCATTCTCTGCGGCATTGTTACCGGCGCATTTTCCGCGCAGCTATCAGTCAGGGGGAATCTCGATATCTACGGGATTTGGAGCGCCAATCTGTTTGATCTCGACTCGGACGTCGGGGACGGGGACAATTACTCGACCAGCCAGCGCTTGCGCACCTACTTTGATTTCGTCGCCAACGAGAACCTCAAGGCGGTTCTAGGCCTGGAAATGGACCAGCTCTGGGGCAAGGGCGACTCTGGAGACTGGGGTACGGACGGTAACACCGACGACCCGATCGAACTGAAGCACGCCTACCTGAACTTCACCTTCCCGGACACCACCGTCAGTGTCCAGGCCGGGTTGCAGTACGTGGCGCTGCCGAGCGTCTTCGGCAATCCGGTGTTCGACGACGATGCGGCAGCTCTGGTCGTCAGCCTGCCCATATACGAGGCAATAGGCGTGACCGTGGGGTATACGCGCGGTTCAGACACCTCCACCAATTTCGATGAATCCCCAGTCAGCGATGACGGCGTCAGCGACGACCTCGACATGGCCTTCATCGCAGTGCCCATGTCCTTCGACGCGGCGAGAATCTCCCCCTATTTCGGATACGTGTGGCTCGGGTCCGATTACGATTTTACGGATCAGCAGGGGCTGGAGACTGCGCTCGACCTGAGCCTGGCTGAAGACGACATCTCGATCTGGTTTCTGGGCGCCAATGCAAAGCTGAACATGTTCGACCCGCTGCTCCTTGCCGCCGACGTGATATACGGGGCCCTCGACTCGGATGATCTGGATTCTTCCGGCTGGTACGCAGCGCTGTCCGCCTCCTACAAGTTTGAGCCGCTGGTGGCCACGCTGTTCGGCACCTACGCCACCGGACTCGACGACGACGAGAACGACCAGACCCTGCTGCCCGTCCTGGCCGAAGACTGGAAGGTCAGCCCCAACTTCGGCGGGGTGCGCGCGTTTTCGACAACCTACGACACGTTCTTCACCAAGGCCGTCGGAGTCGGCAGCGACGGCACCGGCCTTATGACCGTCGGTCTCATTCTGGACAAGATCACGTTCATGGAAGACCTGTCGCACAAAGTGATCGTGGTCTATGCTCAGGGAACAGGCGACGAAGGAACGAGCTATTTCACGGAAGAGGATTCCGGCTGGGATTTCTATCTCGTCAATCAATACACGATTTACGAGAATCTGGCGGCAATAAGCGAGCTGGGATACTTTACCGGATCGAGCGAGAAGTACGACGACGAAGAGGGGCACGATCTGGATGCGTCATATTTTGGTACGATCGGCTTCTCGTATAAATTCTGAAAGCGATCAATTTTGATCGGATTCATCTCTTGAGATCGGGCTAATCGGCTTGCCCAAGGTCCTGGCAGCTGTTTAATTGACGCGAGCTGCCTGTTACCCTTGTCCAGCTTTGAAAAATTCTTGACGACGCTTCGAGTCTTGAATAGTGCGGGTTTCTCACGGTTTGCCAGGATAGCTCAGTCGGTAGAGCAACTGATTCGTAATCAGTAGGTCGAGAGTTCAATTCTCTTTCCTGGCTCCAGTAAAAATAAGGACTTAGATGCAAAATCTAGGTCCTTTTTTATTTCTTTGAGAATTTTTTTGGTATCCTCTCCCACTTCTCTCCCACTTTTTGGGCAGCAAGCCTCTATGACCTACCGCCATACCTTCGGCAGCACGCCTGCCCATCAGGGAGTTTCGCTTCTTACCATCAAGGAACTCTTGGGGCACAAGACGATCGGGATGACCATGCGATATTCGCATCTGATGCCCGATCACAAGCGTGAGGCCGTTCGTCATCTGCGCGGTAGAAAGACAGCAAAAGTGATCCCGCTTCGAAAGATAGCGGAGTGATCCAAAAATCGTTTGTTGAATCGTTATCGACGATTACCCGCTCTTGGAACCGCCTGTGTTTGGCGGTTAGGTCTGTCCGAAATTTCTGACAAGCTGTTGCGCCAGTTCCAATGCATCCACCGGCCAGAAAACTTTGGGGCGAGGGTGAGCAACTCCGGCACGTTGTTCAGGTTTGCAATCAATCACTTTTTCCTTCCATTGCGCGGGCACTGCTCCAAGGCCATGTACGGCCCCAAGAAGAGCTCCGCAAATGGCAGCATTGGTGTCGGTGTCTCCACCACGCATGACCGTATCGACCACGCCTTCTTCAAGGTTTGGGGCATGGAGAAGCTGCCAGATGGCGTTCTGGAAGGCGATGAGTACCCACCCTTGCTGGCGTCCGTAGTTTTTGGGTGGAGTCGTGGCTGCATCCGCGAGAGCGCCTTTCAAGGCGGGGTGAACGTCCATTTCCTCAGACCAGAGCAGCATCCCAGCATAGAGACTCTGCGAGGAGCATCCGCTCCGGATGACTCGGGACAAGGCCATGGCGAAAAGCGCATTGGCCTCGCAGCAGATCGGGTGCGGATGGGTTATGGATGCGTCTTTTTTTGCCCAGTCGCCAACGTCCCACAGGTTGTGATGCGTTCCAAAAATTCCCAGCGGGCTGACGCGCATGAGTGCTCCGTTGGCTTGGCTCTCCAAATTGGGCTGATCTCTCAGACCAGCAGCAATGGTTGCTCCGCAATCGAACGGGTGTGAGTCGTACCAGAATCGGTAGGCATTTCGAACGCTATATCTGTCGAACCGGCTATGCTCCACTAACGACCGGGCGAGCATGAGGGCCAGTTCCGAATCGTCTGTGGGTTGACCAGCCAGGGTGTTCCACGTGCCTCCGTTGGCCAATTTGCGTATCCCGGAGGGATAAAGGCTGCGTATCTCTTCCGCAGATTTGAATTCCACCAAGCTTCCCAGAGAATCTCCTGCGAGCTGCCCCATGAGGCAGCCTTGGGCGCGGGAGAGGATGCCGTCTTGTTCAGCATCTGGAATATCTTTATTCCAAGTCAGTATGTAGTTCCGCTGTTCCTCAGTTTCCGGGGATTGGCGGTACCGTGATTTGGGGCACCATCGCCACAGGCTGGACAGTTTCTCCAAAGCAGCGCTTCCGGCAAAGCCATGCCTGGCGAGCCAGCACCCGACAATCGTTCCTGTTCTGCCGATGCCGCCCCAGCAATGGATGTAGACGCCCAAGCCATGGGCCAAGGCGGAATCAATGGCATCAAGGACCGCAATAGTTGTTTCCCGCTTGTCGGGAACACTTACGTCCAGGATCGGGAACGTCAGGTATTCGGCCTGCGGGCAAATCACTTGCAGCATATCTCGGTACGGGGACAGACCATCGGCAGGCGTGGTCAGGTCGATGAAAACCCGGATGCCGGAGTCCAGCAGGGACTGTAATTTGGTGATGGACGATTCGTGGTCGAGATTCCGCGGGTATTCACCAGCGAGGAGTTTGCCGGGGATAATCCAATAGGAGTTGTCGATTGGTGGCTGAGTCATGAGGTCCTCTGTGATGGGCGGCGAGTTTTTATTGGCAATCAAAAGTTGTTAGATATAAAACTTGGCTGATTTTGGGCAGGAGGGGCGATTCTAAGGTCGAATAGAGGACCTTTTTCGAGAGAAAAAATCAAAAAATTATGATGTTATTGGTCTCAGAGCCCCAAGCATAAATGGCCTTCTTTACGCTTCATTGACTCCCGTACCTTTCAATAGCAGCCGGGCGATCCTCAATGCAAGTTGTACGAATTCGATCCATGACATGGTCGTCGAAGATGCTGCCAACATGCACAAACGTGTTCTCAGGGTGCGCGGCATGAACGAACACCTTTGCATCGTGGTGGATGATGGGATAGGTGTTTCGTCTTGATTCAGCCGAATTCACCTCAAGTGCGATATCGTCGAACAGAATCGCCTCGCGTAAGCGATCCGCAGCTTCCAAGAAAGCGGACTCGGTTAGGGCGTGTCTACGCTCTACTCGGGATGCGGGTCCTACCGGCCAGTACTGATAGATGCTCCACCTCGAGGGCTTCAATGAGCAGACGACATTGGCCAATGCAGGAAGATTGTTGATGTTGAATTGAGAAACGATAGTGTTCAACTTCAAATGGCTGCGGAAGTCGCTAAGCCAAGCTAGCTTCTGCATGGTTCTGGCGTAGTGTCCGGGCGACTGGCGCATTTCTTCGTGGATCGCAGCAGAAGAGCCATCGAGAGGAAGTCCAAGCAAATCAACAGTGCTTTTCAGAAGAGCCAGGGTTTCGTCTGTCTCGCTGAGTCCAAGACCATGTGTGTCAACATGAACAAAGAGACCGAGCTTTTTGGCCAATTCTAGGGTGTTGGCAATGAACTGATACTGAAAAGGATCGCCGCCACCAAAGGTTAGACGAGTAAATCCAAGTTCAGCAATCCTTTCGACCACCTTGGCAACAACAGACTCTTGCACGGATGAATCTCCGAATGGTACGTAGCACCATTCGCATTTCATTGCACAGCGATGCGCGAAGTTCAGGATCGCACGGCTTGGTCGAGCACTGTTTGTCATCTGATTTTCACATGCGGAAGTCCTTCTGGAAGCTCAGCGTGCATCGCCTGCGTCCAATCAGAGAAGGATACGCTCGTTCGCCAAAGCGTATCGAAGTGGCTCTTAAACAGTCGGTAAAGGCCCACTCCTTCGCTTGGATTTGAGTGCTCAATTCGCATGGCAAAGCTTCTATTTTCAATCCGGTCACCTACGGCACCCACGTGATAAGGGTCGAAGAAGAGACATCGATCTGTAGCAAATACCGTAGCATGCATTCCATATTTTACAAATCTGATCTCAAGTCCAGGATATGAGTTGTGAAGTTTAACAAGGTTTGCGATGTTGACCTTTGAATCCAATCTTTCGCCCCCGACATTGATCTGGTTCCGGAAGCCCTTTTCTGCGGAAAATGGATCAAGCAGAACAACGCGGAACTCCACGCCGGTCTTCAACCGCTCTTCGACGAACTGCCAGTGACGATAGACTCCTGGATCAAGATATGAGGCCCCGGAGTTAGCGCACAGCCACATAGTTTGTGCGTCCATGATCTCATTCTGTGTTCGTTCATTTCGCAGATTCTGTTCCTTAGCACATTGCATGTTGAAGTACTCTCGTACGCCGTACTTTTCTGCCGCTGAAGCGAGTCGATAAGCAAAGTCCTCGCGAACTAAGAGTTTCTTAGCCGCAGGCAATGCTTCCACTACCTTCAAGGTAATGAAAAATAATGCTGCTACGGCTGATACCACTGCGAAGCTGCTCCAGTCGTTTGTCTCGCTGAGATAAGCGGACGCGATCGCGGTGATAAAAAGAATTACTTCTCCTATAACAAAGGACCAGTGGAGCTTTAAGTGGTTTGAATGAGCCATTTGATCGCTTATCCATTTCAGTTCAGTTTTGTGGTTCGGTAAAGGCTAACAATATGTTGATAGATGGGGGGCCTCGAAGACATTAGCCTTCGTCTGGGCGTCGCGTTAAGTAGCTACTTTTATGCGAACCACACGAAAGCTAAGCCAACAAGTGTAATTACGATAATGAAACCAAATTGAATTTGTGAATGAGACAGCCTTTTTTCTCCACCAGCAAATTTTCCATATTGGTAATCAGAGCTGTTTTTTTGAAAGATAAATTTTTCATTTTGATCATAAAGATCCCACTCTTTTTCAATAGCCACTACTACTTGTCTTGCTTCTTTTGACCTTTTATAATGATTGTATTGGTTCAATAACGTCAACATTCCTAATATCCCTATGGCCATCATCATAAATAATTTTATGTATAGGCCTACATCCTGATCAACGCCTAGATGCACGTTCTCGCCGTCAGCAACTTTTAGAAATTTTAACGGTATAATTGCGAAGACTATAAGTGTAGTCAGGTATCGAATCGAATTTATAGTTTCATTCCAATGATGTCGTATGTTGTTCCATTGTGTATTGTATATTTCTTTTTCAATATTAAATTTATTTTCGTTGTTCATTGCTATTTATAACCTCTAATTTGCTATTTGAATTTAGAAAGTAGTATGGGAAAGATTTAGTCTGAATTTTGGATATTCTAGATTTTGCGCATTTTGCTTGAATTTCATTAAATTCAACTTCTTTCAATTCGTCAGTTAAGCGTCCCTTATTTTTGATGGGGATGATTTTGTGTAGTCTTATGGGGTAATTTTTTAATATATCAATAAGTTTTGGGATTGAGTGGATGTTTTGCTTGGATGCAATAGTGTAAACATGGACTATTGCGTTGTTAGAAATTGCGGATTTTAATGATTTCAAGGCGCGTTCATACGCGCCGACTTGGCGCACATATTCATCGTGAACGATTGATGGTCCGTGTAATGAAATTGCAAATATCAAATTGCTATACTTTAGCGAGAGTGTTTGGATATGATTCATTGAATAGCCGTTTGTAGATAGTATTGTCGGGCAACATTTTGTAGATATTGAGATGAATTCTTCAAAATCAGGATGGAGTAAGGGTTCTCCACCTGTTATGCAAATTCGTTTTATTTTTCCGTGTAATTTTTGTAATATTTTATAGTATTTTTTTAATTTAAGAAATATTTTCTTTGAATTACCGGCATCTGCTATACATACGGGGCATGAAAAATTACAATGATTTGTTATCTCAACGCATAATTCAATTGGCGATTCTTTTAAAGTGTTGAGTATTTCCGAATCATTATTTGTGTCGTTTAATATATATCGACGATATTCAAACAATTTTAGACATGTATCTTTTTCCTCATAAGTATTGTTTGGGCCAATATATAAAAAGCAATCTTTCTCAATGTCATATTTGAACATTTGAATTTTCTATTTGAGAAGTTTTGAATTATATGTTCTATTTAACCTGAAGGCGGCCTTGCTTGAATCCAAATGTCTTATCGATTCCTTTTTCTGCACGATATTTGTTCCAGAATGTTTGGATTTTGGATAAATGTCGAAGATCTTTTCTGGAGTTGATTGTCTTGCTGGAGACTATTGCGCTGATCTCATCTTTTGTTTTCATGTTGAATGATGAGCTATTTGGATCTCTGAAGAAGTTTCGCATTTCAAAATTGATATAGTCTGTTCCTGTCATTGATCTATTGTAGGATAGGATAATGCGAACGCCCTCGGCGCCATTATCAAGTCCAGGATACTTCTTCGCAATAGTTGAATAAAAATCATCAATAATTGCTTGGTCCAAGTGCATAATTCCTCCTTGTGACTATGCTTGCTCTGGCGATTTCTCCGGATGACAACACCGACGATCCGCCGGGGGCGGGTCGAGGCGGGTTTGGTAGGGTTGGCCGGTGGTGATGGCGTGCTGCATTGCGTCGTAGATTTCGAGAATGGTGCGCTTGGTGCGGTATTCTCCGTATTTGGCCTCGTCCTTGCGCTTTACGATGGGGAAGGTGTCCATGATGTAGTCAACAGCGTGGCGTGGGGTTGGGAAGGCGGCGCACAGGGTCGCGAGTTCAGCCTCGGTCTCTTTTTCGTCCTTTTTCCAGGTACCATCGGCATTGGCTGGTAGGTAGAGGTGGAAGAAGGCAGCATCCAATTCGCAAC
Source organism: Desulfomicrobium aestuarii (assembly GCF_055385525.1). Classification (NCBI taxonomy): domain Bacteria; kingdom Pseudomonadati; phylum Thermodesulfobacteriota; class Desulfovibrionia; order Desulfovibrionales; family Desulfomicrobiaceae; genus Desulfomicrobium; species Desulfomicrobium aestuarii. The sequence goes on from NZ_AP042427.1 coordinate 503,813, forward strand.
GCAGCAGGAAACGTCTGGCCTCGTCCCAGCGGAAAGGCGGGCCGTCAAAGCCGCAATCTTGAGCAAAGGGTTTTAGATCCCAAGCGGTATATGTGAGTTCTAGGGCTCTAGATTCTATCCAACTGCTCAGCAGTCCACGGCCCCCTGACCACGGACAGGCAGCATTGTAACTACTGGATGGAAATACTGGCAACTGGTTAACAATGAAAAAATTCATATTTGCGCCAGCAAGCTTCTGACGAGTTGCATAATCAAAAGCTAATGAGTTAACTGAACTCAAAAACGCAGAAACATTTTTAGGTTTAGAAAAATAACAAATTGGCGATGAATTTCCTACGGCACATCTCGGAATAACTGAGTAAATAGAGTTCCTGCTGTTTGTCATGACGTTTGTCATTCCGCGAAACACAATAAACCAGAGATATTCGTTAGGACACGAACACGCACTGATGATAACGCTTTTTTCAACCCAAAAACGTGGGAGTGGTGCAAAGCTGGGATCGGAAAGTTGGTTTAGTGTGGCTGCCTTTGTAGGTGCTTTCATTTTGAAACGGTCTGATTCTGGAATGCCCTCAAAGGTGCTGGGGCGATGATTGAACTGATGGAATAGCTTTGCCTCATACAGAGGCAGATACTCCATCCCTCCCTTATGAAAGACGTTGCCACCTAATTCCCAGCCGTCGGCATTCAACTGTTCTAAGGTTCTGAACAGGTGAGAGTCGTTGGACATATCAAACATTCGGCTGAATTTTATTCCCCAAGGATTTTCCTCGGGCTGCCCATCACGAGCTTCGCGAATGAGCACGGGCACACGGCGGTAGAGGGCTTTGGTCAGTTCAGCATCGTGCTTTGAGCGAAAAATTGGGCACGTTCTGGTGTTGGGATTAAGTCGCGCAATATCTTGAGTCGTTAGAAAGAAACGACGTTCTGGGTTGTTTAGTTCGTCTACACTGTGAGCGAAAAAAACAAATTCGGCTCGATCAGCAGTCTGTTTTGTCCCACGACCACAAGTAAGTAGGCAAAATTTAATTACGGGAGCAATCCCAGTGAATATCAAAAGTTTGTTTTCAAAATCAAAGAGACTTACTAATGATTTGGTATCTACCAAATCTTGAAAAAAGAACTTCGTAGTGTCATCGGAGGCAATGCCACTGGGGAGAACGCAACCCATCCGTCCAGATTCATTGATGAGTGTGCGAGCAGCTTCGGCAAAGATTGTGTAGACATTAATATCGCCACGGCCACATAACGGATATCTTCCGCTTGAACGCATTAAATGGCTTTCGCCTTCAGCCTTGCGAGAATCATCCAAAAATGCCTGATAAAATTCCGGATCGTTAGTCTGAAGTTGCGCAATGAGCTTTTTGCGGGCTGCTGCGTTGGGCGCGTTGGCAATTTCCGGACTTCGCTCGGCAAACCATTCCTTTTCTTGTAGCTTGACCCGCTCCCACGGTGGGTTCCCTAGTATTACATCAAATCCGTCCCTTCCAAAGACCTCAGGAAAAGCCAAATGCCAGTGGAAAAATTTATATTGCCCGGTAAGTTTTTCCACTTCCAAGGCCATTTCAGAGTCCATAGGTTGTCCCATGGCGTAGTCGTTTAGCTCCCGCTGTGTAATGCCTACGGGTTCATCGGCCTTTAGCGCCGGATGTCCAGGTTTGGGAGGAAAATACTTGCGCATGACAAAGGCCGCGCACCAAGCATCAGCGAGGTTTTTCTTACGGAGAAATTCAGGAGTTCCCTCATGCTGGCGAAATGCGTGTTCCTTGGCGTGGATATCCCGCAGGCTATTGGAGGGGATGGATTCAAGTGCAGCGGCAGTTTGACGCAGTTTGGCCTGGATTTCGGCCTCTTGCTTGACCAAAAATGGGAGGGTCGATTTTTTTTGTGACGCTTTATTTCGTTTTTTTAAGGCTGAGCAGGCGGTTTTTTCATCGCCCTCAATGGGCTTAAACGCTTCGTCGGGCAAGCCGGCTGCGATGAGTTCGGGTGTGGCTCCGATGAGGCTGTTGCCGCAGCGGATGTGATGGTCTAGAAATGACAGCGGCTTGCCAGGTTCCAGGGCCTCCAGCCAGAGACTGACCTTGCACAATTCCACAGCCATGGGGTTCAAGTCCACGCCGTAGATACAGCGGCCAATGACATCGCGCAGGGCCGTGCGCATGGCATCCGGACCGGGTTCTTCATCGCCGGTGCGCACGCCTGCCAGACGTTTGGCCAGACGGTGAGCGGCGGCAATGAGAAAATGTCCGCTGCCGCTGGCTGGATCGCAGATTTTAAGATCAAGGATGGCCTGTTCCGGATCTCCGTGAGTCATGGCCTGCTGGATGACTGGTTCCAAGGCGGAATCAAGGAGGCAGTTGATGAGGGCGGTGGGCGTGTAATAGCTGCCTGTCGTTTTGCGCTCATTGCCCGAGGCGGTCTGGAGGATGAATGCTCCAGAGACCGTGTCCAGGTCAGGATGGAGTTCCAGCAAGGACTCGTAAATTGAACCAAGTTCGCGGGCTCCGACATTTTTGAAATCAACGGGGCGACGCAGGCTCTCTGCTTCCATGAAGGATAGGGCACGTACGGCACGAAGCAGGTGCTCGTTGGACAGACGGGCCGGGGCCAAATCCGGCAGTGCTTCGTCAGACCACAAAAAACTGCCTAGTGGCGAAAGGCCCAATTCCGGACAGCCATCTTCACTACCCAATTGGCGCATGATGAGCTTCAAGCATTCATAGAGGTCGTGATGCTTTGTGCCAGCGAGTTTGGTGGCGAGGCGACGCAGGCGGGCCGTGGAATGCCAAACGGTGTAACGCTGGCGGGCATCCTCGGGTGTGCCAGTCGCATGCAGAAGGCCACGGTCCTCGGCGGCAAAAAGAAAAAGGAGGCGATAGACCAGACGCAGGAGCTGGCGGAAATAATCCTGTCTGGGCAGTGCGCCGGAACGCAGCCGGTCCTTCAGATCTGGATTGTGGTGTTCCAGAAAGCCCTGTCCCAGAATTTCGATGGTTTTGCGCACACTGTCGCGCAACGTATCCAAGGCGCGTACGCCTTGCTCCTGAGCGGATCTGGCCCAGATCTCCAGCCAGCAGGTGGCGGTATCATCGCTTTCCACGCGTGACTGATGGCAAAGGAGCCACAGCAAGGCAAAATCTGAAAAAACTTCACCTTCAAACATGGATTCAAGGTCAAATTCAATAAAAGCCTGGCGGCTCAAAGACTGGTTGTCCCGCAGGATGCGCAGTCGCAGGCCATTGGAACAGAATCCCCAAAGATGGCCCTCGGAGCGGTTCAGGAAATCCTGGACCATGGAATGTGGGCTGGATTGAGCCGCACCACGCACACCTTTGGCCTTGCGGTCCAGTTCCACTTGGCAGCCAACGAGATGGATGGGCGAATGGTGCCAGAAATGAGAGATGCTGAAGATCTTATCCCCAACAGTGCGGTCCTCGACTTTTGAGGAAAACAGACGGCCATACCCAAGTTCCGCGAAGAGTGGCAGAAGCAGGGTTTCTCGGGTTTGGCTGGTGCCCGTGTCAGCTTCCGTCAGGGATTCACGCTGGAGGCGAAATTTTTCCCATAAAGCTCGAACCCTGCTCCATGCGCGGTTGATGGATTCATTGAGTTTTTCGCCTTTGGGCAAGTGGTAGTCTTCAGGCGTGGTGCCGGGAATACGACCATCGCCAGCCAGAATTTTGGCCAGGATGTCGGCAGGGAGAAGTCCCCCTTCAGTGCGTACTGTGGAGAGGGAGGAATCCAGACTTGAGGTGTGCTTCATGTCGTTAACCTAATGTTCGAAAATGGGGAGATACACATACACTCCAAGAATATCAGGTTCACCTTGAGGTGTGACCTGATAGCGGATCCCTCGCGCCTTGGCTGCGGTGCGCACTCGTCGATGAGCATCCAGCAAGGCAGATGCCCTGTCAGTCATTACCGTGCGAATGTGTGGCAGGAGATGATCAGCTCCTGCTGTGACCTTGGCCACAAATCCCGCAGCCTGGTCGGGCAGGATGTTTTGGTCTGGCTCGGCAGTCAGCAGGGTTTGAGCGGCATCATCTTCCAGCCAGATCGCTCTTTCCGGGGCTCCAGTGTAGGCCAAAAGCGCACATTCTTCTGTCAGGCAGGTGTGTTCGATGCCCTGTCCCTGAGTTTGAAGCTGAAAGCGAAAGCGACATAAAAGGAGTGTAGTTCGGATGGGCACGTTTCTGGTACGCATGGCTCCGGCTCGGCGGGCCACTGATTTTTCGAGGGGATCAAGGGCCGTGCTCATGACATGAGTGGCCAGAGCTTCCACAAAGGGGTGCGTACGAGCCAGGTAGGTTTGCCCTTCGCCTGTTGGCAGGGCAAAGACAGCCTGGAGGTTATCTGGCAGGTCTAGGCGGTTTTTGGTGCGTGTTTCCACCCCGGAGAAAGAATAATCATGGGCCACGCGGTCGTTGAAGACAGATTTGCGCACATGCACGGCGCCCAAGAGCTTGAGGGCTTCGGTGGTGAATTGCTCCACGCTGGCGCAGTCACCGGCAGCAGCATTGGCAGCCTCCAGTTCACGAGCCACATCATCGACCTTGATAGACTGTTGGGCAAAGAGAGTGCGGGAGCGTTTTTCTTCGCGCCTGGCCACATTATCCCATTCCTGGGCTAGTCGATCCGCCTCGGGTTTGATGAATTTCTCAAACCCCGGAAGGATAAGTTGCTGCTGGGCTGGCCCTTGCTCCCTGCCTCGAAGCAAAAGGCCTTCGAGAATGGCATGCATGACCTTGTCACTGTCCTCGGGGATGGGCACTGACACGCCCAGAGCCTTGCGAATGGCTTCGTGCTTACGCAGGAGGACATCAAGCACAATGCCGTCAATTTGGTTGTCCAGGCCGTAATAGGTGATGACCCGGATGGTAGGGCATGGCTGACCGAAACGGTCCACCCGACCTTCGCGTTGTTCATGACGGGTGGGGTTCCAGGACAGGTCGTAATGGACCACGGCGTTGAAGCGATCCTGTAGGTTGATGCCTTCGCTCAGGCAGTCAGTGCAGACCAAAAGTCGTTTGGGATGTTTGCCCAATTCCTGAACTCGAAATTCACGTTCACTGGGAGGCAGCATGCCGGTTACGGCCATGACTTCAACGCCCCGCAAAGCCGTGCGCAAATGTTCAGCCAGATATTCGGCAGTGTGGATGAATCGGCAAAAAATGATGGGTGCGTATCCTTCGCTCAAAAGTTTTTTGGCCAAGCTGATCATGCCCTGGAGTTTGCTGTCTTCAGCTCCAAAGAGGGCTTCCGCGCTTTTGGCCAAATCCCGTAAACGTCGTCTGAAACGGTCCTGCTCGGATGAATCCGTTTCCATGTCGGCGGTATCAGCGCCGGGAATAGTATCCAGGGCATCCATTCCTTCCATATCTGTCAGGTCAAACACGGATTGGCGGCCCAGTTCGTCGACCAGGGGCAGGTCATCAGGATTGTCCAGGCCTGTGGCACGACTACGCAAGGTGGCAGCGGCTGCGGCAGGACTGGAAGCCACGGCGCGAAGCAAAGCCAGAGCGGACCACCAATGGATGCGCTGCTGGAATGTGCTTTTGCCCTGGCTGCGGTCAATGCTCTCCCGAGCCAGGGCAATTATGCGCCCGAACAGGGACTTGGCATCAGGGGTTAACTTCCAGGTGATCTCCTGCGTTTCGCGTTCAGGAAAAGGGGTTTGGGTATCCATGTAGGCCCGGATGTCTCCGCGCCTGCGTTGCACGAAATGTTCTGCCAGGGCCTTGCGGTGTTCTTCATTTTCTTTGCCTGAAAAATCTTCGGGCAGATTGGCAAAGGACGGACGCAGGAAACAAAGCAGGGAGCGGAACACATCATCTTTGCCACTATGAGGAGTGGCGGACACGAAAAGCATGTGCCGGTCTGGATTGCTCGCCAAATCATTGATTAGGTCGAACCGTTGTTTGGTGGCCCTGCCTCCGGAGGATGAAGCGCAGGAATGGGCCTCATCCACAATGACCATTTCCGGGCAGGTGCGCAGGAATTCAGCCCGACGGCGGTCTGACTTGATATAGTCCAGGGAGACAATGGTGAACGGATACACGTCGAAAAGTGAAGTACCTACGCCAAGCCCCCGTTCCAGTTTGCGCACGGTAGAGGGCAGTACGAGTTCGGCCTGGATATGAAATTTGTCGGCGAGTTCACTTTGCCACTGTTCGGCGAGTTGTGGCGGACAGAGGACTGCAAGGCGTTTCACTTCGCCTCGGTCTAAAAGCTCTCGGGCAATGAGAGCTGCTTCCACAGTTTTTCCGATACCTACGTCATCGGCAATGAGCAGGCGCACGGGATTTTGTTTCATGGCCATGAGCAGCGGTACGAGCTGATAAGGTCTTGGTTCAACGGCGATATGTCCAAATGATCGGAAAGGACCGCTGGTGGCTCGAAAACCAAGTCGCACGGCATCGCGAAGCAGGCCGCAGGTTCGGGCATCACCCAGATCTGTGGGTTCTGGTAATTCAAAGGTGGCGGGCCGAATTTCTTCCAGGCTAGGAAGGATGCCAACAGTTTCTTCTTCACAGCCTCCCAGAGGGCGTAGCATCAGGCACTGAGGATCGGATTGAGGCAACACCACCCATTCCCGACCTCGGGCATGGACCAGGGAACCAACGGCAAAATTCATTTCTTTCTCCCAAAAACATGTGGGTATTTATCCAGAATGGGACTCCACTGTTCTCCGGCTGCAAAGCGGATGACGGTCAGCCCCAAGTCTTCCATGTCATTTTGTTGAGCCTGGTCTCGGGCCTGGCGCTCTGGATATTCATGATGTGGACCATCAATATATACGGCGACCTGTTCTTTGGCATAGAAGAAGTCCGGACGGGTTTTGCATTCCGGGATGGGATACTGGGCATGACTCGGCAATGCGTGTCCCCGGACTTCAAGCTGATCAAGCCATTTTTGTTCCAGCTTCGAGTCGCAGCGTTTCTTGAGCCCGTCTAGATGGGCGGTGCGGGTTTGGGCCGAAGGGGCTGAAGAAACCTCCGCTGTGCTCAGGCTCAAGAGATATTCCTTGATGGAATGGCGGTTCAATTTTTCATGCACGCGCTGGTTGCCGTAGCTCATCAGGCAGTCATAGCAGGCGACAACGCAGTCTTCGCTGGCGTGTTCGGCTTTACCCAAATCCAGCCCTGTTTCTGGATTGAAATGACACAGGCGTAATGCTTCTCTGGCCACTGCGCCCATGGCCTTGGGATCATCCACCAGACGCCGCAACACCCCAGCTCCGCCTTCAGCGGATTCATAGATGAGGATGGAAAGAGGTTCGCCTCCAGCGGGCAAGGTTTCGGCGGACAGTTCAAATTCTTCCAACTGATATTCGCGCTGAATGGCCTGTTTGAGGGCGGCCTGAAGAGAAGTGATGGCCTCGGTACTTAAGTAGATATCCGGCACAAAGAGGAGGCAATTCTTACGATCCTCAACATACGGTATGACTCTCTGGGTTCGCCCGGTTCCGGCTTCGGTCAGTTCGGCGTCCGCTGACCCACTTCCTTCTTTGGTCCATGTCCCTCGGTCTAAATCCAATAAAAATCCCGGAGCAGAACGTTCCCCTTTGTTGGCCCATCCCATGTTGATGCGCCACAACGTTGCGCCGTGACCATATTTGAGTGTGGCGCGGCGCTGGCCATCCTGTCCGATGATTTCGGACAGGCGGTAGGCAGATGAACCGCCGTGCTGGGCAAAGCGAAATCCCGTGCGCAGGGTGTAGCCATACTTGGTGCGTTCTTCCTCGTCAGAATTGATGCGGTCCCGGCGACGGGTGGAGACATTGCGCATCCTGAAAAGGTTATCCAAGGCATGAGGTAGACGTTCACCGCACATTTCACAGTTATCCACGCCGTCACCGAGGGCGATGGGGTGGACATAGCCGCAAGCCATGCACTGTTTGACTTTACCCGAACCCAGTTCTTCGTCTTCCTGAACGTCGATCATGACTCGGCTGATCACGTAGCGGGAACCTTCATGGTATATGAAACTCCCAGGACCGAATTCGGAAATTGCAAGGAACCTTGGGCGGGCGATGTATTCGTCTCGACCACGCACGCCTCGCCTGCCTGGAATGAAGGCGGACAAAGGCAGGCGGGGGAAGTTGTAGCCGGGCAAAAAGCCTTCGCTGGCAAAATATCGGTAAGAATAGAAGTCGGACTGGAATGTGGATCCACTTTGGAGGAGTAGCTCGATCTGGGCCTCGGCTTCAGCTCGGAGTCTGCGTGCCTGATCGCGGTCTTTTTGGGATCTGCTGGCGTCGCTGATAATAAGGTTCTGTGCGTCGCGCTGTTCCACTGCTGCACGGTACAAACTGCGCCATCGTTCACATGAGTCCTCGAATTTACGTTCAATTTTACTCATAGCTTCGGGCAGCCACGTCGGCGCGTACCATCCGCAACCCTGAAGTTCGTTGGCCAATCCATCCAGAATTTCCTTGGCACGGATCATGGCTCGATCCTTGGACGGGACATCGGCCAGATGCGCTACGACTCCCTCCAATAGGGATAAAGCGGGCTTGTCTCCGGTGACATCCAAAAGATCTCGCAGAGATTTTTTCAGATCCAATCCTGATTCGGAAAGCCATATAGCGTGGACATGGGCGCGAATGAGGTCTTCATTAGCTAGGTCAAGCCGGGGAGTGGAAACGGCACCAGCCACCATCAAGCCAGGGTGGCGGAAAAAGTGCTGGTCGTGGGAACTGCCCTGGGCGCAATAGGTAATGATGAGAGCGGGCTGTCCGGATCGGCCAGCACGGCCACTACGTTGCGCATAATTGGCTGGAGTGGGCGGCACGTTGCGCATACTCACGGCATTGAGCTGAGCAATGTCTACACCAAGTTCCATGGTCGGGGAGCAATACAAAATGGGAAGATTGGCGTCTCGGAAATCCTGCTCTCGTTTTTCGCGCTCTTCACTGGAGACCTGGGCGGTATGCTCTTTGGCCTCCAGATTGGTGCCGTCTTTGGCTGCGGCGCGGTAGAGGTCCACAAAAAAAGGATTGGTGCGCCCGCCCTGCTCGTTTGCGTGCTGCATGCGCAGAGGATCGTACTGAGAAGCCAAGCCGTTGCCTGCTTTCCACACCATGACCGAAGCCGGAATCTGGAAGCCTTGCCCATTGTTGGAATCGGCCAGCACGGGCTCGACCAGTCCGCCTTTGGCCAAGGCTTCAAACAGAGTTGCGATGAGCACGCCGGTATCTTCCATCCGGATGGGATCAGGCCATTCTGGAAAGGCCTTGCGAAGCCAGCCGCCTAGGGTGCCCCGAGGTGAGAGGAAGACGTCGCCGCCGTATTCTTTGTGCCCTTTTTGTTTGGCCCTGGGGAATACAATGGCTGCATGGTGCAGCTTTTCATCCTCGTCGATTTTCCACGGGCTGATCAAATTCTGGCTGCTTTGCTGCCGGATACTCTCCTGAAATTCGGGCTTGAGATAGTCGACCTTGAGGGCCAAACGACGGCGCATGAAGTCCAGGAGCAGGCGGGAGACCTCCTCACGTTTTTCAGGGCTTGCCCCGGCCAGGACTGGATTGCCTTGCCATAAGGATTCGTCGGCGCAGATCTGGTCCAGATCAAGATAATCGATGTGCAGAAGACCACACTGCTCCAGATTGGGGGCAACAATACGCCAGCCTCTGCGCAGGTCGCTGTAGATGCGGTAGCCCAGAACATTCCAAAAGGCTTTGCGGACATTTGTGGCCTTTCCGTACTGGGCACCTGGGTCCACTGAGTAGCGATCTGGCGGGAAGATGCTCTTGTCAAAACCAAGTCCCAGAGCATCAAAAACTTTTTGTGGTAGGACATCGTGCTCCAGACCCGATGATCCGGATTGTTCGAGGGCATTGAAAAGGGCGGATCGAACTAAACCTATTTCAATAAAATCGTTGAAATGTCCGGCCTGAAGTGATGCGTCCTGACGATTATCCGTGAAGCACAGAAGTTTGCGGGCAATGGGGCTTAATTCTGTTTCCTGGCGAAGATGGCGCACTGTGGACATGGACAGGACCGTAGTGGCCGTGCTGCGACCTTCGGTGCCTAGGGTTGCAAGCTTGGTAAAATCGGAGATGCGGGGGGTATAGGATACTCGGCAGCGGTGGCAAAAGGTGAAGGGTGTGGCTACAAACCACGCCGGAGTTGCCTCTGGTGATGCCGCCGTCGAAAAGGTGCCGTCCTTTGAAACATACACCTTTTCCGGGAGGTATTTATCCTTGCTTTTTAAAGGATAGAGTTTGCCATCCTTTTCCTCGGTCCAGTCATCGGGCAGGCGTTCGGCTTGAAGCTGGGGGTCTGAAGGCCAAAGGTTTAATTCACTGATGTACAGATATCCGGCATAACCGTCCGCCAGAATAGCCTGCGAGGGATTTCTGGCGGAGAATTTTGTTTCCTGAGTTGATGGATCGACAATTCTCCAGACGCTGTAATACTCTTGTCCGCATTCTCGGCAAAATTGCAGGGGGAAAAGGACCGTGCGTTCTTCCTTATCCGGTGCGTACTGCTGGCCATGCAAAGTGATCGTTCGGGTGTTTTCCGGCTCAGGCGTGGCATAGACGGTGTCTCCCTTGCTTAAAAATTGATGCAATTTAAAGGCAAAAGGGGGTTTCCCAGTGTCAGGATTTTTAAGTTTATAGCCAGCCAACAGCGCGTCCTGGATGGGCTGGATGCAGGCCTGCACATCAAGACCGGTCGCTTCGGCCAAAAGTTGGGCAGCACCATGTTGGCCGCTTAGCGACCGAGGCTTGCATCGAATCAAAAGCCCTTCTTTTTCCTCTAGTCCCAGGCTGTATTCGATCCAGACGGAAAGAGGGTCCTGGATGAAAGTGGCGTAGTCAGTTGGCGGATTGTTGGCGTATTGGAGGGCGCGATCTCTTAGGGTTGAAATGAATCGTGGCGAGCCAAAATCCTCACATTCTGTTTCTTTGCGCAAGGTTTCAACGATAACGCGGTGGGGCATAACCTCCGCCCCAAAAAGCTTAGATGCGACAAGGGCGACTTCCCGCTGCTGTTCGGCAAATGTGCCTGGTCCTGCCAATGTGGCGGATGTACCGATACATTGGAGTTGGCTAATGGCTCCAGAAGGAGTGATGGTGTTGCGCAGTCGGCGGATGAGCATGCCTACGTCGGCCCCTTGACGCCCTCGGTAGGTATGTAATTCGTCAAAAACCAGGAACTGGAGGCCAAGGGCCGCTTCCACGAGTTTCTTCTCGAATGGGCGGGTCAGAATGAGTTCCAACATGACATAGTTGGTCAGTAGGATGTCTGGCGGGTTATCCAGAATTTCCTGCCGGGCAAGCTCCCCTTCCTGGCCTGTGTAACGTCGAAAAGTGACAGGAGGTTTGTCCCCGTAACCGTGGCATAGAAATTTTTTGAGTTCCAATTCTTGGGAATTGGCCAAGGCGTTCATGGGATAGACGATTATGGCTTTAATGCCATGACCGGACCCGTGACGCAGGACATAGTCCACGATGGGCACGATGTATGACAGGCTTTTACCGGAACCCGTTCCCGTGGTCAGGACATAGTTGTCGCCGGTGCGAGCGGCCTCGATAGCGTCGACTTGATGCTGATAGAGGCGCATCGGTCTGCCAGTGCCATCCTGTTCGGATTTATCTCCACGAAAGATTTTGGAGCATTCTGGAGCCAGGATGCCTTGGGTGATGAGGTCGTCGATCCATCCGCCCCAGGCAAAGGCAGGGTTGAGTTGAAGAAGGGGATCGGGCCAGAGAAGGCCAACGTTGAGTTCATGGTCGACAATCTGACGTATGCGATCATCGGAAATTTGAATGAAGCTCCCAATATAGTGGGAATAATCCTTGATGATGCTGTCGCGGAGTCGAAAAACATCCATCCCTGTCCCCCTCGTGAGTGTGTCGAGTAAAGGAAATATGAGCGCGAAGATCCGTGGAAGTGATTACGACCACCAAACTGATAAGCCTGATAGATAACTCTTTGTCAACATTAGGTATGTATGACAAAGCTCGGCTCCTGTGGACGATGAGGGAATATTAATGTCTGTCCAAGTATTATTTCGGTGATTGTCCCATGCAGTGGGGACAATCACCGAAAAAGTTTGAAGCAGGGCTTTATTTGCTGAGTACATGTAAAAATTTGGGCTCTTACCAAGTCACATCTTCAGGAACCCTCAAGCTTTATTGACCGCCTTAACCCAGGCTTTTGCTTCTGCAAGAGGGAATGGGCATTCTGAAGGAACATGCTGGACGTGGCTCAAATGGGAGTAAGATTTTCTGTTTTCGTCCTAAAATACAGTATAATAAGAGCTTTTTTCGTTTCTGATTGTGGCCCAAATAATTCTTCGTAACCATGCCAGACTTGTCCGGTGACAATGACATAGCCCAAGTCTATTCGCGTGAGCGGTGTGGTCAATTTTCGTTCGCTAGCTCGCAGGCATAAGGCGAAGGGCTTTGCCTAGGGATGAAAAAAAGCAGGGGTAGCAATCACGGCAGTTCAAAAAAGGTGTCCGATTGAAAATAGAGGACGTGATCTATGGGTATAGAAAATCTCTTGAGCAGGGAGCGCCCTCAACTGTTTTTGTATTCAAGAATACTGCTGAGTATATTTCAGATGAATGAAGATGAAACAAGAGTTCTCTTGGTATGCGGAATCCGAAGGGTATTTTTAGACTATACCCTCTCCACTCAGATATCTCAATAATTGAGGATTGTTTATGGAGCTATATTTCAAAGGAGTGAGATGCGCCAAGTTTATTCGAATCTGTAGTAGTTGATATATCAAAGTCCGTAGGCGGCTAGGTAAAACTTTGTTTTTAATTTGATGCCAAATATGCCCAAGTTCTAAACCTTCAATTTTGTCGATTTTTTCGAACTCCGTCAAAAAAGGAACAGTCAAAAATCCGTCAAGTTCATTTAGTAGGCTTATTCGAGCCTGTTCTAAGGCTGGGAATAATACAGAAACTTGCGCTGTCCAAATTCTTCTTTCTATCGTTTGATGATTGTCTAATATTGCGAGGGCAGATGAGTGCACCAATAGCGATCCTTCAATGTGAACTAAAGTTCCGTTATCACATGTCGGATTTTTGCATTGGTCCAAAGTCCATCCTTTTTCATGCGCATTTTGTGATAATATTTCTAATGTATTATCTATTAACTCATTTAGGTTGTATGATATTAGCGTGCTAGCAAGTTGTCTGTCGGTAAGAGAGAGTTCTGAAATTAATACTGTTTTTAATCGGCGCAACAATGAATTGCAATTTTTGTCTGAATTATAATAATTAATATATGTAGATATGTCAAATCTGTCAACTGCATTATTCCATGAATGTGTAACTAATGCAATGTCGCATTTTGGTAATGATTTGTTAATATGAGAAGGTATCGCGATGCATATTGTTCCGCGATTATAAGAGTCATGGCACTGGCAAGCGTGCTGATAGCTTTCCAGGAAGCGAAACCAATTTGTTAGATCTTCCTCTGCAATATTTTCAACCCATACCGCATATCCACCAAAAAGATTCAATTGCGTCAGTGTGCGAGCGTTGAAGACTGTTGAGGCATCAACTCGACGATCAAATAATTCATGAATATATCTTGCAGGACTGGCTTTTGGATTAGATATATTATCCAGATTTAAATTCTTAAAAGGACGTGTCTCTACGATCCATTCGCAAACAGCATCTTTAAGTCCGCGAATTTCTCCCTCTGGAATAATAGCGATTACATTTTGACCCTCAATCAAGCTTCGTCCGATTCGCTCCATATATGATTTAGGGCCAGGAAGTCTCCACCAAAGATCGAGCATCATCTTAGCCCTTTACTATTTTTGTAATAAAAGAGTTAAGTTGCCACTTATCGCGACCCTGTTGGCTAACAAGCGCGAGCATATCTCCCCACTTAATATATTTAGAAACATCTTCTTCATTAATATTATCCGTGAGTAGCGATAGTTCTGTAATGCTAATAGGGTCATTAAAATCAGCTAATGCTTGATAACATGTGAGTAATGATGGTGGAGTATGTATGAATGGGCTCCAAGAAGATTCCAAAGATACCTCTTCAGACACTGAATCCAATGCATCCATCCAATTGCGGGATCCTTTCTTGCACAAGTCTCCGAAAGAGTGCAATAATCCTCCCCAGTTGCCTGTATGGTAAGTTAGTTTTTTGCGATCATCTTGTGCTTGGGGGCCAATGGCTTCATCTTGGAGCCATGTTCTTAAAGCTTGATCATCCCATGGCTTCAGCGTGTGGAGCGTCACCTCAGTAAGATTATATTTGTCTTGCTGCTGCACCCACTCCCATGCCTTTTGTGGGTCGGCGATGAAGATTACGCAGACGCTTCGTTCCTTGGATTGTTTCCTTTTCATGCTGTCATGGGTGTATTTAATCCATTGCAACGTCCATGGTAGTTGTCCGCTTACGACGACAAGCTTCATGCCCTCATCTTTATTTAGCGATGTCATAATGCTGTCAAATTCTTTCTGGAAATGGTTTATGTCGTCAGCGTTATCGATTTGTGTGACGGGCATATTCAATTCATTGAGAAATTCAGGCACGTCGAGAAGACCAGCCAACTCAGACCCGAAAAGAATTGCTGTACTATATCCTGGCTGCAAAAGCGTTGATTCTTGGCTGCTCGTCAATGGACTGCGTTTCCAATACCCGTTTTTTTTACCACGTCTGAAAGAGGCTGAGTCAAAGCGCTTAGGTGGGGGAGAGTTCAGTGTTTCATAGAGAGCCGTTTCAATTTGCGATTCATTTCCCAGCAAATTTATTAAATTATGACTTCGGATGGAATAATCAGAATTCTTATGGCGCCTAAGGATGCCCAGTCCGACCATCTCATCAAGCATAATCTGAAAGTCTTCGACGGTTGTGGCCATTTCAAAGCCTGTGGGCCACATGTACTTAGCCTCTTGTCTGACCCAGTCAGCGTTTAATCTAGTTGCTTGTGGATCTATACCGTGTGCTGAAGCATATTCAAGAGCAATTCTCAGTGCGATGAATTTGTATCGACTGTCTAAATTTAGAGTTAAATTGAACCTGTATAAAATTTCGTTTCTTAGGCCACGGCTGAGATATGCGTCTTCAATATCTTGAAGATCAATGCAATATGGAAGCTCGTGTTTTATATGAGTCGCGAATTTTTCAGTAAAGTAGTGGATAAGATGCTTGCAAAATAATTGAATTAAGCTCGGATAGTAATTTGTATGAGAAAATATGCGAACTGGTAATGTATCATCTTTAAGTCTATATCCTGCAGTATGTAAAGGTTCCTTAATTAACTTGAGTGCATCCTTCCATTCTCCATTATTTAGTAATGGACCTATGCAAATTGGAGAACCTAAATGGCCAAAAATTGTGTTAGCATATTTTGCTGAAGCTTGGACATTATGTAAACCTGCAAGAACGAATTTAAACCTTTTCTCTGTTTTATCCATAAGGCTTTTTAATGCCAAAACATTGGGATACTCTGAGCGAAAATGACCGTTAGCATAGCTTGTTTTATCAACTTCAGAGTCGCTGTTACTGTCAGATTCGAGAAAAGCATCGGCTTCGTCCAGAAGTAATAATATTCGCCTTGCCTTGTCTTGATTTAGCCACTCTTCGATTTTTTTCTCTAAGGTTTGCTTTTGTAGATTGGGTTTCTTAACAATGCCTAGCTGATGTAATTCAATATTAATGACTAACCATATATCTTTGGCAGGAAGTTGATAGCCGATTTCTGCTGATTTAAGATCAATCCATTTTACGATCATTCCATTTTGAGCGCTATGATATTTACGTTCAACTTGTCGTAACAATGCAGTCTTGCCAAGCTGCCTGCCGCCGTAAACTAAATTTGTTCCGTCGGATGCAATTATAGACTGCTCTTCGCGCATTCTTCCAAAAAACATTTCAGGTGGAACCATGCTTGCTGCTGTTGTATAAGGGTTTACAAAAGTAAACGGCAGGGCGCATTCAAACATAGTCTTGAGGCGAACGCCTCTTTCACTGCTTAAAAAGCACAGTAAAATATCATCAATAATTAGTAAGGGCATGTTAGGGTGTTTTCTGCCATAAAGAACCATGTCAGCTCTGCTTTTGACAGTCATTCTACCCATATAAAATACAATAATTGGACTTGGTGTGCTTTTTTTCGAAGCTATCGCGATGATCTCTTCTTCGGGTGGCCTGTCCCACACGCAGAGGATATTGTAAGTCCCGTGAGCAGATGATCCATAGAAAGGGGGGATTCGTAATTCCTCGGGCGTAAGCCCTAGCACAGCTTTTATCTTGAACCAATTGAAGTTGCTGCCTTTTGAGCGCCGGTCTTCTAAGTCAACTGATTCAACATTGAACCCCAGGTGAGTCAAGACGCCGGCGATGTGTGGTTGAAGGTTTGCGCCTTTTGCTTTGATTTGGTCCCAAGCCCGGACCATTTTCGCAGCGCTTTCAAGCTGTGCTCCACGTACATCTCGTAAGTTGATGGGCCCAACGGCTTTTCCAGCAGCGATGTTTGTCGCAATCTCTTTCAATGATTGTGGAGCCTTTTTGAAAAAGTCATCAACGAATGATGGGTAAAATTCTTTAAAAATATCTCGGGTTGATTGGAACTCTTCATTTATTTTCTGGCCTGTCTTAAGCAGTTCGATGCTTTCATTTGCAGTAAGGAAGTCGCCTCGCTGCAGCATCTTTTCGATGATTCCCAGTTGCTCAGAAACGTCAGCCCCAAAGTTCTCACCGGCGAGGTGACCTGCCCGGCACTTTTCAGACCAGTCGAAACTTGAGATAGGTTTCCCCCTCAACCACGAGGGAACTGATGAAAAAGGGACGATTTTCCGAAGAGCAGATGGTGGGTATCCTACGCGAGGCTGACCGCAACCCGGTGGCCCAGGTGGCCAAGAAGCATGGAATCAGCGAGCAGACGATCTATACATGGCGCCAGCGGTTTGCAGGCATGTCCGCCGATGACGTGAAGCGACTGCGCCTGCTAGAACAAGAGAACACGCGGCTGAAGAAGATCCTTGCGGAACGGGACCTTGAAATCGAGGTCATGAAGGAGATCGCCGCAAAAAAGTGGTAGGCGCACCCGCCCGACGGCTCCAGGTGGCGTACGCCAGGAGTCGCGGACTTTCACAACGCAGGGCGTGTGCGCTGTTATCCACTTCCCGGTCGTCGCTCCACTACGAGTCGCGGCTGGAGGCCCGGGACAAGCCGCTGATGGCGGCGATGGCGGGCTTGGCTGTGACGTATCCGCGCTTCGGATACCGCCGGATCAACGTGTTCATGGAACGTCTGGGGCATGTCATGGGCGCCGACAAGGCGTTCCGGCTGTGGTCCAAGGCCGGGTTGCAGGTGCCCAGGAAGCGGCCTCGGAAACGCGTGGCTGCATCCCGGCCTCGCCCGCAACTGCCGATGGGATCAAACGAACTGTGGGCGTACGACTTTGTCTACGACGCCTGCGCAAACGGTCAGCAGATCAAATGCCTGACTGTAGTGGACGAATACACGCGTGAGTGCCTGGCTATAGATGTTGCTGGCAGCATCAGGTCGGGCCGGGTGATCGAGGTGCTGTCCCGCCTGATCAGCGAACGTGGAGCTCCTCTGAGCCTACGCTCTGACAACGGCCCGGAATTCGTGTCGAAGGCGCTGCTCAAATGGGCGGCTCGGGAATCTCTGGATTTGGCGCTGATTGAGCCTGGGAAGCCATGGCAGAACGGATTGAACGAGAGTTTTAACGGGAAATTTCGCGACGAATGTCTGTCGATGGAATGGTTCCGGTGTCGGGCCGAAGCGCGGGTTGTGATCGAGGAATGGAGGCGGCACTACAACTCCGTTCGCCCGCATTCAAGCCTGAACAACATGACGCCCGAACACTTCTGTCGGCAGTATGGAAAAAACCTGAACCGGGGGGAAACCCTCAAGAATTGAGTGGTCCGAAGTTTCCCGGCAGGTCAGAGGCGTGCTCTTATTGCATCAATCCGCTCATTTTGCTTCATTTCTAGTTCTGTGCGTATGAGATTCAATTTTGTTCTAGCTTGAGAAAAATCCTTTATAAAATCAATTTGATCCGTCATTCCTGCGGTTATTTTTAACTTATCTGCACGGTCTAACTCGCTTATTAAGTC
The DNA here is from genome assembly GCF_055385525.1 of Desulfomicrobium aestuarii. Taxonomy (NCBI): domain Bacteria; kingdom Pseudomonadati; phylum Thermodesulfobacteriota; class Desulfovibrionia; order Desulfovibrionales; family Desulfomicrobiaceae; genus Desulfomicrobium; species Desulfomicrobium aestuarii. The sequence continues at coordinate 521,894 of NZ_AP042427.1, forward strand.
AATTTGAACTGCTTGTTCGATTTTAGTTTCAGTGTTGCGGATATCCGCTGCTAAAGCGTTCTGTTGGTCCTTAATGTCATTTACGCGTTCCATGACGAGGAATTCATAATTTTCGGTGGATGTCGCTAAGCCGCTATGGAATATTTCGAGAATCTGGTCTGTAGCCAGATGGTTTCCATCTGCAAGATGTCGATTAAATGCAGTGTTCCAATCATCTATAGATTCTGAGTTTATCGACCTCAGTATCTTCTCGCCAATTTCAGTAGCGTCCGCTATAGGCATCCACTCTTCGTCAAGCTTCAAACCAGTGATTCTTAGTAAATCGCTGTTAATGATTATTCCTATGTGTGGAGTTTCGGTAGGTAAGTCTTTTTGTGGGTCGAAAAGATCAAGTAGCGAACTAATTTTGTTAGTCAGAATGCTTCTGGCAACAGTCAGTTCGCCGGGCGTAGTATCAGATTGTAGCCACCACTCACGTGCAGATTGGAGTTCTGTTATTAGTCGTTCTCGCCATTCCTGAAATGTATTTGATCCTTCGATGCCACTTGCCATCCTTGGTTTGCTTTGAATTTGATTGAGCCATTCACGAAGTAAGTTCGTTGCTTCTTCGGCATATTTGAGTAGCCTTTGCTTAAGTTTTGCCTCTATCGGACGCAAATCGGCTTTACGGCCTCTGACTTCCTTGTCAGTTACCACAATTTGCTTTTCAAGGAAGTTTCTTTCACTCCAATTTCTGACTACAGTCTCTACATGAGTTTTGTCATTGTTTTGACCGCCCGCGACAATTTCAAGAGCCATACCCAGATCGGATCCACTTTCAAGCCATTTATGCCATACTGCGGTCCCGCTCCCTTTAAACGGATTAGAACGCCGACTGTTGTCAAGCCAATTTTTTACCCTCTCTTGGAGTCCTTCTGTGGTTCCTGACCAGGCAGAATGTTCCTGAATTCCTTTAAGCAGAGAGGGAGTGAGTACAACTCCCTGTTGTAAACCTTCAAGAATTGTGCTTCGCAATGCGTACAGTTGACTCATTTTTTCTGGATATGGCATCTGTCGAAGGACATCGTGCATTCCAGAAGCTGGCGCAAAAAGTGATGGGCCAAGACATGACGCATAAATTGGTAATGCTTGACTCAGCTTAAGCTGATTGCTTGGTAAGCTTGAGAGGAAATCAAATATAAGTTTTGTATCTTTTCTCAGTTCGATAGTCATCTCAGTGTTGCTGTCTATGAGTTTTTTGCTCAATGATACAGCGTGAATCACACACGATGGCAAGGCGCTGCAGTATGTACCATCGCGATCTTCTTGGTATTTGCTAAGATGAAATGCTAGTCCAAGATTGAAGTTTTCGGCTAATTTCCAAATAAGGTTATCAATAGAATTGTGGCCGAAATCAGAGTTTATCGAGGTTGAATCATTAGTGTATGTTAAGAGTTTGTTTTTTTTAAATTGTCCGACGGTTCCTATTTCGTTAATGTATGAATCGTTGCCAAGAGGGCTCAATCTTTCAATTTCATCATCCAGTTTGTCTTTATTAGTGACAAGAACATCTTCACACATGGAAAATGCTTGCTGTGGCAAGTATGACTCTAGATCCTCATATGTAGATTTTGATGGGCTATCTTGAGAGAAAAGAGGTAGTGATGGTGTGTTTTCTTGAAAGTCCAGAGCCACTTCTTGGTTATGGGAGTCTTTTGTCTCTTCACATGTAGGGTCTATCTCTGAGACACAAGGGTTATGAGAGTCTTTTGTCTCTTCACATGTAGGATCTATCTCTGAGACACAAGGGTTATGAGAGTCTTTTGTCTCTTCACATGTAGGATCTATCTCTGAGACACAAGGGTTATGAGAGTCTTTTGTCTCTTCACATGTAGGGTCTATCTCTGAGACACAAGGGTTATGAGAGTCTTTTGTCTCTTCACATGCAGGTTCAATCTCTGATTCATAGATGAGTTTATTTTTATTTGTTACAAAACTGCAGAGTAGTTCAAGCTGTATGCTAAGTTTTTGGCTGAGTTTGGATCGTGCATCTTGAAATTCTTGCTCTTTTTTGAGATTTTGAAATACTGGGATTGGCTTGTTGAATTCCCGGAGTGTATTTTCGAGTTCCTCAAGTGCGTTCAGTATTTCAGTGTGATTATGTGTTGTGAACTCTTCCGGTATTAAGTGTTTTATTATATCTAATCCGCAGTAAGAAATAAGAGATGCATATTCAGTAAGGATTTTATTTAAAAATTCCCTTATATTTTTAATATTTTGGGCTGATTGTCTTTGTTCAATTTTTAATTTTGCCAGTTCTTTAAGTTTATCGCAAACAATTTCGATATTATCCCATAATTGATCTTCGGGCTGATACTTATCGAATTCTGTGAGATATTCTGCTAATGAAAAATGTAAATTTTTAATTTCATCTTCAATTTGTGTTGTGCTGCTAAGCATAAGAATAATTATAAGCTTAATTTGAATTGCAGGATATTCTTTATAATTTGTTTTAAAAAAATAATATAAATTATCCGCTAATTCAATCGAAACCTCTTTTTCGAGATCAATATTGTCGATATCAAATTTAAAATTTTGGTATAAGATTGCGTTGCTAATATTCTCTACGAGTTCACTGTGCATTTCAAGCCAGCATATAAGGATGATCTTGAGCAGTTCAGGATTATGATTTAGATTTTGGAAATGCGTTGCAATTATACTTCTTGGAGCTTTTAACGCATTTTTATATCCAGAGATTTTAACATTTTGGATATTGTCTCTAAATAATTTACAATATTTTGTATTTTCAATTTTACAATTTAAAACATGCTTCAATAATTCGTTAGTTATTTCTGTCGTGTCAATAAATTCTGATATATATTCACTAGCTTTATATTTTGAGTTGATTAATTCTGGCATCATTGATCCTTAGTTGCATCGAATTTGTAATTAAATAATGCTTATATATAAATTATTTTGCTTTATAAGAGCTTTTGTACACAATGATTACTATTTTAATATATCAAGTTTTATATATTGACAAGTATTTTATAATTGTTAAGCAGTTTGAGTGAATTAATTACCAATAAATAACTTAATTTTAATGAACCTAACTGGACGAGAAGTGTCAAGTTTTTTCGATTGTAAGACAAGTATCGTTAACGAAATGTCTTGTCGCATTTTTGCATTCGCGTCATACGGTTGCTTTTGTCCTAATTTTAATTTTTTAAATCTTTTTTTGATTGAATTCAACGGCTTTTTTACATTGCTGACAAATTGGAGTTGTTTTGGTATGTTCACCGTTTCGATCAAATAGTATTTGTGCTGCCTGAATTCATGTTTTTCAAATAATTACACCTATATATCACTTCCTTGAATGCCCTTCAATATCCTTGAGGGCATCTCTTTTTTGCCCCCTGCCAACAATAGGAGTGATCATGCACCATAACGATTACTGTTCGTCCGAAACAACCAAACTGGCAAAAGCCCTGATTCAGGTGCAGCACATATTGCAGCCTGCAACCAAGGACCGCCTCAACCCTTTTACCCATTCCAACTACGCCACCTTGAACAGCGTCATGGATTCCTGTCGCGAAGCGCTGCTCACCAACGGTATATGGCTCACCCAGTACCCGGTTCCGTCTGAACCCGGTCATCTCGGGCTTGTGACCAAGCTTGTCCATGCTGAATCCGGGGAGTGGCAATCATCTCATGCCGTTGTCCCTTTGCCGAAGAACGATCCCCAGGGCCTTGGTATCGCCATGACCTACATCCGGCGCTACTCCATTTCCGCCATGCTCGGCATCGTGACCGAGGAAGACACGGACGGAAACTTGCCCAAGGATTCCGGCAAGGGGGGACCGCGCCAGAAAAGGGCTCCAGCCATGCAAGACTCTGGAGTATCATCTCCTCATCCTCCCAGCCGATCACAACCAACCCAACTCCCCAAACTCGACGGGATCACCTACCAGGAAATCACCGCCACTGACGGGCAGGTATGCATCGTGGCCACCGGCAACACCCAAGCCAAAAAGGAGCTCCTGGCCGGAGCCGGCTTCAAGTGGAATCCTCAGCGAAAAATGTGGTGGAAATATGCGCAAGCGTCATGAAAATTCAGACACAAAACACAAGCGAAGGCTGCTCCACTCGGGCAGCCTTCGCCATTTTGGAGGATAGGAAATGTCAGCACAACCTCATGAGAGTAGAGCGCAAGGGCTCATGGCAATCCTGGCCAAGGGGCTTGTCGAAACGTCGATTCAGAGAACCGTGTCTTCATTGGGGGATCGAAGTCGATACATTGGCATGTCGGATATTGGCCGCGCTTTGGAGTGCCCGAGGGCAGCGGTGGGGAACAAGCTTTTCGGGAATAGCACCGAGCTGCAAGCGAATCCGGATGGCCTCTCGTCGATGCTCAGCAAACAACTTCGTCTGCAGCGGGGGCATTGGTTCGAGGCAGGCGTTTCCCAGGTCTTTCAAAACCAGGGGCTTCCCGTGATCGAGCAACTGGAAATACAAATCACGCACAACCAAGTGCCGATCAAGGCCCATTTGGACTTCACATTTGTAAGCGCAGTAGGACAACCCACAGTTCGGATTCTGGAACTCAAAAGCTGCGAAAATATCCCGTCAACGCTGTATTCTTCTTACGAAACTCAGGTCTATGGCCAAGTCGGGCTCCTGCGCGCACTTTGGAATCAACCGGCTTTTGGCGTGCACGGAGAACCGGGTAGAGCGGAATGTTCCGGTCGCACGTTTCCGGAGATTTGCCTGGAGAAACTTGGAATCGAGATGCCAACGGATGCATCGCTTGTGGATATCGAGGCATGGGTACTTTGTTTGTCCATGTCGGAGGCGAAGGCATTTGGTCCATACCTACCAGATAAATCCATGCTGAGTCTTTGCCTGCAAACGGCGGTGGATCTTTGGACGCTCACTGATGACGTGAGGTCAAACGGTGGCGATATTTTTGACTTGCCCACGGCCAAGGGGTTTCATGCTCTATGCCCGTGGTGCGAATTCAATGCGGATTGCCCGAAGTTTGAAGGTGTGGACCAGCCGCAATGGCGCCCTGATCTGGAAAAACTGGCAACGCTCAAAGGCGAACTGGATAGGCTGGATGTGGAAATATCCGAAATCGAGGATGGCCTCAAAACAGCCTACAGGCTCTCCGATGCCAGCGGCAACTGGATCAATGCCGATAATCAGCGTTTTCGGGTGTCGTCCCAATCCGGACGGCACACCCTGAACCGGGAGCAACTCCGGTGGGAACTTGCCGCCGGAATGGGGGAGGAGAAGGCAGAGGCCCTGCTTGCTCGCTGCGAATCGGAGGGAAAGCCCTTTGAACGGTTGATGGTCAGCAAAATTAACATGAAAAAGGTAGGTTGAAATGGGATATAGTTCTCGTGTCGGGATTTGCATATCGCAGGACACGGCCATCCAATTGGAAGCAATAATCAGGCTGCTTTGCCAGCCTCTGCAAGAGGAAGTCTCCAGCCTTTTCGAAGATGCCGATGTCAAAAAGCAAGATGACGGGTGCCGGGCCTGGTACTGGGATGGCTTCAAATGGTATTCAAGCGATTTTGGTGTCGCGTTTCTGGAAGGATACCTCGATGATCTGGAATGGGATCAGTATCTTTATATCCGTGTTGGAGAAGAGCTCGACGACGTCGATTACAGGGGAGGGTTATGGGACAACCCCTTTGGGATGTGCCTAACCAGAGCCATCGAATTTAACGAAGATTAACAAGGCACTACAACAAATCAATCCCGACTTCCCTTCACTGGGAGGCCGGGATTTTCTATTTTCTAGGAGGAAATATACATGGCCAATACGATTCACGAGGAATTTGCGAAATTGCAGCCTGTCGACTTGGACGCAGGCAACGTCTTCAGCGGTAGCCCCTCCGGCAGGATGATCAAAGGTTTTGCAACCCCTTGCTCCTACACGCCAACTCCCGATCCCGAGTACATCTTCCATGAGACCAGCCGCGACATCGTTGTCTGGCTCATGAGCACATCCGATCCCCTGTATGTTTTCGGTCCCACTGGTTCAGGAAAAACCAGCGCCATCAAGCAGCTCGCCGCAAGGCTCAACTATCCGGTCTTCGAGGTCACAGGTCACAGCCGCCTGGAATTTCCCGACTTGGTGGGGCACTTGTCCGTGCGAAACGGCAGCATGGAATACGAGTATGGTCCATTGGCCCTGGCCATGAAGTTCGGGGGGATATTCCTCTTGAACGAGATTGATCTGCTCGAACCCTCAACGGCCACCGGGTTAAACGGTGTGCTTGACGGCGAGCCTCTGTGCATCGCCGAAAACGGCGGTGAGCTTATTAACCCGCACCCGATGTTTCGATTCGCGTCAACAGCCAATACCAACGGTGGGTCCGATGAAACCGGATTATACCAGGGCACGCTCAGGCAAAATCTGGCTTTTCTCGATCGATTTTGGCTGTGTGAGATGGGCTATCCTGCGCGGGACGCAGAGGAGAAACTTCTGGGCGGATGCTGCCCGAAACTCCCTGAGGCTGTCCGTAAAAAGATGGTCGAATACGCAACCGAAATTCGCAGGCTCTTCATGGGCGAAGCTGGTGCTGGTATCGCAAACAGTATCGAGGTCACGTTCTCGACCAGGACGCTGCTGCGTTGGGCTGATCTGACGGTCCGATTCCAGCCGCTTTCTCGTCAGGGCATTCAACCTGTGACCTACGCCTTGGACCGGGCCTTGGGATTTCGCGCCACGAGGGAAACCCGCGCCATGCTCCACGAACTTGCGCAGCGCATTTTCCCGCAGTCCATGGGGGAGTAAGTGGGAGTGCAGCTGCTGATACCAATACAGATGCGAGCACTCCTGATGATATGACCAAAGTGCGGATGGCCCTGACTTCGGTCCTATTGGCCATGTCCGTCGATTCGTCTTTTCTTTCGACCTGCCAAACTCCTCCTTCCATCATTCTTAAAAAATCAAATCCCCATGGCGGCAAATTCTGGAAAGGCTGTGCGCTACCGCATGGTCTGTCCATCCGCTTTGGGAGAATTGCCACTGTCGGCCAAGAACGACTCCTTGGGCTGGATCGGTGCATCCGCGCCAATCCCGTTCAGGAGTTGATGAACAGGGCGCTTACCAAAATTCAAGAAGGCTATCGGCTGGAGTTCGATACGGCCTGATTTTCAAAACCCAACCCGTTGAAGGGGTAATAGATATGGAATTTACAAATCTTGATTTCCCGTTTTGCCAATCCATCGAGCTGGCCAAACAAATCCCCACGACGGGATTTCGCTATCACTGGAAAGCCGAAGCCGACGCCCTTGGCCTGACCATACGCATCTGGCTTGGAGATACCGAAGGTGTGCCATTTCAAACATGCATCACCCGCATCATTAAGAGCCAAGAGTGCAAGAACGAAAGCCCCATCCAGGAGATGTGGCGTAGGGTGCTGGAAAAAATAGACCGGCAGGATTTCATCATCGTGAACGGAAATTAGGGCGCCACACCAGGCGCTCTTTTCATTTTAAGGAGAAGAAAATGAACACGCAAACCGACATCAAGGTCCTGGACAATATCCTCGCCTTGCACCTTGAGGTGAATATCTGGACCGCACGCAAGAAATTAAGCCCCGAGGATTTTGACGGAGCGACACTGCCTCCGGATGACCTTGCTTCCCTGGGCAGCAAGCGGATCTGTGATCCGGAGGATTTGAGGGTGTTCGGAACGCTCAAGGCCAGAGCCGTGAGTCTGTTGGACCGAAATGGGGTCCGGTTCCTTGGTGGTTGGGCTATCCCCGAGAATCAGGCAGACGCCATCGTGACAGAACTTGAACAGATCCTGCACGACTTCAACACAGCCAAAGAGGATTTCCTGGCCCGCTATGACGAATCCGTGCGCGAATGGATCGCCAAGCATCCAGGCTGGGAGCAGATCATCTTCGATTCCACAGTCAGTGCCGACTATGTGCGCAGTCGCATGGGTTTCCTCTGGAGGCTCTATCGCATCGTCCCTCCCGATCCCGCAGACCCGGTCATGGTCGGTATTAAGGACGAAGTGGAGGGCCTGGGGCAAACGCTTTTCGGAGAAGTGTCCAAGGCTGCCACGGAAGCCTGGCACAAATGCTTTGCAGGGAAGAGCGAGATCACGCGCAAGGCCCTCTCGCCCTTGCGGACCATTCATCAAAAACTCTCGGGCCTGAGCTTTGTCGAACCTCGGGTATCTCCGGTTGCTGACCTCATTCACACCGCGTTCGAACACCTGCCCAAACGAGGCAGGATCGAAGGTGCGAACCTGCTCATGCTCCAGGGCCTGGTATCTCTGCTGCGGGACACGGACGGCCTTATCGAGCATGGGCAGAAGATCATGGACGGGACGACGTCCAAGGACGTTCTTTCCCTTCTGGTCGAAGGGCAGGGGGAGATGCCGGAGCTGGATGTCCAGGAGGAGTTGGGCATCGTGCCCACGGTGGACGATTTGCCGCCGATCTTTCGGGACATACCCATGCAGCCTGTGCTGCCCAGCTGCGGCTTGTGGTAGGTCCGCTGGACATGGACGGGCAACGCGTTTACCAAATCCGAAAGCCAAAAAGGATATGCCATGCACTATGACGCCTTTGCCACTCTGGACGCCCTGAAGTCCAAGCTCGACGCTCATCGTCCTCTCGCTCCGGAACTTGTCCGGAATCTGCGTGAGGATATGGTGCTGAGGTACACCTATCATTCCAACGCCATTGAGGGGAACACGCTGACCCTTATGGAGACCAAAGTGGTGCTGGAGGATGGGGTGACCATCGGCGGCAAACCGCTGCGAGATCATCTCGAAGCCATCAACCATGCCGACGCCATCACCTACTTGGAAGGCCTGGTGCAGGAGAACGTCCCGCTTGATGAGCGCATATTGAAGGAGCTGCATCAGCTTGTCCTGCGGGGGATCGACAACGAGGCAGGACGCTATCGCGGCTGCAACGTCATCATCTCCGGCGCTGGACATACCCCACCTGATCACCTCCATGTCGGCGAGCGCATGCAGCGCTTTTTCGATTGGTACCGTGGCGAGGCCAAGAGCCTTCATCCGGTGGAAAGGGCGGCCAGGGTGCATGCCGACCTGGTCATTATTCACCCCTTCCGGGACGGAAACGGCAGGACCTCCAGGCTCGTCATGAATCTGGAACTCATGCGGGCAGGATTTCCGACCGTAATCATCCCGGTGGAGGATCGGGCCGCCTACTACGAGAATTTGGACAAGGCGGGTAAGGATACGAACTACGGTCCATTTGTTCAGCAGCTTGGCCAGCTGGTCGAGCAAAGTTTCGACCCATACTGGTATCTGCTCGGCATAGCCTAGCCGGTAAACACAACAACGAACGAAAGCCCCGGAGTCACAAGCTCCGGGGCTTTTCGCATTTGGAGGTCTGATGATCGACACAAGAGCCGTGATGCGTTCGCTGCCATTGGTGGCAAGCGTGCTCGGCAGAAAATATGGGGTGAAGGTCGAGATAGGAGGTGCTGACGCTTATACGGACGGCACGGTTATTCGTCTGCCATCCTTGCCGAGCGATGTTCCCGATACGCTCTTGGCATTGGCTCGTGGATTTTTGGACCATGAAGCCAGCCATGTCCGGGACACGGATTTCAAGGCCCTGCAGGATGCCAATCTCACATCATTAGAAAAGCACGTGTGGAACACCCTTGAAGATTACCGCGTCGAACACAAACTTGCGTCCATATTTCCAGGGTGCCGCCAGAACTTCGATTGGCTCATCGCGCATATCTTCGGCTCAGAACAAAGGGACGAGCCTATTCAGCCTGCGGTGAATATCCTCAATTGGCTGTTGCTCGAAGTCCGGTCCTGGGATGTCCAGGATCTGTCCAACAAGCGGGACACTCTGGCTGGACAGCTGGACAGGGACTTTCCGAGGGTAAGGCCAAAGATCGAACGCGTGCTGAAGGCGGTTCGAACCAATTGCCGTTCGACCCAGGACGCTATCGGCTTCGCCCGTGAAATCGTGCGCATTCTGGATCAGTTCGCGAATCCTTCCACACGGCCGGAGCCGACCGACCTAGTCGACCCCGAACAACAGCAAACCCAAGGCGAAGGGAAGTCACTGGCCTCAACCAGTTCAAGCAGTGCAGAAGTTGGCAAGAATCAGCAGAAGCAGGAGAATCTTTCGGAAACTGAGGGCACTTTCTCGGGCGAAGATGCCCAAGAAGGGTCAGCAGTAGAGGACTACTCGCTTTCTACCGACCAAGCGGATTCCTCAAGAGATGATCGCTTAGATGACCCCGGTGAAATCGGGGATGAGGCTCGGGATCACCTTCTAGATCTGCTCGGGGCTGGAGAGGATGACCTCCCGCAAAGCCTAGGGGATATCCTGGCTGACGCCCTGCAGGTCAATTCGAGTGGGTCGAAAGATAGCGCCGTCACCGTGGCCGTTCCGACGACAAAAAATGCAGGCCCACTTTCCGTAGACGATGTTCTGGAGGCAAAGCAGGCGTCCATGGCGCTACGGACCAGACTGCAGGGACTCCTGCAAACCAAGATCCTTTCCAGGGCTTCAAGCGGAAGAAGAGGGCGATTGGATACCGGTCAACTTCATCGTCTGACTGTCTCGGATCATAGGGTGTTTAGGGTCAAAGCCGAGCGGGCAGGGATTGATACCGCCGTGCATATCCTACTCGACTGCTCCGGCTCCATGGTGCGCAGGATTCGTCTGGCCTGCCAGGCCTGCTACGCCTTTGCCTCCGCCTTGGAGGCATCGAAGATCAATGTTGCCGTGACAGCGTTTCCCAGTTCGCAATTACCACACGGATCCTATTCGACCGTCGCCCCCATTATTGCGCACGGCCAGAAAGCGCACATTGGCCTGGACCTCGTGCCTGCAGGCGGGACGCCCATGGGGGAAGCCTTGTGGTGGGTCATGCAGGATATGCTGCCTCTGAGTGAGAGGCGAAAGCTCATCCTTGTTGTTACCGATGGCGAGCCGGATTCTCTGGAGTGCGCGACTCAGGCCATTGAGCAGGGGGGAAGAGCCGGTTTCGAGATATACGGCATCGGGATCACCAGTCCCGGAATCAACGTGCTCCTGCCAGGGCGCAGTGCAGTGGTAAATTCCATGGCGGAACTGGCACCCGCCATGTTCGCTCTGCTTGAGGGTACGATTCTTGAGCGCTGATCCATTCCAGCCAGTCAACAACCGTGCGGGGGGCCAATGGTCCCCCGTTTTGTTTCAACCATTCAAAAAGGAGACGCTATGGAAGCAAGGAGATTCCAAGGGCCGATTCTCGGTCCGCCTGACAGGATCATCATCCGTCTGGGACATGTTCGTAACGTCCGCATCCGTGGGCACAACAAGGGAGGGAAGACTATATGAGTTGGGGACCAGCCATAGCGATCGCGATCGCCGTACTCGAAATTGTTAGGGAGACCCTCGATGACTGAAGAAATAATGCCCAGGGAGGATCGTATGGGAAAGATAATGACATTTATTGGCGGATGTTTGACCGGAGTTCTTGGCGTGTTTGCAGTGGCGGTGATGTCGGAATTGTCGTCAAACACCGCGCAGCCAGATGATTCGGAGACTGGTGGTGAACAAGACGAAACTCTGACTATGTCCGATAGCAGTAGCAACCAAGGTAACTGAACATTTAAGAGGCCGGCTTCCCAGAAGAAAGGGGAGACCGGCCTGATTCCACCTTCAAGTACAGCCTTATTGTGTGTAAGATATTTTTTTGTCTCATCAATTTCTTCGGATTGTGAAAAACGCCGCCATATGCGATGAGGATTTCAAGTTTGTGGAAGCTGGTGCTGGGCGTGGCAGGTGAGACGGAGTCGTTTTTCAGGGAAGGCCCATTGCTGCAACATAAACCTGACTATCAGCGTCAATTCGTGATCGTTGCCACGAGGTTAATCGTTCAAGACCCAGGTGGATCTTGGCGTTGAAAAATTGTCGATGGATGAGCATGTTGTCGAGCTCAAAACGGGGGCTGCCATTTTGGCGAAGTCCGTATAATAAAAATGTTAGGCAGCTAGGAAACAAAATCAGATCACGGAGAGAAAAAAGATGAGTGCGAAGCCCGAACGAGATGTTGAGAAAGGATATCCGAAGGCCGAATTCGTGGCCAAGCTGCGGCGTCTGGCCGATGCCCTGGAGAAGGGAGATCGTTTCGAGATTCAGATTGCAGGCGAGCGCCTATACGTTCCCGTCCGGGCACAATTCACCATCGAGCACGAACGTTCCGATGTTGAGGAGGAGATCGAATTTCAGATCAAGTGGTCCCGAGAGTAAGCCGAGCGAGCCTGATGTGCTCAATAGCCATAAATCGCGAAAATATTGGGTTCGCCAACAAGGTATACCTTGCCGTCCAACCCGAGCGTGATGCCCTCAGGTTGGAAATATCTGTTGTCAATGTCCAGCGTGAATGCATTCCGCTGTGCTCCGTTTGCATCCAATACGACGATTCGATTTGAAGCCTCACTCAAAATCCAGAAATGACTGTCCGAGGAGAATACGATTGAGGCAACGTCCTTAACCTTCAAGGCTGGCAATGGTTTTGAGTGGACTTCTATGGGCATGAACATTTCGTCAAGGACAATATCGCGACGGATGAATGGCTTGCCTTCGCGTATGGTGAAAATGGTTCGTGTTGCAGGATCATAGCTGAGGCTTTCAAAGCCTTTGTTCTTTACAGGTGCCATGCCAAGATCCAATCGTGCGTGGATGTCGTGGCCGACTTCTGTCACATTTTCAGGGATGTGAAAGATACTTAAGACCCCTCTGCGCTCTTCGACAATGGCAAACAGAGTGCCTTGGATGTGTGTGATGCCTTCTGTATCTTTGAACCCTTGAAGTTTTATACTTCGGAGCACTTCTCCACCGGGGCTCAGTTCGTAAATGAATTCAGGATCATTGGTGGCAGCGAAAAGCGTTCCTGTTTCGGCGTTCCAGGTCAGGCCGGACAGATTTTTGGGAATTTCCTTCAGGGGAGTAGGAGGCAAGATAACTTGTAACCGCTCGTCAGGCTCGTAACGAGTTTTCACGTAGACCACAGCCAACGTTAAAAGGAGGCAGACAACCAACGCAAATTGAATGATTCGACCGGAAGGGGAGCTTTTACGACTTAATGTGACAACCATGCCTATATTTCCTGAAAAGTGCTTGTGTGATTCCGCCGACAATTTCGGCGCCTGCCCGCATTGCCATTACTGTCCGGTAAAAATCACCAAACGTAAAGCTAGGCTGGAGTGGGACTGGAATAAGCCCCGCATCGAAGCTAGGCGACGAGTGTTTGTCGAGGACCCGGAAACATGGCTCTTTAACGACGGGCAAGGCGAGTCAGCCTTCAGAGTAGCAAAACGTAAGCTCGGCTTGAAACGACTGCGCAGGCGCGGCCAAGAGAAGGCCACTTTGTCCTTTTTCTGACCGCCACGGAGCTCAAAGTCTTGCGCATGCACAACTGGCTGTTGTGGCGCCTATTTTCTGTTCAATTTACAAAGATCAGTAGGTTCTTGGTATTTTTTCGGAGCCAGAAATATTCATTTTTCCCGAATCGGACAAAAATATTCCGGCAGCAAGCTCATGCCTGTTTTTGTTGATTCGGATTAATTGCAGCGAGATATTGGAAAGCCTTCCCCGCAGCTCAGGCCACGGAAGACATGAAAGCACTCATGTCGCAGCACGTGGACAAATCCCTTCTCCCCAAGCCTTCCCTAGCCCCAGTCACGTAAAAAATAAAGAATTCAAGCTTCTATCGCAAACCTGCTTCAGCTTGGAATGATGCAGATGCCTGAGCGCTTGCAGAATTGCTTGACAAGTAGCCGAATCAAACTATCATTTATAGTGAAGGGGAGTAGCTCCCAAAGGCAAGATCAACAATCTCGGCGCGAAAGCGCTTGGTCTTGCCGTCGGAACCCACCGATGAGCCAGACCTTCAGCATGATATCCCATGCTGGAGGTCTTTTTTTTGAAGGACCTCCACCCAACCACAGGAGGCTCCATGAAGAACGTTCCCGCACCTCTATCCTGCGCTGCCGATTCGCATCCAGAATTGGCCTATCTTTTTTTTCCGCTTATAGCCCTGACCCTTCTTCTCTTTGCCTGGCCCGATCTGGCAGACGCCAAATGCATAGGCGGGGGATGATCTTCCGGTAGCAATCCATCATACAGCAGTGGCTACAACCAGCCCATCCCTACAGCCAAAGACTCGTCAGCCATGGCGCAGCAGGCCGCGCTGAACGCTCCGTCCCGCTTCGGTGGACTTGGCGGCCTGCTCATGGTGGACGAGGGGAATTCCATGGAGCGTGCTTACCTGAGCGGACTCGCTCGCCAGTTGAAGCTTGATCCGTCCTTCAAGATGGAACGGGAGTGTCAAGCCAAGCATGCGCAAGTTTAATGTGTCACCGGCGCCCTACAAGTCGGGCTTGGCATAATTTCAAAGTGACGAGTAATGCGTCACTTTCGAGATGTCTTGGAATGTAGCCATTCACGCAGTTATCAAGGAAAATAACAATTCACCCTGGAGACAATCAGATGACCGAACCACGCCAAACGCCTTCTCTTCCCAATTTCAAGTCCAAAGCATTTAAGCCGAGCAGTTGGGGCCGGCGCATCGTCGTGGCCCTGGCCTTGACCGGAATCATCGGGACCGCTCTTGTCGTCACCTTGACCGTGCTTGCCGCCCGTTTCGTCGGCGGTGCTGTCGACTATCTGCAGTCCATGGACATGACAGCCCTGCAAACGAAGCTTTCCGAGGCAGACCTTAAACTTGACCAGCACCAACGCGAAATCATTGAGCCCCTTTTGAACAAGCTCAAGAATGAGGATCTGAGTCTTCCGCAGCGCGAGGAGATAGGACGGACCGTCATGGAAAACCTCGGGCCGGAACAACGCAAGCAGCTTGAAGCATTGAAAAATATTGAAGCTGCGGGATCAGGCGCGCTGGACCAACTGTTGGCATCCGTGGTTCGCAAGTTGGAGGAGTTGGGCGTACCCATAGGCATGCTGTCGGCTTTCATCCAGGGAGACGGTGAGAAAAGCCCCGCGCCGCAATGATCGCGGATCACTGATCCTTACAACGTGCTGTAAGAAATGCGAATGTGTATTTTTTACAGCACGAACCTTTGACAGCTTATAATCTATCAATGGCGTACCCTCAGCACAAATATTGTTCTTTGAGGTTTTGCGAGATTGCCATGAATTGTTTGCATTGGTACAGGGCGGCGGGAATCCGCGTGATGGCCGTCTTCAGGATGGACTGGCAGCTTCATTTTTTTGGGGATTGTTCTTGACGCTTACTGGCCAGTTTTGGGCACCTTTCTATTTATCCGGACTCCTTGTCACCGTGGCCAAGGAATTTCTGGATTTGTGGAGCAAGCGTCATTGGTGCTGGATTGATTTTGCGTGTGGATGCGGCGGTTGTCTCGCGGCTCTTGCCTTACTGTGACATTGGCGCGGCTTTCAGGCTTATGCGATCCGCCACCCCAAAAGGATTTTCAAGGAAAAATAGGGGGCCAATCTTGAATTTTGGCGGGTCGTATCAATCGTATCGAGGCTGCAGTGCTGCCAATCTGTTACACGGGATACACGAGCTACCTGATCAGCACGGTTTCCTGACAACTAGTATAAACGGATCCAGCTCACGGTTTGGGAATCGGAACTGCGTACGAAAACCAAATGATCGAAAAAATGCTATCATGCATGTGCGGTCAATCCGTTAACGTCGAAAGCTCATAGCCAGATATGTTTAAAATCATTATAATACGTAGATACAGAGAACTAAGTTAAATGAATTTAAACCGTAAAAAAATTGAAACAATGCCGTCTGAAAGTGTCGAGTATGTGATCAAAAATATTTCTGGGGATATGGTGACTTTGCGTGATATAATCAATGTAATCGGTCGCGATGGAATGCTGGTTTTCTGCATACTCCTTACGCTGCCTTTTATGGTCCCTGTATCCATACCAGGGCTCAGCACCTTGTTCGGACTGGTCATTGGACTGATCGGCGCTGGGATCATGACCCATCGTCCCCCCTGGCTTCCGGACCGACTGCTACGCAAGAAATTTCCAGCCGAGAGGCTACGATTGGCGTTGGAGAAGGGCACCGTTTGGATTCACCGATTGGAGCGAATAAGTCGCCCTTCGATTCCCGTTCTTACGTACGGATTAGGAATGGCGAGAGTAAACGGACTGATGCTGATTGCAGGTGCGCTGCTTCTGATGGCTCCCTTCGGGTTGATTCCTTTCTCTAATACGCTGCCTGGGTTGGCAATTCTCTTCCTGGCTATCGGAGTGCTCCAGCGGGACGGGAGGTCCGTTCTCCTTGGATACATGACTCTTGTTTTAACGTTACTCTATTTTATATTTCTCCTGCTGGGAGGGATCGCTTTTCTGCATGGAGTGATTTCATAGACTATTATTGAATAGATTGCGTCCATGGAGATCATCAGTTCAAATATCAACTCCATGTTGGGCAAGACCCACGAGCCGGAAAAGATTGTCCTGCTGATGATTCAAGAGATGGAGGACGCGACGGTGAAGATTGATCTTTGAAGGAGATGCTTAGCTATGCAAGGTAAAGCAAGGAAACCAGACAGCACGTTGTGGCATTCCTCGTCAGTGCAGGACGTTATGTCCGAGTTAGAGACAAGCCTCAGCGGGTTGACTGACCGCGAAGCAGCAGAACGACTGCAAAAATATGGCACCAACACGCTCCTTCGCAAGGGAAACGACAGCCCCTGGCTGATTTTTTGGCGTCAAATCAATAATCCGATTGGCTGGCTCTTGATCTCAGCTGGCGCATTGGCGGTCGGATTGCAAAAAATCACCGATTCCCTGGTGGTTTTCGGTGCGGTAATCGTCAACGCCATTATCGGATTTATACAGGAGTATAGAGCAGGTAAGGCCATCGAAGCGCTTGCTGCCATGGTGCCGGAATTTGCGACAACGCTGCGGAACGGAGAGTCCATTTCAGTTTCTGCCGAAAGCCTGGTCCCTGGCGACCTTGTGACCTTGCAGAGTGGCGACAAGGTTCCCGCAGATCTGCGTCTGATCAGGGTTAAAAACCTTCTGGTCGAAGAAGCCGCCCTCACCGGTGAGTCTCTGCCTGTGGCAAAGAGAAGTGATGCCGTTGCCCAGGATGCATCTCTTGGTGACAGGTTCGGCATGGTCTATAGCGGAACGCTTGTTCTTCAGGGCACGGCCACCGGTGTAGTGGTCGCGACCGGCGGCGCGACAGAACTGGGCCGCATCAATGCCCTGCTCAACCAGACCGGGCAGATGGAGACTCCGCTGACTCGTCAGTTGGCCAAGGTCAGCAATGGCATTACCATCGCTGTAGTCGGAGTAGTCGCCGTCCTCATCAGTTTCGGTATCTGGGTCAAAGATGCCCCTCTCGGTGAGTCCCTCATGGTTGCCGTTTCTCTCGCGGTGGCGGCAATCCCTGAAGGTTTGCCGGCGGTAATCACCATCTGCCTCGCCATAGGCGTACGGCGCATGGCCGAAAGGCATGCGGTCGTCCGGCACCTCCCGGCGGTGGAAACCCTTGGATCCACCACTGTCATCTGTTCTGACAAAACCGGCACACTGACCCGCAATGAGATGACTGTGCAAGTGGCATGGCTGGGCGGGCAGGAATACCGGTTTTCCGGCATCGGCTATGCCCCGAACGGGGAAATCGAACGCGACGGTGTCCGCCTGACCGAACTCCCGGCGGCCCTGCATGATCTGCTCACCACTGCCATCCTCTGCAATGATGCCGTAGTGCGTCTTGAACAAAACATCTGGACTATCACCGGCGACCCGACCGAGGCTGCGCTGGTTGCTGCCGCCGAAAAAGCAAACCTCTCGAGCCAGGATCTTCGCAGTGCCCATGTCCGTCTGGACGTCATCCCGTTCGAGTCGGACAGTAAATTCATGGCCACCCTGAACACGATTGACGGGGAAACCCATATCCTCTTGAAGGGCGCTCCGGAAACAGTCCTTGAGCGCTGTACCCTGAGCGAGGCGGAATTACGGCGAATCAATGAGGCCATGGCCACTTATGCCCGCCAGGGAATGAGGGTCATCGCCTTTGCACACAAGAAAACCGTCGCTGCGAAGCAGATCGAACCGGAGTCCGTCCGGGCGGGTTTGCAGTTTGCAGGGTTGCTCTGCATGATCGACCCTCCCCGGACCGAGGCGATGGATGCCATCAAAGTCTGCCACCAAGCCGGGATTACCGTTAAAATGATCACCGGCGATCACCCTGTGACCGCCGAGGCTATCGGGCGACAACTCGGTCTTCTGCCGCAAGGACAAAGCGCGATGTCGGGCCGTGACCTGGACGGCCTTTCCGAAAAGCAGATGCAGGACGCGGTCATGAGTACGAACGTCTTTGCGAGGGTGGCCCCGGAGCACAAGCTCCAGCTTGTCGAGGCCCTGCAGGCACAGCGCCATGTCATTGCCATGACCGGCGACGGTGTTAATGACGCGCCGGCCCTCAAGCGGGCCGACATCGGCATCGCCATGGGCATAACCGGCACGGCGGTATCGAAAGAAGCGGCCAAGGTTGTGCTCATGGACGACAACTTCGCTTCCATCACCGCAGCGGTGGAGGAAGGACGCCGGGTCTATGACAATCTCATCAAGTCCCTGGCCTTTATGCTGCCCGCCAATCTCGGCCTGGCCTGCACCCTGTCGGTTGCCATGTTTTTCTTCCCGACAATTCAGGTTGATGGTGTCAATGAACTCCTTTTGGCCATGTCCCCCAGCCAAACCCTGTGGATCAATCTGGTGGCAAGCGTGACCCTGTCTATCCCTCTGGCCTTTGAAGTGCTTGAGCCGAACGCGATGCGGCGACTTCCGCGCTCTCCCGACGAACCTGTGTTTTCGGGCTTCATTGTGACCCGCTTGATTATTGTCGGAGTCCTCATGGCGGCAGGTGCTTGCGGGCTGTTCCTCTGGGAGTACTATCGAATCGTCGGCCCAGAGCCGGTGACCAGCGCCCGGCATGCCCTGGCCCTTGCCGAAGCGCAGACCCTCTGCGTGACAAGCATTACCTTCACGCAGATTTTTTACCTGCTCAACTGTCGATCCCTGCACTCCTCGCTCTTTACCCAGGGCTTTTTCAGCAACCCGACGATATTCATAGGCATTGGGGTCCTGCTCGTGCTCCAGACATGCTTCATTTATCTGCCGCCACTGCAGACGCTTTTTAACTCCGCGCCGATTGACGGCCGGGGCTGGCTGTTTGCCATGGCGGTCGGGGCAACGGTGCTCCCAGTAATATCATTTGATAAGTGGGTCAGAAATCGAAGGAAGAATATGGCAGGAATTGGAGAGTAGGGAGAGATGAGTATCGGCGCTGTTCTTTTATGGATATATTTTAGAAATTTTCTCTATCACTACTGCTAGGCGGGGTTTGTGAATGGTCTGGACGAAGTGCGGGATATAGGATGTGATAACGAGGATTATGAGCATGTGGCAAGATGTATGGAATACAGTGCTATCGGAATTTACGGATATCTCAGATGTGACGCAAATTACACGAATCACGCTACGCCTTCTGGTTGCTGGAATCCTTGGCGGCCTTCTGGGGTACGAGCGGGAGCAGAAAGGTAAAAGTGCGGGGGTGCGAACGCATATGCTGGTCGCCATCGGGGCAGCACTCTTCGTCCTCATTCCTCAGCAATCCGGGGCCTCAACCGCAGACTTGACTCGGGTACTGCAGGGCCTGACCGCCGGGGTGGGGTTTCTTGGGGCCGGAGCTATAATTTTGGGCAGCAAACAGGAGGATACTCGGGGGTTGACTACGGCGGCAGGCGTGTGGGTAACGGCAGCAATCGGTATAGCTGCGGGAATGGGGCGGGAATCGACTGCCGCCCTGGCCACTCTTGTAGCCCTATTTGTCCTTACCGTAGTTCCTTGGATTCTCGGATATAGAAGAGAAAACAAAGAGTGACTTGAGGAAGCAAAACGAATTTGTCCGTCTCACAATTCGTTATGTCTGACTTTGCTACGCGCCATATAGGTGATCTCAATGGTCAGGCTGGATCTATGACATGATATTTCTGAGTGCCTCTAAATAAGAATATCGTGCTTCACGAATAATCCATAATTACGTCAGCAAGCCATCTTGCGCATTCTATATTACCTTTGGAGGTTGGTTGGATCAAAATGCGTGGGGACCCAGTCGTTACATTCGATGATATCACAAATTTTGACGGCTTGCACTTGGGTCATGATTTCCGAAGCAGCCATTGCTTTACGCTTGAATCGTATGTCTTCGTGTGCGTAGCCTAGGGCCGTGAGTTGGGGACTTCAGAAGAACCATGGCGACATATTGGCGGGTTCTGAGGAGTAGCAGGGACTACGCGTAGAATTTTTTTTGGCTTGGCTTCTGTATTAACATTTGTTAATTTTTTTTTGCAATGATGGACGTCTTCGTCTGGCAAATATTTTGTGAGCGTGGGTTTCTCGTTCTGATGGCATACGTAATCATCCGCAAGGGCGTACGGCACCTCTGCCGGGTTAACTCAAAATTGGGCAATTGGATGTGCCGTTCATTGTGTGGGAAGCATATCGGCACAAACGAAATGCGCTGAATCTGGCTTGTTTCGAAAAACCATGCGCCCGGTTCCAATCGTTGGAACCGGGCGCTTGCCTTCTGAGGACGGACGAAATTGAAAACTGTTTTGGATCATGTCGGACCGCTGGATCGCTCGTGCGAAGTCAGCTGCCGCGTGGACTTCATGGGCCGCGTGTCGCAGCACTCCGAGGTGCTTGCTTTGCCGTTCTATCTGCATCGCATTCCGGCCGGGTTCCCATCTCCGGCCGATGATTATCTCGAAACGGGCCTGGATCTGAACGGCTTGCTGGTCAGGAACCCTGCGGCGACCTTCATGGTGCGGGTCAGCGGTGACTCCATGATCGGCGTGGGCATTCACGATGGCGACATCCTGGTGGTCGACCGCTCTGAGACGGCGGCTCATGGCAAAATCGTTGTCGCGGCCCTGGATGGGGAAATGACGGTCAAGCGCCTTCACCTGAAAGGCGGGCGGTGCCGGTTGGTGCCGGAAAACAAGGCTTTCCAGCCCATCCAGGTCGGCACGGAGCAGGATCTTCAGGTCTGGGGCGTGGTCGTGGGCGTGGTTCGGAGGGTCTGATGCTTGCCGCCCAAAGCCGAGACTTTTTCGCGATGGTGGATTGCAACAATTTCTACGTCTCCTGCGAGCGGGTGTTCCAGCCTGCGCTCGAAGGCAAGCCGGTAGTCGTGCTCTCCAACAACGACGGCTGCGTCATCGCCCGGTCCAATGAGGCCAAGGCCCTGGGCATCGCCATGGGAGAGCCGGCCTTCAAACGCAAGACCTTCTTCGAGGGCAATGGCGTACGGATATTCTCATCGAATTACGCGCTCTATGGGGATATGTCCGCCCGGGTCATGCAGGTGTTGGCCGGGTTTTCCCCTGAGGTTGAAATCTATTCCATCGATGAGTCATTCCTGCTGTTCAGGGCCATGAGTCCAGACAAACTTGTTCAGATCGCCGACGACATCAGGCGGACGGTCCACAAATGGACGGGGATTCCGGTCTGCGTGGGAATTGCCAGGACGAAAACCCTGGCCAAGGTCGCGAACAGGTTGGCAAAGAAGACCCCTGCCAGTAATGGAGTCTGGCTGCTCGATGAGGCGCAGGACATAGAGCTGCAGCTGGCCAAGATCGATGTGGGCGACGTGTGGGGGATTGGGCGCCGCTATTCGCGTTTTCTGAAGGCTGCGGGCATCGATACCGCCGACAAGCTTGAGCGGGCTCCGCGGGATTGGGTGAAGAAGCATCTGACCATCGCCGGGCTGCATACGGTGCTGGAGTTGGGACAGATACCGTGCATCGCCTTCGAGGAGGTTCCGCCACCGGCAAAAAGTCTTGTCTGTTCACGGTCCTTCGGGACCCGAGTTGCCGAATTGGAAAGCCTGGAGGAAGCCTTGTCCGCGTATGTCCAGCGCGCCGCCGAAAAACTGCGTGCGAAGAGGCTGTTGGCCGGGGTGGTGCAGGTGTTCGCCGAGACCAGCCGCTTCCATCCCGATCCGCAGTACACCGGCAGCGGGAGTCAGGCCCTTGCCGCGCCTACCTCGTACACGCCGATCCTGCACGCCCAGGCCCTGCGCATCCTGCGGCGCATCTACCGCGAGGGGTTCAGGTACCAGAAAGTCGGGGTCATGTTTCTTGAACTCGTGCAGGAGAACAACCGCCAACTCTCCTTCATGGAGCCAAGCGGGGATGACCGCAGGAAACAGCAGGCCCTCATGACCATGCTGGACAAGGCCAACGATAAATACGGCCACAGGGTTCTGACCCTGGCCTCGTCTGGAGTCGGACGCAAGCCGTGGCACATGAGGCAGGAACGGAAATCGCCCCGGTACACGACGTGCTGGGCTGAATTGCCGCTGGTGAAATAACCGCAACCAGGGACGGCGGAGCCGGAAATGAGGTTTCAGAGGTGGATAGGCAAGATCGCGGTCGGGGCTGCTCTTTTTCTTCAGCTCGTCCTGCTCCAGGCCGGAGCAGGGTGGGCATGGACCGGCAAGGTTGTCGGGATTGCCGACGGCGACACGATCACCGTCATGCGTGACGGGCACGACCAGGTGAAAATCCGGCTTTACGGCATTGACGCCCCCGAGTCCGGCCAGCCGTTCGGCAAGGCCTCGAAGCAGAATCTGTCTTCCATGGTGCACGGGCAATCGGTGCAGATCGAAGTCATGGATACGGACAGATACGGACGCACCGTGGCGCGGGTCTTTGTTGACGCGGAGGACGTCAATGCCGCGCAACTGCGATCTGGTCATGCCTGGCTGTACAGGCAATACTGCAAGGGCTGGGTGTGCGGCGAATGGGCTGGGCTCGAAACCGAAGCGAGGTCGAGCGGGGCAGGTCTGTGGGCCGACAAGGATCCAACGCCTCCCTGGCAGTGGCGGCGTGATGAAAAAGAGTCATCGACGTCGTGGGTCGAGAAATTTCTGCGCAAAGCGGTTCGGCTGCTGTTTTGAAGACCATCGAGCCAGGCATCGCCATCGGTGATTGTCTGTGAGGGAATCCGCCTGGAACGTTTGCGTGGCGCAGAAAGGTCAGGCTTTGAGGGGCACGAGCAGTTCCGGGAAGTCGTTGCGCGTGTTGTTGACCCTGGTGCTCACGGGGTAGCTGTCGAATTCGTTCCGTGAGTCGGCGATGATCTCCTGGACGTCCGGCCCGGGTGTGTTCGGGTCCAGCCAGGCGTCAAAGTGTTCGGGCTTGAGGACTACGGGCATGCGGTCATGGATATGAACGATGCCAGGCGCTGCCGCCTTGGAGAGCAAGGCGCAGGAAAGCACCTGTGTGCCGTCCTGTCCTGTCCAGATGGCCCAAAGCCCAGCGAAGGCGATTGCTTCCGCATTCGGTGCGCAGATGTAGTAGGGCTGCTTCACCTGCCGGCCCGAGTCGCTCCTGACCAGTTCCTTTTCATTCCACTCGTACCATCCGCGTGCTGGCATCAGGCAGCGCAACCTGCGCAGACTGTGACGCCAGGTTGGCTTCTCGGCCGCCTCTTCAGACCGGGCATTGAAGGTCAGGGATGGCGGCGCCTCTTTCTTCCACCAATGGGGAATGAGCCCCCAACGCGCGCCGTTCAGTTCCAGCAGAGCATCGTCAGCCCTGAAGACCATGGGCACACGGGTTGTCGGAGCCACATTGAAGCGTGGCTCCGGCCAATGCCAATTCCAGCGGTCAATTTTCAGGATATGCGCAACCGCTGCTTCGTCTGGAAGGGAGAATCGTCCGCACATGGGTATCTCGTGCGCTTGGGTTCAGCAGAGGCAGTATCCGCCGATGATAGGAAGCAAGAGGCCGGCACCTTTGGTGAGGGGTGGCCGGCCTGATGATGCAGCTTATTCGGCCTTGGGAGCCTTCTTGCGTTTCTCCCAGAGCTTCATGCCCTGCATGGTCTTGCGGCGGTCTCGCGCCAAGGACTTCGCCACAAGGGACGTGCCTTTCTTGTAGCCATATTTTTCCTTGTACTGTTCCGGCGTGAGGCCGTGTGTAGCCAAGTGGCGCTTCGTCAAAACTTTGAACGACTTTCCGCACTCACAGCAGATGACGCTTTTTTCACGGATGGCATTTTTTGGATCGACAGCAGCTTCAGTTTCAACTGCAGGCGCGACACCTTCCGCAACTCCGCGAATGCTTCCAGCCAAGGATTTGATCATGGATGTGATCTCTTCCTCGTTCATGTTGCGGACAGATGCCTGGGCTTTGACGATTTCGATAGCTTGCTTGAGATAATCTTCCATGGAATCTCCTAATGATTTGGGATAATGTCGAGAAGTGGCCCCAGAAATTTGTACAAGCCTTTAGGTGGCATCTCTGCTAGCCCGGACACCTTCAAACGAAATTGATCAGGGAGCAGAGAATGACTAAGCGGACGAGACGGAAGCATTCAGCAGAATTCAAGGCCAAGGTAGCGTTAGCGGCGATGGCCGGGGACAAGACTCTTGCCGAGTTGGCGCAGCGTTTTGAGGTGCACCCGAACCAGATTACCGAATGGAAGCGGCAACTCAGCGAACGGGCCGCCGCCGTCTTCGGTAAACCGGCCGATAGTGAACCGGCGGTGGATTTGAAGGCCTTGCATGCCAAGATCGGCCAACTGACGCTGGAGAATGATTTTTTAGAAAGCGCACTCAGCAAGGTGGGATTGCTGAGCGCAAAGCGATGATCGACCGCGAGCACGAGGTTTCAATCAAGCGGCAGGCCGAACTGGTCGGGATAAGTCGCGGTACCGTGTACTATCAGCCTCGGCCGGTTAGCGCCGTCGACTTGGCGCTCATGCACCGCATTGACGAGCTGCATCTTGAGCATCCGTTCATGGGTGCCCGAATGCTTCGAGATCAACTGAATCGCTCAGGCATCGCTGTTGGGCGTAAGCATGTCGGCTCGTTGATGGCACGCATGGGGATTGCTGCGCTGTACCGGAAGCCCGGCACCAGCAAGAAGCATCCTGGGCACAAGGTATATCCCTATCTGCTACGAGGACTGCTCATTGAAAGAAGCAATCAGGTTTGGGCTCTGGATACGACCTACATCCCGATGGCCAAGGGTTTCGTGTATCTGACCGCAGTCGTGGATTGGGCCAGCCGAAAGGTCCTGGCGTCAAAGATAGCGATCACCCTGGAGGCTTGCCATGCGGTCGATGTGCTTCAGGAAGCCTTTCGCCGCCATGGTACTCCGGAAATCGTGAACACGGATCAGGGCAGTCAGTTTACGGCGATCGAGTTTGTAACGGCTGTCAAGGACAGGGGCTGCAAGCTGAGTATGGATGGCCGAGGAGCCTGGCGTGACAACGTTTTCGTTGAGCGGCTTTGGAAGTCGGTGAAGTACGAACGGGCATATCTGCACGCCTACGATACGGTGAGCGATGCCCGGAAGTCGATTATGGAATACATGGATTGGTACAATCAAAAGCGGCCGCATTCACGGTTGGGCAAGAAAACGCCTGACGAGGCTTACACCGAACGAATGTCGCCAGTGAGAATGGCAGTGTAAGAAGAGCGGAGATTCCACTTAAGAAACGAGCAAACGTGTTCAAACGAACTGAGCCACTTCTGTCGTTAGTGATACTCAAGCATAAATCGTACCTATGTCAATTGTTGGGCAAGAAAATTAATTTTCACAAAAGATGCTTGGTTGGCATATCAATCATGCCTCCACATTCACTGTCGGAGTTGGCTGCTGCTTTTCGCCGTAAATGACATGCTGAACACTGGACAGGCTACACCCGAGTTTCTCACCGATTTTACGAAAAGAAATGCCATGCTCTCTCAGGGTGCGCACCTTGAGCCGGTCCACGCTTTTCTTTCTGCCGCCTTTGCCATGGGCAGATTTTCACCGGAATCGCCGGCGTGTTAGTGGTGGCGGTGACGTCGGAACTGTCAACTTCAAAGGTGGGTGAAGAAAGCGCTTGCGATGTCACATCTGAAGAAGTGGTCAAAACAGAAGAGTGGTAACAGGGGTGGATGGCTCCCGCCTCCATCCCAAATCTGAGAGAAAGTGCGTTGCGTAGACACAGAAGCGTTCGGCAGTCACACTAACGTATTGCAAGTTCTCTGACTTAATTGATCGAAGGGAATTCGTAGAGGCTTGCTCGTCTTGCGAGAGGGAAGTATTGTCTTGATCACCAAGCGAGAGACGCATGACGCCAACATGAAAGCGGTGATGGTAAGAAATTTGTCTATAAGAACTATTATCATCAACTTGAGCGAAAAATCAAGAATGTTACAGTCAAAAAGCAAACCTTTGAAAGATTGAATTTAACGAGGATGTCAATGTCGGTGAATGACTTATGAAACAAAAGAAGCGGTAGACAGGTTTCTGGAGAGGAAGATTAGCCATTTGAGCTTTATATCTTATTTTTGTATAAATTACTGAGTGA
This sequence comes from Desulfomicrobium aestuarii, assembly GCF_055385525.1. Classification (NCBI taxonomy): domain Bacteria; kingdom Pseudomonadati; phylum Thermodesulfobacteriota; class Desulfovibrionia; order Desulfovibrionales; family Desulfomicrobiaceae; genus Desulfomicrobium; species Desulfomicrobium aestuarii. The sequence goes on from NZ_AP042427.1 coordinate 548,287, forward strand.
ATTTATAATTTTTTATATAGTGTGTTTTATAGGGTGGGTTATGCCTAAAAATCGTCCTTTATTTCATGATGTGATGGCAAGAAATAATGATAATTATGGAAAAATATTAGAGTTAGAATTTTGGAGATGCGAGTATACAAAAAGGAAGTATATATTAGATTTCAATGATAGGGAAAGTATTCAAGGGTATGATTTCATTAAATCATCATGTGGCGTTGACTTGGTTGATAAAGCGACAAGATTTGTGATGCATCACGCTGACGTCGCTCTTGGAATAGTAAATGATGCTTCTGCGCCTAGAAATGACATGTATATATATTTAGAGCAGGTAATAATAGCCTATCATAATTTTGTATATCGAGATAATCCAAAATATCGTATAGATGATTTAGAGGGAGTCGGATTTGATCTTTGGGAGTTGTATGATTGCCTTGGCGATAGAGAGTATGAAAGTGTTGGCGTATTGCATGCGGATGCTCGAAAGTATGGTTTTTATCCAATGGATTTGATAGCAATTCGTCCAATTGACGAGGTCGTAGGTCTTATAGACGATCATGTAAATTTATATAACGAGTTTCCATTCTTGCAAAATTCATTTCCTATAGAAGAAAAACAAGATATTGAATTTTATTACAAAGATAAAGATGGAAAAAGATATTTTGTTGAAGAAAAGTCGGCAGATGTCGTATATGTATACATTGATTGTTTAAACGGAAAAGAAACTATTGAAAAAATTTTTAGGAGAATTGTTGGATTAATAAATGAAGCAAAGAAAAATTGTCAAATGCATACTGCTGGAGATTGCGAAAATTCAGATATTCAAATTTGTATTTACGATAAATCAATAATTCAAGATAAGAGCAAATTAAAAGAAATATTAATTAATAACGTGTTGGCTTATAGAAATTGGCATTCACCAGAATTTATGTTTACAGAATCTACAATTCAAATGGGAAAACATTTAATTGTTCCTGAATACGAGCAGGTTCCGTTTAACATTAGAGCTGCAGGTTTGTATGTCTGGGATAAAGTTCACTTTTTCGGTCAAAAACTATCATCAGCAATAGTGCAAGCTAAAAAAGTGAATAGTCTTAAATTGAATAGGGATATGGATGATAGATCTTTAGACCGTTGCTATCGGCTTGCTAAAAATTCTGTTGAAAAAATGAGCGTGCTAAGGTTTAGTGATTTATAGTGATGTTTTATATATTCTTTATAAACGTGAATATTTTTTAGAACTTCAAGTTAAAATGAATCGCGACAGATCGCTTCTAATCAGAGACGAGCTGGTCGATACTGACGAGGAGTGTATAAGTCACTCGGATTTATAAACTGACCTCTTTGGTTTGCAATTGTTGGTCGTCATGCTGAACGAAGACTTTTTCCCATTGCCCCACTACGCGAAGTAGTTGGGATGATGGCGATATTTTCAATGAAACTCGTATAATACCTGTTCTAGTGCCGATTTCGGCAAGTCAAAACTGTCCCGCTTGACCTGTTCCTTCCTCCGTCTTTCTGCCTGGCCAAAATTATCAATCAATTGATTGCGGTCTTTCGCTTGCTCATTTCCTTGAGTGTGAAACTGCTCTTGCTAATCTGAACGGAATGCTCAGGGCAAGTTCAGACCGGATTCTCCAGTGCTGTCTGGGATACGGCTGACGGCCAACAACCAAGCTGATGATTTAAAGGCCTATATGGTGAGTTGTGATGAATACGAGCCGGTCTTTAAAGGCATGATTTATCGCAATAAAATAATTTAGAAACCTGCGGTATCTGTTTTTTTAAGAAACTGGCTTTGCCCCTAGCATAAATAGGGGGTTTCATATGAAAGAACAATTATTGGAGTCTTTGAGGAAGTCGTTGCCACCAATTGTTACTCGTAAGGAGATTGAAAGGCAAACAGGGAAGTTGATAAATTCCAGGACGTTAGCAAATTTAGATGCCTTGAAAATAGGACCTGAAGGCAAAATGATGTTTCGTTCCAAGGTGGCCTACGAGCGAGAGGCGTTTCTTCGTTGGTTTGCTAATCAACTGAAGGAGCAAAGCTAAGTAAGCGCTCATTAGAGCCCATCTTCCAATAATTTCAAGCCATGAGATAAAGGACCTTCAATCCAAGGAGGTCCTCATGAAATCTCGCATCCGCCAGAACCGTGCTGCCCGATGGCTCGCTCATGTTGAACAGTGGCGGCAAAGCGGCATGGGCAAGACTGCGTATTGCACGGCGCACGGCCTGAATTTCAGCTCATTCCGGTACTGGCTGCGCAAATCGCGTTCGGCATCAGTGGATGTGCCTGCCTTGCCGCCCGCAATCGTCCCTCTCCCGTTCACCCTGGCCCTGAAGGCTCCGTCCATCGGACTGCTTGTCGGCAACTGTTACGCCCTGGATATTCCTGCCGACTTCGACGAAGCTATGCTGACCAGACTTCTGTCCGTTCTGGAACCCCGATGCTGAGGATGCCTGCGGCCAAGGTCTATCTTGCTCCCGGCACCACGGACATGCGGGCCGGTATCGACAGGCTGAGCATGACGGTCCAGGGCATCCTTGATCTGGACCCTTTCTCTGGGCACCTCTTCGTCTTCTGCAACCGCAGGCGCGACGCCATCAAGGTGCTGCACTGGGATCGCAACGGCTTCTGCCTCTGGCACAAGCGTCTGGAGAAGCATCGATTCTGTTGGCCCGAGCGAGTGTCTGAGGTCATGAACATCACCCCTCAACAGCTCGGCTGGCTCCTTGATGGACTCACCCTCACGCCGCAAGGAGCTCATCAAAGGCTGCATTACAAATCGGTTCTGTAGCAATAAAATCCTTGCTATTTCAATATATTATTGCTAAGTGCGCTTACATGGGAGACATCGAAAATCTTCCCGATGACGTCGGGCAACTCAAGCATTTGGTCTGGGATTACTACCAGCAAAACCGCCATCTTCAGGACCGCGTGGCCCTGTTGCAGGCCGCGCTGTATGCTCCCAAGTCCGAAAAATCCAAGGACCTCTTCCAGGGCATCCTGCCTCTGCCTTTGGCCAGGATCGCCGAGGTGAAGCCCAAGCCCGCGGAAGTGCCCGTCGTCGAAGTCCCGGCCCACACCAGGGCCAAGCGGGGACGTAAGCCCCTGCCGGACAGTCTGCCGCGCATCGAGATCACTCACGATTTGCCCGAGGACCAGAAAGTCTGCGCCTGCGGGGCCTGCCTGAAGCGCATCGGCGAAGAGGTCTCCGAGAAGCTCGACTACGTCCCGGCCGTCATGCAGGTGGAGCGCCATATCAGGCCCAAGTATGCCTGCCCGGCCTGTGACGGCGAGGAGGGCATGCCGGTGGTGCGTATCGCGCCCATGCCGCCGCAGATTATCCCCAAGGGCATCGCTACGCCGAACCTCCTGGCGCAGGTCATTACCGCCAAGTTCGTCGATGCCATGCCGTTCTACCGCCAGACCAAGCAGTTTGCCCGCCTGGGCGTGGACATCCCGCGCCATTCCATGTCCGGATGGGCCATGGCCGTGGCCAAGGCGCTGGAGCCATTCGGAGCACTGTTCCGGGCGGAGATCCGCTCCGGGCCGGTCATCAACATGGACGAAACCACCCTGCAAGTCCTCAAGGAACCGGGACGATCCGATACGTCCACGTCATACCTGTGGCTCTTCCGTGGCGGAAACCCCAAGCGGCCGACCGTGGTCTATCGCTACGACCCGACCAGGTCGGGCTCCGTCCCCAAGGAATATCTGGGCGATTACAAGGGCTACATCCAGACCGACGGCTACTCCGGATACCAGGCTCTCGGCGAGTCGGACGACATCATCCACGTCGGCTGCATGGCCCACATCCGTCGTAAGTTCGTCGACGTCCAGAAGGCGACCTCGAAGAAGATCATGCACGGGACAGCCAAGGAAATCCTGGATCTCATCGGCCTGCTCTACAAGGTCGAGCACAATATCAAAGAGCTGGAGCCGGAGGAAAAGGTCGCCAACCGCAGGGAGCAGGCCGTTCCCATCCTCGACGCGATACGGGCCATCCTTGATGAGCGTATCGACCACGTCCCGCCCAAGAGCCTGCTCGGGCAGGCCATGACCTACGCCCGCAACCAGTGGAGCCGGGCCGTGCGCTACGTGGACTGCGGATTGCTCACGCCCGACAACAACGCGGCCGAGAACGCCATCCGCCCCGTGGCCCTGGGCCGGAAGAACTGGCTCTTTGCCGGCGTCCCCAAGGGTGCAGACGCCAGCGCCATGCTCTTTTCCCTGGTGGAAACCGCCAAGGCCAACGAGATCGAGCCCCAAGCTTACCTGAAATTCCTCTTCGAACGCTTTCCCGCAGCGCAGTCCACGGCAGTCATAAAGGCGCTCATGCCGCAGCACGTGGACAGATCCCTTCTCCCAAGCCTCCCCAAGCCCAAGCCGCGCAAGAAATAGAACTCCTCCCTGTCCCTATCGCATATCAGATACACCCGTGAAAGATGCGGATGTCTGAGCGCTTACAAAGCTAATGTGTGACCCCTACAGTCCGTTATATTGTTTTGAGCCGTTAGACCCCATCAATGCTCTCGGTGATTCTGCAAGAAAGTACTCGTTAGAGTTGGCTCAGGAGCTTGGAGCGCCAGTCAACATGGTTGCTTGCACGCTTATACCAATATTTGCTGCAGCACAAGTTGGAGCAAGTTGTTTCGTATCCAAGAATTTTCAAGTAGGCATGTCGATGTATTTCGCCGTAGGAGCTCCATCCGGGGCTTCAAAAAGCCCATGTGAAGCAAGGCAGCGTAAAGTTCTTGAAGAACTTATTGTTAAGCATATACTCTTAAGCCCAGAAGAAAAACGATATATTCTGGCAAAGAGAGAGATTTATAAACAACAAAGGAAGAAGATTAAAAAAGAATCATCTTCTGCAATCGACGAAATAGAGAGTAGTGAATATGCGAGGGAACTCGCTGATATTGATGCTAAGTTAGAAAAAATGACTATACCAGTTTCGCCAATGATGGGTAATATGTCTATTCCATCTTTTGTTGAAGAACTTAGCATTCGGAATGGATGTGGAATTAGAATTGATTCTGAGGGGGGGATCCTTGCTCAATTGAATACCGTATCTTCTACGAAGTTGACGTCAATTCTAGATGTATGGTCGAATGGCCCTGTTGATGACATCACAATGAAAAAGCAGGTTATAGTGCAGAAGCCGTTTTTTGTAACTTTGACAATGTGGCAGACAGAGCCTTTATGTCAATTCATTAGTAATAAAACATATATTGGTATTGGATTAGTTGCAAGATGGTTGATTTATATTGAGAATGATTGGCAGCCTCAAGTGGGGCGTGGATGTGTGTCGACTCAAAGTGAAGAATGGTATAAACGTCAGCTTGAGCGAGCATTGCTGCGAACTAAACAGAATATCTGCGGAAAGTCAGGAGATGATAATTTTGCTCTTTCCGAAGATGCTCGAATCGTATTGTCTCAATTTAAAGATTATTTGATACAGTCGCAAGCAAAGGGACAAATATACGCTAATTACCAAGATATTGCACAGAAACTTGACATGCAAGCTGTTCGTATCGCAATGGCGCTTTATGCAATGGAGTGTGGCGGCTTTAAGAATGTTTTAACTCTGATTATAGGTCCTGATATAATGCGCAGAGCTTGTTGTCTTGCACTGTATTTTGCAAATACTTCTATTGTATGGATTGAGAATGGTCGTTTAGAGGCTGTAAAAAAAGAGGCTTTGCCTATCATTGAGGGGATTATTTCATACCAAGAAAATAATTATGTAGAGGAGTTTATAACTACTGAAAGTTTAAGTAAAGTGTATGGATACACTAAATCAAAAATTCGCAGATTGATGTACTGGATGGTCAAAAATGGCTGGGTTCATCCTGAAATAAGAATCATTACGTCTCCTCTGGGGAATTCTGAAGAGCAAGAGGGATGGATTCCGCGAATAATGTTTAAAAGTTTAAATATTGTTTAAATTATATAGCTCAATATATAATTTTTAAATCTCATTTGTAGTACATATCTTTATTTGATGATATTGTTCATTTGTAGATTTTAAATTTATTATCACTGTAGTATTATGCTAGGATGTTAGACAGAACATCCTAGTATAATGCTGAGGACGAAGTCCTGTTGTTTCTAGGTAGGTGAGATTATATTGCTCCATTTTCACGAAGCATATCTTGTCGCAATAGTGTTATTGATCCTGATCAAATTTCTGGAGCGGCTTGATGATCTTCTCGAGCTGAAGATTCGCTCCGGTCGCCAATATGATTGGAACCACCCTGCAAGCACTCAACGAACAGGGGCGTCCGATACGTCCACGTCGTACCTATCGCTCTTCATTGGCGACAACCCCAATCGGCCGACCTTGGTCTATCGCTACGACCCGACCTAGTCGGGCTCCGTTCTCAAGGAGTATCTGGCGAGTACAAAAACTTCATCCTGACCGTTGACACTCCGAGTACCACCGTGACCTACGCTCGCAACCAGTGGAGTCGGGCCATACGCTGCGTAGACTGTGGCCAGCTCACGCCCGACAACAACGCGGCCGAGAACCAAACGCCATCAGTTCCGTGGCCCTGGGCCGGAAGAACTGGCTCTGTCAACGTACCCAAGTGTGCGGATGCCAGCGCCATGCTCTTTTTCCTGGTGTTGAACCGCCAACGCTGGAAGACGAGTCCTATGCCTGCCTTAAAGTCCTCTTTGAAAGCTTTTCTGTCGCTCATGCCTTGAAAGAAGTCCGGGCGCACATGCTGAGTGACTGGCCAGTGGAAGATGCTCTGAGCTGAACGTTTTTTTTTACCCCCCCCCTGAAAAAATGGGTTCAGGGGGTGTTTTTTTTGGGGGGGGGGTAAAAAATGATCATTTTGAAATTTTGATAAACCCTGGGTTGCGCTTCAGATCTGTCTAGAATCTTTCCAGAATCCACTTGGGTCATGGCCTCCAAAGCAGCCATGGCTTTACGCTTGGCTCGTTTGTCGTCGTGGGTACCGTCTCTGGCGCAGATCGTGTTCACTCCTGAGGACGGTCTCCAGATAGTCAACGTAACTGCTTTTCTCCTGTGCCGCGATCAGAGTGTACGAGGTGGCCGTTTTCCGTTGTTTTGGGTGGCCGTTTTCGAATGCACGACCCGGCCGTTTTCACGTGTTCCACGCAGGTGGTTTTTGCCGGTGCCGCAGGGCAGGCGCTTAATTCTTTATCTGATTACTGTTGGCTTATGGTGTTTTGCGGTGAGATTACGCCTCATTTGCTCCGCTGATCACCCGTCAATTGTAGCCTATAGGCCAGCTTTGCTCCGAGATGGTCCCTGTTTGCTCCGCCTCTTCTCTGGAAATGCGCTGGGTTTTCACTGAAAATCAGGGAAAAAATTATGTCAAAAATTTTAAATTTAATAATTTCTAAAAGATAAGCTAGCTGTCATTTGGGGGTGGGGCTCATGTTAGCACCATTGCCTACGTCGAAAATTTATTTGTGAAAATCCATTTGTCTCAATCTGCCTGGGACCTACGCTAGCAAAACAGGATTTTTCACTAGGTGCTCTAGGTGAGACACGAGGCCAGCTCGTGTCTCACTATTCATGATAGTTTGTAATATTGCTTTAACCACTCAATAAAGGAGTCACGCTCGTAAAGAACTTTTTTACCCATTCTGATTTTTGATGTTGGCCCTTCCCCTCTATTGTCGATGTTTGCCAGCGTTTTGGCGCCGAGTAGTCCTCCGAGATTGCTGACCGCTACACTACGTGTAAATATTGGCGGCAATGACTCGCTTATTTTCTCTACAAAAAACATCATATCTTGATGCATGTTTCCTCCTGGCATTAAGTTAATAAATGATAAAAAGTCATGTATAATGCATATTATAGTGACATATTTGTTGTTTGTTACATGTATTTATGGATACAGCTCTGAGTTAAGAAATGTTTAAGATCGTAATAAATTTTCAAAAATAATATGATATAATATACGCACTATTGATCACTATTCGCAATTTATCGCTCACTAGTGTGAATATTTCAATACTGGAGTTATGCAATGAAAAGTCAAGAAATGAGAATTATGTATGCAGGGTATGCTGACAAAGTCGAAGGAAAAGACAATTCTTGGAAAGTTATTCCGGACAGTGAAGCAGCTCGTAAACAAGCGTTGGAAGATGGATATACCGCTTTCAGTACGACATCGTTCAGTTACGAACCAGTAGATGAAAAGCCAGAGCCGATTCGATATGGTTCTCTATTTTTGGATATTGATTACAAATTAGATCCTGAGATAGCAGTTAACTTCACAAGAGATTTAGTTTGGGGAACACTTTTTGGGATGTATGGTGTTAATCCATATAGCTTAAAGTACTGGATATCCGGAGGAAAGGGTTGCCATGTGGAAATTCCAGCAAAAATATTTGGCGCAGAGGACGGGCACCCATTTTTGCCACGCATATATAAAGAAATGGTGCAATTTATAACGCGGACATGCAGAGAACAGGATTGCGCCAAAATTCTAGACTTACAAATGTACAATATGGGTAAGGGACGGCTTTTACGCTGTGAAAATATTAAAAGGGCTAATGGGCGGTACAAGGTCCCAGTCACATATGACGAATTAATGAAATATGATGCTAAGCATCTACTCGCTATGGCAGATACGCCAAGATTGAATTTTTCTGTTGTGGCGGATCCACCCGAGAGATCTTCAGCGATGGAGCAATTTTATTCTTCTGCGTTGGCCTTCCTGAATATTCGCAGCAGACGCTGTGGAGCGAGACTAGGCTTAGATTCACTTCTGGATTGTCGATTCATAGCGCACTGCTGGAACAATCGGCAAACCCTCTCAGAGACACAATGGTGGGCGATGGTTAAGATATTGATGGGTTTTGGCCCTGAAGCCAAGCCGATCGTCCACTTCTTCAGTCAAGGATATCCCAATTATTCTGAAAAGGAGACAGAAGATAAGATTCGGCAGTGTGAACGCCAAGCTAAGGATGTATCTTGTTCGTATGTCAAAGGGCTTCATGACTGTGGCAAAAATTGTAACGTGGGGAGTCCCCGATATCTTTGGATGAGGCAACAGGCGATAACTTCCAGGGCTGCATCGGCTTTTTCACTTGAAGAAGACGGAGTGTATTATGGTGCAGACAAAGAAAGCTCAGTTGCTGGGCAACTCATCTGTAGTCCTTTGAAAATATTAGGGAAGCTTCGTACTCCGGAGTCGCTGGAGTGGTCGAGGCTCGTTGAAGTTAAGGCGCCAGACGGAGTGGAAAAAAAGATTATCATCAACATGCGAGATTGTGTGGGGCGTGGTGACTCCGTGAGGGCGCTTCTTTCAGATAATGGCGTTGAGTTTTCTTATGCCCCAAAGGCACAGTCCTTATTCATGGAATATCTGCAAGCAAATGCTCCGGCGGGCCAGTTGTTTCTCCGATTTAGCAAAGTCGGTTGGCAGGAAGACGCATATGTGCTGCCTGACCAGATTTTTGGGAGTCCCTTCGATGAGGAAATTTATTTTGAAAGCAATATGACGAGCCTGCATCAGGTTTCTGGTTCACTCGATGAGTGGAAAGACCAAGTCGGCAAATTTTGTCGGGGCAACTCTCTGCTTGTCCTGCTGACCAGTTATGCGTTGACCGGACCATTGCTGAGGCCATGTGGTTTCGAAGGTGGCGGTATCCATATTTACGGTTCATCCTCAGCTGGAAAGTCGACTGCTGCTCATGTGGCCGGGAGTGTTTGTGGTGGGGGAGGTCATAAAGGTTTTATGAGACAATGGAACAGTACGCATAATGCAATTGAAAACACAGCTGTCTTGCACGATGACAATCTCTTGGTCCTTGATGAGATAGGGCAAGCTTCGGCGGAAACAATTGCTCAAATTCCTTATATGCTCGCTAATGGTCAGGGCAAGGCGCGAATGAGATCGGATGCTTCCGCCCGTAGCGTTGGGAATTGGTTGCTTAACTTCCTTTCCAATGGGGAGCTTACGATTAATGATAAGATTCAGGAGACGGGTAAATACACAGTTCATGTTGGACAGCAGGTCAGGGTTATCGATTTGCCCATTGACGCTGGGAGTGGGCAGGATCTCTACCAAAATAAACATGGGTATGGTGATAGCGCACGTTTGAGCGATGACCTTGGAAGCAGTTGCCAGAAGTATTACGGTAGTCCTCTGCGCGCATTTTTGACAGCATTTTGTGGTTCAAATCCATCTGAGAAGATGCAACACGTCGCCCTTATTTGTGAAAAAGCGCAGAAATTTGTAGATAAAAATAGTCCTGAAGGTGCTTCTGGCCAAGTACGTCGCGTGTGTCGCAAGTTTGCATTGATCGCAAGCGCTGGTGAATTTGCCATCGAATGCGGAATTTTTCCTTACGAGAAAAATGATGTATGGAAGGCTGCTGATCAGTGGTTTAAAATCTGGCTAAGCCAGCGTGAGAGTATTGGGGATCTAGAAATCTATAAAGTACTTAAGAGAATTCAAGATCATTTTGCGGTTGAATCAGAACAACGGTATGTTCCAATTTGTTTTGCAAAGACAGATGCGCGTATAAGAAAAGCGGGCTACTCTTGGGATGATAGATTTGGTGATAAACGCTATTTGATGTTGTCTGCAGTTGCCAATGAAATTTTGCGGGGCATCAATCGAAAGGTTATCTTAGATGAGTTGAGTAAGCGAGGATGGATTGAACTTAAGGATGATGGTACTATTCGCGAAACGAAGTCTATTGATGGTGCCAATTATCGAGGGTACATCTTTATTCCTAGAGCCTGGGAGGAAAAAAGTTGATCAAGAGTCGACTCTTAGCGTTGAAGCGTTGTCGTTAGATCGGGATGATTTTTTTTGATAATGTTGAGTTTGTGCGTTTTGTGCGAGTTTGAAGCTGTGTAATATCGAAATAGCCTGATTTCATCAGGTTTTTTTATGTCGCACAGGCGCACAAAACGCACAGACTATTTTTGCGTTCCGATAAAATGGAGGAGTAATGAATAAAACATTTTTATTGTGTAGTAAATTTTTTATCAAGTATAGATGATGATAAATAAAATGTATTAACACATTCATCATTCGAGTATGAATAAATTTAGGGATCAAAGTCTCTTATGGAGCAGGAATAATGTTCCTAAAAAAAAACGTCTGTGCGTTTTGTGCGTTTGTGCGAGTTAATATTTGCAAGAAAAATCGGCATTTTTTGCCAGACAGAGCCACTCGTGTCGCACAAAACGCACAGCAAATTGCCGATCTAACTTGGGCCAATAAATAATTGAGATCCGGTGATGCTCAATACAATTTGGTTAATTCAGATAGATGGTACTGAGTCTGAATAGTTAAAGCACTTTGATAAATTGAAAGGCTGGCAGTACGCGATAATCTGCCAGCCTTCATTGCCCCGATGGACTAAAAAACATCAGATATTTTATTCGCTATGTTGAGCTGGCGAAGTTATTTTTCCTTCGATTTTTGTTATCGATATGGCATCTGAGGGCACCTTTATGACCTTCGACGCGTCGATTTTTGAGTTTAACATAATCAATTTATAGATGATATTTTCAATGCTCAGTTTTAAGTCGACCATTTCGTTGCTTAGTGAGCTCAATTCCTGAAATTTGTCATCAGCGGCCATCTTCGTGAAGTACTCTTGCATGGACTGAATTTTTTTAATGTGAAGATCTACGCGTTTTAATCTGGCTCGGGTTGCCTTTTTCAAGGATTCGGCCTCAATCTTTGCCTCATAGGCAGTAAAGAGTTTTTCCTGCGCTTTAGGGGTGCTTTTTGTTGCGATTTTTTTTAGTTCACGAAGGGCAAATCGCTTATCTCCAAGGACTTTTTTTCGAATATTTTCTGAAAGGCCGTTGAGCGACAATATTTCGGAGACAGTATTCGGAGCCTTTCCAATTATCTTTCCAAGTTCTTTGTTGGACTCGATCCCATATCTATCAGCAAGTTTTTTGAGAGCCTCTGCCGTTTCCATTGCCGACAGGTCCTCTCGGACCAGATTTTCCACTAGGGCAAGTTCTTCAGCGTCTCCTGTCGTAAACCATGCTGGTATTGTTTCACGTTCCAGAAATTGATGAGCCCGGAATCGGCGTTCGCCAGATACGATGATGATTTGCCCGTCTTCCAGTTCCTTGACCAAGATGGGCTGGAGAAGTCCTTTATCATTGATCGAATCTGCGAGATTTTTGATTTCATATTCTGAGAAGACTTTTCGGGGCTGATCAGGATTAGGTGTCAGTTCGTTCAGCGCGATATTGTAGAGCGTTCCGCATTCATAGATTCCCATGATGTCTCCGCAAGAATGTGTGATTCAATGGCGTTTGGTTTCGATTCAGCCATTACGAGAATCATGATGATTCGACAACAACTGGAGTCGATGGAATCCATGTTCGTGATTATTTTTGTTATGCGATGAGATAAGCCCGGTAGCGACGCTGCCCAGATACGATTCTATTGTACCGTCTTCCAGTCCTTTGACCAGGATGGACTGGATCAATCCCTTTTCATCGATCGAATCTGCGAGCATCATTTTTTAGCTTAATCTCATTTTTTTTTGTAGATTATTTGTTGAAAAGATCAACCACATTCGACGGCTTCAACAATTCGTCGCCTAATCCATTAATGGCCTTCCGCATGGTTTCGTCAACGCCCTTGGCATATCTTAGGGCCATATGAGGGCTTTTCCATCCACATAACTTTTGTAGGTCAGGTAGTGACGTTCCTGATTTCGCAAGCCTAGTCGCCGCGCTATGTCTCAAAGTGTGAAAAACCACCCTGTCGCGCTTTGATCGTCCTTCGTTTAAGCCCAAGGCTTCCACCGTGTCTCTGAATGGTTGTGGGGTTGTCGTGTAGGGTCGTCCCGTTCCGCTCAAGAATACATGGCCCGTAACATGGCCTAGGTTGCGTAGATTGCTCAATAATTCCAACAAGGCGCGAGATAAGGGGATGGTTCTATCGTCGCCGTTTTTGGTTCGTCTGAAAATTACTTCTCCCTGACCAAGGTCGACGTCTTTCCATTCAAGGCTAGCGGCCTCACTGAATCTGCACCCGGTCAACGCGGTAAACAACGTGAAACGATAAGCCAGCTGATCACGACTGGCCAGGGTTTCCAAGATTTTAGTTAACTCGTCCATAGAGAGGATTCTGGTCCGGCGGTTACCGCCCCGGCCAAGGGTAGCTCCTACGTCCCTGGCCTGTGGCGGAGGAAAAGCCACCAGTTTTCGAGAGTAGGCAAAGGCCAGCACCTGGCGGAGCACAAGCGCAACGTATTGACGCGTTCTTGGAGCAAGTCCTGCGTCTACCAGTGTCCCCATGAGCCTGTCCCACTCATCCACGCCAATGGCCTTGATTGAAACATTGCCCAGAAGGGGTTTCAACCAATTATCGAAAAGGCCCTGATCCACTTGCCATGATCGTTCATTTTTCCGGTCAGCCTTGATCAGCTTGGAACTGGTAAGATAGACCGGCCAATACTCGGCAAGAGTCACATTTTGGGAGGCTTCAAGTTGCTGCTTGCGCTCGGCTTCTGCCTTGGTCTTGGCTGCCAGAGTACGCTGCTCTTGCAGGGTAGCAGGACCTTGACCCGTTCGGTGCGATTCCTTGAGTTTGGATCGTTCCGCAATGGCCCTGTCGAGGTTCCATCCCTCAGACCACCAACCAAGACCCTCTTCCTTCGTTTTGCCCTCAACCTTGTAACGGATGGCAAAATACCTGTCTCTGGCCACCCCATGCTTCCGAGTAGGGTGCTCATAATAGCGAATGCCTTTTTCACCTGCCGAGATCCATTTAACCGCCATTCCTCTCCCACTCCTCTCCCACTTTTTTTCCTGAAGGGACGTGTTTAACCGTGAAAGCTTGTGATGATCTAATGTGCCTTTAAGCCTTTGCTGTCAACGGTTAAGCGGGTGCTACGTGAAGGGTTGTGATGTTGCGTGAAAAGGGCATTTTTACGATTCGTAATCAGTAGGTCGTCAGTTCGATTCTGATTCCTGGCTCCAGAAAAAATAAGGACTTAGATGTTAATCTAGGTCCTTTTTTTTGGCGGTCTGCAAATGGACCGCAGTTTTGCCAGCTTTTTGCCACTTTTTCTTTTCTAATGACCGAAAAGAAGTGTCGACACGAATTCATGTTTTTGACTTTACCGCTGACCTGCCGGGAAACTTCGGACCACTCAATTCATGAGGGTCTCCCCACTGTTCATGTTTTTTCCATACTGCCGACAGAAGTGTTCGGGCGTCATGTTGTTCAGGCTTGTATGTGGGCGAACGGAGTTGTAGTGCCGCCTCCATTCCTCGATCACGGCCCGAGCCTCGGCCCGACACCGGAACCATTCCATCGACAAACATTCGTCGCGAAATTTCCCGTTAATACGCTCGTCAATCCGTGCGAAGTGGTGTCCAATTTCGAGCGGATTGTGACTGGATAACTTCAGGTGGTCTGAGTATGTAAAAGGCCGGACTCCAAGGGGAGGGCACGCATGCACCATATTTCGAACAAAAGGTAAGTATGCTGAAAACTCGTTTGTCCCGCTTTTCCGTGGTGCTGGCAGCGTCGTGTCTGTTTGTCGCTGTGGGCGCATTTTATCTGCTGCCGACGTCCGCCGACATAATTCATGAGGTGGAATCGCCGTATCAGACCATCTTTATATCCGAGGCCAACGGGATTCGTCGGATGCATGTCGGATCGTTGCTGGACAGGACGAGCGCCATGGATTTGAAGGATCCCTATCGCCACGTTTACGAATACACGGCCATGATGATGCTGGTCTCGGGCTATGTGGACATGCCGCAGAAAATACTTGTGGTGGGCCTTGGCGGTGGCACCGTCTCCCGCACCCTTCGGCGCGTCTATCCTGAGGCCGAGATCACCAATGTCGAATTCGACCCCGTGGTCGTAGACATGGCAAGGCAGTATTTCGGGTACGCCGAGGACGACAGGATGAAACTGGCCGTGGAGGACGCCCGGCGCTGGCTGCGAGGCACGAAGGAGCGTTTTGATGTGATCGTGCTGGACGCCTACCATGGCGGGTACATCCCCTTCCACCTGACTACGCGGGAGTTTCTTGAACTGGTCCGCGAGCGTCTCGCACCGGGCGGTGCGGTCTGTGCGAACACCTGGATCGACCAGGCTCTCGCCGAGCGCGAGTCGGCCACCTATCACGCCGTGTTCGGGAGCTTTCATCAATATGTCGGGAAGTGGTCGACGAACCGGATTATCGTGGCCTCTCCCGGGGGAGTGCCTTCCCGCGGAGAGGTGCGAGCCAGGCTTGCGGCCCTGGAGTCTGCCCGCAGACCGGAGGGGCTCGATCTGACGGGGATGTTCAAGGAACTGCTTGATTCGAATCCGACCTGGCCCGCCGGCACGGAGATCCTGACCGATGATCACGCGCCGGTGAATCTGCTCAAGGAGGGAAAATAGCGTGGCCCGTCCTCTCGATCTTCTTGTTTACGGCGTAGCCTTCCTGTCCGGAGGGGTGCTGCTCGGGCTCGAAATCGTCGCCAGCCGGATTCTGGCACCGTACTTTGGCAATTCGGTCTATGTCTGGGGCAGTCTCATCAGCGTCTTTCTGTTGGCCCTGAGTATCGGCTACTGGCTTGGGGGCGTGCTGGCGGACAGGCGGCCGAGCCTGGGAACGCTGGCCCTCATCCTGGTTACGGCCGCCGTCTTCATCCTGGTGCTGCCTCTGGTCTATCTGCCGGTAGGACGGTTCATCTCGGAACTCGACCTTGAATTCCGCTTTTCCGTGCTCCTGATCAGCGTCCTGTTCTTTCTGGTCCCCTCGGTGCTCATGGGGATGGTCTCACCGTTCGCCATCAAGCTGAGCGCCACCGCACTGGAGGAAATCGGGCGGACGTCTGGGCGGGTTTACGCCATCTCGACCCTGGGGAGCATCTCCGGGGCCTTGGCCGTGTCCTTCTTTCTCATCCAATGGCTTGGGACCCGGGCCATCGTCGTGGTGCTCGGACTCATCCTTCTCGTCCTGGCGCTGCTGTGCGCGGTATGGGAGGGAAAGGGCAGCGGCAAGGCTTGAGCCGTCCTTCCCTCATCTCCCTCAGTTCGATTCTGATCCCTGGCTCCAGAAAATCAAGGGGTTAGCATTTGATGCTCATCCCTTTTGTGTCTTGAGATCCGGCTCACGGGTTGGAGCCGCACCACGCCGCCTTCCTTTGCGATCGCGGGTCCGGGCGCGGCGGATGGGCGACCGGACTTCAGCGGGCGGCGCCGGCCTGGTGCTTGAGGAACGTTTCGTCCCGCAGTTCCTGAAAGGCGAGGTCCAGCTCCGCCTGGGTGTTCATGACGATGGGGCCGCCCCAGGCGATGGGCTCGCGCAGGGGCTTGCCCGTGAGGAGCAGCAGACGCAGGGGGCGGCTGCCGGCCGTGGCCGCCAGTTCGTCGCCGTCCTCGAAGAGCACCAGGGTGCCGTTGGCCACGGCGCTGCCGTTGATGGTCCCGTCGCCGCCGTGGACAAAGGCGAAGGCGGTGTGCCCCCTGCGGGTCGGGAGGACGAATTCCCTGCCTGGGGCGATGGTGCAGTCCAGGTACTGAGGTTCGATGACCACGTCGTCCACCGGCCCGGTCACGCCCGCGACGGTGCCGGCGATGACTTTGACGGAGGCCTCCGGAGTCCTGACCTCGGGGATCGTGTCGGCAGTGATGTCGCGGTAGCGGGGCGGCATCATCTTGCGGCTCGCGGGCAGATTCGCCCAGAGTTGGAAGCCGTGCATGGCCCCGGCCTCGTCGCCCTTCGGCATTTCCTGGTGGATGATGCCGCTGCCGGCGGTCATCCACTGCACGTCCCCGGCGGAAATGACCCCGCTGTTGCCGAGGCTGTCGCCGTGCTCGACGTCGCCTTTGAGCACGTAGGTGATGGTTTCTATGCCCCGGTGAGGGTGCCAGGGGAAGCCCCTGATGTATTCGTGCGGGTGGTCCGAACGGAAATCGTCCAGCATGAGGAACGGGTCGAAAAGGGCGGCTTCCCTGCTGCCGAACATCCGGCGCAGACTCACGCCGGCGCCTTCGGTCACCTGCTGGCCATGGTAGATGTGCCTGATCTCTCGTCTCATCGTATCTCCTTCGGCCCTGCGGCCGTCGTGTTTGCGCAGTTCTGCGTCCCTGTTGCCCATCCCGTCCGCCGTGCCTTGTCGCGTCATGCCGTTACATCCGGCGACCTGTCCGCAGGCCCTGTATCCTTCGTGCCCCGCAGCGTCTGTGAGGCCTTCGTGGCTTGCCGCAGCCTGACCTTCGGTCTGATCCGGCGCCGCGCCAACGAAAATGCGTCCAGCTTTTGCCTTCACTTCCGTTTCCGCACAGACGCGGGTGCGCGTTGCGCATGCTGCCTGCTGTCCGTTGCCCGGTCAGGTTGATGCCGGGTCTTTCGGCTTCATTTCAGTGTTTGAAAAATAATACAATTTTCAGGTTTCCTATTCAATTTGTTCTTCCAATCTTCTATCTTTCCCCCATGCCAAACATGAGATGGATTATTGTGCGAAAAATATTGGCGGGGGGGATAGCCGCCTTTTTTTTGTTCACCGCTGCAGCAGGTTACGCTTTGCAACTGAGCCCTGAGGAGGAAACGTATCTTCGTTCTCTCGGGCCGGTCAGCATTTGCGTAGACCCGGATTGGGAACCATTCGAGCGGCTCGATCAGGACGGCGCGTATGTTGGCATAGCTGCCGATCTGATGCGCCTGATCGGGGCAAGGGCCGGGATCACGTTTCAGGTTACGCCGACCCGTGATTGGGATCATAGCGTGGCCCTGTCCAAGTCCGGTCAATGCGACATTCTCGCCTTTCTGAACAAGACGCCGCTGCGCGATCAATGGCTGATCTTCACTGAGCCCTACTTCATCGATCCCAACGTCATCGTGACCCGGGCCGAGCACGACTACATCCCCAATCTTGCGGCCATTTCCAATGAAACGATGGTCCTGCCCAAGGGGACGAGCGTTGAGGAGCGCATCCGCAGAGACTACCCCAATGTGCGCCTGACCCTTGTCGAGTCGGAGGCCGAGGCGTTTCGTCTGGTGGAAAGCCGAGAAGCGGACATGACGATGCGTTCGCTGACCATGGCCGCATATACCATCAAGAAAGAAGGGTGGTTCAACCTGAAGATCGCCGGCGAGATCCCGGCATACGCCAACCGGATGCGCATCGGGGTGACCAGGGAAAAGCCTGTGCTGAAGGATATTCTGGACAAAGCCGTGGCCACGCTGACGCCCCAGGAAGTCAACGAGATCGTCAGTCGGCATGTTTCCATATCCGTGACAACGCGAAACGATTACGGGCTGCTGTTCAAGGTCGTGTCCGGCTTTTTGGCAGTGGTCGGCATGGGCTTGGTCTGGATCACGGTCATACGCAGGAAGAACCGGGATCTGGCCTTGCTGGGCGAACAACTGCGTCGGGATATGGTTGCTCGCACAGAGGTGGAGTCTGCGTTGCGTGAGAGCGAAGAGCGATACCGTCTCTTGGTCGAAACCGCTCAGGAGGGGATCGTGGTGGTGCAGGAAGAGTACCTCGCCTACACGAATCCGATGATGTCGGTCATCACGGGTTACACGGCAGACGAGATGAGAAGTTGGCCTTTCATACATCTGGTATTCCCGGAAGACAGGAAAGCGGTGCTGGAGAATCACAGGCTGCGCATGGATGGCCATGTCATACCGCGGTACCAGATGCGCATGTTGCGTAAAGACGGTGCTGTCGCGTGGGTCGAGGTCAGCGGGGCCCGGGTCGAGTGGGGCGGTCGTCCCGCATCCCTGAACTTTCTGTCGGATATCACCGAACGCAAGGCAATTGAGGAGAAGATCCATTTCATGGCTCAGCACGACCCGCTGACATCCTTGCCCAATCGGACGCTGTTCTTTGATCGCCTGGACCGGGCCCTGGCCTTGGCCAGACGCGAACGGCGGGGTCTTGCGGTGATGTTCGTTGATCTGAATGATTTCAAGCCGGTCAACGATACCTATGGCCACGGCATCGGCGACCTCTTGCTTCAATCCGTGGCCCGCAGGATCGAGTCCGCCCTGCGCGCTTCGGATACGGTGGCCCGCATAGGCGGAGATGAGTTTGTCGTCCTTCTGCCGACCCTCGAACGTTCAGCGGATGTCGAAGACGTGGTCCTGAAGATCGGTCAGTCGCTGACCGAACCCTTCAACCTCGATGGCCAGACGGTTGCCATTTCGGCGAGCATCGGAGCGGCTGTTTTTCCGGATCACGGAAACGATGCGGCATCGTTGTGCCGGCACGCCGACACGATGATGTACGAGGACAAGGCTCGCTTCAAAAAGATTTGAAACTAGATTTCCGTGGTGGATCATGCGTTCTGCTCGTATCGACGTGGCATGTTTCAGATCAATCACGTCTGCTCCTGACGCTGAATGTCTTCTGGAGTACGAGGCCCGTATCGGTCCGAAAGAGTATTTTGCGTCCGACGTCACCCCCGACGCTGGAGGCTTTGACCGTCAGGCCCGCCTCGGCGAGAGCCGCGTGTGCGGCCTGGATATTGCGGATTCCCATCGAGGCGCGAAGATGTTGATGTAGCGGTGATGCGCCGCCGAACAGTTTGCATTCGAGATCTTTTGGGGAGATTCCCATCCATGCAAAGTCTTGCAGAAGTCGTTTGACTGATGTGTCGACGTAGCGGAAGTGGTCATCTGCGGAATCTGCCGATTTGAATTCTTCATAACTCGGCAGGAAAGCATGGAACGTTCCGCCGCAGCGTCGTCTGCGACAGTGCATGGTCACTGAAATGCAGGATCCTAGTACCGTCTGGACAAGGGTTGGGACACGGAAAACCCCACCCTGGCCGATGAGGAGGTATACATTGTCGAGTGTCGCCTCTTCGGAACTCGCGGGGAATAATGGCGAAAATTGTCTGGATTGCATGAAGTGGATTGCTGGATAAGTCCATATGCCGCGTTACGATTCGTCTATCAGCGTTCTGCGGTGAACGCGGTGCCCTTCATGGCGGATCATCGTTAAGAATCTTTACGTGTAATTTTGTTTCATACAAGCAGTCTATTTCAGGCCATGGCTCGCTGTCATGCCTTATTGCGTTTTGTGACCTTGTCGAGGACTTCCTTGAGATCGTCCAGATGGACGGGCTTGCTGAGGTACTCGTTCATGCCCGCGGCGAGAAACTTTTCCCGGTCTCCGGCCATGGCGAAGGAGGTCAGGGCGATGATGGGAATGTCGGCTTTTGCGCCGGCTTCGGAATTCCGGATTGCCTTTGTCGCCTCGATTCCGTCCATGACCGGCATCTGGATGTCCATGAGGATGCAGTCGAAATCACCTGACTCCCACCGTTCAAGCGCTTCGAGGCCGTTCTCCGCCGTGGCCGACCGCACCCCCGCCTTTTCCAGGAGCCTCTGCATGAAATACTGGTTGGACAGGTCGTCCTCGACCAGCAGGACGCTGGCCGCAGGAAGGGGGCTTACGGCTGCGGCCGGTTGGGCGTTGCTTTGAGGGCTCGCCTCTCCATTGCGCCCGAAGGGCAGGATCACGTGGGCGGACGTTCCCTCGCCGGGCAACGTGTCCATGATGATATGCCCCTCCATGAGGGTGACTAGGCGCTTGACGATGGCCAGGCCGAGTCCGGCCCCCTGGTATGCCCTGCTGTACGCCGTGTCGACCTGCACAAAGGGCGTGAACAGATCCTTGAGCCTGTCTTCCGGGATGCCGATCCCCGTGTCGTGCACGGAGAAGGCGACCCTGAGCCCGGCGCTCGCCGGTGAGTCGATGGGGTAGATTTCAAGGGTGATGGCGCCCCGGTCGGTGAACTTGAAGGCGTTGCCCACCAGGTTGAAGAGGATCTGCCTGATCCTCGCCTCGTCCCCGACGAGGGTCTGCGGCGTGTCGGGGTCGATCCTGCACACCAGCGGGACATGCTTGTCCTTGTAGATGACGTCGAAGAGTTCGGTGACCGACTGTGCGAGGTCGCGGACGAGGAACTCCTTGCGATAGAATTCGAGCCGCCCCGTTTCGATCCTGGAGATGTCCAGGATGTCCGTGAGCAGCCTTGTCAGACGGTTCGTGGAGCGGACGGCCATATCGACGTACTCTTCCTGCTCCTGATCCAGGGCGGTCGTCTGCAGAAGCTGCATCATGCCGCTGATGCCGTTGAGCGGGGTCCGGATTTCGTGGCTCATGTTCGCCAGGAATTCGCTCTTGGTCCTGTTGGCCGCTTCCGCCTCCAGCTTGGCGCGGATGAGCTGATCTTCCATGGTTTTACGGTTGGATATGTCGTCCACTACCCATATGACCCCCTTGTCGAGGTCCGAGGGGTCCAGGGCCTTGCCGGACAGGGTGCACCAGACCGTGGCGCCGTTTTTCTTCCTGAGCTGATAGTCGATCTGTTTCTGGTTGTTTTGCGTCAGTTTGTCGTAATATCTGTTTCCAAAATCGAGGAAGTGTTCTTGGTCTACATGCAGTTCGCGTACGTTTAACCCGATCATGCCATCAGCCGACTCGTAGCCGAATATTTCCGCCAGGCGCTGATTCGCCCTGGCAAGAACGCGTCCTTTCCGCAGCAGCATGATGCCGACCTGGGAATTTTCAAATATGCTTTCAAACTCGTTCTTGATTTCCGCCAGAAGCCGTTCCGCCTTTTTCCGGGTCGAAATGTCGCGGACAGAGGAGAACGCATACTCCTGCTCCGCGAGCTGGATAGGGACGGTGACGATTTCGACGGGGATCTCCGTCCCGTCTTTATGCAGGTCCGCGCCCTCGAAATGATGCCGATGCAATTCCGCGAGCACGGTTGACCCGCGCGTTCCCCGGACCGAAGGGGCCTGGATGTCCGTCTGCGAAAGCCGCAGGAGTTCGTCGCGGTCGTATCCCAGCAGCCTGCAGGCGGCCATGTTCGCGTCAAAGAGCGTGTCGTCCTTGCGCCAGATGAACAGGGGGTCCGGTGACCTCTCAAAGAGGACTCGAAACCGCTCTTCGCTTTTTTTGAGCGCTTCCTCGACGCGTTTTCGCTCGGTGATGTCCTGATTGACTCCGATGGCCTTGATGTATTTTCCGGTGTTGTCCTTGGTCACCATATAGCGGACTACGATGTCGCGAATATCGCCGTCTCTCCTGATGATGCGGTGCTCGATGTGCGCCGTGCGACCATCGTACGCCCCGGACAAGATCTTTTCGATCTCCGATGCGACGAGCCACGCTTCGTCCGGGTGGACGAATTCGCGCGCGTATGTCTCGGCAGGCATGAGGAAGCCGCCTTCACGTGCGCTCGTAGTGCAGTAGAGGGAATAGAACTGTTCGTTGAAGGTGAACGTCATGGTGGACAGATCCAGTTCCCAGTGGCCCATATTCGCCATTTCCACGGCCAGGGATAGGCGCTCCTCGCTGATCTTGAGTTCATTCTTGATGCGGCGCTGCTCAAGGAGGAGAATGGCGCTGTTCACGAAGGCGGAAACCTGGTTGATATCGTCCTGGGTGTACCCGGCCGGCTTGTTGGCCACCACTGCGAGGGCCACGACTTTGTTGTCCCGGAGAATCGGTACGGAAAGGAGGTTTCTGATGGGCACGTGTCCCGGGGGGAGCCCGCGCTTGCATTCCGTGGTCCGGCCGTAGTCCCCGATGACGACGGACTGCCGCTCGAGCACGGCTCTGGCCCAGATCCCGGCCTTCTCTATGGGGAAGTGGATGGGGCTGTTTCCGACCGCACACTCGAGCATCGCGTCCCGGGACCAGGAATGGATGGACATTTCGCATTCCTGCTCGTCGAGAAAGCCGAAAAACGAGTACTGACTGTCCGTGAGGTTCCGAATCTCCTCGATCACCAGATCGCAGAGCTCGCGATAGCCCGCCTCGACCATACGCGAGATGTGCCACAGGGCCGTGAGCCTGGCCTTGAGGGCCGCCTGTTCCTCCATGGCCCGGCGGATCTCGGTGATGTCGCGGAATTCCACGGCGCGGACCAGCCTGCCCTTGTAGGGGAAGTTGCGGGCCTCGAGGCGGACCGGATACTCCTCGCCGTTCTTCCGAACCCCGAAGACTTCGTAGGGCTTCTCGTAGCCCGTGAGGATATTGCGCATGACCTCGCTTCTGGATCGTTCCGCGATGAGCCGCAGACCGTCCATGCCGATGAGCTCCTCTTCGGCGTATCCGGAAATCTCTGACAGACCGCGGTTGCAGTCCAGGATGACGCCCTTGTCATGGATGGCTATCCCGCCGAAGGATGCGTTGTGCAGGGCCTTGAACCGCGCCTCGCTCTCCTGGATCTCCCTCTCTTTTTCCCGGAAGGGCGACAGGTCCCGCACGAAGGCATACACCTTGCCGCCATCGTGGTCCGAATAGGTCGCGCTGACCTCGACATCTATGACTCTCCCGTTCTTGCACCGCTCCTTCGTTTCGAATCGGACCTGTTTCAGGTTCGCGATTTCCGTGATGCGGCGGAGCGTTTCCTCCTTGCCTTCAAGGAAGTCGATATCCCATATGTGCATGGCAAGAAATTCCTGCTGGCTGTAGCCAAGCATTTCCGTGCCATGTTCGTTTGTTTCCAGTATCCGTCCATTCATATCGACAACAAAAAAACAACTGAAAGCGATTTCAGCTATTGATGTGGATCTTTGCTCAAGATAATATTTGTCTGTAAAATCTCGAGATATGTGTAAAACTCCTTCAATTTCCCCGCTTTTCGTAATTCTTGGAGAATAGAGTACGTCCATATATCGTTTTCCAATGAGCGGATAATTTACCCATAGTGAGAACGATATCCGCTCCCCATTCAAGCATTTGCTGATTTTTGGCTTGATATCCTCTTCGAATGACTTTTCTCCAATAATTATGGCTGGAGTTTTGCCGATTATTTGGTCTTTTGGAATTCCAAGATATTTTTCATAAGCTCCATTTACGTATTGATATCGATATTTCGTATCAAGGAGTGACACGGGAGAGTCGATTGCTTCGAATAATGCATAGCAATCGATTTTCTCGTGATTGTAATATGATTCGTGAGATTCCATGCCGTTTGACAGGGTATCCTTGTCGAGAATTGCTTTCTTGCCGGATGCGCTTTTCGAGTCAGGCATAAATTCTCCGTGAGGCGGGGAGAGTGAGAATTGCTGATTCAAACTCCACGATCAATCGATGCACGGTTGGTTGCGCTCCGTCTCCCCGCCATTTCGTTGCTGGGGATCCTGATGGTGCCCCGGGTTCCGGCAGTGTCGCGCAACGGCCTGTAATACATTTGCTGTCATACATCTGTATTCGATTATCCCAACTCCGCAAGTCTGGAGACAATTTTAACAAGTTGGCGATAGCTTGATAGACAGCGGGCGCGGGGGCTTTCTCGAGTGTCAGACGGAATCCTCGCTTCCGTCGGGTGGGAACTGGGTGGGCTTTAGCGTTGATTTTCCTGGCTGGTCCCAACGCCGAGAACGGATGTTCCGGGCAGGGTCTGCCCGCTGGAGCCTCATGGGCCATGAGGACCGGGCCGGCCGAGGCCTGCCCGGAAGGCGCGTCACGTTGCCGCGGGGATCTTAAGCCAGAACCTTGTCCCCGATCCCGGCGCCGAGGAGAAGCCGACGGTGGCGCCGAGATAGTTCTCCGCCAGCAGTTTGATCGAGTACGTCCCCAGACCGCGGTCGGACCCCTTTGTGGAGAAGGAGCGCTTGAAGACCTGAAGCCTGACGGATTCGGGCATGACCGCCTCGTTGCCGACCCAGAAGACGGCTGAACCGTCCTCCCGCGACAGCCCGAGCGTCACCTCGCCGCCGTTGCCGGTGGCCTCGAGGGCGTTGATGAGCATGTTGACGACGACCCTGCGCAGGAGGGTGTGGTCCGTGAGCACCGGGACATTTTCGGCCGCCGGGTCGAGGGTGATCCCCTTGCCGATGCACTTCGGGTGCCGGCGGAACTCGCCGGCGATGTTGCGGACGACCTCGAGCCCCTGCAGGGTCAGGAGGCTCACGGAATACTCGTTGCGTTCGAGGGCCAGCAGCTGGCGCTGCTTCTGGATTTCGTCCACCAGGGCGAAGAGGGACGAGCGCACGAGGGCGACGATCTCCCTGGACACGTCCGGAACCTCGTCCATGAGCATGTCGACGAGGCTCTGCGCCCCGCCCGCGGAGTTGAGGATGTCGTGGAAGAAGATCCTCTCCAGCACCTGCCTGCGCTTTTCGTGCCCGATGTCCAGGATCGTGGCCACGTAGTAGAGACCGGACTCGGTCTGCCAGGGGGATACGGTGAACTTCAGGTCCATGGCCGCGGTCATGCCGTCGGGGCCCGTGGCCAGGAGCTGACATTCGCGGGTCGCCTTGGCGTGGCCCGTGATCGACTCCAGGATGGCTAGCAGGGCCCCGCATTCGCGGCAGTTTTCGGACGTGCCGCATCCGGCCGGCCCGGTGCCCGCGAAAGCGCAGCCGGCCGCCTCGCCGGGCCGCTTCCCGAGAAACGCGTCGAGGGCGCCTGCGCCGAGCATTTCCATGCAGGCCCTGTTGGCCATGACGATCTGCCGTCTGGAATTCAGAACCATGAGCGCCGCGGGGAAGAACTCGAAGTACGACGCGCAGGGGTGGTTCAGCAGGTCCCGGCTGTCGGTCCGGACCTTGCCTGCGGCGTCCCGGGCGTGGAGGTCGTATGTCGGCGGGAACTGGGGGGGCGTTGCGCCCGCCGGGTCCGCGTTGTCGTCTTCTGGCGTCGTTCCTCGTGCCCGCGCCGGTTTGGCATGAATAAATCACGTTTCGAGAGATGAATCCACCCTCTCTTGTGACGATTCTTCACGCGACATGAAGCAGCAAAGGATCCTAGATAATCGATTTTTCCGAAAAATCGGACACAATGGGGGCAGGCAGGCTGGATATGTATCACTCTACATCATCAAATCAGATTTTGAAAAAATATGCATAGCAGATATACTGTTTTTAATTTTCGTATTGTTTTTACATACCAAGTTAAAATTGTAGAGAAAATTTTTATAATATAGTATAAGTTGCATTTCAATGTCTTTGTAAACACGTCTGATTGGTTGTGCGAACAGCTCAAATGGATGTCTCTTTGTTTTCGCTTGCGAAAAAAAACCGTGATTTTTTCGGAAATTCTTGCGCAGAGATGCTGCAATGGATACACAAGCGCAAACAAATTAACCGTATGGAGGGTATGAGGAATGTTGAAAGTGAAGACCATTCTTGCGTGTGCGCTGGTTGCGGTTTTTCTGTGTGCTGCTTCCGCCTTCGCTGCTCCCATCGTGATCAAGTACTCCCACGTCGTGGCCGAGGACACGCCTAAGGGCATCCAGGCCAACAAGTTCCGCGACCTCGTGGCCGAACGCCTGGCCGGCAAGGTCGTGGTCGAGGTCTATCCCAACTCCCAGCTCTTCGGCGACGGCAAGGAACTCGAAGCCCTGCTCCTGGGCGACGTGCATCTCCTGGCCCCCGCGCTTTCCAAGTTCCAGAAGTACACCCCCCTGCTGCAGATCTACGACCTGCCCTTCCTCTTCAAGGACATGGCCGCCATCGACCGCTTCCAGCAGGGCCCACAGGGCCGCGCGCTGCTCGCCTCCATGAAGGACAAGGGCATCATCGGCCTTGAGTACCTGCATAACGGCATGAAGCAGATTTCCTCCAGCAACCCCATCCGCGTGCCGGCCGACGCCGCCAACAAGAAGTTCCGCATCATGACCTCCGACGTCCTGGCCGCCCAGTTCGAGGCCGTGAACGCCATGCCCCTGAAGAAGCCCTTCGCCGAGGTCTTCACCCTTCTGCAGACCAAGGCCATCGATGGGCAGGAGAACTCCTGGTCCAACATCTACTCCCAGAAATTCTACGAGGTGCAGCCCTACATCACCGAGACCAACCACGGCATCCTTGACTACCTCGTCGTCAGCACCACCGAGTTCTGGGAGAGCCTGCCCGCCGACGTCCGCCCGGTCATCGAGGAGTGTCTCAAGGAGTCCATCGTCGTCGGCAACGAAGTCGCCGCCCAGAAGGACCTCGAAGACAAGCAGAAGATCATCGACTCCAAGCGTTCCGAGATCATCACCCTGACCGAGGAAGAGCGCGGATTGTGGGTCGAGGCCATGAAGCCCGTGTGGAAGAAGTTCGAGGACGCCGTGGGCAAGGAAAACCTCGAAGCCGCCATCGCCTCCAACAAGTAGTCTCCGGGAACCATGAATACCTTCATCAACAAGCTGGAGGAGGGGATCATCTCCCTCCTCCTGGCTTCCATGACGCTTCTGGTTTTCGTGGAAGTGGTGTTCCGTTTCGGCTTCAACGTGGGCATTCACTGGGCGCAGGAGCTGACGCTGCTTCTGTCCGGCTGGATGGTCATGTTCGGGGTGTCCTACGGCATCAAGGTCGGCTCGCACATCGGCGTCGACGCGCTCGTCAAGCTCTTTCCGGGCAATGTGCGGCGGGCCGTGACCTTTGTGGCCGTGCTGCTCTGTCTGACCTACTGCGGCCTGTTTCTCGTAGGCAGCTGGACCTATCTGGGCAAGCTGAGGAGCATCGGCATCCAGCTGGAGGACATCCCCGTCCCCAAGTGGATGGCCAACAGCATCCTGTTCTTCGGCATGATCATGATGGTCATCCGTCTCCTCGACCTCCTCTGGGCGGTCGTGCGGGGCAGGGCCGACGGGTTCAAGCTGCTGGATGAGGCCAAGGAGAGCATGTATCTGGCCCAAAAAGAGGGCACGGCCCTGGATGGAGACGACGAATGACCACAGCCGCCCTGTTCACCCTGCTCTTCCTGTTCATCGCGTCGGGCATGCCCATCGCCATCGCGCTGGGCCTGTCGAGCATCACCACGATCCTGTTCTTTTCCAACGACTCCCTGGCGTCCATCGCCCTGAAGCTCTTCGAGTCGGTTTCCGAACACTACACCCTGCTGGCCATCCCCTTCTTCATCCTGTCGTCCCAGTTCCTGTCGACGGGCGGCGTGGCCAAGCGGATCATCAACTTCGCCCTGGACTGCGTCGGACACGTCAAGGGTGGCCTGGCCATGGCCGGCGTCCTGGCCTGCATGCTCTTCGCCGCAGTTTCCGGCTCGTCGCCGGCCACGGTGGCGGCCATCGGCAGCATCGTCATCGGCGGCATGGTCCGCTCGGGCTACCCCGAGAGCTTCGCCGCCGGCGTCATCTGCAACGCCGGGACGCTGGGCATTCTCATCCCGCCGTCCATCGTCATGCTTGTGTACGCGGCGGCCACCCAGGAGTCGGCGGCCAGGCTGTTCATGGCCGGCTTCATCCCGGGCATCGCCTTGGGCCTTCTCCTGATGGTGGCCATCTATATCGTGGCGCGGATCAAGAATTACCCGTCCCTGGCATGGCCAGGCTTCAGGCAGATATTCCGCTCCGGCGGCAAGGCTCTGGGCGGGCTCATGCTTGTCATCATCGTGCTGGGCTCCATCTACGGCGGCATCTGCAGCCCGACCGAGGCGGCGGCGGTCTCGGCCGTCTACGCCTGGTGGATCGCGGTCTTCGTCTATCGCGACATGGGCCCCCTCAAGGAAGTGCCCCTGCGCAAGTTCGAGGAGAGCGTGGGCTCGGCCCTGACGCGCGGCCTGTGGCAGACCGTCTGGGCCATTCCCCGCTCCCTGACGCACCCCGAGGTCCGGCACGTGGTCCTGGACGCGGCCAAGGTCAGCATCATGCTGCTCTTCATCATCGGCAACGCCATGCTCTTCGCCCACGTGCTGACCACTGAGCGCATCCCGCACATGATCGCTGAGACCATCGTGGGTTGGGGCCTGCCGGCCTGGGGGTTCCTGATCGTCGTCAACCTGCTGCTCCTGGCGGCCGGAAACTTCATGGAGCCTTCGGCCATCACCATGATCATGATCCCGATCCTCTTCCCCATCGCGGTCAAACTCGGCATCGATCCCATCCACCTGGGCATCATCTGCGTGGTCAACATGGAGATCGGCATGATCACCCCGCCCGTGGGTCTGAACCTCTTCGTCACGGCCGGCATCACCAAGCGCGACCTGACCTGGGTCGTGCGCGCGGCCTTCCCCTGGCTGACGATCCTGCTCGGGTTCCTGGTCCTCATCACCTACGTCCCGCAGATATCCCTGTGGCTGCCGGAATTCATCGACAAGCTCAAAGGGTACTGAGGGGTTACCGAACACGAAACAGAGAACCGGGCTCCGCGAGGGGCCCGGTTTTTTTTGGGAGGGATTGCGCCCGGCGCACCGGGCTGGCCGAGAGGCTAGTCGTCGTTTTTGCGGCAGGCCGGGCAGATCCCTTCCAGGCGGATGTCCACGTGGCGGACATCGAGCGAAAGGGCCTCCAGGGCCTTCTGATCCAGGGGGAGTGTGTCGCAGTGCAGGCAGAGGTAGCGGTCGCAGCGCGTGCAGTGGAAGTGCGGGTGCGCGTCGTCATGGTCTTCGCGCAGGCAGAAGCGGCTCGACTTGTCGCCGAGGCCCAGACGGTTCAGCACCTCGTGTTCGACTAGCAGGTCGAGGATGCGGTAGACCGTGACCCGGTTGATGTCCGACTTGGCGCGAACCGCGTCGAGAATCTCCTGCGCGCTGGAGGGGTAGGGGGTGCCGCCCACGGCCATGAGCACGCGCATGCGGTGGTCCGTGGCTTCCAGGCCCGCGGCGGCGAGACGGTGTTCCGCCGCCTTGGCGGTCATTCGGGCCTTCACCCGAGCCTCCGCAGGCTGTGCGCTCCCCAGGCCAGGACATACCCGCCCGTGGCCATGGCGATGATGGACGCCCCGGACGTGATGTCGAAGTGGTAGGACACGGCCAGGCCGGCCAGGCAGAAGACGAGGCTCGCCAGGGTGGCCAAGGCCATCATTTTCCACAGGGAGTTGGTGAAGAGTTCGGCCAGCATGGGCGGGATGGTCAGCAGGGCGATGACCAGGATGAGGCCGGCCACCTGGATGACCATGATCACGGTCACGGCCGTCAGGACCTGCATCAGCGCGTAGAGCAGGCGCACGGGCACGCCCATGGAGCGAGCGAACTCCATGTCGAAGGACAGGGCCAGGAAGTCCTTGTACCAGAAGAAGACCACGGCCAGGATGAAGGCGTTGAGGACCGCCATGAAGACGATGTCTCCGCGGGGGACGGCCAGGATGCTGCCGAAGAGGTAGCTCATGAGGTCGACATTGTAGCCCGGGGTGATGTCCATGAGGATGATGCCGATGGCCATGCCCGCCGCCCACATGATGCCCACCACGGAGTCGCTGCGTTCGGCGCGGCCGAAGGAGGCCATGGCCATGGCCAGGGCGGCCAGGACCGTGAAGGCCACGGCGCAGGGCAGCACGGGCAGGCCCAGGAAAAAGGCCAGGCCCACGCCGCCGTAGGCCGTGTGGGCCACGCCCCCGGCCATGAAGACCTGGCGGTTGACGACCACGAGGGTGCCGATGACGCCGCAGGCCAGACTGGCCAGCAGCCCGGCCAGCAGGGCGTTGCGCATGAATTCCATGCCGAGGATGTCCATCATTTCGCGCTCCTCTGCCCGCCGGCGGTGAAAATCGAGGACATGCCGCGGATGTACTCGTCCAGGGGGCAGGTCGCGTCGTGGGTGCCGTAGATGAGTTCGAGCATGGTCGGCGTCAGCTCGCGGCCGCGGTTCTGGATGAGGCGGTTGTTGACCACGGCCACGCTGGTGATGCGCGTGGAGGCCGAGATGAGGTCGTGGCTGACCATGACGATGGTGATGGATGAGCTCAGGGCCGACAGCAGGTCGAAGAGGCAGACCTTGCCCTGGGGGTCGATGTTGGAGGTGGGCTCGTCGAAGAGCAGCAGGGCCGGGTCCGAGATCAGGGCCCGGGCCACGAGCACGCGCTGCTTCTGGCCTCCGGACAGGGCGTCGAAGCGCCGTCCGGCCAGGTCGGCCATGTCGACCATCTCCAGTGTGTCCAGAGCTTTGCGCTTTTCCTGCGCCGAGTAGCCGGGCCAGCGCCGGGTGGAGAAGAACCCCTTGCCCCGCCGCAGCCCCAGCAGGACCACGTCCCGGACCGTGACGGGAAAGCTCGGCTGGACAAGGGCGTGCTGCGGGACGTAGCCCACGGCGGGGCGCACGACGGCCGGGTCGGCCCCGAGGACGCGCACGGTGCCGCGCGCGGGCCGCAGAAGCCCGAGGATGATCTTGACCAGGGTCGTCTTGCCGCCGCCGTTGGGTCCGATGACGGCCAGGAAATCCCCGGCGCCGACGCTCAAGGTCACGTCCGAGAGGACCTCCCGGTCAGCGTAGGCGAAGCTCACGCCCGAGACCTCGATGACGGGGCCCCCGGCCAGCAGGCGTTGGAAGCGCGGTCCGGGCACGGACGTGTGCTCGTGGCCGGAGCAGGAGGAGCAGGTGTGGTCGGGTGAATGCATGTGTTTCCTTGCGGCCGGTTTGCGCGCCGGGAGGTGGGGCAGGGCCGCCGACGGCTCGGCTGACGGACCCGGATCGATTTTTCCCCATGATTTGGAATCGATATTTATGCAACAGGATTGCATGTCGTCAAGGGCCGCCACCTTGGCCGGCGGCCCTTGTGCATCGCCTCTTCAGGTCGTAGGAAAAGGGGGCGGCCGCGCCAAGGGCGGCCCGGATTTCAGGAGGTACCATGCTCGATTTTGCCATAGACGAGTCCCGCTGCATCCAGTGCGGCGAGTGCGCGGCCGACTGCCCCGTGCGCATCATAGACATGAGCCAGGGGCTGCCGCGCATCAGCGAACAGCGCCAGGGCCTGTGCATCAGGTGCCAGCACTGTCTGGCCGTCTGCCCCACGGCGGCCCTGTCCATCCTCGGAGTGAACCCGGACGAGAGCGCCGAGATCCTGCCGCCCTCGCCGGACGGCCTGGAGAACCTGATCAAGAGCCGCAGGTCCGTGCGGCGGTACCGGCCCGAGGCCGTGGAGCGGGCCGTCCTGGACCGCCTCATGGACGCCGTGGCCTACGCCCCCACGGGCAAGAACGAGCGCAAGGTCCGCTTCACCCTGGTGGACGACCCGGAGGTCATGGCCCGCATCCGCGTCCTGACCATGGAGGGCATCCGCCGGGCCGTGGACGAGGACGGCCTGCCCGACGGCATGGAGTTTTTTGCCAAGTTCCTGACCGCCTGGGACCAGGGCCGCGACATCATCTTCCGCGAAGCCCCGCACATGCTCATCGCCTCCTCGCCCCGGGAGGCCACCTCGGGCGAGGCGGACCCCTTCATCGCCCTGTCCTATTTCGAACTCATGGCCGCGAGCCTGGGCCTGGGCACGGTCTGGTGCGGGTACGCCCGCTGGGCCCTGCAGAGCGTGGTGCCGGAGCTTGGCCGCAGGCTCGGCATCCCCTCGGACCACCGCTCCATGTACGCCGTCATGTTCGGCTACCCGGCCGTGCGCTACGCCCGCGCCGTGCAGCGCGAGGTGCAGGGCCTGCACCGCGTCAGGCCGGCAGACCTGGAGGGCGGACTGTGAGGCGCGGCATTCTCGATGTCCTGCGCGAGCGCGTGGTCGTGGCCGACGGGGCCATGGGATCGCTCCTTTTCGAGCGTGGCGTGGACAGTTCGTCCTGCTACGACGCCCTGAACCTGACGGACCCGGCCCTGGTGCGGTCCATCCATCAGGCCTATGCGGCGGCCGGGGCCGAGGTCCTGGAGACCAACACCTTCGGCGCCAACAGGGTCAAGCTCGGCCGTTTCGATCTGGGCCACAGGGTTCGCGAGATCAACCTGCGCGGAGCCGAACTGGCCAGGGCCGAAGCGGGCGAGGGCCGTTGGGTGGCCGGGGCCATGGGCCCCCTGGGGCGCCTGGGAGAGGAGGCGGCGGAGCCGGGAGAGATCGAGGAGATTTTCGCCGAGCAGGCCCGGGCTCTGGTCGAGGGCGGGGTGGACTTCATCATGCTCGAAACCTTCGCGAGCCTCACCCTGCTCCTGTCGGCCCTGCGCGGGGTCAAGGCGGCCGTTTCCGTGCCCGTGGCCGCGCAGATGGTCTTCACCCAGCGCGGCCGGACCCATTCGGGCCGCTCGGCCCGCGAGTGCTTCGAGGCTCTGGCGGCGGCCGGGGCCGACATGGTCGGCCTCAACTGCGGCATCGGCCCCAAGAATTCCCTGGAGGTGGTCCGCGCCCTGGGCCCGGTACCTGTGCCCCTGTCGGTGCTGCCCAACGCGGGCTTTCCCGAGGCCGCGGGGGACCGTCTCATGTACGCCTCGTCGCCGGAGTATTTCGCGCGGCAGACCGCGGCCTGCGCAGCCCACGGCGCACGCCTGCTGGGCGGGTGCTGCGGGACCGGGCCGGAGCACATCACGGCCCTGGTCAAGGCGCTGGGTTCGGCTTCGCCCGAAGTGCGGATCGAGGCCCCGTCGACCGAGGAACTCACGGCCGGGACTGCCGTCCCGACGCGCCTGGCGCGCAGGCTGCAGGAGGGCAAGGTCGTCCTGGTGGAACTCGACCCGCCCAAGCATCTCGACACGGAGCCCGTGCTCCGGGCGGCCGAGGCCCTGGCCGCGGCGGGCGTGGACGCCATCACCATCGCCGAGAACCCGCTGGCCGTGCCGCGCCTGTCGAACATCACCCTGGCCGGCATGGTCCGGTTCAGGACCGGCGCGGACGTGGTCGTGCACCTCACGGGCCGCGACCGCAACCTCGTGGGCATGCAGTCGACCATCATGGGCCTGGCCGCATCGAACCTGCACAACGTCCTGGCCGTGACCGGCGACCCGCCCTCGGCCGGCAGCGCCGAGCGGGTCTCGGGCGTCTACGACCTGCGCTCCATGGAGCTCATCTCCCTGCTGGCCGGCTTCAACCGGGGCCGCAACCACTACGGCGACGACATGCGCCTGCCCGTCAACTTCTGCATCGGCGCGGCCTTCAACCCCAACACGCGCAACATGGCCCTGCAGGTCGGCCGCATGGAGAAGAAGATGGCGGCCGGCGCGACCCACTTCCTGACCCAGCCGGTCTATTCCCGGTCCAGGGTGGACGAGATTCTGGCCGCCACATCCCACGTCAAGGCGCCCATCGTGCTCGGCATCATGCCCCTGGCCAGCCACCGCAACGCCGAGTTCCTGCACAACGAGTTCCCGGGCATCGAGATCCCCCTCGAAGCGCGCGAACGTATGGCCCGGGCCGGGGAGGCGGGGCAGCGGGAGGGCATCGAGATCGCCTGGGAACTGCTCGAGTACGCCTGGCCGCATTTTGCGGGCGTGTACATCATCCCGCCGTTCAACAGGTATCAGATGGCGCTCGAACTCATGCAGCGCCTGGGACTGAAACGCTGAAGGCCTGCTCCGGTTTGTGGGAGCAGGCCTTCAGCGCTGATTCCGAGATACAAGAGGGGGGTCAGCCCCGGCCGAGGTCCGTCGACACGTAGCGCTCCATGACCCAGCCGCGCATGTCCTCCCCGTCGATCTCCACGTACAGCCAGCCCGGGGCGCTGCCGAGGACGTTCAGGACCGTGTAGCGGCCCGCCTGGGCGATGACTTCCTCGCTTTCGTCGGGCCCGTAGCGCAGGTTCAGGATATCCGTGACGACGGCCACCTGGGCCGGCCACTCGCGGCCCGGGGCGCGGATGGGTTCCACGACTTCGTAGCCTGCGGGCACGCGCCGGTAGTAGACGTCGCCGAAGACGTAGAAGGGGATGCCCGCCGAGATGACCGTGCGGCTGCCCAGGGGCAGGCTCAGCACGATGAGCCCCAGCGGGGGGCGCACCAGCACGAAGCCGGCGTCCCACGGCCGGTAGAACCGCCCGCCGTGGTAGTGGTAGCGGTCGCGGCCGTGCAGGATGACCGCATGACGGGACGGCAGATGGTGCACGACATGCTTGACATAATGGCGATCATTTCTGCCGCGTCCCTTGGAGTCGTGCCATTTGCGGGAATCGTGACCCCAGTTCCGGTACTCGCCGCGGCGGTCGAACCGCTCGGGAGGGGTGCTGAAATGTCCGGGACTCCGGTAGAAGTCGTTTCGGCGCAGATCATCTCCGGAGCGTCCGCGTCTGCCGTCGTCATCGATGCGTTTGAAGTTCCCCCGGGAGTTGTCCCCGCGTCGTCCGTCGTGACGGAAATCGTCGCGCCCCCTGCGGCCGTCATCCGATCTGAAAGAGTCGTGCCCCCGCCGTCCATCCTTTCCGCCGTCGCGTCCATCGCGGCCCCGCCTTTGGCCGTCGAGGCGGAAGAGGTCGTCGTTGCCCCTGCGGCCGCCATCAAGTCTGAACAGGTCGTCGCTTCCTCGTCCGCGGCTGTCGAGGCGGAAGAGGTCGTCGTTGCCCGCGACGGTCAGGGCGTCGTGCCGCGGCCCCCGAGGAGCGTTGTCGCCGCCGAGGGCCGGCGCGCCCCAGGCCAGGAGGGCGAAAAGTGCCATCACTATGAGTTTGGGTATATGCGAGTTCATGTGTTTCCTCCGTGGGATGATTCGTGTCCGAACAGGCAAGGTGCGTGCCATTCTTGACGAATCTCCGCAGCGGCTGTCTCTGGGGCCGCCCCGGTCCGTCCGGGGGAATCCGGGGAATCTGCCGTTCTTGCCCGTGGCGGACTGAGCAGTCTTTTCACAACGGGCTGTGCAGCGTCATCCCAATCCCAACCGCTTCAATTTGTATATAAGCCCGCGGCGGGTGATGCCAAGGAGCTGGGCCGCGTGGGTGCGGTTGCCGCCGGTCTGCTTCAGGGCCGCGGCCACGGCCTCGAATTCCTGCTGTTCCAGGGTCTTGGTTTCCTCCGGACGCAGGTGACGGGCTGCGGCGGGCATGTCCGGGGTTGCCTTGGCCGCGGACTTGCGTACCGCCGGGGGGAGATGTTCGGGCAGGATGACGTCGGTCTGGCTCAGGAGGCGCACATGGGCCATGGCGTTGGCCAGTTCGCGCACGTTTCCGGGCCAGGGGTGGCTCTGCAGGGCCTGCACCGCCGCGCGGGACAGCCGCCGCGCCTCGGCGGCCCCCCTGTTCAGGAAGAACCTCGCCAGGGGGGCGATGTCCTCGGGGCGTTCGCGCAGGGGGGGGATCTCGATGGTGATGACGTTCAGACGGTAGAAGAGGTCCTGGCGGAAGCGGCCCTGAGCCACGTCCTCCTCCAGGTTGCGGTTGGTGGCGGCGATGAGCCGGCAGTCCACGGCGACCTCCCGGTCCGCGCCCACCGGGGTGATGCGGCCCGTTTCCGTGGCGCGCAGCAGGGACGCCTGCAGCTCCAGCGGCATGTCGCCGATCTCGTCGAGAAAGAGGGTGCCTTCGTGGGCTTCGCGGAAAAACCCCTTGCGCTTGGCCACGGCGCCCGTGAAGGCGCCCTTCTCGTGGCCGAAGAGCTCGCTGGCCAAAAGCGTCGGTGCCACGGCCGCGCAGTTGACCGTGACGAGGGACTTGTCCCGCCGTGCGCTGATTCGGTGGATGAACTGGGCCACGACCTCCTTGCCGCTGCCGCTCTCGCCCGTGAGCAGCACCGTGGCGTCGCTGCCGGCCACTCGCCATGCGTCGCGCAGCACGGCGCGCATGGCCGGGCTCTCGGCCACGATGCCTTCCAGGGCCGAAGCCGGCACGTCCGCGTCTCCGTCCCCGTGCACGCCGAGGGCGTCCCGCACGGCGGCCAGCAGTTCGTCCAGGTCCACGGGCTTGGCCAGATAGTCCACGGCGCCGAGCTTGAGGGCGTCCACGGCTTCGCGCACGTCGGCGTAGGCCGTGACCAGGAGGAAGGGCAGGCCCGGCTGGTCGGCCCGGGCGCGGCGCAGGAGGTCCAGCCCGCTGGCGCCGGGCATGCGCACGTCGCTGACGACCATGGCCGGCGCATCCTTCCCGATGGCCTTCAGCGCGGCGGCGACGTCCTCGGCTTCCAGGACATCGAACCCGGCGTCCCGCAGCACGCGGGCATAGAGGTCCCGGTAGCGGGCCTCGTCGTCGACAATCAGGATGGTCGTGTTCATGCGCGCTCCTGGGCGTTTCTGATTCCGGAAATGGCCATGGCGGTACCTCCGGCCGGGATGGACGACGCCTGGATCTTCCAGCCGTGGGACTCCACCAGACGCTTGACGATGGCCAGCCCCAGCCCGTGGCCCGAGGCCGAACCCGACACGTAGGGCTTGAAGATGTTGGGGAGCAGCTCCGGCGCGATGCCCGTGCCCTGGTCCTCGACGATCAGCTGCCACCGGCGGCCCTGGCGCTGCATCCGGATGCGCACGACGGTGCCCGCGGGCGAGGCGTGCAGGCTGTTCAGCAGCAGGTTGACGAGGATCTGGCGAAGCAGGGCCTCGTCGGCCAGGATGACGGCCGCGGGCACGACCGACTCCAGGCCCACCCCGGCGAGATCGAAGTCCGGTCCCATGACGTCCGTCAGCTCCCGGCACAGCCGGTCAACGGCCACGGGACCCGGGTTCACGTTGCGCTGCCTCGCGAAGTTCATGAAGTTGCCGAGCCTGGAGGTGGTCTTGTCCACCTCGTCCATGATGTGTTCGAGCATCGTCCGGCTTTCGGAAGGGATGTCGGGACGGGCCGCAATCTGCTGGGCCATGCCCATGATGATGCCCAGCGGGTTCTTGGTCTCGTGGGCCAGGCCCGCCGCGGCCAGGCCCAGCTCTTCCAGGTGGGCGCTGTGCAGGCGTTCCGCGGCAAGCTCCCCTGCCAGAAGCCTGCGCCGGTTGCCCGCGATCCACGCCGCCGTGACGGCCAGGATGCAGACCATGGCCAGGGCGAAGATGGGCGCCTGGCGCTGCCAGTACCAGGAGGTCGCGAAGGTTTCGCTGCGGCTGCGGAAGCCCAGGTACATGACCGGGTTGCTGCGCATCCAGAGCCCCAGGCCGAAATGCGGTGATTCGAGGGCCTCGGCCCAGGTGGACGGCAGGTTGACCTGCTGCAGCGGGGCCCAGACGATGAGCATGGAATCCGTGTCCATCTCGCCGCTGTCGCCGCCGGTCACCAGCAATTCCGGGACGTCGCCGGTCTGGACCAGCCGTCCGTGCCTGGCTTCGACCACGACGAAGGCCGTGCGGGAGTCGCGGGTGATGCTGGCAAGGACGCGCTCGATCTGCTGCCAGTCCGTCAGCACCCCATTGCTCATGGTGGCGATGATGGCGTTCAGGGTCTGGAACGTCTCCTGGGCGCGTTGCCGACGCCACTCCAGGGACCGTTCGCTGTAGCCCTGCCAGGACCACAGGCCCCAGAGGGAAAGGGCCAGGATCATGGCCGCCGCGGCCAGCAGGGGCGCGCGGTAGATGCTGCGGGTGGCGTGCTTCATGTTTCCTCCTTGCGGGCATTCGCCAAGCAAAGAGCGTGCTGGATGTTCAGCCCAGGAGCATGCGGTCCGAAATTTCGGCGTCTTCCTGGCCGTGGAATTTCTGCAGCAGGTCCTCGACCGTCAGGGCCGCCTTGTCCTGACCGCGCACGTCGAAGATGATGCGGCCGCGGTGCATCATGATCAGCCGGTTCCCCAGAGCCAGGGCCTGCTGCATGTTGTGGGTGACCATGAGGGTGGTCAGGCCGCCGGCCGTGACGATGTTCTCGGTCAGTGCGAGGATCTGGGCCGCGGTCTTGGGGTCCAGGGCCGCCGTGTGCTCGTCCAGGAGCAGCAGTTCGGGGCGCACCAGGGTGGCCATGACCATGGTCAGGGCCTGGCGCTGGCCGCCCGAGAGCAGCCCGGCCCGGTCCTGGAGGCGGTCTTCGAGGCCCAGGCCCAGCACCTGCAGGCGCTCGCGGAAGAGTTCCCGGTCGGCGGGCTTGACGCCGCGCGACAGGCCGCGCGACTGGCCGCGCCTCAGGGCCAGGGCCATGTTCTGGGCGATGGAGCCGCCGGCGCAGGTGCCCATAAGCGGGTCCTGGAAGACGCGGCCGATGAAGCGGGCGCGCCGGTGCTCGGGCCAGCGGGTCACGTCGGTGCCGTCGACGGCGATGGTGCCCGAGTCCAGAGGGTGGGTCCCGGACAGGCAGGACAGGAAGGTCGACTTGCCGGCCCCGTTGGAGCCGATGATGGTGATGAAGTCGCCCTGCTCGATGTCGATGGACAGGTCCCGGATGCTGTGCACTTCGTTCACACTGCCCCGGTGGAAATACTTGTTCAGTCCGGCGGCGCGGATCATCTCGCGAACCTCCTTTTGAGCATGGGGGAAGTCAGGGCGATGATGACCAGGAAGGCGGTGATGAGGTTCAGGTCGCTGGGCGTGAAGGAGAACCCGCCGAGATCGAGGCCCAAGGCCAGGGCGATGGCCGTGCGGTAGGCCACGGAGCCGACGATGACGGCGATGCAGGCCCGGGCGATGGTCGCCTTGCCGCAGATCGTCTCGCCGAGGATGACCGAGGCCAGGCCGGCGACGATGGTGCCCACGCCCATGTTCACGTCGGCCGCACCCTGGTTCTGGGCGATGAGGGCGCCGCTGAAGGCCACCAGGGCGTTGGACAGGCCCACCCCGAAGATGATGACGTTGTCCGTGTTCACGCCCAGGGCCGTGATCATCTGCCGGTTGTCGCCCGTGGCCAGCATGGCCTGGCCGTATTCCGTGTGCAGGAACCAGATGAGGGCCGCCGTGACGGCCGCGGCCACGAGGAAGAAGAAGACCGGCGTGACCTGGAAGAGGGGCAGGCTTAAGGCCTCCAGGTCCGTCAGCACCGAGGGCGTGCCCAGCAGGGCCACGTTGGGGCCGCCCATGATGCGGATGTTGATGGAGTAGAGCGAGATCATGGTCAGGATGGAGGCCAGCAGGTGCAGAATCTTGAGTTTGGTGTTCAGGAGCGCCGTCACGGCCCCGGCCGCGAACCCGGCCGCCGTGGCCAGGGCCAGGGCCAGGTAGGGGCTGTGTCCGGCCGTGATGGTCACGGCGCTGACCGAGGCCCCCAGCGGCAGGCTGCCGTCCACGGTCAGGTCGGGGAAATCGAGGATGCGGAATGTCAGGTACACCCCGAGGGCCATGATGCCGTAAAGGAATCCCTGTTCCAGGGCGCCGAGCAGTGCGTAGAGGGTCATGTCGCGTCAGTGGTAAGAATGATACGGGAAGACGCCGCGCGTCCGATGTGCGGCACATACATGGGGCCGGCGGCGAGGACAAGCCGCAGGGTGGGGTGGCGGCAGATCTGCGCCTCGCCCGCGTTCTTCCGGCGGGGAGGCTACGGCTTCTGTCGCCGCCGCCCGCCCCGCGAACTCCGGCCGACTCCCGAGCCGGAGGCGGCCGTACGTCAGGTCGCATCGGCATTTTTGGAGCGCGCCGTCTGCCCGCTTTGACAGAGGCTTCGCGCTTCCTGTAGGCCAAGGCCCGATCCCAACAGTCTTCCCGAGGTTTTTCCATGCCCACGCCCCTTGAAGTCCTCCGTTCGGTTTTCGGCTACGACGCCTTTCAGGGCCCGCAGGAGGCGGTCATAGAGACCGTCCTGGCCGGCCGGGACGCCGTGGTCCTCATGCCCACGGGCGGGGGCAAGTCCCTGTGCTACCAGATTCCGGCCCTGGTCCGTCCCGGCACGGCCGTCGTCGTCTCCCCGCTCATCGCCCTCATGCGCGACCAGGTCCAGGGCCTGACCCAGAACGGCGTGCGCGCGGCCTGCCTCAATTCCTCCCTGGACCCGGCCCGAGCCCGCGAGGTGGAGGCCGAGCTCATGGCCGGTCGTCTCGACCTGCTCTACGTCGCCCCCGAGCGCGTCTTCGCGCCGGGCTTTCTGGACCGCCTCGCGCGCGTCCCTCTGGCCCTTTTCGCCATCGACGAGGCCCACTGCGTGTCCCAGTGGGGCCACGACTTCCGGCCCGAGTACACCCGCCTGGGTGGGCTGGCCGACCTCTTCCCCGGAGTGCCGCGCCTGGCCCTGACGGCCACGGCCGACGACATGACCCGCGTGGACATCATCCGCCAGCTGCGCCTGGACTCGGCCCGCGTCTTCGCCTCGGGCTTCGACCGGCCCAACATCCGCTACCTCGTGACCCTCAAGGACCGGCCCGAGCAGCAGCTCCTGGCCTTCCTGCGCTCCCGTCCGACGGGGGAGGCCGGCATCGTCTACCGCATGTCGCGCAAGAAGGTCGAGGCCACGGCCCAGGCCCTGGCCGGGGAAGGGTTCACGGCCCTGCCGTACCACGCCGGCCTTTCCGCCGCCGCGCGCGAGGCCAACCAGGAGCGGTTCATGCGCGAGGAGGGCGTGGTCATGGTCGCCACCGTGGCCTTCGGCATGGGCGTGGACAAGCCCAATGTCCGTTTCGTGGCCCACGTGGACCCGCCCATGAGCCTGGAGGCCTATCACCAGGAGACGGGACGCGCCGGCCGCGACGGCCTGCCCGCCGTGGCCTGGATGACCTACGGCCTGGGCGACATCGCCATGCTGCGCCGCCTGGTGGCCATGGACGACGCCTCCATGCCCGCGGTCCAGGGCGACGGCGAGGCCCGCAAGCGCCACGAGCGCCTCAAGCAGCAGAAGCTGACGGCTCTGCTGGGCTACTGCGAAACGACCGGCTGCCGGCGTCAGGCGCTGCTGCGCTACTTCGGCCAGGATCTCCCGCAGCCCTGCGGCAATTGCGACACGTGTCTGGACCCCGTCGAGACCTGGGACGGCACCGTGGCGGCCCAGAAGGCTCTGTCCAACATCTTCCGCGTGCGGGAAGGCTTCGGGGTGGGGCACCTGGCCGACGTGCTGGCCGGCAAGGCGACGCGGGCCGTGGAGCGCTGGGGGCACGCGCAGCTCTCGACCTTCGGCGTGGGCACGGAGCTCTCGCGGGCCGAATGGCTGAGCGTCTACCGTCAGCTGGTGGCGGCGGGCCTGGCCGACGTGGACCTCGAAGGCTACGGCGCATTGAAGCTCAACGCCCGCAGCTGGGAGGTCATGAAGGGGCGTCTGCCGGTTCCCCTGCGCCGTGACCCGGTCCCGGCCGCACGGAGCCGCAGGGGGGGAGCCGCGCAGGCCGGCCAGGCCCCATCCGGCGAGTCGCCG
Organism: Desulfomicrobium aestuarii; assembly: GCF_055385525.1. Classification (NCBI taxonomy): domain Bacteria; kingdom Pseudomonadati; phylum Thermodesulfobacteriota; class Desulfovibrionia; order Desulfovibrionales; family Desulfomicrobiaceae; genus Desulfomicrobium; species Desulfomicrobium aestuarii. The sequence continues at coordinate 589,990 of NZ_AP042427.1, forward strand.
GCCGGAGGGGCGCAGCCTGCCTCAGAGGAGGAACGGGCGCTGTGGGAAAACCTGCGCGCGTTGCGGCTGCAGATATCCAGGGAGCAGGACGTGCCGCCCTACGCCGTGTTCGCGGACAAGACGCTCCTGGAGATGGTCAGGTACAGGCCCGGCAGCATCGACGATCTGCTGTGCATCGCCGGCGTCGGCCGCATGAAGCTCTCGGCCTACGGGGAACGCTTCGTGGAGGCCCTGCGGCGGCACGAGGACGGGCACGGCCGCCCGGAAGGGCTCCCGCCTCTGCCTGCGCCGCGCGTGGAGAAGGTCCGCGTCCGGGAGGAAGGCCTCTCCTCCACGGAGCAGGCCAGTCTGGACTGCTTCCGGCAGGCCGGGTCCGTGCAGGGCGCTGCGGACCTGCGGGGGCTCAAGCCCGGCACGGTCTACGCCCACCTGACCAAGGCCGTGACCCTGGGGCTTGCTTCGGCCGCGGAGGTCACGGGGTTGACCAGGGGACAGTTATCCCGCATCGAGGAAGAGTTGGAGTCCTCGCGGGGCAAGGGTTTCGGGGGGCTGACCCAGGTGGCCGAGGCCCTGGGCGGGGAGTTCGATTTCGACGTCCTGCGCTGCGTGCGCGCGGGAATGCAGCGGGAGCGCGCGGAGGGCTGATGCGGATCTATCTCGTGGGCGGCGCGGTGCGCGACAAGGTCCTGGGGCTGGCCCCCGTGGACCTCGACTACGTTGCCGTCGGCGGGACCGAGGCCGAGCTTCGGAGGCGCGTCCCGGGCCTGACGAGGGTCGGGCAGGGCATCCCCGTCTTCGTGCGCGGCGGCAGCCAGTTCACGATCTCCGAATACTCGACCATCGAGGAGGACCTGGCCTCCCGCGACCTGACGGTAAACGCCCTGGCCGAGGACGAGGACGGCCGTCTCCTGGCCCATCCTCTGGCCCTGGCCGACCTTCGCGACGGCATCCTGCGTCCCGTGTCCCAGGCCAATTTCCTGGCCGACCCCCTGCGCGCCATCCGTGCGGCCCGGTTCGCCGCCGCCTTTCCCGGTTTTTCGGTCCACGCGGATCTTCTGGCCGCCATGCGGACCGTTGCGCCCGATCTGGGGCGGGTTGCGGCCGAGCGCGTCGGGCAGGAGGTCTTGAAGGCCTGCGCCGCGCCCGCGCCGGGCAATTTCCTGCGCGTCCTGCGCGACGGCGGCTGTCTTGCGCCGTGGCTGGCCGAATTTCAGGCCGCCGACGCCATCCCCGCCGGTCCTCCGGCCTTCCACGACGCGAGCGTGCTGGAGCACACGGCCCGCGTCATGGACCGCTGCGCCGGCGAAACCCTGGCCGCGTGGATGGGCCTCTGCCACGACCTGGGCAAGACCCTCACCCCGCCGGACATGCTGCCGCATCATTTCGGGCACGAGGACACGGGCCAGGAACTGTCCGAAGCCCTGGCCCTGCGCCTGCGCCTGCCGAACCGTTTCCGCGCGGCGGGGCGCCTGGCCGCGCGGTGGCACATGGCCGCGGGGCGCTACGGGGAACTCCGGGCGTCCACCAGGGTGCGGATGCTCCTGGAACTGGACAAGGCGGGGATCGTGGAACCGTTCTTCAGACTGGCCGCCGCCGACGGCGGCGGGGACGTGCGGGCGCGGGCCGTGAGGGAACTGCATCTGATCAGGGCCGTGCGGCTGCCGGAAAAGCATCGCGACCAGGGCCCGAAAAGCGCCGAGGTGCTGCTGCAGCTGCGCTGCGAGGTCCTGGCGCGATCTGCCGGCGGCGAAGACGACGGGCAGGGATTGCGTTCGGGGGAGGAGATATGAGCGTGAGAATGGCGAGTCTGTTCATTTCGTGGCTGGCCTGTGCAGGCCTGCTGGCCTGGCCGGGTGATGCCCGCGGCGGCTCGGGGGCGGAGCGGGACGTGCTGGCGTTCGCCCGCGCGGGATCTGTCTGGGTTTGCACCGGTGACGGCGGCGGCAGGCGGGAGCTCTGTCCGGGTTTCCTGCCGGGAGTCGGACCCGACGGTCGTAACGTGGCGTTCTTCAGGTCCGGCGGCAAGGGCCAGGACTCGGCGGACGAACTCTGGCTGCACGACCTGGTTTCGGGCGGGGAGCGCAGGTTGGCCTCCGGCCTTGCAGCGTACTCGCCGCCGGTCTGGTCCGGGGACGGACGGACCATCTCCGTCCTGGCCCGCGACGGGCAGGGCATGACGCAGATCGTGACGGTGCGTTCCGATGGTTCGGGGAGGCGTATCCTTTTTGCCGAAGGGGACAGCGGCGCGGGCTTTCTCTGCTCCCTTTCCCCGAGCCCGGACGGCGCCCTGGTGACGCACGACATGGTCGCGGCCTACTGGATCGGGCCGGACGGGAAGCTGAAGGAGCGGGTGCCCCTGGAGGAGATCATGGGAAGCCTCGCGGGCGGGGTCACCAGCGCGCACCGCCTGGCCGTCTGCCCGACGGACCCCGGCCTGCTGGTCTTCGGTCACAGCGCACCCGGTACGCCGCGGTTCGAGCGCGTCATGCGCGAGCCGAACTCGGCCCTTTCCGTCCATGACCGCTGGACCGGCAAGGGCAAGAACATGCGCATCACCCCGCCTGAAATCACGGCCTTCGACCAAGTCTGGTCCATGGACGGCAAGCGCGTCTATTTCATCGGCTACAGGGATGCGCAGGCCGCCGAGGCGGATCTGTTCAGGGTCTGGCGGGTGGAGCGTTTCGGGGGCGGGCTCAGGGAGTTGACCCTCGGGGAGAACGTGAGCGCCGGCGCGAGGTGAGGCTCGGGCCTTTGACGGCCGCGAAGCACAGCAGCGCTCCGGCGGCCACCATGACGGCCTTGCCCATGTCAGGGCGGGTGTCGCGTTCGAGGGCGTTAACCCAGGGCAGTGCCGGCAGGTAGTGCACGATGGCAGGGCCTTTGGCGATCCCGGCACTGTAGGATGATCCGATGACCTTGGTGTTCCCGTGCACCACCGTGCCGCCGGGCAGGGCGAACTCGTAGCCGACGGACCAGCTGTAACGGTTCGGCATCGGGTCCTGGCGGTCGCCCAGCTCCCGGCGCACCGTGGTGATCTCCGCCTCGGTCCGTGTCCCTGCATACGGCAGGAGGGGCATGACGACACCGTAGAGGACGAAGGCCGCTCCGACCAGGAAGAGCATGGACCGCGCCGCCAGATTTTTCACTCCCGAGGACATGGAATGCCCCTAGCGCTGGTAGACCCTGGGCATGGGCAGCTTCCACTTTTCGTAGATGGGCAGGAGCATCCCCTGTTCCGCCAGGGCGCGCATCCCCTGCTCGAAGGCTTCCCGCAGTTCCCGTCCGCGCGGGCTGGTGGAGAAGACGGGGGCGTATTGCCGGAAGCCGACGGACTCGATGCGGTAGTTTCTGGCGTCGAGGGGCGGCTGGAAGGCGTTCACGGTTTCCGTGATCAGATGGTAATCGTCGATGTAGCAATCCGAGGATTCGCGGATCACCCGCTTCAGGGCCTCGATGCCGGTCATGGTTTCGTCGAACTGCACCGGAACCGGAAAATCGTCCGGCGAGTAGTAGCCCAGCCGCCACACCAGCCGCTTGTTCACAAGGGACGTCACGCCGCTCCAGTTCGGAAAGGTCCTGCTCAGGAACAGGGCGTGGAACTCCCCTTCGTACATGGGCACTCGCGCGAGTTCGAGCCCGTCCTCGGCCTTGGTCTGGCAGGTGTAGATATCGGCCTGGCCTTCACGCACCATGAGCAGCCCTCTCTTGGCCGGCACCTCCAGGTGCCTGACCGTGTCCCCGCGCCGGGCGAAAACGGCGTTCATCAGTTCGTGGTAGAGCCCCTGGCCGTCGGGGCCGGTAAAACCTTTCCAATACGGCGAGACGGTAATCACCTCCCCGGCCAAGGCGCTGAACGCGGGGATCAGGGCGAACAGGACGACGGTCAGGAACAGGGCGTGGAGGCGTGGTCTGGTCATGGGACGAGACCATACCCGACCGTGACGCCCCGAACAAGTGAAAACAAGACGTTCGGCGCGGGATGTGCCCGGGGCTTGCGCCCGCGGGCGCTCCGTGTTTTTGTCGTCTGAGTCGGTCAGGACTTGGGTGGATATGAGAAGCCTTGTCGTCCCGACCTGAGAAATCAACCTGACGCCCGGGAGGGCATGCATGCGGGACAGATATGAGCGGGCCGTGCAGATTGTATCCCTGTTGGACTTGACATCGCTCTCCGGGGCCGAGAGCGTGGCGGATATCGATGCGCTCTGCGCCAAGTCCGTCGGGCCGTGCGGCCATGTGGCCGCCCTGTGCGTTTTCCCCAAGCACCTGCCGCGCGTGCTGGAGAACCTGACCCGGATGGGCCTGAGCGGCGTCGAGGCGGCCACGGTGGTCAATTTTCCTGCCGGCCGGCTTGATCCGGCGGCGGTCGCTGGCGAGATCCGCGCAGCAATGGGACTCGGCGCCACGGAAATCGACCTCGTCTTTCCCTTCTCCGTCTTTCTCGAAGGACGCGAGGCCGCCGTGCGCGGCTTCCTGGCCGAGTGCCGCGCTGCCTGTTCCGTGCGGCTCAAGGTCATCCTGGAGAGCGGGGTCCTGGCTCGGCCGGAGGTGATCCGGGCGGCGAGCCGCCTGGCTTTGGACTGTGGCGCGGATTTCCTGAAGACCTCCACGGGCAAGGCCGCGGTGCACGCCACGCCCGAGGCGGCAAGGGTCATGCTCGAAACCATCGCCGAGAGGGGTGGCGCTGCCGGCTTCAAGGCCTCGGGCGGCCTGCGCACGATGGCCGACGCCATGGTCTACCTTGAGCTGGCCGAGGACATCCTCGGTCCCGGCTGGGTCGGCCCGCGCACGTTCCGTTTCGGGGCCAGCGGCCTGCTGGACGACGTGCTGGCCGTGGCCGCCGGGGGAGGGGCTGCGTGCGCCGCGCCTGCCTGATCGTGCTCGACTCCCTGGGCGTGGGCGGAGCCCCCGATGCAGCCCGGTTCGGTGACTTGGGGGCCGACACGCTGGGTCACATCGCCCGGGCCTGCGCCCGCGGGCAGGCCGACGAGGGCCGTTCGGGCCCCTTGCGTCTGCCGAATCTGTGCGCCATGGGTCTGGGATTGGCCGCCGAGCTCGCCACGGGAGCCGTCCCCGACGGCCTGGCCCCGGCCGGTCCCGTCACGGCCGCGTACGGCTGCGCCACCGAGATCAGCCGCGGCAAGGACACACCCAGCGGGCATTTCGAGATGACGGGGGCTCCCGTGCTCTTCGACTGGGGCTATTTCGCGCCCGCCGAAGAGTCCGTGCCGCAGGCGCTGCTGGACGAACTCTCGTCCCGCGCGGGCCTGCCCGGCGTGCTCGGCAACTGCAAGGCCTCGGGCACCGAGATTCTGGCCCGCCTGGGCGAGGAGCACCTGCGTACGGGCAAGCCCATCGTCTACACCTCGGCGGACTCCGTCCTGCAGATCGCGGCCCATGAAACCCGCTTCGGGCTGGAACGCCTCCTGGAGGTCTGCGCCGTGGCCCGGATCCTGGTTGACGAGTTGCGCATCGCCCGCGTCATCGCGCGTCCCTTTGTCGGCGAGGACGCGGCGACGTTCAGGCGCACCGGCAACCGCCGGGATTTCTCCATCCCCGCCCCGACACCGACCATCCTCGACGGGCTGACCGAGGCCGGCGGAACGGTCTTGTGCGTAGGCAAGGTTGCGGATATTTTCGCCCATCGAGGCGTGACGAGAAGCATTCGCGCCCACGGCCAGGACGGCCTCATGGACGCGACGCTCGCGGCCTGGAACGGGGCCGGGGACAGGACCCTCGTGGTGACGAATTTCGTTGATTTTGATTCCGTTCACGGCCATCGTCGGGACGTGGCCGGGTACGCACGCGCGCTGGAATCCTTCGACGCCCGCCTGCCCGAGCTTCTCCGGCGGCTTGCGCCCGGCGACCTGTGCATCCTGACGGCGGACCACGGCTGCGACCCGACCTGGGCCGGTACGGACCACACCCGCGAGCGGGTGCCCGTTCTGGCTTCGGCCCCGGGGCTAAAATCCGGAAGCATCGGGGTTCGCCCCACCCTGGCCGACATCGGCGCAACCCTGGCCGGTTTTCTGGGCCTGGCCGGCACCGCTTACGGCAGGCCGTTTCTCGACGGAGACGGCCGGCACATACTCCCTTGAGGTATATTCATGAACTTGCAGTGCAGTCCCGACCCGTGCAGCCTCTCCGAGAGGGCCAAACCCACGCTCATCAGGGTCATGGTCTGGGGCGGCGTCTTCGGGGTGGTCTTCATCCTGCGGTCCTTCTTCCTGCTGCTCTTCCTGACCTTCGTCTTCGGCTACGTGCAGAACCGCGGCGTGAACCACCTGCAGAACCTGATCCCGCACCGCGCCACGCGCGTGGTGCTGGTCACGACGCTGTTTCTCGGCGTGCTGGTGGCCGTGGGCGTCTTTCTCGTGCCCCGCGCCAAGGAGCAGACGGTCCTTTTCGTCACGCAGCTGCCGCAGTACGTCCAGCGCCTGGACCAGGAACTCGGGGCCCTCGGCGAACGCTATCCGCTCATCGCCAACGCCATTCCGGAACTGGGGACGAGCGGGGAACACGGCGCGCCGGTCATGGGCAAGTCCAGGGTCGCGGCCCTGCTGCAGCAGGTCTTCAACCTGGCCGAACACCCCGACGGACAGAACAAGGTCAACCAGCTTCTCGACCTCGTGCGCGGCGTGGGCGGGCGCATCGCCGCCATCGCCTCGGCCTTTCTCCTGGCCCTGCTCTTCTCCTTCCTCATCGTCCTCGACCTGCCGCGCCTGAGCGCCAGCGTCCGCTCCCTGGAAAAATCCAGGCTCGATTTCGTCTACCGGGAGGTGGCGGGCAGCATCCGCGATTTCGCCACGGTTCTGGGCAAGTCCCTGGAGGCGCAGTTCGCCATCGCCGTGCTGAACTCCATCCTGACGGCCCTGGGCGTGTCCCTGCTGGGGCTTGGTTCGAGCATGGCCTTTCTGACGGTCATCGTCTTTCTGTGCAGCTTCATTCCCGTCCTGGGCGTTTTCATCAGCTCCGTGCCCATATGCCTCATCGCCCTGCAGGCATCGGGCCTGACGACCATGCTCCTGGCCATCGTCATGATCACGGTCATACACCTGATCGAGGGCTATGTGCTGAACCCGAGGATCTACGGCTCCTACATGCGCATCAACCCGGTCATCGTGCTGTTCATCCTGACCATCGGGGCCAAGCTTTTCCACATTTGGGGGCTGGTGCTGGGCGTGCCCATCTGTACATACATCTTCGGGCATGTCATCCAACGTTCAGAAGCCGCCGGGCAGGTTGCCGAGGCGGGGGCCTCGGAGTCGGCGAAGGGGTGAATCCCCGGTAATGACACGGTCCCGTCCGGCGTGCGCCGCGGACCGCAAGGAAATGTACACGATTTGCAGGAGGAGAGCGTGAACAAGGGGCCCATCATCGTGATCGTCGAGGAGGCGTGCCTGTCCCGCAATGTGCTGGTCAAGGCTCTGCGGACCTGGGGTTTCGACTGCGCGGTGGCCGAGTCCGAGGAAACGGCCTGGTCCGCGCTCAGGGCCGCCGCTGCACCGCGGGTCGTCCTGGCCGACTGGCATGCCGACTTTCTGGACTGCGAGGAGTTTTTCGGCCGCCTGCGCTCCGACGAGTCCCTGCGGGACGCCTTTGTCATGGGCGGCGTGCCGCGCGGGGCGGTGGGCGCCATAAGGGCCTGCATCACCGCCGGAGCCGACGACTACGTCTCCAGACCCTACGATCTCGACGATGTTCGGCTACGGTTGCACAACGCCTCCAAGATGATGGGACTGTCCCCCCGGGATCCTGTTTTCCCGGAAGAATAGTGGCGATGTCCTTCACGCGGGGGCTGTCCGGGAATTCGGGCGGTCACGCCGCGCTTTCGCTTGTCGTGGAAAAAGCGCTCCGGAGTCGTGCCGGGGCGCTTTTTTTTCAGAGCGTTGCAGACCAGTAGAGGGCGTTTTTCTGAATGGCCATGTTCATCTCCGGCTGGATGAGTTCATGACCCGCGTCGACAAAGGGCAGGTATTCGATGCTCGCCTCCAGGGGTTGCAGCGAGCCGCCCTGGATTCTGGGAAAGAGGTTCTTGCGGGCCGGGGCGAGGCGGCCGAGGACCACGGGGACTGCCTGGAAGGCCTCTTTCTGCGGCAGCGTGACGGGATGCAGCGGGGTCTTCGGCAGCGTCTCCAGTTCCGGGGCGTCGGGCTGGTAGAGGCTGACCTGGGCGCTCAGGTTCAGGAAGAGTTCCGGTCTGATCTTGAAGGCCGGGACCCGGAAGGAGAAGGCCGTGGATTCCATCCAGGGCAGCAGGGCCCGCGGCAGGTTGGTCAGCCGGATCAGGTCGGCCCAGGTTTGCAGGCGGAAGCCCTTGGCGCGGAAGTGCAGGTTCCAGAAGGGCAGGTACAGGGCCGGCTGCTCCGACGTCTGCAGGAAGTGTGGCGTGACGCGCGTCCCGCCCTCGGGGCCGGGCTCCCAGGCCGTGTCGCAGTGGGGGCAGGTCTGGACCAGGCTGCTGCGCTCGCCGACCAGGTCCCAGCCGCACTGGGGGCACAGCGTCGAGGAGAAGCGCAGGTGGCTGCCCGCCTTTTCGAGTCGGGTCTCGTCGATGCAGGCCGGACCGAGGAGCTTGCCCGTGAGGCCGTCCACGAGGTTCTTGCCCTGGAAGACCGGCAGGTGGATCAGGGACATGACGTCGCCGACGCAGGCCGTGAGGCTGGGCCCCGACGACGCGGCCAGGCCGGGAACGGCCTTGAGCAGGCGGGTCTTGAAGTCCCCGTTGTCGAACGTCGGGGGCAGGAAGAGGCCAGGCGTGGTCGGCTCGACAAAGGACAGCTTCATGGCCTGGGTGCGCAGGCCCAGGGACGGGGGCAGGGCCGGGATGTCCACGGCCAGCAGGCTCGAATCGAGAATCTTGTGGCGCATGGCCTGCGGGTCGAGGACGAAGGCGTTGCCGCGGAAGCGCCAGTACGGGACGTAGACGAGGGTGTCCGGGCTTTCGATGCGCGGCTTCAGGAAGTAGCGGAAAGGGCCGCCCGAGTGGATGAAGAGGCGGACCTGACAGAACGGACAGGCGAAGATCCTGTCCGTTTCGTCAAGCTCGACCGGCGCGCCGCACTGCGGACATTGATGGGAAAGCAGGGCCTCGGTCATGCTCAGGCCATGCGCTCACCGCAATGGTTGCAGAACGTGGACGAGGCCAGGTTCTCCTGCCCGCAGGACGGGCACTTGACCGTCTCCCGCGCGCTTCCGGCCTGCTGGCCGCAACGGGGGCAGAAGCGCGTGCCCGGCGCCAGGTTCTTGCCGCAGCCGCGGCACTGCTCGAAGACCACGAGCTGATGGCCGCAGGACGGGCAGAACCTGTCGTCCTGGCGGATGGGCTGGCGGCACTCGGGGCACTGCAGGCCCGGGGCCTGGGACGCCTGGGGCGCCTGCGACGCCTGGCCCGCCAACTGCATGGCCTGGGCCATGAGGGCCGGCATCATGAAGCCCACGCCCATGCCCATGGAATCCCCGGCCGCGCCGGGGTTGGCGGCGGCCTTCTCCATGGCGCTGGCGGCCTTGAGCTGCATGAGCTTGTTCATGTCCTCGAACATGCCGAGCTTGGTCTTGTCGTCCATGGCCTTCTGGACTTCGGGCGGCGGGGTGATGGCGTTGATGTAGAGCTGGTTCAGGGACAGGCCGAAGTGGCGGAAATCATCCTGCAGGCGCTGGCGCAGTCCGTCGGACCACCCCTCGTAGCGGCTGGGCAGGTTCAGGATGGTGTCCATGTTCTCGCCGAGGAAGTCGTTGAAGCGCGAGACGATGACCTTGCCGAGGTATTCGCTCAGGTCGGCCACGGAGAAGGAGGCCATGGTGCCCACCAGGGAGTTGATGAACAGCAGGGGCTGCACGACCTGGATGTTGAACATGCCGTAGGCCCGCAGGCGGATGAGGCCCAGCTCCGAGTCCTTGAAGGCCACGGGCTCCCGCGTGCCCCACTTGAGGTTCGGGAAGACTTTGGTGTTGATCATGTAGGCCTCGGCCCGCAGGGGGCTTTCCAGGCCCCAGGGTATGCCCATGATCTTGTTCAGGATGGGGATGTTGGCGGTCTTGAGGGTGTGCCGGCCGGGGCCGAAGACGTGCACGGCCTTGCCGTTGTAGAAGAATATGCCTGCCTGGGACTCGCGCACGACCATCTGCGCGCCGTATTTGATCTCGCCGGACCCTTCCTGGGGGAAGCGGCGGGCGATTTCCTGTCCGCTGTCGTCAAACCATTCGATGAGTTCAAGAAAGAAGACATTGTTGGCGCCCATGCGTCCTCCGTGGCTGCGGTTTCGATCGGGCTTCCTTAGGACGAATCCCTTGCAATTACAACTTGGGACCCTTACTGAACAGGGCACAATCCACGGAGGTCCCCATGCACAGCGGCAAGGAAATCATGTCCGCGGCCGACATCGAGCGCTGCCTCGATCGCCTGGCCTGCCAGATCCTGGAGCAGGTTCCCGAACACGAATCCATCGCCCTGGTGGGCATCCAGCGCCGCGGCGCGGACCTCGCGGCCAGGCTCTGCCGCCTGCTTTCGGAGCGGGCCGGACGGGCCCTGCCCTGCGGCGAACTGGACATCAACCTCTACCGCGACGACTGGACCACGTCCAAGTCCACCCCGAACATCAACGCCACGCGCATCGACTTTCCCGTCGAGGACAAGACCATCATCCTCATCGACGACGTCCTCTTCACCGGCCGGACCATCCGCAGCGCCCTGGAGGCCATCCTCGATTTCGGCCGGCCGCGGTGCGTCAAGCTTCTGGTTCTCGTCGACCGCGGACACCGCGAACTGCCCATCCAGGCCGACTTCACCGGCAAGACCGTGTCCACCGAGCGCGACCGCCAGATCAACGTCTTCCTCAAGGAGCGGGACGGCCTGGACCAGGTCGTGCTGAACTGACCCCCGCCGCCGTCAAAAACGAAGGCCGCCCTCCCTCGCGGGAAAGGCGGCCTTTTCTGCGTGGAACCGATCTGGCTAGATGAGACCCTTGCCGGCCAAAAAGGCGCGCAGGCTCTCGGCGTTGGCCGGGCTCATGGGCACCAGCGGCAGCCGCAGCTCAAGCTTGATGCGGCCCATGAGGGCCAGGGAGGTCTTGGCCGGGATGGGGTTGGTCTCCAGGAACATCATGCGCGAGAAGGGCGCCAGCTCGAAATGCAGCTTCTGCGCCGTGGGCAGGTCGCCGGCGAACCAGGCCGCGCACATGCCGCTCATCTTGTCCGGCAGGATGTTGGAGACCACGGAGATGACGCCGCAGCCGCCCACGGACAAAAGCGGCAGGACCGTGAAGTCGTCGCCCGAGAGGACCTGGAAGTCAGGGCCGCAGTATTCGAGGACCTGGGAGACCTGGTTCAGGTCTCCCGTGGCCTCCTTGATGCCGATGACGTCCTTGATGTCCTTGTTCAGGCGCGCCACGGTGGCCGGCAGGAGGTTCACGCCGGTGCGGCCGGGCACGTTGTAGACGATGAAGGGCATGGAGACTTCGGAGGCGATGCGCTTGAAGTGCTGGTACAGGCCTTCCTGGGTCGGCTTGTTGTAGTAGGGGGTGATGAGGAGCGCCCCGTCGGCCCCGGCGTCCTTGGCGAACTGCGTCAGCTCCACCGCCTCGGCCGTGTTGTTGGACCCGGCCCCGGCAAGAACGGGCACCCGGCCTTTGACCTGGTCCACGCAGATGCTGATGACGCGTTTGTGCTCCTCGTGGCTCATGGTCGCGGATTCGCCGGTGGTGCCGCAGGGCACGACGCCGTTGATGCCGCTCTGCACCTGCCATTCGATCAGCTGCCGGTAGGCTTCCTCGTCGATCTGGCCGCCTGAGAACGGCGTGACCAGGGCTGTGAAGGCTCCTTTGAATTGCATCGTTTCCTCCCGGGTTTGGGCTGTGGTTGTTGCGTGTGCCTGGGGGCTTCAGAGGCCCATGGCGGCGGGGCTGAACTCGCCCTGGTAGACGACGGTGGCCTTGCCGCGCAGGAAAATGTCCGATCCGTTCACGGTGATTTCAAGAATCTCGCTGCCCGAGGTGGTCACGCGGGCCGTGGCCTCGCACAGACCCAGGGCGTGGGCCACGGCCACCGAGGCCGCGGCGCCCGTGCCGCAGGCGTAGGTCTCGTTCTCCACGCCGCGCTCGTAGGTCCGCAGCAGGAGCTCACGGGGGCCGACCACCTGGATGAAGTTGGCGTTGGTTCCGGCCGGGGCGAAGCGCTCGTGGTAGCGCACCTTGGCGCCCAGGCCCCTCACGTCCAGGGCCTTGACGTCGTCCGTGACGATGACGGTGTGGGGCACGCCGGTGTTGGCGAAATGGGCAGTCCAAGGCTCGTCGCCGAGCTGCAGCGGGAAGCTCAGGGTCAGGTCCCGGGCAGGGGTCAGCTGCACCTCGACCTCGCCGGACTCGGCGAAGACCCGGGCGCTGACGGGGCCGGCGTCCGTGAGCATGAGGTGCTCGGCCGGGGCCATGCCCAGGCGGTGGGCCAGCAGGGTCGCGCAGCGCGAGCCGTTGCCGCACATCTCGGCGCGCGAGCCGTCGGCGTTGAAGAAGTGCCAGCGCGTGGCGGCGCGGCCCGAGTCGTCCGCTTCGAGAAAGATGATGCCGTCGGCGCCGATGCTGAAGGCATGGGGGCACAGCACCTTGGCCCAGAGGGGCATGACGTCGGGGGATATGGAGCGGGAGCGGTTGTCGATGACGATGAAGTCGTTGCCGCTGCCCTGCATCTTGTAGAAGGGCTGGGTGGGCCCGGAGAAAATGGACATGTCGTATCCTTGGGGCAATCTATTATTGGTTTCCCGTTAGGTGGAATCGGCCGAAAATGCAAGAAATTGGCGTGTTACTGGGTGAAGATGGCCTGGATGTCCGGGGCCGAGGCGATGTTGTCGCCCAGGGGCTGGGCCAGGGTCCTGACGGACTGCTCCGGCGCCCACACGACCTTCTCCCCGGGGGCGGGCAGGGCGGGGATGGTCACGGTGTGCACGTTCTTGCCCTTGGTGAAGGCGCGCACCCACAGCACCCGGTTGTCCCGCAGGTACAGGCCCGAGTAGCCGGGACCTTCGCCCGAGCCCAGGATGATGTCGAAGACTGGGTCGCTCGCGCCGATGAAGGCGTTTTCTCTGGCCGCGCCCCAGGTGCTCACGCCGATGACGAGGTTGTACTTCCCCTTGGCCCGCAGTTCGCGGGCATAGTCGACCAGCCGCTCCTCCATGGCCGGATCGGTCCGGCCGGTGTCGGGGAAGAGGACGAAGGCCAGGCGGCCGCCGGGCACGTTCCGTTCGACCAGGGCCGGCTCGTCGAGGGGCGGCTGCCATGCGCGCGGGGCCTGCATCTTCGTGCCGCTCAGCACCGCCGCATCGGTCGGGCTCAGCAGGAAGATGTCGTAGCCCAGCATGCCGTAGGCCCGCTTGAGCTGCTCCACGGCCGCAGGTTGCCTGTCGCCCTCGGTGCCGGGAAGGGCCAGTTCGTATCCGCCGCCGATGAACACCGCGCCGCCGTTCTCGCGAACGGTCTTGAAGAAGGTGGCCCGCCGGGCCAGCCCGCCGTACGACTTGCCCCCTCAGGAGGGGCAGGGCGAATGTTCTCCGAAGGTGTTGGCGGTGAAGATGAGGGCGGTTTCGGTTCCAGCCCGGGCCGGAATAGGGGAGAGCGCCAGGGTCAGGAGCGAAAGGACGAGGATGAGATATTTCATGATGTGTTTCACACGTTCGATTTGAGGATTGGGCTGCGGGCGATGAGGTCCTTCAGCCGGCTTCTGCGTTCCGAGATTTTCCGGGCGATCTCGCGGATGTCCCGGGCGGCCTGGCAGTTGGGGGCGAATTTGAGCAGCGGCACCTGGTGCCGCACGGATTCCGTGACCATGGGGTCGCGGTGGACCATGCCCAGAAAGTTGACGGGCAGGTTCAGGAAGTGCTCGCAGGCCTGGGCCAGACGGGTGAAGGCGTGTTTGGCCTCCTTTTCGGACTCGGCCATGTTGACGATGATCTGGAAGTTGCGGATCTGATGCTGGGTGCAAAGCACCTTGATGAGGGCGTAGCTGTCCGTCAGGGACGTGGGCTCGGGGGTGATGACCACGATGCGCTCCTGCGGCATGGCCGCGAAGGACAGCACCGTGGGGCTGATGCCGGCCCCGAGGTCCAGGATGAGGTAGTCGTACTGCCGGAAGAGGGCGTCGAGCTTGCCCAGGAGCAGGCTCTGCACGTCCTCGTCCAGTTCGACCAGTTCGGCCACGCCCGAGGCCGACGGCAGGAAGACGAACCCGTCCTTGGCCAGGGGCACGACGACGCTCTCGGCGCTCGTGCCGCCCAGGAGGTCCTGGATGTTCTTTTCCGGGGAGAGGCCCAGCAGGACGTCCAGGTTGGCAAGGCCCAGGTCCGCGTCCAGGAGGACCAGGGTCTGCCCCAGTTCGTGCAGGGCGAAGCCCAGGTTCAGGGCCAGGTTGGTCTTGCCCACGCCGCCCTTGCCGCTGGCCACGGAAATGCTGAAAGTCGTGTTGGAATCGGTCATGTCAGCCCCTGTCCTCCCCGGCAAGCGGGGACGGAGCGAAGAATGAGGAAAAAAGGAAGCGCTTCTCGTTCTGGTGGACCAGGGAGCGGTCCTCGCCCAGGGCGAGATCGAGGATGGGCGCGGCCTCGATGCGGTTCTTTCCCGCCCGTTTGGCGCGGTACATGGCCTGGTCCGCCTCCTCCATCAAGAGGGCCGCGTCCGGGATCTGCTTGCCGCGGTAGCTGGCCACGCCCATGGACATGGTCACGGACAGGTCCTTGTCGCCGCAGCGGATCCGGGCCTCGACGACGGCGGCCTGAATCCGCTCCAGGAGCTTGCAGGCCCGGAGCAGGCCCGTGCCCGGCAGAAGGATGGCGAACTCCTCGCCCCCGATGCGGGCCGCCGTGTCGATCAGGCGCGTCTCGGCCTGCAGGACCGAGGCGATGGTCTTCAGTACCGTATCCCCGCAGACGTGGCCGTAGGTGTCGTTGACGGCCTTGAAATCGTCGATGTCCATGACGCACAGCGTCAGCGGCGTCCTGAACCGTCCGCTGCGTTCCGCCTCCAGGGCCATGGCCTGGTCGAAGCCGCGGCGGTTGACCAGGCCGGTCAGCGGGTCCTGGCCCTGCAGCGCCGTCAGTTCCTCCATGTGCCGTTTGAGCTCTGCCAGCGCCGTGTACGCGCCGTCGTTCAGGGGCAGCACGAACCACTGTTCCATCCGCCTGCTCCTGAGCACCTGCGGCCAAGCCGGGTCCGAGCGGATCAGGCGGACCAGGGCCGAGACGTCCCCGCCCGCGGCGTGCAGCCGCAGTTCCCTCTCCAGGGTCTCCAGTTCGCCCAAGAGCGCCTCGTCCGAGGGCAGCTCAGGCAGAGGCATGGAGGTGGAGGAGGTAGTTGTGGATGAAGGCGTCGATGTTGCCGTCGAGCACCGCGTCGACATTGCTCGTCTCCGTGCCCGTGCGGTGGTCCTTGACCAGCCGGTAGGGCTGCAGCGTGTAGGTCCTGATCTGGGAGCCGAAGGCGATGGCGCCCTTGGCCACGTACTCGGCCTGCCGTTCGTTCGCTATCTTCTGCAGTTCCAGCTCGTAGAGGCGGGCCTTGAGGACTTTCATGGCCGCCTCCTTGTTCTTGTGCTGGGACTTCTCGTTCTGGCACTGGGCCACCAGCCCCGTGGGGATGTGCGTTATGCGCACGGCCGAGTCCGTGGTGTTGACGGACTGTCCGCCGGGGCCGCTGGAGCGGAATATGTCCACTCGGATGTCCTCGTCGCGGACCTCGATCTCGATGTCCTGTCCCGCGTCGGGGTAGACGTCCACCGAGGCGAAAGACGTGTGCCGCCGGCCGCTGGAGTCGAAGGGCGAGATGCGGATCAGGCGGTGGGTGCCCTTTTCGCCCTTGAGCTGGCCGTAGGCGTAGGGGCCGTGGATGTGCAGGGTCACGCTCTTCACGCCGGCCTCGTCGCCGGGCAGCAGGTCCAGCAGTTCGACCTTGAAGCCGCTGCGCTCGGCGAAGCGGCGGTACATGCGCAGGAGCATCTCGGCCCAGTCCTGGGACTCGGTGCCGCCGGCGCCGGGGTGGATCTCCAGGATGGCCTCGCTGACGTCCTCGGGGTCGCTCAGCAGGGTGCGCATCTGCGCCGCCTCGAGCTTGGACTCCATTTCCGAAAGGGCGTCCTCCAGGGCGTGGAGCATCTCCTCGGTCTGCTCGGAGGCGGCCATCTCCAGCCACTCCTGGGTGTTGTCGCGGGCGCGCGCCAGAGCTTCCCATTCCTCCACCCGGCCTTCGAGCTGGGTCTTCTCCTGCAGGACCGGGGTCAGCAGGTCGGGCTTGTCCCAGGCGCCGGGCGAGGAGAGCTGTTTTTCGATCTGCGCCAGGCGCTCCTTGTGGCCGCGAAGGTCAAAGACGCCTCCAGAAGTCGGTGAAGCGTTCGTCGAGCTGGGCGGCCTTGGCCTTGAGTTCCGAATATTGCAACATGGTGTGTGTCCGATCAGTGTTGTTTTCTGCCCCACTTGAGCCAAGCCAGGGTCAGCAGGACCAGGCCCAGGGCGGGGAAGGCGGTGTGAATCAAAAACATATGCTCGTGGTAAAAGGTCGTCTCTGTCAAGAGCGGCACTGCCGGGTCGTGCACGACCAGGGTGGCGAACAGCTCGGACGGGGCCTTCAGGCTCCCGTCGGGGCCGATGACGACGCTCACGCCCGTGTTCGTGGAGCGGATGATGGCGCGGTTCTGCTCCACGGCGCGCAGCACGGCCATGTGCAGGTGCTGCAGCGGGGCCGAGGAGCGCCCGAACCAGGCGTCGTTGCTGATGTTGACGAGCACGTTGGCCCCGGACTCGACCCTGGCCTGGGCCAACTCCGGAAAGATGGCCTCGTAGCAGATCAGAAGGCCCATGGCCGAGGCGCCCGATGTCAGGGGCGCCGAGTTGATGCCCGGCCGGAACTCGAACTGTCCCGGCACCAGCTTGGTGATGAAGGGCAGCCACTCGCCCAGGGGCACGTACTCGCCGAAGGGCACCAGGTGCTCCTTGTCGTACCAGGAGACGACGTCGCCCCCCCGGTTCAGCAGGTAGGCGCGATTGTGCAGCACGTACTGAGGAGCGCCGGGCTCCGTAGGTACGGAGTAGGCCGGGGAACCGGCCAGGAGCGGGACGCCTGCCTGTTTCACGGCCGCGCGCACGGCGGTGGAGAAGTCCGACGGGTCCTGGAAATAGAAGGGCATGGCCGTCTCGGGCCAGACCACGAGGTCCGGGGCGCTGCGTTCCACGGCTTCCCGGGTGAGCTTTACGTAGGTCGACAGGATGGAGGTCTGCAGGCTCTCGTCCCACTTGAGGCTCTGGTCGATGTTGCCCTGGATCATGCTTACCGACGTCGTGCCCGCAGGTTCGGCCGGCGCGCGCAGGTAGCCCGGCAGCAGGACCAGGGCCAGGAGCGGCAGGAAGGCCAGGCCGGTGCGCACGCGGCCCGCCGCCAGGACGTGGCCCATGGCGGCGACGACCCCGGACAGGCCGAAGCCGCCGATCCAGGCCGCCAGGCCCAGCGTCGCCGGCCACGGGGCCAGGGCCGAGGCCAGGGTGATCCAGGGGAAGCCCGTCAGGAGATGGTTGCGAGCCAGTTCCAGCGCCGCCCAGAGCAGACCGCTCAGCAGCACGGCCAGGGGCGTGTGCAGCCGCGTGCGGACCACGTACATGGCCATGCAGAAGAGTCCTGCGTAGGCGGCAAGCACGGCGCCCACGAGGACAGGGCAGGGCAGGGCCAGGGCCCAGGGCAGGCCCCCGTGGTCATGGACCGGGATGGCCAGCCAGTACAGGCCGGCCGCGTACCCGGGCAGCGTGGTCAGCAGGCCCGTGCGGAAGGCGTGTCCGTAGCCCCGTGCCCTGGAGACCGCGAGGATCAGGGCCGCGGGCAGGAGGAGGACGGCCGGCGGGAAGTGCGCCAGGGGGTTGGCGAAGCCGAACCACGCGCCGATGAGCGCCAGGCCCGCCGGTCCGAAACGGTACAGGAGGGAATCAGGATGACGGCCTGGTGACGAGAACCCACTGGATCTGTTTGACATCGGCTTCCTTGATGAGAAACGTGTGGCCCTGCAGCTCCAGGGATTCGCCGGCCTCGGGGACGCGGCCGAGCTGTTCGCTGATGTACCCCCCGACGGTTTCGACCTGTTCGGATTCGAGCCGGATGCCGCATTCCTCGAAGAGGTCCTCCAGGCTCGTCCGCCCCGAGACGAGGTAGGAACCATCGTCCGCGGGCTGGATGTCCTCGGGCCGGACCGGGTCGTATTCGTCCTCGATGTCGCCGACGATCTCCTCCAGGACGTCTTCCAGGGTCAGCAGGCCGGCGGTTCCGCCGTACTCGTCCAGGACGATGGCCATGTGCTGCTTGTTGGTCTGGAAGTCCAGGAGGATGTTTTTGACGTTCTTGGTCTCCGGGATGAAATAGGGGGTGCGCAGGACCTCGCTCAGGCTTCTGGGCTGCTCGTCGCCCACGAAGAAGCGCAGGAGCTCCTTGCAGTGCAGGATGCCGACGATCTGGTCCTTGGTCTCCTTGTAAACGGGCATGCGCGAGTGCCCGCTCTCGAAGAATTTCTTGGCGACATCGGTGATCGTCTCGTCGATTTCCGCGCAGACGATGTCCGTGCGGGGGATCATGATTTCGTAAGCCTGTTTGTCATCGAGCTGCAGCACGTTCAGAAGCATGGACATTTCGTCGTTCTGCAGTTCGCCGTCGTTCTTGGCCTCCTGGATCGCCTCTTCGAGATGGCATTCGCCTCTGCGCGAGAAGAAGCGCCGTAGTGCGGTCCAAAGTCGACTGTCCGAGCCCTCATCCATAAATACGTCGTCCTCCCAAAATCAGGTTTCAGAGTGAAAAACGTCTGGCCTCTAAACGATTTCGCGTTCCCGGTAAAGCTCCAGATGCCGCTTGAAAACCCAGGTGACCAGCTCGTCGATGCCGTTCTCGGGCTCGATCTTGACCCAGTCGATAGTCTCCCCGCCGTCGGAGGAGCAGCACTCCACGAACTCGTAGCCGAGCATGAACTGGCCGTTGTCCACGTCCTGGGTCTTGGTGCGCAGGCGCGCGGCCAGGAAGTAGGGGGGGACGGACAGCCCGCCGGCGGGTTCGAGTTCCAGGCGCATGAAGAGTATGGGGTGCTTGGAGACGAAATCCTCCAGTCCCGCGTAATGCGCCGGGTCGAAGGAGAGCTTGATGCCGCCGCCCGAGAGGTCCAGCACGTGCATTCCGGCGTGTTCGCCGCGGGTGTACGTTGCCAGGGGGGCGGGCCAGTTCTGCGGGTCGGGCTCGAAATGGAAGGAGCCGTCCTCGGCGGCGGGCCAGACCCGAAAATCCTTGATGTCCCGGGGCGGCAGCTCCAGGCGCAGGTGGCGGCGCTTCTGGCCCAGTTCGACCTTGGGCGGGGTTTCGAGCACCAGGTGATGGAACTCCCCTTTGCGGTGCACGGCCCGCACCGCGGACACGAACGTGTAGAAGTAGGGCTCCCTGTTTTCGCGCGGGATGCGGAAATAGCAGGCCATGAGCCTGCCGATCCAGCTTTCCGACGGCGTCACGCCCAGGGGCATCTCGAGCGTCACGCCCTCGGGGGAGAGGTCGATGAGGGAGCAGGAGATGGTCTGGCGGGAGGTGGCGATGGGGTGGAAGCTCGCATCCACGCGGCTGCGCATGAGCAGGGCCTTTTCGAGGATGGCCGAGATCTCCCGCGGCGCCGTGGTGGTTCCGGACCGCTGTCCTCCGCCGCCCGCGCCTCCCCTACGCCGCAGGAAGGCGTAGCCCAGGAAGGCCGCGGCCACCAGCGCGGCCGTGGTCATGAGGAAGCTCCCCTCCGGCTGGTGTCCGCCGGGCTCCATCGCGTTGGCGGGAAACTGCCGCATCAGGCCGTCGGTCGAGGCCTGGAGAAAGTTGATGTCGATCATCGGTGCATGCTCGCTGGAGGTTGTGCGGTCCGGCGGTCCGGCTGTTCGCCCGAGGGCGCGTTTTCATCGTCTACATGAAGGTTGGCCGAAGCGAAAGAGGCCATCTGGGCGTCCCCCGGATTATCCATTGTCCGTCATCTCAGAGCAGGGACGGCATGGGCCCGGGGCCGGAAGCGTCCAGGACGCCGCACCCCAGCAGTTCGTCGAGTTCGGCCAGCAGGGCCTCCCGGTCGCGGGGCATCCGGCCGGCCATGGGCAGGACGTTCGAGCCGTGGTCCGCCCGGAAGACCGTGCGCCGCAGGTCGAGGCCCGCCAGGATGGCGCGCGCCTCGCGCACCGCCTCTTCCTCGGTCAGCTGCCGGAACCTGCCGCTTGCGATGCGCCGCTCAAGGGGCGTGCCCGGCACCGGGACCAGGCGCAGGAAGGACAGCAGGTCCGGCTGCATGGCGTTGACGGCCGCGGCGGTCTCCCGCGCGTGGACCGCGGACAGGTCCCGGCCGCCCAGACCCACGAGCACCATGACCGACACGGTCAGGCCCGCTTCCCGGGCCCGCCGGCAGCCCCGGACCATGTCCTCGATGGTCCCGGCCTTGGCCATGTTCGCGAGCACCTGCGGCGAACCGCTCTCCAGGCCAAGGTAGAGGGTGTGCAGGCCCGCGCGCTGCAGGCCGGCCAGTTCTGCGTCCGTTTTCGCCGCCAGGGCCTGGCCCGAGGCGTAGCAGTTGACGCGGGCCAGCCGCGGGAAGGCCGCGCGCAGCGTGCCGATGATGGTGTCGAGGGTCGGCGCGGGCAGGGCCAGAACGTCTCCGTCGGCCAGGAAGACGCGCCGGGCACCTGGCTGCAGGAAGGCCGCCTGCGCGACGGCCCTCTCGATCTCCTCCGCGCCGTGCTCGCGGTAGGGCACGCCGCGGTACATGGCGCAGAAGGCGCAGGAGTTGTGGGGGCAGCCGTCGGCCACGCGGATGAGGACGCTGGCGGCTTCGGCCGGTGGGCGGAACATGGTGTGTCCGGAGTTCGTCATGGCATCGTCCGGTCCATGCGGCCGCGGCATCGGCGCGGCACATGACCATTTTCGGGATTTGGGTTCCTTCGGGGTTGAGCCCCTCCGGCAGGGCCGTGCTAGCGGTTCGCGCATGCGTTGACAAGGTCCGGATGGCGCGCCTTCCCGTCTTTTGCCATCCCGGCCCGGTGCTGGTATGGCTGACCGTCATGAAACACGGCATGCGCCTCGGCGACTTTCTCGATCTGGAATGGTTCCTGGAGCAGGACAGGCTGGCCGACCCCGCCGCGACCCTGCAGCGCGACCGCAGGCTCGGGCTTGAGGCCCAGGCGGCCTCCGTGCCCGCGGAAGGCTTCGGCATGTTCTGGCTGCGCCGACGCCGCGCCGGCGCCGGGACGACGCCCGCGTCCGCCCTGGCGTCGGGCCTGAATGTCCTGCGCCTCGTCCTGGCCGTCGCCGGCCTGCTCGCAGGGGCGTCGCTGGTCCGCGGCCTGCTCGCGTATTCCGGCGCGGAGCCCGTCAACGCTTCGGTCTTCCTGCTTCTGGCCGTCTTCCCGCAGGCGGCGCTCTGCCTGCTGGCCGCGCTGCTTCTTGCGGCCAGGACCATGGGGATGGGGCAGTTCCGCATCCCCGCCCGTCCGCTGTTCAGCCTGCTGTGGCGCAGGCAGGGGCGGCTCGGGGCGCAGGCCGGCTTCCTGCGCTCCCTTTTCCTGGCGCAGGGCTGGCCGGCGCGCATGCTGGCCTGGGAATGCCTGGGGCTCCTGCACCTGGGCGGGCTGTGCCTGGCCGTGGGCTCCTTGGCGGGGCTGCTGGTCGGCGTGACGGTCACGGACCTGGCCTTCGGCTGGCAGTCGACCCTGCAGGTCGGTGCGCAGGGCATGCACGCCCTGGCGTCCCTGCTTGCGCTGCCCTGGTCCTGGCTGCCCGCCCAGTGGGGGCTGGCGCCGACCCCGGGGCAGGTCGAGGGCAGCCGCATCGTCCTCAAGGAGGGCATCTCGACCCTGGCCAGCGCGGACCTCGTCGCCTGGTGGCCGTTTCTGGCCATGTGCCTGCTGACCTACGCCCTGCTGCCGCGGCTCGTCCTGCTGGCTTTGGCCCGCCACGTCCTGCGGCGGCTGGAAAGGGGCTTTGCCCATCCCGCACTGGGGCGCATCGCGGACCGCATGCGTTCCCCCCTGGTCGGAACCCCGGATTCCGCGGAGCCCGTGTCCAGGCCGCTGCCCCTTCGGACCGCGACGGCCGGTGAGGCGGCTGCGCCGGCCGGCCGGGCCGGGGTTGACGAGGCCGGGTGCGTGTTCCTGCTGCCGCCGGAACTGGAGGGGCGCGTCGCCGGGGAGGATCTGGCCGCCACGGCGCTGCGCGTCGGCGGCGAGCGGCCGGTGCGCGTGGTTGCGGCGGGCCTGGAGAGCGGCGACGTGGGGCGGGTCCTGGGCGAGTGCGCCGGGCTGGAATGGACCGGTGGGCGCGAACGCTACATCGTCCTGGTGGAGGCGTGGCAGCCGCCCATCAGGGAAAATCTCCAGGCCCTCGAAACCCTGGGGCGCGACGAGACGGGAGGTCGCAGCCTGACCCTCGTGCTCTGCGGCCGGCCCTCGCACGGCCGGTGGCTGACCGCGCCGTCCGCCGTGGACCGGGAAGTCTGGTCCACGGCCGTCGAACGGCTCGCCCCCCTTCGCGTCGACATCTTCGGAGCTGCAGAATGAGCGACATTCCGGTATTCGCGGTCATCGGGCACCCCAACGAGGGCAAGTCCTCGGTGGTGGCCACCCTCGTCGAGAACGACGCCATCCGCATCAGCGCCCGGCCCGGCGAAACCGTGGCGGCCAAGGCCTACCCGGTGTCCATCGACGGCCGCGAGGTCATCGCCTTCGTCGACACGCCGGGGTTCCAGAACCCCGTGCAGACCCTGGGCTGGTTGCGCAAGTTCCCGGGCCCCGAGTCCGAGCTGCTGCATGCCTTCCTGGCCGAGTTTGCCGACGACCCGGGCATGGCCCACGAATGCGAACTCCTGACGCCGGTCATCGCGGGCGCCGGGATCATCTACGTCCTCGACGCCTCGCGGCCCATGCGGCAGGTCGACAAGGCCGAGATGGAGATCCTGCGGCTGACGGGCCGTCCGCGCATGGCCATCCTCAACTGCAAGACGGGCGAGGAGGAGTTCCTGGAGGAATGGAAGGCCGAGCTGCGCCGACATTTCAACATGGTCCGCGTCTTCAACGCCCTGCGGGCCACCTTCGCCGAGCGCCTGCGTCTCCTGGAGAGCCTGCGTGCCCTGGAGCAGGATTGGGAGGGGGCCCTGGGCCGGGTCGTGGACGCCTTCGCCCGCGACTGGAAGCGCCGCAACGCCGAGTGCGCGGCCCTGACCGTGGACTTCCTGCGGCGCGTCCTGACCATGAGCGAGTCCGCCCCCCTGGCCGAGGACGAGGACCGGGCCGCCAAAGAGGCCGTGCTGGCCAGGCGGCTGGAGGAGCGCATCCGGGCCGAGGAGGGCCGCCTGCACGACCAGGTCTGCCTGCAGTTCCGCCACGACAGGCGCTCCTTCGCGCTGCCGGAGCAGTCCGTGCTGCGCGAGGACCTGTTTTCGACCACCACCTGGACCGTCTTCGGCCTGGGCAGGACCCGGCTCGTGGCCGCGGCCGTGGCCGCCGGCGGCGCGGCCGGGGCGGCCCTGGATCTGGCCACCCTGGGTCACAGCCTGGGGCTCTTCGCCGGCGTGGGCGGCGCGGCGGCGGGGCTGGCCGCGCTGTTCAAGGGGGAAGGGCTGGTCAGGGGGCGTCTCATGGGCATGGGTATCGGCCGGCGGCGCGTGCAGGTAGGGCCCTTGGGGGCGGTGCAGTGGGTCTACATTCTGCTGGACCGCTTCCTCATGCACTACTGGTACGTCATCCACTGGTCCCACGCCGTGCGCGACAAGGATTTCCTGCCGGTCCCGGCGGACGGCGGCAAGCAGGGCCTGACGGGCACGTGGGACCGCGAGGCCAGGGCCCTGTGCGCTGAGTTCTTCAAGGCGGTCAGGGACGGCGGCACGGACCGGGGCATGGACCTGGAGGAGGATCTGCGCAGGCTGCTGGAGGGGGAACTGGACCGGATGTCGAGGCTGTAGGGCGCGGCGGGGGATTATCTTCCGCTGGCGGCCCAGAGGTGCAGGGACAGGACGAAAGTCGCGGCGGTCTCGAAGCGCAGGATGCGGGGGCCCAGGCCGACCGGGGTGAAGCCGTGCTCCATGAAGGCGCGGGCCTCCCTGTCCTCCAGTCCGCCCTCGGGGCCCAGCACCGCCACGCAGCCCTGGCGGGTCGCCAGCGCGTCGGGATCGACGAGACGCGCGTCCTCCCTTTCCCAGCACAGCACTTTCGAAGCCATGCCTTCGGCGGCCCGGACGACGTCGCCGGGACCGGCGAAGGTCCGGATTTCCGGCAGCCACACGGCGCCGCACTGCTTGGCCGCGGCGATGAGCTGTCGTTCCCAGGCTTCCTTCCCGTCCTCCGGGACCTCGCCCTGGGACCTGGCGGCCTGCCAGAACCACACGGCCGACGCGCCGAGCTCCACGGCCTTTTCCAGCAGAAACCCGCGCCGCAGCCCCTTGGACCAGCCCACGGCCAGGACCAGGGGGAAGGCCGGCGCGGGCTCAGCGTGCTCTTCCAACAGACCCAGGCCCGCATCCCGCTTGCCGATCCTCTCGATGCGGAAGAACCCCCATCGCCCGCGGCCGTCGAAGAGCCGCACCGTGTCCCCGACCCTGGCGCGCAGCACGCGGGTCAGGTGGCGGGCCTCCTCGCCGTCCAGAACGAAAGGCTCCCGCCACAGGGCGGGAGCCAGATGGAAGGAGTTGAGGCGCGACATCAGCCCAGCTTTCTGCGGGCCGTGCCTGCGGTGAAGAAGGGCATGTCGACGCGTACGGCCTCAAGGCTCGTCCGTGCGCCCTTGACGGTGAAGGACGTCTCGTCGGCCATGTCGGCGCGCACGTAGGCCATGGCCACGCAGCAGCCCAGGCTCGGCGCGATGGAGCCGCTGGTGACCGTGCCGACCCTGGTCTCGCCGACGAATACCTCGTCGTAATGGCGGGCGCTGCGGCGGCCGTCGATGCGCAGGCCGATAAGCTTTTCTCGCACCGTTTCCAGGCCGGCCTTGCCGATGAAGTCGGCCTCGCTCTTGAGCATGGCCCCGTAGCCCGCCTCGACGGGCGTGTGTTCGGTGTCCAGGTCCTGGCCGTAGAGGGGCAGGCCCACCTCCAGGCGCAGGGTGTCGCGGGCGCCGAGGCCCGCGGGCCGCACATCGGGGTCTGCCATGAGGCTGTCCCACAGGACCTGCGCCTTGGCCCAGGGCAGGTAGAACTCGTAGCCCAGTTCGCCCGTATAGCCCGTGCGGCTGACGATGAGCCGAAAGCCCTCGAACTCCGCCTCGCGGAATCCGAAATAGCCCAGGGTCGCCCAGTCGCCGGGGATGACCCTGGACAGGACGTCGAAGGACGCCGGGCCCTGCAGGTCGATCTTGGCGATGCCGAAGCTCTGGTTGACGAAGGTCAGGTCCTTGGGGATGCGCGAACCGATCCAGGCGAAGTCGGAGTCGATGCAGGCGCCGTTGACCACGAGCATGTACTTCTCCGTCTCTAGGCGGTAGACGATGAGGTCGTCCAGCACGCCGCCCTTCTCGTTCAGAAGGAAGCCGTAGCGGCATTTGCCCGGGGCCAGGGTGGCCAGGTTGTGGGTCACGACCCGGGCCAGGGCGTCGGTGGCGCCGTCCCCGGCGAGGAGAAACTCGCCCATGTGGGAGATGTCGAAGATTGAGGCGGCGGCCCGGGTGTGCTTGTGCTCCTCGAGGATGCCCACGTACTGGACCGGCATGTCCCAGCCCGCGAAGGGGACCATCCTGGCGCCGTTTTCCTTGTGCCAGGCGTGAAGGGGGGTGGTCAGCAATTCGGACATAGGTGTATCCCGCTGTTAAAGGATGAGGAAAATCATGCTTCGGCCCTTGTTTTGCGTATGGCCTTCAGTTCGTCAACAAGGGAGACGAGCCTGCGGTAGAGCTTCTTGATGCGCAGGCCGTTTTCCGTGAGATCGTCGTCCTTTTCCCGGACGTAGGTCCGGATCAGGTAGCGGTCGTTGAGCATGGCCTCGGCGAAGTGGATGGCCTGGCTGATGAGGGGCTTGAAAAAGGTCGCGAACTCGAACTTGAGCTCCGAGATGAGCGCCGTGGCCAGGGTCAGCGTTTCGAGATACGAGATTCTCCTGCCCTTGTGGAGCCGGTCCTTGAGGTCTTCGAGCTGCTTGATCTTGCGGGCCTGCTTGATGAAGCTGTAGGAGCCCCAGACCTCCTGGTAGAGGTCGCGCAGGTCGTCGAACTCGTCGGTCAGTTCCGGGTCCGAGAGGTAGCCGTCCAGGACGTGCACGATCTCGGCGTAGAACTCGTCGGAGTAGGCGATCATGCGCCGCTGGTGCTTGCAAAGCCACGAGTGCAGGAACTTGAGCCGGTTCGCGTGGCTCTCGGTGTTCTCCACGAGCTCGTTGCGCTTGTAGACGGCCGTGCCGACGAACTCGCCACGCACGATGTCGTTGAGCTTGAGGCTCATGGTGTAGGTGTCCTTGACCAGGTTGACCGACGTGCAGACCCGGCCGGTCAGGGGGTGCACGATCTCCTGCCGCAGCACGGACAGGGCGCGGTCCTGGCGGACGTTGTTGGGGTCGAACTTGTGCTGGCTGTAGACCACGCGCAGGATGACCACCCGTTTCCTGCGGTCCAGGAAGAACCCTTCGCTTTCGAGAAAATCGAGGGTCTCCGCGGCCCTCGTCTCCACCGGCACCAGGGCGACCTTCTCCACCTGCGGGTAGGGCTGGCCCGGCCCGGTGCTGAAGATGGAGGTCAGGGTGCGGTCCGACTGGCCCAGGGCCTTGATAAGGAAACGCTCGCCCATCTTGTGCAGGCGCCGGGCGAAGATGGCGGCCGAGGTCTTGCGTTCCGAGGAGATGGGGTAGCCGTACAGCTCCATCAGGAACTGGTACACGAAGTCGCGGTTGCGTTCGTAGAGGATGTTGTCGTCGGGCCGGAACTTGCGCGCCTTGAGCCCGAACCGCTTGAGTTCCGTGTCCAGGTCCGAGGGCAGGGACGCGTAGATCCCCGAAAGGTAGAACTGCCCTTCGCGGTCCAGGGACATGACATGGGCGCGGTCCATGCGGGAGAGATAGCCCACGAGCAGGCTGTAGCTGGCGATGTCCGAGATCTGGCGGTCCTGGGTGTCGGCCCGGAACTCTTCGCGCAGCTCCCGGGGCAGGTGGGCCAGGAACGCGTCCAGGTTGCTGACGTGCAGGGGGCTCTCCAGGACGCAGCTGTCGCCCGCCACCCGGAGGTCGGGGTCGCGGCAGGTGTGCAGGAGGTCGAACTGGAAGACCTCGTTGAAATAGTCCAGGGGGCGTTCGAAGGCGACCATGGAGAAACCCGGGAGCTCCGGGTATTCCGTCAGGTTCGGTTCGAAGGAGGGGAGCAGGTCGCGGGCGTCGACGAGGGGATAGGCGCGCTGTTCCGCATAGGGCTTCAGCAGGCAGTGCCTGATGTGCACGTAATCGAGAAACGTCCGCAGCTCCCCCAGGCTGCGCAGGGGGGATTTCGGCAGCAACTGCCCGTTTTTCAGGGCTGCCAGGGCGGGAATTTTCGAGAAAGCTTTGTGCCAGGACATGCGGACGGCCAACTATCCCATTGTGTTTGTTACCGTTGTGTGTAGACTGTGTGGCATGTTTTGCCCTGTCCGTAAACTGGATTTTCCAGATGACAAGACCCGTGTCGGCACTGTTGCCGCCGGTCACGTTTCCCTCTATGTCCGTCTGACCGGATTCGCGTCCGGCTCCGTCCCGGACCGCAGCAAGAGCGCACGCATCACATGACCACGACCAAATACCCGTCCCTGAACAGGCTGCTGGAAAGCATAGGAAGCGTCTTCGACGCCTATTCCGTCGTGCTGTTCTGCCGCAATTCCGAAGGCCGCTTTGACCTGAGCGCGTCATTCAGCCTGGGGGATTCCATCCGCAAGGACTTGTGCATCGACCCGGGCTACGGCCTGGTCGGCTGGATCCTGAAGAACAACGCGCCCCTGGCCGTGGAGAAGTTCGACGAGAAGAACACGTTCCTGGGCTACTACGGCTCGGAGCAGGAAGAACAGATCAAGGTCTTCGTGGGCTGCCCCCTGCCCGGAGGCATGGGCGCGCTGTGCATGGACAGCAAGAAGACCTACGCCTTCACCTCCAAGGACCAGCGCGTGCTGTCGCTGTTCGCCGGGGTGGTCGCGGCCATCGTCGACGACGTGGGCGCA
This sequence comes from Desulfomicrobium aestuarii, assembly GCF_055385525.1. Taxonomy (NCBI): domain Bacteria; kingdom Pseudomonadati; phylum Thermodesulfobacteriota; class Desulfovibrionia; order Desulfovibrionales; family Desulfomicrobiaceae; genus Desulfomicrobium; species Desulfomicrobium aestuarii. The sequence continues at coordinate 618,145 of NZ_AP042427.1, forward strand.
GCCGGCGTCTCCAGCCGCGAGCAGGCCCTCTACGGCGTCATGCAGCAGGTCCACGCCCTGCGCGAGAAGCACCCGCGGTGGTCGGATTTTCTGAACCGCTACCTGGCCCTGCTGGCCGGGGCCTGCGGCTACGAGTACTCCTTCCTCGTGGTCAGTGACGAGTGGGGCGACAACTACCTGCTCGAAGGCAGCAACAAGCCCTTCATGCCCGAAAACGTGGCCGCCCGGCAGACCTTCAGCACGGGCAGCGGCCTCCTGGGCTGGGTCTTCAAGAAGAACCGGTCGATCTTTTTCGGCGACGGCAAGAGCGAACTGGGGCGCACCCCGCTTTTCGGCCGCGACGTCCCGGGCCCGGCCCTGAACACGCTGCTGGCCCTGCCCCTGAAGGTGCACCGGCGCTGCCGCGGCGTGCTCGTCTTCGGCGACCGCGAGTGCCGCGTCATCGACGAGGAAATCCGCGCCTTCGCCAGGATGGCGGCCGACTACCTGGCGCTTTTCCTGGAGAACCTGTATTTGAAGAACAAGGTCAAGCAGCTCGCCCCGCCGATCCTGGCGGAATTCGACGAGCCCTCCGAATCCGACAACCCCGACTCACATCCGTAAGCAGGTAGGGCCTTCATGTTTTTCAGCAAGCTTTTCGGCTTTCTCGGCAAGAACCTGGCCATGGACCTCGGCACGGCCAACACGCTCCTGTACTCGCCCAAGGACGGCATCGTGCTCAACGAGCCCTCGGTGGTGGCACTCGACGTGCGCAACGACTCCATCCTGGCCGTGGGCCGCGAGGCCAAGGAATACCTCGGCCGCACCCCGGACCGCATCAGGGCCGTGCGCCCCTTGAAGGACGGCGTCATCGCCGACTTCGAGGTGACCAAGGCCATGATCTCCTATTTCGTGCGCAAGGTCATCACGGGCATGCGCATCGTCAAGCCGCGCATGGTCATCTGCGTGCCCGCGGGCATCACCCAGGTCGAGAAGCGGGCCGTGGTCGAGTCGGCCCTGCAGGCTGGCGCGCGTGAGGTCAAGCTCATCGAGGAGCCCATGGCCGCGGCCATCGGCGCCGGGCTGCCCATCCACGAGCCGCGCGGCAACATGGTCGTGGACATCGGCGGCGGCACCACGGAAGTGGCGGTCATCTCCCTCTCGGCCGTGGCCTACTCCGAGTCCGTGCGCATCGCCGGCGACGAGCTCAACGACGCCATCCAGCGCTACGTGCAGGACGAGTTCCAGCTCCTGATCGGCGAGAACATGGCCGAGGCGGCCAAGATCCAGATCGCCTCCGCCGTGCCCCTGGCCGAGCCCCTGCAGTACCGCGTGGCCGGCAAGAATCTCGTGGACGGCAACCCCAAGTCCGTGGTCCTGACCGACTCCCACGTGCGCGAGGCCATCAGGGAGCCCGTGGCGGCCATCGTCGCCGCCGTGCGCCGGGCCCTGGAGAAGACGCCGCCCGAGCTGGTGGCCGACATCGCCACCAACGGCCTCCTGCTGGCCGGCGGCGGGGCGCTCCTCAAAGGCCTGGACAAGCTCATCACGCAGCAGAGCGCCCTCATGGTCCACATCGACGACGACCCGCTGACCACGGTGGTGCGCGGCACGGGCCGTTCCCTGGAGGACGAGGCGACCTTCTCCAAGGTCTACATCAACTAGGCGCGTTCGTGCAGGCGGGTCCGCCAGACCGTCAGCAGGTCCGGCGAGAGCTGTTCGGGGAAGGAGAAGACCAGGGCGTCGAGTTCGTCCCGGTCCACGAAGAGGAAGGAGAGGTCCCCGGCGAGGGCCTGCACGGCCTGGTCCGGCAGTTCGGCCTCGAAGATTTCGACGATCTCGGCGCCCGTCCCGGCGCCCTCGGCCAGGGTGCGTACATGCCGCAGACTGTCCCCGAGATCGGCCGCGGCCGCGGGCAGACGGTTCTGGGCCGCCTCCTCGGCCGCCTCGTCGGCGCCGACATGCCCGCTCCCGGCCACGTCCCAGCGCCCCGGGTGGAGGGGGTGGTCGGCCGGCAGCCTGCGCAGGGCGAGGCGTCCGCGGCGGTCCGTGATCAGCAGCAGGACCCCGCGGTGCGCGAGTCCCTGCGCATGGACCTCCTCGGGGGACATGACGGCCAGGGGGCGGTTCTCGGCATCCACCACGTAAATCCTGTCCGGACTCGATTCCGTCGACATGGGCACCCGCACTTTTTTCAGGATTGAACACGATGCTCGACACCGGCCTGCACACCCGCCCGCTCGGACCCGGCGACGCCCTGGCCCTGGCCGGCCTGGAAGCCGCCGTCTTCGACGACCCCTGGGACGCCGGGCGGTTCGAAACCCTCCTGGGACAGGACCGCTTCTTCGCGGCCGGGGTGTTCGAAGGCCCGCGCATGGTCGCCTATCTGACCGCCTACATCGTGGCGGGCGAACTGGAAATAGTCAATGTCGCCGTGGACACGTCCCGCCGCGGGCAGGGCATCGGCGGGACGCTCTTGCGGTACTGCCTGGAGCGGGCGCGCATTCTGGGCGCGCAGCGCGCGGTGCTGGAGGTGCGCAGCGGCAACGCGGCGGCCCGGGCCCTTTACAAAAGCTGCGGTTTCACGCAGGCCGGGCTGCGCAAGGGCTACTACGCCGACAGCGGCGAGGACGCCCTGGTGCTGGAGTGGCCGGCCCCGCACGCTCCCTGAGGCGCCGGGTCGGCGTGCAACGAATGAAACACATCCAAGGAGAAACCATCATGATAGTCATGGAAACGTCCATGGGGACGATGAAGATCGAATTGTTCGAGGACAAGGCCCCCATCACCTGCGAGAACTTCCTGAACTACGTGCGCGACGGGTTCTACGATGGGACCATCTTCCACCGCGTCATCCCGAACTTCGTCCTGCAGGGCGGCGGCATGACCGAGGGCATGCGCGAGAAGCAGACGGGCAAGCCCATCAAGAACGAGGCCGACAACGGCCTGAAGAACGTGCGCGGCAGCCTGTCCATGGCCCGCACCCAGGTCGTCGACAGCGCGACCTCCCAGTTCTTCATCAACCTGCGCGACAACGCCTTTCTGGACCACGGCGCGCGGGACTTCGGGTATGCCGTGTTCGCCCGCGTGACCGAGGGTCTGGAGGTCATGGACGCCATCGCCGCCGTGCCCACGGGCAACCACGGCTTTCATCAGGACGTGCCCAAGGAGCCGGTCCTCATCACCCGCGTGTACGTAGAGGAGTAGGCCGTGGTGCGGCTGCGGACCGCCTTCCCCTTTTCCAGCGGCCACGTGCAGACGCTTTTCCCCCACGTTTTCCGGGTCCGGGCGCGGGTGCCGTACGAGCGCCAGCGCCTGGAAACGTCGGACGGGGATTTCGTCGATCTGGACTGGTCGCGGACGGGGTCGGACCGGCTGGCGCTCATCCTGCACGGTCTGGAGGGGCACTCGCGCAGCAAGTACGTGCTCGGCATGGCCAGGGCCGCCCGGCATCACGGCCTGGATGTCCTGGCCATGAACCACCGCAGCTGCGGCGGCGAACTCAACCGCAAGCCGACCATGTACCACTCGGGCTGGACCCGGGACCTGCATGAGGTCCTGCTCATGGTCGAGTCCCTGGGGCGCTACCGCAGCGTCGACCTGGTGGGCTTCAGCCTCGGGGCCAACGTGGTGCTCAAGTACCTGGGCGAGGACCCGGCGCAGGTTCCGGGCATCGTGCGCCGGGCGGTGGCCCTGTCCGTGCCGTGCGACCTGGAGGACGCGGCCGGGGCTCTGGAGCGCCCCGAGTGCGCCATCTACATGCGCTATCTGCTTGACCTGCTGCGAAAGAAGATTATCCGGAAGAGTCGGGTTTTTCCCGGTGTCTTCGACCTGACGGACATGCGCAGGCTGCGGACCTTTCGCCAGTTCGACGACAGGTTCACGGCGCCCATGCACGGTTTCCGTGACGCCCTCGATTACTGGCGGCGCTCCAGTTCCAGGCAGTTCCTGTCCCGGATCGAGCGCAGGACATGCCTCATCAACGCCGTCAACGACCCCTTCCTGGGTCCGCACTGCTTCCCCGTGGACGAGGTCCGCGCCAACGATGCCGTTTCGATGGTCATGCCGGAGACCGGCGGGCACGTCGGTTTCGTGGGTTCCGGGAGCCCCGGGTGGATGTACTGGTCGGAGTGGATGGCCATGCGTTTTGTGCAGGATCCGGACTGTTCCGATGTGCAAAATTGTGCCGTTCATTGATGTGCCGGCGCGTTCTTGTGCATTTTCGTGCACGCATGTGTACGCAGACCGTCCCGCTGCATAGCGCGGCCGGGGCGGCACGCCGGGTGGCACGGCTCATGCTTTTGCTTTCTCCTCGTAGCAACGGAGGTATCTCATGAAATACGCAATTCGTTCCCTGGCCTTGCTTTGCCTGTTCCTGGCGTCGGCCGCCACGGCCGCCCAATTGCCTGACTTCACGGACCTGGCCGAGACATCGGGCCGGGCCGTGGTCAACATCAGCACGGTCAAGGTGGTCAAGGGCCAGCCGGACATGCAGCAGTTTTTCCGCCAGGGGCCGCGCGGCCAGCACCCCTTCGGCGACTTTTTCGACCAGTTCGAGCGCTTCTTCGGCGAACAGGGGCGCGTGCCCCGCGAGCAGCGCTCCCTGGGATCGGGCTTCGTCATGTCGCCCGACGGGTACATCGTGACCAACAACCACGTCGTCGAAGGCGCCGATTCCATCAAGGTCAATCTGCGCGCCGACGGCAACGGCGAGGTGTCCTACGACGCCGAGATCGTGGGAACGGACAAGGAGACCGACCTGGCCCTGCTCAAGATCGCGCCCAAGGGGACCCTGCCGTACCTGGCCTTCGGCGATTCCGACGCCCTCAAGGTCGGCCAGTGGGTCATGGCCATCGGCAACCCCTTCGGCCTGGACCACACCGTCACTGCCGGCATCGTCAGCGCCAAGGGCCGGACCATCGGCGCAGGCCCCTACGACAACTTCATCCAGACCGACGCCTCCATCAACCCCGGCAACAGCGGCGGGCCCCTCATCAACCTCGACGGCCAGGTCATCGGCATCAACACGGCCATCATCGCCTCGGGGCAGGGCATCGGCTTCGCCATCCCCAGCCGTCTGGCCCGGCAGGTCATCGACCAGCTCAAGGAATACAAGACCGTCAAGCGCGGCTGGCTCGGCGTGTCCATCCAAGACGTGGACGCCAACTCCGCCAAGGCCCTGGGCCTCAAGGACGCCAAGGGCGCGCTCGTGTCCTCGGTGACGCCCGGCGACCCGGCGGACAAGGCGGGAATCAGGGCCGGTGACGTCATCACGACCGTGGAAGGGGTCGAGGTGGCCGACGCCGGCGACCTGACCCGCAAGATCGGCGACCTGCTGCCCGGCGCCAAGGTCGGCGTGACCGTGTGGCGCGACGGCAAGACCGAGAAGCTGATCCTGGTCCTTGGCGAGCGCAACGCCGAGAAGGTGGCGCAGGCCCGCCCCGGCGGCTCTCCCGAGGCCCCCGGTGAAGCCGTGCTGGGGCTGAGCGTGCGGCCCGTGACCGAATCCGAGGCGGGAGCCCTGGAACTGGGCCGGGCCATGGGCCTTTTGGTGGTCGAAGTGGCCGACGGCTCCCCCGCGGCTCAGAACGGCCTGGCCGCGGGAGACGTCATCCTGGAGGCCAACGGCAAGGCCGTGAACACGGCCAAGGCCCTGCAGGACGTCATCTCCGGCGACGCCAAGGAAAAGGGCGTCGTCATGCTCCTCCTCAAACGACAGGGACGCAACGTGTTCCGGACCATCCCGCTGTCATGATCCAAAAGCGCCCGGAAGGGCGCTTTTTTGCGAGGGCTAACATGTCGCAGGAGCTTACGGCCGGCTGTAAGGTCAACCTCTACCTGGACATTGTCGGGGTGCGGGCTGACGGGTATCACGAGATCGAAAGCCTCTTCTACCCGCTGCCCTCGCCCTGCGACGTCCTGACGCTGGCCGAGGGCGGGGAGGGCTTTCGTCTGACCTGCTCGGACCCTTCACTGGCCGCGGGCGAAAACATCCTGACCCGGGCCTACGAACGCTTTGCCGGGGCCACGGGTTTCGCACCCGGCCTGGCCGTGCACCTGGACAAGGGAATCCCCATGGGCGCGGGCCTCGGCGGGGGCAGCAGCGATGCCGCCACGCTGCTGCGGTGGCTCAACGGCAGGGCCGGAGACAAGGCTTTGAGCTCTGGGGAACTGGCGGACCTGGCCCTGTCCCTGGGGGCCGACGTGCCCTTTTTCCTGGACAACGTCCCGGCCTGGGTAACGGGCATCGGCGAAGTGCTTGAACCCGTGCCCGCGAGCCTGGACGACTATGTCGTTCTGGTCGTCTGTCCGCAGGTGCACGTCAACACGGCTTGGGCCTACAGGCGCTACGACGAGATGCTGGCGCAGGGACTGGTGCGTCCAAGAAAAGAGTTGACACTGAATTTTAGCCCTATTAAGAATCTTTGCTTCACGAAACCGCCCGAGCTCTGGAACAGCTTTGAGGAAGTCGTTTTTCAAGAATTTCCAGTGCTTTACGGTATCAAAGAGCTGATTCTGGATGGTTTTGCCGATGCATGTGTCATGAGCGGCAGCGGCTCCAGCTTCGTGGCTCTTTTTTCGTCTTCCGAGAATGCCGCGCGTTGCGCCGGCAGGCTGCGCTCCCTCGGGCACGCCTGCTTCGGCATTCGTTCCGGGAGGCCCGTGCGGCTGGATTCGTGAGGGTTTTCTGGTCGGGCTGCGGGTCGACAAACCTGGCGGTCTTTTTGTTTTACTCGGGGGAGCCGTAGGTCGGACAGGCCGGGCGACCTGTGTTGGGGCGTCGCCAAGCTGGCAAGGCAACGGGTTTTGGTTCCGTCATTCGGAGGTTCGAATCCTCCCGCCCCAGCCATACATTTTCAAGGAAAGACTATGCCACGCGTCGGTGAACTGAAAATCGTCACGGGGACCGCAAACCCCGCCCTGGCCGCCCGCATCTGCGATCATCTGGGCTGCAAGATCACCCCGTCCTTGGTCGACGTTTTCAGCGACGGCGAGATTCGGGTCGAAATGGGCGCCAATGTGCGCGGCGACGACGTGTACGTGGTTCAGTCCACGTGCGCACCGGTCAATCACAATCTGATGGAACTGTGCCTCATGCTGGATGCCTTGAAGCGTGCCAGCGCCGGCCGCGTGACCGCTGTGGTGCCGTACTTCGGGTACGCCCGGCAGGACCGCAAGGTCGTGCCCAGGGTGCCCATCAGCGCCAAGCTGGTCGCCGACTTCATCTCCGCGGCGGGCGTGGACCGCGTGCTGACCATCGATCTGCACTCGGGCCAGATTCAGGGATTTTTCGACAAGCCCGTCGACAACCTGTACGCCGCCCAGGTGCTGCTCGAATACATCCGCAAGCTCGGCGACAACCTCATCGTGGTTTCGCCGGACGCCGGCGGCACGGAACGGGCTCGGGCGTACGCCAAGCGACTCGGCGTCGGCCTGGCCATCGTCGACAAGCGTCGCGAGGGCCCCAACAAGGCCCACGCCATGCAGCTCATCGGCGACGTGAAGGGCAAGATCGCCGTGGTCCTGGACGACATGATCGATACTGCCGGCACCATGACCGAAGCCGGCAACCTGCTGGCCGAGAACGGAGCCGAGGATGTGGTGGCCTGCGCCACGCACCCGGTCCTGTCGGGTCCGGCGGTGGAGCGCCTCATGAGCTCGGCCTTTTCGCAGGTCATCGTCACGGACACCATCCCGCTCAACCCCAAGGCCGCGGCGAGCGACAAATTCAAGGTTATTTCCGTTGGCAGTCTTATTGCCAAGGCAATTCACAATATCCATTCCGAATCGTCGGTGAGCGTGCTGTTCAGCTGAACCTGTTCGGAACAGACCTATTTTTTAGTTGATGAATAAAGGAGAAAAGCATGTCTGAAGTCACTAGTTTGCAGCTGAAGCAGCGCGAGGAAAGGGGAAAAGGCCCGTGCGCCCGCTTGCGTTCCAATGGGTTGGTTCCCGGTGTTTTCTACAACTCCAAGGGTGAAAACATCTCCTTTACCGTAGACAACATGGCTTTGGGCAAGGCTTTCGAGAAGGTCCGCTACTCGAAGATGCTCGAACTGCACATCGATGTCGACGGGCAGGTGGAGAAGCGCAACGCCCTGTTCAAGAAGCTGGTCTCCCACCCGGTCAAGCGCCGCTATGATCACGTGGACTTCATCGGCATCGACCTCGACAAGGAAGTGCAGGTCACCGTTCCCGTCGAGACCGTCGGTCGCGCCAAGGGCGTCGTCCTGGGCGGCAAGCTCGAGATCCTCGAGGAGCGCGTCATGGTCCGCTGCCTGCCGACCATCATCCCGGACTCCATCGTCATCGACGTGGCCGATCTGGACATCGCCGAGAAGGTCTTCGTCGAGCAGCTGGTGCTGCCCGAAGGCGTCAAGGCCGTTTACGACCGCAACTATCCTGTCGTCACCATCCAGGCCGGTCGCGGCGCAAAGGCTGGCGAGGAAGAATAGTCCGTTCATTCCGGAGGCCCTGCCCGGCAGGGCCTCCATTCTCTCCGCCCTGTCCATTTCTCTCCCCTGACGGTTCCCCATGACGTACGACGGCCTGATTGTCGGGTTGGGCAACCCGGGTCCAAAGTATGCCCGGACCCGCCATAATTTCGGTTTTCTCCTTGCCGACCGCCTCGTGGCCCGTTGGGCCGCCGAGCCCGGCGCGTCGTGCGAGGCCAGGGGCGTGCGCGCCAAGGCCGAAGTGTGGGACGTGAGCGAGAATTACGGGGCCAGACGCTGGCTGGTGGTCAAGCCGCAGACCTTCATGAACCTGAGCGGCCAGTCGGTGGGCGAGATCTGCCGCAAGAACGGCATCGCACCGGAACGCGTCCTGGTCCTGCACGACGAGCTGGATCTGCCCCTGGGCACGGCGCGCTTCAAGTTCTCGGGCGGGCTTGCCGGGCATAACGGCCTCAAGTCCGTGGCCGCACATCTCGGGACACGTGATTTCGCCCGGCTTCGGCTGGGCATCGGCCGGCCCGAAGGCCCGGAGGCCATGGCCGACTATGTGCTGAAGGGATTTCTTCCCGCCGAGTGGGAGCAGGTAGGCCAGGTTCTCGATGCCGCCGTGACGGCGGTTCTGCAGTATTGCGGCGAAGGCCTGGACGCCGCGACGGCGCGTCTGCACGCGCGCTGACCTCTGGCTGACTTCAGAGCTTAGTGGACGCCGTTTCGATTTTGCGCTAATCTTTTTTTTCCATGCAGTCCGATTTCGTTATTGTGGAGGTCGCTTGTGTTTTCAGTTGATGAACTTGTCGTCTATCCCGCGCAGGGGGTCGGTAAGGTCGAAAGGATTGAGACCCAGGAGATCGGGGGCGTCGCCACGGAACTCATCATCGTGCGTATTCTGAGCAATAACGTCACGCTGATGGTCCCCGTGCGCAATGCCAAGAATGTCGGGCTGCGCGGCGTCTACACCTCTGCACAGGCCGAGGAGATCCGCGAGTACCTGCAGGACCGCTCCGATTTCACGGGCTATTCCGGCCAGAACTGGAACCGCCGCTACCGGGAGTATTCCGAGAAGCTCAAGAGCAGCAACCTGAAGGATGTGGCCTACGTCCTCAAGGAGCTCATCCTCATCGGCAAGGACAAGGAACTGTCCTTCGGCGAGCGCAGGCTCCTCGAACAGGCCATGGGCCTCATTTCCCTGGAACTCTCCTTTGCCCTGCAGCAGGAACAGGCCGAGGTCAAGAAGTCCATCGAGGCCCTGTTCGCCGACATTCTCCAGGCCAAGGCAGAAGAAGATGAAGCCGAGGGCGATTAACCGCCCCTGGGCTCTTGTTTTTTTCGATTCATTCAGATATTCCGTTGTTCCATCCCTGCCAGACACTACAAGTCCTCAAGCAGAAACACATATTGTCCGTGCGATCTCCTGAAAGGGTTTTTTATATTCATACCAGAGCACTTTTCTGACCCATCATTTTTCGAAATTCACAATACATAATTTTCGACCTTTTGGTCTGTTCCTTATCTCCTACGGTCACAGGCATAAGCCATTTCATTGTTACGAGGTTTCGTTATGAATCTTTCCGAGTTGAAAACCAAATCCATGGCCGAACTCATGGATATCGCCGCGGAGTATCAGATCGAGAACGTGAGCGGCCTGCGCAAGCAGGAGCTCATCTTCGCGCTACTCCAGGCCTGCGCTTCCCAGAACGGGTCCATATTCGGCGAGGGTGTCCTGGAGATCCTGCCCGACGGATTCGGTTTTCTGCGTTCGCCCACGTCCAGCTACATGCCCGGTCCGGACGACATCTACGTCTCGCCCTCCCAGATCCGGCGCTTCGCGCTGCGCACTGGCGACGTCGTCTCCGGCCAGATCAGGCCGCCCAAGGAGGGCGAACGCTACTTCGCGCTGCTGCGGGTCAAGGAGATCTGCTTCCGCGAGCCCGAGGAGGCCAAGCGCATCGTCCTCTTCGACAACCTCACGCCCATCTACCCTGACGAGCAGTTCCGCCTGGAGAACGGCGACAAGAACTACTCGACCCGCATCGTCGACCTCATGACCCCCATCGGCAAGGGCCAGCGCGCCCTCATCGTGGCCCCGCCGCGCACCGGCAAGACCATGCTCATGCAGGCCATCGCCAATTCCATAAGCGTCAACCACCCCGACGCCTACCTCATCGTCCTCCTGATCGACGAGCGTCCCGAGGAAGTCACGGACATGGAGCGCACGGTCAAGGCGGAGGTCATCAGTTCGACCTTCGACGAGCCGCCGACCCGTCACGTGCAGGTGGCCGAGATGGTCCTGGAGAAGGCCAAGCGGCTGGTCGAGCGCAAGGTCGACGTGGTTATCCTACTCGACTCCATCACTCGCCTCGGCCGGGCCTACAACGCCACGACCCCGTCCTCCGGGCGCGTGCTGTCGGGCGGCCTGGACGCCAACGCCCTGCAGCGGCCCAAGCGCTTCTTCGGCGCGGCCCGCAACATCGAGGAGGGCGGCAGCCTGACCATCATCTCCACGGCCCTGGTCGACACGGGATCGCGCATGGACGAGGTCATCTTCGAGGAGTTCAAGGGCACGGGCAACTGCGACATCTATCTCGACCGTCACCTGGCGGACAAGCGCGTCTTCCCGGCCATCGACCTGAACCGTTCCGGCACCCGCAAGGAAGAGCTGCTTCTCGAACCCGACATCCTGAACAAGGTCTGGATCCTGCGCCGCATCATGGGCCCCATGAACTCCGTGGACACCATGGATTTCCTGCTGGACAAGATGCGCGGCACCAAGAGCAACAAGGATTTCCTGGACATGATGAACTCATAGGGAGGAGGCATGGCCGCTTTGCCCCGCATGGAATGTCCCTGCGACGACGATTTCGATCTTTGGCTGGAGCTTCTGGAGGTCAAGGCCTCCGAGGGGCTCCTGGACGCCTTGGGCGATTTTCTGCAGGACTATCTGCGGACATCGGGCCGCAAGCTCTACGTCATGGGCCTCTCGGGGGGGATCGATTCGTCCTTCCTGGCGGCCCTGCTGCATTCCAGACGCATTCCCTATCTGGGGTTCTGTCTGCCCATCGCCTCCAACACCCCGGCCGAGATCGAGCGCGGGACGCGCGTGGCCGAAGCCTACGCCATGGCGCCCGCTAGCGTGTCTCTCACCCACAAGCATGACTTCACGGAGCTCTACCGGAAGATTTCCGCTACCTTCGCGGGCATCTACCCGGAAACCACGCCCGTGGCCGAGGGCAACCTCAAGGCCCGCACCCGCATGCTCTTCCTGTACCACGTGGCCCAGCTTCACGGCGGCTGCGTCCTCTCCACGGATCAGCTTGACGAACTGCTGACCGGCTTCTGGACCCTGCACGGCGACGTGGGGGACGTGAGCCCCATCCAGCTCATCCCCAAATCCTCCGAGTACGACCTGGCGCGCATGCTCTGCGCCCGTCTGGCCGATCCGGCGCCCCTGCAGGCGGCCATCGAGGCCGTGCCCACGGACGGGCTCGGGATAAGCAGTTCGGACCTCGATCAGCTGGAGGCCGAATCCTACGCCCAGGTCGAGGACATGTTCCGCGAGTATTTCCGCCTGCGCCGCGACGAGCGCGACCGCGGCCTGACTGCCGAACAGGCGGCGCGCAAGGTCGCCCTCGAAGGCTCGGGGCCGGTCCGCCGCTTCCTGGCCAGCGGGTTCAAGCGCAACGGGGCGGTGCTGGTGGACCCGAGAGGTGCCCTGGCGTGATGCGCACCCGCGGCGCGAGGGCGGCTGCGTGGCTGCTGGCCTTCCTCATCGCCTGGACCTGCCCCCGAAGCGCCGCGGACGCGTTCGGCGAGTTCACCATCCGTGACGAACTCGAATTGGCCCGCAAGTTCGACCTCATCATCGAGACGCGCTTCCCCGTCATCGAGGACACGCGCATCACGGGCTACGTGCAGTCCCTCGTCGACCGCCTCGTGGCGGCCATGCCGCCGCAGCCCTTCCCCATCAAGGTCACCGTGGTCAGAAACGGGGCCCTGAACGCCTTCGCCTCGGCCGCGGGCCACATCACGATTTTCACCGGCCTCATCACCAACTTGGCCAGCGAGGACGAACTGGCCAGCGTCATCGCCCATGAACTGGCCCACGTCTCCGAGCGGCACATCGCCAAGTCCATCGAGCAGAGCCAGCTGGCCGGCGCCGGGTCGCTGCTGGGCATTCTGGCCGCCGTGCTCGTGGGCTCCCAGGGGGGAGGCGAGGGGGCCAGCGCCCTGGCCCTGGGCTCCGTGGCCGGCGCCAAGGCCATGCAGCTCAAGTACACCCGCGAGAACGAGACCGACGCCGACCAGTACGGCCTCGGTTACCTGGTGGATGCGGGTTTCGGCCCGAGCGGCATGGTCGGGGCTTTCGAGAAGATCCGCAAGCTGCAGTGGATGTCCGGGGGAGGGGATGTGCCTTCGTACCTGTCCACCCACCCGGGCGTCGACGACCGGGTGGGCTACATGCAGGAGCGTGTGTCCAGGCTCCCCAAGACGGTGCGCGAGAGGCGCTCGGACAATGCGGAATACGAGCGCGTGAAGATGCTCGTCCATGCCTGGTACACGGATGCGAATTCGGCCCTGGCCCTGTTCTCGGCGCCTGCCAGGTCGACGTGTCAGGATCGTCTTGGCCGGGCCATCGCCCTGAGCCGACTGGGGCGCGCCGAGGAGGCCGGCAAGGGCTTCTCCGAGGCCATGGCGTGCAACCCGTCGGATACCCTTTGGAAACGAGAGTACGGCCGCTACGCCTTCGAGTTCGGCGACCTCGCCACGTCGGCCAGGCTGCTGCAGGAAACGGTGCTGCGGGACCCGGACGATCTGTACGCCCTCTTTTTCTACGCCCGGGCCGTGGCCGAGCAGGGCAACTACGCGTCCAGCGTTTCGGCCATGGAGCGCGTGGCCAAAGCGGTGCCGCGGGACTCGGAAGTGCTTGAGAATCTGGCCCGCTACCAGGCGGCCCTGGGCAGAGGGTTCGACGCGCATCTCAACTACGCCAAGGCCTTCGCCTACAAACGCCAGTTCAAGAAGTACGCCTTCCACCTGGATAAGGCCGAAGCCTTGGCCGCCGGCGGCAAGGACCTCGAAAAGATCGTCCAGGTGCGGAACGAGGTCGCAGAGTACCGGGAGATTCTGGGTATCTAGACGGTTTGGTCTTGAATTTCTGGCTGCCGCGGGGTAGCCAACGCGCGAAACAACGCGACATCACGTAAACGGAGGAACCATCATGTTTTTCGAAAGTATCGCCCACGCCATGGGACAGGCTCCCACGGCCGGAGGCCAGCCCGGCGGGCCCCTCATGACCTTCATGCCCCTCATCCTCATGTTCGTCATATTCTACTTCCTGCTCATCCGCCCGCAGCAGAAGAAGCAGAAGGAACACAAGCAGATGCTCGACAACCTGTCGCGCGGCGACCGCGTCATCACCGCCGGCGGCCTGTACGGCCGCGTGGTGGAGGCCAAGGACGACATTCTGACCCTGGATCTGGGCAACGACATCCAGGTGCAGGTCGGCCGCGCCTTCATTTCGGCCGTGATCACCGCCGACGCCGGCAAGGCCAAGGACAAGAAAAAGTAGCCTTTTCACACGTCCTACGATAAGGCAGGCCTGTTTCCGCAACCGGGAACAGGCCTTGTTTTGTACGCGTAGCCGGAGGTTTCGCCCCCGGTGCGTGTTTTTTGTCGACGACACACCTAACCTGTTTGCCTTGGATAAGGATGACGCTCATGGGTAGTTTGCGCTGGAGGGCATTGCTTGCCGCGTTCGTGATTGTGGTGGCCTTGATTTACGTCCTGCCGTCCATTCCTTCGGTTCGCACTTCTTCGCTGGGGGCCCTGCTGCCGTCCGACGAAATCAACCTCGGTCTGGATCTCAAGGGCGGCATTCATCTGACCTTGGGCGTAGACCTCGACACCGCTCTGTCCAACGCCATCACCAGCGTCGGACAGGATCTGAGGGTCGAGGCCCGCGAAAGAAAGGTGCCCGTTCTGCGGCCGCGTCAGCTGGGGACGCGCCAACTCGAGTTCACACTCCTCAAGAAGGAACAGCAGCCGGAGATCGACGACCTGCTCAAGGCCCGCTTCGGCAGCTTCGAGGTGACCACCCGCGAGGACGCCGGAAACGGCCAGATGCGTTACGTGCTCACGGCTACGGAAAGTTACGTCAAATATCTCGAAGACCTGACCATGGATCAGGCCTTAAAGACCATCCGCAACCGCATCGATCAGTTCGGCGTGGCCGAGCCCGACATCCGCAAGCAGCTGGACAACCGCATCATCGTCCAGCTGCCCGGCCTCGACGACCCCAAGCGGGCCATCAACATCATCGGCCGCACGGCCCATCTCGAATTCAAGCTGGTCGACGAGGGCGCTGACGTCCAGGCCGCCGTGGCCGGCAAGGTGCCCGCCGAGAGCGAGCTGGCCTATCTCGTCGACAAGCGCGGCGGGGCCGAGGTCAAGACCCCCATCGTCCTCAAGACCGAGGTCGTGCTCACGGGCGAGTACATCACCGACGCCAACGTGCAGTTCGACTCCTACGGGCAGGCCTATGTCGGCATGAATTTCAACGCCCGCGGGGCCCGCATCTTCGAGGACGTGACCGGCGCCAACATCAAGAAGCGCCTGGCCATCGT
This sequence comes from Desulfomicrobium aestuarii, assembly GCF_055385525.1. Lineage (NCBI taxonomy): Bacteria > Pseudomonadati > Thermodesulfobacteriota > Desulfovibrionia > Desulfovibrionales > Desulfomicrobiaceae > Desulfomicrobium > Desulfomicrobium aestuarii. The sequence continues at coordinate 633,200 of NZ_AP042427.1, forward strand.
GCTCGACGGCACGGTTCACTCCGCCCCGGTCATCCAGGACCGCATCGGCGGCGGACGCGCCTCCATCACAGGCCAGTTCACGACCGAAGAGGCCCACGACCTGGCGGTCGTCCTGCGGGCAGGCTCCCTGCCCGCGCCCGTGACGATCCTCGAAGAACGCACGGTCGGCCCCTCCCTGGGGCAGGAATCCATCGACGCCGGCATGATCGCCGCGCTGATCGGCGGCGTCTTCGTGGTGGTCTTCATGTCGGTCTACTATCGCAGGGCCGGTCTCATCGCCTCCTTCGAGGTCGTCCTCGACATCCTGCTGATCCTGGCCGGCCTGGCCGCCTTCGGCGCTACCCTGACCCTGCCGGGCATCGCCGGCATCATCCTCACGCTGGGCATGGCCGTGGACGCCAACGTGCTCATCTACGAACGCATCCGCGAGGAATTGCGGCACGGCGAATCCGTTGCCTCGGCCATCCATAACGGCTTTTCCCGCGCGACCGTGACCATCCTCGACTCCAACCTGACCACGGTCATCGCCGCCGTCATCCTGTACCAGTTCGGCACCGGGCCCGTGCGCGGCTTCGCCGTGACCCTGACGCTCGGCATCCTGGCGTCAATGTTCACGGCCATCTTCGTGTCCCGCATCTTCTTCGACGCCTGGCTGGCCAGACGGCAGCCCGGAACCCAACCGAGCATTTAAGGAGCCGACCATGTCCTTTGAACTCATCAGACACGACACGAGCATAGATTTCGTCGGGCTGCGCAAATACGCCTACGTCCTCTCCGCGGTGCTGCTCATCGCCGGTACCTTGTCCCTGCTTTTCAAGGGCGGGCCGCAGTACGGCATCGACTTCGCCGGCGGTTTCAACGTCCAGGTCAAGTTCAGCCAGGATGCCGAACTCGACAAGGTCCGCGGTGCGCTGAACAGCCCTGTCCTGCCCGGCCTCGTCGTGCAGGACTTCGGCGACGCCGCCGATCACGAGGTGCTGCTGCGCGTCTCCTTCGCCGACCAGACCACCAACCAGGTCCGCGACGCGGTTTCCGCCGGGCTCGACGCCCAGTTCGGGGCCGGGACGCACGAGATCCAGCGTCTGGAAATGGTCGGGCCCAAGGTCGGCGCCGATCTGCGCGAGAAGGCCCTGCAGGCCATCTTCTACGCGGTCCTGCTCATCGCGACCTACATTTCCGGCCGCTTCGAGCAGAAGTGGATGGTCGCCGGACTCATGGCCGCCGGTCTGTCCACGGTCGTCTACGTCCTCGATTTCCTGAACGCGCCCACGAGCATCTCCGTCATCGCCGCCACCGTCGCCACCCTGGTGCTGTGCGTGGTGCTGCGGCTCAAGTACGCCCTCGGCGCCATGGTCGCCCTCATCCACGACGTCATGATTCCGCTGGGGTTCTTCTCCATCATGAACAAGGACGTTGACCTGACCATCATCGCGGCGCTCTTGACCATCGTCGGCTACTCCCTGAACGACACCATCATCGTCTACGACCGCATCCGCGAGAATCTCCGGGCCAAGGTCTCTCCCTCGCTGGACACGGTCATCAACCGTTCGGTGAACCAGACCCTGTCCCGGACCATCATCACCTCGGGCACGACCTTCCTGGCCGTCCTGGCCCTCTACGTCTTCGGCGGCGGCGTGATCCACGACTTCGCCCTGTGCATGCTGCTGGGCGTCCTGGCCGGAACCTACTCCTCCATCTACGTCGCCGCCCCCGTCCTCGGGTTCTTCAAGCCGCGCGTCGACGTGGAGGATGCTCCCAAGCCGGCAGCAGCCTGAACCCTGCTCGGACAGTCAGCACAAAAGGCGCTCTTCGGAGCGCCTTTTTTGTTCGGAAAACAAGGTTGTTACGATCCAAGATGGTGCTTTTCGATGGGCAGAGCGGCGATATGGCAACCGCACTTGTGAAAAATTTAACTAAATCGGGCGCGGAAAGACAGGAATCAACGATGTCTTTTGGTGAAAAACGTGACAAAAGGTGCAAGGGCTGTGGCGGAAAGAAGTAAGTTGCCAATTTTTCGCTGATGGTGATACAGGGGCGGAACAATTTTCGAGTGTTTTCGTCTCCAAAGGCGCTCTGTCGACGATGGCGAGGAAAATTTCCGGTGAAGAACCACATCTTTGTACAACGGGAGAGAAAGGGAGGTTTTATGAAACGTTTTTATGTCATGATCGTGACCGCACTTGTCGCCTTGGCGTGTGTATCCGCGCCCCTGTGGGCCCAGGACAACGCTTCCGCCCCGCAGGCCGCCCCCGCGGCAGAGGCCCCCAAGGCCGTGGAACAGGCCGCCGCTCCTGCCGCCGCCCCCGCCGCTGAAGCGCCCAAAGCCGCCGCTCCTGCCGGGAACAAGCTGCAGCAAGCCATTGCCAAGGCCCCCGTGGGCACCGAAAAGGGCCAGATCGACCCCGCCAAGCCTGCCGGCTTCCTGGGCATCCCCGGCGGCCCGCAGGTCAACGTCATCCTGGCTCTGATCTGGGCCATCTGGGTCGGCTGGATCTTCTCCACCGTCGGCGCATTCGGCGGCGTCATGGCCGGTGTCGGCCACATGACCGTTTTCGGTCTCGGCGCCTACGCCAAGACCTTCAAGAGCACCGCTCCCGAACTGAACAAGACCGTCACGGACTCCATCCGCGCATCCAACCAGTTCCTGGTCGGTCTGTCCGCCCTCATCTCTTCCATCAACTACGGCAAGATGGGCCGCCTCGTGTTCCCTCTGGCCATCGCTCTGGGCGTCGGCTCCCTGCTGGGCGCCTGGGGTTCCGCCACCCTGACCGCCGGCAAGGTGTCCTTCTCGCAGTACCAGGGCTGGTTCGGTCTGTTCGTCCTGGGCCTGGGCATGTTCCTGTTCTGGGATACTTCCGCCGCGGGTCAGGCCAAGAAGAGCAAGGCCAAGCAGGCCGCCAAGGCTTTTGAAGACGCCGTCAAGGCTCAGAAGGCCGGCAGCGGCGCGGCCCCGACCGGCGTGAAGATTCTCGGCATGAGCATCGCCAAGGTCGACTTCACCTTCTGCGGCGTCGAGTTCAGCTTCAACCCCATCCTGCCCATCGTCGGCGGCGTCGTCATCTCCGCCGTGGCCGCGTTCCTCGGTGTCGGCGGCGGCTTCCTGCTGGTGCCTTTCCTGACCGCCATCACCGAACTGCCCATGTACCTGGCCGCCGGCACCTCCGCCCTGGCCGTTCTGGTCAGCATGATCACCAGCATCGTGACCCTCATGACCAAGGGCACCCCCATCGACTGGGCCCTGATCGGCACCGAGATGGTCGGTATCGCCATCGGTTCCATCGTCGGCCCGTACACGTCCAAGTACCTCTCCGACAAGCTGCTCAAGCGCATCTTCATCGTGCTGGCCCTTTACGTCGGCATCGATTACGTTCTGCGCGGTTTCTTCGACATCAAGATCTTTGGTTAGTCGATTCCCTCTTGCAGGCTGTCGCGAAGGCCCCGGTTCACGCCGGGGCCTTTTTTTCTCCCTTTTCACAATTGTCGAGGCCGTCGTAGTCGGATAAGGCTTTGGGTCGAAGCATGGCGGGACCGTCCTCGCACTTTATCATCAAGGACTGACGAACCTATGGGTATGTTCCGGGATTTTCTTGTGGCCCTCGATCCTTTTGTGGTCTGGGCATTCCGCGTGTCCGACGAACCCTGGGCGGGTTTCCTGATCGGGTCCCTGATTCTGAACCTGGCGTGCGTGATGCTCGGCGACGTCACTTCCATTCTGGCCCGCAGGCTGAACAGGAAGGTCTACGGCGCCTATCACGACGAAATGGTCAAGCATCACAACCTCTCGGTCAAGGCGCTGCGCAATTCCGACAAGGACGCCTACAAGGCCGTCAACAAGCAGGCCCACGAAGCCTTCGGCAAGTATTTTTTCAGTCAGGCCGGAGCGTTCGCCCTGTCCATTTGGCCCCTGCCGTTCGCTCTCGCCTGGATGGAGATGCGTTTCGGCGGCATCCCCATGGAATTGCCCTTCTCGATTCCGGGAGTGGGGAAGAGCGTTTTCTACCCGTTCTTTTTCATACCGATCTACATTTTCGCGCGCATCGCCTACGGTAAGCTCATGCGCCTGTCGCCCGCCTACCGTCGGGTCCTCGAATGGACCAAGCACGGCAAGGGCGAGGAGATGCTGTCCTTCGTGGATCTGCTCAAGCCTTCGCCGGATCAGGATGCCGACGAGGCGGGCGTGAAGGGAACGGATGGCCCGGAGGGGAAGGAAAAGCCATGAGGCGGGGGATCGTGAACGTCCGGTGCTTTGCTGCGGGCCTCGTGTCCGGGCGGGGCGGGGAGGGATGATGGGCGATTTCGGCCTCTTCTCCCACTGGACCTTCGAGACGTTCGCGCCCGGCTCGATTCCCCGGGTCAAATACAACGCATTCCGGGACATCCAGAGGCAGTCGGCGTTCTGCTTCTCACTGCTGGCCTACTACGACGATCTCCTGGCGGGCGACAGGGTCGTGGACTGGAGCATGATCTCGAAACTGACCGGCAGGCTGACCATCGCCATCCGGAAACTCGTGGACCTCCTGCAGGCCATGAACCCCGTGGAGTTCATGGATGCGCACGACTGGTACGCCAAACTCGCCTTCTACGCCAGAATGTCCACGGAACATGCGCCCATCGCGGCGACCCCTCCCTATCTCGCAGCCATCCCCGATGTCCGTTCGGGGCACCCGCTGGCCTGGGTCCGCATGCACCTTCCTGATACGGCCGGTGAATCCGGGCTCGTCATCACGCCCGCCCTGTACCAGTATCTCGTCGAGGCCAACGATCTGCGTCCGCGGCTCGACGCCCTGCTGCGACAGCTTGATCTCGTCGACGACGCCCTGGTGGAGGCCGTGAGCGAGAAGCTCGTGTCCATGGTCTTGTCCGCAGACCTGCCCGAACGCCTGCGCGCGGAACTGGAGATCGAGGCCATGGAACTGGCCAGGGGCAGCGGGTTGCTGGAGGTGCTGGTGCTCGCCGGCAGCGGTGAGGACGCGGTGCTCATCGGCAGGCAGGGCGGGGTGCGGGCGGCCGACTTCTTCACGGCCTGGATCGGAGCGGTGTGCTGCAAGTTCTCGCCGTCGGCCCTGACCCTGCGCCTGGGCCTGGGCCTTGCCGACGAGGAGCACCCGCTGACGGTGCTGGTCTACCCCGGCGGGAAGGAGGCCGCGAATTCCTGCGACCTGTGGCGGGGAGACCCCGACGCCGGGGCCCTGTTGCGCCGTCTGGGGCAGGTTGTCCCGCGAATCAGCCAACTGCACGTCTTCCGCGCCCAGGGCGAGGCGCTGCGGCCCGAACAGTGCCGGTCCCTGCACGATCTGGTCTGCCTCTGCCTGGAGCGCGGCCTTTCCCAGATTTTCGCCTTCGCCGGCGAGCCCGCACGGGGCCTGACCGGCATCAAGCAGATGCGCCTTGAGATTCCGGTCGTCATCAACGCCTTCAACCTCGGCGGCGGCCTCTTCCCCACGGCGGCGGAACGTGCGGTCATCTCCATGGAGGACGTGCGCTCCACCCCGGCCTGGTCCTTTCTCCTGGGGCTCGTCAACCCGGTCGTGACCTGGCCCGTGCCCGAGCACGGCGAAGCGCCGCACGGCGAGGCTTCTCCCATGCCGCACTACAGCAGCTACGCGGTCCTGGCCCAGTGCTTCATGCACTGCACCCTGCGGCTGGAGCAGAATCTGTATGTCGTGGAATGCCGGTGCGACGACGAGGTGCCCGGCTATATCCAGTTCCGCTGCATGTTCGGCGGGGAGGGCAGCAGGGAAAGGGTCCGGCGGGTCGAGATCGTGCGCGCCGTCCTGGAGGCGGAGGGGTTCGCCGTGGACTCGCGGGGCAACTACCTGACGGCCACGCGCAGCGGCGGGGAAGACGTGTACATCCAGCGCAATCTGGTCGGTCTGGGGCTGCTGGTGGCCTGGTTGCAGGTCAGGGGCGCGGAGGTGGCCTCCATGGAGGCCGGGGAGGGGGCGTCGGCCTTCCGCCGCCTGGTCGGGGAAGCGCGCTCCAACCCCCTCTGATTTCTCCGGTCCCGTCTAATCCTTGCGGTAGTGGCAGCCGCGCGTGGTCTTGTTGCGAAGCGCCGCCGTGGTCACGATGTAGGCCGTCTGGCAGCCGTGGAACAGGTCCACGGATTCCTTGCACACGCGGATGGAGCGATAGAAGGTGTGCAGCCTCTTGTTGAGGTTGCGCAGGTCCTCGAAGGCGCGTTCCAGGCGCGGCGTGGTGCGCACGATGCCCATGTAGTTCCACATGGTGCTGCGGATGGTGGCCCAGTCCTGGTTGATGAGGGCCGGGTCCTCCATCTCGGTCTTGCCGGAGGTGATCCAGTCCGCGATGGAGTCCTGCAGGCGCTGGCACAGGGCGCATGAATTTTCCGCATAGCGCCGGTTGATGTCGTCGGCCGCGCTCATCCCCCACAGCACTCCTTCCAGCAGCGAGGTCGAGGCCAGACGGTTAGCCCCGTGCACGCCCGTGCAGGCGATCTCGCCCGCCGCGTACAGCGCCTCCAGGGTGCTGCGCCCGCGCCTGTCCACCAGCACGCCGCCGCAGGAATAATGCGCCGCCGGGACCACCGGGATGGGGTCCTTGGACATGTCGATACCAGTCTCCTTGCATTTGGCGTAGATGGTCGGGAACCGCTTACGCAGGTTCTGGTCCACGTAGTTGGCCGCGTCCAGGAAGACGCAGTCCTCACCGCTTTTAAGCATCTCGTCGACGATGGCCCGGGCCACGATGTCGCGCGGGGCCAGTTCCATGCGTTCGTCGTAGCGGGCCATGAAGCGCTCGCCCTTGACGTTGAAGAGCCTGGCTCCTTCGCCGCGCACGGCCTCGGAGATGAGGAACTTGCGGTCCGAACGGTGGAAGAGGGCCGTGGGGTGGAACTGGATGTACTCCAGGTTCATGACCGTGGCCCCGGCGCGGTGGGCCATGGCCATGCCCGAGCCGATGGACGAGGAGGTGTTGGTCGTGTGCAGGAAAATCTGTCCCAGGCCGCCGGTGCACAGGACCGTGAAGTCGGCCAGGATGGTGTTCGGTTCGCCCGTCTCGCCGTTGAAGACGTAGGCCCCGACGCACTGGTTGTTCAGCTGGTAGCGGTACTCGAGCTTGGTGGAGTGGTGGCGCGTGGCCAGCAGGTCGATGGCCGTGCGGCGGCACAGGACCCGGATGTTGGGGTGGGCCAGCACGGCCCTCGCCAGGCTGTCCTGGATGGCCCGGCCCGTGTAGTCGGCGCAGGTCAGGATGCGGTGCACGGAGTGGCCGCCTTCGCGGGTCAGGTAGAAGTCTCCGCTCTCGGTGCGGTCGAAGGGCACCTGCACGCGGTCCAGGAGAATGCGCTCCACCGCCCTCGGTCCTTCCTCGCAGAGATGGCTGACGGCGTCGGCGTAGTTGAACTCCCACCCGGCCTTGGTGATGTCCCGCGCCAGCTGTTCCGGGTTTTCCTCGGGGTTCTTGTAGATGATGCCGCCCTGGGCCAGGGCGGTGTTGCCGTTGTCGAGGGAGGCGCCGGAGGAGAGCAGGGTCACCTCCCGCCCCTTGTCGGCCAGGCACAGGGCCGCGGTGCAGCCGGCGATGCCCGATCCGATGACCAGGACTTCGGTCTTCATGCGTGAGGATGTCATGGCATGTGTCCTATCGGCAGGCGTCGAGCATGCGCTGCAGGGCGATGCGCGCGGGCTGGGCGATGTCGTCGTCGACCCGCACGGGTTCGGCCGTGTCCAGGGTCGTGAGGGTGCGGGCCAGGTTTTCTTCGGTGATCTTGGCCATGTTCGAGCACAGGGCCGTGCGCAGGGGGCGGACGGTCCTGTCGGTGTGGCGCAGGGCCAGCCGGTTGACCAGGTTCCACTCGGTGCCGACGTAGATGGTGCTGCCGGCAGGTGCCTCGGCCACGGCCTTGATGAGGTACGAGGTCGATCCGGCCCCGTCGGCCATGGCCACGACCTCGGGGCTGCATTCGGGGTGGACGAGGATCAGGGCGCCGGGTTCGTCGCGGCGGACGGCCGAGACATGCTCCGTGTGGAACAGGGCGTGGACGGCGCACAGGCCGGGCCAAAGATAGATGCTCGTTGTCGGGTCGGCGGCCGCTACGTGACGCCCCTGCCCGCGGACGTCGAGGCGCAGGGTGCGGGCAGGGTCGATGCCCAGGGCGTGGGCCGTGTTCCGCCCCAGGTTGGCGTCGGGCATGAACAGCACGCCGTCGCCCTGGTTCAGGGCCCACTTCATCATGGTCTTGGCGTTGGCCGACGTGCAGACGCTGCCTCCGTGCCTGCCGCACACCGCCTTCACGGCGGCCGAGGAGTTGACGTAGGTCAGGGGGATGATGCGCGCCCCGTCCCGGTTGAGGGCCGCCAGGACCTTCTCCGCCAGGGCCGCGGGCACCATGTCGGCCATGACGCAGCTGGCGTCCTCGTCGGGGATGTGCACCTTCTGTCCGGGCCTGGCCAGGATGGCCGCAGTCTCGGCCATGAAGTGCACGCCGCAGAAGACGATGTGCTCGGCGCCCAGCCCGTCGATGCGCCGGGCCAGTTCGAGGGAGTCGCCCAGGATGTCGGCGTGGCGGACCACGTCGTCGGCCTGGTAGTGGTGGGCCAGGATGCAGAGCTTTGCGCCCAGGGCTTCCTTGCGTTCGGTGATGATTCGGGTCGGCGTCATGCGTGCCCCCTGTGGGTTGATGTCAGGCGCATGGAAAAGTCCGCCACGGGGGCGGAGTGGGTGATGGCGCCGGTGGAAATGAAGGTCGGCCGCAGTTCGGCCAGGGCCCGGATGGTCTTGAGCGTGACGTTGCCGCTGATCTCGGACTCGATGTGGGCCGGGATGAGGGCCAGGGCCCGGGCGGCCGTGTCGGGCGGCATGTTGTCGAGCATGATGCGCTCAGGTGCCAGGGCCACGGCTTCGCGCACGTCCTCGATGGTCCGGCACTCGATCTCAAGGGGCGGGCAGAGGGCGTAGGCCTCCCTGACCCGGCGCACTGCCTCGGTGATGGAGCCGGCCTGGTCGATGTGGTTGTCCTTGAGCATGATCATCTCTTCGAGGTTGGCCCTGTGATTGTGGCCTCCGCCCATGCGCACCGCGTACTTTTCCAGGTAGCGCTGTCCGGGCGTGGTCTTGCGCGTGTCCAGAACCCGCACGCCCGTGCCCTCGACGGCCTGCACGAAGCGCCGCGTCGCCGTGGCCACGCCCGAGAGATGGCAGACGAAATTCATGATGACCCGCTCCGCCTTGAGCAGGATCGGTGCCGGGGCCAGGATACGGGCCACTTCGCGGCCGCTCTCCACGGTTTCTCCGTCGGACGCCAGCATGGTCACGACGGAATCGGCGCAGCCCATGCGCCCCAGCACCACGGAGATAAGGGGCAGGCCCGCCAGCACGGCGTCCTCCTTGGCCACGATGGAGGCCTGGAGCATGGACGCCGGCGGGAACAGGGCTTCGGAGGTCAGGTCCCGTCCGTCCTCCTCCAGGGCTAGGTCCACCAGACGGTGCAGCATGGTCAGGCGTTCGTCGCGGAAGAATCGAGAAAACATGCGCGTTCCTTGCATGGAGGGTGTTGCGGTCAGGGTTTTTGACTAGGAAAAGCGCCCCCCGCCGTCAAGCCGCAATGGGTCAGCGGGTTGCGCTCGGCGTGACCGCGTGTCATGTTGGCCCATGGGTTGTGTCCGAATGAACCGGCCCCGCAGTCCACGCAGCTGGAGGAGCGCATGACCTGCATCGAATCCCTTCTGACCAGGGTCACGAAAAGCGTGAAGCCAAGGCTTCTCTGCAATGGCTATGCCTGCTGGCTCGTGCACGCCCAGGCCGTGCCCGCAAGCTTCTTCCAGTCCCTGACGGACATCGGGGGCTGGTCCCTGGCGGCGGAGAACACGCAGTCCCTGTGGTTCTTCCCGGCCCCGGAGGTCATGCTGGGGCTGGCCCGGCTGCACAACTGGGCCCGGCTGCACCCCATGGCCACGGCCATCACGGTCTTCGAGGCCAGCCTGGTTGTGGATGAGCATCTGGAGCAGTCCCTTAAGGTCAAGTCCGAGCTGCAGCGCCTCTGCGCGGAGTTCCCCAAGCGCCTCACGGTCCGCGTCAGCGCCCGGCTGCGGGAGGTGGGGCGCAGTCTGGCCGGCCTGTCCTTCAAGCATGTCCAGAACCCCGACGGCCTGACCGGTGACTGGTTCGAGCTGGACGCCAACGACCAGGTCAGCGTGTCCTTCAGCATGAGCTGGCTGTGGGTCATCCGCCCCCAGGGCGTGCGGCAGGACAAGCTCTTCTCCAAGGGCTGGCGCGGGTATTTCGAACGGCTGGAGACCGTCCTGTCGCAGCTCAAGATTTCCTTCCTGCACGCCGAGGACCAGAACGTCGTCCTGCGCGTCCAGTCCCCCCGGGCCATGGCCCGCCTGACCCAGGAACTCCTGACCCTGCTCGAGGACAAGGAGAACCCGCCGTGGCCGTGCCAGTACATGGCCGTGGAGGCGGGGGACCAGTCCTTTTCGCCGGATTTCGCGTCCAAGGTCCGCTATATGCTTGAGCCCCTGGAAGCCAACACGCTGCACCTGCCCCTGTCCACGATCTACCAGATCGCGGATCCGCGGATCACCCCCGGGGACTCGCGGCAGTCCATGGACAGCTCCAAGCTCTCGGATCTCTTCCAGGTCCGCTTCCAGTCGGGCAAGGGCGGGCGCAGGCACGGACGCCTGAACATCTTCCTGCCGACCAGCCTCGTGTCGGGTTCCGAGAGCCCGTGTTTCTACTGCGGCCTGCGTTCGCACATGCCCCGCAAGTGCCCGACCAGGACACTGCAGCCCGGGAATGTTCACGTGTCCGAAATGTCCCGCTTCGCGCGCATCGACCTCAACGCCCTGCCGGGCATCATGTCGGCCCTGGAACAGCAGCTTGCGCCCGACGTCCTGCGCGGGCTCACGGCCCTCGTGGCTGAAAAGGGCGATCACGCCCTGACGGTGCAGGCCCTGTTCGAAGTCAATCTGGTCTGCCAGCTGCGCATGATGGCCATGGTTTGGAAGGCCAGGGGCAAGGAGTGGCCGCGCGGCATCGAGGACCAGCGCCCCCAGGTCGACGAGGACCTCCGCGACGCCCTGGACGGCATGCGGGCCGGGAACCAGGAGCGCGCCATGGAGAAGCTCGACCGCTTCGTGCTCAAGTCCGCCAAGAACTATCAGCCCCGGATTCTGCTGGGCTTCATGGCCATGGAACGCGACGAGTTCAAACGCGCCGCGGGGTTCTGGGAGGAGGCCGAAAGCCTGGCCTACACGGGGTTGCAGCGGTCCTACATCCAGGTGCTGCAGGGCCGCCTGCGGGAGGTTTCGGGCGACTTCCGGGAGGCCATCAGGCTCTACAGCCGGGCCTGCAACGAATCCCCCGGCCTGACCAGGGCCAGGTACCGGCAGGCCGTCTGCCTCATCAAGTCCGGCTATCTGAACGAGGCCCAGGCCGTGATCCGCGACCTGCTCAGGGACGACCCGGACTATTTCAGCGCCGTCCTGCTGGACCCGGAGCTGGAGTCGGGCCGATCCCACCTGCTGGGAGACCTGTGGGAGGTGTGGGACGAGGCGCGGACCAAGGCTGCCGAAGTCATCGGTTCCGTGGAGCATCTGCCGGACCTTCTGGCCAAGTGGCTGCCCGTGGACCACGACGCCTACCAGTCCTTCCACGAGCGCATCGAGGAGCTGAACAGCTACGCCGGGGTCAACAACTACGCCTCCATGGCCAGGCTCCTGCGCGGCACCATCGTCATCCGCGCCGACATCCAGGCCAGGGTCAAGAAGGACATCCAGGAACTGTCGGCCCGGCGCAAGACCATCCTGGAGCGGCTCAAGTCCATCCAGCGCGAGGCGTCCTGGTTCCCGTTCCCGTCGATGCTCGGGTCCTTCAGCAAGCTGTTCAACGCCTGCGGGGAGAAGCTCAGCCTCATCAGCCACCTGGACCTGTATGTGCCCGAGAAGTTCCGGCAGGGGCACGAGGCCATGCGCGAGGCCGAGCAGGGGCTCGCCGCCCTCGAGAAGAAGCTCCTCTTCCTGCAGGGCGTGCGCAACGGCATCCTCTTCATGCTTCTCTCGGGCAAGTACCTGCTGATCTTCGAAATAGCGGCCCTGGTGCTGGCCGGCGCCCTGTCCGCCGCATTCTACTACCTGGTGCCCGACCAGAACTTCATGGGCCGCGACCTGCGTCAGGACAGGTGGCTGATCCTGAACATCTCCCTTATCTTCTTCTCGTTCCTGGCCTTCGTCGGCACGGCCGTCCGGGCCGCGTCCCGGTTCGAAGCCTACAAGAACGAGGTCCTGGACAAGGACGAGGCCGGGTAGGGCCGTCCTGCCCCCGGGCAGGGGAGTCGACGTCTTGGCACGCCTTTTGTTTGATCCCACCGCATGCACACCCAGGTCATCAATCTGACCCGGTTCGGCGATCTCCTGCAGACCCAGCCCGTTTTCAGCGGGCTCAAGGGTCGCGGGTCCAGAACGAGCCTGGTCTGCCTCGACGCTTTCAAGGGAGCGGCGGCATTGCTGCGCGATGTCGACGGCGTTCACCCGCTGCCCGGCGCCAGGCTTCTGGCGCGCCTGGGCCAGGACTGGACCCTGGCCGCGGCCGAGTTGTTCGCCTGGCTGGACTTGGCCGGGGCCGGCGCGCCGGACAGCGTCCTGAACCTCACGCCGACCCTGGCCGGCCGCCTCCTCGGTCGGGCCTGCCACGGCGGCGACGTCCAGGGCTTCGGCCTGGACCGCGACGGCTTCGGGCAGTACTCCTCGCCGTGGGCCGTTTTCCTGCAGGCGGCCTCGACCTATCGCGGCTGCAGCCCCTTCAACCTGGTGGATCTTTTCCAGCGCGTGGCCGGCCTCGAGCCCGGCGAATACCGGCTTCGGACTCCGGACGAGGACGCCAGGGCCCGGGCCGCCGACCTGCTGGCGGACGCAACGGGCGGCCATGTGGCCTTCCAGCTCGGGGCCAGCCAGGACTACCGGCGCTGGCCCGTGGAGGCCTTCGTCCGGGCGGGGCGCGTGATCCGGTCCCGCACGGGCCGCACGCCGGTGCTGCTGGGCACGGCTGCGGAAGGGCATCTGGCCCGCCGGTTCGCGGAACTGGCCGACTACCCCTGCACGGACCTGACGGGCCGCACGGACCTGCCGACCCTGGCCGCGGTCCTTTCGCGCATGGACTTCCTGCTGACCAACGACACGGGCACCATGCACCTGGCGGCCGGCCTCGGCGTGCCGGTCTGCGCGGTCTTCCTGGCCACGGCCCAGCCCTTCGACACGGGCCCCTATCTGGAGGGCTCCATCAGCCTGGAGCCTGACCTGCCGTGCCACCCGTGCTCCTTCGGCGAGCGCTGCCCCCGCGGGCTGGCCTGCCGGGAGGCCGTGGACGGCGGGGCCGTCGGCGAACTGCTGGCGTCGGCCATGTCCGGCGAGAGGACGGTTCCGGCCGGGTTCCCCGCCAGGGTCTGGACGGCCCGCCGCGACGGACGGGGCTACATGGACCTCGTCTCCCTGTCCGGGCATGGGCACGAAGACCGCAGCCTCTGGATCGGGATTCAGCGCGACGTCTATCGTCAATTTCTTGACCGGAGCCAGGATGAAATCTGTCCGGTCTGGCCCGGCCGGGACTCAGACTTCCGTCGCAGCCTGGCCGCGGAACTGGAACGCTGCGTCCTCATGCTGACCCTCCTGGAGGAGCAGGGGCGGCTCTTGGCCCTGCGTCCGGATTCGCCCGTCAAGGCCAGATTCCTGGCCAACTGCCGCAATCTCGAGGATATTTTTGCCGGCAGCCCAGCTCTGGGCGTGCTCAATCCCATGTGGCGCTACCAGTCGCGGGACCAGGCCGCGGACATGCCGGCCTTCCTGGCCCAGTGCGCGGCCTACCGCGAACTCCTGGCCGTCTTCGGTCGCCGGCTCGCGCTGGCATGAATGTTGATTAGCCCCAAGGCATCCGGAAAAATTATCCCCTGTCACTGCGGAGGACAGAACAATGATCATCGTAGACGGCCAGCGCACCCCCCTCGAGGTCCACAATTTCGAGAACCTCGAACAGATCATCGAAAAAGTCATGGCGGACACGTCGATGCACAGCCGCATCGTGACGGACGTCCTGGTCAATAACGAGGCATTTTCGGAGATCTACCCCCATCAGGCCGAGGACATGGAAGCCTCGTACATCGACCGGGTCGAGATCATCTCCGTGCACACGTCGGAAATGGCCCAGAGCATCACCCGCGAACTCTACAAGGTCGTGTCCCTCATGGCCACGGCCGGACGGCAGGTCGCAGACCTGTTCCGGCAGGCCGACGACGCCCAGGCCCTGGAACTGTACTCGGACCTGCTTGAGGTCAACCGCGACTTCATGAACATGGTCGGCGTGCTCAGGAACGAATTCGTCGCCGATTCGGCGATGGATTTCGACGTATCCTTGGGCGATCTTTCCTCGCTCTTCTCGGAGATGATCGAGATCCAGGAGAACGAGGACTGGATCCTGCTGGCGGACCTGCTGGAATACGAGTACCTGCCCCTTGTGGAAAAGACCAAGGCCATCGTGGCCCAGCTGCGCGAGTCCGTGAAGGCCTCGGTCAAGAAGAACAGCCATGGCTGAGGCAGGCGACGGCTACGAACGCATCATGGGGCTGTGCCGGGAAGAGCTGGCCAGCATCGGGGAGCGGGACACGGAGCGTCTGTGTTCCGTACTCCTTGAACGCGAGCAGGCCATCGGCATGTACGTGAACGACGAGTCGGCCAGGCAGGACGAGGCGTTCCTCGGCAAGCTGGAGCAAATCCGGGACATGAACGCCATGTTGCGCCACGAGGCGCGCAAGCTGCATCAATCCCTCAAGGAAGAGCTTCTGCAGCTGCGCCGGGAGAACAAGCGCATCACGGGCTACCGCAACGGCGCCATGGTCACCCCCCTGGGACGCAGCGTGGTCAGCCGCAAAGGCTAGGCTACCGCTGAAAATCCATTCTGGACTGCGTTGCTCCCCGATTTTGAAGGACTCATGTAGTCGGCTACACTTCACCCTTCAAAATCGGCTCGCGCCTTGCCAGAATGAATTTTCAGCGGTAGCCGCGGGATGATGAGATCGGCGTGCTCAATTCGAAGCCCCCAAGGATAATGACATCCGAGGGGGCTGAGTTTTTTGCGGGGAGCGCGTTCCGTCGCGGGCCGGGCAAGGTCTGCCGGCTGTCCGACCGAGCCAGGCATCGTTTGCTTCCCGGCCGTCAAACGCCCAACGCGCCCCTCTGCCCAAAACTCAAGGCCGGGAAGCATTACGAGGCCCGCGAGGAAGTTCCGGCAGCCCTTGCCCGGCCCGCGACGGATCGCTTGGGGTGGTGCGGAAGGTTTGAGGAAAGAAAGAGATGAAAGGGGTGCAGGGGACGAGTCCCCTGCCCGCCGGAGGCATCTTTTCCGAAACAGTGGCTATTCGATCCAGATGATGCCGGCTTGGCGGCCTGTGATCTTGTCCCTGCGGTAGGAGAAGAACTGCGGGGACGAGGCGGTGCAGATGTCCAGGGCGAAGATGTTGCCGGGTCTGACGCCGGCGGCGGCGAGCTGGTCCCGCGTAAGTGCCCAGAGGTCCATGCGCCGGGTGGCGGGGTTGAACCAGGGGGTGAAGGTTGGTCCCCATTCGGTTTCGAAATTGACGAACTCGCTGTGGCCCGGGCCCAGGCTTGGACCGCGAACAACGAGCACGTCGGCGGGCGAAAGGTTGTAGCGTCCGCAGAATGCGCCCACGCCCGTCGCTGGAAAATTGACGGCGTTCCCCCTCCACCCGCAGTGCAGGGCGGCCACGTGGCGACCCGTTGTGTCCGCCATGAGCAGGGCCTGGCAGTCTGCGGTCTTCATGACCAGGGCATGTCCGGGCCTGTTCGTGCACAGGCCGTCCCCCTCCAGGACCGCACCCCCGATGAAGTCGTCCTCCAGGTCGAAGTGGATGGCCTGGCCGTGCACCTGTCGCAGTTCCTGCCAGACATTCAGACCCAGATTCCGACGCAGTTCCTGACGGTTGGCACGCACGGCAGCCTCGTCGTCGCCCACCTCCAGGGAGAGGTTGGCAGACGCCCAGGGGCCGGCGCTGCGGCCGCCGTCTCTGGCGGTGAAGACGCAGCGCACCCGGTCCAGGCCGGGGAAACGAAAATCGATGTGGTCGATGCTCATTGATGGGGCTCCGCGAGGGTGTGGAGAGTTTCCTCCGGGGTGACGACGAGGTGGACCGGATGGTCCCAGGGCTCCGTCGGGAGCGTGTCCACGAGCTGGAAGGCGTAGGCCGGGCCGACGAGCAGGGGGCGGCATGCCAGGGTGGGCAGGAAGCGGTCGTAGTAGCCGCCGCCGAAGCCCAGGCGGTAGCCGCGCCGGTCGAAGGCCAGGGCCGGGACGAGGATGATCTCGGGCTGCGGGTCGGTCACGCGCAGGGCCGCCTCGGGCAGGGGCTCCACCAGGCCGAAGCAGCCCGGGCCGAGCTCGGCCGGCGAGGACACGGCGAAGGCCTCCATGACGCCCTGTCTGCCGTCGCAGCAGCGCGGCAGCAGGACTTCGCTCCCGCGCGCCCAGAAGTGCTCCAGCAGAGGCCAGGTGTCGACCTCGTTGCGGGCGGGCATGTAGAGCATGACGGAACGGGCCAGCCGGATGCGGTCCTCGGACATCAGCCGTTCGAGGATGCGTGCGCTGTCCGCCCGAACCGTCTCGGGAGGAAGGTTCTGGCGCCGTCCGAGCATGTCGGCGCGCAGGAGGTTCTTGCTGGGCTCTTGCATGACGCTGTCCGCTCCTTTACCATGTTGTGCGCATGGACACGTACTCAAAGTGAGGATGGGAGGCAAATGGCAAACCGGTTCTGGATCGTTTTCGGCGACATTCATGAGCGCATCTCCGCCGTGGAGCGGATTGACGATATCGGTCGGGCGGACGGCGTCTTCCTGTCCGGCGACCTGACCAACCTGGGCACGCGGGAGAGGGCGGCCGGCATCGTCGACGCCGTGGCGGCCATGAACCCGCGCGTCCTGGCCCAGATCGGGAACATGGACACCCAGGTAGTGGACCGCGTCCTGACCGAGCGCGGCCTGAACGCCCACAACCGGGTCACGGACCTGGGCGGGGGCGTATGTCTGGCAGCAGTGGGCTATTCCACGCCGACGCCCTTCGGCACCCCGTCCGAGGTCGACGAGGCGCAGATCTGCCAGTGGGCCCACGACGCCCTGGAGGGGGCCGGCGCCTTTGCGCATGTCATCCTCATGATCCACACCCCGCCGCGCGGCGAGGTGGTCGACAGGCTGCCCTCGGGCGCCCATGTCGGCAGCCCGGGCGTGCGCGCCCTCATCGAGAAATACCAGCCGGCCGTGGTCGTCACGGGCCACATCCACGAAGGCGTCGGCGAGGAGCGGATCGGCCGCTCCCACGTGCTGAACCCGGGGGCCTTCGCCGCCGGCGGCTACGTGCGCATCGACGAGACCGAGGGCGGCCTCGTGGCCAGCCTGCGGGGCGTGTCGTGAGCCTGCGCCTCTATTCCTGGAACGTGAACGGGTTCCGCGCGGTCCTGGGCAAGGGCTTCGCGGACTGGCTGGTGCGCACCGCGCCCGACGTCCTCGGGCTACAGGAGGTCAAGGCCGACGAGCACCAGGTGGGTGCGGACCGCCTGTTCGACGGCTACCGCTGCTACTGGAACGCCTCGCGCGGCAGGAAGGGCTATTCCGGCACGGCCTGCTATTCGCGCATCGAGCCCCTGGCCGTGCATTTCGGCCTGCCCGATGCGCGCTATCAGGGCGAAGGGCGCGTCATCCGCCTGGAATTCGAGAAATTCCACTACTTCAACATCTACTTCCCCAACGGCCAGATGAGCCAGGAGCGCCTGGACTTCAAGATGGGGTTCTACGACGCCTTCCTGGCCCATGCCCAGGACCTGCGCCGTCACAAGCCCATCGTTGTCTGCGGCGATTTCAACACGGCCCACCGCGAGATCGACCTGAAGAACCCCAAGGCCAACGAGAACACCTCGGGCTTTCTGCCCATCGAGCGGGCCTGGATGGACCGTTTCATGGCGCACGGCTACCTGGACACCTTCCGCCTGCGGCACGGCGACATCCCCGACGCCTACTCGTGGTGGACCTACCGCTACGGGGCCAGGTCGCGCAACGCGGGGTGGCGCATCGACTACTTCTTCGTGTCCGAGGAACTGCGCGGCGCGGTCCGCGAGGCCTGGATCGAGTCCGAGGTCATGGGCTCGGACCACTGCCCGGTGGGCCTCGAACTCGACGTGTAGGGGGCGGGGATGCACATTTTCGACAAGGATGGACGCTCGTGAGCAAACGTGACGAGATTCTGGCGGCGGCGCAGGCCCTTTTCGCCGAGTACGGGTACGCCGGGACGACCATGCGCATGATCGCCCAGAAGGCCGGCGTGGCCTTCGGCCTCGTTTCGCACTACTTCGGGAACAAGGAGAAGCTCTTTCTCGTGGCCGGACACGAGATGATCGACGCCATGCTGGCCCTCATCCGCAAGGACATGGAGCGCGCCCGCAACGGCCTGGAGGCCGTGGACATTTTCGTCGCCTCCTACCTGGGCTACACCCTGGCCAACCGCGACACCTTCCCGACCCTCATCCGCTGTTCGCCCTTCAGCGACGACAATCCCCACCTCGACCGCCAGAAGATCGGGGCCAAGTTCCGGGAGCTCATCGAGGAGATCGAGAAGATCCTCGAACGCGGCATCGCCGACGGGACCGTCGCCGAGGTCCCTGTCCGGGACTGCGCCCTGATGATCTACGCCGCCATGGTCGGCGCGGTGCGCACGGTCTTCCTCAGCCCCTTCGGCGACCCGGCCCTGTTCGACGAGACCCGCAGGTTCATCCTGCGGTCGCTGCGGAGATAGGCCTTTAGCCGCGCGGCCACGGTCGCCCGGAAGCCGGGGCGGCGTCCCTCCTAGAAGTTGAACACCTTGGACTCGGCCGCCATGTCGATGAGGTGCGGCCCGCCGTCGAGCATCATGTTCGGGTGGAAGCGCGCCTCGTCCAGGCCGCGGTTTCTGGCGCAGGGCGTGCAGACGCCGATCTCGACCTCGGATTCCACCAGATAGGGCAGGTAGTCCGCCGGGCAGTCGCCGGTGGCGGTTTTGACCGTCAGGTCGCGGGCAGTGTCGGCCCACGTCACGCCGCCGTCGATGAGGAACAGGTTGACGTGATGCCCCTTGCCGTGGGCGATGCGCGCGAACTGGAAGCAGCGCGTGGCCGCCTCGTTGTCGTCCCTGCTCAGGATGAAGAGAAATTTCGCCATGTGGTCCTCCCTGGTTTCTTCGCCATAGCCTCACTAGAATGATTCGTTCGGAAGATCAATATGTTCGGAGAATGACCGTTTGTCGCGACCGCATTTTGTCGTTTGTCGTTCGGTGACCGTTCGCAGACTGAATCCGGCCCGGTTTTCCATCCCGGTGGATTGTCTTGGAGAAACGGGAAAAAGGGGCTACACTTCCGCCATGTCCGCCAAGCGCAAACAGAACGACCTGCCTTTCCGGCTCGCAGCCCTGGGCATCCCCGAGGAGTTGCTGCCCGTGGTCCGCGGGTGCGTGCGCGAGCTGGAGGAAGAGGGGGTGCGCGGCAAGGCCCTGCGTCGCCTTTTCAACCGCCTTGCGGACAGGCCCGAATCTTTCGCCGACCACCCCGTCCTGGGGGCCCTGGCCGGGATGCTGCGTTCGGGAGCGTCCCGCGGGGCGTCCGGGGATGGCGTCCCGGCTGCCGCCGCGCGCGTGGAAGAAGCCCCCTGGCAGTCCTGGGGTGAGGACCTCGACCCCCAGGCCGTGAAGCAGATGCGCGACGGTGCGAGCCTGCCCGTGGCCGTGTCCGGGGCGCTCATGCCCGACGCCCACGTGGGCTACGGCCTGCCCATCGGCGGGGTCCTGGCCGTTGACAACGCCGTCATCCCCTACGGCGTGGGCATGGACATCGCCTGCCGCATGAAGATGAGCGTCTTCGCCGTGCCGCCCGACCTTGTCGACGGGCATGTCGACGATCTGGCCCTGGCCCTGGAGCGCGAGACGTGCTTCGGCGTGGGCGGGAAATTCACGGCCCGCAAGGACCACCCCGTCATGCACGAGGACTGGGGCTTTTCGCCCGTCACCGCGCGCATGCGCGACACGGCCTGGGGGCAGCTCGGCACGAGCGGGTCTGTTTCCCTGATTGAGAAAAAAGTAGTCAAAAATTGTCAATTTTCCTGAAGGAGCCAATGAGGTTTTATTGTCTTGCGGGATGACAATCAGTGTTGTTCGTTTCCAACGAAACCATCCTTTGGCGGATATGGGTCGTTGCCATGGCTGCCTTTGTTCTGAATCTTCCCGTCCTTACCATGGATGAAGAACTCGGTGACTTGGCACTAGCTGATCTTCTGTCCGGCATCAACGGCATCGATCTGAGAAGAATTTCAATTTCACATCTGGAACGGATTTATGAAGATAAAGGCACCAAGTGTCCAGATTGTACACCATCTACGAAGTCGTCCGCCCAGGAACGCAGATAAGCTTTTTTATCCCAAGGAGTACGAATTCAATTCCATCTTTGAAAATCGTTGTCATCTCTTATTCATCCCTTACGAACGCCCTGGCATTCGCCTCCTCCTTGCGCGGTGTCAGGTGCAACGCCTCGTTAGGCGCCAAACATTTTGCTATAGGAACCACTCTCTTAGGTGTTCCGCGTTACCCAGTTCGTTCTGAAATACGACCTCCAAATGATCAGCGCCCCTCAAATCGACATCCAGTTCTGCGTATAGGCCTTCGATTTTCTGGTCATTCGTAATCATTACAGACCCGGCTCGCCGGAGGTGATGGGGCAAGTGAGAGGCTAGCCAGGAAGCCTCGACATTGTGAACTCCTCGATTCCCACCAGCATTCAGGATCAAGTCGGCCGCCGACTCATGGATACGGTCAAGGCGAAAATTCGATTCGTCGGTGACATAGAGAATAGCGTTTGCCTGGCTTTGCATCATGCCCTCGAAAGCGGCAGTGGTCATTGCGCCGCCGCCGAAAGCTGAACCTGTAACTCGTTGAGCCAAAGTGACGTAAAGCTGCCCCAGCCGCCGCGTTGCCTCGCGGAGTTCAGCTCTGGTCGCAATATCATTGGGGAGGATCGGCGCTTCCGAAAGTTTGGCATGGAAGAGGGCACAGCGGCTCGCACGATATTGCTCCTTGATGAAACGATTGTAAGGGTTTCCACCCGCTCCGCCGACGTACTGCGCTAAGTTAACTGAATAGCCCTCGCACACATGCTTGAGTGCCGCTCGGATCCACGCCGCCTCACCCATGGCATAGTCCCAAGGGTACACATGACTAAGGAGCGATTCCAATGCCAAGAACATATTACGATACGCCTCGTGCAGACTATCAGTGGCCTGCGATCGTCGGAAGTATGCATGCGACGGGTGCCACGCAATAGGCGGGGTTGGTGGTTGCTGACGCAAAGCTCCACTTGGGTCTCGAACTTCTGCAACTGACCGCATTCGGACACCAAGCCTTGCTGTTGTCACAATTCGCAACGTAGTGGCGTTTGCGCTCCGTAGCCACATACCATGCTCTCGGAGCGGATCATCAAGCGTATTTATGCGGAATGAGTTGGCGGCCAGCAGGTCTAGCATACGCTCGGCGACAGTGAATGCGTCCTCCAACGGGCTACTGTCGACGCTTGAAAGGGACACCGTAAGCGTCCCGTCAGCGCCAATGTCGACCCGGTGATTGTCAACCCTATAGCAAGCTTCGTCGAGCCGCATGGTCAAGCCAAAGACAACACCCCACGGAAACTCGTCCGCCCAAGGAGGCAGTCTGATGGGTAAGACGCGCGGGTGGCGATCCTCCAACTCGTTGAGGTCCTCCAAAGATATGGACATTTCTTTGATGACGAACGAGTCACCTGCCTGTACTTGAAGCCCCCGCTCAGGATGTCGGGGCAGAGGTGGGGGCACACGGCTGCGACCCAATGAATCGAGGGGATTGTTAAAGAATCTACGGATACTCCGGCCAATTTTAAGCATGTTATGCACCATCGCAACCAACACTTGCTAGGGTCGCTTCTACCCAAGAATTGGGCGGCGTGAGCTGCGTGACGCAATAGAGTTTTTCAACCTCTCGCATAGCACCTTCACACTCGCTGTTCGGAGTTCACTTGTTAGCAATCTCGTCTGCCAAAGGCACCTCACAAGAAACCCAGTCAATAAAAATAGTTAATGCCACTTGCCCGTTGACGCTTGCTGGTCGGAGAG
This sequence comes from Desulfomicrobium aestuarii, assembly GCF_055385525.1. Taxonomy (NCBI): domain Bacteria; kingdom Pseudomonadati; phylum Thermodesulfobacteriota; class Desulfovibrionia; order Desulfovibrionales; family Desulfomicrobiaceae; genus Desulfomicrobium; species Desulfomicrobium aestuarii. The sequence goes on from NZ_AP042427.1 coordinate 655,375, forward strand.
TTGGCTGTGAAATGTTAACAACTTAGGGCTCGGATTAATATCTCAAAGGCCAAGACGGCGACTCCGTGAATCTGTTCATGGCCTCTGTTGCGTTCAATTTCCGGAAGTTCATCCGGATTCTGTGTTATTGCGCCTCAAATTCCTTGGGCACATACTTCTACCCAATGTTCAGCCAGTATAGGCTTGGTCTGACGTGGCGTTTTAACAGTTTTTCAGGATCGACTAAGTATAATCGTTTTGCTATGATAATTTGAGGTGAGGTCCTATATAGCCGATATAAATAAGTTTAGTCCGATTGTCTGGAAAGAAATGAAGACGGTAGCCACTACTGAGTTTTATGTGGTTTTCGAAATATTTTTTCCGTCCTTCAGGTAGCCAAAACTCGCGCAGTTCCTTTAGGCGGGGGGTTTGAGTCACAGTTGCAGACTCGCCACTAACTTTATGATTAAGCCCAACTTCGCGCAAAAATTCATGATGATAACTGTCGTATACTCCATCTATCCATTTATCACAAAATAAATTTAAACTTGAGAGCGACTCTTTTACTTGGTCAAGCACCGTTTTACTGCCAGACCAGATGTTGAGTTGTTGGGATGCTTGGTCACAGAAAACAATGTTTGGGAAAAGTTGTCGCTGTTTGTCTATGAGTTCTTTGCCAGAATTGATTAAGGAATGTTTCAGCTGACAAAGTTTGATTGCTTCACTCTCAAAAATTTCTAAAGAATAGAAATTCAAAATATTGAGTTGTTGGCTTAAAATGTTTCCCGCTTCATCGAGAGTGTCGACTGTGACCTGCAAAGGAGATTTCATCCAAGGACAACGCGTTGGGAGGCTGATAAGAGGCGCTTCGTGCCAAGCGGCCGCTCGGACTGCTGATAAAGATGAATCCCCATCGAACGTTACATCAAAGAGTTCGGCGCCGTTCTTAACATCTTCTGAACTAAAAAAAGGCTGTCTCGTGGCGAGACTCCGGAAAGCTCTGATGATGTCTCGGTTTTCACCCCGAATATTTTTTTCATGCCAGTCTTGCCAAAAATAGCCTGCGGATAATTGAAGCCTGAACCAGTCACGATCCACCGTTACATCAACTAAAATTGTAGCAAATCCCATGTTGTGAGATTTGATGCAGATTTTCAAAAAGTTAGTGATGGCATTGTCAGCAGTTTCTGGCGTTGTAAACGGCAAACAATGATGGTTAAAAACAATGCAATCTGTCACAAAAGCTTCTCCAATAGTATGTCTGTTTCATCAAAGAAGCCTTTTGGCCACTTGTCAATTCTTCCATTTCTGTCAATTTTTGGAGAAATAACAATGCTTTCGTGTGTTAAAGTTCCTCGCTCTAAGAAAAAGAGTTTTACCATATTCTCAGAAATTATTCCATTTTTGACAGCTACTCTAATTCCATTAAGAAAATGATCAGAATGAGATTCGATGAAGAGTTGTACTCCGTTTTTTGCAGCTATTGCGCAGAGTTTTCCAAGGACGGATTGTCCTCCAGGATGTAGGTGAGCTTCTGGATTTTCAATAATTAAAAGATCATTGGGCTTTGCCCGTAGGATTGCCAATAAAACAGGAAGAACAAAAGTGAGGCCAAATCCAACATTCTGTGGTTTAAAATCTGCTGTTACATCTTTCCCATTTTCAAAGGCGTAGCTCAGCGCTACGCTATTCATCGCTTGGTGGAGTTTTGCATGAATTCTAATCCCTGGCGATATTTCAGACATCCATTTGTCAAGGTTGTCTAATAAGCCTAAAGAAGGTGCATTGGGATGTTGTAGTGCTTTTATAGTAATCGATGACAGACTGTTTTCAGAAATATAGTGTGCTGCGTATTCGCCGTGATTTCCAATAGAATTTAAATCATTAATATGGTAATCTGAAGCCTCGTAAGCAGTTTTCGGACTAATTCTGTCTGCTGATAGATACTGAAACTTTTTATTAAAAAGGCTTGTACTTTTTTTTGGTAATTTTATTTCATTTTGAATGGGTTGTAAGTCCGATTTGCTTGAATAATTAAAAATAAAATGAACAGGTTCCTCATTGTCCCATACTAAAGTGAATTCAATAGTCTCCTTTTCTGCATGCTCAGATAATATGTCTTGACCAGTCCCCACAGAGACATATTCTCCTTTAAGCAATAATCCTTTTGTCCTGAGTGTATTTTGTTCATGAGATTGTCGAAGTAATAGTAATGTTTGGATTAAGGATGATTTTCCCATCCCATTTAAGCCGCTAAACAAGTTTAATGAAGAAAGAGGGAAGCTGGCATCATTTAATGATTTAAATCGCTGGATTCTTATAAAATCAAGCATTGAGAACCTCTTTAATTATTTTTGCAACACTATCCCTTCGGATTCGAAAATGATCCTTTTTCTGAGTTGAGTAGGTTATCGCCTTGAAATAATCATTATTTTCGCTCATCATTTTTAAATCTTTTTGCAGTAGTTCTTCTTTTCGATTATATAAAATTTCAATTTCAGATTCTGAAAGTGCAGCAAGTGCATTTGTCCAAACTTCAAAAAGTGTAGAATTTTTACGTCGTCTTCTGGATTCTTGGCCATCAACTCGCTTTTCAAAAGCGGCAACTCCAAAAATGCGCCAACAACGGTAAATAGCAACTTGAAAGGATTTTCGATACTTTTCCAATTCAGCAGCTGATGCATTTTTTAGTTTGTCGATCATCTCATCAAGAAAATTTGAGATGTTTTTTTTGCTTTGCTCATAGTCCATAAACCGAAATGCTAAGTAGCGCAGTACAAGCTCTTGGTCTACCATCCTGCGAGATTGATCGCCAATTGTCTTTTTTAAGTACTCATAAGAAGCAAGGTTTTCTAGGTATTCACGTATAGATGGTTTCGCCATGGCGTTTCTAATTTCTTGATCAGTAAGAACGAGGCCTCCTGTATTAATTCTGCGAAAAATGGAATATTTTACAGCCTCTGGAGTGCCTGGTTGAATTAAAAAAAGTGTAATAGGACATTCATCAATTCTTCTTGTATACGTTCTATGCAAATCATTGTATTTCATTCCTTCAAAGTCAGTAAGATATTCTAGACCTCGAAGAGCAAGTTTTTTATCTACAACAAATTTTTTTATCGCAGATAAACGTTGAAGTCCATCGACAATAAGCCACTTATCATCGTTTGATGCGTCAAAGTAAAACGCTGGAAGGGGAAACCGAATGAGGATTGACTCAATAAGTCTAGACATTTTTTGGTTTGTCCACAATTCAGCGTGTCGCTGAAAGTCAGTATTCATGTCAATCTCGCCAAGTCTTAAACGTTCTATAATATTGTGCAGAGTGTCTGGTTTGGATATAATGTTTATTTCTGAGGGATTAAACGGATCCTGCATACCAAGATCTGTGACATCGTTTTCTTCGTCGTCTTCTGGTCCAGGCGTCGTATCAGGATTTTCGATCTCAATGATTTCATCATCGAGAAGTTCATGTCTATTTTTCGTCATGCGTTACAACCTTTGGTTTTGAAAATCTGGGGTTAGGTACAGAATTTTGAAGTAGCGCCACGCTTTTGAGTTGATTTTAATCGTTTTAAATAGTGCAAGCCTGATGAGGTTGCAACATGCTCTTGAGGGCCGCTAAAATTGGAGGTTGGACGGATTCGCTGTAGAATTGCACTCTAATTAGAGCTTGTCAGCGGGTGATCAGTGTGCGGCCATAATAGCCACTGTGATAGCCCAGACGCCATCTGTCCGTTCCCCTTTGGTTGCTCCAAGGGCCGCGTCCATCTCGGCTTCCAACGTTTGCTGGACGACAGAACGAACGAGTTCTTTCAAAATTCCCTTGTCGTCCTCAAGAAGCCTTTTAAGTTCAGATGCCAATACGATAGAGTTCTTCTTGGCTATGGCAGATTTCTCCGGGAGTTGTGGTTTGGTGGTACAGCCCACATATACCATGTTCTTTTTTTGCTAAAGATCCCGAACACTACCGGGATTTATTCTTTTCCGTGTCCAAGCGCTGGGCAAAGAGGCCGACGCGTTAATAACCTACAACTATCCGAAATTATGTCTTGTGTCATACACTGACCCTGCGCTATGAACCTGAAAGTTTTTTTAACAGCGGGGCATTGACAGCGCCGTTGTTTGCTTTGAACAGCATCATTATTCCCGAAGAGTGACTTTCCATGGCTCTATCCCAAAAAGATGACACTAAGCTCACGGCCAATCTTGGCTTACAGGCCAAGCTCTGGCTCGCAGGACAAGCCGCGCAACAACATGGACGCTGCAGAAACAAACTAGTTATCTTTGGGCTAATCTTCCTCAAATATATATCACACACTTTTGAGGAGCATCGAGTCAAATTGATCGCTGATGAAAACGATTATGCGGGCGAAAACGCGATAGGTCCGGATGAATACAAGACCGTAAACGTCATTTGGGTTCCTACAGATGCCCGATGGTCATACCAATTTCGCCTGGGTACTGCACTTCATCTACTACCTCGCAGCCTAACATCATGAACGAAGCCGACACATGTAGAAAATACGTCGTCCCATTGCTTCAAACTGCAGGGTGGGAAAATGCGCCGTTCAGCATCGCGGAACAGCGAATCTTCACCAATCCGAAGGGCCGCATCCGCGTCGTGGGCGGGAAAATCATTCGTGGAAAACCGAAACGCTCGGATTACCTCCTGCGCTACCGTGCCGACTTCCCGATCGCGGTCGTTGAGGCAAAGCCAGACTACAAAACTCCCGGCGCAGGCCTCTCTCAAGCCAAAGAATACGCCGAGATTCTCGATTTGAAATTCGCCTATTCCACAAACGGCAAAGGCATCGTCGAGTTCGACTTCACCACAGGGATTGAGCGAGGCATCGATAGTTTCCCAACCCCTGACGAACTCTGGGCACGTCTGAATGGCGCCTCGCCGCTGTCCACGCCCGCAGTCGAGAGGATTCTCGCGCCCTTCTACCACGACACCGAACGCCCGCCGCGTTACTACCAGCAGATCGCAATCAATCGTGCCGTCGATGCCATCATGCGCGGGAAAAACCGGGTGCTTATCACCATGGCGACTGGCACAGGAAAGACCGTAGTCGCGTTCCAAATCAGCTACAAACTTTGGTCCACCCGCTGGAACCGGAGCAACAATCCGGTCAAACGACCAAAAATCCTGTTCCTGGCCGACCGGAACATCCTCGTGGACGATCCGAAGGACAAAACCTTCATCCCGTTCGGAGATGCACGCCACAAGATCGAGAACGGTGAAGCCATTAAAAGTCGGGAGATGTATTTCGCCACCTACCAGTCCATCGCCGAGGACGAAAACCGGCCGGGACTTTATAAGGAATACGAGCCCGACTTCTTCGATCTCATTATCATTGACGAGTGCCATCGTGGCAGCTCGCGGAAGGAAAGCAACTGGCGGGAGATTCTGGAACATTTCTCGCCCGCCGTGCAAATCGGCATGACCGCCACTCCGCTGCGTCGTGACAACAAGGCGACCTACCGCTACTTTGGAAACCCGATTTTCCAATACAGCCTCCGCCAAGGTCTCGCCGACGGATTCCTCGCTCCCTACCGCGTGCATCGCATCGTCTCATCCGCCGACGCAACCGGCTGGCGTCCGACCAAGGGCGAGCTCGATAAACTGGGCAGGGAGATTCCCGACAAGGAATACCACACTCCTGATTTTGAACAGCGTCTCTCACTTCGTCCCCGCTCCGAGGCTATTGCGAAGCACCTGACGAACTTCCTGCAGCGCACCAACCCATACGACAAGACCATAGTCTTTTGCGTAGATCAGGAGCACGCCGACGAAATGCGGCAACTGCTCAACAATCTCAGTCCCGACATTGTCAAGAAGCACCCGGACTACGTCTGCCGCGTGACCTCAGACGAGAAAGCCATTGGAAAAGGTCATCTCGGCCGGTTCCAGGAACTTGAAACCGAGACGCCCGTCATCCTCACGACATCCCAGCTTCTCAGTACCGGCGTGGATGCTCCGATGGTCAAAAACGTCGTGCTCATTCGCGTCATCGGCACCATGACCGAGTTCAAGCAAATCATAGGGCGTGGCACACGACTCCGCGAGGACTACGGCAAATTCTACTTCAACATCCTTGACTACACCGGCACGGCGACCCGACACTTTGCCGACAAGGAGTTCGATGGCGACCCCGAGTTTGTTTCCGAGGAAGAAATTGATGGCGAAGGCACGGCCACTACGATCACCGTGATTGACCCAGACTCCGAGCCTACCGACGGTGAAGGCGGAGATGACACCGGTGAAGAAGTCATCGTCGATCCCGAACCGCCTGTCATCATCGATCCACCCGAACCCCCCACTAATCCGCGCAAGTTCTACGTTGAGAAAGGCAAGGTCACCATCTCCACTCACCTGACGCAGGATCTCGACGCAGAGGGAAAGCAGCTCCGCGCCGCCGAGTTTCGAGATTACACGAGCGAGGTTGTTCGGTCGCTCTTCATGGATGTTGCCGAGTTCCGCCACGGCTGGGCCGACCCGTACCGCCGCGCCGAAATCCTCGCCGAGTTGGAGGCCAAGGGTATCAGTGCCGCCGAAGCCGGGGAGGCCTTTGGGAACCCCGAGGCTGATCCCTTTGACTTACTCTGCAACATCGCTTGGAATGCACCAGTGATGACCCGCAAGGAACGCGCCACTCGTTTGCGCAAGGCTGCCCCGTCCTTCTTCGAACAGTATGGCGAACAAGCCCGCCAGATTCTTGATGCACTGCTCGCGAAATACGCGGAACACGGCCCTGCCGAGTTCAGTATTCCCGACTCATTAAAAGTTCCGCCACTTTCCGACCTCGGAAACGTCTCTGAAATTACCCAGCGCTTCGGAGGCGCGGACCAATTCCGCACCGCCGTCGCGAAACTCCAAGAACTCCTTTACGCTGCCTAATAGAGCCCATTCATGCCAAAGACATCTTCGACGAAAAAAGCCCCGCGCCAAAAGAAAGCCGCCCAACCAATGACCACCGCTCAGCGGCTCGGTTCGCTTATCAAGTCCGCCCGCCAGATCATGCGGAAGGACAAAGGGCTCAATGGCGATCTCGATCGCCTTCCGCTTTTTACCTGGATTCTCTTTCTCAAGTTCCTCGACGACATGGAAATCACCGCCGAGGAGGAGGCAAAACTCAGCCGAAAAGAATATCAGCCCGTCATCGAGCCGCCGTATCGTTGGCGCGATTGGGCAGTGAATGCCGACGGCATCACCGGCGATGAGCTACTCAAGTTCATCTCGCAGGATGAAACCATGCGACCAGACGGCACCAAGGGCGCTGGTCTCTTCGCCTATCTGCGCGGTCTTCAGTCCGAGTCCGGCAAGGCCCGGCAAGATGTCATCGCCAACGTGTTCCGAGGCGTTACCAACCGCATGGAGTCCGGCTATCTCCTGCGCGATGTCATCAACAAAGTTTCTGGTATCCACTTCACTGCCAGTGAGGAGATGCACACCCTCAGTCGGCTTTACGAAAACATGCTGCGCGAGATGCGTGACGCCGCTGGAGATAGTGGCGAATTCTACACTCCGCGCCCGGTGGTGAAATTCATGGTCGACGTCACTGATCCGCAACTTGGCGAGACCGTGCTTGACCCGGCCTGCGGCACAGGTGGTTTTCTGGTGGAGACATACGAACATCTTGCCACGTCGTGCAAATCCGTCGCCGACCGCACCAAGCTCCAGCAGGAAACGCTTCTCGGGCAGGAGGCTAAGTCGCTGCCGTACATGCTGGTGCAGATGAACCTCCTGTTGCACGGGCTGGAATACCCAAACATCAAATACGGCAACACCTTGGCCGTGAAGGTCACGGAGATTGGCGATAACGATCGCGTGGATGTCATCCTCACCAATCCGCCCTTTGGCGGCGAGGAGGAAAAGGGCATCCTCAACAATTTCCCCGCTGACAAGCAGACCGCCGAGACGGCACTTCTCTTTCTTCAGCTCATCATGCGCAAGCTCAAGCGCCCATCCCGGGGCAAACCGGGCCGCGCTGCCGTGGTCGTGCCCAATGGCACACTCTTTGGCGATGGCATCTGCGCCCGCATCAAAGAAGAGTTGCTCAAGGAATACAACCTCCATACCATCGTCCGCCTGCCCGAGGGCACCTTTGCGCCCTACACAGACATTCCAGCGAATCTCCTATTCTTTGATCGTTCCGGCCCCACGGAGACCATCTGGTACTATCAGGTGCCACTGCCCGAAGGGAGGAAAAAATACACCAAAACCATGCCCATGCAGGTGGAGGATATGGCTGCCTGTAAGGCGTGGTTCACCGCCCAGCAGCGTGAAGAAAACGAGCAGGCCTGGAAGATTGATTTCAAGACCCTACTCGACAAAGCCATCGCCGCAGCAACCCCGCATTGGGAGGCCGCCAGAGACGCCAATACCCGTGCTCACAAGCTGGAACGGCAGGCCAAGGAAACGAAGGACGAACTGCGCGGCAACGGCAAGGACGTGGCACAAAAAGTCAAGCTCCAAACCCAACTTGAAGAACTCGAAACCGCCGCCGCCAAGGAACGGAAGATTCAGGCCACTGAGCAGGCCGCCGGGGACGCCATCTACTGGCCGCTCTTCAATCTCGACCACAAAAACCCCACCAGCCCCGACGCCCTCGAACACCGCTCGCCGGATGAACTCATTGCAAGCATCATCGAAAAGGAGCGCGAACTCCTCCGCCTTATGGAAGAAATCCAAACCGAGGTGGAGGCGCTGGCATGAAGAGGGGATGGAGTGAAGTTGCACTTGGAGAACTGTTGAGTCCACGCAATGAGGTTTGCTCAATCGTGCCAGAGCGAGAGTATCAGGAGGTCACAGTCAGTCTCTGGGGCAAAGGCACACGTTTACGCAGAAAAGTCTCCGGTTCAGAGATCGCGTCACAAAAGCGCAACGTTGCGCGGACTGGCGATTTTATCGTTTCGAAGATTGATGCTCGAAATGGTGCCTACGGCTTCATAACACATGACTTGGATGGCGCGGTAGTGACTAACGACTTTCCTCTTTTCGGTGTGGTCGAGAAGCATATTCAACCGCGCTGGATGTATTGGGTGTGTCGGTCAAAGTTCTTCGTGGATCTTTGTCGTTCAGCAAGTGAAGGCACGACAAACCGAGTTCGACTCAAAGAATCCAAGTTTGCTAAAATGCGAATCCCCCTGCCGCCGCCGGGGGAACAGCAACGAATCGTCACCCACTTGGACGCCATCGAATCCCGCCTCACCCGAGCCCAAAAGCTCCGGGAGGAACAAGAGAAAGAACTCAACGCCGTTCTCAACGCGGCCTTCCATAAGCTCAAAGCCAACGCGGATTGGGTAGAGATGGGGGAAGTCGCGCCGCTGTATCGACGACCAACAGAGATTGCAATCGATGGAGAATACGAGGAACTCGGCGCAAGGTCCTTTGGGAAAGGCATATTCCACAAACCAACGCTACGCGGCGGGTCACTGACTTGGCAAAAGCTATTCCAAGTCCACACCGGCGATATCGTAATCAGCAACATCAAGGCATGGGAAGGTGCTATTGCCGTAGCTGGTGAAGCTGACCACGGGCGTTACGGTTCTCATCGGTACCTAACCTGCGTCGTAGATCCCAAACGCGCACTGCCGGAATTCATTTGTTTTTATCTTCTCTCTGTGTCCGGACTTGAGCAAGTAGGCTTGGCTTCTCCTGGCAGTGCTGACAGAAATCGGACATTAGCGGTGGACCGCCTGCACAAAATCAGAGTCCCGGTCGTACCGCTTGCGGAACAACTTGAGTTCAAGAAGCTGCTCGGCCTCCAGAGCCGAATACGTACAGAAGCCATGCGGTCAGCCCAGCGCAGCAATGCCCTTCTTCCCTCGCTCCTTGACCGCATCTTCCACGGGTAATCAGCCATGAACGCGCCAGCACTAGCTTTGGACACGATTCAAGTAGACGTCGCCTTCTACGATGCCGCCGAGAAGGCAAAGCTGATGGCCTATCCCACCGCTTCCGTCATGGAGGAGCTGGTAACCAAACCACTAGAGATTCCCAAAGCCGAGTTCCTGACTTACTACCTGTTCCATCGCATCAAACTCGGTACGGAAGACTACCGTAACTACAGCAGCGTCGCTAAAAAAGTCCACCGATGGCTCGGTGCCATCGGGGAGTGTATTGACTATGAAAACGGAAGCGTCCGCACACCCCGCGGAGCCACACGGCAGCTCAACGAGGTTTCCGAACATGTCGGCGAAGCCATCGGCCTATCCGTGATGAACCGCATCCACGGCCTGACCGAAGCAGATTGGACGACTATCCCCGAAGAACAAGGCCGCAACGCCAGACCATCGTTCGACTTCCAGATTGCCAGCGATGGAATACAGTTCGTGCAGGTGGAGACGAAAGGCAGTTCTGTGACGGACAATCACGTCCTGTCCGATGCGGTGAAGGCTCAAAAGCAAGAATCGACTCAAAGAAAGTCAAACTCACTGCCTTAAACTAAGTGCAGCTCCTGAGAATCGATCCCCGTAAAATATTGTCATGCCGAAATACACAAATATTAATGTATAAAGTAATAGTGCTGCATCGAATTATATAAAACTAAAAAATAACTGGGCATAAAATGACTAATAGAAGTGCAGTTGACACCATACGTGGTTATTTTTACCAATTTGACATGTCAATTCTCAGTGTCTTAAATCTGAATTCGCCGGACGATTCCATCGAAATCGAATGTATTGAGGATGTCGATATCCGAACAGCAACAGATCTGACAGCCACACAGTGCAAGTATTACGCGAAAACAGAATACAACCATTCCGTAATCAAAGACGCGATCAAGCACATGACATCCCATTTCAAGGAAAGCTTGATGGGAACTAAGCCAACAGTTTCTTATGTCATTAAAGGGCACTACGCCTCGGGCCAAGAAAAATTGGATGGCGGAATAGACGTTGATTTTCTGAAAAAACACTTCCTCACGTACTCAGAGAAGCAAGGCACTGGCAAAATCACACGCTACCATCATTCCGAACTTGGTCTTTCCGATGACGACCTCAGGGAGTTCCTTAAACGTCTTTCCGTCGATGTTAGAGCGAAAGAGTATGACGAACAATACAGAGAAATACTCGGAACTATCCAATCTATTTTTAAGTGTACACCATTTTCAGTCGAATACTTCTATTACAACAACTCGCTGGCCGTTATCCGCGAACTCTCGATTAAAGCTGAACCAACGGATCGGAAAATCACGAAGAAAGAGTTCCTAGCTAGGATAAACACATCCACTATCCTATTCAACGAATGGTTTGTAGAAAAAAAAGGCAAGAAAGCACATTTTGCTTCACTCCGTAAGGAATTTTTCACTGAGGTCAACGTTTCTCCGTTTGAGCGCTTCTTCCTAGTAGAAGTGGACGCTGGATCTTATACCCGGAGTGAACTCAAGGAGCTCATCTTTGATCTTTCAAGGAAGTGGGCCAAGCTGTCTGCACGGGAGCCATCCCCATTCTGCCCATACATCTACGTCCACGGCGTAGCGAAGAGCGAACTGATCGAACTGAAGGGAGAGCTCTGTACGGAGGGCTTCAGACTGATAGACGGGCACGATTTCCTAGGAGCGGACTTCAACGTGAGCTCAATTATACAAAATGCAACGCATGGAAATGGCATTAAGATCAAAGTCGTAAACAGCCTTTCCAATGTTGAGCTAGCTCTAAATTCTATTAGCAAGACAAGACGCATATACCAGTTCCACTTAGGACGCAGTTATTTTGACTATGAAAATCCTGCAGTTCAACATGTTAAAATTCAGATAGAGCATTTAGCTGATATCAAGTCCATCATCTAATCGCAGGCAAGTGATATGACACACACTCAGAGAAAAAGCCAAATCAACGCTCAAGTAATAGCCGTCTTCCCAGATAAAGTCCGCATTGTCGTAGAGGATCTAGAAGACTTCAAAATAGCGGAAGAGTCTCTGAAGGTCGGCTCTTACGTGAAGATCGCCGACAATGAAAACGCGATACTAATCGCCATTATCGAAAATTTCCAAATCGCAGTCAGTGCGGAGGGGAACCGAGAGCACATCATTGAAGCCTTTCCGCTTGGCATATTAAGGGACGGAAAATTCGAACGTGGCGGTGACTCACTCGCGATTCCACCGAAAGAAGTACAGCCAGCTACGATTGCCGACATCAAGAAGATTTATGATGATTCAGTACCTGAAGTGGCGCGGTTCCGTTTTGCGAAGTTGGCGTCAAACCAGAACGTTCCGGTCCCCGTCGACGGAAACAAGTTTTTTAACAAGCACATCGCCGTCGTTGGTTCCACTGGTTCCGGCAAATCTCACACTCTGGCAACAATTATCCAAAAAGCAATCTCTGAGAAAAACGACAATTTCTCGCTCAACAATTCGCACGTAATCGTTTTTGACATCCACTCAGAGTACAAGTCCGCATTCCCTTCAGCTAACCACATCGATATTTCGAATCTAACCTTACCGTACTGGATGTTGAATAGTGAAGAGCTAGAAGAATTTTTCATCGATACTGAATCTAACGATCACAATCAGCGGAATATTTTCAAGGAAGGAGTCATCAGGAGCCGTCGTGAAAAGTTTAGCGGATCTGAATCTGAAAAGCAAAAAATTCATTTAGACACGCCAATCTTGTTCGACATTAAAGATGTACTTGCTTACGCAATTGCAAAAAATGTAGAAATGATCGATACTGGAGAAGTTTACGCATCGACCAACAAGGAAAAGGCCGGTCAGCCCAAATATACTCAAGGCAGTCTTCACGGGAAGTTGACAAATTTTGTGAATAGACTCGAAAACAAGATAAACGACAGTAGGCTCGACTTTTTCTTAGGGGAAGAGTCAAAGAATATTACGTTTGAATCTACACTCCAGGCGCTGCTCGGGTATACTTCGCGCAAGAACTCGAATGTAACCGTCATCGACCTTAGCGGAGTGCCATTTGAGGTACTAAGTATAACGGTCTCACTCATCTCTCGTCTCGTTTTCGAGTACGGGTATATCTACAAACGTATACGTTGCGCCAAAGATCCTAACGAAAAGATCAACAACGACGTTCCAATTCTGCTTGTTTACGAGGAAGCACACAAGTACGTCCCGAACAGTGAACTATCCAAATACCGCTCATCAAAATTTTCCATTGAACGGATTGCGAAGGAAGGACGGAAGTATGGTGTTACCTTGTTACTCGCTAGCCAACGGCCCTCCGAGATATCAGAAACAATTTTCTCTCAATGCAGCAACTTTATTGCAATGCGTTTAACCAATCCCGCGGACCAAGGTTACGTCAAGAAACTGCTTCCAGACTCGCTTGGCTCGTTGATCGACAAGATGACCTCATTCCGGCAGGGCGAAGCTTTGCTGGTGGGTGAATCCATAATCCTTCCGTCAATCGTCCAAATCGATCCTTGCACCGACGCGCCATCCTCTAACGATATTCCGTACTGGCAGCTCTGGAAAGAGGAGTGGAAAGATATGGACTTCACTGCAATCAAGACAGAGTGGTACAAATAACCTCCGAGAGAACAAGGGGTCTTGAATTTTCTTTTATTCTGACCCCACTCTTATTTCCATGAAACTCCAACTCCGCACTTTCTCGAAACATTCCGCTCTTCCCAAAAGCGAACACGCATAATCCATCCCCCGCAGCGCCAGTCCTCACACCTATCACTAACCCATGTCCCGCATGCCTAATACGCTACAGTTGCACTCTACGGACACGGTGGCTGAAGCTGGGATGCTCTCGATAAAGGAAAATTAGCGGAGGCTTCGTCGGCAAACCGCGAATGTGGTGTCTGCGACGATCTCCATCGCAGCCTCCCCTAGGTCTTCGTAGCGCTTCAATATAGCGAGGTCTTCGCGCTTCCCGTTGTGCGCGAGAGCGAAAGCAATGAGATTCAATGCTTCAAGAGAACGCCGTTGCTCAAGCCATGCCGCCATTGACGCGAGGATGTCACCCCAAGCCACGCCTGCCTTGAGGAAGTCATCTATGCGGTGGTCAAGCCAAATCCAATGCTTTTTCTTGAGCATGTCGTCGAGCATTGCTGCAGCCTTGTCGGGATCCCACCAGCCCGGTGCGCCAATGGCGGGAATATATTTGTCTAAAATTTCGCGCCGCAAATTGCCCCACCCCTTTTCATTGCAGACATGCCACAGCTCTCTGATTTCCGAAGATGCCAGTAGGGAGAAATAGGGTGCGAGGGCCATCAATTGCTCTTGTCTCGTGACGCCGGGGCGACCAGAAACTCTGAAGCCCCAAAGCATGCCGAGATGCTCAAATAGGCGTGCGGGTTCGGGGCATTTCACGACGGCGACCTTCACCAGTTCTTGGAGAAACGGTGTTGCGGCATACAGTGCTGCCTGGATAAACTCAGGGGTGAAGCGAAGGTGATGCCAATGCCTGACAAGGAGTGCCTCTGCATCCGGTACAGGCATACGAACGACAAGCTCTGACGTTATCCAATCTGAGCGAGAGGAGGCCCACCAGCCCAAATCCCCAATTTTGCGCCCTCTGTCTTCAAGATGCTGATCTAGAACTCTAGTGAGTTCTGGAGCCCAGAGATATCTCCCAAACTGCCACCAATATTCGCTGTTTGTCGCGAGTTCCAGTTGTTGAACTAACTTCGGTATTGCCTGTCGGTCCCCCAGTTTCAGGCGCTGCGCCAGAGCTTGCTCGAAAAGATCATCTGAAGGGACGACCGCTTGCAGGGAGGATAAATCATCTGTGTACGTCGTTGCTGCCCATATAGAAAACGAAGCCGTACGCAAATGCTTGTCATTCGCACAGTGCTGCCAAAGCGCAAGCAAAGCATCACGGGAAGCTCTGGACATCGGATGCCCATTCTTCTGTGCCCTTCGCCAGTCATCAGCAGCTAGTAGGCAAAACGGTGAGAAGGAGTCGCTCCCTTCGAGACGTCGCTGGATTCCTGCAAGTTCATGGACCACAAACAAGACCGCTGCTGGGTGGTCAATCCCATGGAGCATGTACGTGATAGGCCCGCGTAGCTCTTCCTTCTGGGCGCGACAGATGAAGTAATTAATCGCGGACAACGGCGGCCATTTCTGGAAGGCCCAGCGAAGTTCGTGTGCAGCCAAACTGTCTCGTGGGGACGGAAGTCCTTCCCGTTCAGGTTCATCAGACAGTGTCGCCCAAGCTTCACAAGCTGACTCCAAGTGTCGGTCAGGATCAGCCCCACAGCACTCTGCTGCTGCCCAAAGATAGTCGGCAAGATAGTTGACGCGATCCAGATCGGTTGCCCAACTGGCCTCAATGGCATCCGCCAGGGTATGGTCCGCAAGATGACCGGCCAACCGTAATGCTCCGACTGTTGTGGTCTTCTCCCGGTCGGACTGCCTGAGCACCTTCGCAACATCTTCGACAAGCGTCCTGTCATAGCGCAGTTTGGCGTGCTCAATTTGGATATCTCGCCACGGCGCACCCATGCCTGGTCCCACATTAAGGCAGAGTTCAATCCCACCCGAAAGGTCACCGTTCCGGAAGCGCGCCAATTGGCTGCTGTATGTGCGATCCGGAAATTCTCGTACGAGGGTTGGCACGTCAGTGGAATCCGTTCTTGCCAAAACGTCGAGCGCCTCCCTCCTTAAATGGGAGTTCGCGTTGTTATGCAGGTAGGAGGAATTGAGCCACGCTGTAATCTGCTGAAGGATCGCCTGCTGCCGCGAGCTACCCATCTGACAAGTGAATTGAAACGCGTGGAACAAGGCCAGTGGGTTCGCAAGCGCAACCCGTTCCAGCATGTCCTCCCAAGCGATGCTGTGAGCCAATGCGCCCCCAAGCACCTCTGCGAAGTATGGCTCAGCAACGAGGTCGTCACAAAGGCGACCTGTACGATGGAGCTCAGTTACGCCATCCGCCAGAAGCCAGTCCCGAACACGATCATGACGGAAGATGAGCCGCTGCTCTCTGGATGTGCCAGCAAGAAGAAGCAATTCGCCTTTCCGGGCGATTCGGGCAATCAGCACCGAGAACTCTCCGGCGTTGTTCGACCAGCCTTTGACTTCAGGCCAATCGAGTTCGATTTGGCGACGCAGGAGCATTTCACAGGCAAGGATGCGCAGTGCCTGACTGAAATCTGCGGGGGTATGGTCATGATCGTCTGCGGCGGTACGTACAAGAGAGCGCTCGATGTACTCTGCGATGACGAGATCCGATTTGGGCTTCTCTTTCGGATCATGCAGAGCGATCAGGAGTGGATCATGCCCGAGGGCAGAAGCGATCTCTTGGGCGCGCAGCCTGCTAAGTGGATGTCTGGCGAGGTGGGCGCGCGCCAAGACGGCGTTCGTCCCCTCCTCTTCGGTAAAGCCCTTGGCCATAACGCACAATTGGCTGATGCGGTCTCTGGCTTGGTCTCGAACAGCAGCCAGAGACTCGGGCCAGACAGGACAAATGAGGCGCCAGGATGCGGTTGGAGCATGGTTCGTTTTCTTCCCAGCTGAATCGTGACTCCAGTTGGCAAGTTTCTCCGCCAAACGTGGAGCTTCTTGACCTGATTGGTTGATATCCTCGACAATCAACAAAATAGGGTGGTCCGGCGAACAGAATTCAAGCGCCGATGGACCGCGAGGCGACAAGGGCGGGTGGAGTCGGCGTAGCTCCAACATGACAGCCTGTTCAAGGCTAATTGAGGTAGCGATGGTGTCATGGGACAGGATTAACCCAAAGCCACCTCTTTCGACATGTGCAGTAACTAGGCGGTGGCAGGCAACGGATTTCCCAAGCCCCGATTCGGCAACCAAAAAGGTCACATCACGGAGCAGGCTGCTCCTGAGTGTGTCGTCGAGCGCACGGTCTACCCAAACGTCTGGAGGCTCATAGGGCTGGTTCAACGAGAGGTTCTTCGATGACAGCTCATGGAGCAGCTCCGGGGAGAGCAACTCCTGATCAATTCCAAGCAACGACGCACGTATCCACTGACCAGCGGGGTTATTATCAAGCACATGGCTGAGGCGTGAACGAGACCATATGTCGATCAGTAGACATCGCTCACGAGCGGCGGCAGCAACATCACGGACCAATTCCTCGTCTGGCTCCTCATTCGTGGTGAGAATGAGCGTGGCCAGCAATGCTGGAGTTCGCCCCCTTTCTTTCGCGAT
Source organism: Desulfomicrobium aestuarii (assembly GCF_055385525.1). Classification (NCBI taxonomy): domain Bacteria; kingdom Pseudomonadati; phylum Thermodesulfobacteriota; class Desulfovibrionia; order Desulfovibrionales; family Desulfomicrobiaceae; genus Desulfomicrobium; species Desulfomicrobium aestuarii. Next base: position 672,453 of record NZ_AP042427.1, read on the forward strand.
GATTTCAGCTGTCTTGATGAGATCGCCTGGAGGGGCAGTGGGTCTCTTGTCCTTGCGAGGAGTGACAAGAATGGGATCATGAAGCCATTTATTTCTTAAACCACTTGAAGCTGTCGTGGTGTGATGCACAGAAACCATATGAGGCGGATCTGCACCTGGAACAAAACATATCCCATCCAAAGGTGCCTTCACCGTTTTCCCTAAGGCATTTACGCCAGGATGCGAAAGGCCGCGACAAAACGGACACGCTTCGCGCAATACCGCTGTCGCTATGCGCTCAAAAAGCCCCTCGTCTGTGATGGCTGCCAGTGCCTGTGCCGTGGTCAAATAATTCATATTGGCACACCTATTTTTTTATCGTCTAACTGGCAACTCAAGGGCCACATGTTGATTCGAGACATGCCGACGAGAAAAGGTTGTTAATCCTCAACCCCCTAAGTATTGTTACCGAGTTGCGTTCATTACTACGTTTAAGCCACTGTATGACACAATAGCACGAGCACGCATTGCTGCAACGCGAGCCTTGGCGGGGACTCGGATTAAAATGATGTATATGGCGTAGCAGCCCGTTTTGATAGGGTGATGTCATCCTTGTTAGCAGATATGGCCTCCCGGATTTTTTTGAGAATCAATCTTAACCATACCGGAACGTTTTCAACAGGTTCATGAAATTAGCCTAACAACTTGGTTGGCAACTATAAGGTACTGGAAGGCTTAAAAGCATTATTCACCAAGGCCTTTGTTTCAGACAAGGAGCTAGGGACCCCATGTTGAAAAAGCAAATTTGTCGAAGCTAGAAACTTCGAGACAGTGCCTTGCTTAGGCGAAGAACTCAATACTGTTCTGGCCTTACGTGTATCCGTATTTTCTCCAAACAATTCATCGAAACCTCCCCATGAAGGACCGCTTACGATAAGGAACGCCATTTCTCCCTCAGGGAGCATGCTCGTAAGCTTCTCTCTAGATCGCACACAAGCACGCAAAATGAGCTTTTTTGATTGCGGATTGAACAGTATCAGGATGACATTTTGACCCCGATCTTCCTGGAAAACAAAGGGAATAGCATTTTTCACGTCTTTGGCAGCAACCGCGTGAGTCAGCGGGAAGTCCGCAGATGGACCTTGACGTGTTGGGTCGGGCTGGGCTTGAATTACTGGCAGTGAACTAGAAGAGCCACCACTGGGGGGCTGATTGGCTTGCGGGGGCGTGAAGATACTGGTCACGGTGGCCTGCATGGTTTTGTAGGCACCTATCAACAGGAGCGCGGCCAGAGCGCAAGCTGCGAATTTGAGCGTCAGCACAGTCCATTGAATTTGTTGGGTTGCCGATTGTTTGTGCTGCGAATCCTGGCCGGAAAGAAGGGCTTGCAATGTCGTGGTTAAGCCCTTGGGGGTTGCTGCCTGGGCGGACGTGCTGTCGTGAGGTGAATTCGTCTGGACGTGGGCGTAGATGACGCCGCATTTCGGGCATTCGCCCGCGCTAAAGTGCAGATCGTCGTTTTGTGTGCGCTCATGAAAACATTTCGGACAGACAATACCGCCGGTCTGGGACTGAGGGACCATTGGGCTAGGTTGCGCTGCCTGGTCGGACAACGCAGCGGCCAGCAGGGGGATGATTTGATCTCTTGTCTGGGCTGGAAGGCTCCCGTGCTGCGAGAGAATGTACGGTCGCAGGTAGCGGATGTTCAGCACCTGCGTGCCTCGTACAGGTCCGCGAATTTCAACAAATCCCCGCGAGAAGCAAAGGATTGGCTTGATCGACAGCCCTTCAAGTCTCTCCGCGCCCAGGTGGTCCCGGAGCGAGTAGGTCTGGCTCCAGCATTGATTCAAAAAATCCTTGAAGAATTTACGCCCGTTTCTGAGCAGGATGTCGTTTTTTTTGGTTATGTTCCCTTTTTGGCTCTTGGTCTCCACCAGGAAAATGCCGTTGGGGCCGAGCACGACATGGTCGATGTTGAAGCCGGAAAATTCGAGGTCATGGAATACGAAGTAATCGTCAGGGAGTTTATGCAGGGCTTCGGCGACAGCAAGCTCGGCTTTGGCCCCTGTGTCGGCGTGGAAGATGCGCTTTTTGAGCTTGAGCCCGGCTTCTTCAAGCGATTTGATGGAGACGACATAGATACCAGCGACCACGACACCCCAGAAAAAATGGCCACGGGTCAACATATAATATCCGACTGGTATCAACAGCAGCAACGAAAGCATGGGCAGGGCGATGCGAGAAAGCATATCATCATATCGTGAGTCCCCCATGGCAAAGGCGCTTTTGCCCGCTGATCCGAAAATTTGAGCCATCCCTTCCAAATCCTCCTAATTCATGAGCACTCGCAATGTTCTGCACATTTTAATGCAGCCATTCTGGTAAGCCTCACCTGCGTAAGAGTGTCAAGAATTTTAGGATGTAAGACAGCTGATCGATGTTATTTGATACTTGTCAAAAACTGGCATTTGTCAGACGAAAGACAAAACAGAGTGTTTCTAATACGCGTTTTCACGACCTTTTTGTCTTGAATATTGGGCATAGTCCCAGGCTGTTGGGACGATCATGCGAAAGCTTTGCGGTGCTTTTCTGGTTGGTAAGCAATATCGATGAGGGGCCGTTTCGATTTCTCTCGGGAGTCTTTTTATTGAAGATCCTTGAACTATCTGAGAATGCTAGTCATGAGACGATGCGTCGTTCATTGCATCCAACTCAGCAACCGCATCCTTGGTGGCGTGGTAGCCCTTCGCCATCAGATATTTTCGCAGGATCAGGCGCTCCTCTGGCGTCACCTTGAGATCCGGGTGAATCCGTGTGCGATCGTCTTCGATATCGCAAGGATACTTCCGCAGTATGCGGTTGATCGTAGCCACTTCCTCGGGATCAATCGGGTTCTTTGGAGGCTTCACCTTTGAAAAATCATAAACCATCGTACGTATGGAATCATTGGGCTTTTGCGCCGGTTCTGTGTTTGCCAGTAATGTCTTCATCTTTTTCGAGTAAACCTTGCCCACGCTCAGTCCGTCAACATCGACCCAGTTCATGTGCGGGAAGTCGGGCGGGAGGTGTCCGTGTTCGGCGGCGGTGTGGGCCACAGTGTAGCCGTCGAAATCTGCCAGGTCCCATCTGTTGAATTCAGGGGGGAGGGAGCCGAGCATGGCCGCTTCATGGGCCACGGTCCAGCCGTCCGCGTCGCGGATCTCCCAGCGGGTGAAGTCAGGAGGCAGGTGGCCGGTTCTGGCCGCCTCGTGGGCCACGCTCCAACCATCTGGATTTTTCAGGTCCCATTGGTCAAAGTCGTGGGCCAGACGGCCTTCGCGCGCCAGTTCGTGATAATCGATGCCCATGGGTGCTCTCCTGTTATAGACACTTTGATCTCTTCAAGAACGTTTCAAGAATCACAGTGCCTTCTTGCTGCAAAGCGTTCAGGTCGGGTGCCGTAAAACTTGTACACCCTTCCAGATCGACGAACTCGCCTCGGAACATCTTCCTTTTCCGGTCATATCCAGTCGCTAACATATTGCCGCCGGGATAGGCGGCAAGCCAGAAGAGCCCATCCCTTGGCTGCAGCCATTCGATCATCATGCCCGACATTCCCACTCCGGCGACTCGGACGCCTCCATCAATCATGGCGTCATAACGCTCGTGGTGATGGCCGTGAACGTGAATTCTGGCTTTGAGGGCGCGGACTACATCACCCAGAATCCGATAGCCAAGTCGATGGGACTCCGGGGCTTCGTGACTCACGAGGACATCGACACGGGTCTTGCTAACAAGGCGGGCCATGAAGTTCAGGTCTTCCGGAAAGATGCTCGTATGGTCCTGCGGGGCAAGCTTTTTGTCCTTGCGGATCAGAGCCAGGCTTTGACGAGTGTCCTGAGGACGGACCTGGGGCAGGTCGTTCAAGGTCGTCTGACGATCAACGCCCAGGATGTTGGACCGGAAGGTGCCGCCGAGGCCGGCGATGCGCAGGCCATCGATCTCTACCACACGGCAGTGCAGGTTTCTGTCGGCCATGGCTGCGTGATGCGTCAGGTATTCGGGATCATCACTGTCATGATTGCCAAATATCCACCATGTCTTTGCCGCTATCTCCGGACCGAGGATGGACGCCAGATTGTCAAGCGGTTCCTGATCACCCAAAAGGATGACTGCCGTGGCTGATGCCGCTGCTTCCAACATGGGTTCGAAATCTCCGTGGGTGTCCCCAACGAAAAGGATCATGACTGGTCTCCCAGGCCTTGGCATAGCCTGAAAAAACCTTCGGGTGTCCTTGCCATCCCGAGACCTTCCACGCGAACTCCGCCGTCCAGGATGGCGCTGTAGCGCTCATGGTGGTGGCCGTGGACCAGCATTCTGACGCCCATGGCGCGGGCGATGTCGCCGATAAGCTGGAAGCCGAGCGGATGGCTCTCTGGGGCCTCGTGCGTGACCAGCACATCTACTTGGCCCGCCATCGCCAGCAAGGATTTCAGATCGTTTGGAAAGATTGAAGTGAAGTCTGCAGGGTGCGCTCGCCCGCTGCGCCGCAGTTTGACCCATGCTTCCCGGTAGTCCTGTGGGCAGTCCAGATTCACTTCGGCCAGGCGCGAGGTCTGGTCGATTTCGAACTTCTTTGCACGGAACACCCCGCCCAGGCCCGCGATGCGCACGCCCTCGATCTCGACCATCTGGCAGTGCAGGTTCCGGTCGGCCATGGATTTGTGATTTTCAAAGTAGTCCAGGTAATCGCTGTCGTGGTTCCCGTAAATCCACCGCGTCTTCTGGGCCACGCCAGGCCCCAGCTCCGCGGCAAGGTCGTTCAGCGGCTCCTGGTCGCCCAAGAGCACCACAGCCGAGGCCTCGCCGGCCTCCTCGATGACAGGGACGAAATCTCCGTGGCAATCGCCAGCAAACAGAATCATAATCCCCCGCAGTGTTTCAGATTTGGCCCCCAGGACTCCCTTTCTGGATCCTGCACCCATTTCCACCATTCCCGGTAAACCAGATCGTCAAAGGGACTCGCCAAGTTCTCCTCATAGCTTGCGATCTTGCTCACCCGCTCCATGATATCCTGATCATCGAGCGCAGCTTGTCGCATCTCATCCCAATCCTGTTGACGCCCTCTGGTGATGCAGGAGTCAACAGCCGCCGGGGTCCACAGTTCATGATTCAAATTTCTGTGCTTCATTTCTTCTTTTCTTCCACCGCCGTTCCCACGCTCTATAAGTCCGTCTAGGTCCAACCAATTTCCATTTTTTAAAATTTGGCAAAGCCTTATCAACGCCAACAAAATATTCAGTCTTCGGATTCAATGTTTTGCGAAGCATTTCGCTCAAGTGCAGATGCTTCTCAATTTCAAATATCGCACCAAGCAAAGCCCGTACCTGCGGAGGATATTGCAGTCCGTACTTCAAAAGATAACCAAGATGCTCGATCGCTACGTGCTGTTTGAAGAGTAAAAAAAGTTGATTCACAACGTGATTTGGTGACGAATCACTGACGTGACGTATTTCTTTGAGTGCATCAAGAATCATAAGCGCCAGCCTTGACGCATGCACCTTCGGGATTTCTTTAATTGTAGATCGTATATAGCGCACTTTCTGGTATCCAAAACGCCTCTCATGCGTCCAGATAGGCGTCGCAATAGTCAAGACCATTGGGACTTGCGTAGAAAGCCCCAGTTCGTTGTGCGCCCAGGAGCCGGCAGGATAGCCCACTTCCAAGGCCTCGCGCAGCAGCTCGCGGCCAAAAAGCCCCATAGGGCCGAAGCGGTCCGACACCCTTGGCCGGTAGAACCGGCCCGGGTATGCCCGCCGGATCTCCTTGTCTTTGACCATCTGTCCCAGCGTGCGTGAGAGCGCCCTGTGCCTGGTCTGTGCCAATTCCCCGAAATCAGCGAAGCCGAAGCTCTGAGCAATCGGTATCTGCTCGACCATCTGCCTCACGGCATCGATGACGCTTTCCATTCTCATGCCCTTAGCCCGCCTTTCACCGTAAAGAAGAAGTACGGTAACGCCATATTTTGGCGCTAATGTACTTCACGTAGTCCCGTAGTGCCATGTTTTGGCACTACAGGACTACATCCCCAACCCCACCCACCACTTGTCGCCGAAGCCCTCGGCATTCATGCAGCGCCAGGAGCAGCCCTGGTCCTCCCCATGCGCGATCAGATGGAAATGCCCGAAGAACCATTGCTTCGGTCGAAACTCCTCCAGAACCTCGTCCAGTAGGGCCGCAGTAGGGTCTTTCAGTCTGACTTGGTCAATCTTGTTCTTTGGGAGATGTCGCAAGAACGCCGTGGGGGCCGTGTGCGAAATGACAATGTCCACGCGCCCGCCGTGGGCCTGCACCTGCGCCCTTGCGTGCTCCAGATCCGACTGTGTTGGCACTTCACCCGCCCACCAGGAATCGCCCTCGGTGCGTCCTTCCTTATCAGTAGACGCTGCGCCACCAAAGAAAAGCACGCTTCTCCCATCTGGGAGTGTCAAAACCGAGCCGCGGGGCATGTAAAAGCAGCCTTGGACCGGAATTTCAAGCGGCTGCCCAGGGGCCGCTTTAACGCGTTCTTGTAGGTCGTCGTGGTTTTCATGGTTTCCGTCCGCCCAAAAAATTTTAGTGCCCTGCAGCTTGATGGCGTACTGATCGAAAAAGTGATTCCTTCCGATCCGCTCGACCAAGTGGCGATGTGGCCACCAGCCGAAGTCGCCGCATTGCAATATGATTTCGGGCCGCTTCCTGTTGATGAATCTGTTGAGCGCTCCAAAATCTGCGTGTATGTCGCCCATGACGATGATTTTCATATTTTATTTTTTTAGTAATTTCAAATATCCGAAATAGTGAGCATGATATGCATCGTGCAGTTTGTTCATATCTTCTTGTATTTTTATATGATAATTCCCTTCTATCATATTTTTAATATTATCAATGCAATACTCAATAGCAGTATTCAATATTTCAATTTCTTGATGCAATTTATCTAGTTCAAGCCTTGGGTTTATATAAAGGCTTAACAACGAATTGAGTCTCCAATAAACTCCGCCGAGTTCGGTTCCGCCGGGATTATCCCTAATTTTTGGGTACAAAATACGCAACGACTGCTCAATCATATCTGCAGCTTCGCTTGTTTTCATAGCCTCCATAACAATACCTCCAATAACAATAACCCATCAAAAACACTGCCAACCCCGTCCAATCACACGTTAACGTAATATATTACGATGGGCTAGTCAATAAATTTCCGGTAATCTTACTCCAAACATCCAGGATGGTGGTAAGATTATGTCAATTTACGATATTCGATCGGAAACAAAAGGAATTACAAGTAATGTAAAGCAGATTATGGGAGAAAAAGGGGTGTCAATTGTGACGCTTTCTAATGAAACAAAATTATCAACAAAAATTATCGAGCGGGCACGGACAGATAAAATAAAACTATGCAAACTTGAAACACTTGCTATAATTGCGAAAGGGCTTAATGTAAAAACTAAAGATCTTTTCGATGAATGAAGTCAGTATAGTTGTAGTTATGTATTGCATAATTCGCAGATATATGATTTTAACATTTATTCCATAGTTACATAATTATCTCATGATTATAGTTGTGTTGTCGTGACCAGCCGGGAAACTTTGAATCACTCAATTTTTTAGATTTTTTTCACGGTTCAGGTTTATCAGGCAGCGGACAGAAGTGTTCGGGCGGAATTTTTAAGAAGACGGGAAGCAAAATATTGTTAGATATTTGTAAATATTCAATATATTGCAGTATGCTGTGCTTGCTAATATTGTCAGTTTGTACGATGTGGCCCTCCAAAAAATATCAGAGGTCTGAGCCGCCTTCAGATTCGAATTTTGGTACCATCCCGGCAGACGGGTTGCTTTTGATCAGGTTACGAATCGCAAGACTCCTCTGATGCCTTAAGCAGTTTCTCTAACTCGGAGGCCGCTTCGTCAACTACGCCTGATAGAGATGCGATTAATTCTGGCGTCCTGCTTGAAATTTTGAACTGACAGCTATATTCTTTGAGTATGACGCGTAAAGAGTCAATTACGTTCTTACCCTTTATTAGATTCATTGTATTCTGAAAGTTAGATTCAGCTTCAAAAGCAAGATGTATGTAACGATCGAGTGAGTCAATGTTGCTGTGCCCAGTCCATTCCATCACTTTGAGCTTTAACGTTTCAGTTGAAAGGAGAGCGCTGCGGAGATCTCCTTCGCTTTGGTAGCGATGAGTTTTGATAAGATTGCGGAAAATGTTCGTTATATAGCGGTGTCTGAACGCGTGTAGGCATGCTTCTTCATCTATGATGCCTGCTGCCTTTCTCAATAAATAGAATTCCGTTCCAAGCGTATCAATTTCAAGAGGTAGGCCATTATCATTATTAATGAAGAGCATGCTATGGTCATTAGTGTGGCCAATGGTTTTTCGAATCACCCTTTGTCGGTAGTGTTTTATGAAGGACTGTAAGTCTTTTAGGTCAGTTTGCGTAACAGGCACGAAGCGATAGGCCTCATGCCGAGATTGCTTTGCGCTGAATAACTTCAATTCGCCGGTCTTTATAGCCTCTTCGATGTCTTTAACCTTTATTTGGGATATTTCAATGCGTCGACCACCAGTAATTTCAAGTAGGCGAAGCATGATGTATCGTCGTCTGGATACAAGTGGCGTTGCGTTAAGTGTCACGTTTGCTTCGTAGAGTCGATTCACCGCCGATGTTGAGATGGGCTGACGCCGTCTGGTTTTTCTGTGACGCGGTACGCACTCATGCACCCAGCTTGTTCGATTGATTGTCGTGCCGCTCCTTCCGGTCATGATTTTAAATGTCTTTTGCTCTGCCCGAATCCGTCCAGTAGGTCCAAGAAGATTTAAGCCAGGATATTTACCATCAAGAAACGCAAGGAAATTTAAAACGGTTGAGCAGATGATCGTTACCTGTTGCTCTGAGCGTCTTTTTTCAGAGGGTTGCTCGGTATCCTTCTCAATGAGAAGAGTATTGATGAACATTTTAAAATGACTATCCGTAAGATCTATAAAATCAATTTTGTTTTGGTAGCACCATCGAATCAAGTGGCTCAGATTTTTTGCCCAAGTCAATAGCGTTCCCCCTTTGTTCTTCCTGGAGCGTCCTTTCCGGTATCCGTTTAGCAAGAAGATATTCGCTAGCCAACAGATAGTCCCATCTGGCCATAAAAGTTGGGGAATGTCGTGTGCGGGATAGGTAACGACACCGCCTTGTCCTGCGTGCAACGGTAGGCGGCAATCTCCAGAAGTTACGAGGTAAAGTTTGCTCTGAGGAGTCACTGTGGATTAAGTGTCAATTGTTTAAAATTTTCGTAGCAACTCGTCACGTTGCTTTTGAAATTCATCTAGCATACTTGCCTCTGCGGCCATCTGCTGCGCAAGCGCCAGGACTTCATCGAGACGCTGGCTCATGAGTGCGATGTCATTAGCCATCCTGATAAGTTTTTCGTTCTTCTCTGCCAGTGCAATCCTGTACCAATTAATTGTCCCTCGTCCGGGACATTCTTTTCTTCGCTCAAACTCCCTTAGCTTTTGGAGAGCAGTCCTCCGGTATTCGTTTAAGGTCTTGTATCCGCCTTCGATGACTTGTTCGGCGATTGCCTTGTGCGTGTTCAGAGACATCCCGACGATACCTGTATCGAAGTGTTCAAAGGCTGCAAGGCCGCTTTGCGAGGCTAAAGCTGGGGTAATTCTATCCCGTAGAGTCTGATCGACGGATTCTGGTGCGCGAACTAATTTTTGAAGCAGTTCATATTCCTTGCGTACTGATGCAGACTTAGGGAAGGATGTTTCATGCAGCTGTCTTGTCATGTCAGTCCTCAAATTTTTGCTTCACTTTATCGATAATCCTATAAATGATACGGTATTCCTCACCATGAGGGCCTTCGATGAACTCAGGTTCCACTTCGGCGTCGCCTGAGGCAATTAGGTCTTCGACGTAATCGACCACATCTCGTTCCGGAAGTATGTGTAACTGGTTTATTGTGAGTCCGTATCTCTCGCATATTAGTTGGGTAAGTCCTGCAGTTGCCTCATGGTTGGCTCTAATCATGTCTTTGGCCACGGTGGCTTTCACTCGCCTGAGAATTTTACCCGGAATGGATTCAGTCACATAGTAATAAGTCATCGAAGGTTTGGTGTGTCCTAGGAAGTGTCGAAGTACTTCTACACCTCCAAAAGACCCTTTCCAGAAGAACAACAAGGCAAAGTTTCGACGAAGTTGATGTGGGCGAACGTAGTACCTGCGACTTTGTTCGTCTGTAGGGGTCTCAAAATAATCACAGAACCGGGTGAAGCAGCGTCTGATGTCAGGTTGGCCGGTACCATAAAGGGAGGAATTTGGGAAATATGCACTAAAGGGAAAACCGAATAGAGATTTGTCGATTTTGTAGCCAAGCTTTTGTAGGGTGTTAGATAGTCTTGCCAAAAGTTGTAGGGCTTCGGCGCCAATATGTGGAAGAGGGCGGAGCGCTCGTTGCCGGTGCTCAAGAACGTTCGCTTTTCTCAAATTGAAAGCAAGGAAATATGAGTCATTTTCTTTTACAATGCATTCCTGGGTAAGTTCATCCAGTTCGGAAGCTCTTCTGGCCATTAGAGTGTTCACCAGTATGCCAATGGCTCCGTACAGCACCTCAAGCATGTTGTAGAGGTTCGTTCCGCTCCGGAGTTGGTCGAAGAATTCAGCTGGTGTATCGGCTGGTAATCTCCAAGCGCAGATTCCCAGTTTTTTCAGTTTGCTTGGGACAGGTTTGGGTAGTTCGCGGATGTTGCCGCCTGTGGTAGCCAATGCAATGTAGTAGTTTATTAAATCTTCTCCGTATTCAATGTAAAATTCAATTGACTTTCCAAGTACGCTATTAGCGACATCAAAAGGAAGCGTCGTAAATCGTGTTCTTTCTTTTGTTCGCTCGTTTTCAAGTAATTCCGTATCGTCTATCACATTTAAAACATGATCAGAAATAATTTTTATTCCGTGTTTAGATGCAATTTGCATACTTTTTAATGCACTGGTATAGAGAGCAACATACTCACTGGAGGCTCGTTCGTCTTCATCGAGATTGCTGACAGGAACGCCCGGAAGTTCTTGGAAAGAGCAGTGGCCGGGAGCAACATCTAGCCCCTCTAGCCGGAGTTTCTTGAATGTTAAGTTGCCGAGGACCCGGTTTCCAATAATATGTCTTAGCAATTTATGCCGTTGCACACGGAATTTGAATTCGCGAGAATTTTTTTTGATCGCCGTCTTATAGTAATTGTGGATTTGTAGCCATGCCCTGGCATTAATAAGCTGATCTTTTGGAAGCAGGAAGTCTGAATTCAAGCTCTCCACTTCGAAGAGGTCAGGATATGTCGCCCTTGTCCATGCCAGCTCTTTAGGAGATACTTTGACATTTTTCAGGAACGAAATAATCCATTTCTTTGGCTTGTAAATGCTGATTTTGATGGATTGATTTTTTGTAATTGTGTCGACAAACATAACAATGTCATCTCTTGTTACATTACGAAATCCGTTTGCTGAAATATTAAGATAAGATCCTATTAGTAAAAAGTAGTCAACAATTTGTAGCGCTATTGTGATTCGCTGCATCGCAGTTTTTGGAGCTACGGAAATGCTTCCAGTGAGTGCTGGGTGTGTTTGCAGACATAAGAAACGTTTAATATGATTGAGTAGAACTCGATTCTTTGGAGTTGTCAGTAAGTTCCCGTCATGGAGGACCTTCCGGAAATCGATGATGGTGAACGTTTTGTGACCGAATGAGCATTCCCATTCATCAGCGTCAAAGTCTGAGATGCGCCATTTGGCATACTCCAAGTCATGGTTTGAGATCCGGAATTGTTGGATGAAATCTAGTTCTTTTGGAAGTTGTCTAGTCACGAACCACCTCAATGAAGTTTGCCGAGTTGACGTTGGCTGAGGCGGCACACATCATCTGTTTGATGCTATGGTCGTGAAAAGCATCACTCTCGATATGCGCCCTCAGTCTTTGCGCGAATTCCGACCAGTAAATGGCTTGCGGCGATAATCGGATTCCCTGTTCGACCACTTGTCTTGAGGCTTCGGAAATGGATAAAAGTGTGGCAAATATTCCTGGGCTTGCTGCAACCATTAGTTCGTCTGCTTTTCGTTTAGAATCAGCATCAGTCGAGGCATCCGAGAGTTCTCTATTCGTTGGAATGAGCGGAATTACAGCGTGATTCTTTAGGAACTCGTCCATTTCGGCAGCGGTGCTGAAGTGTAGGGCTTTTTGCATGTAATGAGTATCTCTGGTGGCCTCGACGATGAGTAGGTTTTGGAAAATTCGTATCCAGCGCGTTGTGAAGTATTCCCAGAGCGAATCAGGCAGGTAATTTCTCAGAGATGTCTCGTTTGTGTTGCCCAGTTCTTTAGCCATTTTTGTGAGGTTCATACTTTCAAGAAAAACGAGAACGCCACGGGTAGAGCGAATGCGTGGGATGGTCACTTGACTTGCTAGTTTTCCTAGCCGAGATTCAGCTTTCAATGCAAAATTCCGAAAAGTGGAGTTAATGTTGCTAGTTCGGGTGAAGTGTGCAGGAGAACCTAACGGTCTTCCCGTGTAGATAATCAGGTTTTGCCAACCACGTACACCATTGTTGATCATATAATTCCGTAGTGGAGTTGTGACGTGAATCCAGCGCTTGACAAGTGCACTTGTTTTTCCTTTAAGGATTACGTCATGCCAACCGTCACCTGCGTCGCGTTCTTTCAGTACAGTGAGAATTAAGCCAGCGTCGGTTTCAACAGCATTAATTCGATTGCCATTGCTATCGAGTAGTTTAGCGGTCGCTATAGCTGATTCAGAGAATCGACCATCTTGTGACGCTAGGAATGCCATAAACGCCATGGCCTCCTGGCGGCTTGGTATCCCGAGGTAACGCGAAAGGTGCTCTTTAGAGACACGGGTACGCGCAGCTAAGTCTGGGTAGACGGGAGTTGAAAGGCGGGAAGTATCCGTATATCCGCCATGCGCTTCCTTGAAATACTTGATGGCAAGCGGTAATCCATCTTTTTTTGAGTTAGACCTTGTGGCTTGTTCAATTTCGTCGTCTGTCGGAAGTTCTAGCACTTCTGACGCCAGTTTGTGACCAGTTTCGTAGTCATCGAAGAATGAATTGAGATGGTCGCGGAGCCATGCTTGAACCCTAATGAAATCGCTCTTCAGTTGTTCGAAGATAAGCTTTGTGGCTTCTTCATCAGTGATGTGGAGCGGGACGGCGGTGATGAGCTTTTCTGTAGTGATTGTGGTATTTCCATCTGTATCCGTATTGACTTTGCGGTGTCCGATCGAATTGTCTGACAGTAATTTCGGGTTACCAGAGGGAAAGGCATTCATTGGGGAGGCTACGATCTTTTGAGTGGCAAGGGAGTTCCAATAGATTCTATAACGGCTCCACAATTTTTGAAGCGATCCAATGGTTGCTTCTTGGACAGCAGTCTTGCGACGCGTCATTTTCATGAAGTGATACTCCATAAAATCGACCAAGAGTATTTGGACATAGGATGGGTCAGCAAGAAGCTTTGGTGAAATAGGTTGATGATTGGCGGCTTTATGACTAACGAATTTGGCAAAAGTTGTTCCAAAGTCTCTGAGTGCGGCATCCTTGGCTTTGGATCTAGCGATTGTTTTTAGGCCATCGAGGAATGCATTTGTAAATAATTCGCCCAGAATGGGAACCATATCGTTGAGAAGGACGTTGTATTCGGTCCCGGATTTGCTAGTCAGGAGATATGGGCGTAACTTATATACCTGTGCATCATTGAATTCAATTTTATCGAAAGCCTGTACCAAATCTTCTGGGATTTGCCCTACTCCCTTTGGCTTATGGTTTGCGAACAGAACGGGAGTTTTAAGTCGTTTGAGCACCTTGTAGAAATTATACGCCATGGCGACTCGGCTAGCGTTGGCGAAGTTGATAAACCGTTTAGAGCCAAGGGCTCCATAAAACAGGGTTTGCAAGGTCCGAAAACGGACTGTAAAAAAATCACTGGCGGACGATATGGGAGGGGCATCAAGAACCCTCAAGAAGCAGTCGAATAACAAGAGCGCTCTCTTACATTGCCACTGCCCTGACCCAGATGTCGATGCTAATGAGGCTGCTGCTAACAGCAGTTCCAGCGCGTGGCCTCGAAGGCGTTCGAAATGCTCTGCCGGGTTTGTCCATTCCTCATTAGTTACCCGTAGGAGGCTACGGCTGACAGTTGTCAGGCTACCGTTTTGTTTATTGCGGGGGGGAGTCATCCTAATTATCACCTTTTTTTAATGGGTTATGGAATAATTATCAAAGCTGACAATATGTTGTCAATCCGGGAAAGTTCCGGCAACCACTTCGTTGAGTGGGGCGTGCTGGATGTGCCCCGCTCCCTGCCCGGCCTGAAGGAGGGGCGCTACCTGGCCCTGCTGTCCCACAGCGGCAGCCGGGGCACGGGCGGGGAGGTGGCCAAGTACTATTCCTCCCTGGCCAGGCGGCTGCACCGAGAGCTGCCCCGGGAGCTGGGGCACCTGGCCTGGCTGGGGCTCGACACGGACCCGGGCCGCGAATACTGGGCCGCCATGGAGCTCATGGGCCGCTACAGCGCGGCCAACCACGCCCTGATCCACGCCGCCGTGGCCGGGCATCTGGGTCTCTCGCCCGTCTGGGGCGCCGAGAACCACCACAATTTCGCCTGGAAGGAAACCCACGGCGGCCGCGAGGTCGTCGTGCACCGCAAGGGCGCCACGCCGGCCGGGGCCGGGGTCGTCGGCATCATCCCCGGGACCATGATCGACCCGGCCTACGTGGTCGAGGGGCTGGGCAATCCCCTGTCCCTGTGCTCGGCGGCCCACGGCGCCGGGCGGGCCATGAGCCGCCAGGAGGCCCTGAAGCGTTTCCGGCGGGGGGATCTGGAACACGTGCTGCGGGAACACGGCGTGCGGCTGCTTTCGGGCGGCCTGGACGAGGTGCCCATGGCCTACAAGGACATCCGCGCGGTCATGGCCGCCCAGGCCGACCTGGTGCGCATCCGCGCGACATTCACCCCGCGCATCGTCAAGATGGCGCCGTAAGGAGAGAAAATGGCTCTGGTCGTTCAGAAATACGGAGGCAGCAGCGTGGCCACCCCGGAGCAGATCCGGGACCTGGCGCGGCGCATCGTGGCCCGGCACGAGGCCGGGGACAAGGTGGTGGTCGTGGTCTCGGCCATGGGCAAGAGCACCGACGCCCTGGTCCGCCAGGCCCACGAACTGGCCGAGCACCCGGACCCGCGGGAGATGGACATGCTCGTCTCGGCCGGGGAGCGCATCTCCATCGCCATGATGAGCATCGCCATAAGCGGCCTGCGACCGGGGCTGGCCGTGTCCTTCACGGGTTCCCAGATCGGCCTCATCACCGACTGCAACCACGGCGACGCCCGCGTTCTCGAAATCAGGGGCGACCGCCTGCGCCAGGCCCTGGACGAGGGCCGGATCGCCGTGGTGGCGGGCTTCCAGGGCGTGTCCACGGCCCGGGAGATCACCACCCTGGGCCGCGGCGGGTCCGACACCACGGCCGTGGCCGTGGCCGCGGCCCTGCAGGCCGACGTCTGCGAGATCTACTCCGACGTGGACGGGGTCTACACCACGGACCCGCGCCTGGCGCCCTCGGCCCGCCGTCTGGACACGGTGGACTACGAGACCATGCTCGAAATGTCGGCCGCCGGGGCCAAGGTCCTGAAAGACGACGCCGTGGAGTACGCCCGCCGCCTGGGCGTGCGCATCGCCGCCGGTTCGAGCAGCTCGGGCCGCATCGGGACCATCGTCTCCAGTGAGAATCTGAACCGCGAGACCCTGCAGTCCATGGTCTACTACGACCGGCTGCGCTGGATCGCCTTCGGCGCCGGCGTGCCCCTGCCGCCCGACTGCCGCCTGTGCCAGTCCGTCGAGGGCCGCACCGTCGTGGTCGTGGACGAGAAACACGCCGCGGCCATGGAAGGCGTGTCCTGCGTCAGCCTGTCCCTCATCGGCTCGCGCGTGGCGGCCCAGCGCGAGCGGGTAGATACGGTTCTGGGGATGCTCGAGGAGGCGGGAAACCGGGTCCTGGCTATCAGCAGCACGGCTTCCAAGTACGAGATATTCCTGGAAGACCCGCTGCCTCAGCCCCTGGTGGCGGCCATTCATGACACCCTGTTCACGGGCGGCGGAAAGTGACGAAAAGACTCTGGCTGGGCCTGGGCGTGCTGGCCGCCGTGGCCCTGTTCTTCGCCCTGGACCTGCAGCGCTTCCTGAGCCTTGCGGCCGTGCAGGGCTCCCTCGGTTCCCTGCGGGAGGCCTACGCCGAGCACGGGCCGCTCATGGTCGGCGGGTATTTCCTGTGCTACGTGCTCATGGCCGCCCTGAGCCTGCCCGGGGCCACGGTCATGGGCCTGGCCGGCGGGGCGGTCTTCGGCTTCTGGGTGGGCACCGCGGCCGTGTCCTTCGCCTCGACCATCGGCGCGACCCTGGCCTTCCTCATGTCGCGCTACCTGCTGCGCGACGCTGTCCTGCGCCGCTTCGGCGACAGACTCGCGGCCGTGAACGAGGGCGTGGCGCGGGAGGGGGCCTGGTACCTCTTCACCCTGCGCCTCATCCCGGTCTTCCCCTTCTTCGTCATCAACCTGGTCATGGGCCTGACGCCCATGCCGGCGCGGACCTTCTACTGGGTCTCGCAGCTGGGCATGCTCGGCGGGACCATGGTCTACGTCAACGCCGGCAGGGAGCTGGGGCGCCTTGAGTCCCTGTCGGGCATCCTCTCCCCCTCCATGCTCCTGGCCTTCGCCCTGCTCGGCCTCTTTCCCCTGGCGGTGAAAAAGGCCGTGGTCCGGGTCCGGGCGCAAAAAAAGGGACGCACTGCGCCCCTGTCGTGAAATTCCCGCGGATTTGAAATAAGTGGGTTTCCCTTCCGGTCTAATGGCTGATCCACAGCGTCGCTGATTCGAGGTGCTTGAGCAGGTTCATGCTGACCGAGCCGAGCAGGTGCAGGCTGCGGGTTTCGCCCCGGCCCGTGCGCCCCGTGGCCAGCACGCCGTAGCCGCCTTCCTGGGCCACGCGCAGGATGGTTTCGGCGGTGTTCACGCCCTCGACGGTCCGTTGCGTGATCCGGTTGGCGGCAATGCCGTTCTCTTCGAGCATGCGCCGGGTGGCGGCCAGGGCCTCAGCGGGCACGGCCGAGGAGGCGTGGGCCACGACGTGCAGCAGGTCGATGCGGTGTTCCGGTTCGTCCTTGAGCATGAATCCGACGTGGTCGGCGCAGCGCAGGCTGGCCGGGGAGCCGTCCGTGCAGAGCAGGATCTTGGGGTCCGGTTTTTCGTGGCCGCGGCATATCCACAGGGGGATGTCCATGGGCGTGGTGAAGACATGTTTGCTGACGCTCTCGTCGATGAGCTCCTCCAGGCGCGACAGGCCGCGGCGGCCGAGGGCGATGGCGTCGTACATGCCGGTGATGCCCTCCTGGATGATGTCGTTGGCCGTGCCGAGCTGCTTGAAGGCGATCTTCTTGTGGATGTTGTCCTTGGGGAACCGCTTCATGACCAGGATTTCCTCGGCCTTGTCCAGGGCGGTCTGGGCCAGGTTGCGCGTCTGCGCCTCCCGCCGGGACAGGTTGCCGTAATCCTGCAGTATTTCGGCCTCGGTCAGGCCGGCCTTGGGGTTGGGGGCGACATAGAGCAGGGTTATGTTCAGGTCCTCGAAACGGCTGAAGAAACCCGCCGTGAAACGGACGGCGAAGAGGGAGCTGTAGTTGTCACTGACGGTCAGCAGGATGTGTCTGTTCATGGTCAAGCCTCGCGGGGTGGTGTTTCTGCCCATGGTGTAGTGCAAACCGGGCGGGCTTGCAATGCGGCCGGCCCGGTTTGTCCGTATGTCACTGGCCTGCTGCGTTCACGCCCTGGACGGTTTCATCGGTCACGGCGTCGGTCGCGATGGAGAAGGCCTTGAGGCGGACCGTGGCGCGCAGCCCCTCCCGGCGCGGCAGGACGAGCAGGTACGGCCCCGGCTGCAGGGCGCAGCGCAAGACCTCCCCGTCCTGCTCCCATGGCAGGTCGTCCAGGGGGCGCAGATGTCCTTTCTCGACCCGGGCCACGCCGAAATCGAGCAGGGGCTTAAGTTCCCCTTCTCCCGTCAGCCGCAGGGACCCGCTAGCCGGGGCGCGGGGCTCCAGTTCCCAGAAATTCCACTTCGCGCCGTCGAAGTATTCCACGCCGTCGAAATCGGGCTGGAAACGGGCCGGTACTCCCAGGGTGCGCAGGGCAGCCGTGGCCAGGACGCCCTTGTCCATGGATGTGGCGAGGTAGCCCGCGGCGTGGGCCTGGGCCGGCGTGAGGGGGGAGCCCATGATGGAGGGCTCCAGTTTTTCCAGTTTTTCGACCCGCTTGCGCACGGTCTCGACCTTGGTTCGCACGGACATGGACAGGGAGCCGCCGAGCCAGGGCAGCAGTTCCGAGCGCCACGGCGACCACGGTTCGAGGTGGATGCGCGGGGAGAGGACGAAGCGCAGGAACGTCTCGTCGTCCACGGCAAGGCCCGCCTGTTCGGCGGCCCGCCGGGCTTCCAGGGCCAGCTCCGTCTCCCGGACCAGGGCGTCCGGATCGGCCTGCAGGAGGTCCTTGTCGTCAAGGGTTTCGAGCAGCGGGAGGGGCCAGGGCGAAGCAGGTTCGGACCTCAGGAGGCGCAGCCAGCCGGCCGCGCGCTCGCCCGCCAGAGCCAGATTCTGGCGCAGGGGTTCCGGCAGTCCCTGCAGCAGCGGGTCCCAACGTTTCGCGCGTTCTACCCGCAGGCGCCCCAGTTCCGGGCTGGGGGTGGCGTCGAAGGCATCGGCCGACGCCTCGGGCGAGGCGAACTCCAGCATGTCGGGCAGTGGACGGGGCGCGTCCAGGGACAACCGGATATCCATTTCCTCCATGTCGCGGGTGTCGAGCATGGTCCAGGCCAGGGACTCGCCCGCGGAACTGGAGACGAAAAAGACGCCGGGGCCGAGAGTGGTCGAGGCGAGGCCGCGGTTGTCGGTCGCGGCCCTGGTCACGGGCCGCACGCCACCCAGGGAGTAGACGGAGAAATAGACGTCGTGCCCCGGCACCGGCTGGTCGTGGGCCACGGTCACGCGAACCCGCACGGGCACCGGGCGGACATAGGGCGCCGTGTTGTCGGCCAGGGAGTAGCCGGGGCCGGTGCGGTACACCGAAGCGTCCGCGGACCGGCCGAAGACCTGCGCAGCCACCTTGGGCATGCGCGGGGCCTGGGCCGCGAACCAGGTCCGGTTCAGTTCGGAGAACTCCGTGCCGCTTTCCAGGAATTTCCAGCCGTCCTCGGTCCAGGCTTCGACCCAGGCGTGGTTGCCGTCGGCGTGCTGCCACCACGGGACCATGGCCTGGCGCACGGGCAGTCCGGCGGCCCTGGCCGCGGCGATGAACAGGATGTTGGTCTCCTCGCAGCGCCCCCACCCGGCGTCGAGGATGGACATTACGCCCAGGTCGCGGCGCGAGGTGGGGCGGTACTGCGCCTTGGCGGCACACCACGCCCCCACGCGCGACAGTGCCTCCTCCATGCTTTCGGCCGTGGCGCACAGGGGCCCGAGTTCGCGGAAGAGCATGGCCCGGTTGGGCTGGAACGGCTCCTGGCTGGTGCGGTGGGGCAGGACGTAGTGCAGGAAGACGTCCCACGGCACTCGGGAGCCCCAGGGCATGAGGCTGCGGGCCAGGAAGGCGTAGTCGACGTTTTCGCGCAGGTCAGTGGCGGTCATGGACAGCCGGTCGGACAGGGGCAGGTTTTCAAGGAGGAAGGCGGCGGCCCGTGATTGGTCCGAACCCTCCGGGTAGGCCCGTGCGAAGGCGGCCATTTCCGCGGCGTTGGGGTTGGCCGAGTCGGGCATGGAGACCGTGGCGGGTTCGGCCGCACGGTGCGCGGCGGGTTTGGCGCACCCCGCGAAGAGCAGGGCGAGGACAAGGATCGCGGCGAGAATGAGGTGTTTCATGGACCGGTCATGTACCGGCCCGGCCCGGCTCTTGTCCAGCCAGCCCCGGGCACGCGGGGAAAAAGCGGGTGGACGCGGTGCCCGGCCCGCGATAGGGAGGTTCGTCTTCCGGCCTTCACCGCCGGCCACGTCAACCGTTCAAGGACCAAGAGCGTGTCCACCAACAAAACCATCGTCAGGAACGCCTCCATCGTCTCCGGCGCGACCATGCTCAGCCGCGGGCTGGGGCTCGTGCGGGACCTGATCATGGCCTATACCCTGGGCGCGTCCGTGCTGGCCGACGCCTTCTTCGTGGCCTTCCGTGTGCCCAACCTGCTCAGGAGCCTCTTCGCCGAAGGGTCCCTGACCATGGCCTTCGTGCCGACCTTCGTTCGCGTCCGGCAGGAGCAGGGTGACCGGGCCGCCTTTGTCCTGGCCCGCTCCATCCAGTTCTGGCTGGTCGTCATCCTGGGCCTTCTGACTCTCCTCGTCCTGCTTTTTCCCAAGGCCGTGACCCTGCTCATCGCCTCGGGCTTCGCGGCCAAACGGCCCGAGATGTTCGAACTGACGGCCGGGCTGGTCCAGATCTGCTTCCCGTACATCCTGTTCATTTCCGGCGTTGCCCTGTGCATGGGCGTGCTGAACAGCATGGGCCACTTCCTCGTGCCCGCCCTGGCGCCGTGCATCCTGAACATCGTGCTCATCGCGGCCAGTCTCCTGGCCATCGCCGTGGGCGGGAACGTGGCCGTGTACCTGGCCTGGGGCGTACTCGTGGCGGGTCTGGGACAGTGGCTCCTGCAGCAGCCCATCCTGCGCGCCAAGGGGTTCTCCTGGGCCGGGCCCGTGGAGCCCCTGAGCCCGGGCGTGCGCCGCATCGGCGTCCTGATGCTGCCGACCATCCTGGGCTCGGCCGTGTACCAGATCAACATTCTCATAGGCACGGGAATGGCGTCCTTCCTGCCCGAAGGGTCGGTCTCCTACCTCTACTACGCCGACAGGCTCTTCCAGTTCCCCCTGGGCGTCTTCGGCGTGGCCGTGGGCGTGGCCACCCTGCCGTCCCTGTCCACCCTGGCCGCTCCCGAGCGGCGGGAGGAGTTCCGGGACACCCTGGCCTCGTCCCTGGGTCTGACCCTGTTCGTCAACCTGCCGGCGGCGGCCGGGCTGGCCGGATTGTCCCTGCCCCTGGTGGAACTGCTCTTCGGCCGCGGGCAATTTTCCGCGGCCGCGGTGCACGGAACGGCCCTGGCCCTGCTGGGCTACGTCATCGGCCTGCCCGCCTTTTCGAGCGTGCGCTCCCTGGCCTCGGCCTACTACGCCCTGGGCGACACCCGGACCCCGGTGCGCATCGCCATGGGCTGCCTTGTGGTCTACGTCGCCACGGGCTTCGTCTCCATGCAGTATCTGGGGCATGTGGGCCTGGCCCTGGCCTCGTCTATGTCGGCCTGGGTCAACGTGCTGCTGCTGGGGTATTTCCTGCGCCGCCATCTCGGCCCCTGGTTCCGGGTGGGCCGCGACCTCCTCGTTTCCCTGGGCCTTAGCCTCGCGCTGCTGGCCGGGTGCTGGGCCAGCACGGGATTGGGGCGCGTCAGCCTGCTCCTCATCCCGCTGTGGGCGGCGGCGTACATGGCCCTGGGCCTGGCCCTTGGCGTGAGCCAGGCCCGCCTTTTTGCCGACGTCCTGGGCCGCCGCCTGCGGCGCGGCAAGGCCTGACTTGAACTGCGCCGGCTTTGCCGCTAGACGTTTCTTTTTCGACGAACCGCCAACTTCCCCAGAAGAGGACCGCATATGATCCGCATCAACGAGAACTACCTGAAGCTCAAGGCCTCCTACCTGTTCGCCGACATCGCGCGCCGCGTGAGCGCATTCCAGCAGGCCAACCCCGACAAGAAGATCATCCGCTTGGGCATCGGCGACGTGACCCAGCCCCTGCCGGGGGCCGTGGTGGACGCCTTCCACCAGGGCGTCGACGAGATGGCCGACGCCGCCACCTTCCGCGGCTACGGCCCCGAGCAGGGTTACGACTTCCTGCGCGAACTCATCGCCCGGGAGGATTTCCAGTCCCGAGGCGCCGACGTCGCGGCCGACGAGATCTTCGTCAGCGACGGCGCCAAGTGCGACACGGGCAACATCCAGGAGCTCTTCGCCGGTGACATCCGCATCGCCATCCCCGACCCGGTCTACCCAGTCTACGTGGACACGAACGTCATGGCCGGCCGCACCGGCGGCAGCGTGAACGGCCGCTACGAAGGCCTGGTCTACCTCGACGGCACCAGCGCCAACGGCTTCATCCCGGCCCTGCCCGACCAGCCCGTGGACCTCATCTACCTGTGCTACCCCAACAACCCCACGGGCGCGACCATCACCAAGGCCCAGCTCAAGGAGTGGGTCGACTACGCCCGGCAGCACAAGGCCCTGATCCTTTTCGACGCGGCCTACGAGGCCTTCATCCGCGACCCCGAACTGCCCCGGTCCATCTACGAGATCGAGGGCGCGCGCGAGGTGGCCATCGAGTTCCGTTCCCTGTCCAAGACCGCGGGCTTCACGGGCACGCGTCTGGCCTTCACCGTGGTGCCCAAGTCCTGCATGGCCTGGGACGCGCAGGGCAACGCCCACAGCCTGCACGCCATGTGGAACCGCCGCCACACCACCAAGTTCAACGGCGTGTCCTACCCCGTGCAGAAGGCCGCCGCGGCCGTCTACTCGCCCGAGGGCAAGGCCCAGGCCAGGGCCCTGGTGGACAGCTACCTGCGCAACGCCGGCATCATCCGCCGCGAGATGACGGCCCTGGGCTACGAGTGCGTGGGCGGGGAAAATTCCCCGTACGTCTGGATCGACGGCAAGATGGGCTCGTGGGACTTCTTCGACATGCTCCTGAACAAGGCCGCCGTGGTCTGCACGCCCGGCGCCGGCTTCGGGGCCTGCGGCGAGGGGTACATCCGCATCTCGGCCTTCAACAGCCTGGCCAATGTCGAGGAAGCCATGGAGCGCCTGCGCTCCGTACTGAAATAGCATGGACGGGGCGGCTGTCGGCCTGGCCCGGGAGCGGTTTCCGCGCGGGCTGTCCCAGCCGCCGCACGGTTTCCGTTTCTCCCTGGACGCGCTCCTGCTGGCGGCCTTCGCCGGCCGGGAGCGGGTGCGGGGCCGGGTGCTCGATCTGGGCGCCGGTTGCGGGGTGGTGGGGCTCGGTCTGGCCCTGGACCACCCCGATTTTTTCGGGGTCGGCCTCGACGTGAACCCGGACATGCTCGCACATGCCCGGGAGAACGCCCGCCGTCTGGGCCTTGCGGACCGTTTCGCCTATCTGGCCGGGGATGTGCGCTTTCCCGGCTGCCTCGCTCCCGAGAGCGCGGATCTGGTGCTGTGCAACCCGCCCTACCGGGACCCGTCCAGCGGCCGGGTCTGCCCGGACGCGTCCAGGGCAATGGCCCGGTTCGAGGCCGGGGCGTCCCTCGCCGACTTCGTCCGCGCCGCGGCATGGGCCGTGCGCAACCGCAAGCCCTGCGCCTTCGTCCACCTGGCCGAACGCGCCGACGAGCTGCTTCATCTGCTGCGCGAAGGGCGGCTTCAGCCCAAGGAAATCCGCTTCGTCCACCCGAGCGTTCACGGCCCCGCCCGCCTGGCGCTGGTGCGCGCCGTCAAGAACGGCGGCCCGGGCCTGACCGTGGCCGCGCCGCTCATCCTGCACGAAGGGGAGGGGGAGAGTTCCCGGCTGTCAGCCGGGGCGCTGGCCTTCTGTCCCCGCCTGGCATGCAACGCGGGCGGCGAGGGCGGGGCGCACGACAAAAAAATCCCCGCTTGAAGCGGGGAAAGGGCAGCGTGAAGCGCAGTCGGAGCTATCTGCTCATGCGGCCGATGATGAACGAGATCAGAGCCGTGGCCACCAGCAGCCCGATGACGTAGTCCGTGTCCAGGGCGGTCTGCAGGGTGGCGACGATTTCGTTGAACGTGTCCTTGATGGGATAGTGCTCTTCCATGGATTCTCCTGAAAACGAGTATGGTTGGCCGCAGAAGAGAGAAAGCCCGCGAGTGCTGTCGCGGGCCTTTGCGTTGCGGGTGATTGTCTAGTTGATGCTGTCCCGGACCCAGAACATGAGGTCGTACTTCTCGCTCAGTTCCTTCTTCAGTTCGTTCAGCACGGACTTTTCCATGTCCATGACGCGCAGGAAGACCTGTCTGTACCCTTCCTCGACCTTGTCGTAGGAAGTCAGGATCGAGATGACCCTGGCCTTGTGGCCACGCAGGCAGTCGAGCACTTCCTTGAGGGTCCCGCGCTGGTCCGGGAGCTTGAGGCCGATCTGGATTCCGCCGTGGTAGATGCCGGTGATGCTCAGCAGCACCCTGTAGACCTCGTTCTGGGTCATGATGCCCACGAGCTCCCCCTGTTCGTTCAGGACGGGCAGGCCGGAGATCTTCTTGTCGTGCATGATGGCCGCGCACTTCACGACCGTATCCGTGTCCAGGATGGTCAGCGGATTGGGGCTCATGATGTTTTTGACCTTGATCTCCGAGAGCAGGTAGTAGAGCTCGTGCACGTCCAGGGTCGTGGCCTTGGAGGGCGAAGCTTCCTTCACGTCGCGGTCGCTCAGCATGCCGACGATCTTGCCCTTGTCATCGACCACGGGCAGGCGGCGGATGCCCTTTTCCTTCATCAGCTTGGCTGCGCGCATCATGGAGGTTTCGGGGTCCACCGTGATCACGTCCTTGGTCATCCAGTCCTTGATAATCATATCGTGTCTCCTTGGAGGCAGTGGTGTACGTTTTGGTCAAGCGTGTGCGTACAACGTCATGAATGCATGTAAGTAAGTGGATGCATAATGTCTTTTTATCATGTCGTCAAAGAATCTCTGCCGAATTGTCCGGAACTTCCACATACACGTCCGGGCGCAGGTGGTTCAGCGCAGGGATCGTCCGACGGATGGCGGCGATGCTCTGCGGGTCCACGTGACCGTAAACCAGCCCCTCGCCCCGTTCGTCCGCGACCGTGACCTCGCCCGTCTGGGTGACGAAGAGCGAACGGCCGCCGAAGGGGAAGGCGCCCTGTTCGCCGACCCTGTTCGCTCCCAGCAGACAGCACTGGTTCTCCACTGCCCGGGCCACGCACAGGGGCTGCCAGACGCCGATCCTCGCGCGGGGCCAGGCCGAGGCCAGGAGCAGGGCGTGGCAGCCCGACAGGGCCAGGGGCCGGAACAGCTCGGGAAAGCGCAGGTCGTAGCAGACGGCCAGGCCGAAGCGCACCCCGTCCAGGTCGAATGTCACGAGCTTGCGGCCCGGGATGAAGACGCGCGTCTCGTCGGCGTCCAGGCCCTTGAACAGATGGACCTTGCGGTATTCGGCCAGGATGGTCCCGCGGGGTCCGAAGGCGACCAGGGCGTTGAAGAGCCCGTCGTCCCCCGGCAGGCAGACGCCGCAGACCAGGCAGAGGCCGCACTCGGCGGCCAGGCCGAGGAGGCGTTGCCGGACCAGGGGCCACGAACTCCCTCCGAGTTGGCCGATGACGGCCATGTCGTACCCCAGGTCGGAAATTTCAGGGAAGAGCAGAAGCCGGCAACCGGCCTCGGCGCCGGCGCGGGCATGGGCGGCGATGGCGTCCAGGTTGCCCTGCACGTCGCCGGGGACTGTGGCCATTTGAACTGCGGCGACTTTCATGGCATGCACCCTCCGAGCAGCACAACGTGAACCTGGGGAGAAACATGCCCGAGTTGCATCTTGATTGTCCAGCCGGCATTGCCGGCGACATGTTCCTGGCGGCCATGGCCGGTCTGGGCGTGGATTTCGCGCCACTGGCGGAGGCTTTCGGCCGGGCCGGGCTGGATGTTTCGATCGTCGCCGGGGACGCGCGGGACAAGGGTGTCGCGGGCAAGCGCATGGAGATCGGTGCCGCCGGGGCTCAACCTCTGCGCCATCTGCACGACCTGACGTCCTTGGTCCGCAGGATGCCCCTGTCCGAGGCCGTCAGAGCCGGGGCCGAAGCCGCCTTCGTCCGCCTGGCCGAGGCCGAGGCTGCGGTCCACGGTTGCGGCATTGAGGATGTTCACTTTCACGAGGTCGGGGCCGTGGACACCCTGGTCGACGTGGTCGGCGCCTTCTTCGCCCTGGAAGCCCTCGGCGTGAGCCGCGTGACCTGTTCGAGCCTGCCCTGGTTCACGGGCACCGTGCGCTGCGCCCACGGCCTCATGCCTCTGCCCGCGCCGGCCACGGCCGTGCTCCTGCAGGGCAAGCCGGTCTACCCGACGCGGTTCGACAGGGAGATCATCACCCCCACCGGGGCGCTGCTGCTGGACCGCCTGGTCGATGAATTCACCGAGGGGCCTGTGGGACGCCTGCTGGCGTGCGGCCTGGGCCTGGGAAACATGGAACTCGGGGTGGTCAACGGCCTGCGCGCCTTCCTGCTGGAAGCCGGCGGTCCGGCCATGGAGCGGGTCATGGTCCTGGAGACAAACGTGGATCACCTGACGGGGGAGGAGATTGGCGGGGTGTTCGGGGAGCTGCTCGCGGCCGGGGCCCTGGACGTGCTCTTCCTGCCCGGCGTGATGAAGAAGAACCGTCCCGGCGGGCTGCTGCAGATCCTGTGCAGGCCCGAGGATCTGGCGCGCATCCGGGACCTGGCCTTTGCCCAGACCATGAGTCTGGGGCTGCGCATCACCGAGACGCGCCGGGCCGTGCTGCCCCGCGCCGCGACCACCCGCCCCACGCCCTGGGGCGACCTGCCCGCCAAGGAAACGACCGTGGACGGCGAACGCTACGCGCGCCCCGAGTTCGAGGCCCTGCAGGCCCTGGCCCGCCGCACGGGCCGCTCCGTGACCCAGCTGCGCTACCTCCTGGGCGAAGACTGAACGTCCATCCCGTCCATCCGGTCCGCAACGTCCATCTCGTCCATCAGGCCGGGCCTTGTCAGTACCCCCGCGCCCGCAGAAGCCTGTCCAGCTGGTTGGAGAACTCCTGCCGGTCCTTGGGCCGCAGGGCCGACGGCCCGCCCGTCATGACGCCGCTTCCGCGCAGCTCGTCCATGAAGTCGCGCATGGTCAGGCGGCCGCGGATGTTCTCGGAGGTGAAGACCTCGCCTCTGGGGCTCAGGCCCGTGCCACCCTTTTCGATGACCCCGGCGGCCAGGGGGATGTCCGTCGTGACCACCAGATCCCCGTCCCCGGCCAGATGGATGATGGCCTCGTCGGCCTTGTCGTAGCCGGAGCCGACCTGCAGAAATTCGATGCGCTCGCATTTGGGGACCGCGAAGCGGGAGTTGGCGACCAGCACGAGGCCGACCCCGCGGCGTTCGGCCGCCCGGTAGAGGATGTCCTTGACGACCCTGGGGCAGGCGTCGGCGTCCACCCAGATGCGCATGGCGGGGGCGTCGCTCATATGCCGCGGATGCCGTAGGCTTCGGGATGGGCGGCGCGGAGGAACAGGCCCGGCTCCAGGTCCGGATGGCCGCATCTGAGCACCACCCGCATCCCGCCGTGGGCCGTGTCCAGGCCCAGGCCCTCGTCGTTCTCCACGCCGTAGTCGCCGGGGCGCAGGACAGGGCGCCGCAGGCCCGGCAGCAGGATCTCCAGGGGCGCGTCGGTTTCGAAGCGGTGCTTGACGTCCATGATCCAGCCGTCGTTCCCGGCGGGCTCCACCAGCCGTCCCACGACGTTCTTGGTCATGTCGCGGGACAGGGCCGGGCGCAGGGTCACGGGTTCGGGCGTGAAGAAAGACGTGGACAGGGGGCGGGTGGCCAGCTGCTGCAGTTCCTCCAGGTACAGGCCGGGGCGGAAGGTCCCGGCCGCGAGATCGTCCAGGGCCGTGCGGTACACGTCCGTGACCTGGGCCAGGTAGGACGGGGTCTTCATGCGGCCTTCGATCTTGAGGCTTTTGATCCCGTTTTGGCGGAACCACTGCAGGTACTTGACCAGGCAGAGGTCCTCGGCGGCCATGACCTGGCTGAACTCCCCACCGCACCTGACTTCCCACGTGTCCCTGCCGGGGCGCAGGCGTTCCTCCAGCCGCACGGCCGTGACCGCGTAGTCGTAGCGGCAGGGGTGGGTGCACTGGCCGAGGTTGCCGGAGCGGTCCGTGAGATGGGCCGAGAGCAGGCAGCGGCCGGACACGGCCATGCACATGGCGCCATGCACGAAGACCTCGAATTCGAGATCGGGCACCTTGGCGACCATGGCCCGGATGCGGGACGCGCCCAGTTCGCGGGCCACGTTGACGCGGCGCGCGCCCAGGTCGCGCCAGAAGGCCGCCGCGGCGGAGTTGGAGGTGTTGGCCTGGGTGGAGATGTGGATGGGGACGTGCGGCGCGCGGCGCCTGGCCATGGCCGCGATGCCCGGGTCGGCGATGATGACGCCGTCCACGGCGATGTCCGCCAGTTCCTCCAGGTAGGCCTCGACTCCGGCCAGATGCTCTTCGCGGGCCAGGAGGTTGAGGGCGAAATAGACCTTGGCGCCCTTGCCGTGGGCCAGTTCCACGGCGCTGCGCAGTTCCGGGAAGGAGAAGCCTTCGGTCTTGGCGCGAAGGCTCAGGGCGCGGCCGCCCAGGTACACCGCGTCTGCGCCGTAGGCCAGGGCCGTGGCCAGCTTGTCCGGGTTGCCGGCCGGGGCGAGAAGTTCGGGGAGCGGTTTGGGCATGGTCAGGAGCAGGACGTAAGGGGTTGCCCCAAAGACGCGCGGCGTTCCTTCATTCGCCGCACCAGTTCGTAGGACGGGCGCAGGCCGCCCTTGCCGCGTCCCAGGGCGATGCCGGGCTTGTTGTCGCCGTGAAAGTCGGACCCGGCGCTCGGGAGCAGGTCGAGCTTGCGGCAGAGGTCGGCGTAGGCGTTGGTCTGGGCCTGGGTGTGCATGGAGTAGAAGACCTCCACCCCGTCGAGCCCCCAGTCCTTGAGCTCACTGACCACCTCTTCGAGGCTGCGGTCCTGCGGGCGCAGGGTGCAGGGGTGGGCCAGGATGACCGTGGCGTCCTCGTCCTTGAGCAGTTCGATGCCTTGGCGGGGCAGGAGCTTTTCCTTGGGGGCGTAGCCCTTGGTCCCCGGCCGCAGCCAGTTCAGAAACGCGTCCTGGAAATTGACGGCCACGCCCTTGGCCACCAGGAGCTGGGCGATGTGCGGCCGTCCGACGCTGCCTCCGCCGGCGACCTCCTCCAGTTCGTCATAGGTGACCCTGACCCCATGTCTGTTGAGGTTGCCGATGATGGCTTCGTTGCGCTGCCTGCGCAGCACGGTCAGACGGTCCAGGGCCGCCTGGAGTCTGGACGAATCGAGCGGAATCCAAAGCCCCAGAAGGTGCATGCTGCCGTGTTCCGACTCGACGCTCAGTTCGCAGCCGCCGATGACCTCCAGCCCCAGTCCGCTCCCGGCGGCGCAGGCCTCGGGCAGCCCCTCGACCGTGTCGTGGTCCGTCAGGGCGATGGCCTTGAGGCCGGCCCGCGCTGCCGCGGCGATGAGCTCCGCGGGACGGAGGGTGCCGTCGGAGGCGGTGGAGTGGGTATGCAGATCTATTTCGGCCATGGGTACGGGGTAAGGCAGGTACTGCGTGATGACAAGGCGGAAGTGGACGATAAAAAAACGGCACGCGCCAGTCGGCGCGTGCCGGGAACTCGTGCGAGGGGGACTACTTGAAGCGGTAGGTGATTCTGCCGCGGGTCAGGTCGTACGGCGAGAGCTCGACCTTGACGCGGTCGCCGGGCAGGATGCGGATGTAGAACTTGCGCATCTTGCCGGAAATGTGCCCGAGCACCTGATGTCCGTTTTCCAGACGCACCAGGAACATGGCATTGGGCATGGCTTCCTCGACGACACCTTCGACTTCAATTGACTCTTCCTTGGCCATATAAAACGGATACCTTCTTGCGTGTTTTCAGGAGTTTTTGGTTAAAGCCAGCACTCCTTACCCGCTTGATGCGCAAATGACAAGGCCGGATATGCCCGGTCCGGCCGGTCGCGGTCAACGCGGAGCGCTCCGGGCACTGGTCGCGTTCTCGATGACCGCGACCAGGGAGCTGAACTCCATGGGCTTGGCGATGAAGTCGTTCATCCCGGCCGCCAGGAAGCGCTCTCTGTCCCCGAGCATGGCGTTGGCGGTCACGGCGATGATCGGGGTGCCGGCATGGGCCCGGAATTCCGGGGCGTTGCGGATGATGCGGGCCGTTTCCACGCCGTCGAGGCCGGGCAGGTGGATGTCCATGAGGATGCAGTCGAAGCCTGTTTCCTCCAGGATGTGCAGGGCCTCCAGGCCCGTACCGGCCACGCGCACCGCGTATCCGGACTTTTGGAGCAGGGCTGTGGCGGTCTTCTGGTTGAAGAGGTCGTCCTCCACGAGCAGGATGCGATGCCCTGTCCGTATTTCCGAACCGGGCGGCGGCGCAGGCGGGTCCTCCTGTTCGTCGGCCAGGCCGAAGGGCAGGGTCACGGTCATGGTCGTGCCCTCGTCCGGTCGGCTCCTGGCTTCGATCCGGCCGCCCATGAGCTCGACCAGGCGGCGGACGATGGCCAGGCCCAGGCCCGCCCCGCGGTTGCAGGCCTGGGTGAGCTGTTCGAAAGGTTCGAAGATGACGCCCAGCTTGTCCTCGGGGATGCCGCAGCCGCTGTCGGAGACGCGGAAGGCCACGCTCAGCCTGTTGCCGGCGTCGGAACCCAGGAGCGACGCCTCGACGCGCACGAAGCCGCGTTCGGTGAACTTGAGGGAATTGCCGACGAGGTTCAGGAGAATCTGCCGCAGGCGCGTCTCGTCGCCCACGAGGCGCGCGGGCAGGAGCGGGTCGAGTTCGAAGCTGGTGCGCACGTCCTTGCGGGAGCTGACCGGCTTGAAGATGTCCAGGACCGAGCGCCTGACCTCGCTCAGGGAAAAGGGGCCCTCCTGCAGGGTCAGCTTGCCGGCCTCGACCCTGGAGAGGTCGAGGATGTCGGACAGAAGGCGCGTCATGCGCTGGGCCGCCTGGATGGCCATGTGTACGTACTCGCACTGTTCGGCGTCCAGCCTCGTGGTGTTCATGAGCTGCAGCATGCCGAGTATGCCGTTCAAGGGGGTGCGGATCTCGTGGCTCATGTTGGCCAGGAATTCGCTCTTGGCGTCGCTGGCCGCCTGGGCCTTGAGGCCGGCCAGCCGCAGGGACTCCTCGACTTCCCGGCGCAGGCCGATGTTGACGAGCATGCGCGCGAACATGGCCAGGAGGGTGTACTCGTCGTCGCAGAACGGCCGGGCCTGTCGGACCGAATCGAAGCCGACGCAGCCGATGCACCGTTCCCCGCGCAGCAGGGGCACGGTCATGAGGCTCCTGATCCCCTGCGGTTCGAGGGTGTCCCGCAGGGGCCCGGGGGGCAGGGCCGTGACGTCCTCGACATGGTGGGGCCGGCCGCGGGTCAGTTCCGCCAGGCCGTCGCCGATCAGGTCCAGGGGCAGCTCCCGCAGGTTCTGGATTTGGGCGGGTATGCCCTCGGCGCACCACTCGTGGGTGTTGACGGCGATGCCGTGTTCGAAATCGAATTCGAAAATGTATGCTCGGTCGGCGTCGACGAACTTGCCCATCTCCTCCAGGCAGCCGTGGACGGCCGCATCGACCTCGTCCAGGGTGATATTGATGCAGGTGGCGGCGACATTGACCAGGATGCGCTGGAAGAGAATCCGTCTTTTGGCGCTCTCTTCCGCCGCCTTGCGAACCGTGATGTCGCGGACCACGACCAGCACGCCGACGCATCGGCCGTCCTGGTCGAGAACGGGGCTTTTGGTCGTGCTGACCCAGATGGGCTGCCCCGAGCCCCGGGCCTGCTCTTCGATGCTGCGCGGGGCGAGGCTCTCCATGACCTGCGTGTCCTGGGCCTGGTACGAGGCGGCCAGGTCGGGCGGGAACAGGTCGAAATCGGTGCGCCCGAGAATCATCGACTCAGGCTTTCCGAGAAACCGGCACATGGCCGGGTTGACCGCCCTGTAGACGCCGCAGGAGTCCTTGATGGCGACGATCTCCTGCATGGCTTCCAGAATCGTCCTGCCGGAAAGGTTCCGGATCATGGTCGACACGTCGGCCGCAGCTCCCGGGACGCCGGGTGCGGGCCACCTCTGGCCGTCGATGCCTTCTCCGGTTTCGGATGGCGGCAGTTTGCCCGGTTCCATCTCGATCTTCATGCTCCTCCCTCTGGAACTGCAATGCTTCTCAATGTGTCATTCTCTTCCGGCATGGATGTATGACATGGCTGCTCGTGAACTCCCGGGAAGAGCTGTTTCGTCATGTATCAGCAGAATTGTCATACGGTATTCATATGACAGGAACATTACAGCAATAAATTTCGAGTTTCAATGCGGTGATCGTGAAATGATGCATTTTGAACACATGCATCGAACTTAAAAATCCATCGGCTTCCGCGCGGCGTTCTCGTGTGCAGTGTCCCGCTCCTGATTGCTGAATCGTTGCGCCGCTGCCGGCCGAGAGCTGCGGGATGAGGTTTTTCTCGAAAAGGAAAGATTTTTGGGGTACACGGAAGTCGCCGCTGCGGTGTCCCCCTTGAGTCGAGGACGACCGCGGGCACGACACGCATCACGTCCGGACCGGAGCCATACATGCCTTCTCCTGTTGCGCCGCCTTCCCTGTCCAACCGCCTGTCCCTGTCCCTGGGCATCCTCAGCACGGGCATCGTGCTGGTCGTCACGGCCGTGGTGTTCCTGTTCCTGACCTGGAGGGTCGGGGTACAGATGGAGGAACAGGCCGAGAGCACCATCGATTTTCTGTCCAAGTCCCTTGAGACGCCGTTCTGGGCTCTGGACAAGGACAGCGCCGTGGCCGTGGCCCAGGCCACGGCCATGAACCCCGCCGTGGGGCTGCTCGAACTGCGCGACGGGCGGGGAGAGTCGTGGTTCGCGTACGACGGCGGCGGAAAGCTGTTCATTCTTCGCGAGGTCGACGTGATCTACGAAGGGCAGGTCATCGGCCATGTCCGCCTGGGCCTGGACGAATCGGGCAGGGTCAGGACATTGACGAGCATCGGCCTGGCCGTGGGCGGGATCGCCCTGCTCATCATCGTCGTGCAGTACTTTCTGGCCGCGCGTCTGTTGCGGCGCTATTTCCGCGGACCCTTCGACGCCCTGGACGCGCTGGTCGGCGCCTACGTCAAGGGGGCGTTCGACGTCCCCCCGCCCGATGTGGAGTATGCCGAGTTCATCCCCCTGAGGCGGACCTTTCTGGGCATGGGGCGGACCATCGAGCGGCAGATGAACCAGCTGCGCGAGAGCGAAGAGCGGTACCGGGCCATTTTCGACAACTCCCCGGTAGGCATTTTCCGCACGACCTTCGAAGGGGCCCTGCTGGAGGGGAACCCGGCCCTGGCCCGCATGTTCGGCTACGTCGACCAGTATGAGTTCATGGGTTCGGACAACGCCAATGTCCAGGCCGTCTACGCCGACCCCGCCGCCCGGCTGCATTTTCTGCAGACGGTCCTGCAGTCGGACAGGCCGGTCAGCATCGAGACCGAGTTCGTGCGCAAGGACGGGACCGCCTTCGACGCGGTTTTGACGGCCTCGGTCCAGCGGGACGGCGGCGGGAGCCCCCTGCTGCTCAACGGCGTGGTCGAGGATGTCAGCGCCCGCAAGGAGGCCGAGCGGTCCCTGGCGAGGGAGCGGCAGCTCATGGCCGCCATCTTCGAGAGCGTCCCGGGCCTCTTGTTCCTGTACGACAGTCATGGACGGCTCGTGCGCTGGAACAGGGCCCACGAGGTCATGACGGGGTACTCTTCGGAGGAGATATCGGGCCGCAGCCTGTTCGACTGGTTCGCCGGCCCGGGGGAGAATGTCTCTCGGGTCGTGGATGCGCTGCGCCGCGGGAAAAAGGACGGGGCGGCCACGGTGGAGGCGGAGATGACGGCCAAGGACGGCCGCAGGATACCGATGCTCTTCTCGGGCGTCGGGGTGACGGTGGACGGGGAAGCGTTCCTGACGGGCATCGGCATCGACATCACCGAGCGCAAGGAGGTGGAGGAGCGGCTGCGGCAGTCCGAGGAGAAGTTCTCGCGCCTTTTCCGGTTGTCCCCCGACGCCATCGTGCTCATGGAACTCGAACACGGACGCATCGTCGACGTCAACGAGGCCTTCTCGAGGGTCGCCGGCCATGCCTGGGAGGATGCGGTGGGCAGGACCGCCAGCGACCTGCTGCTCTACGGCAGGCCCGGCGAACGCGAAGCCCTGCGGCAGGCCGTCCTGGAGCGCGATATCGTCGAGAATGTCGACTTCTCCCTGCGCCGCAAGGACGGCAGCGTGGTCCCGTGCGTGTTCTCGGCCCAGAGGGTCCTGCTGGAGGGGCGCGAGTGCGTGCTGTGCGTGCTGCGCGACGTCACGGAACTCAAGCGCATGCAGGACATGATGATCCAGTCCGAGAAGATGATTTCCGTGGGCGGCATCGCCGCAGGCGTGGCGCACGAGATCAACAACCCCCTGGGCATCATCATGGTCACCAGCCAGAACCTCTCGCAGCGCACCAGGCCCGATTTCCCGAAGAACATCTAGGTGGCGCGCGGCATCGGCCTCGACATGAACCTGCTCGACCAGTACATGCGGGCCCGCGGCCTGTACGGGTTCATCGATAACATCCAGCAGGCCGCCCTGCGCGCGGCCGACATCATCCGCCACATGCTCGACTTCAGCCGGCGCAGCGAGTCCAGGCGCAGGGTCTGCGACCTGCGCGACATCATCGAACGCTCCCTTTTCCTGGCCGAAAGCGATTACGACCTGAAGAAGAATTACGATTTCAGGAAGATCCTGATCGTCTGGGAAATCGATGACGGCCCCCATCTGGTCAACTGCACGGAAACCGAGATCGAGCAGGTCTTCCTCAACCTGCTGCGCAACTCGGCCCAGGCCATGGCTTCGGCCAGTCCCGAGATTCCCGACCCGCGCATCTTGATCCGCCTTTCCGGCCGCGACGCCAGGGTCACTGCGCAGGTCGAGGACAACGGGCCGGGGATGCCGCCGGATGTCCAGCGCAGGGCCTTCGAACCCTTCTTCACCACCAAGCCGCCCGGCGTGGGCACGGGGCTCGGCCTGTCCGTGTCCTATTTCATCATCACCCGCAGCCATGACGGCTGCATGAGCCTCGAATCGGCGCCGGGCCGGGGGGCGAAATTCACCATCGACCTTCCCGCCGCCGGGCAAGTGCAGACAAGGGAGGATGCGTGCCCCCACGAGTCATGAT
Organism: Desulfomicrobium aestuarii; assembly: GCF_055385525.1. Classification (NCBI taxonomy): domain Bacteria; kingdom Pseudomonadati; phylum Thermodesulfobacteriota; class Desulfovibrionia; order Desulfovibrionales; family Desulfomicrobiaceae; genus Desulfomicrobium; species Desulfomicrobium aestuarii. The sequence continues at coordinate 707,537 of NZ_AP042427.1, forward strand.
CATCGACGACGAGGAGCATATCCGCTCCTCCCTGGTCGGCTTTCTGGAAGATTTCGAGGAATTCGACCTCCGCAGCGCCCATTCGGCCGAAGAGGCCCTGGAACAGCTGCGGCTCGAACCCGCGGACGTCTGCGTCGTGGACATCCGCCTGCCGGCCATGAACGGCGCGGAGTTCATCCGTGCCGCCGCGGAGCAGGGACTCTGCCCCCGATCCATCCTCCACACCGGCTCCACGGATTTCCGCCGCTACATCGACATCGGCGAGCTGGGGCTTTGCGAGGAGGACGTGTTCCAGAAGCCCTGCGACGGCATGGCCATCCTGGAGCGCATCAGGCGGATCGTGCGCACGGGGTGACCCTTTCATCCGCCCACGGGGAAATGTTCCGGCACGGCTTGCAATCTGCGCCCGGAGTCATACTTTCGTATGTAGACGTATCTTCACCGGTTCACAAGGAGGGAACCCATGGCAGTCCACGCACCGTTCATTCTCGTGGCGCTGCTCGCCTTCCCGCTTCAGGTCGGGGCGGCGGGGCAGAGGGATGCGGCGGACACCCCGTCGGCCGAGACCCTGCATTTCGAGTCGGTCTTCGACGGTTATGCGCCTTATGCCCATCAGCCCGTGGCCCCGTGGCGGCAGTCCAACGACAGGGTCGGGGAGATAGGCGGGTGGAGGGCGTACGCCCGCGAGGCGGCCCAGCCGGAGGAAAAGGGGACGGAAGAAAGAGCCGGGCACGGAGCGTCCCACGGGCACGACCACGGAGCGGCGCAATGAACGCGGGCGCCGGGTTGACCAGGGCGTTCGTGGCGCTGCTTCTGGCCGCAAGCCTGGCCGCCTGCGCAACGGTGGATTTCGACAGATCCCTGGAGAGGACAAATGCGCGGGTTTCCGGGTTCACCGACGCCACGGCCGTGCTGGCCAGGGATGCCTCCCAGCGGCAGGCACTCGACGCCAAGGCCTCGGAAATCCTGACGAAGGTCCTGGACAAGGAGCTGGCGGTGCAGCTGGCCATGGTCAACAGCCCGGAGTTCCAGGCGATTCTGGCCAGAAACTGGGAGCGAGCCGCCGAGGCGGCCCAGTCCGGGCGGATCGCCAACCCGGTCTTCACGTTCGAGCGCGTGCATGTGCTCGACGAGGTGGAGTTCGGGCGGCTTCTGACCGTGGGGCTGGTCGATCTGCTGACCTACCCCGTGCGTCAGGGCGTGGCGCGGGCCCGCCTGGCGGCCGAAGAGGAGCGCCTCGGCGGCGACGTGGTGCGCAAGGTCACGGACGTGCGCAAGGCATGGGTCAGGGCCGTGGCGGCGCGGGAGCGCCTGGGCTATGCGCGGCAGGTCTTCGAGGCCGCCGGTGCGGCGGCGGAGCTCGCGCGGCGGATGCAGGCCACGGGAAATTTCAACACGGCGCAGCGGGTGCGGCAACAGGGCTTCTACGCCGACGCGGCCACGCAGCTGGCCCTGGCGCAGCATGAGGCCACTGCGGGCAGGGAGGAACTCGTCCGCCAGCTCGGCCTCTCCCAGGCGCAGGTGCCCCTTCTCGTCCTGCCGGAGCGCCTGCCGGATCTGCCGAACACTCCGTTGCAGCCCGGCGAGGTCGGCTCCGCGGCCCGCTCCGGAAACCTGGACGTGCAGGCGGCGCGGGCCGAGTTCGAGGCCGCGGCCAAAGCCCAGGGCCTGGGCGCCGTGACCAGCCTCGTCGATGTGGAGGGAGGTCTGCGCAGGGACACGGTCTTCGACAACGCCGAAGGTTCCAGGGCCACGGGGCGCGGCTACGAGCTGGACGTGACGCTCCCGGTCTTCGACTGGGGAGGCATGAAGCGCGACGGCATGAACGCCAGGACCCTGGCCGCCGGCAACGAGCTGGAGGCGGCCCTGCGCACGGCGGGTTCGAGGCTCAGGGAGTCCTATTCGGCCTACCGGACCGCCCACGACATCGCCCGGCACTACAGGGAGGAGGTTATCCCCCTGCAGCAGACCCTGTCCGAGGAGAACGTGCTGCGCTACAACGCCATGCTCATCGGCGTCTTCGAACTGCTGGCCGACGCCAGGGCTCAGATCGGCTCCGTCATGGCGGGCATGGACGCCCTGGAGCAGTTCTGGCTCGCGGACGCCGCCCTGCAGGCGGCCATCATGGGCACGGGCGGCGCAGCCGGGCTCCGGGCGCCGGCCGCCGCAGGGGAGTCCGCTGATGTGGCCCACTGATTTTTCGTCAACCGATTTTTGGAGGCTGCCATGACTTCCCGCAGACGCTTCCTTCAGACCGCCGGCGCGGCGGGCGCGGCCCTGGCCGCCTCGGCCGTGTCGCGTGTCGCGCTGGCCGGGCTGCCCGAAGCCGTGTCCCAGGACTCGCCGCAGACCATGCCGCCCCTGCATCCGCCCACGGGCCGCCCCTACAACCCCGTGGTCACGCTGAACGGCTGGACCCTGCCGTGGCGCATGAACCGGGGCGTTAAGGAGTTCCACCTCGTGGCCGAGCCCGTGGTCCGGGAGCTTGCGCCCGGCCTCAAGGCCCACCTGTGGGGGTACAACGGCCAGTCGCCGGGCCCGACCATCGAGGTGGTGGAAGGCGACAGGGTGCGCATCTTCGTGACCAACAGGCTGCCCGAGCACACGAGCATCCATTGGCACGGCCAGCGTCTGCCCAACGGCATGGACGGCGTGGCCGGCCTGAACCAGCCGGCCATCCCCGCGGGCAAGACCTACGTCTACGAGTTCGAGGCCCGGCGCCCCGGCACGTTCATGTACCATCCCCACGCCGACGAGATGACCCAGATGGCCATGGGCATGATGGGTTTCTGGGTGACGCACCCCAAGGGCGCCCACCCCCTCATCGCGGAGGTGGACCGCGACTTCGTCTTCATCCTGAACGCCTACGACATCGATCCCGGCAGCTATACGCCCAAGATCATGACCATGCTCGACTTCAACCTGTGGAGCTGGAACAGCCGCGTCTTCCCGGGCATCGATTCCCTGAACGTGCGCCGCAACGACCGGGTGCGCATCCGCATTGGCAATCTGACCATGACCAACCACCCCATCCATCTCCACGGCCACGAGTTCACGGTCACGGGCACCGACGGCGGGCCCGTGCCGAAAAGCGCGCGTTGGCCGGAGGTGACCACGGACGTGGCCGTGGGGCAGATGCGCCAGATCGAGTTCCTGGCCGACGAGGAGGGCGACTGGGCCTTCCACTGCCACAAGAGCCACCATACCATGAACGCCATGGGCCACGACGTCCCGACCATGATCGGCGTGGACCACTCGGGCCTGGCCCGCCGGATCACGAACCTCGTTCCGGACTACATGGTCATGGGCGAGCGCGGCATGGCCGACATGACGGAGATGCAGATGCCCCTGCCGGACAACTCCATCCCCATGATGACGGGCAGGGGGCCCTTCGGCAGCGTGGAGATGGGTGGCATGTTCAGTATTCTCAAGGTGCGCCGCGACCAGAAGAGGGGCGATTACTCGGACCCGGGCTGGTACCGGCAGCCCGCCGGGACGCGGGCCTACGAGTTTTCAGGCGCCCTCGGCGAGCCTGCGCGCGACTTTTCGGCAGGCAACCCGTCCATGCCCAGGATGCTGCAGGAAGGCGGGGAAATCGAACTGAAGGTGCGCAAACCTTCGAGTCACAGGCATGAATAGGAGGAGGTCTTCCATGAAGGCACGAATCGTTATGATACTGTTCACGGTGTTCGTATTTGCGCAGGTTGCGCCGGCGGCCTTTGCCCCGCCTGCCGCCGAGGCTTCGGTCATCGTGGCTGCCGCGGAAAGCGACATGACCGAGGGCGAGGTCCGGAAGGTCGACGCCGGACAGGGCAAGATCACCATCCGGCACGGCGAGATCAGGAACCTGCAGATGCCGCCCATGACCATGGTCTTCAAGGTCAGGGACCCGGCCATGCTGGACGCGGTCAAGAAGGGCGACCGTATCCTGTTCAGGGCGCTGCAGGAGAACGGCGACCTCGTGATCACGGAGATGAGGCCTGCGCCGTGACGGGAAATGCCGGGGCGGTCCGCTACATCCCCGGCAGCAGGTAGTCGGCGTCCGCCGGGGTGACCTCGGCGCTTTTCCCCTGGGCCCCGATCTCGGGAAGGATGGAGACCGTTACCGCCTGCGGGGCCAGGCGGCGGATCTGGTCCGGCATGGCGGGCTTCCAGGCGTGGACCGAGCCGGTCATGACGACCATGGTCGTGCCGGGGTGGGGCCGCAGAAAGTCCAGGGCGTGGGCGGCCATGCCCGCGTCCCAGACGAGCTGTGCCTCGCAGAACCGCTCGAAAGCCCCCTGGTGCCCGTCGGAGCCCGTGAAGCCCCGCAAAAACGCCTCGTAGTCGGGGTCCACGCTGCAGGCGATGGGCGGCAGCAAGCCGATCTCCTCGGGCGTCAGGGCCGCGAAGCCCTGCCGCGCCACCTTGCGCGTGATCTCCCGCGGCACGTTCAGTCCGGCCATGGGGATGCCCCGGTCCCGGCAGTACAGGAACACATCCCGGTAGGCCGGCCATTCCACCCCCCAGTTGCGCAGGAACGCCTCCCGCATCTCCTCTTCGGACATGCCTCCCGCAATCCAGCGGTCCAGGACGGGCTGCTCGCGGCGCTGAAACATCTCAAGGCCCACGCAGACCGCGTCCCCCGCTTCGTGCAGGCCCCGGATGACGGCCAGCTGGGCGGCGTGATGCCGCGTGTCGCCGTGGGATTCGCCCACCAGGACCAGATCGGCCCCGGCCAGAACGGGCAGGGCGTCGGCCAGGGCGATCTGGCGCGATGTCCGCAGGTCAAGGAGCTGAGCCGGGGCGTCGGCGCAGGGGGGGAGGCTGCCGAGGGCCAGGGCGGCCAGGATCAGGACTGGCAGGACGATTCCCGGCAACGGGGAACGTGTGGTCATGGCGCGAACTCCGCGATGAGAGGTGAACGGGTGACGGGCCAAGCGCCGCGCAGCCGGTTCCGGCCGCGCTCGAAGCCCAGGTAGCTTTCCTTGCCGTAATGGGTGATGCGTCGCGCCGCGTCGATGACGGCCTCCTCGCCCATGCCGTCGCGGACATGGAAGAGCGCGGTGACGTTTCCTCCGTCCCCGGCGCCGGGCAGGGCGACGAAGATCGCGTCGAGGGCGTCGGCTTCGGGTCGCACGCCCGGGTCGAACCATCTCCCGTCGGGCGTGAGGCCGTAGCTCGCGGGCGGGACGAGCAGCCGTTGCAGGGCGGGGCTGCGCGGATATCCGAAGAAGAGGATGTTGCCGGCGGGGACGGCCGCCGCCTCCCGTTCGCTCAGAATGTCTGCCTCCGTCTGGTCCAGGCTGGCCAGGAACCCCTCCACGGTGCCGCGCGACACGGCGCGCATGCCGTCGCCGATCACGACCGTGATGCGGTCGGCGCCCTTGACGGAGTTGACGGTGGGCGGGATCTCCTCCGGGGCCAGCAGCCGGAAGACGTGACTGTCCGGATCCGCCACGAGCCGAAGGGGCTTGTGCGGCGTGGTCATGGACACGACGGCCTCGGGACCGTCGAGATGGACCAGCGTCTCGAGGCCGCCGGCTTCCGTCTCCAGGCGCACCGGGACGCGCAGGTCGAAGGGGCGGCCCTTCTGCCGGAGCACGGCGCGCACCTCCCACCCCTCCGACCTCGGGACACTCTCGGCATGCTCCAGGGCGAGCTCCGGCGCTCCCGGTTCGAGGACCCATTGCCGCAGGAAATTTTCGCGCTCCCGGGCGTCCCATCCCGGACCCTCGAAGGCGGCGAACAAGTCGCGCCAGGACGCCTCCCGGAACAGCCACTGCCGGTAGAAGCGGCGCAGGCCCTCCTGGAAGCGCTCGTCGCCCAGTCGCCCGCGGATCATGTGCGCCAGGAACATGGCCTTGCCGTAGCCCACGGCCTGGGTCGCCGGGTCGACGCGGGAGATGAACCGGGCCAGGGGAAGGTCCCGCTGTCCCGCGGCGAGTTGGGCGTAGTCCCGCAGGGCGCGCAGGCGGTATTCCCTGGCTGTGTCGGGCGAAATTTCCTCCTGGGCGAGGTGATCCGCGACATAGGTCGTCAGCCCCTCGCTCCAGTTGCCGAGCGTGTAGTCGACCAGCACCCCGTTGCCCCACCAGCAGTGGGCCACTTCGTGTCGCAGGCTGGTCTCCGGGATGAAGGGCAGGCGCAGGACCGTCGAGCCCAGCAGGGTATAGGAGGGCATGCCGTAGCCGGTGGGGAAAAAGTTCTCGACCACGGCGAAGTGCTCGAAGGGGTAGGGGCCGTGCAGGCGTTCGTAGGTGGCCAGATGCCTGGCCGAGGCTTCGAGGTAGGTCCGGCCCAGGTCGGCGTTGCCGGGAAAGAGGTATGTCAGGACCGGCGCCGTGCCCGTCTCCAGGCGGTCCGTGACGTACGGCCCGGCCGACAGGGGCAGGCCGCGGTCCGTCGGCCGGGTCTCCCAGCGCGAGACGGTGCGTCCGCTGACGTCGTCGTGGCCGAGCAGGCGGCCGGAGGTCACGGCGAGAAAGCCCTGCGGTGCCTCGACCTCCAGGCGGACCACGGTCGCCCGGTCCGGCAGGACGGGGTGCCAGCCGCTGCCGCCCTGCAGGAACACGCCGCGCGCGGTGATGCTCGCCGCGACTCCGGAGCCGGGGTTGTCCGACCCGAACTGCGGGGTGGGCACGGGTTTGGGGAAATGGCCTCCGTATTCGATGGACAGGCGCGCAGGCGCCGCGTGGGGCAAACCGGCCGCAAGGGGAACCAGTCTGCCGCCTTCGAAGGTGAACCGCGCCTCCTGCCCGTCGAGGCGAACGGATCGCACCGACATGCGCGGGTGCAGCAGGATTCTCGGAATACCGGACGTCTGCAGGTCGATCACGCTTCGCGCCGCGATCCGTCCGCTGTCCGGATCCAGCACGACGCGCAGTTCGTGCACCGTTCCCGCCGGTTCCGACGCATGGGCCTCCGGGGCCGCGCCGCGCGCCGCCAGAAGGAGCGAAAGGGCCAGGGCCGCGGCCGCAAGGATTCTGACGGGTCGCCCGCCGACTCCCGCGATGCGAACCGGCCCGGGCATTGCCGTCGGCGTTCTCGTCTCGGTCATGTCCGTTCTCCATGGCGGGGCGCCGGGCGCGGCGTCATGTTCCGCAAAATGTTCTGTATTCCGTGTTCGGCCTCGCGGGAGGTTCGGCGTAGGCGGCGTGGGCCGGGATGTCCTCGTAGGGTTTCTCCAGGGCCCGCAGGAGCCTTGTCAGGACCGATGCGTCCCCTTTTCCCGCCGCCTCCAGGGCCTCCTCCACGCGGTGGTTGCGCGGGATGACGGCCGGGTTGTGGGCGCGCATGAGCCGTTTGGCCTCGTGCAGGGGTTCGCGCTGCAGCTTCAGGCGCGCCCGCCATCTGTCGTGCCAGACCTTGAAGCCTTCGCCAAGGAAGAAGGGGGCGTCGGGCAAGGGGTCGCGGCAGAGGTCGCGCAGGGTGCGGGTGTAGTCCGCCCCTTCCTCGCGCATGAGCGAGAGCAGCGCCTGGGCCAGGTCGGCGTCGCCGTCCTCGTCGCCGAAGAGGCCCAGCTTGGCGCGCATCCCCGCGACCCAGAAATCGCGGAACACGGCCGGGAAGGTTTCGAGCACCGCCGTGGCCATCTCCACGGCCTGGTCCTCGCTGTCGTGCAGCAGCGGCAGCAGCGTCTCGGCGAAGCGCGTCAGATTCCACTGGGCGATGGACGGCTGGTTGCCGTAGGCGTAGCGCCCCCCGTGGTCGATGGAGCTGAAGACCGTGGCCGGGTCGTAGGCGTCCATGAAGGCGCAGGGGCCGAAGTCGATGCTTTCGCCGCACAGGGACATGTTGTCGGTGTTCATGACCCCGTGGATGAACCCGACGTGCAGCCACCGGGCCACAAGGGAGGCCTGGCGGGCCAGGACCGAGGCCAGGAGGGCCAGGATGGGGTTTTCGGTCTCGCGCAGCTCCGGGAAATGCCGGTCGATGGTGTACTTGGCCAGTGTGCGAAGGTCTTCGCGGTTGCCCTGCGATGCGGCGTACTCGAAAGTGCCGACCCGGATGTGGCTGGCCGCCACGCGGGTCAGGATGGCGCCGGCCAGCCGGGTCTCGCGGTAGACGTGTTCGCCCGTGGCGACCACGGCCAGGCTGCGCGTGGTGGGGATGCCCAGGGCGTGCATGGCCTCGCTGACGATGTACTCCCGAAGCATGGGCCCCAGGGCCGCGCGCCCGTCGCCGCGGCGCGAGAACCTGGTCCGGCCCGAGCCCTTGAGCTGGATGTCGAAACGCTCCCCTCCGGGCGTGACGTGCTCGCCCAGCAGGATGGCGCGCCCGTCGCCGAGCATGGTGAAATGCCCGAACTGGTGCCCGGCGTAGGCCTGGGCGATGGGCTGGGCGCCTGCGGGCACGCGGTTGCCCGCGAGGACGGCCGCCCCCACGGCGCTGTCCAGGGCCTCGGTGTCGAGTCCCAGGGAGTCTGAGAGCGCGCGGTTGAGGACGATCAGGCGCGGGGCGGCCACGGGGACGGGATGGATCCGCTCGAAGAAATGTCCCGGCAGGCTCGCGTAGGTGTTGTCGAAGTTGAAGCCCAGGCCGGCCGGGGTGGGGGAGGTCGTGGCGCTCATAGGGTTTCCTTATTTTTGAGAATGATTACTGATTTTTTGTCGATCGCGCAATTGCGGGCGGGAAAAAAATCCGTCGCGAGCGTGGCGATCGCTTTTGAGCTTTGTCATTTTGCCGTTGTTCTGGCAGACAGATATGCAGAGTGGACATTTTGTCGAGTGAACGGGAACCCTGGAGGCGACCATGAACATCAAGGCCAGTCAGCTGATTGAGAAGATCCGGGAGATTCACCCGGAGATTGAGAAGAACGGCGTGCAGGTCACCTGCTATTTCGAGGACAAGACGGATTCCTGGGTGGTGGGCCTGAGTTTCGAGGACCATGAACTGGAGACCCGTCTGGACAAGGCGGACGCCGAGGACTGCCTGGGCGGACGAAAGTGCGTGCATCTGGGCGTGCAGATCGGGCGTTTCGTGGAGAACTACTGCCTGCGCGATGACGTCTGCCCCACCGGCGTCAGGAAGTGAGGTCCGGCAGCAAGAACTCTCGGGCAGGCTAAGTGGCTGGGAATTTTCCATCCTTGCGTATGTTCCATTACCGGGTCTGGTCTGTTGCTTTCCCCTGGCCGTGATGTTGTAATGCAACATTCTTGAGCAGGGCCTGTCATCCTTCCCGCATGATCGGGGGATGGGAGCCGTCCCCTGTCCAATCTTCACGCGTACCGCAGAATCCGGCCGACCCGGATCGCCATGGAGAGCGCATGCTGCCGCGCAAGCAGTCCCCCCTATCCGATCTGATCCGCTGCCGGAAAACGCTGGCTTGGCTGCTGGCCATAGCGTTCTCCGCGGCCTGCGCGGATTACGCCATGAGCCGCCTGCTCGCACGGCAGTTCCGTCAGGACCAGGAAGTCTCCGTCACCCTGGAACTCGGGGCCTTTCGGGCCAGGCTGGAGGAGCGGATCAACACGAACCTCTACCTGGTTCACGGCATGGCGGCGAACATCGCCGTGCGGCCGGGCATGTCCGCCAGGGAGTTCGACGACCTGGCCCGCGCCCTCATGAGCACGAGCAATTCCCTGCGGAACATCGCCGCCGCGCCGGATTTCATCATCCGCTTCATGTACCCCCTGGAAGACAACGAAAAGGCCCTGGGGCTCGATTACCGTACCGTCCCGGACCAGTGGGACAAGGCCCTGGCCGCCAAGGAAAGCGGCCGGATGGCCGTGGCCGGTCCGCTGAATCTCGTGCAGGGCGGCGTGGGCCTGGTCGCCCGGGTCCCGGTCTTCCGGCAAGGCGGCGGGGACTTCTGGGGGCTGGTCTCGGCGGTCATAGATCTCGATACGCTGCTGGAGCTTGCCGGGGAGGGCGATCTGGCCGCAAGGCTGGACATGGCCATGCGGGGCCGGGACGGCATGGGCCTGCAGGGAGAGGTTTTTCGCGGCAGGGATGCGCTCTTCGGCGCGGACGCTCAGGCCGTGACCATGACCGTGTCCCTGCCGTCGGGGTCGTGGGCCATGGCGGCGGTGCCCCACGGCGGGTGGGCCACGGCTTCCCCATATGCCTGGGCGGTCCATGGGGCCGTGCTCCTGCTGGCCTTTGCCGGCGGCTTCGCCAGAATCCAGAGCAGCTGCAACCGGCTTTCCCTGGCCGAAAGCGAGAGCCGCATGCGGGCCATGAGCCAGGCCAGCCACGACGCCCTGGTCATGATCGACGCCGCCGACCGCGTCACTTTCTGGAATCCGGCGGCCGAGGCCATGTTCGGCTATTCCGAGGCCGAGATGCTCGGCCGGAGCATGCACGACGTCATCGTCAAACCCGTTCAGGTCGAAACGGCGAAACATGCCATGGCGCGATTCGCGAAGAACGGCAGCGGGCCGGTCGTCGGGCGCGTCATGGAAATGGAGGGCGTGCGGAAGTCCGGCGAGATTTTCCCGGTGGAGAGATCGGTGGCCGCCGTCCAGTTGCGCGGGAAGTGGTTTGCCGTGGGGAGCATGCGCGACATCTCGGCGCGCAAGCTGGCCGAGCGGCGGCTGAACGAACTGGCCACGCTGGACGAGCTCACGGGCCTGGCAAACCGCCGCCATTTCATGGCGCTGGCCGAGGCGCAGCTCCGGCAGGCCATCCGTTACCGCCAGGACTTCTGCTTCCTGATGTTCGACCTCGATCACTTCAAGACCATCAACGACACTTTCGGGCACGACATCGGCGACGAGGTGCTGCGCCGCGTGGGGCACGTCTTGCGGCAGGTCATGCGCGGCACGGACATTTTCGGCCGCGTGGGCGGCGAGGAGTTCGCGGTGGCCATGCCCGAGACGAACCTTGCCGCAGCCCGCACCGTGGCCGAGAGGCTGCGCGAGAAATTCACGGAGGTGACGGTCGACGCCTGGGGCAAGACCGTCGGCTTCACCGTGAGCATCGGCATCGCGCATCTGCAATCGCCGGAGACGGTGCTCTCCCAGCTCATGAAAAGGGCTGACCTGGCCTTGTACGAGGCCAAGCGGGGAGGCCGCAACCGGGTCGTCAGCGACGGGGAAATCGATGGGGCGGACTCCGCCTGATCCGTCCCAAGCCGTTCGCTCACCCCAGCCCGACTGGTCCGTCCAGCACCCAGAATCATGAAATCCAAAGGAGCCGCCATGCTTGAGACCGCGCACCGCAATGCGACCTTGGAGCCCCGGGACGAGCACAACCAAAGGCTTTTGTCCCTGGTCCGCCCCCATGACTGGACCAACCCCGCGCCCAAGCCCCGCTACAACCTCGTGGTCGTCGGGGCGGGCACGGCGGGACTGGTCTGCGCGGCCGGTGCGGCCGGGCTCGGAGCCAGGGTGGCCCTGGTGGAGCGGGACTTTCTCGGCGGCGACTGCCTGAATTTCGGCTGCGTGCCGTCCAAGGCCCTGCTCGCCGCCGCGCGTGCCGTCGCCGCCGTGCGCAGAGCCGGTGAGTTCGGCGTGCGCGTGCCCGGGGAGGTGGACGTCGATTTCGGGAAGGTCATGGAGCGCATGCGCCGGTTGCGGGCAGAGATCGCACCCAACGATTCGGCCCGGCGCTTCCGTGACCTGGGCGTGGACGTGTTCCTGGGGCAGGGCCGCTTCCTGGATGCGCACACGATGGAGGTGGGCGGGGCTCGCCTGTCCTTCGCCAAGGCCGTCATCGCCACGGGGGCGCGCGCCGCGGCACCGGCCATGGAGGGCATGAACGGCCTGCCGTATCTGACCAACGAGACGGTCTTTTCCCTTACCGGGCTTCCCCGCCGGCTGGCCGTCATCGGCGCCGGCCCCATCGGCTGCGAACTGGCCCAGGCCTTCGCCCGCTTCGGCTTCGAGGTGCTCCTGTTCGAGTCCGCGCGCGGCGTCCTGCCCAGGGAGGACCGCGAGGCGGCCGCGCTCGTGCGCGAGGCGCTGCTGAAGGACGGGGTGAGGATTCTGGGCTGCGGCAAGAACCTGAAGGCCTCGGCCGCCCAGGGCGGTGGGATCAGGCTGCAGTCCGCGGGCGAGGGCTGCGACGTGGTCGTGGACGAGGTGCTGGCGGCCGCCGGGCGAAGGCCCAACGTCGAGGGGCTGGGCCTGGAAGAGGCGGGAGTGGAGTACTCGGACAAGGGCGTCCGGGTGGATGACCACCTGCGCACCACCAACCCCGACATCTTCGCCGCCGGCGACGTCTGCTCGCCCTACCAGTTCACCCACGCCGCGGACTTCATGGCCCGCACCGTCCTGCGCAACGCCCTGTTCAAGGGTCGGGCCCGGGCCAGCGCCCTGACCATCCCCTGGTGCACCTACACGGAGCCGGAGCTGGCCCGTGTTGGGCTGACCGAGGCGCAGGCCCGGGAAAAGGGCATCGCCGTCGAGACCTTCACCCGGGAGTTGGCCCACGTCGACCGCTCCATCCTCGAAGGCCGCACCGACGGTTTCGTGCGCATCCACGTGCGCAAGGGCACGGACAGGATCGTCGGCGCGACCGTCGTGGCCGAGAACGCCGGCGACCTGATCGGGGAAATCTCCCTGGCCATGACCAATGGGATCGGCCTGGGCCGCATCGCAAACACCATCCACCCCTATCCCACCCGCGCCGAGGCCATCCGCCAGACGGGCGACGCGTACAACAGAGGCCGGCTGACGCCGCTGGTCAGGTGGCTGTTCGGCAAATGGCTGTCCTGGAGCCTGTGAGGGCGAAGGCGCTTTTCCCGTAGACAATTCTTCCCATTGCAGCGCTTGGTCCCGGCTGGTCGGTCCACGTGGGGAATCCCGACGATGGCGCGAAAAGAGCTTGGGTTGGGAGTTCTTCCGTAGCGTCCTTTTCCGGTGCTCCGCCGCACCCTGTCGTGGTGCGCCGGGGTGGCCGCATGCCCGGAGGGCGTCTGCCGACCGGTCGGAGGGCTCGCGGCATGTGGTGGTCCCTGGCTGCCGGCCCGGCAGGTTCAGTAAATCTTGCGCTTGGAGAAGCTCGATCCCAGCACGGTGAAGGTGTTTTCGACGATGAACAGGGCGTGGGGATCGTGGGTGAAGGTGATTTGTTCGAGCTTCTTGAGCTGGATGTTGTTGATCACGGTCATGAGGACGTTTTTCTCTCGCTTGGTGAAGGCGCCCATGCCCCGCAGGAACGTGGCGCTCTGCTTCATGGAGTCCAGGATGGTCTGGGCGATGGCCTCGGAATGGTCGGAAACGATGAACACCACCTTGCGCTGGGAGAACAGGGACAGCGTGTGTTCGACCATGACCGAGGAAATGAAGACCATGATCAGCGAGACGATGACCTGGTCGATGGGCATGATGGCCAGGCAGAAGAGATACAGGGCCGCGTTGAAGGCGAAATAGACCTTGCCGACGCCGATGTTGAAATTCTGGAAGAGCCAGACCGCGATGATGTCGAGTCCGCCGCCCGAACCCAGGGAGCGTAGGATGATCCCGCCCCCGAGACCGTTGAGCACGCCGCAGGCCACGGCTGCGTGGAGTTGTTCGCGGATGTCCAGGGTCGCGTCGATCAGTTCGTAACTGACGGACGTCGCCACCATGGCGTAGAGGCTGTAGAGAACGAAGCGCGGGCTCAGCTTGGTCCAGCCCAGGGCAAAGGCGGGCAGGTTCAGCAGGAAGAAGAATATGCCCGGCGAAAGCCAGCCCGTGGTATAGTAGATGATCGAACCCACGCCAAAGAACCCGCCGGGTATGAAGTGCTGCGGCAGGGCTACGGCTTTCATGGCGAAGGCGTAGAGGATGGCGCCGCTGGTGATCAGCAGCAGATTCCAGCGGACGGAGTAGGTGAGATCGAATCGGGTGCGCTTCGTTGCCTCAGTCGATGTCTGTAAACCGAACATTCCTGCTCTCCGGATCGCCCGTGGCCTGGATGTCGGGCATGAAGCCTGCCAGGGCGGAGGTCTGCCGGGAAGGAACCGCGGCCATGTCGTGGCGCGGGCGAGGGTGAAGGCTGTGCGGAGGCCATTCCGTGTTCCGAGTGCGGCGCGGGCTGGCCCATTCGTTGTCCCGTCCGTGTTCAGCTCCCCCTGGAGGGGACGGGCACCTTTTCCCGGTCATTGAAAGCCTACAGGTAGCCCACACACAGGCGCACTGTCGAGCGCAGGCCGTCCGGGCTTCGATGTGACGCGAGGTGACAGGGTTATGACCGGGTTTCTTGCCGTGATTGACAGGGAACATGGTAGGTTTTATTTTACAGAGAAATCTAGTCAATATTTTATTCAATTTATACTGTATATATATGATTAATAATCATATAATTATCAAATTGCTATTCATAATTCTAGGCAACTCTAATTTAAATCCGAGTCGAAGGTGAGACTGTGGCACTGTCGCTGACGGAATTTCTTGAACACGGGCCGGCCACGTCCAGGGAGATCCAGGATGCGACCGGGTTGTCGCAGGCTGCCGTGTCGAGGCAACTGCGGAAACTGGGGCATCGCGTCGTGGCAATCAGGAGCGGCAGGACTCCGCGATACGTCCTGACGCGAAACGCCTTCGGCGCTGGTGACCGGCTGCCTGTGGCCGTGGTCGATGCGCACGGGGACGCGGCGGTCGTCGCTCATATCCGTCCCCTGGTGACAGGAGGGTTCCATGTCGAGCCCTCGCCGGGGATGCCTTCGCTGCTTTTGGGTGAACGGGGTGACGGGTCGTATGATGATCTGCCGTATTTTCTGCAGGATCTGGGGCCCCAGGGATTTCTCGGAAGGCAGATCGCCAGGGAGATGAGCGGTCGTTTCCCGGAATTTCCGGACGATCCAAAATGGTGGACGACAAATCATATAGGAAGGTACCTGATATCCAATGGGGACGATCTGCCCGGCAACTTCACGTTGGGGGAGCAGGCGCTGCTTCGCGTGCGCCGCAGACCTGACGCAGTCGATGACGCGGAGTATCCTCTCCTGGCTGACAGGGTCATGCAAGGCGAGGTGCCGGGATCGTCGGCCGGGGGGGAGCAGCCCAAATTCACCGCGTTCAGCGGAAAGAGCATGTCGCATGTCATCGTCAAGTTTTCGCCTCCCGGCAACAGCGAGATATCGAGACGGTGGCGTGACGTGCTCATTACGGAATATCATGCCGCTGTGATAGTGCGTGAGCACGGTTTTCAGGTTGCGGAAACGAGATTGCTTGAGACGGGCGGGCGGCTGTTTTTGGAGTCGCGACGGTTCGATCGGACTGGCGAATACGGCCGGATGTCGATGATCTCCCTTGCGGCCGTCGATGCGGAGTTCGTCGGGTCTGGCTCAAGCTGGCCGCGCGCGCTCAAGGCGCTGGCCGGGAGAGGGCTGATCGCCCCGGAGCATGTTGTTGCTGCCGAGTCGCTATGGTGTTTCGGGAAATTCATTCACAACACGGACATGCACTTGGGAAATCTGAGCCTGGCCATGGACGGGGACGTGTTCAGGCTGTTGCCCGTGTACGACATGTGTTCCATGGGCCTCGCCCCGCGAAGCGGCGGGGAAGTGCGGCCATATGCCTTTGCGCCGCGTCATCCGGAGCGAATTGTCATCGATGACGAAACATACGGTGCCGTCCGGCGAATGGCCGCCGGTTTCTGGGACAGCGTTGCCCGGGATGGCAGGATATCCAGCGAATTTCAGGAATTCTTGCGCCAGGGCAACCCTGTGGACATGATGGAGTGATCCGGGAATGCGGGCCATCCGGACCTGCAATGCGACGCATCGTGGCAAGGTCGGAGCCTCAGGTGTGACAGTCGCTCGGCACGGGCTGTTCGGGAGACTTTTCGGCTTTCTTACTGCTTGCCCGTATTGTCCTTGTTGGGATTGCCGGATAGATAATACCAAATTTGGACATCGATCTCCCCTAAGTCGACAACAACCCGAAAAATCTCACGCGCGTCAACGAGGCATTAAAGTGCTTACCTGGCTGGCGAAAATGAATTCAAACGCCTCATGTTCGATATGGAGGATGCATGAAGGCTCGTAAAAATGTATCACAGACCACCCCTCGCATTCGGAACAGCACCGCGGAATTTCTGATTTTTACGGGCCAGAGCGGGGATACCTCCATCGAAGCCCGCTACGAGGATGGCACCATCTGGCTGACTCAGAAGCTTATGGCCTCGTTGTTCGACGTGGATGTCCGCACAATCAGTGAGCATTTACAGCAAATTTTTAAAAGTTCAGAATTACAGGAAGATGCAGTTGTCCGGAAATTCCGGAATACTGCCTCGGACGGCAAAAACTATCTGACACAGTTCTACAATCTCGATGCTATCATATCCGTGGGCTACCGAGTCAATTCCGTACGGGCCACGCAGTTCAGGCAGTGGGCCACCAGCATTCTCCGGGACTATGCCATCAAAGGGTATGTGCTTGACAGAAAGCGCATGGAGAACGGTGTATTCTTGGGTGAGGACTATTTTGAGCGCTTACTCGAAGAAATTCGGGAAATCCGGCTCAGCGAGCGTCGCTTTTACCAGAAGATCACGGATATTTATTCCACCAGTGTGGACTACAATAAAAACGCTCCCACGACTCGTGACTTCTTCGCCAAGGTCCAAAACAAGCTTCATTTTGCCATTCATGGGCATACAGCCGCCGAACTAATCATGGAACGCGCTGACTATTCCAAAGATCATATGGGACTGGTGACATGGGAGAAAGCCCCCGATGGCAAGATTCTGAAAAGTGATGCCTGTGTGGCTAAAAACTATCTGGCTAAGGATGAACTGGAAGCCCTAGGGCGTATTGTCAACGCCTATTTAGATTTGGCTGAGGAACGCGCCCGAAGAAAAATACCCATGACCATGGAAGATTGGGCTAAGCGTTTAGATATGTTTTTAGAGTTCGATGATCGGACTGTGTTGAAGGATAAAGGAAAAATTTCTGCAATCGCCGCCCAGGAGCACGCAGAAAGCGAGTTTGAAAAATATCGAGTTGTCCAAGATAGGTTGTATGAAAGTGATTTTGATCGCGTGTTGAAAGAATTGGAAAGTTGAGTGCGCTCAAAGTGGGAAGGGGATGGAAACGCCGAAAAGGCTACAACAGATGGTATTCGTGACGCGCGTTGCCATTATTAGGAGGGGGAAAGCTTGCGACAAAAAAGAAGGGGATTGAGTTTTTACATCCAACCCCTTGATTTTGTTGTGGCGCGCCAGGGAGGACTCGAACCCCCGACCGATTGCTTAGAAGGCAATTGCTCTATCCGCCTGAGCTACTGGCGCACGTGAGAGGAAAACTGGGTATTGATTGCGGCTCTGAAAGTCAAGCGGAGGCTTGAGGGATTTCAGTTGCCGCCGGGTGGGGAACCTTTTATGAAAGCTGCCCGGGCGGGGATTTCCGGCGGGCTGCGGGCCGCCGGAGCGTTTTTTTCACTGTTGTAGCCTGCGAGCGGTCATGAAGTTCGTTTCTTTTGCCGGGTTCGAGGAGTATCTCGACGGACTGGGGCTTTTTTCCATGCAACTGGGGCTGTCGCGCATGCACGAGGCTCTCGGGCGGCTCGGCCTCGGGCGGCCCGGGAGGCTGGTCGCCCATGTGGTCGGGACCAACGGCAAGGGGTCCACGTCCGGGTTTCTGGAAGCCCTGGCGCGCGGGCACGGGTTGTCGACGGGGCTGTACATCTCCCCGCATCTGGTCGGGGTGCGCGAGCGCATCCGCGTCCGGGGAAGCATGCTGCCCGAGGAGCGCTGGCTCCAGGAGGCAAATGCGGTCATGGATGCCTGCGCGGACGTGGGGCTGACCTATTTCGAGCTGCTGACGGTCATGGCCCTGCGCATTTTCGGCCGCGAAGGGCTCGACCTGGCGGTGCTTGAGGCCGGGCTCGGCGGCACCCATGACGCGACCTGCGCCGCGGACGCCGATCTGGCCGTCATGACGCCGGTGGGCATGGACCACGAACATGTCCTGGGGCCGGCCCTGGCCGACATCGCCCGCGACAAGGCCGGAGCTCTGGGGCGCTGCCCGGCGGTGACGGGCCCGCAGGAGCCGGAGGTCATGGAAATCTACCGTGCGGCGGGAGCGGGGCGTGATTTCCTGTGTCTGGACGATTGCCGCATCGCAGGCGGGTTCCGCATCCCCACTGAATCCGGGCCTGTCCTGCTGACCCCGGACCTGCTGCCCGGCCACCCGCCGTATCAACTCGGCAACGCCGCCCTGGCCCTGCTGGCCTGGAGCCGCCTGGCGCGTAGCGGAGGCTGGCAATTTGACGCGGGTCTGTGTACACAAGTCCTTGGCAGGACGCGTTTTTCCGGGCGATTCCGCCGTCACGGCAACATCCTCGTGGACGGCGCCCACAACCCCATGGGTCTGGCCGCCCTGTGCGACGCTCTGGAAGGGGCGGGGGAGCGTTTCGGGCGCCTCGTGTTCCAGTCCATGCGCGACAAGACCCTGGAACCGGCCATTCTCGCCAGGCTGCGGGGCCTCGCGGACGAGATCGTCGTCCCGAAGCTCGCCCTGGAGCGGGCCTGCGACCCCGAAGGCCTGGCCGCGCTCCTCGGGCCCCGGGCGCGGGTCGCGCCGGACCTGGGCGCGGCGTTGCAGGGGGAGATGAAGACCCTCGTGTGTGGTTCCCTCTACCTTGTCGGCGCGTACTACGAACTTCACCCGGAACATCTTGAACCCTAGCTGACCGATGAAAAATTCGAAGTTTACAGGCCGTTGAAAAACGGTCTCCCAAGGAGATCCCGGTGTCATCACTCTTTCGGCACATCCCGTCGGTGGACCGCTTTCTGCACGAACTGGAGCAGGACCAGAGCCTGGCCGGTCTGCCGCGCCCGCTCCTCAAGGATCTCGTGGGCGAATTTCTGGACCTCTGCCGCGAGGAGATCCGCTCCGGCGCCATCACCGCCGAATCCGACCTGACGCTGCCTGCCCTGTGCTCCAGGGCCCGTGCCTACGCGCGCTTCGCCTCGCGGCCGCATTTCCGGCGCGTCCTCAATGCCACGGGCGTGGTCATCCACACCAACCTCGGCCGCTCCATCCTGGCCGAGGAGGCCGTGCAGGCCGTGACCCTGGGCTGCCGCCACTATTCCAACCTGGAGCTGGCCCTGGAAACGGGACAGCGCGGCAGCCGCTATTCCCACGTCGAGAAATTGCTCTGCCGCCTGACCGGGGCCGAGGCCGGGCTGGTGGTCAACAACAACGCCGCGGCCGTGCTGCTGGTCCTGGACACCCTGGCCAAGGGGCGCGAGGTCGTGGTCTCGCGCGGGCAGCTCGTGGAAATCGGCGGGTCCTTTCGCATCCCCGAGGTCATGCGGAAGAGCGGGGCGGTGCTGCGCGAGGTGGGGGCCACCAACCGCACCCACCTGCGCGACTACGAGGAGGCCATCGGCGACGAAACGGCCATGCTCATGAAGGTCCACACCTCCAACTACCGCATCATCGGCTTCCACAAGGAGGTGGACGCGGCCGATCTGGCGGCCCTGGGCCGCGAGCGCGGCCTGCCGGTCTTCGAGGACCTGGGCAGCGGCAACCTCTTCGATTTTTCGCCCTACGGCTTCAAGCCCGAGCCCACCGTGCAGCAGGTATTGAAGAGCGGGGTGGACGTGGTCTCCTTCAGCGGCGACAAGCTCCTGGGCGGACCCCAGGCCGGCATCATCGTCGGCCGCAAGGAGTTCATCGACCGCATCAAGAAGAACCAGCTCAACCGCGCCCTGCGCATCGACAAGATGACCCTGGCCGCCCTGGAGGCCACCCTTCGCCTCTACCTCGACCCGGAGCTGGCGCGGCGCAGGGTGCCGACCCTGGCCATGATCACGGCCGGCCGGGACGAGCTGCTCGGACGGGCCCGGCGTCTGCGGCGCAGGATGTCCAAAGAATTGGCCGGGCTGGCGACGGTTGGGGTGAAACCCGGATTTTCGCGCGTGGGCGGCGGCTCCTTCCCTGAGCAGGACCTGCCCACCAGCCTGGTGACGGTTGCGCCCGCCGCCATGGACGTGGAGGCCCTGCGCCAGGGGCTTCTGGCCACGGACATCCCGGTCATCGGCCGGGTGGAGGACGGGCGCTTCTGTCTCGACCCGCGGACCCTCATGGAAGAAGAGTTCCCGCTGGCGGCCGCCGCCGTACGCTCGGTGCTGGCCGCAGATGCGGACTGAAGAATGGCAGGATACGTGACACTGCGCGCCGCATGTCCCATGCGGCGCATCAAGGAGAATACATGACCAAGGTTCCTGTGCGGCCGGAGATGGAGGGCTTCAAGCCCTACTCGCCGGGCCTGAGCATCGACGAGATCAAGAAACGCTACGGGCTGTCGCGGGTCATCAAGATGGCCAGCAACGAGAACCCGCTGGGCACGTCGCCCGTGGTCCAGGCGCGCCTGGCCTCGGCCGCGCCCCTGGCCTTCCGCTACGCCCAGGCCGGTTCCCCGGCCCTGAGCGAGGCCCTCGGCGCGCACCTGGGCGTGCCCGCGTCCTGCGTGGTGGCCGGCAACGGCTCCGACGAGATCATCGACCTGCTGCTGCGCGTGGTGGCCCGGCCGGGCATCGACAACGTCGTCGCCTTCAGGCCGTGCTTCAGCATCTACGACGTGCAGTCGCGGCTGTGCGGCCTCGAGTTCCGCCAGGCCGACCTGAACGCCGACTTTTCCTTTCCCTTCGACGCGCTTGTGTCCCTGACGGACGAGAACACGGCCCTGGTCTTCGTGACCAACCCCGACAACCCTTCGGGATACGCCTGCAGGGCCGACGAACTGGTCGCCCTGGCGGCCAAGCTGCCCCCGCGGGCGCTGCTGGTCGTGGACGAGGCCTACGTCGATTTCGCCGAGCCCCTGGACGAGTTCACCATGCTGCCGCACTTCGGCAAGATCCCGAACCTCGTCATCCTGCGCACCTTCTCCAAGATGTACGGGCTGGCGGGGCTGCGCCTGGGCTACGGCGTCATGCCCGAATGGCTGGCGGACCTGCTGCTGCGGGTCAAGCTGCCCTTCAGCGTGAATATCCTGGCCGAGCAGGCGGGGCTGGCGGCACTGCAGGACGATATTTTCCTGTCCGAGACCTTGCGCGTGGTGCGAGAAGGGCGGGAGTTGCTGACGCGGGAGCTGACGGCCATGGGCTGCACGGTCCGGCCGTCCCAGGCCAACTTCCTGATGTTCGACCCGCCCATGGACGCGCGGGCCCTGTTCGAGGGGCTGCTGCAGCGCGGGGTCATCATCCGGCCTTTGGCAAGCTACGGCATGCCCGGGAAGCTTCGGGTCAGCATCGGCAACGAGGATGAGAACCGTGAATTTCTGGTCAAAACAGCGGAGGTGCTGCGTGATAACCATCGTCACTCTTGACGGGCCGGCCGGGGTCGGCAAGACCACGCTGGCCACACGGCTGGCCGATCTCCTGGGCATCGCCTACCTGGACACGGGCGCCATGTTCCGTTCCGTGGCCTTCGCCTTCGGGGATGGCGCCTGGGAGCTGCCCGTGGACCAGCTCGTGCCGGAGCTCAATCGTCTGGATTTCGATCTGGAGGGGGTAGGGAAGAATTCGGAGCTGCTGCTGAACGGCTACCCGCTTTCGCCGCAGATCCGCAGCGAGGAGGTGGGGCTGTGGGCCTCGCACCTCGGCCGCATCCCCGTGGTGCGCGACTTCCTGCGCCGCAACCAGCAGGCCATCGGACGCATGACGTCATTGGTGGCCGAGGGTCGCGACATGGGCAGCGTGGTCTTCCCCGAGGCCAGGCACAAGTTCTTCCTGGACGCGTCCATCGACGTGCGCGCCAAGCGCCGCTACTCTCAGCTCAAGGCCATGGGCATGGAGGAGGACCTGGAGCGCATCCGCGCCCAGATCCGCATCCGCGACGACCAGGACCGCAACCGCGTGGTGGCCCCCCTGAAGCCTGCCCCGGACGCCGTGATGGTCGACACCAGCGCCCTCGATGTGGACCGGGTGCTGGAGAAGCTCGTGGAGCACATCAAGGAAAAGGGTTTGTAGAAGGTCATCGGCCGGGATTGTGTCGTGGCGTGATGCGGTCGGACGAGCAGGTGGAGGGCCGCGTTGCATGCGTTTCGCATCGCCGCGGAGTCATCCCCGCGAAGGCGGGGATCCATCTTCGGGTATGCGGCATCCGCCTGGAAAGGTATGGATTCCCGCCTGCGCGGGAATGACGTGATGGTGGTGCGGAAGTCGGGGATGTGGTCGGGTGCAGTGCTGTCATCTGCATCGACCCATCCGGATTCGCGAAGTCCCGGTCGGAGATGGATGGTGTGAAAGCGTCAGGAGACCGCTGAGGATCGATTGTGGCAAGGCGTGAGCCGATTTTGAAGGGCGAAAGTGCAGCCGTCTGCATGAGCCCTTCACAATCGGTGAGCAACGCAGTCCACAATCGAGCCTCAGCGGTCTGCCTTTATTTCGTCCCAGAGCTTGTCCATCTCGGCCAGACTCATCCGGTCCAGCTCCAGACCGCGTTCGACGGCCAGCTTTTCCATGGCCTCGAAGCGGCGCAGGAACTTGGCGTTGGCCACGGACAGGGCCGAGTTGGCCTTGATGCCGCGTCGCCGACCGTATTCCACCAGCGAAAAGAGATAGTCCCCGAACTCCTCCTCCCTGGCCGCGGCGTCGTCGCCGGACAGGGCGGCCTGCAGCTCGGTCCATTCCTCGGACAGCTTGGCTTCCTGGTCCGCGTCCGTGGGCCAGGTGAAACCGGCGCGGGCGGCCTTGGAGTTGATGCGGTAGGCGCGCAAGAGCGGCGGCAGGCTGGACGGCAGGGAGGCGAAGACGCCCGGGTCCTTGTCCTTCTCGGCCTTCTCCTGCTTCTTGATCTTTTCCCAGTTGATGACGACCTCGGCCACGTCGGCGGCCTTGTCGCCGTAGACGTGCGGGTGGCGGCGGATCATCTTGGCCACGTTGCCGGCCAGGGCGGACTGGAGGAAATCCGGGATTTCCCGGTCCATGCAGCGGCCGACGAAGAGCAGCAGGAAGAGGACGTCGCCCAGTTCCTCGGCGATCTCGGCCGGGTCGTTCTGGCGGATGGCCTCCACCAGTTCGAAGCACTCCTCCACGAGGTAGTCGCACATGCTCTGGGGGGTCTGCTCCTTGTCCCAGGGGCAGCCGTTCGGTCCGGTCAGGGTGTCGATGACCTCGACGATGCGGTCGAAATTATGTTTTTGCACCTGTGTTTCCCTTGATATCCTTCAGTTTTTCCTTGACGTTCCGTTCCCATTCCAGCTGCAGTTCCCGGCTCTTGAGCAGGAACTGGTCGCGCATGTCCTTGGGGAGCGTCTCGGCCAGCATGGTGTTGAACATGTTCACGTAAGGCACCAGTTGCGACTCCGTCAGGATCGTGGCCTTGGACGGCAGGAAGGCCGTCAGGGCCAGGACGATGATGCTGCACAAGAGCGCCCCCTTGAAGAAGCCCAGGAGACCGCCGCCGATGCTGTCCAGCCAGCCGAGCATGATGAGCTTCAGAATCTTGCGGATCAGGGCGGCCGTCAGGAAGACCACGGCCACGGTGCCCAGGAAGATGCCGAGGTAGGCCGCCAGGTTGGCCAGGCCGGGGCCTCCCAGGGGCTTTTCGAGCAGGGGCGCGAGTTCGCCGTGGAAGACGTTGGCCAGGACGAAGCCCAGGATCAGGCCCAGGATGGAGGCCACCTCCTTGACCAGGCCGCGGAAGATGCCGCGCAGGCCCAGAAAGCCCAGGATGACGCAGAAGACGATGTCGAGTGTGTTCATGTCCGCCCCTTTGCTGTGTTGGGGTCGGCTACCACAAAGCATCCCGGGGGGGAAGGGCGGGAGGGGGCGACCTTGACAGTGCCCTGCGCAGCTCTTAATCATTTCATCTTTGGCCCAGCGCACGTTTCGTGCGTCCGTGGGCCCCAAAAACTCGACGAGGTGACAATGTACGATATCAGATTGGTCAAGCTGGTGAACGGCGACATGGTGCTCGGCAAGTGGGACCAGGACAAGGGCCTCATCAAGGACCCGGCCATCCTGCAGACCATCCCCACCCAGCAGGGCGGGGTGCAGATGCTGCTGCTGCCTTTCGGCTACCCCTTCGACCAGAACATGGAAGGCGAGATCGACCAGCGGCACGTGATCTACCAGTACAAGACCGTGCCCGAGGAGCTGAAGACCAAGTATCTCGAGGCGACCACCAACCTGACCCTCTCTGCCCCCGGCGGCCTGCGCAACCTGGGAGGCATGGGCGGCGGCGTGTCCGACTTCAGCAAGTTCCTGAAAAAATAACCCCGGGACGGGGTGCGGAAAAAGTGGGTGGAGCGGCCACGCGTGGCGCGCCACCTTTTTTTCTGCCCATCCCGACCCTCCAAGGACCCATGAAGGCTCTGCTTCCCCTCTTTTCGCGGCCCAGTCACTACCTCGGCACCGAGATCAACAGCGTGCACAAGGACCCGGCGACGGTCCGGGCCCACGTGGCCCTGGCATTTCCGGACCTCTACGAGGTGGGCATGTCCTACCTCGGTCAGAAGATCCTCTACGACATCGTCAACGCCGACGACCGGTTCTACGCCGAGCGCGTCTTCGCGCCCACCGAGGACGTGGCCGCAGTGCTGCGCGAACACGGCGCCCCCCTGGCCACCCTGGAGAGCGACACGCCCCTGGGCAGCCTCCATGCGGTCATGTTCAGCGTCACGCACGAGCTGTGCTACACCAACATCCTCTACATGCTCGACCTCGCCGGGATTCCCCTGCGCGCGTCCGAACGCGGCGAGGGGCACCCCCTGGTCGTGGCCGGCGGCGGCTGCACCTTCAACGCCGAGCCCATCGCGGCGTTCATGGACCTCATGGTCCTGGGCGACGGCGAGGAGATTCTGCCGCAGATGCTCGGGGTCATGGCGCAGGCCCGGGAGGAGGGCGTCGACCGGGCCGGGCTGATCCGCCGTCTGTCGGCGCTCCCCGGCGTGTACGTGCCGTCCTATTTCGAGGACGACGGCCGCGGGGCCGTGCGGCCTGTCGCGGGCGGGGCGGCCCGCGTGGAGAAGCGCGTCGTGGCGGACATGAACCGCACGACCTTCCCGACCCGCCAGATCGTGCCCTTCGGCAAGCCCGTGCACGACCGCTTTTCCGTGGAGATCGCGCGCGGCTGCACGCGCGGCTGCCGCTTCTGCCAGGCGGGCATGATCTACCGCCCGGTGCGCGAGCGCGAGGTCGACGTCCTGGCCTCCATCATAGGCCAGGGCCTGGCCGATACGGGCAGCGAGGAGCTGTCCTTCCTGTCGCTCAGCACCGGCGACTTCAGCGCCCTGGAGGCCCTCTTCCTGTCCTCCTACAGCCACTGCCGCCAGGAGCAGGTCTCCATCTCCCTGCCGTCCCTGCGCGTGGGCTCGGTCTCCGAGGACCTCATGCGCCTCATGGGCAAGATCCGCCACACGGGCATGACCCTGGCCCCCGAGGCCGGCACCCAGCGCCTGCGGGACGTCATCAACAAGGGCGTGACCGAGGAGGCCCTGCTCGACCACACCGGCAAAGCCTTCCGCCTGGGCTGGCAGCAGGTCAAACTCTATTTCATGATCGGCCTGCCCACCGAGACGGCCGAAGACCTGGACGGCATTCTGGACCTCTGCCTCAAGGTGGCGGCCAGCGCGGGCAGGGGCGCCAAGCGGCTGCAGATCACGGCCGCGGTCTCGCCTTTCGTGCCCAAGCCGCACACGCCCTTCCAGTGGGAACGGCAGATCACCATGGCCGAGATCGAGGAGCGCCTCGGCTACCTGCGCGGCATCTTCCGGCCCTACCGCAAGCTCAAGCTCAAGTGGCACCATTCGCACATGACCTGGCTCGAAGGCGTCTTCTCCCGCGGCGACAGACGGCTGGCGCCGGCCGTGGAGGGGGCCTACCGCAAGGGGGCGCTCTTCACCAGCTGGACCGATCACCTGCGCCTGGAGCCCTGGCTCGAAGCCTTTGCCGAGGCCGGCGTGGACGCCGAAAGCTATCTTGCCGCGCGGGACCCGGAACAGCCCCTGCCCTGGGACCACCTGACCTCCGGCGTGAGCCGCAAATTCCTGCTGACGGAGCGCCGCCGCGCCCTGGACGGCGCGATCACTCCCGACTGCCGTTACGACTCCTGCCGCGCCTGCGGCGTCTGCACCCTGGACGGCCGCCCGTCGGAGCTGGCCGGCCAGGCCGCGGACCACGACATCGTGCCCGTCATCAACCGGACCACGAGGGATCAGGAAGAGCCCGGAGAAGTGGAGGACGTCCCTGCGCCGTCCGTGGACCTGCAGCACAAGGAGCAGCGCTTCAGGCTGTGGTACTCCAAGACCGGGCCGGCCATGTACCTGAGCCAGCTGGAGCTGCAGCGCATCTTCGAGCGGGCCTTCAGGCGCGCTCGGCTGCCCCTGGCCTTCAGCGGCGGGTTCCACCCCATTCCGCTCCTGTCTTTCGCCCGGGCCCTGCCCGTGGGCGTGGGCAGCGTGTGCGAGTGGATGGACTTCTTCGTGCGCGAGCGGCTGGATGTCGAGGGGCTGCCCGCGCTCCTCAACGCGGAGCTGCCTCACGGCATGCGCGCCTCGCGCGTGGACGAGCTGCCCTGCCAGCGGCGGGCGCCCATCTCGAACCGCGAGCGGTTCACCCTGTCCTTCGCCCGCGCGGAAGACGGCGAGCGGTTCGCGCAGCGCCTTGCGCCGTTCTTGGAGGCGCAGGAGTGGAAGGTGCCCAAGCTGACCAAGAAGGGCGAGCCCGGCGAGGTCGACGTGCGGCCCATGGTCCGAACCATGGAGAGGACGGATGACGGGTATGTCATTGATTTTGATTGGCAGGCCTTGTACGTCAGCCCGGTGTTCGTGCTGCAGGCCGTGGATGCGGGCTTTTCCCTGCTGCAGGGGCGCCTGGTGAAGACGGCGCAGTTCTTCGAGGCGGGGGAATGAGAAAGGGCGAAGCGACCGCTTCGCCCTTCTGGTGGTCTACTTCTTGACCCGTTTCTCCCAGAGCTTCATGTCCTGCATCTTCTTGCGGCGGTCGCGAGCCAGGGATTTGGCCACCAGGGACGTGCCCTTCTTGTAGCCCCATTTCTCCCGGTACTCCTCGGGAGTGAGGCCGTGGGTGGCGAGGTGGCGCTTGGTCAGCACCTTGAAGGATTTTTCGCATTCCATGCAGATGATGCTCTTCTCGCGGATGGCCTTCTTGGCGTCATCGGCGGAAGGAGCCTTGACCGGCTCGGGCTGCGTTCCTTCAGCGACATTCTTGATTCCTTCGGTCAACGAACGAACCATGGATGTCAGCTCTTCCTCGGTCATGTTGCGCACACTGGCTTGTGCTTTGACGATTTCGAGGGCTTGCTTGACATAATCTTCCATGTGAAACCTCCAACTATCGCGTATTTGTAAAGCGGAGTATTACAGTCGGTAAATATTTTTGTCAACATTCGTCGTGATACGTAATCTTGATCTGCTTTGGCGTACTCATAATTGATTTTTCGCAGATGTTTTCATGATCACCAAGGTACAGGGAGAAGAAAATGGCTATTCCTCAAAATGCTCTGACTGACACGGCTAACGTTTTCCATTTCGAGTTCTGGCTTCGCTATTATTTCATCGAAGAGCGGGACGGAAAACTTTTCATTGCGCTGACCGACGAGCAGCAGAAACAGATGCAGGCCCAGTTCGCTGATTACTGGGAACTCGTGGAGCGCGTGAAAGACCAGCCTCTTTCCCCGGAATTGTCTCAGCAGTCCGTGGTCGAGTTTCTCCAGCTCAATCTGGAGAGCAAGAAATTCCCCGCCAACACCGTGATCAAGGTGCTGGACAGCAAGGAGTTTTCAACGGAGATGTATCTCTTCGATACGTGGGTCAGCCTGCACGAGGAGCAACTCATGCAGAAGATCTACGGTTTCGATTACTGGATGCACGCCTACGGGGACTGGAAGGAGTCCGAGAGGGCCAAGCAGCTGGCGCAATCCCTCCAGGTCCAGTTGAAGGGTGAGCGCGGCACCATGAACTGATTGTCCGGGTTTTCTTGAACGAGAAAGACGGAAAGCCCCCGGGAGCCATGCTCCCGGGGGCTTTCCGTCGTCTGAGCCGGTGCGGGGGCTACTGGAAGAGGGCTCCCTGGCTGGCGAAGAAGACCTCGGCCTTGTTGCCGGTTCCCTGGGTGCTCTTCTCGGCCGTCAGTTCCATGCGATAGCCGAAGGAAATGTAGAGGGGGCCCGATGAGCCGAGGGACTCGGGCGTGAGGTGAAATTCGAAGGGCACGCCCTTGTCGTGATCCAGGGTGGTCGGGAGGTAGAGGCGCAGATCCTTGGCCAGGACCCGGCTGTTGTCGTCTGAAAGATAGATCTGCATCCAGAGATCCTGAATCCAGGTGGCCCACTCGGGGACGGCCCCGGCCACGGGTTTGGCGGTGCCCGTGACGATCAGCCTGTTGTCCTCCAGGCGGCTTGAGTAGGTGAACTCCCAGTAGCGCATGGCCAGGGTTTCCTGCTGGCCCAGGGTCCAGGGCTTCTTGTCCAGGTGGACGACGCTCAGGTGCGCGCAGGACGCCACCAGCAGGGTCAGCAGGACGAGGGCCGTCTTCAGGCGAGGGTGCATGCCGGTCTCCGTGGTTTCACGATTGGGGGGTACCCTGGACTATCATTTCGGCCAGGGTCAGATCAACCCGCGGCAGGGAACGAATCTTCCCCGGCCCCACGAACTGCACCTCCAGCTCCAAGAGCCGGGTGTAGAGGGCCGTGCGGTCCAGGACGGGAAAGGAATCGGCCGACGCGCAGAGCTCCTGGCTGCGGAAACAGCCCGGGAAATCGACGCTGCGCCCGTTGGGGTAGCGCAGGCGGTTGGGCACGCCGTGCAGCCTGCAGATCATCAGGCGGTGCATGTACACGCCGCAGCGGCCGTCGTCGTTCAGCGGGCACATGATGTGCGGCCGCTCCCCACGGGCCAGCGCGTCGCCGGCCTCGCGCACGTAGGCGCGGGCCCTTCTCTCGTATTCGGCCCGGCGTTCGGGCGGCAGTTCGGACAAGCCTTGCAGGAGGTAGGCCCACTCGATGCGCGTGTGGTGCTGGAAATAGCTCGTGCAGCAGTTGTCGGGGCAGTTGTCGCAGGTCAGGCCCAGGGCGCCGGCGTGCCGGACATAGGCGTCCTGCATGTCGGCATACAGGGCGGCCAGCTTGCGGAAGGCCTGGGCGGGCAGAAGTTTCTTGGTCACGACGGGTTCTCGGTGTTTCCGGATAGGGCTTGGATGATGGCGGCGCAGGTCTGGTCGGGGTCCTGGCCGTCGGTGCGCACCCGCACCTGAGCGTAGCGTGCATACAGGGGGACGCGTTCGTCGTAAAGGTCCCTGATGGTCTGTCCTGGGGCGATGGCCAATCCCCGGGAACAGGGGTTTGTCAGCCTGCCTGCGATGTCCTCGAAGGAGGATTCGAGGTAGACGATGCGCCCGAGGGTCGCCAGGTGCTGCATGGCCAGGGCGCTGTAGACCACGCTGCCGCCCGTTGCGATGACGCATTTCTTGAGGAAGGTGCGTCTGATCTGCTCGGCCTCGGCCTGCACGAAGGCGTCGCGGCCGAGATGGTCGCTGATGGCCTGCAACGGGGCGCCCCACCAGGCCTCCAGGAGCAGGTCCGTGTCCACGAAGGCCCAGCCCAGCTCCCTGGCCAGCCTCTTGCCGACGGTGGATTTGCCGGCCGCGGCCATGCCGATGAGAATGATGTTGTCGTAATCCATGTTCTGGTCCGTCAAAAAAACGAAGCCCAAGCGGGGCGCCCGGGCTTCGTGCGAAAACAGGTTGGTGCCGGGTTCAGCCGCCCAAGTATGCCTTCTTCACGTCGGGGTTGTCCATGAGTTCCCGGGCGTTGCCCGAGGCCACGATGGCCCCCGTGTCGAGCACGTAGCCGCGGTGGGCGAACTGCAGCGCGATGCGCGCGTTCTGCTCGATCAGAAGAAGCGTCATGCCCTGGGAATTGAGTTCCTTCAAGGCCCGGAACATGTCGTACATCAGCAGCGGCGCCAGGCCCATGGACGGCTCGTCGAGCATGATGAAGTCGGCCCCGGTCATGAGGGCCCGGCCCACGGCCAGCATCTGCTGCTCGCCGCCGGACAGGGACTCGCTGCGCTGCCTGCGCCGCTCCACCAGGCGCGGGAAGAGTTCGTAGACGCGCTCGTAGTCGCGTTTGACGTTGTCCATGTCCTTGCGGGCGTAGGTGGCCAGGGTCAGGTTCTCCTCGACGGTCAGGTTGCCGAAGATGTGCCGGCCTTCGGGCGCCAGGGCCATGCTCATTTTGGACACGATCTCGTGGGGCGGGACCGGGAGCAGGCTCTGGCCCTTGTAGGTGATGTCGCCCTCGATGATCTTGGGGCCTTCGGGCGGACCCAGTCGGGCGATGGACAGCAGGGTGGTGGTCTTGCCGGCGCCGTTGGCGCCGATGAGGGTCACGATCTCGCCCTTGTCCACGGTGAAGGAGATGCCGTGCAGGGCTTCGGTGTTGCCGTATCTGACTTTGAGATTGGTGACGGAAAGCATCAGATGTTCTCATCTCCCAGGTAGGCCTTGATGACCTCCGGGTTGTTGCGGATTTCCTCCGGCGTGCCCTCGGCGATGGTCGCGCCGAAGTCGATGACCTTGATCCACTGGCACAGGCTCATGACCACGGTCATCTGGTGTTCGATCATCCAGATGGCCAGGTCGAACTCCTTGTGGATCCATTCGACCAGCTTGATCAGCTCCACCACGTCGGTGGACGGCAGGCCCGCGGCCGGCTCGTCCAGCAGCAGGAGCTTGGGCTTGATGGACAGGGCGCGGGCGATCTCGACCTTGCGCTGGGTGCCGTAGGGCAGGTTCGGCGGGACCTCGTCGGCCAGGTCGCGCATGCCCATGAACTCCAGAAGTTCCATGGCCTCGTGGTCGATGGCCTTCTCGCGGTCGGCGTAGCGCCGGGTGCGCAGCAGGGAGTCCACGAGGCTGTAGCCGAGGCGGTAGTGCTGGGAGACCTTGATGTTGTCCAGCACGGTCATGTCGTTCCACAGCCGGATGTTCTGGAAGGTCCGGGCCACGCCCAGGGACGTGACCTGGTGGGGCTTCATGCCGCGCGTGTCGACGCCGCCGATTTTGATGGACCCGGACGTGGGCTGGTAGAAGCCGCTGACCAGGTTGAAGACGGTCGTCTTGCCGGCGCCGTTGGGCCCGATGAGGGCGCACATCTCGCGGCCCTCCAGGCGGACGGACAACTCGTTCACGGCCAGCAGGCCGCCGAAGCGTTGGGTCAGGTCGGTTATTTCGAGCAGGGCCATGTCATTTGAACCTGTAGAAGCGCTTGAGTTTGGGGAAGATGTCCGAAAGCTCGCGGTTGCCCATCAGGCCCTCGGGCCGGAACTGCATGAGGACGATGAGGAGCATGGGGATGGCCACCCATTTGAGCTGCTCCAGGGGCTTCAGGAATTCCAGCAGGATGGTGAAGATGCCCGCCGCCAGGATGGAGCCCGTCAGGGAGCCCATGCCTCCCAGGTAGACCATGACCAGGCACTCCGTGGAGCGCAGGATGGTGAAGGAGGCCGGGTTCACGAAGCCGATGAGGTAGGCGTAGAGCCCGCCCGCCAGCCCGGCCAGGCCCGAGGAGAGCATGAAGGCCACGAGCTTCATGTGGTTGGTGTTGACGCTCATGATTTCGGCCGCGACCTCGTCCTGATGGATGGCCATGACGCCCTTGCCGTAGGTCGAGTAGACGAAGCGTCGCAGCAGCCAGACCGTCAGGACCACGCCGATGAAGATCCAGACGAGCATCCAGGGCACGGTGAAGCTCTCCTCGATGGCCAGCACGACCTTCTTCATGCCCATGAAGCCTCTGGGGCCGCCGACGATCTCGATGTTCTCCAGGGCGCTCTTGACGATGTAGCCGGCGGCCAGGGTGATGACGGCCAGGTAGTCGCCGCGCGTCTTGAAGGACGGGATGGCGACGAGCAGGCCAACCAGGGCCGCGGCCGCGAAACCCGCGGCCAGGATGAGCGGGAAGGCCATTGGGGCGAGGCTCATGGGCAGGAGCGCCGGGCCGAAGTGCTCGTCGCCGACGAAGAGGATGACGCCGACGATGGAGGCCGTGTAGGCCCCAACGGCCATGAAGCCGGCGTGGCCGCAGCTGAATTCGCCCATGTAGCCGTTGACCAGGTTCAGGCTGGCGGCCAGGATCATGTAGATGCCCATGGTGCACAGGAAGGTCTGCGCGTACTGGCCGAGCAGGCCGGTCTGCGTCATGGCGACGAGGCCCAGGAGCAAGGCGCAGAGCGCCGCTGGTGTGGTGAGGCGTGGACTCATGGTTCAGATCTTCGTGGTTCTGGGCTTGCCGAAGAGCCCGGTTGGTTTCCAGGAGAGAATGCCCAGCAGGATGGTGAAGGAGATCAGGTCGCGCAGTTCGGAACTGAAGGTCGCGGCCACGGCCACCTCCAGGAAGGCCAGCAGGAACCCGCCGATGAAGGCGCCGCGGATGTCGCCGATGCCGCCTACGACGGCGGCGATGAAGGCCTTCCAGCCCACCAGGGCGCCCATGAACGGGTCGAGGACCGGGAAATTCATGGCGTAGAGCAGTCCGGCCAGACCGGCCATGGAGGAGCCCAGGAAAAAGGTGAAGATGATGACGATGTCCAGCGGGATGCCCATGAGGGGCACCGCGAACTTGTCGAAGGACACCGCGCGCATGGCCATGCCGATCTTGGTCCGGGTCACGATCCACTGCAGCAGGCCGAAGACCGCGAAGCTGGTGAAGATGGCGGCCAGCTTCAGGCTCGTGACCGTGGCCCCGCCGATCTCGAAGATGGCCCGGGGCACAAGCGTCGGGAAGGACTTGCGGGTGGCGCCGAGCATGGCCAGGTTGCCGTACTCCAGGACGATGCCCATCATCAGGGCCGTGATGACCACGTAGAGGCGGTTGGCTCCCTTCAGGCGCAGGGGGCGGTAGGCCACGCGCTCGATGAAGACGCCCACGCCCGAGGTCAGGAGCATGGTCAGGGGCACGGTCAGGGCGAGCACGATCCAGCCGGACATGCCGGCGTCGAGGACGCCGTATTTGCCCATGAGCGCCGTGGCGCAGAAGAAGGCGATGTAGGCGCCGACCATGAAGATGTCGCCGTGGGCGAAGTTGATGAGCAGGAGCACGCCGTAAACCAGGCAGTACCCGAGCGCGATGAGGGAGTAATAGCTGCCCAGCTGCAGGGCGTTGATGCCCTGTTGGATGAAAGTTTCGAGCATGTTCGGGTCCGGAATCGGTTGGAATGTCTCAAGGCCGGAGGGCGGCGGGCCGCCCTCCGGAAGTCAGCCAGGGTTACGGACAGACGGTCTCGTGGAACGTGAACTCGCCGGCGTCGTTGATCTTGACGATGACGGCGCACTTGGAGGGGTCGCCGCTCTTGCCGTCGTAGCTCATGGTGCCGGTGATGCCTTCGAAGCCGCTCATGGAGGCCAGGGCGGCGCGCAGGGCGTCGCGGTCCTTGGCCAGGTCGCCGGACAGGGCGCCCATCTTCTGGATGGCGGCCAGGGCCATGTTGGTGGCGTCCCAGGTCAGGGCGCCGACGTCATCCGGGATCTGGCCGTACTTGGCGTTGAAGTTGTCGATGAATTCCTTGGTCGCGCCCTTGGCGCCGGCGGCGGCGTAGTGGGTCACGAAATACTGGCCCTTGCAGTCGTCGCCGCACAGGCCCATGAGTTCGGCGGAGCCCCAGGAGTCGGAGCCGAGGATCGGGCCCTTGAAGCCCAGTTCGCGGGCCTGGCGCACGATGAGAGGCACTTCGTTGTAGTACTGGGGGGTGAAGAGGACGTCGGGCTTGGCCTTGATGATCTTGGTCAGCTGGGCCGAGAAGTCCACGTCCTTGGTGGTGAAGGTTTCGTAGGCCACCACGGCGCCGGCGCCGTGCAGTTCCTCGAAGCTCTTCTTGAAGAATTCGGACAGGCCCTTGGAGTAGTCCTGGGCCACGTCGAAGAGGACGGCCGCGGTCTTGGCCTGCAGCTGGTTGGTGGCGAACTTGGCGGCCACGGGGCCCTGGAAGTCATCCAGGAAGCAGGCGCGGAAG
Organism: Desulfomicrobium aestuarii; assembly: GCF_055385525.1. Lineage (NCBI taxonomy): Bacteria > Pseudomonadati > Thermodesulfobacteriota > Desulfovibrionia > Desulfovibrionales > Desulfomicrobiaceae > Desulfomicrobium > Desulfomicrobium aestuarii. The sequence continues at coordinate 741,370 of NZ_AP042427.1, forward strand.
ACGTAGGGGCGGTCCAGGGTGGTTTTGGGGTTGGTGGACCAGGGGGCGAGCATGACGGTCTTGAGGTTGTTGGCCACTTCGCCGGCGGGGACGGCGCGGCCGGAACCCATGGGGCCGACCATGGCCAGGACCTTCTCGCCTTCGATCAGCTTCAGGGCCGCGTTGACGGCGGACTCGGGCTTGGTCTCGTTGTCCACGTACACGAATTCGAGCTGGTACTTCTTGCCGCCGACGTCCAGGCCGCCTTTGGCGTTGACCTGCTCCTTGAGCATTTCGGCGGACTGCTTTGCCATCTCACCCACTTTGGGAATGTCGCCGGTCATCGGGATGTTGAAGCCAAGCTTGATGGTCTCGGCCCCCGCGGCCGCAGTAAAGAGCAGCACGCATACCAGGGTCAGGAAAACACGAGCAAATTTCTTCACAAACAACCTCCATGAGTAAGTGTTACAAAGTGACGGTTTTCTAAATGAGAAAACCAAAAAAAGAAAGGTATTTGAGGGGAGTGCACCCCGTTTTGTAAGAAGTCGCGGCTCGGCGCAAAGAAGCGCGTGATTCGAGCCCTTTAGATGCGGTTTGATTGTGCAATCATCGTGCCCTGTCGGGCCTGGATGGGGCGGCGAATTTTCGACGAAGTTGGGAGCCGTTGCGCTGCGTTAATTCGCTCCGAGCCTGTGTTTGTGGTGGATTGAAAGTCTCGGGGGTTCGAATTCCGAAATTGTCAAAGCTTCGCGAATCTTCCGGTCGCTGTTTTACAATTCTGTATAACTTGTCGTCGAAGGCGGGGGAAGAAACCCTTGCCAAAGGGCAGGTGGGAACTTACAAACCATGGTCCTGTTCAACGAATGAGGGGAGGGCCAGGCCATGACCGACAAGGTGCTGCGGATCATCACGACCCACGCGGAGGACGGAGCCGCGCTGCGCACGGCGTTTTTCGCCGCCCACGCCTCTCAGGTCGCCGAGGCGGCCCGGGCCATGGCCCTGTGTCTCACGGGCGGGGGGAAGATCCTTTTCTGCGGCAATGGCGGCAGCGCGGCCGACGCCCAGCATTTCGCGGCTGAGCTGGTCAACCGCTTCATGATGGAGCGCCCGCCCCTGCCGGCCATCGCCCTGACCACGGACTCCTCGGCACTGACGGCCATCGGCAACGACTATTCGTTCGAGCAGATCTTCAGCAAGCAGGTCCGCGCCTTGGGGCGGCCGGGCGACGTGTTGGTCGGCATTTCCACGTCGGGCAAAAGCGCCAACGTCAACGAGGCCCTGCGCCTCGGGATGGAGAACGGACTGGTGACCGTGGGGCTGGGCGGGGGCAACGGCGGGGAGATGACGCGGCACTGCCACCACGCCCTCATCGTCCCCGACACCAGGACGCCCCTCGTCCAGGAGATTCACGCGGCCATCGGCCACCTGCTCTGCGGTCTGATCGACTACTATCTTTTCGAGGCGGTTTCCGAACTCGAACCTTTCTTGGGCTCGGAACAACCGTAAAGGAGGACATATGCCCATCTTCGAATACGTCTGCAACGCCTGCCACAAGGAGTTCGAGGAGATCGTCCTGGGCGGCGAGCAGTCCGCGTGCCCGGCCTGCGGCTCCGCCGACACGGCCAAGCTCATGTCCCGGGGCGTCTTCCGCACCGGAGGCCCCATCGTCGCGGGCTCGCCCAGCGCGAGCGCCATCACCACCAGGGGCAAGAGCGGCTGCGGTTCCTGCAGCGGCGGCAACTGCTCCAGTTGCGGTTAACTTCAAAGGATCATTGATGAAGAAAATTCGCATCGCCACCCGCGGGAGCAAGCTCGCCCTGTGGCAGGCACACCACATTTCGGGCCTCCTCAAGGCCCAGTACCCCGGCATCGACATCGAGCTGAACATCATCAAGACCAAGGGCGACAAGATTCTCGACGTCCCCCTGGCCAAGATCGGCGGCAAGGGTTTGTTCGTGAAGGAGATCGAGGAGGCGCTGCTGGCCGGCGAGGCGGACATTGCCGTGCACTCCATGAAGGACGTCCCGGCCGAACTGCCCGAGGGCCTCAAGCTGGGCATCATCCCCGAGCGCGAAGCGCCCACGGACTGCTTCCTGAGCGCGAACTACCCTGACATCGCCTCCCTGCCGGCCGGGGCCCGCGTCGGGACCAGCAGCCTGCGCCGCCAGACCCAGCTCATGGGCCTGCGCCGGGACCTGTGCATCGTCTCCCTGCGCGGCAACCTGGACACCCGGGTGGGCAAGCTCATGGCCGGCGAGTTCGACGCCATCATCGTGGCCATGGCCGGGCTCAATCGCCTGGGCCTCGACGCGCCGCACATGCAGGAACTGGCCCCGCCGTCCTTCTTCCCGGCCGTGGCCCAGGGAGCCCTGGGCATCGAGTTCCGTACCGACCGGCCCGAGCTGGACGAACTGCTGGCCTTCCTCGACCATGCGCCCACGAGAGCCTGCGTCGAGGCCGAGCGGTCCTTCCTTTTCGGTCTGGACGGCGGCTGCCAGGTGCCCATCGCCGGCTTCGCCACCCTGTCCGGGTCGACCCTGACCATGACGGGCCTGGTGGCCGACCTGTGCGGCGAGCGGGTCATCCGTCAGGAAGCCTCGGGCCCGGCCGCCGAAGCCGTGGCCCTGGGCGCCGGAGTGGCCCGGGCGGTCCTGGAGCGCGGTGGGCAGGAAATCCTGGACGCGGTGTACAAGAGCGGCGCGGCCGTCTGAGCGGGAATGCTTTCGACGTGAAAGGGCAGGCGGTTTTCCGCCCGCCCTTTTTCAATTTCCGGAATCCACGCCGGCCGAGGAGAATGTGGCCATCTCGTTGTAGATGTTGGCCGCACAGCGCAGGATGAAGACGGCCATGGCCGCGCCCGTGCCCTCTCCCAGGCGCATGCCCAGGTTGAGCAGCGGGGCGGTTCCAAGGCCGTCCATGACTGCGGCGAAGCCCGGTTCGGCCGAGGCGTGGGCGAAGAATGCGTACTCGGCCACGGCGGGGTGGATGGCCCTGGCCGCGGCGAAGGCGCTGGACGAGATGAATCCGTCGATGACCAGCGCCATGCCCAGGCTCGCCCCGCCAAGGATCATACCGGCCAGGGTGGCGATCTCGAAGCCGCCCAGGCAGGCCAGGATGTCGATGGGGTCGCCCGTGGCCACGACCGGCGCGTGCAGGGCCAGAGCCCGTTCGATGACGCGGATCTTGTGGCGGATTCCTTCGGCGTTCAGGCCGGTGCCGGGGCCGGTGATGGCTTCGGGTTCCAGGCCCAGGTAGGCGCAGAACAGGGCCGTGGCTGGCGTGGTGTTGGCGATGCCCATCTCGCCCGTGCACAGGGTTTTCATGCCGTCTTCCCGCGCCGCAAGGGCCAGGCGCACCCCGTTTTCCAGGGCCGTCAGGCACTCCTGGCGCGTCATGGCCGGGCCTGTCGTGAAATCGCGGGTGCCGGGGGCGACCTTGCACTGCACCAGGGCCGGGTGTTCGGGGAAGGGGCCGCCCAGGCAGCCGGCGTCCACGACCTTGAGGTCCACGCCGGCCGTGCGGGTCAGGACGTTGATGGCCGCGCCCTCACGCACGAAGTTTTCGACCATCTGTCGCGTCACGTCCTGCGGAAAGAGGCTCACGCCCTGCGCCGCCACGCCGTGGTCGCCGGCGCAGGTGTAGACGCGGGCCGGGTCCACGCACGGCGCTTCGCCACCGGCCAGGGCCACCAGACGGCAGGCGACGCGTTCCAGGGTGCCGAGGCTCCCTTTGGGCTTGGTCTGCGTGTCGAGATGGGCCTGGGCCTGATCGAAATATGTCGGGTCGAGGGGGCTGATGCGGTCGAGGGCGGACTGGAGAGTGGACATGAAGCCTCCGGAATATCACGATTTTTTTGATGATTGCGAGTTCAACGGCTACAGGATGGAGGGCTGGATGACAAGGGACGATTTCCAGGGAAGAGGACGGCAACCGTTGCTGGTCAGCGCCTGTTTGCTTGGCGTGTACTGCCGCTACGACGGGCGCATGGAGACCGACGGGCGCGTCGCGGACCTGGCTTCGCGCTTCACGCTCATCCCCGTCTGTCCCGAACAGCTCGGCGGGCTGCCCACCCCCCGGGATGCCGTGGAGTTGAGCGGGGACAAGGCCCTGACCCGCAGCGGAGCGGACGTGACCGAGGCCTTCACGCGCGGCGTCGAGCAGGTCCTGCGCATCGCCTCCCTGACCGGCGCCCGAGCTGCGGTGCTACAGCCGCGTTCGCCCAGCTGTGGCATCAGCGTGATCTACGACGGCACGTTTTCCGGAGTGCGCATCGAGGGGCACGGCATGCTGGCCGGGAGGCTGGCGGAAGAGGGGTTTCTCCTGTGCACCCCCGAGGGGCTCGAACAGCTTGCCTGAGGCCTCTTTTCATTTCTCCGCAAAGGACTATAGGATGAAAAGAGTTTCCGCCATGGCGGGATAGGGAGGCAAATATGGCGAACGGTTCGCAGAACAGGCGCGCCTTCACGCGCCAGCGCAAGGAAAACAGCGTCAGGTACAGCCGGCTTGACAGCGACGAGTACCTCGACGCGAGACTCATCGACCTGGGCGAGGGCGGCCTGTGCATGGAAACCCGCTCTCCGCTGCGTACGGGCGAGATCATATACCTTCAGCTCCTGAACCTTCACCCCGAAAAATCGGGGCTGGCCGCACACCGGAGCTTCCAGGGCCGCGTGCGCTGGACCAGGGATCTGGGGTGCACCGACAAGACGCGGTTTGGTATCGGCGTGCAGTACACCCGCCCCGTCTCGCGACCATGACACACGCAGGAAGGATCATGCCGACATTCGAACAGGAACTCGAGAGCAGCGCGGAACTGCTGAAATGCGGAAAAATTTCCAAGGAACAGGGACGAGCCCATGCGCGGTCCCTGGCCTGGTTCCGGGCCCATGCCGCTCAGCTGGCAGAAGCCGGCTGGACAGTGCCAGAACTCTACCGCGTCGGGACCCTGTCCTTCCCCTATTCTGAATGGGGGCCCGGCTGGCTGACGCTCTGGAACAACGAAAAATGCGAACCCCGGCTGGGTGCCCGGGGTTCCATAGAGTTCGTCCTGCACGAAGCCGGCGGTGACGTCGTCCAGACGTGCCGGCTCGAAAAGTCCTTCCTGTCCTGACTACTGCCCCGCCTCGGCGGGATCGCCCGACGTGGCGTTTCCGCCGCTTTCCGGCCATGGCTGCCGCGAGCGTTCCTCCACGGCTTCCGCGACCCTGGCCAGCAGTTCTCCCGCCTTGCCCGTGGCCCCGACCCATTGGGGGTTTTCTTCGCCGCGGCGGTATATCCATTGCGCCAGATAGATGAGTTCCGAAGCGTCCAGCCCCTGGGGGTCGGCCGCGCTGACGATGGCCTGCAGCAGACGCTGACGCGAGATCTCGCGCGTCTGGATCGTGGTCTTGATGCGCGCGCTGGCCTCGTCGCGGGCCGCGGGCGACGCCTTGTCGCCCTGCAGGTTCCAGAAGGCCAGATGGGCCTGGCCGACGTTGTCGATGTCCTGAAGATACTTGGCCACAAGCGGCTTGACCGTGTCCGTCCTGGCCAGGACGGACACGGTCCGACCCACCGTGCGCAGGCGGGAGGCCAGCAGCGTCAGCATTTCCGCGCGTTGCGCTTCGGTCACGGCCACGCTCTGGCCCGAGGCCAGGGTGTGGGTGGTGGAGCGCAGCGTCTCGTCGAGGCTGTCCAGGAAGAGGGGCGTGTAGGCGGCGTGCAGGAAATCAAGCGTCGGGCCCTGCAGCACGTGCCCGAAGATGATTTTGCGCGCGCCCAGCGTGTCGGCCGGGTCCACGTTCAGGCCCGGGAAATCGACGCCGTAACGGATGTTCACGGACTTGACGTTGAGGTCGAAGCGGCCCTGGGGGCCGGGATTCTTCTTGGTGCCGCCCGGGAGGTAGCGGGCGACGAGGTAGGCGCTGACATCCTTGACGAAGTCGTGCCGGACGATTTCGTCCACGGGTGTTTCGGGGGCCGTGGCGTTGGACGTGGCGTTCGTCTCGACGCTGGCGTTGGTCGCGTTGACGGGCAGCATCGCCGTGGTGTTTGAGGGCTCGGGCGCCTTGCCCGTACTGACCTGCCATCGCTGGGGCGCCACTTCCTTGGCCTCGGGCTTGGGAAAGATCTGCTCGCGGTTCTGCAGGAACCAGTAGGCTCCGCCGGCCAGGGCCAGGATGACGAGAACGATGAGGGCGCGTTTCATGGCCTATCCGCCTTGTTCATGCAGGTGAACATGGATTGGGGCTGTCCGGTCGATTCCATCACGGACCGCCAGTAGTTGGAGAAAATATTCAGCTTGCGTCGCTTGGACGTGACCAGGTGCAGCGGCAGATGGATGTAGCGGTCCTGGAGCTTGGACACGACCATGCCCGTCTTGCCGGCCATGGCGGCATGCACGGCGTGCTGGCCGAGGAAGCCGCAGTAGATGCGGTCGTTGGAGTTGGCCGGTATGGAACGGATGATGTAGCTCGGGTCGATGTACTTGAGCGTGTATGGAAAGTTCAGTTCGCCGAAATACTTTTTGATCTCCCTGCGCAGCACGTCGCAGATGTCGCCGAGGATGGGGTTGCCCGACAGGTCCTGCCCGTTGTCCGCGCGGCACAGGTCCTGACCGGCGCCCTCGGCCACGACGATGACGGCGTGCTGCCGCTGCTCCAGGCGTTGTTTCAGCTGGGCCAGGAATCCTTCGGGCCCGTGCAGCTCGAAGGGGGCTTCGGGCACGAGGACGAAGTTGACCTCCTTCAGGGCCAGGCTGGCCTGGGCCGCGATGAAGCCCGACTCCCGGCCCATGAGCTTGACCATGCCGATGCCGCCGGGAGAACCCAGGGCCTCGACGTGGGCGCAGCGGATGGCCTCGGTGGCCTTCTCCACGGCCGTGTCGAAGCCGAAGGAACGGGTCACGAAATTGATGTCGTTGTCGATGGTCTTGGGGATGCCGACCACGCCGATCTTGAGGCCGCGTCGCAGAACCTCCTGGGTAACTATGTCGGCGGCCTTCATGGTCCCGTCGCCGCCTATCATGAACAGGACCGAGATGTTCATGCGCTCCAGGGCGTCGACGATCTCCTCGGGCGGCTGGGGCCCGCGCGACGAGGACAGGACCGTGCCCCCGAACTCGTGGATCTCGGACACGCTCTCGGGCGTGAGCTCCATGATGTCGTGCTTGAATTTGGGGATGAAGCCCTGCAGCCCGTAGCGTATGCCGAAGGTGCCGGACACGTGGTAGTTGTGGTGGGCGCTCATGACGATGGCCCGGATGACGTCGTTGATGCCCGGGCAAAGGCCGCCGCAGGTCACGACGGCGCACTTGGTCTTGGGCGGGTCGAAGTAGATCATCCTCCTGGGGCCGGCCTCCTCGAACTCGCACAGCGCATCGGAGCCGGAGGCGTCCTCGATGACGTCCCCGGACAGGAACATGCGCATCTTGGCCGAGTCGTCGATATGGTGGCAGTAGGGCAGGGGGTTGTCGACCCTGCACGGGCCCAGGCTGGGGATGGCGGTGTCGAAGATGGGCGCGTTGTCCATGGCGTCTCCTTGTGGGGTGAGTGCGGACGGCCGAAAAAAGCTCCCTGTCTGGTAAGCCAGGGAGCCTCAAAATACAAGGAGCATGGGATCGCGGGGCAAATCGGCGGTGTCAGGCCTTTTTCAGGGCGGGGACGATGTCCGCCAGGGCCCGGTCCAGGTCCGGGTGCTCGAAGGCGAAGCCCAGGGCCTGCAAGGCCGCGGGGACGCAGCGCTGCCCCGACAGGAGCATGGTCGCCGCCTCCCCCAGGACCAGCTTCAGGGCAAAGGGCGGAACGGGCAGGACGGCCGGGCGCTTCAGGGCACGGCCAAGGGCGGCGGTGAAGCCGGCGTTGGTCACTGCTTCGGGGGAGCAGGCATTGAAGGCCCCCCGGGCCACCGGGGTTTCCAGCAGGAAGCTCATGACGCGCACCAGGTCGCGGACGTGGATCCAGGGGAACCACTGCCTGCCGCTGCCGAGACGGCCGCCCAGGCCCAGGGCGAAGGGCAGGTGCATCTTGGCCAGGGCGCCGCCGTTGCCGAGAACCACGGCGATGCGCGGCGTGACCACGCGGTGCCCGAAGCTCTCGGCGTGCAGGGCCTCGGCCTGCCAGGCCGCGGCCACGTCGGCCAGAAAGCCCGACCCTCGCGGCGCGTCCTCGGTCAGCACAGCGTCCCCGCCGTCGCCGAAGTAGCCCACGGCGTTGGCGCAGAGGAAGGTCTTGCCCGCGGTGCGGGACAGGGCGTCCACGATGTTGCGGGTGCTGAGCACCCTAGATTCGAGAATGCTTTTCTTTCCCGCCTCGTTCCAGCGGGTCGTGATGGGGGTTCCTGCCAGGTTGACCACCGCGTCGAACCCCGCGACCAGTTCCTGCCACGGGCCCGGCGCGGTGGGGTCGGCCTTGAGCACGGCCACGGGCGGGGCGAAGCGCGCCTTTCCGGAGCGGGCCGCCACGGTCACCTCATGGCCGCGTTCCACCAGATGGGGCACGAGGTGCGCCCCCACGAAACCGGTCGCGCCGAAGGCCAGAATCTTCATGGCGGCCCTCCTTGGGGTTACAGTCCGAAATGCTTCTGGATGTAGCCGGACATGACGGCCTGGGCGTTCTCCTGGCACTCGCCGCAGCCCGTGCCGATCTTGGTCATCTCCTGCAGTTCGTGGAAGCTGCGCGCCCCCTCGAGAACGGCGTGCTCGATGTCCTCGTCCGTGACCTGCATGCACTCGCAGACGATCTTGGCGCTCTGGGTCTTGATGCGGTCCTCCATGCCGTTCCTGCGATAGTAGTCGTCGATGGCGGCCCGCAGGGCCTTGTCGCCGAGCACCGAGCAGTGCACCTTGTTGTCCGGCAGGCCGTCGAGCTCCTTCAGGATGTCCTTGGCCGTGATGGCGTAGGCCTGGTCCAGGGTCATGCCGATGACCATCTCGGACAGGATGGAGGTGCTGGCGATGGCGCTGGCGCAGCCGTACGTGCGCCACTTGCAGTCCGTTATGGTCAGCTTCTCGGGGTCGACCTTGATGTAGACGATCATCTCGTCGCCGCACTTGATGTTCCCCGTCTGCCCGATGCCGTGGTATTCGGCTTCATTGTCCTCGCGCAGGATGTTGCGCGGGTTCATGAAGTGGTCCTTGACCTTGTCGGAGTAAGTCCATTTGGCCATTTATCTTCTCCTGTACGCAGTGGACATGGTCCGGATGCGGTCGATGATGGGGGGGAGGTGGTAGAGCATGTACTGCACGTCTTCCATGGTGTTCTCGCGGCCCAGGCTGATGCGCACGGAGCCGTGGGCGTTTTCCACGGGCACTCCCGTGGCCAGGATGACGTGGGACGGGTCCAGGGAGCCCGAGGCGCAGGCCGAGCCCGTGGATACGGCTATGCCGGCCAAGTCCAAATAGAGGAGGATGGACTCGCCCTCGGCGCCGATGAAGGACACGCTCAGCGTCCCCGGTAGACCGTGCTCGGGATGGCCCATGAAGAGCACGTCGGGGATGGCCTTCTCGATGCCGTCCCGCAGGGTTTGCTTCAGGTGCAGAAGACGGCGTTCCTCGGCGTCCATCTCGATGGCGCGCATTTCGACGGCCTTGCCCATGCCGATGATGCCCAGGGAATTTTCCGTGCCGGCGCGGCGGCCGTTCTCCTGATGTCCGCCCAGGATCAGCGGGCAGTAGGGCACGCCCTTCTTGACGTAGAGGGCGCCGACGCCCTTGGGGCCGTATATCTTGTGCGCGGACATGGTCAGGAAGTCCACGTCCAGGTCGCGCACGTCGACGGGGATCTTGCCCACGGCCTGCACGGCGTCGGTGTGGAAGAGGGCACCTGCCTCGTGGGTGATGCGGGCGGCCTCCCGGATGTCTTGGATGGTGCCGATCTCGTTGTTGGCCATCATGATGGAGACCATGCCGACCTTGTCCGTCACGGCCCGGCGCAGGTCGTCGAGGTCGATGCGGCCGAACTTGTCCACGGACAGGTAGTGCACGCCGTGCTGCTTGCGGCCGAGGTGGCGGGCCGTGTTCAGCACGCATGGGTGCTCGATGGCCGTGGTCACCAGGTCGTGCCGGCCGCTCAGGGAGCAGGCGCAGGTCGTGCTGTCGCAGTGCAGCAGGGACAGGACCGTGTTGTTGGCCTCGGACCCGCTGCCGACGAAGAGGACCTCCTCAGGCTTGGCGCCGATGAACGTGCCGACCTGTTCACGCGCCTCCTCGATCTTTTCCCGCGCCTCGCGGCCGAAGGAATGCATGCTGGAAGGGTTGCCGAATATCTCAAGCCCCTCGACCAGAGCCTTCTTGACTTCCGGATGCAGGGGCGTCGTGGCGTTGTTGTCGAAATAGACCGTACGATGTTCCATGGAAAGCTCCTTTGTTCTCGATCAGAACGATCAATCTGTAATGCCTAATCCGTACCTGTCCACCCCGATACGAGGGGAATCATGCCCGGGGATGGATGTTCAGGCGACCTGCCGGTCTCGTGCCAGAGTCCGTCGTCCCAATCGAAGAGCTGATGGGGGGCGAATCCGGCCTTGTAGGCCATGCGTTCGCACCCCGGGACGACATACCCCAGATAGTAGTGCTGCAGCCCAAGCCGCGCCGTCTCCCGGATCTCGCGCAGCACGCTGAAGATGCCGAGGCTCAGGCGCGACGCGTCCGGGTCGTAGACGAAGTACACGGAGCTCAGTCCGTCGCTGCCGCGGTCGAGGTATCCCGCGCCGACGAGACGGCCGTCCACCTCGTACCGCGAGAGCACCGCCGGGCAGGACGGCGAGTGGAGGCTGGCGGCGAAATCCTCGAAGCTGTGCTCTTGTCCGAAACGGACCAGCGAATGTCTCTGATACAGGTCAAAAAGCGGGCTTTCGTAGCGCAGGGGGCCGAACGTCACGCGGACATGGGCGCAGCGGCGCAGGACCCGCTCCTGGCTCCGGCTCGGCCGGAAGCGCTCCACGGGCACGCGCAGCGGGATGCAGGACCTGCAGCCCGGGCAGGCCGGCCGGAAGAAGTTGTGCCCGAACTTGCGCCACCCCCGCGACAGCAGCCAGGTCAGTTCGTGGCAATCCAGGCTGTCGGCGTAGAACGAGGCGTAGACCAGCACCTTGTCCGGCAGGTAGGGGCACGGCATGGGCGGCGTGAACTCGGGCCGCGTGTACAGGATCACGCCCGCCCCCGCCCCAAAAAAGAACGGCACGCCCGGTCCATCCCGTCCATGCCGTCCAGATCGTCCATTTCGTCCATCGCCTGCAGGTGCTAGCCCGCCACCTTGGCCCATGAGTCGCGCAGGGTCACCGTGCGGTTGAAGACCGGCCTGCCCGTCGCGTGGTCGAAGCGGTCGGCGCAGAAGAAGCCCTGGCGCTCGAACTGGAAACGGTCCTCGGGGGCGGCCTCGGTCAGGGACCGCTCGACCTTGCACCCGGTCAGGGTTTCCAGGGAGGCCGGGTTGACCTGATCCAGGAAGTCCGCGTCCTTGCCGGGGAACTCCGCGGTGAAGAGTCGGTCGTAGAGGCGCACCTCGGCCTCGGCGCAGTGCCGGGCGCTGACCCAGTGCAGGGTGCCCTTGACCTTGCGGCCGTCGGGGGCGTCGCCGCCGCGGCTGGCCGGATCGTACGTGCAGAGCACTTCCCTGACCGTGCCGTCGTCGTTTTTGACCACACCCGTGCAGGTCACCAGATAGGCGCCGCGCAGGCGGACTTCCTTGCCCGGCGCCATGCGGAAGAACTTGGAGCAGGGGTTCTCCATGAAGTCGCTGTCCTCGATGAAGACCTCGCGGGAGAAGCCGACCTTGCGGCTGCCCATGTCCGGGTTCTTGGGGTGGTTGGCCAGTTCGAAGAATTCCTCCTGACCCTCGGGGTAGTTCTCGATGACCAGGCGTAAGGGCCGCAGCACGGCCATGGCCCGGGGCGCCGTGGCGTCGAGGTTCTCGCGCACGCAGTTCTCGAGCACGCCCATGTCCACGCAGCTGTCCGAGCGGCTGACCCCGATGCGCTCGCAGAAGTCGCGCATGGCCGCGGGCGGGAAGCCCCGGCGGCGCAGGCCGGAGATGGTGGGCATGCGCGGGTCGTTCCACCCGGCGACAACGCCGTTCTCGACCAGGGTCTTGAGCTTGCGCTTGCTGGTCACGGTGTAGTTGATGTTCAGGCGGTTGAACTCGTACTGCACCGGGCGGCTGGGTACGTCGAGCTGGTCGAGGATCCAGTCGTAGAGCGGTTTGTGGTCGGCGAACTCCAGGGTGCAGATGGAGTGGGTGATGCGCTCCAGGGAGTCCGACAGGCCGTGGGCGAAGTCGTACATGGGGTAGATGCACCACGTGTTGCCCGTGTTCTGGTGCTCCTGGTGCAGGATGCGGTACAGGGCCGGGTCGCGCATGTTCATGTTCGGCGAGGCCATGTCGATCTTGGCGCGCAGGATGTGCGTCCCCTCGGGGAACTCGCCGGCCCGCATGCGGGCGAAGAGGTCGAGGTTCTCATCCACGGAGCGGTCGCGGTAGGGGCTGTTTTTGCCGGGCTCCGTCAGGGTGCCGCGGTACTCGCGGACCTCTTCGGCCGAAAGGGAGCAGACGTAGGCCTTGCCCTTTTTGATGAGCTCCACGGCGAAGGCGTAGAGGCGCTCGAAATAGTCCGAGGCATGGTACAGGTGCTCTCCCCAGTCGAAGCCGAGCCAGCGCACGTCCTCCTTGATGGAGGCCACGTAGACCGGGTCCTCCTTGCCGGGGTTGGTGTCGTCGAAGCGCAGGTGGCAGCGTCCGCCGTAGTCGCGGGCCAGACCGAAATTGAGGCAGATGGACTTGGCGTGCCCGATGTGCAGGAAGCCGTTGGGCTCGGGCGGGAAGCGGGTGAAGACCCGTCCCTCGTTCTTGCCGTTTTTGAGGTCCTCTTCGATGATGGCGCGCAGGAAATTGGATGGGGTGGATGGCGTGTCCATGATGGTCCTTCAGTCTGTCGTGGTGGTGCGGGATGTCCCGGGTTCGTGTGCAGCCGCTGTGAATACGGTCAGGGGCATGGGTTGGCAAGTCCTGCCCTGCAGGTGCGCCAAAAGCGCGTCGCGGGTGCTGGGGAAGGCCAGGTTCGACCAGGGGATTTCCTCGGGGGCGAAGAGGGCCAGGTCTTCGGTCTCTTCGCCGGGGCTGGGCGCGGCCTCGGCCAGGCGGGCGCTGTAGACGACGATGACCGGCGGCCAGCCCGCGTAGGAGAAGACGCCCACCAGACCGTCGAGGCGGACGTCGAGGTTCACCTCCTCCCGGATCTCGCGCATGGCGGCCTGTTCGACGGGTTCGCCCTCGTCCACGTAGCCGCCGGGCAGGAGCCATTTTTCCGTGTCGTCGGGGCGCTTGCGGCGCATGAGCAGGATCTTGCCCCCGATCTCGAGGATGACGCAGGCCACGACCTTGGGGTCGAAATAGACCACGCCCGAGCACGCGGTGCAGATCAGGCGGTCCGGTCCGTCGGAGTGGACGCGCCCCGGTTCCAGGGGGGCGCCGCAGGCCGGGCAGAAGCGGTAGCGGTCATGGCGGATGGGGCCGGTGGTGGGGATCATGCGTAGGTGTCGGTTTTGATCGTGTGATCCTTGAGGGTTTCGCGGGGATGCCCCTTGGGGGTCTTGGCCGGGTATCCGATGCTGATGATGGACTCGACCCGCAGGTGGGCGGGGATGTTCAGGATCTCCCGCACGCGGGCCTCGGCCGAGGTGGATTCGTCGCAGGCGCGCATGCGGATCTGCACCCAGCAGCTCCCGAGGCCCATGCTCTCGCAGGCCAATTGCAGGATGATGGAGGCGATGGAGCAGTCCTCGACCCAGGTGTCGGCCCTGGCCTCGTCGCCGAGGACAACCACGCCCAGGGCCGCGTCGCGCAGGAAGTGGGCGCCGTGGGGCTTGGCCGCGGCGAGGGCGGCCAGCAGGGCCTTGTCCGTGACGAAGATGAATTCCCAGGGGTCGAGGCCGCGGGACGACGGGGAGCGCAACACGGCCTCCTTGAGCTGGTCCGTGACATCGGCCGGAATGGGCTGCGGCGTGTAGTGGCGGACGCTGCGCCGTCTGCGCAGGATTTCGAGCATGTTTCCCCCTTCGTCGCCCGTCGTGGAGGCGGGTCGGCAGAGTTTCCCGCGCTTCTTGATCAGCGCGGACGCTTACCGTATCAAAGCCGTCAGTGGGCGGCAATTGTCTATTCCCGGACCGCCCCGGAGGAATGATGGATGGACTGATTCTCGTCTTGACAGCTTTGGCCGGGTGTCTCATGCCGGTCCAGCCGGCCGTGAACGCGGTCACCGCCGTGTACATGAACAGTCCGTATCTGGCCTCGTTCTTCTCGTTCCTGACGGGCACCGTGGCCCTGGGCCTGCTGTGCCTTGCCATGCGTCTGCCCTGGCCCGGGGCCAGGGTCGTGGCCGATCTGCCGTGGTGGGCCTGGACGGCCGGCGCCATGGGCGCGTTTTTCGTGACCATGACCATCGTCGCCGTGCCGCGTCTGGGGACCATGAGCGTCATGGCCCTGCTCATCGCAGGCCAGATGGCCGCGTCCCTGGTCATGGATCACTACGGGTGGCTGGGCGTCGCGGCCCAGCCTATCTCCCTGGGGAGGATCGCGGGCGCGGTGCTGCTTTTCGCCGGTGTGATCCTCATCCGCAAATTCTAAAGGAGGCGGACCGTGAAAACAGCCCTTTTCGTCTTCAACGGCGACCCCATGTGCTTCATCCACGTGCTGCTGAACGCCCTGGACCTGCAGGCCAGGGGCCACGAAGCGACCATCGTCATGGAGGGGGCTTCCGTGGCCCTGCCGCCGTCTCTGGTCAAGCCTGATCATCCCCTGGCCAGGCTTTTCGCCCAGGTCCGGGAGAAGGGGTTGCTGGCAGGCGCCTGCAAGGCCTGTTCCGTCAAGCTGGGCGTGGCCGCCGAGGTCGAGGCCGTCGGAGTGCCGCTCATCGGCGACATGAGCGGTCACCCGTCCATGGGTTCTTACATGGAAGCGGGATGGCAGGTCATCACTTTCTGAGGAGCCAGGCGATGAGGCTGAGCACGATGCTGACGAGAATTCCGGTGGTCAGCGGGAAGAAGAACTTGAAGCCCGGCCGGTCGATGACGATGTCGCCGGGCAGCCGCCCCAGAGGCAGCTTGGCGATGAGCGGCCAGGCCAGCCCCACGGCGAGGATGACGAGTCCGATGAGGATGATGGTGCGTTGCATGGGTTCCTCCTGTCCGCTCCGTGACAGAGGATGCAAGGCCCTGGCAAGGACCGTGCGGAGGTTTTCGTGATCATCAGGGTCGGATCCATGAACCCGGTCAAGCTCGGGGCCATCCGCGCCGTCATGGAGACGCGCTTTCCCGAAGCCGAATTCGTGCCCGTGAGCGTGGACTCGGGCGTGTCCGTCCAGCCAGTCGGACTGGACGAGACCATGCGAGGGGCCAAGAACAGGGCCCGGGCCGCCTTTGCCGGGTGCGACCTGTCCGTGGCCCTGGAATCGGGCCTGGTGCCGGTGCCGGAAACGGCCACGGGCTACATGAATCTCACGGCCTGCGCCATTTTCGACGGCGAAGAGATGTATCTGGGCCTGGGCCCGGCCTTCGAACTGCCGGCCGAGGTCACGCGTCTGGTGGTCGAGGATGGCCTCGAACTGGACCCGGCCGTGCGCCGCGCTGGACTGACCGACAACGACCGCATCGGCTACGACCAGGGCATCATCGGCATCCTGAGCCGGGGGCGCGTGACGCGCATGGACTACAGCCGCCCGGCCGTGTCCATGGCCCTGGTGCGCATGGGCCTTTAGAATTTTCATTTCGCAACACTTACGACAACGAGGAAAGCATGTCCCGAGCATATCTGGTCTATCGCTGCAAGGAAGGAGAGGTGCTGAAGAAGCCCGAAGCCGTCATCAACCTGTGGGACGAGGACGTGTCCAGGTTCTCCGAGATCCTGGACGAGGCCACGGCCTCCAGGGCGGACAAGATGCGCAAGCCCGGGGAGTACTGGGAGATCGTGGCCAAGGACCAGGCCGACCCCTATGACTGGGAGAAGGTCGTGGGCCCCATCAAGGGCAAGGAGCACGATCCCCTGGGCGACATGTGGCGGGAAAAGGCCAAGATCGAGAAGCTCATGGCCGAAGGCGCGACCCTGGAGCAGGCCCTGGAGGTCATGACGCCCTTCAGCCATACATTCCGTTACGAGTCCGGCGCCCCTGCGGACCTCCTGCCCAGCATGGACGACGTCAAATCCTAGCCTTGCGCAGCCCCTGCTGCGCCGCGGAGGACCTCATGCGCTGGATCTTCCTTCTCCTGTCTCTCATACCCGCCGTCGGACTGTGCGGCGGGCCGGAACTGTCCGCGGGACAGCACCTCTATGTGCCGGTCTATTCGCACATCTACACCGGCGACAAGGAACGGCCCTTCAACCTGGCCGTGACCCTGTCCGTACGCAACACGGACCCCGCGTCCGCCTTGCGGCTGACGGCGGTGGACTACTACGACACCGAGGGCCGGCTCGTGCGGAAATATCTCGATGCGCCCCGGGAACTGGGCCCCCTGGCCTCCATCCGCTACGTCGTGGCGGAGCGGGACGTCGAAGGCGGGTCCGGGGCCAATTTCCTGGTGCGTTGGGAAGCGGCGCAGCCCATCAACGCCCCGGTGGTCGAGTCGGTCATGATCGGGGCCCAGTCCGGTCAGGGCATTTCCTTCACCTCGCAGGCCAGGGAAATTCGATAATTCTTCCAAGCAAAGGAGCGATCAATGGAAAATTCGGTGGCGGAACTGGAAGCGTTTCTTGCGGACTGGGAGTCCTGCGACTCCAAGCAGGCCTTTCTCGCCTGCAGGCAGGCTCTTGAATCCATCGAGGGCGTGGTTCTGGATTTCAAGGCCCGGCCGGGCATCACCTATTCCCTGCGCGGCACCCATCCCGCCCAGCAGGGACGCGACCTTTTCGCGCTCATCGACGTCATCGACGACGATCCCGAACAGCGCTGGCTTTCGGTCTGTTTCTACGACGACATGATCACCGACCCCGACGAACAGGGCGACTGGGTGCCCGGCGGCCTCATGGGCGAAGACGCGCGGTGCTTCAATGTCGACGAGCTCGACGAGGATCTGGTGGCCTACGTGGCCGAGCGCATCCGCGAAGCGGGGGCAAGCGCGACGAAGTAGGAGGAAGCCGGGTTTGACCCGGCTTTTCGTTTTGACGGGCAGTGCAGAGGAGGCGGTCATGGCGACTATCCTGGCGGCGGACATCGGCGGCACGAACAGCCGCTTCGGGCATTTCGAGGCGGTCCCGGGCAGCGAGGCGGGGCTCGTCGAGTCGCGGAGCTTCCCGACGGCTGCGGTCCGTTCCCTGCCGGAACTGCTGCGGATGCTGGCGGAATCGGGTTTCGGCCTGACGCCCGCGGCCGCGGACCGGATCGTCCTGGCCGTGGCCGGGCCAGTTCTGGACGGGGCCCGTTGCCGGCTGACCAACGCGCCGTGGGGCATCGACCTGGATGACCCGGCCGTGGGGCTGCCCCGCGGCCGCACGGTTCTGATCAACGATTTCGTAGCCCAGGCCCTGGGCTGCGGGACGGTCCACGCGGCGCGGACCGCGCTGGACGTGCAGTGCGGGGATGCTCGGCACTCCGGGGGGCGCCTCGGGGTCACGGCCGCCCTCGGCGCAGGGACGGGCCTCGGGCACTGCGCCCTCGTCCCCCTGCCCGGCGGCGGGGTTCTGCCCGTACCCTCCGAAGGAGGACATGCGCCCATGGCCTTCGTGGTCGAGGAGGAATTCGCCTTTCTCGCCTTTCTGAAGAAACGCACGGGACACTCCCACGCCTTCGGGGATGTCGTGGTTTCGGGGTCCGGCCTCTCCAGCCTGCACGAATTCCTGACCGGCAGGCGCCTCACGCCGGCCGAAGTGGCCGCAGAGATCGGCCCGGACAGCGAGACGACGCGCTGGTTCGCCCGGTTCTTCGCGCGGGCCTGCCGGGCCTACGCGCTGCACGTCCTGGCCTGGGGCGGGCTCTTCCTGTGCGGCGGCCTGGCGGCCAAGAACCCGTTCCTGGTCGACAACGCCGAATTCCTGAGGGAATTCCGGGATTGCCCGGCCTACGGCGCACAGCTCGCCGGGATTCCCGTGCGCCTCGTCACTGCGCCGGACACCGGCCTGCACGGCGCGGCCCGCCACGGCGGGATGCTCCGCGCAGACCAGCTGGCATAACCCACGTTTTTGTCGCGTAGCCTGTGACGAAAATGTCGGGCAACCTTTCTTGAATCCCCGGTATTCCGGCAGGATGCATATGGCATGAGGTCTGCTTTGCCCCTTGAAACGAGGAGGCCGCCATGCCGACCATCACCACGCCTTACGGGCCCGTCGAGGCCCTGCCCGGAGCCGAGTTCCACCCGGACGGTTCCGTGCGCTCCTGCATCCCCGCCATCGCCTGCCCCCTGAACACGCCCCTTGGCGTCCTCGTTCCGCAGTTCACGGCCAACACCCAGCGCAAGCGGCAATTGCCGGCCATGCTCTTCCATCCCGGGGGGAGGCTCCGCAACCTGCCGCTGGAAGAGCAGACCGTCGTGCCGACGCCCCTGGGGCCGCTACCCGCCGAGCAGGTCACGTTCCACGAGAGCGGCGCCCTGAAGCGCCTTTTTCCCCTCAACGGGACCTTGAGCGGATTCTGGACCCAGGAGGACGAGGCCGGCCTGGCCGCGCCCATCATTCTGGACACGCCTCTTGGCCCCGTGGAGGCGCCGGTCATCAGCCTGTACTTCTCCGGTGAGGGAAGACTGCGCAGCCTGACCCTGTGGCCAGTTCTGACCCTTGAGGTGCCGTGCCCTCTGGGTTCCGTGACGACCCGCATGGGCGTGTCCTTTTACGACAGCGGGGCAATACGCTCGCTGGAGCCCGCCGCACCTACGGTCGTGCCTACCCCCATCGGGCCGCTCACGGCTTTCGACCCGGACGCGGTGGGGGTCAACGGCGATACCAACTCCCTGCGTTTCCGGGAGAACGGGTCCCTGCTTGGCCTTGTCACCACGGCCCACGCCTTCGACGTCGTGCAGGAGAACGGCAGGGTGCGGCGGATCGAGCCGCCCCTGCGGCGCGACCCGTGCGACGGGCAGCGGCAGGAAGTCGGGCCGCTGGCCCTGGAGTTCGCAGGCGGTCGGGTGACCATCGGCAGGCCCGGGCAGCCCAGAGTTTCCGCCGCGGTCACCGACGTGGCCGCGGTACCCTTCCACGCGCCGCTGCCCCCAATGCAGCGGCTCTGCACCATGGGTGCGGGCACGTGGTAGGCCAACCCCAACAGAAACGGAGCACACATGAACGTCAATTGTCTGGAAAAAGTCGTCGAATACGCCTCCATGCCCCTGCACGGCACCCTTTCGCGCAAGCTGCGCAAAGGCCTGAAGATCCAGATCAACGAAGGCAGGATCTACGAGAAGGCCGCGCTGTTCCTGGGGTCCGACTTCCTGCGCGTCACGGAAAAGGAGGACGGCCAGACCGTCAACACCTATTACGGCTGGGAGGAGATCGCCTCCATCCGCACCTTCAGTTCTGAACCCGAGGAGTAGGCGTTCAGCCCGCCAGCCTGCGCAGGGCCGAGAGGAAGCGCGAGCGCAGCCTCTCGCCCAGCAGGGCCCGCTTGACGGGCGGGAGTTTGAGGAACCCGCCGACGAGTGCGCGCATGAAGTCCTGGGTGCGGCTTTGGGGGTTGTCGAAGAGGAAGGTCTGGAAGGTGTCGCGTTCCAGGGCCTGGAGCATGACGCGCTCGAAGCTGTCTTCGGGGTGATGGACCCTGCTCGGGCGGGGATGGAGTTTGAGGGCCCCGGTGGGGCATTTCAGGGCGCAGACGCCGCAGCCGAGGCAGGACGGGTCGATCTGGGCTACTTTTGTGGGCGTCCGGGACTCTGCCCCGGGCGCCTTCGCACGCATGGTTGCGAAGGACACGGGGCAGGCCTTGGCGCACAGCCCGCAGCCGATGCACAGGTTCTCGTCCACCACGGCCACGAAGCTCGATGTGACGAGGATGCCCGTGTAGCCCGTGTCGCGCACGCCCTGCAGCAGGTTGCAGCAGCATCCGCAGCAGTGGCAGATGAAGCCCGCGTCGCGGCGCACGTTGTCCGCGGACAGGACCAGGCCCTCGTCGCGGGAGCGAGCCAGGATGTCGCGCATCTGCGCCTTGTCGATGGGTTTGGCGAAACCGTTGCGGATGAGAAAGCGCGCCCCGGTGCCCATGGACGTGCACGTCTCCATGGGCGTGGGGCAGGGCGCGTGCCCGAGGTGGTGCTTCTCGTGGCGGCAGGAGCACAGGCCGAGTGAAAATTCCGTGTGCTCCTCGATCAGGGCGGAAGCCTTCTCGTAATCCAGAATCTCTACGTGGTCGCCCAGGGCCTCCTCGTGGGGCAGGGCGCGCATGACCGAGGTCCGCTGCCCGTCCCCGAAATTGGCGTGCAGAAAATCCTTCTCCCCGAACATGTAAGCCTGGAAGAGTTCGGCCCAGCGCGCCCGCGGCAGGTCCGGGCCCGTGCGCATCATGGTGAACTCGAAGAAGCCGATGACGATGGGGCTGACCATGTAGAGGTATTGGCGGCCGTCCCAGATGTCGAGGACCAGCCCCTTGGTGCACAGGCCCTCGATCATGGGCAGCAGGGCGGACTCGGGTTCGCCGAGCATGCGGGCGATGCGCGCGAGGCTGGATGGACGGTAGGGGAGTCGCGAGACGACCTCCGCCTCGGGCCTGGAATAGAGGGATTCCACCAGTTCCCGGAAGACCGGTGTCCAGGGCGTGCGCACCGGCGCCTGATCCAGGCGGCGGCCCAGCTTGCGGTAGATGTCCTTGCCGACGATGTGTCCCACGTGTCCTCTCCTTGCGATATTCCTTGGGGTGCACATCCATCGCCCGGCGGGGAAATGCAAGCCTCTTTGTCGCGCGTGGCGACACGGACGTTGACAAGCGCGCCGGAGTGGTTCAGAAATTGGTCCTACCAATTTTAGGGCTCAGGGCCATGTCCCGGAGCCGTCATCAGGGGGAACCATGTTGGAAGTGCTGGCCTTGTATCTTGTCGTGGGCGCCATCGCAGGAGTGCTGGCGGGTCTGCTGGGCATCGGCGGCGGGCTCGTCATCGTGCCCATGCTCGTGTTCTGCATGGAACTGCAGAGCCTTCCCAACGAACTCATCATGCATCTGGCCCTGGGCACCTCCATGGCCAGCATCGTCTTCACCTCGGTCTCGAGCTTCATGGCCCACCATCGGCGCGGCGCGGTGGAGTGGTCCGTGGTCCGGCGCGTTGTGGCCGGCATCCTGGTCGGCACGTTCCTGGGCACCTTCATCGCGGCGGGTTTGAGCACGGCCTGGCTCAAGGGCTTCTTCGTCGTCTTTCTCTACTTCGTCTGCTACCAGATGCTGTCCGGCAAGAAACCCAAGCCTTCCCGGCAGCTGCCGGGCATGGCCGGGATGTTCGGGGCCGGGAACGTCATCGGCGTGGTGTCGAGCCTGGTGGGCATCGGCGGCGGCACCTTGTCTGTGCCCTTCATGGTCTGGCACAACATCCCCATCCACAGGGCCATCGGCACCTCGGCGGCCATCGGCTTCCCCATCGCCGTGGCCGGGACCGTCGGGTACATCACCAACGGCTGGGGCGTGGAGAACCTGCCGCCCTTCTCTCTGGGCTACGTGTCCCTGACGGCCCTGGTGGCCATTGCGGTCATGAGCGTGCTGACGGCGCCGCTGGGCGTGCGCCTAGCCCACAGCCTGCCCGTGGACAAGCTGAAGCGTGCCTTCGCCTTGATACTCTTCGTGGTCGGCACCAAGATGCTCTTTTCCCTGTTCTGAGCGGGATGGTCAGCGAGAGGAAAGCCGCCTGCCGACGGTCAGTACTTGTCCAGAATGGCCTGGTAGGTGCCGTCGGCCTTGATGCGCCGGAGCCCCTCGTCGAGCAGTTCCAGATAGTGCGGGGCTTCGGGGCGGCGCTTGGAGAAGGCGACGAAAATCCTGCTCGGCTCACTCGGAAAGGCTGCCTGGATCTCGTCTTCCAGGTGCATTTCCCGCAGGTAAAGCCCTGCGGTTTTCTCGAACATGATGACCGCCTGCACTCGGCCGAGCCTGAGCATGTCGATGATCTGATCGTGCCTGTTGGCCCATACCCTGACGATCCCCTCGTGGTCGTGAAACAGGTTTCCGTACTCGTAGCCGCGGATCACGCCGATCCTTTCCCCGTCCTGCAGGGACCGGGGGTCCTGGGCTCGGAGGGGACTGCTCTTGTGGTGGTAGTAGTGCGCATGGGCCAGGAAAAGCATCTCCCTGCCCCACAGGAAGTCGTCTTCCCTCGAAGCCTCCCTGGCGACGTTGAAGCCTCCGACGTATTTCCCGCTTTTGACCTCATGCAGGACACGGGCATAGGGCAGGACTTCGAGAACGACCTCGACCCCGACGGACTTGAACGCCGCGGTCACGATTTCCACGGACATCCCCGTTCCATCGGGGTTGGCGTAAGGCTCCCAGGCGTCCTCCACGGCCAGCGTGAGAGCGCAGGCCCCGAGCGGGGGCAGGGACAGGGCAAGGAACATGGCGAAGCAGATTATTTTCTTCATGGGTGCGCAGGGATTGATCCTCAGTATGGATGATTACCCGTAAATGTCCTTTTTTCGTGCGTCCAGATTGAAATGCGCCGTCTACATGTACCAGCGCCAGCTCTGGCCGGCCCGGAACAGCTCCTTCAGCGTGAGGGGGGTGTTCCGGGCGATTTTTTTGGCCAGGTAGACGAAGAGGTAGGCCGTCTGCAGGGCGTCGCCCAGGGCGTCGTGGGCCGTGAAACGGGGCAGGTCGAACTCCTCGGCCAGGTCCGTCAGGACGTAGGAGATGTTCAGGCTGAAGCGCTCGTAGTGGGACGGGCTGCGTTTCTCGCGCCAGAGCATGGCCATGCGCATGGTGTCCAGGCAGGGGTTGGCCAGGGGCTGGCCGTGGTGTCTGCGGCAGGCGCGGTTCAGGAAGGACATGTCCAGGCCGATGTGGTGCCCGACGATGAGGGTGCCTTTGCAGAACTCGACGAGCCCGGGCAGGACCTGCTCCACGGGCGGGGCCTCGGCGATGGCCTCGGGTGTGATGCGGTGGATGAGGGTGCTGACCTTGGGCAGGGGAATGCTCGGCCGCACCAGGCAGGAGAAGCTCTCACCCGGCACGATGGCCAGGCCCCGCACACGCACGGCCCCGACGGACACGATCTCCTCCTTGCGGGCCGAGAGGCCCGTCAGCTCCGTGTCGAGCACCGTGTAGACGTAGTCGGTCAGAGGGCGGTTCTGGTCCAGTTCCCGGCAGAGGCGGTTGTTCTCGTCCAGAGCGGGCAGGTTCGAGGCTTCCGGGGCGAGGCCCAGCAGGCGGCGCAAACGGTCCATGGCGGAGGTCATGTCCGTCACCCCATGTTCAGGCGGAAGGTTTCGCGCAGCACGCCATGCAGGGCGGTGATGACCCCGAAGGCCTCGCGCAGGGTGCGCTTTTCAAGGGACGAGAGGGTGCCGGGGTCGATGCGGTTGTCGGGTTTCTCGTCGGCCTCCATCTGTTCGAGTTGGTGCATGAGGCGGGCGTGGAGCAGGAACTCGAAGGCCTCCCGCGCCTCGTGGTACAGGTCGCGGGAGAGGTGCCCGGCCTGGTGCAGGAGGTCGAGCCTGGTCAGGGTGCCGGTCTCGCGGATGCCATGATAGAGGGACATGACGCGGGCGAAGTCCATGAAGGGCAGAAGCCCGCGGGCCTTGATGTCCAGGGTGTTCCTGTGCTCCCCGTCCTTCTCGACCATGAAGTTCTTGAAGAAGGTCAGGGGCGGGCGGGCGTTCAGGCAGTCTGCCGCCAGGTAGCGCAGGAAGAGGTCCTTGCCGGCGCAGGCGCTGGTTACGTGCTGGCGCAGGTTCTCGGCCAGGTCCTTGCGGCCGCAGACGCCGCGGAAGTCGAAGAAGACGGAGCTTGCCAGCACGCGCTGGGGCTCCGGCGCGGCGACCCATGTGTCGACCCGTCCCTTCCAGGCGTCCAGGGTGCCCCGCCAGACGGGGTTGGAGGCCATCATGTCGCCGGGGCAGCGCGGGAAGCCGCAGTTGATGAGGTGCCCGACCATGCGCTCCGTGAAGGCCGAGAAATACGTCTCCGCCGCCCGTTCCAGGAAATCCACCCCGCAGTTCTCGATGATCAGGGCGTTGTCCTGGTCCGTGGCGAAGGTCTGCTCGCGCCGGCCCTCGCTGCCCATGAGCAGCAGGCAGAACTTGACCGGCGGCGGGCCCAGTTCGCGCAGCATGAGTTCGATGAGGCGCGTGATGATCTGGTCGTTCAGGATGGCGATCATGCGCGTGATGTTGCCGGCCTTGGCCCCCTGCTGGACCAGGGTGCGGATGACCGGGGTGATGCTGTCGTGCAGGGGGTAGAGGCCGGCGATGGTCGTGCGCGAGGCGATCTCCCGGAATACGGACATGGGAGAGCGGCCCTGCAGGAGCATGATGTCGTGGGAGCTGATGACGCCCTGCACCTTGTCGTGGCTCTTGACCACGAGGTGGTGGATGTTGCGGGACATCATGGTCAGCAGGGCGTCGAAGCACACGGCCGAGGCGTCGATGCTTTCCACGGGCGTGGACATTATGGTCTCGGCCGGGGCCTGCAGGTCCAGGCCAAGGGCCATGGCCTTTCGCAGGTCCGTGTCCGTGACGATGCCGCAGATTTCCCCAGACGGCTCCCGGAAGAGCAGGGACCCGGTGTTGTGCCTGATCATCTCCCTGGCCGCGGCCTGGATGCTCAGGCCGAAGGGGACGCTGACGGGCTCGCGGCTGACCAGGCCGCCCACGGGGTTGCTGAAGAGGTGCAGGCTGTGGTCCTCATGCTGGGCCGCGGGCTTGCAGCGCATCTCCTCGAAGGCCTTGGACAGGAAGGTGTCGGCGAAGGACTTGAGGTAGAAGCGGGGGATGGCGGGGTTGAGGTGCACGGCCTCGAAGAACTTTTCGCGCGGGATCTTGATGAGGAAGGTGTCCTCGACGGTCTCGGCATCCAGGGCCGCCTTCTCGCCGTTGAACAGGGACAGGGCGCCCAGGGATGCCCCGTCGGTGCGGATGTCCACCAGGACGCCCTCGTCTTCGTGAAAGAGGCGGATGGCCCCCTTCTGGATCAGGTAGAGCCCGTCCACCTCGCTCACCCCTCGGCGCAGGAGCCTGGTCCCGGCCGGGAAGAAGTCCACCAGGCAGTGCCTGGCGATGCGGACCAGGCTCGGCCGGTCCAGTTCGGAGAAGGGCAGGGTGCCCTCCAGGAAGGTGATGATGCTGTCGTACCCCGCAGGCTGGATTCCCGCGTTCATGGCGCCGTCCTTGTCCGGGGGCCGGTCGCCCGGCCCCCGCGTCAGAGGTTAGTGGTCCACCGCCGCGCCGGCCCCGCGGGGGATGCGCACGCTTTCGACCATTTCCTGCACGGCGGCCGGCGGGGCGGCCGTGCACAGGGATACCACGATGGTCACCGCGAAGTTGATGAGCATGCCCACGGTGCCGATGCCCTCGGGGCTGATGTTCATGAACCAGGGGGCCACGCCCATGAACTTGGTCTGCACGATGTAGAACATGGTGAAGCCGATGCCCGTGACCATGCCGCTGATGGCCCCTTCCCTGGTGGCCCGCTTCCAGAAGATGCCGAGCACGATGACGGGGAAGAAGGACGCCGAGGCCAGGCCGAAGGCGAAGGCCACCACCTGGGCCACGAAGCCGGGCGGGTTGATGCCGAAATAGCCGGCCACGAGCACGGCGATGCCCATCATGATGCGTCCGATGGCCAGACGCTTCTGCTCGGAGGCCTCGCGGTTGATGATGCGGTAGTAGAGGTCGTGGGAGATGGCCGAGGAGATGACCAGCAGGAGGCCCGCCGCCGTGGACAGGGCCGCGGCCAGGCCGCCGGCCGCCACAAGGGCGATGACCCAGTTCGGGAGCTGGGAGATCTCGGGCGTGGCCAGGACCATGATGTCGTTGTCGATGTACAGCTCGTTGGCGTTGTCCGTGGCGTCGTTCTTGAGCAGGCGCTGGCCGGCGGGTCCGGTTTCGCCGCTGAAGATCGGTTTGCCCTTGAAGGGTGCGTCGGCGCGGTAGGTGATGACGCCGTCGTTGTTCTTGTCCATCCAGGCCAAAAGGCCCGTCTTCTCCCAGTTCTTGAACCAGGACGGGGCCGTGGCGTAGGTGGTGTCGCTCAGCACGTTGGTCAGGGTGTAGCGCGCGAAGGCGCCCAGGGCCGGGGCCGTGGTGTACAGGATGGCGATGAAGATCAGGGCGTAGAAGGCCGAGATGCGCGCCGCCCGCACCGTGGGCACGGTGTAGAAGCGGATGATGACGTGGGGCAGCCCGGCCGTGCCGACCATGAGGCACATGGTGATGGCGAAGACGTCGATCATGGGCTTGGCTCCCGCCCCGAAGGCCGCGGTGTATTCGGCGAAGCCCAGGTCGGTTCCGATCTGGTTCAGGGTGTCGAGCAGGTATTTGCCTGAATGCGGTCCGTCGACCAGGGTGCTGCCGAAGCCGATCTGGGGCAGGTAGTGTCCCGTCAGCTTGGCGGAAATGGCGATGGCCGGGACCAGGAAGGCCGTGATGAGCACGCAGTACTGGGCGACCTGGGTCCAGGTGATGCCCTTCATGCCGCCGATGCCGGCGTAGAAGAAGACCAGAACCATGCCGATGATGACGCCCGTGTTGACGTCCACTTCGAGGAAGCGGCTGAAGACGATGCCCACGCCGCGCATCTGCCCGGCCACATAGGTCAGGGAGACGAAGATGGCGCAGACCAGGGCCACCACGCGCGCGGCCGAGGAGTAGTAGCGGTCGCCGACGAAGTCCGGCACCGTGAACTTGCCGAACTTGCGCAGGTAGGGGGCCAGGAGCAGGGCAAGGAGCACGTAGCCGCCGGTCCAGCCCATGAGGTACATGCATCCGGCGTAGCCCATGAAGGCGATCATGCCGGACATGGAGATGAAGGACGCCGCGCTCATCCAGTCCGCGGCCGTGGCCATGCCGTTGGCCAGGGGGGGGACGCCGCCGCCGGCCACGTAGAACCCCTTGGTGTCCTTGACCCGTGCGCTCCAGGCGATGCCGATGTAGAGCGCGAAGGTAGCCCCGACGATGAGATAGGTCCAGATTTGCAGTGACATATGCGTTCCCCGTGATTGCGTGGGTTATTCGTGCACGTCGAATTTCTTGTCCAGCCGGTCCATGAGCAGGAAGTAGGCGAGGATGAGGATGACGAATACATAGATGGACCCTTGCTGGGCGAACCAGAAGCCCAGGGGGAAGCCGCCGAGGCGGAATTCGTTCAGTTCGTTCACGAAGATGATGCCGAAGACGTACGAAACCAGGGCCCAAATCGACAGAAGCACGACCATGTAGGTCAGGTTCGCCTTCCAGTACCGTTGCATTGAATTTTCCATTTCTCCCTCCATGCTGTCCTTGTTCCGGGGTTGATGATGCCTCCTTTTGACACGCTTTTTGGGGCTTTGCATCCGGTTTCAGGTGAATGGCGGAGGATTGCGGTCATTGGTCAGGCGAAAGGCATGGCTTGCGGCGGGGTTGAGGGCGCTGCCGCTCATCGTGGGAATTGCGCCGCTCAACCGGCGGTCAGGTAAGATGCCGCACGGGCCAGCCGCGGAGGCGCCCTGGCAGGCGGAATACCGGATGAACGGGCCCGGGAGGAGCGCGGAGGTCGGAATTGACGGGCGAAAGAAGCATAACCGGGGGTAGGCGGTCATGGCGCTCCGGCGTGCCTGCTCCGGCCTGGTCGTCGGTTGGGCTGTCGCGGCCGCGGCCGTAGGGAGTTCAGTCGGACAAGGCCGTCGCGACGCTTTGGAACTCCGCGATGTTGGCGAGAAAGATGTCCACGATGGCCGGATCGAAGGCCAGGGCCCTTTCAGATCGAATGATCTCCAGAACTTCATCGAAGGGCATCGGCTTTTTGTAGGGGCGCTGTGAAAGCATGGCGTCAAAGCTGTCGACGATGCTCACGATCCGGGCTTCCATGGGGATTTCAACACCCTTGAGGCCGTCTGGATACCCATTGCCGTCCCATCTTTCATGATGGGAGCGTGCGATGGACTCCGCCAGTTGGATGAGCCTGAAGCGACTGTTGGCAAGGCTCTGGGCGCCGATGACGGTGTGGCTTTTCATGATGATCCACTCTTCGGCGTCAAGCTTGCCCGGCTTGAGCAAAATGCTGTCGGGGATGCCGATTTTCCCGAGGTCGTGCATGGCGCTGGCCAGGTAGAGGAGTTCGACATGATCCTCTGGCAGGCCGCATTTGCGTCCCAGCAGGGCCGAGTATTCCGATTTTTTGTTTTCTGGTACACTAGGTATAATTTTATTTAATTCGTCTATATCAAGATCATCTTTGTGGATCTGAATTATCAGATCTCTGATTTTTTTGTAATAATCTGTTGCTGGATTATAATCAGGTCTGGTTTTTACTTGGTTGACTTTGGTTGCTTTAGGGGTTCCACTTTTCATGATTACGTCAACAAAATCTGTAAGGGTAAATTCCTTAATCATGTAAATTCCATTGTTGTCGTGTTATGCTGGAATTAGCTTCTGCAAGACTTGGAACATCTAGCTTCGTCTGTCGTCTTTTTCTTTTGCTACACCTTTGAATGGTTCCTCCTTTTTGACATCAATAAATCTGCCAGTGTCAGTGTCTCGTTTAACCCATGTGTTGTTTGAAGGATTGTGGCACTGGGATCTGTCATTCACTGATCCTTTGCGGTATCCTTCACCAGTATTCTTTGCCATCTAGCTACCTCCGGAAATTGATTTTGAGGAACATAAGATGGATATTTTTCCTGTCAATAGATGAAAATAATTTTTATTGTGGATCATTTTTATCTGATTTAGATCCATATATCAGGAGTTCTTGATGTAGTAATGTTTTGTTGCGGCATATATGGAACCAATATGTGTATGATCGTTTCAAATTTCCAGACTCCTGGAAAAAACCAGTCCCGAAAACCTTCAAAACCGTCAGAGAATCATCACCTTCCAAATTACAAGCGTCCTTGGGTCACATCTGTCATCACTCCCCATCTCGTTTTCAGAAATTTCTGATTCGAATGCAAAAGAGGGCAGCAGAAAACAACCCCTTGAAAATTTTCAAGAGGTTCTGTTCATTTTGCTTCTTCTGGTGGGGAGGAATAGCTCGCAGACTGGCCCCTTCTGGGGGAGCCAACTTTTTTGTTTGGCGGCGGAAAACAAGAAAGCCGCCCTAATGGACGGCTTTCAAGCGGCATTCAAGAATCATTTGAAGCGTTTATAAGTGGTGGAGCTGATCAGGATCGAACTGACGACCTCTTGAATGCCATTCAAGCGCTCTCCCAGCTGAGCTACAGCCCCACAACGCGAAAACGGTTACTGCACAATGCTCCGCAAAAAGGCAAGCATTTTTTATTTTTGAATTTCTTCAAGCATTTTCAGCAGGTTAGGATCAGATGGGTCATTTGAGGCCAGGGGGATCGACCGGCCGGGCCGGAAGATGCCGGATGATTTGTCCAATTCGACATGACCAATGCCCATGCCTTTGGCGACAGCTGGAATGTATCTGGGGGTATCCTGGTAAACGGATCTGGCGTCTCCGAGAATGACGGCCACGTCCGTGGCCGCGCCGAGCAGCGACGGGATTTCCTCCCGTCCCGTCTGGGTCAGGAGCAAGACGGCATCGGCTATTGACGCGAATTGCGGCATGAGCTTGTTCATGGCCTGACCGGGAGCGATGAGATGCGCTCCGCTTATCTTCACTGTCGAGTCCTGGCCGAGTAGGCTGACGACGGCGATCGTGTACTGTCCGCGTTCGATGAGAACGTATGGCCTGATCCAGGGCTGGACGTCCTGCTGGAATTCGAGGTTGGAGCAGACAAAAGGAAAGGAAGCGATGCCGGCGAGTTCCCTCAGGGCTATTTCGCCCATGTCCAGATCGTAGGGGCCGAGGCCCATGGCGTCGTAGCGCATGCGGTTCATGGCCCGCACCAAGATTTTGTTGATGCGCTCGGCCCGGGGAGAACCCGAGACAAAGGCGTCACCGGCGTCCAGGAGCACGAGGGCCGGGGCTTCGGTTCGCATCCGTTCTATGGCGGGCAGGCGCCGCGCGATGCCTCCGACGGTCCCGTTGATGCCTGGCTGCGGATAGACAACGCCCTGGGTGTCGCCGGTGAAGAGGATGGTGATTTTCGCCTCGGTCTCGGACAGGCCCGCCGCAGGCTGAGGCGGTTGTTCAGGGACGGGTGGGGCGGACGTCTGTGCCTCTGTGTCTCCTGCCGGCGCGAGCGTTTCCGGCTGGGCGGGAAGGGGCTGGGCCTCGACGTCGTGTGGTGTCGCGGGTGCGAGCTCTTCGGCAGTCTGCTGTGAAGCCGGGGGTGCGGTCTGGGTGTCCGTTCCCGCAGCCTGGGCCGCCGGGGGCGGTTCAAGGGGCGCTGGAGGGCTTTGCGTCGGCTCTGCCGGAGCCATGTGGGTCTGGGTATGGACGGGAGACGGAGTCCCGGCCGTCGGACCCGCGTCGGTCTGGGCCGAAGGCGCGGGCGGTGATTCCGCCTGCGAAGCCGGCGTCACCGGGGCCGCCTGGGAGGACGCAGGTCCTGCTTGCTGCGGGTGGTCCGTCGTTTCGGAAGGCACGACGCCCTCAGCCTGAGGGGGTTGGGTCCAAGGCCCTTGCGTCGCGTTCTCCGCCTGTGTCGCGGCAAGCCCCGACGGTGGGGCGTCCATCCCCGCGTCGGCGTCGGCGTCCGACGTCCCTTCCTCCGCCGGCAGCGGCGGTCCGGGCGTATGCAGGGACGCGGTGAAGCGCTGCTCGAAGCTGCGCGTGACCCGGCTGCTGTTCCCGTGAATCCGCGAGGCAATGGCGAGGCTTGCCAAGAGGCGGGATCTTTCGGCCAGTTCGGGGTTCCGCCCCAGATCCCTGACCCGCTGCAGCCAGTCCGATTGCGGAAAGTTGGCGGTGAAACCGTGGCGCAGGTAGAGGCGGTCGTTCCGGAACCCCTGGAACTGCCTGTAGAGGTCGTTCAGCTGCGCGAACTGGGGCAGGATGGGGGGGGCCGTCGTCACCGGCACCGGTGCAGGCCGTTTGTTGCAGGCCAGGATGGACAGGAGGCACACGGCGAGGAGGAAAATTTTTTTCATGCTGAGCTCGGATCGGGTGAACATTGCCAAGGGGCGGGCTCTGAGTACCCGTCCATATCCTATCCGAGGGGCTTGGTAAAATAAAGGATATCTTCGCCCGGGGAGTAATAGTCGCGGATGCGGGCCTCTTCGATGAAGCCGCAGGAGCGGTAGAACGCCTGGGTCGGGGCATACTGCCCGCGCGACGACGTCTCGGCGATGAGCTTGCCTCCGCCCGAGGCGCGTAGCCGCCTTTCGACCTCGTGCATCAGGGCCTTGCCGAGACCGCGCCCTCTGTCGCCCGCATGGACCGCTATCCAGTAGAGGTCGAAGGAGCGCGCGGTGCAGGGCACGGGCCCGTAGCAGGCGTAGCCAAGCACATGGCCGTCGGGCGACTGGGCGAAGACGAAGAGATAGCCACTGGCAGGGCCTTTCTGCAGGTGCTCGCAGACCAGTTCCTCGGCCACGTCGATCTCCTCGGCCGAAAAGAAGCCGGAGGATCGGACGATGTCGCGGACGGAACTCCTGTCGGCCTGGACCACCGTGTCGCGGAATATCCATTCAGACATGACGGGTGCCTCCATGCGCCCGGCGCAGGGCGTCGTCGACGATGGAGCGCACGAGGTCGCCGTGCGTGAGCCCCGCCTTTCGGGCCGCGGCCACGAACCCGGAGTCCGGGGCGATGCAGGGGTTGGGGTTGACGTCGATGACGAAGACCTCGCCGCGCTCCGAAACGCGGAAGTCCACGCGCGCGTATCCCTCCAGTCCGAAGATTTCCCAGCACCTGAGTCCGGCACGGATCATTTCCGCCGTCGGGGCGCCTGTGCCGTCCAGATCGAAGCTGCGGACCGATGCGGCGTAGGCCTCGCTCTCCCCGTGCCATTTGGCGGCGTACCCGAGGATGGCCGGCCCCTTCATGGCCGGGTCGAACAGCATTTCGGCCAGGGGCAGGGGGCGCGGCGTCCCGCCCGGTGCGGCCAGCAGGGCCAGGTTGAACTCCCGGCCCTTGACGTATCGTTCGGCCACGCAGTCCCCGGCCATGCGCGGGGCCAGGGTTTCCATGACCCGCAGCAGGGAGGGGGCGTCCGCGGCCTCGACGACGCAATCGTCATCGAGGCCCAGGGAGGCGTCTTCGAGGCGCGATTTGACGATGTAGCATCCCGGGCCGGGGAAAAGTCCGCGGCGCAGCTCCTGCAGGCTCGTCCCGGCGGGGGCGGGAATGCCTGCGGCCGCCATCATGCGCCGCGACAGGGCCTTGTCGGCGGCCGCGGCCAGGGCGCCTTCGTCGGACCCTGTGCAGGGGATGGCCGCCTTGCGGCACAGGGCGGGCGCGATGCCGGCCAGGCTGGCCTGGCCTGCGAAGGATTCCACCAGGTTGAAGGCCACGTGGGGGGCTGTCCGGGCAAGTTCGTCCTCGAAGGCCCGGACATCCTGGCCGAGGAGCACCTGGTGGGCCGACCAGCCGCACTGTTCGAGGCTCTCGCTGACCGCCCTCGCCATCTCCACCGTGTCCAGGGCGTCGGCGGACGCGTTGTCGCCCACCTCCTCGCGCATCACCGCGACACGCATGGTCATGCGGCTGCGCCCATGCCCCGGGACTTGGCTCGCTGGGCCGCCGACTCGACGATCTGGGCGATGAGCATGTCGTATTCCAGGCCGATCTTGTGGCAGAGGATGGGCAGGTCCGAGCTTTCGGGGTTCAGGCCGGCCAGGGGATTGACCTCGATGAAGCGCGCCCGCCCCTGGGCGTCCAGGCGCACGTCCACCCTGCCCGCGTCCAGGCAGCCCAGGGCCTGCCAGGCGGCCAGGGCCACGTCGGCGGCCTGCAGGGCCTTGTCGTCGCCGACCACGTCGTAGCGGACGCGGTCGCGCCACTCCTGCTTGTTGGCGTAGGTGTAGGCGCTGCGGTCGCCGTCTTCGGTGGACAGGACCTCCATGACGCCCAGCACCCGCGCGGCCCGTCCGCTGCCCAGAAGGCCCACCGTGAACTCCCGGCCCGGCAGATAGGTTTCGACCAGGGCGGGCTGGCGGTAGGTCGAGAGCACGTGGGCGCAGATCTCGCGCAGCTCCTTGCGGGAGCGCACCAGGGACCTGGCGCTGATGCCCTTGCTCGACCCTTCGGCCACGGGCTTGACGAAGAGGGGGAAGGGCAGGTCGATCTCCTCCACGGTCCCCGGATCGTTCACGATCCAGAAATCCGCCGTGGGCACGCCGTGGGCGTGGACCACGGCGTTGGTCCAGCCCTTGTGCAGGGTCAGGGCCAGGAGTTCGGGGCCCGAGAAGGTGTAGGGGATGCCCCACGCGTCCAGCAAGGCCGGGACCTGGGCCTCGCGCCCCAGGCCGTTCATGCCCTCGGCGATGTTGAAGACGAGGTCCCAGCGGCGGCCTTCGGCCAGGGCCCGGACCAGGCTCCCGATGCTGCCGATGCGTTCCACCGCGTGTCCCTGGGAAACCAGGGCGATGGCGATGGCCTCCACGGTGACGGGGCTGTCCAGCTCCGCCACCTCGTCGGCCGTGAAGCCCGCGGCCAGATATTCGTCCTTGAGGTCGTAGGTCATGCCGATGCGCATCAACCCTCCCGTCCCGCTGTGTCGGGATACCGGAAAACCCGGCCTTCGTAGTTGCGGAGCATGACGTCCCGTCCATCCCGGTCAAAGGCGTACTGCGGCTGGAGCGGCACCTTGCCGCCGCCGCCGGGGGCGTCGATGACGTAGGTCGGGATGCAGTAGCCCGAGGTGTGCCCGCGCAGGCCCTGGATGATGGACAGGCCTTTCTCGACGGGCGTGCGGAAGTGGGTCGAGCCCGGGATGGGGTCGCACTGGTAGAGGTAGTAGGGGCGCACGCGGTTGCGGATGAGACCGTGCATCAGGCGTTTCATGGTCTCCACGTCGTCGTTCACGCCGGCCAGGAGCACGGTCTGGCTGCCCAGGGGGATGCCGCCGTCGGCAAGGCGGTTGCAGGCCGCCGCGGTTTCTGGGGTGATCTCGTCGGGGTGCGCGAAGTGCAGGCTCATGAGCAGCGGGTGGTAGCGGCGCAGCATGCGCACCAGGGCGGGCGTGACGCGCTGGGGCAGCACGGCCGGGACCTTGGTGCCGATGCGCACGATCTCAACGTGGGGGATGCGGCGCAGCTGGGACAGCAGCCACTCGATCTTCATGTCCGGCAGGGTCAGGGGGTCGCCGCCCGAGAGCAGCACGTCGCGGACCTCGGGGTGGGCGCGGATGTAGTCCAGGGCGCGCTGCCAGGAACTCATGTCCGAACGGTGCCCGCTTTTGCCCACCAGGCGGGAGCGAGTGCAGTAGCGGCAGTACGTCGAGCAGAACTCAGTGACCAGGAAGAGGGCGCGGTCCGGGTAGCGGTGCACGATGCCCGGCACGGGGCTGTGGCCGTCCTCGCCCAGGGGGTCGGGCATCTCGAAGGGGCGGATGTCCTTCTCGCGCACGTCGGGCAGGATGCAGCGCATCAGGGCCGGGCTCTTCGAGGCCGTCAGCAGATAGTACGGCGTCACGGCCGCGGGGAACGCCCCGGCGCGGTCGAAGCCCAGAGGCGCGGGCACGCCGAGGATGGCTGCCATGCGCTGCGGCGAGGTGATGCGGTTCTTGAGCTGCCACCGCCAGCTGTCCCAGTCCTTCTGTGTGGCGCCGGGAAAATGGGTGGCGAGAAAATTTCTGTGTCTGGCCCAGAAGGCGAGCTCCTGGCCCTGGAAGGCATGCGGGGTGGATAGAGAGGGAGGTTCGGCCAGTTCCTGGCCGGTTTCGGGAGGCTCTTCAGCGGCGTATTTGGTCACGCTCATGTCATTCCTCTTCGGTCTGCTGGAATTTTTCGACAGGCGGGATTGCCCTTCGAAAGTTCGACATGCCAGAGCATTGTGTGTGCCAATAATTCAATATGCTGAAATTAAAATGTTTTTAATTTCCGTGAGTGAAAGGGGATATAATTGCGGAACTCTCTGTTCCTTTTTTCTCCAGCGAGTTCGGTCTGTGGAAGGCCTGCCGGGAGGGATTTTGGCTGGCCTTGGTGGGCCGTGTCCTACAATCATGAATTTTAGTTCATAAATTTAGATTGTTGTCGGAAAAAAAGAACTTTTTTTTCTGACCTTGGCATTTCGGAATTTTTTTTTCCTCAATGAGCGATACGCCGCGTTTTCGATGCGAAATCAAGTGCATGGAAAGTGGGTGCTCCTTCGTATCCGCTGCACAAGGCGAATACATTTTTTACGCATTCGGCTGCAGTCATATTGCTTCAGGTTTAGTGGGCCTGCGTATTGTTCTCCTCTCCCGGCTTGGGCACAAAATGCTCAATTCACGTGCCACCGGCATCAGGCTCAATCATTTCCAGACAGGCAGGCGTCCATGCGAAACAGTGCCGCAGGTTCAGCAGGGGAGTCATTCGACGCAGCCTTCGACTTCGTCGAGCTGGCGGGCCCGCCATGCGTGGACAACCTCGAAAGCCCTCTCGGCGGGAGATCGTTCATGGGCATCAGCCGGGCCGCCAATCCCGACTGGCCAGGCTGGATCGTTCTCGATCACGGCCTGGGCGTTTGCCCTTCCGGGATCGATCAGCCCGTCGACGATGACGTGACGGGCGGGTACGCAGACCTGCGCCGGCTGGTGCGCTCATTCTTTCTGCACAATTACTGGAAAGGCGTGTTCGCCGACACGATGCCGTGGCCCCTGTCCGTCGTGGTTTTCGACAGCGCCGTGGTGCATGGCCGGAACAGGGCCGTGCGCATGCTCCAGGAGGCCCTGAACAATCTGTACGGCTTCCGCAAACTCGAAGTAGACGGCATTTTCAGGCGCGACTCGCGCATGGCGCTCGCGGTCATCCTCTCGCGGCACGAATGGTACCAGAGGACCCTCGTGACCGAGGTGTTGCGCATCAGGCAGGGATACTGCGACCTGGTCGCCTGCGGCGACAGGCAGGCCATGTCCGTGTGCAGGCAAAGGGCGCTCGGTTTGCAGCGTCTGGCCGAGAGGTGTTTCGAGGACGCCGTGTTCGTCATGCCTTCCGAAGCCTCGGGCCTAGGGCTGGCCTGCTGATCGCCATTCTCCCGATTTTCAAGGAAACCCGCACGGATTGGTTCCCGCTTGACGAGGCGGCCCGGTTCTTCGGCGTCTTGAAACTCAACATGCAGCGTCTGCGCCATTCGGGTGAGTCCGCGATACGGTTTTGCCCGCCTCCCGTCAGTCCGTTCCGCAGTCTCCGGTTATCCCGCTTCTGCGATGTTCCCTCCCACGGCGCGGGAGATTCGCGCCGCGCCCGACTTCCGCTTTCCGCTCCGCCGCATTGCGCTGCGTCCCATCCGGCGCTACCGTGAAACCTCGGTGGATCAAGTTCCGTGTTTACCCCTCTTTTCCGGATGATCCTGCGAGGCCTGGATTTATGACAGATCCCTCTGAAGATCGACGCACGCTCTGGCACACCCTGGGTGCCGCGGAAGTTCTGGCGCTGCTTGACGCAGGAAGCGACGGGCTGTCCGCAGTGGAAGCGTCCGCGCGTCTGAGCGCGCACGGGCCCAACGAAATCGCCCAGGCGTCCGGCCCGAGCCCCGTGCGGCTCCTGCTGGGGCAGTTCAAAAGCCTCATCGTCTGGGTGCTCGTGTTCGCCGCGATCGTGTCCGGGGTCATGGGCGAAGTCGTTGACGCCCTGGCCATCCTGACCATCGTCGCGCTCAACGCCGTCATCGGCTTCTGGCAGGAACTGAGCGCCGCCAAATCCATTGCTGCCCTGCGGCGGCTGGCCGCGCCTCAAGCCAAGGTCCTTCGAGACGGCCACGTGGTTGCCGTCGGGGCGGCGAATGTCGTGCCCGGCGACGTTCTCGTGCTCGAAGCCGGCGACCTGGTGGCGGCCGACGCCCGGTTGCTGACGGCAACGTCCCTGTCCTGCGTGGAGTCGGCCCTGACCGGCGAGTCCGTGGCCGTGAGAAAGGACGCTGGATTCTGCGGCGCGTGCGATACGCCCCTCGGGGACCGGGCGAACATGGTCTTTCTGGGCACGAGCGTGGCCACGGGCACGGCCAGGGCCGTGGTCGCGGCCACGGGCATGGACACGGAACTGGGCCGCATCGCCGGCCTCATCGAGACGGGGGAGGAGGCCACCCCCCTGCAGAGGAAGCTCGACGCCTTCGGCCGCGTCCTGATCTGGGCCACGCTGGGCATTGTCGCGGTTCTTTTCGTTCTGGGCCGCATGCGCGGCATCCCCCACATGGAACTTTTCCTGGGCGCCGTGAGCCTGGCGGTGGCGGCCGTGCCCGAGGGGCTGCCGGCCGTGGTCACGGTCGCCCTGGCGCTGGGCGTGTCGCGCATGGCCCGTCGCAGGGCGCTGGTGCGCAGCCTGCCCGCCGTGGAAACCCTGGGTGCGACCACGGTCATCTGCACGGACAAGACCGGGACGCTGACATCCGGCGAAATGACCGTGCGGGCCCTGCATGTTTGCGGGTGGGATTTCGATGTCGCGGGGGACGGCTACAGCCCGGAGGGCGAGGTCTGCTTCGACGGGCGGGAGCCCGATGCCCGCCAGCGGGAAGCCCTCGGGGCGCTGGCTTCGGTGCTCTCGGGATGCAACAATGCCCATCTGGTCGGCGAGGACGGAGCATGGCGCGTCGTGGGCGATCCCACAGAGGGCGCCATGCTGGCCGCCGCGGCCAAGACGGGCGCGGACCCCGGGCGCATCGATGCCGACATGCCCCGCGTGCTGGAAATCCCCTTCGATTCCGACCGCAAGCTCAGCACCATGGTCCGCCGTCTCCCGGACGGCGCGATGCGGGCCTTCGTCAACGGCGCCCCCGACGTGCTGCTCGCGCACTGCGCACACATCCTCACCCCTGCGGGCGTTCGCCCGCTGACCGCGGAAGACCGGAGCGCCCTCCTCGAACGCAACGGCTGCATGGCCCGCCGCGCCCTGCGCGTCCTGGGTTCTGCCTGGCGCGACGTGGCCGCGGAAGACCTGCCCGCCGCAGGGGCTGGCGGCGACTCCGGCGCCGCTCCGGGACCTTCCGCCTCTTCCGCACCCGGCGCGTCCGACCCCGGCGCGCACTGTCCCGACCCGTCCGTCCTGGAGCAGGGCCTGACCTTCATCGGTTTCGCCGGTATGCTCGACCCACCGCGCCAGGAGGCCAGGGACGCCGTGGCCACATGCCGTTCGGCGGGCATCCGCGTGGTCATGATCACCGGCGACCACCCGCATACGGCTGCTGCCATCGCCCGTGACCTGGGCATCTCGGATACAGGGGAGGCGGTATCGGGTATGGAGCTGGACGCCATGAGCGACGGGGAGCTGTCCCGCCGCGTGGCCGGCATCGACGTCTTCGCCCGCGTCACGGCCGAGCACAAGCTGCGCGTCATCCGCGCATGGCGTTCGGTCGGGGCCGTGGTGGCCATGACCGGCGACGGCGTCAATGACGCCCCGGCCGTCAAGGGCGCGGACATCGGCATCGCCATGGGCCGCAGCGGGACGGAGGTCACCCGGCAGGCCTCGGACATGATCATCACCGACGACAATTTCGCGACCATCGTGGCCGCCGTGGAAGAGGGCAGGGGCATCTTCGACAACATCCGCAAGACCCTGCAGTACCTCCTGGCCGGCAACACGGGCGAACTTCTGCTCATGGCGGTCTGCATCGTCATCGGTCTGCCCGTGCCGCTGCTGCCCATCCATCTGCTGTGGATCAACCTCGTCACCGACGGCCTGCCCGCCCTGTGCCTGGCCACGGACCCCATCGACCCCGCGGTCATGGCCCGCCGGCCGCGTCCGCGCAGCGAGTCCATCACGGACGGCGGCTTCTTCGGGGGCATGCTCCTGACGGGGTTCCTGACGGCTTCGGTGGCCTTTGCGGCCTATCTCCTGGCCCTGACGGCCGACGGCGTCGAGACGGCCCGCTCCTGGGCCTTCACGGTGCTGGTCTTCGCGGAACTGCTGCGTTCCTTCGGCGCGCGCAGCGCAACCAGGCCCATCTGGGGCATGGCCTCGCGGGCCAACGTGAGCCTGCTGCTGGTGGTGGGCCTCACTCTGGCACTGCAGATCCTGAGCCAGCACAACGCGGTCATGGGCAGTTTCCTCAAGACCGTGCCCATCGCCTGGCCGGACGGGATGCTGCTCTTCGTCCTCGGGGCCGTACCGCTGCTTGTCCTTGAAATGACGAAGGCCGTGCGTCGCACCCGGGGGCCGATGCGATGACGGTCCGGTTAGCGCAGGGACGGGCCTAGTTCAGGTCTATCTCGACGCCTTTGCCGGAGACGTTGAAATTCCGGTTGGCGACGAATCCGTGGCCCACTATTTTTGCGGCGTATTCACCTTTGGGCAGCAGGGCTTCCTTGGGAACGTTCTGATCGATGTTGCTCATGAGAACGAGGCGGCCTGAGGGCAATGCCCGCACGGTGACACAGACCGGCCGCCGTGAGGAGAAAATGACTTTGGGCATGGGGCCCGCATTCGCCGCTTCCAGGGGGAAGCATTGCGGCGGGCCGCTTTCGGGCATCGCGCCGGAGGGCGCGGCCGTCTGCGTCTGACGCGGGGCTTCTGCCTTCCCTTTGAGAGCGCGGATTTCATCGGGATCGGGTCCCACGACCTCGATCTGGCTGACCTGCCACCAGCGCGAACGCTTCTTGGACTTGAACCCGCATTCGAAGGTTTCGCCCTGGCCCGTAAAACTGTTCATGCGCACGGTGACCCTGTGGGTCCCGCCTTCATCGTTCAGGACGTGGATGACGGCCTGGAACGGAGTCCTGGCGGGGCCCCCGCTGACTCTCCCGCTGACGCGCACCTCCGTCCCCTTCTGCCAGGCGTGGACATTGGAGAAGGCATGACCCTTGACCTGCAGGATGCCTTCGGCCGAAGCCGTGGAGGAGAGGAGCAGGGCCAGGAGGATGATGCCGAACTTCGTCATGGGAAACTCCTGCGGGATGGCCGGTTTTCGTTCGTTCCCCATATGTCTATGGTCGGCCGGGCTTCGATTCCATCCGTGGCGGGCCGATTTTTCGTGGCAATGTCTTAGAATATTACGTATGTTTAAGCCGTTGGATGTAATTATCGGTTTGTAAGATTGCTCGGCGACCGGCCATTTCCCGTTCAGAATCACGTACGAGGTATCCCATGACCCGTTCCAAGCCGCGCCCCAGGGTGGACAGGAAGAATCTGATTATCCGCCGCGTTTCCACATATCTGCGCACCCTCGACCATCTCCAGGCCAAGGGGGTCGGGATCATGTCGTCCAGGGATTTCGAGAAGATCGAAGGGGTGACCCAGAGCCTCGTCCGGCGCGATCTCGCCGAATTCGGCACCTTCGGGGTCAGGGGAGTGGGCTACCATGTGTCCGAGCTTCGCGACCAGCTTGCCCATGTTCTCGGGCTGGACCGCCGCCGCAACGTCGTCCTGATCGGCGCGGGGGGGTTCGGCAGCGTGCTGATCCATTCGGAATCGTTCAAGAAGCGCAATCTCGAAGTCGTGCAGATCTTCGATCAGGACCCGGCGCACATCGGCGGGTCCATCGAGGGCATCCCGGTTCACGACATGGCCGCCCTCGAACAGGAACTCGATGCCGACAGGATAGACCTGGCCATCGTCGCCGTCGCGCCGCCCGAGGTTCAGGGCGTCATCGACAGGCTCGGCAGGCTCGGCGTGCGGGGCGCCCTCTATTTCGCCTCGCGCGCCGTAAGGGCGCCGGAGAACATGGTGGTCCTGAACATGGACATTACCGTGGAACTCGGGCTGCTGACGTACCTGCTGGGTTGACCGGGAGGCCCTTCGCCGCCGATCGGAAATTGAAACGCCCCGTTCCGGGTCATTGCGGAACGGGGCGTCGTCGTTTTCGGTGCGGCGGCGGGCCGGGGAAGCGATGCCTGAGGCCTGCCATGCACCGCGCTCTTCCCGACCCTAGAGTTCGAGGGCTCCCCTGGCGGCGATGAAGCTGACCCGGCGCGTCCGGACTGCGCCGTCCTGCAGAATCCTGGCCGTGTAGTGGCCTTTCCTCAGTTCGACTTCCCGCGACTCCCCACGCTTGAGTTCGAGGCTCAGCAACGTTTTTCCGTTCTGCTCATCGATCAGGGTCAGGGATGTGTCCCTGGCTGCCGTGATCCTGAGGATGCCGGAGGCGTCGGACTGCGGCGCCGCGTCGGTGCGAATCGTCTGCTTCCGCGTGACGACGGCCTTGGACGGGGTCTCGCCGGTGAACCAGGTCACGGGGTTGAAGGGCATGTCCGGGAATTGCGTCGTGTTGTGCAGGACATGGGCCCCGCCCGCCAGGACCGACGCCATGGCGGTGAATTTCAGCAGGTTCATGAGGCGCAGGTGGCTCGGGTCCGTCCGCCCTTTCGGTCCGGCCTGCCCCGTCCGGGGCCTCGGCGCGGCGGGGCGGCTGGACAAGGTTTCCGCGATTCGGGCCGCGACGGCCGCAATGTCGCTCTCGGCGAGGATCGGCGTGTTCCTGGACGTGACGTAGTCCGCAAGCCCTTTGCCCCGCGTCACGTTGTCGGGCATGGGGTGGACGAATCTGGCCTCGTCCGTGAAGGCGATGACGGAGAACAGCTTGTCCTCCCCGATTCCCGTCAGGTTGCCCAGAGCCAGCTTGCGGTTGAAGTTGGGGCGCAGGGGGTTGGGGAATTTGGTGGTGTCGCCCCGGAACGTGCAGGTCCAGTCCGGGTCGAAGGCCTTGCCGGCGATCTCGCCGCGCTCGTCCATGCTTTCGATGACGAACACGCCGAAAGGGGAGACGAGCACATGGTCGATGTGCACGGCGCCCTCCCGGGTCTGGAAGGCGACATCATGGAACTGGCGGTATGTGGCGGCGTCGAGGAGGGTGCCGGCGAGCTTGCGCATTTTCCGCGCCGCGCGTTTTTCCGTGCCGCGACGGGAGGTCAGGAACGCCATGGCGGCGACCACCACGGCGATGAGCGCGATCCACGGGGCGACCGTCGCGGCGAAGGGCCCGGCCTCCTCCAGGCGGGCGGTCCAAGGCGAGGCGGCCCAGGCGGCGGAAATGGTCGGAAGGGTCGGGAAAGCGGTCATCGGGGTGTTTCCTTTGGGGGGCCTTGCCGAAAAAGGACGCGCGGATTTGTTCGGATCGGAAAAAATACCAGCGCGTCCTGGAATGATCAAGGCACCCGCCGGCAGGTCTTTCCTCTGACGATGCGCCCGGTTCGGCAGGGAGTTGCCCTTGACAGCGATAATTGCACCTTTTCGTCAAATTTCGGCATGTTATCTTTCAAAAA
Source organism: Desulfomicrobium aestuarii (assembly GCF_055385525.1). Taxonomy (NCBI): domain Bacteria; kingdom Pseudomonadati; phylum Thermodesulfobacteriota; class Desulfovibrionia; order Desulfovibrionales; family Desulfomicrobiaceae; genus Desulfomicrobium; species Desulfomicrobium aestuarii. The sequence goes on from NZ_AP042427.1 coordinate 783,587, forward strand.
CGTCAACTGTTGAGTTGTCGGCACTGGTCGGTGCGGGCGAGTTCGACAAGCCTGCCGAGATCGACGTCCGCTCCCAGGACGCCGGCAAGGTTTCCGGCGGCGTCGAAGACCGGCGCCGAGACCGTGAGGCAGTAGGCGTTCGTGGCGGCCGAACGGTAGAAATCCGAAACGTAGGTCTCCCGTTTCCCTGTCGGATGGCGGAACCACGGGCGTCCGGACCAGTCCTTGCCCAGCCCCTTGTCGCCGTAGGCGGTCGCGACGAGGCCGATGTTGTCGACGATCTGCCGTCCCCCGGCGTCCGTTACGTAGAGGAGCTCGAAGAGTCCCTGGTCCAGGGCGCGGCGCAGGGCCGCCTCCACGCGAGGCCGCGCCATGCCGCGCACGTCGTCGCCCCGGACCAGTTCTTCCACGGATCGCCGGGCCCGTTCGTGGGCGGCGAAACGCAGGCGGCCCACGGCCGCGAGCTGGCTTTCGGAGGTCTCTTTGACCTGCCTGGCGTGATCGGCCAGGGACTCGGCTTCGGCCGCCTGGGAGGCGCTGCCCTCGTGCAGGGAGGCGAGGCTCTCCTGCACCGCCCCGACCGCCTCGACGATGCCCCGGCTCTGCCCGTTCAGGTCCGCGGCCAGCACGCCGCCCTCCTCGACGCAGGGCCTGGCCACCCGCGCATCCTCCAGGCAGTCGGCCATGGACTCGTTCATCCGGCCCACGAGCGCCTCCACGCGACGCACGGCCTCGACCATGGCCGCCACGTTCTTCTCGATGTCGTCCTTCTGATTGTCGACGCGGGCCGTGGCGTCCATGGTCTGGTGGGACAGGTTGCGGATTTCGTTGGCGATGACCCCGAAGCCTTTGCCCGCCGCCCCGGCGTGGGCCGCCTCGATGGTCGCGTTCAGGGCCAGCATGTTGGTCGATGCGGCGATGTCCCGGATGGCGTGGGCGATGGACCCGATCCCCTTGGTCCGGGTCTCCACGGTCCCGACAAAGCCGAGCAGCTCCGCCATGGCGGCGGACAGCTCGCCCACGCGCCGTTCGACCTCCCCGAGCCGGGCTTCCAGGCGGACCATGTGCGCGGCCGCCTCCTCCGCAACCTCGGCCTGACGCCTGGCATGGCCTTCGACTGTGCCCGCGCGTTCGGCCACGGCGCCGGCATGGCCGCCGATGGCCGCGACCTGCCTGAGACCGTTCTCGGTGGTGGTGCGCAGCCTCGTCCCCATGGCGTCCAGGGGTGCGGCCAGCCGTTGCAGAGCGATGGCCCCGGCCACGGCGTCGAGCAGGGCCGCGTCGGTGCAGGCGTTCACCGCCTCCGTGTCGTGCGTGGGGGACGGGACTTTCGCCTTGTCTTGATTTTCCAAAATTGTAAGAATAACATGGTGTTGCCTCCTGGATAAGCCAGGAAAGCAAACACGGTGCCGGAGGGCGCAGCCGCTGCCGGTCATTCCGTTGGGGGCATCCTGCCGGGCGGGTACTGGAGGCAGTCGCGGATGTATTCGGACCCCTCGGACGATTCCTTGAAGTCCGTGTAGAAGATGGCCGTGGCCCGCAGGTCGCGCTCCTCGATGACCTCGGCCATATGCCTGGCGCCGGGCAGATGGGACGCCAGGGTGCCGATGCCGAAGATGAAGAAGAGGACCGCGGCCACTCCGGCCGCGAGCCTGAGCCAGGGGCGCAGGCCCTCCCGCGGGGCCTGCGCCCCGCGGGAGGTGTTCGACGTGTGCGTTTGCCTGGGGTCCATGGACTACAGGCTCGCTGTGATCTCGGGGAACACGATGTAGAACATGATGTAGCCCACGAGCAGGGTCAGGGACAGCTGGAAGCTCTGTCCGAAGATGTAGAGGGTGGCCGGCTTGCCGCCCTTGAAGTGCGGCTTGAACTCCTGGAAGTTGGTCTCCAGGCCGATGGACGTGAAGGCCAGGGCGAAGAACCACTCGCGCAGGAGCCTGCTAAAGCTGCGGATCACGCCCTGGTCGAGGATGGCCGTGCTGTAGTCGTCGCCCAGCGTGTTGAACATGAGGGAGAAGACGATGGAGGCGGCGATGAAGCCGAGCACGAACTTCGGGAAGCGGTACCAGATTTCCCAGCCGCTGACCTTCTTGCCCGGCACGCAGTCCACCTTGGTGCACCAGTAGATGGCCACGCAGAAGGCCGTGACGCCGATGAGCACGTTCTGGATCATCTTGATGGTCGCGGCCACGTACAGGGCCTTCTGTCCGTAGAAGGCGCCGGCCGCGGCCACGGCGCCCGTGGAGTCGATGGTCGAGCCCATCCAGGCCCCGGCCAGAATCTCCGGCATGCCGACGAGCTTGGCGAAGGCGGGTTGGCCGACCATGCACACGGCCGTGAAGATCATGGACAGGCCGATGGCCAGGGTCAGTTCCTCCTTCTTGGCGCGGCAGGCCGCGGCCGTGGCGATGGCCGCCGAGACGCCGCACACGGACATGTCGGCCGAGATGGTGATGTTCAGGGTCTTGGAGGGCATCTTCAGAATGCGCTGGCCGAACCAGTAGGTCAGGATCAGCGTGACGGGCGTGCAGATCCAGGCCACGAAGATGCCCGGCTTGCCGATGGCCAGCATCTTGCTGAACAGGATCTCCGCGCCCAGCAGCACCAGGCCGGTCTTGATGTAGTACTCGGTCTGCACGGCCGGGACCACCCACTTCGGCGTGCCGATGGTATTCGAGATGAGCATGCCGAAGACGATGGCCCACAGCGGGAAGCCGAAGCCCCAGTGCTTCATGAGTGCCTGGGTCTCGGCCATATAGGCCAGCACGGCCAGGGCGAAGACGAAGAAGAAGCCCGGCAGGAAGGCGCCGAAGGATTCGCCCATGATGGCCTTGCCTGCACCGAAGAAGAGGGCCAGCGCCACGGCCAGCCCGATGAGGTAGGGGAAACGGTTGAACGGCTTGGCTCCGGCCTTGGCCTTGGCCTTGGACGCCTTGTCCGTGGCGGCGGTCCATGCCTTGACGTCGTCCTCCGCCGCCTTGTTCAGGGCCTCGTCCTTGAACGCCGCCGCGGCAGCGGCCGCCTCCGACGCCTCGGCCTTGGCCAGCGCGGCCTCTTCGGCGGCCTTGGCCTTGTCAAAGGCATCCTTGGCCGCCGCGTTCTTGGCGTCGGCCGCCTCCTGGCTGAAGTACAGGGCGTCCAGGGGGTTGGACGACCAGTCGCTGGGGGCCGCCAGGAAGGACTTCAGCGACTTGGCGTAGTCCTCGCTGCCGGCCGAGATCTTTTTCTTGGCTGCGGAGGCCTTGTGCCAGGCGATGGTCTTGAATGGGGCCTTGGCCGCCTCCTCCGACATGATGCCTTTGTACTTGGCGAAATCCGCGTCCATGTTGGCCGGAGGACGCGGGACAAAGATGAAAAGCCCGACGATGAGGATCAGGAAGCCCATCCAGATGGCCATCCAGTCCTCCTTGGTGTACAAATCCCTGAGTGATGTCTTGCCGCTCTCGATCACGACATACGAAGTCTCGCCTCTTGCCGAATCATCCGCCATATTTCCTCCCTGTTCCCTCATCCGTTACTGATGAACAAACCGCTAGAAACCGGCCGTGACAGCCAAGAAACCAAAGTAATGCATCAACTGTTCGTACTTTCTCAGGAAAAGACCCTATACCTCCTTGAATCGAGAGTCGGATGCAGTGAATTGCGGCGTGGATAGCATGCGGGTGAAAATATCACAAGAGGGGTAATGGATACTGTGCGTTTGCCGCAAGCCGTAAACGGCGCGATGAGGCCCGTCGTTCCCGCCAGCGTTGTTTTTTGACAGATTGTTGTTGAGTTGAAGCGAAAGGCGGACGCATGCCGCCGTGCGTTCATTCGTTTTGTTGTGCTTCGCGTTCCAGGAGGGCCCGCTTCCTGTCGAGGCCCCAGCGGTAGCCGCCGAGGCCGCCGTCGCCGCGCAGTACGCGGTGGCAGGGCACGACCACGGCGATGGCGTTGGCCGCGCAGGCGTTGGCCACGGCGCGCACTGCCGCGGGCTTGCCGATCCGGCGGGCGATTTCCGTGTAGGTCGTTCGCGTTCCCGGCGGGATGGCGCGCAGGGCGGCCCAGACCTGGCGCTGGAAGGCCGTGCCCCGGATGTCCAGGGGCAGGTCCGCGGCGCGCTGCGGCTCCTCCAGACACGCCAGAGCCTGGGCTATGCGCCCTTCGAGGACCGGGTCCGCGGCCTGGAGCAGGGCTTTGGGAAAGGCGTCGTGCAGGCGGGCGACGAGGGTTTCCGGGTCGTCCCCGAGATCGATGCGGCAGACGCCGAGGTCCGTGACCGCTATGAGGGCCAGGCCCAGGTACGTCCGGGCGATGGCGTAGGAGACGGCCGCGCCTTCGCCGCCCCTGCGGAATTCCGCCGGCGTCATGCCGAGGGCGCTCGCCGCGTTCTCGTAGAAACGGCTGCCGGACTCGAAGCCCGCGGCGTAGACGGCGGAAGTGATGCTGCCGTCCTGGCGCAGGGCGCCGCGCACGCGCTGCAGCCGTTTCTCCAGGGCGTATTGCTTGGGGCTGACACCGAGGCGCCGCTTGAAGAGCCGCTGGAAGTGCGCCGGGCTCATGCCCACGGCTGCGGCCAGTTCCCGCAGGGACAGGTGGCGCTCTGCGGTTTCGATCAGGCCGCAGGCCCGCACGACGGCCTCGGCCGCACGGTCGGGGGCGGCTTCGGCATCGGGGGCGCAGCGCCGGCAGGGGCTAAAGCCCGCGTCCTCGGCCTGAGCGCTCGTGTCGAAGAAGCGGACGTTCTCGCGCCTGGGCCGGCGCGACGCGCAGTGCGGCCGGCAGTAAATTCCGGTGGTCAGGACCGCGTAGACGAAGGCGCCGTCGGCCAGCGGGTCGCGCTCGGCCACGGCCCGCCAGCGGTCGGTTTCGGATGCGTATGCGTCGTTCTTCACGGCGTGCCTCTTTCAGATGCCTGAGTTCATGGATGTCGTCCGGCGGGAGCCAGGGGTTCTGTGCAGCGCGCATGGCTGCCGCCGGATGTGTCGCGTCTGCAACGTCATCTAACGGCTTCCATGTGCGAAGGATATCCGATTCGTGCTCGGCAATCCGAAAAAGGGTCGGCAGGCCCGTTTTCTAGTCGAAGCAGAACTCCAGGGTGAAGGAGCCGGCCTGGCAGGAGAAGGGGATGGCGATGGCCCTGGACGAGGCGCGGTAGGAGATGGTGTGGTTGTCGCCCATGACCACGGACGGGGTGGAGCCCTGCAGCTTGAGGCCCATGTCGACCAGGCCCAGGCGGGCGTGGCCGGAGATCATGTTCGTGATCTCGCCCATGGCGTCCTGGACGTCCTGCACGATGTCCTCGATGGCGTCGCCGAGCATCTGGCGGACGATGTGCACGGCGGTGCTGCGGTCAAAGGAGATGGCGAACATGCCCCTGCAGTCGCCGGTGATGCCGATGAGGGCGGAGACGCTGCCCGAAGCCGACCTGTCCTGCTTGACGTAGGGCTTTCCCGCCATGACTTCGAGGGCCGCGGTGTTCAGGAGCACGTGCTTGGTCGCGTTGATGAAAGGCTTGGCCAATTCGGGACTCATGGAACCCTCCCGGTTCGTGCAGTGCGGGACGCGGGAACATGCGCCGGGGCCGGGGGCCGGGAAACCCGGACGCCTGCGGGGCCGCACGGACATGATCTGCAACCAAGGGCATTACAGCCCATTTTTTCGCGCTGTCAACAAATCCTGATGTATGACGGATCGTCGGCGGGCTGCATGTCCGGGGTGGAGCGGCGCATGCGCGTCATACGCCGCGTTCATTCCGGTCGGGGAGGGACCGGGGGATGGCGGCGCGCGCATCCCCGGTGATGAGAGGAGGTCTTGTCGGAAGCGCCCTTCACGAGCGGAGAACTGTTACGCGTCGACGCCGGAAGGGCTTGAGCCCGGCAACGCTCAGCCGATCCTGATCGCGTCGCCTACCCGGACCGTGCCCCCTTTGAGGACGCGCCCGAAAACGCCTTCGCGGGGCATGATGCAGTCTCCGGCCTGGTAGTAGATGGCGCATTTCTTGTGGCATTCCTTGCCGATCTGCGTGATCTCGATCAGCACCTCGTCGCCGAGATTGACCTGCGTACCCAAAGGCAGGGTCTTCCAGTCCACGCCTTCGCTGGCCACATTCTCGGCGAAATCCCCGAAATCCACACTCAGGCCCCGCTCGACGCAGCCCGCGATCTGCTCTGCGGCCAGGAAACTCACCTGCCGATGCCAGGGCCCGGCGTGGGCGTCACCCTCCACCCCGTGGTCCTCGACCAGGCGCAGTTCGTCCACTTTGGTCTTGCGCGTACCCTTCTTCAGGCTCGTAGCCAGGGAAACTATCTTCATGCGTCCTCCGGATGCCGCTCTGGCGGCGGTGCGATCTCGTGTGCAGGGCTTGCCCATCAAGGCGAGGGCCTCCGTGCGTCCCGCGCCTGCGCAGCCGACATGTCGAGAGGGGCTGCGGAGGCGTCATGCCTGTGCGTTGATGGGGGAAACTAGCGCACAATTATATCGGATCGTCAAGCTCCGAATTGACGCGGAATGGTTCAGGCGGGCTTGAAATCGAATTGTGAAGCTCAAAGCATGGCAGAAGGGGGGATTGATAATCTTTGTCATCTTGCCGCGTTGCAAGCCGTGACCGAATGCGGGGGAAAGGGCGGACATTTCCGCCCCTCCAGCGTGGCGTTGCCTGCTTGTCGAAGGCGGATCAGGACTTTCCGCCGAGCAGGTTTTTCAGGGTGTCGATGGGCACCGGGAAGACGATGGTCGAGTTCTTTTCGCCCGCGATCTCGCCCAGGGTCTGCAGGTAGCGCAGTTGGATCGCGTTCGGGCTTTCGGACAGCTTGTCCGCCGCCTCCACCAGCTTCTGCGCGGCCTGCTGCTCGCCTTCGGCGTGGATGACCTTGGCCCGCCGCTGCCGTTCCGCCTCGGCCTGCTTGGCGATGGCGCGGATCATGGATTCGTCCAGATCGACGTGCTTGATCTCCACGTTGCTCACCTTGACGCCCCAACCGTCGGTCTGGCGGTCGAGAATCTTCTGGATAGCCTCATTGAGCTTGTCGCGCTCGGCCAGAATCTCGTCGAGTTCATGCTTGCCGAGCACGGAGCGCAAGGTGGTCTGGGCCAGCTGGCTGGTGGCTTCCATATAGTGCTCGACGGCGATGATGGCCTTTTCCGGATCGATGACCCGGTAATAGACCACGGCGTTGACCCGTACGGAGACGTTGTCGTGGGAGATGACGTCCTGGGTCGGGACGTCCATGACGACGGTGCGCAGATCGACCCGCACCATCTGCTGCACGAAGGGGATGAGGATGATCATGCCCGGCCCCTTGACCTTGTCGAACCGGCCGAGGGTGAAGACCACGCCGCGTTCGTATTCGCGCAGGATCTTGATCGTATAGTACAGCAGAACTACCAGCAGGATGACGCCGAAGGACACGAATTGCAGAAAATAGAGATTCATGAGGTTCTCCTTTTACTGTTTGCCGTTGCCGGTTGACGTCGGGGTGACGGCGAGGACGAGTCCCTCGTCCTCCATGGTGATGACGCGGACCTTGTCGCCCCGTCGGATCGGGTGCTCCGAGCGGGCCGACCAGTCTTCGCCCCGCAGGTGCACCCGCCCGAGCCCGTCGATGAAGTCCTCGATGGCCTCGGCTTCGAGTCCGGCCATGGCCTCGCGGTGGCTTAGCCTCGGTTTGCGCAAGGTGCGGGCGGCAACCCAGACGATGCCGCCGAAGATCAAGGCCGAGACGGCTCCCATGCCGGCGATCACGGCCAGGTTGATGCGAAATTCGGGTACGTCGCCCTCGAAGAGGATGATCGAGCCGGCCACCACCGCTACGATGCCGCCGATGCCGAGGATGCCGAAGGCCGGGACGAACAGCTCCACCACGATCAGCGCCAGCCCGAGCATGATGAGCGCCAGCCCCGCGTAGTTCACGGGCAGGATCTGGAAGGCGTACAGGGCCAGCAGCAGGCAGATGCCGCCGATGACGCCGGGCACCAGGGAGCCCGGGTTGTATCCCTCGAGGATCAGTCCGTAGATGCCCACCATCAGCAGGATGTAGGCCAGGGTCGGGTTGGTGATGATGGCCAGGAGTTCGGTGCGCCAATCGGTCTCGATCTCGACCGGGGTCAGGCCGGCCGTTTCGAGGACGCGCGTGCCGTTGTCCATGCGCACCTCGCGCCCGTCGATGGCAGTGAGCAGCTCCGGCAGGCTGGCGGCGACGACGTCGATGACCTTCTGCTCCAGCGCCTCGGACGCGGTGAGGCTGACGGCTTCGCGCACCGCGCGTTCGGCCCATTCGGCGTTGCGGCCATGGCGCTCGGCCAGCCCCTTGATGTAGGCCACCGCGTCGTTGACGACCTTGCGGCCCATGGCGTCGCCGGGCAGGTCTTCCGGGTCTTCCGTCGCGTTCGCCCCCTCCGTCTTGTTTCCGCTCTTTTCCAGCTCGTCCCAGGCGCGTTTCCAGGGCGAGGGCGGCTTGTCCCGGCCGCCGTCCCCGCCGCCGATCTGCACCGGCGTGGCCGCGCCGAGGTTGGTCGACGGGGCCATGGCCGCAATGTGGCTGGCGTACATGATGTACGTCCCGGCGCTGGCCGCGCGGGACCCGGCCGGCGCGACCCAGGTCACCACCGGCACCTCGGAGGCCAGGATCTTGCGGATGATGTCGCGCATGGAGGCGTCAAGCCCGCCGGGGGTGTTCATGCGCAGCACGACCACCCCGGCGCCTTCGCGTTCGGCCCGGGTGATGTTGCGCACGATATGGTCACGGGTGGCGGGGCCGATGGCGTCATCGACGGTCAGGACATAGGCCTGCTTCCGCTCCGCGACCGCCTCCTGCGCCGGAACAAGAAGGGCGAGCGCCAGAATGAAGAGCACGGTCAGCAAGCCGCCTGCTCGGGCTGCGTTGATCAAACTGTCATGGGTCATGCCAGGAACATAAGGCCATTATTGCCTGGATACAAGGCTGGGGAGGATTTTATCCGGGTGGCGCGCTGATTTTGCGGTGGGTGGAGAACAAAAGCGGCTTGCGATCCCGGCCGAAGCCGAATTGATACGCAAGCCGCTGTCACTCGATCCTTTTGACGGGAGATCCTGGGCGTACATGGACGCGGCTCCGCAGGGGAATGCCGTCCGCTCAAGCGGCGGGCCTTCCCTGCCGACTCCCTCACACCATGTACTTCAGTTCATACCCGCAGGTGGGGTATGCCCACACGGTATCCCTGACCTTGGAGACGGGGATTTCCTGACGGACGATCAGCGCGAAGAGGTTTATCATCTCCTCGGCGTTGTGCCCGAGAATATGCGCGCCGAGAACGCGGTCGTTTCGTTCGTCGACGAGCACCCGCGCCCTGCCGACCGCTTCGCCCAGCCGCTTCCACGAAAACGAGTCCGCAAGATCGGTCTCCTTGACCTTGAATTCCAGACCGCGCTCCCGGGCCTCGGCTTCCAGCAGCCCCGTCTTCGCCAGAGGCGGCAGAGTGAAGCAGACGCTCGGGATGCCCGTGTAATCGACCTCGGCCGAATCGGGATGCAGGATGTTCGCGGCGGCCACCCGGCCCTGGATGGTGGCCACGGGCGTCAGGGCCAGGCCCTGGTCGGCGACGTCGCCGATGGCATAGACATGCGGGTTCGACACGCTCTGCATGCGGCTGTTCACCGCGATGCCCGCAGGCCCGTGCTCAACCCCCGCTTGAGCGAGATCAAGCCTCGAGACGGCGGCTCTGCGGCCGGTGCAGTTGAAGACCATGTCGGCCTCGACGACGTCGGAGCCGTGCTCCCCGCAATGCACGCGATAAACGCCGGCCACGCGCTCGACGGCCTGGACTGGTCTCTCCAGCCTGATGTTGATCCCGGCGGCTCTCGATGCTTCGACCAGCGCCCGGCTCAATACGGGGTCGAATTGCCGCAGAACGCGGTCTGAGCGGTTGAGGAGGACCACTTCTGCACCCGCCATGCGGGCGATGTGCGCGAATTCGAAGGCGATGAACCCGCCGCCGATGAAGACGATGCGGCGCGGCAATTGCTTCAGGTTCAGAAAATCGTCGCTGACGGGCAGGCCCTCGCCGCCGGGAACCGGGAGCGGGCTCGATTCCTGCCCCACGCAGACACAGACGTGCGGCGCGGTGAGCGTCTCGCCGTTGACCTCCACTGCGCGCGGCCCGACAAACTTCGCAGCGCCCAGCCACGTCTCGATGCCCATGCCTTCGTACGCCTTGCGCGCACTCTCGGGGACCGGGTCCACAAAGGATTGCTTGAAGCGCATGAGCTGCGGCCAGTCGATGGAGATGCCGCCCGCAACCCCGCTCCCGGTCATGCCGGCGACCATGTGCATGGCCTCGGCGCCGCTCATGAGGACCTTCTTCGGGTTGCAGCCGCTGAGCGGACACACCCCGCCATACGCAACGGCCTCGATCATCGCGACCTTCTTCCCCGCCCGCGCCAAGGGACCGGCCACCCCGCCGCCCGCCGGCCCGCCGCCAACAACGATGACATCATACTGCTTCATGCCCCACCCTGTTCCGTTCTGGTTTGCTCGTCACAATCAGGCCGCAACTCCGCTGCCGTGATGGTTTTTGATGCACGAATCCGCATCAGGTTGCTCCATGATGATGGCTGTAAACCATAGCGCACGGTTTTGCCTACCGGCTTTTCAGCACGGTCAACGGCGAATCGGGGGGTAACGCGTGAGCACTCCGCTCGGGATGAGGATCGATAAACACACCCCCGCGTTGAAAGCGATGGCTGCGCAAACGGTGAACGCCTGCCGGGATGGATACGGTTCGTCAAAAGAGAATCCGCGCGCCTTGCCTTTGCCTGAGATACCCTGCATTCGCACCAAAGCGTATGCGGGGTGCCTGTTTTATGACGAATTCTAAGTATGACGCATGATGGCGGCCTGCCCTTGTTGAGCAGTCTGTCTGACAACATTTGTTGCTGACCCGGGATGGGGGGAGAGTTATGGCCGGAGGAAAATGGAGGTTTGTGATGAGAATGTTCCTTGTGTGCGCGGTGCTCGTGTTGATGGCCGCCACGTCCTGGGCTTGGCAGGGGAAAGTGGTGGGGGTTGCGGACGGCGACACCATCACGGTGCTTCGCGACGGGCGCGATCAGTACAAGATCCGGCTCTACGGCATCGATGCGCCTGAGAGCAGCCAGCCGCACGGCAAGGCTTCGAAGTCCAATCTCAGCGATTTAGTTTTCGGGAAAACCGTTGATGTCGATCCGACGGACACGGACAAGTACGGCCGCACTGTGGCCAGAATCTCCGTGGCCGGGACGGACGTGAATGCCGAGCAGCTCCGCGACGGCTATGCCTGGCTCTATCGCCAATACTGCGACGGCCCCATGTGCTCGCAGTGGGCCGGGCTTGAGGCGCAGGCCAAGGCGAGCAGGGTTGGGCTATGGTCCGACAAGGCGCCCGTCGCGCCCTGGGAGTGGAGGCATGGGGGGAAGGCGTCGGCCCCGAAGAAGAGCGGCCCGATCCTCGTCGCCGCAGGTGGCGGGCCGTATCATGGGAACACAAAGAGCGGTGTTTTTCACCAGCCCGGATGCCGGAATTTCAATTGCAAGAATTGCGTCGCCGTCTTTGCGACCAGGGAAGAGGCGGTCGCCGGGGGATACAGGCCATGCGGAACGTGCAGGCCATAGGGGCGGATATCAGGGGGGGCTACCGCGACCTGTTTGACAAATCGTTCGTTAAAAACAGACCCCCATCAGCTTTTTCATGTCGTGAAAAATGGCGATATCCGCCAGTTATTTCTATGTTTTTCGCCATAAATGGCGACCGAAGAGAGTGCCCGGGAAGAAAGAGCGCGCTCAGTCACTGCCGATAAAATGAGTGATTCATATTGCATAAATATGTATAAAGCCATATATATTATGCATGTCACCCAAAAAACATCCGCGCACGATCTGCCGGGAAGCCCCGCTGCCAATCTTGAGCGCCTGGGGCGCAACATTCGCGCAGCCCGGAAGCTGCGGGCCTTAAGCATGCAGGATCTGGCCGCGCGCACCATGACCACGCGCGAGACCATCCGCCGCCTGGAAAACGGGCACCCCGGGGTGTCGCTTGGGGTGCTGGCCCATGTCCTGTGGGTTCTGCAGCTCGATGACCAGCTTGGCGGCATGGCGTCCCTGGAATCCGACCCCGTGGGCAGGGCCATGGCCGTGAGCAGGCTGCCGCGACGCGTCGCAACGGAGGTGAGCGATGACCTCGACTTCTGAGCGGGCCGTGGTCTTCATCCGCCTGTCCGGCATGGACTACGTTCCCGCGGGGCTGCTCCGGCATGAGGACCGGGCGTATTTCTTCCGCTACGGCCGTCGCTATCTGCAGCGGCCGGACGCCATTCCCCTCGACCCGGCCCGGATGCCCCTGGCCGACATGGAGTTTTCCGGAAGCAACCTTTTCAGCGCCCTGCGCGACGCCGCCCCGGACCGCTGGGGCCGCAAAGTGCTGGGACTCATGGCTGGCCGCGCCCCCGGAACCCTGAGCGAATTCGAGGTCCTGACGGCGGCCCATCACTCGCAGCGCATGGGCGCACTGGCCTTCGGCCCCACGCCGGACGGTCCGGCGTCCCTGGCTCCCTGGGCCACGGGCGATGCGTTTTGCATGGTGCCCGAAGACCTGGGGCGGGTGGCGGCCATCGTCGCCCGCGTCGATGAGGTCGAGGACGACGAGGAGTTCGATGCCGTGCGAAGCGGCATGCCTGAAGACGCGTTCCTGGCGGCCCTCGCCTCCAGCCTGTCCCTGGGCGGCGCCAGGCCCAAGGCCATGGTCACCGTGGACGGAACGTCCTGTATCGCCAAATTCTCCAAACGCGGGGACCCGTGGCGCGAACCCGTGGTCGAGCACGCGACCATGACCCTGGCCGCACGCTGCGGCATCACGGTCGCATCGACACGGCTGATGGAACTGGACGGGCATTTCGTCCTGCTGGTCGAGCGATTCGACCGCCTAAGCGGCGGTTCGCGGCACGTCATTTCAGGCTTCACGGTGACGGGGGCAGAGGAAGACGGCGACTGGGGCAGCTATCAGAACCTGGCCGAGCAGGCCCGCAGGCTCGGCGACGCGGACTGCGGCCCGGAGATATTCCGCCGCATGGCTTTCAACGCCCTGTGTTCGAACCGCGACGACCACCTGCGCAACCACGCCTTTTTCGTCTCGCGCAAAGCCATCGCCATGACCCCGGCCTACGATCTGGTGCCCTCCGCCATCCGCTTCAGGCAATGGAACCTGTCCCTGCGCTGCGGACTGGAAGGCCGCGCGGCCACACGGTCCAACATCCTGAGCGACGTCCGGCCCTTCGGGCTCAGCGAAAGTGAGGCACGGAGAATCTGGGAAGAAATGCGGGAAACGGCCGCAGGCTGGCGAGAGCATTTCGCGGGGCACGGCGTGACAAAGCGGGAGATGGAGGAACTCAGGCACCGCTTCGCATTGGCGGAAGGGTCCATGCATGAGTAACCCTTTTCCTGCAGCAGGGCTCATGGACATGCAGCGCAAGATTGGCATATGGGGACAGGCAAACTGTTTCCTCTATGTTCATCATCCGTTAACCCACCGGAGTCCGGAATGAAATTGAAAGGCCAGAGAGTCCTGATGTTTGTGGCTCACATCTATGAAGACATGGAGCTTCTCTACCCATACTACCGCCTGATCGAAGAAGGCGCCGAAGTGGTCGTTGCCGGACCTCAGGCGGGAGTCGTGTACACAGGCAAAAACGGGTATCCCTTCAAATCCACTGCCGCCATCGTGGACCAGCAGTCCAAGGACTTCGACCTGCTGGTCATTGCCGGCGGGTTCGCGCCCGACAAGCTCAGACGTGACCCCAAGGTCCTGGAACTCACCCGCGAAATGCACGAAGCCGGGAAAATAGTCGCCCACATCTGCCACGGCGGATGGATTCCGATCTCCGCGGGGATCATGAAAGGCTTCACCTGCACATCCACCCCCGGCATCAAGGATGACCTGGTCAACGCTGGCGCTACGTGGATAGATAAGGAAGTTGTCGTGGACCGGAATCAGATATCCGCACGAAAGCCTGACGATCTGCCTGCATTTTGCCGCGCCATCATAGCACAGGCAGCGAAATAGACCTTTCAGTAGCGCATACGCAAATAGTTCAGCAGAAATTACATGCCGACCTATTTGCGGTTATTCCTGGGTTCTTGGTCTCAGAGACCCAGGGTCCCAGTCTTCAAAGGATGCAGTCCCAAATTCTACGTTTTATTGACATGGTTATTTGCAATTCCAAATGGAACGTGGACTTGTGGTATTTTTGTACTATCAAGATGCGTAATCTGGTCGTCAAAGAATAAATGTGGCTTTAATACTTCGAGTACTCGTTTCTTGTCTACGCCGCCCATAAGAAAAGCCGCATCAACAGAAATACCCCATTGTTTTAATGTGTTAATCATCCTCTCATGGGATGGTGCATTCCTAGCAGTGATGACCTGCCGGGAAACTTCGGACCACTCAATTCTTGAGGGTTTCCCCCCGGTTCAGGTTTTTTCCATACTGCCGACAGAAGTGTTCGGGCGTCATGTTGTTCAGGCTTGAATGCGGGCGAACGGAGTTGTAGTGCCGCCTCCATTCCTCGATCACAACCCGCGCTTCGGCCCGACACCGGAACCATTCCATCGACAGACATTCGTCGCGAAATTTCCCGTTAAAACTCTCGTTCAATCCGTTCTGCCATGGCTTCCCAGGCTCAATCAGCGCCAAATCCAGAGATTCCCGAGCCGCCCATTTGAGCAGCGCCTTCGACACGAATTCCGGGCCGTTGTCAGAGCGTAGGCTCAGAGGAGCTCCACGTTCGCTGATCAGGCGGGACAGCACCTCGATCACCCGGCCCGACCTGATGCTGCCAGCAACATCTATAGCCAGGCACTCACGCGTGTATTCGTCCACTACAGTCAGGCATTTGATCTGCTGACCGTTTGCGCAGGCGTCGTAGACAAAGTCGTACGCCCACAGTTCGTTTGATCCCATCGGCAGTTGAGGGCGAGGCCGGGATGCAGCCACGCGTTTCCGAGGCCGCTTCCTGGGCACCTGCAACCCGGCCTTGGACCACAGCCGGAACGCCTTGTCGGCGCCCATGACATGCCCCAGACGTTCCATGAACACGTTGATCCGGCGGTATCCGAAGCGCGGATACGTCACAGCCAAGCCCGCCATCGCCGCCATCAGCGGCTTGTCCTGGGCCTCCAGCCGCGACTCGTAGTGGAGCGACGACCGGGAAGTGGATAACAGCGCACACGCCCTGCGTTGTGAAAGTCCGCGACTCCTGGCGTACGCCACCTGGAGCCGTCGGGCGGGTGCGCCTACCACTTTTTTGCGGCGATCTCCTTCATGACCTCGATTTCAAGGTCCCGTTCCGCAAGGATCTTCTTCAGCCGCGTGTTCTCTTGTTCTAGCAGGCGCAGTCGCTTCACGTCATCGGCGGACATGCCTGCAAACCGCTGGCGCCATGTATAGATCGTCTGCTCGCTGATTCCATGCTTCTTGGCCACCTGGGCCACCGGGTTGCGGTCAGCCTCGCGTAGGATACCCACCATCTGCTCTTCGGAAAATCGTCCCTTTTTCATCAGTTCCCTCGTGGTTGAGGGGGAAACCTATCTCAAGTTTCGACTGGTCTGAAAAGTGCCGGGCAGGTCAGTGACAATAGCTGTTTTAAGAATTTTATTATATCCTTCAACTTGATTTGCACGCCTTTCTTCCAGTTTTTGAAAAAACGAAATTTTATCAATAAAAGCCTTTAATGGGCCAGGATTTAAGCTAATTTCCCGATTTGCTACTTCGTGTCGATGAAATTCTTCAAGATTTCCTGATTCTTTATATATTTTTTCTGCTTCATCATCAGCGAGTACTGCATCAAAATCAAATGCAAGTCTAAGCTCCTCGTTGTCATCATCTTCAAATTCAGATTTGATTACCATCCCAGCAGCATTTCCTGTGTCAATGGCTGCTTTCACATCGTCGCCGTTAGCGCTAAGAAAAATTGTCGCGTTAAATGATTGAAGGAATGGATATGGCGAAACGCCACTCAAAAATGCTCCTCTTGTTATATTTAATCCGTATTGTTTGATAGAATTGAAAACGCGAAGACCAGTTTCTGCAGAGTTTTTAGATAATAAGACAACCTCAATCGGTTGTTCTGTATGGAAAATATTGTTTAGCCTTAATAATCTTTTTACGAATGGAAATGCAACTCCTGGCTGTAACACATCGTTTACATGTTCTTCTTGATATTTTTTATAAGCATCCGGGCCATCATTTTTAAACACTAAATCCGCTTCACCCAAATCAAAAATAGCACTGGACGCCATAGCGACAACAAATTTCCTATCTATTGGGTACGCCATACGCAATATTTACCACTTATGATGTAAGCAATTATATAAAATATATATGTTTTTTTATATACAATCAGGCTGATTGAAATGGTATAAGTCATGGCTCATGACTCGAGCCTTTGCCAAATTAATTGCCAGACAGTTCACTAAATTTTTGATTTGGCAAAATGCATAAGTATCTGGCTGCTCGGATGGGCCGCGAGGCTTACTAGTTTATTGGCGAGAACAATCGGGATAAGTGCGGAGTCGTACATATCACAATGTAGCTCTTCAATATGTGTTAGCACCAAATCAAGATTTGGCAGATCTTCTGTCTTTGGCTCCTTCTTTAGCTTTCTAACAGGCAGCGAAAGAACGTGCATTTGCCCTGAATGAGTTTTAAATATTACTTTATGTCCGTAGTAAGACGTCGACGCATAGGGTTTTGTTGGGTCTTCTTGTCCAGGAGATATATATCGATAGATGTACTTGTCCCCGAGTATCAGGTAGGATCCAGCTGGCATCAGTTGCTGAACGTCCCTGGCATGGTCAACAAAAGCGCCACTCTTCTCCAAACCGGCCAGAAGTAGGTTGTGATTGTCCAGGAGCCAGCAAACCAGTTCGTTCATCAAAACATGAAGTCTTGCGGTTTGTCCAAAGAAGCCTGTGGGCCGGTCCATGATGAATAGTACGTTATTCATTATGCCAGGCTGATAGCGCAGAACATGCCGTATGATGTGAAGGATTACCATGTGTTCGATGACACCAGCAAGGTAGCCGCATACGCCAGCAGCGCCCATTTCTTCATCGATAACCTCATGGAAGCGGAATATGTCTGTCAGATAAAGGGTCCCGCCCGTTACAGGACATGCAAAGGTTCCGTCCTTGGACATATTGATTTCTTGCAAGTTCAGGCTGTCGGATCCATTGGCGAGTGGATTGCTAGAGAGCAACCAAGTCTTGTCGACGTTTGTGCGCTGGGAAGGGTTCTTATAACGGCGATAGACAAACCACTTAAGCGTATCCAGGAGGCTCTCCTCCTCGCCCAGGGTCTCTTTAGCAAAGAAGTCATAAACCGCAATGCGTACAGACTCCAACAGCGTAGTTTTGTCCTTGAATCGCACTCCCTTAGTAGGCAGCATGAGTTTTAATCGCTCTATGTTTTTCAATCGGGCCATATCTTCTGGCGCGATGTAAGGAGTCTGTTCAAGCTTCTTTAAGTCGTCTCGTTCAAAACGGAGAGCGCCGAACTGGAAGAAGTGTATGATCGCCGATGGGAAGTCCTTTCTGACCTTGGTTTCAGTGTAGCCTCCGTCAACTGCCACCACGTCAGTCACGGTACTAGTCTTAACAGGCTGGAAACTCAGCACCAAGTCGGCTAACGATTCATTCTTCATGAGCGGCGGAATCCACAAGTGGCTCAGCTTCGCTTGGACAATTGGGTCGTTGATAATATGGTGGTGCGTCGCTTTGCTTGCAGCCTCGAATGGCTTGGGTCCCGTCGATGAATAGCCCATGGTGACCTCCTTACAGCGTCTGTTGTTTTTCAGGAGGGAACCGGTCAACCTGAACTGGCACGACGAAGGCGTTGCTGTAGGTTTTCATCCGGACAAAGCCCTTGTCGGTATCTTGGCTAAACCGAATTAGGCTATCAGTGAAATCGCTGAAGTCGTAGTATTTACGCAACTCGCGGATTTCGTCCTCGTTGTTCAGGTGAGAGATAAACCAGTTTTGTGTTGCCTTAAGGATGTTGGAGCTGATAGAGCTTACTTCCTGAGTGGCGTAGACAAGCCCCAGGTGCAGCTTGGCGCCTTCCTTGGCTACGCGGTTGTAAATTTGGGATAGATCTTTGTCTTCCTTCTTCGGAAAAAGGTTGTGTGCTTCCTCAAAATAGAACTGGATGAAGTTGTTAGGCTGTGCGGTAGTGAATCGGCGCATCGAATCCCTGAATATATAGCGAGTAATCCGCTCCGTGAACATGCGTTGTACAGCTTCGTCCCCAAGAGACAAGTCGACAATGACGATACGTCCGTTACGGAGCTGCTCTAGGATGTCGCGGTCAAATGGCGCTTGCACGGTGGCAGTATGCTGTGGAATAATATCTTTCAGAATCCGGAAGCCGGCACAATCTGGGCTACCACCAGAGCTGCGTTTCCGAGTCAAAATGGTCAAGAGCGCTTTAAGGTCGTCGTCAGCCCACTCCTTATTTTTTTGGTGTTTGTACTGTTGAAACGCAGGGCTGGTGTTATAGACTTCCCATAGTTTTTCCCACCAAGTTGCTGCTGCATCAAGAGTAAGCCCGTGACTCGGGTCAACATTTGGATCAACATCTGCACGCACTTCCTTGTTGGCAGAAAACTTGACTTTAAAGCCTGATGGTGGCGTAAAGCCTGCCCTGAATAGGCATGCTTGGTAGGCGGCAAGTCTACGGTCATAGCGCTTTTTCGCAGACTGGTTGGTCGCGTAGTCATTGGGCTTATCCATCACTACGTTTCTGAAATTCGTGGTGAAGCGGGATGAATCGTCCGCGATGCTAGGGTATGAGCAAATTAGTTCAAAGCCAGTTTCTACTTCGTTGTAGAAGTTGACCTTCATCTCCTTAAAGTTGGGTTTTTGCACGGTTGAATAACGTTCCGTGATTACTTTATATAAGTCGAATATTGCAGTGCCCTGGTCCTGTAGGTTTGGATTGGCATATTCGCCGTTAATATCGAATATTATTTGTCCGATTGGGTATTTTGGTGCGCCATCTTCAGTGAATGGCTTCAATACTTCGTCTAGATTTTCTTTGGTTTGACCAAGTATGTGCGGAGCCCTCTCGCTCATTTCTACATTGGCTTGGATAATTTTCTTGACCGTGTTGGACTTGCCAGTACGAGTCATGCCAAACATGGCGGTGCGCTTGCCGGCAAAGTCTTGAGTTTGAGCAAATACAGGAACTTCGGGTTCATGAGACTGAAAGCGTCTGCTTGAGCTATAGCGTACTTTGCCAACGCGGATATCGGCAGAACCACCTGGTGTACCGTGAACTCGGTAGTTTACGATGTATTTTAGAATGTCAGGTGACGGTTTGATGACTGAATAGTTGTGCGCGCTGTAAAAATTTTCCAAATCAGCGCCGAAACGGATAATCCCCTTATCATCCTTGTAGAAACAGCCAAGAATGGTGCACTTCAAGCCGCTGAATGAAAATTCATAACGGGTAAAGCTGTCCAGTTGTGTCCGTTTGGTCTCCCCTGTGCGAATATCTTCCTTGTAGTACTCGACCATGCTACTGACAACCTCGGCGTCAGTGGGTAGCGAGGAAGGTTCAATTACCCTGAGTAGTACCGCTTCCATCGTACTGTCATCATTCGGTTCGTTGTCATAGTAGGCAAGTAAGAAGCATCCCTGCTGTATTCCGCTAGCCTTTAACTTCCAGGCATCTGCGACCAGAATATCGGCACTAGCATAACTCAGGCGGAATGGGCGCCCGACAAAGCAACCCGTATCCCACAGCAGCTTTCCGCCCTCTTCTTTGCGCTTGAATATGTTTGTCTGTGATAGTTGTTTGCTTATACTCATTTCCTACTCCATTACAGATAAAACAGGGTCGTTGAACCGAATAAGAGACTGCTCGACATAGGCATCCTGCGCGTCTATGCCAACCCAACGGCGCCCAGCAATAGATGCTGAGTATCCAGTGGTGTTGCTGCCTGCAAACGGGTCGAGAACCAAGTCTCCCTTGTCTGTCAGAAACTCAATGAAAAATGACGCGAGCCCTAAAGGCATACGTGCTGGATGGGGTGTTATGCCCAACCTTTTGCACTCGCGGTGGAAGAAGTCATTCGACGCACTGTTTGCAAAGGAAAACACATTGGGCAAACGCACCTCTCTCAACGGATCCAATGCTTCCATTTCGAAAAGGTTGTGTGCTATAGAACCTCCATGATCCTTGAGAAAACTGGTCTCGCTAATAACGTGCTCTGATGGGCGCTTCCCCGCATTGTAGCGTCTATTTTTGAGCAGATTTTTCATAGATTTACTATAGGGGCGCAGCACCTTGGAGTTGTCGGCCTTCGGGAAGTCCTGCTTAGCTAGCCACCAGACATGTGTGAAGCTATCCACTGCGCGGATGCGATTTACAGTAACCCATTGAGCTGGAGAAGGAAGCCGCGATGGATTGTAGCAAACGAATTGTTGGATAAGGCGCAAGCCAGCGTCCTTGTGCTTGGTGAAGCCTAGTAGCGACTCAAGATGAAGCAAAGACTGTACAGGCCTACCTGATTCCCAGGCATTGCCAATCTCTATCACTAATGATCCGTCTTCTGTTAGGAGTTCGGATAATATTGGCGCTAGAGAAATGAACCATTCGCGGTAGGCGTCACCCGCAAGATTGCCATAACTCTTCTTTTCGTTTAGCGGATAGGGTGGAGATGTTATAATTAGATTCACTTGGCCCTTTATTGCGTCAAAATCCTTACTAGTAAGCAATTTTGCTGCGTCTCCTATGAAGTAAGCGCCATAGTTTCTTTTATATGCTGCAAGTTGATATGGGAGTTTGTCAATGCGGTTCGCATTATTTTCTATCTGTATATTCATATTTATTAATTAAATGTTGAGATAGGTGTCATATAAGGATGGTAAAGTGTATCTTAAATTTGTTTTGGTATTATTCTAATTTGATAGATGTATTTTTCTTCAATTCGACTCAATCGCCACCACTTTCCACCACTTTGCCCTTTCCCACGCAGTGAACTTCGCTTCGAACAGTTCCCCCTTGCCGCAAAAATCCCTGACCAAGGCGTACGTCCTGTACGTCCTTCCTTCGTCGTTTGAGACGTAAAGTCCGATCTGGAGCGGATTCTTCATCGGCCCGCTACTGACCCTGCCGCTGACCGTGACCTCTTTTCCCTGTTGCATGGCGTTCACGTTCGTGAAGACATGGCCGTTGAAATGCCACGGACCTTCGGCCCAGGAGCGGGGCGTCCAGATTGCGAGAAGAACAAGGACGAGAAGTGCGTATTTCATTGTGCAGGTCGGTGCGCGTCCTGTTACGGGCTAGTGCCAAGCATTCGGTTAATTGGGCTATGGTCGGGTAGCAATATTTGTTGAGTTGATCAAGGGGGGATGATTGTAAGACACGGGTCGCGGACAGTATTATTTTCCTGATTGTGCGGCTCTGATAACTTAGTAGTGATATGGAAACATGCCCGGTCGCTTCTCCGGTTCCATTGGGCGCGTCACATGCGTGGGGTGTTGTCATACACGTTGATGGTCGGCATATATAGCAATCGTGCCGCGTAACGGTGAGCGACCGGTTGCGTTCCGGATCGAGAGGGCGGGAAGAAGCAAGCTGAGGGCGGAAGTCTGGGCTGCAGGCAATACAAACGCGGCTGGCAGGTCCGGTTGGTCGCTGCGAGACGCTGATTTGTCTGCCGCCAGCACCAGGGCTCGAACATGGGCAAGCCGGGATTGGGAAGCATAAAAGCGCCTGTCGGCCTCAATCTGCAGGGCTCTGCCCGGCTTCAAAATAAGCGCGGACGCGCCCCCGGCCGACGAGCCTGGAGAATTTTCTGTATTCGTTTGCCTTGTATTGCACGCGGCCCGCGACGATGGAAACGTCGACATCGCACTCTTGAGCCAGTCGGATGACCGACTCCAGGGTTGCCGTTGCCGGGTCCGGGATGATCGAATGGAATGTTTCGGCCGGGATCGTCACGGCTTCCACCAATTCGTTCGCTTCGCGTTCGACCTTTTCCAGATCGTCCGGGTCAAGAAGGTCGTCAGCCAAATAATCCTTCACGTGGCCGCATACGATGTGCGCGGCTTCGTGCAGGAAGGTGAACCAGAAATAATCCTTCCGGTCGTAGCGCAAACTCAGGCCGATGGCCGGGCGCCCCCCGTCGAGAACCACCACGCCGCCGTCAATCTTCGATTTTTTGTAATGGGCAACGTGGACGACGGGAATTCCGCGATCTGCGAGATGACGGATGGCCGACTGTATCCCGTTTCGCTTTTTGGACAGATGCGCGAGGTCGGACAGGTCGGATCGGCTCAGCCCCTTGTATGGCTGCGCTGGAAGATTGTCCTGCGCCCGTTTGCCGACTTCGACGAGCCAGGCCTTGATGGCATACGGGTCGCTTGCCGGTCCCGGCCTGAGGCCCTGGCGCAGCCTGGCCGCAGCGAAGTCCAGTCGCGCGTCTCCGATGAGTCCAGTCACAAGTTCGCGCGCATCGATCGCCAGGGTTTTGAATGAGGCCCGTCGGTATTTTTCCCCGAACAAGCCTCTCCTCGCCATTTCTACCAAGGGAAAGGCCTCCCAGTTCACGGATGACTCTTCGCTCGTCCCTCCGACCAGTGCCGTCAAGGGGATTTTCAGTTCATTGGACAGGATGCGGATTTGGTTGACGGTCAGGTCTTTGGATCCGTTCAGGAGCTTTGAAACGGCGCTCGCCGACCCGAGATATTTGGCCATATCTTTGGGGGTCAGGTTGTTCTCTTCCATGAAGAGCTTCAGCACCTCCGACACTGGGGCTTCCGGAATAGGGTAGTGCTCCTCTTCGAATTTTTCGACCAAAATCGCCAGCACTTCCAGTTCGTCAGCCTCGGGCGATCCTTCGGGGGCCGAAATGAGCTCTTCGATTCGAGCCAGCGCCTGCATGTGGTCCGCATGGTCACGGATGGGCTTCATGGTCCCCGCCTCCTATTTTGAGTTGTCCACGGTATCGACGTCGACGGCGTCGTACTCCGGATGATTGCCTACGAATTTCACGTAGACGACCCCTGCCGCATAATTGATGGACGTCACGATTCTGAGCTTGTTGCCTGCACAGTTGAAAACGACTCGCCCTCCTGGGCGGATGCTGGCGTTTCCAAAGGTTGCCTTGACGTCCATCGGGGTTTTCCATCGCTGCCCTTTGGCGATCCTGTGCCAGGCGGACAGGGGATCTCGGGCATAGGCGTTTTCTGGTGTCCTTTCCCAATAATCACGCAATAATTTGATGGAAATGACGTGCATATGGATGACGTCTAATTTTTGGACATATTGTTGTCAATATATAATTTTACAAAAAAGAAACTCTTATACTGATACTGCTCAATCCATCAGGAACGCGCAGGAATTTGCTGCGGGGAAGGTGGGGCATGGCGGGCCGGAAAAGAAAAGCGGCTCCGGTGACTATCGCAAGTAACCGGAGCCGTTGAGTTGGCTGGTGATCCCACCGTGACCCGAAGAGGGGCTAACCGAGATCAGGATTCGTTCAACATACTGGAGAGCGCCTGAGCACCGAGCTGTGTATGTCCGGACGAGTAAGGTTTGTTCCTGAAGCGGTTGCGTTTTGGGGTGGCGCTCCTGAAGGAAGAGCCTGAGCGGGTGATTGTGAAGCCGGCTTCCTCTGCTTCTTTTTCCCCGGCGGTGGTGGGTCAGTCTTCCGGGAACGCGCAGGCTTCGGGTTCCGCCGTGGCCGGGAAGACGATCACGTCTTCGAGGTCGGCGCGGATGCCGAGTCTTTCGCCGACGGCGTGGTCGTGGTGGCTGGGCACCTGGGCCAGGACCGTGTCCCCGGTATCCAGGCGCAGGGAGTAGAGGATGCTCGACCCGCGGAAGGTCCGGGAGATGATTTCGGCCTTGAAGGGGCTCCCGTCGTCGTGCACCACATCCTCGGGGCGCACCAGCACCTGCACCCCGGCCGCATCCGCTTCGTCCCGCACCCGGAACTCCCCGAGTCCGCAGTGCAGCGTTCCGCCTCCGACCCTGCCCCCGATGAACGTACCTTCCCCGACGAACCCGGCCACCGTGACCGTGGCGGGGCGGTGGTAGACCTCGTGGGGCGTGCCCCACTGGTGCATGGTCCCGCAGGAGATGACGCCGATCCTGTCCGCCATGGCGTAGGCCTCGTGCTGGTTGTGCGTGACCAGCAGGGCCGTGATGCCGCGCTGCTTCAGGATGGAGCGGATTTCCCTGGACAGGGATTCCCGCAGGGAGACGTCGAGATTCGAGAAGGGCTCGTCCATGAGGAGCAGGCGCGGCTCCGGGGCCAGGGCGCGGGCCAGGGCCACGCGCTGCTGCTGCCCGCCGGAGAGTTCGTAGGGATACTTGTGGCCGGAGTCGGCCAGCCCCACGGTATCGAGCATCGCGCTCACGATGGCCTGCCGCCTGCCGCGGTCCATGCCGGCCAGCCCGAAGCCGACGTTGCCGGCCACGGTCAGGTGCGGGAAGAGGGCGTAATCCTGGAAAACCATGCCGATGCGGCGCTCTTCGGCCGGCACGAAGCGCGGGCCGGAGACGGTCTCGCCGTCAAGGACGATGCTGCCGGATTCGATGTTCTCGAACCCCGCGATGCTGCGCAGCAGCGTGGTCTTGCCGCAGCCGCTGGGCCCCAGCAGGCAGCCGATCTCGCCCTTTTCGAGCTGGAAGGAGATGCCGTCGGCCACGCGGTGGGCCCCGTAGTGTTTGGTCAGTCTGTCGACCTGAAGGAATGGGTTCATGACTGCTTCCGTGCTTCGGTTTTGCGGGTGAGGAGCATGATGGGCAGAAGGCCGGCGGCGATGAGGGCCAGGGCGGGCGCCGCCGCCAGCCGCCATTCGCCCTCGGAGGTGAATTCGTAGATTTTCACGGCCAGCGTGTCCCAGCCGAAGGGGCGCATCATCAGGGTGACGGGCAGCTCCTTCATGACGTCCACGAGCACCAGGATGGCGGCCGTGAGGAGCCCGGTGCGGGTCATGGGCAGGTAGACGCGCCGCAGGAGGGCCGCGCCGCGGCAGCCCATGGTCCTGGCCGCGTCGGTGATGGAGGGCGTGATGCGCTGCATGGCGCTGTCCACGGACCCGAACCCCGCGGCCAGGAAACGGACGGCATACGCGGTCACGAGCAGGCCGAGGGAACCCTGGATGAAGGGGCTGAGTGAGATGCCCGTGGCGGCCGAAATCATGTCGAGCATGGCGTTGTCGAACCAGGCCGCGGGGATGAAGATGCCCACGGCCAGGATGGTGCCCGGCATGGCGTAGCCCAGGGTCGCGATCTTGACGAGCCAGTCCGAGCCGGGCGCGATGCGTCTGGCGCAGGCCAGCAGGAGCGACGCGGCGGACGTGACGGCGGCGGTCAGCAGGCCCAGGATCAGCGTGTTCGTGCCGAGGCCCACATAGCGCGACAGGGCGGGGCCGGCCGCCTCCCAGGCCCAGACCAGAAGCTGCAGGCAGGGCAGGGCGAAGGCCAGGGCGAAGACCAGGGCGGACACCGCGAAGGCGAGCCAGCCGCGTATCCCGGTCAGACGCAGGCGCAGTTGCGCGCCGCCGGTGCGTCCGGCTCCGGTGAAGCGCAGCCTGGCCCGGAAGCGCTGCTCCAGCACCAGGGCGGCCAGGACGAAGGCCACGAGCACGGCGGAGAGCTGCGATGCCGCGTTCAGGGAAAAGAGGCCGAACCAGGCCTTGTAGATGGCCGTGGTGAAGGTGTCGTAGTTGAAGATGGAGACCGCGCCGAAGTCGGCCAGGGTTTCCATGCACACAAGCGTCAGGCCCGCCGCGATC
This sequence comes from Desulfomicrobium aestuarii, assembly GCF_055385525.1. Lineage (NCBI taxonomy): Bacteria > Pseudomonadati > Thermodesulfobacteriota > Desulfovibrionia > Desulfovibrionales > Desulfomicrobiaceae > Desulfomicrobium > Desulfomicrobium aestuarii. Next base: position 809,382 of record NZ_AP042427.1, read on the forward strand.
CAGGGGCGCGCCATGGGCACGCAGACGCGGAAAAACGCCTTGGTGGTCGAAAGCCCCAGGGTCTGCGCCGCTTCCATGGCCGTGCGGCCTTGGGTCAGGAAGGCGCTGCGGCACAGCAGGTAGACGTACGGGTAGAAGGCGAGGGACAGAATGGCGGCAACGCCGAAGACGTTGCGGATGTCCACGAAGCCCGAGCCGGGGAAAACCTTGCGGATGGCAGTCTGCACGGGCCCGGTGAAGTCGAGCAGGCCCAGGTAGACGAAGGCGAAGACATAGGGCGGAACGGCCATGGGCAGGGTCAGGGCCCAGGCGAAGAATTTCCGGCCCGGGTAGTCGCAGGCGGCGGTCAGCCACCCCATGCCGATGCCGATGACGGACGTCAGCGGGATCACGCAGGCCAGGAGGAGCAGGGTGTTGCCGACGAGGTCCGGCAGGACGTGTTCCGCGAGGTGCCCCCATATCTCCCGCTCCGGCGAAAGAAAGGAATACAGCAGCACGGCGATGGGGAGCGCGGCCACGCCCGCGATCAGCGCGGCAGGCAGGAGCAGGCCGGAGGGGCGGCTTGCGAGAAAGCGGGGCCGGGAGGAGGACCCTCCCGGTTCCGCATGCATCTGGTGTTGGGCCGACGGCATCTTATTTGTAGCCGACACGGTCCATCAGCTTGATCGCCGCAGCCTGGTATTCCCCGTACTTGGCGACGCTTAGGGTGCTGGCCTTGAACCCGCCCCAGGCGGCCACGCGCTCGTCGGCAGGCACTTCGGGGTTGGCGGGGTACTCCATGTTCAGGGAGGCGAACAGGGACTGGGCTTCGGCGGAGGACAGCCATTCGATGAGCTTGACGGCCTCTTCCTTGTGCTTGGCGTGGGTGGTGATCCCGGCGCCGGAGACGTTCACGTGCACGCCCGCTCCGTCCTGATCGGGCCAGAAGATGGCCAGGGGGCTGGCGGGCTTTTCCTCCATGAGCTTGCCGAAATAATACGTGTTCACCATGGTCACGTCCCCGACTCCCGCCGCCACGGCTTCCATGGCCTGGGCGTCGTTGGAGAAAGGCTCGACGGGGGTGTTGGCCACCCAGCCGGCGACGATCTTCTCAGCTTCGGCCTCGCCGCGTTCGGCGATGAGGGCGGCCACGAGGGACTGGTTGTAGACCTTCTTGGACGTGCGCAGCAGCAGGCGACCCTTCCACTTCGGGTCGGCCAGGTCGGCATAGGTGCCGAGATCGGCGGGCTTCACCTTGTCCGTGTTGTAGACGATGGTCCGGGCCCGCAGGGACAGGCCAAACCAGCGGTTCTGGGGATCGCGCAGATGGGCCGGGATGTTCCTTTCCAGGGTCTCGGAGACCACGGGCTGGATCACGCCGGCTTCACCGGCCAGCCAGAGGTTCCCGGCGTCGACGGTGATCAGCATGTCGGCGGGCGTGCGCTCGCCCTCGGCCTTGAGACGTTCGAGGAGGACGGGCTCCTTGTCGGTCACGTACTGGATCTTCACGCCGGTCTTGGCGGTGTACGCATCGAAAAGGGGCTTGATGAGCTGCTCGGCGCGGGCCGAGTAGACGACGAGTTCGCTTGCGAAGGCGGGCAGCGCGGAGAGCAGGGCCACCACGGAGAAGACCAGGGAGAGGATTTTTTTAGTCATGTAAATTCCTGTTCTTGGTTTTAAGGGGTTGTTAGTTGATGTATTTATTTGAAAAATTTCAAGAAAATATTTTTTCTGTGAATACAGCCACGGCATTTAATTAGCCGAATCTAATCATTGTTGCGCGAGAATTGTTCCATGGCGTACCGCTTGAGTCACTCTTTGATCAAAAAGTTAGATGACGTCAACTTTTATTTAGCGGCTTCCGGCGCATCCCGTGGTGAAAGCGCCAACCGCAGAAACTGAAAAGATCCGTCAAGTTGCAGACTTGCCGGATCTTTTGATGTTCTGGTGCCCCCACCATGACTCGAACATGGGCAAATCAGGATTAGGCAGCGCACGGGATATCGGGAAAGGGCCAGACACCGACCGATTATAGCTGATTTTGTGCTGTGTAGACGGAATAGGGTGGCGTTTTGGGTGGCTTTTCAAGTGGCCTTGTCTTTGGAAAATACCTGGTTCCAGGGCAAAGCTGTGCCTATTCTAAACTGTGATTTTCGATAAGAAAATAATTGCCAACTATGATTACTATAAAAGTATATCAATTTTGAACAGGCAAATTATCAGTATTTGTTGCTTCCTGAGTGCCATCCTGTTCGTTTTTTTCTGTTGACACATCTGCTTTTTGCATCCGCTTTTCATCTTTTTTTTTCTTTTTTGCGTTTTCTCTCTGTCGCTTTTCAAAAGCGTAATTTGGTTTTGCCATATATAATCTCCTTTGCTTTGTAATTAATATGATTATTGCCAGTCAGGAAGGGGGTGCAAGCATACTTTCAAGGTAGGATGCTGGTATTTGCGAGCTGACAAACTTTTAGAGCAAAAAAAAAGCCCGTAAGAACGGGCTTTCAGTACTATCAGGCGAATTCGATTAATAACGGGGGCGACCGGCAGGGCGGTTCTCACGAGGCTGAGCCTCATTGACCTTCAAGGTGCGTCCCTCGATATCGGCACCATTGAGCTCGCTGATGGCTTTAGTGGCACCTGCGTCGTCCATTTCAACAAACCCAAAGCCACGAGAGCGACCAGTTTCGCGATCTTCGATCACATGCGCGGAAGTAACGTTTCCATAAGGGGTAAACATGTTCTTCAGATCAGCGTCAGAAGTAGACCAAGACAAATTACCAACATAGATGTTCTTAGACAAAGCAATAACTCCAAAATAAAAAGAGGAAAAAAATCGATTCAGATGAAAACAGTTGCACCTGAATAGGATAAAAATAAATATTATTTACCCTCGAATTCAAAAAAAATATACATAATTTCTCATATGTCAAATATAATTTTGAAAATTATTTTTTAAATTTAATTATAAATTTATTTAATATGTAATGTGCTAAGTTATAACATTAAAGTAATATTTAGGTATTATCGCAAAATATCAGATATTCCGAAAGGTATTTTGCAATATGTTGATTGATGCTTGCGTGTGGTTCTGCCATCTCGTTGAAATCAATTGCCTTTCCATGGTCGGTTCATCATCATTTTAGATCTGAATTTTTGAAGATATTGTCCTGGTTAGTCTGGATGTTAAAAAACAAAAAAGATCCGACTTGTATTTAACTAGTCGGATCTTTTGATGATCTGGTGCCCCCACCATGACTCGAACATGGGCAAACCAGGATTAGGAATCCTGTGCTCTATCCACCTGAGCTATGGGGGCACGTCGTGGAGGCAATTTCTTAGGCGAGGCGTGGGGCAAAATCAAGGGGAAAGTGGGCGGGGCGCGGCTGGCCTGCGCCGACCCGCCACAGGCGGCGGGGCAGGAACGCGTTGAACATCAGTGCGGCATGGTGTATTTTCCCCGTGTTGTCCTGGTACGGGTTCTGAAACGCGGTCAATGCAGGGGCGGTGCGAATGGATAAGGATACGCGGGATGCCATAGGAAACGCCATCTTCGACTACGCCATGGCCGGCGGCAGGTTCGTGTCCCTGACCGAGGACGCCGGGTTCGTGGAGCTGATCAAGAACGTGCTCTTCCGCAGTCTCGGCCTGCCCCGGACCAGCTTCGTCCAGTACACCCGCCTCGACGACCTTTTCGCCCTCCTGCGTCAAGACATACAGGCCAAATACGTCGTCTGCCTGGACCGCAACGCCGCCGAATCGACCCTGGCGCAGATCATGGACACCGTCCAGCGCCTCTGCCCGGCCGTGCGCATCATCGTCCTGACCAAGGAAGTGGACCAGTACACCACGGCCCTGCTCATCGAACAGGGCGCCCACAACATCATCACCAAGCCCATCTCCGTGGCCTCCTTCGCCGAGAAGCTGGCCTTCACCATCGCTCCGCAGGGCCGCCTGAGCAAGCTCATCGACAAGGGCAAGCGTTATCTGGACGCGGGCAGTTGGGGCGAGGCCATGCTCGTGGCCGAGGAAATCCTGAAGCAGAAGCCCGAGAGCGCGGCGGCCTACATGATCAAGGGCGACGCCTACCGCGGCATGGACATGATGGCCCGGGCCGAGGAGATGTACCAGCTCGCGGCCAAGAGCTCCGAGCTCTACCTGGCGCCTCTGAAGCGCCTGGCCATGCTCTACGAGCAGTCCGGGGACCCGGAGAAGCAGCTCCAGTACCTGCGCCGCCTGAACGAGATAAGCCCCCTCGACACGCAGCGCATCCTCAATATCGGCGAACTTGAGATTTCGCGGGGCAACAACTCCCAGGCCGAGGAGATGTTCGAGCAGGTCATGAAGCTGGCCAAGAAGGAGGCCGCCGACATGCTCTCCAACCTGTCGAGCCGCATCGCCACCATCTGCGCCAACCGCGACCCGGACATGGCCATCCGCTACTCCAAGCGCGCCCTTGACCTGCGCGGCGGCGAACTGACGGCCTCGGACATCGCCACGGTCAACATCCTGGGCATCTCGCTTCGCAAGCAGGGCAAGTGGCGGGAGGCCATCGCCGAGTACCGGCGCGTGCTGGCCGTCATCCCCGACAACCCGGGCCTGCTCTACAACATGGCCCTGGCCTACAACGAGGGGCGGGACATCCCCAAGGCCCTGGCCATGATCCGCAAGGCCCTGGAGGTCGACCCCGGCCTGCCCGACTCGGGCAAGAACGTGGCCTACAACATCGGCACCATCTTCGAGAAGGCCGGTCTCTCGGGCGAGCAGTTCTTTAAGAAGGCCTACGAGCAGGACCCCAACGACAAGCTCATGTGGGAGGCCCTCAAGCGCTCCCAGGCCCTGGCCTGACCGAATTTCTTCGGGACCCGTCAGGCCCCGCCCATGGCGGACGGCCGACGGCGCATCCCGATCCACCAACAAGGAGCATCCATGGCAGCACATCCCCTCGCCGGCACGCCCGTGCCGGAAAGCCTGCGCATCAACGTGCCCAGGCTCGTGTCCGACTACTATACCCTCGAACCGGACCCGTCCGCGCCCGACCAGGCCGTGGCCTTCGGCACGTCCGGGCACCGCGGCTGCGCCTTCAAGGCGTCCTTCAACGAGGCGCACATCCTGGCCATCACCCAGGCCGTGTGCGAGTACCGCGCCATGAAAGGCATCGACGGGCCGCTCTTCGTGGGCATGGATTCCCACGCCCTGTCCGAGCCCGCCCAGCGCACGGCCCTGGAGGTCCTGGCCGCGGCCGGCGTGGACTGCCGCTTCCAGCGCGGTCTGGGCTACACGCCCACGCCCGTCGTCTCCCACGCCATCCTGACCTACAACCGCGGCCGGACCTCGGGCCTGGCCGACGGGCTGGTCATCACCCCGTCCCACAACCCGCCCGAGGACGGCGGCATCAAGTACAACCCGCCCCACGGCGGCCCGGCGGGCACCGACGTCACGGGCTGGATCGAGAAGCGGGCCAACGCGCTGCTGGCCGACACGTCCGTCGTCCGCCGCGTCCCGCTGAAGAAGGCCCTGGCGCTGGGGCTGTGCCGTGAGCACGATTTCGTGGGCCCGTACGTCGAGGACCTGGCCAACGCCATCGACATGGAGGCCATCAGGAATTCGGGCATCAGCATCGGCGTCGACCCCCTGGGCGGGGCCGGGCAGGCCTACTGGGAACCCATCGCCGAGCGCTACGGCCTGAACATCCGCGTGGTCAGCACCGTCGTGGACCCGGCCTTCATGTTCATGAGCCTGGACAAGGACGGCAAGATCCGCATGGACTGCTCCTCGGCCGCGGCCATGGCCAAGCTCATCGCCCTGAAGGACTCCTTCTCCATCGCCTTCGCCAACGACCCCGACGCCGACCGCCACGGCATCGTCACGGCCGGCCACGGCCTCATGAACCCCAACCACTACCTGTCCGTGGCCATCGATTACCTGCTGACGCACCGGCCGGGCTGGCCCGCGGCGGCGCAGGTGGGCAAGACCCTGGTCACCAGTTCCATGGTCGACCGCGTCGTGGCCTCCCACGGCCGCACGGTCCGCGAGGTGCCCGTGGGCTTCAAGTGGTTCGTGGACGACCTCCTGGCCGGGACCTGCTGCTTCGGCGGTGAGGAGAGCGCCGGCGCGTCCTTCCTGCGCCGCGACGGCGGCGTCTGGACCACGGACAAGGACGGGCTTCTGCTGAACCTGCTGGCGGCCGAGATCACGGCCGTGTCGGGCAGGGATCCGGGCGACCTCTACCGGGAGCTTGAGGCCCGCCACGGCAGCCCCATCTACGAGCGCCTGCAGGCCCCGGCGAACATGGCCCAGAAGAAGGTCCTCTCGTCGCTGACGCCCGACCGGGTCACCTCGGCCGAGCTTGCGGGCGAGCCCATCCTGGCACGGATCACCCACGCCCCGGGCAACGGCGCGGCCATCGGCGGCCTGAAGGTCGTGACGGAGAACGGCTGGTTCGCGGCGCGGCCCTCGGGCACCGAGGACATGTACAAGATCTACGTCGAGAGCTTCCTGGGACGCGAGCACCTGGAGCGCATCAAGACCGAGGCCCAGGAGATGGTCGACGGGGTGCTGAAGGGAGCTTGAGAAATCGTAAGACGCTCTTCCTCGCGGGTTTCTGCGCAACGCGAGTTTGTTCTTAAGGTAAAGGCCCGTCGTCCGTTTGCGGATGGCGGGCCTTTGCCCTTCGTGCGGCGAGGCCCCGGAGACGAAAGGCATGGATTCCCGCCTTCGCGGGAATGACATGAGGTATGTCGAAATTGATGTGTTCTGGCGGCCAGGTGCTAATCGCTGTGCACTTACAGGCAAGTTCCGCGTCATTCCCGCGAAGGCGGGAATCCATGCCTTTGCCTGTGTTCGGGCACGTCATAGATGTGGCCTTGGGCCGGGTGGGCAACGTGCGGCCCTGACGGCCCGCAACCACGTCATTCCCGCGAAGGCGGGAATCCATGCTTCGGCCGTGTCCAGGCCGTGACGAAAAACGCCCGCCTTCGTTTTCGAGGGCGGGCGTCGCGCTGTCCGGGAGGGCTATTTTTTCTTCTTGGCCCGCTCACGGCGCAGCCAGTCGTACCAGGCGTCCATGCCCTGGCCGGTGGTGGCCGAGAGGGTGAAGATCTCGATGTCCTTGTTCACGGAGCGGGCGAAGGCGCTGGCGCGTTCGACGCTGAAGTTGACGTAGGGCAGCAGGTCGACCTTGTTCAGGATCATGACCTTGGATTCGGCGAAGATGAAGGGGTACTTCTCGGGCTTGTCGTCGCCCTCGGTCACGCTCAGGATGGTGACCTTGTAGTCCTCGCCGACGCTGAACTCGGCCGGGCAGACCAGGTTGCCGACGTTCTCGACCACGAGGATGTCGATGCCGTCCAGACCCATGGACGCGGCGGCGTCGCGGACCATGGAGCTGTCGAGGTGGCAGCCGCCGGCCGTGTTGATCTGCACGGCGCGGGCGCCGGTGGCGGCCACTCGGCGGGCGTCGTTCTCGGTCTGGCAGTCGCCTTCGATGACGGCCATGGAAAATTCGTTCTTGAGGTCCGTCAGGGTGCGTTCCAGGAGGGTGGTCTTGCCGGAACCGGGCGAACTCATCAGGTTGAGGCTCAGGATGCCCCGCGCCGTGAGATCGGCGTTCAGTTCCGCGGCCACGGCGTCGTTGGCCTCCAGGATGTTGCGTACCACGTCGACTTTCATGCGATCCTCCAGATTATTCGGCTTCGATGTTCTCGATGTACAGTTCCCGCCCCGCGATGATCTCGTGCCCGAACTCCGTGGCGCACTTGGGGCAGGGCATGATCATGCGCTCCTCGTGGGAAGGGCTGAACTCCTCGCCGCACTGCCGGCAGCGGACCATCATGGGCTTGACCTCGCACTCGACCTTGGCGCCCTCGAAAGGGGTGTTCACGGTCAGGACCTCGAAGGCCGTCTCCAGGGCTTCGGGGACGATGGCCGAGATCTGGCCGTAGACGATCTTGACGTTCAAAAGCTTCGTCAGGCCGTGCTTGGCCATTTCCTCGCGGATGATCTTGATGAGGCTCTCGGCGATGGACAGTTCGTGCATGATTTCTCCTTGTGTGCTACGAGCGGCGCTCCGATGCGTATGCCGTGTCCAGGGCGTTGTCCAGGGCGATGCGCGCCCGGGTCATGGCGCCGCCGGCGATGGTCACGCGGAACATCTCCCAGTCCTGGTGGTTGATGATGTCGACGACGCCGCGCGCGTCGGGGCCCAGCAGCGGCAGGAGGCCTTCGAGGTCGCTGTCCACGTCGACGAAGCCGCCTTCGTGCAGGAAGTCGAGGACGTTGCCGTCGGCCTCGCATTCGTAGGCCGCCAGATGCGCGGTGCAGGCCTGCATGCGGTCGGGGTCGAGCCCGACCAGATGGCCGTAGACACGGAAGTCGTGAGGCATGGGTCAATCCTTGGGGTTCAGTCCGGAAGGACGAAGCACGTGTAGCCCTCGCGGGAAAGGACGGAAACGAGATACGGGTCGGCGAAGCGTCTGTCCAGCAGGATGACGCGGGAGGCGCCCCCGGACACGTTCCAGGCCGGCACCTGGATGCCGATGCGGGTTCCGGGGCCGCTGGACCAGGAGGCGCCCGCCATGCCCTGCTGCAGGTTGTCCTTGCTGCGCAGCAGCTGCAGGAGGGCGCTCAGGTCGGCGGGGAGGTTCTGGCCGAAGAAGGCCTCGGGGTCGGAGGGGTTGATGGCCCGGATGAGGTCCATGTTCGTGGCCACGGGCACGTAGATGGAATCCCGCGGCCTGGCGGGTAGCCGGGAGAGTTCGTTGTAGGCGTCCAGTTCGATGACGTTGACCTGGGCCTCGTCCAGGACCTCGTGCAGCCCTTGGGGCAGGGGCGATTCGCCCGGCGTCTGCCTGGCCCAGACCATGTTGACGGTCTTCCTGCCCCCCATGTCGACGATGGCCATCTGCGGGGACTGCAGGGTCAGCCCGACGCCGGACCTGGTCAGAACCAGGTCGCGCTCAGCGGACCACAGGCGGAAATGGCGCGGGAAGGTCTGGGCCACCTTCTCCAGCACCTCCTGCAGGGACCAGCGGGGGGACACCGTGCAGACCTTCATGCCCAGCTTGTTGGCGTTCGCGACCCAGTCGGCGCTCTTGGGCACGGGGCAGAAGAGGATCTTGTCCCCCCAGGGGGCTTCCACCAGCGGCGTCTCGAAGAGTTTGACATGCAGCCAACCCGAGCCGGGGAGGGGGAACATGCTCTCGTCGCCGGGCATGAACGCGAAGCGCATCTCCTTCAGGACGGTCTTGACGAACGGGAGCCCTGTCTGCGGCGTGCGGGTCTCGGCCGGGCCGGTTGCATTGGCCGCAGAGGCGTCCGTTTCGGCGGCTTCGGGCTGTGCAGGCTCCTGCGGCCGGGGTTCGGGGAGCGGAGACGGGGCCGGTGCGGGCGCGGGCGCTGCCTGCGGCACGGCCGGTCCGGCCGCTGCCGAGGCCGCTATGCCGGGCTGTCCTTGCCTGGGCGTTCCCGTCTGGTTTGTGAAGGCCTCGATTCTCGTATCCGGAGAAACCGGCACGGCGACGATCGTCACTGGCTTGGCGGGTTCCGGGGCGGGTTCCGGCGTCTCCTCGGCCTGCAAGGGTTCCTGCGGGGGAGGTGTTTCGGCGGGCGCCGTGGCCGGGGCAGTGCCGCCCTTGACCACGGGCAGGATGATTTCCTGGCCGGCGCGCAGGGTGTTGGTGTCGGGGACCGATGGGTTGAGTTCCAGAAAGAGGTCCATGTACTTGCTGAAAATCAGGTTCGCAGGCACGCCCTGATCTTGCAGGATTTCGACCAGCGTGTCGCCAGCCTGGACCACGTAGGCCCGCTTCTCGTAGGTGTCGGGAGGGGTGTTCGTAGTCGGACGGGCAGGGGCGGGCGACGCGGCCGCGACGCCCTCGGGGAGGCGGATGATCTGGCCGGGCTTGAGGCGGCTCAGGTTCGGGATATGGGGGTTCAGGGCCTGAATGCCGGGCATGAGCTGCTGAATCTGCGTGCCCGAGTATCCCTTTTCCTGCAGGATCTTGAAGAGCCACTCGCCTTGACGGACTGTGTGCTCCTGGCCGGGTTCGGCCTGGACATTGATGTCCTTCTCGAAAAAAAGACGCAGCGGTTTTTCTGAAAAAGCGGGCCTGGTTATGCTTGTCAGGAAGCACAGGCCGAGAATAAGAAGAACTGCACGTCTCATGGATGTATCGGACGGACCCTTGTTTCAGATGGTGGTTATTTCCGGCAATGGAAACAAGGATATAGCAAAAAGGATCGAGGCTGTCACTGCACTTTGCATGAGGGAATCACCCAATTTTCCAAGGAGAAAACCATGTATGTAGGCCTTGCCATGCAGAAGCATGTCCCCACCATCACCTCCGACACCCTGATCATCAAGGCGGATCGGATGATGGAGGAGAACAAACTCTGGATTCTGCTTGTCGTCGAAGACGGGAAGCTCAAGGGCTATGTGGCCAAGGAGGACATCCGGGCCGCCCTGCCGTCGGGCGCGACGACCTTCAGCAAGCACGAGCTCAATTACCTCTTTTCCAAGCTGACGGTGAAGGATCTGGTGCGCAAGGAGATGCCCACGGTGCATCCGGAGACGGAGATCGAGGTGGCGGCCAAGATCATGCACGACCGCGACCTGGCCGGTCTGGCCGTCGTCGACAGGGACAGCCGCCTCAAGGGCTACATCAGCCGCAGCTCCATGCTGGCCGTCCTGGTCGAGGAGATGGGCCTGGAACTTGGCGGCAACCGCATCGCCATCGAGGTCGAGGACCGCAAGGGCGTCATGGCCGAACTGAGCCGCCTCTTCTTCGACCTGGGCGTGAACATCCTGTCCACCTCGACCTTCTACCGCGACAGCAAGCGCCTCATCGTCTTCCGCATCCTGGCCGACGACATGCCCGCCATCGTCAAGGTCGTCACGGACAAGGGCTACAAGATCGCCGGGCCGGAATACTTCGCCCACGAATGGGCCTAGCCCGGACCGCCGCGCCGACCAAAGGGACGTTTCCTCACGGAGCGTCCCTTTTTTTGCGCCGTCTTCCAGCGGCCTAGGCGTAGCTGACCGTGAGGCCCACGCCGACCTCGCGCAGGGGTGCCGCTCCGGCCAGGGCGATCTTCGAGGACAGATCCGTGCAGTGGCAGGGGCTCAGGCGTTGCGGGGCGAGGGCGCGCAGATGCGCTACGGTCCCGTTCAGGCGTTCCGTCGAGGGGGACAGGAGGTGCAGGCCGCCGATGACGTCCTGGATGCGGGTCTCGCCGGTCAGGGCCACGGCGTGGTCGACGATGTTGCAGATGCCCGCGTGGGAGCAGCCCGTGACCACGACCAGCCCGTCGTCCCCGCGCCAGACCAGGGCCGAGTCGTCGGGGAGCAGGTCGGGGCCGTCGTCCCCCTCCTTGGCGCCGATGCCCGGGGACACTTCGAAGGCGTGGCGGCGCGGGATTTCTCCGAGGAAGAGAAGACGTTCGCCGATGGGCAGGGGCGCCGCGGAGAGCTTGAGGGCGAAGTGCCGGGAGAGCTTGCCCGGTTCCAGCAGCGGGCCGAGTTCCGGGTTGTCGCCGTCACGGATGCTGCGGAAGGCCGCCGGGTGCGCCACCAGGGTCGGTCGGGAGCAGGGGCGGCCTTCCAGGCGCTCCTCGCACAGGTGGCGGGTCAGGGCTTCGAGGCCCCATGTGTGGTCGAGATGCCCGTGGGAAAGGACGACGGCGTCGAGGTCCGAGAGCGTGATCCCCATCTTGCGGGCGTTGTCCAGGAAGAGCCCGGAGTAGCCGCAGTCGAAGAGGACCTTCAGGCCTTCGTCCTCGATGAGCAGGCAGAGGCCTGGCTCGGCCCGGAAATAACGGTCGATGAGGGTGGCGTTGTCCACCAGGACTGTGATCTTCATGGCGCGGTGTCCGGGCCGGATGTCCGGCCCGCTGGTCACTTGACGAAGGAGCAGCAGTAGTCCGTGAGGGTCCGGACCTTGAGGGAGAACTTCGAGCTGGCGGGCACCTCGAAGGACGTGCCGGCGGCGAAGGTCTGCCAGCCGTCGGTTCCGGGGAGCAGCACGTCCAGGTCGCCGGCCAGGATCTCCATGATCTCCCTGTCGGCCGTGCCGAATTCGTAATCGCCGGGGAGCATGACGCCGAGGGTCTTTCTGGACCCGTCGGGAAAGACGATGGTGCGGCTGGTGACCTTGCCGTCGAAATAGACGTTGGCTTCCTTGATCACGGTGACGTTGGCGAATTCGGACATGGAATCCTCGTGGAGTGCTGGGGTTGCGGCCGGGGCCGGGGCGATGCAGCCTTCTAGCAAAGCCGGCCCCGCCTTGTCATCCGCGGCGCGTCGGCACGAAAAAAGGCCCCGGAGGGCCTTTGGTCACTGCAGCTTGGAGGTGATGTTGTCCTTGATCCAGTGCGGGTCCCACCATTCGATGGGCTGCACCTCGAGGCCCGAGACGAGCATGCCGAAGTGCAGGTGGTCGCCCCCGGCCATGCCCGTGGCGCCGGTCTTGCCGATGATCTGGCCGCGCTGGACGGTCTCGCCCTTGTGCACGTGAATCTCGCTCAGGTGCGAGTACAGGGACTGGATGCCGAAGCCGTGGTCCAGGACGACCACGTTGCCGTAGATGCCCATGAACTCGGCCAGGACCACGCGGCCGGTGTTGCCGGCGGGCACGGGCGAGGTGGCCAGGGAGGCCAGGTCCACGCCGAGGTGGGTCTGGTTGTCCACTGCCTGTCCGCCGTGCATGTACGTGCGGTTGTCGGCGAAGCCGGCCATGGGCGCGCTGTTGGGCAGTCGGATGAAGGGGCCGTCCCAGAGCTTCTGGGGCACCGTGTCTCTGCCCACCTGCATGAGGAAGCCGACGTTCTTGGCCCGAAGTTCCGAGTTGACCTTGAGGAAGATGTCGATGGGCTGGGTCAGGTCGGGGTAATACTGCGTGAACTGGCCCATCTTGGACTGCAGGAAATTGTCGGAGACGTTGATGCTGTCGTGCTTGAACGCCTTGACCCTGGGGTTGAAGAAGAACCCGATGGACACCTCGTTGCCGGCCAGGTCCGAAGCCACCAATGCCGGGGTCAGGGCCTTGACGTCGGCGTTGTAGGGGATGGCGAAGAAGCACAGGTACTTGCCGGGCTGGTAGGGATAGCCCGGGAAGAAGTGCTCGCCCATGCGTACGCCGCTTCTGCCCAGCTCTTCGTCGGTGCTGTAGACCAGGAGGCCCGTGCCGCCCTGGTTCACGTTGTGCTGGCCCGAAAGGACGGAAACGACGGGGGGCTTGGAGTCCACGGTCATGTCGCGCTTGAAGTCGGCCCTGTTGCCGTGGCCCAGGCGGTGCCAGGAGGCGTCCTTGACCGTGACGGCGAGGGTCACGGCGCCGTTGGAGACGTTTTTGGGCAGGGAGAAGGTCTCGGTCAGGTCGCGGGTTCCCTCGGGGAGGTCCTTCTTGACGATGTCGATGGTGTTGCCGTTCTGCGTGGCCGTGACGTGCAGGAGCCTAAGGCCCGAGTCGGCGTCCGAAGCCGTCACGGTGAACACGGTCGACGCCCCGGCCGTGGACTGGTCGGGCGTCACGGACAGGGTCGGCGGGTTCCACTCGCCCTTGACGTAGTAGAGAGCCCCCAGGGCTCCGGCCAGGAGGAGGAAGACGAAGAAAAAGGCGTAGGATATCCGGCTGCTCATATTGCAAACTCGCTTATGGTCTGTGTTTTTCGGCAAAGGGGCAACATCCGCAGGGCCTTGGGCGCAAAAAAAATGGGAGCGCCGCAAAGGCGTTCCCATGCTACGGACGGGGGGGGATTTTGGCAAGTTCCGGCGGATTTCAGCTTTTCAGCAAGGAATCCGCAGCCTTCTGCAGGAGCTCGACGCGGGCCAGGCTCCGCCGCCAGGCCGCGGGTATGGCCTCGAAGCCGTACCAGGCTCCGGCCAGCTGCCCGTAGGCGGCCATGGCGCGCTGGCCGCCGGGCAGGCACAGGGCGCAGCCGTCGGCGAAGGAGCCGCTCCCGGCAAAGGCGTTCACGGCCGCGGCCAGCGCCCGGCAGGCCGGGCAGTCTCCGGGGACCGGAGCGGCCGCGCACAGGCTCGCGGCTTCCGGGCAGAGGTCTGCGGGGGGCTGCGGACGCAGGACGCGCTGTCTGTCCGCGCCTGTCAGGGCCTCGTCCAGCATGGCCGCCAGCAGCCTGCAGGCGTCCACGCTCCGGCGGCCCGAGTGGGTGATGCGGGTGGCGCGTGCGCAGGCGTCCAGCGCCGTTTCGCGCGAGCCCGCGAAGAATATGGCCGTGGGCGCCACGCGCGCCAGGCATGCATCGCCCTGGGCCCGGTCCTGGTCGATGGGGTCCCAGGTACGTTCGAAGCGCAGGATGGCGGCCTTGACGGTGTCGTCGATGCGGTCGCAGGTCTCCCCGGAACTCTGGTAGCCGTACCGGAACCAGCTGGTCAGGCGGATCATCTGGTCGCGCTCGTCCACGCCGCCGCATTCGGCCAGGCTCTCGGCCAGGGCCAGGGTCATGGACGTGCCGTCGCCCCACAAGCCGCTTTCCAGGGGGGCCCGGACGGACGGGATCGTCCCGGAAGCCCCGGCCAGGGCCTCGCACACGGCCAGACCCGTCAGGCAGCCGAGTGCCTTGTCGGCATCAGGCTTCGGCACCGCCGATCTCCTTGTCGTACTTGCGCTGCACTTCGTCGTAGGCGTTGGCCAGGTCGCGCAGGATGGTCAGGGTTTCCTGGGCTTCCTTGAGGTCCAGCTTGCGGATGGCGAAGCCGGCGTGGATGATGACGTAGTCGCCTAGGGTCGCTTCCTGGTCCAGGAGCATGAGGGAGGCGGTGACGAAGGTCTCGCCCTCGCCGACGCGGCACTGGGCCACGCCGTTCTCGATGGATTCAATTTTCGCGGGAATGGCAAGACACATGGTCGCCTCCTTCAGTTGGGGGTGCAGGTTCCGCCGGCCGAGAGGATCTCCCTGACCACGGACTCGATCATGACGGGCATGGAGCGGTCGGCGGTTTCCGAGAGCTCCAGGGCCATGGTGTGGTAGTCGGCGGGTTCCATGCCGATGACGATGGCCTCGGGGCGGTTGCCGACCAGTTCGCACATGCCCAGGGTGTCGACCAGGTCGGTCTGGTGCATGGAGTCGCGGAAGGCCAGGCTCTTGCGCAGGTCCTCGCCCATGAGGCGGTATACGGAGCCGGGTGCATCGCCGCACAGGACCGCGTCGCAGACGATGAGGTAGTCCGACTCGAGGATGGGGCCCATGAGCTTGGTGCCCAAGGTGCCGCCGTCCATGAGGGTGACGTTGTCCGAAAAGGTGAAGTCCTGCTGCATCCGCTCGATGCAGCGCACGCCGATGCCTTCGTCTGTGAACAGGATGTTGCCCACGCCGAGAACGAGAATGCGCTTGTCTGCCATGAACCGTCCCGTGCTGGAAAATGGTGAGGATCGCCTGCCGTTCGTGCTACGCAAAAACGGGTGGCGGTTCAAGGAAAGAAAGGGGCCCCGGAAAGCGGGGCCCCTTTGTGTACATGATTACAGGATCTTGAACTTGCGGACCTGGTTGGTCTTGGCGTCGATGACATGCACGCCGCAGGCGATGCAGGGGTCGTAGGAGTGCACGGTCCTGAGGATTTCCACCGGACGTTCGGCGTCGGCGATGGGGGTGCCCATGAGGGCCTCTTCCACGGCCGAGAGCTTGCCGTCGGCGCAGCGCGGACCGAGGTTCCAGGTGGACGGGACGACCAGCTGGAAGTTCTCGATCTTGCCGCCCTTGATCTTGATCCAGTGGCTCAGACCGCCGCGGGGAGCGTTGACGAAACCCACGCCCTCGGCCTCGTCGGGCATCTTCCAGTCCTGGTAGATCTTGGTGTCGCCCTTTTTCACGTTCTCGGCCAGTTCGTTGACCCAGTCCATGAGCTTGTCGGCGATGACCTTGGTCTCGATGCCGCGGGCTGCGGTGCGGCCCAGGGTGGAGAAGAGGGCCGCCGGGCCGACGCCCAGATGGTTCAGGACGTAGTCGACGGTCTTCTTCACTTCGGGGTGGCCCTTGCCGTAGGCGACCAGGACGGTGGCCAGGGGGCCGGTCTCCACGGACAGCTTGTCGTAGCGCGGGGCCTTCATCCAGGAGTAGCGGTCCCGGTCCTCGTAGGAGGTGTACTTGGGCTCGGTCACGCCCTGGAAGGGGTGGTGGGCCTTGTCGCCCTGATACCAGCTGTGGCGGACGTGCTCTTCGATCAGCTTCGGGTTGAAGGCGTCGACCTGGCCGAGGTTGCGGTTGAGGATGACGCCCGGGGGCAGCCAGCGGCTGTTCAGGTCGTTTTCCACGGCCGGGAACTCGCCGAAGCTCATGAAGTGGGTGGTCCCGCCGATGGCGGCCCAATCCTTGTAGTAGGAGGCCACGGCCAGGAGGTCCGGGATGTAGCACTCGTCGATGAACTTCTTGGTTTCCTGGAACAGGCCCACGAACTCGGCCATGCGCTCGTTGGTCAGGCTCTCGTAACAGGTCACGCCGCCGACCACGGTGAACTGGGTGTGCGGATTCTTGGCGCCGAACACGGCCATGGCGCGGGCGGCCTTGACCTGCAGGTGCAGGGCTTCCAGGTAGTGGGCCGTGGCGATGAGGTTGACTTCGGGCGGCAGGTAGTAGGCGTCGTGGCCGCCGAGGAAGTAGGCGTTGGTGAAGATGCCGAGCTGGCCGGAGTCAACCAGGCTCTTGACCTTGTCCTGCACGGCCTTGAGGTCTTCGGCCTTGGTCTGGCGGGTGGAGATGGAGTTGGCGATGGAGGCGGCCTTCTTCGGGTCCGCGGTCAGGGCTGCGGTCACGTCGACCCAGTCCAGGGCGTGCAGGTGGTAGAAGTGCACGATGTGGTCATGCAGGAACTGCGCGGCCAGGACGAGGTTGCGGATGAGGCGTGCGTTGTCGGGCAGGTTCTTGTCCACGCCCACGGCGTTGTCCACGCAGCGGGTCGAGGCCAGGGCGTGGGTGTAGGTGCACACGCCGCAGGAACGCTGGGTGAAATGCTGGGCGTCGCGCGGGTCGCGGCCTTTGAGGATCAGCTCAAGGCCGCGGAACAGCTGCGAGCTCGACCAGACGTTGGTGACCTTGCCCTTGTCGACTTCGACTTCGATCTTGAGATGGCCTTCGATGCGGGTCACGGGGTCGACGATGATGGGCCCCTTGAAGTTCTTATCCATTGGGGTGGCGACGACACCCGGGGCTTGGTTGGGTTTGCAACCGGACATATGTTCTCTCCTCTGGATTCAGTGATGTTTGTGCCTGACGCAACAGCCGATTACGCTTCCTCGTAGAAGGGCGAAGCGGAGTCCCAGAAATCGGGTTCACTGCAACCGATGCACGGGTGTCCGGCCTTGACCGGCCAGTTCGTCTGGTTGAACAGTACCTTGGGGCAGTTGTTGTAGGTGGTGGGGCCTTTGCAGCCGAGTTTGGCCAGGCACCATCCCTTGCGGGCTTCTTCTGAATCGAAGGAGGGGGCGAACTCGCCGGCCTCGTAGTGGGGCAGGCGTTCGCACTGTTCGTGCACGGTCTCGCCGTAGAACATGATGGGTCGGTTGATTTCGTCCATCTCGGGGATGGCCAGGTTGTGGGTCAGCAGGTGAACGATGGTGCCGACCAGGTTGTAGGGGTTGGGCGGGCAGCCGGGGATGTTCACGGAGTTGACGCCCAGATGCTTCAGGGCGTCGTTGACGCCCAGGGCGCCCGTCGGGTTGGGCTTGGCCGCCTGCACGCCGCCGTAGGTGGCGCAGGTGCCGTAGGAGATGGTCGCGATGGCTTTGGGCACGACTTCGGAGCAGATTTCGAGCATGGTCCGTCCGGCAACCTTGCCGTAGATGCCGTTGTCCTTGGTCGGGATGCCGCCTTCGACGACGCAGAGGAAGCCGTTGGGCGAACTGATGGCCTGATGGAGGGCTTCTTCTGCCTTGTGACCAGCGGCGGCCATGATGGTCTCGTGGTAGTCAAGGCTGATGGTGTCCAGGATCAGGTCGTCGATAAAGGGACGAACCGCGCGCAGAATGGATTCGGAGCAGCCTGTGCATTCTGCGTTATGCAGCCAGACCACGGAAGGACGCTTGGGAGAGGTCATCGCCAGGGCGATTTTGTTGGCGAACGACGCCTCCATACCCATGACCGCGGCGATGGTGGAACAGAACTTCATGAAATCTCGGCGTGAGATCCCACTTTTTTCCAGCCGTTCCTCGGCCCCGGGTTTGCCTAAACCTACCGCAAACTTCATAACACACCTCCATCAGTGTATGAATAAAAAGACAGGCGCCGAGAAGGCGCACAGTCGTTACCGCATAGTTCTGCAGCGTCGAAGTTTGACTTCTTTTTTTCATAGCATGGAGAAATGGTGCAGGTCAATGGGGATAAAGAGAAAAACGGAATACTATCGGCCATCTGGATATACATATCGGGTACATATAGGAGGCGCCGATTTCATGGTTGCAGTGTTATGATATTATAATGAGTGGCACGATCTGCTCGGTTTCGCCTTCCTGCGGTGGCGGCAGGATGTCGAGGAGGACGCGATTCGGGCTCGGGCGCCTCCCGGTCTTGAACTCGAAGGCGACCATGCGTACTGCAGCGAAGGGCGGGGCCTGATCCGGCCTTTCGTCAGACTCTTTTCCCGGAGATTACTCATGGACAAGCAGATCATTCTCGATGCCTTCATGTTCCGCCACGCCTGCAAGGAGTTCGATCCCGAAGCCAAAATTTCCGAGGAGGACTTTCTCTTCATCCTGGAAACGGCCCGGCTCTCGCCGAGTTCCTTCGGCTTCGAGCCCTGGCTCTTCCTGGTGGTGCAGGACATGGACTTCCGCCGCAAACTCCTGCCCCACACCTGGGGCGGAAAGACCCAGATTCCCACGGCCAGCCATTTCCTGGTCTGCCTGGCCATGAAGACCCCGCTGCTCAAGTTCGACAGCGCCGGCATTGCGGAGTTCATGCGCACCATCCAGGAACTGCCTGAGGAGCGCATCACGGCCCGTACTGAGTACTACGCCACCTTCCAGCAGTCGGATTTCCGCCTTCTGGACAGCGACCGCGCCATGTTCGACTGGGCCTGCAAGCAGTGCTACATCGCCCAGGCCAACATGATGACCGCCGCGGCCCTCATCGGCATCGACTCCTGCCCCATCGAAGGGTACGCCCAGGACAAGGTGGACGAGGTGCTGGCCGAGGATTTCGGCGTGGATCTGGATGAGTACGGGGTGGCGTACATGCTGGCCTTCGGCTACCGGGTCAAACCCGCCAGGCGCAAGAAGCGCCGGCCCCTCGAACAGATGGTGCGCTGGTTTTGAGCGTGACAAACATGGACATGGATTCGGGAATGATCTCCGAGGACGGATGCTCCATCGCGGAAGTGTCCAAATACTGCATGGCCACGGACCTGGGGCTGGAGTGCGTCTGCTCCAAGCGGTCCTCGGTCACCATCGGCACGGGCACCACGGCCAAGAGGGAGGACAGCACCCTCTACTACTACGCCAAGCAGATCGACGACGACCTGCTGGCCCTGCAGTCCCTGAACGCCAACTGGGCCCCTTCGGGACCGGCCCTGGAGGTCTCCCTGGCCGAGCTGATCACCCAGTATCAGCCGGAAGTGGACATGTTCCTGAAGAAGGTCAAGCCGGTCATGAAGCAGATCGCCAAGCACGTGGCCAAGGGCGACCGGCACCGCGCCAAGGGCGAGCCGTATTCGGCGGCCATGGAGTACACCAACGCCCTGGGTCTGGACGAGAAGAACGTGCGGGCCATGTTCGGCCTGGGCCTGACCTACCTCCAGTACGACCAGCACGAAAAGGCCAAGGTGCTCTTCGAGGAGCTCATCGGCCTGGACGGGTTCGCGGCGCCCGAACACAAGCATCTCTTCAACCAGTTCGGCATTGAGCTGCGCAAGCAGAGGATGCTCGAACAGGCACGCAGATACTACGCCCGCGCCATCGAACTGTGCACGACGGACGAGAACCTCTACTTCAACCTGGCCCGGGCGTTTTTCGAGGACGGCCGCATCGGCGACGCCGACAGAACGCTTGAGACGTGCCTCGGCATCAATCCGGGCCATGAAGAGGCCCTCAAGTTCAGACGATACCTTTCCGCGGTCAGCCTGAGCTGATCACCGGCCGCCGCGCAGCTCGCGCACGCCCGCGGCCAGAAGCAGCGCGAGCATGGCCAGCCCCGACCCCGTCACCCCGGCCCAGCCGAAGCGCTTGAAGCCGTACCCCATGACCGTGATCCCCGCCGAACCGCCCAGGTAATACCACAGGATATAGAGCGAATTGGCCCTGCCCCGGCTGGAGGAGAGCCTGCGGTTCATGCTGCCCACGGCGGCTGCGTGGATGGCGAAGAACCCGGCGCAAGCCAGGCCCAGGCTCAGGCTCACCACCCCCAGATTCGGGACGTGGCTCAGGAGCAGCGCCGCGGCAAAGGTCAGGGAGCCCAGGATCATGGTCAGGCCGTTGCCGAAGCGGTTGCTGAACCTGCCCGAGAGGGGGGCGATGATCACGCCGACGATGTAGGTCAGGTAGAGGAGCGTGATGCGGTTCGTGTCCGCCGAGAAGGGCGGCGCGCTCAGGTAGAAGGGCAGGTAGTTGAAGGTCGCGCCGAAGACGAAGAGGGAGCCGAAGCCCACGGCGAAGGTCCGCAGCAGGTCGGGCCGGCGCATGAGTTCCAGATAACCCGGGCCCGTGTCGGATTTGCCGGCCGGCCGCGCCTCGGCGGGCAACAGTACCACGGCGGCAGCGGCCGTGGCCAGGACCATGACCGAAGCCGTGACGAAGGCGTACCGCCAGTGCAGGGGCGGGTGGATCCACCCGCCCAGCAGCCGCCCGCCCAGACCGCCCACGACCGTGGCCGAGACGTAGGAGCCCATGACCACGTTCAGGCGCTCCACGGGCAGGTTGCGGGCCAGGTAGGCCGCCAGGCAGGTGGTCAGGGCCGGGATGCCGAGCCCCTGCACCAGGCGCAGGGCGATGATGGCGTCGAGACTTTCGGTCAGGGCGCAGGCGATCCCCGCCGCGGCGACCACGGTTCCGCCGACGGCGATGAAGGGCTTGACCGGGTACATGTCGGCCAGCCGCCCGAAGACGAGGGTCGAGAGGGCCACCCCGAGGATGACCATGGACACGGTCTGGGCGGCCCGGGAGATGGATACGCCGAACTCCGCCTGCAGCACGGGCAGCACGGGCTGGACCAGATAGATGGTGGTGAAGCTGGCCGAAACCAGGGCGAAGACCAAGGCTTGCAGGGCCAGAGGCGAGAGCTGCTTCATGGACAAGGTCCTTGGGAGGGCGGATGGGAGAGGCCCCTGACCCGAGGCGGGGCCGGCCGGAGTCGTGGGCCGCGGGCGCGGCTCAGAGGGGGACTGCTCCTTCGGGCGGGGGCTCCTCGACGCAGCGCATGAGGACGTGGGGGATGCCGGCTTCCATGAACTCCTCCCCGCAGGCGCAGAAGCCGTGCCGGGCGTAGAAGCCGAGGGCCCGGGTCTGGGCGTTCAGGACGAAGCGGTGGAAACCGTGCTCCCGGCACTGGTCGAGCATGAAGGCCAGGAGCATCCCGCCGATGCCCCGGCCGCGCCAGGCCCTGCGCACGGCCAGGCGCTGCAGCTTGGCCTCGCCGGCCAGGAAGCGGATGCGGCCGCAGGCCACGGGCTCCCCGTCGATCACGCCCAGGACGTGCAGGGCGGAGTGGTCGCGCCCGTCCATCTCCTCGGCGCAGGAAATCCCCTGCTCCTCCATGAAAACGATGGCCCGGATCATGGCCACCTTGACGAGTTCGTCCGCAGTCGTGACGAGTCTGAACATCGGCGATCCTCAAGAGAGAGCGCCGGCCCAAGGGCCGGCGCCGGTCATTTTGATGGTTGGGCGGGTGCGGCCGGGCCCGCCGTGGCGTTGGGCGCCTTCGCCGCCGGGGCCTGTCCGGTGACGTTGGACGCGGGAGCGGCCTGCTCCGTGGCGTTGGTCTGCCTGCCGCCGAAAAGCGGCTTCAGCGCGTCCGCCAGTTGCCCGATGTACCCCTTGTCCCAGGCCATGCCAAGGGCGACGAAGAGGGCCAGGATGACGGCCCAGCGTTTCCAAGGGGTCTTTTTCTCGGCAAAGGGGTCGCGCAGGGAGCGCTGGGCGCCCTTGGGCAGCTCCGCCACCTTGGTCAGGGTCGCGCCGAAGGGGATGTTGATGCTGGCCCGGGTGTTCACGGCCCAGCCGCATGCGTCGAGGATCGGGCCGAGGTTGCGCTGCCTGAGTTTCAGGTAGGCGATGAGCATGGACGGGCCCGAGATCATGAGCAGCACTCCGCCCACCACCAGCGGCATCTGCCACACGGCCAGGGACAGGAAGCCGCCCAGGACGGTTGCGATGGCCGTGCCGATGGCGCCCAGGGCCAGGCCGATGGCGGCGAAGATGCCGGCGAACTTGCCCACGTCGAAGGGCGGCTTGACCGCCGCGTCGGGTTTGGCGCCTACATCCGCCAGCTTGGCGCCGGCGTTCGCGCTCACCGCGCTGTCCTTGGCCGCGGCGAACTTGGCGATCTGCTCCCCGACCATCCGCCCCATCCGTTTGTAGGGCAGCCAGAAAGCCTGGCGCACGCTGATGGGGTGCTCGATGATCTTGACGATGGCCGCGTCCCAGTCCTGGCCTTCGCGGTCGTAGAAGATGCCGTTGCGGCCGACCATGAGGTTGTCCGCGTCGCCCCCCGTGAAGGCCGCGGCGATGAACATCTGCTCGGTGCTGCCCCGCCGGGTGCAGCGGCAGTAGGCCAGGTAGGTCTGGCTCAGGGCGGCCAGGGTCGCGTGGGCGTCGGGGGAATCGACGCGGATGCACAGCTCGCAGGCCCGTCCGTCCAGGTACAGTGTGCCGGCCTGGAAGACCGCCTTGCGGTCCTGGACGTAGAAGTCGCGGAAGGAGACGAAGTTGTTCAGCAGGACCAGGAGGTCGCGGGTGCAGTGCACGAGCCGGATGACGCCCTCGAAGCTCTCGACCTGCTCTGCCAGGCTCAGATCCTCCTCCAGGACCTTGGCCAGCCGGTCCCGGGCGTCGCCGGCCAGGAGCGCCCGGACCCGGTCGGGCCCCAGGGCCTCGACCTCGATCCCGGCCTTGACCGCCTGCCACGCCTCGTAGGGGGCCATGAGGGACTTGAGGCGCTCCCATCCTTCGGCATCGAGGCTGTCGGCTTCCCCGAGAAGAGGGGTGACGACTAGGGTGCGGAATGTCGTCAGGGCGGCAGCCCAGGCCGGATTGACCCCGCTGCCCAGGGGCAGCGCCCGGCCGGCTTCGATGCGGGCCAGGGGCAGTCGTTCGAGTTCGGGATCGGCGGCCAGGTCCCGTAGGGACAGCCCCTCGTAGGTGGCCAGGGCCGGGCTCAGGGCCTCGCCGGCCTTGGGGTCGTAGGCCGCCAGGGCGCAGCGCGTGAAATAGTCGTCGATCTTGGCCCGCAGCGTCCGCAAGCAGTCCGCCGCGTCCGCCGTGCCGTCGCCCAGGGGCATGACCGCCGGGTTCTGGCCTTCCTCCCACCAGGCGGCATGCAGGGCCGCGGCCTGAAAGAACGCCTCGATCTGCTCGGCCCCGATCCCGTCCGCACCGCCCCGGTCCGGGACGCTGCCGACGCAGGCCATGATCTCTTCGATGAGCGCGTGTGTGTCCTCGTCGCGGGCCGAGGCCGGGGTGATCACGCCGTCGCCGTTGAAGGGCGAGTCGTGGAGCAGCGTTTCGGTGCCGGCCACGTCCTCGACGGAAATCTCCTCCACCCCCGGCTTGTTCAGGAAGTTGAGGATCTGCCTGGCGGCGGCCAGCAGGCGCCGCCCTTCGGGGTCGGCTTCGTTGATGGCCGCCAGGGGCAGGGCCTCCCGGCCTTCCATGACGGGTTTGAGGTCGCGCAGCACGGTGCAGACCCAGCGCACGGCGGCCAGGATCTCCGGGACGCGCACGCGGTCGTCGCCGTCGGTGTCGAGCAGGGCCAAGGTGCGGCGGTCGAACTCCAGCCCCGTGACCGGGCAGCTCAGGGCCGCCCAGAGCTTCTGGTCGAGTTCGCTCAGGTGGAGAAGGTCCTCGGCGGAATCGAGGCGGACCTGGTCGAAACCTCCCAGACGGAAAAAACGCCAGCGGTGTGTGGAAACGGCTCCGGTATCCATGCGTGTTCCTCGCGTAATAATGATACGGGAAAGTGAGACGATGGAATCAGTACGCCCAATTCGCATGTCAGATCAAGGAGGAATGCGGTCTGACATAGGTTGAACGCCCTTATTTCCGGGCTGCGTCGAGTACGCGGTGCAACGCGGCGACCTTCCCCCGTATGTCCGGCACCCCGACGATTTCGGTCACCAGCGCCGTGCAGTGCGCCCCGCGACCGGCCACCTCGGCCAGGTTGTGCGCCTTGATGCCGCCGATGGCCACGAAGGGCAGGTCGATCTCCCGGACAACATAGTCCAGGTAGGCCAGGCCCACGGGTGCGCAGACGTCGTCCTTGGTCTGCGTGGCGAAGATCGGTCCCACGCCGATGTAATCCGCGCCTGCGGCCACGGCCGCCCGGGCCTGCTCAGGCGAGTGGGTCGAGAGGCCGATGGCGCGCCCTTCGCCCACCAGGGAGCGCACTGCCGCCACGGGCAGGTCCTCCTGGCCCACGTGCACGCCGTCGGCGTCGACCAGCAGGGCCAGGTCGATGTCGTCGTTGACGATGAAGGCCGCGCCGGCCTGGCGCGTCATGGCGCGCAGGGCCAGGCACTCCTCGTATTTGGCGCCCATCTTCTTCGTTTTCTCGCGGTACTGGACGATGCGCACGCCCGCGTCGAGCATGGCCCGGACCACGTCCGGGTTGCTGCGGCCCATGGAGAATTTCTCGGCCGTCAGTCCGTAGATGCCGCCCCGACGGATGAGGTCGGTGACGAGAAGGCGTCCGTTCATGGTCTGTTCTCCTTATAGAGGGTCAGGAAGTGGTGCAGGACAGCGTCGGCCTGCATGGCCGCGGCCATGCCCACGCCGGGGGAGAGTGGGGGCGTGGCCGCGTCGCAGGGCGTGGACAGGTCGCCGACCAGAGCGAGGTTCGGCAGCGGCCGCGACACGCGCATGCGTTCCGCGACCCCGGCCCCGCCCAGGCCCGACGCGCCGATCACCAGCCGTCCCGTGGGCAGGAGCGTCTCGATCACGAGCTTCTTGGTCCGGGCGTCGTCCACGGCCTCGACCACGGCCCGGCAGGAGCCGAACAGCTCCGTCATGCCATCGGCGTCCACGGCCCGGACGTGGGCCTCGACCCGTGCGTCGGGGTTCACGGCCAGCAGGTTGTCGCGCAGGGCCAGAACCTTGGGCCGTCCGACCTGGGCCAGGGTGAAGTGCTGGCGGTTGAGGTTGGACGGCTCCACCGTGTCCGGGTCGGCCAGGACCAGGTCGGCGAAGCCGGAGCGGACCAGATGCATGGCGCAGTTGGAACCCAGTCCTCCTGCCCCGATGATTCCGACCCGGACCGTACGCAGGAAGGCGATGAACCCTTCGTCCAGATACCGGCCCAGGCCGCGCTCGAAGGCGTTCACGCGCTCGCCTCCAGGGGTTCCCAGTCCTTGAAGACGGGCTGGTAGCCGCGTTTCTTCAGCATGGCGCAGACCTCGTCCACGCTGCGCGGGTCCGAGATCTCGAACTGGCCGGTCTCGCCCGCCTTGGCGTGTCCGCCCACGGCCGTGCTGACGCCGGCGGACATGCGCGTCACGCCCAGGGGCAGGATGTTGTCGCGGAAGGACGGCGTTTCGCGGGTGGAGATGGTGATGGACAGGCGCGGCAGGAAGATGCGCAGGGCCGTCATGGCCTGGACCAGCTCGCGGTCGGACACGGGGCTGGCCGGTTGGAAAGCCCCGGCATGGGGACGCATGCGCGGCAGGGACACGGCCACGTCGACGCCGGGATAGCGCTTCATGAGCCAGGCGGCGTGCAGGCCCGTGATGAAGATCTCCCGCCGCCAGCCGGTCAGCCCCAGCAGGGCGCCGATGTTGACCACGCGCAGGCCCGCCTCGGCCCCGCGCATGGGGGTGTCCAGGCGCCAGGCATAGTCGCGCTTGGGGCCGGCCGGGTGCAGCTCGGCGTAGAGGTCCGGGTCGTAGGTCTCCTGGAACACGGTCAGCCCGTCCACGCCGGCCGCGGCCAGGCGTTTGTAGTCGTCCGTGGCCATGGGGAAGACCTCCACGGCCATGGACGGGAACAGGGGGCGCAGGGTGCGCACGCAGTCCTCCAGATAGTCCACCCCGGCCCGGGCCGGCGACTCGCCCGTCAGGAGCAGCAGCTGCCGCAGGCCCGTGGCGGCGATGGCCTCGCCCTCGGCCCGCACCTCGTCCATGGTCAGGCGGGAGCGGGGGATGGAGTTTGGGGCCGCGAAGCCGCAATAGCGGCAGTGGTTGGCGCAGTGGTTGGAGACGTAGAGGGGCGTGAAGAGGCTGACGGTGCGGCCGAAGCGGCGCAGGGTCAGGTCGCGGGCGCGTCCGGCCATGGCCTCCAGATGCTGGCCCGCGGCCGGGGAGAGCAGGGCCAGGAAACCGTCCTCGCCGACGCGCTCCCGTTCCAGGGCGCGCAGGGCGTCGTGGCCGGTCGCGGCGGCCATCCGCTCCTCCAGCGGTTCGCGGTGCAGGCGCAGGGCCTCGGGCAGGAAGCTCATGCCGCGCCCCCCGTTTCGCCCAGGAAGCCCGTCAGGGGCGAGGAGGCCCGGGCCAGGGCGGACACGGCCCCGGGCCCGGCCAGGAATGCCTCGCGGCCGGCGGCTACGGCCCGGCCGAAGGCCCGGCCCATGAGCACCGGATCCGCGGCCGTGGCGATGGCCGTGTTGACCAGGCAGGCCGCCGCGCCCATCTCCATGGCCTGGCAGGCCTGGCTGGGCGTGCCGATGCCGGCGTCGACGATGATGGGCAGGTCCATCTCCTCGATGAGGATGCGGATCATCTCCTCGGTCCGCAGGCCGCGGTTGGTGCCGATGGGCGCGCCCAGGGGCATGACGGCCGCGGCCCCGGCGTCGGCCAGGGAGCGGGCCACGTAGAGGTCCGGGTTCATGTACGGCAGCACGACGAAGCCCTCCTTGGCCAGAATTTCCGTGGCTCTGGCCGTCTCGTAGCCGTCGGGCAGGAGGTGGCGGTTGTCGGAGATGACCTCGATCTTGACCCAGTCCCCGCAGCCCATGGCCCGGGCCAGGCGGGCGATGCGCACGGCCTCGTCGGCGGTGCGCGCCCCCGAGGTGTTGGGGAGCAGGGTCATGTGGCCGGGGATGTGGCGCATGACGTTGTCCGCGCGGCCGTCCAGGTCCACGCGGCGCAGGGCCACGGTGATGACCTGGGAGCCCGAGGCCTCGCACACGGCCGGGATGAGGCCGTCGTCGCCGTATTTGCCCGTGCCCGTGAAGAGGCGGCTGGTCAGGCGCTTGCCGCCCAGTTCGAAGATATCGGTGTGTTCCATGACGGTTCTCGCTGTTGGTGGTGGGGGAAGGTGGACGGCGCGCGCTCAGCCGCCGCCGACGAAGCTCAGCAGTTCGAGGCGGTCGCCGTCGCGCAGGACGGTTGCGGCGAACTGCGCCCCCGGCACGATGTCGCGGTTGAGCTCCGCCACGACCACGGCCGGTTCGAGGTTCATGGACAGGACCAGGTCGTGCAGGGTCTGGCCCGGCGCGATGTGGCGGCTTTCGCCGTTGAGGGTGATGTGCATGGCTGCCTCCGCGTTCTGTGTCGCAAGCGGGGGGAGGCGAAAGAAAAACCGCGCCCGGGAGGCGCGGTTCTATGGATGGGTGAAGTTCCGGAACCAGCTTCCCTCCGGCAGCATGAACTGCGTCAGGTTCAAAGGGTCGGGAACGTGTCCCCTCTCAGCCCGTCGGGCTCCCCCAGCTTGTGTGCAGAGACGTGTACGGCGTATAGCCGCCGCTGTAAAGCTCCGAACTAGTCGGCGATGCCCATGAGCGTGAACAGGTAGAAGGTCGCCCCGGCGATGAGGGCCGAGGCCGGTATGGTCAGAATCCAGGCCACCACGAGGTTGCCGGCGATGCCCCAGCGCACGGCCGAGAGGCGCTTGGTCGCGCCCACTCCGAAGACGCAGGCGCTGATGGTGTGGGTGGTGGAGATGGGCGCCCCGACCAGGGACGCTCCGGTGATGACCATGGCCGCCGACGTCTCGGCCGCGAAGCCGTGCACCGGCTCCAGCTTGAAGATGCGGTGTCCCATGGTCTTGACGATCTTCCAGCCGCCCAGGGCCGTGCCCATGGCCATGGCCAGGGCGCAGGCCAGCTTGACCCACAGGGGCACGTGGATGGTGTCGATCTCGTGGAAAATGAAGAGGGCCAGGGTGATGATGCCCATGGTCTTCTGGGCGTCGTTCAGGCCGTGGCTGGTGGCCATGAAGGCCGACGACAGGATCTGCAGCTTCTCGAACCAGCGCGACACGCTGTGCCTGTTGGCCCGCCAGAAGAGGAGCATGATGATCGTCATGACCACGTAGCTGACCCCGAAGCCCGCCAGGGGCGAGAGCACCAGCGGCAGCAGGACCTTCTTGAAAATCGACAGGCCGTTCAGGGAGGAGAACCCGGCGTGGCAGATGGCCGCGCCCATGAGCCCGCCGATGAGGGCGTGGGAGGACGACGACGGGATGCCGTAGTACCAGGTGATGAGGTTCCAGGCGATGGCCCCGATGAGGGCGGCCAGCACCAGAATCTGGCTGCCCATGACCATGTCCGTGTTGACGATGCCCGAGCCCAGGGTGTGGGCCACCTCCTCGCCCAGGAGGGCTCCGAAGAGGTTCAGGCCGGCCGCCATCATCACCGCCGAGCGGGGCGACATGACCTTGGTCGAGACCACCGTGGCGATGGCGTTGGCGCAGTCGTGGGCCCCGTTGGTGAAGTCGAAGACCAGGGCCACCAGGATGATGATGACGAGCAGGATCGGCAGCTCAGGCATTTTTCAGCACCACTTCCTCGATGGCGTCGGCCAGGTCGTCGATGCGCTCGATGGCCATCTCGAATCGGTCGTAGACCTGGGTCCAGCGCATGATGTCGATGACCTCCTTGGTGTCGCCCGTCTCCACGTCGTGCAGCTCGGCCAGGCCCGTGGAGAAGAGCATCTCGCACTCGGTCTTGAGCTCCTTGACCTTGCGCATGGTGTCGGACACGTCGCGCTTGCTTTCGAGGCAGCAGATCATCTCCCCCGTCAGGGCGGTCATGGCCAGGATGTTGCGGGCCATCTTGCGGGCGGGGAAGCGGATGTAGTCGAAGGCGCACAGGCGCATGCGCGAGGCGATGGCCGTGATCCGGTTGATCGAATCCTCCTGGGTCATGTTCAGCCGGTAGATGTCCTCGCGGTCGATAGGGGTGATGAAGGTCTGGGAAAGCTCCCTGGCGATCTCGCGGCAGAGCGCGTCGGCGTCCGCCTCGATGAGGGTCACGGTCTTGCAGGCCGCGTCCACGCAGGTCAGGTCCTCGACGATCCTGGCCAGTTGCCCGGCGGATTCGTTCAGGATGCGGTTTTGCCTGTTGAGGAGCTCGAAAAAGTGTATGTTCCTGGGGAAAATGGAAAATGCCATGGGCAGGGACTCCGGCGTTGTGATTGCAGCCTCGGGAGACCCGGAGAATGGAGCGCTCCGGGCGGTTCCGGCGGGCGGGGCCAGCCGCGAACGCGAAGACTTTAATGCCGTGCTCGGATTGGCGCAATGCTTCTCGTCATACAAAAGTCACATTTTGTGAAGAAATGTGACAAGCTGGTGACGGCGGAGAAAAAGTCCGTAAATCAGGGGGGATACAGGAAGGGGCATGTGGTGCGAAACCCCATGCCCCGCAAAGGTTATTTGGCGTACTCGTAGCGTTTGGTCACCCGGTCCGAGAGCTGGGCGTAGGCGAACCCGGCCTGGCGGGCCTTGGCGAAGCGCTCCTCGGCCTCCTGGCTGCACATGTCGCAGCCCTGGACCGGGACGTGCAGGCCCAGGCAGCGCGGCGTGTCGGCCGTCTCGCTCTCGACGATCAAGAGGCCCGGGCAGTGGGGGCAGTCCTTGAGGCGCTCGACCTGGTTCTCGGTGATGTCGTCGGTGTCGTAGTAGATGGAGCGGCGGCGCACGAAATACCCGCCCTCGCGCACGGCGTCCGACGGCCTGGGGTTGAAGTAGACCTCGGGCAGCTGGTCGCACAGGGCCGAGAGGTAGTCCATGGTGGACTTCTGCTCGCGGATCTTCTCGCGGTCCAGTTCCGGCTCCTGCACGGCCGAGAAGTCAACGCCGGCCAGGGCCAGGCTGATGCCCAGGTTGACGTAGGGCAGGGCACCCTTGATGGCGTAGCCGCCCTCGAGCACGGCGATGTCGGGCTTGAGCATTTCGGTCAGCCGCGCGTAGCCCTGGGCCGTGAAGTTCATGTTCGTGATGGGGTCCGAGAAGTGGTTGTCCTGGCCCGCGGAGTTGATGATCAGGTCCGGCTTGAAGTGGTCCAGGATGGGCATGACGATGCGCTCCACGGTCATCAGGTAGCCTTCGTCCGAGGTGCGCGGCGGCATGGGCACGTTGATGGTCCGCCCCAGGGCCTTGGGGCCGCCGCACTCCGACGGGAAGCCCGTGCCCGGGTACAGGGTGCGCCCGTCCTGGTGCAGGGAGATGAAGAGCACGTCTGGGTCGTGCCAGTAGATGTCCTGGGTGCCGTCGCCGTGATGGCAGTCCGTGTCCACCACGGCGACGCGCAGGTTGCCGTAGTGCTCGCGGATCCACTCGATCATCACGGCCTCGATGTTGATGTTGCAGAAGCCGCGGCTGCCGTGGACCGTGCGCATTGCGTGGTGTCCGGGGGGGCGCACCACGGCGAAGGCGCGCTGCCTCTCCTTCTCCATGACCAGCTGGGCGGCGCGGATGACGCCGCCGGCGGAGATGAGGTGGGAGTCGGTGCACACGGCCTGCACGTTGGGGAAGCAGAAGTGGGGGCGCAGGATGTCCTTTTGGGCGGCCACCAGGGGACGGTATTCGCGGATGCCTTCGATGTCGAAGATGCCTTCCTCCCGGAACTGGTCCTGGGTGTAGAGGAGGCGCTCCTCGCGCTCGGGGTGGGTCGGCGAGATGGCCCAGTCGAAGGCCGGGAAGAATATGATGCCGAGGCTGTTTCGTGCGGTGAGCATGGTCCCTCCGTTCAAGGCTCCAGGGTGGTGATGACGCCGGGCCGCATCTGGCAGCGGACGCGGATGTTGCGGCCGATGGTGTAGTGGCCTTCGACCATGTTGAAGGCGTCGGCCTGGATGACCTGGATGTCGCCCTCCTCGGCCGGGATGCCCTGGCGGTCGAGTTCGGCGCGCAGCATGGTGGTGGCGTCGTGCACGGCCTCGTCCAGGGTGTAGGTGCGTTTGATGGGCTTGTGGATGCCCAGGCCCGGCACCGTGAAGCTGCCGCGCGAGGTGTCCACGGTCAGGACCAGGGACTGGGTCGGCCTGGTCAGGCAGGCCCCGATGGCGTTGGCCACCTCGGCGTGCCGGGGGGCGATGACGGGCAGGCCGAAGGTCTCCTCCAGCAGGGGGACCATGGCCTCGGCCGGGCCGCCGATGACCAGGATGCGCTTCGGCTTGACCGTGCGGTCCTCCAGGATTTCCTGGATGGTGTACACGGGCCGGGAATTGACGGCGCTCAGGAAGGCGTCGACCTTGCGCTTGAGGACGGACATGGCCATGTGCACGGCCTGCTCGGCGCACTCGCGGGCCGAGAGGCCCTGGGCCATGGCCACTTCCTTGATGCCCTTGGCCGACCGTTCGCGGTCCCCGAAGGCGGCGTGGCCAAGGACGTTCATGGCGTCCATGAGGGCCGGGGCCGGGCCGCCGGCGGCCATGCACGGGCCGTGGCGGTCGGGGCCGACGCTGAGCTGCCCGCCGCGGGAGCTGATGAACGAGTCCCCGCCGATGCCGATGGACTCGACCTTCAGGGCCCGCACCAGGGTCGGGTGCTCGCCGATGGAGATGCCGTCGCGCTCCAGGAGCGGGATGCCGTCCAGGAGCACGGCCATGTCCGTGGTGGTGCCGCCGATGTCGAGGATGAGGGCGTCCTCGGTCTGCGGGGCGGTGCTGAGTATCCCCATGACCGAGGCTGCCGGGCCGGAAAAGATGGACTGCACCGGGATTTCCCGGGCGAGCTTCAGGGGCATGGTCCCGCCGTCGGCCTTGACGATGTTGATGTCGGCCTGGATGTTCAGGTCCTTGAGGCTCTGCTCCAGGGCGTCGGCGAAGGTGTTGAAGGTGCGCCAGACGGCCGCGTTGTAGTAGACGGTGCTCACGCGCCGGCCGAAATTCAGGGACTCGGACACGCGGTGCCCCTGGGTCACGAAGTCGGCCTGGGGCGCCAGAGCCTCGGCGATGGCCATCTCCTGCTCGGGGTTGCGCGTGCAGAACTTGCCGACCACGCCGTAGACGCGGATGCCTTCCTCGCGGCAGCGCGCGGCCATGGGCTTCATATACTCGGGGCGGGCCTTGGCCGAGACGGCCCCGCGATGGTCCACGCAGCCCGAGAGCACATGGTACTGCGTGCCGAGGGCGTAGGACTGGGGGTTGATGCCGGGGCCGGGGATGACGAACATGCCGACCTTTTCGGTACGTCCGGTGACGATGGAGTTGGTGGAGAGGGTCGTGCTCAGGTTGAGGGTACGGATTTCCGCGCCCTTGCAGTCCCTGAGGATGAGGCGGAGGACTTCGGAGATGGTCGCAAGCAGGTTGTCGTGATCCGTGGGCACCTTGGCCATGGCTTCCACCCGGCCATCCCGGATGCAGACGCCGTCCGTGTGGGTTCCGCCGACATCGATTCCGATAAGCATATGTCCGATCCTTGGGGCTGACGGTTGGCCGTGGCGGACGCCGCGGCTTCCGGGCGGCTTCGGCCGGCCCGGTGTGCTCGGGCGGGCTGAAGTCGGACTTGAGTTTTTTCCGGGCATGCAGCACCTCTGGCCGCATGCGCCGAAGTCTGGTGACTCCGGGCGGGAGAAACGCAAGTTGCTTTTTCAGGTTGCATATTTACCGGACTGCAGGCGAAGCGCAAGCAGAATTCCGTAAACGGAGGGATATGATGGATAAACAGCTGGTGGACGGTTTTCTGG
The DNA here is from genome assembly GCF_055385525.1 of Desulfomicrobium aestuarii. Classification (NCBI taxonomy): domain Bacteria; kingdom Pseudomonadati; phylum Thermodesulfobacteriota; class Desulfovibrionia; order Desulfovibrionales; family Desulfomicrobiaceae; genus Desulfomicrobium; species Desulfomicrobium aestuarii. The sequence continues at coordinate 842,352 of NZ_AP042427.1, forward strand.
ACTGCGTGCGGGAGGCCGGGCGGGTGGTTCGCGAGCAGTGGAACGACCCCAGGGAGATCGCCTTCAAGGGGCGCATCGACCTGGTCACCCAGACCGATCTGGCCGTGGAGCGCCTGCTGTCCGAACGCCTGCCCGCGCTTCTGCCGGGGTCGTCCGTGCTGGCCGAGGAGTCGCATACGACCCTGGTTCCCGGCGACCTGACCTGGATCGTGGACCCGGTGGACGGAACCACGAACTACGCGCACCGGATTCCGATGGTCGCCGTCTCCGTGGCCCTGTGGCGCGGGGGAAGGGTGGAACTCGGCGCGGTGTTCCTGCCCGTCATGGACGAGCTTTTCTGGGCCGTCAGGGGAGAGGGCGCGTTCCTGAACGGCGAACGCATCCGCGTCAGCGGCGAGGCGTTCATGCAGTCGGCCCTGATCGCAACCGGGTTTCCGTACTCCTTTTATGCGGAGATCGACGAGGTCTGCGAGCGCCTGCGCCGCGTGCTGCTTGCGTCCCAGGGCATCAGGAGGATGGGCGCGGCGGCCGTGGACCTGGCGTACACGGCCTGCGGCAGGCTCGACGGCTACTACGAGACGGGCCTCAAACCCTGGGACACGGCCGCGGGGTGGCTTCTGGTGGAGGAGGCCGGAGGCCGCGTCAGCGCCCTGGACGGGGACTACGCCCTGGGCAGCCACATGATCGTGGCCACGAACGGTGCCGTGCACGAGGATCTGCGGGAGCTGCTGCGGCTCGGGGACGAGGGGTGAGGCCCGGGGGTCAGACGTCGATGTCCAGGGACGAGAGCGGCGCGACCAGTTCCCCCTTGGAGTCGTAGAGCCCCGCATCGGGCTGCCCTGCCGGGGCGTCCTGCTCCTGGCCGGCATACTGCTTCCGGTGTTTCTTGCGCCGGTGGGTGAGATCCCAGGAGGGCTGTCCATCCCTCCATCGCCGCTGCGAGTCGGATTCGAGAACGCGCAGGCCCATGCCCGCCTCCTTGGCCGTCCGTGGCCGCTGTCGTTGCGTGGAAAGGGCTTCCCTGCCCATGCACTTTCTATCGGACGACCTCCGAAAAACTTGAATCCGCGTTCTTCCGTCCCCGGCGACACGAAAAAGGCCCCCGGTGGATCCACCAGGGGCCTTCTTGCGGGGCTTGCCCCGCAATGAGCGTCATGCCTGTTCCCTCAGACCGAGCTGTCCAGGAGCGTGCCCCGGCCCGTGTACACGGGCATGAGCACATCCGTCTGGAAGGTGTACGAGTTCTGGTTCTGATGGCGGTTGGTGTTTCTGTTCATGTAGTCGATGGTCGTGCTGACCACGGCCGCCCCGAAGGTCTCCCTGTCGAAGGGTGCGGCTTTCGGGGTCCCGCCGCCGTGCATGTAGTCGAGAGTCTTCCCGACCACGGCGGCGCCGAAGGTCGTCTTGTCGTAAACGGGGGCGTATCCCCCCGACATGCCTTGAATGTCCATGACTCCTCCCTGGTTTTGGGAACATGACGCCTGATTGGAACAATCGGCCGGACGGGCGGAAAACTTGAGGCCGGGACGGCGCGTCAGGAAAACCAGCGCAGGCCCGGCATGCCGGGCAGCAGCCCCTGCCGCGTGCAGCACTCGCCGAACAGGGCCAGGCCGGCCTGTTCCCTGGGGCCGAGGTCGTAGTTCATGGCGCGCCAGTAGCGGAGCAGGGCGGGGCTGGTCAGCCAGTCGGGGAGGTCGGGCAGGCGGGAAAGGGCCTCGAAATGGCCTTCAAGATCGGCGGTGATGGCGGCGATATGCGCCTGCAGCCGTCCGAGCTGTTCCCGTGCGGTTCCGGACAGCCCGCGGCGCACGATCCACACGGCGAAGACGAAGGGCAGCCCGGTCCAGGCCGCCCACTCCGTGGCCAGGTCCACGATGTGCCAGCCCTGGGGCGGGTGCACGAAATGGCGCAGGGCGATGTTGCCGATCTCCAGGAAGGGGCGCCCCGTGGCCAGGCCGGCTCCGGGCTCGACCTCCTGCCACCTGGGTGCGGGCAGCCCCCACTTCTGGCTCCAGAGGACCTTCAGCAGGGCCGCGGACGTGGCCGACGCCCCGGTCAGGCAGACGGGGCCGGGATTGCGTTCGAGCCACGCGGGCAGTTCGGCCAGGGGTGCGGGCGAGAGGAAGAGCACGCTCTGCACTTCGGCGTGGGCGCAGATGGACGCCCCGGGCAGGAGCTCGTACTTTTCGGCGTGGAGCAGGTACTCGAAGGACGAGGACGGGGAGATGTCCAGATCGCCCGAGGCCAGGGCCTCGTTGAGGCGGCTGGGGTGGCCGGGGACGTAGCCGAATTCCGGGCCTTCGGGGCAGACGCCTTCCAGCAGATGGAAGACGTGCCAGATGTTCAGATAGTCGATTCTGCCGATGCTAAGTGTCATGTGCGTAAAAAAAGGCGGGGTCGCCCCCGCCTCCGGTTCGTCCAATTTCGGGCCGGATTAATCCAGCTGGGCCATCAGCGTGGCGCGGATGTCGTCGATGGAGCCTTCGCCGTCCAGTTCGATGTACTTGAAGCCGGCGTCCTTGGCCAGGTTCTTGTAGTAGTAGGAAGCGGCCAGGGTGCCGGTCTTGGTGTCGTAGTAGATGTCGTGGCGCTTGTCGATGGCGCCCTCGTCCTGGTCGTCGGCGCGGGCGGAGAGATCGCCGCCGCAGACGCGGCACTTGTCGCCGTTGGGCTTGATGGCGTCAATGAAGATGTTGTTGGGGTGGTTGTTGTCGTTCTTGCAGAGGCGGCGGCCCATGATGCGGTTCTTGGCCACTTCGCGGGGCAGGAGGATCTCGATGACGAAGTTCAGCTTCACGCCGTCGGCCTGCAGGGCTTCCCACAGCTTCTGGGCCTGGACGATGGAGCGGGGGAAGCCGTCCAGCAGCCAGCCGTTGGGGCTGGAGTTCTTCAGCACGTCGAGGACCATGGGGATGGTGATGTCGTCAGGCACGAGTTCGCCGCGGTCGATGTACTCCTTGGCCTTCTTGCCGAGCTCGGTGCCGCCGCCGATGTGCTTGCGGAAGATGGCGCCGGATTCGATGTGGTCGAGGTCGTACTTCTTCTTGGCCAAAGAGCCCTGGGTGCCCTTGCCGCTGCCATTGGGTCCGAAAATGAGAATATTCAAGGCGAAAACCTCCTGTAAAAAATTTCACAAAGTACTATAGGCAGGCTTTTGGCCTGTCAATGAAAGATCGGAGGCGCTCTTGTCAGGAGAGGGACGCGCGGTTAGGGTCGGCCTACAACCATGAGAGTACGGGAGGGACGATGGGGCTTCTGGACGAATGGGGCGACGCCCTGGTGGAAGAGGGACTGAAGGAGGCCGCCGACAACTTCTTCGGGGCCCGCAAGGCCCTCGACGACGAGATCGCCTGGTTCGAGGAGCAGGCGGCCAAGCTCAGGGGCAGCGCCGTGGAGATCCGTTCGTGGTTTGCCGGCCTGAACTGCCTCCTCGGCTCCGAGGAAGCCTCGCGCATGCTGTTCGACGCCCTGGGCGTGACCCTGGACGACCCGTCCCTCTACGCCCACCAGGTCTGCAGCCTGCAGTTCCGCCGGCCGCGCAGCTTCACCCGCAAGGGCCTTTTCGCCAAGACCGTCTGGGAGGTCTACGAGCCTCTGGCCCGCTTCATCGAGGCCTACATGCACGGCGCCCCCTTCGCCGACCCCCTGCAGCCCGGCCGTGTCCTGATCACCGTCAACCACGACCATCTGCGCAAGCGCTGCGCGGAGATCAACGCGCGCATCAGGGGCGTCAACGAGTCCAACCGCCCCTCCGAATCCCTGGGCTTTGCCAAGAAGATGGACCAGATGCAGGTGCAGAAGGAGTCCATCACGGGAGGCGGCGGCCAGACCTGGACCCTGGACAGGGACATGGCCTTCACGCCTCTGGACTTCGACACCTACGACCTCCCCGCCTTCCCCGACCTCCCCGTGGACAGCCGCGCCCAGGACAAGCTCAGGGCATGCTGCAACACCATCTTCGCCACGCGCCGCGACCACGTGGAGGAGGTGCTGGGCGAGGTGTTTTCGCCGGAGGACAAGAGGTTTTGCGTCTTGAGCCGGGAGGGGTGAGGAGGGGGAGAATGGACGAGATGGACGATATGGACGATATGGACGAACACGGACGGACACGGACCGTTTCGTGCGGGTGACCATTGTCCGTGCATGCCCGTGAAAGTCCGTGTCAGTCCATAAAGTCCATCAAAGTCCTTCCTACCTCATGCCCCGCCTTCTGAAATATCCCCCCAGCAGCAGTTCCAGCAGCACGAAAAGTGCCACCGGCACGGCCAGGAAGATGAGCGTGACCATGGCCCCCAGGCCGCGGTTCGACGAGGTGATGACCGGGAAGAGGTAGCCAGTGAAGGACGGCACCGTGCCGCCGCCGATGAGGAAGACCAGGAAGTACTCCGAGAAGGCCACCAGGAAGACCACGCTGCCGCCGGCGGCCAGGGCCGGGAGTAGCAGGGGCAGTTCGACTTGGCGGAAGGCCTGCCAGGGCGAGGCGCCGAGGTTCAGGGCGCAGGTGCGGTAGTCGGGGCCCAGATGCGTGCAGGCCGTGGTCAGGGAGCGCAGCATGTAGGGGTAGGAGGCGATGGACAGCACCAGGACCACGCCGACCGCGCTGTCGGCCAGGCCCAGGCGGATGAACGCGAAGTGCAGGCCCATGCTGTAGGTCATGGCCGGAACCAGGGCCGGCGTGAGCAGGAGCCCTTCCAGCAGGTTCTTGCCGCGGAAGGAGGCTCGGGCCAGGAACCGTGCCGGCCCCAGGGTCATGGCCACGGTCATGGCCACGGTGGCCAGGGAATACGCCACCGACGACCCGAGGGCCGCCAGCATGGGTCCGGGGTTTCGCAGCGCCTGGGCAAACCCGTCCCAGGACAGCCCCGGCGGAAGCACATCCGGATAGCGCCACCCCGGCGCGCCGGCCTGGAGCAGGAGCACGCCCACGGGCAGCACGAAAAGCACGCCCAGCATCACCAACGTCGCAACGTGCCTCATGCCGTGCCCCACCCCACCCGCAAGGGGTGCAGGGGACGCGTCCCCTGCCCGCCGGAGGCATGCCTTCTCCCCCACCACTTCACAGCTTCCTCCCCCGGTCGTCCACGCGGCGGGCCAGGGCGTTGTAGAGCATGGTGAAGAGGGCCGCGAAGGCGAACATGAGGGCCAGGATGGCCATGGCCTGGGGGCGGTCGTCCAGGTCCTTCTGGAAGTAGATGTCGTAGACGCGCATGGACAGCATGCCCGGCCGCGACTCGCCCAGCAGGAAGGGGATGTCGAAGGCCCCGAAGGCGTAGAGGAAGAGGATGATGAAGGCGCTGTGCATGGCCGGCAGCAGCCGCGGGAGGGTCACGCGGCGGAATGTTTCGAGGGGGCCGGCGCCGAGCATGGCCGCGGTCTGCAACAGGCGCGTGTCGAAGCCGAAGAGCACGGCCAGGACCATGAGCATGGCGAACGGCGTGCCCTTGAACATGTAGGCCAGGATCATGCCCAGCCCGTCGCCGGCGTAAAGAAGCTGCGGGAAGTCCTGCGGGGTGGGGGCCAGGCCCAGCGTGTGCGCGAGGGAGGCCAGCAGGCCCGTCTGCCCGAAGCACAGGAGCACCAGGAAGGCCACGGCCACGTGGGGCAGGATCAGGCCGACCTTGTAGACCACGGCCGCCTGGCGCAGGCGCGTGGGGAGTTTCCAGACCATGTACCCGAGGGTCGTGCCCAGGGAGACGGAGCCCAGGGCCGAGACCAGGGACACATAGAGGGTGAAGGTCAGGGAACGCCGCATGGCCGCGCTGCCGAGGACCGTCCAGTAATGCTCCAGCGTGGGGCCATCGGAAGCGGTCGGCAGAAAGAGCCCCAGGCTCTGCAGGACGGTCAGGCAGAGCCCGGCGGCGAAGATGCCGGTGAAGGGCGCGAGCAGCGGCAGCAGCGCGCGCGACGGCAGCGGGACGCGGGCCATGTCACCGGTCCAGGACGTTTGATTCCCAGTCTTTTTCCAGCAACTCCAGATATTCCGAAGGGATTTCGGGCACTGCGGCCGCCGCCAGCGTGTCGGCGGGCAGGGTGGCCGCGCCGAGGTCCACGGCGGCGAACGCGGCCGCCATGTCGGCCTGAAGGCGCTTCATGTCCAGGGCCGGCAGGTCGCCCCAGTTGGCTGGCAGGTATTTGGACAGCTGGGCCTCGGGGCTCATGAGGAAATCGGCCACGACCATGGCCCCGGCCTTGTTGGGCGCGTTGAAGGGCACGGCCGTGAAGTGCGTGTTGGAGATGGTCCCCTCCTGCATGACGAAGGTGCGAACGGTGTCGGGGTAGGTCTTCTCCAGGATCTTCATCTGGGCGTGGGCCGGGTGGTAGGACATGCCCATGTCGATCTCGCCGCGGGCGAAGAGGGTGTCCAGGGCGGCGGCGTCCTTGGGGTAGGTCTTCCCCTGGCGCCACAGGGCCGGCGCCACCTCGTTCAGCCAGGCCCAGGTCTTGGGGGCGTTTGCGGCGTAGAGGCCCGTGTCGAGGCCCTGCATGTACTGCCCGTGTCCGCCCGTGGTGGCGTAGAAGACCTGGCGGACGAAGGCCGAGCCCGTGAAGTCCGGCGGCTGGGGGTAGGTGAAGCGGCCCGGGTTGGCCAGGATCCAGGCCTTCAGTTCGGCGAAGCTGCGCGGCGGGTTTTTGATCTTGGCGCTGTCGTACTCGAAGACGAACTGGGCCCGGCCGTAGGGGGCCTCGAAGCCCTCCACGGGGAAGCCGAAGTCGAAGCGGGACGCTTCGGGGTCGTAGCATGCCTTGAAGTTCGGCATGCGGTCCAGGAAGGGGCCGTAGAGCAGGCCCGCCTGGCGGGCGTTCTTGAAATTCTCGCCGTTGATCCACAGCAGGTCCATGGTTCCCGTGCCTTTGCCCGCAGCCTTCTCGGTCAGCAGTTTGTTGACGAAGACCGACGCGTCCATGGGCACGCGGACCAGCTTGACGCCGAAGCGCCTGCCGACCTCGTCCGCGACGTAGCCGTCGACCCAGGCGTTGATCTGGTCGCCTCCGCCCCACATGTGCCAGCGCACCTCGGTGCCCCGGGCCGCGGCCAGCATGTCGGCGTGGGTCATGGAATCGATCCCGGCGGCCCGGGCAACCCCGGCCAGGGACAGAAGGCAGAGCAGGGCAAGGATCAGATGTCGCGGCATGTCAACTCCCGTGTGTCGGATACGTGTCGTTGTCGATGGATGTGCGCAGGTCGGCTCCTGACGCGCAGAGGCCGACGCGCACGCGCTGGCCGGTTTCGCCCACCGGGGCGAGGCTGTACACGGTCAGCGCGGCGCCGTGCAGGCTGACCTGATAGCTGATGTAATGTCCGGCGAAGTGGAGGCTCTCGATGCGTCCCGGCCCGTCGTCATCGACGGTCAGGCACAGGGATTCCGGGCGCAGGAGGGCTGCTTCGGCGGGCAGGCCCAGAAGGGCGGCCTGGGCCGGTTCCAGGCGGTTCACGGGCCCAAGGAACCGCGCCGTCTCCTCGTCGGCCGGGCGCAGGTAGACCTCGCGGGGGCTGGCGTACTGGCGCAGGCGGCCGTCCAGCATGATGCCGATGCGGTCGGACATGGCCAGGGCCTCTTCCTGGTCGTGGGTCACGCTGATGGTCGTGGTCGAGAATTCACGCTGGGTGGCCCGGATGAAGAGGGCCGTCTCCATCTTCAGGTTGCGGTCGAGGTTGGCGAAGGGTTCGTCCAGGAGCAAAAGCGCCGGTTCCACGACCATGGCCCGGGCCAGGGCCACGCGCTGACGCTGGCCGCCCGAGAGCTGGGCGGGGTAGGCCCGGGCGCGGTCCTGCAGATGGAAGTAGCCGAGCATGTCCGTGACGCGCCGGCGAATTTCGGCGCGGGGCAGGCGTCTGGCGCGCAGGCCGAAGGCCACGTTCTCGAACACGGTCATGTTCGGGAACAGGACGTAGTCCTGGAAGACGAGGATGGCCGGCCTTTCGCGTGTGATGGGCCGGTCCGTGTCTACGGTGCCGCGGTCCGGCCGTTCCAGGCCGGCGATGATGTGCAGCAGGGTGGTCTTGCCCACGCCCGACGGGCCGATGATGGAGACCAGTTCCCCGTGCCCCACCTCGAAGCTGACGTCGCGGAGCACGGGGACGCCCTGGAAGGACTTGCCCAGGTTGGAGATGGCCAGGCGCATGGGAGCGCTATTTCTCCAGGGCCTGGAAATGGCGCATGAAGCGCCGGTCGATGAAATCCTTGAGCGTGAAGGCCAGGGAGTTGCGGAACGCGAAGGGCCCCTTGCTGAAGATGGCCGTGTCGTCGCCCATGTTGAAGAGCAGCAGGTAGCTGCCTCCCGGGTCGAAGGTCGTCAGGCGTCTGCCGTTGAGGCTGGCGCGGACGTTGCGGTACAGAACCGGGTTCTGGCGCACGGCGTACACGCCGACCTTGTCCAGGGGCCGGGGCGCGAAGTCGATGCAGTCGCCGCCGCCGAAGATTTCCGGGTATTCGACGCACTGCAGACGCTCGTTGACCAGCAGACCGCCCGTGGGGCCCGTGGGCAGGCCCGATTCGGCGAAGATGCGCGAAGGGCGTACGCCCGTGGCCACGAAGACGAGATCGGGGTGATGCGTCATCCCGCCCTGAAGCACGGCGCCGTCCCGGATTTCCTGCACATAGCCGTCCTCGCGGATCTCGATGTCCTGGGCGGTCAGGGATTGTCTGGCCATGTTCCGGATCTTCTCCGGCAGGCGCCCCAGGAGGCCGCGGCCGGCGAAGAGGGTGATGCGCGGGGCGTGACGCCCGCGGTGCCTGGCCAGCCTGCGGACGTTGCCCGCGATCTCCAGGGCGGCCGGACCGCCGCCGACCACGGCCACGTGCCCCCTGGTCCGGGCGGCGCACAGGGACACGACGGCCCGCTGGGCCTCCTGCAGGCGTTCGATGGGCTTGACCGTGAAGATGTTCGACGTGTCGCCGAGGATGTCGTCGAAGGGGATGAAGCTGCCGGCGTTGCAGGACAGCACGTCGTAGGGGACGACCTGGCCCGAGTCGGTCGTCACGGTGCGGCCCCTGGCGTCGATGCCCGCGACCTTGGCGCGGACGAAGGAGCCGCCCTGGCGCTCGACCACGAAGCGGGTGGCGAAGCGGATTTCGTCGGGGGAATAGCTCAGGCCGAGCATGCCCGGTCCCATGCCGGAATAGTAGTGGAAATCGGAAGGCTGGATGACGACGACCTCATGGCCGTCGCTGACAATGTCCCGGATGTGGGCCAGGATGGTCATGTGCGCGTGGCCGCCTCCGGCCAGGACGAGTCTACCCATGTCTGTGCTCCGTGCTGAAGTTGGAGACGAGGCGGCAGGGCCGCCGCGTCATGTTTAACCATACTCTCGGGGGCGATGCAACGATTTGGCCGCAGGGGCCGCCGGTCGTCAGGTTGTCGGGACGCGGCCCGCGTACCAGGCGTCGAAGAGATGGCGGGAGATGGTCTCGGCCGCGGGCAGGGCCAGCACGCCGGATTCGAGCAGGGCCGGGATTTCGGCTCGGGTGAACCAGCGCGCGTCCTCGAGTTCCTCGTCGTTCAGGCGGATGCGGGTGGAGGTCGCCCGGGCGTGGAACCCGAGCATCAGGGAGTTGGAGAACGGCCAGGGCTGGGAACAGAAATAGCGGATGTCCGTGACGTGGATGCCCGTCTCCTCCAGGACCTCGCGCAGGACGGCGTCCTCGGCGCTTTCGCCGGGCTCCACGTAGCCGGACACGGCCGAATAGACCCGCGGCTTCCACCCGGCCTGTCTCCCGAGCAGGCACCGCTGGCCCTCCCCGTCCTCGTGATGGACCAGCACGATCATGGCCGGGTTGACGCGCGGGTAGTGCTCCATGCCGCAGGCCGGGTTGGTGCAGGCCTGGGCCAGGGAGAAGGGACGGGGCGCCGTGGGGTGTCCGCACAGGCTGCAGAAGCGGGTCTGGTTGTGCCAGGACGCCACGGAGCGGGCATAGCCCAGCAGCGCCGTCGTATGCGGCGGGAGGGTCGCCGCCCGGGGCCGCAGCGGCTGGAAGGTGCCCAGGCTCGAGAGGCAGCGGGCGGTGCGTTCGGGCAGGCGGTCGATGCTCACGGCGAAATAGCTCGTCTCGCCGTCGTCGCCCAGGAGCATGGTTTCCAGGCGGATGCCGTCGCAGCCTTCGAGCATGCGCGCGGACAGGAGCAGCGGTTCGCCGCGCAGGTCGTCAAAGAGAATCTCGTCGCCCCTGACGAGGATGTAGGCTTCACGCTCGCCTGGGTCCGTGCCCGGGGCGTCCCCGGCGGGACGGGCGGGCTTGCGGTTCAGGATCAGTCCCGAGAAGGCGTTGCGGGCGGAGCGGCTGTAGTGGTCCATGAGGCTTCTTCACTGTGTTTGCGTTGGGCGCGGTGCGTTGCGTGCAGCCGTTGTGCCTTGCTTTGGAACCTGCGGCAATAGGTGCAGTGGCGGCAGACCTCCTCCGCCAGTTCGCCCCGGGCGAAACCCCGGCTCATGGCGCGGGCCCGCGGCGAGGCCAGGATGTCGGCCAGGGAAGCCTCGTGCAGGTTGCCCAGGGCCAGGCGCCCGTCGGCGTCCAGGCAGCAGGGGCAGACCGTGCCGTCGGCCAGGATGGCGCAATGCGTCGACAGGGCGTGGCAGAAGCCCTGCGCCCGGGCCTCCCCGGCCAGGCCGCCAGGCCAGTCGAAGACCGTGTCGGCGTGGAGGTAGACGTGCCCCAGCAGGCGCAGGCTCTTGCGCCCGGCGGCAGGTGCGGGGCGGGCGATGCCCAGGCGCTGCGCGACGAGGTCCAGGACGGGCGCGTTGAAGTCGTCCAGCATGGGGTCGTGCCGGTCGTCCAGGGTCCAGAGCCTGAGGTTGACGTAGAGTTCGGGCCGCAGCCGCGACGCCTGCAGGCAGAAGGAAAGGATGCGCTCCAGGGCGTCCCGGTCGAAGCCGTCCGGGGTCCGCAGGGCCTGCAGGGAAAAGTTGACCTGCCGCAGGGCCGGGGCCGTCAGGAGGAGGTCGGCCCGTCGGTCCAGCAGAACGCCGTTGGTGGTCAGGTTGACCTCGATGCCGGCCTCGGCGCAGCGTTCCATGATCTCGGGGAACTGGGGGTGCAGGAGGGGTTCGCCCAGGACGTGCAGGCAGATTTGACGGGTCAGCGGGGCGACCTGCTCCAGGACGCGTCCGAAAAAGGCTGGCTCCATGAACGCTGCGGCCCGCTGCGTGCCGGGACAGAAGCGGCAGCGCAGGTTGCAGACGTTGGTGATTTCCACATAGACGCGTTGCAGGCGTCCGGATGCCGTCAACCCTGCGCCTCCTCTTCGCCCGGAGCCGGAACAAGGGGCAGGGAGAAGTGGAATTCGCTGCCCTGGCCCGGTTCTGAAATCATGCACACGCTCGAACCCATAAGGCGCAGCAGGCGCTTGACGATGGCCAGTCCCATGCCCGTCCCGCCGAACTCCCGGTTCGCGGCCATGTCGGCCTGGGTGAAGGGCTCGAAGATGTCCGTCAGCTTGTCGTCCGCGATGCCCATGCCGGTGTCGCTGACCGCGAAATGCACCATGCCGCGGCCCGCGCCGTTGCGCAGGGGCAGCATGGAGATCTCCACGCGGACGGACCCGTGCTGCGTGAACTTCAGGGAGTTCCCGACGAGGTTGAAGAGCACCTGCCGGATGCGGCGGACATCGCCGGTCAGCTTTTCGGGGACGTCGGGGCCCGTGGTCACGGACAGTTCGAGGCCCTTGCGCTGCGCCTCCTCCTGGAGCGTGTCCCGGATGGGCTGAACGAGTTCGGCGGTCACGAAGGGGTGCGAAACGAGGCTCAGGGTTCCGGTGTCCATGGCCGAAAGGTCGAGCACGTCCTGTAGGATGGTCAGCAGTCCCCGGCTGGAGTCGATGGCCATGGCGATGAAGTCGCCGGCATCCTCGATCTTGATGTCGCGGATGACCTGCAGGGAGCCGAGGATGCCGTTCAGCGGCGTGCGGATCTCGTGGCTCATGACGGCCAGGAACTCAGACTTGGCCGTGCTCGCCGCCTCGGCGGCCTCCTTGGCCTTGAGCAGTTCCTCCTCGACGAGCTTCTGCCTGGTGATGTCCACGAAGGACTCGATAAGGACCTGCCTGCCGCCGATCTCGGTCCGTATGGCCGATTTGAGGATATGGAAGGGCCTGCCGGCGGCGTCCTTGAGGGTCACTTCGGTGCCGAGCAGTTCCATTCCCTTGTCCAGCACGGGACACGAGCCGTCGCAGGCGCTGCAGATGTGCTCCTGGCAGCTGGACCCGACCAGTTCCTCGTCCGTGCGGCCCGTCATGTCCATGAGCTTGGGGTTGATGTAGCTCACGCGCCGTTCTTCGGTGTCCACCACGGCGATGCCGACCTGCAGGTTGTCGAGGATGAGGCGCAGGCGCTCTTCGTCGCGCCGCAGCTTTTCCTGGGCCCGCACGCGCTCGGTCACGTCCTCCATGATGGCCAGGGCGCGGCCGTCCTCGAGGCGTCTGGCCTGGATGCCGAAAAGCCGCTCGGACCCGTCCCGGCATGTCACGGGCGCCTGGGTGGTCTGGCCTTCGATGCCCTTGAGGCGCTGGGCCCAGATCCTGAGCATTTCGGTCCTGAGACCGATGTCGGGGAAGGCCTTGCGGAACCAGCCGTTGCGGGTGCCGATATCGCTCTGCTCGTATCCCGTGAGCTTGGTGAAGGCCGGGTTGACCAGGCTGACCCGGTTGTCGGGCTGGATGACCACGAGGCCCATGGGCAGCCTCTGGACCAGGGTGTCGAGCATGTCCAGATGGACGCGCGTTTCCTGGTGGGAGGCGTTCACGTCGTCGATGTGCATGCGGTAGAAGCGGCGGATGATCCCGGTTGCCGGAACCAGAAAGCTCAGGAAGAGCAGGGCCGCCCCGGAGCTGATCGTCGCGTGGGTGGCGTTGATGCGCGACAGGTCGCGGATCTCCATGTCGGCGCAGCTCAGGTACGGTTTTCCGGTCGGGCTGGTCTCGTAGACGCAGGTGGTGCGGAAAGCTCCCCACTCGTCCTTGTACGACACGGAGGCGTCCGTGCCGTTGCGCAGGGCCGCGAAGAACTCGGGCGGCGCCTCCTCGTACGGATAGAAGTACCAGACCTTGCGTTCCCTGGCCTCTTCCTCGGTCACCGTCGGGGCGGAGAAGAAGAGGGCGTCATCCTTCATTACGAGGGTGTAGACGTAGATCAGCTCGTTGGCCTTGGCGAAGGCGTTGAACCGTTCGCGGTTGGCCATCTCCTCCTCGAAGCCGATGGAGCTGTTGTCCACCGCCCGGTCGTGAAAGTCCGGGGCCAGGAGGAGCCTGAGGCTTCGCGCGGCGGCGTTCAGCCGATGGTCCGTCGCCTTCAGGGCCTTGTCGTTTTCGAAACGGGTCCAGGCCAGGGGCATGGCCGCAATGACGGCGATATATACGGCGAGCAGCAGGAATGACCGGAGGAAAAGGGAGCGGTAGCGTGCGTCTTTCATGGCATGGGCGGCATATCCGGATGTGAGATGTCGAAACGGTGATATCCGGTCATACTCGTCCTGCGCTTTCAAGGCAATGTCGGACGCGATATGTCGGGAAAACTTCTGGTCGGGTTGTGCCGCACCGCCGAACGGCGGCCCGCAAATGCAGAAAGCCCCCGCTGCGGGCGGGGGCTTTCCATGCCGTCGGTGTCTAGAGCGAGTAGAGTTCCTCGCCCGAGAGGACGCGCACGTTGTTCTTCTGCAGCACCTCGATGGCCTGGTCCGTGCGGTCGAAGCGGAAGATGAGGATGGCGTTGCGGCCGCTCTGGGTGACGAAGGCGTACATGTACTCGACGTTGACGCCGCCGGCGTTGAGCATCTCCAGGATGGCGTGCAGCCCGCCGGGCTTGTCGCCGACCTCCGCGGCCACGACGTTGGTGCGGCCCACGGTGAAGCCCTTGGCCTTCAGGGCCTCCTTGGCCTTCTCGTTGTCCGTGACGATGAGGCGCAGGATGCCGAAGTCGGACGTGTCGGCCAGGGACAGGGCGCGGATATTGATCTGGTTCTCGGCCAGGGTCTTGGTCACTTCGGCCAGCCGGCCGGCCCTGTTTTCCAGAAACACGGAGATCTGTTCAACTTTCATGGTACCTCCCGAAAGGGGACTGCGGGCGCGGTGCGGGCCGCGCCGGCCGGTTGATTACGCGTTGCGCAGGTCGATGATGCGCTTGGCCTTGCCCTCGGAACGCTCGATGCTCCGCGGTTCCGAGAGGGTCACCTTGGCGGTGACGCCGAGAAATTCCTTGATATTCTTTTGTATCTTGGCTTCGATACGCTGTAAATGCTTGATCTCGTCCGAGAACATCTTTTCGTCCACCTCGACCTTGACTTCGAGCATGTCGAGGCTGCCTTCGCGGGTCAGGATGAGCTGGTAGTGCGGGGCCACGCCCTGCGTTTCGAGCAGGATGGTTTCGATCTGCTGCGGGAACACGTTCACGCCGCGGATGATGAGCATGTCGTCGCTGCGGCCCTGGATGCGGGTGATGCGCCGATGGGTGCGGCCGCAGCGGCAGGGGATGGCGTCGATGCGCGTGATGTCGCGGGTGCGGTAGCGGATCAGGGGCTGGGCTTCCTTGGTCAGGGTGGTGATGACCAGTTCGCCCGTCTCGCCCAGGGGCAGCTGTTCGCCCGTGTCGGGGTCGATGATCTCGATGAGGAAGTGGTCCTCCCAGATGTGCAGGCCGTCCTGGGCGTCGCAGCACTCCATGCCCACGCCGGGGCCCATGATCTCCGACAGGCCGTAGATGTCCAGGGCCTTGATGCGCAGCTTGGATTCGATCTCCGCGCGCATCTTCTCGCTCCAGGGCTCGGCCCCGAAGATGCCCGTGTGGAGCTTCAGGTCGTCGATGCTCATGCCCGCGGCGATGATGGATTCGTACAGGAACAGTGCGTAGGACGGCGTGCTGCAGAGGATGGTCGAGCCGAAGTCCCGCATGAGCATGACCTGGCGCCGCGTCCCGCCGCCGGAGATGGGCAGGATGGTGGCGCCCAGGCGCTCCACGCCGTAGTGCATGCCGAGGCCCCCGGTGAAGAGGCCGTAGCCGTAGGCGTTGTGCACGATGTCGCGGCGGCTGGCCCCGGCGCACATCAGCGACCGGGCCATGAGCTCGGCCCAGGTGTTCACGTCGCGCTGGGTGTAGCCCACCACCGTGGCCTTGCCCGTGGTGCCGGACGAGGCGTGCACGCGCACGACGTTGTCACGGGGCACGGCGAAGAGGCCGAAGGGGTAGTTGTTGCGGAGGTCCTGTTTCTCGGTGAAGGGCAGGTACTTGAGATCGCTCAGGGAACGGATCTGCTCCGGGCGCAGATTCATCTCGTTGAACCTGTTCTGGTAGAAGGGCACGTTGTAGTAGACCTTCTCGACCAGGGACTTGAGCCGGCGCAGCTGCAGGGCTTCCAGTTCTTCCCGCGGCATGGTTTCGTTGGACACGTCGAACAGCATGGCTGAACCTCCAGGTGAAAAAAATGAAAAAGCCGCGAACATGGGGCTGTTCACGGCGGTTGAAATCGTCTGCGCGCTGCGCGCTACACCGTGGCCCCTTCCCGGAAGGGGCCGGTAAATATCGGGAAACGCGGTGAATCGACAATAGATTGCATGGCTGTCCTATGCCTTGGCCGGCCATGTTCGTCAAGGTTTGACTCATTGCCCTGTGGCGGGTTTTGGCGTAGACAATGCGCCTTTGAGCCTTACATCACAACGAACGGAGAATGACACGCCATATGGAAGAAAAGATAGGTCAGATCGCGACCTGGCTCGCGGACAAGAAGGGCACGGCCATCAGGGCCCTGGACGTGCGCGGCATTTCACCCCTGACCGAGGCCATGGTTTTCGTCACGGCGCGCTCGGCCAGACATGCCCAGGCCCTGGCCGACGAGATCATGCAGCGCCTCGGGGAGAAGAAGTGGGAATTTTTCGGCGTCGAGGGTCTGCAGGCCGGACAGTGGGTCCTGGTCGACTGCAACGACGTCATCGTGCATATTTTCCAGGACGAGACGCGCTCCCTCTATAACGTCGAGGGACTCTACTCCAAGGCCGCGGACTTCGACCTGCCCGAGGCCGTCCTGGCCGGAGATAAATGATGAAGAAGCCCTGCGTGCTCCTGATCCTCGACGGCTGGGGCAAGGCCGCGCCCGGCCCGGGCAACGCCGTGAGCCTGGCCCAAACCCCGAACATGGACCGGCTCCTGGACGAACACCCCCGCGGGGAGCTGAAGTGCATGGGGCGCGACGTGGGCCTGCCCGACGGGCAGATGGGCAACTCCGAGGTCGGGCACCTGAACCTCGGGGCCGGGCGCATCGTCTACCAGGACATCATGCGCATCAACCTGGCCATCGAGGACGGCTCCCTGGCCGTGAACCCCGCCCTCGTGAACCTGGCCGGGGCCGCGGCGGCGGGTTCGGGGCGCGTGCACCTCATGGGCCTGGTCTCCGACGGCGGCGTGCACAGCATGCAGAGCCATCTGGTGGCCCTCGTCTCGGCCCTGAAGGGGCACGGCGTGGCGGACATCTGCGTGCATGCCTTCCTGGACGGTCGCGACACCCCTCCGCGCAGCGGGCTGGGCTACGTCGAGGAACTGGAGCGCGATCTGGCGCGCCTGGGCGCGGGCCGCATCGTCTCCGTCTCGGGCCGCTACTACGCCATGGACCGCGACCAGCGCTGGGACCGGGTCGAACATGCCTACGCGGCCCTGACCGAAGGGCGTGGGCTGACGGCGGAAAGCGCGGCCCAGGCCGTGCGCGACGCCTACGAGAGCGGCGAGAACGACGAGTTCGTCAAGCCGCGGGTGGTGCTGAAGGACGGACGTCCCTCGGGCCTGGTGCAGGACGGGGACGCGGTGCTCTTCTTCAACTTCCGGGCCGACCGGGCGCGCGAGCTGACCCGGGCCCTGACCGAGGAGGCCTTCACCGGGTTCGAGCGGCCGCGCAGGCCCGCCCTCGCGGGCTTCGCGACCATGACCCGCTACGACAAGAATTTCGACCTGCCCGCGCTCTTTCCGCCCATGACCCTGGACCGCATCCTGGGCGAGGTGGTGTCCGAGCGGGGGCTGACCCAGCTGCGCACGGCCGAGACCGAAAAATACGCCCATGTGACGTATTTCTTCAACGGCGGCCAGGAGACGCCCTTTCCCGGCGAGGACCGCGAACTGTTGCCGTCGCCCAAGGACGTGCCGACCTACGACTTCAAGCCCGAGATGAGCGTCTTCAAGGTCACGGACACCCTGGTGGCCGCCCTGGAGGCCGGGAAGTACGACCTGGTGGTCTGCAACTTCGCCAACCTCGACATGGTCGGCCACACCGGGGTCATCCCGGCGGCGGTCAAGGCCGTGGAGGCAGTGGACACGTGCCTGGGCCGGGTCATGGAGACCGTGGCCAAGGCCGGCGGGACGCTTCTGGTCACGGCGGATCACGGCAATGCCGAGGACATGCTGGACGAGCAGGGCAACGTCAAGACCGCCCACAGCCTCAACCCCGTGCCCTTCGTCTACGTGGGGCCAGGGAGTTTCAGGGTCCGGGACGGGCGGCTGGCTGACGTGGCCCCTACCATCCTGCACATCATGGGCATCGCCAAGCCCGCCCAGATGACGGGTGAGAGCCTCCTCGTCCAGTTGTGACGACGAGGGCGCAAGGCGCCCGCACACCAGAGTACCCAACGAGAAAACGCCGGTCCGACCGGCGTTTTTCATTCCTCCCAGGGACCGTGGAAGACGCCCGGCATGTCCGTGCGTTCAAAGCCGTGGGCCCCGAAGTAGTCGCGCTGGGCCTGGATCAGGCTGGCCGGCAGGCGGGGGCTGCGCAGGCTGTCGTAATAGGCCAGGGAGGCGGCCAAGCCCGGGACCGGGACGCCGAAGCCGGCTGCCTGGGCCACGGTTCGGCGCAGGGCGGCCTGGCCGGATGCTATGTGGGCGTCGAAAGCGCCTGACAGCAGCATGTTGTGCGCATCGGACCGCGCGGGGGAATCGTGGACGAGATCGTCCAGAAAGGCCGCGCGGATGATGCATCCCTCCCGCCAGACGCGGGCGATTTCCGAGGTGTCGAGGCCGAAGCCCCAGGCCTCCTCGGCGGCCCGGATGAGGGCGAAGCCCTGGGCGTAGGCGGCCAGGGTGGCCAGGAAGAGGGCCCGGCCCAGGCATTCGCGGTCGGCCGGGGGCGGGGTTTCGCGCGGTCCGGGCAGCAGGGGCGCGGCCATGCGGCGCAGGTCCCGCAGGTTCGAGAGCATGCGCGCCTCCACGGCGGCGGTGATGGTCGGCACGGGCACGCCCAGGGTCAGGGCGCTGCGGCTCGTCCACAACCCGGTGCCCTTGCTGCCGGCGGTGTCGGTGATGACGTCGAGGATGGGGGCGTCGGTCAGCGCGTCGCGGCGGGCGAGAATGTCCGCCGTGATCTCCAGCAGAAAGGACGCCTGGCTGCCCGCGTTCCACTCGTCGAAGACCTCGGACTGGGCCCGGGCCTCCATGCCGTGCCCGCGCAGGAGCAGGTCGTGGGCTTCGGCCAGGAGCTGCATGACGCCGTATTCGATGCCGTTGTGGACCATCTTGACGAAGTGTCCGGCCCCGTCGCGCCCCATGTAGCCCGTGCAGGGGCGGCCGTCGCCGGCTTTTGCCGCGATGGCCGCGAGCATGGGCGCGACCCGCTCCCAGGCCTCGCGCGGCCCGCCGGGCATGATGCTCGGGCCGAGCAGCGCCCCTTTCTCCCCGCCCGACACGCCTACCCCCAGGAAGGACACGCCCTTGTCCCGCAGCCGCAGAACGCGCGCCGCCGTGTCCTCGAAATGCGAGTTGCCGCCGTCCATGACGATGTCGCCGGGCTCGAGCCAGGGCAGCAGTTCGTCCAGCAGTTCGTCCACGGCGCTGCCGGCCTTGACCATGAGGAAGACCGCCCGCGGTTTTTTGAGGGAGGCCGCCAGGGCCTTGAGGTCCATGGCGGCGATGATGGGCGCGCCCTGTGCCGGGCCGGCCATGAAGGCCTCGGTCTTCTCCCAGGTGCGGTTGTAGACCGTCACGCCCAGGCCGTGCCGGGCCATGTTCAGGGCCAGGTTCTGACCCATGACGGCCAGACCGACGACGGCGATATCGTTTGCGTACATTGCGGGTCCCCGGATGCGCCGGTTTGAAGGAATGCGGATGTCGCGACGATACAGCCTTGCGCGGCCCGCGGCAAGGCGCGGGCCGCATGTTCCGTGTCTTGTCGCCGGAGGTCAGCCTTCCAGGTGAACGTAGGCCTCGGGGGTGAAGCGCGGAGAGCAGACGGCCAGGAAGATCAGGTCGCCGTGTCCGGTGTTGGCGATGCGCTGCCTGCACCCCGGCGGGATGAGGACCACATCGCCAGGCCCCACGGGGTGCGGCGGCAGGTCGCCCACTTCGACCAACCCGTGTCCTTCGAGGACGAGATAGCGTTCCACGGTGTCCCGCAGGGCGTGCCAGGCCGTGGTGCGGCCCGGTTCCACGCGGGCCCGGGCCATGGACACGGCGGGGTCGTGTTCGCCGTTGGACAGTTCCGTGATGAAGCAGCCCTCGCGGAAGAAGTACTCGCGCGCAGGGTCGTGGCTCAGGATAAGGGGGCGCATGCTTACCTCAGAATGAAGCCGAGGATTTTGAGATCCTTGGCCCAAGGCTTCCAGGGTCCGCTCAGGAAAGCGGCGCGCATGGTCTTGGGGTTGAAGATGACCTTTGCGTCCTGGTCCAGGTGGCACTTGCGGTCGTAGTTGGTGTGGGTGAACCGCAGGGTCCAGGTGCCGTCGGGGTTGGGGCAGGCCTCCTCGACGTACCCGACGTGGCCCGTGGTCATTTTGTGCCGTTTCTCGGAGCCGATGACCATGATGGAGCCGGCCTTGGGAACGGATGTGGTGTTCTTGTTCTTGCGCGCGCACTCGAACCATTCGATGGGTCCCGTGTCGCCCAGGCGGCAGGTATTGATGCCGCTGCGGCAGCGGGCGTAGATGACGGATTGTGGCTGGCATCGGCCGGTGACGGTTTTGCCCTTCTTGGTTCTGGTCGTCTTGCCGGGCTGGAGTTTGAAGCAGTTGCCGCGGTCCTTGTCCGGGGTCACGGACTCGCACTCCAGGCATGTCCCGTCGGTGGTGGGCTGCTGCGTGTCGGGCCGACTGTCCGTTTGCGGCGCGGATGGGGCCGTCGCATTCTGCGGGGGCAGAGAGGCTTCGTGCGGAGCGGCCGGCGGGATGGTGGCGGCGGGCTGAGCCGGTCCGGGCGCGGTTTTGGAACAGGCGGTCAGGGCCAGGAAGGTCAGGGTCAGCAATATGAAGGTCGCGTTGAAACGGCGGCGCATCCGATTCTCCTTGAGGGTGCGGTGGTGATTGTCCGGGCCCTGTAGTGCCCGGGGGCGGGCGGCGTCAATCGTGTGGAGCGAAGGGCGAGTTCATTGGGCGCTGAGATGCGTATTTTTGGGAGTCGCGTGGCGTCGCGGGCCGGGCAAGGGCTGCCGGGACTTCCTCGCGGGCCTCGTAATGCTTCCCGGCCTTGAGCTTCGGGCAAGGGGTGGGGCGTTGACCGTTTGACGGCCGGGAAGCAAACGATGCCTGGCTCGGTCGGACAGCCGACAGCCCTTGCCCGGCCCGCGACGCCACGCTTGAGGTGGAGCGGAAGGATGTTTGGAAGAAAAATGTGAATGGGGTGCAGGGGACGAGTCCCCTGCCCGCCGGAGGCATTCTTTGTAGCGTTTAGAGGGGGTAGGGGCAGACGATCCGGCGGCGTTTGGGTGGGGTGCAGGCGAGCAGGGCGTTGTGCAGCAGGGACAGGGCGGCGAGGAGCAGGAAGCGGCGGCGGGTCATGGGCCGGACCGGCGGTCGGCCAGTTTCTGGACGGCGGTGCCGGCCAGGATGAAGCCCAGGCCGACGAGGGTCGAGGGCAGGATGGCTTCGCCGACCAGGAAGTGGATGATGAAGAGGGACAGGAAGGGGGCCAGGTAGATGAGGTTGCTGACTTGGGCCGTGGTGCGCGAGAGGCGCAGGGCGGAGATCCAGAGCACGAAGGTCACGCCCATTTCGAAGGTGCCGATGTAGGCCGCGCCCAGGAGGCCCGGGAGGTTCGGCGCGAGGGGGAAGCCGGCCAGCAGGGCCCAGGCGCCGGTGTAGAGCGTGCCGCAGCAGAAGTTGAGGAAAAGGCGCAGGGTCGGGTCCAGGTCGTCGCGGACGCCGAAGATCCAGAACAGGGCCCAGATGACGGTGCTGCCCATGGCCAGGGCGAAGCCGGTAGGGCTTTCCATGCGGAAGCCCAGCAGGTCGCCGTGGGTGGAGATGACCAGGGCCCCGAGGTAGCTCAGACCGATGGCCACGAACTGCAGGCCGCGGATGCGCTGCCCGAGGAGCGGGATGGACAGCAGGCTCATGGTGATGGCCCAGGTGTAGTTGATGGCCTGGGCCTCCTGGGCTCGCAGCAGGTCGTAGGCGCGGATGAGGACGAGGTAGTAGAGGAAGGGGTTCAGGGCGCCGAGGATCAGGGAGAATCGCGCCCGGGTCCAGGACAGGGTCCTGAGTTCCACGAGCCGTCCTTGGACAGCCAGCACCAGGGCCAGGACGATGACGGAGGTCAGGCTGGCCCAGAAGACCATGGGCTCGGGCCCCAGGTGGCGCAGGGAAAGCTTGAAGGCCGTGGCCGCCGTGGACCACAGGCAGACCGCCGCGAGGCCCAGGGCGTAGGCTTTCTTCTGGTTGGCCCGCTTTTCCATGGTCGCGTCCGAGTTGCGGTTTTTGAAAAATGAATATACCGACTCTGTTGCGGAGTGAGGCTGCAAATCGTTCGGTTTTGCCCGCACGGCACCGCAAATTGAACTGTGCCGACGACCAGGAAGGTTTCCGGCCGCCGGTCCGGTTTCGACGTACTTGTGGGGGAAGCCCATTTTTTGTCAAACCTTTTCATGAGGATGGAGAACATGCTGAAACGTGCTGCTTTCGTGATCGCCTGTCTGCTGTGCATGGTTGCCGGCCCGGCCGTGGCCGAGGAAAAGGTCTTCATCAACGGCATCGACGCCAACTATCCGCCGTTCGCCTACGTGGACCAGAGCGGCAAGCCCAGCGGCTTCGATGTGGACGCCGTGGACTGGATCGCGGCCAAGATGGGCTTCAAGGTCAAACACGTGCCCGTGGACTGGGACGGCATCATCCCCAACCTGCTGGCCAAGAAGATCGACTTCATCTGCTCCGGCATGACCATCACCAAGGAGCGCGCCGAAAAGGTCAACTTCAGCGCCCCCTACTGGGAAGTGAAAAACGTCTTCGTGACCAAGAAGGACTCCGCCCTCAAGGCCGAGGAGATCTACGGCAAGGACGTAACCGTGGGCATGCAGGCCGGCACCTCCGAGGCCAAGTGGATGGCCGAGGAGAAGGAGAAGCAGGGCTGGAAGTTCACCATCAAGTACTATGACTCCGCGCCCATGGCCATCGAAGACCTGGTCAACGGCCGCATCGAAGCCGCCGCCATGAACTATCCGCCGGCCCGCGACGCCGAGAAGAAGAAGCCCGTGCAGATCATCGGCATCTTCGGCGAAGTCGAGGAATTCGGCGCTGCCGTGCGCAAGGAAGACAAGGAACTGCTCGACAAGCTGAACAAGGGCTTCGAGCTGCTCAAGGCCGACCCCTACTGGGAAGAGCTCATCGCCAAGCACCTCAACAAGTAGGCCCCGCGCCGTGTGAATCCATGGGAAGGCCCGGAATCGTCCCGGCCTTCCCGTTTTTTTGCCGCCTCCAGACCCTGAAGGAACCATCCCGGACATGAACGAAACCCTGACCGTCCTCCTCGACGCCCTGCCATTCGTGCTGCAGGGCGCCGCCGTCACCGTCACCGCGGTGGTCGGCGCCATGTTCCTGGGTCTTTTCATCGGCGTTCCCCTGGCCGTGGGGCAGGTCTACGGCGGCAGGGCCGTGCGCTTCGTCTGCGACACCTACGTCTGGTTTTTCCGCGGCGTGCCCATCCTGGTGCTCCTTTTTCTCTTCTATTTCGGCCTGTTCAACTTCATCGGCCTGAACCTGAACGCCGTGGCCGCTGCGACCATCGTGCTCGGCATGACCAGCGGGGCCTATCAATCGCAAATTTTCCGCGGGTCCATCCTGTCCCTGCCCAAGGGGCAGCTCAAGGCCGCCCGCGCCCTGGGCATGTCCGACGCCCTGGCCATCCGGGCCATCATCCTGCCCCAGGCCCTGCGGCTGTCCATCCCCGGCTGGTCCAACGAGTACTCCATCATCCTCAAGGACTCGGCCCTGGCCTTCGTGCTCGGGGCCAGCGAGATCATGGCCCGCACGCATTTCGTGGCCTCCCGGACCTACCAGCACCTGCCCCTCTACATCAGCGCGGCGGTGCTCTATTTCCTCCTGACCTGGGCCGGTGTCGCCGCCCTGCGGGTACTGGAGAAACGTGTCAGAATAAAAGGGTATGTGCACTAGACCATGAAGACCAACGACAAGACGCCGCTGATGCGGGTGCAGGGCCTCTCCGTCAGGCTGGGCGGCCGCGAGATCCTCAAATCCGTGAGCCTCGACCTGTACGAAGGGGAGATGAAGGTGCTCATCGGCCCCTCGGGCGGCGGCAAGAGCACGCTTTTGCAGTGCATGAACTATCTCATCCTGCCCGACCGCGGCGAGATCGAACTGGAAGGCCGCCACGTGGACCCGCACAACGCCCGGGAGCTGTGTGGCTTCCGCCAGCAGGTGGGCATGATCTTCCAGGATTTCAACCTGTTCGACCACCTGACCGCCGTCGACAACGTCAGCATCGCCCTGCGCAAGGTGCGCGGCATGGGCAAGGCCGAGGCCCGGGAGCGGGCCATGGCCGAGCTGTCTCGCGTCGGTCTGTCGGACAAGGCCCGCCTCTACCCGGCGGAGCTGTCGGGCGGCCAGAAGCAGCGCGTGTCCATCGCCCGCGCCCTGGCCATGGACCCCAAGGTCATGCTCCTGGACGAGCCCACCTCGGCCCTGGACCCGGAGCTGGTCAGCGAGGTTCTGACCGTCATCCGCAGCCTGGCCCAGAACGGCATGACCATGGTCATGGCCACCCACCAGATGGGCTTCACGCGCGCCCTGGCCGACGAGGTCCTGTTCATGCAGGAGGGGCGCATCATCGAGCAGGGCAGCCCCAAGGAGCTGCTGGCCGAGGGTTCGGGCACGCGCACCCTCGATTTCTGCTCCCAGATCCTCGAAGTCGAGGGCTGCACGCCGTGATCAGCGAGGAACTGGCCTTCCTGCTGCAGAAGCTCATCCCGGCCCTGAACGAGGGCGTGCTGATGAGCATCAAGCTCATCGTGCCCTCGGCCGTGCTGGGCCTGGCCCTGGGCGTGGTCGTCGGGAGCCTGCGGGCCTACGGGGGCCGCTTTTTCTCGCCCCTGGCCAACGGGTACGCGGCGCTCTTCCGCGGCACGCCGCTGGTCATCCAGCTCTTCATCCTCTATTTCGGGCTGCCGAACGTGGGCATCTACTTCAAACCCTACACGGCAGCGGTGCTCGGCTTCATCATGTGCAGCGCGGCCTACCACTCGGAGTACATCCGCGGGGGGCTGCTCTCCATCCGGCGCGGCCAGGTCCTGGCGGCCCAGGCCCTGGGCTTCTCGACCTTCAGGACCCTGGTCTGGATCATCATCCCCCAGGCCTTCCGGCGGGCCCTGCCGGGTTGCGGGAACGAGATCGTCTACCTCATCAAGTACTCGTCCCTGGCCTACGTCGTGACCTGCTTCGAGCTGACGGGCCAGGCCAAGATCGTGGCCAGCGAGACCTTCCGCTTCAGCGAGGTCTTCATGGTCGTGGGCGTGTACTACCTGGCCCTGGTCACCGTGGCCTCCTGGGGCCTGCGCCGGCTGGAAAAGAGGCTGGAAATTCCGGGCTTCGGCCATTAGATTTCACCGGCGGTGCGATGAACCGCCGGACCGACCGACTCCCCGGCCGACCGGCCGGGGCCATCATCCGCAAAAAAAACACACGAGGTTATGCCATGAGCGACGAGCCAAATAAAATCATCTATTCCATGATCCGGGTTTCCCGCTTCTACGACAAGAAGCCGGTCATCAAGGACATCTCCCTGTCCTTCTTCTACGGCGCCAAGATCGGCGTGCTGGGCCTGAACGGCTCGGGCAAGAGTTCGCTCCTGAAGATCATGGCCGGCGTGGACAAGGAGTACAACGGTCAGATCGTCATCTCGCCCGGCTACTCCGTGGGCTATCTGGAGCAGGAGCCGCAGCTCGATCCCGAGAAGACCGTGCGCGAGGTCGTGCAGGAGGCCGTGCAGGAGACCGTCGACCTCCTGCAGCAGTTCGAGGAGATCAACGCCAAGTTCGCCGAGCCCATGAGCGACGACGAGATGGACGCCCTCATCGCTCGCCAGGCCGAGGTGCAGGAGAAGCTCGACGCCGCCGACGCCTGGGACCTGGACTCCAAGCTCGACATGGCCATGGACGCCCTGCGCTGCCCCGAGCCCGAAACCAAGGTCGCGGTCCTCTCGGGCGGCGAGAAGCGCCGCGTGGCCCTGTGCCGCCTGCTGCTCCAGAAGCCCGACATCCTGCTCCTGGACGAGCCCACCAACCACCTCGACGCCGAGACCATCGCCTGGCTGGAGCACCACCTGCAGCAGTACCAGGGCACCATCATCGCCGTGACCCACGACCGCTACTTCCTGGACAACGTGGCCGGATGGATTTTGGAGCTGGACCGCGGCGTGGGCATCCCGTGGAAGGGCAACTACTCGTCCTGGCTGGACCAGAAGCAGAACCGCCTGGCCCAGGAGGAGAAGGAGGAGAGCGCCCGCCAGCGCACCCTCAAGCACGAGCTGGAGTGGATCAGGATGTCCCCCAAGGGGCGCCATGCCAAGTCCAAGGCCAGGATCTCGGCCTACGAGTCCATGCTGAACCAGGAGACCAGGGACAAGATCAAGACCCTGGAGCTCTTCATTCCCTCGGGCCCGCGCCTGGGCGATGTGGTCATCGAGGCCGACCACGTGAAGAAGGCCTACGGCGACAAGCTCCTCATCGAGGACATGAGCTTCGCCCTGCCCCCCGGCGGCATCGTCGGCGTCATCGGCCCCAACGGCGCCGGCAAGACCACGCTCTTTCGCATGATCACCGGCCAGGAGCAGCCCGACGCGGGCTCCATCCGCCTGGGCCAGACCGTGAAGCTGGCCCACGTGGACCAGGACCGCGGCGTCCTGGACCCCAAGAAGAGCGTGTGGGAGATGGTTTCGGACGGCTACGACATGATCAACCTGGGCGGCCGCGAGATCAACTCGCGGGCCTACGTCGGCAAGTTCAACTTCACCGGCGCCGACCAGCAGAAGCTCGTCGGCATGCTCTCGGGCGGCGAGCGCAACAGGCTGCACCTGGCGCTGATGCTCAAGAAGGAGGCCAACGTGCTCCTGCTCGACGAACCGACCAACGACCTGGACGTGAACACCATGCGCGCCCTGGAAGAGGCCCTTGAGAATTTCGCCGGCTGCGCCGTGATCATCTCCCACGACCGCTGGTTCCTGGACCGCATCGCCACGCACATCCTGGCCTTCGAGGGCGACAGTCAGGTGGTCTGGTTCGAGGGCAACTACTCGGAGTACGAGGCGGACTACAAGCGACGCACGGGCTCGACCCTCGCGGTCCCGCACCGCATCCGCTACCGCCAGCTGACGCGCTAGGGACGACGAAATGGAACCCGGCCGGATTTTTTCCGCGCCGGGTTCTTTTCAATCCCGCCCGGCGGTGCTATTTTCATCTTTCCCGTGAATCCCCATTTCCCGACGAGGTGAGAGCGATGAGTTCCAAAAGCGTTTCTTCCAAGATTCTTGGTCCCGGATATGGCGTCATCGTGGCCGGCTGCGTGGTGGAGAACTTCATCATCCGCACGGAATGGTTCAAGCTCGGCTCGGTCATCGGCCTGCTGTGGATGGCGGCGGGGCTGGCCGCGCTGTTCTTCGCCCTGCGCGAGCTGCGCAAGGGCGAGGGCTACATGCTGGTCGAGACCGGCCTCTACGCCGTGAGCCGCAACCCGATCATGGCCGCCAACCTGCTGGGCGTCATGCCGGGGCTGTGCCTGGTCCTGAATACCAACATCGGCATCCTGGGCATCGCCCTGGCGGCCTATTCCTTCTTCAGCACCGTCGGCGCCGAGGAGACGGCCCTGGAGGACGAGTTCGGCGAAGCCTACCAGGCCTACCGCGAACGGGTCAGCCTGCTGGTGCCCGTACCTTTTGGCGGCGGAAACTGAACCGCCGTCCGACCTTCGCGCAATGCAACGAAAAAACGCCCCACAGGGGCGTTTTTTCGTTGCAGGGGACGTCCGGAGGCTATCGAGGCAGGATTTGCTTCAGGTTGCCGAGCTGTTGGATGAGCCGACCGTACTCGTTGATCCGTTCAGCATCGCAGGTGTTGTTCCGCACGCCGGAGACGATCTCGGCATTGGCTTTTTTGAGAGTCTCGATGGCGGTCTGCATGCGCAGGCCGATTTCCACGACCCTGACCCTGATGTTCCTTGCCTTGTAGGACGCGAGAACGATCCGTCTGCGCTCCCCCATGTCCGCAAATCTGCCCGTGTCGAGCATGGAGTCGGCCATGCTCTGGAGCTGGCGCGCTTCGGAATCGTAGGCCGCCAGAAAGCTGGCGTCCCGACCGTCGATGACGAAGTCGGCCAGAATGCGGTCCGCCAGGGCGTTGATCACGTCCTCGAAGGCCAGCACGACCTCGCGGATGGAATCGGCCTTGCGCTTGTCGGTCCAGATACGTGAGAGACCGGCGATGATCTCGTCGATGGCCGCCTGCTGGCGCGGGTTCAGGCTCATCCCCATGGTTTCGCCGGCGCTGTCGGCGAAGGTGATGGCGGACCTGCGGACGAACTGCGTGCGGTCGTCGGAGGCCAGCCTCATGAGCAGGTCACCGTACATGCGCAGGGTCTTGCAGGCCGAGATGCGCTCGGCCGTGGCCTCGGCCGTGGCGGGCCCGTCATATTGCAGGTCACCGGATTTCGCGCTGCCGTCGAGAATGGCCTGGTACGTGTTCAGACGAATGATGCCGGAACGGACTGCGGCGTATTCATCCTCGCCCAAACGGCCGATGCGTTCCGTCGCCAGTCCGAATGCCTCGGTCGCGTCCCGCTGCGAAGCTGTTGTTGCGCACCCCGCGGCCAGGATGCAGAGGCCGACGAATAAAAGGTGTTTCATGCCATTTTTCTAGTTATTTCGGTTGGATGCACTTTGAATGCGTTGTTAATTCCATTGCGTGATCCGAACGCATTTCAAATGTATATACGATATGAAAAGGCTTCGTGCAAGGGTAATGCATTTTTTATATTGTCATACAACATAAAAAATGAGCCTCAATATGCTCACCGGTGTGCACCATTTTGTAGTCGGCCTTGACGTGTATTCAGCTGGTGACAGTGGTCGTTGAGTATTTTGGATTGGTGTTGGCGAGTCTCGAGTATCGAAGCGGCCGTAAGGCTGGGGTTACGACGCTCCATGCTTCACGGAGCGACCGCACTGCATTCTGTCGGTTATGACATGACCCGTGCCGTCAGGTCTCGATGACGAACTGCACCCGGTCGGCGCAGAAGCGGGATTCGCAGTATTCGATGGGCCAGTCGCGGGTGTCGACATTGACGCTTTCCGTGACCAGGATGGGGCGGGTCCGGGGCTGGGCCAGAATGCGTGCCTCGCGGGCCGTGGGCAGCCGTCCGGAGATCTGTGTCCGTCTGCGGCGGTAGTCCTTGACGCCGAAGTGCCGCAGGGCCTGCGTGACCGAGCCCGTCTGCCGGTACAGGTCGTCGAGGCCGGGGAAGCGGGACTGCGGGAAATGCGCGCTGGCCAGGCAGATGCGCACCCCGTCGGCTTCGCCGAGGGTTTCGAGAACCAGGACCGGATCCCCCTTTTCCAGCTCCAGGGCCCGCGCCACCACCGTCGTGGCAGGGATGACGCTGGACGAGATGAGCTCGCCGCGCGGCTTGCGCTCCTGCCGCAGGAGGTTCTCGTGGAAGCGCGTGCGAGTCCCCACGGCGTAGTCGATGAGATGCTCGCGCACGAAGCTCCCGCTGCCCTGTTCCGTGCGCACGAGGTCCTTTTCGGCCAGCAGGGACAGGGCCCTGCGCACCGTGTGGCGGTTGACCCCGAACTGCGCGGCCAGATCCTGTTCCGTGGGGAGCCTGCTTCCGGGCTTCAGTTCACCTTCCTTGATGCGGTATTCCAGCCAGTCCTGGATCTGCCTCCACAATGCCACGCCGCTTCTGCGCTGTAACTCCATCGCCGCCTCCCTGAATGCAAGCTGTCACAATCCGATGCCAAACCGTGCTTGTCGAAAAGACATAGACATCTAGACAAATTTTCCTATTGTGGAGTTTCTTTCATGTCAACAACCGAATCGCGACGCAGGGAGTGGATGGACGCCCTGGCCCTGGCCGACGGGGCCAGGCTGCGGGAAGTCTGGGAAGAGCTGTCCGCAGCGCCTGCATACCATGTCATCCGCGGACCCGAGACCGGGCTGGTCATGGTCCGGGCCAGGGCCGGCAACACCGGCCGGCGTTTCAACCTCGGCGAAATGACGGTCACGCGCTGCACCGTCGGCCTGGCCGACGGAATCATGGGCCATGCCTGGATCGCTGGGATCAGGCCTGAACACGCCAGACTGGCGGCGCTGTTCGACGCGCTCATGCAGATGCCGGAACACTCGGATGCCCTCCGCGCCACCCTGGTCGAGCCCCTGCTGCGCGACCGAAGCGCCTATCTCGCCCGCAGGGCCGCCGAGGTGCGGCCCAGCAAGGTCGACTTCTTCACGCTCGTGCGGGGGGAGGACTGATGCTGCAACCCATTCCCGCCGGTTTCTCCCGCCCCGTCTTCGAGAGCCAGAGCACCTTTCGGGCCGTGCTGCAGGCCATGGCCAATCCGGGTCGGACCGTCCCCATGCCGGTCGCGGCCCAGGGCCCCCAGGGGTGGCCCGGGACCATGGCCGCCCTGGTCCTGACCCTGTGCGACATGGACACCCCCCTGTGGCTCGACCCCGTGGCCAGGACCGCCGAAGCCCTGCGTTTCCTGCGTTTCCACTGCGGCAGCCCCGTGTGCGACAGACCCCGGGAGGCGGCCTTCGCCGTGGTCATGGACCCGCCGGTCATGCCCGGCCTCGACGGTTTTCATCTGGGTGACGCCGAATACCCGGAACGCTCGACCACCGTCCTGATGTGGTCCCCAGGCATCGGGTCGGGCGGGCGCGGCGCGCGGATTCACGGGCCGGGCGTGGACGGGCTGGGGGAACTCCCCCTGGAATGGCTGCCCGAGAGGTTTTGCGGGCAGTGGCGTTCCAATGCCGGGCTTTTCCCCTGCGGGGTGGACATCGTCCTCGTCGGGGCGGAAGCCATCGTCGGATTGCCGCGAACCCTGAAGGTGGAGGAGGGCGCATGTACGTAGCAGTCAAAGGCGGGGAAAAGGCCATCGCCGCAGCCCACACGCTCCTGGCCCGCGAGCGCCGCGGAGCCCCGGAGATAGCGGAGATTTCCCTCGACCAGATCCGCGAACAGCTCTCCCTGTCCGTGGACAGGGTCATGAGCGAAGGGGCCCTGTATGACGAGGATTGCGCGGCGCTGGCCGTCAAGCAGGCCCGCGGCGACCTGGTGGAGGCCGTCTTCCTGCTGCGCGCCTACCGCACGACCCTGCCGCGTTTCGGGTACAGCCAGCCCGCGGACTCGTCGCGCATGCACGTCCGGCGGCGCATCTCCGCAACCTTCAAGGACGTTCCCGGAGGCCAGGTCCTGGGACCGACCTTCGACTACACCCACCGTCTCCTGGACTGGAGCCTGGCCGGGGAAGGGAGGGGGGCTGGAACAGAAGAGAGTTCGGGCTGTGATTCCGGCGTCGGGATCCCGTCGCCCATGCCCCGTGTCCTCGACGTTCTCGGGCGCGAGGGCATCATCGAGTCCGAGGGCAGCGGGGACGACCACGAACCCGCGGACCTGACCCGCCAGCCTCTGGACCTGCCCGCCGGCCGGGACGTGCGCCTGCAGAATCTGGCCCGGGCCGACGAGGGCTTCCTCCTGGCCATGGGCTACTCCAGCCAGCGCGGCTTCGGCACGACACACCCATTTGTCGGCGAGATCCGCATGGGCGAGGTGGAGATCGAGTTCGAGCCCGAGGAACTGGGCTTCTCCGTGACCATCGGCGAGATCACCCTGACCGAGTGCGAGACCGTCAACCAGTTCATCGGCTCCGGCGAGGCGCGCTTCACCCGCGGCTACGGCCTGACCTTTGGCCAGGGCGAGCGCAAGGCCATGAGCATGGCCCTCGTGGACCGCGCCCTGCGCGCCCCGGAACTGGGCGAGGAGAAGAAGGGACCGGCCCAGGACGCGGAGTTCGTCCTCTACCACAGCGACAACGTCGAGGCCTCGGGCTTCGTCCAGCACCTGAAGCTCCCGCACTACGTCGATTTCCAGTCCGAGCTCGTCCTCGTCCGAGGGCTGCGCCGGACCGTGCGGGAGGAGGAGAGCGGCCATGACATCTGAAACCATGCCGGGCTACAACTACGCCTACCTCGACGAACAGACCAAGGCCATGATCCGCCGGGCCATCCTGAAGGCCGTGGCCATCCCCGGCCACCAGGTTCCCTTCGGCAGCCGCGAGATGCCCCTGCCCTACGGCTGGGGCACGGGCGGCATCCAGATCACGGCCAGCATCATCGGCCCCGAAGACGTGCTCAAGGTCATCGACCAGGGCTCCGACGACACGACCAACGCCGTGTCCATCCGCTCCTTCTTCGCCAAAACGGCCGGCGTGGCTACCACCACGCGCACCGAGGAGGCCACGGTCATCCAGACCCGCCACCGCATCCCCGAGACGCCCCTGACCGACGGGCAGATCATCGTGTGCCAGGTGCCCATCCCCGAGCCCCTGCGCTTCATGGAGCCGAGCGAGTCCGAGACACGGACCATGCACGCCCTGGAGGAATACGGGGTCATGCACGTCAAGCTCTACGAGGACATCGCCGAGCACGGCCGCATCGCCAAGAGCTACGACTACCCCGTCAGGGTCGAGGGACGCTACGTCATGGCCCCGTCGCCCATCCCCAAGTTCGACAACCCCAAGATGCACGACTCCCCGGCCCTGCAACTCTTCGGCGCCGGGCGAGAGAAACGCATCTACGCCATCCCGCCGCACACGCGGGTCGAAAGCCTCGATTTCGAGGACCATCCCTTCGAGATCCAGAAGTGGGACTATGCCTGCGCCATCTGCGGGGCCCGTGACAGCTTCCTGGACGAGATCATCACCGACGACCGGGGCGGGCGCATGTTCGTCTGCTCCGATTCCGACCACTGCGCGCGCAGGGTCGGGGAGGACAGCTAGATGGACCAGGAACTGCTGCGGGTTTCCGGCCTGACCCGCTACTACGGCCGCCGCGTGGGCTGCCGCGATGTGAGCTTCAACCTCTGGCCGGGCGAGGTCCTGGCCATCGTCGGCGAGTCCGGGTCGGGCAAGTCCACGCTCCTGAGCCTGCTCTCGGGACGGCTCGCACCCACCGCGGGCGACGTGTCCTACCGCGACCGCGACGGCAGATGGCTGTCCCTGCCGAACCTGTCCGAAGCCGACCGCCGGCGGCTGCAGCGCACGGACCTCGGCGTCGTGCACCAGAACCCGCGCGACGGGCTGCGCATGCGCGTCAGCGCCGGCGGCAACATCGGCGAACGGCTCATGGCCCTGGGACACCGCCACTACGGCCGCCTGCGAGGCGCCGGTCTGGACTGGATGGAACGCGTCGAACTGGACACGCAGCGCATCGACGACCACCCGTCGGCCTTTTCCGGCGGCATGCAGCAGCGCCTGCAGATCGCCCGCAACCTCGTGACTGAACCGCGCCTGGTCTTCATGGACGAGCCCACCAGCGGCCTCGACGTCTCGGTCCAGGCCCGCCTGCTGGACCTGCTGCGCCACCTCGTCGCCTCCCTGGGCCTGGCCGTGGTCCTGGTCACCCACGACCTGGCCGTGGCCCGCATCCTGGCCCACCGCATGATGGTCATGCGCGGCGGCGAGGTCGTCGAGACGGGCCTGGCCGACCAGGTCCTGGACGACCCGTGCCACCCTTACACCCAGCTTCTCGTGTCCTCCATCCTGCAAGCCTGAGGAAGCCATGAACGTACCCATGATCTCCGTCCGCGCCCTGGCCAAGACCTTCACCCTGCACACCCAGGGCGGCACGCGCATCCGCGCCTTCGACGGCGTGGACCTCAACGTGGCCGCCGGCGAGTGCGTGGCCCTGCACGGCCCCTCCGGCGCCGGCAAGTCGAGCCTGCTGCGCTCCATCTACGCCAACTACCGCCCCAGCTCCGGCCGCGTCGTCGTCCGCCACAACGGCGGCAGCGTCGACATGACCGCGGCCGAGCCGCGCGCCATCCTCGACGTGCGCCGCAAGACCCTGGGCTACGTCAGCCAGTTCCTGCGCGTCATCCCGCGCGTCTCCACCCTCGACCTCGTGGCCGAGCGCCTCGCGGTCATGGGCGCGGACGCGGGCGAGGCAAGGGACCGCGCCAGGGAACTCCTGGCCCGGCTGAACATCCCCGAGCGGCTCTGGTCCCTGGCACCGGCCACCTTTTCCGGCGGCGAACAGCAACGCGTGAACATCGCCCGCGGCTTCATCCGCGACTACCCCGTCCTGCTCCTGGACGAGCCCACGGCCTCTCTCGACGGCGAGAACCGCCGCACCGTGGTCGACATGATCCTCGAAGCCAAAGGGCGCGGCGCGGCCATCGTCGGCATCTTTCACGACGACGAGGTCCGGGAGGCCGTCGCCGACCGCTGCCTGCACCTGGCCAGGCCCAAGGAGGCGTGACCCGCATGATCCTGACCAACGCCCGCATCGTCCTGGCCGACCGCGTCGTCCACGGCACCCTGACCGTGTGTGACGGTCGCATCGAGTCCGTGCGCGAAGGACGCGCCGACAGCCCGGACGCCCTGGACATGGGCCTGGATTTCCTCGTCCCCGGCCTGGTAGAACTGCACACGGACAACCTCGAAAAGCAGCTCCTGCCGCGCCCCGGCGTCCTCTGGCCCTCGGCCCGAGCGGCCCTGCTGGCCCACGACGCGCAGCTCGTGGCCGCCGGCATCACCACCGTCCTCGACGCCCTGTCCTGCGGCCAGTACTACGAAAAGAGCGACCGCCGGACCATGCTGACCCTGGCCCTCGACGCCCTGCGCGAGCTGCGGCCCGCAGGGCACCTGCGCGCAGACCACCTCCTGCACGTGCGCTGCGAAATCTCCGACCCCGACCTGCCGCGGCTCTTCGAGCCCTTCCGCGACATGGACGAGGTGCACCTCGTTTCCCTCATGGACCATACCCCCGGACAGCGGCAGTTCGTCGACCTCGGCGCCTACCGCACCTACTACAGCAAGGACCGGCAGTGGACCGACGAGGAGTTCGAAACCGAGATGGCCCGCATGCGCGACGCCCAGGCCCGCTTCGCCGGACCCCACGCCGCGGACATCCTGGCCTGGTGCCGTGAACGCGGCGTTCCCGCGGCCAGTCACGACGACGCCACCACCGCCCACGTCGAATGGGCGAACGAACAGGGCATGGCCATCAGCGAGTTCCCGACCACCATGGACGCCGCCCGCCGCGCCTGCGAGCTCGGCCTCCTGACCCTCATGGGCTCGCCCAACGTCGTGCGCGGCGGTTCCCACTCGGGCAACGTCTCCGTGCGCGAGGTCGCCGCCGCAGGCTTCCTGGGCGGCCTGTCCTCGGACTACGTGCCCGCGAGCCTCCTGCATGCCGCCTGGATCCTGCACGCCGACGTCTCCCTGCCCCTCTGGGACGCCGTGGCCCTCGTCACTGCCAACCCCGCCCGCGCCCTGGGCCTGTCCGACCGCGGACGCATCGAGCCCGGACTCAAGGCCGACCTCGTCCGCGTCCACGTCGACCGCGATCTGCCGGTCGTGCGCCGGGTCTGGCGGGATGGGGTGAGGGTGTATTAGAGGGAGGCGCAAGAGAGACGGTCGTCACGAACCGTGGCATGATGCGGCAATGGATTTCGGGGCGAAATATCGTAGGGGCGAAAAATTTTTCGCCCCGACACGGAATCACGAAAATTTCCCGCCAACAACGACCACGGTGGAACCCCGTAGGGGCAGGCCTACGTGCCTGCCCAATTTTCGGCGCACGACCAGGATGACCGCATAGGGCCGGAAGAAGGGCGGCCACATAGGGCCGCCCCTACGATGTCGATATCATGGCGTTGATCCGGTACCGGAATCCGGGGCGACACATTGCAGGGGCGAAAAATATTTCGCCTCTGCTACGGATAACATGGGAAATTTTTTTATTGTTTTGCAACAGGAATCTTATGCCAAAACTGATCTACATCATGGGGCCTTCAGGCTCCGGCAAGGACTCTCTCATGGCCGATGCCCGGCTGCGGCTTGCCGCCGAAGCGCCCGTCATCTTCGCCCACCGCTACATCACCCGACCCGCCGACGCGGGCGGGGAGAACCATGTGGCCCTGTCGCGGGCGGAGTTCGGACTGCGGCTGGTCAGGGGGCTCTTCGCCCTTTCCTGGGAAAGCCACGGCTTCGCCTATGGTGTCGGTCGGGAAATCGATCTCTGGCTGGGGAAGGGGCTGACGGTTGTGCTCAACGGTTCGCGAGAGGCCCTGCCTGAGGCGCTGCGCGCGTATCCGGACCTGCTGCCGGTGCTCGTCAGCGTGCCCGAGGACGAGTTGCGCCGGCGCCTCGGAGGCAGGGGACGGGAGGATGGGGCGGAGATGGAACGCCGTCTCGCCCGGGCCCGGATGATCGTCCCGGAAGTCCCGGGACTCGTGCGCTTCGACAACTCCGGCCCGCTGACGGAGCGCGGCCGGGCCCTGGCCGAGCTCATCCTAGAAACTCTTGACGACAGAAGGGAATGACAGTGCTTTCACCGGAACCGACCATCCATGCCACGGCGGTGGTGACCGACAGCAGCCTCGGCGCCTGGACCGAGATCGGCGAGCAGACCGAGATCATCTCCTCGACCATCGGGGATTACTCGTACTTCTGCGACCGCTGCCACGTCATGTACGCGGCCGTGGGCAAATTCTGCTCCGTGGCCAACCACGCCCGTCTGAACCCGAGCAACCACCCGACCTGGCGCGCCACCCAGCACCACTTCACCTACAGAAGCGCCAAGTTCGGCCTGGGGCCAGACGACGACGCATTCTTCGCCTGGCGAAAAGAACACCCCGTCACCCTCGGCCACGACGTCTGGATCGGCCACGGCGCCCTCGTCATGCCTGGCGTGACCGTAGGCACGGGCTCGGTGGTCGCCTCCGGCGCCGTGGTCACCAAGAATGTCCCGGACTACGCCATT
Source organism: Desulfomicrobium aestuarii (assembly GCF_055385525.1). NCBI lineage: Bacteria > Pseudomonadati > Thermodesulfobacteriota > Desulfovibrionia > Desulfovibrionales > Desulfomicrobiaceae > Desulfomicrobium > Desulfomicrobium aestuarii. Next base: position 878,570 of record NZ_AP042427.1, read on the forward strand.
GTCGCCGGCGTCCCGGCCAGGGTCATCAAGTACCGCTTTCCGGCCGAGCTGCGGGACAAACTCCTGTCCCTGGCCTGGTGGGACTGGGAACATGCGAGACTGGCGGCGGCGATGCGGGATTTTCGGACGATGAGCGCGGAAGCGTTCGTGGAGAAACACGGCTGAAACGCATCGCGGGAGTCTAGCCGTTTTTGTAGACATCCCGCCGGTGACCGACTTTCACCACCACGACGATGAGCTCGTGGTCGCGAATTTCATACAGTATTCTGTATACACCTTGCCGGACCCTGTACCGCTCCTGCCCTGAGAGCTTTTCGCATCCAGCGGGCCGGGGATCCTCGGTCAGACCTTCGATCCTCCCGAGCACAAGGCGTACGTCCCTGGCGGGAAGGCTCCGCAGATCCTTGGCCACCGAGGCTTTGATGCTCAGCTCATATCTTGCCATGGGCCTTGAGGTCGTCGAGGAGCGCTTCGTAAGTCATGGTCGGTTCGGCCAGGCGCATTTCAAAGGCCGCCAGATCTTCCTGATCCTCGGCCAGGGCCCGTCTGACGGCATCGTTGACGATATCGGACAGGGAGCGGTTCGCGTGCGCAGCCTTGAGCCGGAGCGCCGCATGAAGCTGTGGGTCGAAGTAGATAGTCGATCTTCTCGTGTTTTCGGACATGGCATACCCTCCGCTTCATATCTGACGTTGTGACGTCATGACGTCAATGGGCAGGATGCCGTATTTTGAGAATGCTTGGGGGATGGGGCGGTCCCGTGTTCGCCGATCCGACAGCCTTCGGAATGCGGGTTCTGCACTTTTGTGCTGCTGCCAATGGTGGGGACAATTTCGATCCTGGGTCGGCGGGCTCGGCAAGTCATGTGAATTGTTCTGGCATTGCAGGATTTCAGGAGACCTGCGCCCGGTCTTTCGCAGAGAAACTTGGAAATGGAGCAGGAATGATGTCAGTGTAATGATGATTTGGAAATTATTTTTCCCGAAATTGATATTCATTTAAACGATAAAATAGAGACGATTGAATACAAATATAAGATTTGTGAAAAAATAAATTTATAATATTCATTGACAATGTCTGTTCACACCCATATTTGTCTCTGGCTTCGCAGGATTTCGTGTTTTGGTTCTTTGTGAATTGAAAGATGAATCTGAATTTTCGATGATATCTGTTTTCATCGGAATTGAAGCATTTTATTCCTTTTTTTTCTCTGGAGTTATTCTTTTGTCTAAGAACATCTATGTTGGTAATCTGTCCTGGTCGACCTCCAATTCCGATCTTAACGCCATGTTTTCCCAGTATGGTCAGGTCACGTCCGCGAACGTGATCGAAGATCGTGACACCGGCCGTTCGCGCGGTTTCGGTTTCGTCGAAATGGACGAAGACGGCGCTCGCAAGGCCATCCAGGCTCTGAACGGCACCGATTTTCAGGGCCGCAACCTGAAGGTCAACGAAGCTCAGCCCCGCGAGAGCCGCAGCCGCTACTAAGCCTCTGCAATAAGCACTCTGAAAGCCCGTCCCTGACGGGCTTTTTTTTGGCCGTGCGCCCGGCAGGGTGTGCGGACTTTAAGGTGGAAGCCATCAGCGCGTCCGACAGAGAGAAACGTTAGCCGGACCAAGGGTGCCCTCTTTGAGGAGAAATCTGCAAGAAGACGAGGTGTGTGGAGAGATGTTTTGAATTCGTCAGAATCAGGACGTTTCATCCAGCTTCGTGAGCAATCGCTGGCCATGGATTACTGCGACTATCAATACCCGTTCTGTTTCTATGCGATAGATGAGACGGTAGCTGTAGATCAATCGTTCCCTGATGCGTGGATCGCCGAATTCCGGAACAACTCGTCCACGGTTCGGCATGGTGCCAAGGCTCCGTGCGCTTTCCACAACCGCCTGAACGACAGCGCGCGCATAAAAATCGGAATCACGCGCAATATACTCCGCGATCAGTTCCAGGTCTTCGAGCGCCTGGGGTGACCAGTCGATCAGGAGATCCATCGAGCAAGCTTTTTTTCGACGTCCTTTTGGCTCAACGTTCCATCCTGCTCCGCTTTGGCAATACCACTGCGTATTTTTTCAACAACATACAGATGATATTGGACATCCTGTAGAGAACAGTCGTCGGGAAGGGAATCAAGGAGATCTCTGACGGTTTCTTTTGCGGCATTCATGGTTGCGCCTCCGAAGCGAATTTGGGGCTGTCTTCGAGTTGAGTCAAGGGTCATTTTTTCCGAGTGTCTTTAACGTACCCCCCCTTTTCCCGCCGGTCGATTTCAAAAAGACCGATGGCTGCGATGAGTTCGCTCAACTTGTTGAATCCATAGTTTCGAGGGTCAAAATCGTTGGCAGTCTTGTTCATGTACCCGCCAACTGGTCCAAGTCCAGCCCAGCCGTTTTCATCGGAAGTCGCCTCGACGGCTGACCTGACGAGTGTCATGAGCGCAGTATCTCCCCTCAATTCTTTTGCGGTTTTAGGGAGTTTTGCTTTTGCCACGACGGTTTCCTGAGTTTCCGCGAACACGTCAGTATAAATGAATCTGTCGCAGGCGGAAACAAAGGGGCGCGGAGTTTTTCTTTCCCCGAACCCGTACACGCTGCGCCCTGATTCGCGGATGCGTGCAGCCAGGCGAGTGAAGTCGCTGTCGCTGGAAACGAGGCAAAATCCTGAAAAATGGCCTGAGTACAGCAAATCCATGGCGTCAATGATCATGGCGCTGTCTGTAGAATTTTTGCCCGTCGTATAGCGGAATTGCTGTATGGGTTGAATGGAATATTCCAGGAGCTTCGATTTCCATGTTCCCAGATTCGGCGTTGTCCAGTCCCCGTAAATGCGCTTGACGCTGGCAACACCGATCTTTGCGATTTCGGCGAGCAGGCCTTCGATGACAGCGGGACTGGCGTTATCGGCGTCAATGAGAACCGCCAGTGATGAGTTCGATTCAAATCCGTTTGCCATGCAAGCCTCTGTGTCGATGTTTTCTTTCGGCATCAAGCGTGTTCAGCCGCCTGCCGATGGCAATGCTGTGGCGCGGCACGACATGCTTGAGCCAGATAACGCGGCATCATTGCACGACGCAAGGGCAAACGCGACGGCGTTCGGACCGTATGATCACCAGGCTCAAGAAATGTCCGGTTTGGGGATCAGGGCGAGGTCGAACCTTTGCATCACGGCGAAGGGTTCTTTCGGACACCTCTGGCGGAACACGCAGATGTCCCGAATCTGGATGGGCGTGTGGAGAACGGGGGAAAGCAGGGGGGCGAGCGCAGCGCGGAGGCGTTCCCGCTCTTGGGAGGTCGGGATTTTGCCCGTCAGGGTCAGGTGGAACCTGAACTCGTCCAGCACATAGGGGTAGCCCCAGCGTTCCAGCAACCGATCCTGGGCGGCTGTCAGTCCCACGGAACGGCGTCTGGCCAGCTCTTCTGCCGAAGGCGGACGCCGGAAGGGGTCCAGTTCCGTGACGCAGGCCCGGGCCAGGGCGTCCAGTTCAGGGCAGGGGGCCGAGGGCGTCAGGGCCAGGAAGGAACCGAGGCTTTCCAGACGCAGCGGTGGAAGCTCGAAGGCGGGTCTGTCCGCGGCCAGTACGGCCACGGCGTCCAGCAGACCGGCCTCCGTCGTCCCTTCGGCCAGGAAGAAGGGCGGCTTGAGGGTGCCGTGAAGCCCGTAGCGCCGCGGCGAAGCCGTCAGTTCGGCCAACCGCTGCGGCTCCACGCCCGGAAGCACGGGCTGCGCCAGCTCCTTCCCCGTCCGGGCGCAACGCCCGAGAATCGAGGCGCAGACGCGCTCCAGCCCCGACCCCGGACCCGGCGCAAAATATACGGCATACCGCGCATCGGCCATGCTCACGCCATTCGCATCACATCGCATCGATTTTCCTCCCCCCGGAGGCATTCTTCACCACTCCCCCCCATCACATCACTTTCCGCCCTTCACGCCATACTGCGACAACCACGGGCACGTCGTCCACCATGCGCACGCGCAGGAGGTCGGCGCGTTTGCCCGGGACGAGTTCGCCGCGATCTGTCAGGCCAAGGGCCTTGGCCGGGTTGGCGGTGACGGTGGCCAGGGCCTGGTGCAGGGGCGTGCCCAGGCGCTGGGCCATGACGAAGGGGGCCTGGAGGAGGCTTGCGGGCATGTAGTCCGAGGACAGAATGTCGACGAGGCCGTCAGCGGCCAGGTCCAGGGCCGAGACGTTGCCGGAGTGGGATTCGCCGCGCACGACGTTGGGTGCGCCCAGGACCGTGGCCAGTCCCAGTTCGCGGGCCTTGGCTGCGGCGGCGCGGGTGGTGGGGAACTCGGCGATGCGCATGCCCAGGCGGGCGGTCTCCTCGACGTGCTCCACGGTGGTGTCGTCGTGGCTGGCCAGGGGCAGGCCGCGCTGTCGGCAGAGGGAGAGGATGGTTTCGCGGTTGGGCTCGGCGTGGCTGGCCTGGACGGCGCGCAGGCGCTCGATCTCGGCCAGGAGTTCCTCGTCGGTCCATTTCTTGTCGGCGTGGAAGGAGCGGTACTTGTCCAGGTCGCTCCATTGGCGCTGTCCCGGCGTGTGGTCCATGATGGAGACCAGGCGCAGCAGTTCGTGGTCCATGACCGAGGTGAACATCTCGACCACGGCGCGGTCGGCCAGTTCGCAGCGGATGTGCAGGAGGTGTTCGGCCCGCAGCAGATCGTTGCCCATGGCCTGGTCCAGTGCCTCCAGGGTGGCGCTGAAAATCTCGCGGCGCATGCGCTTGGCGCTGAATTCCCCGGCGCTGACGGCGTCCAGGACCGTGGTCACGCCGGCGCCGACCATGTGCGTGTCGTGGGCCATGATGGCCGTCAGGCTTGTCGGCCAGCGCACGCCGGAGCGGGGCATGAAGTGCTTTTCGATGTTGTCGGTGTGGATCTCGACCAGGCCGGGCAGGAGGAAGTCCCCGTCGAAATCGACGGCCGGCGTGGAGGTGTTGGATCCGAGGTCGGTGATCAGACCGACCGCGGCGGCCAGGGAACCGTGGACGACCCCGCACGGGGTGACCATGCGGGCGTTGGTGCAGCACAGGGAAGGCATGTGGGGCTCCGGTTCAGACGAAGAGTTTGCGCAGGCGTTGGGAGGCCAGATCGATGAGGGTCACGGAGACGATGATGAAGAAGATGATGGCGCAGGTCTGGGCGAAATAGAAGCCGCGGATCATCTCCCACAGGATGACCCCGATGCCGCCCGCGCCGACCATGCCCAGCACCGTGGCCGAGCGGACGTTGGATTCGAAGCGGTACAGGGAGTAGGATATCCACAGCGGGATGACCTGCGGGATGACGCCGAAGATGACCTCCTCCAGGATGCTCGCGCCCGTGGAGCGGATGCCCTCGACGGGCTGCGGGTCGATGGCCTCGACGGCCTCGGAGAAGAGCTTGGCCAGGACGCCCGTGGTGTGCACCCACAGGGCCAGGACGCCGGCGAAGGGCCCCAGGCCGACGGAGACGACGAAGAGCATGGCGAAGACCATCTCGTTGATGGCCCGGCAGGCGTCCATGACGCGGCGCATGGGCTGGTAGACCCACCAGGGGGCGATGTTCTCGGAACTGAGGATGCCGCACGGGATGGCGCAGATCACGGCCAGAAAAGTGCCCCACAGGGCTATCTGGAAGGTGATGACGATCTCCTCGACGTACATCCGCCAGTCCGTGAAGTCCGGCGGGAAGAAGTCGCCGGCCAGGGTGGCCATGTTCGCGGAATCCTTGATCAGGGCCAGGGGCCGCATGTCTGCGCCGTCCCAGGACCAGGCCAGGGCGGCCAGGACGAGGCCCCAGCCGAACAGGCTGCCGAGGGTGTTCTGGAGGGACCTGGGCGGTCGGGTGGCGACGAGGATCGTTTGCTGGGTGGTCATGAAGTCGTCCTTGTCGGCGGCCGGCATTTACGCGCCGACCGCCGGGGGGAGTGGAAGGCTACATCCTGGCCTTGATGGCTTCGAGCTTGGCGTCGATCTCGGCGAGCTTTTTGGTCTTTTCGTCGGCGGCGATGCTGGCGTCGCCTTCGACCTTCATGCGGCTCTTGAAGAGTTCGAGCTGGCGGATGGGCAGGAGCTGGTCGTCGGTGGACTCCTTGAAGGGGGCCCAACCCAGGGCCGCCAGGATGGCCTTCTCGTTTTCCTTGCCCGTGGCGCCGTAGGTCATGATGAACTTCTTGACCTTGGCCTTGACGTCCTCGGGCAGGTCCTTGCGCCAGACGAGGGGGTCGCTGGGGATGAGGGGCGAGGTCCAGATGACCTTGATGTCCTTGCGCTTGTCGGGGTGGCTCTTGTCGAGCTTGGCCAGGTTTTCGCTGTTGTTGGTGGCCACGTCGACCTGCTTGTTGGCCACGCTCAGGGCGTTGGTCTCGTGGTTGGCGTTGACCACGTTCTTGAAGATCTTCTTGGGGTCGACCTTGTTCACGGCGAAGACGTAGTAGCCGGGGACGAGAAAGCCCGAGGTGGAGTTGGGGTCGCCGTTGCCGAAGGCCAGACTGCCGGCCTGCTTCAGGACATCCTCAAGGGAGTTGAGCGGCGAATCCTTGTGGGCGATGAGATGGGAATAGTAGCCGGGGGTGCCGTCGGCGGGCACGGTCTGGGCGAAGATCTCGCCGTCGGCGCGGTCCACGGCCTCCATGGCGCTCTTGTTGCCGTACCAGGCCACCTGCACCTTGTTGAAGCGCATGCCCTCGATGATGCCGGCGTAGTCCGAGGCGAAGAAGGCGTTGATCTTGAGTCCCGTGGCCTTCTCCATTTCGGCCAGGAAGGGCTCCCAGTCCTTCTTGAGGTTCATGGTCGCCTCGGTGGAGATGATGCCGAAGTTGATTTCCTTGACCTCGGCGGACACGGTCTGCGCCCCCAGCAGGGCGACGAGGACGAAGAGGCCGAATAGCTTGCGAATCATGGTCTGGACTCCTTTGAAACGTGATCGGTTATTAGGCCGCGGCGGGCGCCGCGGCCGATTTGCTGTGCAGGGCTTTCCGGCTGCGCGCCGCGCCTTCCACTGCGGGGGAGAACAGTTCCTCGGTCTCGGCGCCGTAGATATCCTTGAGGAAGGATGGGGTCAGGGCGTGGCTCGGACCGTCGTAGACGACGCGGCCGCGGCGCAGGGCGATGGTGCGCGGGCAGTAGCGGATGGCGTACTCGACCTGGTGCAGGGAGACGACGATAGTCATTTTGTCCTGGCGATGGACCTCTGCCAGTATGTCCATGACCACGCGGGAGGATTCGGGGTCGAGGGAGGCGATGGGCTCGTCGGCCAGGAGGACCCGGGCCCGCTGGGTCAGGGCGCGGGCAATGGCCACGCGCTGCTGCTGGCCGCCCGAGAGTGTCGAGGCTCGCTGCCAGGCCTTGTCGGCCATGCCGACCCGCGCCAGGGACTCCAGGGCCAGGCGGCGTTCGGCCGGCGGAAAGAGGTTGGACACGGCCCGCCACGTGGGCACGCGGCCCAGGGCGCCCATCAGCACGTTGGTCATGACCGAGAGGCGGTCCACGAGATTGAACTGCTGGAAGATGACCCCGACCTCCGTGCGCACCTTGCGGGCGTTCCGCGAGAGGCGCCCGTCGCGCTGCATGACGTGGCTGAGGACCTCGATCTGCCCCGAAGTCCCCGGGTCGCAGCACATCAGCCCCGAGATGTGGCGCATGAGGGTCGACTTGCCCGAGCCGGAAGAGCCGATGAGGGCGACCATCTCGCCGCCTCCGATCTCCGCTTTCACGTTGTCGAGGCCCTTGGTGTTCCTGAAGGTCTTGGTCAGTTGCTTGATCTGAATCATGGCGTTTCCTCGCGTTTTGTCTTCACTAGGAAACATCTGTGACGGGACTGTGTCCGGAAAAAGACAATTCCGGAGCGAGATGTCTATACAATTTCAGAGTTTGTCGGGATCTTCGGCGGGGAAGCTCCACGGGCCGGCGAAGATCCGGCCTGGCGGACGGGCGAGGGTGATGATTCAGTCGTCTTCGAAACCGGCCGCGGCGAGGTCGCGCTTGAGTTCGTCGAGTTCCGTCAGGATGGCGATGAGCACCTCGCGCCGCGGGTCGTCCTCGGCCAGGCCGGAGAGACGGTCCTGAAGCCTGAGGATGCGTGCGCCGAGGATGTCGTAGAATCGGGCGGATTGGTTCCGGCGCATGGTCATAAGCTCATTGGAGATTGGTTCGGGCTTGGGTCCGCGTTCGGGATGCATGGAAAAGGCGACGCCGCCGAGATTCCAGCCGCAAACGAGCGCCAGTTTACACCGGCTCACGGCTGGATGTCGACTCTTTCCCCGGGGGCGGCCCGCAAGGCGCGTTCGCGCAGGGCGGCGGCATCCGGGCGCAACGGGTCGTCACCGGGCAGGGCGCGCAGCACGCCGTCGAGGAGGGCGACGGCTTCGTCCCGGCGGCCGGCCTGGAGCAGGGCCAGGGCTCTGGTGCACGCGAACAGCGGGTTGTCGGGGTCCAGGTCCAGGGCCTTGGCCGACCATTCCAGGGCCTCGGAGTCGCGTCCCTGCCGTGCCAGGCTGTAGGCCAGGTTGTTCATGGCCTCGGGGTTGCCTGGGTTGCGGCGCAGGGCCCTGCGATAGCCGTCTTCTGCCTCCGCCCACCGGCCGAGGGCCGCATGCACGTTGCCGAGGTTGATGAGCGGCTGGTCCCAGGACGGGTCCTTGTCGGCGGCCTCTGTGTAGGCCTGCAGGGCCAGGTCCGGTTCTCCGGCCGATTCGTGGGCAACGCCCAGGTCGTTGCGCTCGCGGGCGTCAAGGGGGTCCGAGAGCACGACGATCCTGGGCGCGGCGCATCCGGCGAGGAGCAGGGTCAGGAAAAGGATGGCGCGCAGGGCGATGTTCACGGGTCACTCCACCACGAGGTACAGTCTGTTCATGCGTTTCCAGCCCTGCAGCAGATCGTCGTCCCGGACGTACAGGTAGCCCTGCGTCCCGGCGTGCAGGAGGAAGCCTGCCGCGTCATGGCCGTAGACGACGAGGAAGTGGCCCTGGCTGTAGAAAGGGGCGCCCATGTCCGCCAGGACGATGACCGGGGAGCCGGCGTCGAGAGCGTTCCGGAGCTGGGCCGCGTCTCCCCTGCCCGAACGGGTCGAAAGGCCCAGGGAGCGCGCGTAGTTCTCCATGTCCGGCAGCAGGGTGCGCTGCATGGCGGGCGTGTAGACCTGTGCCGTGACCTCGGCCAGGGGAACCGGCCTCCCCCGGAAGGCCAGGACGGAAGCCAGGGCCGCCGGGCCGCAGTCGGTCCTGTCGGTTTGGGCCACGAAGGGCACGTCGAGACGCACGGCTCCCGGGCCCGCAAACGATTCCGCGCGGAATGCGGAGCCGAGCCCGCACCCCGCGTAGAGCAGAAGAAGGGCCAGGGTCACGGCCCGGCAGAGGTCATTGGACGACAATGCGTCTGTCGCTGATCTTGAGGATGACCACGACCAGGAGGATGATCAGCAGCACGCCGATGACCACGCCGATCACGCCGCCGCCGACGTCGTCCGAGAGACTGGCCAGCTGATGGAGCTGTTCGTCGTTCAGGGAGCCGAGCTTGGCTCCGACCTCCTCAGGGGTCAGGCCGTAGTCGGCCAGCCGCTGGGCCACGACTTTCTGCTCCAGGGCGCTGCGGATGGACGCGATGTCGGCTTCCCGCTGTTCGATGGACTGGCCCGTGGACAGTCTGCTTTGGGCCAGGAAGGCCGCCGCGTCGGTCGGGATCAGGGCGAGGATGACATAGGAGAGCAGGACCGCCCAGCAGAGGCGGGGATCGAAAAACCATTTGTCACTGAACATTTCAGCCTCCTTCGGAAAGTGGGTCTCAAACAGGTGTGCCGGAAAGAATGGCTCATGCACCTGTTCCCAGTCAAGCCTACCGCGTCGGCCGGAGGAACTTCGAGGGAGCCGGAGCCCCGCATCTGCGCCGATTCCTTCGGCTGGACCCAGACTGCTTTGGCAGTTGGGAGGGATTTCGGCCAGGCGAGGGCCATCCCCCGCGCCGGCGCGTCATGTACGCATGAGACCGGCCTATTTGCAGGAATTCAGGGGCTCGCTGTCGATCTCGTGAACCCTGCCGTCTCGGATCTCCACCTTGGCGCAGCCGCCGACTTCCAGGGGGCCTTCGACCTGATCGAACTCCGTCGCCGGGTCGGCCAGCACGACGCGGCTACCGATGACCCATTCCCCGGCAAGCCCGCCCGCCGGCATTTCCGTGACGATGCCCCGGAACTCGCTGCGCAGGTAGTCTCCCCCTCGCTTGGCCGAGGCGGGGGAGAGGAAGACGGCCAGGAGCAGAAGGGCGCAGATCATGGCCGTTATCGTGACCAGTTTGCGGTGCATGCTTTTCATGAGGGGCCTCCTCGGTGCAGGTTGGGGGAGGGTCTCCCGCGGCTGGTCCGTACATCGCTGGGTGCATGCCCGGAACGCCTCTCTGGCAGGGGAGCAGCATTAAGATATTTACTTACGTTCGCTGCGTGCGAAGTCAATGCCGGCGGCCGTCTCGTCCACGGCAAAGGCGCGCTCAGGGACAAGCCGCGGGGAGGGGCGTCGTGACGCAGACCGCCCCGGACCATGCCCGGGGCGGTCTGCAGAATGGCTGGATGAGCAGGCCCGGGCGCTTCATGCCCGCTCCCTGCCGGGTGTCGTCACTCGCGGAAGCCCTGTCAGGCCGGGACAGGGATGTCAGCAGTTTCCGCCGTCCAGGCATTCCTGGCGCGCGACCAGGGCCTGCAGTTCGTCGGCCTGCAGGGGCCGCCCGGCGCGCCCGGCCTTGTCGCGGATGGCGCTGACGATGCCGCCCAGGGAATGGAGGGGTTTTTCCAGACCCATCTGCCGGAGCATGGTCCCCACGGCCCCGCGACCGGCCTTGGAGCCCAGGCCCAGGACGCGGTTGGCGCCCGTGTGGCAGGGGTCGTAAGGCTCGAAGAGGTCCGGGTTCTTCAAAATGCCGTCCACGTGCAACCCCGACTCGGCCGCGAAGATGTCCTTCCCGGCCACGGGGCGGTTGCGGGCCACGGGGATGCGCGCGTGCTCGGCCACCAGGTCGCACAGGCCGCGCACGGCGTTCATGTCGTAGATCTCGTAGCGCTGCACGAGCCGCAGGTGCGCCGCCACCTCCTCCAGGGCCGAGATGCCCGAGCGCTCGCCGATGCCCAGGACCGACACGTCGGCCCAGTGGGCCCCGGACTCCAGGGCCGTGACGGCGTTGGCCGTGGCCATGCCGAAGTCGTTGTGGCAGTGGATGGCGATCTCCATGTCCACGCCGTCGGCGAAGAAGCGCACCAGTTCGGCGATGCGCAGGGGGGTCATGACGCCCAGGGTGTCGGCAAGGCGTATGCGCACCGCGCCCAGTTCCCTGGCCGTGCGGGCCATGGCCAGGGCGAAGTCCTGGTCGGCTCGGGTCACGTCCTCCAGACCCACGCTGATGCGCCGGATGCCGCAGGAGTGGGCCAGGCCCACGGTTTCCTTGAGCATGCGCGTCAGCCCTTCGCGGTCCGTGCGCAGGCGCTCGGCGATATGCAGGTCCGAGACGGGCAGGCCGATGTTGATGGTGTCGATCCCCAGTCCCGCGGCACGGTACACGTCCACGGGCCGGCAGGGAGACCAGACGCTCAGGTCCGCGGTCACGCCCTGGGCGCGCAGGGCCCCAACCAGCTGTCCCAGCCCTTCCTGGCCGACCCAGCCAACCTCGATCTCCTCCACCCCCATGGCCGCGATGCGGCTGGCCATCTCTATGCGCACGGATTGCGGGACATAGTTCCCGAACATTTGCGCCCCTTCCCTCAGTGTCGTGTCGATCAGCATGCTACCTCCCGTGTTTGCCTCTTCATGTGCACGGTCGATGCCAACCGTGGATCAAACGCAACATGCCGTAAATATTGGGCGGCATCATGCCGCAGGCGCATGCGTCGCAACGGACGGAAGTGTCCGAGGCTACATTTTTGTCTTTGTAGGCAGTGTAGATCGAAGTTGTCAGAAATTGTCCGAAATTGCTAGAAATGTATGTTTTTTCAGATAGTTGGCTGGTCTGTGAGGTTTTGGCACGGCCGTTGCCCTAGGCAGATCCAGGTACGGCACATCAAGCACACCACAACTCTCACATAAAGGAGCACACGTCATGAGGAAGATCGCGATTTACGGAAAGGGCGGCATCGGCAAGTCCACCACCACGCAGAACACCGTCGCCGGCCTGGCCGAGATGGGCAAGAAGGTCATGGTCGTGGGCTGCGACCCCAAGGCCGACTCCACCCGCCTGCTGCTGGGCGGCCTGGCCCAGAAGTCGGTTCTCGACACCCTGCGCGACGAAGGCGAGGACGTCGACCTGGCCGACATCCGCAAGCCCGGCTTCAAGGGCACCTGGTGCGTCGAGTCCGGCGGACCCGAACCGGGCGTCGGCTGCGCCGGCCGCGGCATCATCACCTCCATCAACATGCTTGAGTCCCTGGGCGCCTACCAGGAGTCCGAGAAGCTCGACTACGCCTTCTACGACGTTCTGGGCGACGTCGTCTGCGGCGGGTTCGCCATGCCCATCCGCGACGGCAAGGCCGAGGAGATCTACATCGTCTGTTCCGGCGAGATGATGGCCATGTATGCGGCCAACAACATCTGCAAGGGCATCATGAAGTACGCCGAGTCCGGCGGCGTGCGCCTGGGCGGCCTGATCTGCAACTCCAGAAACGTCGATAACGAGCGCGAGATGATCGAGGAGCTGGCCAAGAAGATCGGCACCCAGATGATCTATTTCGTGCCCCGCGACAACGACGTGCAGCGCGCCGAGATCAACCGCATGACCGTCATCGAGTGGAAGCCCGAAGCCCCCCAGGCCGACCACTACCGCAATCTGGCCCGGGCCATCGACCAGAACAAGATGTTCGTCGTGCCCAAGCCCCTGGAAATCGAGGAACTGGAGCAGCTCCTGATGGACTACGGCCTTCTTGAGGCAGTGTAGGCGGCCGACACGCTGAAAATGAACCCAACTATCCGAAATCGATAATTTCAAGGAGAGAAAACATATGATCATGGTCAGAGCAATCGTACGCCCCGAAAAGTCCGACGACGTCCTTGCCGCCCTCATGGATGCGGGTTTCCCGGCGGTGACCAAGTATTCCGTGGCCGGTCGCGGCAAGCAGCGCGGCATCAAGATCGGCGAAGTGACCTATGACGAGATCCCCAAGACCATGCTCATGAGCGTGGTCAAGGCCGAGGACAAGGACTTCGTCATCAGCGTGATCATGAAGGCCGCCCGCAGCGGCGCCAAGGGCGCCTTCGGCGACGGCAAGATCTTCGTGAGCGAAGTGGCCGACGTCTACACAATCAGTTCCGGCATCTGCGACAGCGCCACTGCGGGAGCATAGCCATGAAAGAAGTGATCGCGGTCATCCGCATGAACATGATGAACAGGACCAAGAAGGCCCTGCAGGACGCGGGAGTGGTCGCCTTCTTCGCCCACGAGGCCTACGGGCGCGGCAAGGGTCTGGTGGACCTGAAGCCCCTGGAGGGGGCCAAAAAGGGGATCGAGGAGGCTGTGGCCGTGCTCGGCGAGAAGGGCAAGCTCTACCCCAAACGCATGCTGACCGTGGTGGTCACCGACGACCTGGTGCCCGAGGTGGTCAGGGTCATCACCGACACCAACAAGACCGGCCAGCCCGGCGACGGCAAGATCTTCGTCCTGCCCATGATCGACGCGGTAAGGGTCAGAACCGGAGAAAAGGGCGCCAAGTCCATTGAATAGACCCGATTTCGACTGAAATCGGGACAGATAAGGAGAACACCATGGCATCGACTGCGAAAAAGCTCGTCAACTGGACGCCGACGGACGTGAAGGCGGAAATGCTCGCCAAGTATCCGCCCAAGGTGGCCAGGAAGCGCGCCTCCCAGATCCTCGTCAACGAGGCCCTCGGCAACGAGACGCCTGAAATATCGGCCAACGTGCGCACCATCCCCGGCATCATCACCATGCGCGGCTGCACCTACGCCGGCTGCAAGGGCGTCATCCTCGGGCCCACCCGCGACATCGTCAACATCACCCACGGCCCCATCGGCTGCGGCTTCTACTCCTGGCTGACCCGCCGCAACCAGACCGACGCGTCGGGCGAGGGCGACGAGAACTTCATGCCCTACTGCTTTTCCACGGACATGCAGGACCAGGACATCATCTTCGGCGGCGAGAAGAAGCTCGAGGCGGCCATCCAGGAAGCCTACGACCTCTTCCACCCCAGGGCCATCGCGGTCTTCGCCACCTGTCCCGTGGGCCTCATCGGCGACGACATCCACGCCGTGGCCCGCAAGATGAAGGCCAAGTTCGGCGACTGCAACGTCTTCGCCTTCAGCTGCGAAGGGTACAAGGGCGTCAGCCAGTCGGCCGGCCACCACATCGCCAACAACAAGATCTTCAGCGAGGTCGTGGGCGAGAACGATGCCGAGAAGCCCGGCAAGTTCAAGATCAACCTCCTGGGCGAATACAACATCGGCGGCGACGGGTTCGAGATCGACCGCATCCTCAAGAAGTGCGGCATCACCAACATAGCCACCTTCTCGGGCAACTCGACCTACGACCAGTTCGCCTCGGCCCACAAGGCCGACCTGTCCGCCGTCATGTGCCACCGCTCCATCAACTACGTGGCCGACATGCTCGAGACCAAGTTCGGCATCCCGTGGATCAAGGTCAACTTCATCGGAGCCAAGTCCACGGCCAAGTCCCTGCGCAAGATCGCGGAATACTTCGGCGACCCCGAACTGACCGCGCGCGTGGAGGAGGTCATCGCCGAGGAGATGCCGGCCGTGGAGGAGGTCATCGCCGACGTCCGCCCGCGCACCGAAGGCAAGAAGGCCATGCTCTTCGTCGGCGGCTCCCGCGCCCACCACTACCAGGACCTCTTCGCCGAGATGGGCATGAAGACCCTGGCCGCCGGCTACGAGTTCGCCCACCGCGACGACTACGAAGGCCGCCAGGTCATCCCGGACCTGAAGGTCGACGCCGACAGTCGCAACATCGAGGAAATCCACGTCGAGGCCGACGAGAAGCGCTACGCTCCGCGCAAGAGCTCCGAGGAGATGGCCAAACTGGAAGCGGCCGGGTTCAGGTTCAAGCACTACGACGGCCTGATCCCGGACATGGACCACCAGACCCTCGTTGTCGACGACCTGAACCAATACGAGGCCGAAAAGCTGGTCGAGATCGTGAAGCCCGACATCTTCTGCGCGGGCATCAAGGAGAAATTCTCCATCCAGAAGCTGGGCGTGCCCATGAAGCAGCTGCACAGCTACGACTCCGGCGGTCCCTACGCGGGCTTCCAGGGCGCGGTGAACTTCTACAAGGAGATCGACCGCCTCGTGAACAGCAGGGTCTGGGGCTACATGAAGGCGCCCTGGCAGGAAAACCCGGAACTCTCGGCCACCTACGTCTGGGAATAATGAGGACACAGTCATGCTACTTCGACACACTCCCACCGAAATAAAGGACCGCAGCGCCTTGACCATCAACCCGGCCAAGACCTGCCAGCCCATCGGGGCCATGTACGCGGCCCTGGGCATCCACGGCTGCCTGCCGCACTCCCACGGCTCCCAGGGCTGCTGCGCCTACCACCGCAGCGCCCTGACCCGGCACTACAAGGAGCCCGTCTCGGCGGCCACCAGCTCCTTCACCGAGGGCGCGTCGGTCTTCGGCGGCGGCGCCAACCTGCAGACCGCCATCGAGAACATCTTCACGGTCTACGAGCCCGACGTCATCGCCGTGCACACCACCTGCCTGTCCGAGACCATCGGCGACGACCTGCCGCAGATGACCGACAAGGCCATCAAGGCCGGCAAGGTCCCGGCCGGCAAGCACGTCATCTACGCCAACACCCCGAGCTACGTCGGCTCCCACGTCACGGGCTTCTCCAACATGGTCAAGGGCATGGCCAAGGGCTTCGCCGTTGCCACGGGCAAGAAGAACGGCCGCGTGAACATCATCCCCGGCTGGGTCGAGCCCTCGGACATGGAAGAGGTCAAGCGCCTGGCCGCACTCATGGGCCTCGACATCATCCTCTTCCCCGACACCTCCGGCGTCCTGAACGGCGCGCTGACGGGCGAGTACAAGATGTTCCCCAAAGGCGGCACACCCATCGCCGACCTCGTGGCCGCGGGCGACGCCATCGGCACCCTGGCCCTGGGCGAGTGGTGCTCGGCCGACGCGGCGCGCTGGCTCGACACCCAGTGCAAGGTGCCGTGCACCGTCCTGGACATGCCCTTCGGCCTCAAGGCCACGGACCGTTTCATCGACACCCTGCGCAAGGTCGGCGGCGTGAGCGTGCCCGAGTCGGTCGCCTTCGAGCGCGGCCAGCTCGTGGACCTCATCTCCGACATGCACCAGTACTTCTACGGCAGGAAGGTGGCCCTGGTCGGCGACCCCGACCAGGTCATCGCCCTGACCGAATTCCTGGTCTCCATCGACATGTTGCCCATGCACATCGTCACCGGCACGCCGGGGTCCAAGTTCGAGAAGCGCATCGACGAGATCACGGCCGAGGCCGGCTACAAGGCCAACGTCAAGGCCGGCGGGGACATGTTCCTGCTGCACCAGTGGATCAAGAACGAGCCCGTGGATCTCATCATCGGCAACACCTACTGCAAGTACATCGCCCGCGACGAGGACATCCCGTTCCTGCGCTTCGGCTTCCCCATCCTCGACCGCGTCGGCCACCAGTACTTCCCGACGGTCGGGTACAAGGGCGGGCTGCACATGCTGACCAGGATTCTCGACCTGATCCTGACCCGCACGGACCGCGACGAAACCGAAGAGAAGTTTGAACTCGTCTACTGATTGCCAGGCGGCGGGGTTTTTCCCGCCGCCACCCAAGGAGCCGATCATGACATTTACGCCCCCCCAGAGAACCCGGCCCCTCGTGGCCGTCGCGAGCAGCACCGGGACGACCGTGGACACCCACCTCGGACATGCCCGGGAATTCCGGATCTACGGCAGCGACGAAGGGGTGGTCGGCCTGATCGGCACACGGCCCGCTCCCCAGCCCGGTTCCGGCGACGCCCGCTGGGAGGGCGTGGCCGAGATCCTTTCGGACTGCTCGTACCTGCTGGTGGCCGGGGTGGGGCGCAAGCCGCTCGAAATCCTGGCCGAGCGGGGGCTGACGGTCATCGAGGCCGAAGGCTACGTGCAGAGCCTCGTGCGGCAGCTTTACGGCGGCATAGAATAAACATTTCAATATAGTGGAGAGAGAGATGGCCATTCCTGAGAGACAGATCCTGGTGTGTCAGAGTTTCAGGGTCGGCGGCGACCCCAAGGGCGTCTGCTTCAAGCAGACCGACGGTTTCCTGCAGTATCTGGAGGAGGAGATCCTGGCCCGGGGCCTCGATATCCTGGTCACGGCCACGGGCTGCATGAAGTTGTGCGAGAAGGGCCCGGTCATGGTCGTCCAGCCGGACAACTGGTGGTTCGGCGGCGTGAACAGCGAGGAGGCCATCGACGCCATCCTGGACGGCATCGAGGCCGGTGAGCCCTGCGCCGAGTATGCCCTGGCCTAGGTCCGGAACACAATTTTCGTCCCCCGGTCCCGCCCGGGCGCACCTCCCTCATTACCGGGGCGGGTCCGGGGGTACGGAAGCGAGAGCGCGGCCAGCAGGAGCCGCACCAAGGAGCACACCATGAGCCAGACCATACTCGACGAAAGAAAAAGCCAGGTTCACCGCATCGGCGAAGAGCCCTTCGCCATGGCCTGCAACCGCCCGAGCCTGGCCGGCGCGGTCAGCCAGCGCGCCTGCGTGTTCTGCGGCTCGCGGGTGGTGCTCTACCCCATAGCCGACGCCCTGCACCTCGTGCACGGCCCCATCGGCTGCGCCACCTACACCTGGGACATCCGCGGCGCCATCTCCTCGGGCCCGCAGCTGCACCGCCTGAGCTTCTCCACGGACCTGCAGGAGATGGACGTCATCTTCGGCGGCGAGAAGAAGCTTGAAGCGTCCCTTCGCGAGCTCATCAGCCTGCACAACCCCAAGGCGGCCTTCGTCTACTCGACCTGCATCGTCGGCCTCATCGGCGACGACATGGAGGCCGTCTGCCGCCGCGTCGCGGCCGATACGGGCATCCCGGTCCTGCCGGTCATGAGCGAGGGCTTCAAGGGCAACAAGCGCGAGGGCTACACCGCGGCCTGCAAAGCCATGTTCCGGCTGGTCGGCACGGGCGACGCCACGGGCATCTCGCCCATGAGCGTGAACATCCTGGGCGACTTCAACCTGGCGGGCGAGACATGGATCGTGCGCGAATATTTCCGCAAGATGGGCGTGGAGGTCGTGGCCAACATCACGGGCGACGGCCGCGTGGACGACATCCGGCGCTGCCACGGCGCGGCGCTGAATCTCGTGCAGTGCTCCGGGGCGACCATGGAGCTCGCCAAGATGATGCAGGCGGAATACGGCACGCCCTTTCAGCGGGTATCCTACCTTGGCGTGGAGGATATGGCCGACTCGCTGTACAAGGTGGCCGACTTTTTCGCGGACAAGGACCCGTCCATCAAGGCCAAAACCGTGGAACTCGTCCGCACGGAGCTTTCGGAACTCATGCCGAAGCTGGCGGAGCTCAGGCAGGACCTGGAAGGCAAGAAGGTGGCCATGTACGTCGGCGGGTCCTTCAAGGCCTTTTCGCTGATCAAGGCCTTCCGGCACCTGGGGATGCGGGTCGTGGTCGTCGGCTCCCAGACTGGGACCGAGGAGGACTACAAGGAGCTGGCCGCCATCTCCGACCCCGGGACCATCATCGTCGATGACGCCAACCCCCTGGAACTGGCCCAGTTCATCAAGGAGAAGGACGTCGACGTCTTCGTCGGCGGCGTCAAGGAGCGCCCCATCGCCTACAAGCTGGGCGTGGGCTTCTGCGATCACAACCACGAGCGCAAGATCGCCCTGGAAGGGTTCGTCGGCATGTACAATTTCGCCAGGGAGATCCACTCCTCGGTCATGAGCCCGGTCTGGAGGTTCATGCCCCGGCGTTCCCCCGCCCGCGCGGCCTGCGCCGCCAAGGAGGCCGTCAATGGCTGAGAACTACGTATCCACCACCAACGCCTGCAAGATGTGCACGCCCATGGGCGCGGCCCTGGTCTTCAAGGGCATCGAGAACGCCGTCCCCTTCCTGCACGGCTCCCAGGGCTGCGCGACCTACATGCGCCGCTACATCATCAGCCACTACCGCGAACCCGTGGACATCGCCTCCTCGGCCCTGGGCGAGAAGAGCGCCGTCTACGGCGGCGGGCCGAACCTGAAGAAGGGCATCCTGAACGTCATGCGCAAGTACGACGTGTCCCTGGTCGGCGTGGCCACGACCTGTCTGACCGAGACCATCGGCGACGACGTGGGGCGCTACCTGAACGAGTTTCGCGAGGAATTTTCCGACCTGTCCCTGCCCGAGCTGGTCCACGTGTCCACCCCGAGCTACTCGGGCACGCACATGGAGGGCTGGCACGCGGCCGTGCGTTCCCTGGCCGACCAGGTGGTCAAGGAGAAGGGCAGGGCCCACGGCGGGGTGAACCTGCTGCCCGGCTTCCTCTCGCCGGCCGACTACCGCTTCCTCAAAGCCCTGGGCGAGCGGGCGGGCGTGCGCTTCACCATGCTGCCCGACCTTTCCGAGACCATGGATGGCGTGATCTGGGACGACTACCATTCCCTGCCCGACGGCGGCACCCCCGTGGCCGAGATCCGGGCCATGGGCGGCGCGGCCGGGACGGTCGAGTTCGGCATGTCGGGCGGGCTGTTCGAGTCCGCCGCCGGGGTGCTGGAGCGCAAGTTCGGCGTGCCGGCGCGGCGGACTGCCATGCCCATCGGCCTGAGGGCCACGGACCAGTTCATGGACGTCCTGGCCGAATTCGCCTCCTGCGACATGCCGGCCAAGGACGCCTTCGACCGCGGGCGTCTGCTGGACGCCATGGTCGACGGGCACAAGTACATCTTCGGGAAACGGGCGGTGGTCTACGGCGAGGAGGATTTCGTCGTGGCCCTGTGCTCCTTCCTGGGCGAGATCGGCGTGCAGCCGGTCCTGGTGGCCACGGGCGCCAAGAGCGACCGCTTCGCCCCGGCCGTGACCGCGGCCCTGGCCGAGGTCTGCCAGACCATGCCGGTCATCCGCGACGACGCGGACTTCAAGGACATCGAGGACGAGGCCGCCGAGCTGAACCCCGACCTGCTGGTCGGGCACAGCAAGGGCTACAAGCTGGCCAGGGCGAAAAACATCCCGCTCATCCGCGTGGGTTTTCCCATCCACGACCGCTTCGGTGGCCAGCGCATCCTGCACGTCGGTTACGAGGGGGCCTTGTCCCTCTATGACAGGCTGGTCAACGCCGTCCTGGAGAAGAGCCAGGACGAATGCCCGGTTGGGTATGGGTATTTGTAGGCACGATATTTCTCAGGCGTTCGGTGTGAACGAAAAGGCATGGATTCCCGCCTGCGCGGGAATGACGTCCGGGCGGGGCGCGGCGTGTGCGCACCGGACGGGGATGCGTCGGGTTAAGAATCTCGGCATGCCGCGCTGAAAACGTGTCATTCCCGCGCAGGCGGGAATCCATCTTCGGGTTTCACATGCGTCTCAGACGCACCAACATACAAGGGAGGACGCCATGTCCGAAGCCAAAGACAGATCCAAGCATCCCTGTTTCAATAAGAGTTCCTCCGGTTCCTGCGGCCGCGTGCACCTGCCAGTGGCGCCGGGCTGCAACATCCAGTGCAATTACTGCAACCGCAAGTACGACTGCGTGAACGAGTCACGCCCCGGCGTGACCAGCGCCGTGCTGCCGCCGGACAGGGCCGTCGAGTACCTGGACGAGGTGCTGGAGAAGGAGCCGCGCATCACCGTGGTCGGCATCGCCGGGCCCGGCGACCCCATGGCCGAGGCCGAAAAGACCATCGCCACCATCGAGCGCATCAATGCCAAATACCCCGACATGCTCTACTGCCTGTCCTCCAACGGCCTGGCCCTGCCCGAGCATGTGGACCGCCTGGTCGAGCTTGGCGTGACCCACGTCACCGTGACCATGAACGCCGTGGACCCCGAGATCGGGGCGAAGATCTATTCCTGGGTCAGGGTCGGCAAAGTCGTGTATCGGGGTCTGGACGGCGCCAGGATGCTCCTGGAACGGCAGCTCGAATCGATCCGACTGCTCAAGTCCAGGGGCGTGACCGTCAAGGTCAACAGCATCGTCATCCCCGGCGTCAACGACCATCATCTGGCCGAGGTGGCCCGTGTGGCGGCGGAACTCGGCGCCGATATCCAGAACCTCATTCCCCTGCACCCCACGGCCGACACGCCTTTCGCGGGCATGGAAGAGCCGTCCAAGGAGCTGATCCACGAACTGCGGGCCAAAAACGGCGAGACGATCCTGCAGATGACCCATTGCCGCCGCTGCCGGGCCGACGCCGTGGGCCTGTTGTGCTCGGACCGGTCGAGTGAGCTCATCCCGACCCTGAACGCCCTGGCCTGCGGCTCCAAAAAGACGGTCAGGCCCTATGTGGCCGTGGCTTCCCGCGAAGGCATGCTCGTCAACATGCACCTGGGCGAGGCGCCGTCCTTCCAGATCTGGGCGCCGCAGGGCAAGGGCGCGCGCATGTTCGAGGAGCGAACGGCCCCGGAAGTCGGCTGCGGGCCGGACCGCTGGCGCAAACTGGCGGAAATTCTGCATGACTGTTCGCTGGTGCTGGTCGAGGCGGCGGGCAAGCAGCCCAAGCAGGTGTTGGGCGAAGAGGGGATTTCCGTGCTGGAATGTTCCGGTCTCATCACCGACATCGTATCCGAGCATTTCCAGGGAGGTGACATCACCCGCTACAGGACCCGCAGCCACAAGGCGGGGTGTGCGGGAATGGGAGTGGGGTGCGGGTGATCCGTGCGGACGGTCGTGACGACTTGAAACGGCGGCCGGGATATCCGCCGCCGCTTCAGCTTCATGAACCAGGACGGCCGCAACGATTTTCCAGGTGGGCGCCCCGGTTTTTTCATCCGGGGGAGACACATCGCCGGGCCCTTGTCCTACAGGATGCGTTTTGAAGGTCAGCGATGTCTGACCACTTCGATTCATTCGCAATACGGTTGTTTTTTCAGCGTTTCCAATTGAAATGCATGAGGAAATGATGTAAGACGCGATTGTCTGAAGGAAGGGCGGCTTCTTCCGACGTTCTGTAGAAAAGATGTAGTAATTTGAATTTACAGGATAAAGTCTGGTTTTTCGGGCCGCATTCTTCCTTGACCTGTGTCTGCTTCAACCGTATGGCAAGGCCCATGAAGAAAAGAGCTTTTCTGACCTGTCTGTGTTTTCTTCTTCTCCTCGTCTCCGCCGGACAGGCTGGACCCATCGAGGTCGCCTCCGCGCCTTCCGGGTCACATGTCTACAGGGCTTCCATCGGACCCCGTCCCAAGGCCAAGCCCGTTGCTGCGGCCGCTGCGGCTGAACCGGCCAAGGCCCAGGCGAAGACTCCGGAAACGGAGGCCCCTGTTTCCGCTCCGGCTAATGTTGCGGCTATCGCCCCGATTTCCGCTCCTGCTGCCGCCCCGGCGCCTGCCGAAGTGAAGTCTGCGCCTGCAAAGCCTGGTAAGAAATCAGTTGCTTCATCCCGGGCCAAGGCTGTCAAAACGGCCGCCATCGCGCCCGCCGCTGCGCCTGCGGCCGAAGTCAAGAAGGCTGTCGAGGCGCCAAAGGCCGAGCCTGCGGTCAAGGCCGCGCCCAAGGGGGAGCCGCCTGCGTCGGCCAAGGACCTGTTCCTCAACGTCAAGTCGGCCATTCTCATCAACATGACCACGGGCCAGGTCTACTACGAACACAACGCCGACAAGTCCATCCAGCCCGCCTCCATCACCAAGCTCCTGACGCTCTATCTGGTTCGCGAAGCCATTGCCCAGGGACGGATCTCGGCCTCCACACCCATTCCCGTCAGCGCCCAGGCGGTCAAGACCGGCGGCTCGCGCATGCGCCTCAAGCGCGGGGAGAAGGTTCCCCTGAGCGAACTCATCAAGGGAATCAGCGTGGTCTCGGCCAACAACGCCTGCGTGGCCGTGGCCGAGTACATGGGCGGCGGAGACCCGTCGAAGTTCGTGGCCCAGATGAACGACAAGGCCAGGAAGATCGGCATGACCAGCAGTCGCTTCAGGAACCCCAGCGGCCTGCCCGACAGGGCGCAGCTCTCCACGGCCAGGGACATCGCCAAGCTGTCCATGAACTATCTGCGCACGTTCCCCGAATCGCTGCAGATTCACTCCATGACCACCCACACCTTCCACGGTTCGACCCACCGCAACGCCAATTCGCTCCTGAAGACGTACAAGGGGGCGGACGGGCTGAAGACCGGCTTCGTCTGCGAGGCGGGGTACAACATCACCGCCACGGCCAAACGCGGCAACACGCGCCTCCTGGCCGTCGTGCTCGGGGCTCAGAATTCGGCCGTGCGCCAGCGGGAGACCGCCAAGCTGCTCGATTTCGGGTTCAAGAGGGTGGAACGTGAGAACGGCCTCGGCAACCGGGCGTCAGGTCCGTCCAAAAAGCCCAAGGCCTGATCTGCGCGACGGGGATTGAGCCCCGAAAGAAGAGAAGGGATTTTGGCGACAAAATCCCTTTTTTTATGGTTCGCCGGACAAGGGGTGTTCCTGGGAAAAATCGTCCCGGGCCTGCCGGCCATGAAACGGGTTCCGGACTTCTGGAGCAGATGAGCGGGCCCGGCAGTTCCGACGATCAGAACCTCTGCGAGGCGGCCTGCTTGAGGGGCAGGAGGTCGTCAAACTCGACGCCGACGTAGAAAAGACCCATCAGGGAGACCGTGTCGAGCTGACCCCAGCGCACCGTGCCGTGCACCTCGTCGAGGCCCCCGAAGCGGTCCGCTTCGGATTCCGCACCGGTGGCGATGATGACTCTGGCGCCGGTGGGGAAATCATAGTCGGCTTCGATGAGCACCCCGCCTCGCCCGATGTTGATGATGCGGGCCGAAATGAACATGTCGGCTTCCTTCTCGGGGATGACGCGGCATGGGAGCAGGCATCCGTACCGTTCCCATTTTCTGTTCCGGGGCGTCTCGTCTGGCATTGCTGTGTTCCTGGGATTGTGAATGCACGGGTGATGAACAATCAGTATCTCCCTGTATCCATAGAAGACCAGAGGATACAAGACAAGTAGAATAGGGCTGGGTTATTGCTCCGTAAGCAAAATTCTTGTCGGCAGCTCCGCCTCCAGGGCGATGCCAATATGGTAAAGGGAGCGCCCGGCTTTCGCGGCGGCCTGGCTCCAGCGAACGGTACCGCGCATCGTCTCGGCGAACTCGAACAGGAGGGAGTCGTTGCCGTCCTCCAGGGTTATGGAGACGCGCTCGTTGGCGATGAAGCTCTGCTCCGCGGCGAGCATGAGCCCGCCCGGGCTCAGGTTGACGATGCTGGCCCTGGCCGGGTTCGGGATGCCGTGTGAATAGCTGATGGTGCAGGGCACCTCGACGGGCTGTCGCTCCCAACGGCGGTTGTTGCCGGTCATGTTTTCTCCTCAGGCGCTGGAGTTTTGGCGATCGGGAGCCGGTCCGAAAGCCCTGTACGATGCGGCCGGCCGGGCCAGAAGGGCTGCGGAAAAAGCGCGGCACGAACGTCTTCGTATCCCAAATATGTACGTATTCGAGCCGTTATTCAAGGTAATCTTTATCCGCAAGGTTGCCGACCCTTGTCCCTATGAGGGGATCAAGCGCTTGGGCGTGGTCAGCCAGGCAGTTCGAAGAGCGTGCAGGATTGGGGGAACCTGCCCGGGCGCCATGGTTCAGGGCCCGGGCAGGGGATGGGGCGTGTGCGGCTAGAGAACGAATTTCCAGAACGGGATGGCGATGAAAGCGACGAACAAGCCCGCAAGGATCATGCGCACGGCCATGACTTTGATGAAGTCCGTGAAAAGGATGTAGCCCGTGCTGAAGAAATACAGGGGCACCGCGTACTCGTAAGGGAAGATGATATTGTCCAGCCCGTAGGCGAAGGAGTAGTAGAGCATGCGGGGATCCATCCCCAACTTCAGGCCGAGTTCGGCCAGGGGCGAGGTCATGGTCGTGATGGCGGCCAGAGGGGTGAGCAGGAAATTGACCGCCACGCCGAAGACGTAGGCCATGGAACTGGCAGAGGAACTGCTCATGTCGTGAAAATACGGCAGCAGCATGTTGGCGACCCATTCGGTGACCTTGAGGGCTCCGCCGGCGCTGCCGATGGTCATGCAGCCCATGATGAAGAACAGCGGGGCAAAATTTATTTTCCCGAACTTGGCGCCGTTCAGAAGGTTGATGCCCGGCAGAAAGGCCGCAAAAGTGATCAGGATGAGCACCAAGCCCGCCGCCACGCCGTGCAGTTTGTCCGTGGCCAGCAGGACCAGGGTCAGGAGCATGAGAAGGGAGGCGGTCTTCTGTTCCCGCGTGACGGGGCCCATTTCCTTGAGTTTGGCTTCAAGGACAGGTTGCAGGGTTTTGCGGTCCACCTTGGACGGCAGCAGGAAGGTGACCAGCAACAGGGACATGATGGTGTACAGCGTGCCGGGCAGGAAGTTGTGGTAGGCGTATTCCATCCATGTGGTCTTGGTGCTCGTGACCTTTTCCACCAGGCCCATGCCCAGAACCGTGTCGGCGCCGCCGGTCAGGTAGCAGATCTTCGTGGACATGACGGCCAGGCAGGCGGCCAGCATGACCGCCGTGGCCTCACGGCTCTTCTCCTTGAAATCGAGGGCTTCGCACAGGCTGATGGCGATGGCGCAGAAAATGGCCGCCTTGCCCGTGACGGCGGGGACCAGGGGGGCGACGATGAAGACCGCCAGGGTCAGCCCCCACAGGGCGCCTACAAAGCTGCCGCCCATTGCCCGCACGCAGGTCAGGCCGATGCGTTTGCCCAGGCCCGTGTCCTGCAGAATCTTGCCTAGGGCGAAACCGCCGATGACGATGATGGGCACTTCCGACAGCCACGGCGTGTACACGACCTGCTGCTTGACTCCGCAGAAGACGATGTACAGCACGGGCAGGGCCAGGCCCACGGCGATTTCGTTGATTATGTCCGTGGCCCATACCGTGACCGCCCAGGCGGTGATGGCCAGGAACATGGCCATGGGTTTGGTCACGGTGGTGCCGTCCACGGGCATGGACAGAAAAACGACGAGCGGAACGACGAGGCTCAAGGCCCATTTGACCAGGGTACCTTTTTCGAACATAGACTGTGTTGCGGCCATGGGATTTCTCCTTTGGAAAAATTAGGTATGCGGAGAATACGGCGGCTGCGGCACCCGTGCTGTAACAAACGCCACAATTTTCATGGTTGAGGTCGAATATTGTCATTTTTTTCACGATAACGCATGCGCCGGCGTCCCCGCGTTCCGGCCCCGGAATCAGGGCGCGGCGGAGAATTTTGCCGTGAAAAGCCGAAATCCCGTATTTGCACGTCCAAGGAGCGGCCGATGACAGCGGAGAAAATCGATGTCGGGCTCAAGGAACTGGAGTTTTCCCGCATTCCTTCCGTGGCGGAATGCTGGCGCAGGGTTCTGTCCCAGGGTCGGCGGATGAAGTTTGCCAAAGGAACCCACATCTCCTCCTATGGGGCGGACGCCGGTACCCTATATTATCTGGAGCGGGGAGAGATCTGGCTGACCCGCTCGACCATGGACGGTCGGGAAAAGATCATCTGGGCCATCGGCCCCGACTCCCTGTTCGGCGAAACACCGTTTTTCGACGAACTTCCGGCCCGAAGCGCCATGGTGGCGGCCGTGGACTGCACGGTTTACGCCTTTGCCCGGCAGTGCGTCCTGTCGCAGATTCTGCCCGCTCATCCCGATCTCATGCTGGCCCTGTTCAAGTCCCTCGCCCTGAAGGTCCGGGTGCTGAGCAATCAGGCCGTCAGCCTGAGCCTCGACGACCTGCCGTCCCGCATCTGCAAGTACCTGCATCTGCGTCAGAAGGACGATATCTCGGAAAAGGCCCCCCTGGTGGTCTCTCCCGGCCTCAACCAGCAGGACCTTGCCAACCTCCTGGGCGTCCACCGGGTCACGCTGAACAAATCCCTCCGCGAACTGGAGAAGTCCGGCGTCCTTGGCCCGTATTCCCGCGACGAGGTCTACATTCTGGACAGGAAACGGTTCAATGAGTTGGTACGCCAAAACGAGTAGAGCGCGTGAGGATCGGTCTCCCCGTTTCCCGTCTTTCCGCCAGTCCGTATCATTAGATCGCTGACAGCGTCCAACGATGCCCCCTTTCGCGCCTGCGACGGGGAGGCGAAATCCCGCCGCCCCCTTCTTCGCCCCCTGTTCCGCGTCCGTCGTGGAACACGAACCCGAGTCCTCCGGTTTTTGTGCCCCAAGGGCTGCGAAAAAAGAGCCCAATGCGAGGCATCACCTCAAAACATAAGGGTTTTTCGAATGTGAGAAAAAGAACTCTTTTTTTGCCGGAGTGTAATGAACGCAACAGAAGGCCGATTCGTATCGTGAGAGAAAGCTTCTCACGACAGGATCAACACAGGCTTCCGCCGGAGCGTCCCGGCCAGTCCTACACTCAACGAAAAAGGAGTACATCATGGGTCACCCAACCATCTATCCCACCGGCGTCACGGTTTACGATCCCGAAAAGTGCTGGAACGGTCTCACCATTTTTCAGGCCCAGGAAGTGGGCGCCGTGCTCATGGACATGAACGGCCGCGAGCACAACGTCTGGAAGGGCGTGCTCGGCATGCCCAACAAGATTTTCCCCGGCGGCTACCTCATGTCCAGCCGAGGCCGCCGCGACGGCAAGTTCAGCGTCCAGGACGGCGTCGACGTGGTCCAGATCGACTGGGAAGGCAAGGTCGTCTGGAAATTCGACCAGAACGAGTTCATCGAGGACCCGGGCTATGAAGGCCGCTGGATGGCGCGCTACCATCACGATTTCCAGCGCGAGGGCAACCCTGTCGGCTACTACGCCCCTGGCATGGAGCCCAAGACCGACTCGGGCAACACCCTGGTCCTGGCCCACCGCAACGCCCGCAATTCGGACATTTCCGACAAGCTGCTCCTGGACGACCTGATCCTTGAAGTGAACTGGGAAGGCGAGATCGTCTGGGAATGGAACTGCCACGAGCATTTCGAGGAGTTCGGCTTCCGCGAGGGTCCCAAGAACACCCTGGCCCGCAACCCCAACTACCGCCCGACCAAGCCCGAGGGCATGGGCGACTGGATGCACATCAACTCCATGTCCGTCCTCGGCCCCAACAAGTGGTACGACGCGGGCGATCAGCGCTTCCACCCGGACAACATCATCGTCGACGGCCGCGAAGCCAACATCACCTTCATCATCGACAAGAAGAGCGGCAAGGTCGTCTGGAAGCTGGGCCCCGACTACGACTCCACGCCCGAGCTCAAGGCCATCGGCTGGATCATCGGCCAGCACCACTGCCACATGATCCCGGCCGGGCTGCCCGGCGCCGGCAACATCCTCATCTTCGACAACGGCGGGTGGGGCGGCTACGACGTGCCAAACCCCGGCGCCCCCACGGGCGTGAAGGCCGCCCTGCGCGACTACTCCCGGGTGCTCGAGATCGACCCAGTGGCCATGAAGATCGTCTGGCAGTACACGCCCAGCGAAGCCGGCTTCCTCTTCCCCATGGACAGCAACCGCTTCTACAGCCCCTTCATCAGCGGCATGCAGCGCCTGCCCAACGGCAACACCCTGATCACCGAGGGCTCCGACGGCCGCGTCTTCGAGGTCACGGCGGACCACAAGATCGTGTGGGAATTCATTTCTCCCTACAAGGGCAAGCACGTCCCCATGAACATGACGTACCGCGCCTACCGCGTGCCCTACGAGTGGGTTCCGCAGGTCAAGAAGCCCGTGGAGACGGCCATAAGGCCCCTGGACGTGTTCTCCTTCCGCGTTCCCGGCGCGGCGGCCCTGGGCGACCGCGCCAAGGAAGTGACCGTCGACGGCTGCGTGCCCTACGGCGGCAGCAACGCCCTGTGCGTGGCTTCCATTGAAGACGACGACAAATAACCCGGCAGCGGGGGAGGGGTCGACCTCTCCCGCGCCTCTTTCGGAGAAACGACCATGAGCATCACCCTTTACACCGCCCCCGACTGCCTGCGCTGCAAGATCGTCAAGGAGTTCCTGGCCGAACGCGGACAGGAGTACACGGCCTTCGACTTCAAGGCCGACAAGGACATCTTCAACGCCTACTACCGCGCCAACCGTTCCGCCATCTACCGTAACCCCGAGGGCGTGGAATTTCCCATTTTCGACGACGGCACGGTCATCAGGCAGGGCACGGGCGAGATCCTGGCCTACCTGCTGTCCGGCCGCGTCCTGGAAGCCTGCGTGACGCGCAGCGAATTGCTGCACGGCTGGATTTCCGGCCTCAACGTCTCGGCCTGCCCCGCAGGGCAGGAGGACAACTTCGTCACCTTGGTGCGCCTGCTGGCCAAGGGCGGCCTGACCGTGGAACTGCATGCCGACGGCCGACGCGCCGACCTCCTGAAACGCGTGCTGGACGAAGGGCACGTCAGCCGCATGGTCCTCGACGTGGTCGGCCCGGCCGGCCTGTACCCGGCCGTGGCCGGAGGCGAGCTGGCCCTCGATGACCTGAAGCAGAGCATCGCCCTGACTCGGGGGCACAAGGAACACCTGATCCGCCTTGTCGTGTCCGCCTATGCGGGAGAGGGCGGCGCCCTGGCCCGCGTCACGCCGGCCGAGGCCGCCGAGGCCGCGAAGATGGTCTTCGAGGCCTGCGGCGACCGCATGCTGCCCGTGTTCATCGAGGCGCAGCAGGTTCAGGGGCTGGAGAAGCTCGAGGACCAGGCGCTGCTGCCGTACCGCTCCAAGGTGCGCGCGACCCTGGTCAAGGCCGAGATCCGCAAGCCCGAGGCGCATTGATCTTTCCACCCAAGGAGGAACCGACATGTCCGCACTGAACTATCCCGACGACCGCCGCTACCACGCCGAACATCTCTGGGCCAAGGAGGCCGGCGACGGCTCCTTCGTCATCGGCATCACCGATTTCGCCCAGGACCAGTTGGGTGAGGTCATCTTCATCGACCTGCCCGAAGCGGGCGCGCATTTCACCCAGGGCGTGTCCTGCGCCGAGATCGAGTCGGCCAAGGTCGTGTCCCCGGCCATCATCCCCCTCTCAGGGACCGTGGTGGAAGTGAACACGGCCCTGAGCGACACGCCCGAACTGGTCAACTCCGATCCTTATGGAGCAGGCTGGCTGGTGCGCATCACGGCCGACGACCCGGCCGAAGCGTCCATCACGGCGGCGCAGTACGCGCAGCTCGTCTCGGCCTGATTCTTTCTATCACCCTCCCGGTTTCCGCGTCGGCCGCGGTTCTGTCCGGCCGGCGCGGAAACTCTCCCATGACGGGAACAGGCCCGGCCATCCGGGCGCATCGCATACGCAAAGGAGGTTGCCATGTCGCAACGCATCACCATCATCGGCGGCGGCCCGGGCGGCTACACCGCCGCATTTTCCGCGGCCAAGGCCGGGGCGCAGGTCACCCTTGTCGAAGCGGCCCACATGGGCGGGACCTGCCTGAACTGGGGCTGCATCCCGACCAAGACCCTCAAGGCCTCGGTCGAGGCCCTGGAGACGGCCCACCGCCTGGCCGAGTTCGGCATCGCGGGGGGCGGCGAGGCCCGGCCCGACATGCCGGCCATCGTGGCCCGCAAGAACAAGGTTTCGGAGATTCTGCGCGGCGGTCTGGAGAAGACCTGTGCCAAGCTCAAGGTCACGCTGCTGCGCGGCCGGGGCGAGGTCGCGAGCGCGGGCCTGGTGCGCGTGCACGGCGCGGACGGCGCGGTGCGGGAGGTGGCGGGGGACAAGGTCATCATCGCCACGGGATCGAGCACCCTCAACCTGCCGACCCTGCCCGTGGACCACACGCACATCATCACCAGCGACGACGCGTTGGAACTCAAGACCATCCCAAACCGGATGCTGGTGGTCGGCGGCGGCGTCATCGGCTGCGAGCTGGCCTTCATCTTCCAGGCCCTGGGCTCCAAGGTCACGGTGGTGGAAGGCCTGGACCGCATCCTGCCCGTCCCGTCCATCGACGCGGACCTGAGCAAGCTCATCCAGCGCGAGATGAAGAAGCGCGGCATCGGCTGCGAGCTGGCCCGCACGGCGTCCAAGGCGGAAGTGACGGCCACCGGCGTGCAGGTGACCCTCGGACCCTCCCCCTTCGTCAAGGATCTTCCCGCGTCCGCGCAGAAGGAGAGCGTGCTGGAGGCCGACGTGGTCCTGGTGGCCGTGGGGCGCGTGCCCAACACCGCGGGTCTGGGCCTGGCCGGGGCCGGGGTGGAGACGGACCAGCGCGGCTGGATCAAGGCCGACGCGCGGCTTGAAACGTCCGTGCCCGGCATCTACGCCGTGGGCGACGTGCTGGGCCCGGCGCGCATCATGCTGGCCCACGTGGCGGCGGTGGAGGGCATGGTGGCGGTGAGAAACTGCCTGGGAGCGTCAGAGCCCATGGACTACTCCACGGTCCCGGCGGCGGTCTTCACTTCGCCCGAAGTGGCCACGGTGGGCCTGACCGAGGCCCAGGCCCGCGACAAGGGTTTCAACGTGGCCTGCCCCCAGAGCAACTTCCGCGAACTGGGCAAGGCCCAGGCCATGGGCGAACTGGCGGGCGTGTTCAAGCTCGTCGTCGACGCCGACAGCGGCAGGCTGCTTGGCGCGCACCTGGCCGGAGCGCACGTCTCGGACATCATCGCCGAGCCGACCCTGGCCCTGCAGCTCGGCGCCACGGCCAAGGATCTTGCCAAGACCATCCATGCCCATCCCACCCTGGCGGAAGGAATCTTCGAGACGGCGCACCTGCTGTAGATTTCATCCAACGCCATCATTTCAGGGGCGTGTCCAGGCCGGCACGCCCCCTGAAATGGATTCCATCTTGAAAACGGCCCGTCCCGCCAGCCGAAGCGGGTTGCCGGAACAGGGCCGGGGCTGGACAAGCGCCTGTTCCGGGGACTATGGCATTGAATCTGCTTAAAAGATATCCCAAGTCCCGAAAACTGGGGAGTTATGGGGAAACTGTGTATCACTTTGGGTCATCCGCCCGTGTCGGCGGTGTGTCAAAAAGGTGCATCCGGTACACGGCCTTCCCGGGACGGGTTTCCTCTCAACCGGACGGCTCGCCGTTCCTTACCGCAAAGTTGGGTATGCCTATGCAAATCTTTAATCTCGCTGATGCCGACCAGGGCTTCATTGACGAGGTCGAAGCCCGCAGCCACCAGAACGTCAAGAACTGCTACCAGTGCGGCAACTGTACGGCCGGATGCCCGTACACCTTCGCCTACGACTACTCGGTCAGCCAGATCATGCGTCTGGTCCAGACCGGGCAGAAGGATGCTGTCCTGAAGTGCCGTTCCATCTGGCTGTGCGGCTCGTGCCAGTCCTGCACCACGCGTTGTCCGAACAAGATCGACGTGGCGCGCGTCATGGACGTCTGCCGACACATGGCCCGCGAAGAGGGTTACGCCACTGAGCGAGCCGTGAAGATTTTCGCCGACTCGTTCCTGGATTCCGTGGAGCGTCACGGCCGGGCCTACGAGCTGGGCCTCATGGCCTCGTACATGACCCGCTCGGGCCGCGTCTTCACCGACGTCGATCTCGCCCCGCAGGTGCTCATGCGCGGCAAGCTGCCGTTCAAGCCGCACCCGATCCAGGGCCGCGAGCAGGTGGCGCGCATTTTCGAGCGGTTCCGCAAAGGAGGCAAAAATGCTTAAAGTCGCGTATTATCCGGGGTGCTCCGGGCAGGGAACGTCCCTGGAATACGACACGTCCACCCGCGCCGTCTGCAAGGCCCTGGACGTGGAGCTGATGGACATCCCGGACTGGAGCTGCTGCGGTTCCTCGCCGGCCCACACCGTCAACCACGTCCTCTCCGCGGCCCTGTCGGCCCGCAACCTGGCCCAGGTCGAGACCATGGGCATGACCAAGGCCGCAACCCCCTGTCCCAGCTGCCTGACCAACCTGCGCACCGCGTCCCACAAGATGGACGACCCGGAGTTCAAGGACAAGGTCAACGCCCTGCTGGACGTGCCGTGCAGGAATTCCGTGGATACCCAGTCAGTGCTGCAGGTCCTGGCCGAGAACGTCGACCCGGAGCTCATCAAAGGCAAGGTCGTCAAACCCCTCACGGGCATCAAGATCGCCTGCTACTACGGCTGCATCATGAACCGTCCGCCCGAGGTCATGCGCTTCGACCACCACGAGAACCCCATGGCCATGGACAACCTCATGGCGCTTTTGGGAGCCGAGGTGGTGCCGTTCCCCCTGAAGGTCGAGTGCTGCGGGGCCTCCTACGGCATTCCCCGCGGGGACATCGTGGCCACGCTGTCGGGCAAGCTTCTGGACGCCTCCCGTGACGTCGGCGCCGACGCCATCGTGACCGCCTGCCCGCTGTGCCAGATGAACCTGGACCTGCGGCAGGGGCAGATCAACGACGCCCTGCGCGAGAATTTCCGGATCCCGGTTTTCTACTACACCCAGCTCCTCGGCTACGCCCTGGGGATCGACCGCGCCGAGCTCGGCTTCGAGAAGCTCTGCGTGGATCCGAGGCTCGCCCTGGGCAGGATCAAACAACCGCAGCAGGCCATGTAGGGAGGGCGCGATGCGAATTGGTGTTTTCATCTGCCATTGCGGCAGCAACATAGCCGGCACCGTGGACTGTCCCTCCGTGGCGGCCACTGCCCTGACGTACCCCGACGTGGTCTTCTCCACGGACACGATGTACGCCTGCTCCGAACCGGGCCAGGACGCCATCATCCAGGCGGTCAAGGACAAGAACCTCGACGGCGTGGTGGTGGCCTCCTGCACCCCGCGCATGCACGAGCAGACCTTCCGCCGCGCCGTGGAGCGCGCAGGCCTGAACCGCTACATGTTCGAGATGGCCAACATCCGCGAGCACGTCTCCTGGATCGGCAAGACCAAGGACCTGAACACCGGCAAGGCCGCCGAACTGGTGCGCATGGCCGTGGAAAAGCTGCGTCGCAACCGGCCCCTCATGGCCAAGCGCTTCGAGACGGTCAAACGCGTGCTCGTCATCGGCGGCGGCGTGGCCGGCATCCAGGCGGCCCTGGACTGCGCCGACGGCGGCCAGGAAGTCATCCTGGTCGAGCGCGATCAGAGCATCGGCGGCAAGATGGCCAAGCTGGACAAGACCTTCCCGACGGTCGACTGCTCGTCCTGCGTACTCGGCCCCAAGATGGTCGACATTGCCCAGCACCCCAACATCACCCTTTACACCTGCTCCGAGGTCGAGAGCGTGGGCGGCTACGTGGGCAACTTCCAGGTCACCGTCCGCAGGAAGTCCACCTACGTCGACTGGACCAAATGCACCGGCTGCGGCCTGTGCGTCGAGAAGTGCCCCAGCCGCAAGCACCCGGACCCCTTCAACGAGAATCTCTGCAACGCCCCGTCCATCAACATCCCGTTCCCCCAGGCCATCCCCAAGAAAGCGGCCATCAACGCGGCCTCCTGCCTCATGCTGACCAAGGGCAAGTGCGGGCTGTGCGCCAAGGTCTGCCCGGTCAAGTGCATCGACTTCGAGCAGAAGGACGAACTGGTCAACGTCGACGTGGGCGCCATTGTCGTGGCCACCGGCTACGACCTCTTCGACTGGCACAAGTACCCGCAGTACGGCGAGGGCCGCTACAAGGACGTCATCACGTCCCTGCAGTACGAGCGCCTTCTTTCGGCATCGGGCCCCACGGGTGGGCACATCAAGCGCCCCTCGGACGGCAAGGAGCCCAAGAACGTGGTCTTCATCCAGTGCGTGGGTTCGCGCGACAAGTCCGTGGACCGTCCGTACTGCTCGGGCTTCTGCTGCATGTACACGGCCAAGCAGGCCATCCTGACCAAGGACCACATCCCGGACTCCCAGTCCTACGTCTTCTACATGGACATCCGCTCCCCCGGTAAGCTGTACGACGAGTTCGTGCGCCGGGCCATGGAGGAGTACGGGGCGCAGTACGTGCGCGGCCGAGTGGCCATGATCTATCCCAAGGGCGACAAGCTCGTCGTGCGCGGCGCCGACACCCTGGCCGGCACGCAGGTCGAGGTCCCGGCCGACCTGGTGGTCCTGGCCGTGGGCGCCGAGTCCGCCAAGGGCGCGGTGCAGCTGGGCGAAAAGCTGCGCGTGGCCCCGGACCAGTACGGCTTCTTCGTCGAGAGCCATCCCAAGCTGAAGCCCGTCGAGACCAATACGGCCGGCGTGTTCCTGGCCGGCGCCTGCCAGGGCCCCAAGGACATCCCGGCTTCGGTCGGACAGGGCAGCGCCGCCGCGTCCAAGGTCCTGGGTCTGTTGTCCAAGGCCATGCTGGAGTCCGACCCGGCGGTCTCGCGCGTCAACCCGGCCCGCTGCGTGGGCTGCGGCAAGTGCATCCAGACCTGCCCCTTCGGCGCCATCAAGGAAATCCAGGACCGCTTCGGCAACCCCAAGGCCGAGGTCATCGACACGGTCTGCCAGGGCTGCGGCATCTGCACCGTGACCTGCCCGCAGGGCGCCATCCAGCTTGAACACTTCACAGACAACCAGATCCTCGCGGAGGTGAATGCCTTATGCCCGCCCAAGATGTTCGCGAACTTCGAATAGTAGGCTTCCTGTGTAACTGGTGCTCCTACGGCGGCGCGGACACGGCGGGAGTGGGGCGGTTCACGCAGCCCACGGACCTGCGCATCATCCGCGTCCCCTGTTCGGGCCGCATCGACCCGCTCTTCATCGTCCGCGCCCTCATGAACGGGGCCGACGGCGTGCTGGTCTCGGGCTGCCATCCCCGCGACTGCCATTACGCCGAGGGCAACTTCTACGCCCGGCGCAGACTGGAGATGCTCAAGCGCTTCCTGCCCATCACGGGCATCGACGAACGCCGCTTCGAGTACACCTGGGTCTCGGCTTCGGAAGGGCAGCGCTGGCAGCACGTGGTCACGGAGTTCACCCGCCGCATCCACGAACTCGGCCCCGCGCCGAGCTTCAACCCGAAAAGCGACGTGGACTGGAACGCTCTGGCCGTGAAGGCCAGCCAGGGGCAGGGATGTCCCTGTCACGGTTCGATTCAAGCATAGGAGGACACATGTCCCAATTGGATGATCTCAAGACAGCCATCAAGAGCCGGCTCGGCGATCTCGAGTGCGTCATCGGCTGGGAGCAGGGCTACGACCCGCTCCACGCCACGCCGCTCTTCATCCGCTCCGAGGCCGATCTGGACAGGCTCATCATAGGCCCCCTGGCCGTGCACAATCTGGCCACCTACCTGACGGGCTGGAAGGGCAAGAAGGTCGGCGTCGTCGTCAAGGGATGCGACAGCAAGAGCGTGATCGAGCTCCTGAACGAAAAGCTCGTGAGCCGCGACGACGTCGTCATCTTCGGCCTGTGCTGCGACGGCGTGGTCAGCCAGCGCAAGATCCGCAAGGCCCTGCCCGCCGATCCGGGCTTCGTCGAGTCCGTGGAGATCGGCGCCGACTCCCTCAAGGTCACCGTGGCCGGCCAGGCCGCGACCCTCAGGCTTGCAGACGTGCAGGCCGACAAATGTCTCGTCTGCGACACTCCCGACGCCATTGTCTCGGACTTCCTCATCGGCAAGGCGCACACCCCGGCCCCGGCCCCGAGCCTGAAGTGCCAGGACGAGTTCGAGGCCAAGTCCGACGCCGAGAAGTTCGCCTTCTGGCAGGAGACCATGGGCCGCTGCATCCGCTGCTACGCCTGCCGCAACGCCTGCCCCATGTGCGTCTGCCGCGACTACTGCATCGCGACCAGCCGCGAACCCCTGTGGGTCAGCCAGGAGAACCTGCCGTCCGAGAACATGATGTTCCAGATGATCCACGTGTCCCATCTGGCCGGGCGCTGCACCGAGTGCGGCGAGTGCGAGCGGGCCTGTCCCGTGGACATCCCGCTCATGCTCCTGCGGCGCTACATGAACAAGCAGGTCAAGGACGTGTTCCAGCACGAGGCCGGCAAGGCCCTTGATCAGACACCGCCGCTCCTGACCTTCAAGGTCGAGGAAGAGCGCATCAACGAGCGAGGCTGGTAATGGAAAAATTCATCACCAAGGAAAACCTGAACCGCCTGGCCGCGGAACTGGCCGCCACCTGCCGCGTGCTGGCGCCCGTGGCGGACTGCGGCACCGTGACCTTCCGCCGCTTCCAGCCGGGCATGGTCATGGACCTGCACTCCCGCATGGCCGCCGTGTCCCCCAAGGCCGCGACGTTCCCGCAGACCGAGACCCTGCTGGTGGTCAAGCGCGAAATCCCCGAGAAAAAGCCGGAGATCATCGAGACCCTGCCCGAGGGCAAGAACGTCGTCATCGGCTGCCGGCCCTGCGGGGCGCGCGGCAAGCTGATCTTCGACCCGGTCTACGAGACCGACAAGATCAAGGACCCGTACTACCTGCAGCGCCGCCGCAACACGGTCTTCATCTCCCTGGCCTGCGACCGCCCCGAGACGACCTGCTTCTGCCACAGCGTGGGCAGCGGCCCGGCCGACCCGAGCGGCTCCGACGTGCTCCTGACCCTGGTGGGCGAGGGCTACGTGGCCCGCTCCGTCACGCCGGAGGGCGAGGAGATCATGAAGATGGCCCTGTTCGTCGACGCCGGCGACAAGGGCAAGGAGGCCGACGCCAAGAACGCCAAGGCGCGCGAGCTGATGGGCGAGGCCCACGACTACGCGTCGGCCCCGGCCAAGCTCCTGGCGCGCTTCGACGACATGGACTTCTGGCTGGCCCAGTCGGCCAAGTGCATCTCCTGCGGGGCCTGCACCTACATGTGCCCGACCTGCTACTGCTTCAACATCACGGACGACGACCTGGGCCTCTCCAGCCAGCGCATCCGCACCTGGGACAACTGCATGTCCCACACCTTCACCCTGGAAGGCAGCGGCCACAACCCGCGCTCGACCAAGGCCCATCGTCTGAAGAACCGCGTCGGGCACAAGTTCAGCTACTACCCGGACCTGCACAAGGGCGTCATCGCCTGCTGCGGGTGCGGCCGATGCATCAAGCAGTGCCCCGCCGGAGTCGATATCCGGCAGATCGTCAACGCCGCACAGGAGTACGCCGAATGAACGCCAATCCCTATCTCCCGGACATGGCCACCATCGTCGAGGTGATCCAGGAGACGCACAACATCAAGACCTTCCGCATCGTGCTCAACAACGAGCAGCGCATGAAGGACTTCACATTCCGGCCCGGCCAGGTGGGGCAGCTCTCGGTCTTCGGCGTGGGCGAGTCGACCTTCGTCATCAACTCCTCCCCGACCCGCAAGGACTACCTGCAGTTCAGCGTCATGCGCGTCGGCGAGGTGACCACCCGCCTGCACCAATTGCAGCCCGGCGACCAGATCGGCGTGCGCGCCCCCCTGGGCAACTCCTTCCCCGTAGAGGACCTCAAGGGCAAGAACATCGTCTTCGTCGGCGGCGGCATCGGCATGGCGCCCCTGCGGACCCTGTTCACCTACATGCTAGACAACCGCAAGGATTACAAAGAGATAACGCTTCTCTACGGCGCGCGCAGCCCGGCCGACCTGACCTACAAGGCCGAACTGCCCGAGTGGACGAGCCGCAAGGACGTCAACACCGTCCTGACCATCGACAACCCGTCCGAAGGCTGGGAGCACAAGGTGGGGCTCATTCCCAACGTGCTGCTGGAGATAAACCCCAAGCCCAAGAACACCGTGGCCATCACCTGCGGACCGCCCATCATGATCAAGTTCACCCTGCAGGCCCTCAAGAAACTGGGCTTCGAGGACCAGAACATCATCACCACGCTGGAAAAGCGCATGAAGTGCGGCGTGGGCATCTGCGGCCGCTGCAACATCGGCACGAAGTACGTCTGCATCGACGGCCCCGTCTTCACCTACGCCCAGCTCAAAGAGCTGCCTTCGGAACTCTAGGAGGTTTTATGGCTGGAATATTCAAGGCGACGGACATCCTCCTGGCCGCCCAGGAAGTCGAGACCAGGGGCGAGGTCTTCTACAATCGCCTGGTCGAGACCACGACGGAACCCAAGCTCAAGGAACTGTTCAGCTTCCTGGCTGGGGAAGAGACCAAGCACCGCGAGATCTTCGCCAAGCTCTACGAGCGCGTGGGCGAGGTGGAACTCCCGGCCTGGGCCGAGGAGGACGAGTATGTGGACTACCTGAAGTTTCTCCTCGACTCCCACACGCTCTTCCGCCTGGGCGACGTGGAACACCTGAAGCAGTTCATGGGCACGGCGGTGGAGGCCATCGAAACGGCCATGGGCTTCGAGAAGGACACGATCCTCTTCTTCGTGGAGATGCAGGAGTTCGTGCCCGAAGGGGAAAAGAAATACATCAAGGCCTGCATCGACGAGGAGCGCTCTCACCTGCGCCTCCTGGCGAGCATGCTGCGCAAGTAAACGGCTTTCTCCTCCTTGCGGGGCTCCCGGGCGAAAGTCCGGGGGCCCTATTTTTTTGGCGGGTCAGGGCACGTCAAGGCGGCCGAGAGCATGGCCCGCACCGCGGATTCATCCCGGCCCGACAACCGGCCCAGGGTCCCGCGCACGAGCCGAAGATCCAGAGTAAAGAGCTTGAGGCGCACTTTTGACGGGGCGGGCAGGCCGGCGGATTCGAGGTCCAGGATGGGGCAGTCGCATGCCCATGGGGCATTGGCCAGCGAGGTGATCATGGCCATGACGGCGTGTCCGCTTGGCGCGTTGAAGATGTCTGAATCCGAAAGCACCAGGGCGGGTCTGTTCTTGACGGCCATCCGGTCCGTGAAGGGGAAAGGGACGCGAACCACGTCGAATCGCTCACAGATCACGGTACGCCTCCTCGTCTTCGGCGCAGTTCCATTCGGAAAGCCCGGCCTCCACAGCGCTCAGGTACTCCACGTCAAGGGGCGCGACCTTGCGGACTCTGGCCACACCGTCACGGTTCACCTCCCACACGATGGCGTCTCCCGGGTGGACGCCGAGAGCGTCTCGAACAGCCTGGGGAATCGTGGTTTGCCCCTTGGACGTTATTTTTGCGATGGCGAGCATTAGGCCTCCCTGGCTAAATCAATGCTGTCCTTTAAGGTTGTAAAGTAAGGATGGCCTTTCTTTCTGTCAATGGAACGGGGTACGCGGTCGCCTTATCGGGCGGGAATGCGGAGCCGAGAGTGCTCACGAACAGGAAATCGTGTTGCCATGCGGCTACGCATAAACTTCGACGTGGAGCATGAACCGCCGCACACGGAATCGTGAGCACGGGGAGGACCGGGCGCCTCTGGGTCCGGCGGCCTTTATGGTCGGATGGCGTTCCGCAAGTCCGCAGCGATGCGGCCCCCTCTAGAATTCGAGCCGGCCCGTGTCGCCGAGAAAGCTGACCGTGGTCTGCCGGCGTCTGCCGTTGTCAACGAGGACCACGGAGTAGCAGCCCTTGGGCAGGACGATGTCGAGGGCCTTGCGGGGTTTGGTTTCGTAAGGGCCGAAACGCTTCGACGTCTGGTCGTTGGTCAGCACCAGGGTCGTGGTCCTGGCGGTGACGATGGTCAGGATTCCTTCGGCGGGATTGAGCCTTTTTGGTTCTGCGGGCGCGGCCTGGGTTTGCGTCCCGGCCGTGGCGTTCGCGTCGCCGATCGGGTCGTTGGCGGCAGGTTCGCGGTCGGGTTCGGATGGCGATGGAGATGCGTGGGATTCCTGGGCATCGGTGTCGACGCCCTGGACAGGGTCGGATGCTTGCGGGAGCTGGCTTCCCGGTTCCAGGACTTGAGCTTCGGCGGGGCCGGGGGCTTTATCTGCGACCTGCGTCGCTGACGATGACCGTGTCGTCAGGGGAGGAGTCGCGGTCGGTGCGGCAGGGGCCAGGGCGACCTCCGCGGTCTCCAGCGTGGCGTTGTCAGCGACCGCCGCGGCCTGGTTGGGAGCCGGCCTGTCCTGGTCGAACAGTCCGGCCTGATAGGCCAGCAGGGAGGAGCCGGCGGCGACGATCACGCAGACCGTGGCAACGGCCGTGGTCGACGTCCGGGGCAGAGCGGGGAGGGACGGTTCCGCCGTGTTGCCCGGTGCGTACAGGCGGCCGCATCGCGGGCACTCGTCGGGGAACAGTGCTGCTTCCAGGTCGCTCGGCGTATGCCGGCATTTGCTGCAGGCCGGGCGCGGCGTCGTGGCGTCGGAAAGGTCGTCGTCCATGCCGTCGCGCGCGTCGAGATGCGTGGCCTCGACGTCCGCCGTCCTGAAGCGCACCAGGGGCGCGAGCTTGTCGGTCAGCTGCATGACCTTTTCGCTCGACAGCGGGCTCTCGTGTTCGAGGATCATGCGCACGAGGGCCGAGGCCTGGGCGATCATCACGCCGCGCACGAGGCGCCCGGTCTCGACGCTTCCTCGGCTGAAGCACAGCACGGGGCAGACCTGGACGGAACCGGAATTTTCAAGGTCCAGGCGGCGCAGCAGTGCGCGGGACTGACGCCAGCTCCTGCCGATGAGGTCCCCCAGGAACGGCCATCCGTTCAGCCTCAGCGATTCGCGGACCTCCGTGATTCTGCCGATGTTCGCCCTGTCCGTGATGAGGAAGAAACCGCCCGGGCCGACAACGGCGTGGTCGATGCGCACGCCGTCGAACTCCAGGCCGTGGAAGACATGGTACCCTTCGGGCAGGAGACGCAGCGTTCTGGCCGCGATGCGGTTGGCGCGGGCCGCAGC
Organism: Desulfomicrobium aestuarii; assembly: GCF_055385525.1. Taxonomy (NCBI): domain Bacteria; kingdom Pseudomonadati; phylum Thermodesulfobacteriota; class Desulfovibrionia; order Desulfovibrionales; family Desulfomicrobiaceae; genus Desulfomicrobium; species Desulfomicrobium aestuarii. The sequence goes on from NZ_AP042427.1 coordinate 920,110, forward strand.
TTCGGCTCCGGAGAGACGCAGGGCCAGGGTCAGGCCGAGCTCTTCGAAGCGAAGCAGCAGGAAAACGAAGAAAACGGCGAAGAACGCCGTGATGATGTAGCTGCCATGCAGGAATGCATGCAAACCCGCAGATGCGAGGGCGAAGAGGAAGAGCAGGGGCAGGGCGATGCGCAGAAGAATATCCTTGCGCCCTGTACAGGTTGCGGCGATGTCGTCTCGTCCCTGGCTACCGTAGATGTATGCCATTGCGTCCCGGGATGTCGTCCGTATTTTCGACTTTGAACCTTGGTTGCTTAAGCATTGATGGCGGGAAAAAGTCAAGGGAAATGCTTGTCAGACAATTCGCGCAGTTTTTCATGCAGTGTCCCGCATGGTATGGGCATGTCGGACATGAGGAAGGTGAAGGTCTTTCGGACGGCGCGGGCCTGCGGATCAGACAGGGCCGACGGAATGCGGTCGGCAATCCATTCATGCCGGTGTCGGGACAGAGCGGTTTAGCGCAAGCGCTTGCGGACAGCGGCGCTGCAGGCTGAACTTTGTGGATGGGGGGTTATTGCCGCAGTTCGGCGAAGATCCCGCCGGTCAGCCGCGCCAGGTCGGCCGGGGCGAGTTCGATCTCCAGTCCGCGGCGACCGGCGCTGACGTGCATGGTCGGGAGGGGCTGCGCCGATGTGTCGATGAAGGTGCGCAGGCGCTTCCTCTGCCCCAGGGGGCTGACGCCGCCCAGGACGTAGCCCGTGGTCCGCTCGACCAGGGCCTTGTCGGCCATGGCCGCCTTCTTGGACCCGGCGGCCTTGGCCAGATGCTTGAGGCCGAGCATGGCTTCCACGGGGATGACGGCCACGACGAGCTCGCCGCCGAGGTCCGCGACCAGGGTCTTGAAGACCCGCTCGGGATCGACGTTCAGCTTTTCCGCGGCTTCCAGGCCGTAGGAGGCGCAGGACGGGTCGTGTTCGTACTCGTGGACGGTGAAGGCGATTTTCGCTTTTTTGGCGGCGTTGATGGCGGGAGTCATGGCTGTTCGCGTACAGAGCGGCCGCTCAAAAGTCCAGGCCGGCCATGAGCGCCGCGGAGCGCCGGCAAGGGCTCCGCGGCGGTTGGGTCAGACGGCGGCCCGGGCCGCGTCCTGGATGTACTCCTTGAGATCGTCGATGGTCACCACCGGCAGGTCGTGCCGACGCCCGAACTCCCGGATCTGGGGCATGCGGGCCATGGTTCCGTCCTCGTTGGTCAGCTCGCAGAGCACGCCGTAGGGCTTCAGGCCCGCCAGGCGCATGAGGTCCACCGTGGCTTCGGTGTGCCCTTCGCGTTCCAGCACCCCGCCCGGTCTGGCCCGCAGCGGAAAGATGTGGCCGGGGCGGTTCAGGTCGCCGGGCCGGGCGTCGTCGGCGATGGCTGCCTGGACCGTGCGTACGCGGTCGGCGGCGGACACGCCCGTGGTCACGCCTTCGGCGGCCTCGATGGAGACGGTGAAGGCCGTCTGGTAGCGGCTGGAGTTGGTGCCGACCATGGGGGGCAGATCCAGGGCCCGGACCTTTTCGTCGGGCAGGCAGAGGCAGACGATGCCGCTGCACTCGCGGATGAGCATGGCCATCTGGGAAGTGGTCAGGGACTCGGCCGCGAAGATGAGGTCGCCCTCGTTCTCGCGGTTCTCGTTGTCCGTGACCAGCACCCCCCGGCCTGCGCGCAGGGCCTGGAGGGCGCGCTCCACGCGGTCGCGGGAGGGGGTGCCGTCGAAAGTGGGGGAGGTCTGATTCACGTTGCTCTCCTTGGAAATTGGGCGTGAACCAGGGCGCGGCCGGAAAGAACCGCCCGCGCACGCGGACGGCGGCCGTCTTTCTCTTCCATCCGGACTGTGACCGTCGGCTCCGGCTTCTCACCGGATCTGCTGACCTCCCGGACCTCCGGGAGCGCTCGCGGGCTCCCCGCGCACGCGCGGGACACCGCCGGTGGGGACTTCCACCCCGCCCTGAGAAGCGCGCATCATGCGTGCGGACGCCGCCGCTGTCAACGACGCCGTCGGTCCGGGCGGTACCTCAAACTCCGGCGTTGCCTACCGGAAGGGAAGGGGTTAGGGTCGTCAGACATGCTTTCGCCACAAGGTCATGCCTTGTGGCTTTTTTTTCCACACCGCATCTTAAAGGATATGTCATGAGCGAGAATCAGATACAGGCCGGCAGTTCCGTCGAATCACTCTGCAAGAAATGCAAGACCGTCACGGACCACCATGTGGTGGCCATGCTGGGCGACAAGATCGCCAAGGTCGAGTGCAAGGTCTGCCGCGCCCGCCACTCCTACGCGTCCCCCAAGGCCGAGGCCAAGGCCCAGGCCGCGCCCCGGGTGAGAAGCGGCGCGACCGGGACCGTCAAGGACGCCCCCCAGGCCGCCGCGCCCAAGGCCGCAAGCCCCCGCAAATCGACCGCGGCCGCAAGCAGGCAGGCCCAGGCCCAGGCAGAGCAGTGGGAGAAACTGGTGGGGTCGTGTCCCTCGCCCCTGAGCTACGGCATGGACCGCACCTTCCGGTCCGGCGACGTCATCGACCACCCCGTCTTCGGGGCAGGCTACGTGCAGAAGCTGATGAAGCCCAACACCATCGAGGTCATGTTCAAGGATGCCGTGCGCAACCTGCGCTGCGGCAAGCTTTCCTAGCTCTTCGCGGAGTTTCCGCAGCCCGGCTCCCCCGGCCGCACGTCGGTCCGGCCGAACCCGCTTTGCCCGATTTTCCCATCTTGACGGCGCACGAAAACTGCGCGTAGTGGAAAAATAGTGTCGTGCGTCGTGCGCACGGCACGGCACCGGCTTCGTTCAGGGAGCCGTTTTTTATGTCCACCAGAGGAAAAACAATGCCCAATATGCAGAATAACGACCGCATCAGAAACATCGCCATCATCGCCCACGTCGACCACGGCAAGACCACCCTGGTCGACGCCATGTTCCGCCAGTCCGGAGTGTTCCGGGACAACCAGTCCATGGACGAGCGCGTCATGGATTCCATGGACCTGGAGCGCGAGCGCGGCATCACCATCGCCGCCAAGAACTGCTCCGTGCGCTGGAAGGACGTGAAGATCAACATCGTCGACACCCCCGGCCACGCCGATTTCGGCGGCGAGGTGGAGCGGGCCCTGTCCATGGTCGACGGCGCGGTGCTGCTGGTGGACTCCTCCGAAGGCCCGCTGCCCCAGACCCGCTTCGTGCTGAAGAAGGCCCTGGACGCGAGCCTGCCCATCCTCGTGGTCGTCAACAAGATCGACCGCGCCGACGCGCGCCCTCAGGAGGTCCTGGACGAGGTCTACGACCTGTTCATCGATCTCGGCGCCGACGAGGACCAGCTCGAATTTCCGGTTCTCTACGCCGTCGGCCGCGACGGCGTGGCCTCCCCGGTCCTGGAGGAGCGCGGCGAGAACCTGCAGTGCCTCTTCGACCTGATACTTGATCGCATCCCCGGGCCCCGCTTCGACCCGGCCGCGCCCTTCCAGATGCTCGTCTCGGATCTGGGCTACTCGGACTACCTGGGCCGCCTGGTCATAGGCAAGATCAAGGCCGGCACCCTGGAGGACAAGACGGACCTCCTGTGCATGACCGAGGCGGGCCAGACCGCCTTCCGGCCGTCCAAGATCCAGGCCTACGAGGGCCTGCAGCTGGCCGAGCAGAAATCCGTGGAGATGGGCGACATCGTGGTCCTGGCGGGCCTGGACAAGGTCTCCATCGGCGACACCATCTGCCTCAAGGAGTCCCCGGTGCGCCTGAAGCGCATCGACGTGGACGAACCGACCGTGTCCATGCGCTTTACCATCAACACTTCCCCTTTCGCCGGCCGCGAGGGCAAGATCGTGCAGTCCCGCAAGATCAAGGACCGCCTGGAGAAGGAGGCCCTGACCAACGTGGCCATCCAGGTCGAGGAGAGCGAGGACAAGGACTCCATGATCGTCAAGGGCCGCGGCGAGTTCCAGCTGGCCATCATCATCGAGACCATGCGCCGCGAGGGCTTCGAGCTGGGCGTGGGCCGTCCCGAGGTCATCTACAAGAAGGACGGCGGCAAGCTCCTTGAACCCCTGGAGCACGTCTACGTGGACTGCGACGAGGCCTTCATGGGCGTGGTCACGGAGAAGCTGTCCATCCGCCGCGGCAAGCTCCTGAACCTCGTCAACAACGGCAGCGGCCGCGTGCGCATGGAGTTCTCGGTGCCGTCGCGCGCGCTCATCGGCTACCGCGACGAGTTCCTGACCGACACCAAGGGCACGGGCATCATGAACTCCCTGTTCGACGGCTACGGCGAGTACCGCGGGGACTTCCCGACCCGCTTCTCGGGTTCCATCGTCTCGGACCGCCAGGGCCAGGCCGTGCCCTACGCCATCTTCAACCTCGAGCCGCGCGGCCGCATGTTCGTCCAGCCTAACGATGCGGTCTACGAGGGCATGATCGTCGGCGAGCACAACAGGGACAACGACATCGACGTCAACCCCTGCAAGGAGAAGAAGCTGACAAACCTCCGCGCGTCGGGCAAGGACGAGGCCATCATCCTCACGCCGGTGCTGCCCATGACCCTGGAGAAGGCTCTCAATTTCATCCGCGACGACGAGATGGTCGAGGTCACCCCCCAGAACATCCGCCTGCGCAAGGTCGAGCTCTCGGCCCAGAAGCGCCACACCATGTCCGTGAAAAAGAAGAAGGTCGACGGGAAATAGCCATGAACAAAGTCCATGACGTCATCATCGTCGGCGGCGGCCCCGCCGGCCTGTTCGCCGCCTATCACCTGGCCGAGCATTCCGGCCTGGACGTGCTCCTCATCGAGAAGGGCAAGGCGTCCCTGAAGCGCAACTGCCCCCTGGTGGGCGAGCAGGACTGCATCCATTGCAAGCCCTGCAACATCCTGTCCGGAATGGGCGGCGCCGGCCTTTTCTCCGACGGCAAGCTCAACTTCATCCACAAGCTGGGCAAGACCGACCTGACCCAGTTCATGAGCGTGGGCAAGGCCACGGCGCTCATCGAGGAGACCGAAGCCATCTTCAACCGCTTCGGCATGGACGGCAAGGTCTACCCGACCAACATCGAGGAGGCCAAGTCCATCCGCAAGGAGGCCCGCAAGTTCGGCATCGACCTGCTGGTCATCAAGCAGAAGCACCTCGGCAGCGACAACCTGCCCGGCCACATCACGGGCATGGTCGAGTACATCCAGTCCAAGGGAGTGACCGTGCGCACCAAGGAGGATGTCCGCGACATCCTCGTCGAGGACGGCCGCGTGCGCGGGGTGGTCACGGACAAGGGAGAGCACTTCGCCGAGAACGTCATCCTGGCCCCGGGCCGGGTGGGCGCCGAGTGGGTCGGGCAGCTCGTGCAGCGCCACGGCCTGGCCGTGACCCAGCGCGGCATCGAGGTCGGCGTGCGCGTGGAGGTCCACAACGAGATCATGCAGGACCTCTGCTCCATCATCTACGACCCGACCTTCTTCATCCGCACCTCCAAGTACGACGACCTGACCCGCACCTTCTGCACCAACTACGGCGGGTTCATCGCCCAAGAGAACTACCAGGACTTCGTGTGCGTCAACGGCCACGCCTACATGGACAAGAAGAGCGAGAACACCAACTTCGCCTTCCTGTCCAAGGTGGTCCTGAACGAGCCGGTCACGGACAACCAGGCCTACGGCGAGTCCATCGGCCGCCTGGCGACCCTCATCGGCGGCGGCAAGCCCATCCTGCAGCGTTTCGGCGACCTGAAGCGCGGCCGGCGGTCCACCTGGAACCGCATCCGCAACAGCTACATCGAGCCGACGCTCAAAAAGGTGGTCTGCGGCGACATCGCCATGGCCCTGCCCGAGCGCATCCTGACCAACCTGGTGGAGGGCCTGGAGAAGCTCAACCTCGTGGTGCCCGGCGTGGCCAACGACGAGACGCTGCTCTACGCGCCGGAGATCAAGTTCTTCGCCACCCAGGTGGACTGCGGCGAGAACCTGGAGACGGCCATTCCCGGGCTCTACGTTGCGGGCGACGGACCCGGCGTGGCCGGAAACATCGTTTCGGCGGCGGCCACGGGGCTCATCCCGGCCAAGAGCATCCTGGCCGGAAAATAGCGCACCGGGAATGCGGCGCGCATGGGACTGCGACGGGCGTTTCCGACGGCATGGCGGAACCGCCCGTTTTTTCTTGGCGGGGCAGGGCGCCTGCATCGGCTTCCGTGGAGGCGACAAGCAAAGTTTTGCTTTATTTCCGGGCAATAAAGAGTGTACGGTAATATTGTCTGACAGCCCCGTACGGATTTTGCGTCGCCGCGGTGCCCGCCGTGTGCGGCAATTTTGGCGCAACACGCGCATTTTGTTGCAAAAATTTGCCGCTCGTGTAAATTGATATCCTCGGCGGCAGCGTGTAGGACACAGAAAACCCGGATTTTTTCATCAGGAGAGATCATGTCCGCAATTACCCGTGAAGGAAGCACCGTGACAATCATCCCGGACCGGGACCTCGTGTCCACGATGGTGCCGGATTTCAAGCACGAACTGAGCACCGTGCTCGACGAGTCCCCCCAGGTTCTGCGCCTGGACCTGTCCGGGACGGCCATGATGGACTCCATCGGCATCGGCGTGGTCATCGCCACCCACAATTCCATGAAGAAGAAGGGCGGCCGGCTCGTCATATGCGGGGCCTCGGAAAACATCGTGAAGCTGTTCAAGTCCATGCGCCTCGACCAGCATCTCAATCTCGGCTCGTAGCCGTGATCCGGGCATCCTCCCCAGGCTTCCACGCCGGGGACGGGGGCGGATCTGCGGTTTTTTTCGGATGGGTTCCCCGGGAGGACGGCGCCCGGGGCGTCTGCATGGGTACTGAAGGTTGCCGCGGCGGAAGCCCCAACATGAAATCTACACGGAGTTCGCACGATGATGATGGATGACGAAACTCTACAAATGTACGTGGAAGAAGCCACCGAACATCTCGGGGACATCGAGAACGATCTCCTGGCCATCGAGCAGTCCGGGGCGGACATCGATGTCGAGCTGGTCAACAAGGTCTTTCGCGCGGCGCATTCCATCAAGGGTGGGGCCGGATTTCTGGGGCTGATCAAGATCAAGGACCTGGGTCACAAGATCGAGAACGTGCTGGACATGGTGCGCAACCGCGAGCTCGTGCCCGACCCGGAAGTGGTCAACATCGTCCTGCTGGCCTTCGACAAGCTCCGGGACATGATCGTCAACGTGGCCGAGAGCGAGGACGCATACATCGACGACCACATCGCGGCCCTCACGGCGGCCACCTCGGCCAACCTCAAGGGCGAGGAGAAGGCCTCCGTCGACCGCCGGGTGGAGATCAAGGACGGCCGCGGCAGGGTCGTCTTCGAGGTTCCGGAGTTCGACCTGCTGCAGAACCGCAAGGGCGGGAAGAATCTCTACCTGCTGGAGTTCGACCTCATCCATGACGTGCAGCGCAAGGAAAAGACCATTTTCGACATCCTCAAATGCATGGACTCCACCGGCGTCGTGCTGGACCTGAAGGTCGACTTCGAGGCCGTCGGGACCCTTGAGGACGACGGCTTCTCCAACCGCATCCCGCTTTTCGTCCTCTTCGGCTCCATCATCGAGGACGACATCATGCCGGCCCTGCTGGACCTGGCAAGCGAGTTCATCCTGCCCCTGAAGTTCGAGCCGGCCACTGCCCCGGCGCCCGAGGCCGATTTTGCCCGGGAACTGCTGGAGTCGACCCCGGCGGCGCCTGAAGAGGACAGGACCGACTCCCTGGTTTCGGAAATCTTCAACGGTGCGAACCTGGCCGAAGCCCTGGGCGGAACCGAGGTCGCCGCAGCGCCGCCGGCCCCGAAGGCCGCCCCGGCGCCGCAGCCCGAGCCCAAGCCGGAGCCGCGTCCCGTTTCCGAGGAAGACCGCAGGAACGACGCAAAGGCGCCCAAGTCCGCCATCACCCAGCCCGACACCCTGCGCGTGCACGTGAGCCTCCTGGAGGACCTCATGAACCTGGCCGGCGAGCTGGTCCTGAGCCGCAACCAGCTCATGCAGGCCATCTCCTCGGCCGCCCTGCACCAGATCGAGGTGGCCGGGCAGCGCATAGACCTGGTCACGTCCGAGCTGCAGGAAACCATCATGCTGACCCGCATGCAGACCGTGGGCAACATCTTCAACAAGTTCCCGCGCGTGGTCCGCGACCTGGCCCGCAACCTGGGCAAGGAGATCGACCTGCAGCTCGAAGGCAACGACGTCGAGCTGGACAAGACCATCATCGAGGGCCTGGGCGACCCCCTGACCCATCTGGTGCGCAACTCCGCGGACCACGGCATCGAGCCGCCTGACGAGCGCGTCCTGGCCGGCAAGCCGGCCATGGGCACCATCGTCCTCAAGGCCTACCACGAGGCGGGCCAGGTCATCATCGAGATCGTCGACGACGGCCGGGGCCTGAACACCGACAAGATCGTGGAAAAGGCCCTCTCGCGCGGGCTCATCTCGCCCGACCAGGCCAAGTCCATGTCCGACAAGGAGAAGGCCAACCTCATCTTCCTGCCGGGCCTGTCCACGGCCGAGCAGGTCACCGACGTGTCGGGCCGCGGCGTGGGCATGGACGTGGTCAAGTCCAACCTCGACCAGCTCGGCGGCCAGGTGGACATCGAGACCGCCCGCGGCAAGGGCACGACCATCCGCATCAAGCTGCCCCTGACCCTGGCCATCATCCCGAGCCTGCTGGTCTCGGTCGGCCAGGAACGCTACGCCATCCCGCAGGTCAACGTGGACGAGCTGCTGCGCATCCCCGTGGACCAGATCACGGAGCGGATCGAGATGGTCGGCGACGCCGAGGTCCTGCTCCTGCGCGGCGAACTCATCCCGATGCTGTATCTTTCCAATGTGCTCGGGCTCGACGGTTCGGCCTGCACCACCTCGTCCATGGTCGGCGAACTCCTGCGCGGCGGGAAGAGCGCCGGTCAGATGCAGGAGGCGGGCTGCACCATGGCCGACGTGAACCTGGTCGTGGTCTCGGCCGGGCAGTTCCGCTACGGCCTGGTGGTGGACCAGCTCCACGACTCCGTCGAGATCGTGGTCAAGCCCCTGGGACGGCACTTCAAGGAATGTCAGGGCTACGCCGGCGCGACCATCATGGGCGACGGCCATGTGGCCCTCATCCTCGACGTGGCGGGCCTCGGCCGCCTGGGCGACCTGAGCCTGACGGGCGTGCGCGAACGCGGCGCCCTGGCCGCCAAGGAAGCCGAGACGGTCAAGACCCAGGACAAGCTGTCCCTCTTCGTCTTCCGCAACACGCCCGAGGAATACTGCGCCGTGCCGCTGGACCTCGTGGCCCGCGTGGAGCTCATAGACGCCCGCGAGATCGAGGAGGTCGGCGGCCGCAGGGTCATCAAGTACCGCGGCGGCACGCTGCCCGTCTTCTCCCTGGATCAGGCCACGACGGTCCATCACCTCGACCTGACGGGCGAACTCATCGTCATCGTCTTCCTCATGGCCGGCCACGAGATCGGCCTTCTGGCCAAGCCGCCGGTGGACGCCATCGAGACCGAGGTGACCGTCGACACGTTCACCCTGAAGCAGCCGGGCATCAGCGGTTCCGCCGTCATCGGCGAGAACACGACCCTCATCGTCGACATCTACGAGCTGATCCAGGCGGTCCAGCCCGAATGGTTCGCCGTGCGCGGCAGCATCGAGGTGGCCGACGACGCAGGGGAAGTGGGCGTGCCGCATCTGCTCCTGGTCGAGGACTCTGACTTCTTCCGCAACCAGGTCCGCAAGTTCATCGAGGACGACGGGTACACCGTTGACACGGCCGAGGACGGCCTGGTGGCCTGGGGCATGCTCGACGCCGAGCCGCAGAAGTACGACCTGGTCGTGACGGACATCGAGATGCCCAACATGGACGGCTTCACCCTGGCCCAGACCATCCGCCAGGACAAGCGCTTCTCGCTCACGCCCATCATCGCCCTGACCTCCCTGGCCGGCGACGAGGACGTGGCCCGGGGCAAGGCCGTGGGCATCGACGACTACCAGGTCAAGCTCGACAAGGAGCGCCTGCTGCAGACCATCTACGAATGGCTGAAGCGGTACGCCTCCTGATCTGACGGCGTTCCGGAGTACGGACAACTTTACCCAAGGTGCATGTTCGATGCCCGATGTTCTGACAAGGAGACTAGCATGAAACAGCAGGCCGAAAAGACGGGTCCCCTGCAGCTGTCCTGCTTCTACGTGGGCTCGGCCCTGTGCGGGATCGACATCAATCTCATCCAGGAAATGAACCGGCAGATGGAGATGACCAAGGTGCCCCAGGCGCCGTCCTATGTGCTGGGCATCATGAACCTGCGCGGCCGCATCGTGACCATCATCGACCTGGGCCGCAAGCTGGGCCTGGCGCCGTCGAAGATGACCGAAACCAGCCGCATCATCATCGTCAATTCACGCGACGAGAACATCGGCCTGCTGGTGGACCGCATCACCGACGTGGTCACCGACAAGTGGGAGCATGTGGAGCCGACCCCTTCGAACATCAAGGGGCTCAAGGGCCGCTACTTCCAGGGCGTGCTCAAGACGGCCCGGGACCTCGTGGCCGTCCTCGACGTCGAGGAAGTGCTGGCCGACGATCAGGGCTGACATCTTTTAAGGAGAATGGATGAATCTTCGTGTTCTGGTCGTCGATGACACGATCATGTACCGCAAGGTGGTGGGGGACATCCTGGCCGAGATGCCGGGGGTCGAGGTCGTGGGCACGGCCAACAACGGACGGATCGCGCTGACCCGCATCGCCTCCCTCAAACCCGACCTCATCACCCTCGACGTGGAGATGCCGGTCATGGACGGCCTGGAGACCCTGCAGGAGATCCAGAAAAACCACCCGGATGTGGGCGCGATCATGCTCTCCTCCTGGACCAAGCGCGGCAGCGACATCACCATGAAGGCACTTGAGCTGGGCGCCTTCGACTTCATCCCCAAGCCCGACGCCGACGCCATGCAGGCCAACGTGCAGTTGCTCAAAGGAGCGCTGCTGCCGCGCGTCAAGGCCTTCGCCAAACGCTTGGAACTGAAGCTCCTGCTCAAGCAGACGGTCCGGCCCTCGGGCGCCGCGTCGCCCGCGGCGCCGAAGCCCACCGTGACCACGGCCGCGCCGTCCAGGCGCACGGGCAAGTCCAAGGCCGTGGCCATCGGCATCTCCACCGGCGGTCCCAACGCCCTGACCAAGATGCTGCCGCAGCTGCCGAGGCTCGGCGTACCGATCTTCATCGTCCAGCACATGCCGCCGGTCTTCACCAAGTCCTTGGCCGAGAGCCTCGACGCCAAGTGCCAGTACGAGGTGCGGGAGGCCGAGCACAACGAGACCGTCCGCCCCGACGTGATCTACATCGCGCCCGGCGGGAAGCACATGCGCGTGGCGGCGGGGCAGGGCGGGACCAAGGTCATCCAGATCACCGACGACCCGCCCGAGAACAACTGCAAGCCGGCCGTGGACTACATGTTCCGCTCCGTGGCCCGTGAGTACGGCGCCCTGTCCACGGGCGTGATCATGACCGGCATGGGCGGCGACGGGACGCTGGGGCTTCGGGTGCTGAAGAGCTTCGGAGCCGTGACCATCGGCCAGGACGAGGAGTCCTGCGTGGTCTACGGCATGCCCAAGACGGCGGCGGACGCCGGGGTCGTGGACGTGGTCGCCCCCCTGCAGTCCATCGCCTCCGAGATCGTGCGCACCGTGCGCTAGAGGCGTGCATTTCAACAATGGCGGCAACATGAGTTCCATCACCGCAGAAGAATTCGGCCTGTTGGCCAAGTACATCCACTCCATCTGCGGCGTGGCCCTGGACTCGACCAAGACCTACCTGATCGAGACGCGGCTCAAGTCCATGATGCAGCAGTACGTCTGCGCCTCCTACATGGACCTCTACAACAAGGTGAAGGCCGACCGTAGCGGGAACATGGAGAAGGAGGTCGTCAATGCCATCACGACCAACGAGACCCTCTTCTTCCGCGACGCGTCGCCCTTCGAACTGTTCAAGCACAAGATTCTGCCCGACCTCATCGACGCCCGGTCCAAGGCCAACCCCGGACGGCCCGTGCCCATCCGCATCTGGAGCGCGGCCTGCTCCACCGGGCAGGAGGTCTACAGCATCGCCATCGCCCTGCGCGAGGCCCTGGGCAACCTGAACAACTTCCAGATCTCCATCCTCGGCACGGACATCTCCGACGAGGCCGTGACCCGCGCCAGCTACGGCAAATACAACAAGTTCGAGATCGAGCGCGGCCTCCCGGCCCAGACCCTGAACCGTTACTTCACCCTCATGGGCGACGGCTGGAAGATCAAGGACGAGATCCGGGCCATGGCCGTGTTCAAGAAGTTCAACCTGATGAAGCCCTTCACGGGCCTTGGCCGCTTCGACGTGGTCTTCTGCCGCAACGTGGCCATCTATTTCACGCCCATGGACAAGAAGCTGGTCTTCGAGAAGATCGCCGACGTGCTGGAGCCCGACGGCTCTCTCGTCATCGGCTCGACGGAGTCCCTGACGGGGGTGACCGAGGCCTTCGAACCGAGGCGCTACATGCGCGCCATCTTCTACCAGCCGGCCGGGGCGCCTGCGGGCAGATTCGTCGCGGGTGTCCAGCCGCCGTCACCGACCCTCGTTCCGCGTCCGGTTCCAGCGCCCCCCCCCGCGGCCCCCGCCGCCCCTGCCCGCCCCATGGGACCGCCCAGGGCCGCGGCCGTGGTGGCCCCTGCTGCCTCGCGGCCCGCGCCGCCGTCCGCGCCGCCGATTGTGCCCCCGCGCCCCGAACCGCCCCGTCCGGCTGCGCCCGCACCGACGGTCATGGCGGCGGCGCCGATGGAACCCGAACCCGAGGCGCCGGGGGAAGCCGCCCCGTCCACCCCGCGCCGCGCACCGGTCCGCAGCCAGCCCGCCCAGGTCTACAGGGCCGGGGACAAGTCGGACCTCAAACGTCTGCTCATGCAGAAAAAGCAGAAGGCCACGTCCTAGGACTCATCTCGATCCATGCCCATCCTCTGGTCCCCTGAGATTCCCGGCGTGACGGAAGCGTTTTCCGCACGTCACCCGGATGCGTCCCTGCTCGCCGGTGAGGGCGAACTGGCCTCGTCCCGGCCGTCCGAACGCTTCTGGCTCAGCGGTCCGTGCTCGTCCGTGCTCGACGTGGCCATGCACCTGGCCCGCCGCGGCGAGCTGGACGTCTGGGACTCGGTCCTGGCCACCCGCCAGTGGTCCGGGCGCGGACAGCTGCGCCGCAACTGGGTTTCGGAGCAGGGCAACCTCTTCGCCGCCTGGCGCCTTCCCGCCTCCCCGGACCCGTGGCAGAACATGGTTTCCATCCTCACGGGGTGGGTCCTGTGCCTGGGCCTGGCCGAGCTCGGGGCGCCCGTGCGCCTCAAATGGCCGAACGATATTCTGCTGCACGGCCGCAAGGTCGGCGGCATCCTCATCGAGGAGCGGGGTGACGTGCTGCTGGCCGGAATCGGGCTCAATCTCGCCACGTGTCCGGACGACGCGGCCATGCGGCGCGACCGGGCCTGCGAGGCAACCGTTCTGGGAGACCTGATGGCGGGGATGTCCATTTTTGGGCTCTGGTTACGGCTTGTGAATTCTGGACGGGTTCGGTACAGTCGTGAACTTTCTGATTCGACTCCTCTGGAGTTTTCCCAGTCAGTTGAGAGGGTTCTGGCCTATCTCGGGGCCGTGGTGCACGTGTCGGACAATCGATCATCGGTTTGCGGCGTGTTCACGGGAGTGAGCCCGGATGGGGGCATTGTCCTCGACGCGCAGGGCGGACGGCGGACGCTGCATTCGGGTTCGCTGCGACCGCAGGAGTGATCAAAAAAGCAAATTCCATGTGCACGGAGAGAGATATGTCTTTGCATCCCCGCAGTTTTGAAGCGATTGCCCGGGAGATCCGGGGCAAGAAGATCCTTGTGGCCAACCGCGGCATTCCGGCGCGGCGCATCGTCCGCTCCATCAAGGAAGTGTTCCAGGCCGTACCCATGATCACGGCCACGGACGTGGACAAGACCGCGCCCTTCACCTCCGGCGCCCAGGAGCTGCTGCATCTCGGGGAGAACCCGAGGGCCTATCTGGACATCGACAAGATCATCGCCATGGCCAAGGCCAGGGGCGTTGCGGCCATCCACCCCGGCTGGGGCTTCGCCTCCGAGGACGACTCCTTCCCGTCCAAGTGCGCCGAGGCGGGCATCCTCTTCATCGGGCCCACGTCCGAGGCCATGCGCCTGCTGGGCAACAAGGTGCAGGTCCGCACCCTGGCCCAGAAGCTGGGCATCCCGGTCGTGCCGGGCTCCGAAGGGGCCGTGTCCGTGGAAGAGGCCAAGAAGGTGGCGGGGGAGATCGGCCTGCCGGTCATGCTCAAGGCCGAGGGCGGCGGCGGAGGCCGCGGCATCTATGAAGTTTTCAGCCAGGACCAGCTGGCCGACGCCTTCGTCAAGGCCTCGACCCTGGCCCAGGCGTCCTTCGGCAACCCGCGCCTCTACGTCGAGCGGCTGCTGACCTCCGTGCGCCACATCGAGATTCAGGTCATCGCCGACAAGTACGGCAACGTCTTCGCCTTCGACGAGCGCGACTGCACCGTGCAGCGCAACCACCAGAAGCTCGTCGAGATCACGCCGTCGCCGTGGACGGGCATGACCCAGGAGCTGCGCGACCAGCTCAAGGCCTACTCGCGTCAGCTGGTGCAGGCCGTGGGCTACCACTCCCTGTGCACGGTGGAGTTCCTAGTGGACTCCAAGGGCGAGGCCTACCTCATCGAGGTCAACACCCGCCTGCAGGTCGAACACGGCATCACCGAGTGCCGCTACGGCATCGACCTCGTCGAGGAGCAGATCGCCGTGGCCTTCGGGGCCGAACTGCGCCTGAACGACGAGAACTGCACCCCGAAAAGCCACGCCATCCAGGTCCGCGTCAACTGCGAGGACCCGCAGCACAACTTCTCGCCCAACGCGGGGCGCATCACGCGCTACATGTCGCCGGGCGGACCCGGCGTGCGCGTGGACTCCTGCGTTTGCGGCGGCTACGAGTTCCCGGCCCAGTACGACTCGGCCGCGTCCCTGCTCATCGCCTACGGCCCGCAGTGGAACAAGGTCCTGGGCATCATGGAGCGGGCCCTGGGCGAATACATCATCGGCGGCATCAAGACGACCATCCCGTTCCACCGCCAGATCATCGCCCACCCGCGCTTCCGCAGCGGCGACTACGACACCAAGTTCGTGGCCAGCGCCCCTGAGCTCATGGTCTACTTGGACAAGGAGTCCGAGGCGGTTCGCCTGTCGCGCCTGGTGGCGGAGATTTCGGCCCACGGGTACAACCCGCACGTCAAGCTCGGCGAGTACCGCACGCGCGAAGGCAAGCGCATGGACCCCTTCAAGCCGTCCCTGCCGTCCATCGAGCCCGAATACTATGAGTACCCGTACCCGCGCGGCGACCGCGACGCCATCCTGAGCTACATCCGCGATTCGGGCCACGTCCATTTCTCGGACACGACGACGCGCGACATCACGCAGTCCAACTCCGGCAACCGCTTCCGCCTGGCCGAGGACCGCATCATCGGGCCCTACCTCGACAACTGCGGGTTCTTCTCCCTGGAGAACGGCGGCGGCGCGCACTTCCACGTGGCCATGCTCGCGAACATGACCTACCCCTTCTCCGAGGCGCGCGAGTGGAACGAGTTCGCGCCCAAGACCCTGAAGCAGCTGCTCATCCGCTCGACCAACGTGCTCGGCTACAAGCCGGTGCCGCGCAACATCATGCGCCGCACGGGCGAGATGATCTGCGAGCATTACGACGTGGTGCGCTGCTTCGACTTCCTGAACCACATCGAGAACATGCGGCCGTTCGCGGAAGTTGCGCTCAACGCAAAGGGCAACATCTGGGAACCGGCCATCTCCCTGTCCTTCGCCAAGGGCTTCGACGTGCCGCACTACCTGGGCGTGGTGCAGGAGATCATCGACATGAACGCCCAGGTCCTGGGCTGCTCCAAGAAGCAGGCCGAGAAGAAGTTCATCCTGGGCCTGAAGGACATGGCCGGCGTCTGCCCGCCGGTCTTCATGACCGAACTGGTCACGGCCATTCGCAAGGCCTACCCGGACCTGATCGTCCATTTCCACCGCCACTGCACCGACGGCCTGTTCGTGCCGTCCGTGGCCGCTGCGGCCAAGGCCGGGGCGCACATCGTGGACACGGGCATCGGCGCGGCCGTGCGCTGGTACGGCCAGGGCGAGGTCCTGTCCACGGCGGCCTACATCGAGGAACTGGGCCTCAAGACCAACCTGAACAAGGAGATGATCCGCACCACGGGCTTCGTGCTCAAGCAGATCATGCCCTATTACGACCGCTACACGGCCCCGTACTTCCAGGGCGTGGACTACGACGTCATCGAACACGGCATGCCGGGCGGGGCGACGTCGTCGTCGCAGGAAGGGGCCATGAAGCAGGGCTACATCCACCTGCTGCCCTTCATGCTCAAGTTCCTGGCCGGCATCCGCAAGATCGTACGCTACCACGACGTGACGCCGGGATCGCAGATCACCTGGAACACGGCCTTCCTGGCCGTGACCGGCGCCTACAAGCGCGGCGGACGCAGGGGGCTGCGCAAGCTTCTGTCCGTCCTGGACCAGGTCGTGACCATGCCCGAGGAGAGCCTGCCCGAGGAGATCCGGGCCGAGCGCCTGAAGATCTACCAGGATTCCAACGACGCCTTCCGCGACCTGCTCCTGGGAAAGTTCGGCCGTCTGCCCCTGGGCTTCCCGCCGGACTGGGTCTACGAGTCGGCCTTCGGGGCCGATTGGAAGGAGGCCATCGAACGGCGCACCGAATGCTCCCCGCTGTCCACTCTGCAGGATGTGGACATCGCCAAGGAGCAGCAGAGCCTGTCCGAGCACATCGGGCGCATGCCCACGGAAGAGGAGCTGCTCATGTACCTGAGCCAGCCCGGCGACGCTCTGAACACCATCAAGTTCGTGACCAGGTACGGGGACTGCAACCGCCTGCCCCTCAATGTCTGGTTCGAGGGCATCCGCGCCGGCGAGGAATTCATGTTCAAGGATTCCAGTGGCAAGCACCATGTCTTGGCCATGCAGCACGTCTCCAGGCCAGACGACCACGGCATGAGCCTGGTCTCCTACACCCTCGACTCCGAGTCCTTCAGCCAGCAGGTCAAGGTAGCCGAGGCCGTGGGCCAGGCCGAGACGGGGCTGGAGATGGCCGACCCGCGCGACCCGTACCAGGTGGGCTCGCCGTCCAGCGGCGACCTGTGGGTGGTGCACGTCAAGCCCGGCGACATGGTGAAAAAGGGCGAGGAGCTCTTCAACATCTCCATCATGAAGCAGGAGAAGTCCGTGCTCGCGCCGGTAGACGGCATGGTCGAGCGGGTGCTCAAGTTCGCCGACTACCAGGAAGACAAGAAGATGGTCCCGGTCAAGGAAGGGGAGCTGCTGGTCAAGCTCGTGCCCGCGCCCCGCAAATGCCCGACCTGCTCAGCGCCGGTCACCAGGGACGACTTCAAGTTCTGTCCGGGGTGTGGACAAAAGGTGTAAGACAGGCCTTCGGGCCTGTCCTTTTGCTGTCAAGAACTTTTGTATATCATTTTTTCGTGTCATGAGGGGTCGACGTTGTTGACGAGCCGTCTTGTCGGCTGTACCCCATGCCCAGTTTTTTGCGGGCTTGAATGTGATCGAATCGCGCACGAAGGAGGCGAAGATGGCTGAGAGCGAGAAGAAGGGTTCCAAGAAGAAAGCCGATGCGTCGGATAAAGGCACGCCGTCCGCGGAGCAGTTGGAGCTGATTCAGAAGCAGCTCATCCTGACCGGCAAGGACATCGTGACCATTGGCGAGGAGGCGGAGCTTTTGGTCGGCGGCAAGAACTACAACACCGCCATCATCAGCACCATCGAGGGGATCCGCGCCCCGCAGTTCAGGGCCGTTTCCTCCATCGCCTTCCATAAGCTTCTCGACGAGACCAAGGTCAACGCCGCCCTGGTCCGCAGCACCGTGGACAGGGCCTACGACACCACGGACTGGAGCGACGCCGAGATCAACAAGGACTCCGAGTTCCTCCAGAAATTCGTCCGCAAGATCGCCCTCGACGTGAAGGAAGCCGCCAAGAAGCAGGAAGGAACCCTCATCCGTCTGCGCTCCTTCATCAACAACGTCGTCGAGGGCTTCGCCGTCTCCCCTGAGGGCATCGACCAGCTGCGCAAGCGCTCGGTCCTCGTGCAGGTGGCCATTCTTTCCGTCGACCTGCCCAAGGAAGTGGCCGACGCCGTGCGCGGCGCCTACCTCGACATCTGCAAGGAAGCGGGCCTGGAGAACGAGCCCGTGGCCGTGCGCTCCTCGGCCGCCGGCGAGGACAGCCGCAAGAAGGCCTTCGCCGGCCTGCAGGACACCTACCTCAATATCGTGGGCGAGAACTATGTGGTCCAGGCCTATCACTGGGACTGCGCCTCGGCCTACAACCTGCGCTCCATGACCTACCGCCGCGAGGCCATCCTCGACGCCGTGGCCAAGGCCGAGCAGACGGGCGACGACTCCATCGCCATCAAGGCCAAGCAGGAATGGGCCATCGAGAACACGTCCCTTTCCGTCTGCATCATGCGCATGATCAACCCGGTCATCTCGGGCACGGCCTTCTCTGCCGACACCTCCACGGGCTGCCGCGGCACGTCCCGCAAGGATCTCGTGTCCATCGACGCAAGCTACGGCCTTGGCGAAGCCGTGGTCAGCGGCCTGGTCACCCCCGACAAATTCTATGTCTTTCAGCGTGAGGACGGTCAGGAGATCGTCATCCGCTACATGGGCTGCAAGGACAAGCGCATCGTCTACAAGGAATCCGGCCGCGGCACCAAGGTCGAGGCCGTGCCCGAAGACATGGCATTCCGCTGGTCCCTGTCCCTGGCCCAGGCCGAATCCGTGGCCAAGGGTGTGCGCTGCATCAGCAAGGGCTACGGCGGCATGATCATGGACTCGGAGTTCTGCATCGACCAGTGGGACCGCCTGTGGTTCGTGCAGGCCCGCCCCGAGACCCGCTGGAACGAAGAGCTGGATCACCACCCGCACACGATTTTCATGCGCCGCAAGGAAGTGGACCCCGAAGCCGCCAAACATGCCGAAGTGCTCCTTGAGGGCAACGGCGCGTCCCGCGGCGCGGGTCAGGGCCAGGTACGCTACCTGCGCTCGGCCCTGGAACTGAACAAGATCAACAAAGGCAACGTCCTGGCGGCCGAGCGCACGGACCCGGACATGGTGCCGGGCATGCGCATCGCCTCGGCCATCATGGCTGACGCCGGCGGCGACACCAGCCACGCGGCCATCACCTCCCGCGAGCTGGGCATCCCGGCCGTCATCGGCATCAAGCGCCTGGAGAAGCTGCGTACCCTGGACGGCCAGGACGTGACCGTGGACGGCTCGCGCGGCAAGGTCTACCGGGGCCTGCTGCCACTGGTCGATGTGGGCGGCGAGATCGACGTCAGCGAACTGCCGGCCACCAAGACCAAGGTCGGTCTCATCCTGGCCGACGTGGGCCAGTCCCTCTTCCTGTCGCGTCTGCGCGACGTGCCCGATTTCGAGGTGGGCCTGCTGCGCGCCGAGTTCATGCTCGGCAACATCGGCGTCCATCCCCTGGCCCTGGAGGCCTACGACCTGGGCACCCTGGAGAGCGTGGTCACCGAGAAGCTCACGATCCTCGAGAACGACCTGACCAAGATCGTGTCCGAGCAGATGGCCGCCGGCATCATTTCCCTGGACATCAAGCTGCGCAGCTACGTGGGCATCGTCACGGGCCTGGGCCGCAAGATGGAGGAGCTGACCGAGCGCGAGGGCGCCAAGGGCACCGACGAGGTCCTGGCCATCCACCGGCAGTTGCGCGAACTGGACAAGAAGCTCGACGAGCACTTGGAGTTCGCCACCCAGCGTTTCGAGGTCCTGAAGACCTCCCATGACCTGAAGGACCACGTTGCCGTCATCATGGGCTACGCCGACGAACTGGAGACCCTGGGCTCCGACCCGCAGTCCCAGCGCCGCCGCCACGAGATTCAGGACTCCATCGGCCGCGACGTGGCGCGCATCGAGAAGGACCCGGTCATTGTCGCCACCCTGGAGAAGATCTCCGCCATGCGCGAGGACGTGGCCAAGAAGGTCGGCCTACAGCAGGAGATGGACACGGTCCGCACCCTGCCGGAGAAGATCCGCGAGATCCTCAAGGCCCGCGGCTACCGCAGCGGCAAGGAACTGTACATCCAGTCCCTGGCCCAGGGCCTGGCCCTCTTCGCCATGGCCTTCCACGGCAAGACAATCGTCTACCGCACCACGGACTACAAGACCAACGAGTACCGCAACCTTTTGGGCGGCCTGCTGTTCGAGGGGCATGAGGACAACCCCATGCTCGGTTTCCGCGGCGTGTCGCGCAACATCCACGACTGGGAGCTTGAGGCCTTCAAGCTGGCCCGCGGCGCCTTCGGCGGGGCGAACCTGCACCTCATGCTGCCCTTCGTGCGCACCCTCGAAGAGGTCCGCTCCATGAAGCGCTACCTCCAGCAGGTGCACCACATCCAGTCCGGCGACAACGGCCTGAAGATCATCGTCATGTCCGAGATCCCGAGCAACGCCGTGCTGGCCAAGGAATTCATCAAGGAAGTCGACGGGTTCTCCATCGGCTCCAACGACATGACCCAGCTGGTGCTCGGAACCGACCGCGACAACGCGCGTTTGCGCCACATCTACGACGAGGAGGACCCGGCGGTTGTCTGGGCCATCCTGACGACCATCTTCACGGGCCAGAAGTTCGGCAAGAAGGTCGGCTTCTGCGGCCAAGGCGTGTCCAACTCCAAGATCATCCGCGGTCTGGTGTGCATCGCCGGCATCGTTTCCGCCTCGGTCGTGCCGGACACCTACCAGCAGACTAAGTTCGACATCGCCGAGGTCGAGTCCGAGAACATCCCGCTCTCGGGCCTGGGCGCGTGGCTCACGGAACAACACCTGGAGCGCCTGCACATGCTCCTGGCCGAGAACCGCTACGAGCACATCCTCAAGAAGAACACCTCCGGCCCGGACCTCATGGACTGGTACGAAGGCGAGCTGGCCCGCCTGCACGAGCAGCTGCAGTCCAACCTCGGCACCGTCAAGGAGGACTTCTACCGTCAGGAGCTGGCCTCCTTCCGCAGCATCTTCCACAAGCCGGTCATCTACTCCAACTGGGACTGGCAGACTACGGTCAGGGATGCCCTGCATCAGGCCGGGTTCGTCGACTTCGAGGAGCAGGAGAAGGCCCTGGCGGAACAACGGACCAAAACCTGGTAAGCGGAGGGCGGCGAAAGCCGCCCTTTTTCGTCCATGCAGTGGAATTCCATCCCCGTCACCGTGACCCGCAACCCCCGGGCGCGCAAGGTCTGGCTCAAGATGCGCTCCTGCCGGGGGATCGAGGTCGTCCTGCCGTACAGGGTCTCGGCGGCAGAAGTGCCGTCGATTCTCGAACGGCACAAATCCTGGCTCATGGAGCGGCTGGCCGACCTCGAAACCCGGGGCCAGGCGCCTGGGCAGAACCCCTTGCCGGATACGGTCGAACTCGCGTTCCTTGATCGCAAGTTTTGCGTTGCCTACGGCGAAGGCGTCCGGCCCGAACTGCATGTCGCGGATTCGCAGCTGCGCGTGCTGCTTCCCCGGGGCGAAGCCGGTGCCGGGGCGCTGTTGCTGCAGATGTGGCTGGCCGACCTGGGCAAGTGCCATCTCGTCCCGTTTTGCCGGGAGCTTGCGCAACTGCATGGGGTGACCATTTCGGGCGTCCGGGTGCGGAACCAGGCCGGGCGCTGGGGCAGCTGTTCGGCGCGGGGCGGCATCAGCCTCAACGCCAAGCTCCTTTTTCTGCCCCGGCCCCTGGCGCGCAACATCGTGCTCCACGAGCTCTGCCACGTGGCGCACCGCAACCACGGACCGGCCTTCAAGGCCGCGCTGCGGGAACTCGACCCGCAAGCGGATCTGCACGAGGAGTTGATCAGGACCGCCTGGGCCGACCTTCCGGCCTGGACCAAGTGGCGCAAGGCGGACCTAGGCTTATGAAAACCCGGCTATGAACCCTGGAAAAACGGAGGAACGATGCGGAAGATCATGATCGCGCTCCTGCTGGCCGGCCTTTTCGGCTGCACGCAGGAAGCCCAGAACCAGTTGGGGCGCTCCATCCAGAACTGGACCGGGACCAACGGCGTCCTGGAGGTGTTCTCCGGGGACAAGCTCGTCCATCGCTTCATCAAGATCGACAAGCTGTCCACGGCCTACGGCACCTCGGACCGCCAGGCCCGGGGCTACCGCTTCGGCTACGGCGTGGCCGACACGGATTTCGACGGCAAGGTCGGGCCGGGCGAGAAGAAGGTGTACTTCGAGGTCGCGGAGTTCGCGACGTACGTGTTTTACGAGCAGCCCTGACAGAGAGGTTCGGCTGTCCGGTCGAGCTTCCGGCGGTCTTCATTCAGGAGGGAAAAGCGGGGGGCGTGACGGGGCGGCCGCGTACCGGTCGGTCTGCGGCAAGGTCCGTCGAAACTTCCTCGCGGGCCTCGTAATGCTTTCCGGCCTTGATCGTCGTACAGAGGGCGGCGCGTTGTCCGGGCCGCGGCCGGAAAGCAAACGATGCCTGGATCGGTCGGACAGTCGACGGCCCTCGCCGCAGACCGCCCGACACGCTCGGGGTTTGGGCTTTGAGCGGGAGAATGGAAAGGCAGGAAAAGTTTGCAGGCCTCTGGGTGCCCCCTCTTTTGTGGTTGGCCGTCAGTGGATTTCTGCCGCATTTTTCCGGCGTCATTCCCGCGAAGGCGGGAATCCATGATTTTCGACCTGCAGCGACAGGGAAAACGCGCGGCTCACCCCCGATCCAAGGCCAGGGCGGCCAGGGCCGCCATACCCCAGGGCAGACAGTCCTCGTCCAGGCAGAAGCACGAGCTGTGCAGCCCGCCCCGGCCGTCGGCGGCGCAGGGGCCGCAGCCCATGAAGACGAAGCAGCCGGGCACCTTAAGTTGGTAATGAGAGAAATCCTCTCCGGCCATGACCGGATCGATGTTCCCCTCCACCTTTTCCGACATCTCCCCGAGAACCCGTGCGGCTTTCGTCGCGGCGGCAGGGTCGTTGTCGACCACGGGGAAGCCCCGCAGGTAGTCGAAGTCGGCCTGCACGCCCATGCCTGCGGCCACGGCGTCCGTCATGGCGCGCATGGCCCCTTCGATCATGTCGCCCATCGATGATGAGAGCGTGCGTACCGTGCCCTGCAGGAAGGCTGTTTCCGGGATGATGTTGTAGCCCGTGCCGGCGTCGAGGCGCGTCACGCTGAGCACGGCCCGCTCGCCCGGAGGCACCCGGCGCGAGACGATGGTGTTGAACTGGGTCACCAGGTGGCAGGCGGCCAGGACCGGGTCGACGCACTGGTGCGGGGCCGAGGCGTGGCCGCCCTTGCCACGCAGGGTCACGCCGAAGACGTCGGGCCGGGCCATGAGGGGGCCGGGGCGGGTGCCGAACCAGCCCGTGGGTTTGCCGGGCCAGACGTGCAGGCCGTAGACCTCGCGCACGCCGTCCAGGCATCCGGCCTCGACCATGAACCTCGCCCCGCCGGGCTGGTTCTCCTCGTTGGGTTGAAAGAGAAATCGCACGCCTGTCGGCAGCCGGTCCCGCAGGTTCGTAAGCAGGGCGGCCGCGCCCAGGAGCATGGCCGTGTGCGCGTCGTGACCGCAGACGTGGGCCTGCCCCGGAATCTGCGAGGCGAAGTCGAGCCCCGTCTCCTCCTGCACGGGCAGGGCGTCCATGTCGGCCCTCAGGGCGACCATCCCGTCCGAGGCGCCGTCCGGCCCGCGCAGATCGGCCACGATGCCTCCGCCGACGTTCTCCCGTACGTCCAGGCCGAGCCTGTTCAGTTCGCGCAGGACCAGGGCCCTGGTTTGGGGAAGGTCCGCGCCGATCTCGGGATGCCGGTGCAGCTCGCGCCGGATGGCGCGTACGTGGTCAAGGCGCTGCCTGCTCTCGTTCAGAATGGTCTTCATCGCCCGCCTCCCGTCGTCATCCGGGACACGACCCCGATGTCCGTGCGCCAGTTCCACCCGATCCGTTCCCAGAATTTCCGCCCGTCCTCGTTGTCCGTGAAGAGGAAGGCGTGGGCCTTGTCCAGGCCGGCCTCGGCCAGGGCGCCCAGGGCGCTGTCGATCAGCATGCGGCCGATGCCGCGGCGCCTGTAGCCTTCGTGCACGCAGAGGTGGTGCAGGTAGCCGCGCCGGCCGTCGTGGCCAGCCAGGACCGTACCCGCCAGGGCATCGCCGGACCAGGCGCACTGGCTCAGGCCCGGGTTGCGCAGCAGGTAGCCGCGCATGTGCTCGGGCCCGTCGGCGGCGGACAGGCCGATGCCCGGCGTGCCCTGCCACAGGGCGAGGGCGGCGGGGTAGTCGTTCATGGTCATGGGGGCGATGCGCGGTGCGGTCATGCTGCGATCCTTGGGATGACGTTGCGGAAAACCGGGACCATGGCATTGTGCGTGCTTTGCGTTCCGGGATCAAGGGGTGCTGGCCGGATTCCATGCCGATGGGGGCGGGGCATTGTCATTCCCGCGCCATTCCAGTAGATAAGCGGATGTTTGTACACGCCTTAGACAACCAACTCCGCAGCCCATGGAGGCAGATCATATGCGATTTCTGGACGAACTGAACGTCAGCGGCAAACGCGTTCTCATGCGCGTCGATTACAACGTCCCCCTGAAGGGCGAGACCATCACCGACGACAACCGCATCAGGCAGAGCCTGCCGACCCTGCAGATGGCCCTGGACGGCGGCGCATCCCTGGTGATCTGCTCCCATCTTGGCCGGCCCAAGGGCGCCCCGGACGCCCAGTTCTCCCTCAAGCCCGTGGCCGCGCGCCTGGCCGAGCTGCTGGGGCGCGAAGTGAAGATGGCTCCGGACTGCATCGGGCCCGAGGTCAGGGCCATGGCCGACGCCCTGAAGCCGGGCGAGGTCCTGCTCCTCGAAAACCTGCGCTTCCATCCCGGCGAGACCAAGAACGACCCCGACTTCAGCCGCGAGCTGGCCGGCCTCGGCCAGGTCTACGTCAACGACGCCTTTGGCGCGTCCCACCGGGCCCACGCCTCGGTGGTCGGCGTGACTGAGTTCATCGCCGACTGCTGCGGCGGTCTGCTCCTGAAGAAGGAATGGCAGTACCTGGGCGAGGCCCTGAAGGACCCCGAGCGGCCCTTCGTGGCCATCATCGGCGGCGCCAAGGTTTCCTCCAAGCTCGGCATCCTGAAGGCCCTCATGAACCAGGTGGATTCCATGATCGTCGGCGGCGCCATGGCCAACACCTTCCGCAAGGCCCAGGGCTTCGAGGTCGGCACCTCCCTGGTCGAGGACGACCTGCTCGAGGAGGCCATGGCCATCATGGTCGAAGCCCGCGAGAAGGGCGTCAAGTTCTACCTGCCCGTGGACTTCATCCTCGGCACCGACCCCAAGGGCGGCATCGCCTCGGGCGTGAAGACCTACCAGGACATCCCCCAGGATGAGATGATCCTCGACACGGGTCCGGCCTCCCACACCCTGTTCGCCGAGGTCATCAAGGACGCGAAGACCGTCATCTGGAACGGCCCCATGGGCGCCTTCGAGAACCCGGCCTTTGCACAGGGCTCCATCAACCTCTGCCGCGTGGTGGCCGCCATCCCGGCCATGACCATCCTCGGCGGCGGCGACACCAACGTCATCGTGGAACAGACCAGGCTGACCGAGAAGTTCTCCTTCATCTCGACCGGCGGCGGCTCGTTCCTGGAATTCCTCGAAGGCAAGGAGCTGCCGGCCTTCACCGCCCTGGAGAAGAAGTCATGAAGAAGCTCATGGCCGCCAACTGGAAGATGTACAAGACCGTGGCCGACGGCGAGGCCACGGCCGCGGAACTGGTCAAGCTGCTGGACGGGCGTCTGCCCGCGGACCGGGAGGTCCTGGTCTGCCCGTCCTTCACCATGCTTTCGGCCGTGGCCCCCATCCTTTCCAAGACCCCTGGCTGCAGCGCCGGAGCCCAGAACTTCTACCCTGCCGGGCAGGGAGCCTTCACGGGCGAGATCGCCCCGGAGCAGCTGCTGGACCTGGGCTGTGTCTACGCCCTGGCCGGCCACTCCGAGCGCAGGCACGTCCTGGGAGAGGGTGACGAACTTGTCGGGCGGAAGGTGACCTTCGGCCTGGGAGCGGGCCTGCGGATGATCCTGTGCATCGGTGAGACCATCGAGGAGCGCAGGGCAGGGCAGGTCGAGGCGGTACTCGCGCGGCAGTTGGAGAAGGGCCTGGATGGCGTGCTCGGCACGGCCACGGCCGATAACCTGGCAGTGGCCTATGAGCCGGTCTGGGCCATCGGCACGGGCGAAGTCGCCGGACCGGCCGAGATTCTGGCCGCCCATGCCTTTGTGCGCGAAAAACTCATGGCTCTGCTGCCCACCCAGGGAGCAGCCGTGCGCATCCTCTACGGCGGTTCCGTCAAGCCCGACAACGCCGGAACCATCATCCGCCTTGACAATGTGGACGGTGTGCTGGTAGGCGGCGCAAGTCTCAAAGCCGACAGCTTCAGCCAGATCGTTCTGGCTTAAATATTTAGGAGGAATCCCTTGAACGCCCTGATAATCACCATTCACGTCATTGCCTGTGTCACCCTTGTTGTCCTCGTCCTGCTGCAGTCCGGCAAAGAGGGCATGGGAGTCATCTTCGGCGGTGGCGGCGGGTCCCTGTTCGGGGCCACGGGCGCTGGAGGCCTGCTCGGCAAACTGACCGCCGGCGCGGCGACCGTGTTCTTCCTGACCTCCATGGTTTTCACGTACGTCAGCACCCAGCAGCACGTGGCTCCCAAGGAGTCCATCGTCATCGACATGCCCGTGACACAGACCCCGGCCACCCAGGAAGCCGCCCCCGCGGCCCCGGCCGAGCAGCCTGCCGCTCCGGAGCAGAAACAGTAAAAAAAGTACTGGACAAACCGTAGAGGCATGGCTAAAGACTGCTTCTCCGGTTTGCGGGATGAAGTTTCGCAAATCTGATAGGTTAGATGTCGAAGTGGTGGAATTGGTAGACACGCTATCTTGAGGGGGTAGTGGGGTATCCCGTGGGGGTTCGAGTCCCCCCTTCGACACCAAAGGCTAAGATAAGCCGCTGAAGTATAACAACTTTGGCGGCTTTTTCTTTTGGTGCGCCCGGCAGGGCGCACCCACTTGGAGGTGAAAGTCCTCTGCGCACCCGACAGGGGGAAGCGTTAGCCGGACGGCAAGGGTGTCCACCGCGAGGTGGAATCTGAAGGAAGCCGCAGGCAAAACCCTGGCTCGACGAACAGAAACCGCATATGAGGCGGCCGCGCTGGATAAGAAGGCCATTATCTTCAAAGTCCGATACCTGTACGGAAGGCGCGGACGTAGATGCGGCGGGCATAAGGGGGAAGGTGGGTGTGCTTTACCCGGGGAGATCTGGGCGTTTGCCATGTGCTACCGGCGTCGAGAGGCGCGGGGATGAGCGCCTCGAAGGCGGTAGGCATGAAAACGGGCATGGTTTCAGGCGGGGCGATTGATAGTCGTAATGGTCATGGCGGTAGAACTCGGAAGCGGGGAAGGTCGTACTTTGGATATATCGTTGAACGGGGAAGTTCATTGCACTTCAGAATCAGTGTTCCTAAACAGTTACGGCAAGTCATGGGAAAAGCGGAGATTCGATTGTCACTAGGCGCGATAGTGACCTGCCGGGAAACTTCGGACCACTCAATTCTTGAGGGTTTCTAATTTTTTGCGAAATAACTCGATATCTTTTCAAATCTGGGGATAATATAAGAAAAAACCCCCGCCGAAACAATGGCGAGGGTCGTTGATGCAGCACGGCCACGCGACGATATGCGTGGCCGTGCTGTTTTGAGGGCTTACTTCTGGGGCTTCATGTCCTTCTTGTCGATACCGGCGACTTTGACGGGCTTCTTCATTGCATCGCGGCGGAAGGGTTCGCCGAGTTCCTGGTTGAGGATGACTTCGATGAAGGTGGTCTTCTTGTTTTCCATCTGGTCTTTGATGGCCGTGGCCAGAGCTTCGCTCAGCGCCTCAGGGGTAGTGACCTGGACGCCCTTCATGCCGCAGGCCTCGGCAATCTTGGCGTAGCTGACTCCCTTGTCCTGCTCGGTGCCGACGAAGTTGTCATCGAACCAGAGCGTGGAGTTGCGCTTTTCGGCGCCCCACTGGAAGTTCCGGAATACGATCTGGGTGATGGCCGGCCACCAATCGCGACCGCAGGTGGTCATTTCGTTCATCGAGATGCCGTAGGCGCCGTCACCGGCGAAGCCGATAACCGGGGTGTCCGGGCAGGCGATCTTGGCCCCGAGAATGGCCGGGAAGCCGTAGCCGCAGGGGCCGAACAGGCCGGGGGCCAGGTATTTACGCCCTTCCTCGAAGGTCGGGTAGGCGTTGCCGATGGCGCAGTTGTTGCCGATGTCGGAAGAGATGATGGCGTTCTTGGGCAGCACCTTCATGATCGCACGCCACGCCATTCTGACGGACATGAGATGCGGGTCCTTCAGCCTTGCGCGTTCGTTCCAGGTGGTGCCCGGATCGTCCGCCTCGTGGTCCATCTTGGCCAGCTCGGCCGCCCACTGTTCCTTGGACTTCTTGATCAGCGCTTCGCGTTCCTTGCGGCCGGCGTCTCCAGCGTTCGGGGCCAGGGCGGCCAGGATGCGCTGGGCCACGGTCGCTGCGTCACCCTGGATGCCAACGGCGACAGGCTTGGTCAGGCCGATGCGGTCGGCGTTGATGTCGACCTGGATGATCTTGGCGTTCTTGGGCCAGTAGTCGATGCCGTAGCCGGGCAGGGTGGAGAAGGGATTGAGTCGGTTGCCCAGTGCCAGAACCACATCGGCCTTGGAGATCAGTTCCATGGCCGCCTTGGAGCCGTTGTAGCCCAGGGGGCCGACGGACAGCGGGTGCGAGCCGGGGAAGGCGTCGTTGTGCTGGTATCCGCAGCAGACCGGGGCGCTCAGGCGTTCGGCCAGGGCCTTCGAAGCCTCGATAGCGTTGCCGATGACCACGCCGGCGCCGTTGACGATGACCGGGAATTTTGCGCCGGACAGCAGCTTGGCCGCTTCGGCGATGGCATCATCGCCGCCGGCGGGGCGCTCAAAGCGGACGATCTGGGGCAGCTCGATATCCACGACCTGGGTGAACATGTCGCGGGGAATATTGATCTGGGCAGGCGCGCTGCCGCGGAAGGCCTTTAGGATCACTCTATTGAGGACTTCGGCCACGCGGGAGGGGTCGCGGACTTCTTCCTGATAGCAGACCATGTCCTGGAACAGGGCCATTTGCGGGATTTCCTGGAATCCGCCTTGGCCGATGGTCTTGTTGGCAGCCTGAGGGGTGATCAGCAGCAGCGGGGTGTGGTTCCAGTAGGCGGTCTTCACCGGGGTCACGAAGTTGGTGATGCCGGGGCCGTTTTGTGCGACGATCATGCACATTTTGCCGGAGGCGCGGGTGAAGCCGTCAGCCATCATGCCGGCGTTGCACTCATGGGCGACGTCCCAGAAGGTGATGCCGGCCTTGGGAAACAGATCCGAGATCGGCATGAAAGCGGAGCCGATGATGCCGAATGCGTGTTCGATGCCGTGCATCTGAAGGACTTTGACGAATGCCTCTTCCGTAGTCATTTTCATGATATTCTCCTTATTGTTCTGAAGTTAAAGTAAATTTCTATAATAATTGTTTTTCCGCTAATCTGGGTTGCCATTTTTACCATGCCAGTTTCTGGCGTGGTAATATTCGGAAACCATTGTTTTCACTTCTTCCGAAGTTATGGCGTTTCCTGTCTCAGGCAAAGAATGAGTAGTCAGCGCCACTGGCAAATGGTCATCCATCGGTTGTAAACCTTCCCGTATATTGAACCTGCGTACGTTATCTTTTACTTCCGAAGCCAAGGCGATCATATCCTCTTCCTTCAGTTCCAGACCAGTTAGAGCCTTCGTGATGGTTGCCAGTTCATTCCATTGGTACATATCACGGTAGAAACGGCAAAGGATAAGCATATCAAAATAGGTCAGTCGGTCTTCCCATATTTTGAACACTGCTGCTTTTCCTTTGGTGGCTTTAGGATCAACCATGCCCGACAGTTCAGGTTTGTAAAATGTCGCCCGAAGATGGCAGGCGCCTCTGTCCGAAGTGGCATAGGCTAGGGCCATGCCTTTGAGTACTCTGGGATCGTAGCCAGCTGGTTCGAGGCCCTTAACATGGACGGCCATGTCTTCCATGTCCCAAGCTTGCGCCGCATGACGGATGCCTTGAGCCAGTAATGCGCCGATTCCGCGCACAGCGGCTATATCACGAAGCAGTTCAGCCACGCCTTCTACATCTCCGTAATCAAGTTTCAGGTCGATGCGGCCTTGTCGCGAGGCCTCTATAGTCAGTGCGGCTAGGTTTCCTGCGCTGATAGTGTCCATGCCCAGTCGATCACAGAGGTCGTTCAGGTAGATGATGTCTTCAATATCACGAATTTCGCAAAGCCCGCCGAAAGCGTAAATTGTCTCGTACTCGGGGCCTTCTACGGTCAAACCAGCATGGGGGCCGACTTTGACTGTGGACAGCCTGCCGCAAGCCATGAGGCATTTCGCACAGGCCTTGGGTTTGACATCGCATCGAGTATGCAATGCTGAGCTATTGATGGCGTCTCTATGTTCCACACGGCCTTTCTGCCAACAGCGCGACGGAAAAGCGCCGACTTCGTTGAGAAGATCAACCAACCCTGTGGTGCCGACTTTTTTGTATCCTTGTACGCCCTTGTCTTCCTTGGAACGGACAGTGATGGACTTGGTGAAATCTCTGAGTAATTCTGGAAAGGCAATTTTTCTGCGTGCCTGACCGCGGAAAGCCAATGCCTTGACCTGTTTTGAGCCAAGGACGGCTCCAGTGCCAGTGCGTCCTGCGCTTCGCCAATAGTCGTTTTCGATGACCGAGAAGCGTACCATGTTCTCTGCAGCCGGGCCTATGACCACGGGGCCACATTTTTCTCCGTATAAGTCCGCAATTCTGGCCCTCACGGCATCTTCAGTTGCATAAGTCTCCAGTCCCCACATATCATGAGCGGGATGAATGTGCACGTCCGTATCGCTGATATCAATCCAGACCGGTACTTTGGCTCTTCCCTTGATAATGACAATATCATAACCTGCTGCATCAATGAATTCGGGAGCGTGTCCGCCACTGTAAGATTCAGCATAGAGGTTGGTTTGTGGCGATTTTGTGAAGACGCCATATCGTGATGAGCCCCATACAGAGCAGCCAGTGATGGGGCCTGTTGTGAAGATGACAATGTTATCTGGCCCAAGTGGATCAGTCTCTGCTGGGATTTCCTTCAGCATGAAGTGAGTGGCCAGTCCTTTTCCTCCCAGAGTATGGCTTAGCAGTTCATCGGAAATGATGAAGACTTCATATGTTTCTGTGGTCAAATCGATGCGTAATCCACGGTTATAAAATCCGTTCATGGCCTGTCCTTGTTAAAATATCTTGTTTATAAATTAAAAATTTTATAGAATATAGAACTTTATAAAAAATATTTTACTTAATAATCTTAATTTTTTTATAAAAATAACTAATGTTAAAACGTTGTATTTAAATAGAGATTCATGCCGACATCTTAAAAAAATGGAAAATAATGCTCTGCAAGATCGTTTAAACATCAAATGTTTAGGCGATCTTGCAGAGAAAAGTTAATAATTATTTTTGAACTAAATTTCTCAAAACTTCCCCGTACATGTCGAATTCTTTGTCAAAGAACGTTTTAAATTGTTCTGGCCCCATCCAAGCTGCGCTAGTGCTTATTTTGTCAAGCTCTGCAGCAAATTCAGGACTCTCGACAATTTCTTTTACGACCGAAGCGAGCTTATCCATGGCTTCTTGCGGTAAGCCTTTTGGAGCGATCAATCCCTGCCAGTGAGAAATGTCGCTATCAAAGCCCATTTCTTTAGTTGTGGGAAAGTTTAAATTGCTTGAACGTTTTTCCGCAAACTGTGACCTGCCCGGCACTTTTCAGACCAGTCGAAATTTGAGATTAATTTACCTTCAATCATGATGGAGCAGATGAAAACCGGACGATTTTCCGAAGAGCAAATGGTCGGCGTCCCGCGCGGACCTGAACGCAGGCCGGTGGTTTAGGCAGTTATTCAATTATACTAGATAGATTTATTTTTCAGCAATTGTTCACGATGCGGCCCGGATTCTGACGGCAGTTATCGATTCGTCCTGGCGTGGGGCTTCTTCGGTAGTCGACGTTAGTCCTTTAACGGTATGGAGATTTTTTGGGGCCGGTTTCGATTGTTGTACCAGCGGTTTCATTACCTTCGCCAGTCGTCCTGGCTGGCTTTATCCGTGGCGTTTCTGGCCGAAAGCTGGGCTGCTGTCCAGCGACGCCCGGCCATGCTGACAACGGATGCGGTCCGGTAGGAAAAGGTCATGCCCAGAACGGTCAGTATTTCCTGATCTAGCCGCTTTTCCTCTTGCGCAGAAAGGGGAAGAAGGAGGGCCCCCATGGAACCAATGCCACCAAGTCACGGCCTTGTGCCATCCATATCCCTGCAGCGAGCATCGGCGGCCCTCGCCTCACTCTTTGTCGGTGACTCCCTGGCGATGCCGGTGCACTGGTACTATAACACCGCCGATATCGAGCGTGCCTTTCCCGGTGGTATCAAAAAGTTTGAAGCTGCGCCGGAATTCCACCCGTCATCGATCATGTCGCTTCATTCCACCCGGCGTGGAGGCCGGTCGGGGCGGGGGCAGGGCCTGCCGGACTCTCCTGAGATTATCGGCGAAGTTATCCTCAAAGGTCGGCAGCATCTGTGGGGCCAGGCCAACCGACACTATCACCATGGGATGCAGGCGGGTGACAACACTCTCAATGCCCACTGTGCACGTGTGCTGATGCGTTCCACCATCGCGAACGACGGCCGCTACAGTCGCGACCATTTTCTGCAGTCCTACATCGAGTTCATGACCGCCGATCCGCCCGCGCACCGGGACACCTACGCCGAATCATACCACCGTGGCTTCTTTGCCAACCTTGTCGCCGGAAAGTCCCCGCATCAGTGCGGCGCCCGTACTCATGACACCCCATCCATGGGCGGGTTGGTCAGCATCGGCCCTTTGGCCATCAATGCTCTGCTGCACGGGACTGCATTGGTCGCAGTGCAGGCGAACTGCCGTGATCATCTCTGCCTGACCCATCCCGATGAGGCATTGGCCCGTATCTGTGACGGGTACGTCGCTCTCATTGCCGGCCTGCTTCTGCGCAAGGAAGATGAACCGCCGGACAGGCATCTGCTGGTGGCAGCCCAGACAACCATGGGTATCGATCTTGCGCGCTTGGTGGAACGTACTCGGTCGGACCGGGAAATCGTCGGCGGGAGGTATTCCACCGCATGTTATATCAGCGACTCCTGGCCCAGCCTACTTTACCTGGCGTACAAATACCGGAGTGACCTCAAGGCCGCCCTGTTGGCCAACACCAATCTCGGTGGCGAAAACGCTCATCGCGGCGCGGTACTTGGAGGCATTGTCAGCCTGGCATGCGGTAGTACTGTTGAGGACTGGTTTGAACAACTCGTGGACCATCAGGCTATTCAATCGGAAATTGCGGCGTTGCTTTCCCTCATTGCTGCATGACAAAGCTTTGAATGCATTCTTTTTTTTATGTTTCTGCGAGTGTCTCCGCCACATTCATCGACGGTCCGGTATCAATGCTTTTTGACGGGGGTCTGTAGTTGCGCTTTATATTCAACAGGCAAGATAGGGGCGGTATCATGGCCGACATAACTGATTATGAGGCGCAGGCACGCGCCGCCATGTATCTGACCGCTGAGTGGGGGGATTATCTTCCTCAGGCAAACCCCATGATGGCAAGCTGGCTATCGCGAATTGTTGGGTCACATCCGACAATTCAATTTTATCGAGAGGTCACCGCTTTCGCAGGCCCGTATATGAAAGAAGGTGATGCTGTTCTTGATATTGGTTCTGCGACCGGAAGGCTTCTTTTCGAATTGTCAAAGTCGCCTGTGAGTTTTTCTTCATTGACCGGGTGTGAGTTGAGCAAGCAATTCTCTGATTATGCGAGAGCCATCCTTTTAGGAGAACGGCCGCATAAAGATATTTGTCTCCTTACAGATTCCCATAGTGTTCTTCAAGTTGAGGCGTTTCCCTATGCTGTTTTTGCTCCAGTGAGAGACGTTTGTGCCACGCAAAGACTATCAATAGTCAATGAGAATATTGATGCTTTTGTCAAGAAACGGAAAAAATTCGATACTGTGTTCTGTCTGAACGTCATTGATCGCCATCCAAGTCCAAAATCTCTGGCAAAGGCTTTAAGAAGTCTTGTTTCGCCCTCTGGTGTTTTGTGCGTTGTTTGTTCGTTCGACTGGCGAACCAACATTTCGTCGAAAAAAGAACACGTAGAATCCCTTGATGATCTGTTTGATTGCAGTTCATGGACAAGACTTGCGGTCAAAGAGATCGACTATGTCATCGCGCAACACGGGCACCATGTCCACGCCTACCGTGCGCAGGCTGGACTATTCCGGCCTGCGCCTTGATCCTTAATATCCTGTAGCCCTATCTTGCTTCCTAGGGATCATGCGTGCCTTCACATAAAGAAACCTGTGAAAAAGCAATGCAACACAAACTAGGATTTTTGAGGTTCGCGTAACAAAATCAATTTTTCAAAGTGGGCGGAAGAAGTGTCGGCACCGGTTATCCGGCCTTCTCTGCGCCCGTGTTTTCGCCTGCACGCATTCGATTTCTGACCCACTTGTCAAATGATATCACCGGGAGCACCGTTGCCCCGACCGCCGTGGCAAACAGCCAGCCCCGGCCGTCAATCGGCGCGGAGTTGAAAAGCGTCTGCAGTGGCGGCAGATAGATGAAGCATGTCTGGAGCACGAGCAGGGCCCCAATGCCTATGAATATCGTCGGGTTGCTGAAAAAGCCCTGGGTAAAGAGCGAGGAGTTCAGGGATCGGCAGTTGAGCAGGTAAAAAATCTGCGTGAAGGTGATGCTTGTCACGCAGAGGGTCTGCGCTTCGGCGAGGGCCAGGGCATGCCGGGCGCTGGTCACCGGCGCCGGGCCGGCAATTCGATAGTACTCCCAGAGGAACAGCCCGCAAGCGCCTGCCGCCATGAGGATACCGACAATAATCAGGCGGGTCACGATGAAGCCCGAAAACACAGGTTCGTCGGGAGAGCGCGGAAGTCGCCGCATGGCGTTCGGTTCGAGCACTTCAAAGGCCAGGGGGATGGACAGGGTCACGCTTGCCACCAGATTGATCCACAGGGTTTGGCTGGGGGACATGGCCAAAAGGAGTTCATTGACGCCATCAACCTGAACTGTCGGGAAGAAAAACATGGCAACCGACAGGGTGCAGGCCAGGCCGAGGTTGGCGGGCAGCATAAAGGCCAGGGACTTGATGAGATTGTCATAGACCCGGCGTCCTTCCTCCACCGCCGCGGTGATGGACGCGAAGTTGTCGTCCATGAGCACGACCTTGGCCGCTTCCTTCGATACCGCCGTACCGGTTATGCCCATGGCGATGCCGATGTCGGCACGCTTGAGGGCCGGCGCGTCATTGACGCCGTCGCCGGTCATGGCAATGACATGGCGCTGTGCCTGCAGGGCCTCGACAAGCTGGAGCTTGTGCTCCGGGGCCACCCTCGCAAAGACGTTCGTACTCATGGCCGCGTCCTGCATCTGCTTTTCGGAGAGGCCGTCCAGGTCACGGCCCGACATCGCGCTTTGCCCTTGGGGCAGAAGACCGAGTTGTCGCCCGATGGCCTCGGCGGTCACAGGATGGTCGCCGGTGATCATTTTCACGGTGATCCCGGCTTGTTGGCAGACTCTGATGGCATCCATCGCCTCGGTTCTGGGCGGGTCGATCATGCAGAGCAAACCTGCAAACTGCAAACCCGCCCGGACGGATTCCGGGTCGATCTGCTTCGCGGCGACGTTTTCCTTGCGTGCAAAGGCGATGACCCTCATTCCCTGGCGGGCATAAGTGGCCATGGCCTCATTGATTCGTCGTAATTCAGCCTCGGTCGGGGTGCAGCGCTCAAGGACAGTTTCCGGGGCGCCCTTCAGGAGGATGTGGTTTTCCCCGTCAATCGTGTTCAGGGTGGCCATGAATTTACTGTCCGACTCGAACGGGATGACGTCCAGGCGGACATGGGCACTGCGAAGATCCTGGCTCGAAAGGCCCGCTTTTTCGGCGGCGGCAACCAGCGCGGCCTCGGTTGGGTCGCCGGTGATGGTCCAGATGTTTTGTTCAAGACGCACTACGGCATCATTGCAGAGGATGGCTGTGGTGAGCAGGTCATGCAGGGCCGCCGGGAGTTCCGTCAGGCGGACGCCGTCGCGTTCGATTTCCCCGTCCGGGGCATAGCCGATGCCGGAAAATCGGTATTCCTGTCCGCCCAGCCATGCCACCTGCACCGTCATCTCGTTGCGGGTCAGAGTGCCGGTTTTGTCGGAACAGATGACGGTGGTGGATCCAAGGGTTTCCACCGCCGGGAGGTGCCGGACGACCGCATGCCTGTCGGCCATGCGCCGTACGCCTATGGCGAGGCAGATGGTGATTACCGCCGGCAGACCTTCAGGGATGGCCGCCACCGCGAGAGAAACGGCAACCATGAGGGAATCGCCGAGAGGGGCATCCTTGACCCAGATGCCGAAACTGATGAGGACGGCTACGACTACGACTACGGCGACGGTAATGCCATTGCTGACTTTGGCCAACTGACGGGTCAGCGGAGTCTCCATCTGCCCGGTCTGGTTGAGCAGGGCGTTGATGCGGCCCAGTTCCGTCGCGCCGCCGGTCGCGACCACAACGCCGGTGGCCGTGCCCTGAAGAACAAGCGTACCGCTGTAGGCCATGCCGAACCTGTCGCCAAGAGGCGAATCCTGGGCAACGGCATCGCTTCTCTTTGCCACGGGCAGCGACTCGCCGGTGAGGGCGGCTTCTTCGACCAGAAGGTTCTTGACCCTGATCAGACGCAGATCTGCGGGAACCTTGTCGCCACTCTGCAAGGTCACAAGGTCGCCAGGGACCAGGCTTTCGGCAGGAAC
The DNA here is from genome assembly GCF_055385525.1 of Desulfomicrobium aestuarii. NCBI lineage: Bacteria > Pseudomonadati > Thermodesulfobacteriota > Desulfovibrionia > Desulfovibrionales > Desulfomicrobiaceae > Desulfomicrobium > Desulfomicrobium aestuarii. The sequence continues at coordinate 957,185 of NZ_AP042427.1, forward strand.
TGCGATAGACTCTCCGTTCCGCAGCGTTGTCGCAAATTCCGGCACCATGGAGGCAAGGGCCTCGATGGCCTTGCCTGCTCGATATTCTTGTATAAATCCGATAATGGCGTTGACGATTACCGCGCCGAAAACCACCAGGGAATCGGTGATTTTCTGCAATGCGACCGCCAATGCGCCAGCCGAGATCAGGAGCCAGCCAATCGGGTTGTTGATTTGACGCCAAAAGATCAGCCAGAGGCTGTCGTTCCCCTTGCGAAGGAGCGAGTTGGCGCCATATTTTTGCAGCCGCTCTGCCGCTTCGCGGTCATTCAAGCCGCCCAGGCTTGTCGCCAACTCGGACATGACGTCCTGCACTGATGAGGAGTGCCACGACATACTGTTCGGTTTTCTTGCGTTATCTTGCATCGTTAAGCATCTCCAGCAATATTGGTGTACTTCTTGACGTGGCATGGGACAGGACCAAAGACTGCTGCCAGGGCCTGGATTGGCTACCGGTCAAGACTCCCTATGTGTGGAACATATTCCAGAAGTTCGTGATTTCAACAACGAGCACAACGACCCAGAGAAGAATGGCGATACCTGTGGCCGCTGCAGATATATCCTTGATGACTTTTATTTTTTCGTTTTCATTTGTTTCGATGAAATCACACAGCGCCTCTATGGCGCTGTTGAACATTTCAGCGATGATAACGAGGCTGGTGGCCGCCATAATGAGAAACAAATCGACCCATTGTCGGAAAAAAAAGCAGACCAGGAGCATGAAGAGAGAAAGATATATCTTGTAGGCGACACTGAAATCATAACGGATGGCATAGCGCAGGCCGGAAAGACATACCTTGATCTTCCGAATCGGGTGGTAACCATATTTTCCTTGCCCGGGAAACTTGTTTCGCACGGTTATCACTCCATTTTTGACAATCTTTATATTGGATGATGCTGAATCGTGGTGAGCAAAGATGCTATTTTGTCTGGGCCCATGGAAGGATGGGTGCGATCAAATATGTCGCTGACACAATGATAGCGGCCAACAACATTCCTGCCAATACATCGGAAACATAATGGACCTGCAGGTAGATGCGCGAATATCCGACAATGCCGACGAGCAACAGGCTCAAGATGGCGACAAGGTTTGCCCAGACTGGCGGCAGGGCCTGGAATGCGATCAACGCGACCGACATGAAAAAGGCGGTGGCCTGGGCTGTATGAGCGCTCGGAAATGACCAGTCAGAGGGCATGGCCACCAAGAGGTCTGTTGTGGACGGGCGCGGTCGGCGAAACATCAATTTCGCCATATGCACTGAGAGAATGGTGGCAGACACGTTCACGACAATCAAAATCACGTGTCCGGATTTCCCGGCCCAAAGCAGCAACAAACAAAGCAGCACAGAGAGCGGCAAAAGAAGATACAGCGAGCCAAGCCAGGTGATAGTCGTAAAAAATAGATCCATATTTTGATGATTCAGATACTGCTGTTATGGAAGTCCTGAAAGCTGCCGGAAGGAAGTATTATTATTTCAATTTAAAAATAAAGTGATCATTATGGCTGATTTTGACTTGAATATAACAAAAATACAGATTTTGATGGGGTGTTTTGCAATACAATATTTGAAGTGCGCCTTGATGGGGGGTGATTCGTGTCTATGCTTGCTTATGTATATCTGACTTGTCGACACCGTATCGCATCATTCGCCTTCCAGCATCTATGTAGTGTTCTCGAAGGCACTTTTCAATGGCGACAGGGTCTTTTCTCTGTAATACTTCAACAATCACTTTGTGCCGTTGGTAAACTTCTTTTGTTGTAAATATATCTCGCCAGTATTTAAACAACAAAAATTTCGAAACACCCCTGCAAGACCTCCTAGAAAGTTCGACTATAAGGGAATTATCAGTCTTAGAAAATAAGATATCATGAAACTGGTTGTCTAAAGTCGCTAACTGTTCTCTGTTTTCACCGTTTTCAGCAAGATACTTCATCTGATCTAAAACGCTTCGTAATTTTGAAAAATCCTCTTCAGTGAACTCGGTGATTGTTGAGGCTACAACAGCCCCCTCTAGAACGCCACCGATAAAATAAGAATCTTGTATTTCTTTTGCAGTTAATGCTGCGATGAACTTTCCTCGCTGGGGGATAGAGACAATAAGTCCGTCTTGGACTAGCATTTGCAAAGCTTCACGAATTGGAGCACGGCTGATTGACAGCTTTGAGGCGAGATGCACTTCGTTGACTTTGTCTCCTGGGTTAAGTTCGCCTTCGAGAATTGCCTGTTTAATGTATTCTGATATTTGTACACTGTACGTTTTGATGTCGGTCATAGATTTTAGCGTCTCAATTATTTGATTTTTACGTCTTCAATTTTTTTATTTCAGAATTTCCAGTCCGTCTATAGCTTAAATTTCAATGATTATGATTTTTTGTGTTTGAATGCTGTATTGCCGAAATCTTCATGAACGAAAGTCATAGGCGCGGTATGCTGTCAAATTTCTAACAAATTATTATTTCTGTCCAGCGCTTAGAAGAGGTTTTGATGTTGCAAAAAATTAAACATCATAGTGAATATCAATGATTGCCAACAGCTAGTTATCGCTAGTCTTAGCGCTGTAAATAACTATTGAGAGTCAATACATCGAATTCAAAACGTTCCGCAAGCAATTCACGAGCTGAATTTACTTTGGATGCCAAAATGGTGGATGCCAATTTGATAATTCTGATGTATGTTTCCGCATCTTCGCAAGTAAAAAATGGGATTTTCCATTTGCGGATATAATTCTCTGTCACGATCATCGAGAGCACGGCAGCTGTTCCGGGCATGAGGCCTCCGCCTGCAACGACGTCATGCATTTCCGAACTCATATAGGTCACGCCACCAGCATCTTGGCTTACAACGACGGCAAGTTCAGCGATAAGCTCAACCTTGTGTGTGGCTCGAGTTTCCGAAGCCAGTTTGTTGCCGATTTCTACGATGCGCTGAGCCAGGGTCTGTGTTGCCGCGGTCATTTCTCCTCTGCCACGGGGATACGCTGTGTCGAAGCTCAAGAACGGCTGTTGGGCAACTTTGGCGCCGGCACAGAGCGCATCATAGACTATGGTATTGTCAACATCGCCATTTGCACGTATCAGGAAATGATTGTCTACGATCTCTTTGCAGATTGCAGGGACGTACGCTTTGCTTTCGACGATAATGGTCGGCAGCCTGTCCATTCCCAACTTACGCATGACTCTGCCCTTTTCGCCAAGCATGATATTGCCTTCCAGGTCCTCGTCTGGTCCAATCCCTCCATCATTTGCATTGACCACGGCCAAGACAGATGCTTGGAAGCCCTCAATATTTAGGCGAGCACCCATGTATGCCCCAATATGTCCTGGTATGTCTTCCATTCCGTAGACCATATGATTCGGGTAAGCCTTCCGGAAGGTATCCATGGCCGCTAGGCAGCAAGCAGCTTGGAACGCGACAGGTACTTCCAGTACGCCTTGGCCGTATATGCGACCAAAGACCTTGAACGCTACGGCCTGGCTGTACACGCAGTCAAGTCCGACAGCTCTAGCGAGCAGTTCAGCCTCCCACGGAGTCACGCCTCTTCTGGCTTTCGCGACCCCAACACCGCCGCCGTTAGTCCTGACCCGTATCTCGCCCGTTTCGATATTGCCCAAGGCAACCTCGATGGTGGTGTTAACGGGGTAGGAAGTCTTGAGAAGTTCGAGGGCTACCGCGAATCCGGCGGAATCATCCTGTACGAATCCTTGATGGCTATGGACATGTCCCACTCCGGCGTGGCCGGAAACGGCAAACAGGCTGTCTTGTTCGAGCGGCGGTATCTTCATGGTAGGATGGGGGTCCCGCCGAGGCGCTATCGGGGTGGCGTCGGCGGGACGGTTATTTGTCCTCAAAGCCCAGGTAGCCAGAGGGATATCTGAGGAATGAAAACGATGAATAACAACGCAATTGTCATAGCGAGCAAGAAGGGCAAAACTGCAATACTCAGTTTTTCGATGCTGATGTTGCCGATGCTGCAACCCACAAAGAGATTCACGCCCACTGGCGGGGTGAGGAAGCCCATGGAGGCGCAGATGATCATGACTATGCCGAAGTGGATCGGGTCCATGCCGAAATGCTTGACAACCGGCAACAGGAGCGGAGTCAGGATGAGAATGTTGGCCAGCGCGTCCATGAAAGTACCCATGATGAGAAGGAAGACCAGAATGATGGGGAGGAGGACATATTTGTTGTCAGAAATGCTTACCAAAAATTTTACAAGCATATCCGGAACGTTATAAAATAGCAAAATCTGCCCCAAAGCTGTAGCAGTTGCTACAACAAGAAATATGGAAGCAGTTGTTAATGCGGTTCCTTTAAGAATATCTCCAAATTTTTTCAGGTTGAGTGTTCGCAAAACAAGTCCTTCAGCTAAAAGTGAATATATGACAGCAACAACTCCGGCTTCAGTCGGAGTTGTTATGCCGCCGTAAATTCCGCCAAGAACAATTATCGGTACCATGAGGGCGACAATGGCATCCTTGAAGGCTTTTACAATCTCTTTCAGCGAGGCTCTGCTTCCAGTTCCAGTATATCCATAACGCTTAGACAGTATATAGCTACAGATCATGAGGCTAATGCCAACAAAAATTCCAGGAATAACTCCAGCGATAAACAAATCTCCGACAGAAACTCCAGCAGTGGTTCCATAGATGATCAGTGGAACACTTGGCGGAATTATGACGCCAAGACATCCAGCAGCTGTATTTACAGCGGTGGAGAATGACTTGCTGTACCCTTCTTTTTCCATGGATGGTACCATGATGCCGCCGACTGCAGCCACTGTTGCTGGAGAAGAACCGGAAAGTGCACCATAGAACATGGAAGTCAATACCGAAATATGAGCCATTCCACCAGTGATGTGACCGACAAGGCTTTTCGAGACGGTCAGCAAGCGTTGAGCCATGCTGCCCTTCTGCATGATCTCTCCCGCCATGATGAAGAACGGCACGGCCATAAGGGGAAAGACGTCCAGTGATGTTACCATTTTTTGAATGATAAACTCGTAAGGGAGCATGCCTCCCGCCCATATACCGATTATTACGCTCAGACCGATGGACACTCCGATGTTGACACTGAGCAGGAGAAAGATCGCTAATGAGACAAAAATTAGGATAATTGCCATTTCCATAAAGTATCCCTATTATTTTAAGCACATGGCTGCAAAATCGATTTCCCCGCGGAAGATGGCCAGCAGTCGCTGAAAAGTTCGAAGAGCCATCAGGCCGAGGCCAACAGGAACACTTAAGAATACCCAGGCCATCGGAATTTCCAGAGCCGGAGTTTTTTGGCCGGTGCTCCCCAGGAACAGAACCATCTGGGTCCCCCAGACAGCGGCGCAGATGCAGAAAAGCATCGTGAAGACGTAAGCGATGATTGTGACGTACTTGGCTACGGTCGGACCGAACATGATTCGCGCCACCGTCACCTCGAGATGCCTGTCGCGCTGCGTGGCATAGCTGCAACCGACGTACACCGACCATATGAAAAGGTAACGCGCCAGTTCTTCGGTCCAATCAAGTGAACTTTGCAGAACGTACCGTCGGAAGACTTGGACAGCGATGAGCAATGTCATTCCTCCTAGGAAAGTGGCCGAGACGTACTCTTCGATTTTGTTCAGTATGTTATCTCTGTTGGCGTTCACAACGGCACTCCTAAAAGGCCGGATACCTTCTACAGGTACCCGGCCTTGGATATTTTATTTTCCTGCGACGGTCGCCTTGACCTGTTCGATCAGGTCCTTGCCGATTCGATCTTCAAACTGCTTGTAGACACCTGCAGTCGCTTCGGCCCAGCGGGTGCGCTCTTCGGGGGTCAGAGTGTATACATTCACGCCCTTGCTCGGAAGCTGGGCCATGATTTCGGCCTCGCCATCCCGTATCAGCTTTCTCTGGTAGAGTTTGCTCTCTTCAAATGCGTCTTCGATCATTTTGCGGTTTTCCGGGGACAAGCTGTCCAGGAATTTCTTGGAGATCATGACCAAGTGAGGACTGTAGATGCTTCTGACGATAGTCAGGTAGTTGTTAACTTCAGGAAAATTGTTGTGCCAGGCGAGGTTGAGATCAATGTCAATGCCGTCGACGGTCTTCTGCTGCAAGGCGGTATAGACTTCGCCCCACGCAATTGGGGTTGGGTTCATGCCCAGGGCCGCGAGCGTGGCAATGTGGGCCTTGGAGGCAGTGGAACGGATCTTCAGATTTTTGGCATCCTCAATGGTTTTCACGGTTCGCTGGTTGTTCCAGAGATTTCGGAAGCCGATTTCCATATAGCCAAGTCCGACGATGCCGCTTTTCTCCATCGCTTTTGCTGCCTTGGCACCGATGGGGCCATCCGTAATCTTGTCAGTTGACTCGTAATCCGGAAACAGGAACGGGAGGTCGTAAATCAGAAATTCGTCCGAGAAGGGGGCGAGATTGGGGGTTGAGTCGCAGCCCATCTGAAGCATGTTGTACTGCAGACCTTGTACGACGCTGTCGAAATTGCCGAATTTTGAACTGTCGTAAATGTCGACACGGAATTCGCCTTTGGAGCGGGTTTCAACGAGTTCCTTGAATTTTTCGAAGGCCTTCCCCATGGGATGCTGGGGGACATTGGGGTGAGCTAACTTGATGACAGTTGGAGCTGCAAACGCGGCAGAAACACTCAGGGCGACCACGGCCACAACAACAATCGCGATATTCCTGATGCGGGACATGAGTGACTCCTCTTTCGTTTAAAAACATTTTTAAAAAGTTACCTAAATCCGAAGCATCCAGCCAGTACAAAACTGCCCGCGTCAAGGAGCGGGCAGTCATTTTCTAGTCGCGGAAGGTATCCAGATACGCATAAAGCGCCGGAGAACCGCCTGTGTGGAGGAAGAGCAAATTGGAACCATCTGGAAAATACCCGGAGCGCACCAAATCGATGAGGCCAGCCATGGCCTTGCCCGAGTACACCGGATCGAGAAGGATGCCTTCAGTGGAGGCCAGCAACTTCACCGCCTCGACCATACTCTCTGTCGGCAACGAGTAGCCGGGCCCGACATATCCATCGAAACAGGTCACCGCTTCAGCGGAAATGCCTCCCCTCACGCCCACGAGTTCGGCAGTTGCCTCGGCCAGCTTGTGCACGATTCCTTCCTGGACTTCCTTGGTGCGGGAAACATTCACCCCGCTGACAGGAATGTCCGCGTTGCACCCGACCATGCCCACCACGATCCCGGCATGGGTGCCCGCGCTGCCGCTCGGGACAACCATGTGGTCGATCTTCAGGCCCATTTCGAACAACTGCTGGAGAATTTCCTGGGCGCAGGCCACGTACCCGGTGGCCCCGATGGTATTGGAAGCGCCTCCTGGCACGACGTAGGGTTTCTTCCCCTTGGCAGCCAAGTTGTCCGCCACTTTCTGCATTTCACCCATCATGTCCGAACCGGCCGGAACCACCGTGATGCTTTTCACACCCATGAGGTGGAATAGGAAGTTATTCCCCGAGGCGTCGGGCTTGTAACTGCCTTTGACACGCTCTTCCAGCACCAGATGGCAATCCATGCTTTCTTTCACGGCCCAGGAGAGGGTCAGGCGGCAATGGTTGGACTGCACTGCTCCGCAGGTGATGATCGTGTCTGCGCCTTTTTCGAGAGCATCGGCTATGCAGAAGTCAAGCTTGCGGGTTTTGTTGCCACCTGCGCAACCCGGCAGGAGATCGTCGCGTTTGATGAAGATGTTCACCTTGCCGCCCAAGGCGCGGGAAAAGGCGGGAACTGCCTCGATGGGTGTAGGGGACTTGACGTAGCCCCTGCGGGGAAACTTTGCCAGATTCATGTGTGCTCCTTGCTCAAGGAAGTTGAAGAGATATCAATCCCGCCTACAGACGATCGCCTCGATTTCGACCTTGGCGCCCAGCGGCAGCCTGGCGACTTCAACAGCGCTCCTGGCGGGAAAGGGTTGGCTGAAATAAGTGGCGTACACGGCATTTACCACTTTGAAATCATTCATGTCCGCCAAAAAGACCGTCGTCTTCACGACGTCGCCGAGGGTCGCCCCGGCTGCTTCCGCCACCGCCCGGAGATTCTTCAGCGACTGATGCGCCTGCTCCTCGACCCCGTCGGGAAAGGTGCCGGTTTCTCTGTCGATGGGCAGTTGCCCGCTGATGAACACAAGGCCCGGCACAGCGATGGCGTGCGAGTAGGGACCGACCGCAGCCGGGGCTTTTTCTGAAGTTATTTGTTTTTTGCTGTCCATCCGCCTCCCCCTGAGAAGCTCATGTTTGTTAACTTGTCACCATGTGAAATGTCGACATTTGTGCATTTTTATTCTTCGGCATTGCTCGCTGTCAAGGGAAATTGTTCAGAGAGTTGAATAGTTGTGATTCAATTTTTAAACAATAATTGCAGCATATTATGAGAATAAATTTCTGTTTCGACACTCTCGGGCGGGAATGTTCAGGTAACAGAGGAGAGTTAGGAGACAAGGTCGTGACAAAAGCATTTGTCAGGATTCGAGCCGCTTTTCTTGTTGATGGCGAGGAGTTGTGGGCAGAGCTGATTGATGCTGACAGTGATGGTTCAATTGAGTGGCATTGTTGCCATAATGGGGTATAAATATCGAGTTTTAATATATAATTTCAGATTGTTGGCTGCGAATGAATCAAAGAGTTTCCATCCTTCGGCATCAAAAACGAGAAAGCCGTTGAAGCTGGTAACTTCAACGACCTTTTCCCTTTTTGATGAGGTCGGTTTCGCCGGCACGGTCCACATCCTCGCTCCACGATCCGTTCCGACAAACCGCGCCGGACTCCGCGTCGTATGACAAGGCTTTGGTCGTTCAGGCAAGAAGCTCCCTGCAATACCCCGTGCAGTGCCTAAGTCGGTGTCGGGACTTTCTCGGCAGCTAGTGGGTGTGCGTTTTCCCGCATCCGCCGTGGGCTCCGGGAACGCAGTTCCGGGCCTGTTGTCCGTCGCCGGGGCCCAGGTCTTGGGTGGAGATCAATTCCCGCAGGATGGCGCAGGATTTCCGGGGCCGGACATGGCTGCACATGCCCCGCAGGGAGACGAGCTGGCGCTGCAGGCTGCGCAGGTTGTCGATTCGTTCGGTAACGTGGGCGATGTGCGCGTCCAGGATGGCGTTGACCTCGCTGCAATCCCGCTCCGAATCGAGCCTCACATGCATGAGGGCGCGGATTTCCTCCAGGGTCATTTCCAGCACGCGGCAGTTGCGGATGAAGCGCAGGCTCTCCAGATGGGACGGGCCGTAGAAGCGATAGTTGTTGGCCCCGCGTTCCGGATGGGGCAGCAGGCCCTCGCGTTCGTAATAGCGGACGGTTTCCACCGAGCATCCCGCCTGTTTCGCCAGTTCTCCGATTTTCATGATGCGCCTCCGAAAAATTGTGCTTGACCCTGAAGTTGCTTCAGGGTGTGTGGTAAGACCGAAAACAATTCGCGCAAGCACCGCTGGACGATTTCGACCATGGCGGCGCAAATTTCGGAGGATCGACCATGGCACAGCTTACATATAACATCGAAGAGATGGACTGCGCGGAAGAGGTGAAGCTCTTGACCCGCGCCCTGCTGCCCGTGGTGGGGCAGGAGAACCGGCTCGGTTTCGACGTCCTGCAGCGCAGGCTGCGGGTGGATGTTTCCGGGCTGTCCGTCACGTCGGAGCAGATCGAACAGGCCGTTGCCGGCACCGGCATGCGTGCCGAGCCGGTGCGGGAGGCCGTGCCGTCCTGCGCCTGTTGCGGCGGCGCGTGCGCCACGCAGGGTTCCCTGTGGAAGCGGCGGAAACGGGAAATCCTCTGCCTTGTCAGCGGCGTGCTGTGGGCGGCCGGGCTGGTGCTGATGATGACGGAGCACGGTTCGGTCCTGGCGGCCTTCCGGGACAGCGACATGGCGCCGTTGTCCGCCAGGGCGCTGTGGATCGTCTCGGCCTGCGTCGGCGCCTGGCACGTTCTGCCCAGGGCCCTTGCCTCGCTGCGCGCCCTGCGGCCGGACATGAACCTGCTCATGGTCCTGGCCATCGCCGGGGCCATGGGCATCGGCGAATACTCCGAAGGCGCGTCCGTGGCCTTTCTGTTCGCGCTGGCCAACCAGCTCGAGGCCTGGAGCGTGGGCCGCGCCCGCAACGCCATCGAGGCGCTCATGACCTTGGCCCCGGACAGGGCGCTGGTCCTTTCGCCTTTTTCCCTGGAGCCGGTCGAAACCCTGGCCGCGTACGTGCCGGTCGGTGCGCGCGTCCTGGTCAAGCCCGGCGCCAGAATTCCTCTGGACGGCGTGGTGCGGGCCGGCTCGTCCGCCGTGGACCAGGCTCCCATCACGGGCGAGTCCGTGCCGGTCTTCAAGGCGCCGGGCGATCCTGTCTTCGCGGGCACCGTGAACACCGACGGCGCGCTGGAAGTGGAAACCACAAAGCGCGCCTCGGATTCCACCCTGGCGCGCATCATGCGCATGGTCGAGGAGGCGCAGTCGCGTCGCGCCAAGGCCGTGCAGTGGGTGGAGAAATTCGCGGCGCTCTACACCCCGGCCATGGTCGGCGTGTCGCTGCTGGTCGCCCTGGTCCCGCCGCTTTTTCTGGGCGGGGAGTGGGGACGGTGGGTGTACGAGGCGCTGGTCGTCCTGGTCATCTCCTGCCCCTGCGCCCTGGTCATCTCCACCCCGGTCAGCATCGTCGCGGGCATGGCCTCGGCGGCGCGCAACGGCGTGCTGATCAAGGGCGGCGCGTTTCTGGAGGTCCCGGCCGGCCTCGACGCCGTGGCCCTCGACAAGACGGGCACCCTGACCTTCGGCAGGCCCCAAGTCACGGCGGTCAGCGTCCATGGCGACATATCGGAGCCTGAACTGCTGCGCATCGCCGCGGCCCTGGAGTCCCGCAGCAGCCATCCGGTGGCCCGGGCCGTGCTGGCCCATGCGGCATCCCAGGGCATTACCCCCGGTCCGGTGGAGGATGCGCAGTCCCGGCCTGGGCTCGGCGCGTCGGGAACGATCGACGGCGTGACCTGCCATATCGGCAACATGCGCTATCTCGCGGGCACGGACGGGCATGAACTGTCAGCCGCCGAACAGGCCCTGCTGGAGCGTCACGAAGAGTCCGCCGGGACGGTCGTCGCGGTGTGGAGCCGCGGCGCCGTGCTGGGCTTCCTGAGCGTCGAGGACACGGTCCGGCCGCAGGCCCGGGCCGCCCTGGATCAGCTCAAGGACGCGGGCATCGGGACGATCCTCATGCTGACCGGCGATTCCCGGCGCAGCGCCGAAAAGATTGCGCGCGAGACGGGTGTGACCGAAGTGCGGGCCGACCTTCTGCCCGAGGACAAGACCAGGGCCGTTTCGGAACTGGCGGCCGCCGGCAGGAGGGTGGCCATGGTCGGCGACGGCGTCAACGACGCCCCCGCCCTTGCCTCGTCGCACCTCGGCGTGGCCATGGGCGCCATGGGCACGGACGCGGCCATCGAAACCGCCGACGTGGCTCTCATGAGCGACGACCTGGCCAAGCTGCCCTGGCTGATCCGGCATTCGCGCCGGACCATGGGCATCATCAAGGCCAACATCGCCATCGCCCTGGGCATCAAGGCCGTATTCCTGCTGATGGCCGTGCTGCAGCTGGCGACGCTCTGGACCGCTGTGCTGGCCGACCTCGGCACGTCCCTCTTCGTCATCTTCAACGGCCTGCGCCTGCTGCGGATCAAGCAGTAGGCCTTGCAAGCTGCTCAGCCTCCGGTCCGTACGTTATGCGTCGCACCTTGTGCTGCGGGAAATGCTCAAAAAAAAGCGCGGCACGTTGACGTTGCCAACGTGCCGCGCGCTTTCCGGACTGATCGTTACAGTTCCAGTTGCTGGATGCCCTCCAGGGTCCACTGGGGGGACGGGTCGCTTTCGTCGCGCCGGATGTGCCAGACTTCCCTGACCTGTTCCGCCGGGGCGCCTTCGCCGTCCTCGCGTAGCATGGCGTCGAAGAGGACGCTGATGACGGTCTCGGTGCCTGAGTTGCGGGCCTCCAGCACGCGCGCCTCGACCATGAGAATTTCCGTGCGTCCGGGCGCCGGGTCGAGCGATGCCTGGCGTGCGATCTCGCCGTGCACTTCCGGGCTCGTGAACTGGCGGATGTCGTCGATATCCCGGCGGTCCCAGGACGCCTGCAGGCGGGTGTACAGGGCCTTCGCCCCGGCCAGGAATTCCTGCTCGTCCAGGCCGTGGGGCATGACGGGCTGCTGCGGCGCCTGCGCTTCGAAGCGCTGCTGGCCCCATCCGCCGTGAGAGCCGGGGTTCCGGGCTTCTTCATGTCCGGCGTAGGCATAGGGGGCGGAATTTGCCGTGGCCGCGCGGCGGGATTTCACGAACTTGAACAGCAGGAACCCGCCCATGGCCAGGAGAAGCATGTCGAGCATGCCCGGGCCTGCGAATCCGCCGCCGAAAAGCATGGAGCCGAGCAAACCGCCCATGAGCAGACCGCCGAACATGCCGCCGAGGCCGCCGAAGCGGGACGGGCTGTTCGGCGCAGCCTGTTTGGCCATGGCCGGGGAGTCCTTGGAAGGGGAGGCCTGCTTGTTGTAACCGCTGCTGTACGAGGGCTTGCTGCCGAAGGACCCGCCGCCGCCCATGCGCTTTGCGTCGGCCAGATCCGGCCAGGCGAAAAGGAGCAGGGTCAGGGCGATAAGGGGGAAAAAGAGGTAGGCTGTTCTTGTATGCGCAACGGCCGCGCAGGATGGAGAAAGAGAACCGGTCTTCATGGAACCTCCTGATTTGGCTGGAGGTCATCCAAAAAAAGACCTCCAGCATGGTTGATCATGCTGAAGGTCTGGCTCATCGGTTGGTTCCGACGGCAAGGCCAAGCGCTTTCGCGCCAGTATTGTTGACCTTGCCACTGGGAGCTACTCCCCTTCAAACTTTCAAATATTGTGCATGGAGGCGCATTGTCAAGAATAATTCCGAGCGTTGTGCTCCAAAATGGACCGTCATGCCGTGTTCGGCCTTTCAGGCTGCTCGGGACGCTGACTCCGGCCCCGTCCCGCCATCGGACGTCCCCCCACGATCCTGGCTGTCAGTCTCCGGACCCAATGGTCGGTCGGACCGCAGGTGGCGCAACGTCACTGCGTGCGGGCGGTTTCGTCCGTTCGGGGACCGTCGCAGGCCCGGACGACGGTACGGTTCCTTCCAAGGGCCTTGGCCTGGTAGCAGGCCGCGTCGGCGACGGAGAAGAATTCGTCGACGCTGACCCTGGGGCCCTGCATGGCGGCGATTCCGATGCTGACGGTGAAGGCCAGCTCCTTGCCCCCATGCGTGAACCTTCCTTGCGCGATGGCTGTGCGAATCTCTTCGAGCACCGTACGCGCAGTCTCCAGACCTGTGTTGGGAAGCAGGATGGCGAACTCTTCGCCGCCGATCCGGCCGACGGTGTCCGAGGAGCGCAGGCGCGAGGTCAGCGTGTCGGCCAGGTATTTCAGGGCGGCGTCCCCGGCCGCGTGTCCGTAGGTGTCGTTGATGCGCTTGAAGTGGTCCGCGTCCAGGAGCACCAGACACAGCGGCTGACGCAGGCGCGTCGCCTGGGATATTTCCGCTTCGGCCCGCCCCATGAAGCAGCGCCGGTTCCAGAGGCCCGTCAATTCGTCCGTGGCGGCCAGCAATCTGAGCTTCTCTTCGGCCATGATCTTGATGGTCACGTCCTTGAAGCTCCACAGCCAGCCCGTGACGCCATCGTCTTCGAGCAGCGGGCGGGCCGTCTGTTCGAGGATGATCCCCGTTTTCAGGTGAATCAGCTCGCTGTCCCGGCCCTTGCGGCGCGATTCGAGCACGCTGCCGGCGGATTCAGGCAAAACCGCCCCTCTGACGTGCCCGATGACAAGGCCGCTCAGCCCCTCGCCGACGTGCTCGTCCCGCAGTCCCCACAGTTCGAGGAATCGCTGGTTGTAGTGCGTGATCCTGTCCCGGTCGTCCAGCACCAGCAGGCCGTCGCTGGTCGTCTCCAGGATGAGCCTCAGCTCCGCGGCCTTGCGGCGGAGGGAGGACTGGGTCATCCCCTCGATGCTGTCCGCGATGGAGGCCAGTTCGGCGTTGGAGAAGGACGGCGGCTTTCTGCCGGCCTCTTTGCCTGAAGTGATGTCGGTGATGCGCCGCTTGAGTGTCATGAACGGCTCGACGAAGCGCGATTCGTACGTCTTGAATTGCAGGAACCCAAGCAGCAGTGTGACCAGGGCCGTCGCCGTCACGGTCAGCGCGATCCTGCTCCGGATCGGCGCCATGACCTCGTCCCGGTCCACGGCGGACACGATGATCCAGTCGTTGATCTTGAGCCTGGTGAAATACGCCATCCGGGTCCCGGCTCCGGGCAGGAGGTATTCGACGTAACCGGCGTCGCCCGTGAACAGCGCCATGGCCCCCGGGACAATAGTCTCCAGGTTCCGCTCGAGTAAGCCTGTTTTTTCGTTGTGGATCAGCAGCAGACCGTCTGAGTTGATGACGTAGTTCGACTGGCTGGCGAAGGATTTGATGCTGTTGAGCATGCCGTCCATCCTGGACAGGGTGCTGTCGACGGAAACGACGCCGCGCAGATCGGACTTGTCGAAGAAGGCCGACGAGATGGCGACAAGCCACTCCTGGTCGACGATATCCCGGTAGGGCAGGCCGATCTTCATGTCCGGCCAGGCCCGGACCGCGGCGGTATACCAGGGCCGGACCCTCGGGGCGTAGTCTTGGGGCGGGGTATAGCCATTGATCAGCAGTTCCCCGCCTTCGTAGCCGGCATAGCAGTACTTCACGTTCGGGTTGGACAGCTCGACGAAGCGGAAATAGGTCCGGGCGCGTTCCCGTGATTCCTCTCCGCCGGTGTCGCCGTGCACGACATCGGGCGTGGCGGCCATGATCCGTACCGCAGCCGCCAAGCCTTCCAGGTGGGCCTCGACATAGGACGAGATCTGCCTGTTCGCACCGGTGATCCGTTCGCGGGCGCTGTCCATGCCCGCGCGGTATATCCCCATGGACTGCATGGACACGACGACAATGGCGATCGTCGCCAGACAGAGCAGGCCGATGAGGAACATTTCCCTGCGGATGGTCTGGCCGCCGGAGTAGGAGGACTCCCGGTCAGGGGGGGCGGGGCGTCGGGAAAGAAGCTGTTTCAGGCGGTGGATCATGTATTGGAGAGTCCGGACGGTCATGGTCGGGCGTTGCGGCAGCCGTGCTCGATTTGCCGTGGCTGCCGGAAATATCAGCAAGAGTTCATTATTACAAGGCGGGAGTCGATGTTCTGGCGGCGATGATCTGCGCCACCCTGCGGCGGAAAGGGAGTCGATGTGCTGAGAATGTACGGGCTTCGGCTTTACCTGTACAATCAGTTCGTATATTTTTCGCAGAGGTGATCAAGAACGTATTCGGTAGCCGGGCAGCCTGTGTTTGCGGAATTTTGGGATGGCGACATGAGTACGGAGAGCGCTGACAGGGGGCTGGTCGTGGAGAGGGACTCCTCGATGAGGAAGAAAGCCGGGGGCGACCTTGACGGACGCATGGGGCGGCTGTAGTTTCTTTTCATTCGAAGGGGAGTAGCTCCTCCAGGCAAGGTCAACAACACCGGCGCGTCCGCGCTTGGCCTTGCCGTCGGGACACACCGATGAGCAAGACCTTCAGCACCGAACCGTGCTGGAGGTCTTTTTTTGCGGACCTTCGGCCAAGACCCGGAGGTCTCATGAAAAACAACCGTTTTCTGCCGTCTACGTCATCCGTGAACGACGGCTTCGTCCCGGATCCCGGCGTCCATTCCGCCGGGTTGCCGTACATCTTGAGCGGGGGCTTCGCGTACCCAGGGAGGGACCGCGCATGATCACACCGATTCTCGCCGTCGTGTTCGGGCTCGCCCTCCTGGTCTGGAGCGCCGACCGCTTCGTGGACGGGGCCGCGTCCGCGGCCTGCCGCCTCGGCATGCCGTCGCTGCTCATCGGCATGGTCATCGTCGGCTTCGGCACGTCCGCGCCGGAGATGGTCGTCTCCGCTCTGGCGGCAAGCCAGGGAAATCCGGGCATCGCCCTGGGCAACGCCTTCGGCTCGAACATCACCAATATCGCCCTCATCCTCGGCCTGACCGCCGTCATCCGGCCCGTCATGGTGCATTCGCGCGTGCTGCGCACGGAACTGCCGATCCTTACGGCCGTGACCGCCTTCGCCGCGTGGCAGATCATGGACGGCGAGGTCTCGCGTGGCGATGCCGCGATGCTCCTGGCCGTCTTCGGCGGGCTAATGGCCTGGACCATATGGCAGGGCCTGCGCCGGAAGACCGATGCCCTGGGACTGGAGATGGAGCAGGAGATGGGGTGCCCCATGCCCCTGCGCCGCGCCCTGACCTGGCTGGCGGTCGGCCTTGCGCTGCTCGTGGCCAGCTCGCGCATCCTGGTCTGGGGTGCGGTGGAACTGGCCCGCGGTTTCGGGGTCAGCGACATGATCATCGGCCTGACCATCGTCGCCGTGGGCACCTCACTGCCCGAGCTGGCCTCGTCCATCATCGCCGCGCGCAAGGGCGAGGACGACATCGCCCTGGGCAACATCCTCGGCTCGAACCTTTTCAACACCCTGGCCGTGGTCGGCATCGCCGGGTCCATCTCCCCCATGCGCGTTGGTCCGGAGGTTTTCTCCCGCGACATCCTGGTCATGGCCGGCCTGACCTTTTCCCTCTTCGTCATGGGCTACGGTTTTCGCGGCCCGGGCCAGGGGCGTATCAACCGTTTCGAGGGCACGTTCCTTTTGGTCTGCTACGTCGGCTACGTGTCCGTGCTGATCCGCAGCGTGCTGCTGACCTGACGGTGCGTTTGCGCCCCGGTGCATGTTGCCGGTCCGCGGGAAAACCTGATACGTAGGTTCCTCCCGGCGGACCGGCGTCCGGGCGCGGGTGAGACGCAACAAGGAGGACGGGCATGAAATGGCGCGGACGGCAGGAGAGCTCGAACATCGATGACCGCCGGGGGCGCAGCGTCAGGGCCGGCGGGCTGGCCGGAATGGGCGGCCTGGGGATCATCGTGGCCATCGTCTACATGCTCCTGGGCGGGAACCCCCTGGACCTGCTCATGCTGGTGCAGGAGCAGCCCTCCACCTACGAGCAGTCCGGCGGCGAATACCGGGAAAGCGCCGAGGAGCGCGACGTGCGGCAGTTCTCCGCCGTGGTGCTCAAGGAGACGGAGAACGTCTGGCACGACATCTTCTCCCGCTCCGGGCGGCGTTACGAGGAGCCGACCCTGACCATCTATTCCGGCCAAGTCCAATCGGGGTGCGGGTTCGCGTCGTCGGGTTCCGGCCCTTTCTATTGTCCGGCCGATCAACGGATATACCTCGACCTGGCCTTCTCCAACGAGCTGCACCACAAGTTCGGCGCACCGGGCGATTTCGCCCTGGCCTACGTCATCGCCCACGAGGTCGGGCACCACGTGCAGAACCTGCTGGGGGTCCTGGGCAAGGTCCACGAACTGCGCTCGCGGGTCAGCCAGGAGGAGTTCAACGCGTATTCCGTCCGGCTGGAACTCCAGGCCGATTACATGGCCGGCGTCTTCGCCCGCCACGTCCAGAACAAGAACCTGCTGGACGAAGGGGATGTCGAGGAGGCCATGAACGCGGCCAGCGCCGTGGGCGACGACACCATCCAGAAGAAGGCGCAGGGGTACATCATGCCGGACAGCTTCACCCACGGCACGTCGGAGCAGCGCATGCACTGGTTCAGACAGGGGTATCTGGCCGGGGATCTGTCCCGGAGCGACACCTTCTCGCGGAACCCCTGAATATCGGACCCGGACGGCCGGCGGGCACGGCCGGGAAGATCGTTTTCCGTTCTCCGGTTGCGTCCGTCAGGGATGCGGCGCACGGGCGGCAGGAGATCAGCTTCCTTCGGTGATCCCCAGCCGGCGCATCTTGGCGTAGAGCGTGTTGCGGCCGATGCCCAGCTCCTTCGCCGTTCGCGACATGTTGCCCGCATGTCGTTCCAGGACTTCGCGGATGATGTCGGCTTCCTGGTACCGCAGTGAGCCGGAGCGGAGCTTCCCCGAGGTTCTGGGCGCAGCGGCCGACGTGCGGAGATGCTGCGCGAGGTCTCCGACCCGGAGGAGGGGCCCCTCCATGGCGTTCAAGGCATGTTCAATGGCGTTGATCAGTTCGCGCACGTTGCCGGGCCAGTGGTGGGCGCGAAGCCGGGCCAGGGCGGCTTCCTCGATGCCCTGGAAGGGCAGGCCGAATTCGCGGGCCAGCCGCTCGGCGTGCGCCCGGGCCAGGGTCTCGATGTCGCTCCCTCGCTCGCGCAGGGGCGGGATGTGGATGCGGACCACGTTCAGGCGATAGAGGAGGTCCGGCCTGAAGCGGCCCTGGGCCGCCTCCTGCTCCAGGTCCTTGTTGGTGGCGGCGATGATCTTCACGTCCACGGGGATGGCGCGCCCGCCGCCGACCCGCATGACCTTCCGGTCCTCCAGCACGCGCAACAGATTGACCTGCATGGCCAGCGGCATCTCGCCGATCTCGTCCAGAAACAGGGTGCCCGTGTCGGCCAGTTCGAACTTGCCGGGACGGCCCTTGCGGTCCGCGCCGGTGAAGGAGCCGCCGGTGTAGCCGAAGAGCTCGCTCTGGATCAGTTCCGGGGCGATGGCCCCGCAGTTCACGGCCACGAAGGGTCCGTCGGAGCGACCGCTTTCGGCGTGGATGCCGCGGGCGAACAGCTCCTTGCCCGTGCCGGACTCGCCCGTCAGCAGCACGGTGGACGGCGTGCGCGCGGCCTTGAGGGCCAGGCCGATGGCCCGGGCGATGGCCGGGCTCTGGCCGAGGATGCATCCGAGCCCCTGCCGTTGCTCCGTTTCGCCGGCTTCATGCTTCAGGCTGCCGGCCAGGCGCGGAGAGACGGTGCGGTCGCGCCGCGGGGCGCGCTGCGGCTCCATGACGGCAACCACGGTGCCGACCCAGGTGCCGTTCAGGGAGTACATGGGCGTGGCCCGGGCCAGAAGTTCGTGGCTGACGCGGCAGGGCATGGGGATGGCCGCGGCTTGCCCGTCTCGGTGGCAGGCCAGGAACGCGCCGTAGTCGAAGAACCTGTCCGCAGGCTGCCCCTGCAGGGCCGCTCCGGGCACCCCGAGCAGCGTTTCGGCGGCGATGTTGGCGTCGGAGATGAAGCCTCGGCAGTCGATGGAAATCATGCCGGTCAGCACCGAATTGAAGGCCGCGGCCACCAGGGACCCCGAGCGGTGTTCGAGTTCCGCGCAGTGCTGCTTGAAGAGGCGCTTTTCGAGCACGCGCACGGCGTCCAGGACCAGGGTCAGGGCCAGGGCGTGGTCCCCTTCGGAGGGGCCGGAGATGTCGAAGCAGCCGACGATGTTGCCGAGGGGGTCGAAAATGGCGGCTGCGGAACAGCTCCAGCTGTGGTGGCTCTCGCAGTAGTGCTCTCGGCCGAAGACCTGGGTCGGCTTGCCCGTGACCAGGGCCGTGCCGATGGCGTTGGTGCCGACGCTGCCCTCGGCCCACAGCGCCCCGGGCCCGAAGTTGAGCTTGTCGGCCAGCTTGAGCGTGTCGGGGTCCCCGCTGGTCCTCACCACGTAACCCTCGGCCGTGGTCAGGGTCATGAGCAGATTGCGGTCCCTGATGGCGGCGTAGACGTCGTTCTCGACGTCGCGGGCGAGGCTTCGCAGCCTGCCCGCAGCGGGTTCGAGGCTCTCCATGGGCAGGAAGTTCCAGCACTTGCGCGGTCCGGGATCGACGTCCTGCTTGCGGCAGCGGCTCCAGGACTCCCGCAGGGCCCGGTTGAGGCCTGTGACATCATGGTGCCCGGTCCGCATGAACTGTGACCACTGGGCGTAGCTCACGCTGCACTGTCCCGGGCGATTCATCCCGGAAAGCTCAGGTGCGCCCCCCTCGCCGGGGTCGGCCAGTCCCGTCTCTTCCCGCCGCACGTCAAACCCGTGCTTGTCCCAAACCAATGTGTACATGGCGATACCTCTTGGTTTGCGCCTTATCCTCGCAGTTTCCGCATACTTTCCCAGTAAACCTGCATGGTCAAGTGTTCCGTTTCCGAACACCGTTCTATTGCTGTGTCACAACATACTGATTTCAATGGACGGCCACGGTGTTGCTCCGCGGTTGTATCCATCGTTCGCTTTTCCTGTTCGCTTCCGGAACAATCGGTCAGGTGCGATGGTGTTTTGTAATATCCTGTTTTGTATAGAGATTTACTGAGGAATACAGTGGCGCCCCCGTTGCAAAACAGACAGCAATACCAAAAGGAGGTGTTACTGGTGGCACACAATGCAATCATGCCCAAGTGGGGCCTGACCATGAAGGAAGGCAAGATCACCCGCTGGCTCAAGCAGGAAGGCGAGAGCGTTGCGGCGGGCGAAGCGCTTTTCGAGGTCGAAACCGACAAGATCACCAATACAGTGGAAGCCCCGTCATCGGGCGTTCTATTTCAGATTGTCGTTCCCGCCGGCAACGTCGCCCCGGTGCAGGCCGTTGTCGGCGTCATCGCCGAGTCCGGCGAGACTCCTGACCGTGTGGCCGGGGGTGCCGTGCAGGCTGCCGCCGTCCCGAAGGAGGCCAAGGCCGCGTCCGTCCCGGCGGCAGCCGGCGGGGAATTCGTCCCGGCCACACCGGCCGCGCGCAAGTTGGCCAAAGAACTCGGCGTCGACCTGGGCGCCGTGCAGGGCACAGGTCCCGGCGGCCGCGTCACCGAAAAGGACGTCCAGGACTTCAAGGACTCCGGCCCGGCGATCAACGCCAGCCCGCAGGCCATCGAGTTCGCCCGCGCACACGGCATCGACCTGAGCGAAATCCCGGGCACGGGCCCCGGAGGCAAGGTCACCAAGGTCGACATCCTGCGGGCCATGCAGCCCCAGGCAGCACCCAAGCCCGCGGGTGGCGCGTCGGCCGTGTCCGCGCCGGTTCCGGCCGAGGCCAAGGTCGTGCCTATGGAGGGCATCCGCCGGCTCATCGCCGAGAACATGAAGGCCAGCCTGAACAACGCCGCCCAGCTCTCGGTCTTCGTCGAGACCGACGTCACGGCCATGGTCTCCCTGCGCGACCTCTTCCTGGCCCGCAACAAGAAGAACCCTGACTACCGCCTCTCCTACAACGACATCATTTCCTACGCAGTGTGCCGGGCCCTGAAGAAGCATCCCATGATGAACTCCACCCAGACCGGCGATTCCATCTACCTGCACGAGCACGTCAACCTCGGTGTGGCCGTGGCCCTGGATAACGGCCTCATCGTCCCCAACGTCAAGAACGCCGACACCCTGGGCCTGGACGCCCTGGCCGCGGCCGTGCGCGACGTGGCCGGGCGGGCGCGCAAGGGCGGCCTGACCATGGACGAGATCAGCGGCGGCACCTTCACCATCACCAATGTCAGCATGCTCGGCATGGACGGCTTCACGCCCATCCTGAACCCGCCGGAGACGGGCATCCTGGGCGTGGGACGCGTGGTGGAGAAGCCCGGCGTGTTCGAGGGCGGGATCTGCGTCCGCAAGTACATGACCCTGTCCCTGACCTTTGACCACCGTGTCACCGACGGCGCTCCGGCCATGACCTTCCTGCGCTACCTGGCCGACCTGCTTGAACAGCCCGTCCTGATGCTGGCGTGAGGCGGCCATGAAACGTTTTGCCATCGAACTGGGCTACGGGGCCGACCTGCACGGGGCCGACATGACCAAGGCCGCCGCGCGCGCCGTGCGCGACGCCATGTCCAGGGTCTGCCTGGCCGGGCTGGTGGAGATCCTGGGCCTGACGAACTTCGCCGGCGTGCACGTGCACGTCGAGGTGGCCGTGCCCTGCCCCGAGGCCGTGGATACCGCGGCGCTTGCCGCTCTGGTGCCCATCGGCACGGTCAGCGTGAAGGTGGTGCAGGGCGGCCTGCGCACGGCCGGGCTCCTGGTCGAGCGCTTCGGCCCGGACCAGAGCGACATCGTGGCCGCCTGCGCGGCCCTGACCGTGTCCGTGGAACGTACGGAATAATATCCGCGTGCAGCGCGGAAAAACTGGAGGAAACAATGAGTCACGACAAAGAGATCATGGTGAAGATGTACACGACCATGAACAAGATCCGCATGTTCGAGAGCATGCTGCAGGAGTACTTCGCCGCGGGCAAGATCCCTGGCTTCGTGCACCTGTACCTGGGCGAGGAGGCGGTGGCCGTGGGCGCCTGCGCCTGCCTGACGGACAGGGACAGCATCACCAGCACCCACCGCGGCCACGGGCACCTCATCGCCAAGGGCGGTGACCTCAAGCTCATGATGGCCGAGATCTTCGGCAAGAGCACGGGCTACTGCAAGGGCAAGGGCGGATCCATGCACATCGCCGACGTGGACCTGGGCATCCTCGGCGCCAACGGCATCGTCGGCGGCGGCGGCCCTTTGGCCACGGGGGCGGCTCTGGCGGCCAAGTACCGCAAGACCCAGGACGTGACGGTCTGCTTCTTCGGCGACGGCGCGTCCAACCAGGGCACGACCCAGGAATCCCTGAACCTGGCCAGCGCCTGGAAGCTTCCTGTGGTCTTCGTCAATGAAAACAACGGCTACGGCATATCCTGTCCGCAGTGCAAGTCCATGGCCGTGACGGACATCGCCGACCGCGCCGCCGCCTACGACATGCCCGGTGTGGTGGTGGACGGCAACGACGTCCTGGCCGTGCACGAGGCCGTGGGCGAGGCAGTGAAGCGCGCCCGCCGCGGCGAGGGCCCGACGCTCATCGAGTGCAAGACCTACCGCTGGCGCGGGCATTTCGAGGGCGACGCCTGCACGTATCGTTGCGTGGAGGAACTGAACGAATGGATGGCCAAGGATCCCATTCCCCGTTTCGAGGAGAAGCTGGTCGAGAGCGGGCTGGTCACGGCCACGGAGCTCGAGGGGATAAAGGCGGCGGTGAAGAAGGAACTGGACGCGGCCCTGGAGTTCGCCCAGTCGAGCCCGCTGCCCGAATTGTCCGCCCTGCTTGAGGATGTTTACGCCTAACCCGCAACACGGAGAGAATCATGGCCAAGAAAACATATCTGCAGGCCCTCAACGAGGCCCTCGCACAGGAAATGGAAAGGGATCCCAACGTGTTCATCCTCGGTGAGGACGTGGGGCGGTTCGGCGGGTGCTTCGGCGTTACCCAGGGGCTTTTCGACCGCTTCGGCGAGGAGCGGGTCATGGATACGCCCATCACCGAGAGCGTCATCGTCGGCGCGGCCGCCGGCGCGGCGGCCTCGGGCCTGCGGCCCGTGGCCGAGCTCATGTTCGTGGACTTCATCGGCGTGGCCCTGGACCAACTCTTCAACCAGGCCGTCAAGATGCGCTACATGTTCGGCGGCAAGGCCAAGGTGCCGATGGTCCTGCGCATGCCTCAGGGCGCGGGCATCGGCGCGGCCGCGCAGCACTCCCAGTCCCTGGAGGCGTGGTTCATGCACATCCCCGGCCTGAAGGTGGCCATCCCCTCCAGCCCGGCTGACGCCAAGGGCATGCTCATCAGCGCCATCCGCGACGACAACCCCGTGGTCTTCCTTGAGCACAAGCTGCTCTACGGCGTGGAAGGGGACGTGCCCGAGGAGAGCTACACCGTCGAGTTCGGCAAGGCTGACATCAAGCGCGAGGGCACGGACGTGACCGTGGTGGCTACCTCGAAGATGGTCTACTCGGCCCTGGAGGCTGCCGAGACCCTGGCCAAGGACGGCATCAGCATCGAGGTGGTGGACCCGCGCAGCCTGCTGCCGCTGGACACGGAGACCATCCTGAACTCCGTGCGCAAGACCCACGCCCTGGTCATCGCCCACGAGGCCGTCGGTTTTGCCGGCCCCGGCGCCGAGATCGCCGCGCAGGTTGCCGAAAAGGCCTTCGACTACCTCGATGCGCCCATCACCCGCGTGGCCGCGCCGTTCTGCCCGGTGCCCTTTTCGCCGCCGCTGGAGCAGGCCTTCATCCCCGGCGCCGACGAGATCGTGAAGGCGGTCCGGGCTTTGCGCTAGAACCATTGTCCCTGCGGAGACCCCTTCCGCAGGGACTTTTCCCTTTTTGAGGAGGTGTGCGTGAGTCTTGCCGCCATCGTGGCCAATCCCGCCTCGGGCAAGGACATCCGCCGTCTGGTGGCCCACGGCAGCGTCTTCGACAACCAGGAGAAGGTGCGCATGGTGCGCCGCCTGCTGCTGGGACTGGAGCGGGCCGGGGTGGAGCGGGTGCTGTACATGCCCGAAGGCTACGGCATCGTGCCCCGCGCCCTGAACGCCATCCGTCCGGACATGGCCGTGGAGGCCCTGGAGATGCCCGTGCGCAACAGCCAGGAGGACTCCATCCGCGCCGCGGAGATCATGGAGACCCTGGGTGTCGGCGTGGTCGTCGTGCTTGGCGGGGACGGCACCAGCCGGGCCGTGTGCAAGGGGCTGTCGGACACGCCCGTCCTGCCGCTCTCCACCGGCACCAACAACGTCTTTCCGTATATGCTCGAAGCCACGGTGGCCGGGCTGGCCGCCGGGCTCGTGGCCACGGGCGCGGTGGAGCGGGAGACGGCCTGCGTGCGTTCCACGGCCCTGGAGATCCTGGTCGACGGCGAGGTCGCCGACCTGGCCCTGGTGGACGCGGCGGTGTACGAGGACGTGTTCGTGGCCTCGCGCGCGGTATGGGACATGAGCAAGGTCTCGAAGCTCTGCCTGACGCGCTGCCGGCCGGACAGCATCGGTCTTTCGGCCGTGGGCGGCCAGGTGGAGCTGATCCGTCCCGAGGAGTCACGCGGTCTGGCTCTGGAGTTGGGGCCTGACGCGGCCGAACGTGTCGTGGCGGCCATCGCGCCGGGGCTGTTCGAGGAGGTGGGCATTCTGCGCCGGGAGATCATGGAGCCCGGTGTCCTGTATCCTGTCGGGCATGCGCCGTGCCTCGTCGCCCTGGACGGCGAACGCGAGGTCTCGGTGCGGCGCGGCAGCGAGGCCGCCATCCGCCTGACCGTTGACGGGCCTTGGGTGGTGGATGTGGGGCGGGTCATGGAGGCGGCCAGGATTCGACGGATTTTCGCGCGCTGAACGTCAACCGGCCGGGATGGTCCGGCCGTTCAAGGAGAAGATCATGAGCGAGCCACTCAAGGCGGCATTCCTGTTCATCGCCCCCGAGGCGGACCCGGCCGTGCACCGTCAGTGGGTGCGCACTCCGGCCGTGCATGTCCTGGCCATCGCCGTGGCCTCCTATGCCCAGGCCGAGGAGATCGCGCCCAGGTTGGTGGTCGAGGAGGGTATCGGCGCCTTCGAACTGTGCGGCGGCTTCGGCCATGAAGGCGCGGCCAGGGTCGCTGCCGGCGTCGGCGTGCCCGTGGGCGTGGTCCGTTTCGACGGCCATCCCGGCCTCGGCAACGTCAGCGGCGACAGCCTGTTCGGACGCCGGAGGGCCTGATTCCGGCTACTTTGCAGGTGCGAGGACGTGCTCCTTGGGCACGAAGCAGGTGAAGCGGCCGGTAAAGACCGCTTCACCGTCCAGGAGCACCTCCACGCCGACAAAATGCTTGCGGTCCTGGACTGGTTCCAGGACCGCGACCGCCTCCAGCACCTGTCCCGCGCGTACGGGCTTCAGAAACCGGCACTCGGCCGCACCGAGGACCACGGTGGGCTGGTTCACGGCCAGCATGGCCGCGTAGTCGGCCAGGCCGAAGACGAAACCGCCGTGCACCAGACCGCTGTCGTCGGACTTCATGCTGTCGAGGGTGGTCAGTACGACCCGGCATTTTCCGGGTTCCAGTTCGACGGCCTTCCCGCACAGTGAGGCGTCGATGCCTTGGTGTGTCGCGATTTCCATACGCCGGGTCTTCCTTGCCTGCAGGGTTCGGGGCCGCCGCAGCGGCCCGCTGGTTGTCTAGCCGAAAAGATCCTCGATCTCCTCGAACACGTTTCGCATATACATCATCTTGGGCGAGCCGCCCATGGAGATGGCCAGCATGGCCGCCTGCAGGATTTCCTCCCGCGAAAGGCCGGCGGCCGCGCCGTTCTGGACGTGGATGGATATGCACTGTTCGCACTGCGACATGAGGGCGCAGGCGATGAGGATCATCTCCTGGGTCTTGTGGTCGATGGGGCCGAACTCGGAGATGGTCTTGGTGAACGCCAGATAGTTCTTGAACACGTCGCCCGATTCCGTCTGCATCTTGGACAGGGCGATGGCGGCCTTTTCTGCTGCTTCCATACGATACTCCATAGAGGTTGATTGATGATCGTATGGAAGAATGAGCAAGGAGCGGGCCACGCGGGCGCTTCCCGCGGAGCATCGAGCAGGCGGCGATTTGCGGCCTTGCGGGTGCGTCCGGGGTGTTCCGGAGTGTTCGGCTCGGGAACATCGCTCCGAATCCGAACACCCGGCCGATCAGAACAGGCAGTCCAGGAAGGCCTCCTCGTCCAGGTCGCGGATGTAGTCCTCCGTCCGCACGCCCTCCAGGGCCCCCTGGATGTCCGCGCGCTCGTGGCGGCATCCGGCCAGCAAAGCCTCCAGTTCGGCCACCGGGCGCACGCCGAAGAAGTCCCCGAAGATGCGGGCGGCGCGGATGCGGCCGTGATGCACGTCCAGGTGGACCTCCACCAGCCCGCCCGGAGTTTTGCGGCACTGGGCGATGCCGTAGTCCGGCGAGGCCCCGAAGTTCCAGTCCCAGGTGCCGTATTTGGCCCGCACCAGTTCGCGGATTCCCGCCTCTTCATCGGGGCGCAGGCCCAGGGCGTGGCCGGGGGCGCCGCCCGAGACGTGGTCCATGACGCGGGAGATGAAGGTCTCGACGTCCATGGGTGCGGGCAGGTGGCTCGAAATGTTCGTGACCCGCTTCTTCACGCTCTTGACCGCCTTGTCCTCGAACTTGAGCGGGTTGGCCTTGAGGGCACCGGACAGGTCGGCCATCTGGGCCGAGAAGAGCAGGGTGCCGTGGTGCAGGACGCGGTCCTTCTCGATGAGCTGGGCGTTGCCCGAGAATTTGAGGCCGTCGATGGTCAGGTCGTTTCGCCCCTCGAACCGGCAGTCCACGCCCATGGCCCGCAGGGCTTCGAGGATGGGGGCCGTGAAGCGGTGGAAGTCGAGGTGCCGGCTCTGGCTGCCGAGCTGGATGAAAGAGAAGTTGACGTTGCCCAGGTCGTGGAACACGGCCCCGCCGCCGGTCATGCGACGGATGACCGTGATGTCGTGCTCGCGTACGTAGGCCTCGTCGATCTCGGCGGCGGTGTTCTGGTTTCGCCCGACGATGACCGCCCGGTGGTTGCGCCAGAGCATGAAGATGTCCTCGTCCGTGTTGCGCAGCAGCCATTCCTCGGCGGCGAGGTTGAAGGCCGGGTCGGTGTGGGGGTGGTGGATGTAACGCATGGGAGCTCCTTGTTTCGTTGGCGGCCATCAAAAACGATGCCGGGCGGGTTTGTCCAGTCGGATGTTTCCGCTTCGCCCCGCGCGCAAAAAAACTGTTGGTGTGGACCCAAGGCCGTGCCGGCAGCGACGGAGGGCCTGCACGCGCAAAGGCCGGCAACGCGATGAAGCGTAATGCCGGCCTTTGCGCGTCTCATCGTTCCGACCTGCGGGGCATGACCGCGGTGCGGCCTTCTTCCCGGTCGGGGAGGATGTGCGGGGACTTCAGACGATTTCCTTCACCGCCGCGATCAGCTGCCCTTCGTCCGGAATGTAGAAGCGCTCCAGGGGCGGGCTGGCCGGGACCGGGATGTCCGGACCGGTCACGCGCCGCAGGGGGGCCCTCAGGCTCTCGAACGCCTGTTCCATGACCACCGCCGCCACCTCCCCGGCGAAGCCGCCCGTGCGGCAGGCCTCGTGCAGGACGACCAGGCGGCCGGTCTTGCGCACCGAGGCAAGGATGGTCTCCGTGTCCAGGGGGGACAGGGTGCGCAGGTCCACGACCTCGGCCTCGATCCCCTCGGCGGCCAGCGTCTCGGCCGCCCTCAGGGCCACGCCGAGCATCTTGGACCAGGTGACCACGGTCACGTCCCGTCCCGGCCGCTTGACGTCGGCCTGGCCGATGGGGATCAGGTACTCCCCTTCGGGGACCGGCCCCGGCGCGAAGTAGAGCATCATGTCCTCGATGAAGACCACGGGGTTGGGGTCCCGGATGGCGGACTTGAGAAGCCCCTTGGCGTCGGCCGGCGTGGAGGGCATGACCACCTTCAGGCCCGGGCAGTGGGCGACCCAGGCCTCCAGGTTGTGGGAGTGCTGGCACCCGGCGCCGAAGCCCGCCCCGGACTTCATGCGCACCACCAGCGGGAAGGACGACTTGCCGCCCGAGAGGTAGCGCAGTTTGGCGGCGTGGTTGACGATCATGTCCGAGGCCAGGGTGAAGAACGGGTTGAACATGATCTCCACCACGGGCTTAAGCCCCGCTTCCGCCGCGCCCACGGCCAGCCCCGCGATGGCCGCTTCCGAGACGGGCGTGTCCCTGACGCGCGTTGGCCCGAACTCCGCCAGCAGCCCGTGCGTGGGGAGCATGGGGCTGTCGTGGATGCTCACGCCGACGCCCTCGCCGGCGATGAAGACGCCCGAGTCCCGGATCATTTCCTCGCGCAGGGCCTGGTTCACGGCCTGTCCCATTCCTAAGTGCTGCATTGCGGCTCCTTGTGTGCGTTCCGGTTGCTTCAGGCAAAGACGTCTTCGAGGGCCTCGTGGGGTTCCGGGTAGGGGCTCTCCTCGGCGAAGCGGATGGCCTCCTGCACGACGGCCTCGGCCTGCGCCTCCATCGCCCTGACCTCGTCCGCGGTGACGAGCCCCTCGGCGAGCATGTCGGCGCGCAGCCTCGGAATGGGGCACGCGGCCTGCCAGCGGGCGATCTCGTCCTTGGGCTGGTAGAGCTGCGTGTCGTTTTCGCCGTGGCCCCGCCAGCGGTAGGTCTTGTATTCGATCAGAGTCGGGCCCTCTCCGGCCAGGGCCCGCTGGCGGGCCTCCCTGACCGAGTCGTAGACCGCCGCGGCGTCGTTGCCGTCGACCACCACGCCGGGCATGGCGTATCCGGCCGCCCGGTCGGCGATATTGGCGGCCCTGGTGTGCTCCTCGTAGCGCTGGGCGCCGGCGTAGACGTTGTTCTCGCAGACGAAGACGACCGGGAGGCGCCACACGCTGGCCAGGTTCATGGCCTCGTGCACGGAGCCCTCGTTGGCCGCACCGTCGCCGATGAAGCAGACGGTCACGCGCTTTTCGCCCCTGTACTGCTGGGCAAAGGCCCGGCCCACGGCGATGGGCGGCCCTCCGCCGACCACGGTGGTCGTGCAGGGCGCGTTGACCTCCGGCACGGCCAGGTGCAGCGTGCCGCTCTTGCCCTTGTTGCACCCCGTCCTCTTGCAGAAGATTTCGGCCATCAGCAGATTCGGGTCCGCGCCCTTGGCCAGCAGGTGGCTGTGGCTGCGGTGGTTGGTGATGATGACGTCCTCCGCCTCCAGGGCGGCGCAGACCCCGGCGCCGACGGCCTCCTGGCCCGTGCACAAGATCATCATCCCCGGAATCTTGTTCTTGATTTTGCACAGCTCCGTCAGCTCCTCCTCGAATTTTCGGGCCAGGAGCATGGAACGGAGCATTTCAAGTTTTTTTTCTTTTGATGCGGGCATGTGTTCTCCTCATGCAGCGCGAGAGTTGGGGGCCCGGCAGCCATATCACGTGCCCGCGGGATCGCCGGTCGGCGATCCCGCGTGATGCCGGGCTGTCCGGCGTGTATGTTCAGCCGGGGGTCATTTGACCACGAGGTCATTCTTGACCGACTTCACCCCCTTGACGCCGCGGGCGACCTGGCCCGCCTTGTTGACGCTGGCCGCGGAGTCGACAAAACCGCTCAACTGCACGACGCCCTTGAACGTGACCACCGTGATCTGCAGCGTCTTCAGGGACTCTTCGGCGAATATGGCGGCCTTGACCTTGGTCGTGATGGCGGAATCGTCGATGTACTGTCCGGTGCTTTCGCGCGTCTTTGTTCCGGCGCAGCCCACGAAAGACGCGACCAGCAGCACGCACAGCATGATTTTCATGATCTTCAGACAATTATTCATAGTGGTACCTCCGTTATGCCAGTGTGGCGTTGCATACCCGCATTGTCGTATCGCACCGCATCCATACGATGAGGTTCGGAACGGACTCCCGGGCGATGCGGCCTCGGGGGGTCAGGGCCGTCGTCGCGTCCTGTTTCTCGTTCCCCGCACGAACCATCGGCAGCGGGCAGAGCCCGCCCCGTGGCAAAATCGGTAGAGTCAACGATACGTAATTCTTGGTCTCATATCAACATTTCCGGATAAACGTCAGCCGCAACGCGCGCTTCGAGTGAACGATGAGTGGGGTGCTTCTTCTCGGGCTTTGATTTTTTCCGCTTCATAAGTGAAGACAGCCGGCATGAGGTCGTGCGAGGACGGGGTGGTGACGCAATTTTCGCGACCGATGCGCCGCGGCGTCCCGTGCAATCAAAATGTTGGAAAAGAAGGTGAGTGAAAATGGAGAAAGCGAAGGTATATTTTACCGATTTCCGCACGGTGGCCTTTGGTGACGGCCTGCCCACCAAGCTCAAGAAGATGATCAGGAAGGCCGGGATCGGGGAGATCGACATGGACGGGAAGTTCGTGGCCATCAAGCTGCATTTCGGCGAACTGGGCAACATCAGCTACCTCCGTCCCAACTACGCCAAGGCCGTGGCCGACGTGGTCAAGGAGTTGGGCGGCAAGCCGTTTCTGACGGACTGCAACACCATGTACCCGGGCAAGCGCAAGAACGCCCTGGAGCACCTGGAGTGCGCCTGGGAAAACGGGTTCACGCCGCTCTCCGTCGGCTGTCCCATCCTCATCGGCGACGGGTTGAAGGGAACGGACGATATCGCGGTACCCGTGGCAGGCGGGGAGTACGTGAAGCAGGCCAAGATCGGGCGGGCCGTCATGGACGCCGACGTGTTCATCAGCCTGACGCACTTCAAGGGCCACGAGATGACCGGGTTCGGCGGGACCATCAAGAACATCGGCATGGGCTGCGGCTCCCGGGCCGGCAAGACCGAGCAGCACAGCGGCGGCAAGGCGTCCATCGACGAGGCGAAGTGCCGCGGCTGCATGGCCTGCCTGAAGGAATGCGCCAACGACGGGCTCTTCTTTGAGGAGGACGTCAAAAAGATGCGTGTCAACGAGGAGAATTGCGTCGGCTGTGGCCGCTGCCTCGGGGCGTGTAATTTCGACGCCATAGCGTTCACGAACTTCGCGGCCAACGAACTCCTGAACCGGCGCATGGCGGAATACACCAAGGCGGTGGTAGACGGTCGTCCGTGCTTCCACATTTCCCTGATCGTCGACGTCTCACCCTTCTGCGATTGTCACGGGGAAAACGACGTGCCCATCCTGCCCAACCTGGGCATGTTCGCCTCCTTCGACCCGCTGGCCCTGGACCAGGCCTGCGTGGACGCCTGCATGCAGGCCAAGCCGCTTCCGGGGAGCCATCTCTTTGAGAACATGTCGAAGCTCGACTTCCTTGACCACCAGGACCACTTCAAAAACTGCACGCCCCAATCGGAATGGCGATCCTGCCTGGAGCATGCGGAAAAGATCGGGATTGGCACCCGGGAGTATGAGCTGATCGTCGTCAAATGAACTGAGCGAAATGGATGCGGGGCGCCCATGCGTTTGCCTGGGCGCCCCGCTTTTTTGGGCCTGCACGCATCCCTGCCGCCTGCGGCGTCGCGGGGTGCTTTCTCTGCGGATCAATCCAGAGAGCCGGGCAACCCGCTCACGAACTCCCGGATCTCATCGCGCACCCGGCGGTAGACGGACAGGATCTCCTCCTCGTCCGTCATGCCGGCGCACAGGCTCGGCGGGTCGTCGAAGCCGCGGTGCACCCGGCGGGCACGCCCCGGAAAGAAGGGGCACGTTTCGCTAGCGTGCCCGCACAGCGTGACCACCGCGTCGAACTCCAGGCTCGGCAGGTCGTCCAGGGTCTTGGACGAGTGGCCGGACATGTCCACCCCAGCTTCCTCCATCACGCGCACGGCGTACGGATTCATGCCGTGCCGGACGACTCCTGCCGAACTGGCCTCTATCGATCCCTTTTTGAGATGCTTGGTCCACGCTTCAGCCATTTGGCTGCGACAGGAGTTGCCGGTGCATAAGAAAAGGATTCGCATAGGAAACCTCAGGCCTTGGGTTTGACCCGCACGTGACAGACGCCCTGCAGGGTGGCCACGGCGTGGGGGAAGTATTTTTCCTTGAAGCGCAGGGCCACGCCGACCAGGCCGATGAGCACCGGAACTTCGACCAGGGGCCCGATGACCGCGGCGAAGGCCTGCCCCGAGTTGATGCCGAACACGGCGATGGCCACGGCGATGGCCAGCTCGAAGTTGTTGGATGCCGCCGTGAAGCTCAAGGTCGTGGACTGCTCGTAGGTCGCCCCGGCCTTGGCCGAGAGGTAGAAGGACACCAGGAACATGACCAGGAAGTAGATGGTCAGGGGGATGGCCACCCGCACCACGTCCATGGGCAGCTGCACGATGTACTCGCCCTTGAGGGAGAACATGACCAGGATGGTGAAGAGGAGGAAAATGAGCGTGAAGGGGCTGATCCTCGGGATAAAGACCTTTTCGTACCAGTCCTTGCCCTTGGTCTTCAGGCCCACGAAGCGGGTGATCATGCCGCCCAGGAAGGGTATGCCCAGGTAGATGAAGACGCTCTCGGCGATCTGGCCCATGGAGATGTCCACTTCCATGCCCTTCATGCCGAACCAGCCGGGCAGAATGGTGATGAAGACCCAGGCGTAGACCGAGAAGAAGAGGACCTGGAAGATGGAGTTGAAGGCCACCAGGCCCGCGCAGTACTCCGTGTCGCCCTTGGCCAGGTCGTTCCAAACGATGACCATGGCGATGCAGCGGGCCAGGCCGATGAGAATGAGGCCGACCATGTATTCCGGGTAGCCGGACAGCAGGGCGATAGCCAACAGGAACATGAGGATGGGCCCGATGACCCAGTTCTGGACCAGGGACAGGGCCAGGACGCGGCCGTTGCGGAAGACCTGGCCGAGCTCCTCGTATTTCACCTTGGCCAGGGGCGGGTACATCATGAGGATGAGGCCGATGGCGATGGGGATGTTGGTGGTTCCGACCTGAAAGGCGTTGATGACGTCCTTCACGCCGGGGGTGAGGTAGCCAAGCCCCACGCCGACGAACATGGCCAGGAAGATCCACAGGGTCAGGTAGCGGTCCAGAAAGGAGAGTTTGCGGATGACGGATTCGGTCATGGGGTCCTCTTTATGGGTTATCAGTCACAGGACTGCGACGGTTTGACGGCGAGATAGGCGAAATAGCGCCGGTCGTCGTCCCGGCAGGCGGCGTGCAGGGGCAGCTCTTCCTTGAGGATTCCGGCGATTCGCGTCTGGAGCGATGAAACCTCTTCCAGCAGGAGGTAGTGCATCCACTTCCCGCTGCGGCGGGCCTTGACCCAGCCCGCGTTCTTCAGGGACGCCAGGTGCCTGGACACGGTCGACTGCGGTATTTGCAGGGCTTCCGTCAGGTCGCACACGCACAGTTCTCCGTGGCGGAGGAGCGAGACGATTCGCAGCCGGGTGGGGTCGGACAGGGCTTTCAGGATTTCGGCGGTTCTTTCCATGTCCGAAGACATATTCGGATAGGCGGATATGTCAAGCCCTGAAATTCTTTTGTGCCCTGGCGGGCTCTGGGCGTAGTTCTGCAAGGGAGTAAAAATTCATGAGCCGGATAACGGGAGGTGGGCGGCGTTTGCCACCGGCAGGCCCCCGTTTCCAGTCACTGCAAGGAAGGGGTGCATGAACGAGGTCTGGTTTGCTCTGGGATTGACGGCTTTCGCCGGCCTGGCGACGGGTATCGGCAGCATCATCGCCTTCACGGCCAAGTTGTCGAGCTACCGCTTTTTGTCCGTGGCCACGGGTTTTTCGGCAGGGGTGATGCTCTACGTCTCCTTCGTCGAGATTTTTTTCAAGGGCCAGGAATCGCTGGTCCGGCATTACGGCGATCCAGCCGGTCATTGGGTCAACGCGGCCTCGTTTTTCGGCGGCATGCTCCTGATCGCCCTCATCGACAATCTTATCCCCGAAGAGACCAACCCCCATGAGATACCGTCCGAGGCCGAGTCGGACATGCTGCACGGCAAAAGCTCATCTGTCTGGGACATCGGCAAGAACGCCGCGTGTCCCAAGACGGCCAGGGCCACGACAGCCTCTTCGGCCTGGTGGGCGGCATGGTGGTCATGGCTTTGAGCCTGTTGCTGATGAAGTAACCGTTATTCGTCGGAAAGAAAAAACGGGGGCCGTTCGTAACGGCCCCCCTTTTTTTCGAGGGTTATGCTTTCACCAGCTTGACCTGGCTCTGGTAGAAGACGGCGCTGCCGCCGACCACGTCACTTAAGGTCGTGTTGCCCAGAATGGGGTCCACGCGCATGGCTGCGTTGGCATGGAAGCCCTTGGAGCGCCGCGCGTCCATGGTAATGGGCCTGCCGTCGATCTCGAACGGCATGGAGCCCTGGGCCCAGTGTCCGTGCCCGAGGGAGAAGGCGACCACGCCGGGGCGGATGCCCTCCAGGGCCTTGACCTTGCCGGTCATGGGAATCTTGGTTCCGTTGCCCAGGTCCCAGACGCCTTCGGGATTGGTGGCGGAAACAATGCGCACCATGTCGCCGTTCTGGAGGCCCATGCGCCGGGCGTCACTGGTGGATATCTCGACGAAGTTCTCCGGATAGACGGCATTCAGCCAGTAGTTGCCGATGGTCCGGCTCTTGGTCTGGGTGATGAACTTGTAGGTGATGAGTGTCATGTCGAACCCGGCCGTCCGGTCGTCGATGAGGTTGCCCGCGCAGTCCGTGGGGCCGGGCATGAAGGCGGCATGCGGCTTGTAGGGCTTGCCGGTCATGGAGTGCTTGGTGGTGACCATGTTTTCGAAGTAGAGGCCGAGCATCTTGTTGTAGGCGTTGGCCAACTGCTCGTTCTTGTAGGCCTGGGCGTAGCCCTGGAAGCGGCCGCCTCTGTTCAGCACGTAGACCACGTGGGGCCAGAGCTCCTCGCCGACGATGGCCTTCCAGCGGTCCGCGTCGAAGACCGTCTTGGGCAGGTGCCGCCTGGACTCCACGAAGATGCGGATTTCCTCGGCGTCGGCCGCGGGCACTTTGTCCGAGCCGTCCTCCTTGTCTCCGAAGGCCACGTTGGCGACCATGCGCAGGTACATGTCCTCCTCGCGCTTCATGGGCTTGCCCGGACCGAAGACGTCATCCCCGTAACCAGGCACGCCCAGTTTCTCAGCGAAAGCCAGGATCATGGACTCCATGTTCATGGCCATCTCTTCTCCGAAGACCGTGACGCTTGGCGTGAGGGGCGCCACCACGGGCTGGCGGATGGGGAAGACCTTGGGCGCCACCGAGGGGTGCGCTCCGGGGAATTCCCAGCGTTCCAGGTAGGTGGTGTCGGGGAAGATGTAGTCCGCGTACAGGCTCGTTTCACCGATGACGATATCCGAGGCGATGAAGAGCGGCAGCTTCTTGGTGTCGCTCAGGATTTCGGCCAGGGTGTGCCCCGAGGGCAGGGAGTAGTTGGGCGCGCCCATGTATAGGAGCAGGGCCTTGATCTGGTAGGGGTACATGTCCCCGATGCTGGGGATGACCTCCTGGTAGATGTCCGTGGCGAAGGGGTACCAGGTGCGTTTGGCCGGGAAGCCCTCGAAGAGGGTGGTCTTGTCGTAGACCGCGCTGTGACGGATGATGTTCACGCCGAAGCCCTTGATGCCGCCCTTGTACTGCTTGGTCATGTCAAAGGGCTTGCCCGGACGGTCGCCTGTGTAGTTGTGCGTCGTCGCCTTGCACAGGCCCCCCTGCCAGCCCGTGTTGCCGATGAGGGCGTTGACCACGTACCAGGCACATACATTGTAGAACCCGCCCGTGTGCTGGGACACGCCGCGGTGCAGATCGGCCACGGCCTTCTTGCCGTGGCTGGTGAATTCCTTGGAGATCTCGATGATGTCATCGGTGGGCACGCCCGCAATGGCGCACCACTCCTCAATGGATTTAGTTTTGGACTCTTCGAGGATGATCTGCAGCACGCTCTTCACCCGCATGCCGTTCTCCAGCACCGTGTCGACGAACAGTTCGCCTTCCACGGGGTTGGCCTCGTCATTGGGGTCGAAGAACACGGGCTGGCCTTCAAACAGGGTCGCGAAGGCGTCGAACTCCCACTCACCTTCCTTCTTGGCCGGCCGGATCTCCTTCGCCAGCCCCAGCTCCGAGCCGCGCAGGTATTTGCCGGGTGTGCCGTCCTCGCCGATCTTGACCAGCCAGGCGGCCTGGCTCCAGGTCGGCTCGTTATCCTTCTTTGAAGCGCCCTTGTTGGCGTTGGCCAGGTAGCGGGCGTCATAGCGCTTGTTGTCGATGATCCACTGGATCATGGCCATGGCGATGGCCGGGACGCCGTTGACCGGTTCCACGGGCAGCCATTTCCAGGCCCGTGACGCGGTCTTGGAACAGCGCGGGTCGATGACCGCGATCTTCATGCGCCCGTCGACGGTTCCTTCCGTGACCTTCTGCACGCGCAGGGGGGGGCCGTAGTTGGCTTCGAAGGGGTTGGCGCCGACAAAGATGCAGAATTCGGCGTTGCCCGTGTCCGCTTGCCAGTAAAACTTGCTGCCGCCGGTGAACTTGCCCTCGTCGAACTGGTCGCTCATGGCCTTGCCCGAGAAGTACAGGGAGCCCTGGCAGACCGTGGTGTGGCCGTGGTAGTTCACGGAGCCGCAGGCCTTGCTGAAGAAATCCTTGATCATGTCGCCGCGGCCGTTCTTGATGCGGCCCCAGTTGAAGCAGAACTGGTTGTTCTTGGGCCCCAGGTCCGGATGGTCGGGATCGATGAGATGGTGCAGATTGTCTGCGTGTTTGGCCTTGAACTCATCGATGGTCATCTTCTTGCCGGCCACGAGCTTGGCGTCGTCGGCCAGGGCCGCGGCGACCTTCGGGTCGCGCAGGGTTACGATGTCCTTGAGGCCCTCCACCGGGCCCTCGCCGAAGAGGTCCCCGCCTTCGACGATCTCCTGAACGGCCTGGCCGAAGGGGACCGTCTTCCACTTGTTCTGGCCTCGCTTGCCCGTGCGCTTGAGGACCTGCACGATGCGGTAGGGATCGTACAGAGTCTGTATGCCGGCGTGGCCCTTGGGGCAGAGGGATCCTTCGATCAGGGCCGCCTCACCGATGGGAGTGTTCTCCGGAATCTGGGGCGTCATGTTGAAGGGGTTGTAGGGGTTGCCCTCGATTTTCTCGATCACGCCGTCGCGCAGCTTGACCTTGATGCCGCAGTTGGTGTTGCACTGCTGACAGCAGGAATAGAGCTGGTTCTCGGGTTTGTGGTGGGAGTACGCCGAACTGCCGAGAATGGTGGCGTCGGCTTCTTTCACCGTGCCCAGGAATGGGCCTATGGCTCCGCACGCGGCCACGGAACCTCCGATGAGGGCAGTGTATTTGAGGAAGTCTCTGCGATCCACCCCGCTGGCAGCCGGGGCGGGGGTTTTGTTGGTGGCCTTGCTAGGCATGGTCGGTACCTCCGTTCTCGGTGACGATGGGGAGAAAGCGCGTGCCCAGGAGCATGACCACCAGTCCGGTCGAGATGATCCAGAGACTGACCAGCCACTCGTTCAGGTTGGGCACGTAGTCGGTGCTCAGGCGCGGGTGGGCGAAGGCGGCTTCCAGACCTTCGAGCTTGTACACGGCCAGATCCGGGATGACGAAGTTGTAGCGCACGGCCGCGAAGGTGATGAAGATCAGGAAGCAGGCCAGGGCCACGGATTTCACGTCTTTGGCGCGGAATATGAGCAGGAGCAGCGGGACGAGGCTGCCGATCAGGAGGTGCACGATCCAGAACACCCACCAGTGCGGCCCCTTGACGATGAGGTCGAGGCTGGTGACCACGGCGATGGTGGCGGTCTGGTAGCCGACGAAGAACTGCATGCCTTCAAGGGCCAGAAAGACGATCAACAGGAAGAGGATGACCTTGCCCAGATCCAGGCAGATGCGGTCCTCGTAGCACAGGCCGTCGGGGTTCAGCGGATCCCTCTGCCGGAAGATGTAGGTCAGGAAGGCGATGAGCGCGCCGCCGGAGAGCAGGGCCGCGACCACGAAAAGGAGCGGGGTCAGGGCGCTGTTCCAGACCGGACGGCTGAGCAGGACCGCGAAGAACGCGCCGTTGGTGCCGTAGAAGATGAGGCCTACGGGCAGGCTGATCTTGGCCAGCAGGTGAACCTTGTGCATGTCCTTTTCACGGTCGGCGCTGGTGTATTCCGTCTTGCCGAAGGCCAGCAGTCCGTAAAGCCCGCGCAGGCCGCCCTTTTCAGGATTCTGTGACCAACGCACCAGATCGCCGCGGATCAGGAAGAAGGTTTTCAGGGCGTAGACGACGAGCATGGCCATGAAGAGCACGAACATCCAGGTCATAAGCGAGGTGAAGCTCGGAGTGAGGAAGAACTGGTACAGGGCACGGTGCCATTGGCCCAGGTCGAGCAGGATGAACTGCACCTCGCAGATGAGCGCCACCAAGACCACGAAGGCCGAGAGCGGGCCGATGTGTTCGAACTGTTTCATGCCCAGGACGTAGGTCATGATGGTCACCAGGAACGCTCCGGCGGACAGGCCCAGGAAGAGCAGGTAGAAGGCGACCCAAAGCCCCCAGGGGATGTAGGAGCCCAAGGCAGTGGGGTTCAGGCCGTGCTGGAGCCTGTCCACCATTCCGATGGCCCCGACGGCCAGTCCGGCCAGGGCCAGGATGAGCAGAGGTATGAAGTGCTTGTATTTCATGGGGCCTCCTTACTTCAGGTAGTACACGGCCGGCTCGGTGCTCAGCTCCGGCTTGAGGACAAAGACCCTCGGGTCGGCCACAAGCTCTGAAATGAGGCTGCCCGGGTCGTTGCGGTTGCCGAAAAAAGTGGCGCGTCCGATGCATGTGGTCACGCAGGCCGGAAGCATGCCTTCGGCCAGACGGTGCTTGCAGAAATGGCACTTGCGGGCGTTGCCGATGGGCGAGCTGCGCCCTCTCTCGGGCCACTCTTTGCCATACTCCTTGGCCGGCTGCCGCTCATAGCTGTCGGAGCAGGCGGCTCTGCCGACGATCTTGCCCGGTTCCTCGGGCGTTCCCTTGGTGTACCACTCGCCGAAATCCGAGGTTCTGGCCGCGTAGGGGCAGGCCACCAGACAGTAGCGGCAGCCGATGCAGCGCTCGTAGTCCATGACGGTCACGCCCTGGGCGTCCTTGTAGGTGGCCTGGACAGGGCAGACCTTGACGCAGGGCGGATTCTGGCACTGCAGGCAGGGCCGGGGCACGAACCGGCGGCGTACGTTGGGGTAGGTGCCGATCTCCTCTTCCGTCACCGGGCGGTAGACCACGCCGGGCGGAAGTTTGTTCTCGGCCACGCAGGCCACGGTGCAGGCATGGCAGCCCACGCATTTGGCCAGGTCGATGACCATGGCCCATTTGATGGACGCATGGTCGCCTGCCAGGGAGCGCGCGAGATCGCGCTGCATGCGCACCAGCAAGTCTTCCTTGGGCAAGATCCTCATCGTGTTCTCCTCCGTTGGGTTGCGCTGGGGAAGGGGATTTATGGTGTCGGCTTTTCAGCACCTCCGTGAAATACTGAAAAGGTTTTTGCCGTAGTCATGAACTCGCAACCTGGGTTGTGTAGGTATTCGCACAGTTGTGCGGACATCGTTGAAATGAGCGGACGGGCGTTGGATCGGGGGGAAGACTGGGCGTTGAGGCGGCGCGGCAGGTGCGCCGGGATATGTGGCGAGTGACTCCCAGGCCGGACATGCCCGGGGGGAGAGTGCAGGCGACAAGAAGAATCGGAAGCTGGCATCATGCTATTTCCATATCCGCATAGGCAGATATGTCAATGCGGAACTGTCCGCAGCGACCGCGGGCCTGGCTGCATATTTCCGCAGATTCAGGCGGCCAAAAAGGGGCGGACAATGAAATAGACGCCCATGAGCCCGATCAGGACCCCGGCCAGACGGCGGAAGGCCGTGCCGCCGCGCTGCCAGGATGCGTTGGCCATGAGGCGCCGGACCAAAGCGGTGGAACTGCCGGCGATGACGATGGGAATGCAATGCCCCAGGCCGAAGAGGACGATAAGCAGGATGCCTGTCATGACCTTTTCCTGGACTGTGATGACGGCCAGGATGGGGGCGATGAAGCCGAAGGTGCAGGAGCCCGACAGGATGCCGTAGGCCAGGCCGAGAACGAAGGCTCCGCCCATGCCGCGCAGCCTGAAGCGGCCCATGAGGCTGCCGCCCATGGAGCACTTGGCCACGCCGAGCATGTCCATGGCCACCCACAGGAGAATGAGCCCCACGACGATGGTCCAGTACGGGCCCACGTCGCCGAGCATACGGCCGAGCAGGGCGCAGATCGCGCCGATGGCCGCGATGGTCAGGAACAGCCCGGTGGTGAAGAGGCCGGCGTAGAGCGCGGCCTGGCGCCCCTCCACCAGCTTGTCCTGACCCGCCACGTAGCCGACGATGAGCGGGATGGAGGCCAGATGGCATGGGCTGAAGAGCACGCTGACCACGCCCCACAGGAAACAGCCCACGGCCGCCAGGCCCACGCCGGACCCCA
The DNA here is from genome assembly GCF_055385525.1 of Desulfomicrobium aestuarii. Classification (NCBI taxonomy): domain Bacteria; kingdom Pseudomonadati; phylum Thermodesulfobacteriota; class Desulfovibrionia; order Desulfovibrionales; family Desulfomicrobiaceae; genus Desulfomicrobium; species Desulfomicrobium aestuarii. The sequence goes on from NZ_AP042427.1 coordinate 997,705, forward strand.
TCCATTCGTGGATGAGGATCAGGAACTGATCCATCATTGTACCCCGAGCTTGGTCAGAACCTTGATGATCTCTTCTTTGGAAAAGTAGCCTTCGTGGCGCATGACCTCCTTGCCGTCCTTGTCATAGAAGATCTGGGTCGGGATGGCGCGGATGCCGAACTTCTCGGCCTCCTTGGGGTTTTTCCAGACATCGATGAAAACGATGCCGGCCCGTCCTTCGTACTCTGCGGACAGGGACTCGATGACCGGGATCATCATCTTGCACGGGATGCAGGCTTTGGCGCCTATGTCCACCATGGTGACCATGCCCTTGAGGGGCACTTCCTGGGGATCGCCGGAGATGAGCGGGGACGGGGCGGCAACGGCATGGCCCGCGGAGGCAAGGAAGAGGACGGCGAGGAGAAGGCGAAGGATTTTCATGGGAACCCCGGTTATTCGATTGAGCGTAGAGGACTTCTGGAGTCGAAGCGCGATGCGGTCCTTTCTCGGTCCCTGGCGGTGCAGTATCCGGGGCCATGAGGCGCGGAGCGCATCGCTAGGGACGAGTGTCATGCCTTCAGCCAGGCCACCACATCGGCCTTCTTGGGCACCTTGCCCATGACCTTGACCGTGCCGTCAACGGCCACGGCCGGGGTGGTGAACACGCCGAACTTGGCGATCTCGGTGAAGTCGCTCACCTTTTCCAGGCTGGCTTCCACCCCGGATTCGGCGATGGCCGCCTCGATGATCTTGTAGGTTTCCGTGCACTTGGGGCAACCAGGGCCCATGACGTGAACTTTTTTCATGACAGCTCCATAGGGGTTGAATGATGATTTGGCGAAACGGCCAAGAATCAGCCCAGCCGGTCTCGGGCCGTGAGCACCGAATCCAGGCAGTGGAAGAAATTCAGCACGCAGGGCACCCGCAGACGGTAGTAGACCTGCTTGCCCCGCTTCTCGTCCTCGACGATGCCCGCGTCCTTCAGCAGCGCGAGATGCTTTGAGACCGTTGACAGGTCGCATCCTGCGAGGTCACGCAGATCGCAGACGCAGCGCTCACCCCGTGAGAGTTCCTCAATCATCATGAGGCGGGTCGGATGGGCCAGGGCTTTCATGACTTTGGCGCGGGCCTCGAATTCTTCCCGGGTCGGGCAAAGGTGCATGAGCATGGGATTCCTCATTTTTATGCTTGGCAATATTGCCAAGTGTTGTCGGCGTCAATTCTTTTCCAGCATGCGTCGGTCCATAAGTTCGTCTGTGCCGGAAGTCTTCACTGGCCACTTGACGAGATCGTACAGTTTGCATATTTGGTCATTCGTGCAAATGAAGGAGGGTGAATGAAAGTTGACGACAAAAAATTTTTCGAGGCCAAGGCCAACGTGCTCAAGGCCCTGGCTCATCCGACCCGTCTGTGGATGGTCGAGGAACTGGAATCGGGCGAGAAGTGCGTCTGCGAATTCGCCGAGGTTATCGACGCCGATTTCTCGACGGTGTCCAAGCACCTGAACGTGCTCAAGCAGGCCGGGATCGTGCAGGACGAGAAGCGGGGCAAGCAGGTCTACTACAGCCTCAAGGTCCCGTGCGTTTTGAATTTCATCCATTGCGTGGAGGCGGTGCTGTCGACGCGCGCTCTGGAACATCTTTCAATGACCGGCTTCTCGGACCGGCCGCAAATCAAATAGGGGTTTGTCATGAACTGGAAAGAAGAGTGGAAGCCGCTGGCCATTATCGTGGTCGTATTTCTGGCCTGTTTTTATTTGCCAGTGGGCACGCAGCGCTTTGACAACGCCATCCTCGAAGCGTTTCACCTCGTCAAATGGTACGCCCAGGAGCACGTGCTTCTGTGTCTGATACCGGCTTTCTTCATTGCCGGAGCCATTTCGGTCTTCGTCAGTCAAGCTTCGGTCATGAAATATCTGGGGGCTAAGGCAAACAAGGTTCTGGCTTACGGAGTGGCGGCGGTCTCGGGCACCATTCTGGCAGTATGCTCCTGCACGGTGCTGCCGCTTTTCGCCGGCATCTATCGCATGGGCGCGGGTCTTGGCCCGGCTTGCGCGTTTCTCTATTCCGGCCCGGCCATCAACGTGCTGGCCATCGTCATGACCGCGCGCGTTCTCGGGCCTGAAATGGGCATCGCCCGCGCCGTGGGGGCCATCCTCTTCAGCGTGCTCATCGGCCTCTTGATGCACTTTTTCTTCCGCAGGGAAGAGGCCGAGCGGCAGGTCATGCAGATGGCCATGTTGGACGAGGACGTGAAGCGCCCCCTGTGGCAGAACGCTCTGTATTTCGCCTCCATGGTCGCCATCCTGGTTTTCGCCAACTGGGGTGCGCCGCAGACCGATTCCGGAGTCTGGGCCGCCATTTTTGGAGCCAAGTGGATACTGACTTCGGCCTTTTCCGTGGCTCTGGGCGCCATGCTCGTGGCCTGGTTCAGCGTACGGCCCTGGAAAGTCGGCGTCGCGTCCGTCCCCGTAGTTCTGCTCGCGCTCGCTTTTCCGCAGCAGCCCCTGTTGGCCTTCACGGCCGGCGTCGTCGGCCTGTCAGCCTTCACCAGCACCGACGAGGGCGAGGTCGGGGATTGGTTCTCGTCGTCCTGGGGGTTCGCCAAGCAGATTCTGCCGCTGCTGCTCTTCGGCGTGCTCATCGCGGGCGCGCTGCTGGGCCGGGTGGGCTACGAGGGACTCATCCCCTCGGAGTGGGTGGCCAAAGCCGTGGGCGGCAACTCCATTCGGGCCAACTTCTTCGCCTCCTTCGCCGGGGCCTTTATGTACTTCGCCACCCTGACCGAGGTGCCCATCCTGCAGGGGCTCATCGGGGCGGGCATGGGCAAGGGCCCGGCCCTGGCCCTGCTCCTGGCCGGTCCGGCCCTGAGCCTGCCGAGCATGCTGGTCATCAACAGCATCATGGGCGCAAAGAAGACCGTAGCATTCGTCAGTCTGGTCATCGTCATGGCCACGTTCTCGGGGTTTATGTACGGGGCTGTCTGGGGCTGAGCATCTAACTTCTGGCAATGGAGAATGGCAACGGGGAGGGCAGCCGCTCGGCTTCCTCCCCGTTGCTGCGTGGTTCGGTCGGGAATGCGCCCTAGATCTTGAACCGGCTGACCATGCCGTCGAGATTGCCGGCCAGGCCGGCCAGGGGCTCGGTCTTGCCCCTGATCTCCTCGGTGGCCTGGCGGAGTGGCGCCACGTCCTTGATGATGCTGTGGACCCGGCCGACGAACTGGTTGGCCCATTCGGCCAGTTCCTGGGTTTCCGTGCCCGAGCGGTCCTCGATCCACTTGGTCAATCAGGGACGCTCCAGGCGAATATGACCGCATTGACCTTGGCGGTGATGAGTCGTCGACATGCCGCACCGTGCGTTCATGGAAGGGCGCATGTTGCCGGCGGGATTTTCACCACGGCGACGGTCATGTCGTCCGTTTTCTTGGCGGCGCCCCGGAATTCGTTCAGGGCGGCGACCATGGCGCGGACCATGGCGGCCGCATCGGCGTTCCGATTGGCCCTTATGACGTCCTTGAAGCGTTCCTTGCCGAACATGAGGCCTTCCGGGGAGGTCGTCTCCCATATCCCGTCCGTGCCGATGACGATGATCCGGCCGGGCGGCAGGCGCGGGTGCTCGCGCAGCTCGAAGGCCGCGTCGCGGATGACGCCCAGGGGGAGCCCGCCGCCGGCAAGCTCCTCGAACCTGTCGCCTGCAGGGTCGTACAGCAGCGCAGGGTCATGCCCGGCCCTGACCCACCGGACGGCGCCGTGGCCCGTCAATTCCAGGAGAAACAGTGTCATGAAGCGGCCAGTCTGGTGCATGTCGTCGGAGATGAGCTCGTTGACCCGCCGCACGACGACGTCCAGCCGCTCGTCCGAGGCCGCGTGGCTGCGGATGTACGCCCTGGCCGAGGCCATCATCAGGGCCGAGGGGATGCCGTGGTCGCTGACGTCGCCGACCGCGACGACGAGGCTTTCGCCGTCGCCGGTCCGGCGCGGGATGAAATCGAAGTAGTCGCCGCCGGTTTCGAAGCAGTACTCGCTCAGGGCGGCGATGTCGTGCCCGTGGAAATGCGGGCTTTCGGCGGGCAAGAGGCTCTGCTGGACCTGTTGCGCCACTTCGAGGGCGTTCTTGATGGCCATGCGTTCCTTGAGTTCAGGCACCATGCCGTTGAATGCCCGGCCCAGGCGTTCGATTTCGTCGTTGCCGCGCACCTCGGCCCGCGCCGTGAAGTCGCCCCCGGCGACCCTGCCGACGGCGTTCGCCAGCGACGAGATTTTCCGCGTGAACAGTTTCGACAGGAAAAAGGCCAGGTACATGACGACCAGCCCCACCGCCAGGACGGTGAGGCCCATTCTCCTGTCGTGATTGCCGATCTGGCCGAGGATGAACGCCTTGGCCGTCTGCGCCTGGGCCACGACGTCGGCCTTGGGGACCAGGATGACGAGGGACGTCCCCCCGGGCTCCACGGGGGCGTAGGCCCACAGCGTGTCGCGTCCGGCGTGCGGCATGTCCGTCACTCCGGAGCTGGCGCCGCGCAGGGTGTCCATCATCATGGCGTACCGCTCGGCATCGCCGGATGCGAGCCAGGTGTCACTCTCGGGCGTCCGCCAGTGATCGCGCATGGACTCTTGGTCCTGTTCCTGGGCGATGACCTTGAGCCGGCCGCCGAGGGCCGCCGGTCCGTCCTCGGGGATGACGACCAGCGAGACGGCGTTGTCGGAATAGATGTCGAGGTGCATGCTCTTGTGGAGCAGGGCGCTGATGGGGACCACGATGGTGACCTCCCCCCGGATCTTCCCCGCGGGATCCTTGATGGGGGCCGTGACGTTGAAGACGAGCAGACGGGTTCGCGCATCCGTCCGCGGGCGCGACCAGACGACCCTGTCGGGAAGTCGCGACGGCGCAGCCTCGTAAAGGGGCTCCCGCATGTAACGGTCCGATGTGGATTTGGGGTAGGTTATTCCCATGCGGTCGGCCAGGGTCATGTCGACCCAGAGCACGAGCTCGGGGTAGCGAAACTTCATCCGCTTCATGAGGGGCAGGAGCATGTCGCGAACGGCCGCTTCGTCGAGAGCGGGCGGCGCAGTCGATCCCGGCCGGGTTTCCAGAGCGTCAAAGTCGACATCGAGATTCTGGCGGCCGTGCATGTGCAGGAAGTAGTAGGCTTCGCCGGCGGTCCGCATCTCGTCCGCGGTCGCCGTAAACTCCTGGTCCGTGGCGGAGTGTTCGTGCCCGTAGATGATGCCTTCGACCTTGGACGCCATGAAGAGCGCACTGGATTCGAGAAGCTGTTTTTCGCGCCTCAGGATGCGCGCGTGGTCCTCGACGATGCGCTGCAGGCCGCTGTGGGCCTTGCGGATCAGAACCGCGGCGCTGCGCGCGGCCAGTTCCTCACCCAGCCGGGCCAGGTCCCTCTTGATCCCGACCCCAACGGCCAGGAGGGGGATCAGGGAAATCAGCAGCAACAGAATGAGGAGCTTGTGGCGAATGCCCATGGAGCCTCCGGGATGACGGCCTGAGATGCTGCTTCATTCCATGAACCAGGGAATGGCGTAAAGCGGAAAGAGCGGCACCGGGCGTAAGGTCGACCGGTCCTCTGGCGTGTCGGGCGATTCCGTCGTACACGTCAGGAAAAGGAAGGACATCCCTGGCCGTGAACCCCAACCCCTCGCGAGGTTTTCCATGGATCGCCGCCGCTTTCTCAAGACCGCCATAGGTGGGGTCATCGTAGCCGGATCGACGCTGACGCCCGGACATCGCCGACTCCTGGCCGCGACAGCGCGACAGGCCCCTTTGTACGACCTCGTCGCAGTGCGGGGAGGGGAGCCCGATGCAATGTTCGACCGGGCCATGGCCTCCCTCGGAGGCATGGGAGTCTTCGTGCCCAAGGGCGCCAGGGTGCTGGTCAAGCCGAACATCGGCTGGGACGTGTCGCCGGACCGGGGCGGCAACACGAACCCGAGGCTCGTGGGACGCATCGTCGAGCACTGCCTGCAGGCCGGGGCGCGGGAGGTGTCGGTCTTCGACCACACCTGCGACGCCTGGGCCCGCTGCTACCGCAACAGCGGCATCGAGCGGGCCGTCGCGGACGCCGGCGGCCGGATCGTTTCCGGCGACAGCGAAGGATACTACCAGCGCGTGACCGTGCCGGGCGGCCGGCGGCTGGCCGAGGCCATGGTGCACGAACTCCTGCTGGAGGCGGACGTGTTCATCAACGTTCCGGTCCTCAAGCACCACAGTTCCACCATGCTGACCATCGGCATGAAGAACCTCATGGGCGTGGTCTGGGATCGCGGCTACTGGCATCGCAACGACCTGCACCAGTGCATCGCCGATTTCCTGAACCTGCGCCGGCCGGACCTGACCGTCGTCGACGCCTGGAACGTGATGCGGCAGAACGGCCCGCGCGGCGTGTCCGCCGCCGACGTCGAGAACATGAAGGCCCTCGTCGTCTCCACGGACCCGGTGGCGGCCGACACGGCGGCGGCCATGCTCTTCGGGACCCCGCCGGCCGATATCGGTCACATCAGGCTGGCGGCGGAGATGAGGCTCGGGAGCATGGATCTGGGTTCCCTGGCCATCAACCGCATCGTGATGTGAGCCCATGCGATTCCGGCGTCTGAAGGCCGCCCGCGTGGCCGTTTCGGCGATCTTTCTCGCCCTGACCGCCCTGGTCTTCCTCGATCCGGGGAATTCGCTGCCCCCGGCGTTCTCACGTGGCGTCCTGTTCCTGCAGTTCGTCCCCTCGCTGCTGAGCTTCTCACACGGGCCGGCCCCGGGCGCGGCGGGGTGGCTTGCCGTCGCTGTTCTGACCGTCCTGGCGGGCCGTGTCTACTGCTCCACGATCTGTCCGCTCGGCACCCTGCAGGACGCGGTCGGCTTCGCGGCCCGCAAGCTGCGGCGGAAGGCCGGTTACCGTTTCACCAAACCGGAAAGGACGCTGCGCTACATCCTGCTGGCCTGCACGGCGCTGCCGCTGGCAGTCGGCATCGGTCTGCCGCTCGACGTGCTGGACCCCTTCAGCGGCTTCGGCCGGATCATGGCCCACCTGGTCCGCCCCGTCGTCATCCTGGCCACCAATCTGGCTGCGGCCGGGCTGGAACAGTTCGGCCTGTACACCCTCGCCCGCGCGGGGTGGGGCGCGGTTTCGCCCCTGTCCGCGGGCCTCGCCCTGGCGCTGCTGGGACTCGTGGTCTGGCTCGCGGCCACGCGCGGGCGGAGGTACTGCAACACCGTCTGCCCCGTGGGGGCCGTCCTGGGCCTCGTGGCCAGGGTGTCGGCGCTGCGCGTGGGACTCGACGCGGCCGCCTGCCGGGAATGCGGGCGGTGCGAGACGGCCTGCAAGGGCGGCTGCTTGGACCTGCGGTCCTTGACCGTCGATGCGAGCCGCTGCGTGGCATGCTGCAACTGCCTGGCCGCCTGTCCCCACGGTGCGGCCCGCATCGAATATGCATGGAGGAGCAAAATTGTCGCCGGGCCGGATCAGGGGAGGAGGGATTTTCTCGTGCGCATGTCCCTGCTTGGGCTTGCCGGCCCGGAAGGACTCAACGCGACCGCCCTCCAGGCCCGGCCCACGACCGTTCCCGAAGGCATCAGCGGGGCGGTCTCGCCGCCGGGTTCCGTCGACGTCGGACGATTCACGTCCCTCTGCACGGCCTGCCACCTTTGCGTCAGCGTCTGCCCGTCGCGGGTGCTCACGCCGTCCCTGCTGGAGTACGGTCCCGAGGGGATCATGCAACCCCGGCTGAACAACAGGGCCGGTTTCTGCAACTACGAGTGCACGCTCTGTTCACAGGTCTGTCCGACGGGGGCCATCCTGCCGCTGACCCCGGAAGACAAGAAGCTCACTCAGATCGGCGTGGCCAGGTTCATCAGGGAAAACTGCGTCGTGGTAACGGACAACACCAGCTGCGGGGCATGTTCCGAGCACTGCCCGACCAAGGCCGTTCGCATGGTGCCGTACCCGAACCTCGCTAACAAACCCCTCGTCGTCCCCGAAGTCATCCCGGACTACTGTGTGGGCTGCGGCGCTTGCGAGCACGCCTGCCCGACGAAGCCTTTCAAGGCCATCTGCGTCGACGCCAACCCCGTCCACAGGCGGGCCAGGAAGCCAGATGAACGCAAGACGAAGTTCAAGACGAACGACAAAGCCGCCTTTCCCTTCTGAGACGTCCGGGCCGCTCCCGCCACGCAGAGCGGCGGGCGGGCATCCGGCTTCCCGCGCCCTTCCTTCGCGTCAAGCCTGCCGTGGCGTCTAGACCTTGAACTGGCTCACGAGCCCCTTGAGCTGTTCGGCCAGCCTGGACAGTTCCTCGGCGCTGGCCTGAACCTGGTCGCCGCCCCCGCGGATGTCACCCGTGATGGCGTCCACGGACGTGATGTCGCGCGTGATGTCCTTGGACACGGCGGACATCTCCGAGGAGCGCCTGTTGGCGTCCTGCACGTCCTGCGTGGCCTGCGATATGTTTTCGGCCACCTCGCGGGTCACGGCGGACTGCTCCTCGATGGCCGCGGAGATGGCCGTGACGATGGTGTTGACCTCGCCGATGACCTGCACGATCTGCCCGATGTCGCTCACTGCGCTGCCCGTGGCGGCCTGAATCCCGCCGATGCGTTCGCGGATGTCCTTGGTGGCTTCGGCCGTTTTCTGGGCCAGTTCCTTGATCTCGTTGGCCACCACGGCGAAGCCGCGGCCGGCATCGCCGGCCCTGGCCGCCTCGATGGTGGCGTTCAGGGCCAGGAGGTTGGTCTGGGAGGAGATGGCGGCGATGGTTTCCGTGACCTTGCCGATCTCCTGGGCCGCAGCCCCGAGGTCCCGCAGCACGCCCGCAAAGCTGTCCACCTGCTGCGCCGCGCTGTCCGTGGTGCCGCGGGCGCGTTCGGTGTTGCCGGCGATTTCGCCGATGGTCGAGGTCATTTCTTCCGTGGCCGCGGCGACGGAGGAGAGGTTGGCCGTGGTCTCCTCCATACCGGAGGCCACCGAGGCGATGTTGGCGCTCATCTCCTCGGCGGCCGTGGCCACCGTGGACGTCTTGGTCGACAGGGAGCGCACGTTCTGCGTGGTCTGGCCGCTCACGGCCGAAAGCTCCGTGGCCGAGGAGGCCACGGTCTGGGCGTTGCCCGCGATCTCGGAGATGATGCGCTGCAGCTTTTCGACGAAGGTGTTGAAGTATTGCGCCAGCTGCCCGATTTCATCCCGGGTCTCGACGGGCAGGCGCTTGGTCAGGTCGCCTTCGCCTTCGGAGATGTCCTTGAGCAGATGCACGCAGCTCCTGACCGGGAGCAGGACCATGCGGCTGATGATCAGGGCCATGCCGATGCCGATGGCGAAGAAGACCAGGGACGCCAGGGCGATCATCCAGCGCATCTGGTAGATCGCGGCCAGCACGTCGTCCTGCATGGCCCCCACGGCGATGGACCAGCCGGTCCCTTCGATGGGAGCGAAGCCGAAGAAGCGGTCCTTGCCCATGAACGGGTACTGGTCGAAACCGGACTCGCCCTTGACCATGCGCTGGAACATGGCCGACAGGGTCGCGTATTCGGGGTTGGTCTTGCCTTCTTCGAGGAAGTTCTTCTGGTCCAGGACGAACTGACGGTTGGCGTGGGCGATGAGCACGCCCTTGTCGTCGATGATGTAGGAGTAGCCGTTCTGGCCGTATTTGATGCCGTCGGTGATTTCGCTCAGCATGGTCGCGTCGAGCCTGGCGATGAGCACGGCGCGGGCTTTGCCGTCGTCACCCTTGATCGGGGTGGCCAGGACGATGACCGGCGAGTTGGTCACTTTGCTGATGATGACGCTGGAGAAGAGCGATTCGCCGGCCATGGCCTGCTTGAAATACGCCCTGTCGCCCAGGTTGGCGGTGGAACCGTCCGGGTAAATGGCCTGGCCGTCGGCGGAGACGACGCCCATGCCGAGGTATTTCAGCCGGGCCGTTTCATTTTCCAGGGCCGGCCGCTGCTGCTCCCAGTCCATGGACCTGACGACGTGTCGGTTGGCGATGCCCTGCATGACCGCGAGGTGATAGTCCAGGCGGCTGCGGACCAGATTGGCGCCGCTTTTGGCCGTCAGGGTGATGTTCTCCTCCACCTGCCCGCGGACTGCCTGCATGGCCCGGTTGTAGGCGATATACCCCAGGCCTGTACAGACTACCGCCAGCAGGGTCAGAATCCCGCCGATCAGTTTCACGCGAATGGGGATGTTCTTCATTGCCGCCTCCGGATGGTGGATGGTTCAGATGACCCTTTCATGCCGTTCAGTTCCCAGAACTCAGAGCTTTCGTCCTCGCGAGATCCCGACCCCGGGCGATCCCCCCTGGGCGTGCGACAGCGGCATAGGGGGGACTACTTAGACTGTATGACAAAGATACAGAAAATTACTGATGAGAGAAAGGGGGGGATGGCATGAAAACCGCGATTTATCCAAGTTTCCGGTCCGGACAGGCCGGATGCATGCCAAAGAGATGCATCGCGTAGCGCGGAGAATGCACCGAACTTGTGATTTCAATCTGCTGGATCAGTATGACAGGGACGTCCATAAGACCGGGGCGGGGCCGGCGTCGCCCCCCCGCCCCGGTCGGATCAGTATGGATTCCCGATGTTCATGGCCGTGTGGACCGTTTCGGCGAAGAAGGCCGCGCGGCCGGCCAGTTCGCCCAGCAGGGCCAGGATGGGGAGCCAGACAGGGATGGTCCGGTTCTTCCCGAGTACCCCAAGGCAGGCCGCCAAGACGGCGATGCTTGCCCAGTAGAGCGGTGAGCCGAGCCAGGCTAGGCCGCTTAGGCGCATGACCTCGCCCCCCGAGAGCCAGACGCAGGGCACGGCCAGGCGCACGACCAGGCCCGTCACCAGCGCCGTCGCACAGATGCGCGCCAGTAGCGCCTGACTGCCGGGGCCTGCGAACCAGCTGGCGAAGCCCGCGCCCAGGACCACGGCCGAAATCAGGAAGAAGACCGTGGGCAGGGCGTTGTTCAGGGCCGGAAACGCGGGCGGAGCGTACGTCATGCCGGACGCCAGGACCGTGGCCAGGCCGGCCGCGACCGCCCCCCAGAGCAGGGCGCCCCTGCCGCCGCCCGCGGCTGCCGCCCCGGCCGCCAGAGCCAGGAAGGCCCCCGCCGCGAGCACCTCGCGGCTGAGCCACGCCTTTTCCAGGTGCGCCAGGGCGCGGTATGCCTCCAGCGGGTGGCCGAGGTGGAAGAGGGACGCGGCGATGCCGAGTCCCATGAGGCCTGCGACGAGCATCCACTCGTTGCGGGCGCTCCCGGCGCCGTGGCCTGCGACGCCGCGCACGGCGCTCATGAGGACCATGCCGACGGCCGCCTGGGAGAGGACCGTGAACAGAACAAGTGGCAATTCCATGGATTGCATCGCTACCTCCTTACCAGGGTCGGCACTTTGGGCATGATGAAGCGGGTGGAAGGGTTCACCTTCTCGTTTCGGGGGAACCCGGCCGGGAATTGAATCTCGTTTCCGTGCTCCATGGTCGCCAGGTCCACGAGCTTCAGCGCGCCGGTGGGGCAGCTCTGCACGCAGGCCGGCAGGAGGCCTGCGTCGAGGCGTTCGTGGCAGAGGCTGCATTTTTCCGCGCGCTTCTCCACGGGGTTGTAGACGGGCGCGCCGTAGGGGCACGAGCGGATGCAGTTGCCGCAGCCGATGCACTTCTCCTGGTGATGGACCACGACCCCGTCCTCTTCGCGCTTGGTGTAGGCCTCGACGGGGCAGACGTTCAGGCAGGCCGGGTTTTCGCAATGGTTGCAGGCCAGGGAGAAGAAGGCCCTTTCCCGGTGCGGGTAGATGGGCTCACCCAGGGGATAGACCTGTCGCCAGACCACGCCCTCGACCTGATGGTAGTAATTCCGGCAGGCCATGGCGCAGGTGAAGCAGCCGATGCACTTCTCCGAATCAACCAGAAATGCGTAGTGTTTTTTCATCGCTATCGCTCCTTAGACCCGTTCGACATTGGCGAACTGTCCGTGAATGGCCACGCCGGGCGCGCCGGTCTTGTAGGCGCCCATGTCCGCGGCCTCGTCGTCCACGAGGTTCTGGACGTTGAAGTCGTTGCCGCGTCCGAACCAGGCCTCGTACATGACGAGGCTCTTCGGGGCGACGTTTCGGGTCAGTTTGACCTTGACGCGCACCTCGCCGACCTTGTTGAAGACGCGGACCGTGTCCAGGTCCTTGATGTTCTTGGCGCGCGCGTCGTCCGGGTGCATGTAGAGGAAGGGCTCCTTGTTGTATTCGTGCATCCAGTCGAGGTTGATGAACTGCGAATGCAGGCCGAACTTGGTGTGCGGGGTCAGCAACCGGAACTCGTCGTAGGGCTTGCGGCCTTCCTTGTACTTGGGGAGGGCTTCATGGCCGTGCTCGGCGCAGAGGTCCGAGCGGAACTCGTACTTGCCCGACGGGGTCCCGAACTTCATGTCGTGCCAGGAGGCGGTGGAGGCGAGCCGTGCCTTGACGGGGCCGTTCCTCAGGTCCGTCCAGTGCGTGATGCCGAAGAGGTCGTAGATGCCCTGGTTGAACTCCTTCTCCATCCACTCCCTGGTGTCGATGTCCTGCGGGAAGGTGCAGGAACCGGGGGCAAGCGCGTTCATCTTCTTTGAAAGCAGGGACGCGATCTCGATATTCGACTTCGTCTCGTACATGGGGGTGATGGCCTGCTCGTTGATGCCCAGCCAGTAATGCCAGTAGGACACGTTGACGGTCCATTCCTCGAAAAGGGTCGTCACCGGCAGGACGATGTCGGAGTTGGCCACGGTCTCGTTGAAGAACTGGTCCACGGTCACGACCAGCTCCAGCGTGTCGAAGGCCTTCTCGAGCTTGGGCCGGTCGAAGTCCTGGGCGAAGGGGTTCTTGCACGACACCCACAGCATCCTGATGGCCGGGTCCTTGGCGTCGAGGATGCCCTGGGCGGTCTTGTTGATGTTGAAGGTGCGGTCCGTGTAGCTGGCCGCCTCGCCCTTGGTGAAGTCGAACTCGCCCTTGGGGCCGCCCGCGCCGACGAAGCCCACGGAGCCCTCGGGCTGCTTCTGGAGGAGGGCGTGGTAGTTGAAGCCCCAGGTCCGCAGATGGCCGTAGCGCGCTCCGCCGCCTTCCTTGCCGACGTTGCCGGTCATGGCCACCAGGGCGTCGAGGGCCCGCACCGAGGCCCCGCCGTTGGTGTGGCGCTGCATGCCGTAGCCGATCCAGATGGTCGCCGGGTCCGCCGTGGCGAATTCCTCGGCCACCTCGCGGATCTGCTCGGCCGGGATACCGCTGACTCCCGCTGCCCATTCCACGGTCACGTTCTCGCGCAGGTAGGCGGCGAATTCCTCGAACCCGAGGGCGTTTTCAGTCACGAAGCCCTTGTCCACCAACCCCTTGTCGAGGATGTGCCGGGCCATGCCCAGGGCCAGGGCGCCGTCGCTGGACACCTCGGGCTGCCAGAAGACGTCGGCCTTGGCCGCGGTCTGGGTGAAGACGGGGTCGATGACCACGACCTTGGCGCCGCGCCGCTTGGCTTCCAGGATGTACTTCATGGAGTGCACCGAACACCAGGCGGGGTTGGCGCCCCAGACGATCACGTACCTGGCCTTGACCATATCCTCCGGGTCGTTGCACCACATGTCGCCCAGGTCGTAGTTCTGGGCGTCGATGCCCGCCGGCCAGCAGGGGGTACCCACGAAGCGGGTGGTGTAGCCCAGGGACGACATCATGCCTTCGACGCCGTAGTTGGTGATGCCGAAGTTGCCGGAATATTTGGTCAGGCCCAGGCCCAGAAGGCTCCCGTCCTTTTCCTTGATCTCGAGGATCTTCTTCGCGATGCGGTCCATGGCTTCGTCCCAGGATACGCGCCGCCAGTTGCCCGAACGGCGGCCGTCCTGGACCATGGGGTACTTGATGCGGTCGGGGCTATAGACGCGCCGGGGGTAGGCATAGCCTTTGACGCACAGTCCACCGGCCGTGAAGGTCGACTCCTGCGCCCCCTCGATGAACTGCACGACCCCGTCCTTGACGTACGTCTTGATGGAGCAGGTGTCGTAGCAGTTGCGGGGGCAGGCGTTGCGGAAGATCTGAAAATCCTTGGCGTTGAATGCCGTGGCAGCCTGGGCGGTGTACGGCATCAGCAGGCGCAGGGGCAGGAGCGAGGCCGCCCCGGCCATGGTCAGCCCCTTCAGGAACTGCCGCCTGCTCAATCCACTCGGTGTGTGTGACATGTCACTCCTCCTCGACCGCGCGGGCTTCAGCCCCGGCGCGGCGCTGCTGTTGAATTGCGTTCGCTTTCGAACCACGAGGACAGGGCGTCCGCGGCCAAGGCGATGACGCCGCCGCCGGTCGCGTGCTCCCTGACTGTCCGGACGAAGGGGGGGATCCAGTGCGCCAGATGCTCGCCGATGAACCATGCGTGCAGTTCCGCGGTCCCGGCGTCCGGCTCGCCTGCTTGCGCGGCGAGCATGGACTTCATGGCCAGCACGGCTTCGAGTTCGTAGGCCAGGTGGTCGTCGGGGATGACGCCCTCTCCGGGCACGGCCAGGCCGAGGCGGTGGTATGTCTGCCGCGCCTCCATGGTCGCCCGGCCCATGAGGGCGCGGTCGGTTTCGGACCAGGCCGAGGCGAAGGGCGGGGCCGGTACTGCGGCCGGTCCGACGAAGAGGCGGTTGAACTCGTACTCGGCCGCTGCCCAGTCCGTATCGGCAGGGATTGCGATCCCGGCGTGCCGGGCGATGCGGGCGGCCGCGTCCTTCAGGCCGTCCGCGTCGGATGCGGCGAAGAAGTCGCGCAGGGCTTCGATGATGGGAAATGCAAATGCGGACATGCTGACGTACCTTGGTTACAAGTAGAGGTACAGAGTACCCGTATCACAGGTACGTCAGCGATGCCATGTCCGACAGGCGGGATTCAGGGTAAATATTGGGTAGTTTCAACTACCCATCGACGCGTCCAGCCCCATGGTGTTGAGATGGGCATAGAGGCTGATGTTGCGGCCGTGCAGGCCGAGCTTGCGGCGGATGCTCTTGCGGTGGGTCTGGATGGTTTCCACGGAGAGGTTCAGGAGGTCGGCGATGTCCTTGTTGGAATGGCCGGACTGGATGAACTGGCAGACCTTCATCTCCATCTGCGTGAGCTTGAGGAGCAGGGGCATGCCGCCGGAGTCGCGGGGCAAAAGGCGCGTCAGCTGGTCCTTGACGACGGTGACGTAGCCCTTGCGGATGGCCGGGTCGTTCTCGGACTCGATACGCTCCAGGGCCGGCAGCACGAGGGTGTTGACCTTGGCGGCCAGGTTGCTGGCGTGCTCCTCGTGTTCCCGGCCGACGCTCTTGAGGACGTTGCGCAGGGTGATGTTCATCTCTTCGAGCTGCGCCTTTTCCCTGCGCAGGGCCTCGGTCTTTTCGTCGACGATGCGCTCCAGTTTCTCGCGCTGCAGGGCCTGGGTGGTCATGTTCGTCAGCACGAAGATGTACTGGTCGCTGGCCATGCTTACGGACTTCAGGGGGTTGACCTGCATCTTGTAGATGGCGTTCTCCCCGAAGGGCGCAAGCTCGCAGGTGATGCCGACGGGATAGTACCGGAGCAGTTCCTCGACGCTGTCGCCCTCCAGGGACAGGACTTCCCAGATGGGCCGATGCAGCACGCGCGCCTCGTCCATGACGGCCTTGACCGCGGCGTTGATGTTCACCACCTGTCCGGTGACGTCCACCACGAGGATGAGGTCCGAGGTGGCGTTCAGGATGTTTTCGAAGCGGCATTTCTCCAGGGTCAGGAGCCGGTTCATGTCGTCGAGCCTGCCGTCCGAGAAATCGGGGAAGGTGCGGATCCAGTCCTGCAGGTAGAGCACTTCGAGGGCGTCGCCGTAGAGCCGGATCAGCCTGCGCGCCTCCACCTTGCGGGCGTATTCGGCATCCATGGCTTCGATGACGTCGAGGAGGCTGTGGATGAAGGTCTTGAAGCACCCGAGGAACATGTCGAAGGTGATGCCGCGCGCCCGGTGGCGGCGGGACGATTCGATCAGGAAGCGTTCCCAGTCGCTGTCGCGGCGGAGCAGTTCCGGGAAATCCGATGGAATGCCGCCCGATTCGATGTCGGCGAGGATCGGGTGCAGGAATTCCTGCAGCGCGACCATGCAGTCTACGCGCTTGGCCGTGGTGTGCTGCAGATATCCTGCGGCCTCCATGCGGATGGTCCATCTTTCGAGGAAATAGTCCTGGTGTGACTCGATCAGCCGCAGCAGGCCCTCGTGGCCGTTCGTGACGGGCGTCTTCATGGCGTTCTTCTCCGGCAAGGCGTTCTACCCATTATCTACCCACCGGATTGTCTTATTTCTTTTTGGGCGTATCAGCAAGGCAGGTGAATCCGAGCTTCGGGAGGAAAAATGCGACGTATCTGCGTGCTCATAACTGTCTTGTGCCTCGGCGTGACCGGTCTCGCCGTCGCGGGCGGCAACCGGACCGCCGGGACGGAGGGCGGCCGACTCGTCCTGCAGGGGACGCGAAGCGTGGGCGCGGACATGACCGCGTCCTTCGACATGGGCGGCTACACCCCGCCGTCGGGGCAGTCCGTGGCCATCAACGTGGACATCCTCGAAAGCCCCGACGGCCCCAAGCCGAGAATCATACCCGGATACCCGGTGACCAGCCTGGTCTTCGAGACGCCCGGGAAATACGTACTGAACTTCAGGCTCAACCAGATCTGCAAGACCAGCTGCGGCGGAGTGGCGGCCAGGCCGCTGATGGAGAGGCAGGAGACCATCGAGATCGCCCCGTGACGCGGCAGGGGCATTTCCCGGTTCGCCTGGATCGGCCGGTGCGTTGGCGCCGACGTTCAAGACGGCCGCTGCTTCGGCGCCGGTGCCCGGGACGGAGACGTTCGGCGGAAGCATGGACGCCGGAGGGGCTGCCGCTCAGGCCATCAGGCGGCTGCGCCCGCGATTTTTTCAGGTTTCGTATTCGTGTCGTGTTCGCCGGGTTCTTGCTCCCGGTTGAAACGTGCTCGTTCCGACCGCGCCGGCTCAGTCTGGTGCGCAATCGGTGAAGATGTCGTCGATGGTGGCTGCGTCGAGGATGCGCTCAGCCCATGTGTCGAGTTCTTCCTGCGTGGCTGAGCGAAGCCGCTCCTGCAGTCGGATGTCGAGGATGGAGTCGCCGAACCGTTTGGCCAGGAGGCGTTGCAGCACACTCTGCCTGCCCTCCAGCCGTCCTTCCAGTTTCCCTTCCATGAGCCCTTTCTGGTGCAGTTTTTCAGCCAGCGTCATGACGGTGTCCCTCTTACTCGTCGAAAGTGTCCGGTGGGCAATATCCTGCACGACCTCTGCCTCGATGTCCATGGTCCCCGCCATGTAGCGATAGATGGTCGCCACCCACTGCAGGGCACAGGCGTCGTCGCCGAGGTCGTGCAGGAGGTGAAATATCTCCAGGACGCGCCGTACGCTCTTGGGGTCATTCTTGGCACGCAGGTCACAAGGGCACTTCGGACCTGACCCTACCGGCGCAGAGCCGAGAGGAAATTTTTACGGACAAGATGACCGCCCTGGCCCTGCGTCGGGCTTGGTTCAAGGGCAGGGATCTGTGTGTCTGCAAGCTCTGCTCGTCGGCATCGTGAAGTTTATAAGCTTTGTCGGCCGGCTTTGCCGCTCGAACTTTTGCGTCTGCAAGCACAAGATACCGCGTTCACGTTATCTTAAAGACCACCCTTGGCACGATACCCCACAATCGTACCCCAATAAAATTATCCACACGTTGCAGAGAAATGAATTGATCTGATGGGTAATGAAACTAACAATTCGTGATTATTGGTTGAATTGCACAAAAAAGCCCGCATTGCGCGGGCTGATTTTGTATGAATGGTGGGCCAACCAGGGGTCGAACCTGGGACCATCCGGTTATGAGCCGGGGGCTCTACCAACTGAGCTATTGGCCCGCCTGTGACGGTTTGGGCTTGTTATGTTTCCGGGGCCTTATTTGTCAAGGTTGGCGCGGCGGCTTTCCTTGACGTGGCTGATGGCCGCGCGTCCGGCCAGGGCGCCTTCGCCCACGGCCACGCTGATCTGCAGGAAGCGGCCCACGCAGTCGCCGGCGGCGAAGACCCCGGGGATGTTGGTGCGCTGCTCGCGGTCCGTGTCGATGAACTGCCCGTTGCGCAAGAGACCCAGGCTGTAGGCGAAGTCGTTGGACGAGGCCTGGCCCATGGCGATGAAGAGTCCCTGGGCGTCGATGTGCTCCCCGCTGTCCAGGACCACCTGCTCCAGGCCGCCGTTGCCGGCCAGGCTCGCGATCTTCTTCTGCAGCACCGGGATGCCGTTTTCGCGCAGGCGCAGGAGGAATTCCTCGCTCATTTCCGGGGCCTTTCCCTGGGTGCATACCTGCACGCTCGGCGTGTACTGCAGCAGTTCGAGGGCCTGGTTGGCCGCGAAATTGGCTTCGCCGACGACCATGACCGGCTTGCCGCGCATGAAGTAGCCGTCGCAGCTCACGCAGTAGGACACGCCCTTGCCCTCGTAGTCGCCGAGGTTGGCGATGCCCGGCCGGACCCTGGACACGCCTGTGGCCAGGATGAGGGCCGTGGCCTCGATCTCGCCTTCCTCGGTCTTGGCCACGAATTTCTGTTCCCCGTTCTGATGTACGGCCAGCACCCGATCGCAGCGCATTTCGACGCCGAACTTGGCGGCCTGGGCGCGGCCCCGTTCGATGAGTTCCTTGCCCGTGATGGTTTCGGTGAAGCCGAAGTAGTTGTCGATCTCATAGTCGCCCGCAACCTTTGGGGCGCAGCCGACGATCAGGGTGCGCATGCCGGCCCGGGCCGTGTAGATGGCTGCTGAAAGCCCTGCGGGACCCTGCCCGATGATGAGGATGTCGGTCTTTTCCATATGAAACGCTCCTGTCGTTGAGTATGGCGAACTGATAAGACGCGGGGGCCGCCAAGGCAATGCGCCGGCATCACATTTTGCGGGAAGGGCGGGAGAGGCAGTGGCGCAGGGCGCGGCCGAGGGAACCCATATCCACGGGCTTGGAAATGACCCTGCAGACCCTCCCGGGACGAAAGGCGAGTCCCGGAGTGGGGGAGGCCGAGGCCAGGACCACGCAGGCCTGCGATCCTGCCGCGTTCAGGGCTGCGCACAATTCCTCCACCTGTCCGGCTGTGCCGTCCTCGGTCAGCACGAGGTCCAGCCGGCTGGACTGCGCGGCGATGGTTTCGATGCCCCGGCCCGGGCTGTCGGCCTGGATTGGTTCATAGCCGAGTCTGGTCAGGCAGGAGCAGGTCGCGGCCCGGACTTCGGGGTCCGACTCGACCACCAGGATGCGTTCGCCGCAGCCCATTATTTCCGGAGGCGCGGCCGCTTCGGGACTTTCCGCGGGTCCATGGGGGGTGGCCGGCAGGCAGACCCTCACCGTCAGGCCGCCGGCCTCGTTGCCGGAGAAAAGCAGTTTGCCGCGCAGGGTCTTGACGATCTTCTGGGTTACGAAGAGGCCCAGTCCCGTGCCCTCGTCCTTGGGCTTGGTGGTGAAGAATGGCTCGCACAGCCGCGACAGGTCCTCGTCGGGGATGCCGGGGCCGTTGTCGGACACGGTGATGACCGTCAGCACGCTGTCCGGGTCGGTGACCAGCAGCTCCGGATCCTGGTCCGAGTGCCTGCGAACCGTGATCACGATGCGCGGGTCCGGCGATCCGGCCAGGGCGTGCACGGCGTTGTTGGTCAGGTTCATGAGGATCTGCTGCAGATGGACGGGGTCGCCGAAAAGGGCGCCCGGGTCGGGGTCGAGGCTCGCCTCGATGGCGATGTGCGGGGGGGTCGTCCCGCGGATGATTTCTAGGGCTTCGAGCATGGCGTAGCGGATGGGGAAGCGCGTGAACTCCTCGTGCATCTTGCCCGTGAAGTGCAGGACGCTGCGGATGAGGGAGGTGCCGCGCTGGCAGACGCGCAGGATGCGGTCCAGGTCCTCCTGGTCCGGGGGCTCTCCGGCCTCGACGGCCCCGCGGACGAGCTCGGCCGAGAAGACGACGGATGACAGGATGTTGTTGAAGTCGTGGGCCATGCCGCCGGCGATGGTGCCGATGATGCCCAGCTTCTGCTGCTTGAGGAACTGATGCTCCAGTTCGAGGTTGGCCTTCTGCAGTTCCAGGGTGCGCTGCTGGACCTGGCGTTCCAGGCCCAGGCGGTACTCCTCGTTTTCGCGGATCAGGGCCGCGCGCTCCAGGGCCTTGTCCACGGCATGGTTCAGGACCGTGGGCGAGACGATGGGCTTGACGAGATAGTCCCAGGCGCCCAGGCGCAGGGCCTTGACGGCTTCGTCCAGGCCGCCCTCGCCGGAGATGACCAGGACCGGCACGCGATCAATGACGTCGGACAGGTGCGAGAGAAGGTCCAGGCCGTTCATGACCGGCATCTTCAGATCGACGATGAGCAGGTCCGGCCGGCGGCTCCGGAAAAGATCGAGGCCCTCCAGGCCGTTGCCGGCCTGCAGGACCTCGAAGCCGCGTGATCTGAGCACCGTGCCGGTGGTGGCGCGGACGAACGCGTCGTCGTCCACCACCAGAACGGTCGTGGTGCGGGTTTCGGGCATCCTAGAACTTGTAGCCGATCATGCGCAGGAGCTTGGAGCGCTTGGCCTTGTCCTCGTCGGTCTCCACGCCCTTGGAGGCGAAGCCGTCGATCACGCCGAGGATGCCGCGCCCCTGGTCCGTCTGGGCCACGATGGCCTGGACCGGGTTGGCCGAGGCGCAGAAGAGGCGCACGACCTCGGGCACGTTCTGGATCGTGTTGACGACGTTGATGGGGTACATGTCGCGCATGAAGAGAATGAAGCTGTGCCCGCAGGACAGGGCCTGGGCGTTTTCGGTGGCCAGCTGTACCAGATCCGGGTCCGTGCCGGAGGTGCGGATCAGGCAGGCGTCGGAGGCCTCGCAGAAGGCCAGGCCGAACTTCGCTCCGGGCACGGTGTTGACCATGGCCTCGTGCACGTCCTCCACGGTCTTGATGAAGTGGGACATGCCCAGAATCATGTTCAGGGACTGGGGGTTCTTGATCGGGACGATGGTCAGCTCCATCGGGTGCTCCTTGATGTGGAATTGGCTACTTCTGGACCCTGGACGAACCGTCGTTGGCGCGCAGGACGCGCACCCGTTCGCCGGGCGAGAACGGGACGTCTGCTTCCTGGACGATGGACAGGATCTGCCCGGTGTCGAGTTCAACCATGATTTCGAGGCCGTTGCGCCTGGTCAGGCCTTCTTCGGACACGGCGCCGATCGCCGCGCCGCCCAGGGCGCCGAGCACGCCGCCCACGACCCGTCCGGCTCCGCCGCCGACCTGGCTGCCGAGCACGCCGCCGGCCACGCCGCCGGCCACGGTCCCGAGGCCGGTCTTGGAGCCTTCGATCTGGACGCTGCGGACTTCACGAACGGTTCCGTAGTTTACGGTCATTTCCTGTCGCGCCTGGTCTCGGGAATAGACCTGCCCCGACCGGCTGGATGCGCAGGATGCCAGGAACCCTGTCCCGACAAGCAGAACGAAGGCGAGGATGCATGTCATGTTGCGTTTCAGCATTGTTCGCTCCTTGGTTTCGGTGTTCGGAAATGTCCGGCGTCCATGCGATGCACGGTCGAAACGAACCATACTCCATATGTATAGGAGTTTCGCAAGGCGGGTCAAGGCAAGCCCCCGTCTGGAGGCTTACTGACCGAATGCGGACGGCTGCGCGGCCTGGGCGGTCCTGTCGCTTGGCCGCAACGCGTCGTGGAGCACGGTCTCGGGGTCGGCGATGTTCTTTGCCCGCAGTACCTTGAGGAGCTTTTCATAGAGCGTGTCGAGGTCCACGTACTGGGCCACGGACTTGTACTCCGGCAGGGTCAGCACCGAGGAGTAGACGGGCAGGTTGTCCGCATCGTGGCCGTTCAGGATGACGAAGGAGAACGCGCGTTCGCCCTGTTCGAAATCCAGCTTGAACTCCTTGATGTCGGTGTTGGTGATGGTGCTCAGGTTGGAGATGGACTTGGCCCGGGCGAAGATGCCGGTCAGGATGCGCAGGCTGTCCTTCTTGACCTGAGCCAGGGCTTCGCGTTCGGACAGCTCGATGAGCAGGATGGACTTGTTCAGCTCGTAGTAGAGGTCCTCGAAGATGCCGTGCTGCTTGAGTTCGTCGTAGAGGGTCTCGAACTCCGTGTGGTTGATCTTGCGGAAGTGGGCCATGTCCGGCCGTTCGTTCTCGACGGCCTCGAAATCCTCGCACACGTAGGGCACGATGGACGTGGTCTCGTAGAGGTAGAATTCCAGACCGATGGACCCTTCCTCATCAAGCATGGCGGACACGGACAGGTCGGCCAGCAGGATGCCGCCGTCGATGTCCAGGCCGTAGCCCTCGTAGGCCTTGCGCAGCCTGGCGTCGGAGGCGTCGATGACGTAGTTGTAGATGGGGTAGGCCAGGCCGTCCTGGTCGTGGATGGCCAGCTCCTTCCAGGTTGAAAAGCGCGTGGCGACCATGTGCTGAAAAACCTTCTTGATGAATTTTTTCAGGCACATGGTAAAGAGCTTCAGTTCTTTGGCCCGGGAATTGGGCTCGTCGGATTCCTTGCCGGACGGCAGCTCGTCGAAATCTTCCTCTTCTGGCTTCATGCGTTTCCTCGTTTTCGTTCGCCGTAGGCCTTGGCCAGGCCGCCATGGGATGTCTCCCGGTAGAGACTCGGCAGGTCGTGCCCTGTCTCTTTCATGACTCGCACCACTTCGTCAAAGGGGATGCGGTGGGAACCGTCGGACAGGAGCACCATCTGCGCGATGCTCATGGCCTTGGTCGCGGCCATGGCATTGCGCTCGATGCAGGGGATCTGGACCAGGCCGCCCACGGGGTCGCAGGTCAGGCCCAGGTGGTGCTCCAGCCCCATCTCGGCGGCGTACTCGATCTGGCGGATGGTGCCACCCATGAGCTGGGCCGCGGCCGCCGCTGCCATGGCGCAGGCCGAGCCGACCTCGCCCTGACAGCCGACCTCGGCCCCCGAGATGGACGCGTTGTTCTTGATGACCAGACCGATGAGCCCGGCCGTGGCCAGGGCCTGGAGGATGGCCCTGGGGCGCGATTCCATGGTTTCCTTCAGGTAGCGCAGCACCGCGGGCAGGACGCCACTGGCCCCGCAGGTCGGGGCCGTGACCACCGTGCCGCCGGCGGCGTTCTCCTCGGACACGGCCAGGGCGTAGGCAGCCAGCAGGCCCGTGCGGCGCAGTTCGGCCCCGCCCAGGATGGCTTTCTGGTGGTACGAGCAGGCCTTTCGCGCCAGGCCGAGGCCTCCGGGCAGCACGCCTTCGGTGGTCAGGCCGCGCTCGATGCAGTCCCGCATGGTGTCCCAGACGGTCTGCAGGAAGTCCCAGATTTCCTCGCCCTCGTGCCGGGCCACGAACTCCCAGTAGGTCATGCCCTCCTCGGCGCACAGGTCCATGATTTCGGTCAGGGTGTGCAGGGGGTATACCTCGGGCGGGCGGCTCGACACGTCGTCGTCGCGCAGGGCGCCGCCACCGATGCTGAAGACGGTCCAGGAATCGATGACGTTCCCGTCGCCGTCCAGGGCCATGAAGTCCATGGCGTTGGGGTGCTCGGGGCGCCGCAGGCCCGGGGACCAGACGATCTCCACGGGCAGGGGGGCCAGGGCCTGGGTCACGGCCTTGTCCGTGAGGTGCCCCTTGCCCGTGGCGGCCAGGCTCTCGTAGAGCACGACGCGGAAACCGGCCGCCTGGGGCACGCGGGCCCGGAAACGCTCGGCCGCCAGTTTGGGGCCCATGGTGTGGCTGCTGGAGGGGCCAGCCCCGATGCGATACAATTCCCGGATGGATTCCATCCGCACCTCGCCAAAAATTGTGGTTGACCGGTCGAAAAAACCTGGGCCATGGAGTGCGTCACGGGCCGAAGAGCCGCGGGCGCTGGCCCTTGGACTAGCCGTCCCGCATAACTACGTCAACAAGGAGCCGAAATGAAACGACCGGAACTCGAGTTCCCGCTCCACTGGGAATTCAAGATCATCGCCGTGCGCACCGACGAGGCCTTCGCCGCCATCTGCGAGGTCATCCGCAGCCATGGCTTCGAAGAAAAGCTCGCGGCCAGCAACGTCTCGCGCAACGGGTCCTACGTGACCTACACCGTGCGCATGCGTCTCGAGACCCGCGAGGTCCTGGACAGTCTGAGCCGCGCCCTGGCTGCGTGCGAGGGCGTGAAGTATCTGCTGTAGAAGAAAGCCGGAGAGGGGAGAAACGGTAATGTGACAAAAGGTTTTTTTTTCCCCTTGACGAGCAACGGGGAAAACCGTAGAAGCCTCTTCGTTGTCGGCGCGAAACAAGTTTGTGTAGCTAATATGTTGACATGTTTCGCCTATTCCGACCTGTGGGCCAATAGCTCAATTGGTAGAGCATCTGACTCTTAATCAGCAGGTTCAAGGTTCGATTCCTTGTTGGCCCACCAGCTGAAAACATCGACCCCGCCAAAGACGTGAAGTCTTTGGCGGGGTCTTTCGTTATGGTCTGCGTCGTCCCGTTTGAGGTGGGCTACATAAAACGTTCAGCCATGCTTCCGCCCCACTCCCGCAACGGCCAGCAAGCCCAGGCCGAGGAGAAGCATGGTGGAGGGTTCAGGTACGGTTGGCGGTTGCTCGCCTGCGCCTACAACACCGACGGTGAAGCCATGCCAATTCTCCGAGGTGTGGGTGAATGAGATGGCGCTGTATGTGCCCGGCAATCTGATCACGCCGTGAACTTCGCCGTTTCCGTAAAAACCGTCCCTGTCGCTATTGAGAATGGGCGTCCCGGTGCCAAAATAGCCTGCGCCGTAGCTGAGAATTTCTATCGGCACTCCGAAGTCGACGGTGTTGAAGTTCCAACTCACCAACGCGATAAGAGGATCAAGCACCGCTTGGGAAAACGTGATGTTGACGGTTCCCCCAGTGCTCAGGGCAATGATGTCAGAGGCCGGTGGCGCGTTGCCGACGACTGGGGAGATATACGGAGTAGAAGGGTTCCAGTAGTTCGTTCCTCCGCTTGTCTGCGCAAAGGAATAAGTTCCGGAAAACGCGACGTTGATCGCTCCCGACCCTGGGTCAAGGGTGCCGATCACGCCGGGAGATGCCGACGTTACGCTTGTCCAGTCCGTCCAGTAGACGGTATCCGCACAAACAAGAGTTGCTGAGAGCAGTATTGCGCAACTAACTAATATACTGCTAAAAATTAACTTTTTGTTCATGGCTCACACCTCCTTGCCGGTGTCATGATATGAAAGGCATGCATCCGGCATACCACTGCGGTAACCTGCCAATCCGATTCATCTCTTCGATTTTAAATGTTTTTTACGTCTGGCGGTGTGTAAGCGATTCCGACAGGAAGAACGTCCCCGCGAGAGCGGTTCAATGAAGATATGCTTCTATTTCGGATGGATGCATGCGGAGGTTGGGTGTAAAAAAAGGAAAGACACCGAAAATCGGGCAACGGCTTGCCCGTCGGCGGGATGGGCCGCCTGGCGATGACGGATGTCGTCGAGAGATGATTGGTTGGCGTGTTTCGGAATGGCCCGACTACTCCCGTTCCCCAGAAGACCGACGACGCGATTTTCCCAAAGGAAAGGAAGAGACGGGGCAGGTCCGGCATCGCCGGAAGGTTTTTGCGGCGGGCGAAGGCCGGGTTATTCCGTCCGCGCCCGCCCGAGTTTCGGCAGCAGGGCCAGGACCAGGGCGCTGGTGGCCACGCCGACCAGGGCCAGGGTTAGGATCTTGTTGTCCCAGGGCAGGGCGATGAACCACATGGCCGTGGCGCCGCCCACGAAGTAGGTGAACATGATGAGCGACGCCGCCGAACCCGCGTCCTGCCGGACCTGTTCGAGCAGGAAGTTGCTGCTCGGCGGGCGGGTCATTCCCAGGCTCATGGTCAGGAAAGCCATGGGCACGGCCATGCCCCAGGGACCGAGTTCCGCGCAGAAGGCCAAGGCCACGGCTCCGGCCAGGATGCCGCAGTACCCCATGATGATGATCTTGAACCCGGGCACATGGCGCTTGAGCAGGCGGCCGCAGATCCAGAAGCCGAGCATCAGCGCCCCCGAATTGAAGGCGAAGAAGTAGCTGTAGACCTGTTCGCTGAGGCCGAAGTGGTCGATGAAGATGAACGCGGACCCGCCGATGAAGCAGAAGAGCGGGGTCATCCCCAAGGCGATGAGGGTGCACAGCGTCATGAAGCGCAGGTTGGCTATGAGCTTCACGTAGGCCGCCAGGACCTGCCCGAGGCTGCGGCCCGTGGCCGGAGCGGGTTCCTTCAGCCGCCACACGCCCCACATGGACACGACGCCGAGCACGACCTGGGTGTGGAAAATGAGCGGCCAGCCGGCGAAATTCAGGATGAGTCCGCCGAGCACCGGGGCCAGCATGGGCGCCAGGGACACGATGACGGCCATGTGGGCCATGACGCGCTCGCGCTCGGCTCCTTCGAAACAGTCCTTGGTCATGGCCAGGGAGAGGGTCGAGGCCGAGGCTGCGCCCATGCCCTGCAGGATGCGTCCGAACACGAGCATCCACGGGCTGTCGGCCGCGGCGCAGACCAGGCAGGCCAGGATGTAGATGGAAATGCCGGCCATGAGCACGGGCTTGCGGCCGTAGCGGTCCGAAATGGGGCCGTAGAAGAGCAGGGCCAGGCTGAAACTGACGAAAAAGGCCACCAGCGTCAGGTTGATGGTCGCCTCGGTGGTGTTCCAGAGGGCCGTCAGGGAGGGCAGGGCCGGCAGATACATGTCCGTGGACAGCGGCGGAAAGGCCGCCAGCAGGGCCAGGATGAGCAGGGCGCGGATTTTGGTCGGGGCTGATGTCGTCATGGTCTTTGTGTGGTGAAAGGGTGAGGGGCAGCCCTACTCCTCCGACCGCAGGCAGGCAAGGGAAAACCCCTTGCCCCGGTGAATTCCGGCCTTCTGGAACGCGGCCTGCAAGAGAAGGGGTGCAAGGAATTTTTTTCCGGAGGCATCCCATGACCATCGCTCCCCTGGCCGTCCTCGGCATAGCCAAAGCGGCGTTCTCCGTCATCGGCTCCCTGGCCGACGCCGTCAGCCGTCCCGACCCCCGTCCTTCCCAGACCATGCGGCAGGCGTTCCCGCAGGCGCAGGAGACCGTCTGGCATCAGCTCGGCAAGGGCGTCGACGTCCGCGCCCTGTCCCGGGACGAGTTGGCCGCCGTGTCGCAGCAGCTCTACCGCAGCGGGACCATCGGCCTGGACGATCACGCCGCCATGAGCCTCGACCCGAGCTTCGCCGGCTCCACCGAACTGCTGACTTCGCCCGACGGCAGCGGCCGGGTGGACTGGTTGGCTGAATTCCAGGCCCGCCTGGCCCGCCATCTGGAGCAGGGCGACGAGAGCTCCGCCGCCCAGGATCGGCGCGTTCTCGACATCCTGGGCCGCCTGCAGGCCGGCGGCAAGGGCGTCACGTCCATCAGAGTCTGAAACGGCAAAGTTTGCCCGTCACCGCTCAGGCCCGGGCGTTGTTCCCGCCTGAAGATTCTTCCTCGTCACCGTTCCCGCCCCTTGTCCAGAACCGCGCCAGGGTCATTCCGGCCAGGTTCTGCCACAGACTGAAGATCGCCCCGGCCAAAGCCGCGCCCGGTCCGAAAAACGTTCCGGCCAGGGCCACGGCGAGCCCCGAATTCTGTATCCCGACCTCGATGGAGATGGTCCTGGCGGCTTGCCGCGTGCCGCCCATGGCCTTGGCTCCCCAGTATCCGCAGAGGAATCCGAGCCCGTTGTGCAGGACCACGGCCAGCATGACCAGGGCCGGAAACTGCAGGATGGTCTTTTGGTTCAGAGCCACGACGCAGGCGATGACGGCGGAGATCGTCAGCACGGAGATCGATGGGAAGATGCCGATGACCCCGCTCAGCCGTTTGCGCAGAAGCCTGCGCAGCACGAGGCCGTCCAGGAGGGGGAAGAGCACGATCCAGAAGACGGACCGGACCATGGCCCAGAAGTCGACCTCGACCCGCGCGCCGGCCAGCAGCTCCACCAGGGCCGGAGTGACCAGCGGGGCAAGCAGCGTCGAGGCCAGCGTCATGACCACGGACAGGGGCACGTCGGCGCGGGCGAAGTAGGCCACGACGTTTGAGGCCGTGCCCGAAGGGCAGCAACCCACCAGAATGACGCCCAGGGCCGCTTCGGTCGGAAGGTTGAGCGCCAGGCACACGGTCCAGGCGATGGCGGGCATGAGCACATACTGCAACGCCACGCCCAGGCCCGCCGTGCGCCACTGCCTGCCCACGCGGACGAAATCCGAGAACTCCAGGGTCAGTCCCATACCGAACATGATGATGCCCAGGCCCAGGGAGATGTGCGGCCTGATCCAGGCGAAAAGCGGGGGATGCAGGAGGGCGAGGGCGGAAAAGCCGACGGCCAGGGTCAGGAAGTGCCGTTCGATCCATTGGGCCAAATTGCCAGGCATGGGAACTCCGGTATCTGTTGGTTTCGGTCCCGGATGTGGCCCGGAACGGCGGGGCGCGTCAACGTCCGCGCAGAAAAAGAAGGAAAGAAACGGCGCGCCCTGATGAGGCGCGCCGCGTTCCGGAAATCAGGAAAAGGGGGGCGGATTCAGATGATGTCTTTCCGGGGCTTCAGGGAGACGAGCTCAATACCGGCCTGGTACATGCCGGACCAGCCTCCCATCTGCTGGTTGCACCACCGGACCATCCCGACCATGAAGTCCGGTCGCTCGTAGTCGATGGCGCCGGTCGCCTCGTCGCCCGGGAAGACCTTGATCAGCACGTCTTCGACGGGCAACGGGTAATCGAGCTCAAGCAGCAGGCCGTAGGCGCTGTGGTTGATGATGCGGGCGGGGAAAGGCGAGTCGTAGGCCGGGGAGATGATTCCGCACCGTCTGAGGCTGGCCGAGCGCGGGTATTTTCTGTTTTCCGAGTTGTCCGGCATGGTTGTCTCCTGCTGTATTGACACAGGTGTGGCTCTCTGCATTCCCAGAGCATGCTGCCGCCAAGTTGCCGGGTCAGGAGTTGGCCCGGCCGTGTGTCACTTTGTCAACAATTCGGTATCATTCTCTTTTCAAGTTGCCAATCCTTGTCTTACATTTTTTCTCGCTGAGGATGTATTTTCGAGGGCGAGGCGCCCCCGTCAATTTCAGGAGGAGCGGAAACGCGGAAAGGCGATCATGTGCTGCGCATGATCGCCCCTGCGTCGTTGCCCCATGAAGGCAATTCTAGACCAGCACGTCCAACGGCTCGGCCACCGGTTCGGCTGCGGCCCCCGTGGCCGGTTCGGTCACGCCGCCGCCGATCAAGGTGTTGTATATTTCCAGAAACTTGGAGTAGGCCTGCCCGTTTCCCCGCGGCGGCGAAAGGGGAGGCAGGGCCTGGGTGTCCGTCACGCTCTTCCGCAAATCGGCCATGAGCTTCGTGAGTTCCGTGCGCAAAAGGTCGTAAGCGGAGGGACCGGGCGTATCCGCAGGCTGATCGGTGGATTCAATCCCCTCCTGGTCCTGGGCCGCGGCGGTGATCGTGGTGCTGAGGTCCTCGGTGTTCTCCACCGGCGCCTCGGCCTCGGCCGCGATGTCTGCAGCCATCTCCGGGATGGTGTCGGCTGCTTGATCGGCCGCCGGTTCGGTCGAGGGTTCCGCTGCCGGTTCGGCTGCAGGCACGGCGGGTTCCGCCAGGGACATCAGGGCGGCTTCGAGGGCGTCCAGCGCGCCGTTCAGGTCCGTTTCCCCGCTGCGGAATTGAGCGAGGATTTCTTCGGCGTCCTGCTTGAAGCCGTCGGCCAGCGCGGTAAGGTCGTCCGCCGTCATGTCGTCGGTTCCGAGCAGTGCGGCCAAGGGCCCCTCGCTGGTCTTGCCGAGGGTATCGATCAGGCCCTGCACGCCGCTGTCGAGTGTCCGTGCGGCATTGGCGGCTCCCGCGGCCTGAAGTTCGTCAAAGAAATTGATGCGCAGGCGCACATCCGCCACGCCCTTGAAGTGCCCTTCCTGCAGGAGGCGGATGACCCCTCTGGCGCCACCGCCCTCGCCATCCGCAACCGCCGCATCGACGGCAGACGGCCTGGCCGTTTCCCTGGCTGCATGCCTGGCCTCCCGGGCGTTCATGTCGCCCTGTTCCGGCCGGATATTTCCCCATGCCTGCGAATTTCCCGCACCGTGCACGTTCATGGCCTTGCCTCCCGTGAAACAGATACTCTTGCCATGTAACGTTTATCGGCATTGCGCGTGTTTTCTTTACCGCAGATGTCCCTCGCTTTTCCCGCTGGCATGGCGTTTACATTGTCCCGGCCATCGGGTAGGGCGCCCTTGTTTCGTGCGGCGTTTGGAAATGTAGTGTGAAATGAAAGTGTTATGATCGAAAATCGATAATGTGTAGTAGATGGGCAAGGAGCGTGCAGTGTCTCAGGAACTGAGCAAGAAATTCGGTCTGTTCACCGCCATCGCCATGGTCGTGGGCATCGTCATCGGCAGCGGCGTGTTCTTCAAGGCGGAGAAGATCCTCACCGCCACGGGCGGGAACCTGCCGCTGGGCATCCTGTCCTGGGTCATCGGCGGGCTGATCATGATCTCCTGCGCCTGCACCTTCGCCATCATGGCCACCAAGTACGAGCGGGTGAACGGCATCGTGGACTACGCCGAGGCGGCCATGGGGAGGACCTACGGCTACTATGTCGGCTGGTTCATGGCCATGATCTACTACCCGACCCTGACCTCGGTCCTGGCCTGGGTCTCGGCGCGCTACACCTGCGTGCTCTTCGGCTGGGACATCACCGGCGGGCAGTGCATGACCATCGCCGGCTTCTACCTCGTGGCCAGCTACGCCCTGAACGCCCTTTCGCCCGTCCTGGCCGGGAAGTTCCAGGTCACGGCCACGGTCATCAAGCTCATTCCCCTGGCGCTCATGGCCGTTGTCGGCACGGTTTTCGGCATGGGCAACGGCATGATCATGCGCAACTTCACGACCGTGGTGACCGAGGTCGAGCCCACCGTGGCCCTGTTCACGGCCGTGGTGGCCACATCCTTCGCCTACGAGGGCTGGATCATCGCCACGAGCATCAACGCCGAACTCAAGGACTCCAAGCGCAACCTGCCCATCGCCCTGGTGGCCGGCACCTTCGGCGTCATGCTCGTCTACATCCTCTACTACGTGGGCCTGGCCGGCGCCGTGACCAACGAGACCCTCATGGCTGGCGGCCAGGAAGGGGCCAAGCTCGCCTTCGAGACCGTGTTCTCGAACCTCGGCGGGACGCTGGTCTTCGTCTTCGTCATCATCTCCTGCCTGGGTACGCTCAACGGCCTCATGCTCGGCTGCACGCGCGGCGTCTACTCCATCGCAGCCCGCGGCGAGGGTCCGGCCGTGGCCATGTTCCGGCAGATCGACCCCGTCTCCAACATGCCGACCAACTCGGCCATCCTCGGGCTGCTGCTCTCGGCCGTCTGGCTGGTCTACTTCTACGGGGCCAACCTGACGGACCCGTGGTTCGGCTTTTTCTGCTTCGATTCCTCGGAGCTGCCCATCGTGACCCTCTACGCCATGTACCTGCCGATCTTCGTGTCCTTCATGCGCAACGAAGGCGACCTGCCCGTGCTGACGCGCTTCGTGCTGCCGGCCCTGGCCCTGTGCGGCAGCCTCTTCATGATCTACGCCGCCTGCTACGCCCACGGCATGGCCGTGGTGGCCTACCTGAGCATTTTCGCCGTGGTCATGCTGGCCGGGGTCGTGCTGGCGAAATCCAGGGCCCGGGCCTGACGGGCTGCGACGCATCCGGATGGCTGGACATCCCCCGTAAAAAGCGAAACCCCCGACCGATGGCCGGGGGTTTCTTTTTTCAGCGCAGTTCCACCGCCCACGATTCGAGGGGCGGCATCGTCGTGACAAGCTTCTCGCGCTGCAGGAACTCCGCGAAACGCATGTAGCGGGCCCGGTCCAGGGCGCCGGGGCGCAGGGCGAAGCGGGGCAGGGTGTCGCGCCAGGCGCGGCGGTTCAGTTCGTCGTCCAGGGATGCCCGGTCGCCGGAGACGAAGAGCTTCCAGCTCTCCTCGGGGTGGTTGACCAGGAACTGCACGCCTTCCTCCAGGGCGTCGACGAAGCGGCGCAGCCTCGGGTCGGCCGTATTCTTGGACGCGGCCACGAGGATGAGCTCGTCGTAGGGCGGCACGCCGTGTTCCTCCACGAAAAAGGCCCGGCCCGGACGGCCCTCGATGTCCATCTGGTTCAGTTCGAAGTTGCGGAAGGCGCCGATGACGGCGTCGGTCTGACCCGTGAACAGGGACGGGGACAGGGAGAAGTTGACGTTGACGAGCTTCACGTCATCAAGGGTCAGGCCTTCCTTTGCAAGCATCGCCTTGAGGATGGCTGTCTCGAAGCCGCCTACGGAATAGCCGATGGTCTTGCCCTTGAGGTCGGCGATGGTCTTGATGGGGCCGTCCTTCAGGACCACCAGGGAGTTGAGAGGCGTGGCGACCAGCGTGGCGATGCGCGTCAGGGGCAGTCCTTCGGCCACCTGCACCTGGTGCTGGTGCTGGTAGGACACGGCGATGTCGGCCTGGCCGGCGGCCACGAGCTTGGGCGGGTCGTTGGGATTGGACGGGGCGATGAACTCCACGTCCAGGCCGCGCGCCTTGAAGAAGCCCTTTTCCTGGGCCACGAAGAGGGGCGCGTGGTCGGGGTTGACGAACCAGTCCAGAAGCACGGTCAGCTTCTCGGCCTGGGCCGTCGTGGCGAAGAGGAGGAGGGAGGCGAGGATGATGAGTTTTTTCATATTGCGTCCTTTGGTTAGCGTTGTGAAATGACGGGAAAAGGGGGTGTGACAGGGCGGCCGCGCACCGGCTCGCTGCGGTCCGGGGCCGCCAAAACTCCTTCGCTGGCCTCGTACTGTTTTCCCGTCGCCGCTGTCGGACGAACACCTGCACTTCGGGCGGAAGGCGACGGGAAAACAAACGATGCCCGGCTCAGTCAGACAGTTGCCGGCCCCGGACCGCAGCGAACCGGCGCGCTGGGTCGGTACTGCGGGCGGTGCTGAGACGAAGATGGATCCCCGCCTTCGCGGGGATGACACCGATATGGGCCTTTGGGTGGAACCTTCGGATGTCGTCACTGAATCCCGCGCGTCACCCAGGAGTCATTCCCGCGAAGGCGGGAATCCATGCCTTTCCGACCATAATCCTGCGCGCCAATCAGGAGTCATTCCCGCGAAGGCGGGAATCCATGCCTTTTCTTCCACTGCGTCGCGGGCTCCCCGATTCCGTAGGTTTGACTCGGGGATATGGCGCACAGGCGTCTTCATTGCCCTGCATCCTTCGGCTGCCAGAAAACCAGCCTGTCCAGCAGCCGGTCCACGAGAAAGTAGAGGCTCAAGGAAGCCGCCGCCAGGACGGTCAGGGCGGCGAACATGAGGTCGATCTGCATGCGCGCGTTGGCGTGCAGCATGAAGTAACCCAGGCCCCGGCTCGAACCGACCCACTCGCCGACCACGGCGCCGATGGGGGCCACGGCCGTGGCCACGCGCAGGCCGGCGGCGAAGGACGGCAGGGCCGAGGGGACGATGATGCTGGTCAGGACCTTGAGGGGCCTGGCGTCCATGATGCGGGCCAGCTCCAGCAGGTCGGCGTCGGTGCGGCGCATGCCGGAGTAGAAGGACGAGGCTACGGGGAAGAAGATGATCAGCACGGCCATGGCCACCTTGGAGGCCATGCCGTAGCCCAGCCACAGGACCAGGATCGGGGCCATGGCGAAGACCGGGACGGCCTGGCTGGCCACCAGCACGGGGAGCATCCAGCGCTTGAGCAGCGGCGAGAGGATCATGGCCAGGGCGGCCGAGGAGCCCAGGAGCGTGCCCAGGGTCAGGCCCAGCAGGATCTCCGTCAGCGTCGCGCCCAGATGCCCGGCCAGGGCCGGCAGGTGCGCGGCCATGGCCCGGGCCACGGGCATGGGGCCGGGCAGGATGTAGGGCGGGACCCCCGTCAGTGTGACCAGCAGCTGCCACAGGCCCGTGAGGCCGACCAGCAGGGTCAGGGGGCGCAGGGCCTTCATGCGGCCTCCGCGTTCATGAGCCGTGCCAGCAGCTGCGCATACAGGGCCGCCAGCTCCGTGCCGGGTTCCCGCGGCGTCGGGCCTTGGGGTTCGACGATCTCCATGACCCGCGCGGGTCCGCCGCCCAGGACGACGATGCGGTGCCCCAGGCGCAGGGCCTCCATGGGGTCGTGGGTAACCAGGACCACCGTGGCCCCGGAGGTCAGCTTTGCCGCCAGGTTCTGCAGGCGCACGCGGGTCAGGGCGTCCAGGGCAGAGAAGGGTTCGTCCATGAGGATGACCGGCCGCTCCTCCATCAGCGTGCGCAGCAGGGCCCCGCGTTGGCGCATGCCGCCGGACAGGGCCGCGGGCAGCTTGTCCTCGCTGCCCGCCAGGCCCGCCTCGCGGATGAGGGCCAGGGCCTTGTCCCGCTTTTCCGGGCACAACTCCCCGCGCAGTCTGGCGCCCAGCAGGACGTTGTCCAGGAGGGACAGCCAGGGCAGGAGCAGGTCGTTCTGGCTCATCCAGGACACGGCCGCGTCCGCGCCCTCCTCGAAGCGCACGGAACCCGAAAAGGCGTAATGCGGCGTTCCGGCAATGATTTTGAGCAGGGTCGACTTGCCGCAGCCGCTGGGGCCGAGGATGCAGGTCGTCCTCCCGCCCGGTATGGCCAGGTCGAGGTCCCGGAAGATGGGCCGTCCCTCGAAATCGAAGGACAGACCGTCCAGGGTGATGGCGGATGCGCCGGGCGCCTGAGCGGAAAGCGCCGGGTCGGGGCGGCTTGAAATCTCAGGCATCACATGAAGAATTTGAAGAAGTGGTGCACGGGCCCGTGCCCTTTGCCGATGACGTACCCGGCTCCGGCGCGGATGGCGCCGCTGATGTACTCCTTGGCGTTGCGCACGGCCGTCTCCACGTCGTGGCCCTTGGCCAGGTTCGAGGCGATGGCCGAGGACAGGGTGCAGCCCGTGCCGTGGTTGTTGCGCGTAGGGATGCGCTCGCCGCGCAGGGTCACGATGCGGTTCTCCGGGCCGATGAGCAGCGTGTCGTCGCTGTCGCCGGACTCCAGATGCCCGCCCTTGACCAGCACGTTTTCGCAGCCCAGGGCCGCCAGGTCCATGACCGCGGCGCGGGCCGCCTCGGCCGTGTCGATGTCGCGGCCGAGCAGGACCGAGGCCTCGGGCAGGTTGGGCGTGATGAGGGAGGCCAGGGGGATGAGTTCGCGCTTCAGGGCGTCGATGGCCTCGTCCTGCAGCAGCTTGTCCCCGCTCTGGGCGACCATGACCGGGTCCAGGACGACGGTGCGCACGCCGTGGCGCGTCAGGCCGGCGGCCACGGTGCGGATCAGCTCCGGCGAGAAGAGCATGCCGATCTTCACGGCGTCGGCCCCGATGTCGCTCAGCACCGCGTCCATCTGCGCGGCCACGAAGTCCACGGGCACGGCGTGGATGCCCGTCACGCCCAGGGTGTTCTGGGCCGTCAGGGCCGTGATGACGCTGGCCCCGTAGCAGCCGTTGGCGGCGATGGTCTTCAGGTCGGCCTGGATGCCGGCGCCTCCGCCGGAGTCGGAGCCGGCGATGGTCAGGACGCGCGCGTATGTCTTGGGCTGGTTCATGATTCCTCCCGAGCCTTGCGGATGATGGTGAGAAGCTCGGCCGCAGCCCTCTCGGGGTCGGCCGCCGAGACGATGGCCGAGACCACGGCGATGCCGTCGCACCCGGCCCGGATGACCTCGGCCGCGTTGGCCGGGCCGATGCCGCCGATGCCCACGACCGGCAGAGACACGGCCGCGCGGATGGCCGCCACGCCGGCCAGACCCAGGGGCACGGCCGTGTCGGTCTTGGTCGGGGTGGCGAAGACGGGGCTCACGCCGATGTAGTCGGCGCCCTCGGCCTGGGCGCGCACTGCGTCCTCCACGCATTCGGCCGATACGCCGATGAGCATGTGCGGGCCCGTCAGGCGTCTGGCGTCGGCGAGAAGCATGTCGGTCTGGCCCAGGTGCACGCCGTCCGCGCCCACGGCCAGGGCCACGTCAACGCGGTCGTTGATGATGAGAGGCACGCCGGTTCCGGCCAGGATGTCGCGCACGGCCCTGGCCTCGCGCACGAACTCCCGCGTGCCGCAGCTCTTTTCGCGCAGTTGCACGCAGGTCACCCCGCCGGCCACGGCCGCCCGGACGATGTCGGCCGTGTCGCGGCCCAGGGACAGCCCGCGGTCCGTGACCAGGTAAAGGGAGAAATCAGGCATGGCGCTCCTCGCGGATGCGGCACGAGGCCGCCAGCTCCTCGGGGGTGATGGCGTAGAGGGCGTCCAGGAGGTGGACCTGGAAGGACCCTGGGCCCTCGGCCCTGGCACCGGCGCGCTCTCCGGCCAGGCCGAGGAAGGCCAGCGCCGTGGCCGCGGCGGTCAGCGGGTCCGGGTCCACGGCGTGGAAGGCGCCGACCAGGGCCGAGGCCGTGCAGCCCGTGCCCGTGACGAAGGGCATGAGCGGGTGGCCGCCCTCGATGAAGAACGCGCGCCGACCGTCGGTGACGAGGTCCGTGGGGCCGGTGATGGCCAGGGTGACGCCGAGTTCCAGGGCCAGGCGGCCGGCCACGCGCGCGGCATCGTCGACGGAGTTGCAGGAGTCCACGCCCCTGATGGCGGCCGACCGGCCGGAGAGGGACAGGATCTCCGAGGCGTTGCCGCGCACCACCGAGACCTTCGTCTCGGCCAGGATGGTTCTGGCCGCATCCGTGCGCAGCTTCGTCGCACCGGAGCCCACGGGGTCCAGGACGATGGGTTTGCCGAGCTGCGCTGCCTTTTTTCCGGCCTTGAGCATGGAAGCGACCCAGGCGTCGGTCAGGGTGCCGATGTTCAGCACCAGGGCCCCGGCGAAGGCGGCCATCTCCTCGACCTCGTTCTCGGCGTGGGCCATGACGGGCGACGCGCCGCAGGCCAGCAGGGCGTTGGCCGTGGCGTTCATGACCACGAAATTGGTGATGTTGTGGACGAGCGGTTTGTCCCGCCTCACGGCGGTCAGGTTCGCGGCGGCTCTGCGGGCCAGGTCGGACATGGGGATACCTCGCACTGCTTGAAGGATGGGAGCGGTGGAGGCGAGGACTGTGAGGGGGCGCCGGGAGACCCGGCGGACGTCTTGCAATTCCCTTCGCTGGCACGACCCAGATCAGGTTCAACGGGTATCATCTCAGGCTCCTCGCCACCCCTGCAAAAACTGCTTCCCGGCTAGGGCAAGCGCGCAGAGGTGTCAAGGGCCGGTTGCGCTACAGCCCCATGCAGCAGTTCCGCCCGGCGGCCTTGGCCTTGTACAGGGCCTCGTCGGCCCGCAGCAGGGTCGCGTCGATGTTCTCGCCGGGGCGGTGCAGGGTGTAGCCGATGCTGATGGTCGGGGCCGGGGTGTCGTCGACGAGAGGGGCTTCGTGAACGTTCCGGCGCAGGCGTTCGGCCACGGCAGGTACGTTCTCCCGCGCGCAGGACGGGAACAGGAGCAGGAATTCCTCGCCGCCCCAGCGCGCGCAGAGGTCGTACTCGCGCAGGGTGAGTTCCAGGGCGCGGGCCACGGCGTGCAGCACACGGTCCCCGGCGGCGTGTCCGAAGCCGTCGTTGACGGCCTTGAAATTGTCTATGTCGGCGACCATGACCGCAAAGGTCTGTTCCGGCCTGCGCGCGGCCTGGGCGGCTGCCTCCTCCAGTCGGACGGTCATGTAGCGGCGGTTGGGCAGGCCCGTGAGGGCGTCGTAGTTGGAAGCGTGCTCCAGGCGTTCCTTGAGCTGGTGCAGCATGGTCTGGTACTGGTCGCTGATGCGCACGATCTTCTCCAGCTGCCGCACCTTGCGCTCGTATCTGGTCAGGTAGGCCTGGCTGCGATCACGCTCCGCGGCCTGAAATCGGTCGGCGATGTGGGTCAGCCTGTCCAGCAGGCGCTGCTGGTCGCGATAGCGCTGGAAAAGCTCGGCCAGCGAGTCCTTCCACCCGTCGGGGGGTGTCTGGGCCGAGAGGATGGAGCCGATGCGCTCCTCCAGGCTGTCGTTGCCGGTGCGTTCGGTCATGGTCAGGGCCTCGGGGCGATGGTGAACGGAAAGGCGCAGTCTTCCTTGAATTCCTCGGCCAGTTCGCCGACGCGTTCGTTTTCCGGGTCGTAGCTCCAGTGCACGCTGATCCCGCGTCCCCCCTGGTGGGCCTCCTCCAGCCGGTCGAAGATGTCCATCATGGCCCGGATGCTGCTCGTGTTCAGGTAGACCAGGGCCAGGTCCAGGGACAGGGGCGCGCTGCCGTCCGCCAGGAAGCCCTCGACCCAATCGATGATGGGCTGGAAGAATTCGAAGGGGTTTTCGGGGTAGGAATCTCCGGCCATGGTCAACCGCCCCTCCCGGCTGTTCGTGCGGACCAGGGGGGTGCTGGGGGTCTGGGCAAGGTCTATATCGTTCATGTCGTTCTCGTTTTGTGCTGGGGGCGTTGGTTCTAGAGCATGACGCGCAGGCTCAGGAAGCTGCGCCCGGAGTCGATGTCGCGCAATGTGGCCCCCAGCGGGCAGGAGGCCTTGCGCGCCATGTCGATGAGGCCGAGGCCCGCGCTGCCGTTCAGGGCCTCCCTGGGCTGGCGCAGCTGGGTCTTGAAAAGGGCCTTGAGGGCGGAGCGGTCCATGGCTGCCAGCTCCTCCACGCGCCGCACCAGCTCACGCCCGTCCTGCGGGGCCACCACGTTGCCCGCGCTGATGACGTAGCGCCCGTCCTCGCGGGACACGACGATGGCGGCGTTGGCCGCGCCCGGGAGCTCCGGGTGCTGGTCGGCGTAGCGGCGGATGTTTTGGGTCATCTCGATGTAGACCGCGAAGATGTCGGCCACGGCGCTGGGCGCCTCCTGCTGGTGCTGGAGGTAGTCGCGCAGGGCGCGTCCGATCTCCTCGATGAGGGCGGCGTTGATGGGTCCGTTGAAGCAGACCATGATCTGCTTGCGGTCGAAGATTTCCCGCAGGTCGTAGAGGTCCGGGGTGGTCATGAGTCGGTCTCCTTCGAAGTGGCCGGCGTCGCCTGGTCGAAACGGAAGGCCAGGACGGTGATGTCGTCGCGTTGCGGCTTTTCCCCGCGGTAGTCGTTCAGGGCCCTGGTCAGGGCCTCTTCCTGCCTCTCCAGGGGGAGGGCGGCGTTGTCCCGCAGCCAGGACGTGAAGCCGCCGCGGCCGAAGGGCAGGTCCCTGTCGCCGCCGGACTGGTCCAGAATGCCGTCCGTGACGAGATAAAAAACGCAACCCGGCTCCAGGTCAAGGGTCAGTTGCGTGAAGGTTCTCGGTTTGCGGTCATTGATCCCGCCCCGATCGCCCCTGAAATTCCTGATTTCCCCGTCGCAGGCCGCGAAGAGGTCGATGTGCGCCCCGGCGAAGCGGACCGTCCTGGAAGCCCACTCCACGTAGCACAGCCCTATGTCCATGGACGTGGCCAGGCGTTCCAGACGCTGCGTGTCGGGCAGCATGTCGCGCACGGCCCTGTCCGCGCGCTCCAGCAGCGCCGCCGGCTGGCCGAGGCCGAGTTCC
Organism: Desulfomicrobium aestuarii; assembly: GCF_055385525.1. Lineage (NCBI taxonomy): Bacteria > Pseudomonadati > Thermodesulfobacteriota > Desulfovibrionia > Desulfovibrionales > Desulfomicrobiaceae > Desulfomicrobium > Desulfomicrobium aestuarii. Next base: position 1,037,148 of record NZ_AP042427.1, read on the forward strand.
ACGGTGGCGCGCTCCAGGGCGGCGTGGGCGATCATGGTCATGAACGCCCCCGGCACGCCGTGCCCCGCGCAGTCCACCACGCCGAAGAGGCACCCGTCCTCGTCCTCGCGGTAGAGGTAGAAATCGCCGCCGACCACGTCGCGCGGCTGCCAGACCACGAAATAGCGGCCCTGCATGCGCGTGTCGAGCCGCCGGTCGGGCAGGATGACGCGCTGGATGAGGCTCGCGTAGCGGATGCTCTCGGTCAGCTGGCGGTGGGTGGCGGCCAGCCTGGCGTGGGTTGCTTCCAGTTCGGCCGTGCGCTCGGCCACCCGCCGCTCCAGGTCCTCGGTATGGGCCTGGACTTCGGCCGCCATGGTGTCGAAGGCGCGGGACAGGGCCCCGATCTCGTCGTCGCGCTTCGAGCGCATGCGGATGCCGTACTGCCCCTGGGCGATCATTCCGGCCGAGGCGGTCAGTTCCAGCAGGGGGCGCAGCACGAGGCGGTCAAAGCCCAGGGTCAGGCCCAGGATGACCATGAGGATGATGATTCCTCCCCCGATCAGGGCCAGGCGGATGAACCCCGAGGACAGGACCTCGGCCGCCTCGGGGTTGACGCTGCTGACCACCGTCCACCCCAGCTCAGGAAGATGGGCCAGGGCCATCATCCGCCTGCCTGCGGGGGTGATCTGCTGCATGACCTCGACACCCCCGGCCCTTCGCCGTACTTCGGCCAGCAGCCGGGAAGCGGTTTCCCGCCCGGCCTCGGTGCTCAGGCCGGCAAACAGCGTCCGGTCCGAGTCCTGCTTGCCCAGAGCGCCGTATTCGATCTTCGACGGGTCGGGATGGGCCACGATGCGGCCCGCCTTGTCCACGATGAAGCTCATGCTTCCCTGGGTTCTGGGCGCGAGCATGCTGGCCAGGAAGCGGTCGAGCTGCATGCCGGTCCCCACGAGGCCGAGAGGCTCGCCGGCCGAGTTGCGGACCTGCACGTTGATCCAGAGGTTCGTGACCTTGAGCGTCGCGTCGGGATTGACGTTCAGCGTGTAGGGCTCTACCCGGTCCATGGTCGAAAAATACCAGGAGTCCCCGGTGTTGTTGCGGTCAAGCGTGTAGCGGTAGATGGCGCGGGGACGCTCCGCGTCCGCATAGTAGTAGGCCAGGGTGCGGTGGTGGATGACGAAATAGGCCCCGTCGGCGAAAGCCGGGCGGAAGCCGGCGGCTTCGGCCAGGAATCGTCCCCGGGCCAGAGGGTCCTGCTCGGCCAGGAGCCAGTCGCCCAGGGCGGTCAGGCCGGCGAAGCGCTGGGCGATGGCCAGCTCGCGTCCGACCAGGGACTGGATCTTCTCCCGGGTCAGCTGCGCTTCGGACACGGCCAGCCTGCGGCTCAGGTCCGCGGTCAGGTCGTGCAGGATGCGCTTGCCGACGGCGGCCGACATGAGGAGCACCGCCACGGAAATGGCCAGAAGCAGGACGCCGATCTTGCGGCGAAGACCTGGTTGGCGTCGGGCGTGATCCGATGAGGAGGGGTGGTGCATCTGGAACCTCTGGCGGCGGTGTCTGACGTCCGCTTTGTATATGATTTTCAGCATAGTGCAATGACCAAAGCGCGTCGGAAGACACCCTCTCCCCCTGGTGCGAAGCCTCCGGACTTGTGCTCCACATGGTTCATGCCTAAAGTCATACGTATGCTGCGTGCCGGGTCCGGCGGGAGTGACCGGCACATCGTTGTCTGACGGGAAGGGGAGGGGTCATGATCAGATTTGGCAATGGTTGTTTCAGGGCGGTTCTCGGCGCTCTCTGCATGCGCTGGCCGGCGGGGCTGCTGATCGCGCTGGCGCTGTGCTTCCCCTCCCGGGACGCCGCCGCCCAGCAGCACCGCCCGGAACCCGTCCGGGTGGGCAGCGTCTTCGCCAGGACCGGCCCGGGCGCCGAGGAGAATTCCCCCAACTACCGCATCGTCAAGCTCGCGGCCGGCAAGATCAACGCCGCGGGCGGGGTGCTGGGCCGTCCGTTGGAAATCGTGGAACTCGACACCATGAGCACTGCCCTCGGTGCGCGCCAGGCCGCCCACGACGCCGTCAAGGCCGGGGTCGTGGCCGTGGTCGGTCCGTCCTGGAGCTCCCAGGCCATGGCCATGGGGCCGGTCCTGCAGCAGGCAGGCATCCCCATGCTCGGCGCGACGACCACCGCCCCGGACGTCACGGCCATCGGGGACTACATCTTCAGGGTCTGCTACACCGACGCCCTGCAGGCCAGGGTCCTGGCGCGCTTCGCCAGGCAGGACCTCGGCGCCGCCCGCGCCGTGGTCGTTACCATCGCCGGCGACGTCTACAGCGAGGGGTTGAGCGCCGGCTTCACGCAACATTTCACGAATCTGGGCGGGGTGGTGGCCGGACAGGTGCGCTACCTCCAGGACGCCATGGATTTCACCGGACAGATCGAGGCCGTCAGGCGGGAGGCCCCCGATCTGGTCCTGGTGGCCGGGTACACGCGGGACTCGGGCCTCCTGCTCAAGCAGGCGCGCGGCGCGGGGCTCGACATGCCGTTTTTGGGGGGCGACGGCTGGACCGCCCTCGAACACTACCCGTACCTCGATCCGGCCAAGGGCGAGAACTACTATGTCTCGCACTGGCATCCCGACGACGCGTCGCCGGCCAGCCGCGAGTTCGTCGATCTGCTCCGCCGCGAGTTCGGGCCCGACGCCCTGGAATCCACCGACGCCGGCAACGCAAACGCCTACGACGCCCTCTGCCTGGTGGCCGACGCCATCCGGCGCGCCGCAAGCGCAGAGCCTGCGGCCATCCGCGACGCCCTGGCGGCCACGGACGGTTTTCCCGGCGTCACGGGGACGATCTCCTTCAGAGGGTCCCGCGATCCCGTCAAGCCCCTGGTCGTTCTTCGCATCACGCCGGATTCCGTGGAATTCGTGAAGAAAGAGGAGCCCTGATGGCGAGGAAAAGCATCGCCCAGCGCATGAATCGGGACATCCTGGTGACCATCGCGGTCATCGCGGTCCTTTTCGTGGCCATGGGGAGCCTCATGCAGCTGCGCTGGAAAAACGACAACATCCAGTCCGTCTGCCGGTTCCTGGACATGCTCGTGGCCCGCGAACAGAGCCAGATGGCCAACGAACTCTTCGAACGCAGGCTCTCGGCCCTGGGGATGCGCGTCACGCAGATCGCGGCCCTGGATGAGGTGCTTGAGGTCGTGCTCTACGATGCCTCCGGCAGACCCCTCGTCCGCGTTGCGGGCGGGACGCCCGACCCGTCGCCGTCGGACGTGCCGGCCCTCGACGACTTCCGGCCCGAGCCGGGGGAGCCCTACCGTTTCGAGCACGATTTTACGGCCCTGCGTTTCACCAAGGCCGTCACCGCCGCCGGGGAAGTCCTGGGCTGGGTCCGCATCAGCCACGACCTGTCGCTCCTGCGCAGGCAGATGCTCAGCTTCTTCGCCTTCTTCTTCGTCCTGCTGACCATCACCCTCATCTGCATGCTGACGCTTCTGCGCAGGAGGCTGCGCCAGTCCGTGGTCGTCCCCTTGCGGGAGCTCGGCTCGTCCATGCGGGCCACGGACTCCGAAAGCCTGTCCCGCGGCGTGTCCCTGCGCCAGGGCGACCTCGAGATCGCGAACCTCGGCGAGGCCTTCGAGGAACTGCTGGCGCGCCTCGACCTGTCGTACCGTGAACTCGACGAGGCCAACGCCGCCCTCAGGCGCAGCGAAAGCCGGCTCTCGCGGGCCATCGGGGCCAGCACCGACGCCATCTGGGAGTGGTCCTACGCCACGGGGGAATGCTATTTCAGCCCCCGCTGGTACGAGATGCTCGGCTACGCCGATCAGGAGCTGCCCATGAGCTACGACACGTGGCGCAGCCTCTGCCATCCCGACGATTACGGGCTGGCCGTGCGGGAAATCCGGGATGCCGTGGGATCCGGAGGCCTCAAGTCGTACCAGGCCGAGTTCCGCATGCGGGCGAGTGACGGGGGCTGGAAGTGGATCCTGGGCCGGGGCGACGTCATCGAGCGCGACGGGGACAGAAACCCCGTCCTCCTGAGCGGCACCCACACGGACATTTCCGAGCGCAAGCAGGCCGAGGAGCGGCTTCGGCAGTCCGAGGAGAAGTTCTTCCGGCTCTTCCGCCTCTCCCCGGACACCATCATCCTCGTCAACGCCGAGACCGGGCAGCTCGTGGACGTCAACGATTCCTTCGTCGCCCTGTCTGGCTACACTCGCGACGAGGCCCTGGGCAGGACCCTTCTGGAACTGGGCCTCTACCGCGACCCGGCCCAGCGGGAGCTGCTCTACGGGCTGCTCGAACACGAGGGCACGGTGCGCAACCTGGAAATCGACGTCCGGTGCAAGGACGGTTCCGTCACGGCCTGCGCCGTCTCCAGCCAGCTCATGCAGATCGACGGGACGACCCATCTGCTGGCGGTTGTGCGGGACATCTCGCAGATGAAACAGATGCAGGAGCTCATGATCCAGAGCGAAAAAATGCGCTCCGTGGGCGGCATGGCCGCGGGCATCGCTCATGAGATCAACAATCCCCTGGGCATCATACTGCAGGCTTCCCACAACCTCGTGCAGCGCACGCGTCCCGATTTTCCGAAGAACATCGAGGCGGCCGAACGCATCGGCCTGCGCATGGAGCTTCTCGAACGCTACATGCGCGAACGCAAGCTCGACGTGTTCATCGCGGACATCCAGACGGCGGGCGTGCGCGCCGCGGAGATCATCCGCCGCATGCTCGATTTCAGCCGGATGAGCGAATCCGGCCACGCTCCATGCGACCTGCGGCGGCTGATCGAGCAGTCGGTTGCCCTGGCGTCCACGGACTTCGATCTCAGAAAAAACTACGATTTCGGCCGGATCGGTGTGGAAATCGACGTCGAGGACGGCCTGCCGCCCGTGCCTTGCACCGAGACCGAGATCGAGCAGGTCCTGCTGAACCTCCTGCGCAACGCCTCCCAGGCCATGGCCACGGCCGCCTCCCCGGCCGCGCAGCCGCGAATCCGCATCCATGCCTCGGCCCTGACCGAAGGCGTGCGCATCGTGGTCGAGGACAACGGGCCCGGCATGGACGCCGAGGTCAGCCGCCGCGCCTTCGACCCGTTCTTCACGACCAAGGCTCCGGGGCTGGGTACGGGGCTGGGTCTGTCGGTGTCCTACTTCATCGTCACCAAGAGCCACGGCGGGGACATGCGCGTCGAGTCCGAGCCGGGGAAGGGGGCGCGGTTCATCATCGATCTGCCCGCAGCCAAGGGGGAAGCGGCGTGACCCTCGACGACAAGGTCCGTCTGGCCAGGGAGCGCATGGCCGACGCCCTGGCTCGTTTCGGGGTCCGTGCCGCCGTGGGCTGGACGGGCGGCAAGGACTCCACCGTGGTCCTGGCCCTGTGGCGGGGCGTGCTGCGCGAGGCGGGGTGCGGGGAGGCGCCTTTCGCCATCAACCTCGACACCGGCTGCAAGTTCCCGGAGGTGCTGGCCTTCCGCGACAGGTTGGCGCGGGAGTGGGGCGTGGACGTGACCGTGGTCCGCCCGGAGGTCGACCTGGCGCGCTACCCTTTGGCCGCGGACCCGGTGCAATGTTGCGGCGAGTTGAAGATCCGTCCCCTGAATGAGGCCATCTCCCTCCTGAAGATACCGGCCCTGCTGACGGGCGTGCGCGCCGACGAGAACCCGGACCGCGCCCATCGCCCGTGGTTCGAGGACCACGGCGACCACGTGCGAATCCTGCCCATCCTGGAATGGACGGAACTCGACGTCTGGACCTTCCTGGTGCGCGAGGGCATCCCCTGGTGCCCGCTCTACGACCACGGCTACCGGTCCCTGGGCTGCATGCCCTGCACCTCCCGTTCGGGCCGCGGCGAACGCTCGGGCCGCGACGCGGCCAAGGAGGAGCGCATGGCGCAGCTGCGCAGCCTGGGGTATTTTTAGGCTTTTCACTTCTTCCTGAACCAATTCATACGTCGTGCCCACAGAGGCGGGTTCCCATCCCTGCAGGGAGGGGGCCGTCGCAACGCGGCCGCGCTCCCGCCCGGGACGGGCAGGAACGCTCGGGGCTGTGCTTTGGACGGATTTTTAAGCGCAAGGCGGGATGATGCTTGCTTTGGCTCAGTCCATCCCTGTCTGCGCCTCGAGCGCGTTGATGTCGGGGATGCAGATCACGCCGCGGCCTTTCAGCTCGATGACGCCGTCCTTGGCCAGGGCGTTGAGCAGGGAGGACACGGTCTGGCGCGAGGAGCCGATGATGCTGGCCATCTGTTCGGTGTTGAGGCCCAGGGAGACCATGCCGCCGTCCTCGCACCTGCCGCAGTGACGGCACTCCCGGCAGCGGGGCAGGCGCCTGGCCTCGTAGGCCAGGAATTCCAGGAGGCGGTTGCGCACGTCCTTGAAGGCCAGGGTGTCGATGACGGAGATGGCGTGGGACAGCAGGTCGCCCAGGACGTGGATCATGGCCGAGTTGAAGCTCGGCATGGAGCCGAGGTGGCGGCGGACCTCTGCCACGTCGGCCACGAGGATTTCGAGGTCGTCCAGGGCCTGCACCCAGGCCCGGGTGTGGGTCGCGTAGACGTCCCCCGCGTCCAGCACGGCCATGGTGAATTCCTTGTCGCGGTAGGACAGGAAGACGCGGGCCCTGCCCCGGGTGACGATGAAGATCCGGTTGTCCTGCCTGGGGTGGAAGACCATGGCGCCGCGGACGAAGGCGCGGGCGTGGAAGGCCTGGCGGACGGGGGCCATCTCGGGGCGTTCGAGGTCCTGCAGCAGGGTGGTGTCGGTCAGGCGCATGATCGGCTCCGTTTCCGCGTCTAGGGGGTGGATCGCCCGGCTGCCGATGGAAGCGGACTCAGGGCGGTCCAGCCGTCATGCGTTCTTTTGGCCTTCATGTCCAGGGCCTCGCCACCTGCGCGGCCTTCTACGACATTGCGTTGACGAGGCGTGCGCACACCGCGTCGATGGCGGGCCTGTCGTCCAGCCCCAGGACGCTGGCCTGTTCGAGCTGACGTTCGGCCAGGCCGGCCAGGGCCGGGACGTAGACCACGCTGCCGGGCAGCCCCTCCAGACTGGGGAGCCGGGGTTCGCCGACAACCCGGTTGACGGCCAGGACCTGCCGCGGCAGGCCGAGTTCCCGGGCCAGGGCGCCGACACGCGCCGCCGTCTCCAGGGACCGGCGGCTGGGTTCGCTGACCACCGCCAGCCCGTCCACCCCGGCCACGGTGCCCCGTCCCAGGTGTTCCACCCCGGCCTCCAGGTCCACCAGCACATGGCTTCGCTCTCGCAGCACCAGATGGGCCAGCACGGACTTGAGCAGGGCGTTGGCCGCGCAGGCGCAGCCTTCGCCGGCCCCGGTGATGGAGCCCATGGTCAGCAGGCGCTTGCGGCCCGGCCGGACGCCTTCCGCGGCCCCGACGTGCAGTTCCACGCCGAGTTCCCCCGGCAGGTCCGAGACGTCGGGGTTGAGGCTCAGGAAGCCCGAGCCGATGCGCTCCCGGATCAGATCCTCGCGGGCGCTCAGGGGAACGGGCAGGTCGCCCGGCTCCAGCCCGCAGGCCTGGCCCAGGCTCAGGGCCGTGTCCGCGTCCACGAGGATGACGTCGTGTCCCTGCCGGGCGAGATAGTCCCCGAGCCACGCGCACAGGGTGGTCTTGCCCACGCCGCCCTTGCCGGCGAATGCGATTTTCATTCGTTCCTCCTTTCGGGGTGCGGGGGAGCCGCGGCTCCCCCGCGTGTTTCCGGCCGGTTCCCGACTAGGCGGACCAGCCCAGGGCCAGGCGCTTGGCCGTGATGCGTTCGTCGATGAGCCCTGCGGCCTTCAAGGGGTCGGGCTCGACGCTGAAACAGGCGCCGAACACGTCGTCGAGGCCCTTGAGGGCCAGGTCCGTGATCATGGCGCTGCCCAGGATGTGCGGCGGCAGCCCGAGGTGGGTGTAGACGCCGCTGGCCACGGCGTAGAGGCCGATGGCCGCCGCCTTCTCGGAATACCACTCGGGGGCGCTGGCCGCCACGGGCAGGTCGCTGATGTCCAGGCCCGCGTGATTGGCCAGGACCGCGCAGAGGTGCAGGATGCGCGAGTTGTCCACGCAGCTGCCCACGTGCAGTACCGGCGGGATGCCCAGAGCCCGGCAGATGCCGGCCAGTCCTTCGCCGGCCTGGTCGGCCGCCTCGGGCTCCAGCAGCCCGGCCTTGCCCATGGCCACGGTGGCGCAGCCCGTGACGATCACCAGGATGTCGCGGCGGATGAGCTCCCGCGCCAGGCCCACGTGCACGTGGTCGTGCTTGAGCTTGGGGTTGTTGCAGCCCACGATGCCGGCCACGCCGCGCACCTTCCCGGCCTGCAGGGCCTGGATCAGGGGCTCGGGCGTGCCGCCCAGGGCGCCGAGGATGGCCTCGTTGGAGAAGCCGGAGGTGATGGAGACGGGCTTGGACGGGATCTCCACCTTGGCCGGGTCGCGCCGGGCGAAGGCCTCGATGGCCATGAGCACCGCCTCGCGGGCCTTCTCGCGGGCGTTCTTGTAGCTGAACTCCATGTGGACGCCGCCGGGGAACTTGGCCTTGTCCGACGTGGACACGAACTTCGTGTGGTAGCATCCCGCCACGTTGACCAGGCTCGGCATGATGCACTGGTAGTCGACGATGACCATCTCCACCGCGCCGGTGACGATGGCCAGTTCCGTCATGAGATGGTTGCCGGCCATGGGCACGCCCTGGCGCATGAGCACCTCGTTGCCCGTGCAGCACAGGCCCGCGATGTTGATGCCCGTGGCGCCGGCCTCTTGGGCTCTGGCCAGGATTTCGGGCTCCCGCGCCGCGGCCAGGATCATCTCCGAGACGATGGGGCTGTGGCCGTGGACCAGGATGTTGACCTGGTCCTCCTTCAGCACGCCCAGGTTGACCACGGCTTTGACGGGTTTGGGCGTGCCGAAGATGATGTCCGAGACCTCCGTGGCGATCATGGACCCGCCCCAGCCGTCGCCCAGGGCCACGCGGCCGGCGTGCAGGCAGATGGACACGGGGTCGCAGTCCACGCCCATGTGCGTGCGGTGGAGCATCTCCACGCAGTCGCGGTCGATGCCGCGCGGCGTGCAGCCGAGGCGCTCCCAGACGTCCTTGCGCTTCTGCGGGGCGCGGCCGCTGAAGGCCACGTGGTGGGACCGGCAGCCGTAGTCCTCGAAGAACAGGTCGGCCAGGGCCTTGGCCCGCTCGCGGACGGAGAGGCCTTCGACCGCGATGCCCAGTTCCGTGCAGATGCGTTCGAGCTTGGCCTCGTCACGGATGCCGTAGTCCGTGGTCTTGCCCTCGCCGATGGCGGCCAGGGTCTCCAGCAGGTCCCGGCCGTGGTCCGAGTGGGCGGCCGCGCCGGCGGCCACGAAACGGCCGAAGTTGCGCGCGACGGTCAGGTCGCCGTCGGCGCCGCATACGCCGTGCGTCTTTTTAGGCCCCTTGGGGTTGATGCGGCAGGGGCCCATGACGCACTTGCTGCAGGTCAGACCCTGGTCGCAGAAGGTGCAGTGGGGCGTCTGTTCCCTGAGCCGGTCCCAGATGAGATTCACGCCCTCGCGCCGTGCCTTGGCGATCATCTTCTGCGCGTCTTCCCACGGGCTCAGATCCTGAATTTCCCTTTCCTTGGCCATGCGAACCCTCCTTCAGTTTAACGGCCTGCGCCGGGTCCTTCCGATGATGGATGCAGCCTTGCCGCCCTGTGGCGGCCCATGGGACTGCCGTAGGCCACAGCATGCCGTTTTGTCTGTCGCCTAGCTGACAGGAGGGGCGAATTTTCGGATTTCCCCCACCTTGGCTTTGACCGCCAAATTCATTACGCTCCCCCGCCATGACACAGACAGACGCATCCATCCTCGCCCCCCGGCGCGCGACCCGCACCATCTCCGTCGGCGGGGTGGGCATCGGCGGCGGCAACCCCGTGCGCGTGCAGTCCATGACCAACACGGACACCCGCGACGTCGAGGCCACCCTGGCCCAGATCGAGGCCCTGGCCCGGGCCGGCTGCGAGATCGTGCGCCTGGCCGTGCTTGATCTGGAAGCGGCCATGGCCCTGAAGAAGATCTGCGCGGCCACGGGCGTGCCCCTCATCGCCGACATCCATTTCGACTCCCGTCTGGCCGTGCAGGCCGTGGAGGCGGGGGTGCGCGGCCTGCGCATCAACCCCGGCAACATCGGCGGCCCCGACAAGGTCGACCGCGTGGTCCACGCCGCCCGCGCGGCCGGCGTGCCCATCCGCATCGGCGTGAACAGCGGTTCCGTGGACAAGGATCTGCTGAAGAAGCACGGCGGCCCGACCCCGGCGGCCATGGTCGAGAGCGCCATGGAGCATGTGCGCCTGCTGGAGGAGCGCGGCTTTTACGACACCAAGATTTCGCTCAAGTCGTCGAGCGTACTGGGCACCGTCGCAGCCTACCGGCTCATGTCGAAGACCGTCGACTACCCGCTGCACATCGGCGTGACCGAGGCCGGCACGGCCATGCGCGGGGCGGTCAAGTCGTCGGTGGGCCTGGGCATCCTGCTGGCCGAGGGCATCGGCGACACGCTCCGGGTTTCGCTGACTGCCGATCCCGTCGAGGAAATGCTCGTGGCCTGGGAGATCCTGCGCGCCCTGGGCCTGCGGGCCAGGGGGCCGGAGATCGTGTCCTGTCCGACCTGCGGCCGGACCGAGATCGGACTCATGGAACTGGCCGCGGCGGTTGAGGATCGGCTGCGCGGGGTGGAGGAGGTCTTCACCGTGGCGGTCATGGGCTGCGTGGTCAACGGCCCCGGCGAGGCCCGCGAGGCAGACATCGGCGTGGCCGGGGGACGCGAATCAGGGCTCATCTTCCGCAAGGGCGAGGTGGTGCGCAAGGTCAAGGGCAGGGCCGAGCTGCTGCCGGCCTTCATGGAAGAGCTTGAGAAATTTCTGGACGAGCGGCGAGGCGGGGCGTGACCCGGCCTCTTCCGGCGTCCGTGGCCGTGTGAACTGAAGGGAGGGAACATGCCGGGAAAGGACATCAGGGACCGCGCCGCCGGCGCCGTCATGGGAGCCTTCATCGGGGACGGCCTGGGGCTCGGACCCCATTGGTATTACGACCTGGACGAGCTGCGCCGCGACTACGGCGACTGGATCACCGATTACACGGATCCCATGCCCGGCCGCTACCACGACGGCATGAGGGCCGGGCAGCTGTCCCAGGCGGGCTTCATCCTGGAGCTGACCGCGCGCTCCCTGGTCGAGTGCGGCGGTTACGACGAGCCGGATTTCTGCCGCCGCATGGACGAGGAGCTGTTTTCCCTCCTCGACGGCTCGCCTGTCAGCGGACCGGGCTTCTACACCAGCCAGTCCATCCGCGATGCCTGGCGGCGGCGCGTAAGGCAGCGCCTGCCCTGGGGACGGACGGCCGGTCCGGCCGATACCACCGAGGCCACCGAGCGCACCCTGGCCATTGCCGTGCGTTATGCCCTGGAGCCTGCCAGACTGGCCGAGGCCGTGTCCGGCAACGCCGCCCTGACCCAGAACGACGAGACTGTCCTGTCCCTGACCGTGGCCTACGGCGCCGTGCTGGGGCAACTGGTGCAGGGGCATCCGCTGGACACGAATATTTCCGGTCGGCTCATGAAGCTGGTCAAGAGCGGCGAGCTGCCGTTCCACGCCGTGACGCGCGACAACCTCCAGCCCCCGCGCCCCGGCGACCCGGACCCGCCGCGGGCCGGCCGCTTCGCCTCGCCCGACGCCCTGCTGTCCCCGGCCTACTTCGCCGCGGCGGCCGCGGACCCGGCCGTGCGCATCGAACCGGCCTGGAAGGTCTCCCTGGTCTACGGCATGCCGTGCGCCATCTACCACCAGCTCCCGGCGGCCTACTACCTTGCGGCGCGCTTCCGGGACGACTTCGAGTCGGCCGTGCTCCACGCCGTCAACGGCGGCGGCCAGAACCAGGCCCGCGCCATCCTGACCGGCGCCCTGGCCGGTGCCCAGACCGGCCTCTCGGGCATCCCGTGGCGCTTCGTGGATGGCCTGCAGAGGGGCAGCGAACTGCTGGAACTGGCCGAGCGGCTGGCGGAGCAGACGGCCGTCTGATTCAACCGTCCGGATTTATTGCCGGTAAAATATCGTACGCACCAAGAATTCAACCATTTCTTTACATATTCATATCGAGGAGACATTTCATGCTGTTCAGCAAGTTCTACGCGCCCACCCTGAAGGAAACCCCGGCTGAGGCCGAGGTCATCAGCCACAAGCTGCTGCTGCGCGCGGGCATGATCCGCAAGCTGACCAGCGGCATCTACACCTACATGCCGCTGGGTCTTCGGGCCATCAACAAGGTCGCCAACATCGTGCGCGAGGAGATGAACCGGGCCGGGGCCCAGGAAATCTCCATGCCCATGGTCCAGCCGGCCGACCTGTGGCAGGAGAGCGGGCGCTGGGAATTCTACGGCAAGGAACTCCTGCGCCTGAACGACCGTCACGGCCGCGACTACTGCCTCGGGCCCACCCACGAGGAGGTCATCACCGACCTCATCCGCGGCGAGGTGCGCTCCTACCGGCAGCTGCCCCTGAACCTCTACCAGATCCAGACCAAGTTCCGCGACGAGATCCGCCCGCGCTTCGGCCTCATGCGCGGCCGCGAGTTCATCATGAAGGACGCCTACTCCTTCGACAAGGACGACGAGGGCGTGAACGCCAGCTACCAGGCCATGTACGACGCCTACGAGCGCATCTTCACCCGCCTGGGCCTGCAGTTCCGCGCCGTGAGCGCCGACTCGGGCGCCATCGGCGGAAGCTTTTCCCACGAGTTCATGGTCCTGGCCGACACGGGCGAGGACACCCTGGCCGTGTGCACCTCCTGCTCCTACGCCGCCAACCTCGAGAAGGCGGAGCTCAAGCCCGGCGCGCCCTGCACCGAGACGTGCGCGCCTTATGAGCAGGTGGCCACGCCTGGCAAGCACACCGTCGAGGATGTGGCCGGCTTCCTGGCCGTGCCTGCGACGAAGATCATGAAGACGCTCCTCTTCGACGTGGACGGACGTTCCGTGGCCGTGCTCCTGCGCGGCGACCGCGAAGTGAACGACGTCAAGCTCAAGAACATGCTCGGCGCCACCAACGTCGATCTGGCCAGCCCCGAGCAGGTCAAGGCCTGGACCGGCGCGCCCGTGGGCTTCGCCGGCCCGGTGGGCTTGAAGGTCGACGCCGTCTACGCGGATTTCGAGATCGCCTCGGCCACGGATTTCGTCTGCGGGGCCAACGCCGCCGACGCGCACCTCCTGCACGTGGACCCGCGCCGCGACATCACCCTGTCCACGGACGCCACGCCCACGGGCTACGCCGACCTGCGCTCCATCACCCTGGACGACCCCTGCCCGGCCTGCGGCGGTCCCCTGACCATGCCCAAGGGCATCGAGGTCGGCCACGTCTTCAAGCTCGGCACCAAGTACTCCAAGGCCATGAACGCCACCTTCCTGGACGAGAACGGCAAGGAGCAGGTCATCATCATGGGCTGCTACGGCATCGGCGTCAGCCGCGTGGTGGCCGCCAGCATCGAGCAGAACAACGACGCGAGCGGCATGATCTTCCCCCCGTCAATCGCCCCCTTCGAGGTCACGGTCCTGGCCATGTCCACCAGGGACGAGAAGGTCATGACCATGGGCCGCGAGATCCACGACTGGCTGGAAAGCCAGGGCATCGACACCCTGTTCGATGACCGCGACGAGCGCCCGGGCGTCAAGTTCAACGAAGCCGACCTCCTGGGCTCCCCCATGCAGATCGTAATCGGCGGCAAGGGCTTGGAGAAGGGCGTGCTTGAGGTGAAGAACAGGAAGACCGGCGAGAAGCGGGAGCTGCCGGTGGCCGACTGGCAGAACACCGTTCTGGAATGGCGCAAGGAAGTTATGAAGGAGTGGGGATTGGCGTAGCCTGCAAGAGTGCACAGGCGGCGGCTGGCGCAGTGGTTTTTCCGGCCCGGAGGAGTCGAGGGATGAGGAAAAAGATCATCATAATCGGCGGTCCGAACGGAGCCGGAAAAACCACGTTTGCCCGAACGTTTCTCCCAGTTGAGGCGCAATGCTTGAATTTCATCAATGCCGATCTGATCGCCGCAGGGCTGTCGCCTTTCGCCCCGGAGGCTGCGGCCATCAAGGCTGGGAGGCTGATGCTGGAAGAAATGTCCGACTTCTCCCGTCGGGGCGAGAGTTTTGCCTTTGAAACTACGCTTTCGGGTTTGAGTTATCGAAAGCATATCCGAAGGTGGCGGGATGAAGGCTATTTGATCAGTTTGTTCTTTCTTGCGTTGCCAACGGTGGAAACCGCCATCGCCCGCGTGGCGGAACGGGTGAAGCAAGGCGGTCACGCCGTTCCCGAATCCGTGATTCGGCGTCGTTTCGTCGCCGGTCTCCGCAATTTCGAGGAAATTTACAAAAAAGAGGTTCACTCCTGGATAGAGTTCGATAATTCCGGCGTCGAGCCTGTCGTGATCGCTTGGGGAGAAAACGGATGAGCACACCTGACATTGCCGAAGCCAAGGATGAGGTCCTGCGTGCGTCATTTGCCGCGCTCCAGCGTGCTTCACTTCTGGCTCGTGAAACGGCCATTCTGACGGGCACCAACCTTGTGCTATTCAAGGACGGAAGGCTGCTGCGGATTCCCGCCCACGAGCTGCGCTCGCAATCATCTGTATCCATTCACGAAGCTCCATGCACATATTCTCCGTCCGAACCCTGACCCAAGCCATCAAGGATGTCCTTGAAGGCGAATTTCCTTTCGTCTGGGTCCGGGGCCAAGTATCGAACCTTTCCAAGCCGCCTTCGGGGCATGTCTACTTTTCCCTCAAGGACGAGGAGGCGACGCTTAACGTCGTGTGGTTCAAGGGGACCCAGCCCAAGGCCGGGAAGGATGACGGGGAGCGGGTCAACCCGCTGACCGGCGAGGTGGAGAGCGGGGCGCCGCTGCGGCTGGCCGACGGACTCGAGGTGCTCGTGGCCGGGCGCATGAACGTGTACCCGCCGCGCGGGGCCTACCAGCTCGTGGCCGAGCTGGTGCAGGGTCAGGGCATGGGCGAGCTGGCCGTGGCCTTCGAGGCCATGAAGGCCAAGCTGGCGGCCAAGGGGTATTTCGACCCGGAACGCAAGATGACGCCGCCGCGCAACCCGCGCCGGGTGGCCGTCATCACCGCGCCCCAGGGCGCGGCCCTGCAGGACTTCCTGCGCGTGGCCGGGGACCGGGGGTACGGGGCCGTCGTGCGGCTGTATCCGAGCCTGGTGCAGGGCGACAGCGCGCCGGCCCAGGTCGCCTCCGCCCTAGACAGGGCGGACCGGGACGGCTGGGCCGAGGTCGTCGTGCTCATCCGCGGCGGCGGGTCCCTGGAGGACCTGTGGGCCTTCAACACCGAGCCCGTGGCCGAGGCCCTTTTCCGCTGCCGCCTGCCCGTGGTTTGCGGCGTGGGGCACGAGGTGGACACGACCA
The DNA here is from genome assembly GCF_055385525.1 of Desulfomicrobium aestuarii. Classification (NCBI taxonomy): domain Bacteria; kingdom Pseudomonadati; phylum Thermodesulfobacteriota; class Desulfovibrionia; order Desulfovibrionales; family Desulfomicrobiaceae; genus Desulfomicrobium; species Desulfomicrobium aestuarii. Next base: position 1,052,565 of record NZ_AP042427.1, read on the forward strand.
TCGCCGACCTCGTGGCCGACCTGCGCGCGGCCAATCCGTCCCATGCGGCGCAGGTGCTGTGGACCGAGCGGGCGGTGCTCAGGCAGCAGGCTGACGAGATTTTCCTGGCCCTGTCCCGGGGCATGGGGCGCTTTCTGGACGAGCGCGAGGGCGTGTTGAACCGGCTGGCGCAGGGGCTCATGTGGAACTCGCCGGCCCGGCGCATCGAGCGCGGCGGGTTCGAACTGGAGCGCCTGACGGACCGGCTGCGCCAGGCGGCCCTGCGCATGGCCGGGGAACGGCGCGAGGTCCTGTCCCGCCTGGACGAGCGCCTGCGCCGCGCCTTGGGTCCGGCCCGCATCGTGTCCCTGCAATCCGAGCTGGACCGGACCCGTTCGGCTCTGGCACAGTCCGCTTCGGCCCTGGTCGGCCGCCGCCGGGACGCCCTGCGCGACCTGGAGGGCCGCCTGGCCGCCCTGGACCCGGCCGCGCCCCTGGCCCGCGGCTACGCCCTGGTGCGGGGCCGGGACGGGTTCGTGCGTTCGCGTCTGGATGTGCGGCCCGGCGACACGATCCGCGTGCAGGTCTCGGACGGCGAGTTCGGGGCCGAAGTGCTGCCCGAGGAGCTTTCATGATGTTTCGTTTGCTCATGGCGTTTCTTCTCCTGGCCTCCGTCCTGCCGCTTTCGCCCGCCCGTGCCGCCCAGCTGAGGGTGGAGTGCCCGGAGGTCATCGGCATCGGCCTGCCCTTCGTGGTCCGGGTCGAGTCCGACGAGCCCATGGGCAAGCTCCTGGTGGAGTGGGACGGCCGCAAGCTGCAGGTGCCTGCCGCCGGCGAGCGGAGTGTGGAGTTCCTGCTCGGCTCCGATGTCCTCAAATCCAAGCCCGGTCCGCGTGACCTGCGCGTGACCAGGCTGGGGCTGAGCCCTGTGGCCGTGTCGACGCACGTGCTGGTCGAGAAGCGCGAGTTCCCCGAGCAGCGCCTGACTGTGCCGCCGGAGATGGCTACACCGCCGGCCGCCGTGCAGGAGCGCATCGCCCGCGAGCAGGCCGAGGTGCGGGAGATTCTGGCCGGGGTCTCGGCCGTGAACCACCTCTCCCTGCCCCTCATGCGACCCGTGCCGGGGGCCGTGAGCAGCGCCTACGGGCTGCGCCGCTTCTTCAACGACCTGGAGCGCAACCCCCACCGCGGGCTGGACCTCAGGGCCGAACTCGGCGAGCCGGTGCGGGCCGCGGCCGCCGGGCAGGTTGTGCTCGCGGCGGATCATTATTATGGGGGGCGTTCGGTCTTCATCGACCACGGCCTGGGCGTCTACTCCGTGTACATGCATCTCGACGCGTTCCGCACGGAGCGGGGCGCCATGGTCGAGGCCGGGCAGGTCATCGGCCTGGCCGGGCAGTCCGGCCGGGTCACGGGGCCGCATCTGCACCTGGGCTTCTACGTGCTGGACATGGCCGTGGACCCGTCGGCCCTCTTTTTCCCCAAGACCGGGCAATAACCGCAGGACAGGATATGGCGAAGACACTGAGTTTCGAAAAGCGGCTGGAGCGGGTCAGGGAGATCACGGCCCTGCTTGAGGGCGGGGAACTGCCCCTGGAACAGGGGGTCAAGCTCTTTCAGGAGGGTGTGCGCCTGTCCAGGGAGTGCTCGGCCGAACTGGAGCAGGCCCGCGTCATCGTCGAGAACGCCGGGCAGGAGCCCGGACCGGAAGCGGGGGGGGACGCATGACGCCGCAGGACATGAAGGCCGAGCTCAAGGCGCTCGGCGCGGTGGTGGAAGGGCGTCTGGCCACGGTTTTCGGCGACGGGGCCACGCCCGCGCATCTGGTCGCTTCCATGGAGTATTCCCTCATGGCCGGCGGCAAGCGCCTGCGGCCCGTGCTCTGCCTGGCCTGGGCCGAGCTTGTAGGGGGGCGCCTGGAAGCGGTGCTCGATTTCGCCTGCGCCATCGAGTGCATCCACACCTACTCCCTCATCCACGACGACCTGCCTGCCATGGACGACGACGACCTGCGCCGGGGCAAGCCCTCCAACCACAGGCAGTTCGACGAGGCCACGGCCATCCTGGCCGGCGACGGCCTGCTGACCGAGGCCTTCACCCTGGCCTCGTCCCTGAAGCTTCCGGCCGATCGGGTTCTGAGGGCCATATTTCACCTTTCGACCGCGGCCGGCCCGCGCGGCATGGTCGGCGGCCAGGTCCTGGACATGGACCTCACGGGCAAGGGCGCCGACCTCGCGCAGCTTCGGACCATGCACGCCATGAAGACCGGGGCCCTCATCGAGTCATCCTGCGTGACCGGCTGCATTCTCGGCGGCGGGGACGAGGCCGCCCTGGCCCGGGCCTCGGAATACGGCAGGGCCGTGGGCCTGGCCTTCCAGGTCACGGACGACATCCTCGACGTGGTCGGGGATACGGCCGCACTGGGCAAACCCGCCGGCAGCGACGAGGCCCAGGGCAAGTCCACCTACCCGGCGCTCTTGGGCATCGACAAGAGCCGCGCCCTGGCCCGCGAGAGCGTGGACCGGGCAGTGGGCGCCCTGGACGGCTTTTCGCACCCGCGCGCCGATTTCCTGCGCGCCGTGGCCGGGTACATTCTGGATCGAACGCACTAGGAGCATCCATGACCGAGCAAACCCTGCAGGAACTTTTCCCCACCCTGGCCGGCATCCGGCAGCCCGGCGACATCCAGGGCCTGGACGAGAAGGGACTGACCAGGCTGGGCGAAGAGATCCGCCGCATGATCATCCAGACCGTCTCGTCCACGGGCGGGCATCTGGCCCCGTCACTGGGCGTGGTGGAGCTGACCATGGCGCTCCTGCGCGTCTTCAACCCCGCCCATGACCGCATCGTCTGGGACGTGGGACACCAGGCCTACGCCTACAAGCTGCTGACGGGCCGCCTGTCGCGCTTCCACACCCTGCGCCAGCTCGGCGGCATCAGCGGCTTCCCGCGTCCGGCCGAGAGCCCCTTCGACCATTTCGGCGTGGGGCACTCCTCCACGTCCATCTCCGCGGCCCTGGGCATGGCCGCGGCCCGGGACCTGGCCAGGCGGGACAACAAGGTCGTGGCCGTCATCGGCGACGGCTCCATGACCGCCGGCCTGGCCTACGAGGGCCTGAACCAGGCCGGAGGCCTGGGCAAGGACCTCATCGTCGTCCTGAACGACAACGAGATGTCCATCTCCCGCAACGTCGGCGCCCTGTCGTCGTTTCTGAGCCGCAAGCTGTCCATGCGCTGGGTGCAGCGGTTCAAGAAGGAGGCCGAGGCCATCATGCGCCAGATCCCCAAGATCGGCGACGACCTGGCCGACTACGCCCGCCGCAGCGAGGACTCCTTCAAGAGCTTCTTCACCCCCGGCATGCTCTTCGAGGCCTTCCGCTTCACCTACATCGGGCCCATCAAGGGGCACGACCTGCGCCAGCTGACGAGCGTCCTGGAGCAGGCCAAGGGCCTCGAAGGGCCCATCCTGATTCACGTCCTGACCAAGAAGGGCAAGGGCTACGAGCCGGCCGAGACCAACCCGACGTATTTCCACGGCGTGGGCTGCTTCGAGCCCGAGACGGGTGTGGCCCTGAAGTTCGGCGCGTGCGCCTTGCCGACGTACACCGACGTCTTCGGCAGGACCCTCTGCGACCTTGCGGCCGCGGACGACAAGATCGTGGCCATCACGGCCGCCATGCCCGAAGGCACCGGCGTGGCCGGGTTCTCGGAGCGCTACCCGGACCGCTTCTTCGACGTGGGCATCTGCGAGCAGCACGCAGTGACCTTCGCCGCCGGCCTGGCCTCCCAGGGCATGAAGCCCGTGGTGGCCATCTACTCGACCTTCATGCAGCGCTCCTACGACCAGATCGTGCACGACGTCTGCCTGCAGAACCTGAACGTGACCTTCTGCCTGGACCGCGGCGGCCTGGTGGGCGAGGACGGGGCCACGCACCACGGCGTGTTCGACCTGTCCTTCCTGCGCCACATCCCGAACCTCGTGCTCATGGCCCCGCGCAACGAACCCGAGCTGCAGCACATGCTGGCCACGGCCCTGGCTTACGAAGGCCCCGTGGCCGTGCGCTACCCGCGCGGCGTGGGCGAAGGCGCGCCCCTGGCCGAAAAACCGGAAATCCTGCCCATCGGGCAGGGCGAGATGCTGCGCGAAGGCGCAGACGGGGTCATCGTGGCCGTTGGCAGCCGCGTCGCCCCCGCCCTGGAGGCGGCGCGGGTCCTGGCCGAGGAGACGGGGAAGCAGGTGGCCGTGTTCAACGCCCGCTTCGTCAAGCCCCTGCCCGAGGCGCAGCTCCTGGAGTTGGCCGCGTCGCAGCCCTTCATGCTGACCGTGGAGGAGAACGCCTTGGCCGGCGGCTTCGGCTCGGCCGTGCTGGAGCTTCTGGCCGACCGCGGCGTCCTGGGGAGCCTGCGCGTCCGGCGCCTGGGCGTGCCGGACCAGTTCGTGGAACACGGCAGCCAGAGGGAGCTTCGGGCCCGGCTCGGCATCAACCGCGACGGCATTCTGGAGGCGTTGCGCGGCCTGGTCTGAGCCCGCTGCTACATCGTCACGAAAAAAGGCGTCCGACGGGGCGCCTTTTTTCGTGAGCATTTCCCCCCCGGATAGCGAAGAAACGTTATTCGGAGGGGGTATCGTGAAACGCGGACCCCGATCTGGAGTCGGGCCGCGTCCGTGGCGGGATGACGAGGGCCTGACGCCGCCGTCGGCAATTCAGGCCCTGTCGCGTCGCTACTTCTTGACCACCAGCACCGAGCACGGCGCGTGGGTCACGACCTGGCTCGAAACGCTGCCGATAAGGAAGCGCTCCACGGCCCCGGCGCCCTTGTTGCCGATGACGATGAGGTCAATGTTGTTCTTTTCTGCGTACTTGACGATGGCGTCCGCCGCCGACGGGCTCTCCTCGACCGCGACATTGACCTTGGCACCTGCTGCCTTGGCTTGCTCCTGGGCGCGGCTGACGGTCTTCTGCACGCCTTCGCGCATCTTTTCGATAAACTCGCCCGAGATTTCGCCGAGATACAGGTTTGTGTACGGCGCGTTGGAGATGGTCAGGGCCGTGAGCTCCGCGCCTTCCTGAGCCGCGAGCTTCATGGCCTTCGTCAGTACCAGCGTGGCGTATTCAGATTGATCGATGGCTGCCAGAATCTTCATGACGTCCTCCTTTTCTCGTTGTGAAACCGTTACGGGGAAAATGGCTCCATCAGGTCCGTTTAGTGGCTCCTCGGGCCCGGGACCTGGAATATCTTGGCCTCGGTCTTGTCAGGGTGCTTGGTCGCCAGATGCTTGTATCTGTTGAGGGCCCGGCCGGACAGCAGGGCCAGTATGGTCGAGAGATCCGATCCTTCGTCGATCCGTCTGAAAATCTCGTTGTCGAGCATGCGCGGACTGAGGCGGTAGGCCGGTTCGCTGTCCGGGTCGAAGGTCACGTCCCCGGGCTGGATCTCGATCTGGTCCCCGATGGCTTTTTCCAGAAAACTGTAGACGGTGCGCTCGAAAAACTTGCGCACGTCTTCCGTCGATTCCGCCGCGTCGATCTGGATGCGATAGCGCGGCTCGACCTCTCGCTGGTGCATCTTGAAGGACATCTGATGAGTCATGTGTTCCTCCTCTGAGTATGTCACCCGGCCGGAAAGCTGGCCGGGACTGTCGTTTGCTGTGCTGCTGCGTGCGTGTGAGGCGGTGCGGGAGGTGCTGAATGTCAGGCGGAACATCAGGTGGCATTTGAGAAAAACATAACGCCCCGGGAACCTTTTGGCAATGATTTGCTGAAAATCATTCGTCTCGGTCGTATTTTCCCTCGAAATACGCGGGCCGGGAGCGGATGGCGCAGGCGACCCGGCCGGTCGGGAGTGTGCTGCCGTGGTTGCGGAACATGGTTTGCGGCCTTGTGTCGCGGCGTTGGACCGAAGTCCGGTTCGGGCGCCGTTGAGCGCGCGGCGGGGGGCCGGAGAAGCCCGCTGACTCGGCCGTTGCGGGTTGCAAAGATGGCTTCGATTGCGTAGCCTGATCGAGCACTGGATCAGGCCTCTTGTCATTTGCCGAATACGCGCGGGGCGAAGCATTGAAAAACGCAAAAAATTTCAAAATACTCCTTTTCCTGTCTTTGTTTGTGTTCGTGCATATGTTTTGCGCGTTCGCGAATGAGCTGTTGCTTACTGCACAAGAGGCGCAGTCGCTCATTGAACAGAACAAAGGCGACGATAAGTTTGTCATTCTGGATTTGCGAAGTGTGGATGAATATCGTCAGGGGCATATCGAAGGCGCGCGCTCGGTGAATTACTACGCCACGAATTTTCAGCGCATGGTCTCCCTGTTGGACCGCGACGCGACGATACTGCTCTACTGTCAGAAGGGCAGGCAGAGCACCCTGGCTTTGCGGGCGATGACGAAACTCGGCTTTTCAAGGATGTACATCCTGGACGGAGGGATTGCCGAGTGGGTCAGGGCCGGGCTGCCGCTGACCGGGCCCTGACGCGGTTGCGACGGGGCGCGGTTCAACCGCGCAGGGGAAAGGGCAGGGGCGGCAGGGTCCAGGCGTGGTGCGTGCGCGTGAAGGGGCAGGTCAGGCTCAAGCCCACGGCCAGAAGCTGCAGGCCGTGAGGGCAGGCGTTGTTGCGGCCGTAGCGCGGGTCCCCCATGACCGGATGCCCCAGGCCGGCCAGGTGGCGGCGGATCTGGTGCTTGCGGCCCGTGTCGATGCGCGCCGTCAGCAGTGTGGTTCCCGATTCAGGATCGCATTGCACGACCTTGAATTCGGACCGGCTTTCCCTGCCGTCCATGGGCTCCCCGACCGTCAGTTCCGTCCAGTCCGGGACGCCGCGCACGATGGCCATGTACTCCTTGTGTACCCCTCCCTGCCGGAACAATTCTCCCAATCTCGCCGCTGCCGCCGCGTCGTGGGCCAGGAGGATGAGTCCGCGTGCTTCGCGGTCCAGCCTGTGCACGGGGTGCAGTTCGTTTCTGGCCCCGAGGGCTGCCTGGGCCAGGCGGGGCAGGGCGCAGTGGTCCGCGAAGCGGGTGCCCTGGGACAGCACTCCCGCCGGCTTGTTCCAGACGGACCAGCGCCCGCCGTTGAAGACGAGTTCCGGTTCGGCCGGAACCAGGGCCAGCAGGGCCGGGTCGTAGTTCATCTCCAGATTATCGCCTGGTTTCACTTCGGCCGTCGCCCGGCGCAGGCGCGACGCCTTTCGGCCGGGCCGCTGCCACCACACGCCCCCCTTGGCCATGCAGTCCTTGACGCGGGCCTTGGGCAGGCCGGTCAGCCGGGCCAGGGCATCGCAGGCCGTTGACGCTTCCGTGACGGCCAGGGTGCGGGAAAAGGCTCCGGAGGTCATGGCTTGCCGCACCCGGGGCCGAATTTGTCGATGTGCAGTTCGCCGCCTGTGGCCCAATTTTCCCGGTCGAATTCCTCGATCTGGATGGAGACCAGTTCCGGCGGGAGAGCCAGGGACTGCGCCACGGCCCTGGTCACTTCGGCCGCCAGCCTGCGCTTCTGGTCGACGTCGCGGCCCTTGGCCATGCGGATGCTGACGATGGGCATGCTATCTCCGCGCGGGCAGGAAGGGGATGTAATCCTCGCGCACCGGGCTGAAGACCTCGATGGCGAGAGCCGTTTCGTGGACGACGGCGCCGTGCTCGACGCCCGGGGCGATGCACCAGCTGTCGCCGGGGCCGAAACGGTGCTCCACGCCGCCGATGGTCATGGTCATGCTTCCGGAGACGAGGTAGCCGGTCTGCTCGTGCGGGTGGGAGTGCATGGGCAGGAAGGACTTCTCCTGCAGCTCGAAGCGGGCCATCAGGGTCTTCTCCCCGTGGACGAGGGTGCTGACCCGGATGCCGGGGATGAGGTCGTGCCAGACGGCCTGGTCGTTGGTGGTGATCATGCGTGCGCTCCTGGGAGTGTTGGTGAGGCCCTCACATATACGATCGATTATCCCTTGACAAATGCCCGGTGCGCAGGCACTCGGTATGTCCATGAATATCAAGGTCACGACCCTTTCCCTTCTTTGGTGGCGGCATGAGGAACATGCCGTGGGATGCGTCTTGGCCTGAAAACCCGACCCGTAAGGGAAGAAGCGAACATCAGCCGCGGCAGTGCACACTGACCGCGGTTTTTTTTTACCCGAACTCCAAGGAGACACCCCATGACCATGCCCACAGCCGACGGATTTTTCGGCGCCTACGGCGGCCAGTACGTACCGGAACCCATCAGGGACATCCTGAACGAACTGGCACAGGCCTTTGAACGTTACCGCAACGACCCGGAATTCATCGAGGAATACGAGTATTACCAGCGGCAGTTCACCGGGCGGCCCAACCCGCTCTACTTCTGCGCCAACCTGACCAAGCGCTGCGGCGGGGCCAAAATCTACCTCAAGCGCGAGGACCTGAACCACCTCGGCGCCCACAAGGTCAACAACACCATCGGCCAGATCCTGCTGGCCAAGCGCATGGGCAAGAAGAAGATCATCGCCGAGACCGGCGCGGGGCAGCACGGCGTGGCCACGGCCGCCACTGCGGCGCTCATGGGCATGGAGTGCACCATCCACATGGGCGCCGTGGACGTGGAGCGCCAGAAGCTCAACGTCTTCCGCATGCAGATGATGGGCGCCAGGGTCGTGCCGGCCGAGAGCGGACAGAAGACCCTCAAGGAGGCCGTGGACGAGGCCCTCATGGCCTGGGTCCAGGACGCTCAGAACACGTTCTATCTGCTCGGTTCGGCCGTGGGTCCGCACCCGTACCCCCTCATGGTCCGCGAATTCCAGTCCATCGTCGGCCGCGAGGCCAAGGCCCAGATCCTGGAGGCCGAAGGGCGCCTGCCCGACTACTGCATCGCCTGCGTCGGCGGCGGCTCCAACGCCATGGGCCTCTTCGCCGAATTCATCCCCCATCCCGAGGTCAGGCTCGTGGGCGTGGAACCCGCGGGCCGGGGGCTGGGCTACGGGCAGCACGCCGCCACTCTCTGCCTGGGCGAACCCGGCGTCATGCACGGCTTCAACTCCTACATGCTCAAAGATGAAAAGGGCGAGCCCGCGGAGGTCTACTCCATCTCCGCCGGCCTCGACTACCCGAGCGTCGGCCCCGAGCACGCCCACATGAAGGACACGGGCCGGGCCGAGTACGTGCACGCCAGCGACAAGGAGGCCCTGGACGCCTTCTTCCTCCTGTCCCGCACCGAGGGCATCATCCCGGCCCTGGAGTCCTCCCACGCCCTGGCCCACGCCCTGCGCATCGCGCCGGGGCTGCCGCCGGAGACCATCATCATCGTCAACCTCTCGGGCCGCGGCGACAAGGACGTGGACCAGATCGAGCGCATGGTAGCCAGCGGCGAGGTCGTGCCGCCGACGCTCTAGAACGGCGCAAGGCCCGGTCGGTCTCCCCGGCCGGGCCTTGATCGCGGTCGCGCGCGACGGGCCTGCGCGGGCCTACCTCACCAGCCCCACGGGCACGCCTACCTCGAGCTGCATCAGGGCGTCGCCCAGCTCCAGCTTGTCCAGCTCCCTCCTGAAGGCGTCCACGTTCTGGTCCAGGACCGGGAAGGTCCCCCAGTGCATGGGGGCGACCTTCTTGCACCGAAGCATCATGGTCGCCATGGCGGCCTGGGCCGCGTCCATGGTGAAGACGCCGCCGATGGGCAGCAGGGCCAGGTCGATGCGGTGGAGCTTGCCCCACAGGGCCATGGACGAGAAGATGCCCGTGTCCCCGGCGTGGTAGACCGTGTAGCCGTCCTCCAGGCGGACGATGAAGCCCGTGGGCACGCCCGACTCGCAGGAGTGGTGGGCCTGGGTCATGGTCACGCTGATGCCCTGGTGGGTCACGGTGCCGCCGATGTTGAAGCCGATGCCGTTCAGCACCTGGCTGTCGGGCAGGCCCTGGGACTTGAGCTTGGCGGCCAGTTCCACGATGCACCCCAACGACGCGCCGGTGCGCTTGCAGATGTCCAGGGCCTGGCCCACGTGGTCGCCGTGGTCGTGGGTCACCAGGACCAGGTCGGCCTCGACGTTCTTGGCCGTGGTCTTGGCCGAGGGGTTGCCGTCGAACCAGGGGTCGATGAGGATGGTTTTGCCCTTGGATGTTATGGCGAAGGCCGAGTGGCCGTGCCAGGTCAGCGTGTTCATGTTGCCTCCTTGTGGTCGTTGAGGGCGGACCGAAGCTCCGCCGTGATGCCCGCGGTCAGGTCCAGAAGGCTCCCGGCCGCCGGGGAAAAGGTCTCGAAATCCGTTCCGGCCCTGGCCAGATCCTCCACCGCCTTGGCGGCCAGCCCTTCGGGCGTGAGCCCCATGTTCAGCAGCAGCCCCTTGACGGCGTGGGCGTGCCGCCCGGCCCCGGCCACGTCGGATCCGGCCAGGCAGACCTCCAGGCCCGCGAGGTGTTCCTTCAGGGCGTCGAAAAGGCTTTGCACCAGCGGCATGGCTTCGTCCCGCTCCAGTTCGTACTGGGCGTTCAGGGCGGCCAGGATGCGCTCGAAGAAGCCCCTCCCGCAGGCCGCGTCGGGTGCCGCCGCCTCATCCCCGGCCGTTCCGCCATGCCCGGGCTGCGCAGGATCCGCCAGTGCGGGGGCGTCCTTCCCGTCTCCGGAGCCCGCGAAGGTGCCGAGCACGGCGTACACCTCCTCGGCGCGCAGGGGCTTGGTGAGGTAGGCGTCCATGCCGATGTCCATGCAACGCTCTTTGTCCTCCAGCAGGGAATGGGCCGTCATGGCCACGATGGGCGTGAACGTCCCTGCGATCTTTTCGCGCAGGGCCCGGATGAGGATGCTGCCGTCCAGGTCCGTGGGAGCGGGCCGGCCCTGCTCGCAGGCGCGGATGACCTGCGTGGCCGTGAAGCCGTCCATGACGGGCATCTGCAGGTCCATGAAGACCAGGTCGTAGGTGTGGCGGCCAAGCATCGTCAGGGCGTCGAGGCCGTCGCGGGCGTGGTGCATGGTCTGGCCCATGCGCCGCAGCAGGAGTTCGGCCAGCTCCCGGTTGGTGGGAACGTCGTCGACCAGGAGGATTTCCAGGGGCCGCAGCCGTGCCAGCTCTTCCCCGGCCGGTTCGTCCGACGCAAGCTCCAGGCGCAGGCCGAAGGCCCCGGCCAGGGCCTTCAGCAGCTCGTCCTGCATGAGGGGCTTGGCCAGCACCGCCTTCACGCCCCCCTGGCCGGCGGTCACGGAGCGGTCGCCGATCTGGGTCAGGACGATGGTCGGCTTGTCGTGGAGGGTCCCGCCGGGGTCCATGAGCTCCATGCAGGCGAAGTCGCCGAAGTCCGTGTCGAGGATGACGAGGTCGAAGCCGCCGCCATCAAGCCCCAGGCAGTCCATGCATTCGGCCGTTTCGCAGGGCAGGCCCCAGAATTCGAGCAGGCGGCGGACCTGGCGGCGGATGAGGCGGTTGTTGGCCACGACCAGGACCTTGGCCGCGTCGTCGAAGACCCCGGCGTGGGTCGTGTCGGCCGGGGAGACGAGCCCCATGCGCGCCGTGAACTCGAAGGCGCTGCCGTGGCCGGGGGAGCTTTCCACGCTGATGTCGCCGCCCATGAGCCGTACGAGCTTGCGGGCGATGGACAGGCCGAGGCCCGTGCCGCCGTAGACGCGGGTGGAGGAGCTGTCGACCTGGGTGAAGTCCTCGAAGATGGCGGAGAGCTTGTCCGGGGGGATGCCGATGCCCGTGTCCTCGACGCGGAAGCGCAGCAGGCACCAATCTTCGGCGGTTTCGGCGACCTCGCAGGAACAGCAGACATGGCCCGAAGGCGTGAACTTGAGGGCGTTGCCGAGCAGGTTGATGAGGATCTGGCGCAGGCGGATGGGGTCGCCGCGCACCTCGCGGGGCAGGTCGCAGGGCAGGAGGCAGAGCAGTTCGAGCCCCTTCTCGGCGGCGGTGAGGCCCAGGGTGCCCACGGTGCGCTCGATGGCGGCGCGCAGGTCGAAGTCGCGAGGTTCGAGCTCGAACTGGCCGGCCTCGATCTTTGAGAGGTCCAGGACGCCGTTGATCAGGTCCAGCAGGGCCTCGGAAGCCGTCTTGACGATGTTCAGGGCGCGGCGCTGGTCGGCGCCCAGTTTCGTGTTCAGGACCACGTCCGTCATGCCGATGATGGCGTTCATGGGCGTGCGGATTTCGTGGCTGAAATTGGCCAGGAACTGCGATTTCACGCGGCTGGCAGCCTCGGCCTGCCGCCTGGCTTCGTCCAGTTCGGCCACCAGTCTGGCCAGGCGCTCCGCGTTTTCGGGCAGGTGCGTGCTTTCGGTGTTCATGAGGCTACTCCCTGGCGCGGCGCCTTGGCGGCGTGAACTGCCTGTGTGCGGGCGCGACTGCGAGAGCATATCCGAAACCGCCTCCGATTCCAACCGCGGGACCCCGGCCGGCGGAGAAACGGCGGCGAGCCGAAATTCGAAATCTCAAATTGTTTTCTTTTGCCGGAATCTTAGGTAGGGTCGCCGTGATTCGAGCATCGTCAAACCGATGGATGTCACTCGCTCATGAACACACTGCCCATACGCGTAGCCGTTTTCCTGTTCTGCATTTTCGCTGCCTGCCCGACCGGAGCCTTTTCAGCCGGTCCGGAGACGATCCGCCACAAGGTCGTCGCCGGGGACACGATCCGCGGCGTGATCCTGAAGGCCAACTGCATCTCGTCGATGTCCGATTACTCGCGCGTCCGCGAGGCCTTCGCCGGGCTCAACCCCGGCCTCACCCATTCCGAACTGCTCAAGCCCGGAACAGAGGTCCCGGTCCCGGTCCTTTTCCGGAACAAGGGCTGCCTGGACTTCCGCGAGCAGCGCGTGGTGCGGGTCGACTTCGAGAGCCGTGGGGCCATGGAGAAGGTGCTCGTCTATCTCGACGGTCCGGTGCTGCCCGATGTCTTCACCCTCAGGCAGACGCAGCCCGTGCGCGTGGTCTGCGATTTCGACGGCGCCCTGCCCGAGGCGGGGCTTCAGCGCGACGTCGAGGTGCAGGGGCGCATGATCCGCAGGATCCGCCTCGGGCACGAGGACAAGCCCTTCAAGCGCGCCCGGGTCGTGCTCGACGTGGACGACGCGGTGGCCGGGCGTATCGAGCAGGAGTTCTTCGAACAGACCAGCCTCTTTGTCCTGACGATCCACGAGGCCGCGAAGAACTGACCCTCCTCACAGAACCCCTTCCCGGGCCTTCCCGGCCCGTCCCTCAAGGACTTTTGCATGTACGTCCACGTCCCGCCCGAGGAGATCGAGCCCCGGTCCCTGGCCATCATCGACGCCGAAGTCCCCGAGCCGCGTCCCTTCGAAGGAGCGCAGTGGGCCGTGGCCCGGCGCATGGTCCACACCACGGCTGATTTCGACCTCCTGAACCACATCCGCTTCCACCCGGACGCCGTTCGCGCCGGCATGGACGCGCTGCGCGCGGGCGCGGACATCGTCACGGACACGCGCATGGCCCTTTCGGGCATCCCGGCCCGCCGCCTGACCCCGCTGGGCTGCGCCGCGCGCTGTCTCATGGACGAGCCGCGGGTGGCGGCCAGGGCGAAGGCAGATGGCGTGACGCGGGCCTGGGCGGCCGTGGACGAGGTCATGGACGGCGGCGGGGCGGACATCTTCGTCATCGGCAACGCGCCCACGGCCCTGTACCGCCTGCTGGAGCGCGTCGCCCTCGGCGCGCGGCCGCCGAAGCTCGTCGTCGGCATGCCCGTGGGCTTCGTCAACGCGGCCGAGTCCAAGGAACTGCTCCTGGCCCAGGACGCCATCCCCTACATCGCCGTGGCCGGCCGCAAGGGCGGGTCGAACCTGGCCGCCAGCGTCGTCAACGCCCTGCTCATCCTCGCCGCCGGGTAACATCCGCCGCAAAAAAAAACCGCCCCGGCCGGACGTTCGGCAGGGGCGGTTCGCATTCGCGCGGACCCTTCAGACTTCTTCGACAATGCTCAGGGACACGTTCAGGACGATGTCCGAAACCCTCTCCTGGAAGCCGCGCATGTGCCCCGAGCGCAGGTGCCTTTCCAGGGCGGACCGGTTGGCCCATCTCTCGACGATGGTCACGCTGTCCGGGTCGTAGCGCTGGCTGTCCATGCCCATGCGTACGTCCCGGGTGGGGAAGTAGTCCAGGCAGCCGGCCTCCTGGCGCACCAGCGTCGCCAGTTCGCGGAATTCACGCAGGAAAAGCGGGGATTGACCGGGCTTCAGGGCGACGCGCGCCGTGACGTGGATCATGCCCCCTCCTTGCGGCCGCCCTGGCCGCTCAGCAGATAGACGCCGAAGATCACGGCCACGCAGCCCGTGGCGAAGCAGAAGAGTCCCGCCCCGGCCTTCAGCAGAAAAAGGGGCAGGTGCAGGTGCCGGTACAGGACGGAACGCTCCGGCTTGTCCGGGTCCACCAGCACGGCCACGGTGCGGTTTTCTGCCTGGGCCGCGCGCAGGGTTTCGTGCAGGTCGGGCTGGGGGCACTCGTCCCCGATGCACGAGAACTGCCCTTCGTGACTCCGCTCCCCGAACTCGTAGGCGTAGCGCGCCACGGTCTGGTTGCCCAGAGCCTGGTCGGGGCCCGAGAGGTGTTCCACGGTGATGATCCGAGCGGACTGGGGCGTCCAGGCTTCGGCCGCGCGGAAGGTCAGGTAGCTCTGGCCGGCGTCGAGGAGAAAGCGGGTGCCCAGGATGACGAAGGGGATGCCAAGGAGCAGCAGGATCAGCTTGCGCAGCGTCGAGAACATCCGGCTAGTCCTGGGGCTCGAAGCCGATCTTGCGGATGGCGTTCTTCACGGCCGCGAGGTCCACGTCCGGGGCGGCGTCGAAGGTTGCCTGGCCGGGCGTCAGGGTCACGGAGACGTTGGTGATGCCGGGCATGGACGAGAGCAGCTTGGTGACGGAGCCGGTGCAGTGGGCGCAGGACATTCCTTTGATGGCGATGGTCGGCATGGTTTCCTCCTGTGTTTCGGACACCATGGCCCAAAGCACCGTGGAAGGCAACGGCCGGGGGCACTGGACAGCCGGGGAATTCTGCGCCAAGGTCGGTCGAACAACCAACGCAGGACCGCCATGCTTTTTCGTAACGCCAAAGCCCGTCTCAACCGCCGCAAGCTCAGTCCCGACCTGGAGTCCGAGTACTGGAAGCGCTACCGCATCCGCCTCAAGGACCAGGCCGCCATCGACGGCATCGCCCGTGCCGGAGATCTCGTGGCCCGCACCCTGGAAGTGGTCCAGGCCGGAATCCGTCCCGGCGTCACCACCGACAGCCTGAACGCCCTCGTGCACGAGTTCACCCTGGAGCACGGCGCGACGCCTGCGCCCCTTGGGTACCGGGGCTTCCCCAAAAGCGTGTGCGTGTCCGTCAACGACGAGATCTGCCACGGCATCCCCGGTTCGCGGGTCATCGCCGAAGGCGACATCGTCAACGTCGACGTGACGAGTATCCTGGACGGCTGGTACGCCGACGCCAACCGCACCTTCCTCGTGGGCGAAGTCTCGCCCGCGGCCAGGCGTCTGGTGCAGGTCACGGCCGAATCCCTGGCCCGTGGCATGGCCGCCGTCAGGCCAGGCGCGACGCTGGGGGACGTGGGGCACGCCATCCAGGCCCACGCCGAGGCCGCCGGCTATTCCGTGGTCCGGGAACTGGTCGGCCACGGAGTCGGGCACGCTTTTCACGAGCCGCCCCAGGTCAACCACACGGGCCGGCCGGGTTTGGGCATCGTCCTGGTGCCGGGCATGGTCTTCACCATCGAGCCCATGATCAACCAGGGCGGACTCGGGATCAAGCGCCTGGACGACGGCTGGACCGTGATCACGGCCGACGGCAGCCTGTCGGCGCAGTTCGAGCAGACGGTGCTGGTCACCGAGAAGGGCGTGCGCAGCCTGACGCCGTACCCCCTCTAGCCCTGTTCCCTTCCCGGCATGAAGAGAGGCCCGCCACCGTCCTGCGGTGGCGGGCCTTCTCAATGAAGAAGTGGCCGGGAAGACGGCTTCCCGGCCTGCCGATGGAGGAGGGCCGTTAGGCCTTGCTTCTGGATTTCGAGCCGAACAGCTTGGCGAACATGGCCTTGCGGTTCATGAGGCCGGGCATCGTCGCGTCGGCCACCGAGTACGGGTGGTACGACTTGGGGTCAGCCTGGTACAGGTAGATGACCCTGGTGGCCTCGGCGTCGCCCAACACCGCGTCCGGGTATTTCTTCTGCACCTCGGCCAGCCGTTTTTCGGCCAGCGCCAGCATTTCGTCCCGATCTCCGAAGTTCATTGTTCCGGTGGGGCATGACTGCACGCAGGCGGGCTTCAGGCCGTTCTGCACGCGGTCAAGGCACATGGTGCACTTGGTCATGACCTTGGTTTCCGCGTTCTGGCGCGGGATGTTGTAGGGGCAGGACTCGCGGATTTCGTTGAAATCCGGCAGGTCCTTGGTCTTTTCCGTGAAGATGATGGCGCCCGTGGCCTCGTCCTGGTAGATGGCCTTGTCGTCATAGGCGTCAGCGGTCATCTTGCAGGGGGGTTCGGTGCAGTGCCGGCACTGTTCCGGGAAGAACAGCCAAGCGGCCATGAAGCCCTTGTCGTCGGCCACTTCCTTCATGTGCACGGTCTTGTAGGTGATGGCCGAGACGTCCATGGGGTTCTGATGGGACCCGTGGTTTCTGGTCTCCTCGGCCGGGAGTTTGTTCCACTGCTTGCAGGCCACCTGGCAGCCGCGGCAGGCCGTACACTTGGTCAGATCGACGAAGAATGATTTTCCTGACATATCGACTCCTTACGCTTTCTTCACGTTGACCATGAAGGCCTTGCTTTCCGGGATGCCGGTATTCGGGTCGCCGACGGCCGGGGTGAGCAGGTTGGCGGCGTCGCCGCCGTCCTTGGGCCAGACCCAGCCGAAGTGCCAGGGAATGCCGACCACGTGGACCGGGTTGCCCATGACCTCGAAGGGCTTGAAGCGCTTGGTCACGATGGCGATGGCCCAGAGCTGGCCGCGCGGGTTCTCCAGGATAACCTTTTCGCCGTTCTTGATGCCTTTGAGTTCGGCCAATTCTTCGCTCATTTCGCAGAACATCTGCGGCTGGGCTTCCGTCAGCCAGGGCAGCCAGCGGGTCAGAACGCCCGTCTGCCAGTGCTCGGTGACGCGGTAGGTCGTACAGACGAACGGGAACCGCGGGTCGCAGGTCGTGCGCTTGTGGGCGTCTTCCGCGAACATCAGGGCAGTCGGGTTGTTGAGCGTCTTGGAGAAGGGATGCTCGGTGACCGGGCACTCCAGGGGCTCGTAGTATTCGGGGAAGGGGCCGTCGTTCAGGCCGGGGCCGTACAGGGCGCCCAGGCCGTGCGTCTGCATGATGAAGGGGTGCTTGGCGCCGGCGTCGCCGCCGCCGTCGACCACGTCGATGAGCCACTTCTTGTTGGCCCCGTCCCAGGCCAGGACCGGCTTGTTCGGCGCCCAGGGCTTGCCGGTGAGGTCAACGGAGGCCCTGTTGTAGATGATGCGGCGGTTGACCGGCCAGGACCAGGTCCAGTTCGGGAAAAGGCCGATCTTTTCCTGTTCGGGCGTCTGGGTCTTGTCGCGGCGGGCGGCCATGTTGCCCTTGTCCGTGTAGGAACCGGCGTAGATCCAGTTGCCTGAGCAGGTCGAGCCGTCGGCCTGCATGATCAGGAAGTTCGGCAGCTGGCTGCCGGCCTTGTACACGGTTTCCTTGCCGTCGGGTCCCTTGATGGTCGTGTCCTTCAGGAAGTAGCCGTTGATGAGCTTTGCGACCTTGTGCGGGTCGAAGACGTGTCCGTCGCCCCAGTCGTCGACGTTGAGGCCGAGGATCGGGTCGGGGAAGGCGCCCTTTTCCTTTTTGTAGAGTTCGCGGATCTTCAGCGCCAGTTCATAGATGATGTCGCCGTCCGGCTTGGTCTCGCCCATGGGCTTCGGACCGGCGTA
This sequence comes from Desulfomicrobium aestuarii, assembly GCF_055385525.1. Lineage (NCBI taxonomy): Bacteria > Pseudomonadati > Thermodesulfobacteriota > Desulfovibrionia > Desulfovibrionales > Desulfomicrobiaceae > Desulfomicrobium > Desulfomicrobium aestuarii. The sequence goes on from NZ_AP042427.1 coordinate 1,070,376, forward strand.
GCGCCACTGCATCCAGCGGCCGGAGTTGGAGATGGAGCCTTCCTTTTCCACCGAGACGCAGCAGGGCAGGAAGAAGACTTCGGTCTTGATCTTCTTGGGGTCCACGCCCGGGCCCTTCCAGAAGGAGCCGGTCTCGTTCTCGAAGATGTTGACGTTGACCATCCAGTCCAGCTTGGCCAGGGCTTCGCGGGTCTTGTTGGAGTCCGCGCCGCTGGCTGCCGGGTTCATGCCCCAGGCGAAGAAGCCCTTGAACTGGCCCTTGAGCATCTTGTCGAAGAGGACCAGCCAGGAGGCGTTCTGGCCTTCATCCAGCTTGGGCATCCATTCATAGGCCTGTGCCGGCTCGGCTTCCTTGTAGAATGCCTTGAGCATGCTGGTCATGTACTTGGGCTGGTGCTGCTTCCAGTTGACGCTCTTGGGATCCTTGCTGACCGGGGTGATGGCCTTCAGGTAGTCGTCGTAGACGGCCTGGTTGGCCCTGGGGGTCGGCAGGTAGCCGGGGATGATGTGGAAGAGCAGGGCCTGGTCCGTGGAGCCCTGGACGTTGGATTCGCCGCGCAGGGCGTTCACGCCGCCGCCGGCCACGCCCATGTTGCCCAGCAGCAGCTGGATGATGCTCATGGCGCGGATGTTCTGCACGCCGACGGTGTGCTGGGTCCAGCCCATGGCGTACAGGATGGTGCCGGCCTTGTCGGGCTTGCCCGTGGCCGTGTAGGCCTTGTAAAGGGCCAGCAGCTTGTCTTCGGGCGTGCCGGAGATGGAGGACACCTTCTTGGTGTCGTAGCGGTCGTAGTGCGCCTTCAGGAGTTGGTACACGCAGCGGGGGTCCTTCAGGGTCATGTCCCGCTTGGGAACGCCGTTCTCGTCCATCTCGAAGGCCCAGGACTTCTTGTCGTACTTGCGTCCGGCCTCGTCGAAACCGGAGAACAGGCCGTCCTTGAAGCTGAAGTCCTTGCCGACGATGAAGGAGGCGTTGGTGTACTCGAGGACGTACTCCTTCTGGGTCAGGTCATTGTCCAGAATGTACTTGATCATGCCGCCCAGGACACCGATGTCGGAGCCGGAGCGCAGGGGGACGTACAGGTCCGCCTTGGAGGAGGTGCGTGTGTAGCGCGGGTCGACATGGATGACGGTTCCGCCCGCCTCCTGCGCCTTGGTCACCCACTTCCAGCAGATGGGATGGTTTTCGGCAGCGTTGCTGCCCATGATAAGAATGCAATCACTGTTCTTGAAGTCGATCCAGTGGTTGGTCATCGCGCCGCGTCCGAACGACTCTGCCAGAGCCGCAACAGTTGCGCTGTGTCAAATACGTGCTTGGTGCTCTATGTATGTCAGCCCCAGGCTGCGGAGGAACGCCTGGTAGATCCAGCACTCCTCGTTGTCCATGGCGGCCGAGCCGACGGAGGCCAGCCCTTCTGTGCGGTTGACGATCTGGTCCTTGGCGTTCTTGACGGCAAAGGACTCGTCACGGACTTTTTTCACGCGCTTGGCGATTTCCGTGATGGCCCAGTCCCAACTCTTCTCTTCCCACTTGTCGCTGCCGGGGGCGCGGTACTGGACTTTGGTGATGCGTTTGGGGTTTTCCGCCAGCTGGTAGTGGGCGGCGCCTTTGGCGCACAGGGCGCCTTCATTGATGGGATGATCGGGATCGCCTTCGATGTTGATGGCGCGACCCGTCTTTTCGTCGGTGGTGACGATGAGCCCGCAGCCTACCGAGCAGTAGCAGCAGACCGAGGTGGTTTCCTTGCCTTTGCGCAGACTCATGAGCTGAGCGTGGGCCTTGGTCGGCGCCAGGTCAAACCCCAGGCCTCCGAAGGCCGTGACCGCGGTGGCCGCGGCAGTGAGTTTGACGAATTCTCTTCTTCCCAGTTTCATGCAGTTCCTCCTGACAATGTTTCTGGTTTTACCTGCCACGAATTTCACGGCCAAGGCTTATCAAAAGCCGACGGCCAGACGGGAACGGCGTATCGAGGCGGGGGGCGACGGCGGGCTTCTTCAAGGAGCCCACGGTCCTTACCACCGTCACGGCGGTCAGGACCGCCTGGAGATCGAAGCCCAGGCCCGAGAAGGGCAGCATGTCCCTGGTGGGGAACTGCCCGTAATTTCTCGCTCCGGATGGGCAAACTTTCGATACGGTTTCCGATTTTTCCATGATTGAGCCTATGAAGGAAAAACCGAATAAGTTGCAAGAAGATGCTTAATCCTCAAAGTCCGGCACCATGGCGCAGAGGTACTCGGCCAGGATGGGGAAAATGTCCTCGCTCTTGTGGTTGTAGCGGAATTCCAGCTCCTTGATGTACAGGGGGAAGTTGCGGGGCGAGATGCCCTTGAGGCGGCGGAACCACTCCTTGGAGAAGGACCAGAAGCCCTTGGACGAGTCGATGTGGAGGCCCTTGTCGGCATGGCGGATGTTGTAGATGGAGGACAGCTGGCTGCCGCCCGTGAGCAGGGCCGCGTATTGCTTGAAGCGGTCGGTGTAGATGATCTTGCCCAAACTCGCGGTCTTGAGGTGGAAATTCATCTTGAAGTGGACGATGCTGTCGCCGTCGAGTTCCGGGATGAGGTCGGCAAAGACGTGGGGGCCGCGTTCGACGATGCCGAACACGGGCATCCGGCCGCCCCTGGTGCTCATGTCCAGATGGAACTTGCCCGACTTGGAGAAGCCCAGTCCCTCGATGGAGCGGATGATGAGGCGCGCGTCCAGGGAGTGGGCCAGGATGGCCATGCGCAGGGTGGTCACGGCCTTGTAGGCGGTGTTGTAGGTGACGCCCAGCTGTTCGGCCATGCGCCCCGTTGGCACCTCCAGCTCGAAGAGTTTGATCAGCCTGAGCCACTGCCTGGGGGAGAGGTTTCCGTTGTTCAGGAATCGCTGGCTGAAGTCGTGGAAGGTGTAGGCGCAGCGCGCGCAGCGACGCCTGCCGCCCTGCAGGGTGTACAGTTTCCGGCTGCGGCATTTGGGGCAGATGCGCTGATGGTTTTTCCAGCAAAATTGCAACAGGTATTTTTTTGCTGAATTTTCATTTTTTATTAAATTTTCAAATGTTTGAAAATCCATTTTATAAAAATCCTGTGCAAGAGTTTGGGTAATATGGTGTTTCTGCTCTTCCGCCCGGATCTCGTTTAGTCTTGGTTTGACTGGATTTTATTATGTCCGAAAAGGCATAATCCGAGCCTTCCTTTGGGTATGAATTCATGCTTTGGCACAGATTAGTGCTTTTGGGCCCCCAGCGCAACCGTCCTTCACGCAGTGGCGCATGTCATACTTTTCGGGTAGTCGGTTTCAGGCACGAATCGTTTTTCACCAGGAGGCTCTCGTGCGACATCGGCTTCACATCGCATTGCTCGTCCTGTGCGTCCTCGTCCTCGCGTCATGCCAGGAGGCCGAGGTGCAGATCCCGCTGGCGCAGGTGGCGTCGGGCGTGACCGACACGGAGGTGTCCTTCGGCTCCTCCCTGCCGCTGCAGGGCCATGCGGCCTACCTCGGCCAGGAGACCCTGCGCGGCGCCATGAGCTACATCAAGCACGTCAACGAACAGGGCGGCGTGCACGGACGGAACATCCGCGTCATCACCCGCGATGACTCCTACGATCCCCCCAAATGCCTGGACAACACCCAGCGCTTCCTCATCGAGGACAAGGTCTTCGGCCTGTTTTGCTACGTCGGCACTCCGACGACGGTCAAAACCCTGCCCCTGGTGGAGGAGGCCCAGGTGCCGCTTTTGGGCATGTTCACCGGTGCCAACGCTCTGCGCGAGCCCTTCATGCCCTACCTCATCAACGTGCGGGCTTCGTACTACCAGGAGACCAGCGCGGCGGTGGAGCACATGGTGCAGGACCTCAAGCTCACGCGCATCGCCGTCTTCTACCAGTATGACGCCTTCGGCTTCGACGGCCTGACCGGCACGGAGCTGGCCCTGAAGCGTTTCGGACTCGAACCCGTGGCCAGGGGCAGCTACGTGCGCGGCACCCACGACATCCGCGAGGGCCTGGAGCGCATCCGCGAATCCGGGGCCGAGGCCGTGGTCATGATCGGCACGTCGGACCCGTGTGCGAATTTCATCCGCAAGTCCCTGGAGAGCGAGTTTTCCCCCATTTTCTACATGGTGTCCTTTGTCGGCGCCAAGGAGCTGTCCAGGAACCTGCTGCAGACCGAAACCAACGGCGTCAACGTGGTCATGTCGCAGGTCGTGCCGCCGCCCATCCGCCGCGACGGCACCGTGGCCGAGAGCGCCGTCGAGTTCGTGCGGCTGCTGGATGAGCACTACCCAGGCGAGGAGCCGAACTTCGTGGGCTTCGAGGGCTACATCAACGCCAAGGTGCTGGTGGAAGGGCTCAGGAGGGCGGGCCGCGACCTGACGAGGGAGTCGTTCCAGGCCGCCATCGCCTCCATGACGGACTTCTCCCTGGGCGGGGACGTGACGCTGTCCTTCGGGCCCGTTGACCATCAGGGCATGGACAAGGTCTACTTCACCCGCCTGCACGACGGCCGCTTCCTCCTGCTCGACAACTGGGCAGAGCTCCGCGGGGAGGGCCGGCCATGAAGCCCTATGCGCGCATCTCCCTGAAGAACAAGATCTTCGTCTCCATCCTGGCCGTCATCCTCATCATCAGCGTGACCATCGCCCTGCTGGCCCGCTGGATCCTCATCTCCGGGCTGACCAAGGAACTGGAGCAGCGCGGCGTGGCCGTGGCCCACTCCATCGCCGAGCGCGGCGGCGGGCTGGTCCTGGACAAGAACTACCCCGAACTGCTGAACCTCATTTTCGACGAGGCGCGTCTGCGGGAACGCCAGCACCTCATCAACTACATCTTCGTCCTGGACCGGGGCGGGCAGGTTTTGTCCCACACCTTCACCGTGCCGTTCCCGGAGCCCCTGAGCACCGCCAACCCCATCGCCGAGGGCAGCGTGCACAGCGTGCGCCTCGTGGCCGTCGGGGCCCTGACGTCCTACGACATCGCCGTGCCCATGAACGAGGGCCTGTACCGCATCGGCACCGTGCACGTGGGGCTGAGCAAGGAGCACATCGACAAGCTGGTGGCCAAGCTCCGCTTCATGTTCCTGGGCTTCATCTCGGCGGTCATCGTCATCATCTTCTACGTTAGCCACCGCATCTCGCGCTACATCACGAGCCCCATCTCGCGGCTGACCAACATCTCCGACGAACTGAGCCGCGGCAATTTCGACGTGCATCTGGATCTGGGCGAGGGCCTGGACTGGGCCGTGACCAACTGTCCGGCCTACAAGGACACGAACATGCCGTGCTGGCATTTCGACGAGCAGGGCCGCAAGTCGCGCAAGGCCGAGGGCAAGACGGGCCAGGTCTGCGCCACGTGCCTCTTCTACCGCAAGCGCGAGGGCGACGAGGTCATCCAGCTGGCCGACTCCTTCATGAGCATGGTCTGGTCCATCCGACTCTACCGCAAGCGCCTGCAGGAGTCGGAGATGAAGTACCGCTCCCTCTTCGACTCCGGCCCCGACCCCATCTTCGTCGTGGATTGCGACACGGAACTCATCCTCGACGCCAACCCGCGCACCGAGGAGCTGTACGAGTACGCCAAGGACGAGCTCCTGGGCCTGTCCTTCACCAGGCTCGGGCACGAGCAGGTCAAGGAGTGCCTGTCCTATCTGGAGGACGGCCAGTCCAACAGCGGCTGTGTCTATTACCCGAAGGTCCTGCACTACAAGAAGGGGGACCGGCCCTTCTACGTCAATATGCACGCCTGCCCCATCGGCTACGGCGGCAAGCGGGCCATGATCGTGGCCGTGACGGACATCACCGAGATGATGGAGAAGGACGCCCAACTCGTGCAGGCGGCCAAGATGAAGACCCTGGGCGAGATGAGCGCCGGCATCGCCCACGAGATCAACCAGCCCCTCAATGCCATCAAGATGGGCAGCGAGTACCTGAACCTGCTCATCGAGCAGAACCGCGAGGTCAGCGTGACCCAGATCCGGGACATGGCCACGGAGATCAGCCAGCAGGTGGACCGGGCCACGGACATCATCAACAACCTCCGCGCCTTCGGCAAGAAATCGGGCCTGGTCATGGAGCGGGTGGACATGAACGAGCCCATCCGTGGAGTGCTGTCCATCATCGGCCGCCAGTTCTCCATCCAGCGCATCACCATCCGCCTGGAACTCGGCGACGACCTGCCCGTCATCAAGGGACACAACAATCGCCTGCAGCAGGTCTTCTTCAACCTGCTCAACAACGCGCGCGACGCCATCCAGGAGAAGATGGAGTCCGAACCCGGCATGTGGGGCGACATCCTCGTGCGGACCTACGCCCGCGACGGCAGGGTCTACGCGTCCTTCTCGGACAACGGGCCGGGCATCGAGGACACGGTGCGCAACAAGATCTTCGAGCCCTTCTTCACCACCAAGCAGACCGGCAAGGGCATGGGGCTCGGGCTGGCCATCACCTACGGCATCGTCCGCGACTACGGCGGCACCATCACCATTGACAGCCGGCCGGGAGAGGGTACGACGTTCGTGCTCAGCTTCCCGTGCGCCGAGGGACTTCAGGCACCCGAATCCAACGCAGGCCGGCCGCAGCAGCTCCCGGCCCAAACCAGCAGGATACCCGAATGACCCAAGAAAAAATCCTGGTTATCGACGACGAGAAGGCGACCCTCAAAATGTTCCGGCTCTTCCTGGACGTCTACGGTTTCGACATCCTGACGGCGGAATCGGGCGAGGAGGGTCTCGATGTCTTCGAACGGGAGCGGCCGGACATTGTCCTGACGGACATCAAGATGCCGGGCATGGACGGCATCCAGGTCCTGCAGGAGATCAAGCGAAGGTCGCCGGCCACGGAGGTCATCGTCATCACGGGCCACGGCGACATGGATCTGGCCATCCAGGCCCTGAACCTCGACGCTGCGGACTTCATCAACAAGCCCATCCAGCGCCAGAGCCTGGAGCAGGGCCTGACCCGCGCCCGCGAGCGCCTCAAGCTGGCCAAGAGCCGGCAGAACGAGGTCCGTACCAGACCGCAGGGCCGGGCTCTGGTGGTCGAGATCCAGGGCAGCGTAAGTTCCCACAGCGAACCCTACCTGCGCGAGGCCTACGCCAAGGCCAGGGAGGCGGGGACCGGCCGCATGGTGCTGCATTTCGACCCCAACACCTCGGTCAACGGCGCTGGGATCGCCATCCTGACCCAGTTGGTCCTGGAGAGCGAGAAGGACGGCATGGAGATCGTCATGGCCGGGCTTTCCGAGAATTTCCGCAAGGTCTTCGGCATCGTCGGCCTGAGCCGCATGGTGCAGATCTTCGACACCCTGGACCAGGCCTGCGCCTAGCGCGCCCGGCCCCGTCAACCGAAAGGAGGGAACATGACCGTCTTCATCCGCCTGATCTTCTGCCTGCTGCTGTCCCTGACGCCTGCCGCCGCACTGGCCGCCCCGCCGGAAGCCGGTCAGACCATGCCCGCCCTGACCCTGCCCGTGCCCCAGGACCAGGCCGGCCAGGAGATGCTCGGGGTGCAGGGCAAGACCTCCTTCTCCTTGGCCGACCTGCAGGCCGACCTCGTGTTCATCGAGGTCATCGGCGTCTATTGCCCCCAGTGCGTCAAGCAGTCGCCGGGCTTCAAGTCCCTTTTCAGCCGGCTGAACAAGGGCAAGACCAAGGACCGCGTGGCCATGTTCGCCCTGGCCGCCGGCGGGACCGACGCCGAGGTCCGGCAGCTGGCAGCCACGGGCCAGTACCTGTTCCCCATCGTCAGCGACCCGGACTACGCGGCGCACAAGGTGCTGGGCGAGCCCCTGACGCCCTTCACCATCGTCTGCCGGCCCGGCGGCGAGATTCTCTACACCCATCTGGGCATCGTCGAGGACGTCGACGCCCTCTACCAGCAGATCAAGGCCCTGCTCGACAAGGGGTAGGGCATGACAGGCGCTTCCCGGCCGGAAGGCGACATTGACCGCGCCAGGTACCAGTTCAGGATCCTCTCCGACACGGCCGCGGAGCTGAGCGGGGTCAGGTATCCGCACAAGATTCTGGAAACCTTCGCGCTCTCGGCCCAGGGCGGGGTCGGGGCGCGAGGCTCCTTCGCGGCCATCCTCGGAGCGGGCGGGTTCGAGCTTCTGGCCCACTCCAGCCTTTCCAAAAATCTCACCCCCGAATACGCGGCGGTGCTGCGCAGCCATCTCGACGCCCTGGAAGGTGAGCGCAACGCGCCGTATTTCGTGCCTTCGCTGCAGGGCGAGCTCTGCCCCGGGCGCTGCGAACTGCTGCTGGTCTGCCCCCTGGACGAAGGCAAGGACGGCGTCCTGGGCCTGGAGGCAAACCTGGCCGGGCGGACATACGACGAGAACGACCGCCAGCTCGTGGCCAGCCTGGGCACCCTATTCCAGACCAGCCTGCGCTTCTCCCTCTTCGCCGCCCGCGTCGAACTGCTCAACGCCGAACTGACCAAGCGCAACGACACCCTCGACCGCCAGATCTTCCACCTGAGCGCCCTGCGCGAACTCTCCCGGGAGATCATCCGCGTGGACATGGCCGAGGTCATGGATTCCCTGCTGCTGACCATCCTCGGCCACTTCGTCCGGCCCCGGGGGGTTCTGATCCTCCATGACCGGGGGACGGGCGCCACCCTGACGAGCGCCAAAGGCGGGGGAGAGCCGCCCAGCCTGACCGGGGCGGAGGTCGATCGTCTCTTCTTCCTCTGCCTGGCCGGGGCCCGCGAGAAGCACCTCGAACCCCTTCGGGCCGAGCCCGTGGAACGGCTCGAAGCAGTGTCGGAACTGCCCCTCGGCTTTGCGCCGGACCGCGCCTTCATCTTCATGCTGCGCGAAAACCTCTACGGCCTCCTGCTGCTGGGGCGAAGCCTCGACCCGGCGACGGAAGCAGAGGACGAGCTGCTGCAGGCCTTCGTGTCCCAGGGCGTCATGCATCTCAAGAACGCCGATTCCTTCGCCACCATCAGCGCCCTGAACGAGGACCTGGCCCGCCAGAACGAGGAACTGCGCGCCACCATCGCCGAACTGACCCGCGCCCGGGACCGCATCAGCGTGCTCGAGGCCGCCGGCCGGCGCATCGCCGCGGTGGTTCACAGCAAGGCCCAAAGTCTCGAACGCGTCCGGGCCGTCGATTTTCTGCTCATCCTGCTGCTGAGCCTCGGCCTGTCCCTGGCCTTCAACACGCAGAACCCCCGCGGCATCCCGCTGGTCGAGCCTCCCGGAGTCGAGGTCGAATCCATCTCCAGGGACAGGGCCCTGGCCCTCGTGGCTGCCGAGGACGCCCTTCTGGTGGACGCGCGGCCGCGCGAGTTCTTCGAGCGGGAAACCGCTCCCGGTGCCGTCAACGTCCCGGCGCAGCTCTTCGATCTGGTCTACATGATGCAGATGGCGTCCGAGGACCCGGAGCGCCCCATCGTGGTCTTCGGGCGCAGCGTCAGCCGGCGTTACGACCTCATGGTCGCCCGCAGGTTCCTGGGCCGCGATCACGAACGGGTCTATATCGTCACGGACGTCCGGCCCCGCGACCTGCACGGAGGGACGCAATGAACCGGCGCATCCTGAACCTGCTGACCCACCCCGGACTGGCCCTGGTCCTGCGTCTCTACCTGGCGGGGGTCTTCATCTACGCCAGCCTGCACAAGATCAACTTTCCGGCGGAGTTCGCCGACAACATCGCCGGCTATCTCATCGTGCCGCACTGGCTGCTCAACCCGCTGGCCGTGTTCATGCCGTGGCTCGAACTCATCAGCGGGCTCTTCCTGCTGGCCGGGGTGCGGGTGCGGGCCGCGAGCCTTATCATCTCCGGCATGCTGGCCATGTTCACCGTGGCCGTGATCGTGGCCCTGCTCCAGGACACGCCCATCAACTGCGGCTGTTTCCAGAGCGTGGGCGAGGCCATTTCCTGGTGGACGGTGCTGCGTGATCTCGTCTGGCTCGGCATGTCTGCCCACGTCTACCTTTTCGACCGGCTGGTGCACATGGACCGCCTGTTCATGGTCAAACCAGAGGAGCTTGGACTGTGATGAAGAAGATTGTGTGGCTGATGCTCGCGCTGTGCCTGGCCTGTTCGAACCGGACGGAGCTCGCCGGCCGCTACGAGGCCCTGCATCACGGGCCCGGAGGCGAGATCGCCGCGGTCATGACCCTGGCCGAGGACGGGAGCGGGAAATGGGAGATCGAAGGCGAGGTGCTGCCTTTTTCCTGGTCGATGGAGCCCGGCGGCCTGCGGGTGCACACCCGCGACGGGGCCGTGGTCGTGGGGCTCATGGAGGGCGGCGACGTGCGCCTCGACGTGCCGGGTGTGGGAAAGCTCCTCTTCAGGCGGCGCTGACAGGCCGCCGTTTCGGGGCGGCCCGCTAGGGGCGGTCCGGAGAGGTTTGCAGGAGCCGCAGGTCGTCGGGATAGTTGACGTTGAAGAAGAATCGTCTTTCCTCTTCCGTATAGCTCACACAGTGGCGATGTTCGGCCGGGATGAGCCGGCCGAGCTTGTAGAGCCCCTGGCGCACCCCCGCCTCCAGGAGCGGCAGGGCCTCCGGTTCGTAGATGGCGACGAGATTCTCGAAAAAGTCCGAGTCCATGAGGCGCCAGGCCGTGACGAGAGCCCCCGCGGGGCGCGCCTCCCGGGCTTCCAGCAGGCGGGTGATGAAACTGTCCTCCATGAAGGGCAGGTCGCAGGCCAGGGCGAAGACCGGGCCGCCCAGCTTTTTGAGGGCCGTCATGATCCCGCCGGCCGGACCGATGCGTTCCGTCTCGTCGACGATGACGGGCCACGGCACCGGGACCCGCTCCGGGTGCCGGCAGGAGATGTAGACCTCCGGCATGTGCCGCCTCAGCAGTTCCGCCGAACGCACCAGCAGGGTTCTCCCTTCGTGGACCACATGGGTCTTGTCCTGTCCGAGCCGGGAGGACTGCCCCCCGGCGAGCACCAATCCGTACATGGCCTTCCTTGTGTGCCGCGCTCCCGGGCGGGATGGCGCGGTGTTGCGGTTCGCAAGAGTAAAAGCGCGTGAAGATAAGGCATGGATTCCCGCGAAGGTGGGAATCCATGCCTTTCATGCCGCTTCGTCATGCAGAAAACGAAGATGGATTGCCGCGTCGAAGACTCCTCGCAATGACGTTTGCGACAGGTCTCCATTGCGAACCATTCAACGCGCGGCACCCCGTGTTCCGCTTCTGTTCATGAACGAAGTCTTTGCAACGGGACATCTGGAGGCTCTAGAACCCCCAGGCCGAGAGGGTGGGGCGCTTGTACTTCTTGTCCCTGGCCACGACGTCCAGGGGCAGGGACTCCAGATCGTCCAGGAGGGGCAGGGCGCGGCGGTCCAGGTTCCGGAAGTCCGTCTGCTTGATGTACATCTTGCAGCTCTTGCAGGCGTTGATGCGCACCCCGGGCTCTTCCTTTGCCTCGTAGTATTCGAGCTTGGCCATGTCCTTTTCCAGACAGAACGGACACTGCAGGCGCACGGCATGGTATTCGACGTGGCAGAAGCCGCAGATGTTGTAGCGGAACCCTTCCTTTTCCCGCAGGTCGGACATGATGGGCATGCTTCCGCACACGGGACAGTGGCCGTGGGGCCATGACTTGGTCAGGTCGGTCCTGGCGGCCAGATTCAGCGCGGCGCGTTCCAGGGAGGGGGTCATGGCCGCCTGCACGAGCATGGGCAGGGCGCGCGGGGCGGAAGGCGTTTCCTTGGCCCAGCCGGAGAACCAGGCTTCGTCGCCGTTCAGGTGGGCCTGCATGGCGGCGTCGAGGTCCAGCCTGCCGTCCTCGACGGCCTTGGAGATGATCGCGGCCGCCTCGGCCAGTGCCGGGATGCTCGACGGGAGGTACCCCAGGAATTCGTGAAAGAGCGCCACTGCCTGGTCGCGGTCGAAGGGGAAGCGGCTGCGTTCCACCAGAGGGGCCCCCTGGGACTGCTGCAGGGCGTCCGCGACGTCCATGGCTTCGGCGGCAGGCACGTTGGCCTGGTCGCGGGATTCGAGCTGGCGCGTATAGATCTTTTCGACCAGGTCGAGCAGTTCCGTGGGCAGAAATCCGCGAGTCCTGCAGGCGGCGATCTTTTTGACGAGCAATTCCTGTGCTTTCCGGGCTTCGAGCATGAGCGGTCTCCGTTGATGAAGGGTGAGGAACGGGTCCGTTCGTATCGTGTCTGACGACACATCACAATGCTTGTTTTACGTCCTGCTTTGCATTAGGGAATTATCCGTTGAATTTCCGACACTTTATCCAAACGAGGCGAGAGCCGAGGGAGGGAACATGACCGATTCCGCGGCGAACGAACCCCTGACCATGCGTCTGCATCTCTGGTTCGAGCGTGACGAGAAGATTTTTCTGGGCATCGGACGGGCACTGCTGCTGGAGAAGATCGAGGAGTACGGGTCCCTGCGGCAGGCTGCCACGGAGATGAAGATGTCCTACCGGGCGGCGTGGGGCAAGCTCAAGGCCGCCGAGGAGAGCATCGGCAAGCCCCTGGTGCAGAAGGTCAAGGGCAAGGGGCAACGCTACGAGCTGACCCCTGTCGGACGCCAGCTGGCCAGGCAGTTCATGCAGCTGCAGCACGACGTCGAGACCTACGCCAGGTCCAAGGCCCGGGAACTTTTCGGGGACAACGTGCAGTACTACGCCGACGCCTACCCCGATCACACGCTTTCGTCCCTCAAGGCGGAGTAGGTCATGGATCACGGTTTCTTCCGGGTCATCACTCCGGCCCGGTTCTGCGAGCTGCTGTCCGCCTTCCCGGCCGTCGGCAGCGAGGACGTCTCCTTGGACGACTGTCTGGACAGGGTGCCGGCGGCCGACGTCCCTGCCGGTGAAAACATCCCGGCCGTGGACCGCTCCTGCATGGACGGCTACGCCGTGCGCGCCGCCGAAACCTTCGGCGCCAGCGAAGGCAACCCCGGCTACCTGGAGCTGATGCGCAGCGCGGCCATCGACGAGATCGTCAGCCATCCTCTGGGTGCGGGCGAGTGCATGGGCATCGCCACGGGCGGCACGCTGCCTCCCGGCGCCGACGCCGTGGTCATGGTCGAGCACACCCAGATGCTGGGCGAGACCACTGTCGAAATCCGCAAGACCGTGACCCCGGGCGAAAACGTCATGCTCGCGGGCGAGGACGTGGCCGTCGGCGACGTGGCCCTGCCCGCCGGGCGGCGGCTTCGCCCCCAGGACGTGGGCCTGCTGGCCGCCCTGGGCCGGACCTCCGTGCGCGTCTTTCGCCGGCCGAGCTGCGGCATCGTCTCCACGGGCGACGAGCTTGTACCCGTGGACGCCGCGCCGCGTCCCGGCCAGGTGCGCGACGTCAACTCCCATACCCTGGCCTGCCTGGCCCGCCAGGCAGGGGCCCTGGCCCGCAACCACGGCCTGGTCCCGGACGTGCGCGAGGACCTGCGGCGGGCCCTGGCCGAGAGCCTGGCCGAGAACGACGCGGTCTTCATCTCTGGCGGCAGCTCCATCGGCACGCGCGACCTGACCATCGAGGTCATCGAATCCTTCGAGGACGCCGAAATACTGGCCCACGGCGTGTCCATAAGCCCCGGCAAGCCGACCATCCTGGCCCGCGTCGGGGGCAAGCCGGTCTTGGGCCTGCCGGGTCAGGTGACTTCGGCCCAGGTTGTCATGCTCGTCTTCGGGCAGCCCCTGCTGCGTCACCTGGGCGGGGAGAAGGGGGCCTTCGACCCGTCGGGCCGGGTCATGCGCCGGGCCGTGCTCGGTGCCAACCTGTCCTCCAAGCCCGGCCGGGAGGACTATGTCCGCGTCAGGCTCGAGGACCGCGACGGCAGCCTCACGGCCATGCCGCGCCTGGGCAAGTCGGGACTGCTGCGCACCATGCTCGACGCCGACGGCCTGTTGCGTCTCGACGCGTCCCTGGAGGGCCTGACGGCCGGACGGGACGTGGACGTCTGGATTTTCTAACCACGGCGGGATTCATGAAACAGCGAAACATCTATCTGAAGACGGTGCCGGTGGCCGAAGCCGTGACCCTGGCCATGGCAGCCCTGGACCGGGAGACCCTTGTCCGCACCGAGACCGTGCCTTCGCACCAGGCCTGCGGCCGGGTCACGTCGGCACCCGTGTACGCGGTGTGCTCCTCCCCGACTTTCCACAGCGCGGCCATGGACGGCTACGCCGTGAGGGCTGAGTCCACCTTCACGGCCCGCGAAGGCCGCCCCGTGCGGCTGGCCAAGGGCAGCGACTGCGTGGCCGTGAACACGGGCCACCCGCTGCCTGAGGGCATGGACGGGGTGCTCATGATCGAGAAGGTCGTGCGCGAGGACGACGGGGCCATCGAGATAGAGACTCCGGTCTTCCCCATGCAGCACGTGCGCCGGATCGGAGAGGACATCGTGGCCACGGAACTGCTGCTGCCCCAGAACCGGACGCTCTCCCCCTACGACGTGGGGGGCCTGTTGAGCGCGGGCATCTGGGAGGTGCCGGTCTGGGAGCGGCTGCGCATGGATTTCATCCCCACGGGCGACGAGGTCCTCGACTTCACCCTGCGCCCGTCGCCGAAGTCCGGCCAGGTCATTGAGAGCAATTCCCAGGTCTTCGCCGGCCTGGCCGCAGCCCAGGGTTGCCTGTTCACCCGCGTGAACCCGGTGCCCGACAACGAGGAGGCCCTGACCGCGGCCGTCCTGGCCGCCGTGGACGGACCGGCCCACGTCGTGGTCGTCGGGGCGGGGTCCTCGGCCGGGTCCAAGGATTTTTCGCGTTCCATCATCGCCGGGCTCGGGCAAGTCCTGGTCCACGGCATCGACGTCATGCCCGGCAAGCCGTCCATCCTGGGCGTCGTCAAGGGCAAGCTCGTGGTCGGCGCGCCCGGCTACCCGGTCTCGGCCGTGGTCTGTTTCGAGGAACTGCTCATTCCGCTCTTGTCCTGGCTGTCCCGCAGGACCGTGCCGGCGCGCCCCGTCGTGGAGGCGGAACTGTCGCGCAAGGTGCCCTCCAAGCTCGGCACCGAGGAACTGGTCCGTCTGGCCATCGGCCGGGTGGGGGAGAAGTACGTGGCCACGCCCCTGGGCCGCGGCGCTGGCATGCTGACGACCCTCATCCGCGCCCAGGGCGTGACGCGCATCCCTACGGACTCCGAAGGGACCGAGGCCGGGAGCCAGATCCGGGCCGAGCTTCTCGTGCCCGAGGCCGAGCTGGACCAGACCCTCGTGGTCGTCGGCAGCCACGACAACATCGTCGACGTCCTGGGCAACGAGCTCATGGGCCTGTCCAGGCCGGTGCGCATCTCCTCCAGCCACGTCGGCTCCATGGGCGGCCTCACGGCCCTGAAGAACCGCTCGGCCCTTATGGCCGGGACGCACCTTTTCGATGAAGGGAGCGGGGATTTTAATTTCCCCTTCTTCCGCAAGTACCTGCCGGGCCTGGACGTGTCGTGCGTCAACCTGGCCATCCGCCACCAGGGCCTCATCGTGGCCAGGGGCAACCCTCTGGGCATCCGGGGAGTGCAGGACCTGGCCAGGCCGGACGTGCGCTTCATCAACCGCCAGCGCGGGGCCGGCACGCGCATCCTCCTGGATTACCACCTGAAACAGGCCGGCATCGACCCGCGCCAGGTGCAGGGCTACGACAAGGAGGAGTTCACGCACATGGCCGTTGCCGTCAACGTCCTGACCGGCACGGCGTCCTGCGGCCTGGGCATCTACGCCGCGGCCAAGGCCCTGGGCCTGGATTTCGTGCCCCTGGCCCGCGAGCGCTACGATCTGGCCTTCCTGCCGGAGCTGGCCGACTGGAAGACCGAGACGGTCCTTGAACTGATCCGCTCCGAGGCCTTCAAGGCCCGCATCTCGGCCCTGGGCGGGTACGAAACGACGCTTACGGGACGCATCATGGAGCCGGGCCTGGGTTTGGGCTAACTCCTTATTTTTGCTTGACGGTACTGCGCACCGTGCAGTAGCTGCATTGACCTCGCGGGCGGGAGTAGCTCAATGGCTAGAGCATCAGCCTTCCAAGCTGAGGGTTGCGGGTTCGAGTCCCGTTTCCCGCTCCACGAGAAAGACGGCGGCATAGCCAAGTGGTAAGGCAGAGGTCTGCAAAACCTCCATTCTCCAGTTCAAATCTGGATGCCGCCTCCATAGACCAGCGGGAGTAACTCAGTGGTAGAGTGCAACCTTGCCAAGGTTGAAGTCGCGAGTTCAAATCTCGTTTCCCGCTCCAGACGACAAAGGCCGGTTTTTCCGGCCTTTTTTTGCGCCCTCGGGAGCCTTTGGACAGAAAAAAGGCTCCCCGTGGGGAGCCTTGCGTGCGGTGGTGTCAGATGCGGCCCATGGAGTGTCGCAGCCTGAGCTCGTTCAGGATGGCGTTTTCGTAGTGGGCCGAGGGCGGGCACTCGTGTTCGGGGGTTTCGAGGTACTTGTCGAGCATCTGGCTTTCTTCCCAAAAATCGAGCAATTCGTCGTTGCCGAGGATCTTGAGCTGGTCTTCCAGGGTGAAGGGATCCTCATTGGGAAGGAATCGTGCCATCGAGTATGCTCCTTGGACAGGGTTACGGGCGCCGCAAGCCTTGTTCCTTACCCGTACCTACCTAGGCTGTCCACATCCTTTTTCAGGATGTCCAGAGGCGTGACGGAGAGCAGGACGGGTCCGCGCAATCCTGTCCCGGCGTTGGAGGAGACAGGGCGTTCGTCGCGGGATATTTCCCCGTGCGAGCTTGACCTGAGCCGTCTTTTGGGCAACGTAGTTGTGTCGCAGGTTGGGCGCTGCCCGGCCGCGAGTCGCCGAAATCCGATACGCAAGCCGCCTCCCGACGGGGGGGCGGCCTTTCCCCGTTCCTCCAACCCGTGACCGGTACCGCGTGTTCATTCCCCCAGCCCTGCAGAAGCTCGTCTCCGGCGCCGACCGCCAGCAGCGGATTTTCAAGAGCGGCCCCGCGGCCCAGATGTATCTGGCCCACGCCTTCATGGAGCGCGGCCAGAACGTCGTGCTGGTTCTGCCGCCAAGCGCGGACATGCCCCTGTACGCCTCCCTGGCGCGCCTCATGTCGCCCGGCGATCAGGAACGGAATTTCTGGGAGCGCCGCTGGCTGCGCTTTCCGCACTACAACGTCGAGGACCCGCGCCGTTCACCCTGGCCCGACCGCTGGCGCGCCCTCTTCGCCCTGGCCCACAAGGGCAAGGGCAGAGGGGTTCTCCTGCCCCTGGAGAACCTGATCCAGAAATGGCCCCATCCGGACCTGCTGCAGCGTGAGCATCTTTCCGTGGCGCAGGGTGACGAGATCGACCAGGACGACCTCCTCGAAACCCTGGTCAACTGGGGGTACACCCGGGTGTCCATGGTCACGGCAATGGGCGAGGCGTCCTTGCGCGGCGACATCATGGATATCTTCTGCCCGGGCTACGAGCACCCCGTGCGCCTGGAATTCTTCGGCGACGCCCTGGAGCGCATCCGCCTCTTCGAGCCCATGACCCAGCGTTCCCGGGCCGAGCTCAAGTCGGCCGTCATCCTGCCCGTGGCCGGGTGCATCGGGGCCGAAACCTACCGCGAGGCCGCCCGGGGCATGTTCGATGGCTGGATGCGCCTGGGCGAGATCTCCAAGGGCACGCGGGCGGATCTTGAAAAGGAGCTGCTGCAGCCCCACCCGCACCTGCCCCCGAGCATGTACTACCCCGACACCGTGGGCCTTGAGTCCTGGCTGCCCGAGGGGAGCGTCTTTCTCATGGCCGAGGCCCAGGACCTGCGCACCAAGCTGGAGGAGACGAGTTGGGCCTGGCAGAACCATTTCCGCGACGACGAGCGCCTGTGGCCCCGGCACGGCCTGATCCAGACCCCCGGCGACGTGCGCCGGATCTGGGAGCAGGGCCGGCAGATTCTCTGCGAGAGCCTGGTCATGGGCGTCAGGGAGGAGGGCACGGACCTGCCCGAGGAGGCGGTCAACGCCTTCGAGGACCTGTTCTGGACCCCCGAGAGCCGCAACCGCCCCTGGCGGGCCCTGATGCAGGAACTCGACGCCTGGCGGCGCGAGTGGCGCCAGACCCTGCTGTGCTTCCATTCCGAGCAGTCCCGCCGCAAGTTCATGCAGCTCGCGGCCCAGGACGACCAGGTCTTCAAGACGGCCTACGCGCCCGGCGAGTCGGGCATCTTCGCCCTGGTGGGCTCCCTGGGCCACGGCATGCGCCTGCCCTGGGCCGGCATGCAGCTCCTGCCCGAGTCCGTGCTCCAGCCCGGGGCGCCCAAGGCCCAGCGCGCCGCCAGCAAGGCCTTCAAGGGGCTCGACGCCTTCGACGAACTGGAGCAGGGCGACCTCCTCGTGCACCGCGACTACGGCCTGTGCCGTTTCGGCGGCCTGCAGCGCATCAAGTTCGGCGACGTGGCCAACGACTACCTCCTGCTGCAGTACGACGGCGAGGACAGGCTCTACCTGCCTGTGGACCGCCTCGGCCAGGTCCAGCGCTACAAGGGGCCCGACGGCGCGGCCCCGGCCCTGGACCGCCTGGGCGGCACGGCCTGGTCCAAGGCCCGCGAGCGCACGCGGCAGTCCATCGCCAAGATCGCCCGCGACCTGGTGGAGATGTACGCCTTCCGCAAGATCGCCAAGGGCTACCGCTACAAGCCCGTCTCGGAGCTGTACTGGGAGTTCGAGGCCAGCTTCGGCTTCGAGGAGACGCGCGACCAGGAGAAGGCCATCGCCGACGTGCTGGCCGACATGGAGAAGCCCGAGCCCATGGACCGCCTGGTCTGCGGCGACGTGGGCTTCGGCAAGACCGAGGTGGCCCTGCGCGCGGCCTTCCGCGCCGTCCTGGACGGCAAGCAGGTGGCCCTGCTGTGTCCGACCACGGTCCTGGCCGAGCAGCACTACCAGACCTTCCGCCAGCGCATGGAACCCTTTTCCATCAACGTCGGGCTCCTCAGCCGCTTCGTCCCGGCGGCGGGGCAGAAGCGGGTCCTCGAAGCCGCCAGGCGCGGCCAGGTGGACGTGCTCATCGGCACCCACCGCATGCTTTCCAAGGACGTGGAGTTCGCCAACCTGGCGCTCATGATCCTCGACGAGGAGCAGCGCTTCGGCGTCAAGCACAAGGAGCGCCTGAAGAAGATGCGCTCGACCATCGACGTGCTGACGCTGACGGCCACGCCCATCCCGCGCACCCTGCAGCTGTCCCTGTCCGGCATCCGGGGCCTGAGCGTCATCGAGACCCCGCCCCGCGACCGAAAGCCCGTCGAAACCTCCCTCATGGAGCGCGACCCCGAGCAGCTTCGGGCCATTCTGGAGCGCGAACTGGCCCGCGGCGGGCAGGTCTTCTGGGTCTACAACCGCGTGCAGGGCCTGGAGCGGGTGGCGGAGTTCGTCTCCTCCCTGGTGCCCGGGGCGCGGGTCGGCATGGGCCACGGCCAGATGAAGGCCCACGACCTCGAGGAGACCATGCACAAGTTCTGGCACGGCGAACTCGACGTCCTGGTCTGCACGGCCATCGTCGAGTCGGGGCTGGATTTCCCGCGGGCCAACACCCTCATCGTCGACCAGGCCCAGCTCTTCGGCCTGGGCCAGCTCTACCAGCTGCGCGGCCGGGTGGGGCGCTCCAGCGAGCAGGCCTACGCCTATTTCATCATTCCCGACCTGGACCGCCTGCAGGAGACGTCGCGCAAGCGCCTGAAGATCATCCTCGACATGGACTACCTCGGCGCCGGCTTCAAGGTGGCCATGGAGGACCTGCGCCTGCGCGGGGCCGGCAACATCCTTGGCGAGGCCCAATCCGGCACCATCGGCAAGGTCGGCCTGGACCTGTTCCTCGAAATGCTCGAGGAGGAGGTCACGCGGCTCAGGGGCGGCAAGGTCGAGACCGAGATCGAGCCGGAGCTCAACCTGGGCTTCCAGGCCCTCATCCCCGAGGAGTACGTGTCGGACCCCAAGGAGCGCCTGCACTACTACAAGGCCCTGTCGTCCTGCCGCGACGAGGGGGAGATCGCCGAGATCGTGGACGACATGCGCGACCGCTTCGGTTCCCTGCCCGACGCCCTGAAGACCTTCGTGGCCGTGCTCATGATCAAGATCGACGCGCGCAGACTCGGCGCCGTGCGCATGGACCTCTTCGAGGACCGGGCCCTGGTGCACTGGGACGAGACGCGCCACAACCTCGACCCGGTCCGCCTCATGGCCTGGGTGGGGGAGAACGCCGCTGCGGCCAGGATCCTTCCGCCGGCCAAGCTGGAGCTGCGCATGCCGGGGCACGTTACCGTCACGGCGGCCATGCAGGCCCTCAAGGATATGCTCCTGGGCCTGCGGGACAGGGTGCGGGCCGACGCCGCGGAGGCGGGACAAGATTGAACTGGACTCGGCCTGCGCTCAAGGTTAGTACCGTGAACGCGTTTGACGTTCGCGCGTCCTGGCCCCGCGTTCTTTTCGAGACGCCGTTTCGGCCGTTCGCGCACGTCGAAGATCCCCCTTTCAGCGACATATTCAAAGGATAAGAACTTCCGATGATCAAAAAATCGTGTTTCCGTGTTCTTCTGGTCATGTCTCTTCTGCTCGTAGCCATGGGCCAGGCGCAGGGCGCGCAGGTTCTGGACCGCATCGTCGCCGTGGTCAACGGCGAGATCATCACCTACGTCGACCTGCAGCAGCAGATCCGCCTCATCGCCGGCCAGACGCCGCCGGCCGAGGAGGCCGCCAAGATCGCCCCGCAGGTGCTCGACGGCATGATCGACGACATTATCGTGCGCCAGGAGGCGGCCAGGCTCAAGGTCGAGGTCTCCGACTCGGAGGTCGAGAACGAGATGCGGCAGTTCAAGGCCCGGCACCGCATGACCGAGGACGACTTCCAGCGTTCCCTGCGCCTGCAGGGGCTGACGGTGGAGCAATTCAAGGAGCGCAGCCGTCAGGACATCGTCAAGCACCAGATCATCAACTACATGGTCAGGCGCAAAGTGGTGGTCACGCAGGAAGAGATCGACGCCTACAAGGAGCGCAACAGCGCCGAACTGTCCACGGAACGCACCGTGGACCTGCAGATCCTGGCCGTGATGGACTCGGCCCAGGCCGAGGAGCTCTGGACCAGGATCGGTTCGGGCGAAGTCGGGTTCGCCGAGGCAGTGGACAGGTATTCCGTCGGCCCCAAGGCCGATGACGGCGTCATGGCCGGGGTGCGCTGGCGCGATCTGGCCGAGCCCTGGAGGCATGCCCTGCGGGACCTTGCCGTTGGCGACATGAGCCGTCCCGAGCTGATTCAGGAGCGTTGGGTCATCCTCAAGCTGCTTGACCGCAAGGACGAGGCGCGTCAGGAGCAGGGCGCCGTCGATGAGGAGGTGCGCGAGGCCATCCTGCGTCCCAAGCTCGAAGAGCGTTTCAAGGAATACATGGCCGGGCTGCGCGCCAAGGCCGTGATCGAAAAGCGGCTCTAGGCCCCTTTTTCCAATCCACGATGGAGTGACGCGGAATATGGATCTGATCGAAATCGGAACGTTGCTGCGCGAGACACGGGAGCGAAAAGGGCTGAGCATCGAAGCGGTCGAGGAAAGGACCAAGATCGCTCCCTCGGTCATTTCCGCCCTCGAAGAGGGCAACCGTGAAAGATTTCCCCACCCGGTCTACGCCAGGGGCTTCGTGCGGAGCTACGCCCTTCTGCTCGGCCTCGATGCGCAGGACCTCTGCGCGCATTTCAGCCGCGAGTACCCCGTGCCCACGGAAGCGGACCACCCCGAGCACCATGCGCCCAGGATCAAGGTCCGGACCCACGATGCGGACCATGTGAACACCATCGTGCGCGTGGTCGCCATTGTCGGCATCCTGGCCCTGGGGGCGCTTGGCTGGTACGTTTTCGACGTCTACCGTTCGCGCCAGGCCCAAGCTCCCGCGCCGGCCGTGCAGGAGCCCGCGCCCGCACCGGCGCCCCAGTCCCAGACCCTGCCGCCCGAGAATGTGCCTGCGCCCCTGACGCAAATGCAGGAGGTCGCCGCCGAGCCGCAACTCCCGGCTGGAGCCGAGGAAGGGCAGAACGCCACGCCCGCCGCCGAAGTCGCCGCCAACGCCTCTGCCGCGCCTGCCGTCGGACAGGAGCCGGCCCCGGCGGTTGCGAACCGGACCGACGTGTCCGTCGCCACCCCGGCGGCGACCCGGGAGCAGGCCCCGAGCGCTCCGGCGGCAGCAGGCGGCGAGCGGACGCTGCGCATCAGCGCGCATTCGGCCAGCTGGCTGCAGGCCCGGCCCGACGACAAGGTCGTGGACTATTTTCTGCGCAAGGGGGAGTCGGCGACAATCACCTTCCACGACTCCCTGAGCATCAAGTTCGGCAACGCCGGCGGTGTCGCCCTCGAACTCGACGGCAAACCCTACCCCTTCGAGGCCAAGCTCGGCGAGGTCAGGACGCTGGTCGTGCAGTAGGCCGGCGCCCGAGGCGTCGGCGAGGATCGGAGCGTGGAATTTTCCGAACAGGTTCTGGTGCTGCGGGTGGGCACGTTTCGAGAAGCGGACTGCTGGGTCCGTTTTTTTTCACCCACCCACGGCCTGCTGACGGGCTTCGCCTTCGGCGGCCATCGCAGCCGCCGGCGCTTCTGCGGCTGCCTGGACCAACTGAGCGTGGTTCATTTCCGGGTCAGCCGCGGCCGCCAGGAGTATTACTGCCTGGAGGAGGGGACCCTCATCAACGGCTTCCCGACCCTCAAGCGGGACTTGAAGAAGCTGGGGATGATCAGCAACTGCGTACGCTTCTTTGAATCCCTGTCCTTCGCCCCGGACGGGTACTCGCCGGCCTACTCCCTGTTGCTGGAGACCCTTGAGGCCCTGGACCGGGAAGAGCCGGGCTCGTGGTTCATCCCGCTGCTGTTCCGGGCCAAGATGGCCTTCGCCCAGGGGTACCAGCCGGACCTGCGGAGCTGCCGCGAGTGCGGCGGGCCCCTGAACGCCCATCACCGCTCGGTCTTCGCCGTGCAGGAGGGCGGGCTCTACTGCCTGCGCTGCCCCTCGGGGGGCGGCGCCAAGATTTCCACCTCCCGCGAGACCCTGGGCCTGCTGGACCATCTGGCCCGCACGGGACCCAAGGAATGGGCCGGCCTCATGCCGCCGGCCAGGGTGCGGGAGGAATGCGCCCACCTCGTGGACGCCTTTGTCCAATGCCATCTGGGCCTGACCTGCGAGGGCAACCGCTTCGTGCGGTGCTGACGCGGCCGGGCATATCGTTCTAAGGAGCTTCGCATGAATTTTCAGGACGTCATCAGCAACCTGCAGCGTTTCTGGGCCGAACAGGGCTGCGTGCTGCAGTTCCCATACGACATGGAGGTCGGGGCCGGGACCTTCAACCCGTCGACCTTCCTGCGGGTCCTGGGCCCCGAGCCATGGAAGGTGGCCTACCCCGAGTCCACCCGCCGCCCCACGGACGGCCGCTACGGCGAGAACCCCAACCGTCTGCAGCACTATTTCCAGTTCCAGGTCATCCTGAAGCCTTCCCCGGCCAACGTGCTGGAACTGTACCTGGACAGCCTCGGTGTGCTCGGCATCGACAAGCACGTCCACGACATCCGCTTCGTCGAGGACGACTGGGAGAGCCCGACGCTGGGCGCCTGGGGCCTTGGCTGGGAAGTGTGGCTCAACGGCATGGAGGTCACGCAGTTCACGTACTTCCAGCAGGTCGGGGGCATCAACCTGGAGCCCGTCAGCTGCGAGATCACCTACGGCGTGGAGCGGCTGTGCATGTACCTGCAGGAGAAGGAGTCGGTCTACGACCTGGCCTGGAACGACCACGTGACCTACGGGCAGGTCTACCACCAGGCCGAGGTGGAGCACTCCAAGTACAATTTCGACCACTCGGACCAGGACATGCTGCTGGGCTTCTTCAACGCCTGCGAGGCCGAATCCCGCAAGCTCTGCGAGGCCGGGCTGCCCTGGCCGGCCTACGACTTCTGCCTGAAGTGCTCCCACACCTTCAACCTGCTGGACGCCCGCGGGGCCATCTCCATCACCGAGCGGGCCAAGTACATCGCACGGGTCCGGGCTCTGGCCTCGGCCGTGGCCAGGTTGTACGTCGAACAGCGCGAGGCCATGGGGCATCCGCTTCTGAAATCCTGACCTTCCCCTTCACGGGTTCTGCATAGGGAGTTTTTTCATGAGTCATTTCGTTCTTGAGATCGGGGTGGAGGAGATGCCGGCGCGCTTCCTGCCGCTGCTGGACCGCGAACTGCGCGAACGCTTCGAGACCCTGCTCGGCGAGGCCGGGCTCGGATTCGGCGCCGTGGCCTCCTTTTCCACGCCCAGGCGTCTGGTGGTGGACATCACGGGTCTGGCCGACGTGCAGAAGACCGAGGAGATCGTCGTTTCGGGCCCGCCCGTGCGCATCGCCCTCGACGCCGAAGGCAAGCCGACCAAGGCGGGGCTGGGCTTCGCCAAGTCCCAGAACGTCGAGTTCGACCAGGTCTACGTGGAGAAGACGGACAAGGGCGAGTACCTGGCCCTGAAGAAGACCGTCGGCGGCCGCCCCGCGGCCGACATCCTGGCCGAGACCTGCGCGGCCGTTCTGCCGTCCCTGAACTTCCCCAAGAAGATGCAGTGGATCGGCAAGGACTGCACCTTCGGCCGTCCCGTGCGCTGGCTCCTGGCCATGCTCGACGGCAGGGCCGTGCCCTTCGGGTTCGCGGGCCTGACGGCCGGTTGTGAGACACGCGGCCACCGCGTCATGGGCCCCGGCCCCTTCGCCGTGCCCCATGCCGACGACTACGCCCGCGTCCTGCTTGAGCAGGGCAGGGTGGTCCTCGACACCGCCGACCGCAAGGCCGCCATCCGCGCCGACGGCGACCGCCTGGCCGCGGAAGCGGGCGGGACCGTCGAGTGGTCCGAGTCCCTGCTGGATCAGGTGGCCAACCTGGTCGAGACGCCGCGTGCCATGCTCGGCGGCTTTCACGAGAAATTCCTGGAACTCCCGGCCGAGGTCCTGCTGACGAGCATGGAGACCCACCAGAAGAGCTTCGGCCTGCGCGGCAAGGACGGAAAGCTCCTGCCGTACTTCCTGACCGCGGCCAACATCGAGTCCCGCGAGCCCGCCCTGGTCCGCAAGGGCTGGGAGAGGGTCCTGCGGGCCCGCCTGGAGGACGCCCGCTTCTTCTGGGAGGCAGACTGCGCCGCCACCTTCGAGCAGTGGCTGGACAAGCTCGACAAGGTCATCTTCATCGGCCCCCTGGGCACCATGGGCGACAAGACCCGCAGGCTCGGAAAACTGGCCTCGTCCATCGCCTCCCGCATCGCCCCGGGGCTGTCTGCGGACATGGCCCGCGCCGGACGTCTGTCCAAGGCCGACCTCGTGTCCGAGATGGTCTACGAGTTCGACGACCTGCAGGGCAAGATGGGCGGCATCTACGCCCGCATGAAGGGTGAGGGCGAAACCGTGGCCCAGGCCCTCTACGAACAGTATCTGCCTGCGGGCCAGGACTCCCCGCTGCCCGGGAGCATGGCAGGGGTCATCCTGTCCCTGGCCGACAAGCTCGACAACCTGGCGGGCTGCTTCGGCCTGGGCATGATGCCCACGGGCGCGGCCGACCCGTACGCCCTGCGGCGCAACGCCCTGGGCGTGTGCCGCATCGTCCTCGAAAAGGGCCTGACCCTGGATCTCGCGGATCTGCTGCGCGAGGCCCAGGCCGGCTACGAGGGCGTGGAGTGGAAGCTTGAGCCAGAAGAGGCCCTGGATAAGCTCATGGACTTCTTCGGCCAGCGCCTGCGCGCCTACTGGAATGCCCAGGGCGTGCAGACCCTGGTCCTGGAGGCGGCCATGGCCCCCGGCTTCGCCGACATCTTCGAGACTTGGCGGCGGGTCGAGGCCCTGGCCGACTTCAGCCGCGAGGCGGATTTCGAGGCCTCGGTCCTGACCTTCAAGCGCGCGGCCAACATCATCCGCAAGCAGGCCGGGCAGGAACTCTCGGGCCAGATCCGCGAGGACCTGCTCGAAGGCGAGGCGGAGAAGGCCTTCTGGACGGCCCTGCAGGGCGTCGAGCCCGAATGGGCCCGCCTGGCCGAGGCCGGCGACTACCCGAAGATGCTCGCGCTTCTGGGCGTCCTGCGTCCGGTGGTGGACGGCTTCTTCGACGGCGTCATGGTCATGTGCGACGATGCGGCCTTGCGCACCAATCGCCTGAACCTCCTGCAGCGTCTGGTCACGACCCTGGGGCGGGTGGCCGATTTCGGAAAATTCCAGGTCTAGCCTGTTCTGCGGGCTTGACAGTTTCCGAAGGCATCGGCTACAGCCACCGGATTGCAGAGACATCTTATTACTGACTGAAACACGCGTATATTTTTGAAAGGAGTTTTATCTTGGCCAATCACAAGTCTGCCCTCAAGAGACACCGCCAGAGCCTCAAGGCCCGCGAGCGCAATAGAATGATGAAAACCCGTGTGAAGAACGCCATGAAGGCCGTTCGCACCGCCATCGAGTCCCAGGACCAGGATGCCGTGACCGCCGCCCTGAAGGCCGCCACCACGGTTCTGGACAAAGCCGCGAGCAAGAAGGTCGTCCACTGGCGCACCGCCGCCCGGAAGATTTCCCGTCTTTCCCTGGCTGCGAACAAGATCTAGCCATACGCACCCGATTCAGTCACGAAAGCCCGTCATGATGCTGCATGACGGGCTTTTGCATTTTGGTGCCCCGGCAGTCATGGGGCTCCGGCCATAGGTCCTATACGACCTATGGGACTAATGGCTTCCCTCCTCGATTGACAGCCCATATGTCGCCGGGTTATCGATTATCGTTCGAATTGTTCCGTCCGGTTTTCCGGGTTCACCCTCACACGTTTCGGAGGTCTGCATGAAAGCGGCGAAGTGGGTCGTTGCACTTGTTGTCACCCTGCTGTCCGGCGGTCCGGCCCTGGCGGCCGACGCGATCAGGATCGGCGCCATCTTTTCCGTGACCGGCCCGGCCTCCTTTCTTGGGGAGCCCGAGAGGAACACTCTCGTCATGCTGCAGGACAAGGTCAACGCGGCCGGCGGCGTGAACGGTCAGCAGGTCGAGGTGATCGTCTACGACGACGAGTCCGACGTGAACAAGTGCGTCATGGCCGCCAAGAAGCTCCTGGACCAGGACGGCGTCAGCGTGGTCATCGGCCCGAGCATTTCCGGCAACACCCTGGCCATCTCCAAGTTCTTCTCCTCGGCCGAGGTGCCGCTGGTGTCCTGCGCGGCCGCAGAGAAGATCGTCAAGCCCGTGGACCCGTGGGTCTTCAACACGCCGCAGCTGGACCGCCACGCCGTGTCCAAGATCCTCCAGAACGCCAAGGCCAAGGGTTTCTCCAAGCTGGCCATCCTGACGGTCTCCGACGGCTACGGCCAGGCCGGACGCGCTGTCCTGAACGAACTCGTCCCGGCCGGAGGCTTCCAGCTCGTGGCCGACGAGGTCTACGGGCCCAAGGACACGGACATGACCGCCCAGCTGACCAAGATCAAGGGCGCCTCGCCCGACGCCATCATCTGCTGGGGCACCAACCCCGGCCCGGCCGTGGTGGCCCGCAAC
Source organism: Desulfomicrobium aestuarii (assembly GCF_055385525.1). Classification (NCBI taxonomy): domain Bacteria; kingdom Pseudomonadati; phylum Thermodesulfobacteriota; class Desulfovibrionia; order Desulfovibrionales; family Desulfomicrobiaceae; genus Desulfomicrobium; species Desulfomicrobium aestuarii. The sequence goes on from NZ_AP042427.1 coordinate 1,097,754, forward strand.
CGCGTCCAGCTGGGCCTGACAACGCCCCTGTACATGAGCCACGGCGTGGCTTCGGACAAGTTCATCGAGCTGGCAGGCGACGCGGCCGAAGGGCTCGTCCTCCCGGCCGGCCGCCTGGTGGCCGTGGACCTTGTCCCGGCCGACCATCCCCAGAAGCCGGTCCTGGACGCCTATGTGGCCGACTACGCCAAGGCCTACAACGCCCCGGTCTCGTCCTTCGGCGGGTATGCCCACGACGCCTTCGCCCTGGTCCTGGAGGCGGTGCGCAAGGGCGGTTCGGCCAAGGCGGCCGACATCCGCGACAAACTGGAGAAGATCGCGGGCTTCGCCGGCGTGTCGGGGGTGTACACCTACGGTCCCGAGAACCACAACGGGCTTGACGAGAGCGCCTTTATAATGGTCACCATCAAGAATGGGACCTGGAACGTGACCGAGTAGAACCGCAACGTCCGAACGGGCCGACGGATGGAAGCGTCCGCCGGCCTTTTTCTTGGGAGCACATGGACCCGTCGAGCCTCCTGCAGTACCTCATCACCGGCCTGACCCTGGGCAGCACCTACGGCCTGACGGCGCTGGGGTTCACCATCATTTTCAACACCACGGGCGTCATCAACTTCGCCCAGGGCGAGTTCGTCATGCTCGGCGGCATGATGAGCGTCTATTTCACCCGCGTCCTGGGCCTGGGCGAACCCGTGGCCGTGGTTCTGGCCGTGGTCGGGGCCACCGTGGCCGGGGCCCTGGTGGAACGCCTGGCCATCCGGCCCGTGCGCGACTGCCCGACCATCAACCTGATCATCATCACCATCGGCGTGTCCATCCTCATCCGCGGCCTGGCCATGCTGGCCTGGGGCAAGGACACCCACGTGCTCGAACCCTTTTCGGGCGACCGGCCCATCATGGTCCTGGGCGCGGCCGTCATGCCGCAGGCCCTGTGGGTCCTGGCCGTGAGCCTGCTGCTTCTGGCGGGCCTCAAGGCCTTCTTCTCCGGGACCATTCACGGCAAGGCCATGCTGGCCTGCTCCCACGACCCCAAGGCCGCGTCCCTGGTGGGCATCGGCGTGCAGCGCATGGTCCTGCTGTCCTTCATGATCTCGGCCCTGGTCGGGGCAGTGGGCGGGGTGATCCTCGCGCCCATCACCATGACGTCCTACGACGTGGGCATCATGCTCGGCCTCAAGGGCTTCGCGGCCTGCATCCTGGGCGGCCTGGGCAACCCCTTCGGGGCGGCGGCGGGCGGGGTCATCCTCGGCGTCCTCGAATCCCTGGGCGCGGGGTTCGTCTCCTCGGCCTACAAGGACGCCCTGGCCTTCGTCATCCTGCTGGCGCTTCTCTTCGTCAAACCATCGGGCCTGTTCGGCCTCAAAGACACCAAGCGGGTATGACGTGAGCTACCGCAAGGACATGATCTGGCTGGCCTGCTTCTTCGCGCTGCTCATGCTCGCGCCGGCGGCGCTGCCCAACAACTATTTCCTGACCATCCTCATCCTGGGCTGCCTGCACTCCCTGAACGCCGTGGGCCTGTGCCTGCTGGTGGGTCACGCCGGGCAGATCTCCCTGGGGCACGCCGGGTTCTACGGCCTGGCCGCCTATTCGAGCGCCTGGCTCAGCACAACGGCCGGCTGGCCCGTGGAGGCCTCCATGCTGGCCGGCGTGGCCCTGACCGTGGCCGTGAGCTTCCTCATCGGCATGCCGTCCCTGAAACTCAAGGGGCACTACCTGGCCATGGCCACCCTGGGATTTGGCATCATCCTGTCCATCCTCTTCACCGAGACCGTGGACATCACCGGCGGCCCCTCGGGCTTCGTCGGCATCCCGCGCCTGTCCTTCTTCGGCCATGAGGTGAAGAAGGACCTGGCTCTGTACCGCGTCGTGGCGGGCGTGCTCTGCCTGGCCGTGTGGCTGTCCTTCAACCTGCTGCACAGCCGCATCGGGCGGGCCCTGCGAGCCCTGCACACCGCCGAGAAGGCGGCCCAGGCCATGGGCGTGGACATCGCCCGCTACAAGCTCTTCGTCTTCGTCCTCTCGGCCGCGTTCTCGGCGGTGGCCGGCGTGCTCTACGCCCACTACCTGACCTTCATCGCGCCGTCGTCCTTCGGCTTCATGTTTTCGGTGGAGCTCATCGTCATGGTCGTGCTGGGCGGCATGGTCAGCGTGCCCGGAGCCATCGTCGGCGCATTCTTCGTGACCGTCCTGCCCGAGTTCCTGCGCGCCTTCGAGAACATCGAGGTCGTGCTCTTCGGGGCCATCCTCATCCTGTGCATGATGTTTTTGCCCGACGGCATGGCCGGGGGATGGAACAGGCTGTGGGCCCGGGCCAGGCGGGCCTGGGCGGCGCGCGGCGCCTCGGGGGCCGCTCATGGGTAGCGCGGTGCTGGCCACACGGGGCGTTTCCGTGCGCTTCGGCGGGGTGCACGCCCTGGCCGACGTGGACTTCGAGGCCGAGGCCGGCGCCATCACGGCCATCATCGGGCCCAACGGCGCGGGCAAGACCACGCTCCTCAATGTCATCTCCGGCATGGTGCCGCCAAGCGGCGGAAGCATCCGCTTCGACGGCCGCGACATCACCGCGGCCCCGGCCCACGAGCGGGCACGGGGAGGCATGGTCCGGACCTTCCAGAACCTGGAAATCTTCTCCAACATGACGGTCCTCGAGAACGTCGCCATGGGCTGCCATGGCCGCCTGAGCGTCCCGGCCTGGCACAGCATGCTGCGCACGCCGCGTTCGCGCAGGGTCGAGGCGGACATCCGGCGCGAGGCCATGGAAGCCCTGGAGTTCGTCGGCATGGCCGAGTACGCCCAGGCCACGGCCAAGGATCTGGCCTTCGGCCGGCAGCGCGCCCTGGAACTGGCGCGGGCCCTGGCGGCGCGGCCCCGGCTCCTGCTGCTGGACGAGCCGGCCGCCGGCCTGAACATCGCCGAGACCCAGGCCCTGGCGGCCATGATCGTGCGCATCCGCGACACCTATGGGCTTTCGGTCATCCTCGTCGAGCACGACATGGAACTGGTCATGGGCATCAGCGACGCCATCATGGTGCTCTGCTTCGGCCAGACCATCAGCCGCGGCACGCCGGCCCAGGTCCAGAAGGACCCGAAGGTCGTGGCCGCCTACCTCGGGGGGGACGAGGAATGAAGACCCTGCTGTCCCTCAAGAACGTCGACGTGTTCTACGGCCGCATCCACGCAGTGCGACGCGCCACCCTGCATGTGCGGCAGGGCGAGATCGTGGCCCTCATCGGCGGCAACGGCGCGGGCAAGACGACCATGCTCTGCACCATCTCCGGCCTGAACCGTCCCGGCCAGGGCAGCATCCTCTTCGGCGAGGAGGAGCTGACGCGCAGAAGTCCCGAGCAGATCGTGCGCGCCGGCATCTCCCACGTGCCCGAGGGGCGCCTGGTCTTCAGCCCTCTGTCTGTGGAGGACAACCTGCGCCTGGGGGCCTACACCCGGCCGCGCTTCCGCGACCGCGCCGCCATCGCCGAGGACCTGGAGACCATGTATGCCATGTTCCCGGTCCTGCGCGAGCGCCGGGCCCAGGCCGCCGGGACCCTGTCGGGCGGGGAGCAGCAGATGCTGGCCATCGGCCGCGCCCTCATGGCCCGCCCGCGGATGCTCCTGCTGGACGAGCCAGGCATGGGCCTGGCCCCGCTGGTGGTCCGCGACATTTTCCGGCATATCGTGGAACTGCGCGACCGGCTGGGCCTGACGGTCCTTCTCGTGGAGCAGAACGCGAAAAGCGCCCTGAAGATCGCCGACCGCGGCTACGTCCTGGAGAACGGCCGCGTCATCCTGCAGGGCAGCGCGGCGGAGCTGCTGGCCAACCGCGACGTCCAGCGCGCCTACCTCGGCCGCGAGCAGGACGCGTGAAAAGGCCCGATTGCCGCGTTGCTGCGGCCAAAACGGGCCCTCATGTATATATCGATACACTTCGGCCCCGTTTTGGCCTTGCGCCTTGCACTCGAACCTTTTCACGCGTCCTGCGCATGGTCGGGAATTTTGGGATATAGGGGGAGAACGATGTACTGGCAGAGCGAATATGAATGCATGGACCGCGGCGATCTGGAGCTTCTGCAACTGGAGCGGCTGCAGGCCACCCTGAACCGCGTGGCGCGCAACGTGCCCCTGTACCGGCGGCGCTTCGCGGAACTGGGCATCGACCCTTACGACGTGCAGTCCCTGGCCGACGTACAGCGCCTGCCCTTCACCACCAAGGCCGACCTGCGCGAGAACTACCCGTACGGGCTCTTCGCCGTGCCCCTGCGCGACGTGGTGCGCATGCAGGCCTCCATGGGCACCACGGGCAGACCCACGGTGGTGGGGTACACCTCGGGCGACGTGCGCCGCTGGTCCGAACTGGCCGCGCGCATCCTCACGGCCGGCGGCGTGACCAAGGACGACGCCGTGCAGATCGCCTTCAACTACGGCCTGTTCACCGGCGCCTTCGGCATCCACTCCGGTGCCGAGCTAATCGGGGCCTCCGTCATCCCCAGCTCCGGCGGCAACGCCCGGCGCCAGATCTCCATCATGCAGGACTACCGGACCACGGCCCTTATCTGCACCCCGAGCTACGCCCTGCACCTGGCCGACACCCTGGACGAGATGGGCATCAACAAGACGGCCTTGAGCCTGCGCTTCGGCCTTTTCGGCTCGGAGCCCTGGACCGAGGAAACGCGCCGCGAGATCGAGGAGCGCCTGGGCGTCCAGGCCACGGACAACTACGGCCTGAGCGAGATCACGGGCGTGGCCGGGGAGTGCCTGGAACGCGCTGGCCTGCACATCAACGAGGACCATTTCCTGGCCGAGATCGTGGACCCGGAAACCGGCGAGGTTCTGCCCGAGGGGCGGAAGGGCGAGCTGGTCCTGACCACCCTGACCAAGGAGGCCTTCCCCCTGGTCCGTTTCCGCACCGGCGACCTGACCACCCTCATCGGGGCGCCCTGCGCCTGCGGTCGGACCTTCAGGCGCATGACCCGCATCCCGGGCCGCAGCGACGACATGCTCATCATTCACGGCGTGAACATCTTTCCGGCCCAGATCGAGACGCTCATTGCCTCCACGGGTCTTGCGGACCCGCACTACCAGGTCGTCCTGGACCGCCAGGGGCACATGGACCAGGCCACGATTCTTCTTGAGGCCCCGGAGTCCTTCTGCACCGATTCCATCAAGCAGTCCCAGCGCATCCTCGAAAACGTGCGCATCCGCTTGCAGACCGAACTGGGCGTGTCCTTCGAGGTCCGCCTGGTGGAGCCTCGCACCCTGCAGCGCGAAGGCGGCGGAAGGATCGTTGATCGCCGCAAAATCTAGCGCCGAGCGACCAAAAGCAAAACGCCCGCGGCAGTGATGCCGTGGGCGTTTTGCTTTGATTGGCCGTTTCGTCCGCCGGCCCGCGTCGCGCAACCGGCCGAACCCGTTTCAGCAGGCGCACATGTCGTTCTGCAGGTTGGGGACGGGCGCGAAGCCGAGACGGCGCAGGCAGGAGCCGCCGCAGGAGTTGGCGCAGGCGCATTCGTCGCCCACGACGACCACCGGTACGGAGCTGCGCGCGCTGACCCTGTCGGACAGGGAGCCGAGAAACTTGCGCACGCCGGTCGCGCCGCCGGAACCCATGATGATCATGTCGCAGCGGTTGGCGCGGGCGGCGTCGACGATGGCGTCGGCCGGGGTGCCGTGGCCGATGACCGTCTTGAACATCACGCCGGCCTCGCGGCAGCCGTCCTCGTACAGGCGCAGGACCTTGGAGATGCGCTCCATTTCCCGCATGTTGATCTTCTTGCGGTCCTCGGGGCTGATGCGGGCGCTGACGAGGCTCAGGGCGTGAAAGAGCACGACCTTGCCGCCGCACTGCTTGGCGAGGCCTATGGCGTAACGCTTGGCGCGGCGGGAAGCTTCGCCGCCGTCGACGGGAACGAGAAAAGTTTTGAGGCCTGGCAGTTCCATATATATTTCCTCCGCAAATGTTTGAGTTGGTCAACCAACCAACTTGTGACACCGCTCACAAGGTCCGTCAAGAGGAATTTCCGCAAGGTTGAAAAAATGTCGGAGAGACGGCGCTGTGAGCACGCTGCGTTACGTTGACGCTTGCCCGTGAAGAGGCGCTGTGAGATCGTCTAGCGGTTTCACGGGCAGGTTCGTCGACTGTCAGGCATGCTCTTCAAACAAACCGGCAGGTTCCATGAAAGTTATGCGTCACGCGGTATGGTTCATTCTTCTCGCCGCCCTTGCGCCGGCGGGATTTGCGATGGCGGGACAGGGCTCGCGCGTTCTTCTGGACGGACTGTGGACCCGGGCGCAACTGGCCGGGAACCCGTCCGATCACGTGGTCACCCGACCCTACTCCAAACCCGCGGACCTCACCCTGCCCGCGCGGCTTGTACCCGTCTCGGGCCAGGCCGAAGTTCCCGCGGACCTGCGCGGCGTCATCCGCCGCGTGCATGTCCCGGCCGGGGCCAAGGTCCTGGCCCTGACCTTCGACCTGTGCGAGCGGGCCAGCAACCGTACGGGCTACCGCACCGAGATCGTCAATTTCCTGCGCGGGAAGGGCGTTGCGGCCACGTTCTTTGCCGGCGGCAAGTGGATGCGCTCCCACCCTGAGCAGACCATGCAGCTCATGGCCGACCCGCTCTTCGAGCTGGGCAACCACTCCTGGACCCATGCCAACCTGGCTCTGACGGACGAATTCGAGACCCGCGACCAGGTCCTCTGGACCCAGGCCCAGTACGAACTCCTGCGCGAAGAGCTGGCGCGCCGGGCCAGGGAACGCGGCCTGGGGGCGGAAATGGCGGCGGTGCCTGCGTCCATGTCGGTCTTCCGCCTGCCCTACGGCCGCAACTCGCCCGAAACCTTGGAGCGCCTGGCGGCCATGGGCCTGCCCGTGATCCAGTGGGACGTCCTGGGCGAGGGCGGCACGGGCACGGCGCGGGACATGGCCCTTCGCGCGGCGGGCGAGGTTCGGCCCGGGTCCATCGTGCTCATGCACGCCAACGCCGTGCCGCGCCATACGCATGAAATCGTCCCGTTCTTCGTGGACGAGCTGCTGCGCCGGGGATGGCGCTTCGTGACCGTGAGCGCTCTGCTGGCCATGGGCCGGGCCGAGACCGTGCAGGACGGCTACTTCGAGCGGCCCGGCGACAACCGGCAATTCGACACGGGCTACCCCGGCAAGGGGTCCCTGCATCCCGTACCCGGATCAGATTCAGGGAAGGTGCCGAAGTGACGTTTGCCCAAATCTGATTTCGGCGAGGAGAAGACAAAGATTTCTTTCAACGCCCGCTTGAATCTGCTAGGATATCGAAAAAACGGGAGGCAGCCATGGACCGCAAGAAAGTGCTGGTCATAGACGACGAAGAGCATGTGCGCATGCTCTATGACGCGGAGCTCCGTGCGCAGGGCTACGACGTGGCCGTGTCGGACGGCAGTGAAGACCCTCTGGAACTCGTGCGGCGCAACGCGCCGGATCTGATCATCCTGGACATCAAGCTCGGCAGCATATCCGGGCTCGACCTGCTACAGTCCATCCGCCAGAAACACCTGGACCTGCCCGTCATCCTCTGCACCGCCTACGACAGCTTCCGCTGCGACCTCAAATCCATCGCCGCCGACGCCTACGTGGTCAAATCCTACGACAGCACGGAATTGATGAACAAGGTCAAGGAACTCATCTAGAAATACGGCAAGGTACCGTTGCATTGGTGATGGCACGGATGAAGCCGACCGCCTGAATCTCTTTCTCGTGAAACGTCGAAAGCCCCGGCCAGAATGGCTGTCCGGGGCTTTCGATATTCAAGGAGGGAGGAGGAAGCGCGTTCCTTGGCGCAGGGTCAAACCATGCGTCCGCGTCCCGATCTGCCGGGTAGTCGTCAGGCCGTATTCTTCCGCGAGGTCACGGCCCGGCCCAGACTGACTGCGCCCAGCAGCATGACGAAGCCCAGGTGCGCCCAGTCCACGGCCATGACGAAGGTCGGGGAAAAGAACACGTCGGGCTGGTTCTTCATGACCCGCACGAGGCCCGTGAGCACGACTCCGGCCCAGCACAGGGCCAGGAGCAGCCTGCCGGGAGTCCATCTTCGCTTCATGGCCAGGGGCAGCCGCCAGCCCAGGAAGACCAGCAGGACGGCGGCCAGGCCGTAGTGCAGGACGTGGTTCAGGTAGTAGTCGGCCGTCCAGGCGAAGCCCGGCACGTCGGCCAGGTAGTAGCGCGCGAAGATGGGCATCTGCGCGAAGCCCGTGAAGAGCAGGGCGAAGACCGTCAGGCGGAAGATCAGGTTTAAGGTGCGCTCATTCATGGTCGTCCTCCGAAGCCGCGCCGCGGATCAGGTGCAGCGCCCCGGCGGCCAGCCCGGCCAGGGGGGCGGCGTAGACGGCCCGGGCCAGGATGTCTTCGGTGCTGAAGGGGTTGGCGACGGAGGCCAGGTGCGGACGCCCCGGCCCCGTCTCGACGGCCTGGTTCAGGACATCGAAGGGCACGGGCGAGACGTAGAAGGTATTGGTCCCGCCGTTCTCCGTGTCGCCGTAGAGGAAGCCGCCGGTTTCCTCGGCCAGCTTTCGGGCCAGGGCCAGGATTTCCTCGCGCGGCCCGATGGCCTGCACGCCCTCGGGGCAGGCCTCGATGCAGGCTGGCGTGCCGCCGGCCGCGACGCGGTCCCGGCAGCGGTCGCACTTGTACATGACGCCGTTGCCCGCGAAGCTCGGGGCGAGCTTCAGGTACAGGCCCACGCCCGTCTGGCGCTCGGGGATGTGCCACGGGCAGACGTCCTTGCACTTGGAGCCGCCCAGGCAGATCTCGTCGTTGATGGCCACGATGCCGCGTCCGTCCTTGGACGCCGCGCCCCAGGGGCAGAGGTTGGCGCAGGGCGGGTTCTGGCAGTGCAGGCAGCGCCGCGGGATGTTCAGTTCGAAGGTCCTGCCGTCGTACTCACCAGAAGCCGCCTGGATGTAGAGCCAGTTGTAGGGCGTCAGGCGGTCGTCCACGTCGCGCTTGTCGCTCCAGTCCGCGGCCTTGACCCGGGCCGGGTACATCTTCGGGAAAGGTTTGACGGGCTGGGGAAATCTTTGGGCGTTGGCCTCGCGGCAGGCCTCCACGCAGGCCCCGCAGCCGATGCATTTGGACAGGTCGAGCAGGGTGGCCAGGACTACGGCCTCTCGCGCGGCGGAGCCATCGTCGCCGGCCAGCGCCCGAGCAGGTCTGGCGACCGTCCCCGCGGCAACGGCAAGGCCGGAAGCGAGGAATGATCTGCGGTTCATTTTCATATTTTTCTCCGATGGGTTCGATTGGACATTTTGTCCTTCGTGCTAGCGGTTTTCGGCCTTGGGGACGGTTCTGGCGACACGGACGAGGTAGTCAGCGTCCTCCTCGAAGCCCATGGCGCAGGACACGATCTCGAAGGTGCAGTCGGGGCGGACCCGTTGCAGGTCATCCGGGAAATTCCTGTCGTTGGCCAGGATGTGCGCCCTTTCCCCGGGAGCGAGCCGTTTGATCAGGGCGCAGGTCTTGAGCATGCATAAGAAGTCCATGCTGTTGCGCATGTCGATCCGGTTCGCGGCATCCTTGCGTTCAAACTGGGCGTGGCACTTCATGCACCTCTCAGAGCGAAGGATATGCCAACACGGGTTGCTGAGCTGCGGTTCTGACGGAAAAATATCCATCTATCCGGGATAGTGGAGATAATTTGTCGCCCATGCAGTTGTGCGCGCTGTGTCAAGGGAGGATCCCTTGTAATTCATGTGTTTATAAAATAAACACATGAACAGGTATGTGTTCAGAAAGATAACGCTTTAGTTGACAGGTGAACAGATGGAAGACAATTTGAACCAATACTGGAAGACCGTGGTCAACACCATCCAGGACGGGGTCATGATCGTCACCCCGGACGGGCAGATCGTTTCCGTGAACCAGGCCCTGATGGAGATGACGGGCTATGCCAGGGACGAGCTCATCGGCGCTCCGTGTTCCATCCTCGGCTGTTCGGCCTGTGAGCTGGCCCGCGGCATCCCTCAATGCCACTTCTGCGTCATGTTCGAGAAGGGCGAGCTGCGCCGCCAGAAGTGCGGTCTGGTCAGGAAGGACGGCGTGCGCCTGCCTGTGGTCAAGAACGCCTCGGTCCTTCGCGACGCCGACGGCACGGTCATCGGCGCCGTGGAGACCATCACGGACATTTCCGACCTGGTGGACAAGGAGGAGCAGATCGAGATCTTCCGGCGCGAGCTGTCGGCCGAGGACAGCTATCACGGCATGGTCGGCCGGGACCCGCGCATGCAGCAGGTCTTCGACCTCATCGACGGCGTGGCCCGGACCGATACGCCCGTGGTCATCTACGGCGAGAGCGGCACGGGCAAGGAACTGGTGGCCAAGGCCATCCACGACGCCGGGCCGCGCCGGGAGCGGCCCTTCATCAAGGTCAACTGCGCGGCCCTGAACGAATCGCTGCTGGAGAGCGAGCTCTTCGGCCACGTCAAGGGCGCCTACACCGGGGCCCACAAGGACAGGGCCGGCCGTTTCGAGAGCGCGGCCGACGGGGATATCTTCCTGGACGAAATCGGCGACCTGCCCATGGCCACCCAGGTCAAGCTCCTGCGCGTTCTGGAGGAGAAGGTCATCGAGCGCGTCGGCGACCACCGCCCCATCCCGGTCCGCGCCCGCATCATCACTGCCACCAACCGCGACCTGCCGGAGCTGGTGGTCAAGGGACAGTTCCGCCAGGACCTCTACTACCGCATCAACGTCATCCCCATCCGCATCCCGCCCTTGCGCGAACGACGGGAGGACATCGCGCTTCTGGCCGCGCACTTCTTCCGTCGCAGCCAGATGAAGTCGGGCAAGCAGGTCCGCGGCATCTCCCGCGAAGCCATGGACCTGCTCCTGCGCCATCCCTGGCCCGGCAACGTGCGCGAACTCAGAAGCGCCTTCGAGTACGCATTGGTGGCCTGCAAGACGGACATGATCGAACCGCGCGACCTGCCGGCCGAGATTTTCACCCAACCCGCGGTCTGCCTCCCCGGCGAGGTCTCGGGCAGGAGCCTCGACGAGATCAAGAAGGAGCGACTGCGCAAGGCCCTGGAAGAGGCCGGGGGAAACAGATCCGAGGCGGCGAGGAAGCTGGGGATTTCACGGACGAGCGTGTGGAGCCAGATGAGAAGGTATGGGCTGAGCGACAAAGGCTGATGCGGCGAGGAGGCGAGCCATGCCGCGTTTGCCGTCCCTGTTCTGAACGTCGGTGAGTGTTGGCGTCCGATTCCTTTCGCGACAGTCATGAAAAAGGGGGAAGTCGCCTTCCCCCTTTCGTTGTTCAGTGGACGTCCTACGCCGTACTGGAATCTACCCCAACGGCGTGTTCGGGATCAGCGTCCAGATGCCGCATGGGCAGGCTCCGGCGCAGAAGCCGCAGCCGATGCACTTCTCACTGTCGCAGACCATGGCGAATTCGTTGTCCGGCAGAGCCTGGCGGCTGATGGCGCCGCGGGGGCAGATGGCCTCGCAGATGCCGCAGTCGCGGCACACGCCGCACGACGAGCACTCCTCTGCGCACTGGTCCAGGCTTTCGAAGCCGCCCAGGCGCGGGTCGAAGTAGGCCAGGTTCATGCGCGAGTAGTCGATGGTCTCGGACATGTGGTTGCCCGGGTCCATGTACTCGATGCGCGTCTTGAGCTCCTCCATCATGTCGGCCGTGACGGACAGGGGCCGGCGGCCGGCCACGATGTCGTCGATGGCCTGGGCCGCGCGGCGGCCGTCGCCGATGGCCTGGGTGAGTAAGCCCAGCTTGACCAGGTCGCCGATGGCGAAGACGTGCGGCTCCGTGGTCTGGTTGACCTCGTTGACCGTGATGAAGCCGCGCTCGCGGGCGATGTTCTCGGGGAAGGCCTCCAGGTCCGGCGTGTCGCCGATGGAGATGACCACCGTGTCGGCCGGCAGAACCCGCCCATCCGTCAGGACCACGCCCTCGGCCGTGATCTCCTTGGTGAAGCAAGGCCACATGAACTGGGCCCCGGCCTTTTCGGCCTCCTCGCGCTCCTTGCCGAAGGATGCGGGTTTCTGCACGTCGATCAGTGTCAGGCTCTTGGCCCCCAGTCGCGCGGCCTCGGTGGCCACGTCGCAGCCCACGTTGCCGGCGCCGATGACGACCACGCGCTCACCGACCTTGCCGTCGCCGTGCTTGGCGGCCTTGAGGAAATCGAGAGCCGTGACGAGCCGCTCGTTGCCGGGTACGGGCAGGGTGCGTGGGCGCTGGGCGCCGGTGGCCAGGACGATGAAGTCGTAGTCCTTCCTGATGGCCTCGAAGTCCTCGCGGGTCAGCTTCTTTTCCAAACGCACGTGGGGGATGACCTCGCGGGCGCGGTCAAGTTCCGCCGCCAGCACCTCGGGCGGGATGCGGTTCGCCGGGATGGAGGCCTGCAGCTTGCCGCCGAGCTTCTCGTCCATGTCGAAGACCGACGCCTTGTGACCTTTCAGGCGCAGCTGCCAGGCCACGGAGATGCCGGCCGGGCCGCCGCCGATGACGGCCACCTTCTTGTCCGAGGACAGGGGCAGCATGGGCGGGTGGGCGTTGATGCCCTCCTTGCCGAGCATCTTGGCGTCCACGGGCTTGAGGCTCCCCAGGCCGCGCGTGCAGCCCTCCATGCACAGGTTGGGGCAGAGGTAGCCGCAGACCGTGGCCGGGAAGGGCGTGAATTCCAGGGACAGGTCCACGGCCTCGGCCAGGCGGCCTTCGCGGATGAGCTGCCAGCGCTTCTGCACGGGGATGCCCGAGGGGCAGCTGGCCTGGCAGGGAGGCATGTACTTGCAGTTTTCCCAGACGGGCACGTTGCGGCGCAGCTCGCCCGTGGTGATGAGGCCGATGGGCGAGCGGTCCACCGAGGTCAGGTCGCCGACCAGGCCGCCGCGGCCGAGCTCCATGTCCCAGACCTTGGCGTGGAACTCGGACATGGACTTGCGCTTTCTGGTGATCTTCTCGTGCGGCGTCTTGGCCCGGGCCAGATGCCACTCCTCGCGCACGGCAAGCGTTGCGAAAAGGTCGTCCTTGCCCAGCTTGTTCAGGAACTGCTTGAGGTTTTCGGTCAGCCAGGCCCAGTCGTCGTCGGTGATGGGGGCGTGGATGGCGTCGGCGGCGCTGACCGTCTGCTCCTGGCCGCGGTAGAAGATGCGGCCGCCGACCATGCCCACGCAGGGCCGGTAGCCCAGGGTGGAGGCCCGGTCGATGGCGTCCACGCCGCAAACCACGGCCACGCCGCCGGCCATGAACTCGGCGAAGTAGTCCCCGGCCTGGCCCAGGACCCACAGTTCCGGGGCGGGAAAGCGCGGGTTCTGCTTGGTCATGGTCATGGAACGGGAGCCGACGTCGCCTCCGACAAAGACCTTGCCCTGGGCCATGGCGTTGCAGGTGCCGTTGCCGGCGTTGCCGTGCACCACGACTTCGGCGCCGGCGTTGAGCCAGCCCGTGTCGTCCGAGGCCGGGCCCTTGACCTCGATGAAGGTGCCGGGCACGCCCAGGGAGGCCATGCGCTGGCCCGGCGCGCCGGTGATGGTGACATGAATGGGCTCGTCCTTGGCCACCCACAGACGGCCGCCCAGGCCGTGCTGGCCGCAGGCCTCGATGGTCAGTTCGCGCGCTCCCTGTCGCACGGCATCCTGGATGCGTTCCTCCAGGATGCGCGATTCCAGGCGCACGCCGTTTTCCTTGCCCGCAATGAATGTGTTGTTCTGCATATCCGCTTCTCTCCCTACACCACGTACTTGATGGCCAGTCTGTCAGCCGCGTCCTTGTCTGCGATGCCTAGGGCGTCGGACATGCCGATGGGCAGCGAGGTGGAGCGGCCCAGGGGGGCGACGATCTTCTTCAGTTCCGTGTCGAAGCTGACGTAGAGGTCCACCAGCCGTTCAGCGACCTTCTCCGGATCGAGGCGGCGGTACACGCGCGGATCCTGGGAGGTGATGCCCTTGGGGCAGACGCCGATGTTGCACACGTTGCAGCGGTCGGACTCGGAGCCCACGCACCCGGCCGCGGCCTGCATGGCGTACTTGCCGATCTGCACGGCCGAGGCGCCCAGCATGATCAGGGCCGCGGCGTTGGCGGCCAGGTTGCCGTTCTTGCCGATGCCGCCGCCGGCGATGAGCGGGACCTCGTTCTGTTTGCCGATCTTGCACAGGGTCAGGTAGGCGTCGCGGATGTTGGAGGCGATGGGGCTGCCCATGTGGTTCATGGACACGTTGTAGGCCGCGCCGGTGCCGCCGTCCTCGCCGTCCACGGCCAGGCCCGCGGCGTAGGGGTTGCGGCAGAGGTTGTTGAGCACGGCGTTGGTCGTGGTCGTGGCCGAGATCTTGGGGTACACGGGCACGCGGAAGCCCCAGGCCATGGACATGGACTGGATCATCTTGGCCACGGACTCCTCGATGGAGTACTGGGTCTGGTGCGTCGGCGGGCTCGGCAGGCTCACTCCCGGAGGCACGCCGCGGATGGCCGCGATGAGCTTGTTGACCTTGTGCCACATGAGCAGGCCGCCGTCGCCGGGCTTGGCGCCCTGGCCGTACTTGATCTCGATGGCGCAGGGGTCTTCCTTCATGTGCGGGATGGCGTGGATGATCTCGTCCCAGCCGAAGTAGCCCGATGCGATCTGGAGGATGACATATTTGAGGAAACGCGACCTGAGCAGGCGCGGCGGACAGCCGCCCTCGCCCGTGCACATGCGCACGGGCATGTTCAGTTCCTCGTTCAGGTACGCCACGCCCATCTGCAGGCCTTCCCACATGTTCGGGGACAGGGCGCCGAACGACATGCTGCCGATCATGAGCGGGTAGATCTCGCGCACGGCCGGGGCCCAGCCCTGCTCCTTGAAGGTGGCCAGGCCTTCGGCCGGGGACTGGATACGCCCGATCAGGGTGCGCAGGTCGAACTCGTGGCGGCCCGAGTCCAGGGCCGGGTCCGTCAGCATGGAGATGCGGATGAACTTGATCTGGTCGAGCACCGAGCCGCTGTCGTTGCGCCGGCCGCCGCGGGTGCGGGGCTGTCCGCCGAGGTTGACGTGCATGCGCAGCTTGTCCTTCTCGTCGGAATGCATGGGCATGATGGCGTCATTGGGGCAGACCATGGTGCAGGTCGCGCAGCCGATGCAGGCCTGATGCGGGGCCGTGCGCTGGCGGATGCCGTAGTAGACGGTGTGCTCGTTCTCGGGCTTGCTCTTCAGGCCGGCCGGGACCTTGACGATGCGCTTGCGGAAGGTGCCGAGCTCCAGCGTCTGCATGGGGCACACGGCCGCGCACTGGCCGCACAGGGTGCAGCGGTCCTTGTCCCAGCGGATCTGCCAGGGCAGGTCCTTGAGGCTCAGTTGGGAAGGGGTAATGGCTGCGACTGCCGACATACTCTGACCTCCTGGCGGTCCGGGCCAACGATGGCCGAATCCAGATGCATGGGTTGGAAATCCTGGGACTTGTCACGATCGGGGATGGCCAGGTCCAGGCCGCATATCTCGGACGAGAACGCGTACAGGCCGGGACGTCCGCCGACCACGCCGGGACGCAGCTTCTTGCTGTCCTGCACCATGAACATGGACTTGTCCGGCAGGCAGCCGATGACGCAGTTGGGGCCGTCGATGATGAGGCGCCGGCAGATCTGCTTCAGTTTGGACAGGAAGGCCTGGTCGGGGTGACCCTTCATCTCGTGGTCCTTCAGGGGCGTGATGATGTGCTTGTACGCCTCGAAGGGCAGGCCCAGCCTGCGGATCGTGTAGTGCAGAATGTGCGTGAAGACCTCGGAGTCCGAGTTGTAGCCTTCGTAGCCGGGCACTCCCTGGCCCATGAGGTAGTCGCGGATGGGCACGAAGGCCGTGTTCTCGCCGTTGGTCATGGTGCTTAAGCCCTCGATGAAGAAGGGGTGGCAGGCGTAGAGGTTGATGGCGTAGTTGGTGTTCTGCCGGCCCTGGGCCAGGATGAGGCGGCTCATGATCTCGGGCCGGTCCAGGCCCAGGTACTCGCCGACCTGCAGCGGGTCGCCGATTTCCTTGATCATGACCGTGTCGGGCCAGAAGGAGAAGACGGTCATGCTCTCGTCCTGCAGGCCCATGTGCTTGAGTTCCAGACGGGTCTTGAGGTAGCCCTGCCCCTTTTCGGTGTCGTTCAGATCCTTCCAGGAGGCGGGGATGTCGTAGGCGCGGACCACGTAACGGTCACGCCGGGGCGTCCAGGTCGGCAGCGGCCCCTTGGGCGTGATGGGCATGTCGTACCTGAGCGTGAAGCCCTTGGCTTCCATGAACTCGTCGAGACGTTTCATGCCCAGGTCGGTGAAGATTCCGGACAGGACGGGGCTGTCCTTCATGGACTCGAACGGACCGGCCAGATCCGACAGGTACAGGCCGACGCCCGAGCCGTCGTGTCCCTCGCGCATGACATCCAGGGCCCGGATGGCATCCATGGGGGAGACGGGGTCGCTGCTGGTCAGCGCAAACAATCGACACATAGCGCGCTACTCCCTGATGAGTGTTCTATCCCCGGCGCCGCTGAGGGGTGGATGCCCATATGACAGAAATGTCATATTTTCCCAAGGCGACAAGGCTTTTAATGACAAAATTGAAGAAAAAACATGCTCCTCGGCCCGAAATTCGGGCCGGGGAGATGGAATAAGCAAGGAAGAGGCCAAAAAATCGATTATCGGATGGGAAAACAGGCGGTCAAGTGGGAAATATTCCCGGTGTCGTTGGGAAGATTTCCTGTTGCTGAGGATGTCCAGTACAGATGGGCGAAACCGGCGCTGATTAAGTGTGCGGGGCTATTCAATATTCGAGCCTACGCGGCCGCCTTCCTGACCGGTCCGGACGAGGCCCGTCGAAACTCCTTCGCCGGCCTCGTAACGTTTTTCCGTCGCTTCTTCGAATAGAGGCTTTCACTTCGGGCGGCGGGCGCCGGGAAAACGAACTATGCCTGGCTCAGTCAGACAGTCGATGGGCCTCGTCCGGACCGGTCAGGAAGGCTTGGTTCGGAGCACGGAGGAGAGGCTGGGAAGCGGAAGACGGGGAAAAGCTTGGATCCCCGCCTTCGCGGGGATGACGTGGTGATATTGCGGAAAACGGCGAACCATTCAGGCGATGGCAATACGCACTGTCTCGTGTCATCCCCGCGAAGGCGGGAATCCATTCTTCCGGGCGGCGTGCGAAGGGACCGGCTCAGACGATGGGCCGTTTCTTCCTCTCCGGCGTGTAGTGCCACCACGGCCTGGGCTCCCCGCCGTCCATGAATCTGGTCACGGAGACGAGGACGTCCAGCACGCAGGGGTCCTGGCGGACGCCGGTCAGTTCGCTGAGGCGGTCGTAGAGAGCCTGCGGGTCCTGGCCGGCGAGCTGCGCGGGGTGGTCGAAGCCCAGCAGGCGCAGGTCGCGGGCCATGGCCGGGCCGATGTTGGGCAGGTCGGTCAGGGTTTCGAGACGGTCGCGGCTGACTTTGGACGGGTTCATGACCTATCCCATGCGCCGGGCGATTTCATGGTGGTTGACGAGGATCTTGCTGACGTAGTCCACGGTCTCGGCGAAATTGGGGATGCGGCCGTAGGGTTCGTAGATGCCGGCCTTTGAGTAGTCCGTGTTGCCCAGGCCCGCGTTGTAGCCGGCCGTGGCCGCGAGGATGTTGCCGCTGCGGGAGCGCAGGTTTTCGGCCATCATTCGGACCATGGCGTCGACGCAGTGCTGGTAGAGGACGCGCTGGTCGAACTTCTCGAAAAAGGCCGCGTCCTGGGGGGTGAAGATGGAGCGGCCCCGGAAGTTCTCCTCCATGTACAGCCGGCAGTTGTCCCGGGCCATGGCGTAGCTGGACTGCAGGAGGTCCATGCGGTCCAGGGCCAGGGCGTAGGTCCCGGCCGAGGGGATGGCCTTGCCAGCGGTCTGGGCGTTCAGCAGGGTGCGCAGGAGCTTGGAGGGGTTGCCGAAGAGGTCGGGCTGTTCGCGGCGCAGGGCGCGCATCTGCTCGCGGCGCTCGGCCATGTTCGCGAATTCCGGTTCCAGGTCCGCTCGCCGGGCGAAGCCGGCCGGCTGGCCGTGGGCGTCGGCGCAGACCATGCCGTACCCCCGGGCCGTGGCGGAGATGAACTGGCAGGGCCCCACTGCCAGGGCCGAGGACACGGCGAACTCGCAGAAGAAGGACTCGGCCATCATCTGGCCCATGATCCAGCACGGGTCCACCGGGTGGATGGCGGCATGACGGATCACGCCGCGCACCACGTGCTCGCAGATGAGGGGGATGCGCGCGTTGAAGTCCACCTCGGCCAGAGGCTTTTTCCAGACCGGGAGGTTGCCTTTGGGGTAGCCCTCGATGATGAAGGCCAGCACCGACTGGGCCAGGGCGTGGGCGTAGCCGGGGGCGGACACGCGTTCCAGGGTCCGCGCCGGGTCCTTGGTCTGGATGACGCGTATTTCGGACACTTCGGACACGGCCGTGGCCCGGGCCTCTCCGCCCAGCAGGGGCAGGAGCAGGGGGGCGAGGGCGGCCTTGAGCAGGGTACGGCGATGTGGGTTCATGATGTGGTGTTCAGGGTGGTTCGGGCCACCACCTTTTGGAAGTACGCCTCGTTTTCCTCCTGCAGGAGGCCGCCATGGCGGATCTTGGCGCGGGCCAGGAAGAGCTGGACCTTCTGGATCTGGCGCATCTTGCGCAATTCGTCCGTCTCGCGTTCCAGGCATTCGATCAGGGAGCGGATTTCCCGCTGGGACTGGATGGCTTCGGGCACGTAGCCGGAATTCTTCAGGACCTTGTAGGCCATGCGCAGGGATTCGGGCATGAACGGGTCCGACTGGTCGGGAAGCGGCCGTCCCTGGCCTTCGAGCCCCTCGAACTCCCCGCGCTGCTGGGCTTCGATGATCGCCCTCTCGGCCAGTTCCGCCAGAATCTTCATGGTGTTCCCAGCAGTCGCGCCACCACGTGGCGGAAGCTTTCCTCGGGGATGAACCCGAGGTGGTCGAGAATCTTCTTGCCCTGGCGGTCGTAGATCAGGGTGCGGGGGATGGAGCCGATGTCCATCATGGAGCCGATGGAGCCGTCGTCGATGAAGATGGGAAAATTGACCTTGTTCTGCTTGATGAAATTCTCGACGGGCTTGGGATTGTAGTCCACGGAGATGCCGACGATGCTCAGGTCGCTTTCGGCGAATTCCCTGCGTACGTTCATGAGGCCCGGAAACTCCTTCACGCAGGGGCTGCACCAGGTGGCCCAGTAGTTGATGATCAGGACGCGCCCCTTGTTCGAATCGATCAGGTTGCGCAGGCCCTGCACGCCGATTTTCTCGACGCCCTGGGCCATGAGGATCGTGGGAGCGCAGAGGAGCAGCAGGGTGACGAACAGGGTTTTCAGGGCCTTCATGGGCGATCCTTGTTGGGTTGTTGGTGCGGAAGAATGGATGCTAGCCCGAGTTGCGTTTGGCCGTCAACGTACGGGGCAGTCGGTATTGCGCGTTGCAATTTGGCCCTTTTTGAAGGATTCGGGATGCCGTCGATGACGAGGAGGACAACCATGACGACATTCATCAAGAAGAAAACCGAGATCGAAGAGTCCGGCGCGACCATGACCTTCCGTCCCGGCCAGTTCAAGCGCGCCCCCTTCTCCCTGGCGGAGAAGAACATCTATCTGCTCGGCATGCGCGGCAGCGGCAAGACCACTGTGGGTGCGGCCCTGGCCGCCGTTCTGGGCTGCTCCTGCCTCGACACCGACGCCCTGGTCGTCGAAGCCGCGGGCAAGACCATCGAGGCCATCGTCGCCGACGCGGGCTGGGACGAGTTCCGCCGCCTGGAGACCGAGGCCCTGGCCCGGGCCGCGGAGCTGCCCGGCAAGGTCGTGGCCACGGGGGGCGGCATCGTCCTGTCCCAGGCCAACCGCGACCTCATGTACCGCACGGGCGTGAGTTTCTATCTGGCGGCCGACGCGGCGCTGCTGATAGGCAGGCTTCTGCGGGACTCCAATGCGGCCCAGCGACCTTCCCTGACGCCCCTGGACCTGCACGACGAGGTGGCCGCGGTCATGGCCGAGCGCGAGCCCTTGTACATGGCGGGCATGGACCACATGCTCCAGGCCCACCGCAGCGTGGACGAGCTTGTCGACGACATCCTCGTGGCCCTGGGCCTCAAGGAGTGGGACTTCTCCGAGAAGGAGCGGGTCCTCGACAGATACTAGATGCGGGCCACCGCCAGAAAGACGGCGTGCAGGGCGCAGACCAGGGTGATGAAGACCTGCCGCGCGCGGTCCCGCCCCAGGCCCGGAAAGGCGTAGCCCAGGTGCCCGTGGGGGCAGCGCGGCAGGCAGTCGCCGCACAGTGAGCAGGTCAGGCCGGGGCGCTTTCGTTCGAGATCGGCCCGCGTCAGGGCGTTGTAGCGGCAGGCCTTGGCGCACAGGCCGCAGCCCGTGCAGGAGCTGTCGATGGACACGCGCCAGGGCAGGATGCGGCCTACGAGGTTGTTCAGGAGGCCGATGGGGCACCAGGCCGTGCAGTGGACCATGGTGCCGCTGCGGCGCGAAATCAGGGCCATGACTGCCACCCCCGCCAGGCCGAACACCGCGGCCAGGCCGAGGCCCCAGGCCCAACCCGCCCCCAGGGCGCGCAGGACCAGGGGCGCGGCCACGGCGGCGGCCAGGAGTCCGGCCCGCAGGCGCGGCGCCCAGGCCGGCAGGGCCTTGGGTTTGCCGTCGTGGAGCCGGGCCAGCCGGTCGTCCCAGGCCCCGATGTAGCAGAGGTGGCTGCACCAGGCCGGACCGACCAGCAGCAGCGACACGGCCAGCAGGATGGGCATGAAGAAGCCTTCGCCGCGGAACAGGGGGCCCGAAACGATCAGGGCCGGGACGGGCAGGTGGAGTTTTCCGGTCATGAGAAACGGGTCCCAGCCCGCAAGGCCGAGCAGCAGCTGCCCGAAGAAGACGGCCGAGAACAGGGTCCAGATGCGCCCGCGGATCTCGGCCGAGGGCCCGTCCAGCATCCAGCCGGCCACGAGGCTGCCGTAGACGGCGAAAAGGGCGATCCAGAAAGGCCACGAGCCGGGGAAAAACCGCTCGCCCAGGAGCAGGGGAAAGGGCGTTTTGGACACTGCCAGGGCGAGGATGCCGGCCACGAGCAGGGCCACGGCCGTGGAAACGGCGTCGCGGGGCCGCACCGGCCCGAAGATGCGTCGCCCCGGGTTCCCCGCCAGCAGGAATGCCGCGGCCGCGTGGGCCAGACTGACGGCGCCCAGGATCAGGGCCAGGCGCACCCAGGGCAGCCCGAAGCTCATGCGCCAGGCCACCAGGGACTGGGTCTGGAAGGCCCACAGGGCCGTTCCGCCGACGGCGGCCAGGATGAGCAGGGGCCTGGGCAGGAATTTCGGGAACCAGACCGCGGGAACGAGGATGAGCGCGGGCAGGGCTTCCCACAGGGTGCCGAAGCGCAGAAAGTGCGCCGCCGAGGTCAGGGCGCAGAGGGTGAAGAGGACGCGGGTGAAGGTCTTCATGGCCGCACCGCCGCGTCGAAATTTTCCCGGCCCATCCTCTCGACGAGATCCCCGAGGCGCAGCCCCGGCCGGCCTTGGGACATCAGCACGCGCAGGACCCGCTCCAGGATGCCCATGGCTTCGGGCAGGCCGTAGACGCCCAGTTCGTGGGCCAGGCGCGGGTGCCGGCCGAGCTTGCCGCCCAAGAGCACGCGCCAGCCCGTTTCGGCGGTCCGCAGGGCGCCGGAGGGGCAGACCCGGACGCAGGCCCCGCAGCCCAGGCAGCGGGACGGGTCAAGACCGATGGAGTCGCCCAGGGTCAGGGCCTTTTCGGCGCAGACGTCGACGCAGAGCCCGCAGGCCGTGCATGCGCCCGGGTCGACGCCGACCCGGCCGAAGGCGATCAGGCCGAAGTCGGCGATATGCGGCTGTGAGCACCCGTTGGGACACGAGGCCACGGCGAGGCGGAACTGGTGATGGTGGCGGATGAGCTTCACGCCTGCGGCGAGGAAGGCGCCCCAGCCGGAGCGGGCCATGACGGCGCCTATTTCTTCGGAAATATCCCGGCCGATGACTGCGTGGGGGCATCCGGTCGCGCCGCGGCAGACCTTGAGACTGTGCGTGGGGAGAGTGTCGGGGGTGGTCATGCCGTCATCCTGGCGCAAAACGATTCGGGAATCCTTGACCTGGGTCAAAAATTCCCGAATTGCACGCGCTGCCGAGCCGGAAATTGACGCTGTCCGTCAGGCGATCCTGATGGTAAAGGGAATGACGTGCAGGCTGCGCGATATCTCCCGGGTGGCGCCCAAGGCCCAGGATGCGGGGATTTTGCCGATGCGCTCGCCGAGGGTCTGGGCCAGCTTGGCCACGGCCAGGACCGGGTGGCGGGTGAAAACCTGGGGCAGGCCGTAGGTCAGGTTGCAGGCCAGGCACATGCCCGGGCGCTGGTGCAGCTGGAAGGTGAAGGCGAGTTCGTCCGGTCCGTGCTTTTCGAACCGCAGCCGGATGTCGTAGGCACCGTCCTCGGCATCGCCGAAAAGGGCCTCGAAAAAGGCGTCGGTCCGCGACTGGGGGAAGACCTCGTCCAGGTAGTCGGGGGTGAAGATCTGGGCGGCGTTGGTCATGGGGCGTCTCCTGTGGGTGCCGGATTGATGGCGGTTTCCTATCGGCGCCCCCCGCTTCAGGTCAAGGGAGATGACCGCCAAACCACACCGCTGCCGGAGGAGCACATGCAGGAAAGACTGGAAGACATTGAGATCAAATACCTCTATTTACAAAAAACGGTTGATGAGCTGAGCTCGGTTGTCATAGAACAGCAGAAGGAAATCCGGGAGCTTCGGCACCTGGTGACGCTCTTGGGCAGGAAGCTGAAGGACGTCTCCGCCATGCCCCCCTTCGATCCAGATGAAAAACCGCCCCACTACTGAACAGGCCGGAGTTGCCGTGGACCCCACCCCCTCCCGTCGCGAGACCGTGCCAGGAAAGACCGCACCCAACGCTGGGGCCGACCGCTCCCTGCATGCCATTCTCCAGCGCATCGAGGCTCTGCCTTCGTTGCCCTCGGTGGCCAAGGCCATTCTCGATCAGGTCCTGACCCAGGATTTCGATCACGCGAAGCTCGCCCGCATCGTCGAGACGGACCAAGCCCTGACCATGAAGATCCTGGACCACGCCAACAGCGCGACCTACATTTCCAGGGGCATGGTCTCGCAGGTGGAGCAGGGGCTCAACCGCCTTGGGAGCCGGGTCGTCCAGACCCTCATGCTCTCGGTCCTGATCAAGGATTCGCTGGTCACGGGCGACAGAAACGGCGAAGCGGCGCACAAGACCCTGTGGCGGCACTGCCTGGCCACTGCCGTCTACGCCTCCCTCATCGCCGGCAAGAGCTACCCGTCACTGGCCTGTGAGGCCTTCGGCGCGGGCATCATGCATGATCTCGGCCTCATTTTCCTGCAATTGCATGTGCCGGACGAGTACGGCCACGTCACCGAACGCATGGAGGAAATGTACGAAGCCGTCCTGGACGCGGAGCAGGAGGTCTTCAAGACGGACCATACGGCCGTGGGTCGCTGGATAGCCCAGAAATGGAAGCTGCCGCCGTCCATGACCGACGTCATCTGGCTGCATCACCACTCGGCCCCGGCCCTTGGCGCCATGAAGGACAACGGCACCCTCGTGGCCATCGTGGCCCTGGCCAACATCCTGGCCCATTTCACCCTGATGGACGCGCCCCGGAGCATGAGCCGGGAAAAGCAGCGTCAGGCCGGCCTGCAGGACATGCTGGGGCTGGGCGAGAAGGAGATCCAGGACATCCACCGCGCCTTCGCCCCGGCCTTTGCCGAGCGCGCCGAGCCCTTCGACCTGGACGGAGACCAGGTGACCCTCTTCCTGTCCTCCCTGCAGAAGGCCAACCAGCAGCTCATGCGCATGGGGCTGGACCTGGAGCAGGCCGTGGGCCGGCTGGAGGACGCCAACCGCTTCACCAATCTGGGCTCCACGGTGGGGCTCAAGATGAGCACGGCGACGAGCGTCGACGAGATCTTCGAGGTCGCGGCCATGAGCATGCAGGAGGAGGTCGGCGTCCGCGGAGGGTTCGCCTACTGGATGGTGCCGTCGGAACGGCTCATGCAAGGGCTCATCTGGGGCGGCGGCAACCGGCGCAGCGTGAGCTACGCCCTCGACGGCGACGGCCTGCCCCTGACCTCCGAAGGACCGGCCCTGCCCGAAAGCCTCCTGGTCATCCTGCGCAGCCATCACGAACGCCACGAAGGCGCCTTTGCCATGGACCGCGAGTTGCGGCTCAAGCAGTTTTTCGTGGTCCAGGGCTACTGCATCTTTCCACTCGTCGGCAGCGACTTCACCGGCGAGCTGTGCATCCTGCGCTCCCAGGACCGCCCGCTCAAGATGACCCCCCAGGAGTACATGGGGTATTCGCAGGTCTCCTGCGTGGCCTCGGCCACCCTGGACCGCCTGCGCCTCTTCGACAGCCTGCAGATGCGCGCCGACGAGCTGTCCCGGGCCCTGTGGAAGAACCAGCAGATCAACCTGCAGCTCCTGCAGACCGAGCGCCTGGCCGCGGTGGGGCAGCTGGCAGCCGGCGCGGCCCACGAGATCAACAACCCCCTGGCCATCATCTCGGCCCGCACCCAGCTCCTGGAGAGCCGCGAGGACGACGAGAAGAAGCGCCGCGACCTGCGCCAGATCTCCGAGCAGATCGAGCGCATCTCGTCCATCCTGCTGAGTCTCATGGGATTCGCCCGGCCCAACGCCCCGCAGGTGACCAAGGTGGACCTGAACGCCCTGCTGAAGAAGATCGTCGGCTTGGTGGAATCCATCTTCCACACCCACCGCATCCCCATCGTGCAGAACCTGTCGCCGGAGATGCCCCTCATCCTGGCCGACGCCAACCAGCTCGAACAGGTTTTTCTCAATCTGGTCATCAATGCCCAGCACGCCATGGAGAACGACGGCGGGGTCCTGACCATCGCCTCGTCCTTCCTGTCCGACGGCAAACGGGTCTGCGTGACCGTGAAGGACACGGGCTGCGGCATCCCCCCGGAAAACCTGTCGCGCATCTTCGACCCGTTCTTTTCCACCAAGTCCGAGGGCAAGGGCACGGGCCTGGGGCTTTCGACGGCCTACGGCATCGTCGCCAACCACTACGGGGAGATAAAGGTTTTGAGCGAGCCCGGGCGGGGGACGGAGATGGTCGTCATCCTGCCGGTATCCACCCCGGTGACCATGCCCGAGAAGCCCGCGGTCGTGCCCGCTCCGCAGTGCGTTCCCCTGCAGGAGAACGAGGGGCGGATTCTGGTCGTGGACGACGAGGGGCACATCCGCGACATCCTGGCCGAGACCCTGCGCGACGCCGGCTACGTCGTGGAGACGGCGGCCAACGGAGAGGAGGCCGTGCGCAAGCTGCGCGTCGGGGCTTTCGATCTGATTCTGCTCGACATCCGAATGCCCGTGCATTCGGGGCTCGACGTGCTGAAACTCCTCAGGCGCAAGGGCGGGTTCCCGCCGGTCATGGTCATCACGGGGCTTGCGTCGTCCGAGGAAATGGAAGAGGCTCAGCGTCTGGGCGCAGCCAAGTGCGTGCGCAAACCCTTCCACCTGAAGACCCTGCTGGCGGACATCTCCTGCCTGCTGCAGGGGCAGAGGTCGGGACAGGCCTAGTTTTTTCGACTCATGGAGCAGACGTTGAACACAGTTCGACACAGACATACCCGCATCCTGGCAATGGCCAGCGGCAAGGGCGGCACGGGCAAGACCACCGTGGCCGTGAATCTCGCCCTGGCCCTGAACCGCGCCGGGCACACGGTCTGCCTGCTGGACGCCGATTTCGGCCTGGCCAACGCCGAAGTGCACCTCGGCCTGCCCGCCCCCACCAGGACCCTGGAGAACGTCCTCTTCGACAACCTGCCCCTGGAGGAATGCCTCGTCCCGGTGCGACCGGGCCTGGACCTCATTTCCGGCAGCAGCGGCGTGGCGCGTATGGCCGAACTGGACACGGCGGCGCGCAAGCGCCTCATCGACGAGTTCTCGGGCCTTTCGAATTACGATTTTCTCATCCTGGACAATTCCCCGGGCATTTCGGCCCAGGTCGTGTCCCTCTGCCTGGCCACGCGGGAGATCATCCTCGTGGTCAACCCCGAGGCCAGTTCCCTGGTGGACGCCTACGCCCTGATCAAGGTCCTCAAGGAGAACGGCCTGTGGTGGCCGCCGCTGGTCCTGGTCAACCGCGCCGAGTCCGGAACCCAGGCCAGGCAGGTCTTTGCGCGCTTCCAGGAGACGGTGATGCAGTTCCTGAACCTCAAACCCCTTTTTCTCGGCGCCATTCCCATGGATGACGACGCCCGGCGCATTTCGGCCGCGGGCAAGTCTTTCGTGGCACTGCGGGAGGATCTGCCAGCGAGCCAGGCCATTCTGTCCTTGGCCAAGCTTCTGGCCGAACGGCTGAACAAGGACTGGACGAGGAACGAACCGGCCGGGTTCTTCGAGAACGTGGTCGTGCGCATGAAGCAGCGCCCGGATTTCGGCCGCGTCGTGACCCACTCCGCGGCCCCGGCCGGGGATATGTCCCAGCCGGACGCGTACATGGAGCTGGTGGCCACCCTCGACAAGGCATCGGCCCTGTGCGAGCGCCTCCTCGAAAACCCGGCCTACGCCTTCGTGCGCGAGCGTTTCGGGCTGGTCCGCCTGGCCATGGAGAATTTCCTGCAGCCCATGGACCGCATGCGCAAGCCGCGCGGCGCCCTGAAGCCGCGCATCCTGGTGCTCAGCAACCACGAGCAGATGCGCACCATGCTGCGCGAGATCGTGACCGAAGTGGGCTACGAGGCCGAGGCCTGCGTCCCGGGAAACGGCGACTTCCTGAAGTTCCGGGACACCTGCAACCTGATCCTCGTGTCCTGCGACCGGCCCGAGGCCCTCATCCGCTCCTGCCTCCAGCAACTGCCCGAGACGCCGCTCATCCTCCTCACGGGGTTCGGCAGCTCCGCCCTGGAGACGGAGTTCCGCCACCGCACCGTGGCGGTGGTGCCAAGACCCTTCCATGTCAACGAGTTGCGCGGCATCCTCCAGTCCGCGCTGAAGTAGGCTCCCAGCCTATTTACAATCCCCGAGCCGTGGAATAAGCATTTTTCCTTTATTTCATGCCCCTTTCGGGGGCGGCATCATCTTCCTGCGCGGTTTCCGACCGGACCGCGCGGCAACCGGGATTTTCTATGCGCAGAGACATCGAACATGTTGGCTGGGGAAAGCTGACCTACGAGATCAGGGCCATCGTGGCCGTGGCCCAGGACCTTCGCAACCTGGGCCTTGAGATCACCTGGGAGAACATCGGCGACCCCATCGAGAAGGGCGAGCAGGTGCCGGGCTGGATCAAGGAAATCATCGCCGACCTGGTCATGAACGACAAGACCTACGGCTACTGCGCCACCCAGGGCGTCCTGGAGACGCGCGAGTTCGTGGCGCAGCTCGTCAACCAGCGCGGCAGCTACCAGGTCACTGCCGACGACATCATCTTCTTCAACGGCCTGGGCGACGCCGTGGCCAAGATCTTCGGCTTCCTGAAGCGCGAGGCCCGCGTCATCGGGCCGTCCCCGGCCTACTCGACGCACTCCTCGGCCGAGGCCGCCCATTCGGGCTACGAGCACCTGACCTACGAGCTCGACCCCGACAACGGATGGATGCCCGACCTCGTCGACCTGGAGAACAAGGTCCGCTACAACGACTCCATCGCCGGCATCCTGTTCATCAACCCCGACAACCCCACGGGCGCGGTCTACCCTTGCGAGCTCATCGAGAAGATCGTGGACATCGCCCGGCGCTACAACATCTTCATCCTGGCCGACGAGATCTACGCCAACATCGTCTACAGCGGCCACCCGACCTGCAGCCTGTCCGAGGTCATCGGCGAGGTGCCGGGCATGGCCCTGCGCGGCATCTCCAAGGAATACCCCTGGCCCGGGGCGCGCTGCGGCTGGATCGAGGTCTACAACAAGGACAAGAATCCGGATTTCAAGGCCTACATCAAGAGCCTCTTGAACGCCAAGATGCTCGAGGTCTGCTCCACGAGCCTGCCCCAGCTGTCCATCCCCCCGGTCATGGGCGACCCGCGCTACGCCGCACATCTCGACGCCCGGCGCAGGATGTTCGAGCACCGCGCCCAGGAGGCCTGGGAAGCCTTTCAGGGCGTGAAGGGCGTCAAGGTCATCAAGCCCCAGGGTGCGTTCTACATGTCCGTCATGTTCGAGGACGGGGCCCTGAATCCGGACCAGACCCTGGAGATCGAGAACCCCAGGGTGCGCGAGTACATCGAGGAGATCGTCAAGGGCGTGCAGGTGGACAAGCGCTTCGTCTACTATCTCTTGGGCGCCACGGGCATCTGCGTGGTCCCGCTGACGGGCTTCTGCTGCAACCGCAAGGGCTTCCGCGTCACGCTCCTGGAGACCGACGACGCCAAGCGGCAGCGCACCTGGCGCACCATAGTCGACGCCATAACCCGGTACCTGGCCTCGGCCTGAGCCATGGCCGACGACCCCACACCGCGCTGGCTGGAATGGGCCCGGGAGATCCAGGCCCTTTCCCAGACTGGCCAGGCCTTCACCACGAGCCATTACGACCGGCTGAGCTTCGAACGTCTGGAAATGATCGCGGCCGAGATCGTGGCCGAACATTCCGGACTCGGGGCAGCCGAGGCGGCCCGCGCCTTTTCCCTGGAACCGGGCTACGCCACGCCGAAGGTTGACGTCCGGGCCGCGGTGGTTCAGGACGGGCGCATCCTTCTGGTGCGGGAGACGGCCGACGGGAAGTGGGCAATGCCCGGCGGCTGGGCCGACGTGGGCGACCGCCCGTCCGAGACGGCCGAGCGCGAGACCAGGGAGGAGAGCGGCTTCGAGGTCCGCGCGAGGAAGCTCGTCGGGGCTTTCGACGCCAACCGCGGGGCCAAGGCCAGCATGTTCTTTCATGCCGTGAAGCTGGTGTTTCTGTGCGATCTCCTCGGCGGAGACGCGCGGCCCAGCACGGAAACCCTGGAGGTCGGCTTCTTCGATTTCGACGACCTGCCGCCCCTGTCGGAACAACGCACCAACAGGCGGCACCTCGATGAAATCCGCGCACACCTGCGCGACCCTTTGCGGCCGGCCGCCTTCGATTGACATTCAAATAAAGTTCACCAGCATGTATGCTTCAGATTGCACCCTGCCCATCGGGGTTTTCGATTCCGGCATCGGCGGCCTTACGGTTCTGAAGGCCCTGACCGACGCCCTGCCGCGGGAAAGCTTCGTCTATCTCGGAGACACCGCGCGCCTGCCCTACGGCACCAAGAGCGCCAAGTCCGTGATTCGCTACTGCCTGCAGACCACGAGCCTGCTGAAGGAGCGGGGCATCAAGCTTCTGGTCGTGGCCTGCAACACGGCCACGTCCGTGTCCCTCGAAGCACTGCAGGAGGCCTACCCGGGGCTGCCCGTGGTCGGCGTCATCCGTCCGGGGGCCGAAGCCGCGTGCCGGCAGAGCGCGAGCGGGCGCATCGGCGTCATCGGCACCGAGAGCACGGTCAGCGGCGGGAGCTATGAGCGCGAGATCCTGCGCATCCGGCCCGAGGCCAAGGTCTTTTCCCGGCCCTGCCCCCTCTTCGTGCCCCTGGCCGAGGAGGGTTGGTGCGACGGCGACATCGCCGAACTGACCGCCCGGAGATACCTCGGCGGCATGGTGGGGGAGACGGGCATCGACACGCTGGTCCTCGGCTGCACGCACTTTCCCGTCCTGGCCGAGGCCATCGGCAAGGTCGTCGGTCCCGGCGTGACCCTGGTGGACTCGGCCCGCACCACGGCGGAGTTCGTGCAGGACATGCTGGAGCGGCGCGACATCTGCTCCACGACCACGGAGCGCCGCCTGACCTTCCTGGCCACGGACGGGGCCGAACGCTTCGCGCGGGTCGGCGGGTATTTCATGCACCATGCCCTGAGCCCGGCCGACGTCGAGATCGTGGACCTCTGATGTCCGCGCTGCTGGCCGTGGACGCGGGCGTGCGCACGGGACTGGCCCTGCTGGACCGGGACGGCCGGCTCGTGTGGTGCCGTTCCCACAACCTGGGCAACACGGCCCGCCTCAAAAAAGCGGCGGCCAGGGTGCTTTATGAGTTGCCCGCGCTGGAGTATCTGGTAGTGGAGGGTGGCGGGCAGACGGCGGGCATATGGGAACGCGCCGCGGCCAGGCGGGGCCTGCCCTGCATGGTCATCCAGGCCCATGACTGGCGGACGGATTTTCTTCTTCCCCGGCAGATGGTCAGCGGGAATGCGGCCAAGGCGGCGGCCTGCGCCCTGGTGACCGCGATTCTGCGCCGGGAAGGCTGGTCTTCGCCGACCACGCCCGGCCATGATGCGGCCGAGGCCGCCCTCATCGGGCTGTGGGCCGCCGTGCGGCTCGGCTGGCGGGCCATGCCCATGCTCAATACGTGAAGGCGGAAAACATGGAATCTCTCAGCTTCGACCTCCCGGGCATCAGTCCCGTCGGCCTGGACCTCATCGCCATGCTCAACTCGCCGCAGACCACGGTCAAGCAGATCGCGGCCCAGGCCAAGCTCGACCCGGTCATCTTCGGCAACATCATCGCCTGCGCCAACTCGCCCCTTTTCCACGAGGTCAACAACACCACGGACATCCTGACGTCCCTGGTCCGCCTCGGTCAAAGGGAGATCAAGCGCATCGTCTACCAGGTGGTCCTGCGGTCCGCCTTCTTCCACGAGTCCACGGAGATCAACGCCATCCTGCGGCGCGTCTGGCAGCAGAGCCTCACGGCCAACGTCTTCATGCAGAAGTTCGTTTCGGCGGTGCCCGAGGCCTACGTGCTGGAAAGCGAGGGGCACGACCATCTCGAATGCCTGGGGCTGATCCACAACATCGGATACGTGGTGCTGCTGGTCAACCACCAGGACCGCTTCCTGAAATTTTTCACGAGTAGTGCGAACCTTCCCCTGACGGAGTTTTTCGCCAGGGAGCGCAGCTGGTTCGACGGCCACGACCATTTTTCCGCGGGTAACGAGGTCCTTGCAGCCTGGAACTTCCCGGTATCCATCCGGGAGATCGTCGGGCAGTACGCCCTGCACAGCCGGGATTTTTGCGGGACGTATCCGGCCCTGCACAATCTGCTGCGGCTCTCACGGCACGTCATCATGATGACGGACTACAACTTCCACCCGCGCAAGCCGGCCGACTTCTGGCTCGAAGGGACGGAGATCCCGTCGGCCGAGGTGGATTACGACCAGATCATCAGCGACGTGCGCGAAACCGTCCGCAGCATCGAGGGGTCCTTCGCATGATGCTCGACCGCAGGGAGTTCCCGACCCGCCTGCGCTGCAGGAAATGCAGGGCCATGCTGCAGGTCCGCCGGCACTGACGCGCCGTGGAGCTGCGCTGCAGGTCGTGCGGCGCCGTTTACGGACTTCAGGAGTACAGCGCGAACCTCGACGACCTGTTGGAGGAGTTCCTGGCCCACGTCCCCTGCGACAGGGTCTAGGCCCCGCGCGCCGGACATGCGCAGCGCGGAGCCCGGGTCTTGCCTTTCCGACACCATGAGAATTGAGAACAGGATTTTTTTCGACCTATGACTTCAGTCATCATTTCCCGATCAGAACACACCGTCTCGCGGCAGAACATCCACCCCGACGCCCTGAAGGTCATGTACCGCCTGGTGCGCAAGGGTTTCACCGCCTATCTCGTCGGCGGCAGCGTGCGCGACCTCATCCTCGGGCGCACCCCCAAGGACTTCGACGTCAGCACCAACGCCACGCCCAGCCAGATCAAGAAGATCTTCCAGAACTGCTTCCTCATCGGCCGCAGGTTCCGGCTGGCGCACATCCGCTTCGACGACCACGTCATCGAGACCTCGACCTTCCGGCGCTGTCCGGAGCAGGACGAGGAGGGCGGCGACGACGATTTGTACATGCTGCGCGACAACTGCTACGGCACGCCCGAAGAGGACGCCCTGCGGCGTGACTTCACCATCAACGGGCTCTTCTACGAGGTCGAGCGCTTCACCATCATCGATCACGTGGGCGGGCTCTCGGACATCCAGAACCGTCTCATCCGCTGCATCGGCGACCCGAACATCCGCTTCCGCGAAGACCCGGTGCGCATGATCCGGGCCGTCCGCTTCGCCTCGCGCCTGGATTTCCACATCGAGCCGGCCACCTACAACGCCATCCTGCGGCACCACGAGGAGATCCTCAAGGCCTCGCCGCCGCGCGTCTTCGAGGAACTGCAGAAACTCTTCGCCTTCGGGGCCGGCGAGAAGGCCTTCCGCCTGCTGTACAAGACGGGACTGCTGCATGTGCTGCTGCCCGAGATCGCCGATTTTCTGGACCACGACCACGGCCAGGACTCGGTCCTGTGGACGTGGCTCGAAAACCTGGACGAGCGCATCCGGACCGTGGGCAAGGTCGAGCCGGTCCTGGTTTTTTCGGCCCTCTTCTCGGCCCCGGTGCGCCACGTGGCCGAACGCTACGAGGCGGCCGGGGAGCGGGTGGTCTACAACGCACTGCTGGCCGACCTGCTGCCGCCCATCTGCACGCGCATGAGCATGCCCAAGTGGATGTCGACGCGCATGATCCAGATCATGGCCAACCAGAGCCGTTTCGAGCCCGACAAGAAGAAGCGCTTCTCCAAGCGCGGCTTCGTGGCCCAGGACTGCTTCCCCGAAACCCTGGCCCTGTACCAGCTGGGCCTGCTCGTGGCCGGCGAGGACCTCGGCCCGGCCGAGATATGGGGAAGCCTGCGCAGCGAGGTTGAGGCCGAGACCCCGCAGTTCGTGCGCGGCGAGGTCAGGACAGAGCAGGGGCGGCCGCCCCGCAAGAGGCCCCCGCGCAGGCGAAGGAGATGATCTCCCGCGACGTCCTGACCACCTTCCCGACCTGCCCGGGCGTGTATCTGATGAAGAACGCCGCGGGCAGAATCGTTTACGTGGGCAAGGCCAAGCAGCTGCGCCGGCGGCTCGCCTCCTATTTCCAGCCCGAACACCGCCTGCCGCCAAAGGTGCGGGTCATGATGCCCCGGGTCGAGGCCATCGACTTCCTGTGCACGGCCACGGAGAAGGAGGCGCTGCTGCTTGAGGCCAGCCTCATCAAGAAGCACCGGCCCAAGTACAACATCGTCCTGCGCGACGACAAGCAGTACGTCCTCTTCTGCCTGTCCCGAAACCACCCCTTCCCGGCCCTGCGCCTGACGCGCAAGGTCCTGCGCGACGGGTCCGTCTATTTCGGCCCCTTCACCTCGGCCCTGGCGGCCCGTGAGACGAGGCGCGTCATCGACCGCCTCTTCCCCCTGCGCAAGTGTCGCGACACGGTCTTCGCCAACCGCACCCGGCCCTGCCTGCAGTACCACATCGGCCGCTGCCTGGGGCCGTGCTGCCTACCAGTGTCCGAGGAGGACTACCGGCAGGTGGTGCGGCAGGTTGAGCTCTTCCTGTCCGGGAAGTCGGGCGAGCTCCTGGACGGGCTGCGCGCCGAGATGCTGCGCCGTTCCGACGCCCTGGACTTCGAGGGTGCGGCGCGCCTGCGCGACAGCATCCGCGCCGTGCAGGAAACGGTGGAGCGGCAGGCCGCGGTGTTGTCCGACGGGCGCGACCTCGATGTGCTGGGGATCGGCGGGGGAGAGCAGGGGGCGGCCCTGTCCGTGGTCTTCGTGCGCCAGGGGCGGATCATCGATGGCCAGAACTTCTGGTTCGCCGGGGAGGCGCTCGAGACCCCCGAGGACGGGGTACGACTCGTGGAGTCCTTCCTGTCGCAGTATTACACGGCCGAGCGCTTCATCCCGGCCCGCATCGTCACGGCCACGGGTGGGGTGGACCCGGCCCTGGAGGAACTCCTGGGCGACATGCGCGGCGGAAGGGTCCATGTGGCCAAGGCGCGCGGCGACCAGGAGCGGCGGCTGGTGGACATCGCCTCGGCCAACGCCGCGGCCCACGCCGCCGGGCGCAGGCGGGCCCAGGCCGGCCCGGCAGAACTGGCCCGCGCCCTGGGGCTCGACGGCGAGGTGGAACGCATCGAGTGCGTGGACGCGTCGCACATCCAGGGCGAGGGCATGCGCGTGGGCATGGTCGTCTTCGCCGACGGCCGGGATGAGAAGGAGTCGTATCGGCTCTACAGCTTCCCGGAGCTGGAGGGTTCGGCCGACGACTATCTGGCGTTGGCGTCCTTCGTGCGCCGTCGTCAGGCCTCGGGCCCGCCCTGGCCCGACCTGCTGCTCGTGGACGGGGGCAAGGGGCAGCTGGCCGCCGTGGAGCGGGCCATGGCCGAGCACGGCCTGGATGGCGTCGCCCTGGCCGCCATCGCCAAGGGCGAGAGCCGCCGCGCAGGCGAACTGGGCGACGCTATCTTCCGCCCCGGCCGCAAGAACCCCATGCCGCTCAAACCCGGCAGCCCGGAACTTCTGTTCCTGCAGCACGTGCGCGACACCGCGCACCGCTTCGTCATCTCCCGCCTGCGCCGCCACAAGCGCACGGCCCAGCTGTCATCGGGCCTGGACGCGCTGCCAGGCGTGGGTCCCAAGACTTCCCGCCTCCTGTGGGAGCGCTTCGGCAGCCTGGAGGCCATGTTCGCCGCCGACGTCGAAGACCTCGCCACGATGCCCGGCTTCGGACCGCGCAAGGCCGCCGCATTACACGATACCCTGAGGACGCTCCAAAACGCAGGCGGGCCCGAACCGTCGTCTGAGCCGACCATTCTTCCGTAACGCCGCCGTTGCGGCTCCTTTCACGATTCGCCCGGAATGCGTCCGAAATGTTGTTTTCGGAGCGCAACAGTCCAATTTTCTAGGAATAAATGCCGGTCCTGATTGCATGAATTCGATGTTGTGGTATGCAATGGCAAACATGCATTCCATATTCATCAATCTTCGACCGCATGGAGGGTTTATGGACAAGACCTGTTGGAAGGCGGCCCTGGTACTGGCCCTCTGGCTGTGGCCCCTGTCGGCCATGGCCGCCACGGAGGAGGCACCGGGCAGGCAGCTGGCCCGGCAGACAGTCAAGGATGACGCGACCAGGTGGATCACCACGGACCACTCGAAGCACCCCATCCTCAAGCAGCCCTTCGAGAAACCCGAGGACGTGACCAAGGCCTGCCTGTCCTGCCACAGCGAGGCGGCGACGCAGATCCACAAGACCATCCACTGGACCTGGAAGGACCCGGCCGACCCCTCGGGCGAGACCGGCAAGGGCGGCCTGTCCGTCAACAACTTCTGCATCGCCGTGGGCTCCAACGAGCCGCGCTGCACCTCCTGTCACATCGGCTTCGGCTGGAAGGACAAGGACTTCGACTTTTCCAAGGCCGAGGCCGTGGACTGCCTCGTCTGCCACGAGACGACCGGCACCTACAAGAAGTTCCCGTCCAAGTCCGGCTACCCCGTGACCAACGCCACCATGTTCGAGGGCAAGACCGAGTTCCTGCCGCCCGACTACAACGCCGTGGCCCAGTCCGTGGGCCGGCCGGACCGCAACAACTGCGGCACCTGCCACTTCTACGGCGGCGGCGGCGACGGCGTGAAGCACGGCGACCTGGACTCGTCCATGGCCAAGCCCAACAAGCAGCTCGACGTCCACATGGGCGTCGACGGCCAGAACTTCCACTGCAGCCGCTGCCACACCACCGACGCCCACAACATCGCCGGCCGCATCTACGCCACCCCGGCCTCCAAGGACCGCAAGAGCCTGCTGGAGGACGACCTGACGCCCAAGATCATGTGCGAGTCCTGCCACGGCGCGCAGCCGCACAAGACCAACCAGAAGGCCAACGACCACGCCGACAAGGTGGCCTGCCAGACCTGCCACATCCCGACCTACGCCCGCGTCAACCCGACCAAGATGCACTGGGACTGGTCCACGGCCGGCGACAAGAAGCGCGAGGCCAAGAAGGACGAGTTCGGCAAGCCCGATTACGACCCCAAGAAGGGCGACTTCACCTGGGGCAAGAACGTGGTCCCGCGCTACGAGTGGTTCAACGGCTCCATCAAGGGCACCACGGCCAAGGACGTCATCGACCCCTCGGCCCCGGTGCGCATGTCCTGGCCCATCGGCGACGTCTCCGACCCTGCCTCGCGCATCTTCCCCTTCAAGGTGCATACGGGCAGGACGCCCTACGACAAGGTGCGCAAGACCATGGTCATCCCCAAGCTGTTCGGCCCCAAGGACTCTGGCGCCTACTGGGCCGACTTCGACTGGGACAGGGCCATCGCCGTGGGCCAGGCCTACAACGGGCTGCCCTACAGCGGCGAGTACGACTTCGTGGACACGGAGTACGTCTTCCCCATCACGCACATGGTGGCGCCCAAGGAGCAGGCCGTGGCCTGCGTGGAATGCCACGCCAAGGCCGGGCGCCTGGACCATCTGGGCGGCTTCTACATGCCGGGCCGCGACTCGGTGCGCCTGCTGGACATGGGCGGCTGGGCCATGGTCGGGGCGTCGGTCCTGGGCGTGGTTCTGCACGGCCTGGGGCGTTTCCTGAGTTCCGCCGGACGTCGCAAGGAGTAAGGACATGAAAGCCAAGAAGAAGATTTACCTGTACACGCGTTTCGAGCGCTTCTGGCACTGGGTGCAGTCGCTGCTCATCTTCCTGCTGCTGCTGACGGGCTTCGAGGTCCACGGGACCTTCACCCTGTTCGGGTTCCAGAAGGCGGTGGAGTACCACAACTTCCTGGGCCTGACGTGGATCGTGCTGTTCGTCTTCATCGTCTTCTGGGTGCTGACCACGGGCGAGTGGCGGCAGTACATCCCGACGACGAAGAAGCTCTTCGAGGTCATCGGTTACTACAGTTCCGGCATCTTCAAGGGCTTGCCGCACCCTGTGCAGAAGTCCAAGGAGGCCAAGCACAACCCCCTGCAGCGCCTGACGTACCTGGGCCTGACGGCGATCCTCTTGACCCTGCAGATGGGCACGGGCCTGCTGTACTGGCTCTACAACGACTGGGCCGTCTGGAACCTGACCTTCCTGAACCTGCGCCTGCTGGCGCTCATTCACCTGGCCTGCGCCTTCGCCATCCTGGCCTTCGTGGTGGTCCACGTCTACATGACCACCACCGGCCACACCCTGACCAGCCACATCGCGGCCATGTTCAGCGGCTGGGAGGAGGTCGAGGAAGGCGAGGTGGCCGAATGGGAAGTGCACGAGAAACGCTGAGTCATCCTCCCCTCCCGATACGGGGCCGCGGTCCGTCGCCTGACGGGCCGCGACTTTGCATCTTCTTGCTTTCGACATGAAGCGCAGGGGGGCGGACAATTCAATTTTCAAGGTCCGGTCCTTGTCCCGTGCAGTCATGCCTGTGGAATGTCGGTCATCATCGGTTCTTTGGTGCAGGTATGGACGAAAAATTATTCGCCCCTACGCGGAACGCCCGGAACGGTTGGATCTGCGGTGCATTTGGAATGGGCGGACACATAGGTTCGTCATTTGGAATGGGCGGACACATAGGTTCGTCGTTTGGAGTGGGCGGACACATAGGTTCGTCGTTTGGAGTGGGCGAACACATAGGTTCGCCCCTACGGGATGTGGCGCGGCGGTTCAAAACGATGTCTACCGGTCTGCGTTCGTGCCTCTCATGGCCGGCATGATGCCGGAAATCTCGGCAAATGATCAGGATCGAATGGCGACGGTAGGGGCGGACCTACGTGTCCGCCCTCCCATCGTCTGGAAATGGGCGAACACATAGGTTCGTCGTTTGGAGTGGGCGAATACATAGGTTCGCCCCTACGGGGTGTGGTGCGGCGGTTCAAAACGATGTCTGCCGGTCATGCATGGCCGGAGGGCTGGGCAGGTTCAGATCATCCCCGTCTTCCTGAGGGCCTTGGCGGCGAAGAAGCCGCCCACGGCGCCGCCTACGGCCTGGATCACGTTGGCCAGGATCTCGGCCGCCGCGCCCTGCAGGCCGATGTTGGGCATCAGCGTCTCCCCGATGAAATACGTGGCGATCATGGCCAGCCCGCCCAGGGCCAGCATGGCGTACTGCGTCGCGCCGGTGCGGCTCGCGGCTACGGCTGCCAGGGCTCCCTCGGCGCCCTTGGCCAGGAAGGTCAGGGGGGCGAAGACGGCGAAGCCGCCCAGGACGTCGGCCAGGGCCGAGCCCACGCCGCAGGCGGCCAGGGCCCAGAGCGCCCCCTGGCGCGGGTTCATGAAGCCCAGCACCAGGCCGCCGAAGACCACGGCCACGTCGCCGACGTTGAAGTAGCCCCGGCTGGGCAGGGGGATGCGCACGAAGAGGGTGGTCAGGCAGGCCAGGGCCGTGATGGACAGGGCGGCGATGCGGATATTTTTCATGGTTCCTTCCTCAGATGACGGGTTCGGTGGTCAAAAAGCTCCAATGTCTTCTCGGTCTGCTGGTAGATGCTGATGTAGGCGGCCACGATGACCCCGCACAGCCGCAGGAACCTTCCGCTGCGGCGGCCGGCGAAGTGCGGCGTCAGGTCCATGAAGAAGCGGTAGCGGTGCAGCAAAGGAGTACATTTTTCCATGACGGCCTTCAAGACGATGGCGTTGCGGCGGGCCCCCGGACGGAGCGGCAGGCCCATGATGTCGCGGAAGGTGATGGATTCCAGGCCGAGCTTCACGATCAAAAACGAGTTGGGGAAAACGAGGGCCTTGAGCAGGGAGTCGCTCAGCCAGTCCGTGCGACCCATGAGGCCCGCCCATTGAAAGGCCGCTCCGAAGGCCAGCAGGGAGAGAACGAAGGGCAGCACGAAGAGGATCGACCGCCATGCGGAGCGCAGGCCTCCCCTCCAGGCCGCGGTGGCCAGCAGCACGGCCAGCAGCGCGGCCTGCAGTCCCATCTTTCCGTACCATGGGCCGAAGACGAAGAGTCCGAAAAAGGCCGACAGCAGGGCGAGGATCGTCGCGACTTTCAGACCGGCCACAAGCGCTCCATGCCGAGGTGAACCTCCGGCCTTCCGGCGTCGGGCCGCTCGAAGGTGAGTTCGAAGCCGTCCGGCAGGTCCGGCCTGACTCCCGGCCTCTCCAGGTGCGAGACCTGCACGACCCAGCCGAAACGGCCCAGGCCCAGGGCGTCGAGCTGGGGGGCGGTCAGGTATTTGTCGAATTCGTCAAGAATCACGACCTCCCGGCAGCCGCAGGCCTCGATCCAGGCCGAGGCCAGTTCCCCCAGGCCCTGCGGCGCTTCGAGGCCCATCAGGGCCAGGGTGGCGCGCATGGTGTTCTGCTGCAGGTCCATGTCCTGGGCCAGGTACAGCAGGCAATGCCGGTCCCGCAGGTTTGGGATGAGCACGTGTTCGAGGAAGGTCGTCTTGCCCGCGCCGTTCTCCCCGCGCAGGCGCAGCCAGCTTCCGCGGGGTAGCCGCAGGTCGCGGGCGAGCTCATAGCGCAGGCCAGCGTTGGGGACGGGGTAGGTTCCGGCGTCAAGTTCAAGCATGGCTACCTGCCGGTAGCGGTTCTTTCCCGACCAGGGTGAAGAGGTCGGCCTCGGGCAGGACGGTCGCGAAACGGTCCAGGAGCAGTTCGCGGTTGCGCGGCGAGAGGGTTTCGAGGACGTGCACAAGCAGGATGCGCAGAGGGCGGCGCGGCAGCAGGGCCATGAGGGTCAGGCAGCAGATGATGGCCTGCTCCCCGCCGGAATAGGACGAGAGCAGCCGGCCGGGTTCGAGGCGGACGCCGAACAGGGCGCACTCCCGGCCGATGTCCGCGAGGGCTCCTTCCCCGGCGCCCAGGAGCAGGAGTTCGTCCTCCAGGGTGGTGCCGACGAAGAGGTTGTGCATGTCGATGACGCAGTGGTCGCGGCCGTGCAGGGTCAGGGGCGAGGCGTTCACGGGCGTCCTGCGCTCCTCGGATTTGTTTTGCTTGACTGGCTCGGGCGGTGATGCAATGGACATGCTCCATGATCAAATACAGTATCGAATGCTGGCTCTACAACGATCTCCAGGACCGCTTCCTGCTGCTGCGCTGTCCCGTGACGCACCGTCATGATGAATACTGGCAGCCTGTGACCGGCGGCCGCAACGCCGAGGAACCCTGCGTCGAGGCCTGCCTGCGCGAAGTGGAGGAGGAGACGGGGGTGAAGCTCGCCGTGGAGATGCTCGAAACCGTCATCCCGGAATTCTGCTTCTGCATCCCCGAAGCCCGCATCGAACTGCGCAAGCCCGTCTATCTGGCGAGGGTGCGCAGCGAAAAGGTCGTCCTCTCGTCCGAGCACATCGGCTACTACTGGTTCGACGCCACGGAAGTGGAGAGCCACCTGCACTGGGACTCCAACAAGGAGTCCTTCCGCCAGGTCCTGGCCTTCACCCGCCGTCAGTTCGCTCCCGCCCCCAGCAGCCCTTCCAGATAGGCGACGATCTCGTCGCCGTCCCAGCGGGCCATGCCCGTGTGCCCGAAAACCACCCTGCCCTGGCGGTCGAAGATGTACGTCGTCGGCAGCCCCTCGGCCTGAAGTTCCGGCGGGACGGGCGGGTCGAACACGTACAGCGGCATGTCGAGTTCCCTGGACATCGGGTGGGCGCGCACTTCATCCGCGGTCTCGGTGCTGATGCACAGCACGCGCAGGCCGTCGTTCCCCTCGAATTTCTTCCACAGATTCCGCAGGTACGGCATCTCGGCCCGGCAGGGCGGGCACCACGTGGCCCAGAGGTTCACGACCACGACCTTTCCGCGCAGGTCCGCAAAGGACGTGGCGCGGCCGTCCAGATCCGAGAAGGTCCCCTGCAGATCGCCCAGGCGGGTCATGGCAGGAAGTTCCGGCTGGCCGGCGTCGGCGTCGACGAAGCCGCCCATGATGACAAGGGCCGAAGCGGCTTCCAGCAGAAGCAGGGCGACGGCGGCGAAAAGGGCGCTCAGAGCCGGGTGTCGTTGGGTATTCATGCGGTTCCCCCGCCCTGGGTCAGGCCAAGGCTCGTTTTCAGGCTGCGGATTTCTCCGGGGCTCAGGTGACGCCATTTCCCGGACGGCAGGTCGCCCAGGGTCAAGGGCCCAAGCCCCACCCGCTTGAGGCGCAGGATGGTCAGCCCGAGGTCGCGGCACATGCGCCGGATCTGACGGTTGATCCCCTGGCGCAGGGTCATGCGCAGCAGGGTGCCGCCGCTGCGCAGCGTCCGCGCCTCGACGTCCACCGGGGCAAGCGTTTCCCCCTCCTCAAGCCGCATGCCCCGGCGCATGACGTTCAGGGCATCCTCCGGCACGGCCTCCCGCACCACAGCCTCGTAGAGCTTGGGGTGCTCGTGGCTGGGGTGGGTCAGGCGCAGGGTCACCTCGCCGTCGTTGGTCAGCAGCAGCAGCCCTTCGGACATGAAGTCCAGACGCCCCACGGGAAAGAGGCGCAGCGCACGTAACTCGCGCGGCAGCAGGTCGAGGACCGTCTGCCGGCCCTGGGGGTCGCGGACCGTGGTCACCGTGTGCGCGGGCTTGTGCAGCATGATGTACACGGGCTCTGCGCTCTGGCTGCCTCGCACGGGCTTGCCGTCGCAGGCCACCTCGTCGCGGCCCGGGACGACCCGCGTGCCGGGCTCGCGCTGGACCGCGCCGTTGACCTTCACCCGGCCGGCCTGGATCAGGGCGTCGGCCCCGCGGCGCGAGGCGATGCCGGCATCGGCCAGGTATTTGTTCAGACGCACTTCACTGTTTTCGGACATGGGCGAAGCAATAGGGAGAAGCCTGCCGCAGGGCAAGCAAAAAGGCGGCCGGCTTCCGGCTCAGTCCGTCTTTGCGGGGCGTTTCAGGTCGATATGCTCGGGTTCCTGATGCCGGCCGCCGCGCGTAATGCACAGGTCGTGGATGAGACCGTTGGAGATTGAGTAGATCCAGCCGTGCAGGTAGAGGGAGCGGCCCCGTTCCCACGCCTTGCGCACGATGCTGTTCAGGGCCAGGTTGCGGACCTGGAGCTTGACGTTGAGTTCGCACATGTCGTCCAGGTTCGGGGTCTGGTTGCGCTCCATGAGATCCTTCACGTTCTCCAGCCAGTGAGCCAGCAGGCCCGGCGTCTGGTCCTTGAGGACGGCGTCGATGCCGCCGCAGCCGTAGTGGCCGCAGACGATGATGTGCTTCACCTTGAGCACGTCCACGGCGTACTGAAGGACGCACATGAGGTTGATGTCGGTGTTGATGACCTGGTTGGAGATGTTGCGGTGTACGAAGACCTCGCCGGGCATGACGCCGATGAGCTGGTCCGCGGGCACGCGGCTGTCGGAGCAGCCGATCCAGAGGAACTTGGGCTTGTGCTGGTTCTCCAGCTTGCTGAAGAAGCCCGGGATGTTCTTTTCGACATTCTGGGCCCAGATCCGGTTGTTATCGAGCAGCTTGGCTATTTCTTTCATGTCTTTCATCCATTTGGGGTTTGGTCCGTACTGATTGTTTACTCATTTTGTCCGGATCGCGCAATGCATCTCACATAGCCGGAAACGATCGGGCCGCTCGGGTGGACCTGAATCGCGGGTTTGGCTAGAATGGCTCTCCGCCGGCCGGAACAGTCACCCGGCCCGGCAGCGCAGACGCCTCACCGCAGGCCGGCGCATCCCCTCCACGCCTTTGCATCATGCTCCCTTCCGCCGGCATCGGGCGTGGAACCCGTTCACTCCAATCCCTGTGAGGTAGCAATGATCCTTGACAGCTCACGCTGGTGCGCGCGCACCTTCGCCGCGGAACACGCCGGCATCCTCGACGTGGTCAGGACCGCCGACGACCTCGACGCGGCGCGCAAGGCGCTCTACCTTTTCGTGACCGAGCGTCAGTATCTGATCCTTTTCGACGACCGCGAGCATACCGCCTTCGAGATGACCGTGGCCCGTGACTGCGCACGCGTCCTGCGCGCTGTTCTGGCCAGAGGCTCCGACGCGCGCGCCGGCTTCAGCGTGGCCCAGGCCCTGTGGGACCTGGCCCGCGGCGTGGAGCGCGAGGACCTGACGGCCGGCTTTTTCGCCGAGCTGTCCCACCTTTTCCACGGCCTGAAAGGCACGCCCCTGGGTGTAACCCCCGAACCCTCGGCCCTGGACGAGGTCAGCGGGCGCGAGGCGGCCGTGGCCAGGTCCCTTGAACTCGACCGCATCTGGGAGGGCATCGAGCAGACCATGGCGCGCTACGAATCGGGTCTGGAACCGGCCTCCATGGACCGGCGCAGGCAGCGCAGGCAAGAGCTCCAGGCACTTTTCGGGGTCTCGGACCGCGAGTGGGATGACTGGCACTGGCAGGTGCGCAACATCATCGAGGACGCCGAAGGCCTGGCCGGGGCCGTCACCCTGCGCGATGACGAGCGGACCGCCGTCATGCAGGCGGTCCGGACGAAACAGCCCTTCGGGATCACGCCGTATTACGCCTCCCTCATGGACAACGACCCCGCAACCGGCCGCGACCGGGCCTTGCGCGCCCAGGTCATCCCACCGGCCTCCTACGTGGAGTGCATGGCCGCCCATGGCGACAGCCGGTCCAAGGCCTTCGACTTCATGCGCGAGGCCGACACGTCGCCCATCGATCTCGTCACGCGGCGATACCCGGCCATCGTCATCCTCAAGCCCTTCAACACCTGCCCGCAGATCTGCGTCTACTGCCAGCGCAACTGGGAGATCGAGCGGGCCATGGCCCCCGGCGCCATGGCGTCCCGGGCCGACCTGGAGCGCGCCGTGGAGTGGATCAGGCGCCACCCGGCCATCAAGGAAGTCCTGGTCACGGGGGGCGACCCGCTGGCCATGGGCGACGGGCCCCTGGAGCGCATCCTGAAAAGCGTCGCGGACATACCCCACGTGGAGCTCATCCGCATCGGAACGCGCACGCCCGTGACCCTGCCCATGCGCATTACGCCGGGGCTGGCCCTCATGCTCGGCTCGTTCCGTGAGCCCGGGGTGCGCGACGTCTGCCTGGTCACTCACGTGGAGCATGTCTCGGAAGTGACGCCGGAGTTCGTGACCGCCGTGGACAGGCTGAAGCGGCAGGGGGTGAGCGTCTACAACCAGCTCGTCTTCACCTTCCACGTCTCCCGGCGCTTCGAAGCCGCGGCCCTGCGGCGTCTCCTGCGCAGATGCGGGGTGGAGCCCTATTACACCTTCGCGCCCAAGGGCAAGGAGGAGACCGAAGCCTACCGCGTGCCCATCGCCCGCATCCTGCAGGAGCAGCAGGAGGAGGCGCGCCTGCTGCCGGGAATGCGCCGCACCGACGCGCCCGTCTTCAACGTGCCTGGCCTGGGCAAGAACCATCTGCGCGCGGCCCAGAACCGCGACGTGGTGTCCATATTGCCCGACGGTTCGCGGGTCTACGAGTTTCACCCGTGGGAGAAGAACATCGTCGAGCGCGATTCCTACATCGGGCAGGACGTGCCGATACTGACGTATCTTGAGCGCCTGGCCGCCATTGGTGAGGATACGGACGAGTATTCGAGCATCTGGTACTATTATTAGGGTGAAAAAAAGCCTCCCCGGCGAGGGGGAGGCTTCGGCTCGTCTCTGACGACTCCGTTGGTCACTTGGCCAAGACGAACTTGCCGTCCTTGACCTGGACCATGACCATGGAGTCCACGCCCAGGCCATTGTGGTCCTCGGGGGTCAGGTTGTAGACGCCCGAGATGCCTACGTAGTTCGTGGTGGCCTCGATGGCCGCGCGCAGGGCCTCGGGCTCGGTGCCGGCCTTCTCGATGCCCTTGACGACGAGCATGATGGCGTCCCAGGCGTAGCCCGAGTGGGTGTTGATGGGGAACTGCTTGGCGTAGCCCTTCTCGGTGTAGAGCTTGATGAATTCCTGGATGACGGCCTTCTGCGGGTCCGTGTCCGGGAGCTCGTCCGCGACCATGAGCTTGGTGGCGGGCATGCGGTTGCCCTCGGCGGCGGGGCCGGCCAGCTCGACGTACTTGGGGTCGGGCAGGCCGTGGCACTGGAAGAGGGGCAGGTCTATGCCGAGCTGGGCCACGTTCTTGGCCGAGATGGCGCCGGCCGGGCCGGTTGTCCAGACCACGAGGGCCTGGGGCGCGGCGTTCTTGGCCTTGGTCAGCTGGGCGGTCATGTC
The DNA here is from genome assembly GCF_055385525.1 of Desulfomicrobium aestuarii. Taxonomy (NCBI): domain Bacteria; kingdom Pseudomonadati; phylum Thermodesulfobacteriota; class Desulfovibrionia; order Desulfovibrionales; family Desulfomicrobiaceae; genus Desulfomicrobium; species Desulfomicrobium aestuarii. The sequence continues at coordinate 1,142,638 of NZ_AP042427.1, forward strand.
CGTGTCGCGGGCGCCGAAGGATTCCTTGATGAGGATCTCGATGCCGAACTCGGGACCGAGCTGCTCCATCCAGCGCAGGCCGTCCTTGCCGAAGCCGTCGTCCGCCGAGAGCAGGGCGATCTTGGTCAGGCCCTTGTCCTTCAAATAGGTGAAGAGGCGCTTGACCGCGATTTCCGAGCGTTGGGGGGACTTGAAGACCCAGTCGAAGGGGCCGAACTTGCCGCCCATGATGACCGGGTCGCCGCCCACCGTCATGACCGTGGGCGTCTTGCCGTCGTGGACGATCTTCTTCACGTTCATGCCCGTGTCCGTCAGCGTAGGCCCGATGATGGCCACGACCTTGTCCTTGTGGATGAACTTGGTGGCGATGTTGGCCGCCTTGGCCGGGTCGCCCTCGGTGTCGGCGACGATCAGCTCGATCTTCTTGCCGCCGATGCCGCCTTCGGCGTTGATCTTCTCCACGAGCATCTCCGCCACCAGCTTGCTCGGCGTGCCGATGAAGGACGCGCGGCCCGACAGGTCGAAGAACCCGCCCAGCTTGATGGTGTCCTCGGCCAGGGCCGGGGCGGCCAGCAGCATGAGGCCGGCCAGAAGTCCTATGATCCTGCACATGTCGTCTCTCCTCTGGAAAATGGTTGTTGCCGTTGTGGGAACGCCCTTGAAATTACACGATCTCGTCCTGGATGCGGCTGTCGAAGACCCGCTGGCTCTTGCGCTCCGAGCGGGGGAGGCTGCCGTAGTCCACGATGTCCAGATCCACGGAGACCATGAGCTGCCGCTTGATCTGATGCACGGCCTCGTGGGCCATCTCCGGCGCGCGGGACGCCCCCACGCCCTCGGCCCGCTCCACCACCAGGCGCAGGTTGTCGCGACCGCCCTCGCCGCGGGTCAGGTGGATCTGGTACTCGGAGCCCAGTCCCGGCACGGCCGAGAGGATGGTGTCGATGGAGCTGGGGTAGATGTTCACGCCGCGGAACTTGATGGTGTCGTCGGAACGGCCCTTGATGCGCGAGTGGCGGGGCATGACGCTGCCGCAGGTGCAGGGGCCGGGGATGATGCGCGTGATGTCTCGGGTGCGGTAGCGGATGAGCGGCGCGCCCTCCTTGCATAGGGTCGTGACGACCATCTCTCCCCACTCGCCGTCGGGCAGGGGCTTGAGGGTCTCGGGGTCCAGGATTTCGAGCAGGTAGTAGTCGCTCCAGTAGTGGATGCAGTCGTGGTCCGGGCATTCGATGCCGGCGCCGGGCCCGTAGAGCTCCGTCAGGCCGGTGATGTCGAAGAGTTCGGCTCCGCCGAAGAGTTCCGAGATCTTCTTGCGCATGGAGCGGCTGGAGCGCTCGGAGCCGTAGATGATCTTCTTCACTGCGATCCTGTCGGCGATGCCGCGCTTGTGGATCTCCTCGGCCATCAGGAGTGCCATGGAGGCCGTGGAGCAGAAGACCGTGGACTGGAAGTCGAGCAGGAACTGGATCTGCATGTCGATGTTGCCCGGCCCCACGGGCACGGCCAGGGCCCCGACCCTCTCGCAGCCGAGCTGGAAGCCCATGCCCGCGGTCCACACGCCGTAGCCCACGGCGATCTGCACGCGGTCCAGGGGCGTGATGCCGGCCGTCTGGTAGCAGCGGGCGAACATGGAAATCCAGTCGTCGAGGTCCTTCTGGGTGTAGCACATGACCTTGCGCTTGCCCGTGGTGCCGGAGCTTGCGTGCACGCGCACGAGCTGCTCGAAGGGCACGCTCTTCAGGGGGAAGGGGTATCCGTCGCGCAGGTCCTCGGTGGTGGTGAAGGGCAGGCGGCGCAGGTCGTCCAGGCTCTGGATGGAGTCGGGCGTGACGCCGGCGGCCTCGAGCTTGGCGCGGTATGCGGGCGAGCCCTCGTAGGCGTGGCGGACGGTCCACTTGAGTCCTTTGAGCTGGTGGGCCTGGAGGTCCTCGGCGGAGGCGAAGGCGGGCATGAAATCGGTCTGCATGGGCGGTTTCTCCAGTCGGATATTGGTCAGCCCGGCCGCGCCGAGGCGGCTGGCCGAGGGGTTGTCGTGGCTGGCCGCGCCGAGGAAGGCGGCGCGCAGGGCCGGGTCCAGGAGCAGGTCGCGGCTCTTGCCCTGTTCGACGATCCTGCCGCCGGCCAGCAGGTAGGCCGTGTCCGAGGCCGACAGGGCGCGGGCGGCGTTCTGCTCGACGACGAGAATGGTCGTGCCGGCGCGGGCCAGCTGGTGGATGATGGCGAAAATCTCGTCGGTTATGATGGGCGCCAGTCCCAGGCTCGGTTCGTCCAGGAGCAGGAGGCGGGGCCTAGCCATCAGCGCCCGGCCCATGGCCAGCATCTGCTGCTCGCCGCCGGACAGGGTGCCGGCCAGCTGGGTGCGGCGTTGCCCCAGCTTGGGGAAGCGGGCGAAGACCTCGTCCATGCGCCGCCTTTCCTCGGCCTTGGGCAGATTCAGGGGGATGGCGCCGAGCTGGAGGTTCTCCAGGACCGGCAGGTCGGCGAAGACCTCGCGGCCTTCGGGCGACATGGCCAGCCCCAGGCGGACCATGCGCGCCGGCGTGGCGCCGGTCACGGGCTTGCCGTCGAGGAGGATCTCCCCACCCGAGGGTTTGAGCAGGCCCATGATGCATTTGAGCAGGGTGCTCTTGCCCGCGCCGTTGGCCCCGACCAGGGCCACGGTCTGCCCGGCCGAAACGGCCATGTCGATGCCGAAGAGGGCCTGGGCCGCCCCGTAGTGGGCCGTGAGGTTCGAGATGGTCAGCATCAGGCCGTGGCCTCCATTCGTCCGAGATAGGCTTCGAGCACCAGCGGGTTGCGGCGGACTTCGTCGGCCGTGCCCGTGGCGATGCATTTTCCGCTGTCCAGGACCACGACCAGGTCCGCGATGTTCATGACCAGGTCCATGTCGTGCTCGACCAGCAGGATGGTGTGGCCGGCCCGGCGCAGGTTGCGCAGCTGCTCGCCCACGGCGGCCGTCTCCTCGGCGTTGAGGCCGGCCACGGGTTCGTCCAGGAGCAGGAGCTTGGGGCGCCCGACGATGGCCCGGGCCAGCTCCACGCGCTTCTTGTCGCCGTAGGCCAGGACTCCTGCGGGCCATGAGGCCTTGTCGGCCAAGCCGAAGGCGTCCATGGCTTCGAGTGCCCGCAGGCGCAGCTGTCGCTCGCGGTGGCGCAGGTACGGCAGGCGCAGCATGGCCATGAGCATGGAGTCCCCGCCCTCGCAGGTCAGGCCCGTGAGCACGTTGTCCAGGACCGAAAGGCGCGGGAAGAGCCGCAGGTTCTGAAAGGTGCGGTGGATGCCCAGGCGCGTGACCTTGTGGGTCGGCAGCCCGGCGATGTCCGAGCCCTGGAAGAGGACCGCGCCGCTCGTGGGCGGGTTGACGCCGGTGATGCAGTTGATGAGCGTGCTCTTGCCCGCGCCGTTGGGCCCGATGAGGGCGGTGAGCCGTCCCACGGGTACGGCGAAGGACACGTCCTGCAGGGCTGGAAGCCCCCCGAAGTTCTTGCCCACGTCCTCAAGCCGCAGCATGGTCGCGCCTCCTCAGGGCCAGGCGGACCCGGACCATGTCCGTCAGGCCCGTGATCAGGCCCTGGGGCAGGAACATGAGGACCAGCACGAGGATGCCGCCGTGCACGAAGTCCTTGTAGGTGTCGAAGAACTCCACCCACTCGGGCATGAGCGTCAGGAAGGCCGCGCCGAAGACCGAGCCCCAGATGGAGCCCATGCCGCCGACCACGACCATGATGACGAAGTCCGTGGAGGCGAAGATGCCGAAGGTGTCGGGGCTGACGTAGGCGTAGCAGTGGGCGAAGAGGCTGCCGGCCAGGGATGCCAGCACGGCCGAGAGCACGAAGACCTTGACCTTGGTGGCGCGCGTGTCGACGCCCAGGCAGGCGGCGGCCGTCTCGTCCCCGGCCAGGGCGGCCATGCCCCGGCCCACGCCGCTGCGCACGAGATTCAGGCACAGCAGCAGGCAGGCCATGGCGAAGCCCCACAGCAGGTAGTGCAGGCTGACGGGGTCGTCGACGGCCGCGCCAGGCACCGAAAGGCTCGGGATGCCGGCGAAGCCGCTGGGCCCGCCCGTGACCTCGTCCCACTGCAGGAGCACCGTGTGCACGACGTAGTTGAGACCCAGGGTGGCCATGGCCAGGTAGTGGCCCGAAAGACGCAGCACCGGGATGCCCACGGCCAGGGCCACCACGGCCACCAGGGCGGCCACCAGGAACATGGCCGGCCAGGGGGGCAGTCCGAAGGTCACCGTGGCAACGGCCGAACCGTAGGCGCCCAGCCCGAAGAAGGCCGCGTGGCCGAGGGATATCTGTCCCGTGTAGCCGATGAAGAGGTTCAGGCCCAGGACCACGATGGCGTTGATGGCGATGAGGTTGGTCAGGCCCAGGGTGTAGGGGTTGTCCTCGACGAGGGGGAAGAGCAGCAGGGCCGCGGCCATGAGCGTCACTGCCAGGCCGGTGCGGTGGAGGGTCAGGAAGTAGAGGAGTTGTTGTCTGCCGGTCATGGAAATCCTTATTGCCGGTCATCGGCCGGGAGGGCCGTCGGGTGCGGCGGTGCCGGGAAAGTATAATCGATTTGGCCGGGGGTAAAGTTCGGAGATGAGCATTTCAAAAGTCAGGAAAAGCGCATTTCATATGAAGGACGGTTTGCCGGGGTGAGCTTTCCGCCCGCCGAAACTCCTTCGCCGGCTTCGTAACGTTGAACCATTGCCTGCAGCGCGTAAGACTGCATCAACGCGCCAGGCAATGGTTCAACGAACGATGCCTGGCTCAGTCAGACAGTCGGCGACCGAAAAGCCCACCCCGGCAAACCTTGAGCATGCTCCGTCAATGGCGTCCTGTCAGAAGAAGGAACACAGAGGATTTCTTCGCAAACATTCGCGGGAGAGCCTGTGCGTCGTTTTTCCAAATAACCGTAAAAGAACGTTCGCTATTTTCCCAGCAACCCCTTGGGCCTGACGAAGAGCACCAGCAGCAGGACCACGAAGGCCACCACGTCCTTGTAGGCGCTGGACACGTATCCGGCCGAGAGGGACTCCAGGAGCCCCAGGCCCAGGCCGCCGAGAATGGCCCCCGGGAAGGAGCCGAAGCCGCCGAGGATGGCGGCGGCGAAGCCCTTGAGGCCCAGGAGCACGCCCACGTCGTAGTTGAGGGTCGTGATGGGCGTGACCAGCACCCCGGCCAGACCGCCCAGGGCACCGGCGATGGCGTAGCTCGTCAGGCGGATGCGCCCCGTGCTGATGCCGACCACGGCCGCGGCCGTGGGGTTGGAGGCCACGGCGCGCATGGACAGGCCCAGGGGCGTGCGGTGGAAGAACCAGGTCAGCACGGCGATGGCGACCACGGTCAGGCCCAGGATCCACAGGGCCTGGGGCAGGACGCTGGCGCCCAGGATCTGCACGGGCACGTCGGGGGTCAGGGGCGGCAGGGCCATGCGGTTCTTGCCCCAGACCAGCTTGATGATGCCGCGCACGATGATCGACAGGCCCACGGTCAGGAAGATGAGGACCAGGTGGTTGTCCGAGCGTGCCGGGCGCAGGCCGAAACGCTCCACGAGCATGGCCGCCAGGGCGACCAGGAGCACGGCCAGGCCCAGGGCCGGGACCGTGGGCAGGCCCAGGGCGAAGAGGGCCGAGAACATGAACATGCCGCCCAGGGTAACGAAGTCCACCTGGATGAAGTTGACGATGCCCATGGTGTTGCTGACAACGCAGAAGCCCAGGGCGATGAGGGCGTAAATGGCCCCGCTCGTAAGGCCGCCGAAAACGTATTGCAGGAGATCGGTAAGCAAGATGACTCCAACTGCTTGATATGCGGTACTATGCACACGTAGTCGAGACAGTCGGGAATTTCAAGGACGAGAGGTCCACCGGCCGTCTTGCGCGTACGCATTCAGCCCGGTTCCGGTCCCGAGGCATTGACGGTCGATGGCCGGGCGAAATTCCCGGCCCGGCGGCGCGGTTGCCCGGCGAAGCCGATTCAGCCGGTCCCGGCCAGCCATCCGCCAGGCGACAAAAAAGGCGGCCCCCGTTGCGGCAGCCGCCTCTTTTTCCGTCATGTGAAGTCGGATTACTTCTTCTTGTAGACGCCCTTCAGCACGGCCTCGATGCGGCGGTTTTCGGCGCGGCCGGCGTCGGTGTCGTTGCTGGCCACGGGCTTGGACTCGCCGAAGCCCACGGCGGTGAGCTTGGAGCCGTCCATGCCGAGCTTCTTGACCAGGTACTCACGCACGCTGTTGGCGCGGCGCTGGGACAGCTTCTGGTTGTATTCGTCGGTGCCCTTGGAGTCGGTGTGGCCGTCGATCTCGACGGACACGCCGGGGTACTGCTTCATGAAGGTGGCGAAGTCGGCCAGTTCCTGGTGGTACTGGGGCTTGATGTCGGACTTGTCGAAGTCGAAGTTGACCTTCAGCTTCACGACCATGGGGATCGGGCAGCCGGAGGCGTCGACGGCCAGGCCGGCGGCGGTGCCGGGGCAGGTGTCCTTGCAGTTGTCGACGCCGTCGGCGTCGTCGTCCAGGGCGCAGGGGTCGGAAGCGACGGCCTCGTCATAGAACACGGCCTTGACGAACTGCTTCATGGCGGCGTCATCGGCCAGCTGGGCGGCGGAAGTGGCGACGCCGCAGGACTTCAGGGCGGTGATGTCGTCCAGCAGCTTCTGGTTGCCGCTCACGGTGTCGGCGAAGCTGATGGTGTGGAAGCAGACGTTGTATTTTTCGGCCATGGCTGCGGCGACCTTCAGGGAGCCTTCGCCGGCGTTTTCCTGGCCGTCGGACAGGATGATGACGGCGTTGCGGCCGGAAGCGCCCTGCAGGGCGGGCTCAAGGGCCTTGAGGCCGACGCCCAGGGGGGTGGGGTTGGCACCGATGAGGGTCGGGACCTTGGCAACGGAGGCGCCGTAGGAAGCGACGGTGAACGGGGCCAGGGCCTGGATTTCGCCGGCCGGGGCGGCGGTGTTCAGGCCGCCGTTGTAGCCCAGTTCGGGGATCATGGCGTTCATGCGCTCCAGGAGGGCCTTGGCCAGGACGATCTTCTTGTCCTTGGTGTCTACGTACTTCTCATCCATGGAACCGGAACGGTCGACCAGGATGATGAAGTTGTCGACCTTCTTGACCAGGTTCTGGGCCGCCATGGCGCCGGTGGCGACAGACAGGGCCAGGAACATCAACAGTACCAATGTGCATTTTCTCATTCTCGACTCCTCAGGTTGATATGTGATCTGTAAAAATGTCGTGAAAGACGAAGCGGCCCACCTATAAAGCAAAATGCCCGCCAATGACGAGCATATTTTTAAAAATTTCTATTTGATTGAAAATACAGGATATTCAACGCCATGTCCCGCCGCTTGCACGGCGGTGGCCAGACCCTGGGACCATACCGCGACCGGCGGGATGACATGTCGTCTTTCGTATATTTTCAGGCGCATATTCGCTTCGTCCCTGTCAGCGAAGCCGGCCGGCGATGCGCTCGGCCTGAATTGTTTTCAGGGCGTGGGCCCTGGAAAGCAGAATATGGAGGCAGGATTCTACCGTTTCATCCGTATCGATACGTAGGTATGTATCTTCGGGGTGTGAGTCGAACCCTTCGTAGCGCTTCTGCATTTCGTCCAGATGGAACAGCCGGGCGTCGGATGCGCCCGGAGACGTGTCGCGCATGGCCAGTCGGCGCTTGAGGGTTGCGGTGGAACAGACGCAATGCGCGAAGACGATGTCCGTCTTGAGGTCGTCGGCCAGTTGGATAGCGGACCGGCGCCATCTGGATTCGGAAAAGGTGGCGTCCAGGACCACGGACGACCCGTTCCGGAGCCGCTCCATAGCCAGGTTGAGGAGTCGGGCGTAGATGCGGCCGCGCAGCAGGGGGCGGTACGGGCCGGCGTCGATGGGAACCACCGATGCGCCAGGCATCTCCCCGTCCTCCTTGCGGACGGCGTCAGAGGAGAAGAGGGGCATGAACAGCGCCGCCGCGGTCCGTTCGGCCAGGGTCGATTTGCCGGAGGATGGAAGGCCGCAGAAGACCCACAGCGTCGGCCGTCCGAAGGACAGGGCGTAGCGGAAGGCCAGATCCAGGTAGGCTCGGCTGTCGCTTTGCAGGAGGGCGCGTCGATCCTCGTCCGCCTGGTCCATGGACATGCAGGAGACCTTGAGCCTGACCAGGGCGCGGTATGCGGCGTAGAAATCCAGCAGCGCGTAGACCTCGGGGTCGGACGCCGCCCGGGCGTAGAACGCGACGAGGCTGCGGGCGGCCTCCGCGAACCCCAGGCGATCCAGGTCCATCTTCAGGAAGGCCAGGTCCAGGGCCGTGTCGCCGTACCGGAAGCGGTCGTTGAACTCGATGCAGTCGATGATCTGAATGCCTTCGTGAAGGTAGACGTGGTCAGCGCGCAGGTCCCCGTGGCCGTCCCTGATCCTACCGCTGCGCACGCGGTGCCGGAAGAGGTCCTGGTGGTCCTGCCAGAACGCGCGGCTGACCTGCCGGATGAACTCCCATTTGTCCGCGTCCAGTAGACCGGGGACATATGGACCGATCTGCTCGAAGTTCTCCTCCATGTTGAAGCGGATGAGTTCCGGGTCGCCGAAGCCGTCGATGTCCGGACTGCGCAGGGCTCCGGCGTGGAAGGCCGCCAGGACCCGGCCGAGGTCCTCCAGCCGGTCGTCATTGAACGTCCCCGATTCCAGGAGGTGCGCCAGGTTCGCCTCTTCGGGCAACTGCCGCATCTTCACCGCGTACTCGACGACGCGTCCCCCGGGCCCGAAGGACAGCCTGCCGTCGTCCTCGTGGATGTCGACCACACCGGCATAGACGCCGGTGCTCAGGCGGCTGTTGAGTTCGGCCTCGCGTAGGCAGAAACGCCTGCGTTCCCCGAGGTCGCGGAAGTCCAGAAAACCGAGGTTTTTGGGTTTCTTCAGCTTGTAGGCCCACTGTCCGGTCAGGAGGACCGAGGAAATGTGCGTCTGCCTGATTTCGATCCCTGACACCTCGTGGGGGTAGAAAGCGGGATCGGACATGGCCAGCACGATGGCGTCGAGTCTGGAGGGTGGGTTCATTGCGGTCTCCCTTTTGGGCGAGCATGCCACGAATGGCGGTTTCGGTGTACCACAAATACCGCTGCGCGCAAAATTTTCCATGTTCTCCTTCCGGACGCGCAGTCTGTCGTTTCAGGCATTTGACAGCGCAACGCCCGGCGTGCATAGGCTGTGCGGGTATCATCCCAGGCGGCCGGAAAATTCGGCGGTTCGAGATTTTTCGTTGCCCGTTCGGCACGTTGAAACTATTGTCATACATATGTCCTACAGTCCGTTCGCCAGCCTGCGCATCCGCACGACCATCGTCCTGACCGCCATTTTCACGGCCATGGGGCTCGCCTGCGTGCTCATGGCCGGACTCATCATTTCCGACCGCGTCGACGGTTTCGAGCGGGAACTGGCCGCGGCCAACGCGCGTCGCGCCCGCAACGCCCTGCAGCAGGACATGAACAGGATCGACGCCCTGCTCAAGGACTGGGCGTGGTGGGACGACACCTACGCCTTCATGCACGAGCCGACGGAAGAGTACGTGGCCAGCAACGTCACCCCTGACGTTTTCCGCAACCAGCGGCTGAATGCCATGATCTTCGTTTCCGTTTCCGGGGAGATTCTGCACGCGTCCTTCAAGGACTCCGAGAACGGTGAATTCGGCGCTCCCGTGCCGGGCCTCATCAGATACGTGCAGGAGGCGGTCCGGATGGAAGCCGCTGGGCGTGGATCTGGCGGAGGCACCGCCGTGGCGCAGATCGACGGGAAGCTCTGGATAGCCGGGAGCAAAACCGTCCTCACCTCTCAAGAGAGCGGGCCGTCCAGGGGCTGGCTGTGGATGATCCAGGAGATCGACACGCCGTACATGCTCGAACTGAAGCGCCGCACGGAGCTCGATCTGGGCCTCATGGTCGCCTCCGAGAGGGCCCTGCCCGAGGCCATGCGTCCGCTGCACGGGGCTGCGGAAGCCTTCGACAAGGCCGTGGTTGTTCCGGAGCGGACGAGAATCTGGAGCGGCCTGCTGATCCCCGACGCCGCCGGCGGCGAACCCATCGCCATCATCGCCAACGCCCCGCGGGAACTCGCGGTGTATGTAAGTTCGGCCATGAGAAACAGCCTGGCCGTGGTCATCTTTTTCGGGGTCGTCGGCTTTTTCGCCGGTCTCTTCTTCCTCGACAAGAGCATTCTTTCCCGACTCGCGGACCTGCGTTCTCGTTTGGTGCGGGACGCCCCGGACGCGCAGATCTGCGCCCTGGACGCCAGTTGCGACGAGATCGACCAGCTGAGCATGATCACGGACGCGGCCTTCCGGTCCGTGCGCGAGAACGAGCGCTTCCTGGCCGAAGTACTGGCCGTCCTGAAGGTCGGCGTGATGCTCATCCGCAAACGGGACAAGGTCATCGTCATCGCCAACCGTTACGCCTGCGAACTTCTCGGCAAGACCGAGGAGGAGGTGCTCGGAAGGTCCTGCCACAAGTTCGTCTGCCCGACGGAATCGGGAAAATGCCCGGTCATCGACCTGGGGCAGGTCTGCGACAACTCCCGGCGGGTGCTGATCGGCCGCGGCGGGGAGCGCATCGACATCCTCAAGTCCGCCACCACCGTGACGCGCAGCGACGAGGAGTACCTTCTGGAGACGTTTCTGGACATCCGGGAGATGGAGCAGACGCGGCGGCTGCTGGAACAGTCCGAGGCCCGTTACCGAGCCATCTTCATGAACACCGGGACGCCCGGCATCCTGATCAACGACGACACGACCATCGCCGTGGCCAACACGGAGTTCCTCCATCTGGTCGGGGCCACGGAGGAAGACGTTGCCGCGCACCCGTCCTGGATGCGCTTCTTCGTGGAGGAGGACGCCCGGCGCATGCTGAACTACCACGTCCGGCGCCGCGAGAGCGAGGACTCGGCCCCGCGCTCCTACGAAGCCCGCCTTGTCGACGCTTCCGGGGGCATGCATTTCGTTCGCGTCACCGTGGCCCTCATCCCGCGCACGAAGCAGTCCATCGCCTTCTTCCTCGACATCACCGACATGCGCCGCGCCGAGGCCAAACTGCAGGAACTGGCCTATACCGACGCCCTGACGGGGTTGCCGAACCGGCTCTGCGCACTGGACCGCCTCTCGAGGACCCTGGAGAGCCTGCGCCCCCATTCCGGCAGCCTGGCCGTGCTGCTCCTGGACCTCGACGACTTCAAGATCGTCAACGACTCCTGGGGCCACGCCGCCGGCGACGTGGTGCTCATGGAGGTCGGACAGCGCCTGGCCTCGGTGCTGACCACCTCGGAAATGGTCGGCAGGCTCGGCGGCGACGAGTTCATCATCGTTTCGGCCGTGGGCGCCGGGGAGGAAGACTGGGCCGACCTGGCCAGGCGCCTCATCGAAACCCTGAGCAAGCCCTTCCATCTCGAAGACTCGGAGATTCATCTCGGCGTGAGCGTCGGCATCGCCGTCTTCCCCCGGGACGGGGAGACGGCCGGGCAACTGGTGCGGTGCGCGGACCTGGCCATGTATCATTCCAAATCGGCGGGAAAGAGCATGTTCCAGTTCCACTCCCCGGAGCTGACCCTGCACGTGCAGCAGCGCATGGAGATCGAGCGGGAATTGCGCCTGGCCCTGGACGCGGGGGAGATCGAGGCCTTCTATCAGCCCATCATCGACCTGGAGAGCGGCCGCATCGTCGGGGCCGAGGCCCTGGCGCGCTGGCGCAAACCCGACGGGACGCTGATTCCGCCGGCGGCGTTCATTCCGGTGGCTGAACAGACGAACCTCATCACCGACATCGACCTCGTCGTGCTCTCCCAGGCCTGCCGACAGGCGCGGTTCTGGAGCGACGAGGGGCACGGCGACCTGCGCGTCTCGTGCAACATCTCGGCCCGCCATTTCCAGCGCGGCAACCTGCTGTCGGAGGTGCGCAGGATCCTGGGCGCAAGCGGCCTGCCGGCGGTGCGCCTGACCCTCGAGGTCACGGAGACGGTCTACATGGAGAACATCGAGCAGGCCCGGACGATCCTCGATTCCCTGCGCGGTCTCGGGGTGTCCACGGCGCTGGACGATTTCGGGACGGGGTACTCGTCCCTGTCCTACGTGCGGTCCCTGCATTTCGACGTGCTCAAGATCGACCGGGCCTTCGTCAAGAACCTGCCCGACGAGTCATCCCTGGCCCTGGTGCGTGCCATGCTCGGCATCGCCGACAGCCTCGGCATCACGCCCCTGGCCGAGGGCATGGAGAACACCGGCCAGTTCGACCTGCTCAAATCCCTGGGGTGCCAGTTAGGGCAGGGCTACCTGTTCTCGCCCCCGGTCCCGGCGGACACGTTCGTGGGCCTGCTCGCGCGCCAGGCGCCGACGGACTGAATCAGGCCGGGCGCCGCACCCATTCCAGCGCCTTATCGAACACGTCGCGTGAGTGCAGCATGGCCACGTGGCTCACGGGCCGCGTCTGCCGCTCATCCCAGCCCTGCAGCCCGCAGCGCAGGGCGGAATTGGGCAGGACCATGTTGTCGGCCGGGGAATAGAGGGCCAGGCAACGCACGTCGGCCGGGGTCGGCAGGGTGGCGACCCGCATCACGGTTTCGCCCCTGTAGGTCAGGTAGCGCCCCAGGGATGAAAGGGCGAATGGGGAGAGCTTGCTGCCTCCGTAGGGCGTGCCGAGGGTGACCAGCGTGCGGATGCGCGGGTCGGGCGACTGGGCCAGGGCGCAGCGCAGCAGCAGGCCGCCCAGGCTGTGGCCGACGAGGTGCACCGGCCGGTCGGGGTTTTCTTCCAGAATTTTCGCCAGGTATGTCGTGAGGTCGGCTACGGTCTCCTCCCACCGCGAGCCCCAGCTGGCGTAGCGGAAGCAGGCCGTGCCGAAGCCTTGGGCGTGCAGTCGGCGCCGGAACAGAATCCAGGCCCCCGGGTTGTGGAAGAGCCCGTGGACCAGGACGACCAGCGAACTGCCCGGGGTGGGCCTGGACCACAGGCCCGGCCACAGGCCCAGGGGATGCAGGGCGACGATGACCAGTTCGCTGGCCACGCTGCGCAAGGCCGTCCGCCCGGCCATGGCCAGGAAGGGCGCCAGCGGTCTTCCCGACTGGTTCGTTTCCTCGTAGCAGTAGAGGGTGTAGGTCAGGAGGGTGACGATGCCGACGAAGCCGACCAGGGCGAGGAGCAGGAAGGTGATCACGGCCGCACCCCCGCCAGAAACTTCACGTCCGCGTCGAGGTGCCTGACGAGCTTGCGGTGTCCGGCCGGGAAGGCCAGGGCCCTGATCTGCGACCATGTGGCCCAGCGGTGTTCCTGTGCGGCGCGCAGTTCAATCTCGGCAGGGTCCGAGAGCAGGGTCACGGCGTAGGCGTACAGGGTCACTCGGTACCTCGTGAAGGAATGCCTGAACGAGCCGATGGGTTCGGGGTGGTTGACGGCCAGGCCCGTCTCCTCCAGATATTCTCGGATGACGGCCTGCTGGGGGCTTTCGCCGTCCTCGACGATGCCGCCGGGGAATTCCCACAGGTTGGCCCAGATGTCGTCGGGCATCCGTTTCTGGGCCAGGACGAGCCCGTCGTGGACGAGCACGCCCGTGGCCATGGTCAGGTAGACGGGCTCGGGGGGCACCGCCGTGACCGGCCTGTCCTCCTGCACGCCGAGGGCCCTGGCCCGGCACCATCCGGCCAGGGGGCAGGCGACGCAGGCCGGGTTGCGGGGCGAGCAGACCAGGCTGCCCAGCTCCATCATGGCCTGGTTGAAGTCCCGGGCCCGTCCGGGGGGCAGCAGGGCGGCGCAGCGGCGTTCGATCTCCGCCCTGGCCTGCCGGGACTTGACGGGGACGTTGATATCGTACAGGCGGCTGGCGACCCGCTCGACATTGGCGTCGATGACGCAGACGTCGCGGCCGAAGGCGATGCTGGCCACGGCCCGGGCCGTGTAGGGGCCCACCCCCGGCAGGGACTGCAGGCCCTCCACCGTGTCGGGCAGGCGACCGCCGAGGCGCTCGTGGACCTCGCGCGCCGCCTTGTGCAGGTTGCGCGCGCGGGAGTAGTAGCCCAGGCCCTCCCAGTGCTTCATGACCTCGTCCTCGTGGGCCTCGGCCAGGGACGCCACGTCGGGGAATCGCTCCATCCAGCGCGCGAAGTAGGCCACGCCCCGCTCCATCTGGGTCTGCTGGAGCATGATCTCCGAAACCCAGACATGGTAGGGCTCGTAGGTGCGTCGCCAGGGCAGGTCGCGGCGGTGGCGCGAGAACCAGTCGAGGAGGGCGTCGGCGAGGCCCTCATCGGGCGCTTCCGCCAACGGGCGGGTCGAGGGCATGGTGGTGTCCGTCTGCAGGTTGAGGGTGTTCATCGTTTTGTTCTGGAATCGGTTCCGGGTGCGTCCTGCTTCGGTCAGCGCCTCGGGTGCTGTCAAGACCGGCGGGGAGGGGAGAGTGTCGTCGATGATCGTCTTGTGTCCGGCGTTCTGCCGCGTGCTCCCGTACGGGGGCGCGCAATGATCTCCGTGGTGCTGCCGTGCTTCAACGCCGAGGCGGGCCTGACCCGTTGCATGGAGAGCCTGCTGGGCCAGAGCTGGCGGGACTTCGAGCTCGTGGCCGTGAACGACGGCTCCTCGGACGCCACCCTCGACGTGCTGCGGGCCTTTGCCGGCCTGGACGACCGCGTGCGCGTCTTCGACCGCCCCCACGGCGGGGTGGTGCAGGCCATGAATTTCGGGCTCGAACAGTGCCGCGGGGAATACGTGGCGCGCATGGACGCCGACGATGTCTGCCTGCCGGACCGCCTGGCCCTGCAGAAGGCGCACCTGGACCGCCACCCGCACATCGGCCTCGTGGGCGGGCGGGTGCGCTTCGGCGGGGACCCGGAGGCCGGGCGCGGCTACAAGGCCTACGTGGACTGGACCAACACCCTGGTCGCGGAGGAGGACATCCGCCTGCACCGCTTCGTCGAATCGCCCCTGGCCAACCCCAGCGTCATGTTCCGCAAAGAGCTTGTCAGCCGCCACGGCGCGTTTTATGACGGCCCGTTTCCCGAAGACTACGAATTTCTGCTGCGCTGGATGGACGCGGGCGTGCGCATGGACAAGGTGCCCGAGGACGTGCTGGTCTGGAACGACCCGCCGACCCGCCTGACCCGCAACGACCCGCGCTACGACCCCGACGCCTTCCACCGCGTCAAGTCGGGCTACCTGGCCGGATGGCTCAGGGCCCGCGGCGTCGACCGGGTCTCGGTCGTGGGCGGAGGCCGCGTGACCAGACGGCGCGCGCTGATGCTCGAAGAGCACGGCGTGGACATCGAGCGCTGGCTCGAGGTCGATCCGGACAAGATCGGCCAGACCGCCAGCGGCCGCCCGGTCTGTTCCTGGCACGACCTGGGGGCGCCGGACGGGGAGTTCCTGCTGTCGTACGTCGGCAACCGTGGAGCCGGGGCGCGCATCGCCAGGGAACTCGCGGAGCGCGGATGGCGCATGGGTACGCATTTTCTGCTGGCCGCGTGAGGGCCGGCATCACACAGTCACCCCAGGAGGTGAGGCATTATGGATATGATCAAGTTCGCCAAGGATATGGAGACGGTGCTGCGCAAGGTGGCCACGGAATTCGAACCCATTTCCGAACCGGCCGAGGACGGCGCCCTGTGGGGCTTCGAGCTGGGCGAGGACGCCAGCGGCTTCCTGTCCCTGGAATCCAACCAGGGCACCCTCGACGTGCCCACGGTGACGGTGTCCCTGTCCCTTGGCTCCATCGAGGAAGTCACCAAGGAGGATCTCATGGACCTCCTGACCATCAACGGCGACCTGCTGGGCGCGTCCCTGACCATCACGCCGCCCCTGGGCGAGGAGCAGGAGGAGTTCCTCATGCTGCAGACCAAGTTCGTGGCCACGGAGTTCTCCGAGGACATGTTCAACAAGTCCGTGACCTCGCTCATGACCCAGATGTCCATCTTCTTCGAGACGGAGTAGGCCGGGCCGGGGATCAGCCGGAGTGCCCCGCCGGAGCGGCCGGAAAGTCGCCGCTCCATGACGACGAGGGCGGCCCGCGTCCATGGGTTCCCGCTTCCGCGGGAATCCATGGCGTTGTCATGCCGTGACCTTGCACAACCGCCAACCGCATCAGACCAATGTCCAAAATCACAGTTCAAGCCGTTTCCAAGGCCTATTCCGGCGTCGACCTCTTCCAGGGCCTGTCAATGGAGGTCCATGCCGGGACGCGCCTCGCCCTTGTCGGACCCAACGGGTGCGGCAAGTCCACGCTGCTCAAGATCATGGCCGGCGACATCTCGCCGGATTCGGGCAAGGTGACCGTCCCCAAGGGCTCCCAGATAGGCTTCGTGCAGCAGGAGCTGGGCGGGGCCGACCTGTCCAAGACCCTGCACGACTTCGTGCTGGAGGTCCTGCCGTCCTGGAGCGAGTTCTGGCGCGAGTGGCGCGCCGCCCTGGACGCCGGCGACGACGCGGCCCTGGTGCGCCTGCACCGGCGCCAGGAGGAGCTGGAGCACCAGTACGGGTACAACCCGGAGCACCGCGCCCACGCCATCCTGTCAGGCCTGGGCTTTTCGCAGGCCGCATTCCCGCGGCCCGTGGGCGAGCTGAGCGGCGGCTGGCGTGAACGGGCCAAGCTGGCCCGCGTGCTGGTGGCAGGGGCCGACATCCTCTTCCTCGACGAGCCGACCAACCATCTCGACCTGGAAGCCGTGGAGTGGCTCGAATCGTATGTCCTGGGCTTTCCCGGCGTCCTCGTCTTCGTGGCCCACGACCGATATTTCCTGGACCGCTGCGCCAACAAGGTGCTTTTCCTGGGCGGGGAGAAGCCCGTGCTGCGCGACGGCAATTTTTCGCAGTTCCTGGAGTGGAGCGCCGAGCGCAGTGAACAGGCCCGCCGCCAGGCCGAGAAGCTGCGCACCGAGATCGGCCGCAAGCAGGCCTTCGTGGACCGATTCAAGGCCAAGGCCACCAAGGCCCGACAGGCCCAGAGCCGCATGGGGCAGATCAGCAAGCTGCAGAGCGAGCTGGAGACCCTGACCCCCGAGGTCAGGAGCCGCAGCTTGTCTTTTTCCTGGCCCGAGCCCGAGCGTGGCAACCAGACCGTGCTCTCGGCCGTGAACCTGTCCTTCTCCTTCCCCGACGCGCCGCTCTTCTCCGACCTGAACTTCAACATCTACCGCGGCCAGCGCATCGGCCTGGTCGGGCCCAACGGCCGCGGCAAGTCGACCCTCATCAAGCTCATCAACGGCCAGCTCCAGCCCACGGGAGGACGGATCGTCACGGGGTCGAGCATCGTGACGGGCTATTTCAGCCAGCACCAGACCGACATCGTGCGGCCGGCCTTCACCGTCATGTCCGAGATCAGGCGCCTGGCCGCGCCCCAGGCCTCGGACTTCCAGCTCAAGAGCGCCCTGGGCCTGTTCATGCTCGGGGAGCGCTACTGGGAGAAGAAGGTCGAGGAGCTGAGCGGCGGCGAGAAGAACCGTCTGGTGCTGAGCACCCTGTTCCTGAGCCGGGCCAACTTCCTCATTCTCGACGAACCCACCAACCACCTGGACATGGAGAGCCGCGAGGCCCTCATGGACGCGCTTTCGGCCTACACGGGCACCATGCTCGTGGTGGCCCACGACCGCTATCTCCTGTCGGAGGTGGTGACCGAGATCTGGGAACTCACCCCCCACGGCATCGAGGTGCACAACTGCGGTTTCGACGAGTACCACGCTCGCAAGAAGGAGCGGGAGGCCCAGGCAGAGCGCGTCCAGCCCGAGGACGTCAAGGCCGTGCGCCAGGAGCAGAAGCAGAAGAAGCGGGAGGAGGCGGAGCTTCGCAACCGCATCTACCAGCAATTGCGGCCCCTGAAGAAGAAGTTCGAGAAGCTCGAGGCAGAGCTGGAATCCAACCTGTCCGAACAGGAGGAACTGGAGACGCGTCTGGCCGACCCGGCAACCTACGAGGACCAGAACCTGTCGCGGGAGCTCGGGCAGAAGTTTTCGGCCCTGCAGTCCCGGGCCGAGGACATCATGTCGGACCTGGCCTACCTGGAGAAGGAAATGCAGGAACTCGAAATGCAGAGGGATGCGTGACGCACCACCCGTCCTCGTCGTGGCCGGCGTGATTGTCCGCGACGGTCGCTTCCTGCGGCCAGGCGCTCGGAAACCATGGCCTGGGCCGGCTCCCGGGAATTCCCGGACGGCAAGGTCGAGGCGGGCGAGACCCTGGAGGAGGCGCTGAAGCGGGAACTCCATGAAGAACTTTCCATTGCAATAGATGCTTTTTCCCTCTGGAAAGTAAAGGAAAAAAAGGTTACAGGGGGTGCAATTCGGCTGTTCTTCCATCTGGTGACGGAGTTTTCCGGCACACCAACGCCGCGGGAAGGGCAGGAATTGGCCTGGCTCACCTGTGAAGAGGCGAAGGATTACTCCTTTCTGCCGGCCGACGCGGAAGCTTTGTCCGAACTTCCCGGTTGTCTGCAAGGACGGTGAGGCCCACCGGGATTCAAGGCGACGCAGGACTGCATTTCATTCCGACTCAATTTCCGGAGGACGTTCATGCCTATCTTCATTTACAGGGCGAAATCTCGCGCAGGCAGATCGGTCAAGGGTGATCTCGACGCACCGGCCCTCGAATTTGCCGAGAACATACTGAGACGAAAAGGCTACACCAACATCAGGGTCAAGCCGAAGCCCAAGGATCTGCTGGAAGGCACCTTCCTCGAAGGGGGGGTCGCGGACCGCGACATGGTCGTCTTCAGCCGCCAGTTCGCCACCATGATCAACGCCGGCGTGCCCATCCTGCAGGCCCTGCAGATCATGTGCGAGCAGACAGAGAACCCCAAGCTCCGGCGCAAGCTCTACAACATCCGCAACGACATCGAGGGCGGCAGTTCCCTCTACGAGGGCCTGAAGAAGCACCCCGACGTGTTCGACGCCCTCTACTCCAACATGGTCAACGCCGGCGAGACGGGCGGCATCCTGGACCAGGTGCTTCTGCGTCTGGCCGACTACATCGAAAAGGCCGCCAAGCTGAAGGCCAAGATCAAGGGCGCCATGATCTACCCCGGCGTGGTCGTGACCGTGGCCGTGGCGGTCATCGCGGTCATCCTCATCTTCGTCATCCCGACCTTCGAGATGATGTTCCGCGAGGCGGGCAGCGCCCTGCCCCTGCCGACGCAGATCGTCATCGCCATGAGCAATTTCGTCATCAACAACTTCCTGCTGCTGCTGGGCTGCATCGTCGCCTTCATCGTCGGCTTCAAGTTTTTCTACAAGTGGGAGAAGGGCCAGATACTCGTCGACCGCTGGGTCCTGTTTCTGCCGGTTTTCGGACCGCTGCTCAGGAAGGCCGCCGTGGCCAAGTTCAGCCGCACCCTGTCGACCATGGTCTCAAGCGGCGTGCCCATCCTGAACGCCCTGGACATCGTCTCGCGCACCTCGGGCAACAAGACCGTGGAGCGCGGCGTCCTGGAGGCCAAGAAGTCCATCGCCGAAGGTCAGAGCCTGGCCGAGCCCCTGGAGGAGACCGGCGTGTTCCCGCCCATGGTCATCCACATGATCTCCATCGGCGAGACCACGGGCGCCCTGGACGCCATGCTCAGCAAGATCGCCGACTTCTACGACGACGAGGTGGACGTGGCCGTCGAGGCCCTGACGTCCCTCATCGAGCCCATCATGATCGTCTTCCTGGGCGTGGTGGTCGGCGGCCTGGTCATCAGCATGTACCTGCCCATCTTCTCCATCGCCGAGACGGTGGCGTAACTTCTCAAGGAGATTCAGTGCGCATCGCAGATCTGCTCCGGCGACAGGAACCCTTCCTGTCGCTGGAGTTCTTTCCCCCCAAGGACCGGGCGCAATGGCCCGGTTTTTTTGACGTCGTCAGGCAGCTGAAGGTTCTGGAACCGCTTTTCTGTTCCGTGACCTACGGGGCCGGCGGGAGCACCCAGCACAACACCCTGGAGATCGTGACCCGCATGAAGCAGGAGTACGGTCTCGAACCCCTGGCCCACCTGACCTGCGTGGGCGCCGACCGCGACCGGCTCGGCGTCTTCCTGCAGGGGCTGCGCGAAGCCGGGGTGGACAACGTCCTGGCCCTGCGCGGCGACCCGCCCAAGGGGGAGACGGAGTTCCGGCCCGACAGCGACGAGTTCCGCCACGGCAGCGACCTGGTATGCCACATTCATAGCGAGTTCGCGAACCTGAGTATCGGCGTGGCGGGGTACCCCGAGAAGCACCCGGAGGCCGTCAGCCTGGAGGCCGATCTCGAACACCTGCGCCACAAGGTGGCCTGCGGAGCCGACTTCGTCATCACCCAGCTCTTCTTCGACAACGACCTCTATTTCGATTTCGTGGACCGCGCCCGCGGGGCCGGCATCGACGTGCCCATCATCCCCGGCGTCCTGCCCGTGCAGAACCTGGCGGCCCTGAAGCGCATGCTGGCCTTCTGCGGCGCCACCGTGCCCGAGGGATACATGCGCGACTTGGAGCACGTGCAGGCGGTCTACGGTGACAGCGGGGTGCGGGGCCTGGGCCTCGGGTACGCCAGGAGCCAGGTCCGAAATCTGCTTGACCGGGGGGCCCCTGGCGTGCATCTGTACACTCTCAATAAAGCCGATACCTGCCTGGAAATCTGGAAGGATTTCGCCGGCAGGCAAGGACGGCGGTAACCATATTTGGAGGCGACGATGAAGAAGAATCCAGTAGTGGCCGTGGTGGGCGCGACAGGCGCCGTGGGCAGGGAGATGCTCGATACGCTCCTGCGCCGCAATTTTCCTCACTCCGAAGTGCGGGCCCTGGCCTCGTCGCGTTCCGCCGGCACCACCGTCGAGTTCGGTTCCAAAAAGCTGACGGTGCAGGAACTGACCGAAGATTCCTTCAAGGGCGTCGATCTGGCCCTTTTTTCCGCCGGCGGCTCCACTTCCGAGAAGTTCGCGCCCTGTGCGGCCAAGTCGGGCTGCGTGGTCGTTGACAACTCCAGCGCCTGGCGCATGGACCCGGCGGTGCCGCTGGTCGTGCCCGAGGTGAACCCCGACGACCTGTCCTGGCACAAGGGCATCATCGCCAACCCCAACTGCTCGACCATCCAGATGGTCGTGGTCCTGAAGCCCCTGCACGACGCCGCCCGCATCAAGCGCGTGGTCGTGTCCACGTACCAGGCCGTGTCGGGCACGGGCCAGAAGGCCATCACCGAGCTCGAGACCCAGGTCCGCCAACTCTACAACGGCCAGGACGCCGAGTGCAAGGTCTACCCGCACCGCATCGCCTTCAACTGCCTGCCGCAGATCGATGTCTTCCTGGACAACGAGTATACGAAAGAAGAGATGAAGATGGTCCTCGAGACCAAGAAGATCCTGGGCGACGACTCCGTCCGGGTCACGGCGACCACGGTGCGCGTGCCGGTCTTCTACGGACACAGCGAGAGCGTGAACATCGAGACCGAGAAGAAGCTCACGCCCATGGAGGCCCGGGCCATCCTGTCCCAGGCCCCGGGGGTGCGCGTCTACGACAACCCCGGCGAGAAGATCTACCCCATGCCCATCGTGGCCGCGGGCGAGGACGACACGTTCGTGGGGCGCATCCGCGAGGACGAGAGCATCGACAACGGGCTCAACATGTTCATCGTGGCCGACAACATCCGCAAGGGCGCGGCCCTGAACGCCGTGCAGATCGCCGAGGTGCTCCTCCAGCGCGACCTGCTGCGCGTTCCTTAGAACCGCCGTTTTCCGCCGCCTTCACGCCCCAACCGGAAACGGCTTGGGGCGTGTTTTCTTTGGGGCGCAACCTTCCGATCCGGAGGTGGAGATGATCGAAATCGGAAACGAAGAACTGTACTGGGAACGTCTGCGGACGCTGCCCCGTCCCGGCGAGGAGAATTTCCTTGCCTTCTACGATCACCGTCTGGGGGCGGTCTTCACCAACCCCAGGCTCATGCTCATCCCCCTGGACGACCACCTGGTCCACCGCGGCGACGGGGTCTTCGAGGCCATGCGCTTCGAGGACGGCGCCATCTACCAGTTGGACGAGCACGTGGGCCGTCTCATGCGCTCGGCGGCGGCCATCGACCTGCCATGTCCGGTCAGCGCGGAGGCCCTGGCGGTCCTGGTCCGCCAGGTCTGCGTCGTCAGCGCCGCTGCCGAGGGCAATGTCCTGGTCTTTCTGGGCCGCGGCCCCGGCGGTTTCACCCTGGACACCCGGGAATGCCCCGAGCCGAGCCTCTACGTCGTGGTCAAGCGCTTCCCGCGCAAGGCCGAGTCCTTCTGGGAGAACGGCGTCAGCGCCGTGCGCACGCGCATCCCGGCCAAGCAGGGCTGGATGTCCCAGATCAAGAGCGTCAACTACCTGCCCAACGTGCTCATGAAGAAGGACGCCATCGATCAGGGCGCCGACTACCCCCTGTGCTTCGACGACGAGGGTTTCCTGGCCGAAGGCTCCACCGAGAATGCGGTGCTGGTCGACCGGGAAGGGGTGTTCGTGGTGCCCGAACTGCGCAACGCCCTCATGGGCACGACCCTCAAACGGGCCATGAACCTGGCGGCCGGTTTCGTGCCGGTGGCCACGCGCCCCGTGCCCGAGGACGAGCTTTACGACTGCCGCGAGATCATTCTGCTGGGCACGAGCATCGATGCCGTCAGCGTGGTGCGCTACAACGGGCAGGTCGTCGCCGACGGCAGGCCCGGCCCCGTGAGCCGGCGTCTGCGTGAACTGCTGGTGGACGACCGCAAGGCCCATGGCCGGCCCCTGCGGGACGCATGAACGGGGTCGCACCGGAAAAGGAGACGCCGCGGGTCGTGACGCATCTCGATCTGGGGTGCGAGTTCCGCGGCGGCCAGAGGCAGGTCCTGTACCTGGCTTCGGAGCAGGCCGGGGCCGGCATGGACGTGCGCGTCTGTGCGCCCGCCGGTTCGCCGATCCTGGCACGGGCTGCGGACCTCGGCCTTGAAACGCTGGCCCTTCCGGCCCGTCGCGATT
This sequence comes from Desulfomicrobium aestuarii, assembly GCF_055385525.1. Taxonomy (NCBI): domain Bacteria; kingdom Pseudomonadati; phylum Thermodesulfobacteriota; class Desulfovibrionia; order Desulfovibrionales; family Desulfomicrobiaceae; genus Desulfomicrobium; species Desulfomicrobium aestuarii. The sequence continues at coordinate 1,165,552 of NZ_AP042427.1, forward strand.
TCGATCCGCGCAATCTGGCCGCGATGGCCGGAGCCCTCGCACCCCGCGAGATTCTGCACACCCACGACGCCCGGGCCGCCTCCCTGGGCGCGCTGGTCCGCCTCCTGCGCCGCAGCGTGCGGCTGGTCCACACACGCCGCGTGTCCTATCCCCTGGGCCGGGGCTGGAGTCGGCTCAAGTACCGGCTGGCGGACCTGGTGGTCTGCGTCAGCCGGGAGGTGGAGGAGGCCGTGCGCGTGGCGGGCGTGGACAGAACCGCGGTCATCCCGAGCGCAATCGTCCTTCAGCGCTACTCGCCGAGGCTGCCCGGCAACGGCGGGAGAGTTGGCATCATCGGGGCCCTTTCGCCCCAGAAGGGGCACGGGCAGTTCTTCGAAGCCCTGGCCCTCATGACCGATCCGCCCGAGGTCTGGATCGTGGGAGGGGGGGCGCTGGAAGGGGAGCTCCGGGCCCTAGCCGACCGGCTCGGCATCGGGGGGCGGCTCGTCTGGAAGGGGGAAGTGGAGAGCCCGCAGGTGCTGCCCCATTTCGATGTTCTGGTCGTGCCCTCGGCCCACGGCGAAGGTTCGAGCGGCGTGGTCAAGGAGGCCTGGGCCGCCGCCGTACCCGTGGTCTGCTCTGACCTTCCCGCCAACCTGGAGCTGGTCCGGGATGGGGAGAACGGTCTCATCTTCGCCAACGGCGATCCTTCCGACCTGGCCCGCCAGCTGGACAGGCTGCGCGTCGATGCCGGCCTGGCACGCCGCCTTGTGGACGCCGGCCGCGTCGACGTGCTGGCCTACGATGCGTCGGGCATGCGGCAGGCATACGACCGGGCCTACGAGCGCATCTGAAGAGATGCGGCGGCCGTAAGGGAATGCACCCCGCACGTTTGTCCCGCGTCCGCCTTGCCGCCGAGAGGCCGAATCCATCCATCACCCGCCCAGTTCCCGCAGCCCGCATTTGCGGCCGCAGTTTGCGGCCGGCATGCTCCGTCCAGCTCCGCTGCGGAGTGACAATCGCACCGCAACCATCCTTTGCGCTTTGACAATTTCGCCTCAGGCGTTACAGAAGAAAATCGCGATCCGCCTTTCACGACCAACTTTCCGGAGGTTCCCCATGGCCAAATCAGCACACGAAACCGAATGGTTCCTGCCCGAAGACCAGCGCAAGGCGCTTGGCGAATATCTGCGTGAATTCAAGGAAACCGTGCCCGTCCACCTCTTCGTCAAGCCGGGCCGCAACGACGCGTACGCGGATTTTGCCCGCAAGCTCATGCAGGACATGGTCCGGTTGACGGACAAGCTCACCCTGCACCTGCACGAGGACGAGGCCGCGGCCAACGAGAAGCACGGCGTCACGCGCTTCCCGACCCTGCTCATCGACCCGGAGCGCTATTCCATACGCTTTACCGGGGCTCCGGCCGGCGAGGAGGGGCAGGCCTTCCTGCACGGCCTGATGATGGTCTCCACCCGGCGCAGCTTCCTGTCGGAGAAATCGAAGGAGATCCTTGCTGGACTCGACGAGAAGCGGGTGGTCAAGGTGTTTGTCAGCCCGACCTGCCCATACTGTCCGGGCCAGTGCGTCAACGCCATCAAGGCCGCCGTGGAGCGGCCCGACCTGATCGCCGTCGAGTGCGTGGAGACGGGGGAAAACCCCGACTACGCCGAGGAATATTCCGTGGGATCCATCCCGCACACTGTCTACAACGAGAAGCTGTCCACCGTGGGACTTGAGCCGGAGCCGTCCTTCGTGGCCCAGCTCGTGACCCTGCAGGCCGCCCGGGAACACGCCCATGAAGCCGGCGAAGTCGGCGGGCAGGGCGTCAGCTACCACGACCTCGTCATCATCGGCTCGGGCCCGGCCGGCCTCACGGCCGGAATCTACGCCAAGCGCGCGGGGCTCGACGCCGTGGTCCTGGAGAAGGGCATCGTCGGAGGCCTGGTCAGCATCACTCCCGAGGTCGAGAACTATCCGGGATTCATCAACATCGGCGGCAAGATGCTCATGGACATGATCCACGAGCAGGCCAAGCAGTATGTGGACGTGGTCACGGGACAGAAGGTCGAGGAGATCAAGATCGGCCGCAACCTCGAGGTCTACACCCAGGACAGGGTCTATGTGGCCGACGCGGTCATCTATGCCGCCGGGGCGTCCTGGAAGAAGCTCGGCGTGCCCGGCGAGGACCGCTTCATGAGCAGGGGCGTGTCCTTCTGCGCGTCCTGCGACGGGTTCATGTTCAAGGGCAAAAAGGTGGCGGTGGTCGGCGGCGGCAACACGGCCCTGACCGACGCCCTGCACCTGAAGAACCTCGGGGTGGACGTGATGATCGTGCACCGCCGCCAGGGATTCCGGGCCGAGCAGCATCTGGTCGATTCCGTGCTGCGCGAGCAGATTCCCGTGCGCTGGAACTCCGTCGTGGAGGAAATCGGCGGGGACAAGGCGCTGGAGTACATCGCCGTGCGGGACGTGAAGACGGGCGAGACGGAGCGCGTCAAGGTGGACGGGGTCTTCCTGGCCATCGGCATCGTGCCCAACGTCGAGGCCGTGTCCCATCTCGGCCTGGCCGTTGAGCCCGGAGGGTACATCCGGGTCGACAGGATGGGACGGACAAGCCTGCCCCGGCTCTACGCGGCCGGGGACATTACCGGGGGGGTGCAGCAGATAGTGACCGCGGTCAGCGAGGGCGCCTCGGCGGCCATGGCCGTGTTCGAGGACCTGACCAGGCGCAAGGCCGAGCAGGCCGCCCGCGCGAGATGAGGGGAGCCCGCAGGGACCGTCACGACCGAACCGCCGCCTCCGCGGCGGTTCTTTTTTGGGGTGGCGACGGATGACGCCGTTCAGGCCATGGACAGGTAGCGCAGCCCCACGCCGTAATGTCTGTCTGATTCGGGCAGGTTTTTCTTCCAGATGACCTGGGCGTAATAGCATCTGCGCGGGACGCTCCCGTCGCCCCACATCGCGTCGTCGCCGTCCTCGAGAACTTCTATGAGCAGGTTCGCCCCGAGTTTGGGCGGCGGGAATTTCAGTTCGAGGTACATTCCCGTGCTGCTGAAGTTGAACATCCTGGCCGGCTGATATTCATCCATGCCGCCGACGGAGAACCGCACGACGGCCTTATGCGGCACCCGCCCTGTCTGCCGCTGTCCGGCCGTGTTTCCGTGTTTCATGCTGACCTCTCTTGCGTTTCGATGCGCTTCGGCAGGACGCACCGTTTCGCGCAGCCTATAAAAGAAATTTTTGTGCCATATCAGATATAATTAATTTTTACAGCATGTTGGGTCTGATAAGGCTGCTTGCGAGGAAGCAGGGGTGTGCAATAATCCGTATTTTCCGGACAACGTCGTCTCGTCCGACGATACACTGGGAATGATTCGGGTTTTGAAACGATGGCGGGATCGAGGCCCCGGAAAGCGGAGGGCGGCTGTCCGAAATTCCGGGATTGTCAGATGCGTTCGCGTCGGGAAAAGCGGATGCCTCCCGATTCGACGCAGGCGATCTTGTCTCCCGGGAACTGGATCCGTCTCCCCACCTTTCTTTCTTCCCAGGCCCGGTCCAGGAGAAGGAGGTGGGCGGCCAGGGCCTGTCCCGGGCCCATGCCGTCCAGGACATGCTTGTAGAGGCGCAGGCGTTGGGCGGGGTGGGCCTCCAGGAGTCGGGATTCGATGAGGAGACTGTCGGAGCGGGCGGGAAGGTGCGCGAGGCTTTTCTGCCAATAGTCCTCGTCGATGCGGGCCAGGGCCCAGGTCTGCCGGAGCGTCTTCGACAGGCCGGGGTTCTCCCGGCGCAGCAGGGGAAGGATGTCGGCCCGGATGCGGTTGCGGGTGCGGTCCGCCTGGGCGTTGCTGCGGTCTTCCCGCCACGGGACCCCGAGGGTTTCGAGGAGGCCCTGCAGTTCGTTCTTTTCCCAGTCCAGCACGGGGCGCAGGAGGCGGCGCACAGGGTCCGCGCCCGTCATGCCGCCAAGCCCGGGCCAGCCCGTGCCGCGCACCAGGCGCATGAGGATGTCCTCGGCCAGGTCATCGGCGTGGTGGGCCGTGACCACGAAATCCGCCCCGCACTGCGTGCGGACCGACTCCAGGAATGCGTAGCGCAGGTTCCGGGCGCACTCCTCCAGTCCTGGCCCGCCGGGACGCATGGCCGAGGGCACGTCCAGCCGGGCCGTCTCCAACGTGACGCCGAGTCTGGAGCAGGTCGTGCGGGCGTGTTCGAGTTCCTCGTCGGATTCCGGGCGCAGGCCGTGATGGGCGTGGGCGGCCGTGAGGGTCAGCCCGAGCGGTCGGGACAGCAGATGCAGGATGTGCAGCAGCGCCGTCGAGTCAAGCCCGGTGGAGTAGGCCACGACCAGGCTCTTCCCCCGGATGTCCACGCCGAGGCTGTCCCGGCAGAAGCGCGGCAGGCCAAGGCAGCGCCGGGCCAGGGGGCGGGGGAGGTCCTGCAGACGCACGGCGGCCTCAGAGGGGGATGTTCAGGTCTTTGAGCAGGTTTTCCAGATAGGAGATCATGTGCTCCTGCTGTTCGGGCGTGGCGTAGGCGATGCACGCGCAGCGCAGGATACGCTTGGCCCGCACCAGGAGCTCGAGCTTGACCCAGTCCCGGCCAGTCTCCACGGCCATGTAGAAGGGGCCGCACTGGGGCTCGTGCTCCTGCTGCGTGGGGGTCAGGAGCCGTGGGGGCAGGTTGAAGTGATAGAGGTGCTCGATGCTCTGCAGCTCCTGTTCCTTGAGCCAGTTTTCGAGCTTTTCCATGTCCTGCGGCGTGATTTCTTCGATGAGGAAGGAGCGCATGCGATGAATCCTTATTTGCCGCCGCTCTTGCGGTCCAGGTGGGCCTCCGCGGGCACGGTCTCCTCGTCGAGGTTGAAGATGCGGCGGGCGTTGTGGATGAAGCGCTGGGCCGAGCCTTCCTCCTGGGAGCGGCGTTTGAGGTAGCTGATGGGTTCGTGGTAAATCTTGTGGCACAGGGACAGGGCCAGGCGTTCGAGGACCGCGACCATCTGCGGGTCAGGGTCGGGTCCGAGCTGCTTGATGGATTTGCGCAGCTCCTTGCGGGCGATGCGCTCGCCCTGGTCCAGCAGGGCGACGATGGTCGGCTGCAGGGCCAGGCCGTCGCGCCAGCGCATGAAGGCCCCGACCTCCTCGGCCACGATGCCGCGGGCCTTGTTGGCCTCCTGCTGGCGCCCGGCCAGATTCTCCTCCACCACCTCCTTCAGGTCGTCGATGTCGTAGAGGTAGACGTTGTCGAGGCCGTTGATGTCCGGGTCGATGTCGCGGGGCACGGCGATGTCGATGAAGAAGATGGGCCGGTTGCGGCGCAGGCGCAGAACCTCCTTCATGTCCCTGGCGCGGATGATGGCCGTGGGGGAACCCGTGGAGCTGATGACGATGTCCGTTTCCAGCAGGGCCTGGTGCAGCTCCTCGAAGGGCATGGACCGGCCGTTGAACTGCTTGGCCAGTTCCGCGGCGCGGGCCTGGGTGCGGTTGACCACGGTGATGTCGCGCACGCCGGCCGAGAGCAGGTGCGTGGCGGCCAGCTCGGCCATCTCGCCGGCGCCGATGAGCAGGGCCCGGTGGTTGGTCAAGTCCGAGAAGATCTTTCGGGCCAGCTCAACGGCCGCGTAGCTGATGGATACGGCGCTGGAGGCGATGGCCGTCTCGGTGCGGACCCGCTTGGCCACGGAAAAGGCCTTGTGCAGGAGGCGGTTGACGATGACCCTGGCCGCGCCGTTCTCCACGGCCTTGCGGTAGGCGGTCTTGAGCTGTCCCAGGATCTGGGGTTCGCCCAGGATCATGGAATCGAGGCTGGAAGCCACGGTGAAGAGGTGGTCCACGGCCTTGTCGCCGACGTGGCAGTAGGTGTGGTTCTCCAGATCGGCCTGGGGCTGCCCGCAGTGGTCGGCCCAGAAGCGCAGCACCTTGGCGCGGATGTCCGCCGCGCTGTCGCCGACAACGAGGAACTCCACGCGGTTGCAGGTCGAGAGGATCATGGCTTCGGACACGGCGCCCGTGTCGCTGACCAGGCCCGTGGCCGCGGGGTCGCAGTCGGTCAGGGCGAAGCGCTCACGGATGTCCACGCCTGCGGTCTTGTGATTGAGTCCGACGAGATAGATTTCCTGATTCATGTTCGGTTGCGGTCTTTCCTGATGATTACGGGCGGAAACTGTGGTGCGTGGGCAGCAGGAAGTTGACCCCGACCAGAGACACGAGACACAGCGCGAAGAGGACGATGGCCGTCCTGGCGGGCTTCCGGCCCCTCCAGCCCAGCGCCGTGCGCTGGTGGAAGAGCACGGCGAAGATGATCCATATGACGATGGTGATGAGTTCCTTGGGGTCCCAGCTGATGATCTTCTTCCAGGTGAAGGAGGCCCACAGGAAGCCGGACATGACGCTGATGGTGTAGAGCGGGAAGCCGACGGACACGGCCCAGTGGTTGGCGCGGTCGAAGGTCTCCAGGGAGGGGAGGTCCTTGGAGAAGCCGGGCATCTTGGCCTTGGTCTTGATGATCTTCTCCAGGTGCAGATAGGCTACCCCCGCGCCGAAGGCCATGGTGATGAGGCCCAGGGAGACGAAGATGGTGCCCACGTGCAGGCTGAACCACAGGGCGCTGAAATGTTCGGGCACGGCCAGGACCTGGGTGCGCACGGCCAGGGACGAGGAAAAGAGGACTAGGGCCAGGGGCGCGGTGATCATGGCCAGGAAGTCGTGCTTGAGGCGCCGCCAGAGGATGAAGAAGATGAGGACCACGAACCAGGCCAGCAAGCTCATGTAGAACTGGCCGTGCTGGAGGCTGGCCGCGCCGATCTCGACGAAGCGGACCCCGAGGTCCACGGTATGCAGGGCGAAGGCGGCCACGGAGGTCCAGACGGCCGCTTTCTTCAGGATCGGGCGTCGCAGGACCAGGCCCAGCGGGTAGCTGACGGAGCCGGTCAGGTAAAGGAGCGCAATGAGCAGGTCAAACAGTCGGGATGCAGTCATCGCACCATTCTCCGATTCTGGGGTGCAGGGGGGCGGGCAGCACGGCCCGGAGCAGTTCCAGGCATGCGTCCCGGTCCTTGGCCTTGATCAGCGACGCCAGGGGGGAGGTGGCCAGGGCCCTGAAAACCTCCCGGTTCTCGTTGCTGGGGCGGCCCAGTTCCAGCAGCTCGGCCCTGATCCCAGCCATCAGGCGTGTCAGGGCGTCGTATTCCTCTCCGTATCTGGCTTCCAGGTCCTGACGGATGACCCGGGACAGGGCCGGGCTCGCGCCGCCCGTGGATACGGTGATGGTCAGGTCCCCGCGCGTGACGCTGGCCGGCAGGACGAAGCTGCCCGCCTCGGGGGCGTCGGCCATGTTGCACAGCACGCCCTTTTGCCGGCAGACCTCGCCGACCAGGGCGTTGACCTCGCGGCTGGAAGTGCAGGCGAAGACGAGCTGCGCGCCCTGCGCATCCGACTCGGCGAAGGGGCGTCGTTCATACGTCAAGTTGCCGTGGCTGGCAAGGAGGGCCGCCAGCTCGGGGCCGGGCCCGGCCGGGTCCACGACGGTCACGGCGGCCGGGGAGCAGGGCAGCAGGCCCTGGACCTTGCGCAGGCCCACCTCGCCGCCGCCTACCACCAGGCAGCGCATTCCCGTCAGATCGAGGAGCAGGGGATAATACCGCATGCAGGCCGTCTAGCAGAGGCGGACCCGCTTGTCCAAGGTCGTCGGGTGACGGGCCGGGAGGGCCTGATAATCCGGGGAGTTCTGGACTTTTTGTCGATTTTCCCGGATGAAGGGGAATGAACTCTCGCGCTCCGGGTGCCCCCGCCGGCCCCGACTTTCTCGTCATCCAGCTGGCCCGTTTCGGGGACCTGATCCAGACCAAGCGGCTCGTGGCGTCACTCTTGGCCCAGGGGCGCGTACACCTGCTCGTGGACCGCTCCCTGGCCGCTCTGGCCCGCCTGGCCTATCCTGGCGTCACGGTTCACGGGCTGGCCGCCCACGGCACCCACGGGCCGGACATCCTGGCCCGGGTGCACGACGATCTGGGGGGGCTGGCCGGCATCTGGTTCCACCGCGTCTACAATCTCAATTTCTCCGGCCTGAACTTCGCCCTGGCGGCCATGTTCCCGGCCCGCGCCGTGCGCGGCTACCGGCAGGAGGCGGGGCAGCGGTTCATGGACGCCTGGCCGTCGCAGGTCATGCGCTGGACGCGGTCGCGTGCGACGGCCGGTCTCAATCTCGTGGACGTCTGGGGCCTGTACGCCGACGAGCCCCTGCCGCCCGACTGCGTCAACCCTCCGGCCAGGCCGCGCGGCGGCGGGCTCGGGGTGGTCATGGCCGGGCAGAACGCCAGGCGCTCCCTGCCGGCGCAGGTGCTGGCGCCCCTGGTCCAGGCGGCCATGGGCCGCACGGGAAAGGGGCCCATCACCCTGCTCGGGGCCGGGGCGGAACGGCGGGCGGCCAAGGAACTGGCCGCATTGCTGCCGGCAGCCCTGCGCGGGCAGGTCCGGGACCTGGTGGGGCGGACGGACTGGAGCGAGCTTGTGGACGTAGTGGGCGGCCTGGACCTGGTCCTGACCCCCGACACGGGCACCATGCACCTGGCCGCCTATCTCGGCGTGCCCGTCATGGCCTTTTTCCTGTCCTCGGCCTGGTGCCACGAGACAGGCCCCTACGGCCTGGGGCACCATGTGCTGCAGGCCACGCCCGACTGCGCCCCCTGCCTGGAGACGGCGCCGTGCCCCCACGACATCGCCTGCAGACGGGTTTTCGCCGACCCGGCGGTCCTGCGCCGCGTCAGCGGTCGCGCCACGGGGGAGATGCCCGCAGGGTGCGCCCTCATGGCCAGCGGCTTCGACGGGCTGGGTGTGACCTTCACGGCCGTGGCCGGGGATGACGTCGGCGCCGTGCGGCGACGGGCCTTCAGGGCCATGGCCGCGGCCTGCGCCGGGGTGCAGGGGCCCGGGGACGGCGAGCGCGTAGCGGATGAATTCTGGATGATAGAGAGGGACTGGATGCTGCCCCAAACACTGCGAGGTCGGGCCCATGAATGAGAGCCGGCGAATCCTGCTGGTGCTGCCCATGTACGGAGGCTCCCTGCCCGTCGGCAGGTACTGCGAAAACGCCCTGCGCGAGCTCGGGCACATGGTGGAGACCTTCGAGGCCCCCGGGTTTTACGGCGCGTTCTCGGCCCTGAAGACCCTGCGCGTGGGCACGGACCGCCTGGACTACCTGGAGAACAGCTTCCTGCAGGTCGTGTCCCAGGCCGTGCTGGCCAAGGTCGAGGCCTTCTCCCCGGACCTGGTGCTGGCCATGGCCCAGGCCCCGCTTTCGCGCCAGGCATTGAAGCGTCTGAAGCGGGACAAGGTGGCCACGGCCATGTGGTTCGTCGAGGACCACGAAGTCTTTCCCTACTGGCAGGCCTTCGCGCCCCTGTACGACCTCTTCGCCGTCATCCAGAAGGGCGACTTCCCGCGCAAGCTGGCCGAAGCCGGGCAGCCCAACTCCATCTATCTGCCTCTGGCGGCGGACCCGTCCGTGCACCGCCCCCTGGAGCTTTCGCCGGTGGAACGGCGGAGGTACGGCAGCGATCTGTCCTTCGTGGGCGCGGGCTACCCCAACCGCCGCCTGGCGTTCCGGCAGCTGGCCGGATTCGACCTGCGCATCTGGGGCAACGACTGGGACGGGGAGACGGTGCTGGCGCCGTTCCTGCAGCGCCAGGGGGAGCGCATCGAGACCGACGAGGTGGTCAAGATCTTCAACGCCACGGCCATCAACCTGAACCTGCACTCATCGGTGCGGCCCGGGGTGCTGGTCGGCGACGGGGACTTCGTCAACCCGCGGACCTTCGAACTGGCCGCCTGCGGGGTCTTCCAGCTCGTCGACCGGCGCGGCCTGTTGCCGGAGCTTTTCGACGAGGGCGAGTTGGCCCTCTTTTCGGACATGGAGGAACTGCTGCGGGCCATCGAGCATTTCCGCGCCCACCCCGGGGAACGGGCCGCGGTGGCGCAGCGGGGCAGGGCGCGGGTGCTGGCCGAACACACCTACGTTCACCGCATGCGCACCCTGCTGCAGCACGCCGAAGCCCTCATGCCGGAACGGGCGGCCCTGCCTTCGCAGTGGCGAGAGGAGATACCCGAGAGCCTGCGGGACCAGCTCGATGCCCTCCTGTCACGGCTGGGGCTGTCCCCTACGGTTGCTTTCGACGATCTGGTCTGGGCCGTGCGCAGCCGCCAGGGCGAACTGGACCGCCTGGAGACGGCCATCCTCTTTCTGGACGAGTGGAAGAAACAGTATTCCGGCGAGCGCCCCGGCAAGGAAGGCTAAATTAGCGCTTGCCTCGTGTTGGACCCGGCGGTACAAATTCAGGTTCCTTACGCGCATCAGATAATTTCGGAGTTTTCATGCATAAGCCATCCATCGGCCTCTCCCTGGAGGGGATGCCCTTCATCTTCCTGACCACGGTCGCCACCCTGACCTTCGCCATCCTGGACTGCTGGTTCATGGCCACGCTGCTCCTGGCGGTCCTCTTCCTGGTCCTCAACTTCTTCCGCGACCCCGAGCGCGTCGTGCCCCAGGAGCCCGGAGTGGCCGTGTCCCCGGCCGACGGCAAGGTCATCAAGGTCGAGACCATGCGCGACCCCCTGACGGGCGAGGACCGCACTGCCGTGTGCGTGTTCATGAACGTCTTCAACGTGCACGTGAACCGCATGCCCGTGGCCGGCCGCATCGCCCGCATTTCCTACTTCGGCGGCAAATTCCTGAACGCCTCCTTCGACAAGGCCTCCACGGACAACGAGCGCAACGCCGTGCTGGTGGAGGACGCCGAAGGGAAGACCTGGACCGTGGTCCAGATTGCCGGGCTCATCGCGCGCCGCATCATCTGCTGGGCCGAGGAGGGCGACAGCCTGGCCCGCGGCCAGCGATTCGGACTGATCAAGTTCGGATCCAGAGTTGACCTTTACCTGCCGAGTGACTATGAGTCGACGGTCCGCATCGGAGAGAAGGTCTTCGCCGGCCAGACCGTCCTGGCCCGGAAAAAGCGGTAGTAACAGTTTTTCAGGATACGATGGACCACCCAAAGCCCAAGCACAAGGGATACTACCTGCTCCCGAACATGATGACCATGGCCAGCCTGCTGACCGGGTTTCTGGGCATTTTGTGGTCCATCGACGGCCGTTTCGAGATGGCGGCCGTGGCCATCATCGTCAGCTGCGTCTTCGACGGCCTCGACGGCAAGCTGGCCCGCCTGACCAACTCCGCCTCGGATTTCGGCGTGCAGTTGGACTCCCTGGTGGACCTCGTCGCCTTCGGCGTCGGTCCGGCCGTCATGATCTACATGTGGAACACCTTCGAGTTCGGCCGCCTGGGCATCATGGCCTCCTTCCTGGTCATGGCCTGCGGAGCTCTGCGTCTGGCGCGCTTCAACATCCAGACGGGCAAGATCAGCAAGAAGTTCTTCATCGGTCTGCCCATCCCGGCGGCGGCCTGCACCCTGGCCACTTTCGTCCTGTTTTCGTCCTACATCCCCGAAGCCATCCATGACTGGGTTCCCCGCATCACGCTGGGCCTGGCCTTCCTGGTTTCCATCCTGATGGTCAGCAACGTCCGCTACGCGTCCTTCAAGGACGCCGAAGTCATCCGCGCCCATCGCTTCAGCGCCACGGTCACGGCCCTGCTGGTCTTCGTCCTGGTCGCCTCCGAGCCGAAGCTCCTGAGCTTCGTCTTCTTCATTTGCTACATCATTTCCGGCCTCATCTACTCCTACTTCATTCTGCCCCTACGCGGGAAATCCTTCCTACGAGAGTCTTCTCAAAAGATCTCGTAAAGGAACACGCAACCCCCTCAGCATCGTTTGCAGGAAACGGCAATTCAGGGCGCAACAGCCGCCCCAAAACAGTATTTATCATCAATCGATTATCGAGTATTAAAAAAGGAGAACAGCCATGTCCGACAGAATTTTCATCTTCGACACGACCTTGCGCGACGGCGAGCAGTCTCCGGGCGCGACCATGAACGCCAGCGAAAAGGTGCGTCTGGCGCGCCAGCTGGAGAATCTGGGCGTCGACATCATCGAGGCCGGCTTTCCGGCGGCCAGCCAGGGCGACTTCGAGGCCGTGCAGCAGATCGCCGCGGCCGTGCAGAACTGCCAGGTGGCCGGTCTGTGCCGGGCCCTGCCCGCGGACATCGACCGGGCCTGGGAGGCCGTCCGGGGCAACCCGCAGGCGCGCATCCACACCTTCCTGGCCACCTCTGACATCCACATGAAGTACAAGCTGCGCAAGGAGCGGCACCAGGTGCTGGAGATGGCCGAGGCCGCGGTCAAGTACGCCGTGTCCAAGACCTCCAACGTCGAGTTCTCGGCCGAGGACGCCTCGCGCTCGGACTGGCCCTTCCTGGCGCAGGTCTTCGAGCGCGTCATCGCGGCCGGGGCCACGACCATCAACGTGCCCGACACCGTGGGCTACACCCAGCCCCAGGAGTTCGCGGAGCTCATCAAGTACCTGCTCGAAAACGTGAAGAACAGCCACAAGGCCGTATTCTCCGTGCACTGCCACAACGACCTCGGCCTGGCCACGGCCAATACTCTGGCGGCCCTGAAGGCCGGGGCTCGGCAGGCCGAGGTGACCCTGAGCGGCATCGGCGAGCGCGCCGGGAACGCGGCCCTGGAAGAGGTGGTCATGTCCATGGACGTGCGCAAGGACTTCTACCAGCTGACCACGAACATCAAGAAGGAGCAGATTTTCCCGTCGACACGGCTCTTGTCTTTGATCATCGGTCAGCCTATACCACCTTACAAATCGATTATCGGTTCCAATGCCTTCGCCCACGAGTCCGGCATCCATCAGGACGGCGTGCTCAAAAACCGCCAGACCTACGAGATCATGACTCCCGAGTCCGTGGGCCGCAAGGAAGAGGACATGGTGCTCGGCAAGCATTCGGGCCGGGCCGCCTTCGACAAGCGCCTGAAGGACCTGGGCTACCGCCTGGACGAGGAGCAGCTGGGCATCGTCTTCACCGCCATGAAGAAGCTGGCGGACCGCAAGAAGGAGATTTTCGTCGAGGATCTCGAAGCCGTGGTGCTGGACGAGATCTTCCGCATCCCGGACAAGTACCGGCTGGAGTACCTGAGCGCCATCAGCGGCAACATGGCCATTCCCAACGCGGTGGTCAAAATGTACGTGGACGGTGAGGAGCGCATCCTGTCGGACTTCGGCACGGGCCCCATCGACGCCGTGTTCAACACCATCGGCAAGGTCGTGGGCCGCAGCCCCAAGCTGGTCCGCTACGCCGTCAACGCCATAACCGGCGGCACCGACGCACAGGGCGAGGTGACCGTCAAGATCGAAGAGAACGGAAGAACCTCGGTGGGCCGCGCATCCGACGCGGACATCATCGTGGCCAGCGCCAAGGCGTATCTGAACGCCCTGAACCGTTTGGCCAAAAGACAGGAGGATACGATATGCGACAGACTTTAGCCCAGAAGATACTGCAGCGCCACACGGACCAGCCCATCACGGCCGACGGACAGATCGTCCAGTGCCGGGTGTCCCTGGTCCTGGCCAACGATATTACGGCGCCCCTGGCCATCAAGTCCATCCGCGGCATGGGCGTGAAGAAGGTCTTCGACAAGGACAAGGTGGCCCTTGTCTGCGACCACTTCACCCCGAACAAGGACATCGACTCGGCCGAGCAGGTCAAGGTGGTGCGCGATTTCGCCCGCGAGATGGACATCACGCATTACTACGAGGGCGGCAACGTCGGCGTGGAGCACGCCATCCTGCCCGAGTACGGACTGGTGGGCCCCGGTGACATCATTGTCGGCGCCGACAGCCACACCTGCACCTACGGCGGCCTGGGCGCCTTCGCCACGGGCCTGGGCAGCACGGACGTGGCCGCGGCCATGGCCCTGGGAGAGACGTGGTTCAAGGTGCCCGAGACCATCCGCGTCAACTTCACGGGCAAGCTGCCCGAGCACGTGGGCGGCAAGGACCTCATCCTCTTCACCATCGGCCAGACCGGCGTGGCCGGGGCCCTGTACAAGGCCCTGGAGTTTGGCGGCGAGGTCATCGACGATTTGTCCGTCGAGGCGCGCATGACCATGGCCAACATGGCCATCGAGGCCGGCGGCAAGGCCGGGCTCTTCGCGGCCGACGAGAAGACCCTCGAATACTGCCGGGCCCACGGCCGCATGGGCGACGAGCCCATCGCCGCCGACCCCGGCGCGGCCTACTGGAAGGAGATGACCTTCGACGTTTCGTCCTTTTCGCCCCAGATCGCCTGTCCGCACCTGCCGGACAACGTCAAGCCCGTGGAGGAAGTCTCGGACGTGCGCGTGGATCAGGTGGTGCTCGGCTCCTGCACCAACGGCCGCATCAGCGACCTGCGCGAGGCCGCGGCCATCATCAAGGGCCGCAAGGTGGCCAAGGGCGTGCGCTTCATCGTCATCCCGGCTTCGCCCGGCGCCTATTCCATGGCCCTGGACGAGGGCCTTCTGCGCATCTTCCTCGACGCCGGGGCCATCATCAGCCCGCCGACCTGCGGGCCGTGCCTGGGCGGCCACATGGGCATCCTGGCCGGCGGCGAGCGCTGCCTGGCCACGACGAACCGCAACTTCAAGGGCCGCATGGGCAGCCTGAAGTCCGAGGTCTACCTGGCAGGTCCGGCGGTGGCCGCGGCCACGGCCGTGACCGGCTTCATCACGCACCCGGGCAAACTGTAGGAGGACGCCATGACATTCAAGGGAAAGACCCACGTGGTGGGTGACCATATCGACACGGACGCCATCATCCCGGCCAGGTTCCTGGTCACGGCCGACACGGCCGAGCTTGGCAAGAACTGCTTCGAGGGCCTGGAGGAGGGCTGGGTCAAACGCGTCACCCCCGGCGACATCCTGGTGGCCGGGGAGAACTTCGGCTGCGGCTCGTCGCGCGAGCACGCGCCCCTGGCCATCATCGGCGCGGGCATGCCCGTGGTGCTGGCCAAGAGCTACGCGCGCATCTTCTATCGCAACGCCTTCAACATGGGCCTGCTGCTCCTGGAGCTGGGCGACGACATCGCCCGCATCAAGGACGGCGACGAGCTGGAGATCGACGTGGCGGCCGGTAAGATCGCCAACCTGACCAGCGGCGAGACCATCGGCTTCAACCCGGTCCCGAAATTTATGATGGACATGCTGTCCGGGGGCGGCCTGGTGGAGTACGTCAAACGCAAAGTGGCGCAATAGCCTCATTCGGCAAGCCCCATCGCGAGGGCCGGGCTTCCCCCTACCCCCTGAATGGGGTGCAGGGGGCGTGCCCCCTGCCCGCCGGAGGCATGCTTAAATATATAGGAGCTCACAATGAACATGAAGATATGCCTCATGCCCGGCGACGGCATCGGTCCGGAGATCGTGACCCAGGCCGTTCGGGTGCTTGAGAAGGTGGCGGTGAAGTTCGGCCATACGGTCGAAACAACGGAGGCCCTCATCGGCGGCGCGGCCATCGACGCCGTGGGCAACCCTCTGCCTGATACGACGGTGGCGGCCTGCAAGGCGGCGGACGCGGTGCTTCTGGGGGCGGTGGGCGGACCCAAGTGGGACACCATCGACCCGGCCATCCGGCCCGAGAAGGGGCTCTTGGGCATCCGCAAGGCGCTCGGGCTGTTCGCCAACCTGCGTCCGGCGGCGCTGTTCCCGGAGCTGGCGGGGGCGTCGTACCTGCGTCCGGACATCGTGCGGCAGGGGCTGGACATCATGGTCGTGCGTGAGCTGACGGGCGGCGCCTATTTCGGCGAGCCCCGGGGCGAGACCGTGGTGAACGGCGAGCGCGCGGCCTTCAACACGATGATCTACTCCGAGTCCGAGGTGGAGCGCATCGTGCGCGTGGCCTGCGAGATCGCGCGCAAGCGCGGCAAGCGCCTGTGCTCGGTGGACAAGGCCAACGTGCTCGACGTGTCGCGACTGTGGCGCGAGGTGGCCATCCGCACGGCGGCCGAGTACCCGGACGTGGAGCTGTCGCACATGTACGTGGACAACGCGGCCATGCAGCTCATCCGCGACCCGTCGCAGTTCGACGTCATCGTGACCGAGAACCTGTTCGGCGACATCCTGTCGGACGAGGCCTCGATCATCACGGGCTCCATCGGCATGCTGCCTTCGGCGTCCATGGGGTCGGGCGGCCCGGCCCTGTTCGAGCCCATCCACGGCTCGGCGCCGGACATCGCCGGGAAGGACGTGGCCAACCCGCTGGCGACCATCCTGTCCGTGGCCATGATGCTCAGGTTCTCCTTCGGCCTGGAGGCCGAGGCAGCGGCCATCGACGCGGCGGTCAAGGGCGTGCTGGCCGGGGGCTACCGCACCGGCGACATCTATGTCGGCGAAGGGACGAAGGTCGGCTGCACGGAGATGGGAAGGCTGGTGGCGGACGCCGTCTGAAGTTCGCGGGGCGCGGCCTGTTGTGCAACGCCCTGAAATGTGGAAATGTCGGGCAGGTCATGCGTGACCTGCCCATTTTTTTTGCAAGGAGCCCCATGTGATCGAGGAACTGCTGGCGGACAACGGCTATGCGCCGGACATCGACGACGACGCCCTGGGCGGGGCATACGACCGCTGCCCGGCGGTGCACAAGTCGGTCATCAAGAACGCGGTGGCCTTTGCCTGGGCCCTGGCCCAGGAGGGGAGCGAACCCGTGACGGAAACGCGGCGCTTCGCCCACGTGGACCGCACGGTAGGCCGCGAGCGCCTGGACTGGGCCTTCTTTGCCGTGGACCAGCGCCGCTTCCCGCTGCCGGCCGTGTTTTCGGCCATGGTCCAGGCATTGGCTGCGCGGGTGGACAGCCTCGTGGTCCATGTGAGCGGCCCGGTCACGGACGCGCTCTTGTTCGGCTGCGACCTGCTCTCGGCGAACCAGATCTTCACCCGGGAGCCCGGCCCGCTGCTGAGGCTTCTGGCCGGTGCGGGGGAGGGCGTGTGCATCGACCTGGCCGGCATCGCCATGGAGCATCACCGTGTCGTGCGGCCCGACCCGCAGGCCTACGGCACGGTCCTGGAACTGGCGGACAGCGAGTATGTCCAGGCCTACCGGGCCGTGACGGCCGAGGCCGCGGTCCAGGGGCGGCCGTACATCGCGTACGGCGGCGAGGCCGGATCGGCGCCAGTGGTAATGGCCGAGCGCTTCCTGGGCTGCTGGCTGTGGGACGTCATCACGCCAGACACGTTCCGGCGCACCACCACGACATTCTTCTAACCCCCTTCGCGCACCCATGAAGAAACACGACATCTCGCGCAACATCGGCATCATCGCCCACATCGACGCCGGCAAGACGACCCTGACCGAGCGGCTGCTTTTCTATTCGCACAAGATCCACAAGCTCGGCGAGGTCCACGACGGCGCCGCCACCATGGACTACCTCGAAGAGGAGCAGAAGCGCGGCATCACCATCACCTCGGCCTGCACGACCATCCAGTGGCACGGCACGCGCATCAACATCATCGACACGCCGGGCCACGTGGACTTCAACGTCGAGGTGGAGCGGGCCCTGCGCGTCTGCGACGGGGCGGTGGTGGTCTTCTGCGGCGTGAACGGCATCGAGTCCCAGAGCGAGACGGTCTGGCGGCAGGCGCGCAAGTACGGGCTGCCGCGGCTCGTTTTCATCAACAAGACGGACCGGCCCGGCGCGGACTACTGGCGCGTGGTCGGCGACATCGGCGACAGGCTTGCCGTGCGGCCCGTGCCCGTGACGGTGCCGTCCCTGGCAGTGGAGGGCGGGGTGCTGCACCTGCTGCGCGGTGCGGTGCTGACCTTCGACCCGGCTGATCAGGGTTCGACGGTGCACGAGCATGAGCCGCAGGGGGCGGACGCGGAGCAGCTGGAGACCCGGCGGCGAGAGTTCGTCGAGATCCTGGCCGACCTCGACGATGCCGTGATGGAAAAGTACCTCGGCGAGGAGAACCTGACAGACGACGAGCTCCGCGCGGCCCTGCGCCGGGCGACGCTCTCGGGCCAGGCCGTTCCGGTCTACTGCGGCAGCGCGCTGAAGAACATCGGCGTGCAGCCGCTGATGAACGGCGTGACGCATTTCCTGCCCTCTCCCGAGGAGTCGCAGTCCCATGCGCGGGTGCTTTCCCGCATGGAGGAGGCCGGGGTCAAGGGCGACCAGTTCGTGGGCTTCGTCTTCAAGGTCCTGTTCGAGGGCGCGCACAAGAAGATTTTCCTGCGCGTCTACAACGGCCGCGTGGCCGAGAACAGCGCGGTCTGGAACTCGCGTCTGGAGCGCTTCGAGAAGATCCACAAGCTGTACACGGTGCACGCCAACCGCCATGAACCCATCCCCGAGGCGCGCGACGGCGAGATCGTGCTGGCCACGGGCCTCAAGGAATGCGTGACGGGCGACACGCTGTTCACGGGCAAGTCGGACCTGCGGCTGGAGAACATCGACGTCCTGCAGCCGGTGCTGAACGTGGCCCTGGTGCCGGGCAGCGCCAGCGACACGGAAAAACTTCAGGCGCTGCTTGAGAGATATTGCATCGAGGACCCGACCCTGCGTTCCTTCACGGACGAGGACACGGACCAACTCATCGTGGCCGGCCTGGGCGAGCTGCACCTGGAGGTGGTGCTGGAGCGGCTGCGCAAGGAGAGCGGGGTGGCCTTCCGCTACGGCAACCCGCAGGTCATCTTCCGCGAGACCGTCGAGGCCGCGGCCGAGGCCGAAGGCACGTGCCGCAAGCTCATCGCCGACAACCTGCATCGCGCCCTGGTGCGCGTGTCGGTGCAGCCGCGGGAACGCGGCGCGGGCAATGCGGTGGTCTCGGACGTCCCGGCGGGCAACCTGGCGAACATCGCCCTCAAGGCCATGGAGGACGCCCTGCAGGCCGGGGCGGCCCACGGCTGCGTGGTGGCCGACGCCGAGGCCCGGCTCCTGGCCGTGTCGCCCTTCGAGGACGGCCTGACGGAGCTGGGCGTGCGCATGGCCGCCCTGGAGGCCATGAAGACGGCCCTCTCCCAGGCCTCGCCGGTCCTGCTTGAGCCCATCATGAGCGTGGAGCTGCGCATGCCCCCGGAGTACGTCGGCGACTGCGTCAACCTCCTGGGCGCCAAGAACGCGCGCATCCTGGACGTGCGCACGGGCGATTTCGACTCGGGCATCACGGCCATGGCGCCCATGCGCCAGCTCTTCGGCTTCTCGACGGAGCTGCGTTCGCGCACCAAGGGCAAGGCCTTCTATTCGCTGCTTTTCAGCAGGTATGACGTGGTGGGATGACCTTCGGCACCCGCCGGAAATAAAGAGCCCCCGATCCGCGAGGACCGGGGGCTCTTTATTCTCACGTCGACCGGAGTCCGGTCGAACGGGCGTGTACATGGCTACTTCACTTCTTCCGCGGGAAATCCCGCTCCCTTCCAGGCGAAGATGCCGCCGGGGAAGCGGTAGACGTTCTTGTAGCCGAGCTTTTTCGCCCACACGGCGCCGTTGTGGCTGCGCGTGCACTTCACGAAGCCGCAGTAGACGACGATGGGCTTGTCCTTGTCGGGGCCTAGCAGGGCCTCGAAGTCGGCCTGGGTCTTGCCTGAGGTCTCCTTGGCGTCCCACTCCTTCATGTCCGGGATGGGGAAGAGGAACTGCTTGGCTCCGGGCACGTGTTCCTTCTTGTAGCTGTCCTCGTAGGGCATGGTGTCCACGATGATCATGTCCTTGCCTTCGTCGATCATCTTCTTGAGTTCCGCGGCCGTGAGCAGCCCGTAGCCGCCGGCGGCCGAGTCGCGCGCCAACTTCACGGCTTCGGTTTCCTTGGTGGCTTCAGCCTCGAACTTGGAGTCGAAGAGGGCGAAGGACGGATTGGCGAGGAGCACGGCGAGCAGGACAACCACGGGGACGAGAACTTTTTTCATGCGCTTTCTTCCTTCCAGATAAGAGTTTTGAGGGACTGATATTTCGTGGCGAAGGAAGCCGGGCGCATGCCCAGAAACCACCGCCATGCATACAGCGCGGCCGCGCAGGCCAGCATGAGGAGATCGCGGCGCAGGGCGCTGCGGATTCCGGAGAAGGCTTCGGCCTCCGGGTCGCCGGGGCCGTAGCAGCCGCAGTCGATGTCCAGGCCCATGTGCTGGCCCCAGGCGAGCACGGCGATGAACACGAGAAGCATGAGGGTGATGAGGCCCAGGCTCCCGCGGATGTCGAAGAGCAGCGCCGCGGCGCCGAGAATCTCGAGCACAGGCAGGACGAAGGCCGTGGGCAGGACCAGGGGGCCTGGCAGGATGCCGAAGGCGTCGACGGTGGCGGCGAAGGTCATGGGATTCTGGATCTTGATGATGCCGGCCGCCAGAAAGGCCAGGGCCAGGGCCGTGCGGACGGCGGCGTAGACGGAGGAGTTCCATGACAGGGAGATCATGGAACAACTCTCTGGCCTTTGGGCGTCCCGAGGTCAAATCGTTCTTTTGGATAGAAACGGGCCGGAATTATTGCCTGTCGTGATGCGTTTCCGGGCGAGGGTCGGGCGGGGACAGGGGAACGGGTGCGATGCCCGGCGCGAAGGCGCAGGGCGCGTGAAACACGGTCCACTGGCCGCTGAAGGGGTGGAAGAGGCCCAGCTGGCTGGCGTGGAGCAGGAGCCCGGAGGGGTCGGCGTCCGCGTCCGGGCCGTAGAGGTTGTCGCCGACGATGGGGTGGCCGAGGCTGGCCATGTGCACCCGCAGCTGGTGCGAGCGCCCGGTGTGCGGCAAAAGCAGGACCAGGGTGGTGCGCCCGTCGCGTTCGAGCACGCGGTATTCCGTCAGGGCCGGCTTGCCGGTCGCACGGCAGACCATCTGCCGCGGGCGGTTTGGCCAGTCGCAGACCAGCGGCAGGTCCACCACGCCCTCGTCCTGGTCTACGGAGCCCTCGACCCGCGCCAGGTAGACCTTGCGCGTCAGACGCTCCTGGAACTGCCGCCGCAGTTCGGACTCGGCCTTGCGCCGCGTGGCCACGACGAGGACGCCGGAGGTGCCCAGGTCCAGGCGGTGCACGGCCTGGGCACCTGGGTGCGTTTCGCGCACCCGGGTCAGGGCCGAGTCGAGGAGCTCCGGGGTGCGGCCGGGCACGGACAGCAGGCCGCCGGGCTTGTTGAGGACCACCATGTCGCGGTCCTCGTGGATGATGACCAGCCGCGGCTGTGTCGGCGGGTCGTAGCGCAGGGGGGCGAGGGTCATGGTCAGGGCTTGGGGTTGAGCAGGGCGCCCTGGTCGGTCAGGTCGGCGATGGCTGCGTCGATGCGCTCACGGGCGCTTTCAGGCACGGCCTCGCTGAAGATCAGATAGCGCAGGTCGCCGGCCGGGATGTCCTCCATGGCCAGGACAGTGAAACGATTGGCGTCGACCTCGGCCAGCCGCAGCAGGGTCGGGACTTCCTCGGGGGCCACGATCATGTAGCTGGCGCGTCCCTGCAGGATCAGCTTCGGCAGGACTTTCTGGGAGGAAGAGACGGTCAGGCTGCGGACCAGGATCTCCTTCTGCAAGCGGTCGATGGTCTCGCCGTAGGAGAACGAGGCCACCTGGGCCATGACCAGGGAGGGGGCGGCGAAGACTTCCCGCAGGGTCTTGTGGCGGCTGAACAGGTGCGCCTTGTCGGTTGTGGTCAGCAGAACCGGGGGCTGGTCGCGGTAGATGGGCAGGCTGAACCTGGCGAAGGTTTCGCGTTCGGGCGTCTTGAACCAGCCGATGGAGCACGTGGGTTCCCGGTCGCTGCGGATCTCTTCCATGATCCGGTTCGGGGGGTGCTGGCTGAAGGACGCCGGAATCCCGGCCCGGTCGAGGATTTGCCTGGTCAGGCCGAGCAGGAAGCCGCGGGGATGGCCGTTCTCGGTCCAGTAGTAGGGCGGGCGTTCGAGATAGACCACGTGCAGTTCGGTGGAATTGTCGGCCGCGACCGTGGTCGGGAGGAGGCTGCCCAACAGGGCGAAGAGGGCGAGGAGCGCCGTCCGCCGGGTCATTGCAGGCCCTCCGGCGGTTCGTGCACCCCGAACTGGTCCAGCTGCCAGCCCACGTCCTTGCCGATCATGCTCCGCTTGCGCACCGTGATCCACCACAACCCCTTCCACTGCCAGCCCGGGATGGACCGGACGTAACGCGCCTGCCGTTCCAGGGCGGCGCAGATGAGTTCCATGGTCTCCTCGGGCCTGTTCTGGGGTTCGAGGCCCGTGCGGCGTTCCAGCGTCGCGCGCCCCGTGTGGTGGGCCTCCAGGAGCTGCGGCAGCGTCAAACCCGGGAAGGCCTGCACGAAGGCGCCGGGCACCGTGGGCAGGGTGTGGGCGTCGGGGGCGTTGGTCGTGGTCACGCCGGTCTTGTCGTCGTAGATGGTCACCAGTTCGAGGAAATGCTTGCCCAGGCCGTGGTAGAAGACCAGATAGGTCTTTTCGGCGGCGTTTTTCCAGGTCTTGCAGAACAGGGACTGGTCCCTGTCGGCGATGCGGAAGTCGAACATGACGTCCTCGGCGAAGCCATTGTCCGCGGCCCAGTCCGATGCCTCGCGCAGGGGCTGGCGCATGTCCTGATCGGCCGGGACATGGGAGCGGGGAACCATGCGTTCCTTGGGGGAGGCCAGGGCGTCGACGGTGACTTTCATGATTTTTGTGGAAAGATACCACATTCCGGCCAGGATCGCCAGCAGCAGGAAGGGAAACGCCGTCATATCCGCGGCCCTCCGTCATGGGGTGAGGACGGCGTTTTCATGACGCCTTCTCCAGCGCGTCCAGCTCTTCGAGGACCAGCGGCAGGATGCCTTCGACGATGCGCGCCACGCCGGCGGCGTTGGGGTGCAGGCCGTCGTCCAGGACCAGGGACGGGTCGCGGACCACGCCTTCCAGGAAGAACGGGTAGAGGGTCAGGTCGTGTTCGTCGGCCAGTTCGGGGAAAACGTCGTCGAACCGGTTGCGATATTCGAGTCCCCAATTGACCGGAGCGCGCATCCCGGCCAGAATGACCCTGGCCCCGGCCTCCAGGCACTGCCGGATCATGGCGTCGAGGTTGTCGCGCATGCGTACGGGGTCCAGGCCGCGCAATCCGTCGTTGGCCCCGAGTTCAAGCACCACGAGGTGGGGTTTGTCCTCCAGAGACCAGGCCAGCCGCGCCAGGCCGCCGGCCGTGGTGTCGCCGGACACGCCCGCGTTGGTCACGCGCACGTCGCGGCCCATGTCGCGCAGGCGCCGTTCCAGCTGGGCGGCAAAGGATTGGTCGGCGGGCAGGCCGTAGCCCGCCGTGAGGCTGTCGCCGAAGGCGAGAATGTGCATTGTCGTATCTCCGTGAACGAACCCGGCCGGGCAGGCGAGCAGCAGCGCGGCCATGAGGATATGTCGAATGAGTTTGGATGGCATGAATGTTCCCTCGGTTGTGCTTGAGGATGTCCACCTGACGCTAACCGCCGGCTCGGGGCCGGTCAACATCCTGAACGGGGTCAGCCTGACAGTGGGGCAGGGCGAGACCCTGGCCGTGGTCGGGCCGTCGGGTTCGGGCAAGACGACCATGCTCATGCTCATGGCCGGCCTGGAGCGGCCGTCCTCGGGCGCGGTGCGCATGGCCGGGAAGGACCTCACGGCCATGGGCGAGGACGAGCTGGCGCGCTTCCGGCGCGAGAACCTGGGCATCGTCTTTCAGGCCTTCCATCTCATCCCGACCATGACGGCCCTGGAGAACGCGGCCCTGCCCCTGGAGTTCGCCCACCACCCCGAGGCCAGGCGGCTGGCCCTGGAGGCCCTGGAGCAGGTGGGCCTTGGGCACCGCGCCGGGCACTACCCCTCCCAGCTCTCGGGCGGCGAGCAGCAGCGCGTGGCCCTGGCCCGGGCCTTCGCGCCGCGGCCGCGCATCATCCTGGCCGACGAGCCCACGGGCAACCTGGACGAGGGCACGGGCGCGCGGGTCATGGAGCTTCTTTTCAGGATGCAGGCCGAGGAAAAGGCCACCCTGGTGCTGGTGACCCACGACCGGAACCTGGCCGGGCGCTGCGGCCGCACGGCGTCGATGCACTCGGGCCGCATGGAGGAGCGATGAGCGGCCGCGACTGGCTCGTGGCCCTGAACCTCTGCCGCCGCGAACTGCGCGGGGGGCTGCGGGGCTTCGGGGTGTTCCTGGGCTGTCTGTTCCTGGGCGTGCTGGCCATCAGCGCCGTGGGTTCCCTGGGCCGGGCCCTGGAGGCAGGTCTGGCGGGCGACGCCAAGGCCATCCTCGGTGGGGACGTGAGCGTCAGCCTGACCTCCCGCGACCTGAGCCCGGCCGAGGCCGGCTACCTGCGCGGCTTCGGGGACCTGGCCCGCACCCTGTCCACGCGGACCATGGCCCGCGCGGGCGACAAATCCGTGCTGGTGGAGCTCAAGGGCGTCGACGCCCTCTATCCCCTGTACGGGCGCGTGGACATCGAGGGCGGTGCCGAGCTGCAGGACCTCCTGGCCGAGGACGGCGGGCTGCCCGGAGCCGTGGCCGACCGGGACCTCCTGGCGCGGCTGGGGCTGGCCGTGGGCGACGAGGTGTCCGTGGGCGAGGCCCGCTTCCAGGTCCGCGGCGTGATCCTGCGCGAGCCGGACCGGGTCATGGAGTTCTTTTCCCTGGGCCCGCGCCTCATGGTAGGCACCGATGGCTTCGCGGCTACGGGCCTGGCCGGGGCCGGCAGCCTCTTCCGCACCGAGTACCTGCTGCGGCTCCCGGGCCGCGACGCCGTGCAGTCGGCCGAGGCCATCCGCGCCGCGTACCCCGAGTCCGGCTGGCGGGTGCGCGACTTCAACCGCGCCGCGCCGCGCATCAGCACGGTGCTGGAGCGCCTGCGCGTGGACCTGACCCTGGTCGGCCTGGGCGCGCTGCTGGTCGGCGGCCTGGGCATCGCCGGAGGCGTGCGCGGCTATCTGGGTGGGCGCCTGTCGCACATGGCGGCCATGAAGTGCATGGGCGGGCCGGTCCGCGTGCTCTTCGCCTCGTACCTCATGCAGGTCCTTTTCCTGGGGGTCGTGGGAGCCCTGGCCGGCATGGCCGGCGGGAGCCTCGTTCCGTGGCTCGGCGCCCGGTTCTTCGCCGACATCCTGCCCATCCAAGCGCGCGGCGGCCTGTACGCGGCCCCGCTGATCCAGGCCGCGCTCTTCGGCCTGGTCACGACCCTGGCCTTTTCCATGCCGCCGCTCTTTCGCGCCGTCATGGTCAGCCCCTCGGGCATCTTCCGCGGCTATCTCTCGGCCGACATGGAACGCATGCCGAAGGCGGCGATCCTGCCCACGGCCGCGGCCTTCGCGGTGCTTGCGGCCATGGTCTTCCAGTTCGCCGGCGACACCAGGCTCGCGGGCTGGTTCGTGGGCGGCACGGTCGCCGCGTGGCTCCTGTTCAAGGGCCTGGCCCGGGCCATCCGCTGGCTGGCGGGCAAGGCCCCGCGCCTGCCGTGGGCGAGCTGGCGCATCGGCGTGGCCAACATCCACCGGCCCGGGTCGCCTGGCGTGAGCCTGGTCTTCGCCCTGGGCTTCGGCCTCACGGCCCTGGTGGCCGTGGTCATGGTCAACGTCAGCCTGACGCGGGCGCTGACGGCCGAACTGGCCGAGGAAGCCCCGGCCTTCTTCTTCATGGACATCCGCCCCGAGCAGATCGGGGATTTCCGCGCCATGGTCGAGGGCACGCCCGGCGTGACCAGGCTCGACCTGCGGCCCATGATCCGCGGCCGCATCGTGCGCATCGCAGGCACCCCCGTGGAGAACGCCACTGTGTCCGAGGAGGTGGCCTGGGCCGTGCGCGGGGACCGCGGGCTGTCCTGGAGCGAGGAGTTCCCGGCAGGCAGCACGCTCCTGCGCGGGAAGTGGTGGGACAAGGGTTACGACGGCCCGCCGCTCATCTCCCTGACCTCGGACCTGGCCGAGGGCTTCGGCGTGGACCTGGGCGACACCCTGACGGTCAACGTCCTGGGCCGCAACATCACGGGCACCATAGCGAGCATCCGCGAGGTCAACTGGCGGACCCTGGCCATGCAGTTCGCCATCGTCTTCTCGCCCGGCACCCTGGACCGGGCCCCGCAGACGTGGCTCGGCGCGGCCTACGGCCATGGCGGCGAGGACGGGCTGTTCGCCCGCGTCACGTCGGCCTACCCCGAGGTGGCCGTGGTCACCATCCGCGAGGTCCTGGACAACGCGGCCATGCTCATGCGCCGCACGGCGAGCATCTTCCAGGTCATGGCCGCAGTGGCGCTGCTGGTGGGCTTCCTGGTCCTGGCCGGGGCCTTCTCGGCCGACCAGCACCGCCGCATCTACGACAGCGTCATCTACAAGGTCTGCGGCGCCACCCGCCGCGACATCCTGGCCATCCTCGTGGCCGAGTTCTCCCTGGCCGGCTTCTTCACGGGCCTGGGCAGCCTGATCCTGGGCACGGTCACGGCCTGGGGCGTGGTCCAGGGGTTGCTGAAGATGCAGTTCACCCCGGACCTGCCCACGGGCCTTTTGACCGTGCTGGCCGGCGTGGCCATCTCCCTGGCCATGGGCCTCCTGGGCACCTGGCGGGTGCTGGGAAAGAAGGCCGCGCCGTTTTTGCGCAACGAGTGATGGTTTTTCGGCCGGGGTTGCTGGGAGGCTGGCACAGGGAATTAAGCCTTTCAGTGAAACCGAAAAGCTGCGAGCCGGCCGGATGATTGGGCATCCTGCTCGGAAGACGGGTTTATGAAGAAGGCAGTTCGCGTTTCAGAATGGTTTCGCTGAATCGCAGAAAATCGTCGAGATGCTTCGTGATGACCTTGATGGTCATGGGCAGGTGCAAGGTCTGGTAGTCGTGGACGGCGATGTTGCGGAAGCCGACCATGCGCATCAGCGAATCGGCCAGGTCCGCGTCGATCCGGCCTGCCGAGGCCAGAAGTCTGAACACGTCACGGGCGCTTTGCGGTAGCCCGAGTCCGTCACGGCGGATGAGGTGGTGGCCGATGTCCAGAGCGGCTTCGCAGGCACGCTGAATGTTCAGGATGGCCGCGTCCTGGCGGGTGAAGTCTCGGTCGAAGGTGTCGGGATCTCGGTCGTATTCCTCCCTGGCCCTTGCAACGCAACGCTCGATGGTCGTCGCCTTGTTCAGGAGCACGTCATCAACCATAGATTCTCCCCCGAGTAATGATGTCTTGCAGTAGCCCCGCCCTTGCTTCGTCCAGGGCCGTCTTTTCGCTCAACACGTAGCATTCGAAGAGGTCGGCCTCGGGCTGTTTCGCCATGAGCCTTCGGCCTGTCATGAGGATCTGGTGCTGCATGACCGTGGAAGCCGCACGCATGTCGAGCAGGTCCACCTCGCATCCAACGATGGAAACCAGCGCTTCCGACAGATTCCAGAGTTTGGTCGGATCGGCGTAGCCGGGCAGGAGGATGGCCAGATCGAGGTCGCTGCGCTCGTCCGCGTGGCCGGTGACGCGACTTCCAAAAGCATGGATGGCCAGGCATTCCGGGAACTCATCCAAGACTGCCCCAACGATGGGGTCCGCGTCGAGGAGCAGGGAGCGGGAAGCGGTTTCCAACTGGTTGGTCATGATGCGCTGCCATTTCGTGTTACGTTTCGCATTTCGTGAGTTTGCGTCAAAACGCGGAAAAAGGAAACAGGCAGAGGCGGCTAATCGGCGCACCTAGAAACACGTGCTCAAAATATACCAGAAGAAGCGCACGTCATCCCCGACACTGCTTTCCTGTTGTTCGGAACGTCAGCATGGCCCCTCCCGGCCCAGCCCGGCTAGGTTCGGGCAGGACGCCCGGTAGGCCGGGTCGGCGTCGAAACGTTGCCAGGCTTCGGGGGCCACGGCGGTGTTGTCGTGGGCGGGTTCGATGGGGCGGACGTATTCGGGCACGAGCCTGTAGAGGCCCGTGCGGGAATCGACCAGCCTGCCGTTCCAGGCCGGGCGGATGTCGAGGCCCAGGCGGTTCAGGGGAGAGAGGTCGAACTCCAGCCCGCATTCGCCGGCCCGCGCCATCATCCACTCCAGGGCGATGTCCGAGAGGCCCGTGTCGCGGTAGCCGCCGCCGATGTTGGAGTGCACGCCCGCAAACCAGACCTGCTCCAGACGCTGGCAGCAGACCCCGTCCTGCTTCCTCCACACGCAGGGCTCGAAGGCCCGGCGGCGCCCGTCGATGGCCAGGGCCTGGAAAGCGTTGTCCACGCGGCTGCTCAGGTCCACGTCGTGAAACTCGATGTTCAGGAGCTTGTTGACGATGTCGAAATTGCGTGAGGGGATGCCCAGGGCCCCCACCGTGTCCCACACTCCGATGCAGTGCACGCGGACCTCGCGCGACCAGGTCCGGCGGAAGAGCTCGGACTCGATGGCCTGCGGGTGGGACTCCTTGTCGCGGCGGCGGTAGAGCCGGTAGGCGTCGTCCAGGCGCGGCAGGTTCTCCAGGCGCAGCAGCCCCGCGTTGCGCAGCAGCCCGGCCAGGCTGCGCACCGTGTAGGCCCCGCGGCTGAACCCGAAGAGGAAGATGTCGTCGTCTTCCGCGTAGTGTTCCATCAGAAAGCGGTAGGCCTGAAGAATGTTTCTGGAAATCCCCACCCCCGAAATCCCGCCCCTGATCCTGTCGTACCAGCGCGTGCCCACCCCGGAGTCGTAGTAGAGCAGCTGCCGCCTGCCGTCCCCGGCCAGGGGCGTCACGCACATGGCGATCTTGGCCGCGTTGGTCGGCGAAATCACCCCCTGGTCCGTCTGGTCCGGAGTGTTCCAGGTGCCGTCGCAGCAGATGACGATGCGTTTGGACATGTTTGCCTCCTGCAGAAGTGTTCGAAACCGGTCTGGCCGGATAGTGGTCCGATACGGAAATGCTGGCGTCATTTGCCCTCGAAAGCCTGCCGTGTCCGGGGGGTGCGAGCCGGCGCGGTCCGGTCCGGAGCTGCCGGAACTCCTTCGCGGGCCTTGTAATGCTTCCCGGCCTTGTGGTTCGGCGGTTATGCGATGCCAATCCCGCGAGACGGCCGGGAAGCAAACGATGCCAAGCTCAGTCAAACAGCCGACAGCCCCGGACCGGACCGCGCCGGCTCGCTTGAGGCTGGTCGTCTTGCCGTGGAAAATGAACTTAAGGTGGAGCACAAAAAACGCATAACCAGTCAGGGTTCAGATTGATAACGCTCAGGAGCCTTATGACATGCATGGGTGTATGTTGTGAAGTGCGTTGTATATGTGCGTAATATACGTATGACGTCTGGATAGTTGTTGTCTGCGTGCTGCATGTGATGTATGGGATTGATGATTTTGTAATCATTGCTCCGTGTCGGGGAAAATGATGCATCAGCGGCAAGACAGGGAAGAAGAAGGCGGTTCCGGGGGTCGCAAAGAGGGCGGTTTCTCCGTCTGGCGGCTGGACGACAACAACAACGCGTTTCTGGTCCGGGACGGATTGACCGAGGAAGAGGCCCTGGCCCTGATGCGGGAGTACGAGGCGCGGGGGCACAGGCAGGCGTATTGGGTTGAGCGGGAGAGCGGGGCGGGTGGTATTTCGTAAAAGCCCGAGATTTGGATATGTTTGTCGGAAATGGCCGCCGGGCTTGCCGAGCCCGAGATTCGGATCGACGGTGTATTTTTTCGTGCTGGCGATTCGGAGGAAAAATACTGAGCCAGGGGCCCAGTCAGAGGCCAAACTCACGCCGCTAGTCACGCCGCTAGTCACGCCACCAGTCGCGTCACCAGTCACGCCACCAGTTGGCGAATTCGTCATTCGATTCCTTGTGTTGCTGGCACATCACGGACCCCTTTCCAACTCCGAAATTTTTGACGCCTTTCAACTGAAGGATTGTCGACGCCGCCATGACACCCACATAGACCAGATCCTTGCAGATGGCCTGGTGGAGCGCACCATCCCCGACAAACCCACCAGCTGCCTGCAGAAATACCGGCTTACAGAGACTGGGCGCCGATTATTGGAGCAGGCTGGCGAAGAAGGATGACAGTCATGTGCGTGCGCGGTCCCGCCGGACAAGTCGAGGCTGTTGAGAGCCCTCATGCGACAGGTCATAAAACCCTCGAATTCGAGGGAATAAAAAGGGAATCCGGAAGGAGCAGCTTTTGCTTGTACGTATGTAATACGTATTTGTAATGACTGTATGACATCAGGAAATATGTTGCCTACGTGCTGCATGTGATGTATGCGCTTCAAAATTTTGTAGCCATTGATCCGTGTCGGAGGCACTGATGCATCAGCGGCAGGGCAGGGAAGACGAAGGCGGTTCCAAGGGCCGCAAAGAGGGCGTTTTTTCCGTCTGGCGGCTGGATGACAACAACAATGAGTTTCTGGTTCGGGACGGGTTAACTGAGGAAGAGGCCCTGGCGTTGGTACGGGAGTTTGAGGGGCGGGGGCATAGGCAGGCGTATCGGGTGGAACGGGAGAGCGGGGTGGCCGATTCTGTGAAACCAACTGATTCCTGACAGTTCACAAAAATGAGCCAAAGGAAGACCCGACCTCTTTTCTGCATATCCCTGACTTCAGTTAGATCAAAAAATCTGACTTAATAGCCAATCTGGTGATAGCTGCTGTAGAAATATTCAATAAATATAAAATTATTAGCGATGTCTATACGAAGACAAAGATTGCCGCTGTAAATTCAATAATAAACAGACTGCCATTTTAGCGAAGTCCGGATAGTAGCGCTGTTCGGCATTCAGGCAACCACAAAAATAAACATGGAGAGAGCGTCATAGTGGCAACGACAAGCAAAATCACTCCTTCTAGTCCCAGGCTCGCTACGTTGTTGACTGACGTCGAACGTGGAAATATCAAAATACCTGTCTTTCAGAGAGAGTTTATCTGGTCTGACGAGCAAATTCTTAGCCTTCTCGACTCAATATATCGGGGTTACCCTGTCGGGTCGCTATTGCTTTGGTCGACAAAGGAAGTCCTGAAACACGAGCGCAACGTCGGGGGGTTTGTTCTTCCGGAAACCCCTGAGGATTACCCAGTCAATTACATACTGGACGGTCAACAGCGGCTCACAACGCTATACGGGGTTTTTCATTCTGGTGATAGGACAACGGATGCCGAACTCGCAGACAGATTTAATATTTGTTATGTGCCAGAAGACGATGAGTTTGTTCACTACAAGGTGGCTGCAGCAAAGAAGAAGATTTTCCTTCGAGACATTCTTGATACTGCGAAACTTCTATCCCAGCTTCCCGCGTTTTCGCAAGAGGAAGCAAAGAATATTGCTTTAGTAACAGAAAGATTCAAGGACTACGAGTTTCCTGTTGTCACAATCAAAGAGCGCACCAACAAAGAAGTATGTAGTGTCTTTCAAAGAATCAACTCCTCTGGGACGCCGCTGAGCAATATCGAATTGCTTGCGGCTTGGACGTGGTCCGATCAATTTGATTTGCGCAGGGAAATTGAGCTTTTGTTGGATACACTTGCGGATAAAGGCTACGAGCAAATAGATCAGTCGCTTCTGATGAGAATGCTGGCTTCAATCACCATCAATTCCATCGATTCAGATGATCTGGTTGACGTAAAGCCAGGCATATTGATTGATGGCATGAGTGTTCTAAAATCTGCCATTTTTTCCGCAGTCGACTTTCTGGAAGGGCAACTGAAAATACGAAATGTCATTTTTCTCCCATTCCCCATAATGCTCATACCGATAACACGGCTGTATTCGTTGATTCCAAAACCAGACTCCGATCAGTTGCAGCAGCTCAGAAAATGGTTTTGGCACTGTGCACTCACGCAGCGCTATAAGGCAGGGACCAACCGGTTGGTAATGGAAGATTTGCAGTTGATTGAGACCATCAAGGACGGTAATAAGCCATTTGATTTTGCATCTTTCGCTGTCTCCGATGATTTATTCAGCAAATCATGGCGGATCAATTCGACAGCAGCCAAGGCCGCGCTGTGTTTGATGGCGCAAGGCCGCCCACGGTCGCTGTTGACTGGCAACGAAGTAGACCTTGGAACTGTCCTGTCCTCTTACAATGCGAGGGAATTTCACCACATTTACCCGAAGGGTTACTTAGCCACTATTGGCGTTGGGTTTCATGAGGCCAACATAATCGCCAACATTTGCTTCCTATCGTCTTCAGATAACAAGTCTATTAGCGATGAAAATCCAGCAAGCTACTTCGGGCAGATTCCGAGTGCAGACAAACGGCAAATCCTTGAGTCGTCATTCATACCGGTCGCAGCAGCTGATGGTGCAATGCCATTCAAAGATTTTGTTAATATGAGAATTATGCTGCTGGCAGAGAAGGCGAATCAACTTGTTCGCAATGGTTCCCTATGAAAAGCCGAACAAAGGCGTCAACTCGGACAGCAAAAAACGGGGCGACGTTAGGAGCGCCGTTTTTTGCTGCCGGTTACGCCAAGCGTTAGGCATCACATAACACAGGGAGAACGCATGCAAGACCGTGGCTACCTCTTCTCGAATGTCAGTTGGTTCGATGTTGAAGCTCACCAGTTGCAGGAAATGCAGAAGGAGATTCAGGGGCTGGACGGCAATCGCCTTCTGAACACGTCAGTCGACGATCTAGTCAGCTATCTTGAGCATAAGTTCGGCGTAAATGTTCCAGAACTAATCACGAGCGAAATCGTCGTCGATCAGCAGGAGACACAGATCGACGTCAGCCGCGATCACAACAGATACATTCGAGATCGCAGCAGGCCGTTTCACGTGTCGGGTACAGAGGTCCAAGTCGAGATCCCATTTACCGGCGACGCCGAGGCGTTCAAGGTTCAACCTACAGCATATACAAGCAGCCCGCCTCGCGCGGAGGTACGCGGCTCAACGTTGCTGCTTCGAATCGTCGGTACCGATCTGAATGCCGAGAAGGTCAGAGAACAGATTGATCGGACCATTCAGGAGATTCAGAGCCACCTCGCAACGTTGCGTACCAACGCAGCGGGACTAAAGGCTCAGTTGCCCACCAAAGCGCGAGCTACTATTGAGTCACGTCGTCAAAAGCTACTTGCTGACCGCAACCTTGTTGGTAGCCTAGGCTTCAAGATGAAGGAACGACCCAGCAACGCTTCGACCTATCTGGCGCAAGAGGTACGAAGAAAGCTTGCTCCGACACTTCACGCTGCAAGTTCTACCCCCTACAAGCCTGAGCCTGTCCTCTCTGTCGATGACTACGAGCATATCCTGAGCATCCTGCAGAACATGGTCGCGGTAATGGAGCGTAGCCCTTCCGCCTTCGCTGGCATGGACGAGGAATCCATCCGTTCGCACTTCCTAGTGCAACTCAACGGTCACTACGAAGGACAGGCGACAGGGGAGACGTTTAACTATCAAGGCAAGACCGACATCCTTGTGCGCTCCGAGGGTCGCAACATATTTATAGCAGAATGCAAGTTCTGGTCCGGCCCAAAGCTGCTGACGGACACGATCGATCAACTACTCAGCTACACCTCTTGGCGCGACACCAAGACGGCAGTGATCGTGTTCAATCGAAACAAGGACTTCTCGAAGGTCCTTGCGGCTATTCCAATCACGACGAAGGCTCACGCGAACTTCAAGCGCGAACTGCCTGGGTCAGCTGAGACCGTGTTTCGGTACTGCTTTGCGCACAGGGACGACAAGAACCGAGAGTTGCTCCTCACGGTTCTGGCATTTGACGTACCGCAAGCGAGGCCAAGCGGGGTCGCATCTTGAATCTTGAATTTCCACGCCGGGCATGTGGTCACTGCGGGCAGACCGTGAAGGTGGAAGAGGCGTGGATGGACCGTGAACTCTGTCTAGTGCCTAGTCGTCGACGTTTACGTTATGTCTTGGAATGTGTTCAAGAGACGGGTATGGGGTCAAGCCTTCCTTTGACGAATCTGGCCTCGTGCGCCAGTTCACACTACTTGACCCTGTACCACACACCCCGCCCCTGACCATTCCTTTCCAGCATCCCATTCTCCAGTAACCTCTGGAAATGCTCTTTCAGCGTATTTCTGCTGGTTCCGGTCAGGAGAGTCATTTCCTTGATCGTTACGCGACCGTGTTCGCGGGCGTGTTCCACTATGCGTCGGGACAGGTCCGGCAGGGCGTGTTGCAGCAGGCGTTCCCTTTCCATCTTGGCGGCCAGACGTTGCATCTGCGTGTGAAGAACGCGCAGGAAGAAGGTCAGCCATGGCTGCCAATCCGGCGCATCCGAGTTCAGGGTGGCCTGGGTTTGGCGCAGGGCCAGGTAGTAGCCTTCCTTGTTCTGTTCGATCACGCTTTCCAGGGAACTGAAGGGCGTATAGGCATAGCCGCAGCGCAGCAACAAAAGCGTTGTGAGGATGCGCGAAAGCCTGCCGTTGCCGTCCTGAAAAGGATGGATGGCCAGGAAGACCACCGTGAATATGCCGATGACCAGAAGAGGGTGCAGGCTCCGGGTTCCCAGAGTTGCCTGCGTCCAGTCCAGCAGTTCGCGCATACGTCTCGGGGTGTCGAAGCGCGTGGCCGTCTCAAAGACGATGCCGATCAGCTTTCCCTCTGCGTCAAAGGCCGCCACGTTATTGGGTGACGTCTTGTAGTTGCCGCGATGCCTTTCGTCCTTGTCGCTGTGAAGCAGCAGATCCCGGTGCAGCTGGCGGATATGGTTTTCCGTCAGGCTGATATGCTCGAAGGATTCGAAAATCCGTTCCATTGTTTCCGCGTACCCGGCAACTTCCTGCTCATCCCGCGTGACAAAGGAGCCTATGGCGAGATTTGCCAAGAGCTTCTCCACGTCGCGGTCGGACAGGGCGCTGCCCTCGATGCGCGTGGAAGAGCCCACGCTTTCGATGGTCGCTACCCGTCGCAGGGCGGACAGCCGCTGCGGCGCTATCGACCCCAGCGCCTGCCACGCACCTTTGAACTCGTCGATTTGGGCTGTCAGGGTGAGCATTTCAGGTGTGATGAAAAGGCTTTTCGTCGTGATCATGTCCGAAAACACATCCGATTTCATCCATTTTGTCAATCCGTTTTTCCATCCGATTCCATCCGATTTGTGTGAAAAACGGGGGTGGTCCTCCAAAAACGTTTTCGCGCCTCAAAAAACGATTACAAATGGGTGCTTTTCAAAAAAAACAGTTACCGAAGCTCGTCATGGGCAAGAGGGGGCGTCCTTTGACGAACCTGCCCGCGTAGTCTCGGCGCTCGGCTACTCGACCCTGTGGTGCACACTTCGCTCCTGCCCGGTTGTGATTTAGGCGTGCGACCGAATCCACAAATGCAAAGGGGTCGGGTTTTCCTTTGACGCATCTTCTAGCCGGTGGATCGTGGGGTAGCGGGGTCGCATCTTGAATCTTGAATTTCCCAAAATCCAATAACTCATCCAATTCCATCCAAATCCAATACACCCGATCATGCGTCCCGATATCGATGGGAATGATCACCTTGTCGTCGAGCAGAATTTGATAAATCGTCATTAATGGCGAAGAATAAATCAAAATTCATTTTTTATCGTCAAGTTTTACGATTTATGCACCATCCGCCAAAGCGAAACGGTGCCTGAGTTCCTCCATCTCCCGCTTTGTCACGCCGTACGCGGCGAAATGCTTCCGCCAGCCTGCGGCCGTTTCCCGCATTTCTTCCCAGATCCCCCTGGCCTCCCTCTCGTCGATCCCGAAGGGGCGGACATCGCTCAGAATATTGGACCGCTTGGCCGCGCGGCCTTCCAGGCCGCAGCGCAGGGACAGATCCCATTGCCTGAAGCGGATGGAGGAGGGCACCAGATCATAGGCCGGGGTCATGGCGATGGCTTTGCGGGAGACGAAAAAGGCGTGGTTGCGCAGGTGGTCGTCCCGGTTCGAACACAGGGCGTTGAAAGCCATGCGGCGGAATATCTCCGGGCCGGACTGCGCGTCGCCGAGCCTGCGGGCCTGCTCGGCCAGGTTCTGATAGCTGCCCCAGTCGCCGTCTTCCTCCGCCCCCGTCACCGTGAAGCCGGAAATGACGTGCCGCGAGTCGCCTTCCAGGCGGTCGAATCGCTGGACCAGCAGAACGAAATGCCCGTTCAGTTCCATCAGTCGGGTGGATGCGACCGTGATGCCGCAGCGTGCGGCCAGGGTCATGGTCGCGTGCTCGACAACGGGTTCACGCCACGGGTCCCCGCGTTTGGAGAATTTGGCGATCCACGACGCCCCGTCCAGGGTGACCATGGCCTTGGGTCTGGCGCCGCCCAGGGACAGGCTGGAGGCGAGGGCGGCAAGGAAAGCGTCTTCGGGCAAGCCGTCCCGTAATTCGTCGAGGTCCTCGTCGTCTTCGAACTCGTCGACGCGGGCGACGATGGCCGCCACGCGCTCCAGGTCCTCGGGCACCATGCAGAATGCTTCGCCCGTGGCCCACGGAGCCAGGGACGCTGGGCCATCAGGCGTAGGGCCGAAGGCCAGGGCGCCCATGCGCTGCGGGTGATGGGCCGCCGTCAGGACCTCGAACTCGCTCAGCGTCCCTGGAGCACGGCCGGCCATGAGCCCCAGCACTTTACGGCCCCAGCGGTCCGGGGCGGCGTCGCGCAGGGCGCTGAAAAGGGTGCTCACGGAAAACTCGATGTCGGCCAGAGGCATCCTGGCCGGGTCGAGGGGGATGGCGTCCGGCCGTTGCAGGTACCGGCGGCCGTAGCGGAAGGAATATGCCCGGTTCTCATGCCGGAGCAGCCCCGCAGGCACGTAGTCCATGCCGGGCAGCCGGATGAAGACCACGGCCCGCTCAGAAGTCGAGGTCATCATCCCTCCCCGTTGCGACGCGTAGCGGCAGTCTGCGCACGGCCATGGATCTGCCCACGGGATCTGACTCCAGGGCGGCCATGGTGCCAAGCTGGTCGTCAAGCTGCAGGACCCACAGCACATGGGCCAGCACCCCGAGGGACACGCCGGGATGTCCGTTTTCCAGGCGGCGGATGGTCTCGCGAGTGGTCATTGTGCGCTCGGCCAGATCCTGCATGCTCAGGCCGCGCAGTTTGCGGGCGGCGCGAATGTTGTGCCCCAGGCGCTCAAGATTAGCGGCAGGGTTGGCCGGAAGGTCGTGTGCGGACGTTTTTTTGGGGGACATGCATGATATATATGTCTTTATAATTTATTATGCAATATTTATCATACATGTCTTGTCTTCTGATTCTCGGCCATGCCTACTTCATCCGACACCGGTTGCGTCGGATGGATACCCATGTTGATGAATTCCAGGGGCCGGGTGTTTCTACACGAACTGCCCAGCCGCTTCAGTGCAATTCCGCAATACATATTATCTATTCTTCTTTTAAAATAGTCAGTTATCCTGATTGTGATTCGAGAAATTCCTTTGCACTGTCTCGACGCAAGCACGGGACGGAATCGTCTCTCCCGCTTATGACAACCAGCTGAACTGTGCGTATTCGCGCGTAGGGTCGGCGATGAGTTCTGCCATGACCGTCTATGCATTGAAATCCCGATTTCAGAGTATGCTCCGTCCCGCCTGCCGATTTTTGGCGGCCCGCGGGGTGACTGCCAATCAGGTC
Source organism: Desulfomicrobium aestuarii (assembly GCF_055385525.1). Taxonomy (NCBI): domain Bacteria; kingdom Pseudomonadati; phylum Thermodesulfobacteriota; class Desulfovibrionia; order Desulfovibrionales; family Desulfomicrobiaceae; genus Desulfomicrobium; species Desulfomicrobium aestuarii. The sequence continues at coordinate 1,202,830 of NZ_AP042427.1, forward strand.
ACTGTCGCGGCCTTGGTTCTGTCCTTGGCGGCGGGCAGTCTTGTCTGGCTTTCCTCAGGAGCAAGGTGGGCCCTTGCGGTCTTTCCGTGCGCCTTGTTCGTGAGGATGGCCCTCAATGCGCTGGACGGGATGCTGGCGCGGGAGCACGGAATGGGGTCCGATGTGGGCGTCATGCTGAACGAACTGGGCGACGTGGTCTCCGACGCGGCGCTGTATCTGCCCCTGGCCGCGGTGCCGGGGTGCTCGGCGCCGTTGGTCGTGATGGCCGTGGTGCTGGCGGCGCTCAGCGAGATGGTCGGGATTCTCGGCGTCCAGTTCGGGGGCGGTCGGCGATATGACGGCCCCATGGGCAAGAGCGATCGCGCCGCGGCCTTTGGCCTTTTGTCCCTGGCCCTTGCGAGCGGGGTGCCGCGAGGTGCCTGGCCTCATGTCGCGATGGCCGGGATTGTGGTGCTGCTGGTCCTCACGATTTTCCGGAGAGCCGGGAGGGCCTTGCAGGGAGGCGCGGCATGATCGCGTTTCACGCGTTGCCGCCTTCCAGACTCTTCATGCTCTCGACTCTTGCTGTTCTGGCCCTGGTCACCCTTGGTGTGGCCCTGAAGGAGGCACATCGCTCCGGCCAAGAGAGGCAACGCAGTGAAGTGCTGGTGCGCACGAGAACATGGTGGCTCATCGTGCTACCGCTGTTCGGAGTCCTGTCCGTTTCACGGGGGGCCGCGATCAGTTTTTTCTGCATTGTGTCCTATCTGGCATTCAAAGAGTATCTCACGTTCATCCCAACCAGAAGGGCCGACCACAGAGTCCTTTTCTGGGCTTACCTCGCCATACCGATCCAGTATTATTTTGCCTATATCTCCTGGTACGGAATGTTTATCATCTTCATTCCGGTCTATTGTTTCCTGCTGCTCCCCGTCAGGATGCTGCTGCGCGGGGATACGCAGGGGTTTCTAAAGGCCGTGGGAACGCTGCATTGGGGCCTCATGACCACCGTATTCAGTCTGAGCCATGCGGCCTTTCTGCTCACCCTTCACGGCGCGGAAGAGGGTGGCGACTACGGAGTCAGTCTGGTTCTGCTCCTCGTCATTCTGACGGAAGCCAATGATATCGCACAGTTCTGCTGGGGCAAGGGGTTTGGTCACGCCAAGGTGGTGCCTTCGGTCAGTCCGAACAAGACATGGGCGGGTCTGATCGGCGGCGTGGCCACCACGGCGCTGTTGGCGGGCCTGGCCGGGCCATACCTCACCCCGATGGCGGTGTCGCAGGCGCTGCTGGCAGGAGTGCTGATCGGCATTTCCGGTTTTTTCGGTGACATCTGCGTCTCGGCCATCAAGCGCGACATCGGCATAAAGGACACGGGAAACATGCTGCCCGGTCACGGCGGCATTCTGGATCGGGTGGACAGCCTGACCTTCACAGCCCCGATCTTCTTTCATTTCATCTACTACACGTATCACTGAGACATGAAAGGCATTCTTCGATTGCTTTGGTTCACCCTGTTCGCCAGGCCCCTGATTTTTTTGATCATGGGGGTGAACACCAGAAACCGCCAGAGCCTCGACGCAACTTCCCCGTCCATCGTGGTCGCCAATCACAACAGCCACCTCGACGCTCTGGTCCTCATGTCCCTGTTCCCCCTGTCCAGTCTGAGAAAAGTGCGTCCGGTGGCCGCGCAGGACTATTTCCTGAAAAACAGGTGGCTGGCCTGGTTCGTCCTGAACGTCATCGGCATTATTCCCTTCAGGCGTCTGCCCGAGGGGTGCAGGGATGATCCCTTTGCCGCCTGCTCGGCGGCGCTAGCCGGTGGGGAGACCCTGATTTTCTTTCCCGAGGGCACCAGGGGGGAGCCGGAGCGCATGGCCGAATTCAGGACCGGGATTGCGCACCTGGCCAGACGGCATCCGGCTACCCCTGTAATTCCGGTTTTTCTGCAGGGGACCGGCAAATCCTTGCCCAAGGGCGAATGGGTTCTGGTTCCTGTCATTTGTGACGTTGTCGTCGGGGCCGCTCTGCATTGGGACGGATGCCGCAAGAGTTTCATGAAACGTCTCGCGGACAGCTTCGAAAAGTTGGCGGCGACGATGGGCCGCCATGGCGTCGACTGAGGCTTGGCCCGTAGCGGGCGCAACAGATTAGGGAGGAACATTATGGATTGGATCGAATCCGAAGGAACATTCTCCAGCTGGGATGGCGCTGAGTTGTTCTATCGCAGCTGGTGCACATCACAGGCGACAGACAGGGCGCTGATCTTTCTGCATCGCGGCCATGAACACTCCGGGCGTCTGTCCCGCGCTGTGCAGGAACTGGGGCTGGGCGATTTCCTCGCCTTTTCCTGGGACATGCGGGGGCATGGCCGATCACCCGGAGACCGAGGACATGCGGATAACTACTACGATCTGGTCAGAGACCTTGATGCGTTTGTCCGCTTCGTTTGTGCCGAACATGGCATTTCGGCCGAAAATATCATCATCGTGGCCAACAGCGTGGGCGCGGTCACGGCCTGTGCCTGGGCGCACGACTTCGCGCCGCGAATTCGGGCCCTAATCCTTCTCGCCCCAGCTTTCCGCATCAGACTTTATGTCCCCATGGCCATGCCGCTGCTGCGCATGCTTCTCAAATTCAAGGAGAAGGCCTTTGTCAGTAGTTACGTGAGCGCGGGCATGCTGACTCACGACTTCGAGCAGCAGCGTCTTTATCGAACAGACCCGCTGATCACGCGGCGCATCTCCGTCAATGTCCTTGTGGAGATGTACGACACGGCCGGCCGGATCATGGGCGACGCCCACGCCATCACCACACCGACGCTGATTCTCGCGGCGGGGTCGGACTGCGTCGTCGAAACCGAGGCCCAGAGAAAATTCTACAGAAATCTCGGGGCGACCCGGAAGGAAATGCACGAGTATCCCGGCTTCCACCATGCCCTGCTTCACGAGGCGGGCCGGGATCGCGTCATGGAGGATATCCGCGAATTCGTCATCCGGTCCTTCACGGAGGAAGTGGACCGCTCGCATCTGCTGAACGCCCACCGGGGAGACGCCATGCGCGTGGAGTATGACCTGCTCCGGCAGTCCACGTCAGTTCTCAGGACCGCGTTCTTTTCCATGCAAAAACTTGCGTTGCGGGCGCTTGGCAGGCTGAGCCGCGGAATCGCGATCGGTCTGGAGACCGGTTTCGATTCGGGGAGAAGTCTTGATTACGTGTATGAAGACAGCGCCCGCGGCCTCGGGCGCATAGGCCGGGCCATCGACCGCGCCTACCTCGACGCCATCGGCTGGAAAGGCATCCGCATGCGCCGCCGGCATCTGGAAAAACAGCTTCACGCCGTGATGGACACTCTTGAAGCCGCTGCGTCCCCGGTCACGCTTCTGGATGTTGCAACAGGCTGCGGCCGCTATGTCCTGAGTGTCCTCAAGGCGCGGGAGGGCAAAGTCGATGCGACGTTGCGGGATTGGGACGAGGGCAATCTGGAGCAGGGCCGGGCGCTAGCTTCAAGCCTCGGTCTCGATCGAACGCGTTTCGAACGGGCCGACGCCTTTGACCCTGAGTCGATCCGGGCGGTCAGGCCGCGTCCCAATGTGGTCATCGTGTCCGGCCTGTACGAATTGTTTCCCGACAATGACCGGGTTCTCGCTTCCCTGAAGGCCATCGGCGAGGTGACCGAGCCGGGAGGGTATCTGGTCTATACGGGGCAGCCCTGGCATCCGCAGCTCGAGGTCATCGCCAGGGTACTGCCCAATCGCGACGGCGCGCCTTGGATCATGCGCCGCCGTTCCCAGGCGGAACTGGACGAGATGATCAGGTCGGCCGGATTCGAGAAAACAGGTATGGAGATCGACCCATGGGGAATATTCACTGTCTCGACGGCGCGTCGCGTCAGGGGCTGACAGAGGCGGCCCTGGTCGCCGCATTCACGTCGGCGCTTTTCATCGTGGTATACGGAGGCTGTTCCTGGCTGACGTCGTTGCGCGGCGATGTCGGCTCCGTGGTTTTTGCGTGGGAGCGGACGATCCCTTTCGTACCCCTCATGATCATTCCATACATGTCCATAGACCTGTTTTTCGTTATGGCGCCCCTTGTCTGCAGGAGATCTGACGAACGCCGGATGTTCGCCATGCGCGTCAGTTTCGCCATTCTGATCGCGGGCCTGTTTTTTTTGTGTTTCCCGCTGCGGTTCGCCTTCGAACGACCGGCCCCTGAAGGATGGCTTGGAGCGATCTTCAGCTTTTTGCACGCGTTCGACCGCCCGTACAACATGTTTCCTTCGCTGCATATCGCGTTGCAAGGCATTCTCGCCGAAGTGTACGCAGCCGCCACCACGGGGTTGCTGCGATTGGCCCTGCTCGCATGGTTCGGCCTGGTCGGATTTTCGACCGTTCTCACTTGGCAGCATCATGTCGTCGATGTCATCGGAGGCTTCGTTCTGGCCGTATTCTGCTGTTACCTTTTTTCGCGGGGTCCGAACGAGCAGGGAACCGCGAATTATCGTGTAGCGCATCTCTACGGTATCGGCGCGGTTTTGTTCGGCCTGACAGCGGCAGCAACGGGGCATCTGTTTCCGGCGTGGCCGGCCGCGGCAATGCTCCTGGTCTGCAGCGCATATTTCGGGCTTTTCCCCAACGTGTATCGCAAGCATGGCGGCCGGTTGGCGCTCTGCTCCCGCATATTGCTGGCCCCCGTCATTCTCGGCCATTTCGTGTCGCTGCTGTATTACTCCCGTCGATCCTATCCATGGAACGAAATACTTCCCGGTCTCTGGATGGGTCGAAGACTGTCTGATGCGAAGGCGCGTCAGGCAATCGGCCTGGGCGTCACCGCAGTTTTGGATCTGACGTCGGAATTCTCCGAGGTCCCTTCCTTTCGAGCCGCGCGCTATCTGAATGTGCCCATCCTCGATCTGACCGCACCGACCAGCGCCCAGTTCTTCGAAGCCGTCTCGTTCATCAAAGGCGAAATGGAGCGCGGAACGGTCTATGTGCACTGCAAGGTCGGATATTCGCGCAGCGCAGCCATCATCGGCGGTTATCTCATCGAAAAGGGAGACTGCGCGGACGCCCGTGATGCGGTTGCTCTGTTGCGCGGGAAGAGGCCCGGTCTGGTGGTGCGCGACGAAGTCGTGTCTTTTCTGCAAACGTGTACGGCTCTGGACTGATGTCCGTCAGGCGGAAATGAAAGGGGTCCTCGTAATCATCGTGTGCATCATGGCTGCCGGTTTCGCGATCCCGGAAAGGATCGTGATCCCGGTGGTCGGAGCGACACCCGGAGACTGGAATCGGAAATCCTTCTGGCACGAGCCGTGGGGCCTGTCCGGGGTCCACAAGGGCATCGACATCTTCGGCCGCCGGGGGGCAGGCGTGACGAGCGCCACGGCGGGCATCGTCCTTTTTGTCGGGAGCATCGACCGAGGCGGCAACGTGGCCGTGGTGCTGGGGCCAAAATGGCGTCTGCATTACTACGCCCACCTGGACTCCGTCACGGCGTCCGCGCTTTGTTTTGTCCCGCCCGGCGGCGAACTTGGAACACTCGGCGATACAGGCAACGCGCGCAGCACGCCGCCCCATCTGCATTACTCCGTGGTGCGCATTTTTTCCGTCCCGTGGGACGTCGAGGGTTCGACGCAAGGGTTCTGGAAGGCGTTCTACCTCGATCCTGATCCGTATCTCCGCGGCACACCGTGATTTTTTCGCTTCAAGGCCCGCAGCCGTCGAGTTTCGAGGTCCTTTCCGACGCAACCGAGAACAAGGATACCGACAATGAAAAGTCTGAGAAAAATGTGCGGATTCACGCCCTACATCCTGGCTGTGCTCCTCAACGCGATCACCGACCTGGGACATAAAATCGTTATTCAAAACACGGTCTTCAAGGTCTTTTCCGGGACAGAACAAATCGCACTGACCGCAATGGTGAACGCGTTCCTGTTGCTGCCGTTCATCCTTCTCTTCACTCCGGCAGCCTGCATCGCCGACAGGTTCGCCAAGAGCCGGGTCATCAGGATCTCCGCGGCCGCCGCGATCCCCCTGGCCGTGCTGATCGTGATCTTTTACCATGCCGGGATGTTCTGGCCCGCCTTTCTCATGACGTTCCTGCTTGCCGTGCAGAGCGCCTTCTATTCTCCAGCCAAGTACGGCTACATCAAGGAGATGACCGGACAGGAGGGCCTCGCACAGGTCAATGCCGTCGTACAGGCGGTAACCATTGTGGCCATTCTTCTCGGCGCCGTGATCTTTTCCGTGTTTTTCGAAGCGTTTTTGCCGGTAATCATGCCGGACAGTCCGCAGGAAATTCTGAAGGCCATCGCACCGTGCGGGTACATTTTGGTGGCCGGGACCGTCCTGGAAACCATCCTCGCCTTCCGGCTGCCGGATATCCGACCCGGAGACCGACAGGTCTCCATCGACAGCGTGAAATACCTCCGGGGAGGGTATCTGCGGGACAACGTGAAGTTGCTGAGGGAAAAGCAGGTCATCTGGCTCTCCATCATCGGGCTGACCATTTTCTGGTCCGTGAACCAGGTCCTTCTCGCGACATTCGGGGCGTATCTCAAGGATGCCGCCGGGGAGACGAACACGGTCGTGACCCAGGGCATGCTGGCCCTGGGCGGCCTGGGCATCATCATCGGTTCCGTGATGGCGGGGAAGGTATCGCGCAATTTCATCGAGACCGGCACCATCCCCCTGGGGGCCATGGGCATGACCGTGTGCCTCTTCCTCTTGCCGAACATCGAGAGTCGGGCACTGCTCAGCGCGCTCCTTTTCGGCTACGGCGTCTGCGGGGGGCTTCTGGTCGTGCCGCTCAATGCCCTCATCCAGTTCTCGGCCCGGGACCGGGAACTGGGGAAGATTCTGGCCGGAAACAATTTTCTCCAGAATATCGGCATGCTGGCCTTTCTGGGGCTGACCCTGGTCATGTCACTTGCAGGCATTGGCAGCGTGCCGCTTTTCTATATTCTCGCGGCAGTCGCCCTGGTCGGCACGATATATACTCTCGGGAAACTGCCCCAGTCCCTGTTGCGGTACCTGCTCTACATTCTGTTCTCGCAGCGCTACAGGCTGTCGGTGTCAGGGCTCAACCATCTGCCGGCAGACGGCGGCGTGCTTTTGCTGGGCAACCATGTCAGCTGGATCGACTGGGCGGTGCTGCATCTGGCCGTCCCGCGCCGCTTGCGTTTCGTCATGGAGCGTTCCATTTATGAACGCTGGTATCTGAAGTGGTTGCTCCGGCGCCTGGGCATGATCCCCATTTCCTCGCGGGGCAGCAGACAGGCCCTGCGGGACGTGGAGACGGCCCTCAAGGCCGGTGAGTGCGTAGTCATATTCCCCGAAGGTGCCATCAGCCGCAACGGACAGCTCGGCGAGTTCAAGCGCGGTTTCGAGATTCCGGCCCGCGAGTCGGGCTGCGCCATTGTTCCCTTTTATCTGCGCGGTCTCTGGGGCAGCCTGTTTTCCTTCGCCGGACCGCGACTGCGGGAGACGTCACGCATCCGCAGCATCCGCGACGTGACGGTCTGCTTCGGGCCGCCGATGGCCACGGCGGCCTCGGCTCCGGAGGTCAAGAAGGCCGTCTCCAGACTGTCCATCGCGGCCTGGAAGGAGTACTCCCAAACCTTCGATCCCCTGCACACGGCCTGGCTCAAAACAGCCAAACGGTATCCGGGGCGCCGCGCCGTGGCCGACTCGACGGGGAGCGACATGTCTCATCGTCGACTCCTATCCGTGTGCATTCTCGCCTCCCGCATGCTGCGGAAAAGGACCGTCGGCCAGAAGAATGTGGGCGTGCTCCTGCCGGCCAGCGTCGGCGGGGTCATTGCCAACATGTCCCTGCTCATGCTCGGCAGGACCGTGGTGAATCTCAACTACACCTCGGGGGCTGACACGCTGCATGGAATTCTCGAGCGGGCGCATATCGGGACCATCGTCACATCCGAGGCGTTTCTCGACAGGCTCCGGGGCAGGGGGATCGATCTGAGCGGAATTTTGCAGGACCGTGAGGTGTTTTTCATGGAAACGCTGCGCTCGGATATCGGCAAGGGCGCTTTCATCGCTGCAATGATCGCGTCGCAGGTGCTGCCCGCCTTTGTCCTGCGGCTTCTCTTTTTCCAGAGGGTCTGCCTGGACGACACCGCGGCCATTCTCTTCAGCAGCGGTTCCGAAGGATCCCCCAAGGGGGTCATGCTCAGTCACAAGAACATCATGGGCAACATCAAGCAGGTGTCCAGCCTGTTCAACGCCCGGGACCACGATGTCTTCCTCGGGACGCTGCCGCTCTTTCACGCCTTCGGCCTCACGGTGACCACATTCATGCCGCTGATCGAGGGCATACCCGTGGTTTGCCATCCCGACCCCACGGACGCCTACAGAATCGGATGCCTTGCAGCCGAATATCAGGCGACGTTCCTCTGCGCCACCCCCACATTCCTCGGTCTCTACACCCGCAATCAGAAACTGCACCGTCTCATGTTCTCCTCGCTGCGACTGGTGGTCGCCGGTGCTGAGAGGCTCAACGACGAGACACGACGGGCCTTCAAGGAAAAGTTCGGGCTTGAGGTTCATGAAGGCTACGGCACCACGGAGACAACGCCGGTTGCCACCGTGAACACCGTGGACGTGCTCAACACCAACGGGTTTTCTGTGCAGGTGGGCTCGAAGACGGGGACGGTGGGCCTGCCGTTGCCCGGAAGCGCCTTGCGCGTAGTCGACCCGGAAACCTTTGAGGATCTGCCCGCCGGGGAAGCCGGCCTGATTCTCATTGGCGGCACCCAGATCATGAAGGGATATCTTGATGACGAGGCCAGGACTAGGGGCGCCATTATCGAGCAGGACGGCATTCGCTGGTACAAGAGTGGCGACAAGGGACGCATCGATGAGGATGGTTTTCTGGTCATTCTGGACCGTTATTCCCGTTTCGCAAAAATCGGCGGGGAGATGGTCAGCCTTGCCGCCGTGGAGGAGGCGTTGCTGCGCAACGCCCCTTCGGGTGCGGATACCGTGGCAGTAGCCGTGCGCGACGTGAAGAAAGGGGAGCGGATCGTGGCCCTGGTCAGTGGCATGAACGAGCCGGCGACCCTCAGGAAAGCCATGCTGGAAAGCGGGACGAATCCCCTTCTTGTCCCCGACAAATTTTTCGCCGTTGAGGAAATTCCGAAACTCGGGACCGGCAAGAAGGATCTCGCGGGTGCAAGAGCGATGGCGCTTGAATTTGCGACAGCGTAAGGACTGGGCATTTTTATGGTACTTGTGCGCCTGGTCTCGGGAGTCCGAAGTGCCGTCCCACCGCCTGTTTGTCAGCGCTTCCTGTATGCCTTGTCGTGCTGGACGTGCAGGCTGATCAGCACGAGGGTTGAGCCGCTGAGCAGGCAGGTTACGGCCCGGGCGCTGGCCGTGACGCGCAGGGAATAAAGTTGGTGGCCCGTGTCCGGTTCGATCATTCCGTGGAGTTTTTCGAAATTGAGGCCGGGGTGTTTCCAGGGGTCCACAAGCTCAAGGGATTGGAGCAGGACCAGCATTTTCGCTGCGGCCTTGCGCACTGCTGGTTCGGCGGCCATGACCGCCTCGTCGAAAGCGGGCCTGATTTCAATCCTCATCAGCCCATCTCTTGGCCACGTCACGGGCGGCTTCGGCGGTTTCGACGACTTCCGAAGGGCGAGTGTCTTCCAGGGAGCGGACGATGGCCTGCTTGCTGTCAGCGGTCCAGGCCCAAAGCTGGTGACGGGGAATGGTCTCCACAGGAATGAGCATGATGCGGCCGTCCTCCAAAACCTCTATTTCAACGGTGTCGCCGGGCTTGATGCCCGTTGTCGGCGGCAGCGTGATGCGACGGCGGGAATCGGTTTGCGTGAGCATGATTTGTTCCTCCATGAGTTTGAGAATAAGACGAAAAGGGGAAGGGGGCAATTCCCATTTTGGGATTTTGTGTCAAAATGGTGGCTGCGTGAGCTGGATTCAGCAGTTCCGATTTCCGTGAAATTGGTAACTGTTGTCGGCAGAGATCGGCAATCGCAGCGGCACAAAACTATCGCTCCCTGCGCAGAAACGGCGTAACGTTTTGCAAGACCATCGATATCGTGATCGCGAAATTCTGTATCGAGAACGGCTTTGACCTACTCCGCAACGACGGGGATTTCGATCCGATGGGAGACCTGATGGGGTCGAGAGTGTCGCGGTACAAGCGGCAGGTGATCCTGCCTTGTGAATGCAAACAGCCTGAATGTTCATTTCCAACAGAGGCGGAACACTATGAAAAGATACCTTGCGCATCTGATTTCAGTCATCGTTGTTCTCGCGAGCAGTGTCATCTGTGTGATGGCCCAACCAATTTTGGTGATTGGACACAAGAATCCTGATGCAGATTCCATTCTGTCGGCCATTGCGCTGGCAAATCTCAAAACACAACAGGGAATTCCCGCTATCCCTCTTGCGCAAGGCACACCGAACCCGGAAACGGAGTTTGTGCTGAACGCATGCAAACTTGATACTCCTTCAATACAAACCAGCGTTTCTGGACAGCGGGTCATTCTGGTAGACCACTCCGACTACCTTCAGGCGCCTGGTGATATCACCAACGCCACAGTCGTTGGTCTCGTTGATCATCACAAGTTGGGTGGTTTGACGACCGATGAGCCTATCGAGGTGTGGGTATTCCCAACCGGATGCACGAGTACGATAATTGCCCGTATGTACGCATCAGCCGACATTAGTCCTCCAAAAGAAATTGCGTGCGGTATGCTTGGAGCTATCATTTCGGATACCCTGCTGTTCAGTTCCCCAACGACGACTCAAGAGGATCGGGATGCCTCGGTAAAATTGGCTCGCATCGCTGGAGTCGAAGATATCGACGCTTTCGGACACAAGCAGCTGCAAGCGAAGTCTTCAATAGAAGGAATATCAGCAACAAAACTTCTCAATCAGGATCTAAAGATTTTCGACATGCATGGACGAAAAGTCGGCGTTGCTCAGTTGGAACTGATGGATATTTCCACCGTTGCGACCCGGAAGGATGAACTTCTCTCAGCGATGGAAACACTCAAAGCCGAAGGGTACCACAGTATATTGCTGATGCTCACAGATATAGGCAAACAAGGCACGGACCTGCTTGTCGTTTCTGATAACGTTCGAATCGTTGAATCCGCCTTCGAGTTGAAAGGGATCGGCAATTCAGTGTGGCTGCCCGGTGTTGTGAGTCGCAAGAAACAGGTTGTTCCTGGTTTGTTGAGGGCTTTCGAGGGGGATGGGGCGCAATAGTGACCTGTCTTCACAATAGCGGACACGTTTGTTTCCCAAAATGGTGACCTGCTTCGTCAGTCCGGGTTATCGAAAGTTTCTGAACAAGAAAATGCGGCAGGTCTCCCTGTGACGCATCTTCTCGCCAGGGCCGGTTAATGGCTCCTTGAGCCTGCACGGGCATGCGGGCTTGCATCTTGAATCTTGAATTTCCAGAAATCCAAAATCTCATCCTATTTCATCCAAATCTCATACACTCGATCATGCATCCCGATATCGATAGAGTGGGGGGCCTTGGGTTTGCCTTGCAGTGCATGGATGTGAATGGAAGGGCAAGAGGGCGGTCGTGGTCAGGCGGGCGTGATTCAGCTCACCCGACTGAGTCGAAGGCGGTCCGGGCTTCAGGAGTAGCGGGTCAGGATGTCGCGGAAGCGCGTTTCGGACTCCAGGAAGGCGTCGACCACGGCGGGGTCGAAATGCACCCCGCGTCCTTGCGTGATGATCTCGACGGCCTCTTCGTGGGTCATGGCTTCCTTGTAGACCCGCTTTGTCACGAGGGCGTCGTACACGTCGGCAAGGGCCATGAGCCTGCCGCCGAGGGGGATCTCCTCGCCGGCAAGGCCGTAGGGATAGCCCGAGCCGTCCCATTTTTCGTGGTGGGACACGGCAATGTCCCTGGCCAGGGCCAGAAAGGACTGCTCGGCGCCATGCGTGGTGTGGCGCGCGGCGTCGGCCAGGGTGTCCGCCCCGAGGATGGTGTGCCGCTGCATCTCGGTGAACTCTTCGTCCGTGAGGCGGTCCGGCTTGAGGAGGATGCTGTCGGCGATGCCGACTTTGCCGATGTCGTGCAGGGGGGCGCACTTGTAGAGCAGTTCGATGGTGACCGGGGTGAGCACGTTCCTGTACTTGGGTTGCCGGGCCAAGCGTTGGGCCAGGGCCCGTACGTACTCCTGCGTGCGTCGGATGTGGCCCCCGGTTTCCGGGTCCCGGGTTTCGGCCAGGGACGTGAGGCCCAGTATGATCGCGTCCTGGGTATGGAGAAGCTGCTGGCTGCGGATGCGCAGTTTGTGCTCCTCGATGCCGTATTTGATCAGGCTCAGGACGGCCAGGTTGAGGACGAGGACGAACACCGCCGGCAGCGGGGAGAGCCAGTAGCCCGGAACGTCGAGGAGCCAGAGGCTCGCGCTCCATAAGCCCAGGCTCCCGGCGACCAGGCCTGCGACGCAGGTCAGCGGCCCGCCGATGATGATGAGCAGCGTCGAAAGGACGCCGAGAACCATGACGGAAACCGCCTCCGCGCCCACGGCCCAGGAGGGGCGGCGAAGAAAATCGTTCTGCAGGATGTTGTCGAGGGCGGTGGCGTGGATCTCTATGCCTGGAAAGGAGCGGTCCAGCGGGGTGACGTGATTGTCGCCGAGGCCCGCGGCCGTCGGCCCGACGATGGCGACGCGCCCGGACAGGTCCGGCAGGGGGCCTTCCAGGATTTCCGCCGCGGAGATGGTCTCGAATGTGCCGCTCGGGCCGCGGAAGCGCAGCAGCATGTTCCCCCGGTCGTCAGTGTGGATGCGGTTTCTGCCGAGCTGAACGAAACCGCCGTCCTGATCGTTGCCCAGCACGGCGTCCTTGCCTTCCGCGAGGCGGACCATGGCCAGGGTGAGGCCGGGCAGAAGGTTCGATTCGTGGAGCGCCATGAGGGGAACGCGGCGGATCGCGCCGTCGAGGTCGTGCGCGGCGTTGATGAAACCGCCCGACACGGCTGTCCGGGCCAGGGCCGGCAGTGCGCAGATCACCGACTGCGCTTCATGCAGACGAAAGGACGGCGGGACTATGGCATCGGTCTGCAGGGGCCGCAGGATGCAGGGGCACTGCTCCGCGGTCGGAGAGAACAGGAGCTTGTAACCCAGCACCGTGGGCACGCTTGCCAGGGATTGGGCCAGGGCGTGGTCGAAATCCACCTCGACCTGGGGCCTGCCGGCCATGGTTCTGGCGAGGTCCGGGGACTTGAGCAGGGATTCCAGGACGACACGGGGAGACGTCTGGTCCCGGTTGGAGAGCACGAGGTCAAGGACGACGTTCCTGACACCCGCCTCGCGCAGGCGCGAGATCACCCCGGCCAGGGTGACCCTCGGCCAGGGCCACTGGCCCAGGAGGTTCAAGGCCTTGTCATCGATGGACACGAGCACCGGGACAGGACCGGGCTCGCGCAACCTCGTCTGCGAGAAAAGCACGTCGAAGGCTTTGTGCTCAACGTGTACGTACAGATCCGGCCGGAAGATGCCTAGGAGCATCACGCAGACCGTGACGATGACGCCGGTTCCCAGCAGGTTGGCCAGGTCTCTTCTGCGGAGATGGTCCCCTTGGGGGCTCCCGCTGTCCTTCAACCACGCCATGTTCAGCGGACCAGGACTTCGACCCGGCGGTTGCGCGGTTCCGGCACTTCGTCCTCTGTCGGCACGAGGGGGTTGCCCTCGCCGTGGTAGGACGTCCGGATGATGTCCTTGGCGACGCCCATGTCCACGAGGATGGCGGACATGGCCTCGGCGCGTTCCATGGACAGCCGCTGGTTGGTCTCGGACGTGCCGACGCGGTCCGAATGGCCGTACACGCGGACGTCCGTCGAGCCGCGGCGGGCTATGGACGCGAGGATCCGAGCGGGCACCGGCCGGGACTCCGGAGTCAGGTCCGAGGTGCCTGTCCTGAAATAGAGGATGAAGGTCTCGACGGGCTCGGGCAGGGCCCTGAGCGCCCGGCCGTACGTGGTGTCGATTTCGTCCTGGTCCGCCACGCGCACAGGCTCAGGGGCCTTTGACGGGGCCGCCGCGGTGGTGCTCTGCCGGACCGCGTCGAGGGTCTGCGCGCCGGCATGGTTTCTGACCGTGACCTGTCCCACGGTCCCGTCCGGGTCCTCGATGAGGACGACGGTGGTGCCCTTGGCCGCGCAGCCCGTCAGGGCAAGACAGAAGAGGATAAGCAGCGCCTTCTTCATCGAGCTTCCTCCACACTGACCAGAAAGCGGGTGCCGTGGACGGCGATGACGGCGTCCGGGGTTTCGATGCGGATTTTTTCCGGGGCCAGGCGTCCGATGATTCCGGACATGTAGGCGAAGGAGCCCTTGATGAGCTTGATGGCTACGGCGAACAACCCGTTTTGGGGCTCAAAGGCGAAATCGTCGAGGTCCAGGCTGCTGGCGGGGCCCAGCGAGATCAGCGTGTCGTCTTCGAGCATGATGCCGGCGCTGCCGGTCGAATCCGTGGTCACGCTGTCGCCGACGTGGAGCGTGTCGCCGATCTTGGCCTCGATCTGAAGGCCGTCCCGCAGGATGGCCGCCTTGCCTTCGAGGGACTTGATGACCCCGACCGTAGACTGCCCCGCCTGGGCCGCGGCGACACCAAGCAGGAGGGTCAAGATGAAAAGGAGTATCGTTCTCATGAAACGCACCTTGTGAATGGATGATTCGTGTCCGACATATTCTGTACGACAAAAAATGAGTACATACAAGATCGAGGCTGACCCTTCCCAAGCATACGCGTATATATTCATGGTCGAGAGTTTTTGTCACCAATATGTTGTAAGATGGAGCACGGCGATTTCATCGGATTTTTGATTTCCTTGGGATCAGGGGAAGCCTGTCCCTACTTGAACTGCGATGGTTCCGGCCCGGCTTCAGTCCGGGCGGCAGGCGCCGAAGATGTCGAGGATCGTCTTGTCCAGATATGATTCCTCCCGGTACGTGAGAAACGCGGAATTGAAGGCCCGCGTGAGTTCGCTGATTTTCCTGTACGCAAGGTTAACGTCCCGGACATAGCCGTTCAAGGCCTCCCGGCCGCTGGTCCAGACTTCATCCTTTTCCTCCGTCCGTGCGGACGTCATGAAGCGCTCGTCCATTTCCGAGAGTTCCTCCTTCATGCCGTCCAGGGCGACCGAGATGTGCATGAGGTGCGAGTTCAGGTAGTGGCACATGCTCGCGGCCGTGTTCCGCAGCACCCGGTTTCGCTGGTCCTCCAGGGCCTGGGTGATGTTCGAGGCGATCCCCTCGTAATAGAGCACCTCGCCGGACTCGCTTCTTTTGGCCCGCGCGGTGATGTCGACCTCGATGTGCGCTCCGGAGGCCGGTTTGAGGGTCACGGATCTGTTGGAGACGTGCCCCTTTTCGTTGAGTTCGCGCAGCATCTCGTCCAGGGCCGCAGGCCGCTCCACGAAATCGTACACGCTGCTGCTCAGTGCCGCCTTTCGACAGGACAGGCCGAGCAGCCCGATGCCCGCGTCGTTGATGTCCAGGAAGAGCCCGGACGGGGAAACGCTGAACGCCATGTCCTTTGTCTTGTGGAAGAAGTCCTTGTAGCGCTGTTCGCTTCTGTGCAGTTCCAGGATGGCCCGCCTTTCCTCGGTAATGTCGCGGATCATGTGGTCGATGCGCTGCCGGTCCCGCGACCTGCACGACACGACATACCCCTCGTCTCGCACCCAACGGACCTTGCCGTCGCTGCGGACGATCCTGTACTCCAGTTCGTCGAATTCCTTTTCCCTGACGGAGCGGTAGAAGTCCCAGACCCGTTCGCTGTCCCCGGGGTGGGCCAGGGCGACGATGTCGCTTTCGGCCGCGCCCGCCAGGTTCCGCAGCGGCACGCCGTAGAGGAGTTCGGCCGCGGGGTTGATGGACAGGATCCGGCCGTCCTCGGCCGAGAGGGAGACAACCACGTCGTGCATGGAATGCAGGATGCTCTCCAGCCTGTCGCTCAGTTCCCTGATCTCGTCCATGCGCCTGCGCTTGGGCGTGACGTCGACGACCGTCAGCAGCACTTCCGCGGCCTTGCCTGAACCCAGCGGCGCCATGGTCATTTCGATGCGCGCCCGGCCCGCGGGCGTCTCGATCCAGAATTCGCGCGGCCGGGAATTATTGCCGCTTCGCAGCACATCCTCGTGGTCCCGCAGGATGGCGGCCTGTTCCGGGCCGGGAAACGGCTCCGGCAGTTCTATGCCCATCAGGGCGTCCGGCCGGCAGCCGGTGATGTCCACGAAGGCGGGATTGGCGAACGCGAAGCGGCCGTTGCGCAGGACTGCAACCCCTTCCTTGAGGCGCTGGAATATTTCCAGGAGATCTATTGCGTCTTCCTGAACGATATCATTTTCGTATGGTTGGTTCGTCATCATTGTTTCACCCTGAATTATAAGCAGAATAATGCTTTTCAGCGCGCGCTGAAAATAAAAAAGGCGTTCCGTGGAACGCCATGCCGTGTACTGTCCGTTGTATTGGCGAGCGTCGTCACGTTTCTGTCGGCGGACAGAAATCGTAATTTTCTGAAATGGTTGCGGCCGTGTTCTGGTGAATCGTGAGTTTTTTCATATAAATGCAGCAGATAAAGACATGATTGATACGCCAAGAACTCTTGGCGGGAGAAATCAGATTTGACATCTAGCCTCGCGCATACGTTTTTGCAAGCGTGAAAAGCCGCAAATGTGCATCACTGAGTTTATCGAGGTCTCTGAGCCCGAAGGCCTGGCCGGCGGTTATCCGGCGCAGCGCTCACGCACCGAGCGGAAGTTCGTGATCACGGCATCCCACATGCGCAGGGCGTCTTCCTGCGCCTCGACCCGGCAGGACAGCTTGAGTTCCACGTGCGGTTTGTGCGGGTCGCCTCCCGCGCCTTCATACTCCCAGCAGGCGGTCAGCCTGGGCACGTCGGAGCAGTCCTTGTCCTTGGGTTGAAGGATGTAGACCTCCTCCAGACCTTTCAATCCGGCCAGGACCCTCTCGCCGGAACGCAAAATCTTCAACTCGATCCGGTACTTGCTGGTCACCGATTTGACGACCTCGGTAATCCGTGGAGGGTCGCAGGGCTGCGCGAAGAGATGTGTGGCAAACCGCAGACGGATTCTCTGCCGCGATCCCGATGGCGGCCGTTCGAGGCTTATGCCGGCCTGCTCGCTCCAGATTTTGAGGCCCTCGATCCTGCCGCTCGATAAAAAAAAGGCGTCCGTCGATACATGCCCGTTGCCGTGGCGATACCGCCTGAACAGGTTCAGGATCGGCCCGTTGATGGTCAGGCACGGCCCGCACGTGTCGAAGGGGCGGTTCTCCGTCAGGCGCAGGATGACGTCCGGCAGGCCGATGTACACTTCAAGGTTGTGGTCGGCCCTGCTGCCGTTGCAGCAGCGGAGCAGGGCCGGAAACCCGCAGAGATCGGTGACGTCCGTTTCGTCCCATTTCTCGCGCACGGCCAGGCCCGTGATTTCGCGCGCCGCTCCCGCTTCGGTTCCGATGGATTTCCTGAGCGCGTTCATGGCGCGCCCATGACCCGGCCCGGTGCTCCACGGCAGCTCGTCGACGGCTATCCCGTTGACCTTGAACCACGCCGCCGACGGTTCCATGCCCGCGGGCACGGGCAGCACGAACCTGCCCACGGGACGCATGACCACCGGGAGCGGCGGAAGCTTCGGATCGGTGCCGGCTGTGTCGATGTGCATGAAACGGGACCTCCCGAAAAATTGATTCTGCGCGACAACGCGTAAGGCGGATGCAGCGCGTGCGTATCGGAAACGTCTGCATCGTACGGCAGCCGGACCCGGGGTGGCAAGTTTCTCAACGCGGCATGTGACGGGACGGTACGTACTGATATCAGGCCACCTCTAGGGTCGCGCCGAAGCGTAGCTGGCCCTGTTCATGAGGGGCTCGTTCATGGGGCGGACGCGTGGCGGCGGGTCGCACATGCGGTCGCGGACGGCCGCATGGCCGGTGCGGGGATGGAGGTCTTGCGGCGGTCGGCATTCAAAGTTTGCCTTGAGCTTCAATTAGTTGTATCAATCATAAAACTTCATTCTCACCGTACGTATTACCTCAACACAAGTCAGGAGGAGGCATGTTCCGTTCCCTAGCTTCTGTGCGCACGATGCTCTGCATGAGCGTTCTTCTGGGGTTGACGGTCTTCGGTGGCCTGAGCCGCGCCGAATTGGCCGATCTCGAAGGAACCCAGGGGCATGCCGCCCCCGAAGGGCTCTCGGCCCTGGAAGGGACGGCGGGACACGCCCCGGCCGGGGGGCAGCCCGTCGACGACGGCATCGTCTGCCAGCCCGGCGCGCCCTGCACGGAAGCGGCCACGCAGCAGCCCCTGCGCGTCCTGCCCCGGCCCTTCTCCAACATCTACCGCGAGGCGGCCGCGGACCAGGGGGCGGTGGTCACGGCCAACGTCCCGGCCTTCAAGCCCCTCTTTGTCTTCGACCGCAAGGACCTGGACCTCTCCCGGCCCGCGGAGCCCCAGGGCTGGTACCAGGTAGGGCGCACGCGCACGACGCCCGACGGCTGGATGCAGGCCAAGGACGCGCTCGAATGGCGGCAGGCCCTGCTCGTCTCCTACACCCATCCCGGCAACGAGCTCGAAGGCCGCAGCCCCGTGCTCATGTTCCGCGACCGCACCTCCCTGGAGGCCATCGTCGACGACATGGACATGGCCGGCAAGGCCAAGGCCCTGTACGAGGGCGTCGGCGCCGGCAACATTCCCGAGAGCGTGGTCAGCATGGAGCCCAAGCGCTTCGTCGACATCACCAAGCAGTTCTACGTCCTGCCCATCCTGCAGTGGTCCCAGACCCAGATCGGCGGCGACGACGTGCGCCTCCTGCAGGTGGCTGCGGCCGTGCCCGGCGCCCGCGGGGCCGACACGGTCGGCAACGCCGACTACCTGGAGCAGGCCCAGGTGGGCCGAGACGCCGGCGGCGCGGTCATGCGCGACGTCAAGACCGACATCGTCTTCGTCATCGACACCAGCCGCAGCATGCAGCCCTTCATCGACATGACCCGCGAGGCCGTGTCGCAGATGAGTAAGCAGTTCAGCGCCGAGACGGCCGACCGCTTCCGTTTCGGCCTGGTGGTCTACCGCGACTCCCTGGAGGTCGCCCCGCAGCTGGAGTACGTGACCCGCAACCTGACGCCCGAGCTCGTCAGCGCCGACCAGCTGGTCGGGCTGCTGGAGAAGGACGGAGGCGCCACGGCCGTGGGCAGCGTGGACTACGCCGAGGAGGCCTTCGCCGGCGTGGACGCGGCCCTGCACTCCAAATGGCGCGAAGGGGCTCTGCGCTTCGTCATCCTGCTGGGCGACGCCAGCTCCCACCCCAAGGGGCACAAGCAGAACACCACGGGCAAGGACGAGACGGACCTGCGCCGCGAGTACGACGACGCCCAGGTCCACCTCTTCGCCATCCATCTGCAGGACCCCCGGGCCAAGGAGGACCACCCGCGCGCCCTGGCCCAGTTCAGCCACCTGGCGCGGGTGCGCGGCGACGAGTCCAGTTCGGCCATCAGGGAGGTCAACGCCTTCGACGAGAACGAGTACCGCGCCCTGGCCGAGCACCTTACGGGCCGCATCAACACCCTGCTGAGCCAGACCATGGGCGGGCCGGCGCAGAACGCCGCGGCGCCCCTGGCCGAGTTCGACAAGCTCTGGGAGGCCGCCCTCATCGAGTACGTCGGCAAGGACGCCAACCCGCCCAAGGACATCGTGGCCTGGACCCTGGACCGCGACCTCATCAACCCGGCCGACAAGGCCCTCGACGTGCGCGTACTGGTCACGCGCGAGCAGCTCTCGTCCCTGTCCCAGACCCTGGACCAGGTGGTGCAGGCCGTCATGCGCGCCGAAGTCACCCAGGGCCAGTTCTTCGAGGCCCTGCAGGGCGTGGCCGGACAGGCCATGAAGCGGCCCGAGGACCTCGGCGGGGCGGTGCGCCTGGCCGACACGGGACTGTTGCCGGCCTTCATCCAGAGCCTGCCCTACAAGAGCGACATCCTGGCCCTGACGGACGACATGTTCGCCAGCATGACGGCCGAGCAGCGCTCGCAGCTGGAGTGGAGCATCCTGGCCAAGCTCGACCAGTACCGGACCATCAACGAGCAGGTCGACGCCTGGTTCCGCGTCAACGAAGCCGACCCCGACCAGGACATGGTGTACCCGCTGCACCTCGACTACCTGCCGTAGGGTTGCCAGTGAGTGCCACCACGGCGCCCATGGTCCGCCTGGAGGGACTGGTCAAGACGCGCAGCCAGGGCGGGAGCGTCTTCGAGCTGCGCGTGCCGTCCTTCGAGGTCGGGCCGGGGCGCATGGTGGCCGTCATCGGCGAGAGCGGCTGCGGCAAGAGCACGCTCCTGGACATCGTGGCCCTGGTCATGGAGCCCACCGGCGTGGATCGCTTCGAGATCGCGGCCGGGCCTGCGGGCCTTCCGGCCGACGCAGCGGCCCTGTGGGCCCGGGGCGACGAGGACGCCCTGGCCGCCCTGCGGCGGGAGCATTTCGGCTACGTTCTGCAGACCGGGGGGCTCCTGCCCTTTCTCAGCGTGCGCCGCAACATCCTCCTTCCCGCGGAGCTGGGCGGCGGGAGCGTCCCCGACGGGCGCCTCGAAGCCCTGGCCGAGGGGATGGGCCTGGCCGGGTGCCTGGACCGCATGCCGTCCTCCCTGTCCATCGGCCAGCGCCAGCGCGCGGCCATCCTGCGCGCCCTGATCCACCGGCCGCGCCTGGTCCTGGCCGACGAGCCCACGGCGGCCGTGGACAAGGGCAGGGCGCGGGCCATCATGGACGACATGCACCGCCTGGCCCGCGAGGAGTCCGTGGCCGTGGTCGTGGTCACCCACGACACGGACCTGGTCCTGGGCAGGGCCGACGCCGCCTACTCCTTTGATCTCGAACACGTCTCCCCGCACATGACCCGCTCCGTCTGCCGGCCCTGCCCGGGAGGCGCCCCGTGACGCCCGCCGGCCCCCTGCGGCGCATCCCCTTCCTGGCGGCGGCCCACCTGCGCCACGAATGGGTGCTGACCCTGTGCCTGGTCACGGCCCTGGCGGCCGTCATCTCGCCGCTGCTGGTCCTGCTGGGCCTCAAGCACGGCACCATCCAGACCCTGCGCGAACGCCTGGTGGAGGACCCGGTCTTCCGCGAGATCCGGCCCACCCAGACCCGGGAGTTCGCGCCCGCCTGGTTCGACGACGTGGCCTCCTGGCCCGGGACAAGCTTCCTGACCCCGACCATCCTGCCGCTGTCCTCGGTCATTTCCGTGGCGCTGCCCGACGGCTCCGCGCTCTTCGACCTCATCCCCACGGCCCCCGGCGACCCGCTGCTGCTGGAGAACGGCGGGGCCGTGCCCGGCGAGGGCGAGGTCGTGCTGACGGCCGAGGCCGCGCGGCGGGCCGGTGTCGCGGCAGGTGGCGAGATCGCGGCCCGCGTGACCCGGTCCCGCGGCGGACGGGGCGAGGCCGTGGAGGCGAGGCTGCGCGTGGCCGCCGTGCTGGACCAGCGGGCCGGCTCCCTGCCGCGGGTCTACGCGCCCCTGCCCTTCGTGCTGGACGTGGAGGCCTACAAGGAGGGCTACGCGGCCCCGGCCCGGGGCTGGGCCGGCGAGACCCCGCAACCCTACCCGAGCTACGACGGCGCCGTGCTCCTGCTGCCCGCGCCGCTGCAGCCCATCGTCCGTTCGGGGCTGGTCATCAACACGGGTTTCGGCCGCATCGCCGAGATCGGGGCCGGCCGCGTGCGCGAACTGACCGGCCTCGCGCCGCCCGAGGGCTTCGCCTGCTACGACCTGCCCGCGCCCGGCGCGCCCGTGACCGCCTCCAGCCTGCGGGCCGTGGACCAGAAGCTGCGCGGCCATTCGCGCGTGCTGCTGCCGTACGTGCGGGACATGGTCCTGCGCGCCGGCGCCCGCGAGCTGCGCCCAGTGGGCCTGTCCCTGGACGCGTCCCAGGCGGCCCTGCTGGGCCTGGAGCCGACGCCCTGGCCGGGGTTCGGCGGCCGCCTGCCCGAGGGCGGGGCCCTGGTGGGATGCCTGTGGCCGGCCGCCGACGGCCTCGCCCCGGGGGCCACCGTCGACGTGCGCGCCCCGGGCCAGGCCGAGGTTTCCTTTTTCCTGCGCGTGGCCGGTTCCATCGACCTGGACCGGCCCGTGGTGCCGGCGGAGCTCATGGGCGTGCTGCGCACGGCCGCCCAGCGCGCCGTGGCCTTCGACCGGCAGGCGGCGTCCTTCCGCATGGCCCGCGGCGGGTACCGGGGCTTCCGCCTCTACGCCGCAAGCATCGACGACGTGCCCGGCCTGTACCGCAGGCTGAAGGAGCAGGGCGTTGAGGTCGCGGCCGAGGTCGAGGCCATCGAGCGCATCCGCGTCCTGGACCACGGGCTCTCGCGCCTCTTCTGGCTCATCGCCACCCTAGGCCTCTTCGGCGGCACGGGGGTGCTGGTGGCCAGCCTCTACGCGGCCGTGGAGCGACGCCGCCGTGACCTGGGGGTGCTCCGGCTCCTGGGCTTCGCGCGGCGGCACGTCTTCTTTTTCCCCATGGCGCAGGGCCTCATCATCTCGGTCCTGGGGCTTGCGGCCGGCTTCGGCGGCTACGCCGTGCTGGCCGGGGCCATCGACCGCGCCTTCGCCATGGACCTCGCCCCGGGGGAGGCCTTCTGCACCCTGCCGGGCGCCTACGTCCCCCTGTTCTGTCTCTCAACCCTCGCCCTGGCGTCCCTGGCCTCCCTGGTGGCCGCCTGGCGGGCAACGTGCATCGATCCTGCGGAGGTCATTCGTGAACAGTGACGGTTTGTGGAGGCGGCGGCTGGCCGCGATGTTTCTTTTCCTGACGGCGACCCTGGCCGCGGCGATGCCTGCGGCGTCCGAAGGGCCCGCCCCGACGCCGTACAACCCCAAGCCCGCCGAAGGGGACCTGGTCCTGCCCATGCCGGGCGACGCGGAGATGGTTTTCCGGCGGGTGCAGGTCCCGGGCAAGGGCTTCTGGGGCGACCAGAGCCGCATCATCCAGATCGGCGACGCCTCGGGCGGCATCTTCGAGGGCCTGCAACGGACCCAGATCAGCGGTTCCTTCCCGGCGGGGAAGTCCGAGGCCTGGGAGATCGTGCTGGCCAAGTACGAGCTGACCCGCGGGCAGTTCGCGGCGGTCATGGGCATGGACGCGCTGCTGGCGGCCAGCGCCGACCCCGAGGACCAGAAGCTGCCGACCCTGCAGGGCCGCGCCCAGCGCGACGCCCTGATGAAACCCCTGGCCTACGTGGGGCACGGCGACGTGGTGGAGTTCATCCGCCGCTACAACCTGTGGCTCTTCGACCCGGCCCACCCCGAGCGCGTGGCCAACATGCCCAAGGTCGAGACGGTGCCGGGCTTCGTGCGCCTGCCCACGGAGGACGAGTGGGAGTACTGCGCGCGCGGCGGCCTTGAAGCCATGCAGGCCGGCACCTTCGACGACAGGCTGCCCTTCGCGGCCGCCAAGGCCGACGAGTTTGCCTGGCACCTGGGCAACGCCAAGCACCAGCTGCGTCCCGTGGGCCTGCGCCAGCCCGACGCCCACGGCTTCCACGACCTGTTCGGCAACGCCCAGGAGATGACCTCGGGGCTGTTCCGGCCCGAGGTCTGGCAGGGCAAGCCCGGAGGCGTGGCCGTGCGCGGCGGCAGCGTGTCCACGCCGGCCGCGGACCTGCGCAGTTCCCTGCGGGCCGAGCTCGACGTGTACGGCTGGAACGCCGACGCCAAGCGGGTGGAGGAGCGCAAGTCCTTCAACACCGGCGCGCGGCTGGCCATCGGGGCCAACGTCGTCGTCGGCACGGCCCAGCGCGGCGCCATCGAGAAGGAATACGAGGCCTACAAGGCCGACCTGCGCAAGACCATGCCCGTGGGCCGCACCCTGGACAACCTGGTCAGCCAGGCCTCGGTCCAGATCGGCGCGGCCGACCCCATCATCGAGCGCCTCATCAAGGACAACCCGGCCCTGAAGGAGTCTCTGGGCGCGGTGCAGTCCACCCTGGACAAGGCCAGGGAGCGCCTGGAGCTGGCCCAGCGCGAGAGCGCGCGCAGCCTGGCCCAGGACGCGGCCCGCAACGGGGTCAACCTGTCGGTCTACCTGTCGCGGCTCACGCGGCTGACGGAAACCCTGAAGCTGGCCAAGGAGCTTGCTGAGACCTCGACGCGCTACCAGGAGCAGGTCGCGGCCGTGGAGAAGTCCATGGGCGAGCTGGAAACAGCGCTGCGGGAACAGCTGGACGGCTACAAGGGCAAGATCGGGACGCTGGGCGACTACGAGAAGGGCTACATCGATTTCGCCTTCACGGAGCTCGAAGCCAAAGAGATGACCAAGCGCGAGCGCCTGGTCATGAAGCTCCTCAAGGGGCATGTCCAAAGCTTCGCGGAGCAGCGCCGGGCCGACTCCGAACTCTGGCTGGAGGATTTCCGCAAGGGCTTTGCCGAATTTTCAGATTCATGAAACCAACTATTTCAGGAGGCTGTATGAAGAAGATCGTGAATGTGCTTGTCGTTGCGCTTTTGGTCTGCGCTCTGCTGCCCGGCTGCGCGACCATGTCCGACCAGACGCGGACCAAGGCCGAAGGCGCTGGAGTCGGGGCCGTTCTGGGCGGACTGCTCGGCTATGCCGTGGGCGGGGAAAAGGGGGCGGCCATCGGAGCGGCGGTAGGCGCCGGTGCGGGCTTCCTCGTGGGCAACGAAATCGCCAAGCGCAAGCAGGCCTACGCAAGCACCGAGGACTTTCTCGACGCCGAGATCGCCAACACGCAGGAGTACAACAAGACCGCCATCGCCTACAACGCGCAGCTCTCCAAAGACGTCGCCCAGCTGGAGACGGAGTCCACGGCCCTGCGCGCCAAGTACGACAAGGGCCAGGTCGACAAGAAGGCCCTGGCCGCAAAGAGCGACAGCCTGCAGAAGAAGATCGACGACAGCAAGAAGCTCGAAGACACGCTGGCCAAGGAGCTCGAGGTGCAGACGGCCATTCTTGAGGATGAGAAGAAGACTCGGCCTGCCGACGACCAGTACATCGTCCGTCTGGAGAAGGAAGTCGCCGCGCTGCAGAAGAATCTGGACACGCTCCGCGACGGCAGTACCCAGCTGGCCAAGATCGATCAGAGGCTGTCCGTATGAGGGCGCGCACAGTTCTTCTTTCCCTTGTGGCGGCCGGTCTGCTCTGGGGCTGCGGAGGCCAGCACGACCCTCGTTCGGGCGGCTTTTTCGGCGGCGTGGCCGGTCTGGGCGGCGGGAGCTACGACAACCGGGTCAAGGAGCGTGAGGCCAGGCTTGAGCAGCTCAGGGCCACCCAGGCCCAGCTTGACGCCGAAAAGGGCCAGCTGGAGACGCAGAAGAGCGCGGCCCAGGCCCGGGTCGGCCAGGACCAGGCCAAGGTGGACGCCATGCAGGCCGACATCGCGGCCCTGGAGAAGAAGACCAGGACGCTGTCCTCGCAGCAGGGCGCGGACCAGAAGCGCGTGGCCGAGCTGCAGAAGCGCCTGGACGGCCTCAAGACGGGCATGCAGAAGCAGGAGTCGTCCCTCGACGCCCTTGAAGGCAGCGGCCTCGGCGACGCCGAGGTCGACCTGAAGCGCCAGCAGCTCGAAAAGCAGCGCGATGCCCTGCGCAAGGAGTACGACCTGCTCATGAAGATGCAGATGGAGCTGGCCCAGTGAGGATTGCTCCGGCGCTGGCCGTCTTTGTGGTCGTGCTGGCGTCTGCGCAGTGTCTGCACGCCGCGCCTCTGGAGGCCATCCGGGACATCCTGCGGCGTCACCTGCTGGACCCGCCCGACGAGGCGACCCTGGCCGGGCTGTCCGAGGACGATCTGCAGGGCCGGTTGCGGGACATCGACCCGTATGCCCGCATCATTTCGGGCGGCGAGTACCGCACCCCCCTGGGTGCAGCGGATTCCTGGATCGGCATCGGCGCCGGTCTGGCCATGCGCGCAGGGGGCCCGGTGCTCCACGTGTACAGGGGCGGCGGGGCGGAGCGGGCCGGAGTTCCGGACCGCGTCCGCCTGCTGGAAATCGACGGCGCATCGGTTCGGGGTCAGGACGCGGAGACCATCGCCTCCGGGCTCAGGGGCGAGGCCGGGTCCACGGTACGGTTGCGCGTGGCGCTGCCGGGCGGGGGGGAGAAGTCCTTCACGGTCCGCCGGGAGGCCTTCTCGCCGCTGGACGTGGAGCTGGTCCCGCCGGGCAACCAACGCGTGGTGCGCGTCCGGGATTTCGCCGGCGGGCTGACCCGTCCGGCCATGCGGGCCACGCTGGATTTTCTGGCCCGTACAACAGCCTCGGACCCGTCGGCCCCGCTGATCATCGACCTGCGCGACGCGCCCGGCGGCGATCTCTACGAAGCCTTCGATCTGGCCGGGCTTTTCCTTCCGGCCGGGACGCTCCTGGGCACCATCAGGGGACGGGACGGGTATGCCCTTGAGATACGCGCGCCGGGCGGGGACAAGTACTCCATGCCCCTCACGCTGCTGATCGGGCCGGAAACGGCCAGTTCCGCGGAAATCTTCGCCGGCATCCTGC
Organism: Desulfomicrobium aestuarii; assembly: GCF_055385525.1. NCBI lineage: Bacteria > Pseudomonadati > Thermodesulfobacteriota > Desulfovibrionia > Desulfovibrionales > Desulfomicrobiaceae > Desulfomicrobium > Desulfomicrobium aestuarii. The sequence goes on from NZ_AP042427.1 coordinate 1,229,342, forward strand.
GTCAGCACGAGCGGGCCAGGCTCGTGGGGCAGACCACCTACGGAAAATGTTCGTCCCAGACGGACGCCCGGCTTTCGGACGGCTCCGTGCTGCGCTACACGAACAGGGAGGTGCTGTTCCCCAGCGGCGATACCTGCACCGGCACGGGCCTCACCCCGGATCTGGCCGTGGGCGACGACGAACTGGACATGCTGCAGCGGCTGGTGGAACGGGCGCGAGCATTGTCTCCGTAGACGCGGCGGGCCCGTTCCGGGCTGGCCGGGGCGATGAAACGTATGCCGCCGCGATGCCGTGAGCGGCGCCACGAATTCATGAATCCTCTTTCGGACTGGTGAAGTCGGCGTTCAAACGCATGGGGGTATGGACATGAGGCGCGTGATGATTGGGGCGGGATTGCGGTTTTTCGTGCTTTTCGGCCTTCTCGTGCTCGCATCGGCGACGTCGGCCCAGACCTTTGTCGACCCCGAAGTGATCGAAGCCGCGTACGCCGTGGCCAACTTCAAGTCCACACCCCGGCAGGAAGCCCTTGTTTTCATGCACAACAAGGACCTCAATCTGCTGGCCCTTCAGGGCAAGATCCCCCCGGAAGTCTATCAGCGAAACCAGAGTTTTTTCGAGATGGTCAACAAGGGTTTCGTCAAGGACGCGGCTGCCAAGTCCGGCCTCGTGGCCAAAACCCAGACGCCGAAACCGGGATCGGGAGACACGTTCAACCCCGGCACGGACACGGACATCATCGTCGAGAAAAAGCCCGGAGCGCCGGACATCACGGAAAAACAGATTCTGGATACCGAGAAAGCCTATCAGGACAAGGTGCGCGAATATCTGCAAAACAGCGGGGTCGATCCGCCGGACGGCAAAATCAACACCGACACGGACTTCATGCCGCATCCGGACCACACATCGGCGGAGGAATTCACCAAAATCAACGAAGGGATCAATAAGCGCGGCGGAACGGCCTATGAGAACCCCGACGCGGCAAGGGTCGAGGCCAAGACGCGTTCGAAGAGCGAGCTCAGCATTGAACAGACTGGGGCCTATGTGACCGAGATGCAGAATCTGGCCAATCACAAGATCGCGGATGCCGCCCGCATCGAGGCCGAGGCCGCCGCCATTCGGAACACCAACCCGGCCAGGGCGCAGAAGCTCGACGCCGAGGCCCAGCTGTTGCGTTCCCAGGCGAGCAAATACATCGATCGCATCGACAATGTCACGGGTCTCATCACGAAGCAGAACGGGCTGCCGCAGGGCATGCCCAAGCCCAACGACAGCCTGACCGAGGCCGGCGCCATGATCGGCAAGGGCCGCGGGACCGCGTCCAAGGCGGGTGCGGACGTCATCGGCGATGTCGGCACCCTGGCCGTCAACCGCGGCGTCAAGGACTACGCCGAAACGCTCTCCAGACTGGCCGCCAAGGAACCCGGGATGGCCGCCGCGGCGCAGAAGCAGATCGCCGAGCAGATCAAGCACATGAGCCCGGAGATGCGCGAACAGTTCGTCAACAAGGCCAAGGATGCGTACACCAAGTCCGGCGGGCTCGATCCCGAGGGGTTCGACAAGGGGCTGAAGCGCACGGTTGCAACGACCGCCAAGGACTATCAGGCCAAGCATCCGACGGGCAGTCACGACGGCCCCGCCAAGCCGGGCACGCCTGACACGCCGACCAAACCGGGCACTCCTGACACGCCGACCAAACCGGGCACCCCGGATACGCCGACCAAGCCTGGCACTCCGGATACGCCGAGCAAGCCTGGGACTTCGGATGCACCGACCAAGCCTGGTATTCCGGATGCACCGACCAAGCCGGGCACCCCGGATAAGCCGACCAAGCCTGGCACTCCGGATGCACCGACCAAGCCTGGGACTCCGGATGCACCGACCAAGCCAGGTATTCCGGATGCACCGACCAAACCGGGCACTCTGGACGCGCCGACCAAGCCGGGCACGCCGGACACGCCGACCAGGCCAGGCACTCCTGACGCGCCGAACAAGCCGGTCAAACCGGGCGCCCCGGACGTGCCCGGCACCGGGGCCAAGGTCGTCAACACCGTGGGCACGATCATGACCATCGCCGACATCGGCAACGCCTGCGACACCATCGAGAAATACATCGCCGGGGAGATCAGCGGCAAGGAGGCGGCCGAGACTCTGGTCGACTCAACCCTGACCCTGGGCCTCATCGGCGCCGCCAAGAAGACCGCGGCGAGCGCCCAGACCTACTGGGAGATGAACAAGACCATCCATCAGGCCAACAAGATGAATGTCGTCAGCTACTTCACCCAGTGGGAAATCCAGCTGCGCAAGGCCGGCATGTCGGCCGAGGAGGCCAGGCGCCTGGTGGGGCAGGCCATGCTCAGCGGAGACACCGGCCGGCTCAAGGCCGAGGCCGACCGTCTGCGTGGGGAAGGCAAGGAATTCACCGTGCCCACCCTGGTCGTCGACAGGATCGAGTACGGCCTGACGGATTACGGCAAGGAGGTCCTCGAACAGTCGTGGGAAACCGGCAAAGGCATCGTCGTGGGGGCCTATACCGGCATCAAGTACATCGTTCTGGCGCCGTCCCACATCGTCGAGTCCTGGGCCCAGGGTGAGCTGGCCGAGGCGGAGCTGGAGCTCAAGAGCGCCGAGCAGGAGGCCTGGATGAAGAGCAAGCTGTTTCAGCGCCTGCTCAAGGCCGGGGTGCCGCCGCGCGAGGCCCTGAGAAAGATCAACGACTTCTTCAGCGGCGCCGACATGCAGTCCCTGCGCGACCTGATGAAAAAACTCCGGCCCGGCAACAAGGGCTACCTGACCTCGCGCCACCAGCAGAGCGACTGGTACTGCACCAACCGGCCCGTCATCGACGCGCCGGTAGCCCTGCCACCGATCATTTCCGCCGAGGAGAAGAAGCCATGAACGCGTCCGGACTCGCCACGACTCGTCCCCTGCACCCCTGGAGTCTCCCGGCGGCATTGGGTTCTCTGGCGTTGCTGGTTCTCGTTGCGGTCATGGCCGTGCCGTCTGCGGCGGCCGGTCCGCAGGCCGTTCAGGTCACGAGGAAGGGGGGCGAGGCCCTGCCGGGCGTGACCGTCACCCTCGGCGGCCGCCACGCGGTCACCGGCCCCGAGGGCGTGGCCGTCTTCGACGGGCTGGCGGCGGGGCGGCACGATCTTGTCGTGGCGCATCCGGGCTTCGACCGGCTGTCCCGAAAGGTGGACATCCCGGCCGGGGCCCGTCAGCCCCTGCCTCTGACGCTCGTCCCTGCGCAAGCGACGGTCTGGGTCGCCCGTGTCGTGGTCGACGGGCTGGACCAGCCCGTGGCCGGGGCCAGGGCTCGCCTGGTCCCGGTGTCCGTCAACGCGTCCCTGGTCGGCCCGGTGGACATGGTCAGCGACTGGGACGGGTGGCTGCGCGCCACGGACCTGCCCCCGGGCCGCTATGTCCTGGAGGCCGGCGCAACGGGCTTCGACCCTGTGCGTCGGGAAATCCAGGTCGCGGGAGGGCAGGCCGTGGCCGACCCGAAGGTCGACGGCGTGGCCCTGGACCTCTGTCGCGACTGGGCCAGCGACTGCGGCAAGCCCGCAGCTGACGCCTGGTGCCAGGCCAACGGGTTCCTGGCCTCGTCCGCCCATGAGGTCGCCCACGACTCGCCGCCGACGAAGGTCATCGGCTCCGGCCAGATCTGCGAGGACCCGGGGTGCGACCGCATCGTGTCCGTGACCTGCGTGGGCCGGGCCGGGGACAACCGCATCGCCCTGCGTCGGCAGTCGACGCCGGTCAGGGTCGCCGTCCAAGTCCAGGACGCTTCCGGCCGCCCCCTGGCCAAGGCCAGGGTGACCCTGGCTGAAGTCTGGCCCGACGGCGTGGTGGCAGAGGGCGCGACAGACGCCCGGGGCATGGCGGTCTTCGACAAGGTCTCAACGGGCGCGGTCAACAGGCCCGACGACACGGGGCGCCTGGCCGTCTGCCGCCGGGCCCTGACGGTGCGGGCCGAGGCCGAAGGCTTCGTCCCGGCGTCGGCCCGGGCCCTGCTCGAGACGGACCAGACCGAGGTCAGGCTCAGCCTCGCCCCGGCAGTCGGCGTGCGCCAGGGAGAGCCCAACCCCGCCCAGCCCGGGGTTCTGACCCCGGGCGTGCCCGTGACCCTGGCCATCGCCACGGTCGGGCAGCGTCACATTTTCAGCCTTCGCCTGACGGAACCGGCCTTGCTGCGCCTGGCCGTGGCCGAAGGCGCCCCCATCGAAACCCACCTGCGCCTGCTGGACCAGCAGGGCAAGCTCATCCAGGAGCGCGGCGTCCACGCCGGCCTGGCCAACGGGTTCGACGCGGCGTTGCCTGCCGGGAGCTACAGCGTCGAAATCCTGGAATGGGGGGAGAACGCCGCCTCGCCGGACCCCCTGACCCTGACGGCCACCCTCGACGCGGGCGTGGACCCCCTGGAGCCCAATGACAGCGACGAGGCGGCCTCCGTCCTGCGGCCGGGCGAGATGCCCGCCGGCCGCATCTGGCCCCGGGGGGACCGCGACGTGTACCGCCTCGACGTCGAGCGTCCCGGCTTCCTGCGGGTCCGCGACCAGGGGCACCCCATGGAGCGGCATGTCATCGTCCGCGACGCCGCAGGGACGCAGCTCGTCGAGGTCGGCGCGCACAGCGGCACGCCCCTGGATCTGACAGTGCAGGTCCAGCCCGGCCGGTACGCCATCGAGGTCCGGGAGTGGGGGATGAACGGCGAGTCACTGGCCCCTTACAGGATGCTGGTGGACACGCTGCCCGACGACGGCTTGGACGACCCTGCGCCCGCCCAGGGCATGAAGGCCGTACGCGAACTCAAGCCCGGATCCCTGGCCGGTTCCACGCTGCTGCCCGTCGGGGACGTCGACGTGTACCGCATGGCCGTGCCCGGGGCCGGACGCCTGCACCTGCGAAGCGTCGGCAGCATGGAGCGGCACGTGCAGCTTTTCGGGCCCGACGGGGCCATGCTCGCCGAGGTCGGCAGCCACTCGGGGAACGCGGGCGAACTGGAGTGGTTCGTCCCGGGCCCCGGCACGTTCTTCGTCGCCCTGCGCGAATGGGGCGACAACGCCTGGTCCGCCGACGCCTACACCCTGTCCGCCTGGCTCGAACCGGCGGACATGCTCGATTTCGCGTCCCGCAACGACGACCTGGCCGGGGCCCTGCCCTTGACGCCGGGCGAAACCGTCCACGGCAGCTACCTGCCCATGGGCGATCACGACGTCTTCGCCGTGGACGTCGATTTTCCCGGCAACCTGCGCGTGGATGTGCAGTCGGCCATGGAAACCCATGTGCGAGTCCTCGACGCGGCCGGGACGCTGATCGTCGAACAGGGGGTGCACGGCGGACAGGCGGCCGCCCTGTCCCCGCCCGTCCAGGCCGGGAAATACCACGTCATGGTCGGGGAGTGGGGCGACAACGCCGCCTCGTCCATGCCGTACGCCCTCACGGTCAACCTGGACCGCGCCGAGCCGGCCGAGACGTCCCCCCTGGCCGAGGACCCGCCGCGTCCCCTCAAGGACGGGGAGGCCCAGTCCTTCAGCATCGATCAGGTCGGCGACCGGGACCGCTTCCTGTTCGAGACGCCCCAGGCCGGGGAGGTCACCGTCAGCGTCGCCTCGCCCCTGGAGACGCTGCTGCGGGTTTACGACCACGGCAGCGGCCAGCTTCTCAAGGAGGTCGGGCTGCACGCCCCGGCGAGGTTCAGGGAGGTTTTGCCCGTGACCGCGGCGACCACGCTGCGCCTTGAGCTGAGCGAATGGGGCGACAACGCCGCAAGCCTCGAGCCGGGGTTCGTCATGGTCGATTCCAAAGGGCGGGGCATCGCGGCGGACAAGGTCACGGCCGAGACCGACCCTGCCCAGCCCAGGCGGGTCGGCTTGCGTCGGGATCGTCTTGATTACGCCGACCAGCCCGGGGAGTGCATGGTGGACCTCGCCGGCGACGGCAAGAACGTCGTGCGCCTGCCCGGCGGCACCCCTGCCCGGGGTGAATTCCCTGCCCAGGGCGTCTTCAGGGTCCAGGCCGTGTGCACCGGCCCGGACGGTCAGAAATCCCGCCAGTCCTTCTGGGTCCAGGCCGTGGGCCAGCAGGACCGGGCCGGCATCCTCGTGACCATGAACAACCTGTCCGAGGATCAGGTTGTGGAAGGGCCCTTCACGCCCCAGGCCCAGGTCGTCAGCTTCGACGGCACGGGCATCCGCAAGGTGGATTTCTTCCTCGACGGCAAGCCACTCGGCACCGACTTCCAGGCGCCCTTCGAGGCGGCGCTGAACTGGCCGGACATGGCCGCGGGCAGGCACGTGCTGGCCGTGTCGGCCGTGGACGACGCCGGGACCAAGGCCGGTCTGGAGCGGGCCTTCAGCGTCTCCGAATACTTCGGGCTCAACCCGCCCGACGGCACGACCTTCACGGGAGAGCACGTCGCGGTCAGCTGGCAGGCGCCGCAGTTCGGCCCGTCCGTGGTCCGCTTCCGCCCCCGGGGCGGGGGCGACTGGAAGGAGGTCACGGGCGAATCCGCCAAACGCAGGGTGGTCCGGCTGCCGGGTCTCGAGACCGGGGTGACCTACGAATTCCAGCCCATGGGCGCAAAGCTGCCCGGCCCCGTGCGCACCGTGACCCGGGTCAAGGGCCTGGCCTTCGGCCGGCCGAGCTACGCCGCCAACATCCAGCGCGACTACGACCAGCGTGTCGGGGTCAGCGTGCGCAACAACGGCGAGGGCCCCCTCATGGTCCGACTGGAGAGCGGCCAACCGGCCGACCCGGCCATGCTGGCCAGCTTCGTGGGCACGGGGTCCGAGGACAAGCCCTTCGCCCTGGCCCCGGGCGAGGAGCGGGAGTTCCAGTTCGCCATCAGCGCCCAGAACGTGAACACGGCCGAACACCGCATCCCCATCCGCATCGTCTCGGACACGGGCCTGTCCGACGAGAGCGAGATCCTCGTCAACGTCCGTCTGCCCCACGTGGAGATGCAGTGGGCCGACATGGGCCCGTCGGCCGGGAACATGGGGCGCGTCCTGCGCCTGACCAACGTCGGCGACGCCATCACCGACCTGTCCGTGATCCCGGCCGACGCCCACGCCGTGGTTCTCTCGCCCACCGTGCGCCACGGCCTGTTCCCGCGCGGCGCGACCATGGATTTCATCGTCACGCCCCGCTACCACGAAGGGTTCCGCGGGGTGAAGACCACGCTCCGGGCCTTCGGCCTGGAGAAGCGCTTCGACCATCCCTTCGAGGTGCAGCTCGCCCCGGGCGAGTCCATGCACCGCGTGCTGCTGATGCCGGGCGTGGACCCGCACAGCGCCGAGGCCGCGGACATGGAAAAGACCGTCCTGGCCGGCGCGGACAAGGCCCGGGCCGTGGACCTGGACAGCCTGGACTGGTCCGCGGCCCAGGCGTCGGACATGACGGGCAAGGGCCGCCCCGACCGCTGGGTCCTGCTGGCCGACGGCATCGAGTGGGTCGGCACGGACGGCGACGGGGATGGGGTCGTCGACCACGTCTACGCCGACGCGGGGCCCGACGGGGTCAGCGAGTTCGCGGCCCTGCGCGTCGACAAGGGCTGGCGCGAGACCAACGTGGTCGAGGCCTGGCTGGAGATGAGCTTCGCCCTGCGCGGCAGTCGGGACAGCTACAAGACCCACGACGTGGAGGTCCTGCTGAACGGCGTGGTCCTGGGCATCCTCAAGGACATGCTGCCCGAGGGCAACTTCAGCTTCCGCATCCCGCCGGGGGCCTTGCGCTTCGACAGTTCGGGGCTGCCGGGAGACAATCGTGTGGGCCTGCGCACCACCCATCTGCGCGGCGGCCACTACGCCGTCAACAGCGACTTCCGCTTCAAGTTCCGCCTGACGGCCACCCCGGTCTGGACCGCGGCCGCGTCGGCCGACGAGGCCCTGGACAAGGCCGTGGCCGTCAGCGGCGTGTCCCTGACCGCCCCGGACCTGAGCCTGTCCTCGTCCCAGCTGGCCATCGGCGGGCCCGAGGCGCCGAGCGCCGGCGACGAGATGCGCGTCGACTTCCCCATCCGCAACTTCGGCGCGGCCGCTGCCTCGAACGTGGTCGTGGCCCTGCAGCGCATCCTGCCCGGCGGCAACCGCGAGGAGGTCGGGCGCACGGTGATCGGGGTCGTGGACGTGGACCAGCCCGCCACGGGCTCCGTGACCTGGAAGATCCGCGGCGGGCTGAACAACCTGGCCCTGGTCGCGGACCCGGACAAGGCCCTTGAAGACCCCGACACGGCCAACAACGAGGCCCTCTTCATGCTCACGGCCGCGGGCGACGACACTCCTCCGACCCTGCGCATCGCGCAGCCGGCCCCGGGGGCGGTGCTGAAGACGACAGTGGTCACTCTCGAGTTGAGCGTCGTCGACGATGCCGGCCCCGTGGCCCCCCTGGTCTCCATCGACCGCGGCCTGTGGCGCGAATTGCCCGCCACGCGGGGTGCGGCAAGCGTGCCCCTGCTCCTGCAGCCGGGACGGCACACCCTCGACGTGCGGGTTGTCGACGCCTCCGGAAACGAAGCGGCCCAGTCCCTGGAGGTCACCGTGGAGCGGGCTCTCCCCGAGGCCAGACTGATCGCCCCGGCCGACGGGGCCTCGGTTTCCAATGGCACTGTGACCGTGGACGTGGCCGTGCCCCAGGACGTGGGACTGGTGGCGGCCCGCGCAGCCGGCGGCCCGTGGCACAAGGGCAGCCTGCTGGGCGAAACCGCCCGCATCGAGCTGCCGCTGCGCTTCGGTCCCCAGACCCTGGAGGTCATGGTCGCGGACCGGCACGGTGCGGTGCGAATGCTGGGCGTCCAGATCACGCGCACGACCCAGCCCCAGGCCGGGGAACCGCTGGCCGGTCCGGCCGCCTCGGATCAGGGCCTGCTCTGGCCCGAGGGACACGCATCCCTGGAAATCGATCTCTTCGGGTCCCAAAGCGGCGTGCTGCGGCAGCTTGCCCTGGACCCGGAAGGAGAAGCCAAACGTCTGTGGGACGAGGCCCGCCGCAAGCAGGCGCGCGGCGACTATGCCGGCGCCCTGACTCTGTATCGGGACAGCCTCATGCTCAAGCCTGACCCCCAGACCGATGAGCGCATCCGCAAACTGGAAGTCTATCTGGGTATCAAACGCTTGGGGAAGGGGCCGAAGTAGCGGCGGTTCAGCTGCTGCCGGCCGCAAACCGGAGGGAAATGCGGGGATGGACGGTGACGCGCTCGAAGGCCGTATTTGCGCTGTCGCAGACGCGCAGGAGGGACACATGATGATCGCGTTGGTGCTTTGGGTACTGCTTGCCTGGTTGCCGTCGCCGCAGCCGGCCGCGGCGTCGAGGCCCGTCCACGCCGTCATCACGGGCTGCGTGCGGGGCGGGGTGTTCGTTTCCGAGTACACGGAGTTCGGGACGCATGTCAGTCCGGGTTGCTACCGGATCAGCCTCCTGGTTGAACCGGGCAGCCCCGTGGATCTGCAGCCTTTCGAGGGGCGGCGTGTGTCCGTGACGGGCGAACTCCTGCCCGGCGACGCCTTTCTGGTCGAGGAGGAGAGCCTCGTGGACCGCGGCCCCTGCATCGGCGCTGCAGGTGATTCCGGTGAGTCCGGGTGGATGCCCGGCGACGCTTCGGGTGAGGGCGTGAGTTTCCCGGACCCGCTGGTGGACGGGGTACCCCTGGACTACTGCCTGCAGTGGGGCCGGGATTGCGGCCGCCCGGCCGCCGACGCATGGTGCAGGGCACGGGGTTTCGCGGCGGCCTCGGCCTTCGAGGTTCGCCTGCAGTCCCCGCCCACCCGCGTCCTGGCCACCGGCCAGGTCTGCGACGAGGCGCACTGCGACCGCATGGTTTCCGTGACCTGCATCGGGGGAAATCACCCATGAGAGCCTTCCTTGCCCTGGCCCTGCTGGCCCCGGCCTGCCTCGGGGCCTGCCTCACGGACGCCCTGTACGGGCACCTGCCCAACGCCGTGCGCATGGAACCGGGCGTGCACGCCCTGCAGGGGATGAACGGGCCCTACGACGATTTCAACGCCGTGGCCGGCCCGCCGCCCCTGGCCATGGACGCATTCATCGCCTTCGCCAGCAACGACGCCAGTCGGGGAGGGCATTTTTCCGTAGATGCGGGGCGCATAAGCGTGATCCAGAACCCGTTTCGCGAAGGGCGCCAGGAGCGTCCTCCCGCCCCGGTGATCACTGCCCGGCGTACGGGGCCTTTCGCCTTCGTCCCTGCCCTGCCCGGGAACGTTCGCGGACCGTCGCCCCTGGCGGCCCCGCCGGCCGAGGCCCGGCCTTACGGCACGGACCACGACGGGAAGCCGACCCGCACCCTGACCCTGCTCCGGGAACCCCTGGCATGGAGCGGCGGAGGGACGCTTCCGGCCGGTGGGGCGTGGATGTTCGATTCGGATCACGAGGGGCGCCGCAACCTGTATTTCACGGACGCCTCGGGGCGCATGCGGTCCTTTTTCGGCAACGAGCCCGAGGCCGACGACGCCTATGCGACCTACGATTACGAGCGGCACGAACTCTATTTCTGTTCCAACAGGTCGGGCCGCTACCGGATCTACCGGTACCGCAACACGGGGCGCAGCCTCGATTTCGCGGCCTGGCTCGGCGACGCGGGCCTGGCGCCGCGCATCGAGCCCGTGCCGGAACTGGACGGGCCGGGGCAGACCATGGCCCCCTTCGTCTGTGAGGGTGTCATGTTCTTCGCCTCGGACCGCCCCGGCGGACGCGGCGGCTTCGACCTCTACGCTTCACGGCGGATTGGGTCGGGTTGGGGCGCGCCGCGCAACCTCCAGGATGTCCTGCCCGTCGGCGTGGAAGTGAACACGGCCGGGAACGAGTTCAGGCCGTCGGTCCTGCTGCTGGGGTTCAGGGAGAAACCCGAACTGCGGCTGCTCCTGTTCTCCTCGGACCGGCCGGGGGGACAGGGCGGGTACGATCTCTACCTGACCGCCCTGCCGGCCTCTGCAGGGGCGGACCAGTGATGCGAAAGGCGTTGGTTGTGGTATTTTCCGGAGTCTTTTACCCCATATCAGGCGGCCCTGTTCCAGGGCTGGAAATGTCCATCACGAGGTGTTCATGAAGAGGAAGCTTCTTTTCGGCGGCCTGCACGTGTTTCTGCTCGTATTCCTTCTGCCTTTCCTCGCCCTGGCCTGGACCGCAGGGCTGCAGGAGGCCGCCGAAGCCGTGGCCCGTGGCGCGGCCACGCCGGCTCAGGAGATGCTCGTGTTCGTGCACAACAAGGAGGTCAACCTCCTGGCGCAGGAGGGACGGATTTCGCTGTCCAGCTACGAGACCTGCCAGGACAAGTTCTTCGAACTCAACGAGGACCTGGTCAAGAAATCCGTTCGGGATGCCGGCTTCGACTCGAGCATCAGCGACCGCAAGTTCAACCCGGGCACGGACACGGATGTCAACGTGAAGGGCACGGGCGGCAGGCAGGTGACCCTGGAGGACATCAAGAACATCGACGCCAACTATCAGAAAAATCTCAAGCAGCACTTTAAGGAAAAGGGGCTCGATCCCCCAACCGGCAAGGTCAACACCGAGACGGACTTCATGCCCCATCCGGACCACACGGATCCCGACGAGTTCAAGCGCATCGTCAAGTACGTCAACGAAAACGGCGGCACGGCCTACACGGACCCAAGGGCGGCCTCGGCCCAGGGCAAGCTCGGCACCGACAGGGTGATCCGGGTCGACGAGGCCTCGTCGTTCAGTTCGACCATGAAGGACATGGCCGACATGAAGATCCAGAAGGCCAACGCCCTGCGCAACGAAGCCGGCGCCATCCGCAATTCCAACCCCGGACGCGCCGAATACCTCGAAGCCCAGGCCCGGCAGTACGACTATCAGGCATCCAAATACCACGAGCGCATCCGCGACATGAACGCGCAGATGCGGCGGGACTACCTCGGGGAGAAGGGGGCCGTGCCCGGCGCGGCGGACGACGCCGCAAAGGGGACTGGGAACGTGAAGAAAGGGCTGGAGAAGGCCTCGGGCAACATCAAGTCCGGGGGGCGCAACCCCTTCACGGGCAAGGACGCCGCGGCCGTGCACAACCTGCATCAGAGCGGGCTGCAGGGGGCCACGGACGACATGATCGACACCCTGACTGCCATTGCCAAAAAGGACCCGACCCAGCTCACGCAGGTCCGCAAGGCTCTGGAGGTGGAGGTCAAGAGGCTGCCGGCCAACAGGGCCGTGCAGGCCGTGGACCGCATCGACGACGCCTTGAAGGGCGTCAAGGGCGTCGACGGCAGCTTCGCCAAGGTCGTCTTCGGAGAGGCCAAGTCGGCCAAGCAGGCCGCGGATGCCGCCGCCAAATGGGGCGCGTACAAACAGTCCCTGAAGAACGTCAGCGGCATCAGGAGCATGACCAAGATTTCCGTGGTCATGACCGCCGGCGGGGCTCTGCTCACGGGTTATCAGGGGGTGAGCATCGCCTTGGACAACGTCAAGGCCACGGACACCCTGTGGGATTTTTTCCGCAACTGCTACTACCACTCCGCCTGGGAGGGCACGGGCATCGGACCGGCCTTCGAGCAGGCACAGCGGGAGGAGATCGAGCGCTACATGAAGGAGTTCGAGGCCGGGCAGTCGCCGTCCATGACCAAGCACGTGACCTTCACCATCCTCAAGACCGGCGTGTACCTCGGCAAGGAGGCCCTCATCGGCGTGCTGTACCTGCCCGACACCATCTGGGAGTACTTCACCCAGGAAAAGGAGATGGAGGCCTACGCGGCCATGCAGAACGAGCTGGCCAAGGTCATGCGCCAGATGGTGCTGGACCGCCAGGCCTTCGAACAGGTCATGGCCGACATGAAAAAGATGGGTCTGCACGACTCCGACGCCAAGGACTACCTGAACTGCCTCTGCGGGGGCTGCGGCGGGTCCCTGGGCGGGTTCTTCAACCCCGGGTGCACCGCGGAAGTCGGCCACGGCCCCTGCCAGTGCAACGGTCCCCTGTCCATCTGGAAGACGCCCCTGCCCGCCGGCGACAAGCAGGCGCAGTACGACTGCTTCAACAAGGTGGCCAAGATGCGCTACGACGAGGCCCGGGCAGTCTTCGACCAGTGGAACCGGCAGGCGGCCGAGGAGAACGCCAAAAGCGTCCAGCCGCAGATGGACAAGATCCGGGCGGACATCGTGAACCGCAAGGCCATGGAGGATGAGGATACGGCCCGGGCCATTTCGGACCGCTTCGAGGGCGTCAGGGAGCTTCTGCGCCCCGAGGACGCCGACTACGTACGCGGTACGGTCGGGCCCTACCTGGAGAATTTCGCGGCCAGGAATGTGGAGCGCGGCGACATAGCCAGGGCCGTCGACAACCAGGGCCGGGCCGTGAACAAGGTCGGCACGCGCGACTTCCAGTCCGAGGCGTACGCCAAGCAGCGCCTGGCCCAGTACGAAAAGTGGGACAAGGCGTGGGGTGAGGCCAGGAAGACATTCCCGCAAATCGAGGGCCTGGCGCGGGCCGGGAAGGTGCAGCAGGCCGCCGGCGCCATCGAGAACCTCGAATACCGCATGCTCAAGGACCACCTGCGTCCCTTGCCGCCGGCCGTGAAGGACCCTGACTTCCTGGCTCTCAAGAAGCGCGTGGACGGCTACATGGCGGAGTACCGGGAGTTCCTGGCCAAGGAGTCCGAGCGGATCTCGGCCCTGGTGCGGGAGCGGGAGCGACGCGCCGCCGTCAGGGCCATCGGGGAGCTCATCGAGTCATGGGAGCACGCGCCGGCCAAGCTCAACGAACTCAACCAGTGGCTGGCGGCCTGCAAGGCGGGGGTCAAGGAGGCCGAGAACGCCAAGGCCATGGGTGAGCACTACGAAAAGGCCGGGGACATCGCCCAGGCCATCCATCAGTACAAGGTCAGCCTTACCCTGCAGGTCGATGGCGACGTGACGAGGGCCCTGGAGAGGCTGCAGCAGCAGTCGGCGCAGGGCGCCGCCGCCGAGCCCAAGACAGCGGCCAAGGCGCAGCCTGCGGCCTCTGCCTCCCCGGTGCCGTCCCCGGCATCGGCTCCGGTATCGGCTCCGGCATCGACTCCGGCTCCGGCATCGACCGCGGCGTCGGCTCCAGGCGCCACGCAGACGCCCGCGGCCCCTCCGGCCCCGAAGGTGGAGATGTCCAGGGGGTTCGTGGGCCAGTGGGAAACGGACTGGGGAGTCATGGTCCTGCAGATCGCGTCCGGATCGGGACAGGTCACGGGCACGTATCCTCATGACGAGGGCCGGATTTCCGGCCAGCTCTCCCCGGACGGCACGGTCCTCACCGGGACGTGGTCCGAGGCGCCGACGTACAAGCCGCCGCAGGATGCCGGGCGCATCGAGTTCGTGCTCGGGAGCGATCTCAATTCCTTCACCGGCAAATGGGCGTACGGCGACAAGGACATGACCGGCACCTGGGTCGGCAGGCGTTGGACCGGAAGCCAGGCCGCTGCGGGTTCCTCCGATCAGAAGGCGCCCGGCGCCGCTTCACCGCCCGCGCCGAGTCAGGACGCGGCCCCCGCCAAGGGCCGGGATGACGCGGCCGCTGCGATGTCAAAGGCCCCGCAGGGGTGGCAGAGCGTGACCATGGGCAATGTCCGCTTCGCCGTTCCGGCCTCGTGGCAGCACCAGACCCGCGAGGAGAGCGCCGTGGACGTGCTCCATCTATACTGGGAGGGCGGTTTCGAGAACCCGGTGCACGGCGTGTCCGGGGGCGTCACCCGGGACTATGCCCGCGCCCGGCAGGAGCTGCCCGGAGGCCGCGTGGTGCGCATCGGCGGGGCCGAAGTGCTGCGCGCTGACGACGGCCCGGCCGTCAACCTGCTCTTCCCGGCCATGGAGGGCGACACGGGCGTCATGCTGGTGCTTTTCCGCGGCCCTGCAGGGAGCCAAGCGACCATCGACGCCATCATCGAGACCATGGAAGTCGGGGCCGCGGCGCCCGCCGGAAACGAGGCCGCTCCAGACGGAGCTGGGGCCATCCCCCAGGGCTTGGACGGCACGCCCGAAGTCGTCTTCAACAACGGCAACATCTACACGGTCCTGAACGGGCCGACCCGCGCCACGACCTTCACCCTGGACGGACCGAACGTCCTGGCGCTGATCGAGAACTACCACTGGAACAACGGCCAGGGCGCGACCCCGGGCACCATCGCCCTGCGCGGCGCCGACGGGAAGACCTACGGCCCGTGGCAGGCCGAGGGCATGGAGGGCATGGGCGGCGTGCCCAACGCCTCCTGGACGGTCTGGCCCATGGTCCGCCTAGCCGCCGGAACGTACACGGTCATCGACTCGGACCCCGGCACCTGGGCTCACAACGAACAATCCGGCGGCAGCGGCTTCACCCGGGTGGAGATCCTGCGCCATGACCAGTAAGCCCCGGGGAATGCGCCTGCGGGGGACAGGGAGGATCACGTGGCCCTTTGCACGATGAAGAGAACGCTGCTTGCGGGCCTGCTGCTCGTCGCGGGCGTCCTGACCTCGGGCGTCACGGAATGCCGAGCCGGGGAAGGCCCGCGGATCACGCAGCTCGCCGCCCTGGACGGCGGACGCGTCCTGGTCCTGACCACGGAAAAGGGCGGGGTGTACCTCGCTCAGGGACAGGGCTGGCGGCGCGCCGGCGGCGCGCCCGAACTGTTCGTCCACCGCGCCGCGGCGTCCCGGGGCGGCCGCGTCCATATGGCCACGTCCCAGGGGCTCTACGTCTTCCGCGACGGCGTCTGGGACAAGGCGGCCGCGGGCGCCTTCGCCGGCTTCTTCCCCGACGCCGACGGAGCGCAGGCCCTGCTGCACTTCTGGGGTCTGGGTCTGCACATCCTCGACGCGCGGGGCATGACGCAGGAGTCCCTGCAGCTGCTGCGCGAGGCCTCGGCGCGGGAGGAGGCCCTGGCCCGCGAAGAGGAGGAGCTGCGCCGCCAGATGGCCCTCCTGCCTCGCGGCGATGCCGCCACCCTCGACGAGAAGCGGGCGGTGATGCGCGTCTACCAGCAATGGCAGGACGTGCAGCGCCGCCTGGAGGAGGCCGCGGGGCAGGCCCGTGCGGGTGAGCCCCGGCCGGTCATGGAAGGGCTGCCCGATGGCGCGTTCGTTTCGGGCGCGGCCCGGCGCGGGGACGGCTGGGTCGCCGGGGTCTTCGGGCACGGGACGTTCGCCCTGTCCGCGGACCGGCGGCGCTGGGAGCCCCTCGGCCACGGCCTGCCCGGGCCCTGGGTCCTGGCCGTGGAGGCCGCGCCCTGGGGTGCGGTGTATGCGGGACTCTACGGCGCCGGCCTGCATGTCCTGGCCCCCGGCGCCACGGTCTGGGAACGGGTGGACGGGGTGCCGGGCGACAGCACGGTGCAGGGCGTGTCCTTCGGCCGGGACGGCCAGGTCCTGGTGGCCACGCGCGAGCACGGCGCGCTTTTCTCCCCGGACGGCGGGCGGACCTGGCCGGGCCCGGGCGGCGGCCCGGAGGGCAACGTCCAGGGCGTGGCCGTCGGCGACGATGGCAGCCTCTGGGCCGGACTGTGGGAAGGGGGGCTATTTGTCTCCACTGACGGCGGGACCACCTGGCGGCCCTGCGAACGACTCGAATATTGAACGCCGCCTGCGGGGCGGAGGTAGCATGATTCTTTTGCTCAGAAACATCGTCGCGGCCTGCGTCATCGCCGCCGCGGTCATGGCCTGGTGGTACCCGGAGCCGGTCCTGCTGCGGGGCGAACTCGTGAACTGGGGCAAGCTCTACGAGGACCGCAACACCCCGCCCGGCCGCATGTCCGGCGCCATGGGCCTGGGGAAGGCGTTCGTGCAGTCCGTCTCGGAGCCCCTGCCCCTGACGGAGTTCATCGCCGCCAAAACCAGGGGGCGCACCGTGACGGTCACGGGCCCCGCCTGGGCACAGGCCTTCGGCGAACTGGAGCGGGCCTTGGCCGCCGGCAGCCGACCGGTGCGATTCGACCGGCCGGACCTGCGGCCCTTCGGCGAACTGCCGGGGCCGTCCGGGTACGCCGAGTTCCGCGACGGCTCGGGTATCCGCCACATGGACTACAGGCGCATCCCGGCCAGGGAGTACGGGACGTCCGACGTCCCCGACGAGGCGGCCTTTCCCCTGCGCCGTCACTGGTCGTGGCTGCTGGGGGCCGGACTGGGCGCCCTGGCGATGGGCCTACTGGCCGGCAGGGCGGGTGATGTGGTCGCATGGAGCTCGGCCGGCAGGGGGGTGCGCTGGTCGGCGGTCTGCGCGGTCTTGTTCGGCGCCCTGGTCCTGTGGCCCTTCGTCTTCGACACCGTGGGCAGCGGGGCGAGCTACGCATCCATCGTGGTCGGCGGCCTGTTCCTTTTCGGCTCGCTCCTCGGCGTGTGGCTCTTCGGACGTCAGGTCGGCCTGCTCCGCGACATGGTTGAAGGGGGGCGGCACCTGGCCCATTTCACCTTCGAACCCGAGGAGTGGAAAGCCTTCGCGCGCTGGGAGTACGGGGAGGAGTCCTCACAGAAGAGAAGCCTCTGGCTGCTCATCTTCGGAATCTCCGTGGTCGTCGGCGCGGGCCTCATGATCGTCAAACGCGACGAGGCCTCGTTTGTGGTGTTCGGCTTCCTCATGGCCTTCATGGCGCTGCTCCTGCTCCTGGCCACGGGCCTGCCGGCCCTGACCTACCGTCGCAACCTGCGCAGGCTCGGCGAGGTCTATGTCGGGGAGCGGTGCGTGTACGTCAACGGGACGGTGCATTCCTGGGGCACGCTGGGCAGCAGGCTCGATTCCGTGAAACGCGAGCGCAAGCCCCTGCCGCACATCCGTCTCGTCTATTCGTACATCATGGTGGCCGGGCGTTCCCTGTATTTTTTCCGCAATTACGTCACGGTGCGCATACCCGTGCCGAGCAGTCAGGCGGACGGCGGGGACATGATCGTCAAGGCCCTGGAAAAATCGGCCCACGGCGGCTGATCGTATTCGGTCACGCGAACTTTTTGCGGCATGTCTGCCGCGCATGGAGGTTTCATGCGACTCTGGCTCCTGCTTCTGTTTTTGTTCGTTTGTCCGGCGTACGCTTCGGAACCCGCCGTGGACGCGCTGCCGCCCGAGCTGGTCAGGCTGCGTGACGACGGGCGTCTGACGGTGCGGGCCCTGTGGGCCTGGAAGCTCGTGCCCGCGTCCACCGCGACCACGGCCATGGAGCTGCGGACCATGGGCCTGGACCTCATCGGGGCCGACCGCGCGCAACTGGCGGCGTGGGTCCGGGAGGCGGAGGAAGGGACCGCGGCATTCTCGCCGGCTCAGCGCGAGGTCCTGTCAGGCCTGCTGGCGATGATGGATTCCGGAAATGCCGCCGCGCCTGCGGACATGCAACCGGCCGATGCCTCGGCCGCTGCGGCTCCGCCTGCGCCCGACGCGGTCCCTGCGGTGTCCGACGCGGTCGATGCGGTCCCTGCGGTGCCCGACATGGCCGCTGCGGCCCCTCCTGTGCCTGACACGGTCGCTGCGGCCCCGCCTGCATCCGAAGTGGCAGGTTCTGCCCCGCAGCTACCCGATGCGGTCGAGGCCGCACCGTCCGTGCCCGGCGGCGCTTCGGGGCCGGCCATGTATCGCGGAGGGGCGGCCCGCACGGGCGTTTCCGAAGCGTCGGGCCCGGCCGGGCCTGCGGCCGTGCTGTGGAAGCTCAAGGTCGGCGGCGGGACGTGCACCGCCCCGGTCGTGCTCGACGGCCTGGCGTGCTTCGGCAGCGTGGACGGCCATCTCTATGCGGTGGATGTGGCCGCAGGAGCGCTGAAGTGGAAGTTCTTCGCCGAGGACTGGGTCGACCAGCCTCCGGCCATGGCCGGAGGAACGGTCTTTTTCGGCAACGTCGTTGGCGATAGGAGCGGCGACCGCCATCTTTTCGCCTTGGACGCGGCCACGGGCAGTGAGAAATGGCGCTTCAAGTCCCTGTATTACGGCGTGAATTCCTCGCCGGCCATGGTGGACGGCGCCATCTGCTTCGGAGCCGGAAAGCACGTGTACAGCGCCGACCCGCAGACGGGCGACGCGAAATGGGGTTTCGAGGCGTCTGATACCGTCGGCACTCCGGCCGTCTCCGACGGCACGGCCTTTTTCGCCCATGCCAACCGCCTGACCGCCGTGAACCTGGGCTCCGAGGCGGAAAAATGGACGTTCCGCGCCGGAGCCAACATCACCACCTGTCCGGCCGTGTCGGATGGGCTGGTGGTCTTCGGCAGCGACGATTTCAACATTTACGCGGTGGACGTTCAGACTGGAGTGGAGAAATGGAAGTTCGGCACCGGGCTGATCCATCACCCTGCGGCGGTGCATGACGGTGTGGTCTATGCCGTCAGCGCCGACAACCTGCACGCCCTCGATGCCGCCACCGGCGCCGTGAAGTGGACGGTCAACACGCAGCGCGCCCACCTGAAGGCCCCAGTCGTTGACGGTGATGCCCTCATGCTTGCGGCCGGCAATTTCCTGCTCAGACTGGACAGGGCTTCCGGTCAGGAGAGCTGGAGATTCGAGGCCGGCGGTGAAATTACGTCCCCGGCCCTGTCCGGCGGCGTAGCGTATTTCTGGAGCGAGGACGGGCATCTGTATGCCGTCCGCTAGTCTTGTGATCAACGCGGCAACGAGGAGGCTCACATGCGTTCTTCCCTGATCATTCTGATGCTGGCCGGGCTTCTGTGCGCGGCAGGCCCGGCATTGTCCGTTCCTGCGCAAGGGGCCGCGCCCGAAGTCGAGATAGCCACGGGCCCGGACGGGCTCCTGCAGATGGAAGCTGAGGGCAAGGTCACGGTCCGCGCCCTGCGCGGCTGGGGGCGCCTGCCCGACACGTTCGTCAAGCTGGCGCAGCGGATGCGGCAGGAAGCGGGGCTAGATCTGCTGGGCGCGAATCTGGATCAGGTCCGGAAATGGACCGCCGATGAGGCCGCGGCCGCGTACAGGGCCGACCTGCAGGAATTGGCGACCTTCATGGAGCGCGGCGAGCATCTGGACTGGTCCCCGTCCGCTCCGGGCGCCGCCGTGCCTGCGGGCACCCTGCTGCGCAGCGGCGGCGTCCGCTGGGCACAGGCCGCCGACGGGCCCGCCGTGGCTCCCGCCGCGCCAGCCGAAGCCGCACCTGCCCAGGCCGAGACGGAGCGGGGGGCGGGAACGGAGGCGGCCTCTGCCCTGCCTCCGGCCGCACCGAGCGATTCGGGCCCGGCGGAAGGCGTGGAATTTCCCATCAACGACCAGGTTCAGGGCACGTACAGGGTCAGGCTGCAGGCCGAGGGCATCACGGTGGCCGGGCCGCAGGACGACCCCTATTTTCAGCGGCGCCTGCAGGCCTTGCTGCCGGGGGCCCCGGCGGTCGCGGAAGGGGAGAAGCGCCATTTCGACAAGCTTGCCGAGAACATGGGCGTCAAGGCCGCCCTCGACGGTGACGCCCCCTACAGCCGGGTCCTCGGGTTCGTCACGGCCGATACTCCCGTGGTCATCCGCGTCGACGCCCCGGAGAACCCCGAGATTCCCCTGAGCGAAAAGGAGGCCAAGGACGGGGTGTCCTACCGCGTGGCGGGCAAATCGGTGTATGTCTACCGGCACGACGACGCCGGGGGCGACGCGGACATCGGGTTCGAGGAGAGCCGGGACGGCGAGGTGCGCTGGACCCCCCGCCTGGACCCCGCCACGGGCCGCCCTGTGGGCCCTCGGGCCTTTGGCGTCTACATGGCCTACCGGGTCAAGAAATTCATCGGCGACAACGAACTGGGCACCCTCAGCACTAGCGTGCACCGTGTCGGCTGGGTCGTGACGGCCATGCCCGGCGACGTTTACGAGCACGAGGGGACGCTCTACGCCGTGGGGCAGGAGGAATCCCTGTCGGCCGGCGCGCCGGGCGGACCGGCTGCGGCCGCGGAGAACTTCGATTTCGAGCTGCCGCAGTACGCCCTGGACGAAAGGGCCATCAAGCTGTCCGACGACCTGCGTCACGTGGCCTGGGTCGAGGGCGAGAAGAAGGGGAAGAAGCGCGTCGCGGTCAACGGCGTGCCCGGAAAATGGTACGACGACGTCAAGGGGTACTCCATGCTCTTCACGCCCAAGGGCGAGACCTTCTGCTTCGAGGCGGAGCTGGGCGACAAGGAGGTTCCGGTATGCAACGGGGCCGACGGCCCGGTCTTCAGCGAAATCGATTTCCTGAAAATGAGCGAGGACGGGGCCCATGTCCTGGTCGGCGGGAAGGCCGGCGACGTGTACCGGGTCTATCTCGACGGCAAGCAGGTGCGCGAGACGCCCGTCCCCGTGCGGGAGGGGGCCGTGGCCTGGAACGGCAAGGCCGCCTGGGTCGAGCGGGGGCGTGACGAGCAGACCGGCGCCGACTTTGCCATGGTCGTGACCGCGGACGGTGCCGTGGGGCGGAAGTACCCGGCCGTTCACGGCAACCTCCTGTTCACGCAAAACCGCGCCGAACTCTACTACATCGCCGAGAAAGAGGGCGGAGACCGCTTCCTGGTTCGGGACGCCGAGGAGCTCACCCCCACCATGGGCAGCGGCTACAAGTTCACGGTCACCCCTGACGGTGCGTATTACGCTTTTGTGGCCCATGTGGACGACACGGTCAGGTCCATGGTCGTCAACGGACAGATCGGTCCCGATTTCGAGGATATCTGGGATCCGGCCACGTTCAGCCCCGACGGGTCGCGGCACGCCTACGAAGCCAAGAAGGGCGGCGAGGCGTTCCTGGTGGTCGACGGGCAGGTCTTCACCCATGATTTCGGGGCGCTCAAAAGCGTAGCGGGTGAAACCTTCAGCCCCGACGGACGGCATTGGGCCGCGGGCTTCCAGATCGGCGACGAGGAATACGTCGTGGTCGTGGACGGCAAGGAGGTCGGCCGCGGCCAGGGCTCGCCCAGGGGCATCGTCTTCAGCCCCGACGGGACGAAGGTGGCCTGGCTGGAGAAGGGCAAGTCGTCCTGGCGGGCCTTCCTCGACGGCCAGGCCGGCCCGGAATTCCGGGAGATCTTCGGCGACGAGCCCCCGCAATTCAGCCCCGACGGCAGGCATCTGGTCTACTTCGCACTCGACAAGGAGAAGAAGGTGCACATCGTCGTCTTCGGGGGCGAGGACCGCGTCCACGACATCATTCCGCCCCGGGCGGCGTTCGCCAAGGGCGGCGTGGAGTACCTGGCCGTCGACGGGAACCGCTTCCGGCGGCAGAGCGTGCCGCTGCCCTGAAACGGTTCCGTCTCGGCCGTCCCTCCCGGCGGCCCGGACAGACATGAAAACAGGCCGGAAACCGCCATGGTTTCCGGCCTGTGTCTTTTCGGGGTGACGCCTAGGAACGTTTTCCGAACTTGACCGCCCCTTCCAGGAGGTAGGTCATGTCCTCCACGACCTCGGGGATGCTCTTGCCGCCGGTCAGTTCGCGGATGCGGCGGTCGGCGGTGACGGGATCGATGTTGTTCTCGCCGAAGTCGGCCAGGATCTGGCGGACCTTGTTCCAGTGCTCGCGGGCGTTCTGGAATTTGGTCAGGCTCTGGCCCGTGGGTTTGACCTGGTCGAGGATGGGGTTCAGCTTGGTCTGCATGTCCTTGGCCGCGCCGCGGCTGATCTCCTGCAGTTTGGTCATTCTGTCGAGGCTCGGGTCGTTTTGCATGTGCCAGGACTTGTAGCGCGTCACGTCGGCCGCCTGCTCTCCCCAGGCCTTGGATACGCCGGACTTGTCGGGAGAGAGCCAGGCCAGGTCCTTGTAGCTCTCGGCATGGCCGCTGGTGGTCACGGTTTCCCAGGCCTGTCCGGCATTGCGTCCGGTTGACGCCTCGTAGGCCTCGTTCCAGGCCCTCTGGGCGTCCTCCTGCCACTGGTTCAGCTTGGCGGGCTTGCCGTCCCGGGTCAGGGCGCGGGCCGCCTGCTCGTCCAGGCCGATGTCGAAGTCCATGCCTACGGACCCGGCGCTCGCGGAGTTGCGGAACTCCTTGAGGGGTTGCTGGTTCCACCCCTTGGCCTGCATGTTGGCGTGGAACTTGGCCTCCACGTCGGCGTGCACGGCCCGCAGGTGGGCGTTGTAGGCCTGCTGCGAACCGGCGTCCCCCTTGTACTTGAGGAAGTTCTTGGCGTGGGGGCTGCCGTTGACCGCGGCCACCTTGTCGCGGACCTCGGCCTGGAGTTTCATGATCTCCGCGGGCGAGGCTCCGGCAGCGCCCGCCTCGGAAAGGCGCTTCTGGGCCTGCCGGAAGTCCTCGACGAGGTCTTCGCCCTGCTTCCTGGCCTGCCTGAACTGCTCCAGGGCGCGCTGGTCCCCGGATTTCGGCAGCTTGGCCACGGCCTGCGGCGCCGTCCCGGAGGACGCCGCCGGCTTCGCCGCCTGCGCACCCGGCGCGGTCCCCTTGGCGGCGGGCGCGTCCGGGCCGTCGACGCCGCCCCCTTTGCCCATGACCTTGCCCATGCCGTACTCCATCCCCTTGGCCGTGGCCAGGGAGAAGGCTCCGCGCTTCAGGGCCTCCTGCACGCCGCCCTCTCGGTAGCCGCGCATGGCCTCGGCCGCGGCACCGGCCGTGGGCCCGAACATGGAGGCCGTGCGCAGGGCGGCTTCGGCGGGCCCTCCCTCGATATAGCCCGTGGCCGCCTGGTAGGCCGCATCCACGTATTTTCCGCCGAACAGGGACAGGACCATCATGCCCGAGTCGGCCGCGGTCTTGATGTTCTCGGCCGCCTCCAGGCCAAGGGTGGCGTAGGCGGACTCCTCGTCGCTCTTGGCCTGCTGCCCCAGGTAGTGGCCCTCCACCTTCTTGCCCAGCGCGTCGGCGATGCGCTTCACGGCGGCCTGGTCCATGTTCAGGCGCACCTCCGGCGTCAGTTGGCGCTCCACGAAGGCGCGGGCCTCGCTGCCCTCATCCCCCGGGAGCATGCCGGCGAGCTTGAAGAGGGCGTCGCTGGAGCGCTGGAAGTTCTCCATCTGCCGCTGGCTCTGCCTGATGTTGGCGATGAATCCGGCATGGGCGTAGTCGTCGAAGGCGGTGCGGGTGCGGACCAGTTCTCCGGTCTCCACGGATGCGACGAGGTCCTTTTCGCCCTGCAGGTCGGACATGGCGCCGACGATGCGGAACTCCAGCTGCGCCCGCCGATTGGGGTCGGTTTCCTTTTCCAGTTCGGCCCGGTCCCGGTCCAGGTTGCGCTGGATGATGACCATGTTTTGCTTGTGGAACTCGATGCGTTCGAGTCTTGCCGCTTTTTCGGCCTCGGACGCGTCGTCCGCGGCCTTCGGCGCTTCGGGCGCGGCGGCCTTTTCGGACGCCTGGGCCACTGCGGTCTGAGCCGATTGCGGCGGCGCCTGCTGCGGGCCCAGGAACCTGGCGAACATGACTGACATGGCCTGGCGGTCCTGGGCCAGGGTGGTCCCTTCGGAAAAGGGGCGATCCTTGAGCCACTGCCGCGCGGCGCGGAGGAAAGCCGGGGTCCACTCGTTGTGGCGGCGGACATCGTTCAGTTCCGACACGGCGAACTTCTCGAACATGGAGACCATGGCCACCCCGACGACCTGCTGGGCCGTCTGCTTGAGGGCCTGGTCGGTGCTTTCGGCCGGCGCGGCGGGGGCGGACTCCAGCGTCTCGCGTTTTTCGGCGTTCTTCTTGGTCGCCTTTTCGAAGGCTGCCTCGACCGTGTCCAGGGCCACAGGCGGCGGGTACTCGAAGGAATCGGCGCCGTCGGCCAGGCGATCGGCCATGACCGTGATCACGTAGGTGTCCTCCTCGTCCTTCATTTCGTAGGTAGTGCGCAGGGAGCCGTCCCCGAAGGCGGGGAGCATCCCGGGCATGTCGGGCGAGTCACCGTCGCTCAGGCCGAAAATTTCGATGTAGGGATCCGTCTTCTCGTCGTAGGTCGCGGCGTCCATGCGCAGGGCGCGGTAGCGGGGGTTGGCCGGGTCGCCCACGGCATAGACCACGAAGAGCAGCGGCGACCCCTTGATGCCGTCGATCCAGCCGTCCTCGTCAAACTCCGAGGACCCGTACCAGATGCCTTCCAGGGACGGGGCCTCGACGAGGAGTTCCTTGACCGTGTCGACGGCGGACTTGTGGCGCGAGCGCGCCTCCTCCTTTTCCGCCACAGGGTCCGGGGCCTCGCCCAGTTCCTGCAGGGCCTGGGCCAGCTGGCGGCCCCGGGCCTCCAGGGAGACGAGGTAGTCCTTGAGCATGTCGGCCTGGGCCAGGGCCGCGTCGGCCCCGTCCAGGCTGTCGTACTCGGCGGCCAGCCCGGCTTCGTTCCAGGCTTGGTCGAAGGTGGCGGAGGTGGTCGCAATGGCTTCGCGGATGTTCAGGAATTCCGAAAGAATGGGCGTGGCCGCCCGGAAGTGTTCAACGATCTCGGCCGAAGGGTGGTCGTAGTAGGCCGCCCAGCGCTGCTCGAATTTCCGGGTTTCGGCTTCGGAAATGTCACCCATGAGGGTGCGGGTGGCCTCCTTGGCCGTGGTGATCATGCCCGCGTACTGGGCGCTGCCGAGTTCGACCATGGGCAGGGCCGGGGGCAGCGGCATGGGCGGCAGGGGGGCCGGGGCCGGGCGGGCAGGCACGGTGGCTCCTGCTGCCTGCGCCGGAGGTGTGGCGGACGTTTCGGCTACGGAGACGGCGACCTCTTCTTCCTGTGCAGCAGGCGGGGAAGAGGGCTCGCCGGACGCCTCTTTGCCGGTCTCGCGCATGATGCCCGCCACCCGCTCCAGGGCCTGCTTTTCGGCCGCGCTCAGGGTGCCTCCGTGTTCCTTGAGGATGGCGTCGAGCTGCTGCGGCGTGGCCCCGAGCACGTCGATGCCCTTGCCGCGCAGGCCGGACAGGGGGGCCATGGCGGCTGCGGGGATGCGGCCGAATCCGACGAGGGCGCGGACCGTCAGGGCGTCCTTTTCCATGAGGCCGCGCAGGGCCTCGGCGTCGGCGCCGGTCGAGGCCCCCTGCCGCGGGCCGGACGCGGCCGGAGTCCCGCTCTGGGCGTGCACGGGCCATGCGGTCAGAAAAAGGAGGAGGAGGGAAAGGGCGAGAATCGGCAAGCGGTCCGGGGTGGTCGTGACGCGGGAAAAGAGCATGGCATCCCCCTGAATGTGGTTTAGCGGAATACCTAGGAACTTTTGCCGGAAAAAACAATCCGGCCGCTGCACTCCCGCAGCGCAAGCGGCTTGCCCTGCCTGTCGTCTTGTGGGTATGCGTAAATATGGTCCGATGACTGATTCGTTCCTGCTGTCATTCACATCGTATCCGGGAGGGCCCACGATGCATTTTCGTTTCGCCATGGCGGTATTTCTGTTGCTGGCTGTTGCCGCGTCCTGTCCGTCTCGTGCTGCCCATGCAGCGGGCCTGGAGACGGCGGTCGGGCCCGAAGCCCTGGTTCGGCTCGAACTGCAGGGAAAGGTCACGGTCAGGGCCCTTGGCGCATGGGGGAAGATGCCGGAACGGTTCGTGCGCCTGGGGCAGACTCTGCGCACGGAGGCGGGTCTGAACCTCCTCGATGCGGGCACCGCCCAGGTCGCGGACTGGCTGGCCTTGGCCCGTGGAGGTGACGCACGACTCGCTCCATCTGCGGAAGGGCTCGCGGATCTGCACGGCTACCTTGAACGCGGCGATTTTCTGGAGTGGGTGGCCGTGGCCGACGAGGACGCCGCCGCGCCGGGCGCGCTGCTGCGTCGCGACGGCCGTCGATGGGTTCGGGGGCCCGACGGACAGGGGCCGGCATCCGCGTCGGGGTCTTCCGCACCGGCCGCGCAAGTCGCACAGGCAGCCGAACCGCTTTTTGCCGGCGACATGTCCGCGATGTGGGCCCCGTACCAGGCTGATGGTGGAAAATTCAAGAATTTCGCTAAAATTGAAAACGGCATGTTCATCGTGGACGTGCCGGAAGGGAATTCCTGGGGGCGCACTGGCATGTACACCAACGCCACCGTCGTCGAGCATCCCCGCGGCACGCAGCATGGGGTCAGGCTGACGGCGCTGCTCGACCCGGGCGCCTCGACCGACCTTGTCCTGTCCCTGGTCCCGGCCGAGGCCAGGACCGACGAAGAGTGGCGGTTCCATGATGTGCGCGTGGGCATGCATTTGGAAACGGTCGACGGCCCCCGGACCCTGACCCTGTGGATCGAGCAGCAGGTGGTCATGACCCGGGAGATCGCCGAGGTCCCGGAGCGCATCGACCTCGTCCTGCGACCCGACGACGCTGTCGTGGTCACCGACGCCGGGGGCAAGGTGCTGCTGCAGGGCATCATGCCCGGCGACGTCCCAAAGGACGGCTACCGCCTCTACGCCCTCGCCGGCGCCACGGCGAGCCGGCGCGGCAAGCCCGTACGCCTGGCCCTGAAGCGGATCGAGCGCAGCCGGGAGCCTTTCGCCGTGCAGGCTGCGCATGACGCGCCCCTTGACGGGGCTCGGCGGACCATCCTTTTCGAAGACGGCGTGCTGGGCCGCTGGCTGACTCCACTGGCCGGGCAGGGCGGGGATTTCCGCAAGCATGCCAGTCTGGAGGACGGTGAGGTCGCGGTGGACGTCCCTGCCAATTCCAGCTGGGGCAAGGTCGGCGTCTATACGCCGGGTCCCGTGCTGTGGCTGGACGGATTCGGCCCCGGCTCCGAGGCGGGCGTGACCTTCGAGTTCGATCCGGACCGCACCACGGGCTTCGTCGTGGCCCTGTCCCCGCGGTACAATCTCAAGAACAACGACCCGAGCACGCCGTACGTCTGGGCCCAGTGGAACCGCAAGGAGGACGGCTCGGGCGGCAGGGGCATGCTGCTGATCGATCCGGACTCGCGCGAGGGGGTATGGAGGGTCGAGACGGGAGCTCAGGCCCCGGGCAGAGTGACCCTGCGCATCTCGCCCGAAGGGGTCATGGCCCAGGGCCTGGGCGGGCCCGAAGAGCGCTTTCCCTGGAAATGGGCCGTGCCGAATCTGGGTTTTCGGGTCTACGCCTTCAGTCAGGCCGAGAAGTCGGGAGCGCCCGTGCGCATGGCCCTCAAGCGCATCGTCATGGACCGCGTGACCGGCGTTCCGCTGCCCCCGGAGGAACCGGCGCCGGGCGTCGAGCCTCTGGAGGTGGAAACCCTGTTCGACGGCCGGGACGGCGAGGCCTGGGAAGGTTATGGCATCCGCGGGGCCGAGTTCGCCAAGCACGGCCGTTTCGAAGGCGGGGCCCTTGTGGCCGAGGTGCCGGCCGACACCTTTTCCTGGCCCAAGGTCGGCGTGGTCTCCAGCAAACCCGTGCTGAGCTTCAACGAGCGTATCCTGCGCACGCCCTACGCCGTGCGCATCGCCTGCGACCGGACGCGCACCAGCGGCGTCGAGGCCGTGTTCCGGTCGGCCAAAACCCCGGAAATGGACAAGGGTACTGAGGTTCAGGCCAGTTTCGTCCGCCACGACACAGGGCCCGACGCGGGGAAGTACGTCCTGTCCCTGAGCGGCGAGAACGCCATCTACCTGAACTGGTCGCGCCGACTCGACGCGCGCTGGGTGGACGCCAACTGGGACGGCGTGCTGGAGGTCCGCTTCGGCGACGGCTGGGTCGAAGCCGGTCTGCCGGGCGGTCCCCGGATCCGCGGCGTGGGCCTGAGGTCCGGGAAAGGCTGGGAATACCATGTGGCCCTGACCACGTGCCCCGCGATCAAGAGCGGTGCGTCCTCCCTCGCTTTGAAAGGCGTCGTCGGAGGCTGGGTCACCCCGTCGGGCATGACGGCCGACGAGCGCTGGACGCTGGTCGACGACGAGGACTTCCAGGCGGAGGCGTTCATCGACCATGTGGCGGAATCATTGCCGGAGGAGAACTGACATGATCCAGAGACAGCACAAATCCGTCCGATCCCGCGTCCACGGTCCGGAAATCGCCCCGCAAGGCGTGCGGTTCCTGACGTATCTCCTGGCCGCGGCGGCCCTGGTTTTCTGGCTGGCCGGACCAGCGCACAGCCATGACCTCGAATCGCTGCGCTCCCTGCAGCAGAAGGAACTCGACGCCATCGAGGCCAAGTACTCCGAGATGGCCCGGAAGGCGGCCGGAAACCCCGACGGTACGGTCAATGTCGACAGCGAGGCCTACCGCAAGGTCGAACAGGAGTATTTCCAGCAGATGCAGAAGACGCGGGAAAAGTACACCAAGTTGGACCCCCGCATGCAGGAGCTCACGCGTATCCAGGAAAAATATGACGGGCTCATCGAGAATTCCGGCTCGGGCGCCACGGCGGCCGACGCCAAGGCCGAGAAGTCCTCTGCCAAGACCGATGCTTCCTCCGAGAGCGGGAAAAAGAAGAAGGACCTCAAGCCGCCCAAGGACGTGCGCGCGGACCTCGATCTCACGGCCAAGACCGACGAGGCGGCCCGGCAGCTCGTGGACGAGTGGCGCAAGAACGGCGACTACACCATCACCTACGACCCGAAGACGGGCAAATACGTCAGCAAGATGCATGACGCCACCATCTGGGAGCCGGCCACGCCCGAACGGCAGAAGGCGCGCCAGGCCGATTCCGACGCCTTCGTCACCCCTGGCGGCAAGAAGGCCGTGGGCGTGACGGGGCCCGAGGCCATGACCGACCCCCTGGGTTATGCCCTGGACAACAAGCAGAAGTTTCAGCACGCCCGCGAGGTCAAGGACATGAAGACCCTGGGCAAGAGCCTCAGCAAGGTCGCGGAGACCGTGGGGCACACGTCCCCGGTCACCCGCCAGGCCGACGATTTGCGCAACTACAAGAGCCTGAACGAGGCGGGCGTCACCCGGCTGGGCGAATCCAAGGAGGTGCAGGAGCGCAAGATCAAGGAATACACGAACAAGGCCGAGGCCGATTTCGAGGTGGCCGAGCACAAGGCCCGGCAGCGCAGCGAGAGGCTGCAGGAGGCGCGGCGCAACATGGCTGACACGGTCGAAAAGACGTCCAAAAGCAGCGCCGATCAGAACTGGAAGGACCAGCTCGGCGACGAGCCGGGGCAGAGCAAAAAGAGCAAGGGCGGCGGGAGCGACGACACGGCCGAGCAGGTCCGGAAACGGGCCGACGCTCTCGACGAGGCCAACGCCGAAGCGAAGAAGCGCGTGGACGGGACGGATACGAAGCCCGCACCCGGTTCCGGCGAGCAGGGGGCGGGGGAACCCGACGCCCCGGCGCAAAAGGCCGATGCCGATTCGGACGCGAAGCGCACTGCGGACGGTGATGCCGACGCGGGACGGAAATCTCCGTCCGATGCCGACGCGGACGCGAAGCGCACTGCGGACGGTGATCCCGATGCCGGGCAGAAAGCTTTGGGCGATGCCGATGCCGGGCAGAAAGCTTCGGGTGACGCCGATGCGGACGCGAAGCGCACTGCGGACGGTGACGCCGATGCAGGGCGGAAATCTTCGGCCGACGCCGATGCGGACGTGAAGCGCACCGCAGACGCCGCCGGGGAGGCCGATGCGGGGCGGAAGTCATCGACCGATGCCGACGCGCCCGCCAGGCGCACCGCGGACGCCGACTCGACGTCCGGGGGCAAGCGTGCCGCCGCGGATGCGGACGGGCCGGCCAAGCCCGGGGTCCCGTCGGGGGACGGCATCGTGCAGAAAGGCATGAACGCCGCGGACAAGGCCGACATGATCATCCAGGGCATCGAGATCACGACCACCGTCGTCGAGGGCATCAAGGAGGGCGACGCGGCCAAGGCGGCCTCGCCCCTCCTGGGCCAGGACACGTCCGAGCGGGCCAGGATGAAGAACGCCTACGAGTGGGCCGAACTGGAGGGCAAGGCCTTCGAGGCCAAGGACCGGGAGGTGGCCGCCGAGATCGAGGCCAAGCTGCGCCGCATGGGCGCCACGCAGGCCGAGGCCCGGGAGGCCCGGAACAGGTTCGAAAGCGGCGACCGGAGCGGGTTTCGCCAGAACGTGGCCCGCATCAAGGAAAAGGGGGTCAAGGACGACGGCCAGCGGGCCCTGGACGCCGGCGGGCCCTTGCAGGAGGAGGACGGCATGAAGGAGCGCCTCAAGGAGGGCGGCAGGCAGGCAGGCAAGTATGTCGACTGGTTTTACGGGGGCATCGTGGAGAAGACCGAGGCCGCAATGGAGGGGCGCAAGCAGTTGGGTGCCATTCAGGACCGGACCCAGGGCGGCATCCAGGACGACGTGGACAACCAAGTGGTCAAGAAGATGATGCGCATGGGCGTGCCCTACGATGAGGCGCGCCGGGCCGTGGACATGAGGCGCGCGGGCGATTCGTCGGAGTTCAACAGGATCGCCGAGCGTCTGCACCGGGAGGGTGTCGTGGACCCGGAGGCCGGCACGTCCGGTCTGGATGCCACGGGACTGACCGATACCTTCGAGGGCGGCGACATCTGGAAAGAGGTCTCGGGCAACGCGTGGGAGATGGTGGAAAGCAAGGGCCGGACTGTGCTCAAGCCCCTGGACATGATCTACGAGTGGCAGGAGGAGAACAACCTCGAGGCCATGCGCAGGAACGAGCGCGCGGCCAAGGTCTACCAGGTCCTGCGCGGCAACGGCGTGCCCAAGGACGAGGCCCTGTCCGCGGCCAGGTCCTTCGCCGAGGACGAGAATTCCGCGGAGCTGCGGGAGGTCTACGACAAGTACGTCAAGGGCAGGAAGGGCGGCAAGGCCCCGGCCGCCGAGGTCGAGGTCAAGCACAAGAACCTGGTGGAGTTTTTGAAGAGCCTCAACCACACGAAGCTGGAGAGCGTCTTCGCGCAGATGGGGGTCGCCCCGTCCCAGGAGTTCCTGAACTGCCTGTGCCGCTCCGCCGGATACGGCAGCCCGGGCACGACGCAAATCTACCACCCCGACACCATCGGGGACTACAACCCCAAATACAGCTGCAACAAGCCGGGCGAGCCGTGCATCGTGTCCGGCTTCGGCTGCCTGCGCCATCCCCTGCCCTCGGATGCGAACATCTGGGAGGGGTGCATGGCTGCGCACAGGACGAACATGGTCACGGGCAGCGACGGCAAGGTGGTGCCGGATTCCGGGGAGCGTCTGGACGACGTGATGATGCGGAAGATCCGCGAGCGCAACGCGGCCAAGGCCGCCATGCGGCAATAGGAGGCTCGGTCGCGCCCCGTTCGGGGCTGGACCGGTATCGAAGACGAGTGAAGCGGATGGCGCCGGAGTCTTGCCGGCGCCATCCGCGTTTCTATTCCGGTTTGATGCCGGTGCTCGATCCCGGCACGATCTTCACGAAGCGGCTTTCGGCCTCGTCGGCCAGGGCCTGGACCAGATCGGCCTCGGCGTTCTGGAAGCTCTGGCGCAGGGAGGCCGTGTACTTGCCCAGCAGTTCCCTGATCTGTTCCGCGTCGTCGCCGTCGAGGCCCCGGACGACCACGTGGGCGCCGCGGGCGAAGCGGCGTTTCAGGTTCTCGCGGCCGAAGCCGAACTCGGGGTAGAGGCACTGGTAGACGACGCCGCCGGTCATGCCAGCGCACATCCACGGGCCCGGGTCGCCCAGGACCACGGCCCGGCCGCCGGTCATGTACTCGAAGGCGAAGCCCTTCAGGTGCGCGCGCGAGGCGATGTTGCCCAGTTCGTCGCGCACCGGCGCGGTGATGCGGCCGCCGAAGATGGCGTCGGCGCCGGACATTCGGATGCAGGCGCGTGAGTCGGCGAAGTTCTGGACCACGACGGTGCCGGACAGGGCGCCGTAGGCCAGGGACTTGCCCACGGAACCGTCCACGCGCTGGCCCAGGATGTTGGCCCCTTTGAGGATGCAGACCCGGCCGCCGCGCGCGCCCTTGGCGATGCCGTCCTGGCCGCCGCCCTGGACGCAGGTGCTGATGCCGTCGACGTTGAAGGCGCACAGGCCGTTGCCCGGAACCGAGGAGTCGAGCATGAGGTCGACCTTGGCGCCGTCGCCCTCGCGGACCATGGCGCCGGCCAGGTAGGTGCCCACGGCCCGGTCGACGGAGCGCACGTTCTCCTCCCGGTACTGCACGTAGCCGCAGCCGTCGCGGGCCGTGGAGAGGGCCATGTCGGAGATGAGCCGCGTCAGGTTGTCCAGGGGCTTGCGCACGATGCGCGGCACCGGGCAGTAGGCCTGCATGGCGTCCATGGGCGCCGGGACGAGGAGGTCCGTCAGGTCCACCTTGTCCTTGCCCCGGGCCTGGACCAGGAGGTCCGTGCGGCCCACCAGGTCGGCCAGGCGCCGCTCTCCCAGGCCCGCCAGGATGTGCCGGATCTGGTCGCCGAAGGCGCGCAGGAGGCGGGCCAGGTTCTCGGCCTCGACCTCGCCCTGCAGGGGCTTGAAGAGCTTCACGCCGCGCTGCTGGGCCTCCTCGATGCTGCGCAGCTGGGTGGAGATGCCGCGTGGGCAGACGTCCAGGTGGCACTGCTCGCAGCTGATGCAGCCCACGCCCATCAGCGCCACGGTGCCCACGCCGACGCGGTCGGCGCCGAGGCAGACGAGCTTGACCACGTCGGCCCCCGAGCGCACGCCGCCGTCGCACCAGATCTCGACCTGGCGGCGCAGGCCGGCCTCCACCAGGCCGCGGTGGGCCTGGGTCACGCCGATCTCGACCGGCAGGCCCACGTACTTCTTGGCGTGCTCGCGGGCCGCGCCCGTGCCGCCCTCGAAGCCGCTGATGTTGACGATGTGCGCGCCCGCCTTGGCCACGCCCACGGCGATGGTGGCCACGCCGCCCGTGACCGGGATCTTGACGGAGATGCGCGCGCCGGGGTTGGCGGTCTTGAGCTCCGTGATGATCTGGCAGAGGTCCTCGATGGAGTAGATGTCGTGGTGGTTCGAGGGCGAGATGAGGGCGATGCCGGGCTTGCAGTGCCGGGCCTGGGCGACCATGTCCGTGACCTTGGAGCCGGGCAGATGGCCGCCCTCGCCGGGCTTGGCGCCCTGGCCGATCTTGATTTCGAGGTAGCGGGCCGAGTTCAGCAGTTCGATGGACACGCCGAAGCGGCCCGAGGCCACCTGCTGGCCCCGGTTCTCGCGGTACTTGCCGAGCATGTCGGGGATCTCGCCGCCTTCGCCGTTCATGCAGATGATGTTCAGCTTGCGCGCGGCCTCGGCGTAGGCCCTAAACGAGCTCTCGCCCTGGGAGCCGAAGGACATGGCGCTGATGAGCAGGGGCATGGCGTGCTGGCCGATGGAGATGTCCACGGCCTCCAGGGGCAGGGGGGCGGAGCTGCGCGGGGCGATGTCCAGGAGGTGGCGCAGGCCCACGGGGGTGTCGCGGTCGACCTCCTCCAGGCCTTCGGCCATCTGCAGGTAGCCGGTCTTGCCCACGGCCACGGAGCGCAGGATCTTGCCGACGCGGGCGTTGCGCTTGGGGTCGGCCGGCAGCTTGCCTTCCAGACCCTCCCGGACCAGGGCGATGCGCCGCGCGGCCCGGCTTTCCAATTCGGCGTAGCCCAGCCCCGCCGCGTCGGACGAGCAGAAGTTGGCGCAGCCGAAGGCCTCGGCCAGCTCGGCCTTGAGGCCGATGGACGAGAAGATGCGGCCGTACCCGCACAGCTCGTGGATGCCCATGGTGGACATGATCTTCTCCACGCTGGCCTGCAGGGCCGTCAGGGTGTTGGACAGGGTGCGCTGCAGCCCTTCGGCGTTCTCGGCCTGGGCGTAGGCCTGCTTCCAGAGCATGTAGGGGTTCACGGCCGCCGCGCCCAGGCCCAGGACGAACATGACGTCGTGCATGTTGCGGATGGCGCCGCTGCGCACGATGAGCGAGGGCAGGCGCGGGATGCGCCCCGATTCGGCTGCGCGGCGCAGCCGGGCCGTGGCCAGGCCGGGGTCGATGTAGCAGCGGCCGTCCACGAAGCTCGCGCTGTCGTCCAGAACCAGGATGGCGGCCCCGGCCGACACGGCCCGGCGGGCCTCGGCCTCCATGGCTTCCAGGCGGCTTTCAAGCCCCTCGCCGGGCACGAAGGTCGCGTCGAGGATGGCCAGGCGCGACGGGTCGCGCTGCTGGGCGGTGAAGAAATCCAGGACCTGTTCCAGGGTGTGGGTGCCGTGCTCGCGGCACACGGCCAGGATGTCCAGGGAGGACAGGGCCGGCGTGAACTCGCCGCCCAGCAGGATGGGCGTCTTCAGGCGCAGGCCCACGGGCGGCCGGTCGGGGTTGTCGGGCCGGTCGCCGAGGATGACGGCCGTGGAGAAGTGCTCGGCCTCGCGCTCGCGGTCGATGGCCGGGTTGGTGACCACGGCCACGTTCTCCTTGAA
This sequence comes from Desulfomicrobium aestuarii, assembly GCF_055385525.1. Lineage (NCBI taxonomy): Bacteria > Pseudomonadati > Thermodesulfobacteriota > Desulfovibrionia > Desulfovibrionales > Desulfomicrobiaceae > Desulfomicrobium > Desulfomicrobium aestuarii. The sequence goes on from NZ_AP042427.1 coordinate 1,264,384, forward strand.
ATACTCGCTGACGTTGGACAGGCCGTCGGCCTCCAGGCAGGCCAGGGGGCCCTGGTGGCCCATGGAGCCGATGGGCCCCTTGCCCGTGGCCGCCACGTGCTTGCGCATGTCCTGGTCGTACTTGCGCCAGCCGAAGGCGGCCAGGACCGTCGTGGCGTCGTGGCCGGGCCGGTCGTCGAAGACCTGCCTGTCCCGGAAGAAGCGGCGCAGGTCGCGGCAGGACCCTTCGGGGCAGGCAAGGATGGGCTCGGGGATTTCGCCGTGCAGGTTGTCGGCCAGATGGGACAGGCGCCCCTGCTGGAAGAGCCGCAGCAGGCGCTCCTGCAGGGCGCAGTGGTCCACGACCTCGCCGCGCTTGCCGGGCCCCGAGACCACGGCGATCTTTTCGCCGGGCGCCAGGGGGCGCGGGTCGTGGATGGTGTTCTGCAGGTCCACCACGCCCTTTTCCGAGGACAGGAAATAGTCGTAGTCGCTCTCGCCGAACCACAGGGGCCGCAGCCCCAGGGCGTCGACGCTGCCCATGCACGTGTCGCCGAAGCGCGAGACCACGGCCGCCGGCCCCTGGGCCGAGGGCATGAAGAACCAGCGGTAGAATCCGTACATGCGCCGCAGTTCCGGGCTCATGTGCTCTACCTCCGAGTGGATGGCCGGGAAGACCATTTCCAGGGCCTCCATGAAGTCGAAGCCGTGGAGATGGACGAGGCCCTCGAGGATGCGGTTCAGGTCCTGGGAGTCGCTGCCGCCGGGCGTGGGCGTGATGCCCAGGTCCAGGGCCGAGGAGCGCATCTTCTCGATGGTGTTGATCTCGCCGTTGTGCCCCAGCAGGGAAAAGGGCTGGGCGCGCTCGGCCGTGGGCAGGGTGTTGGTGGAGTAGCGGCTGTGGCCCAGGGTGATGATGGACTTGCTGGCCGGGTCGCGCAGGTCGGGGTAGACGCGGGGCAGCAGGTCGGGCGTGCCGCGCAGCTTGTAGACGGCGCTGTCGAGGCTCAAGGAGCAGACGTGGGCCTCGGGCGCTTTGCTTTCGACGGCCGTCTGCATGGCGAAGAGCCTTCTGGCCCCTTCCTGGCGCGTCTCGTCGCGGACCAGGCCGCAGACCTGCCAGAAGAGAGGGGCTTCGGATCGGGCCATGGGGCCGAGTTCCGCGGGCTGCATCCGGTCGTCGACCTCGACGAGCACTTCGCTGCCCTCGCCGGTCAGGATGGCGCGCACGCGTTCCTTGGTTTCGTCGGCCCCCGGGCCTGCGGGCAGGAAGAAGTGGCCGACGAAGAAGCCCCGGCTCTCGCTCAGGTGGCGGCTCAGTCCCACGTCCTGCAGGCGCTGCCCCCAGATGGCCCGCGGGATGTCCGTCAGGACGCCGCAGCCGTCGCCCTCGCTGTTGATGTCGCCCGAGCGGTGGGCCATCTTCTTCAGGGCGTCTATTGTCTTGACTATGTTGGCGTGGGAGGCCCGGCCGCGCTTGTCCACAAAGGCGATGATGGCGCAGGCGTCACGTTCTTCGACGAGGCGTTGGTTCATGGGAAGTCTCCGGAAAGGTGTGTCAAATCGATACTCGTTTATATGCGCGAGATGCGGGCACGGCCATTTTAATAAATATTTCACAAAGCTCGAGGAAGGTCTTTACCCGCCCGCCTGTATTGCCTATATACTGAATCATAGAAAATCGCCATTCCCCGCGCTCAAACCCCGAGGTTCACATGCAAAGGACCGACTTGATCGAAAGGCTCCGCAAGGAGATGGGATATTCCGAAGAGGAGGCGTCCCGCGTCGTGGACGCCATGATGGAGAGCCTGACAGAGTCCTTGAGTCAGGGGGACAGGATCACCCTGCCCGGCATCGGGACCATGGCCGTGGTGGACCGCGCCCCACGCAAGTCCGTCGACCCCGAGACCGGGGAGGAGACGGACAGGCCGGTCCGGGGCATCAAGTTCTCTCCCGGCAAGCGCCTCAAGGACGCCCTCCTGTCCCTGGACTTCATCACCAAGGGCCTTGAGTAGCCCCGCACCGCAGCACGCCGGCCTCTGGCCGGTTTTTTTTGTCTGGACTTCGCCGTGGCCATGGGTCATGCCCAGGCTTTCCCGATTCGAGGAGGAAACATGAAGATCGCCAACTCCATGACCGAACTGGTCGGCAACACCCCCCTGGTGCGGCTGAACAGGATGACCGAGGGCTGTCTGGCCGAGGTCGTGGTCAAGCTCGAATTCTACAACCCCCTGTCGTCCATCAAGGACCGCATCGCCCTGAACATGATCGACGAAGCCGAGCGGGCCGGGCTCATCCGTCCCGGCACGGTCATCGTCGAGCCCACCAGCGGCAACACGGGCGTGGGTCTGGCTTTCGTCTGCGCCGTGCGCGGCTACCACCTCATCCTGACCATGCCCGAATCCATGAGCGTCGAGCGGCGCATGCTGCTGGCCGCCATGGGCGCCGAGCTGGTCCTTACCCCGGCGGCCAAGGGCATGGCCGGGGCCGTGGCCGAGGCCGAGAGGATCCTGTCCTCCATGGAGGACGCCTTCATGCCCGGGCAGTTCGTCAACCCGGCCAACCCGGCCATGCACGAGCGGACCACGGCCGAGGAGCTGTGGCGCGACACCGACGGCCGCATCGACGCGCTGGTGGCCGGCGTGGGTACGGGCGGGACCATCACCGGCGTGGGGCGGACCCTCAAACGCCGCAAGGAAGGTTTCATGGCCGTGGCCGTGGAGCCGGCAGCCTCGCCGCTGCTGAGCCAGGGCACGGCCGGGCCGCACAAGATCCAGGGCATCGGCCCCAATTTCGTGCCCGAGGTGCTGAACCGCAAGGTCATCGACCGCATCGTCACCGTGACCAACGAGGACGCCATGGCCACGGCCCGTGCCCTGGCCCGCGAGGAAGGCATCCTCGCCGGCATCTCCTCCGGCGCCAACGTCTGGGCCGCCCTGCAGCTGGCCCGCGAACCGCAGATGGAGGGCAAGCTCATCGCGGCCATCGTCTGCGACACGGGCGAGCGCTACCTTTCCACCGAACTTTTCGCTTCCCAGAGCTGAACATGGCAAAATACCTGAAGATCGACAGTGTCCTTTCGGGCGTGGTTGAAAGCCTCTGCGCCCCGGAATCCTACATGGGCGTCTACCACCAGCCGTCCTTCGGCTCGCCCATGCCCTCGGTGGAGCTCCTCTCGGACATCGTCGAGCGACTGCGCTCGGTGCTTTTCCCCGGCTTTTTCAAGGAGCCTTTCATCACCCCCGAGAACATGGCCTATTTCGTCGGCTCCAAGCTGGAGAAGGTCCGCCGCGAGCTGACCAAGCAGGTCGAGCGGGGCTTCTGCTTCGCCTGCGACAAGGACGAACACGCCTGTTCCGCCGACTGCGCCGTGCGCGCCGAAAGCATGTGCAACCAATTCCTGCAGACCCTGCCCCATGTGCGCCGTCTGCTGGCCACGGACGTGCAGGCCGCCTTCGCCGGCGACCCGGCGGCCAAGAACCCGGGCGAGACCATCTTCTGCTACCCGTCCATCCGGGCCGTGACCAACCACCGCATCGCCCACGAACTGCACAAGCTCGGCATCCCGCTCATCCCGCGCATCATCAGCGAGATGGCCCATTCGGCCACGGGCATCGACATCCACCCCGGCGCGACCATCGGCGAGTCCTTCTTCATCGACCACGGCACGGGCACGGTCATCGGCGAGACGTGCATCATCGGCCGGAACGTCCGCCTCTACCAGGGCGTGACCCTGGGCGCCAAGAGCTTCCCCAAGGGCGAGAACGGCCATCTGGTCAAGGGCATCGCCCGCCACCCCATCGTCGAGGACAACGTGACGGTCTACTCCGGGGCGACCATCCTCGGCCGCATCACCATCGGCGAGGGCGCGGTCATCGGCGGCAACATGTGGATCGTGGACGACGTGCCCCCTGGGGCCAAGATGTACCGCAACCTTTAGGCCATGCCGCCGCGCCACGAACAAAGCCGCTTCCGCAAGGTCGCGGCTTTTTTCGTGGCACCCGCCGGGAAAGTCCGGGTTGTGGCCATGCGCAGGGCGGGGTATGGAGCGTGTTCGGACGGTGGATTCCCGCGAAGGCGGGAATCCATGGCATTCCAGACGACCGCACGGCGGCACCGTCGTGTCGCGTCTTCAAGCAGACGGGAGGTATCATGGCGTTCACGTTCTCCACTGCCCGCGTTCTTTTCGGCCCCGGCACGCGTCTGCAGATAGCGGCGCAGGCCTACCGCCTGGGGAGACGCTGCCTGCTGGTGACCGGGAGCCGGCCCGAAGGCTGCGCCTGGCTTGCCGACGACCTGTCGGGCGTCATGGACGACGTGTTCGTCATGCCCGTAAGCGGGGAGCCTGAAGCCGTCTCCATTGCCGCCAATGCCCTGTCGGCCAGGGCTTGGGGGTGCGACGTGGTCGTGGCCGTCGGCGGCGGCAGCGTCCTGGACGCCGGCAAGGCCCTGGCCGCCCTGGTGACCAACACGCAGGACATCTTCGACTATCTCGAAGTGGTGGGGCGGGGCATGCCCCTCGAACATGCGCCCCTGCCCCTGATCGCCGCGCCGACCACGGCCGGGACGGGCTCCGAGGCCACGGCCAACGCCGTGCTCCTGTCCAGGGCGCACGGCGTCAAGGTCAGCCTGCGCTCCCCCGAGATGATCCCGAGTCTGGCGGTGGTCGACCCGGAACTGTCCGTGTCCCTGCCGCCGAGGCAGACCGCGGCCACGGGCCTGGACGCCCTGACCCAGCTCATGGAGGCCTTCGTCTCCCACGCGGCGAGTCCCCTGACCGACCCCCTGTGCCGGGACGGCATGGCCCGCGTCGCACGTTCCCTGCGCCGGGCCGTGGCAGAAGGGAGGGACCTGGCGGCGCGCTCGGACATGGCCCTGGCCAGCCTCTTTTCGGGCATGGCCCTGGCCAACGCGAAACTCGGGGCCGTGCACGGACTGGCCGCGCCCCTGGGCGCCATGCTCGGGGCCGCCCACGGCGAGATCTGCGCGGCGCTGCTCCCGCACGTCATGGAGGCCAACATCGCGGTCCTGCGCGCAGCCTACCCGACCCACCCGAGCCTGGACCGCTTCGCCGAGACGGGGCAGCTCCTCGCGGGCGAGCGAGACGCATTGGCCGGGGTGCGCTTCGTGCATGCGCTCTGTCGGGACCTGGGCGTCAGGAACCTGAGGGATCTCGGGCTGGGGGAGGGGATGGTGGACGACGCGGCCCGCAAGGCTGCCGGGGCCTCGAGCATGAAAGGCAACCCGGTCGAACTGGATCATGGCCGGCTTTCAGCCATCCTGCTCCGGGCGCTGGACGGCTGACACGGTGGGCCGGGCGAGGTTACGGGGCGGCGACGCGCTCCGCGCACGAATGGCTTTTCATTTCCGTGCGCATGCGGGTTCCTGGTACCGCTCCATGAATTTCTTCTCGGCCTCGGCCGTGGCGATGAGGATGAGCTCGTCCGTCGCCTCCGCCACGGTGTCGGGGTCGGGGTTGATGAGCATGGCCTCGCCACGCCTGATGGCGATGACGCTGCAGCCGGTCTCCTCACGGATGTCCTGGTCGCGCAGGGCCTTGCCGATGATGGCCTTGCCCGGCTGGGAACGGAAGATGTTCAACCCTTCGGAGATCATGAGCAGCTTTTCGGGCTTGAGCAGGTTGATGATGGTCGTGGTGCACAGCGACGCGTAGGACATGACGAGGTTGGCCCCGGCGCGGTGCATGGTGTTGACGTTGCGGTCCAGGCTGGCCCGGCTGATGATCTGGGCGTCGGGCCGCAAACGGCGGCAGTAGATGGTCAGGAAGATGTTCAGGTCGTCGTCGTGGGTGGTGATGATGATGGACGGCGTGTCCTGGATGCCCGCCTGGATGAGGACATCCAGATCCGACGCGCTGCCGATGATGAGGCGCTCGTCGCCCGCGATTTTCGGTGCTTTTTTCTCCACGATCCTGTAGTCGATGCCCCGCCCGGCCAGGGTCCTGGCCACGGACATGCCGACCCGTCCACCGCCGAGGACCAGGACCGGCCCCCTGTTTTCCGCGGTGCGCTGCTCCGCGCCCACGAGCCTGTCATAGCTGTCCAGCTGCTCCCGCGAGCCGGCCAGGACCAGGACCGTCGACGCCTCGATGACGGTCCGCGGACCCGGTAGCCGGATCTGGCCCTTTTCCCACACGCCCACGACGTTGACCCCGGTCAGTTGGCGCAGGCGGCTCTCGGCCAGGGTCTTGCCCTGCAACGGCGAGTCCGAGACGGGGGCCTCGGCGATGAGCAGTTCGTTGAAGCCGCCGATGACGTTGGCCTTCGTGTTCAGCCCCAGAACCCGCCTGGCCAGGACTTCCCCGAGCATCTTCGTGAACTGGAAGGTTTTCGTGCTGCCCGCCAGGTCGAGGATGTCGACGGAGTCCTCCTGGTCGGCGTTGGCCACGACCGGCACGGTGTCCGTGACCTCGCGGATGGTGAAGATGATGTTGGTGCTGGCCACGTCGTCGTTCATGACCACGACCATGGCCGCGTCCTGCACGCGCAGGCGGTTGTATGTCTCGGGGTCGTCGACCTCGCCCACGACCACGTTGAGGCCCGTGTCGTGCAGGTTCAGGGCCTGCTGCAGATCGGCCACGAGGATGACGTTGGGGATGCCGTACTGGTCGAGCTTCTCCACCAGGTTGAGGGCCACGGCGTCGAAATGGGTCAGGATGACGTGGCCGCGCACGTCCTCCGGCACGAAGCGAGGGGCCCTGGCCCTGTTCTGTGCGTCCAGCCAGGGCGCGTAGAAGAACTGGATGAAGGTGAAGGGGAAGACGATGAGCAGGAAGACGACGCCGCTCAGCATGACGATGATGGAGAAGAGCCGCCCGAGGTCCGAGGTGAAGGTGATGTCGCCGAAGCCCAGGGTGCTCATGACCGTCAGGGTCCAGTACAGACCAGTGAGCCAGGAGTGTTCCTGCCCCTCGTAGGCCATGATGAAATGGAAGATGACGGTGTAGCCGAGGAAGAAACCCAGCAGGATGAGCAGGAACCTGTTCATGAGCCGCGTGTTGCTCCTCTGCTTGGCGCGGTTGACCAATGCCGTCATCTGCGAAACCAGAAATTTCATGCGTGTCCTTCGGTGTTGGCGTTGAAACGCGAGCCTAGCCCAGGATGGCCGCGGGGATCAAGGCGCAGAGGCAGGAATCTTCCGTTGCACGGGCTCAAGCCGTCGCGCCTGCATCGGCGGTTGACAGCGGGGACGCGTCGGGACATCAGCGGGTTTCTTCACGATGCAGGGAGGCTTTCCATGGAAATACGCGACGTCGACGACGCAAACATCCACGTTTATCTGAACCTCTGCCAGGCCTACGAGGCCGAGTTCTCGGCCATCACCGGCAAGCTCCCGGGCCAGGACGGCCTGTTCGCCCTCGACACGACCCTGGGCGGGCCAGTCAGGGGCTACCTGCTCCAGGTCGACGACGTCCCCGTCGGCTTTGCGGCCATCAAGATCGCGGAAGGGGAGGGCTGCGAGGTCTGCGAGTTCTACGTCGTGCCGTCCATGCGGGGGCGCCGCCTGGGCAGGGACTTCGCGAGCCGCCTCTTCGCCGCGCACCCCGGTCCCTGGCAGGTCAAGCAGCTCCGGGGCGCGGGGTACGCGACCTGCTTCTGGTGCCGGGTCATCGACGAGTTCACGGGGAGCGACTACTCCCAGGACGAGTTCGACGACCCATATTGGGGGCGGGTCGTGCGCCAGTGCTTCGTTTCCGTCCCTTCCGCCGAAGGGTGCTGACCCGGCGCGCCGTACCCAACGCCGTCCCGCCGGTCGATTTGACTCTTGCTTCCTGCCCCGTTCGGCCTTAGCTCCTTCCCCATGAACACCAAACGCCCCGCGGCCGTCCTCTTCGACATGGACGGCCTGCTTCTCGACACCGAGGTCACTCTCAAGCGGATCTGGCAGCGCGAGGCCGCCCTGCTGGGTTTCGATCTCGACGACGCGCGCTACGCCCATCTCGTGGGCGTTCCCAATGTGCTGTGCGAGCAAAAGCTCGTGCAGTGGTTTAAGGATTTTCCCCTGGACGAGTTCCGCCGCAACTGGAAGGCGGCCCGCGAGGAGGAGCGCAGGACTGCGGCCATCCCGCCCAAGGAGGGCGCCCTGGAGATGGTGCTGTGGCTCGAAGGCCAGGGCGTGCCCATGGCCCTGGCCACGTCCTCGTCGCGCGAGGCCGTGGAGCGCAACCGCGAGGCCTGGCCCGGGCTTTTCCGTTTCTCGGCCATGATGACCGTCGAGCAGGTCGAGCGCCCCAAGCCCGACCCGGACATCTACCACCGGGCCAGCGCCTGCCTCGGGGTGCGAGCCGAGGACTGCGTCATCTTCGAGGACTCGAACCCCGGCATGCGGGCGGCCATCGCATCCGGCGCCCGGGCCATCATGGTCCCGGACCTGGCCGTGCCCGAGGACGACGTGCGCCGGGGGGCCGCAGCCATGTACCCGTCCCTGTCCCAGGCCCTGCTCATGCGGGAGGAATGGTTTTGAAGCATCAACGGATATCGCCAGACGAAACGGTTCATGTGGAGATCATGGTCGAGCCCGACCGGATCGGCGACGCCGAGCACATCCGCGCCCTGGCCCTGGCCAAGGCCGGGCGCACGGACAGCGACCCCGCCCCCGTGCGCGTGGTGCGCCGCTCCATCGACGCCCGCGCCCGCATGCCGCGCTTCCAGTTGCGCGTGGCCGTGGGCGGGGAGGAGCGGGGCGCCTCGGTCTTCCGGCCTGCCGCGCCGGGCGGAAAAAGGGCCGTGGTGGTCGGGGCCGGACCCGGCGGGTACTTCGCGGCCCTGACGCTTTTGGAGGCGGGCATCAAACCAGTGCTTCTGGAACGCGGCCGTGACGTGCGCTCGCGCCTCAAGGACGTGAAGAAGATCTATTCCGAAGGGCTCATCGACCCGCACTCCAACTACTGCTTCGGCGAAGGTGGGGCCGGCACCTACTCCGACGGCAAACTCTACACCCGCGCCACCAAGCGCGGCGACGTGGACCGCATCCTGGACCTCTTCGTGTCCTTCGGGGCATCGGAAGACATCCGCGTGGAAGCCCATCCGCACCTGGGCTCCAACGTCCTGCCGCGGATCGTGCGGGGCATGCGCGAGGCCATCCTGGCCGCCGGCGGCGAGATCCATTTCGGGGCCCACGTGTCCGACCTCCTCCTCGACGGGGGGCGGGTGCGGGGCGTGCGTCTGGCGGGAGGGGAGAGCGTCGAGGGCGACGCCGTGATCCTGGCCACGGGGCATTCGGCCCGCGACGTCTACCATCTCCTGCAGCGGCAGGGCGTGCGCATCGAGGCCAAGCCCTTCGCCCTTGGCGTTCGCATCGAGCACCCGCAGGCCCTGGTGGACCGCATGTTCTACCACCAGTCGCCGCGCCACCCGGCCCTGCCCGCGGCCAGCTACCGCCTGGCCTGCCAGACGGCCGAGCGGGGCGTCTTCTCGTTCTGCATGTGCCCGGGCGGGTTCGTGGTGCCGGCCTCCACGGCACCGGGCGAGCTGGTCCTGAACGGCATGAGCCTGGCCGGCCGCGGCGCGCCCTTCGCCAACGCCGGACTGGTGGCCGAGGTCCGGCCGGACGACGTTGCGGAACGCGATCCCCTGGCCCTGCTGCGTTTTCAGGCGTCGGTTGAGCGGGACATGTTCCGGGCCGGCGACGGGACGACGCAGCGCGCCCCGGCCCAGCGCGTGCCGGATTTCCTGGCGGGTCGACTGTCCGGGGTCCTGGGCAGGACCTCCTACATCCCCGGGGTGTACGCGGCCCCGCTGCACGAGCTGCTGCCCGGCTTCGTGGCTCGGGCCCTGCGCGAGGGCCTGTCCATCCTCGGCGCCAAGCACAAGGGGTTCGACAGCGCCGAGGCCACGCTCCTGGCCGTGGAGTCGCGCACGAGCTCGCCTGTGCGCATCCCGCGCGACCGCGAGACGCTCATGCACCCGGAGGTGTCCGGGCTCTTTCCCTGCGGGGAAGGGGCGGGTTATGCGGGCGGCATCGTCTCGGCGGCCATGGACGGGGTGGCGGTGGCGGAGGCGGTGGTGCGGGAGATGAAAAAATAGGTCCTATGGGTCGGATGGGACCCATAGGACCTATGGAAAGGCGGGATGGCTCTATTTGCCGAAGGACTTGGCGAACAGGTCGGCGATGGCCTGGCGGCCGTTGTCTTCCAGGAAGCGGGTGCCGGTGCCGCAGAAGTGGTGGCTGGTGATGGTCGGGGTTTCGCAGCGTTCCCAGATCTCGCCGGTCCACTTGTGCCAGGCGTTGCGGACCTGGCCGAAGGCGTAGAGGGGCTTGTTGCAGATCTTGGCGAACTCGGTGCCCCAGCCCGTGCCGCCCTTGACCGTGCCGTCCTCCATGATGGTGCCGACGACGAAGACTTCGTGGCCCGAGTCGATCTGATACATGATGGTCTGCAGGATGCTGCGCATCATGGGTGCGTTGGTGAAAGTGCGGTTCAGCAGCTTCGAGACGTAGCTCAGGCTCACGTCCTTGCGCATGAGTTCTTCGGGGGTCAGGACTCTCAGGCCTCTGGAACGCTCGATCTTGTGGCCTTCGAAGGTGAAGGTCACTTCCTGCACGCCGTATTTTTCGGCCATCCGGCCGAATTCCGTTTCCGTTCCCGGGGCGCCGCCGCTGAAAAGCGTGTATTCTGATGTGGGCATGAGCCCTCCTCTGTGTGGTTGAAGGTGAACACGAAGATTGGCCGCGGGGTCACTATGCCCGCATCGCGGGTCTGAATCAAGGCCCGGCGCGAATTCTCCGCACAGGCCGGGCGCGGCCGCCCGAAGGTGTTTCTGACCTGCCGGCCCTTCGCGGTCAAGAGCCCCTTGACATGGAATTTCGAAAGTCATAGGCACGAATCATTCGATTCTCGATTACCCGAAATCCCGAGGAACACCCATGAACCGCATCTGCAACGCCTTCGTCAGCCTAGTCGTAGTCGTAGTAGTATGCGTAGTTCGGGACGCCCTGACGCTGTAACGGGATTTGGACGACGCTTCACCCCCGCCAGCGCAGGCGCCGGCGGGGGTTTTCCTTTTTCGGCTCACCCCCTCGCCGGTCAACGGACGAGCCGAACAAGGAGTGCACGATGTTTTCCATGACCGGCGCGCAACTGACCATCAGCCTTCTCGAACGCCAGGGCATCCGCACCATCGCGGGAATTCCCGGCGGCGCAAACCTCCCCCTCTACGACGCGCTCTCGCGCAGCACGCGCATCCGCCACGTCCTGGCCCGCCACGAGCAGGGCGCGGGTTTCGCGGCCCAGGGCATTGCCCGGGTCACGGGCCGTCCGGCCGTGTGCTTCGCCACCTCCGGCCCCGGCGCGACCAACGTCCTGACGGCCATCGCCGACGCCAAGCTCGACTCCGTGCCCGTGGTCTGCATCACCGGCCAGGTGCCCCGGGCCATGATCGGCACCGACGCCTTCCAGGAAGTGGACACCTACGGCATGAGCATCCCCGTCACCAAGCACAACTTCCTGGTGCGCGAGGCCGCCGACCTCCTGCGCGTCATCCCCGAGGCCTTCTCCATCGCCGCCTCGGGCCGCCCCGGCCCGGTGCTCATCGACATTCCCCGCGACGTGCAGCTGGAGAACGTGGCGTTCGAGGCCTGGCCGGAGCCCGGCGAGCGGGAACCCGCCCCGGCCTTCTTCGACGCCGACCTGGACACGGCCGTGAGCATGATCGACGCCGCCAGGCGGCCCGTGCTGTGGGTCGGCGGCGGAGTGGTGGCCTCGGGCGCGGGCAGGGAGATCCTTGAACTGGCCGAGCGCGCGTCCATGCCCGTGACCTCGACCCTCATGGGCCTCACGGCCGTGCCCCACGACCATCCCCTGAGCATGGGCATGCTCGGCATGCACGCCCAGCGCCACACCAACATGGCCATGGAGGCCTGCGACCTCATCGTGGCCGCGGGCGTGCGCTTCGACGACCGGGCCACGGGCAAGGTGGCGGAGTTCTGCCCCCAGGCCAGGGTCATCCACATCGACATCGACCACAGCGAACTGGAGAAGCTCCGGCCCGCCTCGGTGGCCATCCTCGGCGACGTGGGCGACGTGCTGCGGGCCATACTGCCCAAGGTATCGCCGGCGCCGCGCCGGGAGTGGCTCGACTACATCGCGGCCCTCAAGCGCGCCTTCCCGTCGTGCATCCCGGACAAGGGCGGGCACGCCACCCCGCAGGAATTCATCCGCCGCGTGGGCGAGCTGTGCGGCGACACGGCCGTGGTCGTGACCGACGTGGGCAAGCATCAGATGTGGACGGCCCAGAGCTACCCGTTCCGGCCGGGCATCTCCTGGCTGACCTCGGGGGGCCTGGGGACCATGGGCTTCGGCCTGCCCACGGCCATCGGAGCGGCCCTGGCCGCGCCCGAGCGCAAGGTCGTCTGCGTGAGCGGCGACGGGAGCCTGCTCATGAACATCCAGGAGATGGCCACGGCCGCCGAGCAGGGCGTCGACGTGACCGTCGTCCTGCTTAACAACGTCTGCCTGGGCCTCGTGCACCAGCAGCAGGAGCTCTTCTTCAAGGCCAACCACTTCTCGTCCATCTACGAGGTCAGCGTCGATTTCCCGCGCATCGCCCAGGGCTTCGGCTGGAAGACCTGGGACCTGGCCGGAGCGGACGACCCCGACGCCGTGCTGCGCGAGGCCCTGTCCCACAAGGGCCCGGCCCTGATCCACGTGCCCGTTGAGCGCGACGAGAAAGTCTGGCCCATGGTCCCTCCAGGGGCCGCCAACAGAACCATGCTCGGAGGTGAGAACCATGACTAGCCCGCGCACCGTCCTCGATGTCCTCGTCAGCAACCACCCCGGCGTGATGTCCCACGTCTGCGGGCTCTTTTCCAGGCGCGCCTTCAACGTGGAGGCCATCCTCTGCCTGCCCCTGAACGGCGGCGGCGAGAGCCGCATCTGGCTCCTGGTCAACGAGGACGACCGCCTGGAACAGATGATCCGGCAGATGCGGAAACTGCAGGACGTGCACGACGTCCGCCTGCGGCCCGCGGCGACGGAGACCTTCGCCCGCCTGGGGGAGGTCATGGCCGATTGAACCGATGGGGGCCCTTGACCCGCAGTGCGCGATGCACTACCTAGGGGCCAGTTTTGCTTTTGAAATACGATCCCGCTTTGCCCGTCAGTCCATTGGCGGGCAAAGCATCTTTTTTTATTGCCATATGACAATCTCTGCACAGTAAGGACGACGATGAACAGGATTCCCATTTCAGTCGAAGGCTACAAGCGCTTGGAAAAGGAACTGGACGAACTGAAGAAGGAAAGGCCCGCCGTCATTCAGGCCATCAAGGAGGCCCGCGAGGAGGGCGACCTGCGCGAGAACGCGGGGTACGACGCGGCCCGCGAGCGCCAGGGGCTCCTGGAGGCCAGGATCAGTCACATCGAGTCGCGCATGATCCGCTTCGACGTCATCGACATCGACACCCTGCAGAGCGACCGGGCCGTGTTCGGCGCCACCGTGACCCTCGAGGACATGGAAACGGGTGATCAGAAGACCTACACCCTGCTCGGCCCCGACGAGGCCGATCACACCAAGGGCACCATCTCCATCGAATCCCCCGTGGGCCGCGCCCTGCTCGGCAAGCGGGAGGGCGACGAGATTTCCGTGCAGGTCCCCAAGGGCCGCGTGGACTACGAGGTCGTCTCCGTGATCTTCCAGGGCACGGCCGGGCTCAAGTAAACCACTCGCGCAAAACGCGTGCGACATGACCTCCGCTGGGCGACCTGTGGAGGTTTTTTTGCGCCCGTTTTGGGGGAAAGAGTGGATTCCCGCGAAGGCGGGAATCCATGCCTTTCGTCGTGCCGAATCATGCCGTGCGCCAAGCGAGGCGTCGCGGCCTGTCGGAAATCAGAAGAAGCGGTGCAGCAGCGCCTGCAGGCGGGTGTGGTCGAAGGGTTTGGAGAGGTAGGCGTCCATGCCGGACGACAGGAAGCGCTCCTCGTCCCCGGCCATGGCGTGGGCCGTCAGGGCGATGATCGGGACCCGGGCGTAGGGCGCGAAGCGCGCGTCGGTGCGGACGATGCCCGTGGCCTCCATGCCGTCCATGTCCGGCATCTGGATGTCCATGAGCACGATGTCGATCCCGGGGGTCTGCAGGCAGTCGAGGGCCTCCAGGCCCGTGCGCGCGCAGACGACGCTGTGCCCCATCTTTTCGAGCATGCGCCTGGCCATGGTCATGTTGACCACGTCGTCCTCCACCAGCAGCACGTGCAGGGGGCGGACCTCGCCGGCCGGATCGGCGGTTTTCGCCTTCCTTTCGGGCAAGGATTCGGACCGCAGCAGGGGAAGGACGAAAAAGATGGTCGTGCCTTCGTTCTCGGCGCTCTCCACGGAGATGTTGCCGCCCATGAGGTGCACGAGCCTGCGCACGATGGGCAGCCCCAGCCCGGTGCCCTGGTAGCGCCGCGAGTAGCTGCCGTCGACCTGGGTGAATGACTCGAAGATGTAGTCCAGCTTTTCCGGCGGAATGCCGATGCCCTGGTCCCGGACCGCGAAGAGCAGGCGCTCGTGGCCGTTGGTCCGGCCAACGGGCCAGGCCTCCAGGGTGACCTGGCCTGCGTCCGTGAACTTGAGGGCGTTGCCCATCAGGTTGAAGAGGATCTGCCGCAGGCGCCCCTCGTCCCCGACGAAGCGGCCCAGGCTCTGCGGCTTTTCCAGGTGCAGGCGTATCCTCTTGTCCATGGCCAGGGCCTTGAAGAAATTCACGGCCTGCCCCAGCAGATCGTCCAGATCGAACGCCCGTTCCAGCAGCTCCATCTTGCCCGCGTCGACCTTGGTGAAATCGAGGACGTCGTTCAGCACGCGCAGCAGGTTGCGCGATGACTCCAGGGCAGTGCGCAGGTATTCCGCCAGCTCCGGGGGCGCTTCGGACTGCAGGCAGAGTTGCAGCATGCCCATGATGCCGTTCAGGGGCGTGCGCACCTCATGGCTGATGTTGGCCAGGAACTCGCTCTTGGCCCGGTTGGCCGACTCGGCCGCCTCCTTGGCCCGGATCAGGGCCTGCTGGGTGTGCTGGCGTTCCGTCACGTCGTCGAAGGCCACGGCCAGCTTTTCGCCGGGCAGGGCGAAGGCGTGGAGGCGGAAATACCCCTTGATGCGCTCGTCCTCGTAGCAGTGGGCGTCGCAGTTGAAACGGACCTTGGTGCGCAGGCAGTTCAGGTAGGTATCGAGCATGGTCCCGCGCGGCCAGAGGTCCGTGAAGAGCATGCCACGGGCCTCCGACAGCTGACGGCCGATGAGGCGCAGGGCCATGGGGTTGGCGTTCTCCAGGACGAGGTTGTCGGGCTCGTGGTACTTGTAGATGAAGAGGCCCGCGGGGATGTCCCGGATGATTTCCTCGGCCGTCTGGGAGAACTCGTCGTGCCGCTGGCGCTCGATGGCCAGGGCGATCTGCTCCGATACCTCGAGCAGGATGTCCAGGTCGTGTCGGGTGTACTGCTTCGCGGTGGCGTAGTTCTGCACGATGAGCGCGCCGATGCCCGTGCCACGCACCGTGAGGGGCACGCCCATCCAGCTCTGCGGGATGCCGCCCACGACGAGAATCTTCCCGGCCGCGGCCAGATCGCGCATTTCCTCGCCGCTCAGGATGTTGGGGATGTTGCCGCGCATGAGTTCGAGGGTCAGCCGCCGGTTGTCGGGATCGTCCACGTTGTCGATATGCGGGGATGCGGCGGCGATGTCGGTCGTTTCGTCGACCCAGTATGGGAATTCCAGGGAGTTCCTGTCGGTGTTGAGGATCGCCGTGATGAGATTTTTGGCGTCGATGGCCTCGCACAGGATTTCGTGCACGCTGCGCATGAGGGCCGAGAAGTCCTTCGTGGAGTGGGCGGCCTCGTGGATGCGCAGGCGCATGGAGTGCAGGAGGGCGCTGCGGGCCAGGGTGTCGCCGGCCTTGCGGATGGCCGTGATGTCCACGCCCATGCAGGTCACGCCCGTGACCACGCCCTGGATGTCCGTTTCGGTCACGGTGTTCCAGCGGATGAGCAGGCGCCTGCCCTCGCGGGTCATGATCTCGGCGTCGGACTCGCGGGGAGCGGCTGGCGCGGTGTCGGATGCCGCTTTGAGGACCGAGCGCATGGCATCGCCCTGGTCGGCGGGCACCAGGCTCTCGAACCAGTTGCGGCCGAGCAGTTCCTCGTCGCTCCAGCCCGTCAGGCGCTGCAGGTAGGGGTTGGCGAAGACGATGCGGTCACCCAGGTCCAGGGTGACGGCGATGAAGTTGATCCTTTGCAGGAGGTTCTGGAAGCGTTTTTCCGACTCCATGAGGGCCAGCTCGAAGCGCTTGCGGCGGCTGATGTCGTCCATGGTCCCGAGCAGGCAGGGTTCGCCCGTGGCCGCGTCCCGGATCAGGCTTGCGTTCAGGGACACCCAGATGACCGAACCGTCCTTGCGCCGCATGCGCGTCTGGAAGCCGCGGATGCTCCCGTGTTCGTGCAGCAGGTCGAGGTAGCGTTCGCGGTCTTCGGGGTCGACGTAGAGTTCGCGGTCGATGTCGCCGATGGAGGCCATGAGCTCCTCGGGGCTGTCGAAGCCGAGGATCGAGGCCATGGCGGCGTTGGCGCTCAGGAAGGCGCCGCTCGTCGTGGTCTGGGAGATGCCTTCCAGGGCGTGGTCGAATATGGAGCGGTAGCGGGCTTCGCTGCGGCGCAGGGCGTTTTCCGTGTTGCGCCTGCGGGTCACGTCCTGGAAGGTCCCCGAGACGATGCTCATGTTCCCGCTTTCGTCGGCCTCGAACTCGGCCCGGATGTGGGCCACGCGCGGGGAATCGGGCTTCAGGACGTAGCGGATCTCGATGCGGAAGGGGCGCCCGGTGACGGCGCTGATGCGTATCTTGCGCAGGAAGCGCGCCCGGCTCTCCTTGATCAGGAGCTTCAGGAAATGGTCCAGGGACGGGGAGACCTCGCCGGGTTCGAAGCCCAGCAGGCGGTACATCTCGTCGGACCAGAAGGTCTGCCCCGTGTGCATGTCGTGCTCGAAGGACCCGATGCGCGCATGACGCTGGGCGCGTTCGAAGTGGGCGAGCCGACGCTTGAGGGAGAGTTCGCTGTCGCCCGGCATCAGCTCCCCGACTTCTTTGCGGCGATGCCCATTCCGGCGAGATGGGCCAGCAGGGCGTCGCGATGCTCGCCCTGGAACTCCAGCACCCCGTCGCGCAGGGTGCCGCCGCAACCCAGGCGCTTCTTGCAGGCCGAGAGCAGGTCCCGAAGCTGGGTTTCGCTCATGGACAGGCCGGTCACGACGGTGACCCCGGCGCCCTTGCGACCCTTCGTTTCCCGCCCGACGCGCACGGGCCCTGCGGCCGCGGCGGGTTTGCCCGGCTTGGCGGAGCAGACGCAGGCCGGGCGGCCGCATTTGCGGCACACGGTTATTTCGGTGGAATAGACAGTCTTGCAGGCGTCTTTGGACATGGAATTTCACCCTCACGGCGGCATTGGCGCGTCAGACATTGCGGCAAAGCCGGGCCGCTGGCAAGTGTCTCTGTCATACGCCGCCCGCCGGCCTCAGGCGCGGGAGGCGATGAAGAAATCCAGCTCGCGCATGTAGCGGCCGATCTTCTCCCTGGTCAGCGGGTCGGTCAGAGGCTTCATGCCGTGCGAGTATTCGTGGTGGGCCATGAAGCACCAGGACAGGCCGCGCAGGACGATGACCCGCTCCATGACGGCGCAGAGACGGTCCAGGGCCTCCAGTGGGGGCGCGTCGTCCAGGTCGGCGTGATAGGCGGCCAGGAAGGCCCGGCGCCGGTCTGGGGCGATGACGGTTTCCGTTCGCCACAGGGTGGTCGTCGGGGCCAGGAAGTGTCCGAGGTCCTGGTGGCGGCTGGAGACCACTGCTTTTTCCCAGTCCACGAGAAAGGCCCCCTCCGGCCCGACGAGGAAATTGCCTGAGTTGACCTCGGTGTTGACCACGCACGGCCGATCCCCGGCGAAGAGCGGGCGGTTGTCCTCGCCCAGGCGGACGATGCGTGCGTGGTAATCGAGCAGGCGGGCGCGCTCGCCGGTCAGCGCGTGGTCCGCGTAGCGGTTGATGAGCCCGAGGCTCTCGGCCGCGATGGCCGCCACCGGGTCCTCCTGGGCGAGCAGTCCGGGGCAGGGCGGCAGGGCGTGGATGCGGGCGAAGATTTGGGCCGCCCTGTGCAGGTCGCGGCCGTAATCGAGTGCCGCGCCGGGCAGGAACTCCATGAGCATGGCCCCGCCCCCGAATGGCTCACGGTCCGGGTGGACGCGCAGGGGGCGCGGCGTCACGCCCGAGGGGGCCACGCACTTGAGGACCCGGAACTCGTAGCCGATCTGGTCGTCCAGGCCCAGCTGGCTGCCGCGGTTGATGCGGAAGACCATGTCCCGGCCGCCGCTGCGTACGAGGAAGTTCTGGTTGTACTCGCCGGCGGCCAGGAAGGAGATTGCGGGAACGTCCATCACCCAGCCCTGTTCGAGCAGAAAGTCGGAGATCAGCTTTTCCATGCGTCTGGCACCAGGTTGAAGCGGCGGATGCAGGCCATGGTCTGCGAATCGGCGTCGCGGTTGCGTCGGGCATAGTCGGCCAGGTCCTCGACCGTGTCCACGTCGGGCCAGGCGTCGAGGAGGATTGGTGGGAGCCCGAGGCGGCGGCAGTTGTCCAGGGTGCGGGCCAGGACATGCGGGCCTCCCCACTGCACGCCCGCAAAAACGTTGGCCGGCAGCGGGGTGGCCAGTCCCAGGAGGTGGAAACCGCCGTCGGGCGTCGGGCCCAGGCAGAGGGGGGCCTGCCCCAGGGCGGCAAAGGCCTTTTTAATGTGTTCTGCCGGGAGGTCCGGCAAATCGCTGCCGATGAGCACGGCGCCTGGCTCGCCTGCGTCCAGCACGTCGCGCAGGGCGCCCAGCATGCGCTCGCCCAGGTCCGCCCCGCGCTGGGCGGCGTAGTCGTGGTGCGGCCCGAAAAGGGCCCGGTATTCCCCTGTCGGCGTCGAAGGTTCGCAGCAGACGGTCACGTGCGCCCCCAGGCTTTGGAGCATGCGCAGTTCATCGCGGATGAATGCGGTCTGCAGGGCCGCGGCCCGGTCCATGCCGACGACGGCGCCCAGCCGCGTCTTGGCCGCCCCGGGGCGGGGGTATCTGGTGAAGAGCAGGACGCGCACACTAGCCTCCGTGCCTGCGGTACAGGCCGGCCAGGCGTCCGGCCGGGACGCCGAGGTGGTACAGCAGACGCAGGAAAAGGTTGCGCAGGGTGCAGCGCACGAGGCCTTCGCGCAGCTGCCTGCGGCCGGAGGTGCGCACGGGGAATGCCAGGATGCGGATTGTGTGCCCCCGGCGGCGCAGCCGGGTCATGAACTCCAGGTCCTCCATCAGGGGAAGGGGGCGGAATCCGCCGAGCTGTTGGAAGACCTCGCGCCGCACGAAGACGGCCTGGTCGCCGTAGGGCACGCGCGTAAAGTTGGAGCGCGCGTTGGCCGCGGCCGCGATGAACGTCAGGCCCGGGGAGGCTTCGGCGTAGCCCAGGCTGAAGGCCCCGCCGGCCGGCGCCGGGTCGGCCAGACACTGGCGTACGAGAGAAAAGGCGTTGTCCGGGAGGCGTGTGTCGGCGTGGAGGAAGAGAAGAATGTCCCCGCGTGCGGCCCCTGCCCCGGCGTTCTGCTGCACGCCCCGGCCGGGCGGGGAGGCCAGGAGGGTCAGGCGCGGGTCTGCGGCCAGCTGCGCGGGGATGCGGCCCAGGGTGTCCTGTCCGGGAGCGCCGTCGACCACGATGACTTCGAGCGCGCCGGCATCCGGTCTGGCCAGGAGGTCGGCCAGCAGCGCGGCGATCGCCTCTTCCCTGAAGACCGGAATGACGACGGAGATCTTCATTCCACGACGACGGCCTGCCCGAGGCTGCGGCAGAGGCAGAGCCGGCTGGAGCGGACCAGGACCAGGAGCGGGCCGCCGGAGTTGGAAAGCATCTCGATCTCGGTGCCCGGGGTGATGCCCATGGCCGTGAGCTTGCTCAGGTGGCAGCCCTGGGAACGGGAAAGGCAGCGCACCACGGCCTTCTCGCCGTCCTTGAGGTCGTTCAGGGTCCGTACCCCTCCGGCCGTGTCCTTGGCTTTGCAGAAGAACATCACCACCCCATGCTCATGCCGAGTTGATAGGTCGCCGTGGCCAGGGCAAAGGCGAAGGCCGTGTTGAAGACGACGCTGAAGGCCGCCCAGCCCCATGACGCCTCGCGGGCGATGGCCACCACGGTGACGAAGCACGGCGAGTAGAGGAGCACGAAGATCATGAGGCTCACGGCCACGCTGGTGTTCCACCCCGGTGCGGAGGCGATGCGGGCGGCGAAGTCGGTGTTCTCGGCGTCGCTCAGGGCGTGGGCCGTGGCCAGGGTGGAGACGATGACCTCCTTGGCCGCGATGCCGCCCAGCAGGGCGATGTTGGTGCGCCAGTCGAAGCCGGCCCAGGCCGTGACGGGCTCGATGGCCTGGCCCAGGCGGCCGGCCAGGGAATGGGTCAGGGCCTCTTCCTTGAGGCGCAGCTCCAGGGCCGCGAGGGAGGCCTCGAGTTCGCCGCGGGCCGCCTCGCCGGTTTCGGCCTGTAGCTGCTCCTGGATGCCGGCCATTTCGGCCTCGTAGGGCGCGGCCATCTCATGGGGCAGCCCGGGGAAGGTCATCATGGCCCATATCAGCACGGCGATGGCCAGGATGACGGTGCCGGCCTTTCTGATGTACTGCCAGCCGCGCTCCCAGGTGTGCAGCACGAGGCCCATGGCCGTGGGCATGCGGTAGGGCGGCAGCTCCATGACGAAGGGGGTCGACGGGCCTCGGATGATCGTGGAGCGCATCATTTTGGCCGCAACCAGGGCCGCCGCCCAGCCGGCTAGGGTGATGAGGAACATGACCCGCGCCCCGTGTTCGGGGAAGAACGCGGCCGCGAGCAGGATGAAGACCGGCACCTTGGCCCCGCAGGCCATGAAGGGCGCGGTCAGGAGCGTGGCCAGCTTCTCCTTGGGGCTTCTGAGCGTGCGCGCCGCCATGACGCCCGGCACGGCGCAGCCGCCGGGGATGCCGCCGGAGATGATGAACGGGACCACGGAGCTGCCGTGCAGCCCGAAGATGCGGAAGACGCGGTCGAGCATGTAGGCCATGCGCGCCATGTAGCCCGAATCCTCCAGGAAGGTGATGCCGAGAAACATGATGAGGATGAGGGGCACGAAGCCGAGCACCCCGCCCACGCCGGCGATGATGCCGTCGATGATCAGGGAGCGCGTCAGGCCGGGCGGCATCTTCCCGGCCAGTTCGGCCAGCCATGCGAAGGCGGTCTCGACCCATCCCATGGGGATCTCGCCCAGCGTGAATGTCACGCTGAACAGGCCGTAGAGGATGGCGAGCATGATTGCCGGCCCGGCCACCTGGTGAGTCAGCACGGCGTCGATCTTGTCCGAGAGGTCGGCCCGGCCCTGCAGGTCGGGCATGACGGTCAGCACGCCCTGGCGCAGGATGGAGGAGATGTAGCCGTAGCGATAGTCGGCGATGAGAAATTCGGGCTGGGTCTTGAGGGTCTTCTCGCAGTGGCGGGCCACCTCGTCGGCCATGTCGCGCATGCGACGGTGCAGCTCGTAGTCGGCCTCGAAGAGCTGGCGCACGACCAGGTCGTTTTCCAGGAACTTGAGGGCCAGCCAGCGCGGCGGGTACGTGTCCGCCAGAAAGCCCGCGCAAGAGATCAGTTTCGTCATTTCCCCGAGCACCGGGTCCAGGTCCGGGCCGTAGGAGATGAACAGCGGCTCCCAGGATTTCCGGGGATGCGTCAGGGCGGCCTGCAGGGCCTCGCGCACGCCCAGGCCGCTCCGGGCCACGGTGCGGACCACGGGCAGGCGCATGAGGTCGGCCAGGCGGTCCGAGTCGATGCGGATGCCCTTGGACTCAAGGGCGTCGACCATGTTCAGGGCCAGGGTCACCGGGATGCCCAGCTCCAGGAACTGCACGGTCAGGTACAGGTTGCGCTCCAGGCTGGTGGCGTCGATGACGTTGATGATGCCCTGGGGACGTTCCTTGACGAGGAAGTCGCGGGCCACGAGCTCTTCCTGGGAGTAGGCCGTCATGGAGTAGGTGCCGGGCAGGTCGATGACGCGGACCGCGCCCGAGGGCATGTCCACGAAACCTTCCTTCTTCTCCACGGTGATGCCGGGATAGTTGCCGACGTGCTGCCTGGACCCCGTCAGGGCGTTGAAGAGCGTGGTCTTGCCGGCGTTGGGGTTGCCGGCAAGGGCGATGGTGGCGATGGCTTCAGACAAGGTCGTCTTCCGGGAGTTCGACGGTGATGAAGTCCGCCTCGCTGTTGCGCAGGGTCAGCGTGAAACCCTTGAGGCGCAGGGCTACGGGGTCCTTCAGAGGGGCGCGTCCGATGACGGTGACCTCGGTCCCGGGGACGAGACCCATGTCCCGGATGCGGCGGCCGAGTTCGCCCTGGGCGGCGACGGTCTTGATGATACCGCGCTGATCCACGCGCATTTGTCGCAAGTTGACGATGGTTGACACGAGTTCTCCTTGAAGCTGCATGGCCGACCGGATTCACGCCGGGGAAGAATATTTAGGACGTCTAATTTGTCAAGGGAAGAGGCCGCCGGAGCGAGGCCGCATGCCGCCGGCCTTTTCCGGCCGGTCGGCGCCTGTCGCGCTATCCGTCCGTCAGGACGACTTGGAGCACTTGTCGTCCTGCCGTTCCAGGCAGGAGCGGATGCATTCCGCGCAGTTGGTGCAGGTGCCCCGCTCGCTGCAGGTCCTGGTGAAGTTTTCCAGCCAGTCCTTGCCCGTGCGCGGGCAGGTCATGATGAAGCGTGCGAACCGGGTCAGGGTCTCGAGGCTCTCGTCGTCGATGTGGTGTTCCAGCTTGCAGGCCGTGTCCTCGGCCACCTCGGGACGGATCTGCAGGAACGTGTGCAGGAAGTCGAAGAGCACCTTGTGGCGGTGAACGATGCGCGTGGCCGTGCGGAAACCCTCGGGAGTGAGCGTCACCGAACTGTAGGGCTGGTAGTTGATGAGGCCGCGCTGGGAGAGTTTCTGCAGGGCGTTGGTCACGGAGGCGCGCTGCACGCCCATGGCGTCGGCGATATCCTTGGCGCGGGCCTCGGAATGCGCTGATTCCAGGGAAAATATGACTTCGAGATAGTCTTCCAGATTGGAGGACATGTGGTCCATGGTGTCGTCGTCCTGTTGGCGTTGTGCTCGGGAAAAAGTTAGATAAGTCTATAGGCAAGATTGTGAAGTGGCAAGAGGCGCGCGGGATGGCGAAAAGCCGGTCATGCCGGTTCGGGGAGGAAAAGCGCTTTTCAGGATCGTGAAAAAAAAGTACGTGACTGGCGTCGGATACACTCAGCCGCACGAGGAGAGCAGACGTGACGAATGCACCGCTTCTGTCCATGGAAGAGACCCTGGAACGCATGTCCGGGGACCGGGAACTGCTGGCCAGCCTGTTCCAGCTTTTCGTCAGCGACGCTCCCAAGAAGCTCGAAAAGATGGACGCATGCGCCGCGGAACGGGACCTCTACGGCGTGGAGCGCACGGCCCACTCCCTCAAGGGCGCTTCGGCCACGGTGGGCGCGTCCCGGCTCTGCGAGATCGCGGCCGAAACCGAGCGGGCCGCCAAGGCCGGGGCCTGGGATGACGTGGATCGGCTCCGCCGGGATCTGGACCGCGTCTGCGGCCAGACCCTGGAGGCCATGCGCGATTTCTGCGGCGGTTCCTAGTCTGCCTGCGGCATGGCGAACATGCCGTCTTCATAGATGACCGTCTTCGTGCCGTCGCGCAGGAAGGCGGTCACTTTTTTGGGCTCGGTGTTGACGAGGTCCCAGTGCAGGGCCGAGTCGTTGAAGCCCAGTTCCTTTTTTCTCTCCTCGGTCAGTTCGGCCGGGTCCCCCGCATAGGTGTCCGCGTAGGACGCGCCCACGGCCACGTGGCAGTTGCCGTGCTCGCCGCCGAAGTTCTCGTCGAAGAGGGTATGGGCCATGAAGGCGTCGATGCGCGAGAAGCGCTTGTCCGTGAGGGAGAATTCGCCCAGCTGGCAGGCGCCGGGGTCCATCTCCAGCTGGGACCGCACGAACGCCTCGCCCTGTTCGGCCCCGGCCACGCGGGCCTTGCCTTCCGAAAACTCCAGGGTCACGCCGCTGACGAGGTTGCCGCTGCGGTAGGAGGGCTGATCCGCATGATAGACGCCCTCGGTCAGGCGGTGATCCGGGGACATGAACAGCTCGAAGCTCGGGATATTGTGGCCGGACACGCCGATCCAGCGTCGAGATTCGCCGGGGTAGACCCGGAGGTCCGTAGAGGCCGACTGCACGTGGTAGTACTCGACATCCATGCCGTTGAGCCATGCCTTGACGCCTTCGGCCTGGCGGAAGATGCCCTCCCAGGCCTCCACGGGGTCGGCGTCGTCGAGGTAGGCGGCGCGGATGATCTGGGCGGCGTAGTCGCCCAGGGACAGGCCGGAGTTTTCGGCCAGGGCCGCGGTGGGCATGAGGCACAGGGTCCAGCCGAACTCGCGCATGGCCTCCCGCCGGTCCAGGATGTCGCGCAGGTATTTGCGGGCCAGGGAGAAGCTGGCGATCTTGGCCGGCGGGGTGTCCTTCAGGTGCGTGATGGAATCCGGGGCCAGCAGCGAGACGAGGCCGCCCAGGCGTTCGAAGAGTTCGCGGTCGCCGGGCACGACGAAGGACAGCTGGTCCTGTCCTGCCCCGGTGAAGAAGCCCTTTTCCAGGGTGCTCGGCAGGTTCATGCGCACCACGGGGTTGAGGCCCTTCGCCAGGACCAGGGCCTGCATCTTCTCGGCCAGTGCCAGAGCCTGCAAGTCCGTGCGGATGAGGACGATGTCGCCGGGGGCAAAGGGGGTTACGCGGGCCTTCTGCATGCCCCAGAACAAAACTTTGGCGTATTTTTCGAGCTGGATGTCGCTTAGCATGTATTTCCTCCGGTCCGGGCCTCGCAGCCCAGCAGGGTGTTCAATCGTTCTCGTTCCGCGGGTTCGAAGGCGAAGCTCCCGGCCGGGGGGAGCCCCTGCGCGCTTCGCCACTCACGGTGCAGCCTGTGGTAGCTGACGGCCAGGGCCGCAGCCATGTCCAGGCCCAGGCGGCCGGCCAGTTCCGGGATGGCCTCCGGCGCCCCTTCGATCTCCGCGAAGTGGCCGAAGGGCAGGATGTCCAGGCACACGGCGGTGCCGGCCACATCCCACTCGGCGCGAAATTTTTCGTAGGTGAGGCTCGCCGTGTATCCCAGGCCGCGCAGGATGAGGTCCATGCTTCCGGCATCGTCGACCCGGCATTCCCGCTCCAGGCGGCTCTTGACCCCGGGCGCGTCCGCGCCGGCAGCGGGCTCCTTGAAGGTCAGGGTCGTGACCAGCGCGCGCCGAAGGCGCAAAAGGCGTCCCGTGGACGCGAGCTCCCCTCCGCGGTCGTAGACCGTGTTGGACTCGAAGTGCCAAGGCGTGCGCAGGCTGCCGAGGGCGCGGAGCCGTTCTTCGAGGTCCTGGCAGCCGGTCAGGGAAAATTTGGCTTCGTGCTCGATGGTCATGGCCTCACCAGAAGATCCAGAGCACGACCGGGGCCAGGGCCAGGCGGTACCAGGCGAAGGGCCGCAGGGTCAGGCGGGAGAGCAGGGCGATGAAGACCTTGACCGCGGCCCAGGCCGAAACGAAGGATACGGCGAAGCCCACGGCCAGAACGAGGAAATCGTCTGGGGCAAAGATCCGCCAGCTCTTGAGCAGGTCGTAGCCCGTGGCCGCGAACATGAGGGGAACGGCGACGATGAAGGAGTACTCGGCCGCCACCCGCCGGTCCACGCCAAGGATCATGCCGCCCATGATGGTTGCGGCCGAACGCGAGAAGCCGGGCCACAGGGCCAGGCACTGGAAGCAGCCGACGCCCAGGGCCAGGGCCGGGGTCATCTCGTCCAGGTCGCCGACGTTTTTTCTGATCTTGAGCCGTTCGACCAGCAGGATGCCCAGGGCGCCGATGATGAGGGCGAAGGCCACTGTCACGGGCGAGAAGAGATGCTCCTTGATGGCCGAGTGGGCGAAGAGGCCCAGCAGAGACGCGGGCAGGGATGTCAGGAACAGCAGCCACAGCCCGCGCACGCCACCGAAGGCCCGCCCCGTGGGCCGCACCAGGCCCCAGAAGGTCGGCAGGTACATGGCCACCACGGCCAGGATGGCGCCGAGCTGGATGACGATCTCGAAGGTTTCCGCCTTGGGGCCCGTGAACCCGAGCAGGTGTCCCGCGATGATCAGGTGGCCGGTGGAGGACACGGGCAAAAATTCGGTCAGGCCTTCGACGATGCCCAGGATGATGGCGTTTAGGTATGTTGTCATGCGGTGTGGGGCTGGAACGTGAAAAAAGAACCTCCTACGCGCGCGGGGCGGTGGGGGTCAAGAGCGCCTTGCCCGACGGGTGTTCATGGACTAAGGCAGGCTTTTCGACCGCGCAAGGAGGCAGACGTGCGCACACTGCGATTCTACAAGGCCGTTCCGGGAGGCAACCCCACCATCCTGATCCTCGACCCCGTGCCTGCGGGGGACAGGGCGGCCGTGTCGCGGGTCCTCATGGGTGCGGGGCACCTACAGGCCGAGCAGGTCGGCTTCCTTGACCTTGCGGCCCGGCCCGTGCGCCTGGACATGATGGGCGGGGAGTTCTGCGGCAACGCGTGCCGGGCCGCGGCCGCGGTGATGGCGCGAGAGGGGTCGGGGCTGCTGCCCCACGAGGGCGGCTTGCGCGGCGAGCTTTCGGTGTCCGGGGCCGAAGCGCCGGTGGGCCTGCGCGTGGAGGGTGGCGAGTGCTGGGCGCAGATGCCGTTGCCCGGAGAGCCCGGCATGGGGGTGCGCGAACTCGGGCCGGGCCTCGGGCTGGTGCGTCTGCCCGGCATCGCCCACATCTGCCTCGACGAGGGGCGGCACCCCTTTCCCGGCGATTTCGCAGACGCCGCCGAGGGACTTCGGGCCCGGTTCGACGTGAAGGCCGAGGCCGTGGGCTGCATCTGGTACCGGGCGAACCCGTCCTGCGCCATCAAGCCCGTGGTCTGGGTCCGTTCCACCGCCTCGACCCATTTCGAGACAGGGTGCGGCTCCGGCAGCCTGGCCCTGGCCCTGTGGCTGGGGAGAGGGCAAAATTTTCCTACCGACCTAAAGGTGCTGCAGCCCAGCGGCAACTCCATCGGCGTCCGCCTCGAAGAATCCGGCCTCGTCCGCCGGGCCTGGATACACGGGCCCGTGGACCTGGTGGCCAGGGGCGAAGCCTTCGTATGACTACTTCTTCATCTGCAGGGCCGTCTGCACGACCTGGTCGCTGGTGGTGATGACCTTGCTGTTCGCGTCGAATCCCTTCTGCGTCATGATCATGTGCACGAATTCCGTGGCCAGGTCGACGTTGGAGTTCTCCAGGGAACTGGAGACGACCTCGCCCAGGCGGGCTTCGGTGGGCCAGCCCAGGATCACCCCGCCGGAGTCCCTGGTGGCCGAGAAGAGGTTCCCGCCTTCGCGGTAGAGACCCTGGGGGTTGATGAAGTCGGCCAGGGGGATCTTGTAGAGGGCCTGGATCTGCCCGTTGGAGAAGTTGCCGATCATCGTTCCGCCCGCGTCCACGGACACGCTCTGCAGGATGCCGCGCGAGTACCCGTTCTGGGCTTGCGACAGGGTGCTCGATCCGGCGCTGAAGTTGGTCATGCCCAGGACCTGGCGGTCGGGGTCGAGCATGTTCGGCAGGTTGGCGATGTCCGTGCCGAGGTCGTCCAGGTTTGCCACGCCGGCGGGCAGGCTCCAGCCCCCCGACGAGCGCAGGCCGAAATTGACGGAACTGCTGATTGGCGCCGCCCCGTTCACCGTGGCCGTGAAGACGGGAAAACCGTTTTCGTCGAAGGCCACGGGCGTCCAGGTGCTCTTGTCGTCGGAAGTCCCCGAGAAGGCGGTCATGCCCAAGAGTTCGCCCGCAGGGGTGAAGGTCATGGTGCCGGTCATGACGATGCCTTTCTTGGCGGACAGGGCCGATGCGTCCTCGCCCGGAGGGATGGCCACGACGTATTCCCAGACCCGTGCGCCGTTGGTGTCGCCCGAGATGTCGTTGACCGGGTCGAAGTAGACGCTCAGTTCGTGGGCCTGTCCCGCTGCGTCGTAGATCTTGAGCTGCGACCCGTAGGCGTAGGAACTGGAGGCCAGGGGCTCCTCCCCGGTCGGGTCCCACTTGTCGAAGAGCGCGGTGAAGGGGCTGTCGACAGCGGTGCTGCGTTCCGGTGATCCCGAGTTCAGATTGATGATCATCTGGATTTCGGTGGTCGCCTCGGGCTCGGACACGGCCATGCCGCCTGCATTGGTGGAAAGAACGATATCCTGGAGGCGGGCCGACGCGGCGGGGGGAAGGTTCAGTTCGGCGTCGTCCGGGTCTCCGACGGGCAGCCGGTAGCCTTGCAGGACATTGCCCTGCGGGTCGCGCAGGTACCCGTCCTTGTCGAAGCGGAAGCCTCCGGCCCGTGTGTAGTAGACGGAGTCCGTGGTGTCCGGTGAAACGATGAAGAAACCCTGGCCGGCAATGGACAGGTCCGTGGCCGCGTTGGTCGGCTCCAGGGCCCCGACGGTCATGTCGCGGTGGATGGAGCTGATGCCCACGCCCTGGCCGATCTGGTTGCCTACGGTGGACGCAGGGAGCTGCTCGCTGATAAGGGTGCTGAAGAGCATCCTCGACGACTTGAACCCCACGGTGTTCATGTTGGCGATGTTGTCGGAGATGACGGACATCTGCTCCTGATGGGCGATCATGCCGGTGCTGCCGATATAAATGGACGAGGAGATACTCATGGGCGCCTCCGCGGCTGAGGGAAATCGTGGTCGACGCGGCATTTTTTTCCCGCGCGCAGGACAGGTTGCAGGAAAGGTTCCAGCCCGGCTGACGGCCTGCCTGCTGCTGTGCTGCGTGACGGCGCTGTGGGCCGGGAGCCTGCCCGATCTGACCGCGCACGGTCATCCCGGCTGGAAGGAGAAGGTCTTCTCGGGACGCACGGTCTACACGCCGCTGCCGGACGAGGGTCTGCTCATGGCGGAGAGCAGGGGCACGGCTTCGGGGCTGTACCACGAGGGACGCGTCGATCTGCGCCTCACGCCGTGGCTGAACTGGTCATGGAAGGTCGGCAACGTGCTTGAGGGCGTGAACGAGCGGGAAAAGTCCGGCGACGACTACCCGGCCCGCATTTACGTCGTGGCCAATGGCGGCGTGGCCTTCTGGCGGACCAAGGCCCTGTCCTACGTCTGGTCGAGCACCGAAGGGCAGGGCGCCATGTGGCCCAACGCCTTCACCGCCAACGCCCACATGATCGCGGTGCGCGGCGGCTCGGACCGCCCGGGCGAGCTGGTCGCGGAAAAGCGCAACATCCGGGAGGACTGGAAGCGGGCTTTCGGAGAGGACATCAACGAGATCGACGCGGTGGCCATCATGACCGACACCGACAACTCGGGCCAGAGCGCCCGGGCCTGGTACGGGCAGCCCCGGTTTTCGGCCGACTGAGGAGGAATGGCGCAAGCGGCGCAAGGGACGAAATCGACTTTGTCGGAGCGGCGCGCCTCTTCGAACATCCGATCGTCCCTTGAAGCGAAAAATGCCGGGAGCCCCTCGCAATTGAGGCTCCCGGCGCGCAAGGAGAGAAAAATGCGGGCCGGCTTTCACCGGCCCGTTTTTTTATTTGAGGTGGTCGGCCAGCACTTCGGCGATGTGCCGCACGGCGAAGCCGGACTTGTTCACTTCCGCGCCGCCTCTGAGCTGCATGATGCAGCCCGGGCATTCGGTCACCAGGACCTCGGCCGCGGTGCGGGCCGCGTCGGCCAGCTTGTTCTTGAGGATCTGCTCGGACACGCCCGGGAACTTGGCGGAATAGGTGCCGCCGAAGCCGCAGCAGACCTGCTCCTGTTCGGCCTGGGCGTACTCGTAGCCGCCCAGGGCCAGCAGCTTGCGCGGCTGTTCCACCACGCCCAGGCCGCGGCAGAGGTGGCAGGGGGCGTGCATGGTGGCGCGCTGGTGGGTCTGGGTGAACTTCTCGTCGGTCACGCCGAGCACGTCGGTCATGAAGGCCGAGAAGGGGATGACCTTGGCGGCGAAGGCCTTGGCCTGCGCGTCGTTCTCGCCCAGCAGGAACGGGTAGTTGTGCTTGAGGTGCGAGGCGCAGGAGGCGCACAGGGTGATGACGTAGTCGTAGCTGCCGGCCATGGCTTCGATGTTCTGCCTGGCCACGTCGATGCCGGCCTTCTTCTCGCCCATCATCTGCAGGGGCAGGCCGCAGCATGACTGTTCCATGGGGAAGTCGATCTCGACGCCGTGGGCGCCCAGGACCTTGACGGCCGCTTCGAGCTGCTCGGGGTAGACGAAGTCCTGCACGCAGCCCGAGAACAGGGCGACGCGGTACTTGGGCGCGGTCACTCGCGGCTTGATGGCCTCGAAGCGGTCGCGGAAGGGCTTGGCCGCGATGGCCGGCAGGGCCTTGAACCCGTGGTCCTTGGAGAAGATGTGGGGCAGGTGCCGGATGTACTGCGTGCCGCCCGTCAGCGGGCGCTGGGCCATCTTGGCCGTGCGCAGGAAGGTGTGGAAGAGCTTGCGGTTCTTCATCAGCTTGCCGAGCAGCAGGGACGGCAGCGGGTGGCCTTCCTCGTCGAGGATGCGGGCGTGGAGTTCCTTGATGAGCCTGGGCAGGTCGATGCCCGCGGCGCAGATGTGCTTGCAGGCCTCGCAGTTGATGCAGTTCTGGACCAGGTTGCGGGCCTTCTCCTTGCCGTGGAAGAAGTAGGTCAGGATGAGGCCGATGGCGCCGATGTAGATGTGGCCCATCTGGTGGCCGCCGACCATGCGGTAGACCGGGCAGACGTTGGCGCAGGCGCCGCAGCGCACGCAGCGCAGGACCTGGGCGAAGAGCGGGTCTTTGGCCATTTCGCTTCGGCCGTTGTCGAGGAAGATGATGTGCATCTCCTTCTTGCCGCCGGGAGCGGTCTGGCACTCGTTGGCGCCGCTGATCCAGGTCACGTAGGAGGTGATGGCCTGGCCCGTGGCGTTCTTGGGCACCACGCGCAGGATCTTCAGGGCGTCGTTCAGGGAGCCGCAGAGCTTGTCGATGCCGGCGATGGCGACGTGCACGCGGGGCAGGGTGGTGACCAGGCGGGCGTTGCCCTCGTTGGTCATCAGGCCGATGGTGCCGGTCTCGGCGATGGCGAAGTTGGCGCCGCTGATGCCCATGTCGGCTTCGGCGTACTGGCGGCGCAGCTCGCGGCGGGCGACCTTGACCAGACGCTGGATGTCCGTGGACTGGTCCTGCTTGGTGACCTGGGAGAAGAGTTCGGCCACCTGGTAGCGGGACAGGTGGATGGCCGGCATGACCATGTGGCTCGGGCCTTCGCTGCGCAGCTGGATGATCCACTCGCCGAGGTCCGTCTCGATGACTTCGAGGTTGTCCTTCTCCAGGCGGTGGTTGAGGAGGGTCTCCTCGGCCGTCATGGACTTGGACTTGACGATCTTCTTGCAGGCGTTGTCCTTGGCGATGCGGGCCACGATCTCGTTGGCCTCGTCGCCGTCCTTGGCCCAGTGCACCTTGATGCCGTTGGCCTCGGCCTTGGCCTTGAACTCGGCGTAGAGCTCGTTCAGGCGGGAGATGCCGGCGTCCTTGACCTTGGCGACCTCGTCGATGAGGGCGGCCACGTCGTATTCACGGAAGGCGTTGGCCCGGCCGACGGGGTAGGCCGTGGCGAACTTTTCCATGGCGCCGCGCAGGAAGGTGTTGTCCAGAGCCTCGCGCAGCTCCTTGTTGTAATCGGAAAGTGTTTTGGCCGTCTGCATTATTTGTCCTCCAGAATCAGGATGTGCAGTTCCAGGGGCCCGTGCACGCCCAGGGCCAGAACGCGTTCGATGTCGGCCGTGCGGCTCGCGCCGGTGACGAAGGCCAGGTAGTTGGGCTTGCGGCTCTGGAAGCCCTTGAGTTCGTCGTAGAGGTCCTCGGTCGTGGCCCGGATGCGGGACTTGGGGATGACCGCGACGTGGATCTCGCTGACCATGGTCGCCAGGCGCAGCTCCTCGCTGGAGGAGTCGATGACCAGGCTGCCGGTCTCGCCGATGCCGTAGTCGGCCACGGTGAAGCCGATGTCGATGCCGGCCAGGTGGCTGCGCATGCCGTCCTTGATGACGGAAATCTCGCGGCTGGCGGCCTGCTTGACCAGTTCGGCCATGTCGGCGTCGTTCAGGGCCGGGGCGGCGATGATCTTGCCGAACTCCTTGAGTTCACACAGGTCCCTGCCCTTGTCCGAGAGGGATTCCTCGCACCCGCTCATGAGCAGCTGGCATGCTTCCTTCTGGGAGCAAAGGTCGACGGTATAGGCGATGGCCTGGGCCATGGAATCGACTTCCGAGACGATGGCCGAGACGAGTTCCGCTTTCTTTCTGAATTTTTCCAAAACCTCTGGGGTTGGTCCCATACATCCTCCTGGGTGATTTCGTTTGCCGTTCCATAGGCAGGATGCGTGCCAGATGAAACAGGCGCAAGAGCGCCGTGTTTTCAGCTGGTTGGGTGTTGAAATGATGGCGGGACAGGGAGGGGTTGGGGGATTTCCCCCAATCGTCCTGGGGGGAATGGCGCAGAAATGCGCGGCGGACGAAGCCGAAGCCGAACCCGAAGGCGCGTCAGGAGCTGGGCTGACGGGAGCATTCCTCCAGCAGGTACAGGATGTTGCGGTAGGGGATGCCGCCGTGCACGGCCAGGCCGATCTCGCAGGTGCGCGAGGTCGAGTAGCCTTCGCTGCAGTCCCGGACCTGCTCGGCCAGGCCGGCCAAGGCCGAGGCGTTCAGTTCCGGGCGGTGGAAGCCCTTGTCCCCGGCGAAGCCGCAGCACAGGATGCCCTGCGGGAGAACGATCTCCGCGGCCAGGCCGCGGGCCAGTTCCTGGAATGCGTCGGCCAGGCCCATGAGGCGGGTGGAGCAGGTCGGGTGCAGAGCGATGCGCCGGTCCACCGGCTGAAAGGGCAGTCGGGGCAGCAGGAAGGCGCGGGCGAACTCGACGGGCTCGAACAGCGACAGGCCCCGAATCTCCTTCTTCATCCGCGCCAGGCATGGGCTCGTGTCGCACAGGACGGGGTGTCGGCCATTGTCCGAAGCGGCGCGCAGGGTCCGTTCCAGTTCGCGGAGCTTCATTTCGGCCTGGGTATACAGCCCCTTGGTTTCGAAGGCCTTGCCGCAACACAGGCCCTCGACGCCGTCGGGGATGCGCACGGCGAAGCCGGCCCGCTCCAGCAGGCGCACCGTGACGTCGATCAGACCCTCGTCTGGATCGCGGCGCGTGTCGCCCATGGTGCGCGTGGCGCAGGACGGCAGATAGACGACGGTCTCCCCGTGCGAGGCGGCGGGTCCCCGCCGCGCGGTGTGCGCCGCCCTCCTGGGCAGGCCCGGAGTCCAGACGGGCAGGCGTTGCCCACTCAGCCGGGTCATGAAGTGGCTCACGGCTTCGAGCTTTTCGGCCCCCAGGGCCAGGTGCGCCAGGTCGGCTGCGCCGAGGACGTTCCGGGCCAGGGCCGTCGCGCCTGCGAAATGGGCGGCCGCGGCGTTGGCGACGGTACGGGCCATGGGCGTCAGGGCGTCGTGGCGCAGGTCGCGGATGAATGAGGCCACGTCGATGGCCAGCGGACAGCGCGTGGTGCACAGACCGTCCGTGGCGCAGGTCGATTCGCCCAGTTCGGTGAAGGCGGAGCGCCATTTCCTCGCTTCGTCGCAAAGCCCTTCCTGCTCCAGCCTTGTGATTTCCCTCCAGGCCGCGATGCGCTGGCGCGGGGTGAAGGCGATGTGCCGCGAAGGGCAGACGGGTTCGCAGAAACCGCAGTCCACGCACATGTCGATGCGCGGGTGGCTGGTCAGGGGGAGCTTGAGGCCGCGCAGGTGGGCGTTCGGGTCCTCGTCGAACATGACGCCGGGGTTGAGGACGCCGTACGGGTCCAGCAGGGCCTTGATCTCGCGCATGACCTCGTAGACCGTGTCGCCCCACTCCAGACGCACGTAGGGCGCGATGGCCCGTCCCGTGCCGTGCTCGGCCTTGAGGGAGCCGTCGAAGTCGCGGGTGACGATTTCGGCCAGGTCGTCCAGAAAGCCGTGCAGACGCTCCAGTTCGCGGGGGTCGCTGATGCGCGTGGGCAGGGTGAAGTGGAAGTTGCCGTGGAAGGCGTGCCCCATGACGCCCGCGTCGTAGCCGTGGCGGGCGAAGAGGCGCCGGAAGGCAGCGCAGCCCTCGGCCAGACGTTCCACGGGGATGTTGATGTCCTCGGTGATGACGAACTCGTCGGCGGCCCGGAAGCTGCTCACGGCCGAAAAGAGGCCGCGACGCACGGCCCACAGCCTTTCGCATTCGGCTGCGTCCGAGGTGAAGCGCGCCGGGGCGACCTGTTCGATGCCCTCCAGGGCGGCGAGGATCTCCCCGGTGTTGCGTCGCAGGGTTTCCGGGTCTGCCGCGCGGGTCTCCATGAGCACGGCGCAGGCCGAGTCCGAAAGTTCGCGCAGCAGGGGCGGGGCGGCTGGCAGGTTCTCCACGGCGCGGATGGAGGTGCGGTCCAGCAGTTCGGCTGCCTGCACCGGGCAGCCGCTGCGCAGGGCCATGACCGCCCGGGCCGCGGCGTCGAGGTCCGGGAAGACCGTCAGGGCCGTGGCCCGCAGGGGGAAGACAGGCACCGTCTCCAGGGTCACGGCGCTGACGAAGCCGAGCGTCCCCTCGGAGCCGATCATCAGATGGGCCAGGATGTCGACGGGGTCCTCGAACTCGGTCAGGGCGTTTATGGCGTAACCCGTGGTGTTCTTGATGGAGTATTTGCGTCGTATGCGCGCCGTGAGCTGCGGGTCGGCCATGATGCGCCCGCGCAGGGCCGTGAGGCGCTCCAGAACGTGGGAATGGCTGGCGCGGAAGGCCGCCACGCCGGCCGCGTCGCCCGTGTCGAGAACCGCGCCGTCGGCCAGGATGACGCGCAGGGAGCGCATGGTGGCGAAGGTGTTCTGGTCCACGGTGCAGCACATGCCCGCCGCGTTGTTGGCGACGATGCCGCCGATGGTCGCGGCCGCGGCCGATGCCGGGTCCGGGCCGATGCGCCGCCCGAAGGGCGCCAGCAGCGCGTCGGCCTCGCCGCCCGTCAGCCCGCAGCCCAGGCGGATGAAGCGTCCATCGTCCAGTACCTCGTGCGTTCTCCACTGCGGGCCGCGGATGCGCGCCACGATGTCCTCGCCCGCGGCCTGGCCGTTGAGGCTCGTGCCCGCGCCGCGGAAGGTCACGCCCGCGCCGTGATCGCTCAGCAGCCCGAACAGGGCCAGGACCTCGGCTTCGCTCTCGATGTCCACGACGGCCTTGGCCCGGGGCTGGTAGATGCTCGCGTCCAGGGCGAACACGCGGGTGCGCACCGCATCGAGGTGTACGCGGTCGGGGGGCAGGATGCGCGCCAGCCCGGTGCGGAGATCTGGTGGCAACATGGACGCTCCGTGTGGTCGAAGCCCCGGAAATGCCGAGCCGGGGCGGGTTTGCTGGAAGGTCTGAATCACTAGGTTCCCGTCGTTTCGAAGTCAATGCGCCGCATTGTCCACCGTCCCGAAGAAGTGACCACTGGTCAGAAAATGGTTGCCAAGAGACGTGACGATCGATAATTGTTTATGCTTCGTATACGGTCTTTTTTTTAATATAATCAATAAAAACATGGAGTTATGCTGCTTGTGGCGAAGTCGTCCGGCACGGCTCCGCAGGAGAACCGAATGAAAGCGAAAGGAATTGTGACCCTGGCCCTGGTCATGGCCATCTTCTGCGCCGCCTCGGCCCAGGCAGCGCGCGTCCTCAAGTTCGGCCACATCGCGCCGACCCAGATCGACAACAAGCCCTTCCCCATGCATCGCGCGGCACTGGCCTTCGCCGAGCACGTCGAGAAGGAGACGAAGGGCGAGATCAAGATCGAGGTCTTCCCCCTGGGCCAGCTCGGCAACGAGCGCTCCATGCTGGAGCAGGTCCAGTTCGGCACCCTGGACATGATGGACTGCACCACGGCGGTCATGTCCAACCTCATCCCGCAGGTGGGACTGCTGGACCTCTTCTTCCTCTTCCCGAGCAAGGAGGTGGCCTACAAGGTCCTGGCCGACGAGGAGTTCAAGACCGTCATGGACGCCCTCATGCCGCAGATGGGGCTCATGCCCATCGGCTACGCCGAGAACGAGATGCGCGACTTCGGCGTGCGCGACCGGACCATCACCTCGCCTGAGCAGATGAAGGGCGTGCGCGTGCGCGTCATGGACTCGCCCGTCTTTCTGGACAGCTTCCGGGCTCTCGGCGCCAACCCCGTCGGCATCCCCTTCCCCGAACTGTACACGGCCCTGCAGCAGGGCGCCGTGGACATGCAGGAGAACCCCATCCCGACCTCGGTCATGATGAAGTTCACGGAAGTGGCCAAGTTCCTCACGCGCTCCTCCCACTCCCTGACCTGCCTGTACAAGATGGTCAGCCTGCCGGTCTGGGAAAGCCTGACCCCCGAGCAGCAGAAGATCTTCGTCGACGCGGCCAGGATCGCCGAGGACATCAACCGCTCCGAGAACACGAAGATGCGCGCGGAACTCGAACAGCTGGCCAAGGACAAGTTCGGGGCGACCATCGCCGAACTGACGCCGGAGGAGCGCCAGGCCTTTCACGACGCTGTCCTGCCCGTGCACGAGAAGTTCGCCCAGCAGGCCGGCACCATCCCGAACGACCCCAAGTTCGGGAAGTGGGCGGGCAAGCGCTACTACGACATGATCGTGGCCAAGGTGAGCGAATACGGCAAATAGGCTTTTCCTGACGGTCCTGGACCCGGTGCCGGGGCCGCACATGGTGACAACGAAGCGGGGCCTGCGGGCCCTGCCTTTTTTGAGAGAGACATGAAGAAGTTCCTGAACATTCTCGGCAACCTGGAAGAGCTGGCCGTGGGTGGCCTGCTCCTGCTCCTGGCAGTGGGCACGACCATCCAGGTCCTGACCCGCTATTTTCTCGGACTGACCTTCGACTGGTTCGACGAGGGCAGCCGCTACCTCGTGGTCTTCGCCACCTTTGCCGGCGCCGGCTTGGCCGTGAAACACGGGGCGCATTTCTCCATGGAGGCCGTGACCCAGTACGCCCCCAGGCGTGTCGCGGCGGGCCTTCGCGCCCTGGCCAACATCCTGAGCGCCGTCGTCATGCTGGTGATCGCCTGGTTCGGATGGGAGCAGACCGCGCTGCTGGCCCGCTACGGCATGACCATGGCCTCCCTCGGCCTGCCAATGTGGGTGGCCTACCTGCCCATCCCCGTCTTCGGGGTGAGCATCGCCGCGCGTTTCGGCTTCAAGGCCTGGGAGCACGCGCGCATCGTCTTCGACGGCGGAGAAGGGGAGGGCGCCTGATGATCTGGTTCATCGTCTGCGTATTCCTCGGCCTGCTCCTGCTCTCCACGCCCATCGCCATCGTGGTCCTGGCCACCACGGCCGGGGCCGTCACCCTGTTCATGAACGTGCCCCATACGGCCCTGGTGCAGCAGCTCTTCCGCGGGCTGGACAACTTTTTGCTCCTGTCCATCCCCTTCTTCATCCTGGCCGGAAACATCATGGCCGAGGGGCGCATCGCCCACTACCTCGTCGAGTCCATGAACGCCTGCGTGGGGCGCTTCCGGGGGGGGCTGGCCCTGGCCGGCATCCTGACCTGCATGTTCTTCGCGGCCATCTCGGGGTCGAGCCCGGCCACGGTCATCGCCGTGGGCAGCATCATGATCCCGGCCCTCATCCGCGCGGGCTACGATGAGAAGTTCAGCATCGGCCTCATCACCAGCGCCGGCACACTGGGCATCCTCATCCCGCCGTCCATCCCCATGGTCCTCTATTCCCTGGTGGGCAACACCTCGGTCAGCGACATGTTCATGGCCGGGGTCGTGCCCGGCGTGGTGCGCGTCGTGGTGCTTGGCGCCTTCGCCCTCTACATGGCCCGGCGTCATGGATGGGGTGCGACTTCCTCGCATTCCTTCGGGGAAACGATGCGCATCCTCGGCCGCGCCTCGTGGGGACTGGCCATGCCGGTCATCGTCCTGGGCGGAATCTACTCGGGCATCTTCACGCCCACCGAGGCGGCGGGGGTGTCCGTGGTCTACGCCCTGCTGGTCGAGACCTTTGTCTACCGTTCCCTGACCTGGGCCAAGTTCCGGGCCATCCTGGTCAAGAGCGCCGTGCTGTCCTCGGCCCTGCTGTTCATCATCGCCTGCGCCATGCCCTTCATCTGGCTGCTGACGCGCGAGCAGCTGCCGGCCCAGGCCGCCCAGTTCATCAGCGCGCATATCGGCAACAAGTACGTCTTTCTCTTTCTGGTCAACGTGCTCCTGCTGCTCATCGGCTGCGTCATGGACATCGTGACCTCCATCCTGGTCCTCACGCCCATCTTCCTGCCCATGCTGGCCCATTTCGGCATCGATCCCGTGGCCTGGGGCATCATGATGATCGTCAACGTCGAGATCGGTTTCCTGACCTTCCCCTTCGGCCTGAACCTCTTCGTGGCCATGGGCATCACCGGCAAACCGCTGACGGAGATTGCCCGGTCCGTGCTGCCGTTTCTCGCCCTGCTCTTCCTCTGCCTGCTGATGGTGACCTACATTCCGGTCATCTCCACCTGGCTGCCGTCGATTCTCAGATAGCGCGGAAAAACGAATGGCCGCGGGCATCTCTCAGCCCGCGGCCATTCGCGTCGTTCAGGACATGGCCCCTTTTCAGTGCGCTACGGACGTCTCCTCGATGGCCGAGCAGCAGACCATGTTCCGTCCGCTGGCCTTGGCCAGGTAGAGGGCCTGGTCGGCCTTGAAGATGAGGGATTCGGGCTTGGCCAGGGCACCGGGCTTGACCCCTGCGATGCCGATGGAGGCCGTGACCCGGAAGCGCTTGCGCTGCACGCGGAACACGGTCTGCCCGATGACGTCGCGCAGGCGTTCGGCCAAGGTCCAGGCATGCTCCTCTTTGGTCTGGGGCAGGATAACCACGAACTCCTCCCCGCCGTAACGGGCCGGGAAATCGGATTCGCGCAGGGTCTTCTGCAGGATGCGGCCGACCTCTTTGAGCACCATGTCGCCGGCCTGGTGGCCGTAGGTGTCGTTGACGGACTTGAAGTAGTCCAGGTCGATCATCATCAGGCTCAATTCGTCCTGATGGCGCTGGTGGCGCTTCATTTCCTCGCGCAGACGCATGTCAAAATGGTGACGATTGGAGATGCGCGTCAGGCCGTCATGGTCGGCCCTGGCCTTGGTCTTGCGGAATTCCAGGCTGTTGCGCATGGCCAGGGCCAGGTGGTTGGCGGCCGAGGTCAGGATGCGCAGCCGGTCCCGGCCGAGGGCCGACGCCTCCCGCGAACTGATGATCAGCGCGCCGAAGGGCTCGGGGCCCACGCTCAAGGGGAGGGTGACCAGCTGGTCCAGCTCGGGCGCTTCGTCTTCGATGCCGTCGCGGGGGTTCAGGAAGGACACCTGGTAGCCGCGGATGGCGTCCCTGTTCAGCCGTCCGGCTACGCTCAGCAGGTGGTTGACCCAGTCTTCCTGCCTTGCCTGGGGGAGATTTTCGGGCAGGAACAGTTCCGCCTCGGTCTGGCCTTCGGCGGCGTTCCAGAAGACTCCGAACACGGATCGCACGTCGAGCAGCAGCCCCAGATCCTCGGCGCTGTTCGAGAGGATCACCGCAGGGTCAAGGGTTTGACTGGCCCGGGTCAGGACCTGGTTGAGGAAGGCCAACTGCTCGTTCTTGCGGGCCAGGAGTTCGCGCTCGAGGCTTATTTCCCGCGCCATCATGAAGATATCCTGATACATGCTGGATACTTCTTCCGCCTGGTGCAGGGCACGGGCAATTTTTGCCCCGTCCAGGGGGCAGGTCACGAGGGTCAGGAACGAGCCCGAGGCCATGAATTCGAGGGTTTCCGGATCGGTCTGGTCGGCGACGAGGAGGAACTGCCAGGACTCGTGGGACGCGATCCGCTCCCTGGTCCCTGTGTCCAGTCCCTTCCAAGTGGAGACGGCCACGAAGGCCAGCCCGCCATGCGTAGCCTCGCCCATGAACGAAATGGCCCCGTCGACGGAAAGGTTTTCCAGACGGTGCGTTTCGGGCAGGTGCGGCACCAAACCTGAAACGATTTGCGGGGCGAGGGCCACACCCAGAGTCGGGCGCTTAGGGGTTTCCATGATTCCTCCGAACATCGGAAAAATGACATTTTTTACGTGATTAGCAAGTTTGCTGCCATCGCGGCAGCCGAGGCCCGAGATGCAGGCGTTTTCCTCAGGCGGGGGCGAAGAAGTTTCGAAGCGTCCTCCCGTGCGCAGTGTCCTTCCTTCAGGCCCAGATATTGCTTGGTGCGGGCATGGCGCACGATCCCGGCCCCGTCTGGGGCACTCTCGACCCGTTCGTGGAGGACGGGCCCATTCTCGGCCGCAAGGTCGCGAACACGGGATTTCTGCGCGCCCTGCTGACGGTTGACCCCTTCGCGCACTACCACTTCTTTCTGCCGGACATGCACAGCGGGGCGGCCCTGGAGAGCTTCGTGCGCTCAACCTGCCCCGGCGCAGCGCCCAAGATCCGCATCCTGCCGCGTTCGGCCCTGCCGGAGCATCTGGCCACCACGGCGTATCACTGCTTCCATCTTTCGGACTGCCTGACACACCAGGGCTTCCTGGCGGCCGTGCGCAACCGCTTGGCCTGCAACGTCTTTCCCATAACGGGAGTGACCCATTCCCTGTCCTACGCCCGCTACGGCCAGTCCTTCGCCCAGCATGTCTGGGCCGGGGCCACGGCCCGGGACTGCATCGTGGCCACGTCGCGGGCCGGGGCGGCGGTGGTCCGCGAGGAACTGGCCGCGCTGCGCGAGCATTGCGGGGCTCCCGCGCCGCAGGTGGACGTGGTGCCCCTGGGCGTGTGGCGGGACGAGTTCGCGGAGATCGGGAGGGAGGGGCTGCCGGACGTTTTGGCGGGGAAAACCGTGTTTCTGGTGCCGGGGCGCATCAGCCCCTATTCGAAGATGGACCTGCTGCCGCTGCTGCGCGCCTTCCAGCGCCTGCGCCGGGGCGGCACGGAGCTGGAAGGCGTCTGCCTGGTCCTGGCCGGGAGCCCCGACGAGGGCGCGTCCCTGCCAGGGACCCTGACCAACCTGGCGGCCAACATCGGCCTGCGCCTCGTGGTCGTGCGCTGCCCCGACGACGGGACCAAGAAGGCGCTCCTGGGCCGGGCCGACGTGGTCGTATCCCTGGCCGACAACCCGCAGGAGACCTTCGGCCTGACGCTCCTGGAGGCGGCGGCCGCAGGCAAGCCCGTCATCGCCTCGGACTACGACGGCTACCGGGACCTCGTGGTCCACGGGGAGACGGGACTCCTGGTTCCCACGGCGGACAGCGGCGAGGTCGGCGATGTCTCGCTTCTGGCGCCGCTCCTGTACGACACGGCATACCACCTCTGGCTGGCCCAGGACGTGGCCGTGGACGTGGGGGAGCTGGCCGCGAGCCTCGGCGTCATGCTGCGGCCGGAGGTCAGGGAGGAGATGGGCCGGGCGGCCCGGGAGCATTCGGCGGCCTTCGACTGGCCGGAGGTCATCGGGCGATACCTGGCGCTATGGGAGAGGCTGGGGGCGGAACCTGCGCCCGCGCCGGGAGAGGGAGAGAGCCTCCATCCTCTGGCGCTGGACCACGGCAGGATTTTCGGCTCCTACCCGACGAGGCGGCTGCAAGACGAAGACATGCTGGAGATGACGGACCTGGGGCGGGCCGTGTACCGCGGCAAGGATTTTCCGGTGGTCTATGCGGGCGTTGAGGGCCGGGTCGACCTTGAACTCATGCGCAAGATGCTGGTCTGGACCCGGCATCCCGTGGATTGGGCGTCCCTGAAGGCCCGCGCCGAAGGGCATCCGGCTGCGACGGCCACCGTGATGTGGATGCTGAAAGGTGATCTCCTGCGTTTCACCTGAGCGGTGAGCAACGCAGTCCGGAATCAATTCCCGGCGTTTTCCCGTCCGTATTTCTCGTAATATCCCCGCGGTGTGAGCATTTTGCCGTTCACGAGTCGCGTTGCGGAATTGCCCACGATGACCGTGGTCAGCATGTCCGCCCATTCGGGGTCGCAGGAGCCCAGGGTGGCGGTGCGCACCTCCTGGTCCGGCCGGTAGGCGTTGCGCACGAAGCCTACGGGCGTGTCCGGGCCGCGCTGCGCCGCGATCATCTCCAGGGCCTGGGCCAGGTAGGAGCCGCGTTTGCGGGACTTGGGGTTGTAGAGGGCGATGACGAAGTCGCCCTCGGCCGCGCAGCGCACGCGGCGCATGATGAGCGGCAGGGGGGTCAACAGGTCCGAAAGGGAGACGGCGCAGAAATCGTGCATGAGGGGCGCGCCCAGGAGGGCGGCCGCCGCGCACAGGGCCGGGATGCCGGGCACGATGTCCAGCTCCACGGCATGAAGGAGCCCCTCGCGCTCCAGATACTCCAGCACAAGCCCGGCCATGCCGTAGACGCCGCTGTCGCCGGAGCTGACCACCACCGTGTCCAGGCCCGAAAGGGCGAAGTCCACGGCCTTGGCCGTGCGCTCCATTTCCTTCTTCATGGGGCTCGAAAACAGGGTCTTGCCTGCCAGCAACTCCGGGTTCACCAGATCCATGTACCGGTCGTAGCCGACCACGGCCCCGGCACGCACCAGGCACTCCAGGGCCATGGGCGCCAGGAGGTCCGCGCTGCCGGGCCCCAGGCCCACCACGGTCAGCCGGCCAGGGCCACCGTCACGTTCCCGCGGACGGTCTTGGGCACGATCAGCCGCGCCTTCGGGTTTTTCATTCTCGCCGCCAGCATGCTCGCCGCTTCGCATACGCTTCCCGCTCCTATCCTGTCCCGCACCCGCTGCGAGGGGTTGGGGACCGGCGTTTCGTCCAGCACGGACGGTTCGAAGAAATAAGTGGGCAGGCCCAGATGCCCGGCCGCCTCCAGAAGTCCCTCCTCGTCGGCCTTGAGGTCCACGCTGGCCAGGCCGGCCAGGGCGGCCGGGGCCAGGCCGCCGGCGTCAAGGGCTTCGCGCAGGGCCTGCAGCACCTCGTCCCGCGAGACGCCGCGGCGGCAGCCCACGCCGGCAAAGAGGCGGCGCGGGTGAAGGACCAGCCCGTGGGCCGAAGACGCCTCCAGCGTGACCACGACCTGTGCCGTCGGCTGTTCCGCAAGTTCAAAGAAATCCCTCCATTCGGCATTCCCGCGCAGTCCCAGGTCGTTCTGCGGGTCGTGGACCGTGACCGTGCCTCCTTCGGCCAGAACGGCGTTGACCGCGGCGATGCGTGCCGGGTCGGCGATGGCGCAGCCGCGCTCCGCGGCCAGGGTGTCGATGGCCGGCGTGCCGGCCGTGTCCGTGGCCGTGGTGATGACGGCCCGGCCGCCGAGATGGGCGGCCAGACGGCGGGCCAGATCGTTGGCCCCGCCGAGGTGTCCCGCGAGGAGGCTGATGACGTTGTCGCCGTTCTGGTCGCAGACGACCACGGCCGGGTCCGTGCTCTTGGACTGCAGCAGGGGCGCGATGGCGCGCACGACGATGCCTGCCGCGGCCACGAAGACGTGG
Organism: Desulfomicrobium aestuarii; assembly: GCF_055385525.1. Taxonomy (NCBI): domain Bacteria; kingdom Pseudomonadati; phylum Thermodesulfobacteriota; class Desulfovibrionia; order Desulfovibrionales; family Desulfomicrobiaceae; genus Desulfomicrobium; species Desulfomicrobium aestuarii. The sequence goes on from NZ_AP042427.1 coordinate 1,307,898, forward strand.
GCGTGGTGGAGATGGAAATTGGCGTGGACCTGGTCGGCGATGCGCTCGAACCCGCACACCCCTTCCCCGGCCAGGCGTTTGGGCGCGAACAGGTCTGCCGGGGCCATGGCGGCGATGCGTCGCGCCAGTTCGAGGCCTTGGCGCGTCAGGGCGTACACGGCCAGGCGCGGCCAGGACTCCGGCCGCGCGGCCGCGCGGAAGCCGTGCCCGAAGGCCGGGTCGTAGAGCCGCGACGGGACGACGGGCGCCTTTTCGGCCGGCAGGACGAGGAAGACGGCCTGGCGCGTGACGCCCGCCATGTCGGCTTCGAGCCCGGCCAGGGTGGTGCGGATGATCCGCTCCTGCGGGTGTCCGACCTTGTGCCCGACCACGATGACCGTGTCCTCGGCCAACCCAGCCAGGCGCAGTTCCGCCGTCAGTTCCGAAACCTTGTCGGCCGAGAGGTACACGGCCACGGAGGAGCGGTGCCGGGCCAGTTCCCGCAGCCGTTCGGCCTGCGGCACCGGCGTGCGGCCGTGCAGGCGGGTGATGACCAGGCTCTGGGTGGCCTCGGGCACGGTGAAGGACACCCCGGCCCGGGCCGCGGCGGCGAAGGCCGCCGTCACGCCGGGGATGACGCTCCAGGGCACGCCGTCGCGGTCCAGCAGGGCAGTCTGCTCGCGCACGGACCCGAACAGGGACGGGTCGCCGGTATGCACGCGGGCGACGGTGCCGCCGCGACGCACGGTTTCAAGGATCAGGGCGTGGGTTTCCTCCAGGCTCAAACCGGCCGAGTCGGCCACCCGCGCTCCGGGCTTGGCGCAGGCCACGACCTCGGCCGGGACCAGGGAGCCGGCGTAGAGCACCAGGTCCGCGCGGGACACAAGGTCGCGGCCGCGGACCGTGATCAGGTCCGGGTCGCCGGGGCCTGCGCCGATGAAGTACACGTGCGGTGAAATATTCATGTGTCGCTTGAAGGTTTTTGCGTTTCCAGCAGGAAAACCGGGTTGGACGGCACCAGACGCAGATCGGCCCCCAGGGGGGCACTGGCGTGGTGCATGAGCTGGTGAACCGTGAGGGGCCAGCCCAGTTCGTCGATGACGGCGCGGACGGTTTCGAGGGTCGAGAGCAGCACGGCGGCTGCGACCATGCGACCGCCGGGCCGCAGGAGGCGGGCGCAAGCGACCAAGATGTCGGGGGCGGCGCCTCCACCGAGGAAGATGTGGGTGGGAGGGGGGAAGTGGGGTGAATGGGTCTCATAGGACCCATGGGACCTTTGGGACCTATGGGAACTGTGCTCGGCGTGGGGATGGTCGTCCGTGGTGTTGTGCCTTTCTTCCAGGCGCGTTTCCAGGAATACGGCCAGTTGGTCCTGCACCACCTCCACCAGCCAGGCGCCTGTGCGCGTCACGTTGTCCCGGACCTGCTCCGCCCGTCCCGCCCGGCGCTCCACGGCCACCACGCTACCGCGGTCCAGCAGGCGCGCCGCCTCCAGGCTGACGGCGCCGCTGCCCGCGCCGAGGTCCCACAGGACCGAGTCCGGGGCCAGGCGCAGGAGCGACAGGGCCAGGGCGCGCACGGGCTGCTTGGTCATGAGGCCGTCCTCGCGGGCCAGGGCGACTTCGTCCAATCCCAGGGCCAGGGCGACCGGTGGGGTTTTTGTCCGCTCCAGCACGACGACGTTGAGCGGGTGCCAGGAGCGCTGGGCTGCTTCGGTCAGGGTCGCCGTGGTCAGGCGCTCCTCGGGCGAGCACAGGGCCTCGGCCACGTGCATGCGCCAGCCCGTGACGCCCCTTTCCAGGAGAAGCCGGGCCACGGTGTCCGGGCTCATGCGCGCGTCTGTGTACAAGGCGGCCAGGCGGCCGTGGGTCAGGGCCGCGAAAAGGGGGGTGAGGTCCTCGCGGCCGTGCAGGGACAGGGCGGCGCAGTCGTGCCAGGGCAGGCCGAAGCGGGCGCAGGCCGCCTGCAGGGCGGAGATGTTGGGGTGGAACGTCAGTTCGCCGGGTTCGAAAAAGCGCAGCAGGCTCGCGCCGATGCCGAAAAGCAGGGGGTCTCCGTCGGCCAGGACGCAGATATCGTCCGTGGTTTTCGCGGCGTGGCTGCGCAGGTCGGCTGCGAAACGCGCCACGGAGGTCAGGGTGAGCCTGCGCTGCTTCTCGATGCCCATTTCGTCGAGAATCTTGCGGCCCCCGGCCACAAGGGCGGCGGAACGCACGAGCCGCATCAGCTCCGGGGAGTGGTGTTCCGGGCACAGGCCAATGCCGACGACGTGGATCATGCCGCCTCCGAGGTGTCGTGCAGGACGCGTCCGTCGAAATCGAAGAGCAGGTAGTCCACGGCCAGGCCGCGGCCGCTGAATTCCCTGGCGTACCCGGCGGCCCTGTCCGTCAGCAAGGCGTAGAGCGCAGGGGCCTGCGGCATGGGCGCGACGGTCTGCAGCGCCTGCAGGGCCGTGTTGCCCCCGGCCACGTCGGCGCACACGTCCTGCGGAAACCCGCACTCGGCGCACCAGCCGGCCAGGACGGCGAGGTCCAGGTCCGCGCTGCGGGCGTGGGTGTAGCGGTGCCCCTGGGCCTGCTTGACCAGCTTGCCGAAGAACACGCCCCACTGCACGGCGGCGAAACCGCGCCGCCCTGCCTCGCGCATGGAATAGAAAAAGAAGTCGGCCACCTGCACGCAGGCCGTCTCGGGCGTGTCCGGCCTGGCCCGGCGCAGGAATCGCTCGCTGCGGCCGCCCGTGGTCAGGCAGGGGCGCTTGACGCCGCAGGCCTGCATGACATCGAGGCACTGGCGGATGGTGGCCTGGTAGGCGGCGTTGCTGAAGGGCTTGACCGTGCCCCTGGTGCCGAGGATGGAGATGCCGCCGACGATGCCCAGGCGCGGGTTGAAGGTTTTCAGGGCGATCTCCTCGCCCCGGTCCACGCGGATCTCCACTTCTGCGGCGTCGAGTCCCGCCTCGGCCACGGCCTGCCTGATCTGCTCGCGCGGGGCCGGGTTGATGGCCGCCTCGCCCACGGCCACGGGCAGGCCGGGCCGGGTCACCGTGCCGACGCCATGTCCCCCCTTGAGGACGATCCCTTCGCCGCCTCGCCGGACCAGGGCCCGGATCACGGCCCTGTGGGTCGCGTCGGGGTCGTCGCCGCCGTCCTTGACCACGGCCGCCAGCACGCCGTCACCCTCGCCGCGGCTCTCCAGAACGGCCACGGACAGGCGCCCGCCCATGGGCAGGGGCACGTCGACGGAGTCCGGCGCGCGTCCTTCCAGCAGGTGCAGGGCCGCGGCCTTGGCTGCCGCGGCCGCCGCCGTGCCCGTGGTGAAGCCGTGGCGCAGGGTCATGCCCCGCAGGCCCCGACGAAGCGCTCGGCCATGGCCGGGTTGGAGCCGAAGTGCAGGTGCACGTAGGAGCCCAGGCAGTTGCCTTTCAGGAAGCCGCCGGCCCCGTCGGTCCGGCCGCAGCGGTCGAAGACGCGGTAGGCCTCGGCGGCCGCCGGATCCTCGCCGCGCAGCTGCGAATAGTGGAACTCGTGCCCGCGCACGCGTTCGCCCGCTCCGCCCAGCGCCGTCGCCGACGCCAGCTCCACCTCGCGGTAGCCCAGGGCCTGATGCCGGCCCTGCATGGCGCAGGAGAAGTCGAAGACGCCGGCCATGGCGTGCTCCCGGCCGTCGCGGGTGCGCAGGCTCTTCATCAGGTACATGAAGCCGCCGCACTCGGCGTAGACGGGCTTGCCGCTCGCGCAGAAGTCGCGGATCTTGCCGAGCATGACCGTGTTGGCGGCCAGCCGTTCGGCGTGAAGCTCAGGGTACCCGCCGCCCAGGTACAGGCCCTTCAGGGCCGGCGGCAGGTTGTAGTCCTCCAACGGGGAGAAGGGAACCAGTTCGGCCCCGGCCTGGCGCAGCATGCGCAGGTTCTCCTCGTAATAGAAGCAGAAGGCGCGGTCGCGGGCGTAGCCGATGCGGACCTCGGGCATCTTCACGCCGCCGTCGTTCAGGGAGGGCAGGGAGCACTCGGGCAGGGCCGCCAGCAGGGCGTCGAGGTCCAGGGCGCTCTCGACCCAGTCGGCCAGGGCGTTCAGGCGCTCATCGCGCCGGTCCAGGTCCTCGGCCGTGACCAGGCCCAGGTGCCGCGAGGGCAGTTCCAGGCCGGGGACCCTCGGCAGGCTGCCCAGGACGCGTACGCCCTGGCCTTCCAGGGCCTGGGACAGGATCTGCCCATGGGCCGGGCTGCCGGTCATGTTGAAGAGCACGGCGTCGAGGCTCAAGGCCGGGTCGAACTCGGCGAAGCCCTTGACCAGGGCTGCGGCCGAGCGGGCCATGCCGCGGGCGTTGACCACCAGCAGCACGGGCACGTCCAGAATTTTGGCCAGCTGCGCGGCCGAGCCCTCCTCGCTGACGGCGCCGATGCCGTCGAAGAGCCCCATGGCCCCCTCGATGATGGAGATGTCGCACCCTTCGTGGTTGCGGCGGAAGATGCGCCGGATCTCTTCGGTGGGGAGCATCCAGCCGTCGAGGTTGTGGCTCGGCAGGGCCGTGGCCATGCGGTGCAGGCCCGGGTCGATGAAGTCCGGCCCGGATTTGAAGCCCTGGACCACGAGGCCCTTGCGGGCGAAGGCCTTCATCAGGCCCAGGGCGACCGATGTCTTTCCGCACCCGCTGGAGGTGCCGGCGATGAGGATGGCTTTGGGCATATGCTTATCCTTGGTTCAACGTGGTTCGTTTCCGGTCAGGAGCATGAGCGACAGGTATGTCGGGCTGTCCGGGGCCTCGTCGAGGCTGCGCGTGATGAACTGTTCCTTCATGCCCATCTTCGAGGCGAAAACGCAATGGGTGTGTTTCGGCGACATGCGAAGTTCCTCGCGGATGGCGGCGAAGTTGGTGTAGGCCTTGAGGATGACGGCGTTGTCCGCGCCGCTTAGGTTCCGGCGCAGTTCCCCGGCGTCGCGGATGCCCGGGAGCACCATGAGGTTCTGGGAACCTTTGGCCAGCACGGTCTCCGTGGCCGCGGCCACGGCCTGGAAGGACGTGATGCCCGGGACCACGGTCACGGGCGTCTCCGGGGCCAGGCGGCGCAGGGTGCGCAGCAGGTAGGCGAAGGTCGAGTAGAGCAGGGGGTCGCCCAGGGTCAGGAAGGCGGCGTCGTGCCCTGCGTCGAGTTCCGCCAGGACCAGCCGGGCGTTCTCCTCCCAGGCGGCCTGCAGGGTGTGCTCGTCGCGGCTCATGGGGAAGCCCAGGCGCACGACGCGGGTTTCGGGCCGCAGGTGCGGGCGGGCGATGTCCAGGGCCAGGGAGTCGTCGTTCTTTGTCGAGGACGCGGCCAGGATGAGGTCGACGCGGCCGAGGATGTTCGCCGCCTTGATGGTCAAGAGTTCCGGGTCGCCCGGGCCGACGCCGATGCCGTATAAATGGCCGCTCATGGGCGGACCTCCGTTTTCCAGTTTGCTATGATGGTTGAAAGCTGCCGCACGGCCTCGATGCTGCGCGGCCCGGGCCGGGAAAAGAGGGCCTGGTCCACGGTGAAGACCTGCCCTTTGTCCAGGCACGACAGGGTGCGGAACAGGGGACGCTCGGCCACGGGTTCGGGGGACGGGTTCATGGGTCCCTGCTGCACGAGGTAGATGTCCGGCGCCAGGCGCAAAACTTCCTCCTCGCCCAGACGCGCGAGCTTGTCCGGGGCCTCGACGCAGTTGCGGCCGCCGGCCGCGGCCATGATCTCCGAGACCATGGAGCCCTGGCCCGCTGCCAGGAGGTTCGGGTAGCGGGCCTCGAAGAAGATGCGCGGCTGCGGGCCCTTTCGGGAGGCCTCGAGGGCGGCCAGTTCGGCGCGCATGGTGCTCACGCGCTCTGCGGCCCGTTCGCCGCTGCCGGTCAGCACGCCCAGGCGCTCCATGACCGAGAAGAGCTGCTCGAAATTTTCCAGGTTGAAAACCGCCACCGTAACCCCACGGTCTTCCAGGAATCGCACGGGGTCCAACGCCTCGGGGCGGCCGCCGAGCTGCACGACCAGGTCGGGCGAAAGGCCCAGGATCAACTCCGCGTTGGGCCGCAGGTGGGTGCCGATGGACGGTTTGGCCGCGATGGACGGCGGAAACTCGTCGGCGGCCGTGCGCGCGGCGACGGCCTCCTCCCGGCCCAGGTCGGCCAGGATCTCGCCGAAGGCGCCGTACAAAAACACGACCCGGCCTGCCGGGGCGTCAAGGCGGATCTCCGTGCCCCGGTCGTCCGTGACGCGCACTTCGGCCGCCGCCCAACTCGTCAGGCAGAGGCTAAGGGCGAGGCACAAGATGAGCCTGGGGAGCGCCCGTGAGGGGGTGCGGAGCCACGGCAAGGGGTGTTTCATAGATCTCGCTCAGGGTTTGGGCCGTGAACACGTCACGGGTCGGGCCGTCGGCCGCGACGGACCCGTTTTTCAGAAAGACGAGCCGACGGCAATAGAGGGCGGCCAGGTTCAGGTCGTGGGCCACGGTCAGGATGGTCGTCCCGGCGGCGTTGCGGGCCCGCAGCAGCTCGTAGAGGTCCACGGTCCGGGCCACGTCCAGGCTTGATGCCGCTTCGTCCAGGAGCAGCAGGTCCGTGTCCTGGGCCAGGGCCTTGGCCATGACCACTCGCTGCAGCTCGCCGCCCGAGAGGGTGTCCGCGGCCCGGTCCCGCAGGTGCAGGCTGCGCGTCTCGTCCATGGCCGCCCTGGCGCGCTCCACGTCGGCGGGGCCGTAGCCGCCCAAGAGGGACACGTAGGGGTAGCGGCCCATGAGCACCAGAGACAGGGCGCGCACGCCGGGCAGGGCCGGGGTTTTCTGGGCCACGGTGGCGCAGCGGCCGGCCCGGGCCTTGGGCGTGAGCATGCCGATGTCGTCGCCGCCGATGCGGATGCTCCCCGACAGGGGCGGCAGGACCCCGGACACGGCGCGGACGAGGGTCGTCTTGCCGCTGCCGTTGGGTCCGAGGATGCCGGTGAACTCCCCGGCCGAGACGCTCAGGCTGACGCCGCGCAGCACGGCCCGGCCGTCGTAGCCGGCCGCCAGACCCGCAATCTCGATCATGGCCGCGCTCATGCCGTGCGCCTGCGGGCCATGATCAGGCAGAAGAAGGGGCCGCCGAAGAGGGCCGTGAGCACGCCCACGGGCAGTTCGGCGCCGTGGGCCAGGATGGTCCGGGCCAGGACGTCGGACCACAGCAGCAGAATCCCCCCGCCCAGGGCCGAGAACAGGAGCAGGGAGCGCGAGTCCGGGCCCATGAGCATGCGCACCAGATGCGGCACCACGAGCCCCACGAAGCCGATGATGCCCGAGACGCTGACGGCCGCGGCGGTCAGCATGCCGGCGCCGACCAGCAGGGCGACGCGCACCCGCTTCACGGCCACCCCGACCTGGGCGGCCTGCTCGGTCCCCAGGGCCAGGATGTCCAGTTCGCGGGCCAGCAGAAAAACCGTTGCGCCGCCGACGGCCAGGTAGGGCAGCATGACCCCCACGTGCTCGAACCCCCGGCCCTGAAAGCTGCCCATGATCCAGAAGACGATGGCCGAAACCGACTCCTCGTTCAGGGACTTGATGAGGGCGATGGCCGCGCCCAGAAACGTCGAGACGACGATGCCGCCCAGGACCAGACTCTCGCGCGAAAAATCCCCGGCCAGGCGGCTCAGGCCCAGGACCATCCCCATGGCCGCGAAGGCCCCGGCCAGGGCGGCCAGGGGCAGGGCGGACGGTCCCGGCAGAGTCCAGCCCAGGCCCAGGGCCAGGGCGGCCCCGCAGGCCGCGCCGCTGGAGATGCCCAGGGTGAAGGGGTCGGCCAGGGGGTTGCGCAGCAGGCCCTGGAAGACCCCGCCGGAAACGGCCAGGGCCGAGCCGGTCAGAAACGAAAGGATGATGCGGCCCAGGCGGATGTCGCGCACGATGACCAGATCCTGGGTTTCGGGCCCGCCCCGCAGCCAGGCGGCCAGGGCCTCGTGGATGGCCCCGGCAGGCAGGGGATAGGACCCGAAGAACAGGGCCGCGTAGACCGAGAGGGGCACGGCGGCCGCCAGAAGCAGCCAGGCCCGGGTATGACGCGGCCCGGTCATGGTCAGTTCAACCGCTCCACGGCGGCCTGCAGGTGGTCAAGCCAGATGTCCACGAAGGCCGGGATCTCGGCCGTGCCGCGCAGTACCGGCACGCAGGTCACTCCGTCGGCCGCGAGCACGGACTTCCAGGAGTCCTCCCCGTCGCCGGCCATGTCGTTGACGGCGTGGTCGCCGGACACGGCCATGAAGGGCTGGAGCCAGGCTTTCCTGACCTTGTGCGCCTTCAACGCTGCGCGCACGTCGTCCAGGGAGGGCGCGCCCTCGACGGTGCCGACCAGGACCAGGGGGTCCAGGCGACCCAGGGAATACTGCAGGCCGGGATAGTAGATGTTGGCCGGATGATGGGTGCCATGTCCCATGAGGATGACGGCCTCGTTCTTATTCCGGTCAGGCGGCAGGCTGGCCATGACGGCCTTGGCGCAGGCCTCGACGTCGGCCGGTTCGGCCAGAAGCGGCAGGCCCAGGGTCACCTGTTCCATGCCCTTGGGCAGGCCCGAGAACGCCTCGACCGTGCGCTGCAAGGCGTGGAACTCCTCGCCGGGGATGGTTTGCAGGGACTGCACGGCCACATGGGTGAACCCGTCGTCCATCATGCGCGCCAGGGCCATTGCCGGGGAATCGAAGTGCAGCCCCTGGCCGGCCAGCTTCTGGCGCACGATGCGCGACGAGTAGGCCCAGCGCACTTCCAGGCCGGGGAAGCGGGCCTTGGCTTTTGTGTCGATGTTGTCCAGGGCGGCGCGGGCCTCGGGCACCGTGGTGCCGAAGGCGACCAGCAGGATGCCCTTTTTGGCCGCCCGCTCCGCACCATGGCCGGCAAAGGCCTGGGCGCCGAGGAACATAAGTAAAATGACGAGAACGAGTCCGCAAACATGCGAGGCTTTGAACATGCAACCTCCAGGTTTGGCGGGGGAAATGGATGAAAACGGACGCGGGTCCGGGGCGCGGTCCGCAAAACCCCCGTTGCGGACGGCACAGACTGTGGTTGGTCTTCGGACAGGTCTTCCGACTCGTTTCACCGTCCTCGTCCTTCCCAGGATTGCTCCCAGTGGACAGCGCGGAGGATGGCCTTGCTGAAACTCACGGCGGCGGGTCCGCTCCCGATTTGCACGGGATTCCCTTTTACACCCGAAGGTATCCGAAGTGGGGGAAAGGCTAGTCGGGGCCACGGGGGCTGTCAAGGAAAGGGGCGTGCCTGGAGTTTCGCGACGAAGGTTTCGAAAGCCCTCAAAGCCGCTTGACATTCCGGCCTGTGAGCGAATAAGTGGTCACAAAATGACTTTTGGTCACTTTGTGACCATTGTCCAATAAAGGGGACGACGTGGCTAGGAAACAGCAGGAAAAATCGCTCCAGACGCAGCGGGAGCTGCTCGAATCCGCCGAAAGGCTTTTCGCGGCCAAGGGGTTCGTGGCCACGACCGTGGCCGAGATCACGGCCGAAGCGGGCTATGCCAAGGGGAATTTCTACCGACACTGGCAGAGCAAGGACGAGATCATGCTGGAGATCATCGCCATCAAGATGCAGTCCTACCGGGCCATGCGCGACGCGGCCCTGAAGCATGCCGGCAGTCTCGAAGAGGTCATGGAGCGCATCCTCGATTTCCTGGAAACCATGATCGACGACCGCAACTGGTCCTCGGTCTTCCTGGAGTTCACCATCCACGCCTCCCGCAACGCGGAGCTCCGCACCCAGCTCAACCAGTCCCTCTACCGGCTGTCCAACGACATCTTCGAGGACATCGTCGCCCCGTACGTGAAGAGCGGCTACCCGGCCAGCAAGATCGGGGCCCTGAACACGGCCCTGTTCGAGGGCTTCCTGATTCATTCGCTGCTGGGCACTGGCACCATCGACCGCAAGGATTTCCGCCGGGCCGCCATGCGGCTGGCCCTGGCCAACGCCCTGGACACCCAGGAATGAAACGGGCCGGCGCATGGGGCGCGGCCGCACCTGTCACACGGAGGATTTTCGAGATGAGGCTGTCTTTTCGGGTCGCGGCGCTGGTCGCCGCCGTGCTTGTCCTGGGCTTCTCGGGTTCGGCCATGTCCGCCGGGCCGGTCAAACTCTCCTACAGCAACTTCTTCCCGCCGACCCACATCCAGTCGCAGTTGGCCGAACAGTGGTGCCGCGAGGTCGAGGCGCGGACGAACGGGCAGGTCGTCGTCGACTACTACCCGGCCGGCACCCTGACCAAGCCCAAGGATTGCTACGACGGCGTGGTCCAGCGCATCTCCGACATCGGCCTCTCGGCCCTGGGCTACACCAAGGGGCGCTTTCCGGTCTTGTCCGGCGTTGACCTGCCCATGGGCTACACGTCCGGCATCCAGGCCACCAAGCTGGCCAACGCCGTCTTTGAGAAGTTCAAGCCCAAGGAGTTCGACGACGTCCACGTGCTGTACTTCCACGCCCACGGCCCGGGCAAGCTGCACACCGCCGGCAAGCCGGTCAAGAGCATGGACGACCTCAAGGGCATGAAGATCCGCGCCACGGGCAACAGCGCGGCCGTCATCACCGCCCTGGGCGGCAACCCCGTGGCCATGTCCATGCCCGACTCCTACCAGTCCATCCAGAAGGGTGTCGTCAATGGCGGCATCTACCCCGTGGAGACCAACAAGGGCTGGAAGATGGCCGAGGTCGTCGACTACCTGACGGACACCACGGCCGTGGCCTACACCACGACCTTCTTCGTGGTCATCAACAAGGACGTCTGGGCCGGCCTGTCCCCCGAGGTGCAGAAGGCCATGACCGACGTCAGCGTCGAGTGGGTCGGCAAGCACGGCCAGGCCTGGGATGACAGCGACAAGGAAGGGCTGGACTTCTTCCTGGCCCAGCAGGGCAACGCCGTGGTCACCCTGGACCCGGCCGAGGCCGAACGCTGGACCAAGGCCATGGAACCCATCTTCACCGAGTACGAGGCAGAGTGCGCCAAGGCCGGCGCCGACGGCAAGGCCGTGGTCGAGTTCATGCGGGCCAACCTGAAGTAGGCGGGTCGATTATCGATTGACAGGCGGCGATGGTCTGTGTTGTGGCGGCCGCAACCCAGGCCATCGTCGCCTGCATTTTTGCGTAAAGGAGCGTATTTGTGGAAGGAATCGAGAAAATACTGGCCAAGGTCGAAGGCGTCATGCGCGTGGCCGCGTGCCTGAGCCTGATGGCCATGGTCCTGATCACGGTGGCCGATATCAGCGGGCGGCTAAAGCAAAGTCCGATTTTCGGGTCCGAGGAGTTGGTCAGCTTCCTGGCCGTCCTGGCCCTGGGGCTGACCCTGCCGTACGCACACTCGCACCGCTCGCACATCGGCGTGGAAGTTTTCGTGCAGCTCCTGTCGATGCGGGTGCGCCGTCGGCTCAAGCTTTTCCGGGAGATCCTCTCGATCCTCTTCTTCGCCATGGTTACGGCCATGATAGGCCTCTATGCCCGGGACAAGCAGCTCTCGGGCGAGGTGTCGATGAATCTGGGACTCCCTGAGCACGTGCTGATCTACGTTCTCGCCGCCTGCTTCGCCGTGACCACCCTGGCCATGATCGTCGATTTCATCCGCTTCCTCGGCCAGTGGAGGCAGTCATGAGTCCGGCCTTCATCGGCTTCATCGGCATCGCGGTCATGCTCGTCCTCTTCTGCACGCGCATGCCCGTGGCCTTCGTCATGGCCGTGGTCGGGTTCGTCGGCTTCTCGGTCCTGACCTCGGTCCAGGGCGGCCTGAACATGGTCAGCCGCAGCATGTACGAGGTCTTCGTCTCCTATGACCTGACGACCATCCCGCTCTTCATCCTCATGGGCCAGCTGGCCTTCAACGCCGGCATCAGCCGCCGCCTCTACTCCACGGCCTACCACTTCTTCGGTCACATCCGCGGCGGCCTGGCCATGGCCACGGTTTCGGCCTGCACGGCCTTCGGCGCGGTCTGCGGGTCGAGCCCGGCCACGGCCGCGACCATGGCCACTGTGGCCATCCCCGAAATGAAGCGCTTTGGCTACCGCGACCGCCTGAGCGCCGGGGCCGTGGCCGCCGGCGGGGGGCTCGGCATGGTCATGCCGCCGAGCGTGGTGCTCATCATCTACGGCGTGCTCACGGAGCAGTCCATCGGCAAGCTCTTCGTCTCGGGCATCCTGCCGGCCTTCATGCTGACGGGCCTCTTCCTGGCGGCCATCGCCATTACCTGCCGCCGCCATCCCGACTACGGGCCGCCGGCCGAACACTTCTCCTGGCCCGAGCGCATCAGGTCCCTTTCGGGCCTGACGGATACCCTCATCGTCTTTGCCGTGGTCCTGACGGGTCTGTTCAAGGGCTGGTTCACACCCACCGAGGCCGCCTCCGTCGGCGCCTTCAGCGTGCTCGTCCTCGGTCTGGTCCGGCGCCAGCTGAATCTGAAACTCGTCATGAAATCCCTGGAAGAGACCCTGCGGACCTCGGCCATGATCCTCTTCCTCGTGGCCGGGGCCGTGGTCTTCGGCAAGTTCCTGGCCGTGACCCGCATCCCCTTCACCACGGCAAGCTTCATCGGCGGCCTGGAAGTCCCGGCCCTGGCCGTCATGGGGCTCATCGTCCTCATCTACTTCCTCGGCGGCTGTTTCATGGACTCCCTGGCCATGGTCATGCTGACCGTGCCCGTCTTCTACCCCGTGGTCATGGACCTGGGTTACGACCCCATCTGGTTCGGGGTCATCATCGTGCTCATAACGGAAATGGGCGTCATCACGCCGCCCGTGGGCATCAACGTCTACGTGGTCTACGGCGTGACCACGGGCATGAAGCAGAACATCAGCCTGGAGTCCATCTTCCGCGGCATCTATCCATTCCTGCTGGCCACCATGGTCGGCATCGTCATGCTCTTTCTCTTCCCCCAGATCGTGACCTTCCTGCCGTCGCTCATGTAGCCACAAACGACCGGCGGGCGCATCCCCGCTCCTGTCCCTTCGAACACGCCCGCACCGGGGCCGGAAGACATTCCGGCCCCGGTGCGTTTCAAGCGTGCCAGTAAGGTTTCAACGACGTTTGGTGGGTGCTCCGGCCATCGGGTTCTGAGCCGTGCCGCAACAGTGAAGCCGCGGTAAAGATACAGTAATCGAAAACCCCCGCCGCATAGAGCGACGAGGGTTTCGTGCAGTGAGCCTTCAGCTGGGCTTCGGGTATCGGGCCGGCTGCCTCAGCAGGATTTCCAGCTGATCTCGATCTCCAGCTTGGTCTTGGCTTCGCCGTCCTTTTCCTTCCGTTCCACGCTGTATTCGATCTCCACGTCCTTGGGCACGGCGACCTTCACGGTGCCGTCCTCGGTGGCGAATTCGATCTCGCGGCGGGAGAGTCCCTCGGCGATTTCCTTGAGCAGCACTCCGGCCATGTATGCCAGGCGGGTTTCTTCGATTTCCACGAGCTTCTTCTTGTCGGACATGTCTTCCTCCGTATCGTTGGGGTGATCCAGTTCGAGGTTAGCCATCAAAAGATAGTCCGCTTGGGAAAAAGTCAAGCGTGGCCGCGTGGCGTCACGTTCCCGTCGCTATTCCTTTTCGAGGCCCCGCCTGTATTGGAAGAAGACGTCCTTCATGCTCGTGTAGTGGTCGAAGGACTCTTTCTTGATTTCCTTGTAGGTAGGCAAGGCCGCCGACGCCGCATTGGTCTTGTCATGCCCGATGAGGGCGTATCTGGCGCTGTCGGGCGTGACCAGGGACAGGGGGTTCAGGAACGAGTCCGCCACGGTGCCGAAGATGTCGCGCACCGAGGACGGTCCCATGAGGGGCAGGACGACGTACGTGCCTTCGCCGAGCCCGTAGAAAGCCAGGGTCTGGGAGAAGTCCTCGGGGGAGGACTGCAGGGCCTCCATGTTTCGGGTCACGTTGAACAGGCCACCAACGCCGAAGACCGTGTTCAGGGCGAATGAGGCCGTCTCCTTGGCCATCTTGTCGAACTTGAACTGCAACAGGGCGTTCACCAGCCTGACGGGGTAGGCCAGGTTGCGGTAGAAGTTGCCGAAGCCGTTGCGGATGTCCTGGGGGAAGAAGCCGGTGTAGAACGTATCGAAGGGCGAGAAGACATAGGTGATGAACCCGTCGTTGAAGGAGAACACGCCCCGGTTGAAGCCCTCGATGGAGTCGGGGTAGGGCTCGCCGTTCCCGTTGTCCTCGTATTCGTCGCCGTTTTGGGCGACCGGCGCCGCAGCGTCGGCGGCCATGGAGGGGGCGGTTTTCTTTCCGGCGCAGCCCTGCAGCATGAACACGGCCAGGGCGACGCACACGAGGACGAGGATGCGCTTACTCATTGGTTTTTTCCTTCAGGATGGCGATGAGTTGATCGGGCGAGTTCTTCTGCAGGATGCTCTGGAACTGCGAACGGTAGTTCTTGACCAGACTGACGTTCTCCACGGACACGTCGTAGACCTTCCAGGAGGCGTCCTTGCGCAGCATGTAGTAGATGACGGGAATGTTCAACTGCGGCGAGGTGATGGTGGTGTGCACCTCGGCCTGAGTGTCGGACTTGATGATCTCCTGGTTGAAGGCCACCACTTCGCCGTTGTAGGCCACTGATTTCTTGAGATAGACGCTCTTGATGAGTTCCAGAAACAGGACCTGGAACTCGTCGCGCTGCTGGGGGGTGAAGGTCCGCCAGTATTGTCCGAGGGAGCGTTTGGACAGTTCCTCGGAGTCGAAGAACTCGTCGACGATGCCCTCGATTTTCTGCATCTGCGCGTCACGGGTCGTCTCGTCCTTGTATTCCGGCGAGGTCAGGATTGCGACCACGGCGTCGACGTTGGAGCGGATGTAGCTTGTCGGCGTGTCCATTGCCAGGGCCACGCAGGGCAGCAGAAACAGGAGAAGAAACAGTTTTTTCATTTTTCGACGCTTCCGAATACGTATTTGGAGATCATTTCCTCGATGTCGAGGGCAGCCTGGGTGTCCTGGATCACGCCTCCGGTCTCGAGCATGGCGTCGTCGGCGCCGGGCGTGATGCTGACGTACTTGTCGCCGATGAGGCCGCTGGTCTTGATGGCCGCCACGGAGTCCACGGGGATGCCCACGGCGTTCTGGACCTGCATGGTCACCACGGCCTGGTACAGGGTCTGGTCCAGGGTGATGTCTGCGACCTTGCCCACGGCCACGCCGGATATCTCGACGTTGCTCCCCGGCCGCAAGCCGTTCACGGCCGTGAATTTGGCAGAGACAAGGTACGAGTCGCCGGAGAAGAATGTCGTGTTGGCCAGGGTCATGGCCAGGTACGCCGTACAGCCGAGCCCGATCAGGATGAACAGGCCGATAGAGATGTGCATGGATGAGCTTGAGATTTTCATACGTACTTCTTGGAGGTTGCAAGTGCTTCCTGAACAGCCGTGCAGGCGTTGACACCCCTGGTGGCCAGGGTCCCGCCGATTTCGACCTGCAGTCTGTGCCGGTGGCAGAAGGTTTCGACGCTCAGGGCCCCGAAATAGTCCGCGAGACGCTTCAGGAAGGTCTCAAGGACGGATGTGTCCCTGGTCTTGGCGGCCAGGACGAGAATTTCCTTGGAGAACATCCCGGCGCAGGCTCCCGCCGGCAGGAAGCCCTGCACGTACTTGGCCAGCTGCTTGATGATGGCGTGTGCCAGGAGGTTCCCCTTGTAGTCCATGATGGTCCGCATGCCCACCAGTCGGATGGTGGCCACGGCCAGATGCTCGTCCCGGCCCGATCCGGCGCTGAAATCATCGATCTTGCGGGTCAGGGCCAGTCTGTTGTGCAACCCCGTCAGCTCGTCGATGAGCAGCTCGTGGCCGTGGGTGTAGGGATAGAGCTCCGGGTCGGCCGACTGTTCCAGGGCGATGGGGGAGCCTGAAAAGACGATGTGCCCATCATCCAGGATGTTCACGGTCTGGGCGATGTAGAAGATGTCCGGGATGTCGTGGGTGATGATGACCGCAGTGAAATTCAGCTTCTCGTAATAGTGGTGGATCATGGAGAAGACGGTCTTCTTGCGGATGGGGTCCAGGCCCGTGGTGGGCTCGTCGAAGAAGATGATCTCCGGCTCCGTGACCAGGGCCCGCGCAAGGGCCACGCGCTTCTGCATGCCCCCCGAGATCTGCTTGGGGTACATGTGGGCCACTTCCTGCAGTTCGAGCTGCTCGATGCGCGCCCTGACCTTGTCCTCGATCTGGCGGCGCTTGAAGACGAACTTCTCCCGCAGGGGCAGGGCGATGTTCTCGAAGACCGTCATGGAGTCGAAAAGGGCGTTGTTCTGGAACATGTAGCTGCAGCGCTTCTTCACGGCCGAGAACTGGCGGCGGTTCATGGTCGAGTAGGCCTGGCCGTCGAAGACGATGTCGCCGCTGTCGGGCTCGATGAGTCCGATGATGTGCTTGACCAGGACGCTCTTGCCCCCGCCGCTCTTGCCGATGATGGCCGTGATCTCGTTGCGCCGGATGTCCAGGGAGGCGTTCTTCAGGATGGTCCTGCCGCCGAAGGCCTTCGTGATGTTGCGCAGTTGGATGAGTGGTGTCTCGCTCATGGGCTCACATCAGGAAGGAGGTTATGACGTAGTCGGCGATGAGGACGTACACGCAGGACTGGACCACTGCCGATGTCGTGGAGTTGCTGACGCCTTCGGCGCCGGCGCTCGACTGGTTCTGGTGGGTGTAGTAGCCGCAGTAGCAGCAGATGGTGATGACGATGAAGGCGAAGACGAAGGACTTGATGAAGCCCCCCGTGACGTCCTCCAGGAGCAGGCTCGACTGGATCTTGCTGAAGTAGATGCCCGAGCGGGTGCTCAGGAGCAGGGACGAGAAGTAGCCGCCCATGATGCCCACGCAGTCGAAGATCGCCGTCAGCAGCGGGAAGCATATCAGGGAGGCGATGACCTTGGGCGTGACGAGGTAGCGTACCGGGTCCACGTCCATGGTGGACAGGGCGTCGATCTGCTCGGAGATGCGCATGATGCCGATCTCGGCGCTGATGCTCGACCCGGCCCGGCCGATGAGCATGATGGCCGTCAGCACCGGCCCCAGTTCGCGCACCAGGGACAGTGCCACGGCCACGCCGAGCATGCCTTCGGCACTGAACTTGATGAGGGTGTAGTAGCCCTGCAGGCCCAGAACCATGCCCGTGAAGAAGGCCACAAGGATGATGATGTTCAGGGATTTGAAGCCGATGAAGTGGATGTTGTAGAGCACCTTGGGCAAAAGCTTGCGCACGTGGATCATGCCGAGGACGGACATCAGGGAGAATACTCCCCACTGTCCCACGTTGCGTACGATGGACAGCGAAGTTGCCCCGATCAGCGCGGGGAAGGCGGATAAGCTTTTCATGAACGCTCTGCGTCTGCCTGCAGCAATTCCGTATAGTGCGCGATGGCTCTGGCCACCGCATCGCTGGTGTTCGGGGCGGTGATGTACGTGTCGTCGCCCAAAAATGAATTTTCGATCTTGAAGGGCACATGCGCCATGTCGAGCATGTCCCTGTCGTTGTGGTCGTTGCCGATGGCGGCGATCAGCGCGTCCTGCATTCCGTGACGGTCGATGATATCCCGCACTCCGGCGGCCTTGGAGACGCCCGCCGCGAAAATCTCGATCCACACGGAGTGGCCGTCCAGGGGCGAGGTGGCCCTGATGACGCTTAAGCCCGCGAACTCCCGGGCGAGGCGTGCATGCAGTCCCTCGTCCGCTGCGTCGACGACAGCCAGAACTTGCGACGCGGTGTCCATGTCCGGGCAGTCGTCCATCTCGCGCCCATGCGCCGCATGCAGGGCCAGCCTGCGCTCGAAGTCCTCGACCGGCTTCAGGCCCCGCCTGTAGGCGAAGCCATGGTTCCTCGGAAAATCGTCATGGACCATGAAGTTCAGTCCGAGCCCGCGTAAAGCAGAACAGATAGCCTGAATTTCGTCCGCCAACAAGCGTGAAGAACGCAGCACCTCCCGCGTCCCCCAGTGCATGACCTGATTTCCCGTGGACAGGACGATGTAGTCGGCAGGAAAGCCGTGCGGCAGGCAGGCTTCGGCCGAGTGCAGGGAGCGTCCCGTGGCGATGACCCGCAGGATCCCGCGACAGCCGAGGGTCCCGAAGGCTTCGAGGTCCTCGGGGGAGATGCGTCCGTCGCGCAGCAGGGTGCCATCCAGGTCGCTGACGAAGATGCCGCGGTACGGGCTCATATCAGTTCGAAGCTGCTCATGGACACGGGGGCGTTCAGGCTTGGCAGCACCCGCTCCAGGAAAACGCCTTCGCGTTCCGGAAAATTGTGGCCGAATGTCGTTCTGATGGCCATGGACACGAACTGTACGGCCCTGTCCAGGGACAGGGGGAGCGAGTCGCCCTGCAGGAGGGAGCCGCATATCACGCTGGCGAAAATATCTCCAGTCCCTGGGTAACATGCCGGAATATAAGGGCATGCAACTTTCCAGTAGCGGCCGGCCTCGCGGTCGTAGGCCACGACGGAGGTGCCCCTGACGGAGTCTTCGGGCACGCTGGTGATGATGACGCAGCGGGGGCCCAGATTCGAAAGGGCCCGGGTCCAGGCTTTGATCTCGTCCGTGTCGGACGGCGCGGGCAGGGACGACTCGCCCAGCAGCAGGCCCGCTTCGGTGATGTTCGGGGTGATGACGTCGGCCGAGGCGACGAGGCTGCGCATGCCGGCAACCATCCCTTCGGCCATGGTGTCGTAGAGTTTCCCGTCGTCGCCCAGGACCGGGTCGACGATCACCAGCGTGTCAGGGTTTCTGAAGTCGCGGATGAAGTCGCGGACGATGCCGATCTGCTCGACGGAACCCAGGAAGCCGGAGTAGATGGCGGCAAAGGACAGGGACAGCCTGCGCCAGTGCGTGATGATGAGGCGCATGTCGTCCGTCAGGTCGCGGAAATGGAAGTCCGTGAAGCCGCCCGTGTGGGTGGAGAGGATGGCCGTGGGAAGGCTGCAGACCTGTATGCCCATGGCTGACATAATAGGGATCACTGCTGAAAGTGACCCCCCGCCGAATCCGGAGAGATCGTGAATGGCTGCTACGCGCTGGATAACGGAATGCAATGCCGGAGCTCCATGACACGGCATTCAATCCTTCCTGGGGAGACCGATTGAAACCGTCGTTGAAAGTGTGCCGCGAGCAATTGCGCCGAAACGGCCTGCTGTCAACGGGTTTTAGCTGTTCAGGAAATCCAGCAGCCCTTTGCCCGCCTTGAAGAAAGGCATCTTCTTGGGCTTGACCTGCACGGATTCGCCGGTCTTGGGGTTGCGGCCGACGTAGCCTTCGTACTGCTTGATCTTGAAACTGCCGAATCCGCGGATTTCGATCCGATCCCCGCGCAGCAGCGCGTCGCGCATGGAATCGAAGAAACTGTCGACGATGGTCGACGCTTCATCGTTGGAGATTTTGATTTTTTCTGCAAGGGACTGGATAAGTTCGCTTTTGTTCATCTTCTGCTCCGGATTGCGATTCATGGATACTGCGGATCGCGGTGTGGTTTCCCTCATGCCGGCATGTCACATCCCTGCCATCACAACGCTTGCTCTTCGGTCATGTCCGTGACGCGCGCGGCGTTCCTCCGAAAATTGAACCCTTGATAATAAAAACCAAGAACTTTGGGAAGTTATTCTGGACATGTTTGCAAAAAAAAAAATTGCATTCGGGCACCGTGCGACCGGACCTGACGGCTTCCAGCCCGGGGAAAGGCAGTCGGAAATGTCACTTGTGTCTGATATTACAGCCGAAAAATAAAAAAGACAACTATCTTCTTGAAAAGACAATCATAAAAATAACGGCCCGGTCTTCGGGCGCGAGGTGCCTCGGAAATGGGGAAAGGGCTAGCGTTTTGCGCGCCGCGAGGATTTTCCGGCGGGTCTTTGCGCCTTCGCTGCCCGCTCGCCCGGTTTCGGGCGCGGGCAGGCGGATCGGCAGGCCGCGGGACGGAGAGGCCGGTGTGGCTTGGCGGACTCGTCCCGCTGACGCGCGGGCCTGTGTTCTTCGGGCGGCATGAGGATGCGGTGCTGGCGCAGTCGTTCCTCGTCGGTCCGGGCCACGTGGACGGGTTTGCCGTCGGGGGTGATGCCGGCCACGAACATGGCCGTGGCCACGGCGCCGGGGATGGGGATGAAGCACTGCACCTGCCGGGGCTTCCAGCCGCGGGCGGCGAGCCAGCGCCCCAGGGCGCGCATGTCCTCGTCGGTGGTGCCGGGGAAGGCGCTCATGAGGTAGGGGATGACGTACTGCTCCTTGCCGGCCCGCTCGGATTCGCGGGCGAAAACCGTCAGGAATTCCTCGAAGACGCGGATACCCGGCTTGCGCATGAGGCGCAGCACGTTGTCGCAGACATGTTCCGGCGCGATCTTGAGCTGGCCGCCGACGAATTCGCGCAGGTATCCCTGCAGGGCGGGCATGTCCTGCAGGGCCAGGTCGAAGCGCACGCCGCTGGCCACGCGTAGCCCTTTCACGCCGGGCATTTTGCGCAGCCGGCGCAGGAGGTCCAGGTGGGCCTTCTGGTCCATGCGGAAATGGGGGCAGACCGTGGGCGTCATGCAACTGGCGCGCTTGCAGGGTTTGTCGTCCTTGGCGCACTCGGCCCCCCACATGTTGGCGCTGGGGCCGCCCACGTCGGAGATCTGTCCCCGGAAACCGGGGCTTTTGGTCATACTCCTGACCTCGTCCTCGATGGAGGCGCTGCTGCGCGAGGCGATGCGCCGGCCCTGGTGCAGGGCCAGCGTACAGAAGGAGCAACCGCCGCCGCAGCCGCGGTGGCTCGTCACGGAGTCGCGGATCATCTCCTCGGCCGGGATCGGCTTTTCGTAGGCCGGGTGGGCCTTGCGGGCGAAGGGCAGGGCGTAGAGGCGGTCCATCTCTTTCGTGCTCAGGCGTTGCGCCGGCGGTTCGACCACGACGACGCGGTCGCCAACGCGCTGGACGGCCCGATCCGTCCCGTCGTGGACCTGCTTTTCCATGAGCAGGGTGGCGTGCATGAGGAGCTTCGGGTCGGCCACGATTTCCTCGTGGCCGGGAAATATGATGTCCGCATCGACGGCTTCGGCGGCCGCGCCCGTCGGCGCGGTCACGGTGCCGGGGATGCCCGTCAGGTCCGAGCCCCTCTCCAGCCGCAGGGCGATGTCAATGAGGGCCCGTTCGCCCATGCCGTAGACCACGGCGTCGGCCTTGGCGTCGAGGATGATGGGCTTGCGCAGGGCGTCGGTCCAGAAATCGTAGTGCGTGATGCGCCGCAGGGAAGCCTCGATGCCGCCCAGGACCAGCGTCAGGCCGGGGAAGGCCCGGCGCAGGAGGTTGGAGTAGACGATGCACGCCCTGTTGGGCCGCGCCCCTGCCAACCCGCCGGGGGTGTAGGCGTCCTCGGAGCGCTTCTTGCGGAAGGCCGTGTAGTGGGCCAGCATGGAGTCGATGGCCCCGGCCGAGACCCCGGCGAAGAGGCGCGGACGGCCCATGACGGTCAGATCCTCGGGTCCGCTCCAGCGCGGCTGGGTGACGATGCCGGTGCGCAGGCCGTGGGACACGAGGGTCCGGCCCAGGAGGGCCATGGCGAAGGACGGGTGGTCGACGTAGGCGTCACCGCTGACCAGAAGCACGTCGAGCTCGTCCCAGCCCAGGCGGATCATCTCGTCGCGGGTCATGGGCAGGAAGGGGGGCTGGGCCAGGGAGGGGCGTGTGAAAAGGCTCATGGTTCGGGGCTATAGGCTGCACGGGAGCGCGGGGCAAGGACAAAAAAGGCGGCCCGAAGGCCGCCAGGAGGGAGATCGACGCAATGGCGTCATGCTGTGCGGGTGAGGACTAGATGTTTTCGCCGACCGGGCCGGAATCATCCGTGACCGGGTTCATGGCGCTGGGGGCATAACCGCCCATGCCTCGATGGCCGAAGTCGTTCTGGCCGTAACCGCCCATGCCTCGGTGGCCGAACCCGCCCTGACCGCGTCCGCCCATGCCGCGGTGGCCGGGGCCCATGGGCAGGTCGATGCCCACTTCCTTCTGCACGCGGGATTCCAGGGCGTCACGCTTGGCGTGGATCTGGCCTCGCAGGTCGCTTATTTCGCGCACCAGGGCGGTGATGGCTTCGGGCTTGGTGTTGGGGTTGCCCGAAAGGGCCTTCAGCAGGGTGCGCTTCTCCCACATGGTGTCGCGTAGGGGCTGGGTTTCCTTGCGATGCTCGTCGAGGATGGCCTTCAGCAGGTCCTGCTTTTCCTGGGTCAGCTGGGCCACTGCCGGGTTGCGGTCCAGAGCCTGGCAGTCGCCGCGTCCGCCCATGCCGCGCATGGGGCCCGCGAAGGAGAGGGTGCTGACGGCGATGATGCCGACGATGGCCAGGGTTGCTATAATGCGTGTGCTTTTCATGATATCCTCCGGTGGTTGATGTGACATCGTTTGTGCACAGAGAATATCAAAGGCCGTGCCAAGTCTGTTTTTTTCGATTAACTCCCTGAGTTGAATAAATTTATTTATCTAAATCGATATTCGGGCAGGATTCGGGACGACCCGGCGGATAGAAACTGATCACTCCGGGTGCTCCCCCTGGTCAGTTATTGACCATCCGCGTCCCGGGTCAGCTTGGGGTTGTTCCAGTGCCGGTCCTTGTCGCGCTTCGTCTTCTTTTCCAGATTGCTGCGGACGGCCTCGGTCAGGTCCACGCCGGTCTGGTTTGCGATGCAGGTCAGCACGAAGAGCACGTCGGCCAGTTCGTCGGCCAGGTCGTTCTTCTCGGTACCCTTGAAACTCTGATCCCCGTAGCGCCGGGTCATGATGCGGGCCACTTCGCCGACCTCCTCCATGAGGATGCCGAGGTTGGTCAGTTCGGAAAAATAGCGGACCCCGTAGGTCCTGACCCATGCGTCGATGTCGTCCTGAAGTTCGCGAAGTTGCATTGCCCCTCCTTTTTCTCCCGCCTACGAAATACCGCCCGGCCTGGCAACGCACACCCGGCAGGGCGCCAGGCAGGGAAATTGCTATGCATCCCCTTCACTGGTACCCTTCCTTTCACACCAACAACGCGGGAATATCATGGGAACATCCGGCATACGACCCGCGCGAGGCACCATGGACGCCACACACACGAAAGCCGCGGGCGCGGCAGTGCCCCCCGGCTACCGATGGGCCCTGATCGTCCTGGCCGTCGCCGCGGCCCTTTTCCTCATCTGGATTGCGGTCCAGGGCCGGGCGCGCGAGCAGCGGACCATCGCCCGCATCCTGACCACCCAGGGCGAGACCCTTATCCGCGCCGTCGAGGCCGGCCGGCGCATGGGCCTGCGCGGCCTTGAGGGGCGGCAGTTCCGCCTGCGCGCCCTGATGGACGAGATGGTCCGCGAGGGCGACCTGCGCTTTGTGGCCGTCATCGACGAAAGCGGCAACATCGAGAGCCTGAGCGAGGCAGAGGAGGACGGCGCCGCCGCACAGGCCGCGTCCCTATCCTCGCTGTCGGCCACGGACGAGGCCGCCTGGGTCATCCTGCGCGAAGGCCGGGATCCGATCTTCGTGGTCTTCCGCCTGTCGCGGCCGCCCCGCCGGCCGATGCGCAACTCCATGCACGGGGGCATGCACTCCCCGGAACCGCAGCCCGAGGGGCGAGTGACCATCGCCGTGGGACTCGATGCCACCCTCTACCTGCAGGCCGCGCGCAAGGACGTCCTGACCCTGGCCATGGCCGCAGGGCTCGGGCTGACTCTCGTCTTCGCCGGCGGCGCCTCGGCCTTCTGGCGGCGCAAGGTGGCCGCCCTGCAGGACGAGGTGGCCCGCCAGGAACGCCTGGCCGCCATGGGTACCCTGGCCGCGGGCGTGGCGCACGAGATCCGCAACCCCCTGAGCTCCATCAAGGGGTTCGCCACGTATTTCCGGACCAAGTTCGAACCCGGCTCCAAGGACCATGAGCTGGCCGAGGTCATGATCGGCGAGGCGGACCGGCTGAACCGCGTCGTCTCGGAACTGCTCGACCTGACGCGCCCTTCGGAGCTGCGGCTGGCCGACACGGTCCCGGCGGAGCTGCTGACCCATGCCCTCAGGCTCGTGGAGGACGATTGCCGATCGCGAGGCATCGCCGTGCAGACGCGCTTCGGCGACGTCGGCCCGGTTGCGCTGGACGCGGACCGCATGCTGCAGGCCGTCCTGAATCTGCTGCTGAACGCTATCCAGGCCATGCCGGACGGCGGGACGCTGAGCGTTTCGGCCCAGGCCGTGCGAGACCGCCTGGAACTGCGCGTGGCCGACACGGGCCCCGGCATCCCGCGGGAGGACCTGGACCGGGTCTTCGACCCCTATTTCACCACCAGGAACCAGGGCACGGGGCTGGGGTTGGCCACGGTGCGGACCGTCGTCGAGGCCCACGGCGGCCGCGTGCGCATCGTCTCGGAGCCCGGGCGCGGGACCGAGGTGACCCTGGATCTGCCGAAACGAGGAGAGAAAAGATGAAGGCGCGCATTCTCGTGGTCGACGACGACCGGGCCCACCTGACCATGCTCACGGCCATGCTCGAAAGCTGGGGCTACGAGGTCGAGACGGCCCCGGACGGCTCGGACGCCGTCGACATGGTCCGTCGGAAGGCCTACGACGTGATCCTGACCGACGTGCGCATGGCCGAGGTGGACGGCATCGAGGCCCTGCGGCGCATCAAGGCCTTCAACCCCTGCCTGCCCGTGCTGATCATGACCGCCTACTCCTCCGTGGACACGGCCGTGGGCGCCCTCAAGGCCGGTGCCTTCGACTACCTGCACAAACCTCTGGATTTCGACGAACTGCACGGCGGACTGGAACGGGCGATGGAGCACGGCGGCCTGCGGCAGGGCCAGGAAGGGGAGTCGGCCCCGGCCCCGGCCGGCATGATCGGGTCGGCGCCGGCCATGCGCGAGCTTTTCGCCATGATCCGGGCCGTGGCCCCGTCCGAGGCCTCGGTCCTGGTGCTGGGCGAGTCCGGCACGGGCAAGGAACTGGTGGCCAAGGCCCTGCACGAGGGCAGCCCGCGCGGTGCGCGTCGCCTGGTCACGGTCAACTGCGCGGCCCTGGCCGATAATCTGCTGGAAAGCGAGCTTTTCGGGCACGAGAAGGGCGCCTTCACCGGGGCCCAGCGCCAGCGAGACGGCCTTTTCGTGCAGGCCGACGGCGGGACGCTGTTCATGGACGAGATCGGCGAGATGCCCGTGGCCCTGCAGGCCAAGCTGCTGCGGGCCCTGCAGCAGGGCGAGGTGCAGCGCCTGGGCAGCGACAGGCCCGTGCGCGTGGACGTGCGGATCATCGCCGCCACCAACCGCGACCTGCAGGCCGAAGTGGCCGCAGGGCATTTCCGCGAGGACCTTTACTACCGCCTGAACGTCATCGCCCTGCGCGTTCCGGCCCTGCGGGAAAGGTCGGAGGACATTCCGCTCCTGGCCAGACATTTCCTCGACCGCTTCGCCCAGCGCAACCGCAAGAGCTTCCGCGGGTTCACCCCCCGCGCCATGGACCTCATGCTGCGCCACGACTGGCCGGGCAACGTGCGCGAGCTGGAGAACGCCGTGGAGCGTGCGGTCATCCTCGCCCCGGGCGACATGATCACGGAAAGGGACCTGCCCGCGGGCCTGCGCGCCGACGAGCAGGGGCAGGATGGCCCCGGACACGCCGCAGGGCTGTCTCTGGAGGACGCCGAGCGCGAGGCCATCGCGCGCACCCTGGAACAGGTCGGGCACAACAAGAGCGAGGCCGCGCGGGTGCTGGGGGTGACCAGGGTCACCCTGCGCAACAAGATGAGGAAGTTCGGACTAGACCTGTGAGAGGCTTCAGTAGCGCTCGGGGGCGTAGCGGTCGGCCGCGCGGTTGTCGGCCAAGTCCGTTTCCACCAGCTGGATGAGCAGGCCGGCCTGTCCGTAGGGCTGGTGGGCCAGGCAGGTGCCGTCGGGGGCGATGACGCTCGTGGCCGACTCCTGGCAGGCCAGGGCGTAGTTCACGCTGGCGAAGTAGACGCCGTTCTCCGCGCTGCGGCAGATCATGGCCTTTTCGTAGTAGGGCGCGTCGGGGTCGCACCAGTGCCGGGGCGTCTGCCCGGCCACGTTGCTGCCCGTGCACTGCGGGTGGAAGACGATGCTGGCCCCGCGTCGCGCGGCCCAGCGCACGGTTTCCGGGTATTTCCAGCCTTCGTCGCAGATGACCACGCCGAACCTGACCCCCGCCATTTCGAACATCCGTCTGCCCTTGCCGGGTACATAGATGTCCTCCTCGCCGGGATCGAGCTGGATCTTGCACTGCGTCCCCACGATGCCGCCGGTGGGCGAAATGACCTGGACCATGTTGAAGAGGCCCTTGTCCGAGGGCCATTCCATGGGCAGGATGACGCCGATGGAATGTTCGGCAGCCTTCCGCCGGATGAGGTCGCGGGCCTCACGGATCTGGTGCTGTTCGCAGAGCGGGATGCGGAATTTCCGGCCACGCAGCCCAGGCAGATACGCCGCGGGAAAGCAGAGGAGCTCGACGTCGAAGGACGCCGCATGGGAGATGTAGCCGAGTATCGTCTCGACGGCGTCGTCGATGGACGCGGGAACGGGTGCGGTGGCGAGTCCGATGCGCATGTGCAGTCCTTGGTGGGGCGGTGGTCGGAAACCGCTTTGCACATAATGGAAATTCCCAGGAAATTCAAGGCTAAGGCGAGGGGGTCAGGGGACGGGCGCGAACTCGGCGATCTTGGTGAGCAGGACGTTCATGTCCGTCAGGGGCTTGAACAGGATATCCGACGTGGTCAGTCCGATGGCTGAGAGACTCTCGGGCAGGTTGTATTCCACCGAGCCCGTGAAGATGATGAACCTGAGTTTGGGATCGAGGCGGCAGGCGCGCAGGATGAACTCGTTGCCGTTCATGTCGGGCAGGCGCATGTCCACGATGCAGATCTGGGGCTTGCCCGTTTCCACCTGGCGCAGACCGTCCTCGGCGTTGGGGGACGTCATGACCGTATGGCCGTGGTCCTCCAGGTAGTCGGCCAGCGAGGAGCGGAGAAAATCCTCGTCCTCGATGATCAGGATTACGGGGGGCATGGACATGGGGGCTCCGGTATCGATGCGTTTGTCATACAAATGTCTTACGAATTGTCAGTAAGTAATATTGCATATTCGATGTTTCCAGACAAGACTCAGGATGCGTACGGATGTGCATCCGCCCCCCAAAATGCGCCGTTCGCCGAGGGCTGACCGACGGGATCGACGTTGCGGACCCGTCCCGGAGAGATGTCAGGGACCGACAAATCAGGCGGTTGGCAAGGCCCGGCGCGGGGAGGCGACGGTCAGCGGCGGCGTGGCGCAGGCCAGTGGCCAGTTGCGGGACGCCGATGGCGACGCGCCGTACAGGGGGCCCAACGTCCCTCTGACCGAGAAAGGCGTGCCTGCCTTGTGAACTATGGTACGAAAGGAGCGACCGGAATGAGCCGGACCATCGTATCACCGCAGCAAGGGAGGACTATATGCCAATCGTGTCCATCGGCAGCCTGGATCAGACGCGATTCCAGGAACTCGTCACCAGGAAGAGGGCCGTATCGGCCGTTCTCAGCACCCTCATCCTGGTCATCTGCTTCGGTTTCATCCTGATTCTGGCCTTTCGCCGCGATCTCCTGGCACTCAAGGTCGGTGAGCACCTGACCCTCGGGGTGCCCGTGGGGCTGGCCGTCATTCTCTCGGCCTGCGTGCTGACCGGCATCTACGTGGCCTGGGCCAACAGCGTCTACGACGAATCCGTGCGCGACCTCGTGGACGGCATGAAAGGGGGCGTCAAATGACCGAGTTCACCTCGACCATCGGGCAGCCCAACGCCGTGTCCATCGGCTTCTTCCTGGCCTTCGTGGCCTTCACCCTGGTCATCACCTACTATGCGGCCAAGCGCAGCAGGACGGCCTCGGAGTTCTACGCCGCGGGCCGTTCGGTCACGGGCCTGCAGAACGGCGTGGCCCTGGCCGGCGACTACATGAGCGCCGCGTCGTTCCTGGGCATCGCCGGGCTCGTGTCCCTCAAGGGCTACGACGGCCTCATCTACTCCATCGGCTTCCTCGTGGGCTGGCCCGTCATCATGTTCCTCATCGCCGAGCCCCTGCGTAACCTGGGCAAATACACCTTCGCCGACGTGGTGGCCTACCGCCTGCGCCAGAAACCCATCCGCGTGGCCGCCTCGTGCGGTTCCCTCATGACCGTGGCCTTCTACCTCATCGCGCAGATGGTCGGGTCCGGGTCCCTGGTCAAGCTCATGTTCGGGCTGCCCTACGAGACGGCCGTCATCGTGGTCGGCGCCATCATGATCACCTACGTGCTCTTCGGGGGCATGCTGGCCACGACCTGGGTGCAGATCATCAAGGCCGTGCTGCTCCTTGGCGGCGCGACCATCGTCGTGATCATGGTCCTGGCGCGCTTCGACTACGACCCCGTCAACCTCTTCGACGCCGCCGTGCTCCGGTACGGCCCCAAGGTCCTGGAGCCGGGCGGACTGGTCTCCAACCCCTGGGACGCCGTGTCCCTGGGCATCGCCCTCATGTTCGGAACGGCCGGCCTGCCGCACATCCTCATGCGCTTCTACACCGTGCCCGACGCCAAGGCCGCGCGCAAATCCGTGTTCTACGCCACGGGCCTCATCTCCTATTTCTACATCCTGACCTTCATCATCGGCTTCGGGGCAATGGTCCTCGTGGGCCAAGACGTCATCACCGGCTTCGACAAGGGCGGCAACATGGCGGCGCCCCTCCTGGCCGAGGTCACAGGCGGCATCATGTTCCTGGGCTTCATCGCGGCCGTGGCCTTCGCCACCATCCTGGCCGTGGTGGCCGGGCTGACCCTGGCCGGGGCCACGACCTTCTCCCACGACCTCTACGCCAACGTCTTCCGCTCGGGCCGCTCCACCGAGGAGGCCGAGGTGAAGATGGCCAAGCGCGCCACCGTGGCCCTGGGCATCCTGGCCATTGGCCTTGGCATCGCCTTCAAGGGCCAGAACGTGGCCTTCATGGTCGGCCTGGCCTTCGCCATCGCCGCCAGCGCCAACTTCCCGGCCCTGCTCCTGTCCATCGTCTGGGGACGGTTCAGCACCGTCGGCGCCACGGCGAGCATTGCCGTGGGGGCCGTTCTCGCGGTAGGGCTGATCATCCTGAGCCCCACTGTCTGGGTTGACGTGCTCGGCAATGCCCAGGCGATCTTCCCGTGGAAGAACCCGGCCCTCATCTCGCTGCCCGCCGCCTTCATGGCCGGGTGGCTGGGATCGATCCTGGTTCCTGACGCCGACGCGCAGACCAAGTACGAGAGCCAGCGCGTGCGCAACTACCTCGGGGTGGGCGCGGAATAAACCGGGGCGGCCCTGGCCGCCCCACAGCGGAGTCGCATGGGTTCCGACGAGTCATGCTTCCAAGGCCCGGCAGGCGAGATCGCCGGGTCGGGCCCGGATCTGGCCCGCAGCGTCCGCAGGCTGCGGGATCTGGTCCTGCGTTGCGCAGACCAGGGGATAGACGGGATCGGCGTCGGCCGCCTCGTGGCCGAGGCCAACGACCGGATTCTCTGCAGCGCCGCCGCCATGGCCGAAGCGGAGCTGGGGCCGCCTCCCTGCGGGTATTCCCTCATGGTGCTGGGCAGCGAGGGACGCCGGGAGCAGCTCCTGGCCACGGACCAGGACAACGCCCTGGTCTTCGCCGTGTCCGCCGAGCCAGCCGCAGCCTATTTCGAAGCCTTGGGCCGGCTGTTCCTCTCGATGCTCATCGAGGCGGGCGTCCCGCCATGCCCCCATGGCGTCACGGTGGACAACCCCGTCTGGCGGCGCTGCGCCGCGGCCTGGCGCGACGGCGTGAGCGCCATGACGCGCATGGTCGACGCCGACGCCGTCCTTCATCTGACCCAGCTGGCCGATGCCCGCCACGTCCACGGCGAGGCCCCCCTGTTCGAGAACCTGCGCGGGCACGTGTCGCGTCAGGTCAGGGACACGCCCGTCCTGCTCATGTACATGGCCCGCGAGGCCCTGCGGTTTCCTCCTCCCTTGGGCTTCTTCAACAGCCTGGTCGTCGAACGCCACGGGCCGGGCAAAGGCGCGCTGGACATCAAGAAGGGCGGAGTCTTTCCCCTGACCCAGGGCATCAAGACCCTGGCCTTAGAGCACGGGCTGCGCGAAACGGGCACCCTGGACCGCCTGCATGCCCTGCGCGGCGAAGGCGTCTTTTCCGCGGGCATGGCCACCGGCATGGAGGAGGCGCTGCGCCATTTCCAGGACCTGCGACTGCACGCCCAGGCCGCGGCCGTCCGTGCCGGGATGTCCCCTGACAACTTCATCCATCCGGAGAGCCTGGACGTTGGCGAGCACGAAAAGCTCATAAAGTGCTTTAAGTTCGTGACCGGTTTCCAATCATTTCTCCACGCCAAATACGGCCTGCACCTTATTTCCTGAAATCGATCCCTGATCGCGTCGGAGTTTGTTGCGCACTTATTGTTCGTTATCGAACATAAAATGTTGACTTGTGAATATTGATGCTCAATAGTTTTTCCGTTTCGCTCAGCAAACGGACATTTTATCGCCATTGAGCAAGGGTTTCCGTGAGCACCTCCCCCCATTGCATGAGTCACGAGTTGCGGACCTTCCTGGACCGCTTTGATTTCGCCTCCTGTCTGGTCTGCGGCTCCTGCGCAGGCGGTTGCCCGGTCACGGGAACGCCCGGCATGGACGGATGGGACACGCGCAAGGTAATGCGCCTGCTGGCCAACGGCCTGGTCGGCGAGGTCGTGGCCTCGGACTTCCCCTGGCTGTGCACGGGCTGCGGCCGCTGCGCCGGCGTCTGTCCGGCCGGCATCGACATACCCTCGGTCATGGCGCACATGAAGAGCCTGCGCCCCCGCGAGGCCGTGCCCGGGTCCCTGCACAAGGGCATGGCCAACAACCTGACCACGGGCAACAACCTGGCCATCGGCCGGGAGGAGTACCTCGAAGGCATGCGCGACCTCGGCCGCGACCTGGCCGAAGAGTGCCCCGGCTTCTACGTGCCCGTGGACAGAAAGGGTGCCGACATCCTCTTCTTCCCCAACTCCAAGGAAGTGTACGGCGACTTCGAGGACCAGTTCTGGTGGTGGAAGATCTTCTACGCCGCCCGCGAGAACTGGACCGTCCCGTCCGAAGGCTGGGAGGCCGTGGACTGGGCCCTCTTCACCGGCAACTACGAAGCCAACCGCGAACTGGCCCGGCGCAAGATCGACTACATGCGCGCCAACTCCATCGGGTCCATGATCATGCCCGACTGCGGCGGCGGGTCCTACGGCTGCCGCAAGGGCATGAGCGCCCTAACGGCCGAGAACCCCGACAACGCCGTGGGCTTCGTCTACCTCTACGACTATCTCCTGAACCTCATCCGCACGGGCCGCATCCGCCTGGACAGGTCCGTGCACCGCGGCAAGCGCTTCACCTACCACGATTCCTGCAAGCACGGCCGCGAACTGGCCGCCCACTACGGCCACGGCTACTTCGACGAGCCCCGCGAGATCGTCGCCGCCTGCGTCGATGATTTCGTCGAACTGACCCCGACCCGGGACAAAAACTTCTGCTGCGGCGCCGGCGGCGGCATGTGGCCCATGCCCTACGAACAGCAGTCCGCCTGGCACGCCCGCTACAAGTACCGCCAGATCAAGGACTCCGGCGCCGACGTCGTGGTCGTGGGCTGCTCCAACTGCCGCGACCAGATCATGCGCCGCATCCCCAAGTTCTACCCCGACTGCGACTACGAGGTGAAATACCTTTGGCAGCTCGTGGCCGAGGCCCTGGTCATCGAACCGTGGGATGAGGCGCGCATCGCCGCCGCACGCGTCGAGGAGAGGGAGCAGTGGGAGCGGCTGGGGGTGGAGGAGTAGGCGATGCCTCCGGCGGGCAGGGGGCGCGGCCCCCTGCACCCCGGGCGGGTTTTCGGAAAGTTAACGAGTTGACCACTGGACGGTCGTTATTCAGCCCGGCATGTCCGGGCTTTTTCGTTCCGTAAAAGCGTCGAAGAGGATGGACATGCCGACCAGGGCCGTTCCCTGGGCGCAGGCGTCGAGGATGTCCGAGTCGCGCCAGCCGAGGTCGCGCAGATCCTGGATGTCCCGGGCATCTGTGACCTCCCGCGCCAGCATCTTGCGCACGAAGCGCAGCAGGGCGTTTTCCTCTGCGCTGAAGGCTGCGGCGTCCGCTCCCGCGTCCAGGTTTTCGAGGTCCTCCCCCGTCAGGCCCGCCTTGGTCAGCCACTTCCTGTTCAGGCTTCGGCAATGGTCGAAGCAGGCTTGCCGCGCCGCAAGGAAACGGATGGCCGCCAGCACGGGGAACGTCAGCCGCTCGTGGCGCATGAAATAGCCGATCTGGTCGAACTGCAGGCGCAGAAGCTCAGGGCTCGCGCTCAGGAGCTGCAGGGGGGCGGGAACTTCGGTGCGGCCCCTGAAGTGGCCGTAGATGCCGGCCACGTCGCCCGCAGCCTGGCCGGGTTTCTGGTACTCGAGAAGGAACATGGGGAATCTCCGTAGTAGACCGGTCGTCTAGTAAAAGGTTCAAAAAATGATGCCGGGAGGCATCGGTTCAGGCCAGCAGGACGTCGAAGACCATGGCCTGGAAATTGTCCAGCGGTTCGGGCCCCGCCGCGGCCTTCATGCGCATCAGGGCACCCTGCCAAGCCGAAACTATGAAGCGAGCGGTGGCCTCGGGCTCGAAGCACGGCTTGAGTTCTCCGCGGTCCCGCGCCTGGCGCAGGACAACGGTCACGGCCCGGATCAGGCTTTCGAGGGCGGCGTGGAGCTTTTCCCGGAAGGCCGGGTTCACGTCGCCCATTTCCTGGGCCAGGTTGCCGATGGGGCAGCCCTTGATGAAGCCCTCCGCCGCGAAATAGTCCCGGAACCAGAGGAAAAAACGGGCCAGGCGCGCGAGGGGCGGCAGGGTTTCGTCCCGCAGGATCGGGCCGGTCTCCTCCGCGAGCCAGGCGCGGTAGTGATCCACCAAGGACAGTCCGAACTCCTCCTTGCTCTTGAAATAGAAATAGAAGGAGCCCTTGGGCACCCCGGCCGCCGACAGGATTTCCTGCAGGCCGGTGGCGGCGTAGCCCTTGAGGTGGATGATGCGTCCCCCGATGTCGAGGATGTGCTGGCGGGTCGCGGCTGACATGGTTTTCAAGTAGACCGGTCGTCTATTACCGTCAAGACATTTTCCATCTGCGGCGTCCCTTCATGCCGTGGCGAGGGCCGCGGACATGGCCGCGTCGAAATTGACGTCCAGGACGGACGCGACGTCGGCGTCGATACGGCCGTCCTCGGCCAGGCCGCGCATGAAGCTCCGTGCCTCGTCACGTTTCAGGCCCCGCCGGTACGGGCGGTTCTGGACCATGGCCTGGAAGATGTCCGCCACGCGCATGATGCGTGCCGGCAGCGGCATGTCGGCGGCGTGAAGATGAAAGGGGTAGCCGCTGCCGTCGGGCTCCTCGTGGTGGTAGGAGGCCCAGGCCGCGATGTCGTCGAAGCCCGGGATGCGGTGCAGGATCTGGTAGGTTTCGAAGCTGTGCGTGTTGATCACGAAGCGCTCCAAAGGTTCGAGCCTGTCCGGTTTGTCCAGGATTTCATCGGCCACGCGCAGTTTGCCCAGGTCGTGCAGCAGGCCGGCGATCTCGAGCAGGGCGCACGTTTCGTCATCCAGGCCCGACAGTCGCCCGAGGAGCAGGGCCACCCGGCTCACCCCCTGCGAGTGTTCGGCCGTGAAGGGGCTTTTGGCATCGACGATGCGCGAGAAGATGATCGAGAGCTTGCGCAGGTCGCCGAGATCCACGAATTGGCTGACGGATTTCGAGAGTTCGGCCTGCAGGTAAGCCTCCGCGGCGCGGGGCTCAAGACGAAGCCAGAAGGCCTCGGTGCGCGAGGCTTCGAGAAAATGTGCGACGAGTTCGGGCGCGAAGTAGGTTTCGCTGTGCGACTGGATCTGGTCCCGGATCCGTTCGGCGTGGGCCAGGACGGTCTTGTCGGCGTGAAAGGAGGCGGCCATTGCGTCCACGCGGTCCGTCAGCAGGATCAGGTTGGCGCGCAGGGCCAGTTCGGACGGGACGTCCTCGTCGCGGAGCCTGTTCCAGGGCGTGTGGTGATGGAGAATGGGCTCCGCCATGACCGAAAGGGGGCCGAAGTCGGCCAGCAGGTCATGCCCCGTCCGGCAATGCCGCCAGGCTTCGGGCCAGTCGAACTCCGTGACCAGATGCTGGTGCACACGTGTCGAGGACACGCCGATGTCGTGGAGCAGGCCGAGGTCGAAGAGGAACGACCGCTCATCCTCCTCCAGGCCCATGACCGCAGCGCATTCGGCGGCCATGATACCGACTCGCTTGCCGTGGCCGACATCATCGACGCCGACGAGATCCAGCGCGTCGGAAAGGGTCAGGACGATGCGGCGAAAATCGGTGTGGAACGGCATGGGCGTTTCTCCTGGATGCGAGAGGTGCTCGTAAAGGCCTGGACCGCCGGCTTGCCCCTGGTGCGGCGACCCCGAGACGGATGGGACGGAATGAGCGTCGAGGCTATCACGACAAGCCCGCAAGTCAAGACAAGGCGGACGTGTTCGCGACGGTGACGACGCCGTACAGGCCCTTGCCCACGATATGGTTTTGCCCTAGGTTTGCGCCCTTACGACCAATCTTTCAGCGGGGTTTGCCATGATCCACCCGAACATCCTCTCCCTCATCGGCGCCACACCCGTGGTCTATCTGAACCGCGTCTTCCCGCACCCCCGCATCCGCCTGGCCACCAAGCTCGAAGCCCAGAACGTCGGCGGGTCCATCAAGGACCGCGTGGCCCTGGCCATGATCGAGGCGGCCGAGGCTTCGGGGGAACTGACACCGGACAAGACCGTCATCGAGGCCACCAGCGGCAACACCGGCGTGGGGCTGGCCATGGTCTGCGCCGTCAAGGGCTACAAGCTGACGCTGCTCATGCCCGACTCGGCCTCGGAGGAAAGGAAGCGCATCATGCGCGCCTTCGGGGCGGAACTGCGGCTGACGCCGGGGCGCCTGGGCACGGACGGCGCCATCGAGGAGGCCTACCGCCTGGCGCGCGAGGAGCCGCAGACGTACGTGCTCATGGACCAGTTCAACAACCCGGCCAGCATCGCCGCGCACTTCATCGGCACGGGGCAGGAGATCATCGCCCAGACCGAGGGACGGGCCACGCACGTGGTCGTCAGCCTCGGCACCTCCGGCACGGCCATGGGCATCGCCAAGCGCATGAAGGCCTCGGCCCCGCACATCAAGGTCGTGGCGGTGGAGCCCTACGCCGGGCACAAGATCCAGGGCCTCAAGAACATGCAGGAGTCCTATCCCCCCGGCATCTACGACAAGCGCGCCCTGGACCGCATCGTCCACGTCGAGGACGAGGAGGCCTACGAGTGCGCCCGTCGGCTGGCGCGGGAGGAGGGGATTCTTTCGGGCATGAGCGCGGGAGCGGCCCTGGCCGGTGCCCTGCGCATCGCGGGCGAGCTGGACGCGGCCGGTGAGGAGGGCCTTATTGTCTTCATCTGCCCCGACACGGGCGAGCGCTATCTTTCGACCACGCTCTTCGCGCCGCCGGCCAGGCACGGGCTCGGGGTGCGCAGCGTGGCTTCCGAGTGCCTGGAGATCCTGGTCAGCCCGGCGGGCGGGCACGCCCTGTTCACGCCGGGGCCGAGCCTCGACGAACTGGGGGATCTGGAGGTCTGGCGGCGGATCGTGTGGCTCGACGTCCTGACCCGGGCCCTGGCGGAGCGGGGGCAGCCCGCGCGCATGGCCGTGGGCCTGGCCGATATGGACGACCGCGCCCTGGCCGCGGCCCGCGAGGCCAAGGTCGCCGCGGCGGAGTTCGGGGCCCGGGCCCAGACCGTGATGCTCGATCAGGCCCGCGCCCTGGGCGTCTCGGACAGCGTCGTCTTCCCCCTGGCCGGGGCCAGCCGGGAACGCGCCCTTGGCCTGGCGCGCAAGCTCCTGGCCAAGGGGCAGGCCTACGAGAAACTGCGCTCCGTCTATTTCGACGTGACCCGCGACAAGACCTACGGCCGCACCTCCTGCGTGGACACTGCCGGCATGAACGTCGGCCACACCGTGGACCTGGCCGACTACGTCAAGGAGAATCCGGCCGACTTCACGCTCCTCAAGCGCGCGACCCTGCAGGACCTCAAGCTCGGCGACGTCCTCGAAACGGAGTGGGGCAAGGTCCGCCCCAGCTGGTTCCTGCAGCTCGCGGCCGCGGCCCTGGACTCCCTCGGCACCGTTTCGGTCATGCTCGTGGCCGAGGCGCACCGCTTCCCGCATCTCGACAATTTCAGCGCCATCTGGAACGCGGGCGCCGGCGTGCGGCCCCTGGCCTGGATGGTGGCCCAGCCCGTCACCCCGCGGGAGCCGGACCTCGCCTTGCCGCTGCTGCCCGAGGCCCTCGGCCTGGTGGAAAGCGGGGCGGCCCTGCGCCTGTGGTTCCTGTCGGCCTCGTACCTCAAGTCCCTGGCCTTCTCGCCCGAGAGCCTGGCCATGTGGTCCAAGAACCAGCGCCGCCTGCAGGACGCCTACGCTGCCGCCGTTCTGGGCGGGAAGGGCGAGGGCGTTTCGCCGGACATGGAGCAGGCCATCTACGACCTGAAGACGGCCTTCACGACGGCCCTGGAGGACAATCTGGACCTGGCCCACTTCTGGCCGGCCCTCTTCGCCTTCGCCAAGACCGTCAACGCCCGCGCCGCCAGGCTGAGCGCCCAGGAGGCCAAGCTCGTGGCCGAGCAGCTCCTGGCCTGTGACCGCGTCCTGGGCTTCCTGGACCACGCGCGCCTTCCCCTGGCGCCTCGGAACTGGCCTGCCGCCGCCGCCGACCTGGTCGCCCGCCGCGAAGAGGCCCGCAAGGCCAGGGATTTTGCCCAAGCCGACGCCCTGCGCGCCGAACTGGCGCTCATGAACCTGCGCCTTGAAGATCACCCCCAAGGCCCACGCCTGTTCATCCAGGAGGCCCGTACATAACGTCCATTATACCGTCCATCAACCGACAGGAGCCGCCATGACCCACCATGCCATCGGAACCGTCAACGGCCTTTACCCGTCCCTGACAACCATCGTCGGCAGCGTGGTCGACGGCCGTCCCAACTGGATGACCGTGGCCCACGTCGGCATCATGAATCACGCCATTGGCGAGGTGCCGCAGTACCTGGGCATTTCCGTCCACCCCTCGCACCTGACCAACGTCGGCATCCGCGAGCACGGCCAGTTCAGCATCAACGTGCCTTCGCGTTCCATGCTCGAGGTCACGGACTACGTCGGCATCGTCAGCGGCAAGTCCACGGACAAGAGCGGGGTTTTCGAAGTGTTTCAGGGGGTGCTGGAATTCGCGCCCATGATCGTCGAGTGCCCCCTGACCATGGAGTGTCGGGTGCGGCAGACGGTCATGGTCGGGGAGCATGAGCTTTTCATCGGCGAACTGGTCCAGACGTACGCCTGCCAGGACTGTCTCACGGACGGCAAGGTGGACCTGCGTAAGGTCGACCCTCTCCTGTTCGACTTCACCCGCATCCTCTACTGGTCCCTGGGCGAGGTTGTCGGCAAGCCCTGGAACGCCGGCAAGGCCCTGAAGAAGGACCGGGGCTAGGCAGGTTCCATGGTGACGGTTGGGAGGATCGGGCCGGGGCAGAAGGGGTCGCGGTCCCGGGCGATGTCGAGGCCCAGGCCCGAGGTCACGGCCGGGCAGCCGCCGCAGACCGTCGCGATGGAGCAGTCCAGGCAGGCCCGGCTGCGTTTGCGGTAGCGTGCGGCTTGTGGGCCGTCGTAGATTTCCCCGAGGCCGGACCGGGAGATGTCTCCGATCTGCGAGGGGAACTTGCGGCAGGCGTGCACCTCGCCATCGGGCAGCAGGGCCATGAAGTTGAAGGCCGCGCCGCAGCCGAAGCCCGTGCAGCCCCCGAAGGTCTGCCGCCCCGAGCGGGCCAGATGGGCGTTCAGCATGTTGTCCTTGAAAGACAGCACGGAAAGTCTTTCCGCCGCGCGGCAATACTCCTCGAGAAAGTCCTGGAAGGCGGACGGCTCGGGCAGGGCCAGGGCCGCGCCGCGGCCCACGGGCGAAAGCCGGTTGAAGGCCAACCCCCACACGCGTCCCTCCAGCAGTTCGGCCAGGGGCAGGACCTGGTGCATGTTGTCCCGTGTCAGGGTCAGCATGACCTGGCCCTGTATGTCGAGGTCCCGCAGCACGTCCAGGAAGCCCATGACCCGTTCGAAGTGGCCGCGGCCGCGGATGGCGTCGTTGTGTTCGGGGAGGCCTTCCAGGCTGACCTGATAATAGACCGGCCGAGCGATGGCGGCGATTTCCGCGATCCGCTCCCGAGGCGCCGGGTTGCCGAGGATGGCCAGGGCAAAGCCCTCGTCGGCCGCGCGGCGGTAAACCCCCAGGAAATGCGGGTACATGAGAGGGTTGCCCCCCGACATGCTGATCTGTCCGCGCACGTTGCGCTGCCGGCAGAAGTCCCGGAAATCTTCGATGACATCCATGGCCCGGGCCAAAGGCGTTTCCGGTCGGTCGCTGCGGTCGTAGCAGTGGCGGCAGGACAGGTCGCAGGACTGGGTCAGGTGCCACTGCAGGGTGAAGACCTCGGCCGTTTGCGCACTCTCCGGGCAAGGGGAGCCGCCTGGGCTTTCCGTGACGCCACGCCGGATTCGAGAGGGCGGGGCCAAGATGAGACCCTTGGCCACGGCCCGCTGCAACAGCGTCCGGACCAGTCCCGGCTCGGCGTTGGCCTCGTGCGCGGCCGCGTCCGGGTCGAGGCCTTCCGCCACGATCTTGAGGGCGGCCAGGTCTTCGGGCGCGGCGACTTCGACGCGGACCATGCCGTCCATCTTCCAGACCAGGACCATCTCCTGTCCGGGCACAGCCTGTTGCCGCGCCGGGTTCCCGCGCAGCAGGTCGATGCAGCCCAGCGATTCGAGGGCGCACAGCTGCAGCGCCGGGTTGATCACGGGGCTGTCCCCATCCGGCGGATAGGCTGCGGACAAGCGGCCTACGGCATCCACGGCCAGTTCCAGCGTGCAGAGGTCGGGAGTGAAGAAGGGGGCCTGTCCGAGGCGGACCATGTGCCGCAGGACTTCTGGTGGGGCGGCCTCGTCGTTCAGGGCCCGAATCGTGCCGTCGGCCAGAAAGGATGCCGTCACGGGGCATCTGTCACGGAACGTGGATGTCTTCATGTTCTCGCCGTCCAAAGGGCTGAAGAAGGTGGCCGGATTTCCGGCTGTTCGGTTCCCCGCGCAAAAGACAAGGGGGCCCAAGGCCCCCTGGCTTCAGACATTGAAACGCTACTGTTTCTTGGGTGTTTCGGTGCTCCCGGCACCGGTTTTGGCTCCGCCGCCTCAGCCGCTTCCGCCCGGGGCGGGTTTCGTCGAATTTCCGTCATCGGTGCTCCCGGCACCGGTCTTGGCTCCGCCGCCTCAGCCGCTGGCCGCGAGGACGGTCGTCCCGACGCTTGCGCCGGCCAGCAGCGCCGTGAGACAGCAGCCGGCCAGGACTTTTTTCAGATCATCCTGCATAGTCCACCCTCCATGACACGGTTCGAGCTCTCATCATGCGTATAAATGCGAATGAGAACTATGAATAGTTTGTATCTATTCCAGTATCGCGGAGATAGTCAACACGGATCTGCGCAGACGCGGTTGCGTGACAATGTCTGCGGCGAAGGGCATTCCGTCGGCGAAAAAAAATCCCCCGGGCGGAAGGTCCGGGGGATCGGGTCGGGGCCGTTCGCAGCGGGACGTCAGCCCGCGCACGTCTGGGGCTGGCGCGCGCACAGGGCCTTGTGCAGGGCGATCTGCGCCGTGGCGAAGTGGTCGCGCTCGACCACGAACTGCATGTTGGTCTGACGCGCGGTCTGGGACACGGCCAGGATGTTGATGCCGTCGGCGGCCAGGGCCCCGGCCGCCTTGGCCAGGATGCCGGGCTGGCCGATGTTGGAGCCGATGGCGCAGACGATGGCCACCTTGCGCAGGGTGATCTGCTCGAACCTGTCCTGCAGTTCGGCGATCATCTCCGGCTTGCAATCGCGGTCGCCGATGATCATGCCGATGGTGTTGGCGTTGGTGGCCTTGCTGATGTAGGAGATGTCGTGTTTGGCCAGGACCTGCAGGATGCGCAGGTCGAAACCGACCTCGCCGACCATGCGCGTGTCGTGGACCTCCATGCAGGTGACCTTGTCCGAGCCTGTCACGATCTCGACCATGGACTTGGGGGCGATGAAGTCCTTGGTGATGAGGGTGCCGGCGTGGTCCGGGTCGAAGGCGTTCTTGATGCGGATGGGGATGTTGTTGATCTCCAGGGGCTTCGACGCCTTGGGGTGGATGGCTTCCATGCCCACGTCGGCCAACTGGTCGGCCACGTCGAAGTTGGTGCTGCAGACCGGGTGGATGTTCTCCACGCCCATGAGCACCGGGTCCCCGGAGCAGAGGTGGTATTCCTTGTGGATGATGGCCTCGGACGCGCCCAGGAGCACGGCCACCTTGGAGAAGGTGACCTCGGAGTAGCCGCGGTCGAATTCGCGCATGATGCCTTCGGTGCCCTTGGTGTAGCCCGTGGCGAAGCAGATGGTCTTGAAGGGGTCGATGCCCTCGAAGCTGGCCTTGATGCGTTCGTCGATGGTCAGCTGCCTGCTGTCCTCCCAGCCGCTCAGGTCGACGAAGGTGGCGTCATAGCCTCGGTTCTGCAGGATGTTGGCCGAGTTGAAGGCGCTGTGCATCTCGCCCAGCGAGGCCAGCAGCTCGCGCGCGGCCAGGAGCAAGGCCTTGCGGGACACGTAGCCCGAGGCCAGGACGTTGTCCATGCTGCGCAGGATGTTGATGGCCAGGTCGATGTGGTCGTCGACGAACTCGTTGGCCGCGGCCAAATCGAGACCCGCGGGGACGAAGGTCTCGTTCAGCTTGAAAAGATGGTCGCGCAGGGCCAGCATCTTCTTGGGGTAGTTCTCCTGGTTGCGGAAGAGCTGGTAGATGCCCGGCTCGCCGCTCTTCTTGTGCTCCAGGAGCTCGTTGGTCACGCCGCCGTAGGCCGAGACCACGTAGATGCGGCCGTAGACGTCGCCTGGGTTGCGCAGGATGATGTTGTCGACGATCTCCGGAAAGCGGGACATGGACGTTCCGCCGATCTTTTCGACGCGAAGTTTGGCTTTCATGGGCTGTCCTGGAAGGCTGAGGGGTGAAGGGGCGCCGCGGACAGGGCCGGCCGCGCCCGAAAGCCATTGAGGGATATTTCCTAAGGCGGCCAAGCGTCAATACGGGCGAAAAAGAAAATCGATTTTCGACGACCGCGCCGTGCGGACCCGGGCCAGGTTTGACGCCCGGGACCGCCGGGGCTACAAGGGCGCAAATCAGCAACCCGAGCAGGTAACCATGAAGCGACTCCTTGCCCTCGTCCTCCTTCTCCTTTCCGTCCTGCCCGCCTCGGCC
This sequence comes from Desulfomicrobium aestuarii, assembly GCF_055385525.1. Classification (NCBI taxonomy): domain Bacteria; kingdom Pseudomonadati; phylum Thermodesulfobacteriota; class Desulfovibrionia; order Desulfovibrionales; family Desulfomicrobiaceae; genus Desulfomicrobium; species Desulfomicrobium aestuarii. Next base: position 1,349,212 of record NZ_AP042427.1, read on the forward strand.
GAGGGGCCCGTGCACGGCCTGGCCATGAACGGCCAGCCCAAGTACGGCCCGGACTTCACCCACTTCGACTACGCCAACCCCGACGCACCCAAGGGCGGGACCGTGCGCCTGGCGGCCACGGGCACCTTCGACAGCTTCAACCCCTTCATCGTCAAGGGCAACTCGGCCGACGGCCTGGGCCTGCTCTTCGACACCCTGACCGAGCAGTCCCTGGACGAACCCTTCACCGAGTACGGGCTTGTGGCCGAGCGCATCGAACTGGCCCCGGACCGTTCCTCCCTGACCTTCCGCCTGCGCAAGGAGGCCCGTTTCCACGACGGCAGCCCCGTGACGGCCGCCGACGTGGCCTTCACCTTCAGGACCCTGGTGGAGCAGGGCAACCCGCACTACGCCCAGTACTATGCCGACGTGGAGCGGGTCGAGACCGCCGATCCCCTGACCGTGACCTTCTTATTCAAGCCTGGCGCCAGCCAGGAGTTGCCCCTCATCCTCGGCCAGTTGCCCGTGCTTCCGGAGAAGTTCTGGCAGGGTAGGGATTTCTCCGCCTCCTCCCTGGAGGTCCCCGTGGGCAGCGGGCCCTACCGCGTCGGCGAGTTCAAGGCCGGCCAGCGCCTGACCTTCGTGCGCGACCCCGGCTACTGGGGCCGCGACCTGCCCGTGAACAGGGGACGGCACAACTTCGATACCATCATCTACGACTATTACCGCGACCTGACGGTCACCCTGGAGGCCTTCAAGGCCGGGGAGTACGATTTCCGCCAGGAGTACAACTCCAAGCAGTGGGCCACGGGATACACGGGCCCGGCCGTGGAACGCGGCCTGATCCGCACCGAGAGCATCCCGCACAAGCTGTCCCAGGGCATGCAGTGTTTCGCCTTCAACACGCGTCGCGCGATCTTCGCCGACTCCCTGGTTCGCAAGGCCCTGACGCACGCCTTCGATTTCGAGTGGAGCAACCGCAACCTCTTCTACGGCCAGTACGCCCGCTCCACGAGCTTCTTCTCCAATTCCGACATGGCCTCCTCCGGCGCGCCGACGGCAGAGGAGAAGGCCATCCTCGAACCTCTGGGGCTGCCCGCCGAGGTGTCGACGCAGGCCTTCAGCCTGCCGGCCACCGACGGCAGCGGCAACATCCGCGAGAACCTGCGCACGGCCGCAGACCTGCTCAAGGAGGCCGGCTGGGTCGTGCAGAACGGCAAGCTGACCAAGGACGGCAGGCCCTTCGTCTTCGAGATGCTCCTCGTGCAGCCGGACTTCGAGCGCGTGGTCCTGCCGTTCCAGCGCAACCTGGCGCGACTCGGCATCACCATGAGCGTGCGCATGGTCGACACGTCGCAGTATCTGGAGCGCCTGCGCGGCTTCGACTTCGACATGATCGTGACCAGCTTCCCCCAGTCCCTGTCACCGGGCAACGAGCAGCGCTCCTTCTGGCACTCGGCCTCGGCCGACATGCCCGGGTCGCGCAACTACTGCGGCATCAAGGACCCGGCCATCGACAAACTGGTGGACCTGGTCATCGCCGCCCCGGACCGCGAGAGCCTCATCCTGCGCTGCAAGGCCCTGGACCGAGCCCTGCTGTGGGGCTGGTATGTCATCCCGCACTGGCACGCCACGTCCTGGCGCGTTGCCTTCTGGGACAAGTTCGGGCGGCCGACCAAACTGGCCGACTACGGGCTCGATTTCCAGTCGTGGTGGGTCGACCCGCAGAAGGAGAAGGACCTGGCCGGGAAGCGCAAGGGTGCGGGGCTGAAGTAGGGTGCGGCTCCATCCAAAAACTGTGTTTGCATGAATATAAGAGAAAAAACATGGATTCCCGCCTGCGCGGGAATGACTCGGCAATCATTGCGACAGTTCGGCGTTCTCTTCCGACGGAAGCCGCACGCATCGTCAGAGTGTCATCCCCGCGCAGGCGGGGATCCAAGGGTCGCGTGGATTGAACTTGCGCCCCCGCTGGCGTCATCCCCGCGCAGGCGGGGATCCATGCCTTTCTTTTGACGCACAACAAACGTGAACCGATAACATCCGGAAACAATGCTCGCCTACATCCTGCGCCGTCTGGCCCTCATCGTCCCGACACTGCTGGGCATCCTGACGCTCAATTTCTTCATCATCCAGGCTGCGCCCGGCGGGCCCGTGGAGCAGATGATCGCGCGCCTGCAGGGCCTCGACGTGGCGGCCGCGGCCAGGGTCAGCGGCCCGGGCGGCGACGCGGGAGGCGGCTCCCAGGCGGCCCAGGCGTCCTCGAAATCGGCCTACCGCGGGGCCCAGGGCCTGGACCCCGACGTGGTGGCCCGCATCGAGCGCATGTACGGCTTCGACAAGCCCATCTGGGAGCGCTACGTGCAGATGCTCGTCAGCTACGCCACCTTCGACCTGGGCGAGAGCTTCTTCCGCAGCAAGGGCGTGCTCGAACTCATCGGCGAGAAGATTCCCGTGTCCCTGTCCCTGGGGCTGTGGAGCACCCTCATCATCTACGCCCTGTCCATCCCGCTCGGGATCATGAAGGCCGTGCGCCACGGTTCGCGCTTCGACGTCTGGACCAGCGCCGTCATGATCGTCGGCAACGCCATCCCGGTCTTCCTCTTCGCCATCCTCCTCGTGGTCCTGTTCGCGGGCGGGAGCTACTTCGACTGGTTCCCCCTGCGCGGCCTGACCTCGCCGGGCTGGTCCGAGTTTTCCCTGTGGCACAAGGTCACGGACTATTTCTGGCATCTGGCCCTGCCCGTGACGGCCATGGTCATCGGCGGCTTCGCCACTCTGACCATGCTGACCAAGAACTCCTTCCTGGACGAAATCGGCAAGCAGTACGTGGTCACGGCGCGGGCCAAAGGCGTCACCGAGCGCGGCATCCTCTACGGCCACGTCTTCCGCAACGCCATGCTCCTGGTCATCGCCGGGTTTCCGGCGGCCTTCATCTCCATGTTCTTCACCGGGTCGCTCTTGATCGAGGTCATCTTCTCCCTGGACGGCCTGGGCCTTTTGGGCTTCGAGGCGACCATCAGCCGCGACTACCCCGTCATGTTCGGCTCCCTCTACATCTTCACCCTCATCGGCCTGCTCACCAAGATCATCTCGGACCTGACCTACGTGCTGGTGGATCCGCGCATCGACTTCGAAGGCAGGGAGGGCCGATGAACCCCATCACCCGTCGCCGGCTGCGCGCCTTCCGGGCCAACAGGCGCGCCTTCTGGTCCCTGTGGATCTTCCTGTTCATCTTCCTGGCCAGCCTCGGGGCCGAACTCGTCGCCAACGACAGGCCGCTGCTGGTCTGGCACGATGGGGGCCTGTACGCGCCGGTCCTGAAGAAATACCCCGAGACCGTTTTCGGCGGGGATTTCGAGACCGAGGCCGTGTACCGCGACGCCTACGTCCAGGAGCTCATCGAGGCCAAGGGCTGGATGCTCTGGCCGCCCATCCGCTACAGCTACAAGACCATCAACTACGACCTGCCCGTGCCCGCCCCGGCCCCGCCCTCGGCCGAGAACTGGCTCGGCACCGACGACCAGGGCCGCGACGTGCTGGCCCGCATCATCTACGGCGTGCGCCTGTCCGTGCTCTTCGGCCTGACCCTGACCCTGGGCAGTTCCGTCGTCGGCGTGGCCGTGGGCGCCTTCCAGGGCTACTACGGCGGGTTGACGGACCTGGCCGGGCAGCGCTTCATGGAGATCTGGTCGGGCATGCCCGGGCTTTTCATCCTCATCATTCTGGCCTCCATGGTCGAGCCGGGCTTCTGGTGGCTTTTGGCCGTGACCATGCTCTTCTCGTGGATGAGCCTCGTGGACGTGGTGCGGGCCGAGTTCCTGCGCGGCCGCAACCTGGAGTACGTGCGCGCGGCCAGGGCGCTGGGGCTGCCTGACCGGGTCATCATGTTCCGGCACATCCTGCCCAACGCCATGATCGCCACCGTGACCTTCCTGCCTTTCATCGTCAGCGGGTCCATCACCACGCTCACGTCCCTGGACTTCCTCGGCTTCGGCCTTCCGCCGGGCTCGCCGTCCCTGGGCGAGCTGCTGGCCCAGGGCAAGAACAACCTGCAGGCTCCCTGGCTCGGGCTCTCGGCCTTCGCGGTCCTGGGCGCCATACTGAGTCTTCTGGTCTTCATCGGAGAAGGAGTGCGCGATGCCTTTGATCCCCGCCACAACGCCTAGCCGGCCGCCCGCGACGCCGGAGGCGGACCGCGCGGAGGCGCTCTTGAGCATCCGCGACCTGCGCGTGGATTTCGCGGTGGAAGGGCGGAGCGTTGCGGCCGTGCAGGGCGTGTCCCTGTCCGTGCTGCCGGGACGGACCACGGCCCTGGTGGGGGAGAGCGGGTCGGGCAAATCCGTGACGGCTCTCTCGGTCCTGCGTCTGCTGCCCCCCTCGGCGCGCGTCGTCGGCGAGATCCGTTTCGAGGGGCGCGACCTGGCAGGCCTGGACGAGGCGTCCCTGCGCGAGGTGCGCGGCGGGCGCGTCGGGATGATCTTTCAGGAGCCCATGACCTCCCTGAACCCCCTGCACGCCATCGGCCGCCAGATCGGCGAGGCCGTCGGCCTGCATCGGCCCGGCGCCGACGCCCGGGCGCGCACCCTGGAGCTTCTGGATCTCGTGGGCATCCCGGACCCGGCCTCGCGCCTGGGGGCCTTCCCGCACCAGCTCTCCGGCGGGCAGCGGCAGCGCGTCATGATCGCCATGGCCCTGGCCAACGACCCGGCCCTGCTGATCGCCGACGAGCCGACCACGGCCCTGGACGTGACCATCCAGTCCCAGGTCCTGGAACTGCTGCGTGACCTGCAGCGGCGGCTGGGCATGGCCATCCTGCTCATCTCCCACGATCTGGGCGTGGTGCGCCACATGGCCGACGAGGTGCACGTCATGCGTGAGGGCCGCATCGTCGAGCACGGCCCGCGCGAGGAGATCTTCGCTACGCCGTCGCACCCATACACCAGGGCCTTGCTGGCCAGCGCGCCGGCGGGGCGGCCGGACCCTCTGGACGAGGCGGCCGGGAACCTGGTGGAGGCCAGGGGCGTGCGGGTCTGGTTCCCGCAGGGGAAGAGTCTCTTCGGGCGTCCCAAGAGTTTCATCAAGGCCGTGACCGACGCGGACCTGACCATCCGTCGCGGCGAGTCCCTGGGCGTGGTCGGGGAGAGCGGCTCGGGCAAGACCACCCTGGGCCTGGCCCTGCTGCGCCTGTTGCCGAGCCGAGGCGAGGTCGTCTTCGACGGGCAGGAGCTGTCGGCCATGCGCGAGAGGCAGGTCCGGGACCTGCGCCGGAATTTCCAGATCGTCTTCCAGGACCCGTATGGCAGCCTCAGCCCGCGCATGACCGTGGGCCAGATCGTGGCCGAAGGCCTCGACGCGCACAGGCTGGCCTCCGGCCCCGAACGGGAGCGGCGCATCGCCGAGATCCTGGAGGCCGTGGACCTGGACCCCTCCGCCATGCACCGCTACCCCCACGAGTTCTCGGGCGGCCAGCGCCAGCGCATCTCCATCGCCCGGGCCCTGATCCTGCGGCCCGAATTCGTGGTCCTGGACGAGCCCACCTCGGCCCTGGACCGCACGGTGCAGTTCCAGATCGTCGAGCTGCTGCGCGATCTGCGGGCCCGCTTCGGCCTGACCTACATGTTCATCACCCATGACCTGGCCCTGGTGCGGGCCCTGTGCCACCGCGTCGTCATCATGAAGGACGGCCGCATCGTGGAGCAGGGGGAGACCGCGGCCATCTTCGAGCGGCCCGGCCAGGACTACACCCGCGCCCTGCTGGCCGCCGCCCTGGAGTGAGACCGTGAACTTCGCGCGCAGATTCGTGTCCCCCGCCTTCCTGCCGGTCTATTTCTTCGCAGCGACAATCCTTCTGGGCGGCTTCCTCCTGCACCTGTCCGCCTCCCAGAACGGGACGTCCATTTCCTGGATCGACGCCATGTTCACCTCGGTCTCGGCCACCTGCGTCACGGGGCTGGCCGTGGTGGACACGGGCACGACCTTCTCGACCTTCGGACTGAGCATCCTGGCCGTGCTGATCCACGTCGGCGGCCTGGGCGTCATGACCTACACGAGTCTGGTCTTCTACCTCTGGCGCCGGCGCGTGACCCTCACGGACCGCCTGGCCGTGGGCGAGTCCCTGCTCGGCGACCCGTCCTTCAGGCTCGGGCGGTTTCTCGTCCACGTCTTCGTGGTCTGTCTGAGCATCGAGGCCGCCGGGGCCGTGGCGCTGCAGGCCTTCACCCGCGGCGAGATGGGCTGGTTCGGGGCCTTCTTCCACGCCGTCTCGGCCTTCTGCAACGCCGGTTTCGCCCTCTACCCGGACAACCTCATGCGCTTTGCCGGCAACCTGCCCGTGAACCTCGTCTTCATGCTCCTCATCTTCCTGGGGGGCATCGGCTTCTACGTGCTGGTGGAACTGCCCGGGTTCTTCGGTTCGCTCCTGGGCCTGAGGCGCCTTTCGGGCCGTCTCAGTTGGCAGAGCTCGCTGGTCATCCGCACCAGCCTGTGGCTCGTCTTCATCGGCTGGTTGGTCTTTTTCTGCATAGAGCAGCGCCAGGACGGGCTCCTCACGGCCATGCTGCAGAGCCTCTTTCAGTCCGTCACGGCCCGCACGGCCGGGTTCAACACCATGGACATCGGCGTCATGACGGACACGTCCCTCTTCGTGCTCATCCTGCTCATGATCATCGGCGGCTCGCCAGGGTCCTGCGCCGGCGGCATCAAGACCACGACCCTGCGCGTGCTGCTGGGCTTCGGCGCCTCCCAGGTCAAAGGGCGCGAGCAGGTCGTGGTCGAGGGCTACGCCGTGGACGGCCCGACGGTGAACAAGGCCATGACCCTGACCATCCTGGCCGTGGTTCTCGTCCTGGCCTCGGTCTTCGTCCTGACCATGACCGAGGGGGCCAACGTGCCGCACCAGATGGTGCGCGGCAAGTTCATCGAACTCTTTTTCGAGGCTGCGTCGGCCTTCGGCACCGTGGGACTGAGCACCGGCCTGACCCCGAAGCTGTCGGCCCCGGGAAAGTTCGTCATCATGCTGCTCATGTTTGTCGGGCGCCTGGGGCCCATCGTCTTTCTGACCATGCTGCAGGCCTGGCAGACCCGTGAACATTTCCGCCGCGCGGAACGCAACATGCTCATCGGCTAGGAGATCATATGGCACGCAAGGAATTTGGGGTGGTGGGCCTGGGCAAGTTCGGCCTGAGCCTGGCCCAGTCCCTCATGAGGCACGGGCAGCAGGTCGTGGGCCTGGACAGCGACCAGGAGAAGGTCAAGGCCGCGGCCGAGACCCTGACCCACGCCTACCAGGCCGAGGCCGTGGACAAGACGGCCCTGCAGCAGCTGGGTTTCGGCGAGTTGCCCGAGGTCATCGTCAGCACGGGGCATTCCATGGAGGCGAGCATCCTCGTCACCCTGTTCCTGAAGGAGCTGGGCTGCCGCAGTGTCACGGTCAAGGCCATCAGTCACGACCACGAGAAGGTGCTGCGCAAGGTCGGGGCCGACTCGGTCATCTTCCCCGAACGCTACGCCGCCGAGCAGTTGGCCGCCAAACTGGCCGTGCCGGGCCTCATCGACTACCTGCCGCTGGGCACCAACGTCGTCTTGAAGCAGCTGGTGGTCGACAAGTGGGCCGGCAAGAACCTGCGCGAACTGAACCTGACCAACGCCTACGGTATCCAGGTCGTGGCCGTGCGGGCGGCTGAAGAGCAGCAGTTCGTGTTTGTGCCCAAGGCCGACGCGGCCCTGCGGAAAGGGGATACGCTGGCGGTTATCGGGCGGGGGGAGAGTTTGGAGGGGCTGGTTTCTTAAGAGGCTGCGATGAATGGACGAAATGGACTTTGTGGACGAAATGGACGGGAGGGGCTGGGGATATGGCGCGAGTGCAGATTGAGCTGCCGCAGGCGTGGCTTTTCCGGGCGCGGCTGGCGGTGCGGGTTTCGGACGTGAATTACGGCGGGCACCTTGGCAACGACCGGGTGCTGGGGCTGGCCCACGAGGCGCGGGTCATGTGGCTGTCGTCCCTGGGGCTGTCCGAGAAGGACGTGGGCGGGGCAGGGCTGATCATGGCCGACGCGGCGCTGGTTTTCCGGGCCGAGGCCTTCCTGGGCGACGAGCTGGACGTGGACCTGGGCGTGGCGGAGGTGCGTCGGTCGGGTTTCGAGCTGGTCTATCGTCTGGTCCGCGCTTGCGACGGGGCCGAAATCGCGCTGGTCAAGACGGGCATGGTCTGTTTCGACTACGCGGCGCGCAAAGTGGCGCGGGTTCCCGAGAGTTTCGCCCGGCTGCTTGGGGCCCAGGCGTGATGCGCTGCCGGATCAGCCACAAGCTTTTCCTGTCCGACATGCCCGAGTCCGTGAAGGACGCGGTCATGGCCGAGCTGACTTTGGAGAACCCCAAGTGGCTCGAAAACCTGAAGATGGGCCGCACCAATTTCCGCGTCTCCCGGCACCTCAAATTCTATTCGGCCCGCAAGTGCGGCGGGCTCATCGTGCCGCGCGGCTACGGCGAGCGCCTGGCGCGCATCTGCGCTGATCAGGGCGAGGCGGTCGAGTACGAGGACGAGCGCCGCAGCCTGCCCGAGGTGGACTTTTCTTTTTCCGGGGAGTTGCGCCCCTACCAGCGCACGGCCTGCGAGGCCATGCTGCGCCGCCGCTTCGGCACCCTGTGCGCGCCGACCGGGGCGGGCAAGACCGTCTGCGGCCTGTCCCTCATAGCCAGCCGCCGTCAGCCGGCCCTGATCATCGTGCACACCCGCGACCTGGCCATGCAGTGGGTGGAGCGCATCGAGCAGTTCCTGGGCATCCCGGCCCGGGAGGTCGGCATGATCGGCAGCGGCAGGAGCCGCGTGGGCGAGCGCGTCACCGTGGCCACGGTCCAGTCGGTCTACGCCAGGGCCAAGGAGCTCAAGAAACGCGTCGGGCATCTGGTGGTCGACGAGTGCCACCGCGCCCCCAGCCGAACGTTCACTACCGCGGTAACGGCCTTCGACAGCGCCTACAGCCTGGGCCTCTCGGCCACGCCGTATCGGCGCGACGGACTGACGCAGCTCATCTTCTGGCACCTGGGCGCCATGCACGCCCGCATCGACGGTGAAGACCTGATGGACAGCGGGGCCATCCTGCGCCCCGAGATTTGCGTCAGGCCCACGGAATTCTTCACCCGCCGGGACCCTTCGGAGGAATACGCCCTCATCATCGCCGACCTGACCGAGGACTTGGAGCGCAATACCCTCATCGTCGACGAGGTGGAGCGGGAAATCCGCGCCGGAAGCGGGGTGGCCCTGGTGCTGTCCGACCGCAAAGGGCACTGCCGCGCGCTGCAGGCCATGCTGGCCCAGCGCCACGGCATCGAAGGCACCGTGCTGACGGGCGACACGCCCCTGGCAGAGCGCAAGAGTCTCGTCGGCCGCATCCAGGACGGCCGCGAAAAGGTCGTCTTCGCCACGGGCCAGCTCATCGGCGAAGGCTTCGACGCCAGCAACCTGACCTCCCTCTTCCTGGCCACGCCCGTAAAATTCAGCGGCCGCCTCATCCAGTACCTGGGGCGTGTGCTGCGGCCTTCCATCGGAAAAGCTCAACCAAAAGTTTATGATTTCGTGGATTCACGGGTGGGGGTTCTGGACGCCGCGGCGCGGGCGCGGGCCGCTGTCTATGACGAGATTTTCTCGGCCTAGACGGTCCCGCACCGCCGCGTTGACTTGGGATGGGGCACGGTAACCGAAAGGCGTTGTCCGTTGCGGACCTTCATTACGGATATGGCGGCGGTGGGTAATCATCCCCGTTTGGCGGGCACGAAAAATGCCGAGCCCTGCCACCTTGAACCGATCCGCAGAATTCTCCAAGGATGAGAGACGACGGTGTCCTATCCAACGCGATAGGGCTTCAGCCATTTATCCCTAATGAGGATTCATGGACCCCGCACCAGACGCCTTTGCTTCGACAATCCGGGCCCTTCCGGACAAGATTCTGGAAATCCGTGGACAACGGGTCTTGCTCGATGCCGATCTGGCCGAACTCTTCGGGGTGCTGACCAAGCGCTTCAACGAGCAGGTCAGACGCAACTTTGAGCGTTTTCCCGCGGATTTCATGTTCACGTTGACGGAGCAGGAAAAAGCCGAGGTGGTCGCAAATTGCGGCCACCTCGCAAAATTGAGGTTTTCGCCGTTCCTGCCCCGCGCCTTCACCGAGCACGGCGCTATCATGGCGGCCACGGTGCTCAACTCCCCGCGGGCTGTCGAGATGAGCGTGTACATCGTGCGGGCTTTCGTCAGGTTCCGCGAGATGTTGTCCTCACATCGTGAACTGTCTGCGAAACTCGGGGAACTCGAAGCGCGTCTGGATGACCATGACCAGGCCATCGGCGGCCTGATCCGTGCCATAAAAGCGCTTATGGAGCCCGAAGCGCCGCGCAAGCGTCCCATCGGGTACATCACTGACGCCGGAGATCGTCCACGAACAGGTGACGGCTCTCGTCAATCCATGGTCAGTGAGAAACCATGAACACAAATTGTGACGCCCTCGCTTCGACAATACATGCCCTTCCGGACTAGATTCTGGAAATCCGTGGACAACGTGTCTTGCTCGATGCCGATCTGGCCGGACTCTTCGGGGTGCCGACCAAACGGTTCAACGAGCAGGTCGGACGCAACCTGGAAAAGTATCCGTCGGATTTTATGTTTGTCCTACAAAACAGGCGTTTATAAACTTGAGATCGCAATTTGCGACCACAAGTGGCGGGCATGGCGGTCGGCGGTACAGCCCCCGCGCCTTCACCGAGCACGGTGCCATCATGGCTGCCAAGGTGCTCAACTCCCCTCGGGCCGTCGAAATGAGCGTGTACATCGTGCGGGCTTTCGTCAGGTTCCGCGAGATGTTGTCCTCACATCGTGAACTGTCTGCGAAACTCGGGGAACTCGAAGCGCGTCTGGATGACCATGACCAGGCCATCGGCGGCCTGATCCGTGCCATAAAAGCGCTTATGGAGCCCGAAGCGCCGCGCAAGCGTCCCATCGGGTATATCAGGGGTTCCGAAGACTGAAGCCTGCCCCGGCGCCTTGGATTCTGTCGGCCAGAATCTCCATGTAAAACACCTCGAATTCCGCCATTTCCATGTCCCCCCGCCGCAGCCACTCGGCCAGCCAGGCCGTGCGCAGTGCCAGGGTCCAGGTCGGTAGATAAGCTTCCAATTCCTCGTCGAGCAATCCTTCATTCCGTGCAGTTTCCAAGAATGCGCGGACGAATGCCCCGTCCAGGGCCTCCTCGTCCTCGCTGCCCACGCAGCCAAGGATCAGGGCAAGGTCGTGCAGGGCGCACTTGGGGCCGCAGAACTCCCAGTCAATGGCCGCCAGAATGCGGTCCTGGCCCCAGATGACGTTCAAAGGGTGCGGGTCGCCATGGCAGAAGACGGTCGGCAGATCGCCGCATGCATTCAGGCTGCGGTCCAACAGGGAGAATATCGCGGCTAGCCGGCCGTGAATCTGCGGATGCATGAGGCGGGTGTCGGCCTCGATGCGTAGGGCGTAGGCGCGCAGGTCGAAGGGCGGTTCTTCCGTGGCCAAGCTCCCGGCCACCCGTCGCATTTCCGCCAGGTAGCGGGCCAGCGCCTCGCCGCGCCAGGCATCGCGCCAGTACGAGTCGCGGTCCAGAGGCACGCCGTCGAGAAACGGAGACAGCTGCCAATGGCGCTCCTGCGCGTGCTGGGTGGTTAAGCCGTCATTTCCGGGCAAGGGTGCGGCAACCGCCAGGCCGCGGCGGGACAGGTGCGCCAGTCGCGCGGCAATGGCGGACTTGCGGGCCAGGCAGTCTGTGTCGAGCTCTTCCAGAAGCCAGTCCGCCGCGCCGGCCCGGACCACGACGCGGTCCAGGCAGCGTTCGGGGCTGCCCTGGATGGGTATTTCGGGTCTGGCGCACTCCAGGCGCAGATCCCACGCAGAGAGGATGGTGTTCAGGAAACCAGGGTTGAGGTTCATGCAGGACAAGCGGCAGCGCTCACCACTTGCGGTTCATGTAGCGGATGACGAGGAAGGCCAGGACGGCGATGACCACCGTCATGGCCAGGAGCAGCCCGAAGATGTCGGTGCTCTTGCCCACGAAGCGCAGAGCTCCCATGGTCAGCACGCCGACGAAGCCGCCGATCCAGAGCAGTGCGTTTTGCTTTTTCAAGGTAAACCTTCTTTGCGGGGCGAACACCATTGCTCAGCGCTGGTCCCGGTTGACCGCACTACATAGGGCGCTTTGTTCTCGTTGAGGCGATCGATCCAATAGCCCGGCCTGCGCCTCATATTGGCCACCGCCACGATTTCGAGATGGTCGAGCCGAACATGGTAGATGATGCAAAATGGAAAGCGCTTGGTGCGACAACGACGGGTGCGGGTCGTAAAGGGGCTCCATGCCGATGGATTCATTGTCAGGCGGTTTACTGTAGCGAGGACTTCATCCAAGAATGCAACCCCCAGGCCGGGTTCGCATTCTTCATAGTACTCGACCGCGTGCACCAGTTCGGCGCGTGCAAGAGGGTGGAAGCTGACGTTCATCTGCCAAGGCGTTGTCGAATGTCGGCAAAGACCTCCGCACCGGGAATAGATTGCACCTGGCCTGCATTCAGATCGTCGATCCGCCGTTCCGCCTCGACTGCCCATGCCTGTTCGATTTTTTTGTCGTCGGGGGCGTTGAGGCTTTCAAGGATCGTTTCGGCAATTCGTATCCGGTCCTCGCATGGCAGGGACAGGATTTCTTCCGTCAGTTTCGCGGGTGTCGTCATCGGTAAGCCCTCCAGTGACCCGTGGAGCGGGACACGAAATCCGTGTTGTCTTTGCGCTGGCTACCGTGGTCGTTGTGACAAATCAAGTCGGTCGCGTTGTCGGCCTCGGGACTGGTCTGCAAATGAAAAGGGCAGGTGCGATCCGGCTGATCGCACCTGCCCACGATAACGAAACGCCGGGTGTTCTAGTGGTCGGCCGGCTGGTTGGTCAGGCCCATGGTTTCGAGAAGGTGGAAGATGATGGACATGATCATGCCCACCACGGTGCCCAGGGCCATGCCCTTGAGCTGGACCGTGCCGATGCTCACGGCCGTGCCGCTCAGGCCGACGATGAGGACGATGGCGGTCAGGATCAGGTTGGCCGGCTTGGAGTAGTCGACCTTGGACTCCACCAGCATGCGAATGCCTGAGGCGGCGATGACGCCGAAGAGCAGGATGCAGATGCCGCCCATGACCGGGGTGGGGATGGACTGGATGAAGGCCGAGAGCTTGCCGACGAAGGCCAGGCAGATGGAGATGACGGCTGCCCCGCCGATGACCCACACGGAGTAGACGCGGGTGATGGCCATGACGCCGATGTTTTCGCCGTAGGTCGTGACCGGCACCGAGCCCATGAAGCCCGACAGGGTCGTGGAGATGCCGTCGCCCAGGAGCGAGCGATGCAGGCCCGGGTCCTTGGTCAGTTCGCGGCCGACGATGTTGCCCGTGACCACGAGGTGTCCGATGTGCTCGGAGATGACTACCAGGGAGGCCGGGATGATGATCAGGATCTTGTCCCAGTCGAAGGCCGGGGTGTAGATCGTCGGCATGGCGAAGACCGGGGCGGCCGAGATGAGGTCGAAGTTGACCATGCCCATGGCTATGGACACGCCGTAGCCGACGATGATGCCGATCAGGACCGGGATGACGGCCATGAACCCCTTGAAGACGATGGAGCCGAAGGCCACCACCAGCAGGGTGACCATGGACACGATGATGGAGTTCATGTCGTAGACTCCGGCCTTGTCGGGCATGATGCCGGCCATGCCCGTGGCCACGCCGGCCAGTTCCAGGCCGATGAGGGCCACGATGGGGCCCATGGTGGCCGGCGGCAGCACGACCTTGATCCAGTCGGAGCCGAACTTGCCGATGATCAGCGCCACGGCGCAGAAGATCAGGCCCGAGACGATGAACCCGCCCAATGCGTAGGGATAGTTGCCGCCCCACATGGCCGCGTCGGCGCCCAGCACCACGAAGACAGGGGACAGGAAGGCGAAGCTCGAACCCAGGAATGCCGGCGCCTTGCCCTTGCACAGGAAGAGGTAGATGAGCGTGCCGATGCCGTTCATGAGCAGCACGATGGCCGGGTCGATCTTGAACAGGGTCGGGACCAGCACCGAGGCCCCGAACATGGCGAAGAGATGCTGCAAACTGAGTGGGATTCCCTGAAGAAGCGGTACCTTTTCCTCGACCTGAATGATTCTTCTGCTCATGAAATATTCCTTGATGGATGATGTGTTGCAAGGCCAAATGGGCCCGTCCCGCGCACACGCCGCAGGGTCTGCCGCGCAGACCCCAAATCTGCAGTTTCGTACATGCAGAGCCGTGGGTGGTCAAGAACGTCGTCGGGTGGCGGGGAATGTCAGTCCGTGACGGGACTCAGCAAGCGCCGTACGCACGCCATATGGCGAGGGTCGGGATGGCTTGGATCCTGGATGCGGCCGATGACGCCGTGGACACGTCGGCCCGAGAAAAGCTCGATGGCTTTGCAGTTCTCGATGCGGTCGGTTTCGGCTACGGCCTCTGTCGGGTCCAGCAGCACCGCGCCCAGGCAGCCCGCGCCGCGTGCGGCGATGGCCTCGAAGGTCAGCAGGGAGTGGTTGATGGTGCCAAGCCCGGCCCGGCCGGCTACGAGGATCGATGACCGTGTCGTCAGGGCCAGGTCGAGCATGGTCTTGTCCACCGTGATCGGCACCAGGATGCCGCCTGCTCCTTCGACAACCACCGTGTCGTGTCGTGCGGCGTAGCCGGTGATGAAATCGACCAGGGCCTTGAAGTCTACCGGATCTCCGGCGAAGAGGGGGGCCTTGGGCAGGGGTCGGAGGCTGTGGATGCAGTCCGCGGGCTTCATGCCGGCGGGCAGCCCCCCTGGCAGATGGCGGTGCAGGAAGGCCGGGTCGGAATCCGCACCCGGGTCGACGCAGCCCGTCTGCACGGGCTTGAGATACACGGCGTCCCGGCCCGCTAGGGCACGCATGACCAGGAGGCTCAGCACGGTCTTGCCGACGTCCGTGTCCGTGCCGGTGATGAAGATGACTTTTCCGGGACGCGTCATGCCTCGTCCCCCAGGCTGGCGACCAGGGCGTCGCGCAGCGTGCGCACATGTTCCAGCGTGTGCAGCCCGGTCAGGTTGACGCGCAGGATGGCCTGGCCCAGGGGCACGGTCGGGTAGCGCGCGGCAAAGGCGAGCACGCCGCGGCTGCGCAGGGCCTCGGCCAGACGGGCGCATCGGGCCTCGTCGCCGACTTCCAGGGCAAGGATGTGGGCCTCGCCACGCACCGGGAGGACGCTGCCCAGGATTGACCGGGCTTCATTCCCCAACTGCCGCAGTCGTTTTCGGGCCTCGTCCGCGGCGGCGACCCGCTCCAGCATGGCCAGCACCATGTCCCCGTGCCAGGGCGGCAGGGCCGTGGTGTAGATGAAGCCCTGACCGAAATGGACGAGATGGTCGCGCACGGCATCCGGGCAGAGGATGAAGGCCCCGAACAGCCCGAAGGCCTTGCCCAGGGTGCCCACGGCCACGTCGGCCACGTCCCGCGCCAGCCCCCGGCCGCCGTCGCCCAGAACGCCGAAGGCATGGGCCTCATCCACGACGCACAGGAATTCGAATTCATCCTTGAGCCGCTTGAGCGCCCCGAAGTCCGGGCTGTCCCCGTCCATGCTGAACAGGGACTCGGTCAGCACGGCCTGCACCGGGTGCGCCCGCAGAATCTTCTCCAGATGGCCCATCCGGTTGTGCCGGAAGGTGTGGAAGGAGGCCCGGCTGTGGCGAGCGCCGGCCACGGTGCTGGCGTGGGCGCGCTTGTCGAGGGCCAGGGTGTCCTTATCGTTGAAGATGGTGGCCAGCAGGGTCAGGTTGGCCAGGAAGCCGCTGCCCAGGATCAGGCAGGATTCATATCCGAAATACGCGGCCAGGGCTTTTTCGGCCGCCAGGGTCGAGGCCGCCGTGCCCGTGACCAGGCGCGAGGAGCCCGAACCGCAGCCCTGCAGGCGGCAGAGATCGGCCAGATGCGCGCGCATGTTCCGGTCCTGGGCCAGGCCCAGGAAGTCGTTGGAGGAGAAGTCCAGGAGTTCTCGTCCTTCCACCACTGCGAAGGCGCCGCGGTGTTCGGACACGGCCAGGAGTTCCCGGCCCAGGCCGGCTGCCTTGCGGGCTTCCACGTCGGCGCGCAGTCTGCTCAGGAGCGGGTGCATAGGGCCTCGAAGCGCTGACGGAAAAAGGTGTCGGGAGACGCCAGGGGTGTATGCCCCATGAGCATCCGGCAGGTCGGAACGCCGTCCGTGACGACGTCGTAGGCGGCCCCGGCTGAGGTTTCGGCGACGAGGGTGGCGCGGATGGTCAGCGGGCTGCGGCCCAGCCCCGGGTCATGGACAAGGTCTGAGACGGAAGCGAGGAATGCGCGGACTGCGAAGTCGTGGCGGCGGCGCAGGTGCAGCCCGCAGGCCTGGGCCAGGGCTTCCAGGGCCAGATAGGGCGGCAGTTCGGCCGCGGTCCGGGCCACGATTTCCCGCTCGTCGCATGAAACGACGGCATCCAAGGCCATGGTAGGGTCGAAGGCGGAAAAGTCGGCATCGGGCGCGTCCTCAACCCTAGACGCTGCATGGCGTGCATCCGGACTCATGCCACATCCTTCCCGGTCTTGAATTCCTTGAGGCCCAGACAGGCGTTCTGCCCGCCGAAGCCGAAGCTCTGCAGGAGCAGGTTTTTCGGCCGCAGGGCCATGGGCCTGCGGAGCATGGGGAGGTCCGGCCAGGCCGGGTTTTCGAGGTTGGCGATGGACGGAAAACGGCCGGCCTCGGCGCAGACCAGGCCCACGGCCAGTTCCGCCGCCCCGCAGGCCGAGGCCAGGTGCCCCATGCGGGATTTGAAGGCGCACACGGCCCGGGCGTAGGGAACGGTCCCGGACAGGACGGCGGCCTCGGCTTCGTCGTTGAGGACCGTGCCCGTGCCGTGGGCCAGGACGCAGAGGTCCCGGGTGCCGAGCTTCTCCAGGCAGTGCCGCACGGCCCTGGCGGCCGACGTTCCCGCGGGGTCCGGACCCGTCAGGCTGCCCCCGTCCAGGGACGAGGATGCGCCGACGACCTCGGCCAGAACTTTCGCCCCCCGCGCCGTGGCGTGCTCCAGGCTCTCCAGGATGAACATGGCCGCGCCCTCGCCGATGGCGAAGCCTGAGCGGTCGCGGTCGAAGGGGCGGCAGGCCTCCTCGGGCCGCACGAAATCCGTGGCCAGCACGCCGGCCTGGCGGTAGGCCCGCACGCCCTCGGGCGACAGGCGCGAGTCGCCGCCGCCGGCCAGGGCCACGTCGGCCAGGCCCGCGGCCACGGTCCGGAACGCCTGGCCCAGGGCCTGGGTGGAGCCCGCGCAGGCCGTCATGACCGTCAGGTTCTCGCCGTGCAGACCGAGTGTCTCGGCCAGGGTCGCGGCCAGGGTGTTGGGCAGGCAGTCCAGCAGCCACAGGGCCTTGTCCTCGCGCGGGACCGCCTGGAGGTTCGGCCCCAGGCCCAGAAAGAGTCCGGCGCGGTCCAGATGCTGCGGGCCCAAGGCAGCTTCAGCCACGGCGCGCACGGCCGCGGCCAGGCACAGTTGCTGGCCGCGAGTCAGGTAGCGGGCGTTCTTGCAGCGGCCCACGTGGGACCGCAGGTCGAAACCGGCCACGGGGCAAACGGACACGTGCCTGTCCCCGGCCCAGCGTTCGAAGGGGCCGTGCGGTTCTTCCAGGGCGGCCAGGACCTCCCCGGATGTCGAACCCAGGGGCAGGATGAAGCCGCCGGCCGTGATGACCACCCGGCGGGCCATCAGTCCTCCGCTTCCCCAGCGTGGTCGGCGGCGTAGGCGGCCAGGTCGCGGACCTTGATCACGGGCCCGGCCTCGCGGTCGGCCAGGATTTCGGCGATGCGGGCGCGGTCCAGGTGCGGGTACTCGGCGGCCATGGCCTCCTCGGGGGCCTTGCCCGCCTTGGCGGCGCGGGCCAGGACCTGGCGCATGTTCTTCAGGAACAGGGTGTCGTCGTCGACCTCCATGTCCAGGCGGTGCTGCATGGCCACGCCGATTTCGAGCAGGTCGATGGACTCGGCCCGCAGGTCGCGCACGACGTAGGTCTCGGGCGTGATCTGGGCCGGGTCCAGGTCGAGGATGTCGGCCAGAATGCCGGTGATGGAAGCCGTGATGTTATCGAGGTTGCTCATAGGTATTTCTGCGCCGTCAGACCGGCGTCCATGGTGATGGTTGTACAGGTCAGGGCCAGGGCCTGGTCCGAAAGGAGAAAAAGGAGCGTCGAGGCGGCCTGCTCCAGGCTCACAACCTTGCCGCCGAGGTTCTGCCGCCTGTCACATTCGTCCAGGAAGCGCTTGCCCCGGCCGGCGTCAACGAGACCCAGGCGCAGGCTGACGGAGGTCACGCCGCGCGCCCCCAGCTCCAGCCCCAGGCTCTGGTACAGCCCCTCGGCCGCGCGCTTGGCCGCGCCGTAGAAGGCCTGGCCCGGCGCGGGCAGGGCCGCGGCCGTGGACGAGACGAAGACGAGCCGTCCGAAGCGGCGGGGCAGCATGGACCGGGTCGCGGCCCGCAACAGGCGCAGACGGCCGGAAATATGCGCTTCGAGGTAGCCCTCGGCCTCGTCGCCCGCGGCTGCCGCCAAGCCTTCGAGGTCGCCCTGGGCCAGGTCCACGAGGTAGTCGACGCCTGCGTCCAGGATAGGGGCGAGACCCGCGAAATCGCGTTCGCCCAGGTCCAGACGGGGGCTTGCCAGCTCCGGAAAGCGCCGGGCCACGGCCGCGCGACCCGCTTCCGAGACGTGGGTCGGGATCACGGTCACCCCTTCCTCCCGCAGCAGGGCGGTCAGGGCCAGGCCCATGTCGCTCCCGCCGCCGAGGATGAGGGCCGTGCGGCCGCGAAAGGAGAGCTTCACGTCTCGATCCTCCCCCGGGCGAAGACGGTTTCGCCCTGGTTCAGGGTGCAGGCGAACTCCCCGCCGCGGTCCTCGATGCGCAGTTCGTACGCGCCGGGCGCGGCGAAGCGGGCAAAGGAGAAGCGCCGGACCGTCAGGGGCCCGGCATGGCCGAGGCGCGCGCGCACGGCCTCCAGGCACAGTCCCATGATCAGCGTGCCAGGCACTACGGGGTTGCCGGGGAAGTGCCCGTTGAAGCAGGCGTCGTCCGGGGCGAAGGACACGGGCAGGGTCAGCCTCCCGGCCGCCTTCAGATCCATGAGCCCTGCTCCAGCATGCGCGTGTCGGCGTCCAGGTCCCGGCCGCGGGTGGTCAGGTAGTTGCCGATCATCATGCCGTTGGCCCCGGCCAGGGGCAGCCAGGACTGGTAGTCGCCCAGGACCTTCTCGCGCCCGCCGGCCACGGTGATGTCCACATCTGGCAGCATCAGCCGGAAGAGCGCCACGGACTTGAGGGCGTCGTGGGGCGTCAGCAGCTCCATGTCCTGCAGGGGCGTGCCCGGGATGGGGTTCAGGAAATTGAGCGGCACCGTGTCGACCTTAAGTTCCGCCAGGGTCGCGGCCAGTTCGATGCGCTGGTCCCAGGACTCGCCCAGGCCCAGGATGCCGCCCGAGCAGACCTGCAGGCCATGCTCCCTGGCCAGCAGCACGGTTTCGATGTCCTGGTCGTACTCGTGGGTCGTGCAGATGGCCGGGAAGTGCGAGCGGGCCGTCTCCAGGTTGTGGTGATAGCGGGACAGGCCCGCGTCGACCAGGCGGCGCACGTACTCCGGCGTCAGCAGGCCCAGGGAGGCGCTCAACCCCAGATCCGTGCGCCGTCGCAGTTCCCGCAGGCAGGCGCAGACGCGTTCGATCTCGTCCTCGGCCAGGCGCAGGCCGCTGGTCACGATGGAGTAGCAGGAGGCCCCGGCCGCGTGCATGGCCAGGCCGCGCTCCACCAGGTCCTCCAGCGGGAGCAGGGGGTGCGTCGGGCTGCCGGTGCGATAGTGGCCGCTCTGCGCGCAGAAGGCGCAGTCCTGGGAGCAGGTCCCGGACTTGGCGTTGATGATGGAGCAGGTGAAGGACACGCGGCCCCTGGCCTTCATGACCGCGTTGGCGGCGAAGAGCAGGCCGGTGGTGTGTTCCCGGCCGAGGGCGGCCAGAGCGCGGCCGTCATCCTGCGTCAGGGCTCCGCCCTGGAGGATGCGGTCGAGAAGGGTGCTGACGAGTGGGTTGAGCATGGTGTTTCCGTGAGAGGCGGCAGTATTCGGGGCATTTCGCCTTGTCAAATGCCGTGAGACGTTTCAGCGCGATGCAACGGGCGCTTTGACCTCACCGGCTGATTAAGCTACCGAGCACGTGTCATGAATGCAAAGAAAAATTCCGATCCGATCCCGCCGGACTATTCGTCCGTACAGTGGGTTGCCGCCTCCCTGGACAGCCAGCACCCGGCCGACACGGCCGACGAGCTGGAAAACCTGTCCCTGGCCGAGCAGCTCGAGTACATCCGGGAGATGGACGTGGAGGACGCCTCCGAGTCCATCACGGAGATGGAACGCCACGAGCGAAACCTCCTCATGAGCCGCCTCTCGCCGTCCTTCGCCGCGGCCATCCTGGAGGCCATGTCCCCGGACGACGCCGCGGACATCCTCGAAGACCTCGACGACGACGTCCGGGTCCGCATCTTCAAGAAGCTCGAACGCGAGGACGCCGAGGAGATCTCCGACCTGCTCCAGTTCGACCCGGACTCGGCCGGCGGCGTCATGAACACGGAGATCCTGGCCCTGGACCAGTCCATGAACGCCCAGCAGGCCATCAACCTCATCCGCGAGCGAGTCGAGGAGACGGAGATCCCCTATTACGCCTACATCGTCGATGAGTACCGCCACCTCAAGGGCGTGGTCTCCCTGCGCGACCTGCTGCTGAGCCCCGGCCGCACCCTGCTCAAGGACCTCCTGGGCGACCAGAACCTCATCTACGTCCCCTTCGATACGGACAAGGAGGAGGTGGCCCGCCTCATCAGCCGCTACAACTTCCTGGCCCTGCCCGTCGTCGACCACGAACAGCGCCTGCTGGGCATGGTCACCGTCGACGACGTCATCGACATCATCCAGGACGAGGCCAGCGAGGACATGCAGTCCATGGTCGGCGCCGGTCGGGACGAAACCGTGGACTCGCCCTGGACCTATTCCCTGCGCATGCGCCTGCCCTGGCTGGTCATGAACGTCCTCAACTCGGCCATTTCGGCCTTCGTCGTGCACCTCTTCGAAGGCACCATCGCCCAGATGGCCCTGCTGGCCGCCCTCATGCCCATCGTGGCCAACCAGGCCGGCAACACGGGCCAGCAGGCCCTGGCCGTCATGATCCGGCAGCTGGCCATGGAACGGTTCAACCGCAAAAAGAGCTGGGTGGCCGTGCTGCGCGAGGCCAAGATCGGCACGGCCAACGGCCTCATCGTCGGCGTGCTCGTTTTCGCCGGCCTGTTCGCCTGGACCCGCAACCTCGGGCTGGCCTCGGTCATGGCCGTGGCCCTGGGCCTGGACATGCTCATCGGCGCCGTGGCCGGCGCCTCCATCCCCCTCGTGCTCAAGGAGATCGGCCGCGACCCGGCCCAGGCCTCGAGCATCTTCCTGACCACCCTCACCGACAGCCTCGGGTTCTTCACGTTTCTGGGCCTGGCGGCCCTGTTCCTGTTCTGATGTTGCGACAGCGTTGAGGACGCGGGGCACCGCCCCGCACCCCGCAAGGGGCGCGCCCCTTGACCCGCGTGTTGAGGCGTTAAGGTTTCCGCGTGCTCGCGTTCGGTGCCGTTCCGGGCCGGGCCCGTCTACTGTCCGACCGATGATTGCAACAGGGGAAAGAAGGAGAAGGTGAAGCTTGGCCGTCAGGATGATCTTTCATGAGGCGGCGAAGCACCGCCGTCCAGATGGGATCGAAGGCGCGGTGAAAGCGTCGAGAATTGATTGTGGCAAGGCGCGAGGCGCTTTTCGAGGGTGAAGTGTAGCCGTCTACATGAGCCCTCGAAAAGCGGTGAAGCAACGCAGTACAATCAATTCTCGGCGCTTTCACTCTTCGGGCTCGACGGCGTCCATGAGATCGATGGTCAGACGCAAAAAGTCCGCCTCGGTGATGATGCCGCACAGGGTGGCGTCGCAGACTACGGGCAGGCAACCGTATTTCTCCTCCAGCAGGAGTCTGGCCGCCTCCTTGAGGGACAGGTCGGGGCTGACCGTGACCACGTCGGTCTGCATGATCTCCGTGATGGGGATGCCGGCCTCGATTTCGTCCTGGGTCTCGCGGTCGATGCCCGCCAGTTCGGAGATGGTCGCAGCCAGGATGTCGCGGTGGGTCAGCAGGCCCGCGAAGCGGCCCGCGTCGTCGACGATGGGGATGTGGCGGATGCGGGCCAGGTTCATGAGGTCCTTGGCCGCGCTCAGGCTGTCGTGCTGGTTGAGGGTGAAGACGTCCTTGGTCATGATATTTTTCACCTGGAACATGGCGTACTCCTTTTTTCCCATTCTTCGCCGATTCGATCGGCTGGTGCAAGAAAAAGGTTTGCAGCGGGGTTCCATGGGCCTTGCGGGGACGCACGAGTTGACTTGGTGGGTGAAATCTGGTTTGCATCGAGCGTTTAGGCAATGATTTCCAATGAATCGAAGCGTCCGGGGGGATGAGGGAACTTGAAGGGTCTAGTTCGCAATCGCGAGAGGATGGTGCGGGAGCAGATCGAGGCTCGCGGGATCACGGACGAGCGCGTGCTCTCGGTCATGCGTCAGGTCCCCAGGCACCTCTTCGTCGACGAGGCCCTGCAGGTCCAGGCCTACGGCGACCATCCCGTCCCCATCGGCCTGGGCCAGACCCTGTCCCAGCCGTACATCGTGGCCCTCATGACCTCGCTCCTGGTGGTCCGCCCCCAGATGCGCATCCTTGAGATCGGCACCGGCTCGGGGTACCAGGCGGCCATCCTGGCGGCCATGGGTGCCGAGGTCTTCACCGTGGAGCGCATCAAGCAGCTCTACATGACGGCCCGCACAAGGCTTCTGGACATGCGGTACTTCAACGTCCGGGTCAAACTGGACGACGGCACCATGGGCTGGCCGGAGCTTGGCCCCTTCGACCGCATCATCGTCACGGCCGGGGGGCCCGAGGTCCCGCAGCCTCTCCTGGATCAGCTGACGGACCCGGGTATCATGGTCATCCCCGTGGGGCGGGCCAAGCGGGAACAGCGTCTTCTGCGCATCTTCAAGAAGGAGGGCCGCATTCATCAGGAGGACCACGGCTCCGTGGCCTTCGTGGATCTGGTCGGCTCCCACGGTTGGAAAGTCTGAAGCGGCCCCGCCCCGGACGCCGCCTTTTTTATCGAGAACGAAAAGCCCTTTCCGGCCCCGCGCGGCGGGACGGCGGGCGAAGATACACCCGGAGGGAACATGTCTTCCAAGTCTTCCTGCTCGAGCTGTTCGAGCAAGCAGAACCTGGGCACCATCCAGGACAGCCCCGAGTCCAAGATGGAACGCCAGGACAAGGTCATCGCCAGCACCCTGTCCAAGATCAAGTACAAGCTCTTCGTCATGAGCGGCAAGGGCGGCGTGGGCAAGAGCTCCGTGTCGACAAACCTGGCCGCAGGCCTGGCCCTGCGCGGCTACAAGGTGGGCCTGCTGGACGTCGACATCCACGGCCCCAGCGTCCCGCACCTGCTGGGCCTCAAGGGCCTGCTGGACATCGACCCCGAGAAGGGCATCCAGCCCAAGCGCTACAGCGAGAACCTGTCCGTGGTGTCCATGGAGTCGCTGCTCAAGGACCCGGACCAGGCCGTGTTGTGGAAGGGCCCCATGAAGACCTCGGCAATCCGCCAGTTCGTGTCCGACGTGGACTGGGGGGAGCTTGACTTCCTGGTCATCGACTCGCCTCCTGGCACCGGCGACGAGCCCATGGCGGTGCTGAAGACCGTGCCCGACGCCCTGAGCATAGTCATTACCACGCCCCAAGAAATTTCTTTGGCAGACGTGAGAAAATCGATTAATTTCCTGCAGTACGTGAAGGCGAACATTCTCGGCGTGGTAGAGAACATGAGCGGGCTCATCTGTCCGCACTGTTCGCAGCAGATCGATCTGTTCAAGAAGGGCGGGGGAGAGGAGCTGGCCAAGAAGTACTCGCTGGAGTTCCTGGGCGCCATCCCCCTTGATCCGGCCACGGTGGTCGCCGGAGACCTGGGCAAGCCCGTGGTCATGCTCGATGTCGACTGCCCGGCCAAGCGGGCGCTGCTGGCCCTGGCCGACCGCGTCGTCGAGGCCGCCCGCAACAGCCTGGAGGCGGTCTCAAGCAGCCACGTCTGAAAATGAGGTGACGGTGGGCGTATGAAGCATGTCGTGGCGGTTTCCCTCTTCCTGATGCTCCTCTGGCCCGGCGCGGACGCGCTGGCCAAGGGCATCTATTACATGGTCAAGGAAGACGGTTCCCTGTGCATCACGGACATCCCGACGTCCAAGCGCTTCAAGCCCTACAAGTTTCAGAAGTCCATCAACTACATCCGCAGGGCCCTGGTCGGCTTCAAGCGCGACAAGCGCACCGTGCAGGAGGTGGACGCCATCGTTTCCGGCCTTTGCCGCAAGCACGGCGTGGACAAGAAACTCGTCATGGCCGTCATCGACGTGGAGTCCGGGTTCAACGCCGGCGCCGTGTCCACGGCCGGGGCCCAGGGCATGATGCAGATCATGCCCGAGACGGGCCGGGACCTTGACCTCGAAAACCCCTTCGACCCGAAGGAAAATATCGACGCCGGCATCCGCTACCTGAAGCAGTTGCTCGATACGTTCCCCGACAGGAGGCTGGCCGTGGCCGCCTACAATGCGGGACCCAACGCGGTGAAGAAATACGGAGGCATTCCTCCGTATGCCGAAACACAAAACTATGTACAAAAAGTCTGGGCCCGGCTCCAGCATTACGAATAGACAGAGATGATGAACCTACCCAATGCCCTCACCCTGTTTCGTGTCCTGGCGGTGCCGTTCATCGTCGCCCTGCTGTAT
Source organism: Desulfomicrobium aestuarii (assembly GCF_055385525.1). NCBI lineage: Bacteria > Pseudomonadati > Thermodesulfobacteriota > Desulfovibrionia > Desulfovibrionales > Desulfomicrobiaceae > Desulfomicrobium > Desulfomicrobium aestuarii. The sequence continues at coordinate 1,374,139 of NZ_AP042427.1, forward strand.
TTTCCCGGCCCCACGACCTGCACTCTGGCCATGCTGCTCTTCCTCGTGGCCATCCTGACGGACCTGGCCGACGGCTTCCTGGCCCGCAAGTACAATCAGGTCACCAACTTCGGGAAATTTCTCGACCCCCTGGCAGACAAGATCCTCATCGCCTCGGTCCTGGTCATGCTCGTTGAGCTGAACTGGGTTTCGGCCTGGGTGGCCATCATCATCATCGTGCGTGAGCTCCTCGTCACTGGCCTGCGGGCCATCGCCGCGGACAAGGGGCACGTCATCGCCGCCGACAAATACGGCAAGCTCAAGACCATCATGCAGAGCGTCGCCCTGGTTCCTCTCATCTATCACTATCCGGTGTTCGGCATTAACGTCGCCTGGCTCGGGTCCGGATTGCTTTTTGTGGCCGTCCTGCTGACGATTTATTCCGGTTGGAACTATCTGTACGGCTTTTACCGGGTTTGGGGAGACTGAAGTTTTGCGTTCCGTTTTGCGGATTTTTCCTGTACAAGCCTACTCGACTGGGTGTTTTTGAAGGCCGCGGGCACGACACAATCACTTTTCCGGAATGCCGCATTTCGTGAACAACTCCTCGTGATGGGGGTATAAATGGCTCAAATCGATGCTTTTTTCAAGATGATGCATGAACTGGGGGCCTCGGACCTCCATCTTTCCTCCGGTTCGCAGCCCATCATCCGCCTGCATGGAGAAATGCAGCGCATCAAATACAAGTTTCTGGAGCATGAAGAACTGAAGAAGATGCTCTACGAAATCACCCCCGAGAACAAGATCAAGACCTTCGAAGAGTCCGGCGACGTGGACTTCTCTTACGAGGTTCCGCATCTGGCCCGCTACCGCGCCAACTTCTTCATGCAGAAGCGCGGCATCGGCGCGGTCTTCCGCGAGATTCCGCAGAAGATTCTGTCCCTGGACGAACTGGGTCTGCCCTCGGTTCTCAAGAACCTGGCCCTGCTGCCCAAGGGCCTGGTCCTGGTCACGGGCCCCACGGGCTCGGGCAAGTCCACGACACTGGCGGCCCTGGTGGACTACGTGAACAAGATCCGCAAGGACCACATCCTGACCATCGAAGACCCCATCGAGTTCGTGCACGAGCCACAGAACTGCCTCATCAACCAGCGCGAGGTCGGGCGCGACACCATGAGCTTCAGCGCGGCCCTGCGCGGCGCCCTGCGCGAGGACCCGGACATCATCCTGGTCGGCGAAATGCGCGACCTCGAGACCATCCAGTTGGCCCTGGAAGCGGCCGAGACGGGTCACCTCGTCTTCGCCACCCTGCACACCATCTCTGCCTCCAAGACCATCGACCGCATCATCGAGGTCTTCCCCGGCGACCTGCAGGGGCAGATCCGCTCGGGCCTGGCCGACTCCCTGCGGGCCATCATCGCCCAGAACCTGTTCAAGCGCATCGACCAGCCGGGACGCGTGGCCGGCATCGAGGTCCTCATCGCCACGCCGGCCGTGCGCAACCTCATCCGCGAGAACAAGATCTTCCAGATCAACTCCGTCATCGAGACGGGACGCAAGTTCGGCATGCAGAGCATTGACGACGCCATCATGAAGCTCCTGACGGCCGGCATGATCGACCCCGAGCAGGCCTACAACAAGGCCGCCACCAAGTCCAAGTTCCGCGAGTTCCTGGTCAGCCCGCCCCAAGACTTCACCGAGGTGTAACATGCAACGCGCGCATCTTGACCACATCCTGCATCAGGTGCTGGACTTCTCGCCCGACACTTCAGACATCATCTTCACCGTCAACAAGCCGGTGCAGGCCGAAGTCCACGGCGAACTCGTGGACGCGAAGATCACGCCCAACCCGGGGCCGCTGCTGCCGTTCCAGGTCGAGGCCGTGGCCATGTGCCTCATGGGCCGCAACCTGCGCCTCTACGAGGACCAGCTCTCCCGCGGTTCCTGCGATCTGTCCTACGAGCTGCCCGGGCGCTGCCGATTCCGCGTCAACGTGCTGGGGCAGAAAGGCTCCCTGGCCATCGTCATGCGCAAGCTGACCTCCGTGGTCCCGACCATCAAGGAGTTGGCCCTGCCCGACGTCTTCTACCGGATGTCCAAGGAGAAGTTCGGCCTGATCCTGGTCACGGGCGCCACGGGCACCGGCAAGACCACGTCCCTGGCCGCCCTCATCGACAACATCAACCTGATGTACCGCAAGCACATAGTGACCCTCGAAGACCCCATCGAATACGTGCACGAGCACAAGCTGGGCACCGTCAACCAGCGCGAACTGGGGCTCGACTTCGACACCTTCGCCTCGGGCCTGCGCGCGGCCCTGCGTCAGGCGCCCAAGGTCATCCTGGTCGGCGAAATCCGCGACCGCGAGACCATCACCATCGCCCTGGAGGCGGCCGAGACGGGCCACCTGGTGCTCGGCACCCTGCACACCTCGGACACGGGTCAGACCATCAACCGCATCATCGGCATGTTCGAGCTGGCCGAGGAGCGCCTCATCCGCTCGCGCCTCATGGAGAGCCTCAAGTACGTAGTGTCCCAGCGCCTCCTGCCGCGCATCGGCGGCGGTCGTGTGCCGGCCTTCGAGATCCTCAAGTCCAACCTGCGGGTCAAGGAGTGCATCCTGAACGGCGAGAGCGAGGACAAGACCTTCTACGGCATCGTCGAGTCCGGCGACGCCTACGGCATGGTCACCTTCGACAAGTACCTGGCCAACCTCTTCTACGAGAACATCATCACCGAGGACTCGGCCATGACCTACGCCTCGGACAAGTCGCGGCTGGCCCAGATGCTCGACAAGATCAAGACGGCGCGCGGCGAGAAGGTCACGGACATCGAGGGCCTGGAGCTCGACCACGAATACGAACGCAAGACGTCCCTTTTCTAGGGGGGTGGGAACCATGGAGATCAGCTGCACATCCTGTAATTCGACGTTCGTCATCCCCGACGACCGCATCCCCGAGACCCGGAAGTTCAAGCTCAACTGTCCCAAGTGCCGCGAGCCCATCCTCGTGGACCAGGACGCCATGGAAGAGAAGGTCGTCGCCCCTGAGCACTTTCCCCATGACGCCGTTGTGGCCTTCGTCTTCGTCAAGAACCAGGACCTGGCCGGTCGCATCGGCCAGTTTCTCAAGGGACGCGGCATCTTCGTCTCCGAGGCCCGGTTCATCCATGAAGCCGTGGACAAGGTCCGCATCAACTACTACAATATTCTGATTCTCGAAGAGTCCGAGGAAAGCAAGTCCATCCTGGCCATCGTCAGGAAATGGAACGGTATCAGGCGCCGGGAGGTCAACATCGTCCTCGTCGGGGCCAAATGCCAGAGCATGCACCCCAACGAGGCCTTCCTGCGCGGCGTGAACACGGTCATCGGCGCGGCCGACGGCGAGCGGATCGAAAACTTCCTCGATCTGGCCTTGGGCGAATACGACAACTACATCGAACCATGGACCGAGGCGGGCAGGAAGCTTCGCCAGAAAGGTTAGGACATGATCCGGGACAAGAGCAAGATACTCCTTTTCGCCCTGTGCTTGGTCAACATCTTCATGGTGTTCAAGATCTTCGACGAGGAGAGCGGAATCCCCGCCTACAAGGACCTGCGCCTCAAGATCGAGGGCGTGCAGGCCTCCATTGACGACATCGACGCCCAGAACCGCCAGCTGAGTTCCGAAATCCGGGTGCTCAAGCGGGACGAGAAGTATGTCCAGCGCCTCATCAAGAGGGAGCTGTGCTATGTCGCCGATAACGAAATCATGTACATCGTGAAATGAATATGAACGACACCCTCGCCCTTTTCGACGAGCTCCTGGAGCACGACTCCGGGTCCAAAATATTCTTCCCCCTGGCCCGCCTGTACCGCAAGCAGGGTCACACCCGGAGGGCCATCGAGATCGTGCAGCGGGGCGTCGAGCACCACCCCGATTACCTCGAAGCCCAGCTCTATCTCATCGACCTGCTCTGCGAGGAAGGGGAGGAGGGCGCCGCCGTCGGCAGGGCCCAGACCATCCTCGCCAAGCTGCTGTCCTACGAGAAGTTCTGGCTGCGGCTGCGAGAGCATTTTCTCAAGTCGGGGCAGACGGACCTCGCCATGGCCGCCTTCGTCCTGGAGCGCAACTCCCACGGTGAAAGCGTGGATCTGGCCAAGCTTCTGACCTGCGGCATCGGCCACTATTCCGAAGTCCTGGCCGCAAGCGACGTTCCGGTGGAGCCCGAGAAGGATCTCGACGCGGAGGAGGTCGCCCAGTTCTGCATAAATTCCGGCATCAAGACCAAGACCATGGCCAAGCTCCTCTCTGCCCAGGGCGAGTACGAACAGGCCATCAAAATCTACGACGACCTGCTGGAGGCCGCTTCCACGGACGCGGAGCGCGCCGAGCTCGGCGCCCTGCGCGACAAGGCCTACGCGGAGCTCGGCAGCGTCCCGGACCCCGAGGCCGAGAAGCACAACAAGCTCTTCCTTGTCCTCAACTCCCTGGCGGACCGGCTTGAGCAGAAGTTCGCCCCCGACGCCGTCGGGAACGGGTAGGCAGGTTGCCCCTTGATTCTTTTCCGGCCGGACTATAGGTCCTGTCTGGGCCCTGTGCATGGCCTCCGATCGCTGGTCGTGTCCGTTCAATCCCAATCGATTTCGAGAGAATCCATGAAAAAACAGCTTGTTCTTTGCGGTCTTCTTTTTCTTGTGGCCTGCACCCCGGTGAAGACGACGAGGGAGTATTACGAAGACTACGTCAATCCCAAACCAAGCATCGATTACGAGCAGACGGTCACGACGGATCTGCCGTCCGAGTTCCTTGACGACTACTACACCATCGACAGCAAGATCGTCCGTCTCGTCGACCAGATCGAGCTCATGGATTTCCAGCTCGACCCTGCCTGGATCGAGCAGCAGAAGGCCGTGCAGCCCTGGATCAGGCATATGGCCGTTCTGGACGGCGAACAGCTCTTCCTGGCCGGCGACGACACCCTCGGGTTCGACCCGCAGCTGCGCGAGAGTGTCGTGGAGCTTGGCAAGGAGCCCAAGCGGCGTCTCATCCACAACGCCGACCGGGTCATCCTCGTCCACGTGGGCGCCGTCGGCAACGACAGCCTGCGCACGACCCTGGTCGAGGTGGATATGGATCTCCTGACGGCCGAGATCCGCGAACGCAAGACCTCGCTCTTCACCGGCGACAAGGTCTACGGTCAGGCCTCGGGACTGCCCGCCGAAGCCCTGCTGCCCATCACCAAGTCTTCCCGCTATTCGGGCAGCCGCGACGCGGGTGATGTGGACGTGTACTGGGTTCGGAGCATGGCCTCCGACAATCTCATTTACATCTATCCCAACTGAGGCATCGCTATGCGCCAGGTAACGGTTGTCGAGCACCTGCTGCTCAGCCAGAAGGAGAGGCCCATGGCCTCGGGCCGGTTCACCCGGCTCCTTACGGAACTCATCCTGTCGGCCAAGATCATCGACCGCGAGGTCTCCAAGGCCGGCCTGCTCGACGTTCTCGGGGCCACGGGCGAAGTCAACGTCCAGGGCGAGATCGTGCAGAAGCTCGACGACTTCGCCAACCAGGTCATCATCCGCCGCATGGAGCGGGCCGGGGTGCTCTGCGCCATGGTCTCCGAGGAGAACGCCGATTTCATCGAGATTCCCCGGCAGTTCCCCGTGGGCGACTACATCCTGATCTTCGACCCCCTGGACGGTTCGGCCAACATCGACGCCAACGTGAGCATCGGCACCATCTTCAGCATCTACCGCCGCACGTCCTACACCCAGCAGGCCGTGACCCTGGACGAGATTCTGCAGAAGGGCGCCATGCAGGTTGCCGCCGGGTACATGATCTACGGCTCCTCGACCATGATGGTCTACACGGCCGGCAACGGCGTGCACGGCTTCACCCTGGACCCGAGCGTGGGCGAGTTCCTGCTGTCCCACCCGAATATCCAGATCCCGGAGCAGGGGCGCATCTATTCCGTCAACGAGGGATACTGGTCCTATTGGGACGAGCCCACTCGGCGCATCGTCAACCACTTCAAGTCCGACGAGAACGCCCTCGGGCGCCCTTACAGCCTGCGCTACATCGGCTCCCTGGTCTCGGATTTCCACCGAAACCTGATCTACGGCGGCATCTTCATGTACCCGGCCGACCACCGCGACCCGCGCAAGCCCAAAGGCAAGCTCAGGCTCATGTGCGAGGCCAACCCCATGGCCATGATCATCGAGCAGGCGGGCGGCATGGCCGTGGACGGGACGCGGCGCATCCTCGACATCGAGCCCGAGGAGCTGCACCAGCGCGTGCCGCTCTTCGTGGGATCGAAGAAGGATGTCGAGGTCGTTCTCCAATACTACCGCGAAGCGGGGGACGACCGCCCATAATTCATTCTGGACTGCGTTGCTGCAGCCGTTTTGGCGGGCTCATGTAGTCGGCTACACTTCGCCCTCCAAAACGGCTTTGCGCCTTGCCAGAATGAATTCTGGACGGTCGTCCGCGTTCTGGCTCGCCGAGGACTCCGTGGGGGACGATGCCCCGTCATCGCGAGCGAAGCGCGGCGATCCATCTTCGAGATTTCTCCTTCATGTAACGTATCGAGGCATTTCCGGCTTGTCCGACATTTCCACTTCCCGTGCATCCGGCCCCGTCTGTCTGGGCATCGAGACGTCCTGCGACGAGACCTCCGTGGCCCTGTGGGCCGACGGGAGGATCGAGGCGGAGCTGGTGCATACCCAGATTCCCATGCACTCCGTGTTCGGGGGCGTGGTGCCGGAGCTGGCCTCGCGGGAGCACCTGCGGCTGCTGGACCCGCTGGTCGAGTCGCTCCTGGCCCGGGCCGGACGGCCGGGGGGGGAGGGCGTCGAGCTGGTGGCCGTGACCCGCGGTCCGGGCCTGCTGGGCGCGCTGCTGGTCGGCATCGCCTACGCCAAGTCCTTCGCCCTGGCCCGCGGCGTGCCGGTCGTCGGCGTCAATCACCTGCACGCCCATCTCCTGGCCTGCGAATTCACGGGTCCCATCGAGTACCCGGCCCTGGGCCTGCTGGTCTCGGGCGGGCACACCCACATCTACGCCATGCCCGCGCCCGGGCGCTTCGAGCTGCTGGGGCGCACCTTGGACGACGCTGCCGGCGAGGCCTTCGACAAGATCGCCAAGCTGCTCAATCTCCCCTATCCGGGCGGCAAGTACATCGACGAACTGGCCCGGCTCGGCACGCCCGTGCGGGGGCTTTTCACCCGTCCGTACCTGAACAACGACAACTGCGACTTCAGCTTCAGCGGCCTGAAGACGGCCGTGGCGCTGCACGTCGAGCAGAATGCGCTGCCGGCAGTGGATTACGCCGTTTTCGACCCGGACGCCGTGGACGCGAGAGTCAAGGATCTCTGCGCCACGGTCAGCGAGACCGTCGCCCAGACCCTGCTGGAAAAGACGCGTCGGGCCCTGGGGCGCGTGGACGGCGCCCGAACCGTGTGCATGGCCGGCGGAGTGGCCGCCAACTCCCGCCTGCGGGAGGTCTTCGCCGCTTTTGCCGAAGCCAACGGGCTCAAATTTCTGGCCCCCGCGCAAAAGTATTGTGGTGATAATGCTGCTATGATAGCGTACGCAGGAGTTCAGCTGGCCCGAGCCGGACTGGCGAGCTCGCTGGATTTCGAGGCCATCCCCCGAGGGCGGGCTGTGCCTGACGATTATATCGTAAACCCTTTGTTCAAGGAGTGAATAATGGCTGCTCAAGTGAACGATGCCGGATTCGACGCTGAAGTTTTGAAATCTGATCTCCCGGTGCTGGTGGATTTTTGGGCGCCGTGGTGCGGGCCGTGCAGGGCCATCGCTCCTGTCATCGACGAACTGACCCAGGAGTTCGAGGGCAAGGTCGCCATCATGAAGATGAATGTCGACGAGAATCCCGCCACGCCGAGCAAGTTCGGCATCCGCGCCATTCCCACGCTGATCCTTTTCAAGAACGGCGAAGTGGTCGAGCAGGTCACCGGGGCCGTGTCCAAGGCCAGCCTGAAACAGATGCTCAATGACAAGGCCCTCTAGTTCAAGAGGTTGCTGATAGTCCCTAACCGAGGGTGGCCGCGCGGATACGCAGCCGCCCTCGTTCTTTGCCGAGCCCCGTCCCTTGATCCGCGGCCCGGCGCATCCTTCACCATTAGCCAGGTTTTTGCCATGCGCACCAAACTGATTCTTTTTTCTCTGGTCCTTCTTCTGAGCGGCTGCGGGGCCATCGACTACTATTTTCTGACCCCGCCCGAGGATACGGCCCAGGAGCTTTTCGAGAACGCCCGCGTGTCCATGCAGGAAAAGGACTACGCGCAGGCCATCGACTCCCTGGTCAAGCTGAACGACCGCTATCCGTTCAGCCCCTACGCCATGGACGCCCGACTCATGCTCGGCGACGCCTACTCCCTGGATCGGCAGTACCTAGAAGCCGTGGACGTCTACGAGGAGTTCCTGTCCATGCACCCGCGGCACGAGCAGATCGACTACGTCCTCTTCCAGATCGGCGTGAACAAGTTCAACTCCCACAAATCCATCGACCTGCCCCAGACCCAGCTGTCCGAGGCCATCGAGTCCTTCAAGCGGGTGGTGGACGGCTACCCCAAGAGCGTCTACCGCGAGCCGTCCCAGGAATACATCCAGAAATGCCGCCGCCTCATCGCCGAGCACGAGCTCTACGTTGCGGACTTCTACTACAAGACCGAGCAGTACGGCGCCGCCTGGGCCCGCTACAAGTACGTCCTCGACAACTTCCCCGACCTGACGGACATCGCCCAGACCGCCGAAACCCGCGCCAAGGCGGCCTGGTTCTACGCCCAGGAGCAGGAAAACGACACCAAACGGCATCCGAGCAAGATCAAGCCGTATTTCGACTGGCTGTAGCAGTCCAGGGTTGATTCCGGGCTGCATTTACGCGGCGCTTTTGGGAAGACTCATAAAGTCTGCGACCAAAAGCGCCGCGCGTATTTGCAGGCATCACGCGCGAGTTGTTCGCGCGGACACGGTGCCTCTCCAACACAGTTGCGCGTCGTGACGCCTCACACTGGGGCCATCGTCTGATCTTCGACGACTCCATGGCTTCCCGCAATTCACTCGCAATGCCGCATCGCCAACGCCGTCGTTGCGATGGGACTCCGATGAAGCTCCCCATTCTCGAATCTTTGGCGTGAAATGATGGAAAGGAATGGACTGCCGCGCGGCGCTCGCAGTGACACTTGAGGTCGGTCATCATGTCATGGAAAATGTGAGGACCTTGACGCACACAATTCCGTAAGCGCACTCGCGCAGCTTCCGTTCTCTTCGCGCTCCCTGCTTTCTGGTATAAGAAACTGGCGCACATTGTGCATAATGTCATGGTTGCATGGCTGGGGATTTTTTGGGCGGCTCGTGGACAGGCTGTTCATTTCCCCGGCCATGCCTGACAGTGCCCCGATAAAGGCTGAGCTTTGCTCGGCTCTCCCCGATAATCGCAAGGCGCAGGAGTTGTGTGTTGGAAGAAAAACGAAAATCATCACGAAAGGCGTCTCTGACGCGATGCGTTGTCGACAGGCTTTTTACGTACGAAGCGCACATGCCGTCGCGGGTGATCAATTACAGCGACAACGGCTTGATGATCGAACTTGATGCAGATCTTGCTCCGGGAGATGCAGTGGCCGTCAAATTCGAGGGAGGAGCTGTCGAGGCAGCGGTGTTTGGCGGCTCGATATGTATCGGCATGGTGCGTTGGTGCACCAGACAGGATGGGTTGTTCGGAGGCCTGTACGGGGCGGGTGTGGAATTGGCAAACCATTATTCAAACAGAGCAGCGCCATTGTCTACCTAAAATGATTCTGCAAATTTTTTTGTAACGCCCTTCGGGGCGTTTTTTTTTGTAATGATACGATCTTTAAACAGGACGTGGTTCCACCGGGACCGGAATTTGTGATTGTGTTTGACATCTGTCAATCTTATAAAGTTGTTGATATAAGGATATTTATTGTGTGAGTGTTCGACTGATGTACCTGAATTTCAATTTAATAGTAACTATTTTTAAATATTATATTTTATGTCTTACAAAATCTGTAAATATATTCGCAGTAAAATGTTATGAAAGGAATGTTATTTGCATTTTTATAAAATTAATAAATACATGTAATTTTTTTAAATTGATCGGTAAATTTCACTCGCCCTGAATCTGCGTCTCGAAAGCAAACATGAGGAGGATACATGAGAGTATGGGTTCCTGATATTGTGTACAGAATTTTTCCTCTCTTCGCCGGCATGGTGGGCTTTCTTGGTTGTCTGGCGGGGACGGCTGCCACGTTGAGTCTCGGGAGCCTGTTGATAGTTTACAGTAGCGGCGTATACTGCATGCGAAGATTTTGAACAGATGGTCCTTTTGAGATGGGGTTTTTCATTTCGTAGTAATTATGAATTTTATCGAATAGTTGTAAGGAGTGTAAGTTTTTCCGACATCCAATTGGGGTTATCTTACAGTTCTATGACAAGGGGCCTGCAGATGAAAATCCGCGGGCCCTTTGTTCTGGTTCAATCAAGTTTGTTCGATGTCGGCGTCGTCGCGTGAGGTGTCCGAGTTCCATGATGCCCGTGTTGAGCTGGAGTAGATTGCCGAACTTGAGGATGGGGAGGGGCGGGGGGCTGAGATGGGCCGGGCACAGGTCAAATGCAGAGCAAGGGTGTGTAAGGAAGGTGGCGCGTATAAAAGTCGATCTATTTGAGTGTCACGGAATTTGCTATAATTAATTACTCGACTTTCGGGGTTAGCCATTAGCAGCTAACAACCTTTGTTCATTGAAAATATAATCGAAATCGCGCCCCAAACTACGCATTCCGTCTCGGAAAGCCTCAAACAGTATGCGTTCAGCCTGGTTCTGAGCTTCGCCAAGTTTCTTCAGGTTTTCCAGGGTGATGTCTAGGATTTGGCACAGCGCTTTGACGAGCGTGCAGTCCTCAGCCTCTTCGCAACAACGATGGAATAGGAGGCCAAGTGTTCTGGGGTCGTCAGTCCTGCGTTTCTCGATGCTCAGGAAGATGTATCTGGTCATCACGATGGTCGTGTGGGCGATGAGGGCATCGAAGTCCCGGCTTTGGCAGCCTTTCTCCAGCTCCAGGTGCTGCTTGGCCGTGCGGAAGAATACCTCGATGTCCCAGCGCTTGCCGTAAATGCGGACTACGTCTTCGTCGGCAAGGGTGAGGTTCGTGGTAAGCAAGGCCAGCCAGTCTCTCTTGTGCTTGTTTCGCACGAAGACGAGCTTGGCTTTGAGGCCGTCCTTGAACTCTACCTGTGCGTTGGCCAGGATCTTGGCCCTGCCTCTGCGTTTTCGGATCTGGCTGTAAATCAGCGTCACGTCCATCTTCTGCCCTTCGAAGATGTAGTGGATCTTGGATGTGCGTTTGACCATGCAGATGACGGGGATGTGCTTGCAAACCTCGGAGATCAGGGCAGGCATGGCGAACCAACTGTCCATGAGCAGGTACTTGGCCTTGAAGCCGGCCTTCAGAGCGCGTTCGATCATGGGTTCGATCAGATCCGTGGATTTGGTCACAGCCTCCTGGCGCCGCCGTGCGCCGCATGATCTCTTATCAAGATCTTTGGAAACTTCTTGGTATCGTTGCTTTTTGTTCGCAGAAGAGCGCAGCGCAAAGTCGAGAGGCAACAGGGTCGATCCATCGGACCATGCCAAGGTGAGCAATTTGAAACCCTTGAGGAATCGCCCAGTCGTATGGTCATGAACTTTGGCCAGCAGTTCAACCTTCTTCGATCTGGGACGCTCGATGGTGGAATCGTCGAGAATAAGCACGGATTCACGACCTTTACTCGTCAAACCGTCAACAAATTCATGAACGCCAAAGGCTAGTTTGAGCAAGAATCGTCTCCAACCGAAATTGCTTGAGCGCATGAACTCATAGATGGCATCTTTTCCGACATCGCTTTTTGGATTGATGACGATGCTTCGGTAGATATTCTTTCCGATAAACGGAAGAACAAAGATGTTCAGAAGAATAGTCAAAGCAGAATATCCTCTTGCTTTCTTGATGCTTGAATTTCGCGCAATGGTCGCAATTCCGAACTGACTGAAAAACGAATCAATTCTGCTCTCACACTCGTTTTTAATGAGTTGCAAATCGATGGCATTATTTGTAGTTTGCATGCGGGGATTCCTTTTTTGTGTTCTAATGCGTGGTAACAAAAGAACTACTACAGAAGAGGGATCCCCTCAATCAAAATATTCAATTATTCTCGATAGATTTCTTTTTCTCCGACTTTACTAACAACCCCGAAAGTCGAGTTAATTATTTATCTTCTAATTGAGGTGAGATTTGGGGTCCTGAGTGGTTCAATTACTTCTGATTGTAGCCGCAGTCGTCACGTCTTTGGCCATGCAGGCGCTGGATGATATTCTGAGCCAGCGTGGAGTGATCTCTGTTCTCCACGGAGGATTGCTCGGATATGGGCAGGTTTATGTCGCCAATGAGTTGCTGCTGTGGGGTGGTGGTCACTTGAATTGGCTGGTGGTGATTCTCCTCGCCATCGCGGCCATGGCGTGGTCATATTTGAGGATCATGAACACGTGGACCAGGTGGGTATGTGCCTTCAATTTGGGGATTTTTGTCGGAGTTCTTTACGGTGGCTATGACTTGGTTTGACATTTGAGGGGAATCTTCTCCTGGCCGTCGTTTTCGCGAGGTAGATATGCTGATCGCATGGGTAGTCACTGTGGTGTGTTAAAGAAGTAGCATGTATTACGGGTCGTCATGTGGTAAGCATCGGTAATTTTGACATGTTTTTTTTTGTCTAATGTGAGTGTTGCTGAAGTAATTTAATATTATTCAAATTTTGTGCTCATATAATAAAATATCACTTTGTCGATTTTAATCGTTATTAACGTGATGCATTGTTGGTATCTGTAAAGTTGTACGTGACTTGATTGTCTTTTCTTTTTGTAAGGCAGGTTGCTTGTGAGAGATCACGCTTCATGGGTTCCAGATCGGTGCGATATCATTCTTCTCGATTGTACATCAATGTGGGGTGATGCATTGCGCTGTCACAAGCCTTTTCTCGTTCTTTCGCACAAGGCTTTCAACGAGCGTACGTCGCGCGTCATCGGGCTGCAGTTGGCATTTGGGGACAGGTGCGCTTTGTCGTCCGTTCGCTCGGGGCAGCATGGCCGCACAAGTGGAAAATCGCTTCAATTGTTTGTTCAGGTGCCAAGGTTTAAGTCTTTGAACTGGCGCAGGCGCGGAGCCATCCCGTACCCGGTAAGACGTCTTTCGGATAGTTTTTTTGCCAATGTCTGTTTGTTGCTGAAAGAAATTGTTTAGGGAGTTGTTGCATTTTTGTCAGTTGAATATTTTGCCCGATTCGAGACGTGGTTCTAAAATTTTAAGACATTTAGTAATTTCAAGCGGATAATTAAAATTTACTTGTCAGTGATTTTGAGTGCGTCTAATTTGAAAATGTGCATGTGTTTTTAATTTGATAATGTATAGGCAATATAGTAAATTAATATTCATTATTATGTATTGATGTGCTTCTTTTTGTAAATTTGTATCAATATAGGCTGCATTTTTGTTGTATGTTTTGGCTTATATATTCATATTATATGATTCTTCTTGTGAATTAAATAATTAATTATGAATCTCAGAGTGAATATTTCAAGTGAATTGCAAATTTGCATCATTAATAACAGTGACTTATGGATTCGTCAGTAAAATATCTAGGGTGCGGTGTAAGGGTTGTCGACATTCTTTGAGGATTGGCGTTTGAATTCGCCTTGAGTTTGTCTCAACAATCTAAATTTAATCATTATTCCTGCTTTAGCCTTTTTTTTGCATTACCAGAATTGAACGAATAATACGAAGACAAAGTTTCAACCTCGGAGGACATTATGAAGAGAGCACTCATGACATCGATTGTGGCGGGGGTCTTGCTCTTTGTCGCGAACATCGGCTTTGCAGGCACCATGGTCACGCAGTGGGAGTATCTCAACGATGCCACGTTCGCCTCGTTTACGCAGACCGATACAGGTGTCAGCACCGTGCGCATTGAGGATGGCGGAAAGACGCTGATTTGGGGTGACAGCACTCTGCCCATCAATACAAGCGAACAAAGCAAGATCGTGATCAGTCCTGCTGTTTCCGGTTCAAATCTAGTTACGGCTCTCAGTCCGGCAGTGCCAGTTCCGCAGCCGGTAATCACGGTTACTCATTTCAACAACTCAATTGACGCAAGTTACAAGACTCTCACTTCTGCTCTCATTACAGCGACAATTGAATTTTCTCCATACTTGCCTGACAATACTGCAAACCTGTTCCAGTTTTCCACTTCAATCGACTTCTACTTCTTCGAAACTCCAAACAGCAACCCGACGCCTAACGACATCTTCGTTCTGAAGGATCCGTCGGCCACTTCTGGTTCGTTCAGTTACGATGGTTACACGTACTCCTACATGTTCACGGGATCAGGATTCCAGCCCATAGGAGCCACGTGGGGTGATCCCTACGCCACGTACATCACAAACAATCTGCCGAATGGCGCTTCTGTAGGCCAGGTCAATGGGCAGTATATCGGCTGGGTCACGACCGAGGATTCGCTTACCGTGGCTCCGTTCTACGTATCCATCAGCGCGACTCCAAATCCTGTCCCCGAACCGTCCACCATGCTCCTGCTTGGTGCTGGTCTTCTCGGGTTGAGCGTGCTTGGCAGGCGCCGCCACAGCTGAGTCGACCCGTTTCCTGAAAATGATGAAGGGGAGCTGCGGCTCCCCTTTTTTGCTGGTTCTTTCGTAAGGGATAGACAGCCCAGGGTTCTGCCGCAATCCTTCATGCAAGACCTCGTCGAGGATCGTGTCGCGAGTGCCTCTGGTTCCGGTCAGTTCGAAAGCGTGTGGTTCACCCGTCGGCTTCGGTGCGTGGATGTCCAGCCCTGGCGGGCTGCAGTGAAAAGTTGCGGAAAAGTCCGGCACGAAGAGGTGATGCAGGCTTCAGGTAATAAGTATTTTTATGTAATAAAATCTTTTTTTTATCCGATATATTATGTATGTTATGTCCACTAGGTGGCAAAGTCATGCTCAGGGTTCGTGCGGCGTTGAGTCTGTCGGCCTTGGCGGGCGTCACTGGCGATTTTGAGGTGGTGTGGGAAACCGTGCGTTGCGGCTCTGACCTTGCATGCATGCCTGTCGAGCCGCGGCTGAGAAGGTTTCCGGAGTACGTGATGACGGGGTAGCGGCGTCCTCGGATGAAGGGTGCAAAGTTGCATCGAAGATGTCTGCATGGCGACGGCCTCGCAACGCTCATTGCTCAAGGGGGTAAACATGGACCGTTCCATCGAACGCAGACGCACCATCCGTATCAGGCGCTCCGCCCTGACTTCCGCCAAGCTTGACGACATAGACAGGCCGGCCATCAAGATTGCAGAGACCAAGGAGGAGTTCTTCAAGGCCTTTCGCCTGGTCTATGAGGAGTATTCAGATCAGGGGTACATCACAAAATCCCATCCCTTGGCGATACAGTACAATATTCATAACTTTCTGCCGAAGACATGCGTTTTCGTCTTTCAATCCTATCATGATGTCATTTCGACCATCTCCTACATTCCGGACACCCCTTTGTTCGGGTTGCCACTCGACTCTCTATACCGCGAAGAGGCGAATCGTCTGCGGAAGCAGGGAAGACGGCTTGTCGAGATCGGTTCTCTGGCCACGGAGAGGAGCCTGCGTGGCCGCAATGTCGTCATGTATCTCTACAAAGCCATCATCAATTACGGGCTCATGACTGGTGCTAACGACCTGTGTTTGACAGTGAATCCAAAACACGTGCGTTTTTATGCCGACATCATGCTTTGTGAACAGATTGGAGAAGAAAAATATTACCCTTGGGTCGGTGCTCCTGCCGTTCTTATGCGCGCAAATTTTGACACATACGCTCAGAACATGCTCGAAACATACAATACGGATGACTTCGAGACGGATCTGGCCACATTTTTTTTGAAGATGCGCGGTTCTAAGGTGGATAAAGATATTGATGTATTACGCTATGAGCGCGAGGAGTTTATGGATTACGACGCTGCTCGCTATTTCTTTCAGCAGAGACCGGAGGTGCTTTGCGGTCTGACGGACGAGCAGATCGATTACTTGGAATGGTTTTATCACAAGGCCCTGAACGTTCCCTCGTCGCTGGTTTGTCCGCTTGAGTCGGACGTGGCCTCCGAAGGCGGTCGGGTCGGGAGAGCATGATGCCGGAACACCGCGTGCCGAAGACTGCCAGGGAGTTTCAGGACCAGGCGTTCGCCAGAAATCACGGCCTGATCAGTATCGATGAGCAGGATGCCGTCGGCAGGGCCGTCGTGGCCATCCCCGGGCTGGGAGGCGTTGGCGGACAGCATCTCATCTCTCTGGTGCGGACGGGTTTCCGGCATTTTCGGTTGGCCGAGCCCGACACGTTCGAACTCGTGAACACCAATCGCCAGTTCGGCGCGTCAACGGTGAGCCTCGGCCGTTCCAAGCTCGAGATCATGAGCGCCCATGCGCGGGCCATCAACCCGCATGTCGTCCTCCAGCCGTTCCCCGCGGGGGTGACTCCGGAAAACCTGGACGCCTTCCTGCGCGGGGCAGATGTGGTCGTGGACAGCCTCGATTTTTTCGCCTTCGACATCCGGCGCAAGCTTTTCATGCGCGCGCGCGAACTGGGTGTCCCGGTCATTACCGCTGGTCCCCTGGGTTTCAGCACGGCCGTGCTGGTCTTTTCTCCGGGTGGCATGTCTTTCGACGAGTACTTCGACATTCGCGAGGGCATGAGCGAGGAGGAGTGCTTTCTGCGCTTTGCCATGGGCCTCTCACCCAAGGGCATGCATTTCCGGTACATTGACCGCTCACGGGTCAGCCTGCAACGCAGGAAGGGGCCGTCCTCCTACATAGCCTGTCAGCTTTGCGCCGGCGTGGCCAGCATGGAGGCCGTGCGGCTGGTGCTGGGCCGTCCCGGTGTCCGGCCGGTGCCGGCATACATGCAGTTCGATCCGTATTTGAACGCATTCCGTTCCGGGAAGCTCCTCAAGGGAAATCGCAATCCCCTGCAGCGGCTGAAGCTGGCCGTAGCCACGAAATTCCTCCTGGGGAAGGATGGCCGAAGGGGGCACCAGGCTCCGCCCAGGCCGGCGGACAACGGGGCTTTTCCCTTATCCTACGAAGGGTTCCGCTATCTTGCCGCAGCTGCGGCCGCTGCCCCTTCGGGCGACAACGCTCAGCCGTGGAGATTCCGCACCCTGCCTACGGGTCTGGCTGTGCACATGGTCCCGGAGGCGGACACATCCTTTTTCAATGTCCGCCAGATAGCGACGCTCATCGCCTGCGGCGCGGCGGCCGAAAACGCGGCTCTGGCGGCCGGAACTCTCGGATTCGGGGCGAAGGTGGAGCTGCCGGAAAAGATCGGTCCCGACAACCTCGTAGCCACAGTCTGTCTTTCGGAGGGTGGCGCCGAGGATCCGTTGGCCGATGTGATCTGGGAGCGCTGCACCAATCGCAGGCTCTACAAGCGCAAGGTTGTCTCCGACGGCATCCTGGACCGCCTGCGCGTCGAGGTCGAGGCTTTCGGCTGCAGGCTGCATGTGGTCAAGGGCGAGAAACTGAAGTCCTTGGCCAAGGTCGTTTTTCAGGCCGACAGGATCCGCACGGAACACCGGGGGCTGCACGAGCATTTCAATTCCATGGTGCGGTTCACGGACGCCGAGACCCTGGAGAAACTCGACGGGCTGCCCCTCAAGAATCTGTACGGCGGTGCGGCGGGAGAGGCTTTCCTCAAGCTGACCCGTGACTGGGAGCGCATGCGCCTGGCCAACGCACTGGGATTTGGCCGTATCGTGGCCTCACATTCTGCCAAGGGCATCGTAAACAGCGGTGCGGCGTGCCTGCTTACGGTTCCGGGCATGGGATGGGGAGATTTCATATCCGGCGGCAGAGCATTGCAGCGGTGCTGGCTCAAACTGACTGATCTTGGTCTGGCCATGCAGCCTATGACGGCGGTGACGCTGTTCCGGTTGCGGTGGATATTGGACGGGCAGGAGGGTTTTGAAATGAAGCACCGAGATATGCTGCACGACCTTTGGCCGAAATTCGACGGTCATTTCCCCGAGTTTGATTTTAGGAGGGAAGGGCAGGTGATGCTGTTTCGTATCGGCTACGGGCGTCCGATTGAATACGGGACATGGCGTAAGGCCGTGGAGGCGGCTATGCGCGAATAACGGTATGTCGATTCGCGTTTGCTGTGCAGAGTGCAGTTCCGTGGAGTTGGTGTAATATTTGTCGACAGATTATCTCGGAATTGAACATTTTAAATCACGGGAACCTTCTGAATTACAGAGGTTCCCGTGATTTTCTTGCAGGCAGGGAGTTAGTTGCGCTGTTTGCGTCTGAGAGCGGCAAGAGCCAGGACAGGCAGCGCCAATCCAAGAAGAGTCAAGGTTGCTGGTTCAGGAACCGGGTTCGGCGGAGGAGGCGAGAATGTCCCAGTCAGAAAAAGTTCTTCGAATCCATTGTTAAGACCGAAAAATTCAAAGTAAACATCAAAAGTGTATCCTTTATCGTAGTACTTACTTAAATCCATTGTTGGAGAGTAGACGATGAAGTCCATTTTGCCGCTACCCTTGTTGTTGTCTACTGTAATGAATGATCCTTCAGGATATTCAATTGTTATTGTTCCAGGGGCTGTTACTTTGTTATTTGTATTATATAAGTGATCATTCACACTGTCAAAAGCCCAGTCTTCTATGATGCTTTCGCCATTTCTTATAGTCATGTAAGATGTTACGGTCAGATTCGGATTGGCAGCATTCTGATTCAGATCAAATGTAAAGACGGGAATGTTGACTAACGGACTGAACGCGTCGTGGAGGTAATTGACAAGTTGGTCTACCGGGGCGCTCCACGTGCCGATCGTAGAGGGGTTGTCATAATCCACAGGGTCTTGAAAGTCATATAGGCCGCCTAACACGCCGGTGTTGGTCGCACCATTCGCTCCTGTCATCAACAAGAGGTCTAATCCTCCTGTTCCGGTGGAAACATCGTAGCCGGCATAGCCAAGCTCAGTCAGTATCCTCGCCGAATATGAGAAAAAATCATCGTATTGAATTGCATTGGGGAAAACAGGCTCGGGCAGCGTGGTCACTGACCATGACGGAGACGCAGTGATAAAGATCAACCCTGCAATGGTTGCATATTTTGCAATCAGCTTTCGCATAAGTAAACTCCTTGTGGTTGGATTACCTTATGCCTATGCTTTAGCATTAATTATGCCGAATTGCGCACAGGTTTGACTTGGCCAGATTTTTCTCCAGATGAAATAAAAAAACCGGGAAACTTGAGTTTCCCGGTTGAGAGTGGCTATCGCGAATGTGATTCAGTTCTTGCGGCGGGTTACGGCACCCAGTCCGAGGAGGCCGATGCCGAGCAGAAGCATGGTGCTGGGTTCGGGAGTGGCTACAACTGCAGGGTCAGTGCTGATAAAGCTCCAAAGGCCTGCGCCTGGTTCATTAGTGTCAATATTTTTGATCTTCGCGTCGCCGTAGAAGTTCACGAAATCATTGTAAAGGTCTTCGCTCGGGTCATTGATGAGCTGAAGCCCACCAACAGACCCCGCGACTAAGTTGAGCCCATAGTAGGAGCTGCCAATTTCTACGCCGTTGCCCTGAGGGATAATTGCGGGGGCGTTGCTCCACCAGTACCCTTCATCGATAGAAAGACTCATCCATAAGCTGCCGTCAGTTGCGTCAGCAACGGTGGAAGAAACTGTGGCGCCGAGTCCGAAATTGATATCTGTTGCAGATTCAAACCATTTCAGGACGACACCTGCTGCCAAGTCATCGTCAGTGATCACGCCAAAACCATAATCGTCAGTATCGGGAGCGGCAAACACAATTCTGTTAGATTCTTCGATAATGTCCGCAATCTGAGTGTAAAAAAATCCCTGGAGATATTGCTGATTGATAACAGGCGCCCAGTCGGTTGCTTGGCCTGTGGCCGAAAAATCGATTCTGTTGATGCTCGCGATGCCTATGAAATAGTCACCGATTTCAACAGCATTCTGGTTGGTGTTCCCTTCCCCTTTGATAAGATTTTCCCAGTTGGAGAAGTAAATGTCGTTCTGTCCGGCGCCCAACGTTGCCAAGGCCCAAGCATTTCCTGCAAGGAGGAAAACTAAAAGGGCCACCGTAAAAAGTTTAGTTAATCGAAGCATAATTTCCTCCAGAATAAAGGTTTTGCTGGATAAAAAGCATTATCTGTGCCATGTTCTAATAATTTGATATGATTCATAAAAATGAACTAACGTTCGTTCTCCCCCCGGGGGGTGTAAAGACTGTCGACAAGATTTGAGGAAGCCCTGACCTAGGTAATGATTTGATCGAAAGTTTCAAAAGCAAGTTTCAAGACGAGTGCCTGTCGATGGAGGGGCGTTCGGAAGGAATGACATAACTATTTAAGAATATGTTACATCGAGTTTTGATGATGGAGTAATCGTATGGAGAGCATCAATGCCGGCAAAACTATAATGTCCCCGATCCAGGCTGTGATCATGATCAGAGCGCTCAGCCCCCCAAAATTCATAGTGGGGGTGAAATTGCTCAAAATCAGCACTCCAAAGCCGATGGTCAGAATGACCGAGGTCGCCGTCAGGGCCACTCCTTTTTCCATGGTCACCTGATGAAGCGCATCTCGGACTTGGATATTCTTCGCGCGTTTGCGGTTGTATTCCGTCAGAAAATGTATCGTGTCGTCCACGGCAATCCCCAGCGCCACAACGGAAATGAGCGCCGTGGCCGTGTTCAGCGGTATGCCCAGTGCGCCCATGATCCCAAAGTTGAGGGCGATGGGGAAGATGTTGGGGATGATGCTCAGGGCACCGGTGGCAAAGGAGCGCAAGGCCAGGAACATGATGAGGAAGATCACGGCCGCGGCCATGGCCAGGCTCTGGACCTGGCCCCAGACCAGGGCGTCGATGGTGTTGACGTCCTGCACGGCGCGGCCGGTGATGCGGATTTCCAGACCGCCCGCGTCCATGCCTGCGATGAAGGCGCGCAAATCCTCGATGATCTTGGCCTGACCTGCCGAGCTGTGCTCGGAGATGCGGACCAGGACGCGGGCGTGATCATACGTCGCCGTGATGAAATCCTCGATGTCGTCGGAATCGTAGAGAAGCAGGTACTGGGAGACCATCTCGCGGCTGTCGGGCAGGGCGTGGAATGTCGGGTCTTGGTTGTGGAAGGCCTGGTTCATGTCCTTGAGGAAATCGACGAAGGACATGGTGCGGTCCACTCCGGCCAGTGTCCCGGCATGGGCTTGCAGGCGTTCGATGACGCGCAGCGCGGCCGGGTCGCGGAAGGTGTCGGGAGAAGGCGCCTTGATGGATATGTCAAGAGATCCGACACCACTGAGTCGAGATTCGACAAAATCCAGGTCCTGGCGCAGAGGGGTGGTGGATTTGAAGAACTCCAGGAGGTTTGTCTCGACTTTGATGCCCATGGCCTGCCATACGGAAATGCCCATCAGCAGGGCCGTGGCGACGCAGATGGAACGGGGGCGGCGCTGGACGAAATCGGAGAGGGTTTTCAGCGGCGTGGTGAATGCCGTGCCATGTCGTTCGTGGGTGAAAACGCTCTCGGGTCTGCAGCGCAGCAACAGCGGCGGCAGCAGGAGAAAGGAGAACAGGAACTCGAAGACCATGCCCAGGGACGCCGTGTAGGCGAAGTCCCTGATGGGCGGGATGTCGCTCACGACCAGGGAGATGAACCCCACGGCCGTGGTCAGGCTGCACAGAAAACTCGGGGTGATGATCCGTTGCAGAACTGTCCCGAGGGCTTCCGCAGGACTGTTCGAACTTTCGAGCAGATCCCGGTCCAGATGAGCGAAAATGTGCACCACGTCCGACAGCGCCATGGCCATGATCAGCGGCGGGACGATGGTCGTGATGTTGTTCAGGGTGATGCCGAGGAGCGGGAAGGCGCCCATGGTCGCCCCCGTGCAGACGGAGATGTTGATCACGGCCAGCAGCGTCAGACGCAGATTGCGGAACACCAGCCAGACGGTCAGGGTCACGAACAGGTAGCACAGGGGGATGAACACGGACACGTCGGCCTTCATGTAATGGCTGAGCCCATAATTGGTCACGGTCCATCCGGCGAGTCGGAATGAATCGACCAAGCCCCTGTGCTTGTCCAGCACGGCTTCGGTTTTTTCCAGAAGATGCTTGCGGAATCCCCCGTCTGCAGAGGACATGTCTGGAAAGACGGCAATGGCAGTGGTCTTCCCGTCGGCCGAGATGAGGTTTCCGGCGTAGAGTCCCTCTCCCAGCGCCTGTTCCTTCAGGGTTCGCAGACCGTCGGCGGTATCCGGGATTCTCTCCAGAAACGGGCGCACCTCGAAATAGTCTTCCTCTCCGTGCACATAGTCCACATTGGACAGACTCTGCACTTTGCGAATCTCGGGGAATGCCTCAAGTTCCAGCGTGATGTCCGCGATCATGCGCAGCAGGGGCGGCGTGAAGAGATCCGGGCTGGAGAAGGCGATGATGAAGAACTCGTCGTCCCCGAAAGTGCCCTTGATCGTTTGGTGGAAGGCCACGTCCGGGTCGCCTTCGACAGTGAAGTAGTCGACATTGTCCACGGTCTTGACGCGCGGAAGTTGGACCATGAATGGCGCCGCCAGGAGCAGGCTGAAGATCAGGCACAGGCCTGGCCTCGCCGTGGCCAGGCGGGCGAGGGTCGCCAGTGGTGAGAATGAGGGATGCTTTGTCATGCGGGCGTCGCTCCTGCCGAGTGTCGGTTGTGGGCTCACGGTTTCGAAAGCCGGGTCCGAAAGACATGCAAGGAGCGTACAGGAGCTGACGCCGAAGAACAACGGATATGGGGATTTTCCGGGAAGTTAGCGCAGGGTCAGAGGCTGGGACCGGCCGGGTTCAGGCCGGATCGAAACACACGTCCGGGTACAGGTGGGCGATGATGTTGCGGCACTGCGGCGTGAGGGCATGCAATACCGACGCGCTGTCGGCAAGAAAGCGCCGAGCGAGTTTGGAATCCAAAGGGTTGAGTCGGCAGGTTCCGCAGGCGTTACCGTCAAGTGCGTTCCGAAGACTGTCGCAGATGGAGATTCCTTGGCCTGCATAGGCGTCAGCCAGTTCTTCGGGCCCCACGCGGAGTGTGTCGCCCTTGCCGAATCTGCAGCGGGCTTCGCGTACCGCGACGCGCAGGGCTACGGCTGGCGCATTGACGCGGGCGTAGTGGCGCTCCTCCCCGAAGATTTCAAAGCCGAACAGCTTCATGTACAGCCTGACATGCCGCGGGTTGACCATGATGCAGATGTCATCGACATCCTGGAACAGGCTGTGGGCGTAGACCAGGGTGACGAAGTGCCTGATGCGGTCTCTGGAAAACCTGTTTCTGTCGGATGCCAGGGACGAGATTTCGAGTATTCTTCTGTGTTGATTGCGCAACTCGTCGAGCTCTATCCGGAAAATGTCGTCCATGGGCAGGCCGAAGGCTCCACTGTCGCGCACGGACGTGGCTGTGGACAGCGCTTCGCCTTCGGAAAAGGCCAGAAATACGGTTGTCGTCGGGAGCAGGTGGTATTTTGTGAACAGGAGGCGGCTGGAGTTCTCGGCCACGTACCCCGCCCGGAGGTATTCATGGTACAGGAGGTGGAAGGCCTGAATCAGCTCGTTGCCCGAGTCGGCGATTTTGAAGACATATCCTGACGGGGTTATGTCATGTCCGTCATGGTATGAGGGCGCGGTCGGTTTGGAAGGCCTCAGCTGTGCCTGGCCGGATGGTATCATGAAGGCTCCGCATTATGTGATCGATACGCCGGGCTAGTCCAGACTCGTGCGGAATGCAATAGTGAAAGGGCCTCATGGTTCCGGCTCAAAACCGGTACGTGGCCTGCAAAAAAACTTGGTCGTTGTCGCGATAGCGGCCGAAGAGGGAATCCCGGGGGCCGAAGAAGAGGTTCGTCCCGAGGGAGAGCTCGAGGTTTTTGAAATAGGTCAGGATGGCCTCGGGGGTAAGGAAGGAACCCCCGTCCTGGATGTCCACGGCGTAGCGCAGTTTGAGCATGAAGTTGCCGCGCCAGAATTCCTTGTTCAGCTCACCGTTCAGGTAGAAGTTGTCCCGTTTCAGGAAAAGGGTGTCCTCGTCGTATTCAAACAGGTGCTGGTGCGAGAGCTGGACGTTGGCGTACCAGTCGGCCTCGCCGATGTAGTCGAGACCGACGACCCAGTACGAGACCGGGGGCGAGACGGGGTCGAAGTCCTCGGTGTTGACGGACTGGAGGTCGGAGTAGGCCGCTTCGCCGCGGAAGCCGAATTTTTCCAGGGTGGTCTCGAACTCGAAGCCGAAGATGTTCTGCCGCCCGTAGTCGGCCTGCAGGGTCGGACCCTTGGGGTTGAAGGGGTCCAT
Organism: Desulfomicrobium aestuarii; assembly: GCF_055385525.1. Taxonomy (NCBI): domain Bacteria; kingdom Pseudomonadati; phylum Thermodesulfobacteriota; class Desulfovibrionia; order Desulfovibrionales; family Desulfomicrobiaceae; genus Desulfomicrobium; species Desulfomicrobium aestuarii. Next base: position 1,398,523 of record NZ_AP042427.1, read on the forward strand.
GCGCAGACGCGGAGTTTTTTCGGTGGCCTGCAGCCAGCTCACGGCCAGATCCCAGCCGGCGATGGTGGCTGCGGCCCGCAGACCGTAGTCCGAATTGTCCAGGCTCTTGCCGGGCTCGTCCTTGTCGATGCGCAGACCCGTGTCCTCCACGCCCAGCAGGGCCCAGGTGTTGCCCGTCCAGTCGTATTCGTTTTCCCTGAAGAAGGGGATGAAGACCGCCTCCAGGGCGATTGCCCCCAAGGGGCCGGCGTCCCTCGGGAAGACCCGGGCCCGGGTCATCCAGTTGGGGAGTTTGCGCTCTTCAAGATCCGGGATGAAAAACTCGCGCATGTCCTGGGGGTTCAGGTTGTCCAAGGGGCTGATCTGGTCCGTCTTGCCCCATCGCACGATCTGCCGGCCCGCGCGCAACTCCCACCCGGGAGCGGCGTGGTGGACGTAGGCCTCGAAGAGGTCCAGGTCGTGGTCGTCGTCCGACGGGTCCGGGCCGAAACCGAGATAATCTGACTGGGCCGAAGCCAGCAGGTACGTGCCCGATGCGTCGCGGACCTCGTTGGCGGGCAGGGGGGGCATCCACTTGCCCTCGACGCGCACGGTGTTGCGGAAACCGCGTGCCTGTTCGGGGTATTCGTCCTCGACAAGCTCCTGCGAGGCCTTGGCCGCGAGGAAGCCCGAGAGCTCGAAGTCGCCCCAGGGGGAGGGCGTTGCGGCCGGTTGCTCAGCGGATTTGGTTTGCCCGAACAGGATGATCTTGTTGCCGGAAGGTTTCGCGGCTTCACTGGCGGATGGCGCAGCATCTGCCTGGGGAGTGGAGGCGGCCACGGAGCTGCCACCCGGCTGGCTGGCCTCTTGCGCAGGGGCGCTGACAGGTGACGCAAGGTCCTGGTCGGCCGGGGAGATGCTGATGACGATTTGGTGCCCGCCGCGTCCGGCCGAGTCCGGCCTGGATTCGAGGCGGTGCGTGACGTCCGCCTTCAGGTCGAAGACCACGCGGACTGTCCGCGGATCGTGTTGGGCGGCGCGAACGCCATGGATCAGTGCAAGGCCGCCCGCGAGGCTGCGCGTTCCGCCGGCCAGCCGGGCCGGACTCATGTCGAGAACGAGCCGGGCGGGTTCCTTGAGCAGGAAAGTGCGCATTACGTCCGGTTTGCGTGACACGGATATGGTCAGTGCCAGGGGGCCCGGCCCGGTTGTCGTTTCGAGGTCGGTGACCAGAAGAGGTTGGCCCGCTCTGGCGGGTAGTATGGAAAGGACGAGCAATGCCAGACAAATGAGTGCGCTCCGGACCATGTACGCGGGCCGGGCGGGGAAGACCCTGAGGGGCGGTGGAGAGGGCGGGTGTTGGTGTCGTGGCATTTTCGAACGTATGTTGAATGTATGGATCACTCAATGAAAATTCGGCAGTTTGCTGGAAATCTTTAGCAAAATTCCATGGATCGAAGCAATCGCGCTTCTGGGGGACGCTTGTGACGATCGTTGCTTCGAGGGGACTCTCTTTTCTCGATGGTGTCTTGGCTGATTTGTGGACTGGATGAATTTGGTGGACTGGGTTGACGCCGTCGCATTTTTGGCGATGCATTATTCGGCCAAGCCGCTCCCAGAGCCGTTCTAAACCCGTTCCGGCAAGGCGAGAATCGGTTTTGACAGCGGTGTGGCCGCCTACATGAGCCCGTCAAATTCGGGGAGCAACGCAGCCCGGAACGGATTTTTCCACGCCCCCCTACCAGTTTTCGAGGGACTGTACGGAGAATGCGCTTTCATCCACGCCCGTGTTGTACTTGATTTCGTTCGTCGTCAGCATCGTCTTGTGACCGCTCTCCAAGTCCTCCATGACCACCCTGGTCTCCGTCCAGATATTCTGGATGTTCTCCAGTTGCAGCACCGTGTAGCGTTTCACCGGCTCAGCGTCTTTGCTGAAAAAGTCCACGCGCAGAGGAAGCGGCATGTCCTTGGCCACCCAGGCGCGGACCATCGTGTACTGGGACTGCGCCTCGGGCTTGGGACGACTCTCCAGAATCCAGCAGGCCACGCCTTCGACGGTGTCCTCGCCGGTGACGGCGTGCTCCGAGTCGTCGACGGGGCGGCGTTCCATGTCCTCGAAGGTGAAATCGGTGTTGACGAAGCTTCGCCCCTTCTGGTCGGCCACGATGCGGCGGGAGCGCTTCAGGGCCGGCAGGTAGAGGAACTGCTCGGTGCCGCCCTGTCCGTCTTCGAGGGCCAAGAAGCCCGTTCCCGCGATGTCCGCCGGAGCGGTGAAGCGCAGCAGACTGCGGCGCAGCCCTCCACGGTCCGCGCCTGTCACGGTGAGCTCACGGACGCGCGGCTGGCCCGAGGAGGGAATGAGCTCCATGGTCTGTCGGCAGGTCATGTCGTCGCCGACATCGCGGTCGTGGATTTTCTGGGCCACCTCGCGGCCTGAAGGCAGTCCCTGCGCGGCGAGGGGAAGGGAGAGAGAAAGAAGGATGACCGCCGCGGTCAAGGAGGCGTGCAGGAGTCTGTTTCGCATGGCTACTCTCCGGTATGTTCGGTGATTCCGAGGCTGTTTTCATTTTCAGTAAATAACGATGAGTGTCAACGTGGGGATCAAAATCTATGCGGCTGTTCGTCTTCAAAATTTTCAGGTCACCCTCCAGTATCGGCTGTAAGTTTTTCCGACATCGGGAGTGCAAAAATTGACACCCATTCTGTGTCAATTTGCAACAGATATGGGGCTCGTCATCCTGCATAGAGGGGGAGTATGAGTTGATAGCTCATACTAAAGTATGAGAAATGTCGTCTTACGGAAATAGATGTGCGTTCGTGAGAAATATTGAGTCGAGACGATTCCGCGTCTTACGCACGAATCCGTCATGGTCCGAAAACACCCCATTTTTATTATCAAAATTTGTCCAACATGAGAGATGAGAATGGCACTTATGCCATGGTGATGGGAAGGAGAAAAGTGTCCTACATCATAAATTATCTCATTTTCATGCTACCTATTTTTATGCGAAGGGGTTACGTATAAAAAATAGGTACCATCATGTACGAAAAGCAAATGTTGATTGGAATTGTCGGAAAATAATGCTTCGGACTTATGGATTCAGCAGAGTCCTTGCGAATGGAGTTGCGTCCGGACCGGCCGGACAAGTCCGGTTCGAGTGGACAAAAAAAAGTGTCATTCTCGTGCGGTGGATGTTGTGAGCTTTGTAACTGCTGAAATTCATGGCATAATTTTTTCGCGACACGTTGGCATGAATATGGCTTTTCATTGCACTTTCCATGCAGAATTGAATAGGCATTGGTGAGTTCCGGATCGGGCCGTTCACGATCCAGTCGCCTGTGCTCCTGGAACCAGGCAAACGCACTGTCGAATTTTGGCAAATATGAACCGTCTCCAGGTCAGATTCCCTGAGGAGGATGCATGTCTCGTTTTACGATTGTGCTGGTGGCGCTGTTGGTAGTTACCTTCATTGCCGGATGCAAAGGGCATACCAAGGAATCGTTGAATGCCGAAGGGCAGACGCTGCTCCAACAGGGCAACTACAACGGCGCCATTGTCCACTTCAAGAACGCTCTGGAGAAGGATCCAAACTTTGTCGAGGCCCGCTACAATCTCGGTGTTGCCTACGTCGAAACGGGCAAGCTCGACCAGGCCGAGCGCGAGTTCCAGAAGGTCCAGCTCCAGAACCCGCACGACGCCCGCGTCGTTTTCCAGCAGGCGCGCATCGCCAACTTCCAGAACAAGCCGGCCGTGGCCGTGCCCCTTCTCGACAGCTACCTCAAGGAACATCCGGACGACGCCGCAGCCATGGAGCAGTTGGCCTTCTCGGCCACCATCGCCGGAGATCCGGCCAGCGCCAGGACGCATTTGGAGAAGGCCCTGGCCATCGAGCCCGACCGCGTCTCAGCCAAGCTGGCCCTGATCCACAACTTCATGACCCAGGGCGATCGCGGCAACGCCAGGAAGGTCATCGATACCCTTCTGGCCAAGGATCCGCAAAACCGTCCGGCCCTGCACGCACTGGCACAGCTCGAGGCCCAGGAGCGCGACCCCGAAGGGATGCTCGATGTCTACGCCCGCATCTCCTCCATCTATCCTTCCGACCTCTTTGCCCGCTACAAGGAAGGGAGTCTGCTCATCGACCAGGGGCAGGGCGATGCCGTGAAGGCATCGGCCGAGGCCATGATCAAGGAATTCCCGAACAAGGCCGAGGGCTATCGGCTTCTGGGCCTGTACCACCTCCGCACCGGCAAATACGAAGAGGCCGTTACGCAGCTTTCCAAATCCCTGCGCATTCAGCCCGACCTGGAAACCTACTATCTGATGGGCCTGGCCTATTATTACATCGGCAATCTGGAGATGGCCGTGACCCAATTCCAGACAGTCCTCGACTATGCGCCGGGATTCATCCAGGCCAGGGTCATGCAGGGCGAGATATTTCTGCGCCAGGGCCGCGGCGCAGAGGCCCTCGTTGTGGGCGACAAGATGATCGAAGCAAGCCCCGAGGATTTCCGCGGGCACGCCCTGAAGGGCGACGCCCTGCTCCTGACCGGCAAACCGAGGGAAACCCTGGTCGAGTACGCAGCGGCCAGGAAACTTGCCCCCACCCATTACGGTCTCATGCTCAAGAACGGACTGCTCAAGCTTTCCATGGGTGAAGCCGACGGCGAGCAGGATCTGCAGGAGGCCCTGAAGGTTTCTCCCCAGGGCCTCGATGCCCGCCTGGCCCTGCACGCCTACTATCTGCGCAACGGGCGCGGCGAAGAGGCCCAGAAGGTGCTGACGGACGGACTGACGGGCGGCAAGACCGACGCCGTGCTCTTCAACGCGCTGGCCAAGGCCGCCCTGGGCCGCAGGGACGCGGCCGGAGCCGACGACTACCTGACCAAGGCCCGCGCCGCCGACCAGTCCTTCCTGCAGACCTACTACAACACGGCCACCTTCCGCCTGGCCCAGGGCAAGCCCGACGAGGCCGTGGCCCAGTACGATCTGGCCCTGGGCGTCAAGCCCGACGACGTGCGCGCCCTGACGGCCTCGGCGGCGGTTCTCGACAAGCAGGGCAAGCCCGACGAGGCCCGCATACGCCTGGAAAAGGCGCGGGCCACGGGTGACCTGGGCGCCGCACTGATGCTTGCGGCCTTTCTGCAACAGCACGGGCAGAGCGACACGGCCCTGAAGGTTCTCGACGAGGAGCTGACCAAGGCGCCGACGAATCTCGGTCTGGTCCAGGCCAAGGCGCGCCTGCACATCGCCCGCAAGGAGACTGACAAGGCCATGTCCCTCTACGGCCAGCTCGAGGCCGCCGACCCCTGGGCCGGCACCATGGAGCGCACGCGAGCCTGGATGGCCCTGGGCGAGGTGGGCAAGGCCGAAGACAGCGCGCGTCGACTCATTCAGCTGAGCCCGAAGAAGGCCCAGTCCTATCTGCCCCTTGCCGCCATCCTCGAGGCCCGCAAGGACCGGGCCGCCGCGGAGGCGGAACTGCGCAAGGCCATGGCAGCCGAGCCGAAGAATCCGAGTGTCGGGGTACTTCTGGGCGAGTTTCAGATGCGCGGCCGCGAACTGGACAAGGCTCTGCAGTCTTTCGATGCGGTTCTCGCCTACGCCCCGACCGATGCCCAGGCCCTGACGGGCAAGGGCATGGTCGTGCAGCTGAACGGGAACAAGGACGAGGCGGCCAAGCTGTATCTCCAGGCCGTGCAGGCCCAGCATGATCACGTCCCGGCCCTGAACAACCTGGCCATGCTCTGGGCGGACAACGAGACGACGCGCCTGCAGGCCGTGAACCTGGCCATGGCCGCCTTCATCCGGGCCAATTCGAACCCCTCGGTCATCGACACCCTGGGCTACACCCTGATTCGCAGCGACCGCGCCGAGGAAGCCCTCAAGGTCCTGGAAAGGGCCCTGGTCCTGGCCCCGGGCAACCCGGTCATCATGTATCATCAGGCCCTGGCCCTGATGGCGCTGGACCGCAAGGCCGAGGCCCTGGCCACCCTGGAACAGGCATTGGCGGGAGGGGAGTTCGAGGAGAGGGCGAATGCGGAGAAATTGTTCGAGGCACTCAAAAACGGATGACGAAGGAGCGGATTTCTCAGCAATGCCTTTGCCTGTCCGCACAACGATGAGAGGCAAGAAAGACATCGATTGCCACGCTTCGCCTGCAATGAGGATCTTGATGATGCGTCAGTGCGCGAAACCTTCGAAGCAGCAATCTTTTTGACAAGAAATTGGGCAGCGCGCATCCCCGACCGGGTTATTCACCGGTCTCGCAGCGGGAGGTTCATTATGGCTACCTTGGTACTCAGAAATCTGGCTCATGACCTGATGTGGGCGTTGCTGGCCCTTGCGGCGTCGCTGGCCATCCTCGCGCCGTCCTTCACGGGAATGGGTTCGGGCCTGAATCTCTGGCACGATCTCGGCGGGTTTCTGGTCGTCACGGTCCTGCCGTCCGTGGCGGTCTGGTCCGTCTTCGGCATCAGAGGCCTCAAGACCAAGGTGTCCACGGCCCTGTGCTGCCAGACCATCGTGACGACGCTGTCCATGGCCATCTTCTACGTCCTGAACAACCAGCATCACATTTCGGGCGGCCAGTCCCAGATCGTGTTTTTGGGTTTTTCCGTCTTCGCCGGCCTGAAGGTCTTCGAATTTCTGTTCGTCAAATTCTACCATGCCCTCATGGGGACGGGAAAGCGTGTCCTCGTCGTGGGTGACGGCCTTCAGGCGGAACTTATGGAGGAGTTCGTGGCCGCCCGCCATGGGCGCTACGTCCTTCTGGGACGAGTCAGCTGCCCCTCGACTCAAGGTGGCCTGGAGAACCATGACGACCCGGGACAGGACGTCGTCAAGACCGGACGTCTTCTCCGGCTCGCCCAAAACTTCATGGCCGACAAGATTGTCGTGTCCCTGGCCGAACGGCGCGGCTTCTTTCCCGTCGAGGAACTCCTGAGCTGCAAGCTGGCCGGCATCGAGGTCGTGGACGCGCCCTCCTTCTACGAGACGGCCACCCACAAACTGCTCATCGAGGACATCACGCCGAGCTGGTTCATCTTCAGCCACGGCTTCAGGGTCACCTGGCTGCTGCGTCTGTGCAAGCGGAGCATGGACATCGTTGCCTCCCTGGCGGGGCTCACCTTCTTTCTGCCCGCCATTCCCTTCATCATCCTTGCCATAAAGCTCGATTCCCCTGGGCCCGTACTCTTCCGCCAGACGAGGGTGGGGCAGGGCGATCGGCTGTTCACGCTCATGAAGTTCCGTTCCATGCGCCAGGATGCCGAGGCCCGCACCGGCGCGGTCTGGTCCCAGGAGAACGACCCGCGCATCACCCGGGTCGGCAATTTCCTGCGCCGCAGTCGGCTGGACGAGATTCCGCAACTCCTGAACATCCTGCGCGGCGACATGTCCCTGGTCGGTCCGCGGCCCGAGCGGCCGGAGTTCGTGGGCGAGCTGAAGAAGAGGATTCCGTACTACTCCGAGCGCCATTACGTGAAGCCGGGCCTGACGGGCTGGGCACAGGTCTGCTTCCCGTACGGCTCGTCCGTCGAGGACGCCATCGAAAAGCTGCGTTACGATCTGTATTACATCAAAAATATTTCGATCTTTCTTGATATCTACATTATTTTCAAAACGTTCACCATCGTCCTGTTGGGTAAAGGGAGGTAGAAATGATTTCTCTGCGCATCATCAACACGTTGTGTCTGAAAAGTATCGTCGTCATGCAGTGCCTGGTGCTGGCCGCGGCCGCACTCTTCGCGGGTCAGGCGCTTGCGGACAGCGACTATGTGATCGGCGCGGGAGACCGCGTGCAGGTCTTCGTCTGGGGCGAGCCCGAGTTGAGTGTCTCGGCCCTGGTCCGGCCCGACGGGCGCATCTCCCTGCCAGGCGCCGGCGAACTCATGGCCGAAGGACAGACTTCCGTGGCCCTGCAGGACGAGATCACCAAACGTCTCACAGCCCTGGTCAAGGATCCGCGCGTGACCGTGTCCCTGGCCGACATCGTCAACAACAAGGTCTACATCATCGGCGGCGGCGTGCCCACGGGCGTGTTCGAGCTGAAACAGAAGACCTCGCTGCTGCAGCTTCTGGCCGGCATGGACCTTACCCGCGCCGATCTGCACGGAGCCCATGTCATGCGCGACGGCGCGCGTCTGGACCGGGATTTCGACAGCCTCCTGCACAAGGGCGACGTGGGCCAGGACCTGGATCTGCGGCACAACGACATCATCTTCTTCCCGGCCCTGCCCGAACCCTATGTGTATGTTCTGGGCGCCGTGACTGCTCCGCGCTCCCTGCCGTTCAAGGACGGCATGACGGTCCTGGATGCCGTGGTCGAGTGCGGCGGCTTCACCAAGTTTGCCGACCGGAACAAGACGGTCCTGGTCCGCCGGGAGAACGGCGCGGAGAAGCGCATCACGGTCAGGGCCGCCGACCTGGTGGAGGGAAAGGATTTGTCCCAGAACATCGTGCTGCAGCGCGGGGACTATCTCATCGCGAATGAATCCTTCTTTTAGGGCGAACGTCTGAGCGCCATTCCGGACTGCGTTGCTGCTTCCGTTTTGAATGGCTCATGTAGACGGCTACACTTCACCTCCAAAACGGCCTTGCGCCTTGCCAGAATGGCTCTCAGGCGTTCGCCGAGGATGGGAAGATGGAGCATATTTACTCAACGTTCCATCCCCGAAGGGAGACCAATGAACCACGAACTGTATCTGGAACTTGAACGCTACATCCGTCTGTTGCTGCGCCGCAAGCGGCTGCTCGTCCTTGTCACGCTGCTGGTCATGACGGTGGGGTTTGCCGTCAGTTACGTCCTGCCCAAGAAGTACGAGGCCGAATCCACGGTCTTCATCGAGCAGAGCGTCATTTCCGACCTGGTCAAGGGCATCGCCATCACGCCGTCCATGGAGGCAAAGATCAGGGTCCTTTCGGTTTCCATGCTCAGCCGCGAGGCCCTGACCAAGGTCCTTCGCATCCTGGACAAGGACGTTTTCTACCCGACCGACGCGGCCCTCGAGGCCTACCTGGAGGAACTGCGGAATCGGATCGACATCAAACTCGACGAGAAGATGGGCGTCTTCTTCATCTCCTTCACGGATTCCGACCCGCACTTCGCCCGCGACCTCGTCAATACCGTCACACGGGTCTACATCGAGTCCAACACGGCCTCCAAACGCGACGAGTCACTGGAGGCCACGCGATTCCTGGCCGACCAGATCGAGAGCTTCAAGAAACGCATCGACGCCGTGGATGCGGAAATCAACGCCTACAAAGCCGAGCACGGCATGCAGCTGGCCGTGGACGAGACCATGATCCGCTTCGAGGTCGCCGAAGCCGAAAAGAAGCTGGAAGACATCCGCGGCCGCCGCTTCGAACTGGAGACCCAGCAGCGCCTGCTGCCGGGCGGAGGCCGTGGCAATCCCCTTGCCGACATGGAGCGCCAGCTGACGGCCCTGCGGACCTCCTACACCGAGAGCCACCCCAAGGTCGTGCGCCTGAAGGGTGAAATCGAGGCCCTGCGGGCCAATCCGACCCCGGCATCAGCTTCCGGCGGGCAGACCGCCATGGCCCGCGGGATGATCCAGGCCGAACTGGAGGCCAACAAGCTTCAGGAAGAGTCGCAGCTCAAGACCATCGAGGACAAACGGCAGCTCCTGCGCGAACTGCCGACCATCCGCGCCGGCCTCAACGATCTGCTGGGCAAGAAAGAGAACGAGTCCCAGATCTACAGCCAGCTCGTGACCCGTTACGGTCAGTCCGAGGTGTCCAAGCAGATGGAGATGGAGAACAAGGCCGTGACGTTTCGCATCGTGGACCCGGCCGTGCTGCCCGAAAAGTTCGTCAGCCCGAGGCGGCCCCTGATCATGGCCGGCAGCCTCGTGGCAGGACTTGGCGCGGGCATGGCCCTCATCATCCTGCCGTACCTCATGGGCGGGGCGGTCAAGAGTCTGGAAGAACTGCGTGTCCTCAACCAGCGCGTCCTGGCCGTTGTGCCGGCCATCCCCAAGCCGGCAGAGGAGCTGGCCCGCCAGAAAGCCGACCGCGTCTTTCTGGCCGGCGCCTTGGCCTACTTTTCGGTCCTTGTGGCGGTGGCCGTGCTGGAGGTTCTCGGGAAGACGCAGATAGAGCAACTCTTTGAAGGCGTGAAATCATTCATACTGTAAATATTTCCTGGAGGCTGTTCAAAAATCATTCTGGCAAGGAATGCATGAAACCTCAAAAATTCATGCAGCGACGCGCCCAGAAGGAGTATTTCAACAGTTTCCTCCCAATAAGGGAGCCTCATGAGCAGAATTGAAGAAGCATTGGCCAAGGCCGCCGGTCTGCAGCCCGGCCCTGCCGCGCAGCGGGCGCCGCACTCGAGTCCTTCCGCCGACGCCGTGTCCGCCATCCCGGGCAACGGTTCCGGTCCGGCGCGCGCGCCCATGGCCGCGGCCCAGGCGGCCGTGCGCCTGCCCGAGGAGACCATGGTCGTGGTCAACCAGCCCCTGTCTCCCGTGGCCGAGGAGTTCCGCAAGCTGAAGGAGGCCCTGGTCAAGATGACCCGACGCGAACGGTTCGACAATCTCATCGCCGTGACCAGCGCCACCGTGGGGGAGGGCAAGAGCATGACGGCAGTGAACCTGGCCGCCAGCCTGGCCTGGGAGTTCGACCACACCGTGCTCCTGGTGGACGCGGACCTGCGTCGGCCGTCGGTGCACAAGTACCTGGCCCTGGAACAGCACAAAGGGCTCTCGGACTGCCTGCGCGAGGGGCTCGACGTGGGCGACGTGCTGGTGCGCACGGACATCGGCAAGCTGACGGTTCTGCCTGCGGGCACGCCCGTGGCCAATCCGGTCGAGCTGTTCACCTCCGAGTCCATGCGTCTGCTTTTTCAGGAGCTCAAGCACCGCTACCCGGACCGCTACATCATCGTCGACACCCCGCCGGTCCTGCCCTTTGCCGAGACGCGTTCCGTGGCCGGCATGGCGGACGGTGTGCTGCTGGTGGTCAGGGAAGGGCAGCCGAGCATCGCCCAGATCGAGGACGCCATCGAGGCCCTGGGCGGCAACGTTTTGGGCATCGTCTACAACGGCGCCCAGTCCCAAGCCCGGGCCTCCTATTATTCGTACTACGGCCGTTACGGCGAGGCGGAATAAGCGTGTACACCTCGTTCTTCGGGCTGCGCGAAAAGCCCTTCGACCTCCTGCCCAACCCGGACTTCCTGTTTCCGAGCCGGGCGCACAGGCGGGCCCTGACCTACCTGACTCACGGCATCAGGGAGAGGGCTGGTTTCATCCTGCTGACGGGAGAAGTGGGGTCGGGCAAGACCACGCTGATCCGCAACATGATCCGCTCCCAACTCAGGGACAGCGTGTTGGCCAAGGTCTTCAACACACGCGTGGACTCCCTGCAGCTGCTCATGCAGATCAACGCCGACTTCGGTCTGGAAACCGAAGGGAAGGACAAGGCGACGCTGCTCAAGGATCTGAACGACTTCCTCATCGAGCAGTACGCCAGGCGCCGCCAGTCCGTCCTGATCATCGACGAGGCCCAGAACCTGTCGTCCGAGATCCTGGAGGAGGTGCGCATGCTCTCCAACCTGGAGACGGACCGCGACAAGCTCCTGCAGATCATCCTCGTAGGCCAGCCCGAGCTGCGCGACATCCTGTCCGCGCCGGGCCTCATGCAGCTGCGCCAGCGCATCCAGATCAACTGCCACCTGCAGCCCCTGTCGACGGCAGAAGTGCGCGAATACATCGCCTTCCGCCTGGAGAAGGCCGGCAATCGGGACGCTCTCGACTTTTCGGACGAGGCCGTTGAGGCCATCGCCGCGTACAGCCGGGGCATCCCGCGTCTGATCAACATACTCTGCGATTACATCATGATCGACGCCTACTCGGCCCAGACCACGGCCATCGACGGCAGGACCGTGCACGAGCTGGCCGCGGACCTGTCCTTCGAGTCCAACTATTGGGACGGTGCCGCCGCGAAGGGCGGGAACGGTTCTGCCGCAACGGCTCCGAAGGCGAACGGGTCCGGCGGGAATGGCGCTGCCGCGGACGGCCCGGTTTCCGGCGGCGCATCGTCCGGCGAGGACGTGCAGTCCAACGTGGAGGCCGTGACCAAAGCCGTCTCGGGCCAGGCCAAGATCCTGAGCGTCATCGGCTCCCTGAACAAGCGCCTGGAGTCCCTGGAGTACATGCCCGTATGGGATCACGCGGCCGTGCTGGACCTGCGCGAGCGCATGGACAAGCTGGAGATGCAGAATGAGGCCATGGTTCGGGAGCTGTGGGTCGCGCTGCGCCAACTGCGGTCGGACATCGCCCTCAGGGACGAGCCGAAACCGGCTGAAACCATCGCGGCTCCCAAAAAAGGCGGACTCTGGAAATTTCTCTGGGGAGAGTGATCTTCCCGTAATCGACGAGCGGTATTCACGAAAACCTTTTGGAACGTCATCCGAAGCCCAGAGGTCCCTTATGCACCATTCTTCTCGCCCCCCCATCGCCCTTGGAACATACGCGAAATTGCTGGTTCGGACCGTCCTGCTGGCCCTCTTCGCCATGAGCGTCGCGTGCCCCGCCTTCTCCGAACCGGAGTGGAAGGCCTCTTTGGGCGTCAGCGGGGAGTACACGGACAACGCCGGCGAGGAGCATGACGGGGAGGAGGACTTCATCACCGCCCTGCGCCCCAGCCTGTCCTACAACCGCGAGGGCGGGCGGCTGCTCTTCCAGTCCGCCTACAGTGGGGACTACCGCTACTACACCCGAGAGACCGAGGACGAGGAGTTCAACCATGACCTGAGGGTTCGCGCCCTGCTGGAGGCGGCCGAGGATTTCTTTTTCGTCGACGCCACCGAGACCTACCGACTGGTCAACGAAGACCGCACCCGCGGCGACGTGCGCGAAGAGGATTCCACCTCCGGATTGGTCCAGCAGAACACGTTCACCTTCTCGCCCTACATCACGCCCCGCTTCAGCGATCGCGCCTCGGCCAAGGTCGGCTACGCCTACTCGAACATCTGGTATGACGACGAGGACAAGGATTCCAAGAACATCCATCGGGGCTTCCTGGATGGGGACTACGAACTGTCGGACCTCGTCTCGCTGCTGTCCGGCTACTCCTACACCATGGAACTGTCCGAAGACGACACCCTGGACCGCCATATCGCCTACATCGGCGGGAGCTACGAATATTCCGCCAACGGCGACGTCTATCTGAAGCTCGGCCCCCAGTATTCCCGCTACCGGGACCGTGGCACGAGTTCCACCAGCCTTTACTGGGACGCGGGCCTGAATCATGACTTCGGGGCCGTTATCCTGGGATTGTCCACGGGCATTACATTCGATGACGACCCGGACACGGGCGAGACCTACGAGCGCCGGTACGCCACCGCGACCCTGACCAAGATATGGGAGCGGACCAGGGCGAGCGTGTACGCGACCCTTGAGGACTACGAGGACAGCGCCGACGGCGGTTCCTACGATGACGAGGACTCCGAGGAGGGCGTGGAGACGACCCGCAGGACGGTCTTCGGGCTGAACGTGTCCCACGAGTTGAGCGCCCGCCTGACCGGCACCCTTGGACTGAGTCACGACTTCGACGATAGCGACGACAACACCAAGCGCTGGTACGCCAACCTGGGCCTGACCTACGCCCTGAGTGAAAGCATGAAGCTCTCGGCCTGGTACCGGTTCAAGGATTCGGCGTCGGATGATATTGATGAGGATTACCGTGTGAACAGGGTGGGGATTCAGTTGACGTATCTTTTTTAGGCGGGCGCCAGGGGATTGAAGAGAACCATTCTGGACTGGGTTGCTTCAGCCGTTTTGACGGGCCGATGGAGTCGGCTACGCTTCGCCCCTCAAAATGATCTCGTCCTTCCGCAATGGCTCTCATGCACCCTCCGGAAATGTTGGGGTGTATGACATCGGAGAGAAGAATGAAGGCGCGTGACGACTGTATGAAACGCCTGTAATACAGTATTAGTGATTGATTTTGTTGCTACAAAAATGATTAAAAATTGGAAAATAAATGTCGGAAAGGAATTGGTAGATTTACTGTGATGAAGAAGATGCGGCAAACATGAATTTGATCCTGTTAAAAAACAATTGTGCCAATGTGCAAGGGAAAATCAAGACAGGAGCGTATTGCAAGATGAATAAGTCATTGGCATTTTTTGCAGAAAAGAATCAAGAATGTATTTTTCGAAATGATCTTTGCATCCAGGAAATATACATGTCTCGGGAACTGTTCAAAATACATTGTGGCAAGACGCAAGCCGATTTTGGAAGGCGAAGTGCATCTGTCTACATGAGCTTTTCAAAATCCGTGCAGCAACGCAGCCAGAATGGCATTTTCAACGGTTCCCCTCTGCCGGGGGTAACGTGCTGAATGCACTGACTGTAGACGTCGAAGACTACTTCCAGGTCACCGCCTTCGAGGGCGTGGTCGACCGGGACGACTGGCCCGTGTATCCGTCCCGTGTTGAGAACAACACCCACCGGGTCATGGATTTGCTGGATGAGCACTGCCTCAAGGGTACGTTCTTCGTTCTCGGCTGGGTGGCCGAGCGCTTCCCCATGCTCGTGCGCGAAATCTCGGACGCCGGTCACGAGGTGGCCTGCCACGGGTTCGGGCACGAACTTGTCTACAATCTCGGCCCTGACGCCTTCCGCAAGGATCTGCGGCTGGCCAAGGCCACCCTCGAGGACATCACGGGGCGACAGGTCCTGGGTTACCGCGCCCCGAGCTATTCCATCACCGACAACTCCCTGTGGGCCCTGGACATCCTCATCGAGGAGGGCTTCAGGTACGATTCGAGCATCTTTCCCATCTTCCACGACAACTACGGCATTCCCGGAGCCGAACGCTTCCCGCACGACATCAGGCGCGAAAACGGCACCATCCGCGAGTTCCCCCTGACGACCATGAATCTGGCCCTGCCCGGCAAGACCCTGGCCCTGCCCATCGCGGGCGGCGGCTACCTGCGCCTGCTGCCGACCAACATCATCCACTGGGGCATGCGCCGCATCAACCAGGTCGACGGCCAGCCGGCAGTCCTCTATTTCCACCCCTGGGAAATCGACCCGGACCAGCCGCGCATCAAGGCCCGCCTCAAGTCGCGCTTCCGTCACTACCTGAATCTGGACCAGACAGAGGACAAGTTGAGGCTCCTGTTCAAGGGGCTTACGTTCGGGACCATGGCCGAGGTGTTGGGGATGAGTGCCGTCCCGGTTGAACAGGGCTGCGCTGCGAGAAACGGGGTCAGGCCATGAATGGGGTGAATCAAGGCGACCTCTATTCGTATGTCGTCCGGGCAGTTGTCGCGCCGCTGTGGGCAAATAAGGAACGCAGTCCGTATCTGAAGCATTACAAGCGGTTTTTGCGCACCCAGTACCGCCCCCTGGAGCAGGTCCGCGAGGACCAGTGGACCCGGCTCAAGAGCCTGTTGGATCACGCGTACGCCCATACCGGCTTCTATCGCGATCGCATGGACAGCCTGGGCATCACCCCGGCGGACATCCGCACCTGGCAGGACTTTGAGCGGCTACCTTTGCTGACCAAGGACGACATCCGCGCACATCGTGATCGCATGGTGGCGGACAGCATCCCAAGTGACCGCCTTTTTCCCAAGAAGACTTCCGGATCCACGGGTGTGTCCCTGTCCTTTTTCGTGGACGAGGACAGCCTGCAGTGGAAGCGGGGGTGCGCACTGCGTCATGACGAGTGGACCGGCTGGCGTCTGGGCGAGCGGATCGGGGCTGTGTGGGGCAACCCGGAGTACAAGAAGTCCTGGCGCGGCTACGTGCGCAACTTTCTTTTGGAGCGGACAACCGTTCTCGACACTTTGCGGATGGACGAAGATGCCATGACCATGTTTCATGCGCAGATTCTCAAAGAAAAACCGCCCCTTCTTTTCGGCCATGCACACTCGCTGTACCTGTTCGCCCGTTTCGTGCAGGCGAACAATCTCTCTCCCATCCGTCCCAAGGGCATCATCTCCACAGCGATGGTTCTGCACGACTTCGAGCGCGCTCTGGTGGAAGAGGTCTTCGGTTGCAAGGTAACCAACCGCTACGGGTGCGAGGAGGTCAGTCTCATCGCCTGCGAATGCGAGGCGCATCAGGGTCTGCACGTAAACATGGACACGCTGCATTTCGAGTGCCTGCGCGACGGCAAACCGGCTCAGGCCGGTGAAACCGGGGCCGTGGTGGTCACGGATCTGACTAACCACGGCATGCCATTCATCCGCTATCTCGTGGGGGACACGGCCCGCATGGCAGAAACGCCCTGCGCCTGCGGCCGCACCTACCCCCGCATCGCTTCCTTGGAAGGCCGCATCGCCGACTATGTGCGCACGCCCGAGGGCGAGTACATCTCCGGCATCTCCCTGACCGAGAATTTCGCCATGGTCCTTGAGGGCGTGAAGCAGATGCAGATCGTGCAGGACGAGCTCGATCACCTCCTGTTTCGCGTGGTGCAGGGGGATGGCGGTCGGGATCAGGCGCTGCGCGCCGACATCGCCCGCCTGGTCAGAGAGAGGTTCGGGACGTCCATGCGGCATGATGTGGAATATGCGGACTCCATCCAGTCCGAGACTTCGGGCAAGTACCGCTTCTGCGTGTCCAAGCTGGACAGCGCCGGGATGTTCGGGGCGGGGCGGCCGTGAAAGTGCTTGTCGTGGACGAGGAAGTCCCTTTTCCCCTGAACACGGGAAAGCGGATCAGAACCTGGAACCTGTTGCGGCGACTCAAAGACCGGCATGAAATCACATTCCTGAGTTGGGGGCGGGGCGAGGCGCCGGCTGATGGCGACGGCGTCCGCTTCATGAACCTTGGCCAAGAGCTTCCGGCCATGCAGGGGCCGGGTTTTTATGCCGGCCTGCTTGGGAACCTCCTTTCGCCCTTGCCGTATTCCGTGCAGCGCCATGCCGGACAAGCCATGAAACAGGCCGTGCGAACTCTGGTGGCCAAAGAACGATTTGATCTGATCCATTGCGAGTGGACCCCTTATGTCGAGGCCGTGCGTGCGGTGATGGGCGACTGTCCGACCGTGCTTTCGGCCCACAATGTGGAGGCGCGGATCTGGGAGCGGTACCTGAAGACGGAGACCCATCCCTTGAAAAAGGAATACATCCGCATCCAGCACCGAAAGTTCGACCGCTTCGAGCGCGACGCGGCAAGGGCCTGTGCCCACGTGGTGGCTGTGTCTCATAAGGACGCGTCGGTTTTCAGTTCCTATGGCTGCCCCAAGGTCAGCGTGGTGCCCAACGGAGTGGACGAAGCCTATTTTTACGTTCGGAAAGATCCGGTCCAGGATCGCAGCTTGGTCTTCACCGGTTCCATGGACTGGCGGCCCAACCAGGACGGGATTGCATATTTTCTGAACGACATTTTTCCGCTCATCAAGAAGTCTTTGCCGAATGTGACGGTCACCATTGTAGGCCGCAATCCTCCCGCATGGCTGACGGTGCTGGGCACGACCCTGGAGGGCGTGCGGGTCACGGGCACAGTGGACGATGTGCGACCGTACATTGCGGAATCCACTCTTTATATTGTTCCCTTGCGCGTGGGTGGTGGTTCCAGATTGAAGATTCTGGAGGCCCTGGCCATGAACAAGGTTGTGCTTTCCACGACCATCGGGGCCGAAGGGCTCCATTTGGATGATGGGCAGCATCTACTGTTACGTGACGATGCCCAGTCCTTCGCCGATGCCGCAGTGGAAGCCCTGCGCGCGCCGGAAAGATTCGACTCATTGGCCAGGCAAGGTCGGGAACGGGTCATGGAACTCTACACTTGGGACAGGATCGCCGCGGCTTTGGACGAGGTTTGGAGTGCCACGGCATGACGGCCAAAATGCACGTCATGCATCTGCGGGCCTCGAACTTCGTGGGCGGACCGGAGCGGCAGATTCTGGAACATGTACGGCAGAGCGAGAGCGAGACCATGCATTTTTCCTTGTGCTGCTTTGAGGAGAACGGATGCCCAACGGAGCTGGAAACCATGGCCGGAAGCTATGGCCTGGACTGCGCCTGCGTCACTGCGGCTGGACCCTTCGATCTTGGTACCATCCGGCAACTTACCAAGATCATCAGAGAAAAAGGGGTCAGCCTGCTGGTCACCCATGGCTACAAGCCCAACCTCCTGGGCCGTTTCGCGACGTGGATCGAAGGCATACCCACCGTGGCCGTGTCTCGGGGATGGACGTATGAGTCGCGGCGGGTACGGTTCTATGAATTTCTGGACCGTATATTCCTGCGCCTGGCCGATGCCGTTGTGGCCGTGTCCGAGGGGCAGCGGCGGAAGATTCTGACCTGCGGTGTGCGGCCGGACAAGGTGCGGGTCATCCACAACGCCATTGACCTGGCGGCCTATCCCGGTCCTGCGGAAAAGAGCGTGCGAGACGAACTGGGCATCCCCCAAGAAGCCATTCTGGTGGCCACGGCCGGGCGGCTCAGCCCGGAGAAGAATCATCAGGGACTGGTTGAGGCTGCACAGCTGGTGCTTGAGAAGATGCCGGACGTGTATTTCGTGATTTTCGGGGAAGGTTTTTTGCGGCCCGAACTGGAAAAGGCTGTGGTCAATGCCGGAATCAGGCACAGGTTCTTTCTGGCTGGTTTTCGCAGCGATGTCCGTTCGCTCCTGCATGAGATCGATATCTTCGTCTTGCCGTCCCATACGGAAGGTTTGCCTAATGTGGTTCTGGAGGCTTTCGCCTGCCGCAAGCCCGTGGTGGCGACCAGTGTGGGCGGGACGCCGGAGGTGGTTAGAGATGGTGTGAACGGTTTCCTCGCGCCGCAAGGAGATATGAGGCGGATCGCCCAAGGTCTTCTGGACTTGGCAGTTGACTCGAGTTTGCGTGAACGGATGGGAAGGGCAGGGCTTATGTCTGTTGAAGAAGAGTTTGGCTTTGAGCGACAGACAAATCTTTACCTTCAACTATACATGAATGTTGGCAATCGATGAAAAAATTGGCGCAAAAGATCGTTTTTCTCTTCGCAACAGCACTGACATGTCCGCTGTTCATTGCTGTAAGATTTGTTGGAGGTGATGGTCTGTTTTGTTCTTTTGGCCAATTGCTTGCTTTGATTCCTGGTAAATCGGGAAGTTACGCGCGCGCAGCCTATTACAGTAAAACTCTGAACCAATGTTCGTGCAATATTTACATTGGTTTTGGATCTTTTTTTTCTCACAAGGCAACGGTTGTTGAAGAATGCGTCTATATAGGCGCGTACTGTATTATCGGTACGGCATATATCGGGAGAAATTGCACCATCGGCAGTCATGTCTCTGTCTTGAGCGGGAAGAAACAGCATGGCTTCGATCAGGTCGGCGTTCCCATCCAAGAGCAATGCGGAATTTTCGAGCAGGTGCGGCTTGGTGAGAACTGCTGGATCGGTGAACGCTCAGTGATCATGGCCGACCTTGGCACACAGTGTGTTGTGGGCGCTGGTTCGGTGGTGACCAAAGCCTTTGACGATCTGTCGATCGTCGGAGGAAATCCCGCCAGATTATTGGGGCAGGTTGGCGAACGATGAACACCTTGCCCTTCATCACCGTCGTCATGCCCGTGCGCAATGAGGCCCGGTTCATTGCCGACACCTTGGGGCAGTTGCAGCGTCAAGATTATCCCAAGGATCGTTTCGAGATTCTGGTTGCCGACGGTATGTCCGATGACGGCACGCGGGATATCGTGGCCCGCTTCGCCGAGGAGGATGTCCGTGTCCGCCTGCTCGACAATCCCAAAATACGCTCCAGCGCCGGGCGCAATGTTGGCTTCAAGGCCGGGCGCGGGGATTATTTCGTGGTTGTGGATGGCCACTGTTATATTCCAGATGATCAATTTTTGCGTAATATCTCGGATTGTTTTGAGAAGAGCGGGGCCGATTGTCTGGGCCGCCCCCAGCCTCTGGACCCTCCGGGCTTGACCCCTTTTCAGCAGTCCGTGGCCCTGGCACGGGCATCCCGTTTCGGCCATGGTGGGGATTCGCTCATTTACGTTGATTATGAAGGGGTTGCCAGTCCAGTCAGCAATGGCGCGGCCTACCGGCGCGACCTGTTCGAGCGGGTCGGGTTTGTGGATGAGGATTTCGACGCCTGCGAGGATGTGGAATTCAACTATCGCGTGGAGCGGGCAGGCCTCAAAGCGTTCACCAGCCCCAGGCTGACGGTCCGCTACTACCCGCGCGAAAACCTGTCATCCCTGGTCGGCCAGATGCGGCGCTATGGTCAGGGGCGCACACGTCTCTATCGCAACCACCCAGCACTACTGAGTCTTTCGGCCCTGGCTCCGGCCTGCTTTGCGGGCGGTACGGCAGCCTTTGTAGCGCTCCTGGGCCTCGATATGGCATTCGGCCTTTCCGCTTTCCTGTCTTTTGTTTTTATTGCCTTGGGGTTGGCGCTGCTGGCTTACGCCGTCCTGGTCGGCATGGCCACGTTTCTCATCTCCCGCGAGCACGGCTGGATCCATGCATCGCGTCTGCCACTCATTTTTTTGGCAGTGCACGGGGGCTTGGGATTGGGAATGTGGGAGGAATTTCTTGCAACGGAGGGTTTGACATTCACACGGCGCCGGAGGGGGGGCGGCCCTTTGCGCATCGCCTTTTTGATCGACGCGATTTATTCCCCGACAGCCGGAACCGAGCGCCAGCTGCTGCTTTTGCTTGATGGCCTTGATCGCAGTGCATTCGAGCCCAGATTGTGCGTGCTGAGAAATTCGTCATGGTTGCAGGAGCATTATTCTCTCTGTCCTATCCATGTACTGAATATAAAATCATTGAGAAGTATTGTAACGTGTTTGAAATTATTTTGTTTTGTTCGTTGGCTGCGTAGGGAAAAAATTGATATTCTGCAAACTCATTTCCGTGATGCTTCGATAATTGGGATGCTAGCAGGTTTTTTGGCAGGCGTGCCCGGCATTATAGCTACACGAAAGAATCAGGGATTTTGGATGAGCGTTGCTGAACTTCGAA
This sequence comes from Desulfomicrobium aestuarii, assembly GCF_055385525.1. Taxonomy (NCBI): domain Bacteria; kingdom Pseudomonadati; phylum Thermodesulfobacteriota; class Desulfovibrionia; order Desulfovibrionales; family Desulfomicrobiaceae; genus Desulfomicrobium; species Desulfomicrobium aestuarii. Next base: position 1,419,450 of record NZ_AP042427.1, read on the forward strand.
TGCAAAAGATCTTGAATTCCATTCCTGATGCATATGTGGCAAATTCTGAGTCGACCAGACAGTTGGTTCACACTGTCGAGGGCGTTCCGCTGCGCATGATCCATCATATTCCGAATGGTCTTGATCTGTCTGTTTATTCCCATGTCGATCATGTCGTGATTGAACAGCACAGGAGCTCTTTGCGCATACCGCCCGCCGCGCCGATTGTCGGCATCGTTGCCAATCTGCGTCCGGTCAAGCGGATCGATGTTTTTTTGCATGCCGCCGCATTGGTCTTGCGAGAGTTTCCCGCATCTCGATTCGTAATTGTCGGTGAAGGCGAAGAGCGTCAACGCCTTGATGAATTAGCTTGCGGGTTGGGTATCCGTGACAGCGTCCACTTTTTGGGGCGTCGCACGGATGTGCCGGACCTGCTCCCGATGTTCGACGTAGGGGTGTTGAGTTCGGATTCAGAAAGTTTTTCCAATGCTGTGGTTGAATACATGGCTGTCGGTCTGCCTGTTGCGGCAACCGACGTGGGCGGGTGCCGGGAGGCTTTTGGCGATAGTCCAGCTACGGTACTGGTTCATCCGGGCGATGTGGAGGCACTCGCGCGAGCTGTGATTCTATTTTTGAAAGATGATGAACTTCGAACCGTTGCACGAAAACATCATCCTAAGCGTGTGGCCGAATTGTTTTCTCACACAGCATACGTGCAGCAGTACGAACAACTTTTCAGATCAATCACTCCAATGACTTGGATGTAATTATGTACGGATTTATTTTTAGCACTGCTTACCATGGCGACTATTCAGTAACTGAAGAATTCCAGGGACAGGAATCAGTCGAAATCGATAATCTCAAATTTATTTATTCATCTAAAAATTGTGCTCATAACAGCAGTTACTTCTTGAAAGATAATGCCCCATTTGTCTTTATTTATGGGGAAGTGAATAGTGATGACGTAGTAATGAGCGAAAAAGATAATCCGGCAAGATGGCTTTCGATTCAGATTAAGAGAGATGGAGTGTCGGCAATCAAAAAACTGAACGGGCTTTATTCTATTGTCGTGTATGACAATGTTAAGAAGGTTGTTTCGATTTGCACGGACAGTATTGGTGGTTTTTGCACTCTTTACTATCATTTGAGCGGTGATGGATTATTCTGTTCGACTTCGTTTAAGCACGTTGCACACCGCATCTCAAACCTGGCAATTTCCCCTGATGCAATTTCTCAGTTGATTGCAACTGGTTATGTGTTGCCGCAAAGGACTCTGGCCCGAGACATTTATAAACTTGGCCCAGGTTGTTTGGCGACCGTTTCAGACGGGCAGATATCCGGAACCAACTTTTTTGCCTTGCCTTTCTTGGAAAAAAAGAAATCTTTGGAACCTTCGACGGGCGAAAACTATATTTTGTCGTATTTGCAAAGATATGCTGACAGTAATGCGTGTTTTCTACTCAGCGGCGGGCTGGATTCGAGTACGTTGGTTGGAATGGCAGCCAAAGAACTAGGTCGGCAAGTGTCTTGTTATACAGGTGTTTTTACAGGATGTGGCCATTTGGACGAATCTGGATATGCGAAAATTGTTGCTAAACATTGCGGTATAGATTTGATTTGTGTTGAGCTTGGTCATGAAAATGTTTTGCATGACTTGCCAATGATTGTCGAATCGATTGGAGAGCCGTTTCTCGACTATTCAATATTGCCTACATATGCGTTGTTTAAAGAAATAAAAAATAATTTTGGTGCTGTTATTTCCGGTGATGGTCCGGATCATCTTTTTAATAGGTATTATTCTTTGGCTATGAAACGATCGTTGGGTTTCATGGCGCGACATATTAGTTTTCTCCCGCGTCAAAATAAATATGTTAATCGGTTGTGGCGATCATCATCTGAAGACATCGAGTATACGTACAGTGAGCTCTTTGCCTTGCCACACTGGGGGCATAACCAACGGAGCGAAATGTTGGCGCTGCTGAATCCGGATTTTCGCTGTAATTTCAAGGCAACGTATTCCAAGAGTATGCTTGGTGACAGTATTGTAAAGACGCATGCGGACAACTTGCGGATAATAAATTTTGTCGATTTCTACATTGACGGTTCTTTCGGCGTTTTTTCCAAGGTCGGGAAAGCTTCATCTGCTCTGGGGTTGCTTATTCGGGAGCCTTATCTTGCCTCGCCTTATGCCGGGTTTGCGGCCGGACTTCCTATGGAGGAAAAAATTCGAGGCGGCTTTTATGCCCAGCTTATGTCAAAATGCACGACAAAAGCGCATCTTCGTGATAACATTTCGAGAAAATATCTCCCAGAGTCCATCATTACACGAAAAAAGGGTGGATTTACACCGCCATTGGAAACGTGGTTGCAAAATTTCTTGCTTCGTACCCAAGCGTTTGAGCGATTTTCGAAAACATCGCAAGCGTTATTAAATATTTCGTATGTTAATTTCATATTTAAAGAATTTTTAGATAAAAAGAAGTACGGATGTTTGGTATTTATGCTGATATCATTTGACTTATGGGTCAGGATATTTATTGAGAAACAGAATTGTTCAAAGCGCTCACTTTGTGATATATATGATTAGCGAAATATAATGATGAATTCTATTGATGCATAAATCCATTTTTTAATATATTTAATGTAAAATTGATAAAATGAAAAAAAAAGTTAATACGATTTTTTATTTTATTTTACTCATCTTTTTAGTGATTTATTTGGACTTGTCGTTATTTGCAATGACCGCTTCTGGGCAAATGTTGATGGACGGGCGCGTGGAGAACAGGAACGGTGCTGTCGAACTGAAATGGAAATACGCGGATGGCGCATTGGAGTCGGGATCGTTGGCCGGAGTGCGCATCTATCGTCTGCGGGACGGCGATGAAATGGCGTACCGTGTCGAGCCGCTGCTGCTGATCGAGGATGTGGGGACGGACAGCAGGCTTAAGGTTTCCGACCTCAAGAACGGGTCCAGGGTCATTTTTGTGGGCCAGGCCTATGACAAAGAGGGAAAAGAATTTGAAACCATGGTGTTGTTCGGATTTCCAGGATCACGGGCCAAGGACACTCCACCGAAGGTGAAAAATGTGTATACCGCTTCGGGGCCTCATGCCATTGGCGTCTTCTGGGATCCGTTGGAAGAGGTGAATATCGCCGGATATGATATTTTTCGCCGCAGGGCCGATGAGACGGATTTTGTGCCTGTGGGACATGTCAAGAAGGTTGCAGGCATGTCCTCAAAACACAGTGGCGCGGTTTTGCAGGGAGTGTTGCCTGAGATTCAGCCGACCATGTTCCGGGACAAGTCAATCCTTCCGGGCGTTTCCTATGTGTATCAGGTCAGGGCCGTTGATGTGGACGGTAAGCCTGGTCCTGGTGTGGAGTCAGGTCCTGCGAACTGGGAAACTGCAAGGTCGCCCCGGCCGGAAGAAGTGCTGTTGCTGGTACGGAAGGGGAGCCGCGATTCACTGAGTGTAGCACAACATTACGCGGAACGGCGAGGAGTGCCCGCCGAGAATATTCTGGAATTGAATTTGCCGCCCTATGAGCAAGGGCTCAAGCACCAGATTATTGATGACATCCGGGAACACCTTCTGGAGAACAATCTGGCTGGAAAAATACGGGTCATTGTTCCGTGCTACGGAATTCAGTTGCGCCTTGAGGGAAGAGCGCTGGACTCTATGCTCATGGACCTGTTTGATCGTTACACGTGGGGGCGTGTAATGGGTACACCCAATCCGCTCTTTGGTAGGGATGAGCACTTTGATCCAACGTGGGGGTTGTATCTCGTTTCAAGATTGGATGGGCCAAATGTGGAGATTGCCAAATCCTTGGTGGATAAAGCCATGACGGCAGAGAAATCGGTAACTCCTAAGTCGGGTTCCGCATTCTTTGTCAGGGAAAACCATGGCGAGGACGCCTTCAAAATTGCGCAACGCCTAGGCATCACGGCAGTTCTGGAAGATCGGCTTTTTACCTCAAGCAATATGGTCCCTGACGACACCATGTGGTTTTTTGCCTGGGGGCATGATTACGAAAAGCCAATCCGATCAGGACAATGGCCTGTTGGTTCGGTGGCGGCATACTTGAAATCCAACACGCTTGCACGGATCAACAGGCCAAAGTCTGAGACGTGGGTTCAGGGGCTTTTGGAGACTGGCGTAACTGGAACGTTCGGGGCTGTGATCGAGCCCTACGTTCAAGGGTACACGCGTGGGGATATCTTTTTTGAACGGCTTTGGGATGCAAAAAGTTCATTTGCAGAGAGCTACTGTATGGGGACTCCGACTGTGAGGTGGGCGATGAGCGCCGTCGGAGACCCGTTGTATGCCTTGAAGTTTTAATTCAATCCGATGACCGATCTGGAGAAAGCTTGCAAGATATAGGCAATAAAATTGCAAAGGGTATTGCATACAATACGATGGCAAGAATTGTAATCGTAGCGATACAGGGCGTAACAAGTATTTTTCTTGCCAGAATATTAAGTTCTGAAGATTACGGGATTGTGGCATTCGCGGCAATTTTCGTGAGCTTCCTGAGCCAGTTCAGCGACTTTGGACTTGGAAGCGCATTGGTGCAAAGGCAGTATGTTTCGCAAAGAGTATTGAACACAGCCTTCACGATGCGAAATGTTGTGGCATTCGTTCTTGTCACCATTGCGCTGCTAATTTCTATTGTTGTCCCGTATTTTTATGATTATCCAGGCATAGAGTGGGTAATCCGTTTGATGGCTTTTAATTTTGTGCTCAATAGTTTAGGATTCATCTCTGTAGTAATGTTAAAAAGAGAAATGAATTTCTTGCTATTAAATATTGCATCTTTGTTGTCAACAGTAACTGGCTCTTTTATATCTGTTTTTATGGCTTATGCTGGATATGGTTTTTGGAGTTTAGTGTGGGCTAATTTATTGTCAACTCTGGTATATGTCGCTACAATAAAAATAGTGAAGCCAATCAAACTAAAATATGAAGTTGAAAAAGAGTCTGCGAAAGAATTGCTGAATTTTGGCGGATTCATCTTTATATCCGGATTGATGATATATTTAATTTTCAACGCCTCAAATTTTGTTGTAGGTTCTGTGCAAGGTCCAATTGTTCTAGGATATTTTTCTTTGGCGCTTGACTGGGGAACAAAAATCCCGATTTTGTTGAGTCAGACCGTTTTATCTGTGTTGTTTCCGGCATTTTCAGCAGTCAGGAATGATCCTGAATTGTTGAAGAAAACATACACGGATTCATTGAAGTATGTCGCATTTTTTGCTGTTCTCGTTAATGGAACACTGGCTTGTGTGGCAGAGGATTTTTTGATTGTGATACTTGGTGCGGGTACGGACAAGTGGATGCCAGCTTTGACCGCCTTTCAGATTTTATGTGTGTATGGGATAATTAGGGCAATTCTAGAGCCTATTGGAAACGTTGTCGTGGCTTTAGGTGATTCTAAGGTGCTTTTTAAAGCTAATTTATTGGCTACAATATTTCTAATGATTTTCATATGTCCAGTTTTAAAATTTTTTGATATTAAAGGTGTCGCTTTGTTGCTTTGCGTTTCGTATGTTTTGCAATATTTTATATTTATACCTTATATCGAATATAAAATAGAGGTTAATTTTTTAGATGTAATTAAAGAAACAATCATTTCATCTTCTCTCATGCTAGTATCTGTTTATGTATTTAGTCATTTTGAAGTTGAATTTAACTTTTTAAATCTCAGTATTAAATCGTTTATATGCGGATTGGCATTTTTTCTAAGTTATGGCTTTATGACAAAATGGGATATGCTCATTCGAATAAACAATACGATAAGTCGCCGTTAATATGAGTAAAGTTGTCATCATAATTTTGAATTGGAATAAATGGCAAGATACAATAGATTGTTTAAATTCGGTTTATAAGTCTGACTATTCTAATTTTGAAGTTTTATTGATTGATAATGCTTCTTCGGATGGTTCTGTTGAAATAATCAAGGCTGCATTTCCTGATTTGCGGATGATCGTCAATAGTGAAAATATTGGGTTCACAGGAGGGAATAATCAAGGTATGCGCTTGGCTGTTTCAGAGGGTGCTGATTATGTGTGGTTGTTGAATAATGATACAGTTGTAGATTCGAATTGTCTTTCTAAAATTGTTTATGTTGCCAGTTCTAATGAAAGTGTTGGTTTGGTCAGTCCGGCAATTTGCTATTATGATTATCCGCATATACATCAATTTAAAGGCAATGCTGTTGATTGGGATCATTTAGAGATAGACTGGAATAATAAAGAAGGCGATCAATTAAAGTATCATAATGGTGATAATGTTTGTTTGTGGGGGACTGCTTTGTTGGTTAGTGCAAATTTAATAAAAAAAATTGGTGTACTAAATGAAAGCTATTTTGCATATGCGGAAGATGCAGAATTTTCGCTCAGATCGCTTCTTAACGGTTTTAAAAATATTTATGAGCCTGATGTAAAAATTTATCATAAAAATGAATACTTGAAAAAAAATTATAATAATTCATATTACTATTATTATATAATAAGGAATAATTATTTTTTATGGTCTGATATTATGAATTTTAAATATAATCGTGATTTAATGCGAAGAACAGCTCATGTTGCAATATTTAATGCTAAGAAATTTGAATCATTAAAAATGTATGATTACGCTTGTGTTTGTGTGCAAGCATTTTTTGATGCAGTTTTAAATAAGCGTGGTAAATTTAAAGTTTCGAAGTTATATCAATATGGATGGGTTAAATTTTTACTTATGCATCCATATTTTATAATTAATCTGCTATTTTTAGATGTTAAGTCAATTATAAAGCAAATTATTCAAAGATTGAAATTTGATCATGGTTAATAATATATCAATTTTCGTTTCAGTGATTATACCGGTTTATAATTATGCGCGTTTTATTGGGCGTGCTTTAGATTCTGTTTTGAGTCAAACTTACGGCAATTATGAGATTCTAGTAATAGATGATGGTTCAACAGATAATCTCGCTAACGTTTTAAAAGATTATAATTCTAATATACGGTATTTTTATAAAGAAAATGGAGGCGTATCATCTGCTCGAAATTTTGGAATTAAAAAAGCAAATGGAAAGTTGATTGCTTTTTTAGATGCAGATGATGAGTGGACAGTGGACAAATTAGAAAAACAAGTAAAATTCTTGTCAATAAACAACAATTATCGCATGTGTTATACAGATATGTCTCATGTTTGTAATAATGCATTTGTCAATAGATCATATTTGCATGAAAGAAAATATAAATATTTTAGCTCTGGAGATTTATATTTAAATTTGCTGGAAGAAGGTTTTATTTTTGTCCCGACTGTGATGCTTTATAGAGATTGTTTTGATCAAGTAGGTTATTTTGATGAATCTTTGACTCACTCAGAAGATCGAGATATGTGGTTGCGTGTTGCTAAAAAATTTCAAATAGGGTTCATCGACGAGCCTCTAACGATACGACATGATCATGGTGGCGGAGCTACGTCGGTACGTGATAAATATCACTTGGGCCAAATTCAGATGTATAGCAAGGTAATAGATGGTTGCACAAATCGTGCGGTTTGTCGTGTTGCAATCGAACACAGATCGCGAGCTTATTGGAATTTAGGATATGTATTTTTTTCTAGCTACAATATGATGCTATGCAGAAAAAATATGATTAATGCAATTAGAGATGGTTTTTCAGCGAGAATTTGTTTTTTTTATATATTAGTATCATTTTTTCCTGTAAGTGTAGTCGAATTTTTGCGTAAACTTAAGTCGAATTTGTTAAGAGAAGATGATGATAAGATGTCCTCGCGTTAGTATAGTTGTTTCTACTTATAATTATGGAGTTTTTGTTTATAAAGCGATAAATTCTTTACTTTTGCAGTCATATAAAGATTTTGAGATTATAATTATTGATGATGGCTCTATTGATAATACAAGAGACATTGTTGCGCCATTAGTCGACCATTCAAATATATTTTATTTTTATCAAAATAACCAAGGGCAACCAAAAACTAAAAACCGTGGGATTTGCGAGTCTCGCGGTGAGTTTATCGCTTTTCTTGATGCCGATGACATTTGGATGCCTACTAAGCTTGAAAAACAACTTGCTCTTTTCGCAGACCCAGAAGTTGGTGTGGTTTATTCGCGACGTCTGTGGATAGATGTCGATGGCATCGAAGTTTCAGGCAATGAACGGGAGCTTAGGAGGGGTTGGATTCTGGACCATATTTTTGTCGACAATTTCATATGTTTTTCATCATGTGTGATTCGCAGGTCGTGCCTGGAGCAAGTTGGATATTTCGACGAGTCTATACCAATGGGAATAGACTATGATTTGTGGATACGGCTTGCAAGGGTTTGTAAATTCGATTTTGTTGATGAGCCTCTGGTAAAATACAGAACAGGTCACTCTAATTTGTCCAAAAACACCATGAAACGTTATGAGTGTGCACAACAAATTATGCGGAAGAATCTTTCCAATCCTCAGATCAGATCTTCAATGTCGTGGTATGTGCCCGCTCTGGCCTGGTCTGATACGTGGTCTAATTACGGATATTATCTAGCGGCAATCGGGAAGAAGAAAGAAGGCATTATTTACGCATTGATGGCTATATGCAAATTTCCGTTCTATATCAATGCTTACAAGCGCTTCGCGAAGCTTATTTTATGTCGTTAAATTTATGAAAGAATTTCATTTGCTACCAACTTTGCTTGCAGGGTATCTTTTTCTGCTCATTTTTCGGCCTTACGAATATTGGCCTGTTCTTGGTGAGTTTCGTGTGGAAAGAATTTACATGCTTTGCTTAATGGGGATTGTTTTTTTATCAAAAGAGAAGCGCTTTCTTTCGAGTTCACTCAACGGTGTTGTTTTATTCTTTTCTCTTGCACTCTTGGTATCTGGAACATTTTCCATAAGCTGGGATGAATCATTGAGGATGATTGAGGATTACCTGAAATATGTTGTCTTTTATTTTATGGTTCTCCTTTGCGTGAGGGATGAGAAAGATTTCCGATTTATCATTATAGCGTTCATTGGGGTCATGTTTCTGTATGTCGGAAAATCTGCATGGGAGTTTTTTGTTAATGGGCGCCATGTCTATCGAATGGGCATTTCAAGAATGATAGGGATAGATATAACCTATGGTGATCCCAATTCATTTTCCGCCTCAATTTGCTATTCCCTCCCGTTGGTTTGGGCTATGATTCGGAGTGAATTTGAAAGTGTCTGGCTGCGTCGCGCTTTTTGGGCTTATGGCTGTTTGGCCCTTGTCGCCATTGTAATGACTGGTTCTCGCAGCGGGATGGTGACGGCACTTTTGTTTTTTTTGATCATCTTCATAAGCAGTTCCCGCAAATTTGTTGCTACTTTCGTTATCGCAATAGTTTTAATTTGTTCGTGGCAAGCCATGCCTGAAGATTTTCAAACTCGTTTTCTTTCCACCTTTGTTGATGGCGTCGGCCCTGAGAATGCACGTCAATCTGCGGATGGACGAATGAAAGGGTTTAAGCATGGCATTTCGCTTTTCGTTGAAAATCCAATTCTCGGCGTTGGCCCCAATAATTATCCCTTAAGTTGGGGTATCCGCATGAATGCCCATAATCTCTATGGTCAATTGCTTGGAGAGCTTGGGTTGTTTGGTGGTGTCACTTTTGGTATCTTGGTGATATTGATGATCGTCTATAATAGACGTATTGTTCGAATATTCCAACTCATGGAACGCCGTGGTGAAGCAAATAATATTCATTTTTCTAGGCATGATGCAAAACAGTTAAATGGAAAAATTCATCGTGCTCATCATTCTTCTGATATTCAAGATCGGAAATCAGCATCGGCATCGTTTAGAGATATAGATCCTGTCCCACTTATATTTTACTCTCTTGTAGCGCAGGCGATCATCCAAACCATAATCCTCATGCTTTTTAAAGGATGGGGCGACCATAACCTTTATCGCTACACATGGTTATGGCTAGCTGCATTGACTGTGCTAGGGCATCATTTTTTTCAACGAGAGGTGAAGCGCTTTGGAAAAAAGTAAGCGCCTCTTGGCGATTGTTCGTTGGCCCCTCGGAGGCATTCGAACCTATATGCGATATGTTTACAGGCACCTCGGTCCAGACTGGGAAATCACCATTCTTGCAGCCGATGTCCAGGAGAGTGCGGCCTTGCGAGAAGATGCCAGGAGTATCGGTGCTGAATTGATTCTTGCACATGCGAATCCTTTGGGATTTATGTGGTCGGTATTTCGTGCTTTGGCTTGGAGACGTCATGACATTGTCCAGAGTCAGGGGTTTATCTCCGCCATCGCGGTCTGTTTGCCCAATCATTTTTTTCGCATACCTCATGTGCTCACGGTGCACGGCGTTCTTGAAGACCGTTTGCTGCACGGCTTCGCGGGGCGTCTGAAGCGTTTTGTCACCAACTGGGCCATTTGTTCTGTGGATGCCGTCTATGCTGTCAGCGAAGACATTCTTGCGCATGTCCGGGAGCAGGTGTCGTGTCTGGCTCGATCCAGGACGAATCAAGTCGCGATTCTGAATGGCATAGACCCGGAGATGTTTTCCGGCCCGAGGAAGTCGGGAGAGTTCAGGCGGAGTCAGGGTTTCGGAACAGAGCTGTTTCTTTTTGGTTTTTTGGGTCGTTTTATGCCACAGAAAGGTTTCGATAAAATCATCGATGCTCTGGCCGCCCTGGAACAGAAGTCCATGAAGCGTGATTACCGGCTCATCGCCGTAGGTTCTGGGGATTACAGGGCGCAATATGAGGCGCTGGCTGCAGAAAGAGGGGTTGCACATCGCATTGTTTTTCTGCCTTTTCAGGCTAATGTTGCAGCTATTTATTGCGATTTGGATGCTGTTGTCATGCCGTCCAGATGGGAGGCGTGCGGATTATTGGCCATGGAGGCCCTTGTTAGTGGAGTTCCGCTTATCGCTTCGGATTGCATTGGCTTGCGTGAGGTCGTGCGGGACACTCCGGCTATCGTGGTGCCGGATGGGGATCCGGTGGGCTTGGCTCAGGCTATGGGTGATCTGATGCGTTCTGATTATGATGGAATTTTTGTGTCCTTTCGTGCAACAGCTGCTCAACGTTTTGATGTGCGGAAAAGTGCACAAGATATCCGTATGTTATTCAATCAGACAATTGATGGGCGACAAAACAGTATGTTGAAGTTGAGGAATTGATATCCATGTCAAAATAAATTCATATTTTTATGATCTTGCTTGGCGGTTATTAAATTTATCATTTTATTCTTGAAATATAAATATCCGAGATAACTGGACGATGGTCTGAACCAATGTATTTTTCAACAAAGCATTGCAGAGGGTGTGCTCCATTTGTAGTCAGTACGTGGTCGATTCGAAGGTTAATTGGTATTCCGTATGCATAGTCTCTGTATGTCCATCCATATCCAAAACTTTTTTCTGCGAATGCATTGGAAAATTCACTCCAATATGTTTGATAAATATTGCTTTCGACTGGCATGTTGAAATCCCCTGCGATGATAAGGGGAGATTCCCGGAACTTGAGCGAATTGCGGACAAGTTCAGATACTTTTTGTCGATTCTCCGTTTCCGCGACGAGAAGGTCCGCCTTCCGGGGGTTGATTCCTATTGCGCGATCCAGAATATGCTGAAGTCCATAGCGGGGACTTGGCAAGTACATGGATCCGAAAATGAACTCGCCTTCAGGTGTGGTCACACTGCAAGGCAGCAGACTGTGGCGTGGCCAAACGTGAGGAGGATGCGGGGCCATGATTGGTTCGTGGGCTTGGATTGAATACCTGGAGAGGATTGCGAGGATTCCGGTTTGAATCATTTGCCATCCGGGCGGCAAGTCAAGCTGGAGCGAAGGCGGGCATTCCTGCAGGGCCACGAGATCGACATTTTTTTCACGGATAAGTTGTGAAAGTGCTTTGCAGTCGATGTTTCCTGTTTGGATATTGCACGTGAGAACACGCACCACGTGTCCATTTGCGTTATTCGGCATTGAAAATGCCCATTGCATCCCCATGAACGGACCAACGACTATGGTGCCAGCCAGAAGAAGAGGAACAAGCAATCGGACTCTTCTCCACAGCGCCAAGGGCAGGAGCGGGAAAAGAGGAAGGGTCAGCACCCAGCGTGGGCCGTATAGCAGCAGGGTGCCCGGCCACCAGCGGTCGCCGGCGAGGTACATGAACGTAAGTGTGGTGATGGAGACTGCCAGGTAGCTCCAGGCCAAGAAAGTAAGGATTGAGTCAAATTTTTTCATGGGGTTCGGATCGGTGTGGGTGGCAGGGCCGCGCCAATCCGGTGGTTACGCAAAAGTTTCGCTGGGCGCAATTATCAGCGGTGCCAGGACACATTTATGCTGGTTCACCAAAGGAGGACACGTGACCCTTTCACAGACCTTGCGGGCATACAAACTCGAACTGGTTGTCGTGCTTGTGCTGCTTGCCGCCATTTACCACGCCATCTTCTACGAGATGATTCTCGACTGGCAAAAGGACGACAACTATTCTCACGGCTTCCTTGTGCCGTTCATCGCCGGGTATCTGGCCTACATGCGGAAGGATGATCTTGTGGCAGCCGTGGTCCGGCCCAGCAATGCCGGACTTGCCATTATCGTCATGGGCCTTGGCGTGCTTTTTCTCGGGTGGCTGGGCACGGAATATTTCACCATGCGCTCCTCCCTGGTCATCATCGTGGCCGGATCGGTGCTCTATCTGCTGGGATGGGAAATATTCAAGATCCTGCTGGCCCCTCTGTGCTACCTGCTGCTCATGGTGCCCATTCCGTATATCATCTACGACGCAGCGGCCTTCCCCCTTAAGCTGTTCGTCACCAAAGTTTCGGTTCTGAGCATGAAGGCCTTGGGCATCGTGGTGCTCCAAGAGGGCAATATTCTCATGTTCCCGAACATCACCCTTGAGGTCGCCGACGCCTGCAGCGGCCTGCGCTCCATCATGTCCCTGCTGGCCCTGGGCGCGGCCTACGCCTTTGTGTTGCACGCCAAGACAAGGGATCGGGTCATTCTCATTCTCGCGACCCTGCCCATCGCCATTTTCACCAACTGTCTGCGCGTCATAGCCACGGGCATCCTGGCCCAGTATTTCGGCTCGGCGGCCGCCGAGGGCTTTTTTCATGAATTTGCAGGACTGTTTGTGTTCGGCGCGGCCGTGGTCATGTTTGTACTTCTTGGCACCAGTTTGAAGAGGTGGTCATGAATCTCCGCTTCCGATTTCTCGTTCTCTATGTCTTGTTGGCCGGTATGGCCGCGTACATGAGCTTCCATCGCGACCTGATCGTACCCTTGGCCAAACCATTCAGCGAATTCCCCCCGGTCCATAATGGATGGCGCATGGTCGGGCAGTCATCCTTGAGCGACAATGTCATCAAGGTGCTCATGCCCACGGATTATCTGTCTCGACGCTATGTGGCGCCGGATGGGACAACGGTGGACATGTACCTGAGTTTCTTCGACGGCGGCCCGGACACCGGCGGCATCCATTCCCCCAAGCATTGTCTGCCGGGCAGCGGATGGTTCGAGATGTCATCCGAACGTACGGTCAGGGAACTGGGAGGAGAGCAGGTCAACCTGGTCCGGGCACTCTATGCCATGGGTGAGCAGCGGGAACTGATCTATTACTGGTTCTACATGCGTGGGACAACCATGTCCGACGAATATTCCCTCAAACTGGCAGAGATTACCGGTTCTATGTTTCACAACCGTCGCGACCAGAGTTTTATTCGGATCTCTGTCCAGGCCAAGGGCAATGTGGATGCGGCCAACAGACGGGTCGAGGATTTCCTGAGGGATTTCTACCCACTTTTCCGGGAGTATCTGCCGTCTTGAATAAGTCGTCGGTTCTTCATGATTTTTTTAATCGAATTCCAAATTGAAGATATTTGATATCTTCACCGAGAGTTGTTCTGGCAACGAAATATACACAGCGTTCCCAGAATTTTTTAAACCAATAATCATTGATCCCTATGCAATCTTCGATAGTAAAGCCATGGTGATCGACAGTCCTAAGGATGCTTTTTTTTGTAAAAAATCTTAAATGAGTATTATCTAATATTCCGATGTCTTCATATTTCCAATCTTTATTTACAATCAGATTGTATAAATTTTTATGATATCTCACGTTCGGAATTGAGAAGACTAGAAATCCGTTATGTGATATTTTTTGTTTTATGGATTTAAAAAAATAATCATGATCTGCCATATGCTCGATGACGTCGTTGCATACAACTAAATCAAAATAATTATCTGGAATTTCATTTGTTTTTTCTTGATAAGAACCGACAAGAACATGGTCTAATTTTGTCTTTGCAATTTCGGCTACCGCCTCCACGAGTTCAACGCCCCAGTATTCATTCTTTAGGCGCAAGTTGTTTCGAAAATTTCCTTCGCCGCATCCAATTTCAAGTACTTTTGAATACGATTTAGGTAGAAGTTGACGCATTTCCTTTCTAGTGCATTGATAATAATTTGGCGTATACATTGGCTAAATCCTTTGCAAATGGATTCCGTGAGAGTCTTTATTTTTGTCGATGGTTTCGTGTAGGTCGGCGCTGGTAGATATCATGCCTGTGCGATAACATAAAATTGCACTTGCCGCTATGCAAAAAGAGAGCCTGCCTGCTGGATTATTTCTGCTTAAACAAAACTCCTTTGTGCCAGTGCTGGACAGTCCTATGGTGAAGAAATCAACGCTGCGCTCAGGATGCGTAGCCATAACTCATCCATAAAGCCAATGCCTACTGTCTGATAGATTGAAAATGGGAAGAAGGGATTCGCAGAACGCTCACTTATTCATGCAATAGGCCATATTTCGATAAATTTTGCGCATTCATGAATAACGCCATCATCGCCGTGGTCGGCCTCGGATACGACGGTCTTACTCTGGCAATCGAGTTCGTGACACATTTCCGGATCATCGGTTCGATCTTTCTGGGCGGAAGGCCGCCAACTACAAACTCCTTATCGACGCCATGGACGAGATGGGTGCCACCGGGTTCGCGGTTGCGGCGCATTTCGAGCCGACCACTGGCCCGTTTCTCCTGCGGCAGGCCGATTATGCCGCAGTGGCCGTGCCCACGCCCGTCGGCAAGGACAGAAGGTCAGCCTCTCACCCGTCGAAGGCGTGGCCAAGAACTGTGGTGGGCAACCTCACTCCGGGGGAGATTGCCATTTGGGTCGCCGAAGCATGGCGGACGGTACTGCTCGAATCATGCAGGAGCCGCCTGCTCTGCGGGCAAAATGAAGCATGTCGAAACATCAAATCTTGTCGGCTATTCTTACAGAAACGGTTCGGAACAATCGAAATATTTAGTGTCATTGGGGTTAGCCCGATGGATGGTGAGAGAGCGTATGTTTCGCAGTTCAAAATAGTTTTGACTTCAATGTATTGTTATCGCTGAAATGTTTTTTTTTCGGAAATGTCTATTTTATGATATGGTACGAATTTTGAATAATCTCCTGGTGAATTATCAGGGGGCAATATGAAGAAAATTATTTTTCTACTCGCTGCATTTCTGCTCTTTGCACTTTCTTCTCATGCCGCAGTGATCGACTTCACTGGCGGAACAGCGTATTTAAATGGTGGAAGTCAAGGAATTACTAACGGTGTAAATTATTATTCGAATGTCGATTATTACGTCGAAAGCGGGTTCAAATTGGATTTTATCGGTGCTGATGGATATGTCGCTCCGTACTATGGAGGGGACAATGACGTCATTCACGGTCACTGGGGCACCGGTGATTACGGTCAGCTCTTGGAAATTCGAATTACGCAGGTGAATGGTGATCCCTTCGATTTGAACTACTTCATCCTCACTTCCAACACGGATTTCGGTGGTGGTTCGGCCTCCGGCAATGAACAAGCCTACATCAACGCTTCCTGGGACGGAACGACCATCGGCTTTTCACAGTTGCTTCCTTCGGATGATTGGGGGTTCGTGGGCTCAAATCCGCAGATTTTTCTCGGGAGCGAATTTGACAGCGTCTACTGGTTCTCCTTTACCGTGGGCAATGCTGTCGATTGTTTCGGAATGGACAACTTTTATATTAACGAGCCTGCTCCGACTGTTCCCGAGCCTTCCACTCTGCTGCTTCTCGCGGGTGGCTTCCTGGGGCTGAGTTCTTGGATGCGTCGGGGCAGGGTCCGCTAGCCTTTGGGGTGCATATCTCGACGTTGAGTTAGTTTGGTTCTGTAAATTTCCCGCGGTATGTGGGACGCTTCAGGCATCTGGTGACCGATAATGGGCCCTTCCAAGGCTCGTCGAAGGTTGCCAGATGCATTTTTCATTATAATGTGGCCAGATTCGGAGACCAAGAGTGCAGAAAATGTTCGAGGATTTCCTTCGGAATTTCGGCACTGAAAATGGGGGCTGTCTTCCCGAGACGCCAAAACATGTCGGCCGGAATTGCTCAAATCATGCAGCGGCCGCCTGGTCTGAAGCAATATGGGGGGTGTCGAAATTTCAGATCGGGCTGTCGGCCATTCTTACAGATGCGGGTTTGTGTAGTCGGGATATTTCGCGCTGTTCGGGAGGGCATGATGAAGGAGGGAATCAGGGGGGGCAAATAAAATTTATGTCCTGCAATCACCATGTGAGCGAGCCCCGGTGCTCTCAAGCCAGTCATGTCAATCGCCCTTCCCAAATCGGTTTTTCGCCGCGAATCCTCTTCTGGAACACCTTGTTTGCGCGCCGCGTCAACGTGAGTTGGTGCAAGGTTTTTCAGTCGATAAGAGCCGGTACTTTCAAAAGCAACAATGTTTGATTGTTGTTTAAAATTGAATAGTTATGGGTTTTTGGGCGATACGGGGGGCTTCGAGTGCAGGAACGGCTTGCGAAAATCTTTATCGACCTGAAATATTGATAATATGCTGGCACAAAGTCTGCTATGTCTCCTTGAGGCTTAACAGCCCGTTGATTTATTCATGATCAACACAGTTCTACGGTAATCTGCGCTCCAACAAATTCTTCGCCGGTCTCGCTCTTCATCTCGACAAAAATCATCGAGAAGACCATCCCTCCCAGAACAAAAACAAAAATCTGCACAGAATTGAGGTAAAAATACCCCTTCGGGGTCCCGAAACCTATCAACTGGCGCATCAGCAGGCCGAGGTTGAACCCGGCCACGCACAGCAGGTATCGTTTGTGGACTCGACTTTCGGGGTTGTTAGTAAAGTCGCTGAAAAAGAAATCTATTCGAAATAATTGAATATTTTGATTGAGGGGATCCTTCTTCTGTAGTAGTTCTTTTGTTACCACACAACAGAACACAAAAAAAGGAATCCCCGCATGCAAACTACAAATAATGCCATCGATTTGCAACTCATTAAAAACGAGTGTGAGAGCAGAATCGATTCGTTTTTCAGTCAGTTCGGAATTGCGACCATTGCGCGAAATTCAAGCATCAAGAAAGCAAGAGGATATTCTGCTTTGACTATTCTTCTGAACATCTTTGTTCTTCCTTTTATAGGAAAGAATATCTATCGAAGCATCGTCATCAATCCAAAAAGCGATGTCGGAAAAGATGCCATCTATGAGTTCATGCGCTCAAACAATTTCGGTTGGAGACGATTCTTGCTCAAACTGGCCTTTGGCGTTCATGAATTTGTTGACGGTTTGACGAGTAAAGGTCGTGAATCCGTGCTTATTCTCGACGATTCCACCATCGAGCGTCCCAGATCGAAGAAGGTTGAACTGCTGGCCAAAGTTCATGACCATACGACTGGGCGATTCCTCAAGGGTTTCAAATTGCTCACCTTGGCATGGTCCGATGGATCGACCCTGTTGCCTCTCGACTTTGCGCTGCGCTCTTCTGCGAACAAAAAGCAACGATACCAAGAAGTTTCCAAAGATCTTGATAAGAGATCATGCGGCGCACGGCGGCGCCAGGAGGCTGTGACCAAATCCACGGATCTGATCGAACCCATGATCGAACGCGCTCTGAAAGCCGGCATCAAGGCCAAGTTCCTGCTCATGGACAGTTGGTTCGCCATGCCTTCCCTGATCTCCGAGGTTTGCAAGCACGTCTCCGTCATCTGCATGGTCAAACGCACACCCAAAATCCACTACATCTTCGAAGGGCAGAAGATGGACGTGACGCAGATTTACAGCCTGATCCGAAAACGCAGAGGCAGGGCCAAGATCCTGGCCAACGCGCAGGTTGAGTTCAAAGACGGCCTCAAAGCCAAGCTCGTCTTCGTGCGAAACAAGCACAAGAGAGACTGGCTGGCCTTGCTTACCACTGACCTCATCCTTGCCGATGAAGACGTTGTCCGCATTTACGGCAAGCGCTGGGACATCGAAGTGTTCTTCCGCACGGCCAAGCAGCACTTGGAATTGGAGAAAGGCTGCCAGGGCCGTGACTTCGACGCTCTCATTGCTCACACGACCATCGTGATGACCCGATACATCTTCCTGAGCATCGAGAAACGCAGGACGGAAGATCCAAGAACCCTTGGCCTGCTGTTCCATCGTTGTTGCGAAGAGGCTGAGGACTGCACGCTCGTCAAAGCGCTGTGCCAAATCCTAGGCATTACTCTGGAAAGCCTGAAGAAACTTGGCGACAACCAGAGCCAGGCCGAACGCATACTGCTTGAGGCTTTTCAAGAAGGAATGCGTAGTTTGGGGCACAATTTCGATTATATTTTCAATGAACAAAGGTTGTTAGCTGCTAATGGCTAACCCCGAAAGTCGAGTTGTGGACGTTTTCCTGCCCGCGAAGGTGCGTTCGGCGCATTCCTCCACGATCAAGCACATGCTGGAAACTTCGTTCGACCAATTCCGTTCGTCGCTTTGCCAGTTCGCGCCCTTTTACTGTCTTCAACCGAGCGCGGTTATTGTAAACGGCGCGCCGTGCCTCGTGGTCACCATTCCAGTTGTACAGCCCGTTCGCCTTCGGCTCAGCGATCCTTGTCTTCCAGACACCGCCATCCAATTCTTTCATTACTTCCCGAGAATGGTAGCCCTTGTCCGCAATGACCTCCGTCGGAGCCGTGGTTATCGGCGTGCATCCAACGTCGGAAAGATTCTTACGGGCTGATTCCAGCGTATTGCCGATCGTCGCCGTGTCCCCCTGGTCGGCCTTGTGGATGTCGGCGGAGACAATCGCTCCGGTGTCCAGGTCTACGGCATGCTCGGGCTTGTAGGCGAGGTGAGTGCGGCCGTCCTTCATCTTGGTGATCCGCGCGTCCTCGTCGCTCTCCGACTTCCAGTCCTTGTTCGAAAGCTTCTTGCCCTTGCGCTTGCGATCCATGCGGGCCAGTTCTTCACGGGTCGGCGTCTTGATCCCGCTGTCCTTGGCAATGCGCTCAAGCATCTGCTGGTACGTTTCGCCCGTATCCCGGCGCACTATCGAGCGCATGGCGGCGTTGGCTTCCATGGTCGAAGCGTCGACGCCGAGGCGCTCCCCAACTACCAGGCCGGATTTGGTCAGCGCCTGCAACACCCAGCCGAACACTTCCTGGTGGACTTCCAGGGGCAACCTCTGCCGGATTCTGCTCAGGCTGGAGTGGTCCGGAACCCTCTGGGTCAGGGAGAGTCGCAGAAACTTTCGCAGCGACAAGGAGTCGGAACACCGCCACTCAAGCCCGCGCTCGCTCTCGATACCTTCAAAATAGCCAACCAAGTGCATTCTGAAATATCGACCTGGAGGAATGGATTTCCTGCCAGGACCGGACGTATAATAAGGCTCACAGAGTTTCTCGACAAAGCGGTCAAAGCCGCCCTTGATCAAGACCGACTGCAAGCGGTCATAAAAAACGTGTCCAGGTGAGCGCGGTAAATCCGCACACATGACAAACACCTGACCCTGATCATCACCTTGGTTGCCAAGTCCCATAACAACTCCTTGTTCATGGCAACCTTCTATATTTCTGAGAATTTTTCAACAGTCAGTTAAGACTCTAATTCATGTGTAATCAACGCTATCGTGCCGGGGGAGATATGAAAAATGCGCTGTGTGTGTTTGTTGTGAGTTTTCTTGTCATCGTCAGCGGGGCTGCCCATGCAATGAGCATCACTCCGACCGCCGATGCCGCCACGCTGGTGAACAATCTGTTGGGCAGCGGCGTCAGCGTTGTTTCAAGCTCGTTCAGCGGCGCCAACGGCGCTGCGGGTCTGTTCAGCGGAGCGTCAGGGGCCATTGGCATCAACTCAGGCGTGATTCTGACCAGCGGGTTGGCCAGCTTGGCGGTGGGGCCAAACAGTCAGGCCAACGCCGGGGAGAATAACGATGTTTCCGGGACTGCGCAACTCAATGCACTCATTCCGGGCTATACTACGCATGACGCATCAGTTCTTGATATTGTTTTTACAACAGAAACAGGAAATCTTTTCTTTAATTTCGTCTTTGCATCTGAAGAGTATAATGAATGGGTAGGTTCGAGCTATAATGACGTATTCGGATTTTTTATAGACGGCGTTAATATAGCACTTCTTCCCAATGGAAGTCCTGTTTCTATTAATAATGTCAATTTAGGGGCTAATTCTGCGTACTATATTGACAATACTGGCAATATTAAATTTGATACTCAATATGATGGATTCACAACTGTTTTGACAGCCCAGGCGCTGGGCTTAGGCGCTGGGGCACATACGATCTCGCTGCAGATTGCCGATGCCGGCGATTACGTCCTTGATTCCGCCATCTTTCTTCAGGCCGGCTCATTCAGTGGTACAAACCCGGCCGTTCCTGAGCCCGGTACGATGTTGCTCCTCGGTGCCGGATTGTTGGGGCTCCTTGGCTTGAATCGCAGGGGGGTGTGTCGAAAATAGTTACAACCCACAGGCTCCTCGACTCCTACCTGCGCCTCCAGCACATAATGTGTTGGAGGCGCACATTATTTCAGCTGGTCCGGCAGGTCACGCCCCCCCCCTGGCCGATCCCGCCGAAGTACATGGACCATCACAATCTCGCCATCCCCCGACGTCATTCACAACCTGGACGCCCTGATCCTGGCCGTTTCCCATGCAGCTTTCACGACCATGCACGCAGCGGTTTGCCAATCCCTGCTCGGCAATGGCGGGTGCATGGCCGATGTGAAGTGAATAAACGGTTCAAGAATCTCCTTCATAATTTCAGCTTTGAACATGTGGCTGCCTTCCTGAGACACCGTTGCATGGCGAACGGACTGCGCAAATCATACAAAGGAGTTGTGTATCACCGGAAGCTCACAGAGTTTGGCGATAATTCAGATCAAGTTGTCGAATGGTCGTATAGGTTCGGTTTGGCGGGATAGAAATATTTTGGGTTACTCGGAATAAAATAATCTTCGTGTCGGCAAGCGCTTTTCGATCAGCAGCTCCAGCTCGGGCAGCACCGTCCTGACGAGGGTGGGGCGGCGACTAGCCCGGGAGTAGCAGTTCAGGAAGAGGTTCGATGACGTTCGGGCCGGGTTTGAGAATAGGGGATGACGGGTGCCCCGGCACAGTCATGGACGGCAATCAAGACGGCATCCCCCCTGAAAAAGCAGTGGTGCATGTGGGGGTAAAGGCAGCGACTGAGGCCGCGTGTCTTGCCAATCACCAGGCACCACCCTTCGTTCAAATACCTCCTGCCGGAACGGTCCAGACAGTCTCGGTCAAGGGCGGGGCTTGGCTGACGACCGCCCCCGGGCCTCCGGGCATGCCGCGAAAATGGAAGGGCGCGCACAGCCCGTTGCGCCACCAGCTTTTGAGCAGTTCGCCCACGACCCAGGTCTCCAGCATCGCTCGGGCCATGGCCCCCGCCTCCAGCGTCTCCGGGGACGACCACTCCGTCAGGAAGGCGGCCAGGCCCGTGTCCAGGAAATTGAGCTCGGGACAGGGAACAACTTCAATTTGCTTGAGATTTCACGTCAGGCAACCTGTTGCCGGTTGATTTTGACGCAGCGTAGGCTTGTATGACGTCTAGCATTCGGATTTCCCTGCGAATGTTGCTGTTTTCCGCTGTGATGGGATTTTCCGGCTTTGGCTTACGATTTGTGTAAGACGGTATTAGTGTTGGAATATTTGCTGGGTATGATGTAGGTAAAAGCGTCAGGGCCATGGCGGCCTGCGATTCCCCGTCCCGGCCGGGACGGGGGTCTGATGCGAATGGGACAGTTCGGCCGCCAATCCTTTTCCTGTCCCGAATCACGGCGCGCGCGGATGCATATGACGGAAAAAAAGCCCCCACAGGTCAGTCCCTTTCTCTTTCCCGTCGGTCTTTTCTGCTTCGGTCTCTGGTTCTTCTACGACGGCTGGATCAGTACCGACCCGGCCATGCAGGAGCACCTTCTCTTCAACCGCATCGGCAGCGCCATCATGCTGCCGTGGGCGGTCTTCGATTTCATCAGGACCAGAAAGAGCGAAAGGGCATACAAGGCCCGCATGCAGGCGCAACCGACGCCGCCCGAGTCCTGAGACGCCGCCGATGCTGACCAACCGCCAGCTCGTCGTGCCCTACGCCCTGCCGTATTTCACCTATGTGGGGCTGGCCTCGGTGCCGGTGGATGTGCTGAGCCGGGAGGTCAATTACGGACTGCGCCTCCTCGTGGTCGGCGCGCTGCTTCTGTGGGCCAGGCGGTGGTTCTGCGCCTTCAGGGGGCCTGGATCGCTGGCGGTGTCCGTGGCCTGGGGAGCTGCGGCCGGAGTTTTCGGGGCCGCGCTGTGGGTTGGCCTGTTGTCCCCCTTCGTTTCCGCCGAAGGGGCGCAGGCCTGGCAGCCCCTGGCGTTCTGGCTGCGCTTCGCTGCCGCGGGCGCCCTGGTGCCGGTTTTCGAGGAACTGGCCATGCGCTGCTTCGTCTTCCGTCTGGCCCTGCAGTGGGGCCGGGAACGCGACAAAGGCACTCAGGCGCCCCTGCAGGCCGTACTCGACGAGCGTTCCCTGAACGACGTGCGGCCCGGGGAGTGGTCCTGGACGGCCGTGTTCGTCTCCACGGCGATTTTCGCCGCCGGCCACGGCATGTCCGAATGGCCGGCGGCCGTGGCCTACGGGCTGCTGATGTGCGGGCTGTGGGTGATGCGCAGGGATCTGGTGTCCTGCATGGCCGCGCATGCGTCGACGAACGTAACGCTGGCGCTGTACGTGCTGACCACGGGCCAGTGGCAATACTGGTGAGAGTGGGGGTGGTGGACGCTATGGGCGAGACGGACCGTATGGACCTTGCAGACCAGACCGATGGGGTGGATGGGGCGTCGGCATGAGCGTTTCGCTTGTGCTCACGCTGGCCACCCTGGTCGCGGTGGCTGTGGCGGCGGGGTTTGCGCTGCGTGTGGGGCTTGGCGCCCTGCGCGGGGAGCGGTCCCGGGCTTCGGGGGTGCTGGGGGTGGCGCTGCTGCTTACGGCCGGGCTCGAAGCCTTGGATCTGCTGTGCGTGCTTTTCCCGGCGGAAATGCCCATCTGGCGTTCGGCAGGTTTGGTGGCGGAAGGGGCCCTGGGGCCGGCCTGGGTCTGGTTCACGGCCCTCTTCGCCCGCGACTACGAGGACGGCCGATTGCCGGCCCTGCAGCGCGGGCTGATCGCCGGAGCAGGCCTCATGCTGCCATGGGGCGCTTACCTGGCGGCCACGGGGGCCTACTTCGCTCCGGATTTCACCACGGAGATGCTCCTCTTCCTGCTGCCGGGGAGCTTCTATTTCTACATCGGCTTCATCATGTGCTGCCTGGCGGCCCTCTTCAACATCGAGGCCACGCTTTCCGCGGCCGTGCATTACCGGCGCTGGAAGATCAAGTTCGTGCTCATGGGGGCGGTGAGCATCCTGGCCGCCCTTGTGCTCTATTACAGCCAGGGGCTGCTTTACCGGTCCATCGACATGCGCCTGTCCGGCATGCGCTCCCTGGCGCTGCTTCTGGGCGCGGGCATGATGTGGTTCTCCGACCTGCGGCGCGGACCGGAGGTGCGCGCCAGCTTTTCGCGGCGCATGGCCTTCAAGTCCGTGGTCCTCGTGGCCGCCGGCCTGTACCTCGTGGCCTTGGGCCTCATGGGCGAGGGCGCCCGGATTCTTGGCGACGAACTGGGACGCAACGTCCTCCTGGGCGTCAGCTTCGTGGCCGGCATCGGCCTGCTCACGCTCTTCCTCTCCGAGAAAATGCGCCGCAGGATTCGCCTTTTCCTGCAGCAGCATTTCTACGGAGAAAAGTACGACTACCGCATCCAGTGGGTGCAGTTCACGGACAGGCTCATCTCGGCCCGCAACCAGGCCGAACTCCACCTGGCGGCCCTGTCGGCCTGCTGCGAGACCTTCGGCATCGTCGGGGCGGGCCTGTTCCTTCTGGACCACGGGAGCCGCACCTACATGCCCGTCAGTCTGGTGGAGACGGACCCCCAGGAGGGTGGTTTCGACGAGGGGTCGCACCTGGCTGCGGCTTTGCGCACTCGCCGCAGCGTGGTCCGCACCGCGGACGTGAACGACCGCTCCCCGTGGATGAAGGCGGCGCGGTTCGCCATTCCCATTTTCCGTGACGACAGCCTCGACGGCTTCGTCCTCCTGGGCCCTCCCATCAACCAGGCGGAGGAGTACGACGAGGAGGATTTCGAGCTCATGGACACCATGGCCCGCCACATCTCATCGGCCCTGCTGAACATCCGGCTCACCGAGCAGCTGGCGCGTTCCCGGGAGATGGAGATCATGGGCAAGGTTTCGGCCTTCGTGCTGCATGACCTGAAGAACCACGTCTACACCCTGTCCCTCATGGCCGAGAACGCCCGAAAGTTCATCGGAAACCCGGAGTTCCAGAAGGATCTGGTGGACTCCCTGGCCAGCACGGTGGGCAAGATGAAGATTCTCATCTCCCAACTCAAAGGCCTGCCCGACCGCCAGACCCTGAAGCGTGCGCCGGTCGGGCTGCTGGCCCTCGCCAGGGAGTCGACGCGGCTGCTGCACCAGGAGCGGTTGACCTTCGGGGGTGATGACGCCGTGGTCATGGTCGATGCCGAGGAGATGGGCAAGGTCATCCTCAACCTGTGTCTCAACGCCCTGGAGGCTTCATCTGACGGGCGTCCCGTGACCGTAACGACCGGGTCCGCCCCTGAGCCCTTCGTGCGCGTTGCGGACCAGGGCGGCGGCATCGACCCGGACTTCATCAGAACGGCGCTCTTCGAGCCTTTCAAGTCCACCAAGGCCAAGGGCATGGGCATCGGGCTCTACCAGTGCAAGCAGATCGTCACGGCCCACGGCGGCCGCATCGAAGTCAGGAGCGCGGTGGGGGAGGGGTCCGAATTCACGGTCTGGCTGCCGGGAACGGAGACGTGAGGGGAAGTATTGTGTGGACTGGATGGACGGAATGGACCATATGGACGACGTGGATTGGTTTTGAGCCGTCGTCCGATGGGTGTACGCATCCGGGCGGGGCTGGGCCCCGTCCTGCAAGAATAGAGGGATACCGTGGAAAATCTGCTCATCGTCGATGACAACGAGGATGTCCTGACCCAGCTCAAATGGGGGTTGGCCGGGGACGACTCCAAGCTCCATCTCGCGACCAGGGTGGATCAGGCCCTGGACATATTCCGCAAGGTCTCGCCGGGAGTGGTGACATTGGACCTGGGCCTGCCTCCCCACGCGGACACGTCCGAGGAGGGCTTCCGGGCCCTGGTCGAAATGCTCAAGATCAACCCCGCGGCCAAGGTCATCGTGGTCACGGGCAACGACGAGCGCGAGAACGCCCTGCAGGCCATCAAGCTCGGGGCTTTCGACTTCTTCCGCAAACCCATCGACCTGGACGAACTGCGCGTCATCATCCGCCGCGCCTTCCACCTGCACGCCATCGAGCGCGAGAACACGAGGCATCAGGGGGCGGTCGAGGCAGCGGCCTTGGACAATTACGGCATCGTCGGGGCCTGTCCGGCCATGCGCGGGGTCCTGAACCTCATCGGCAAGGTCGCGGCCTCGGACGTGCCCATCCTCGTCTCGGGCGAGTCCGGCACGGGCAAGGAGCTGGTGGCCCGCGCCATCCACGCCGGAAGCCTGCGCCGCAAGGGCCCCATGGTCTGCATCAACTGCGGCGCAATCCCCGAAAACCTCATCGAGTCCGAGCTGTTCGGGCACGAGAAGGGGGCCTTCACCGGCGCCGTGTCCACGGTCCAGGGCAAGGTCGAATACGCTTCCGGCGGCACCCTGTTCCTGGACGAGATCGGCGAGCTGCCCGTGAACCTGCAGGTCAAGCTGCTGCGCTTCCTGCAGGAAATGGTCATCCAGCGCGTGGGAGGGCGCAAGGACATCCCCGTCAACGTGCGCATCGTGGCTGCGACGAACATCGACATCGCCGCGGCCATCTCCGCCGGCACTTTCCGCGAAGACCTCTACTACCGCATCGGCGTGGTCAACATCCACCTGCCTCCCCTGCGCGAGCGGGAGGGGGATGTGCGCCTCCTGGCCGACTACTTCCTGGGCCGCATCGCCACGGAACTGGGCAAGAACGTGACCGGTTTCTCCCCCGACGCCCTGGCCGGCCTGGAAACCTACGCCTGGCCGGGCAACATCCGCGAACTGGAGAACAGGCTGCGACGGGCCGTGCTGCTGACCGACTCGAATCTCGTCACGGCAGACGTGCTCGGCTTCGAGGCCGGCGGCGGCCAGGAGGGGGGCTTCAGTCTTGGCGAGCACACCCTCAAGGAGGCCCGGGCCATGGTCGAGCGAAAGATGATCGCGGCCGCCCTGGCCAAATACGACGGCAACATCGTCAAGGCCTCCGAGGCCCTGGGCATCAGCCGGCCCACGATGTACGACCTCATCAAGAAGCATGGGATAGAGAACTGAGAAAGGTTCAAGGCCTACGGCGGAGTCCATGCCGCCCATTTCGCCCTTTACCCTCTCCCAACCCGAAAAAGAAAAAGAGCTTGAAGTTTTGCAACCTCAAGCTCTTGATTTCTATGGCGGGGCCGATGGGACTCGAACCCACGGCCTCCGGCGTGACAGGACGATGAATGCCGCTTTACCCCGCCGTATTTCAGCTTGTTACGTAGTTTTGCGTAGTCTCGTTTGGGTTCCAGTGGGTTCAAAAACCCACAAATAACCCACACTGCTTCATATCCCTTTGTCGAAAAACGTCATGTTTCACAGAATTACGAATGTGGCTGAATCTGCCGTTTCTCTAAAAAAATGTATGACATAAATAAGGACTTGCCTCCATTATAATTTTTTTTGTAACGGAAATCCAAAATCAAATCTTGCTCTGGGACTCAAGGTAAACTTTTTTATTGAGTATTTACAAAAGATAGGAGCAAACATGTCAAAGTTTATGATTCCTAATGGTCGAAAATCTAATTGGGAACTCGACTTTCGGGGTTAGCCATTAGTAGC
This sequence comes from Desulfomicrobium aestuarii, assembly GCF_055385525.1. Lineage (NCBI taxonomy): Bacteria > Pseudomonadati > Thermodesulfobacteriota > Desulfovibrionia > Desulfovibrionales > Desulfomicrobiaceae > Desulfomicrobium > Desulfomicrobium aestuarii. The sequence goes on from NZ_AP042427.1 coordinate 1,446,671, forward strand.
TAATAACCTTTGTTCATTGAAAATATAATCGAAATTGTGCCCCAAACTACGCATTCCTTCTTGAAAAGCCTCAAGCAGTATGCGTTCTGCCTGGCTCTGAGTACCGCCAAGTTTCTTTAGGTTTTCCAGGGTGATGCCTAGGATTTGGCACAGTGCCTTGACGAGCGTGCAGTCCTCAGCCTCCTCGCAGCAACGATGAAACAGCAGGCCAAGGGTTCTTGGATCTTCCGTCCTGCGTTTCTCGATGCTCAGGAAGATGTATCGGGTCATCACGATGGTCGTGTGAGCAATGAGAGCGTCGAAGTCCCGGCCCTGGCAGCCTTTTTCCAATTCCAAGTGCTGCTTGGCCGTGCGGAAGAACACTTCGATGTCCCAGCGTTTGCCGTAAATGCGGACAACGTCTTCATCGGCAAGGGTGATGTCAGTGGTGAGCAAGGCCAGCCAGTCCCTCTTGTGCTTGTTTCGCACGAAGACGAGCTTGGCTTTGAGGCCATCCTTGAACTCGACTTGGGCATTGGCAAGGATCTTGGCTCTGCCCCGGCGCTTGCGGATCTGGCTGTATATCTGCGTCACGTCCATCTTCTGTCCTTCGAAGATGTAGTGGACCTTGGCCGTGCGTTTGACCATGCAGATGACGGGGATGTGCTTGCAAACCTTGGAGATCAGGGCCGGCATGGCGAACCAACTGTCCATGAGCAGGAACTTGGCTTTGATGCCAGCTTTCAGGGCACGTTCGATCATGGGTTCGATCAGTTCCGTGGATTTGGTCACGGCCTCCTGGCGCCGCCTCGCGCCGCATGATCTCTTATCAAGGTCTTTGGAAACTTCTTGGTATCGTTGCTTTTTGTCCGCAGAAGAGCGCAGTACAAAGTCGAGAGGCAACAGGGTTGATCCATCGGACCAGGCCAAGGTGAGCAACTTGAAACCTTTGAGAAATCGTCCGGTCGTATGGTCGTGAACTTTGGCCAGCAGTTCAACCTTCTTCGATCTGGGGCGCTCAATGATGGAATCATCGAGAATAAGCACGGATTCACGATCTTTACTGGTCAACCCGTCAATGAATTCATGAACGCCAAAGGCGAGTTTGAGCAAGAATCTTCTCCAGCCGAAATTGCTTGAGCGCATGAACTCATAGATGGCATCTTTTCCGACATCGCTTTTTGGATTGATGACGATGCTTCGATAGATATTCTTTCCGATAAACGGAAGAACAAAGATGTTCAGAAGAATAGTCAAAGCAGAATATCCTCTAGCCTTCTTGATGCTTGAATTTCGCGCAATGGTCGCAATTCCGAACTGACTGAAAAACGAATCGATTCTGCTCTCACACTCGTTTTTAATGAGTTGCAAATCGATGGCATTATTTGTAGTTTGCATGCGGGGATTCCTTTTTTTTGTGTTCTGTTGTGTGGTAACAAAAGAACTACTACAGAAGGAGGATCCCCCTCAATAAAAATATTCAATCATTCTCGATAGATTTCTGTTTCTCCGACTTTACTAACAACCCCGAAAGTCGAGTTGGGAAACTGTTTCGTTTGCGTTAATTAGAAATTTAATAAAACCAAATATGATGAATATTTTTAGTAGATCTCAACTTATGACACAAAAAAATCTAGATCTTGCAACTGTACTATTAAAAATACTTGGTCATAAAAAGCATCCTGAAAAACCAGAACAAACATTGCAAAGAACGATTCAAAACTTAAGAGACAAGGGAGATTTAGAATTTTTAGGTGAAGGTCGATACAAGTTGACACCTAAAGGAAGCCAAGAAATGACTCGTCTTCAAACAGTACTTGATGGTATTGAAGAAGCTTTTAAAGAAATAAATTTGAGAAAAATTAGATAGATAAGAGGTATTCTATCAGATTTTTTTTAAGAATAAAGGGAATGATATATATGAGAATTGCAACACCTCAGTTGGTCATTGAGCAAAACGATTCATTTGAGCAAGACATTTTAAATCGAAAGGCATATGGTGAAGCATTAATAAAGATTGTGACACAAACAAAAGATGCTTTGGTTATCTCGTTAGATGGTGGATGGGGAGAAGGAAAAACTACTTTTGTTAAAATGTGGCAAGGACTTCTTTTTAAATCAGACATTCCAAGTGTATACATTGACGCATTCAAAAATGATTATGTTGATGATGCATTTATTACAGTTATTAGTGCCATAACAGACTATGCAGAAAAAAATATTAAAAAAAGTTTAAAGCATAAAATACATGACTTGAAAGAAACTTCAAAAAAAGTTGGATGTCAATTACTGTCTTGGACTGCACGCGTTGGCGTCAAAGCAGCTACGCTTGGTATTATTAAAGATGCAGATATAGACTCTCTCAAAGATATAAAGGATGATGTATCGAATAATGCATCAGATTTTATAGGCAAACTTGTGGAAGAAAGAATTGCATCCCATTCAAAAAATGTTGAAATTATAAATTCTTTTCGCAAGATTTTGTCAGATTTACCATCAAAATTGCAACAAGAAGGGGATCGTCCTCTTGTTATTATAATTGATGAACTTGATAGGTGTAAGCCAACTTTTGCGGTTGAGATTTTAGAAAAAATTAAACATCTTTTTTCTGTGGAAAATGTTGTTTTTCTATTAGTAATGAACAAGTCGCAGTTAGAAGAATCAATTAAGTTTGTATATGGACAAAATATTGATGCTCATACTTACCTGCAAAAATTTGTTAACATAGAAACAAAATTGCCAAAAAATATATCGCATAAATATGAAAACGATATTAGAAAGTATGCAGAAAAATTAATTAAGATACACGAACTTCAAACATGGAGCGATGAAAGACAGTTGATTGACTGCGTTGAATCTCTTTCAATACATTTAAATTTCTCACTAAGACAACTTGAAAAGGTTTTTTCAAATTTAGCTATTTTTTATATAACAAGTTCAGAGAATGCTATGCGTATACCGCCGATTATCGCATTGCTTGCCGTAGTTAGAGTTGCAAAGCCATCATTGTTTGAAGATATGCTTTATAGGAAAACTAGTTACGCTCATGTTTATTCCGAACTAAACCTTTATGATCTAAATGATGACAGTGATCGCACTTCGACACTCCAATGGATAATGAAATGGATTAAATATGGTTTAATGAATGAGGATGAGTTTGCACAACTTTCAGAGAATGATGACGTAAAAATTATTGGAAATAATTTATGGCAATATCATGTCAGAAGAGAAAACATCATAGAATTTATAGCAAAACAAATTAGTATTTTTACGTTTAGAAGTTAGGGTTAAAAGCACTGATGAATACGTTAGAAGAAATTTTTTCAAAACAATTAATCAAATTAATTCCAGATATTTATGCTGCAATTTGTACTGGAAAAATTAAGGATAAATCAAGAAAAATTACAAAGCTTCCACAGTTGCAGCAATGGTTAAATTTCTACAGAAATTCAAAATCAATTTTTTTTATTTCAGTTCTAAATATGCTATCGACAACAGGCCGTTGCTCGCTATTACTAGAACAGATGTGCCTATATTTATTGCCTCAAAAAGAAAGAAATGATATATTATATGAGACATTAAATGAAATCAGTTCATATTCAATAGAAGAAAAGATAAAATTTCAATCAGAAGTAGCAGACTATAATCAACGTCTCAAACAAGAGAGTGATGCTCTCTTTAATGAGAATTACGAAAACGTATCAAGAGATCAAGCAATTTCATTTATTTCAGAATCAGAAATTCAATTTTTTTTAAAAGTCATTATTCCATGCTTCGTATTATATGGAAAATTTCCGTCTCAATTACTTAGAAAAGCTCGTCTTGGTGATGAAAAATCTATTAAACAACTAGTACAAATTGATCATTCCATTATTCATGATAAAAAAATTTCACAATATATTCACAATCTTTCTTTTCGAAATCCAACACGTCATAAACTACTAATCCGTGTTCTTGTCAAAGATCATCCAAAACCAAAAGAGAAAGATCTAAAAGTTGATGCTGCTGCGTTGATTTCTTTATTTAATGATTTGTTTAGCAAAGTACTTAAGACAAAAAAGATGACTGCTCCTCAAATCCGACAACTTTTTGTTGATGATACAGATCTACCAGTTGCTGAAACATTCTATAAAAGCATAAAACGAAACACTATGTGGGATGATCTCTTAAAACTCCCGGACAAATACTGATTCAAATTCTGTCCGCGTAACCTCCCTTCCTTCGGCCCTAATCGGGCCGCATGAAAACACTTCTTTCATTTTTCCAACACAATTGGCTGAGTTATCTCCACGCAAGGCCGCATGAAGCGGCGGCCAGCGGAGACCCCGACGCTGGCGCGAGCGAGCAGGCGGCCCGGCCTTGGGCACAACCTTTCAACCTGGGCAGAAATACGGCGCGCGGCGTTTGTGTGCTTGCGGATCGCGCCAAGCGAGAAGCAAGGACACAAAAAGCCGTGCAACGGCCGAAGGCCGAAAAGGGGGGCACATGTCTATCAGCCCCCCTCTAAACATACCCTGTAAACCCCTTTTATCCGGTATCGACTCATTATCATTGACGATTCAAGTCGAGTGGCAAAATTCCGATTTTTTCACCCTTCTGGACAAGGCAAAAGCAGTTGCCAAGGAGTATGAAACCGACTGCCCCTTGTTCACCGACACGGATCAGGACGTTTCTTTCATGGTCCGTTCTCACGGCTCCAGCGGCTACACATGGCTGATCCACGGCAAGGAATACGCCCTGAGTATCGGCAACTGGCTAGCTCCCAAAAGCCGCCCCAGCATCAAACTCGAAATCCGGTCTGAAACTCTGTGGCGCTATACGCCGAACGATGCTTTCCAGCGAATTCTTGCCTTCCTGGAGAATCAAGGCGCAAAGATCATCGCGGTCAAGCCCAGCCGTGTTGATCTGTGCATGGACATCCTCCTTCCTGTCGATCTCTGGAACCTCGGTCTTATGTCCACGGCAGTGACACGCTCGGTTACTCGGTCGGTGTTTTTTGACCGCCAAGCCCTCACAGGCTTTCAATTCGGCAAGGGCGATATGGCGGCGAGACTTTATGATAAGATTCTGGAAATTCAGAGTAAATCCAAGAAATTCTGGTTTTATGACCTGTGGAAACTTGACGCGATACCTGAAGGTTTCAAGGTCATCCGTGTTGAATTTCAGATGCGCCGGGGAGTGCTGAAGGATCTCGGCCTGGATACCCTTGCCGCCACGTTCCCGACATTGGAAAATGCTTGGGCGTATGCCTCCCAGAAATGGCTAACCTTCCAGGACTACCCCGAGCGGCAGTATCATCACCGGCCTATCTCTTCCTGGTGGAAAACCGTTCAGAACTCCTTCCTCGGCATCGAACAGCCATCCCCTCTGATCCGAGCCAAGGCCATTGCGATAGACCAAGAGCGGCTCGCACGGCAAGGCTACGGCTTCTTCACGTCCCTGCTTGCCACGCGGCTTGATTCCCCATGCGCAAAGGTTTCCGGCGATGACCTCTTAGACGAGTTCATCCGAAGCACCATCCTTGCCGGGAAGACCGCGAAGGACATTCCCGACGATGTGGCCGAAAAGGTCATGCGGTTTTACCGGGGCCGGGACAAGCAGAAAGCCGCACGGCAGCTCCGCGAGGAAATGGGCTTCCCGTGCAACCTGCCCAAGGAGGATGAGTCATGAAGATTACTCCGACCCTTGGCCAGATAGTTCAAAGTGCAGACGTCGCCGCCTTCTTCCAGGTTGCGGAATCCACCGTTCTTCGCCATTGTGCGCGCTACGGTGGGGTAAAGATTGGCCGTCGTATCCTGTTCTTTGAAAAACTCATAGATGAAGCGATCAGGAGAACGTATGCCATACAAGCTGGGCAAGAAATGGATGGCTCAGGTCAACATAGACGGGCAGAAGGTCAGGAAACGATTCGAGACCAAGGCCGAAGCGAAGGCGTGGGAAATCGATCAAAAAGACCGCATCCTGCACCCCGAAAAGCAGATCCGTTCGGTCTCACTTCTTGAATGGGGCACCGGGTATCTGGAATTCGCTCTGCGGAAGTTCAGTCCCAAGGTGTTCAACGAGAAAAAGAACGTGTTCCGCCTCCTGGTGATCCGGTTCGGAGCCGACACCCCGGTTTCGACACTCACGCCCGGGCTGGTGCTCGGGTACTGCCAGAAGGAACTGAAGAAGCGTTCCGGCCACAGCGTGAACAAGGATCTGAAGAACCTCCAGGCTGCATACAACTGGGGCATGAAGTACCACGACTTCCCGGAGCCAAACCCGTTCCAGAAGGTGGACCGTCTGCCGCAGGATCAGCAGGTGCGCTACGTGCCGCCGGAAAGGGACTTCTGGGCCGTGTACAACGTCGCAACGGGTCAGGACAGGGTTTTGCTCCATGCCTTCCTGTTCACGGCTGCACGGCGCGGAGAACTGTACAAGCTGAGATGGTCGGATGTGGACTTCGAAGGCCGGCTGATCCGGCTCGGAACCAGGAAGAGGAAGAACGGCTCTCTGGAGTACGAACAGATCCCGATGATGGACGAGCTGTGCGAAGTGCTCCAGGCGCACAAGGAAGAGGCGGAAGGGTTGTGGGTTTTTCAGCAACCCACAGGCAGGAGAAAAGGACAGCCGTACTCGGAGAACCGGGGATTCCCGCAGGACCTGTGCAGGCAGGCCGGGGTCAAGGCGTTCGGGTGCCACGCAATCCGGCATCTGACGGCCTCGATCCTGGCTCAACACAACGTGCCCATGATCGCTATCCAGCAGATCCTCAGGCACAAGAAGCTGTCCACCACGGAAAGATATGTGCGCGGCCTGGAGCCGGTGCGTGTGCACCTCCAGGTTCTTTCCGGCGGGTTCCTCAAAAATAAACCCACAGCGGAACCCACAAAAGAAAAAGAGCTTAAGGCTGTTTAAACCCTAAGCTCTTGATTTCTATGGCGGGGCCGATGGGACTCGAACCCACGGCCTCCGGCGTGACAGGCCGGCGTTATAACCGTCTTAACTACGACCCCGCATGGTCTTCTTGGTGGGCGGTACAGGGATCGAACCTATGACATTCGGCTTGTAAGGCCGACGCTCTCCCAGCTGAGCTAACCGCCCTGTCCCGTCCAACGAGAAACAGTCTCTATAGATGCAGCCCGCCGCTGTCAAAGGCTTTTTTGGGGTATGCGCAAAAAAGATGCGGCGCCGTCGCGGCCGGCTGTTCCAACGCAAAAGGGCCATCCTTGCGGACGGCCCCGGTGCGTTTCGAGCAGCTGCGGGCTAGCCGCAGGAGGTGCAGGAAGAGCACCCGGAGGAGCTCGCCTTCATGCTCGACTTGATGTTGAAGCCCATGTGGGGGTGGAATTCCACGGAGATGGGCTGAGCTTCGCTCATCAGGTTGGTTTCAATCAGAAAGGTGTATCCGTCGATTACGTGAACCACGTCGTTGTCTTTTTGCTCATCCAGAGCAAGCGCCAGGCGAGGCCCGCCTCAGCCAGCCGCCATGTAGACCCGGATCGGGGACACTTCCTTGCCGGCGAAGTGCATGTCGAGCTGCTCTTTGGCAGCCTTGGTCAGTTCAAACATGGAATCCTCCTTTGTGTGGGATCGTTGGTAGTTATTGATCAAATCGATGTCAATGTCCCCGGCGGCAAGATTTTACCGATTCAGGGCGCGTTCCCTCGTTAACCTTGGGACAACAATGACATAGGCGCATCAAAAAGATGCTTGTGTCCTGTCGCGTTCCGGGGGTATGGAGGCCGTATAAACATGAATTCAACCCTGGCCAGAGCATGACGCCACATTCCGCCCGCATCCTGCTCGTCGACGACGAACTCACGCTCCTCGAACTGCTCGGAGACTATCTGCGCGACCGCGGGCACGACGTCGTCACGGCCGAGAATGGGGCCGGCGCCCTGGATCTCTACAACGCCGAACTCCCCGACCTGGTCCTGCTGGACCTGAAGCTGCCGGACGTTTCGGGTCTCGACGTGCTGCGGCACATCACCTCCCGCGACGAGGAGACGGCCATGATCGTCATTTCCGGCGTCGGCTCCCTGGACGACGTCATCGAGGCCCTGCGGCGCGGCGCATGGGATTTCCTGGTCAAGCCCTTCATCAACCTCGAACTCGTCATGCACTCCGTGGAAAAGGCCCTGGAGAAGCGGCGCCTGCGGCAGGAAAACCGCCTGTACCGCGAACACCTCGAGGAGGAGGTCCAGCGGCGCACCCAGGAACTCAGGCAGGAGATTCTGGCCCGCAAGCGCATCGAGGAGGACCTGCGCCGCAGCGAGATGCGCTACCGCGAGCTGAGCCTGACCGACGAGCTGACGGGCCTCTACAACGCCCGTCACTTCTTCCGCCAGGTCCAGGCCGAGGTGGAGCGGGCCATGCGCTACAACAGCCCGCTGTCCCTCTGCGTCCTCGATATCGATCATTTCAAGGAATACAACGACGCCTACGGGCACCTCTGCGGCGACTCGGTCCTTTCGGAACTGGGACGCGGCATCCAGAAGCTCATTCGCGATTCGGACTCCGCCTACCGCTACGGCGGCGAGGAGTTCATCATCGTCCTGCCGGCCACCAACCGCGAAGAGGCGGCGCGCGTGGCCGAGCGCATCCGCTGCTCCTTCCACGAGCACGCCTTCTTCCCCCGCCCCGGGACCGAGGTCCACGTGACCATCAGCCTGGGCGTGACCAGCTACGTTCCGGGAGAGTCCATTTCGGACTTCGTGGACCGGGCCGACCAGAACATGTACGCCGCGAAAAAGTGCGGCCGCAACACCACCGTCTGCCGGTGATAGCGCCCCCGCACCAGGGACTCTTGAAAAACAACCGGGAGTGCCGCCTGTCCCGCCTCCTTCAGCCTTCTTCTTTTCCCTCGCTCATCATCCCCTTCAGCCGACAGAAGCCGCATTCCCCGGCCGAGGTCGGGTAGCCGCAGGTCGTGCAGGGCTCGATGCTGACCGTGGTTTCGCCGCGGGGGGCGAAGCCTGGGCGGCCGTCCTTGAGGAAGCCGTCGTAGAAGCGGATCTTGCGGCCGGGCTGGATGTCCTCCAGGTCCGAGAGAAGCTTCTTGTAGATGGGGAAGCTCGCCTTGGAGCTGTAGGGGCAGGGGGCGTAGCCGTAGTCGATGCCGGCCAGGAAGCAGAGGTTGGCCGTCTCGAACTCGGACATGCGGAAGAGGGGCTTGACCTTCTTGGCGAAGCCGCCCTCGGCCGGCATGACCGGGCCCTGGTCGCTCAGGTACTCCACGTCCCAGCGCATGACGTTGGCGAACAGGCGCGAGGTTTCATCGTCGAGGTTGTGGCCCGTGGCCAGGGCCGTGAAGCCGTTGTCCATGGCGAAGCGGTTGAAGAGGTAGCGTTTGGTCTGGCCGCAGACCGAGCAGATGGGGCGCTTCACGCGCTTCTTCACGTCGCACATGGCCAGGCCCATGGAGGCCGTCTCGATGACGTGCAGCCGGATGCCGTGCTTCTCGCAGAAGCGTTCGGTGTAGCCGCGGGCAATGGGCGAGGACTCGGGGATGCCCAGGTCGATGTGCAGGCCCTCGATGTCGTAGCCCATATCCTTCAGCATCCAGGACAGGGCCAGGGAGTCCTTGCCGCCGGAGATGGCGATGAGGATGCGGTCCTCGAAGGTGAACATGTCGTGCTCCTTGATGGCCCGCTCCACCAGGCGGCGGGCGAAGACCAGGAAGCACTCCCTGCAGAAGGCCGTGTGGTGGCTGGGCAGGGCGACGACGGCCGGGACGTGGCAGCGTTTGCACTTCATGGCTACCCCCTGGACCCGACGTCGCGCACGGTGATGTGGTCGCCGTCCTTGAGATTCAGGTCGTGCGTGAGGAGGCCTCCGTCGCGGATGACGAGGGCGCGGCCGGGCTTGCGGCCGACCTTGAGCAGAAGCTGGGCGACCGTGCCTGGACGGTCCATGGTGAATTCCCGGTTTTCGGGTTCGATACGTACGGTGATCATGCGTTATCTGTTCGTTGTTGTGGGTTTCCGGCAGAAACGTGCAGAGCGGCGGGCCGCGTCCGGAAGATTCCGCCCCTGACGGGCCGTCGCTTTTGCACGGCCTTCGAATTTCGAGTTTTCCACCAGTCAGCTAAGTCGAGGCGGCCCGAAGATCAAGGTTTTTCGGACCGTGGTTGTCCGGATTCGCCGCCGTCGCGGCCGGCCAGGATCAGGAAACCGTCCTCGTCGAGGCGCCCCTGGTCCTGGGTCACGAACCAGCGGATGCCGTCGCGCTCGATCACGGCCGAGCCCGTGTCGCGGCCCAGGTAGCCCTGCATGACCTGGGTGCCGCCGATGAGGATGCGTCCCGTTTCGCCGTGGGACAGGTCCTCCAGGGTGCCAGGGTCCACGATGCGCAGGGCCGAGCCGGGCACGGGCAGGCCCACGGTGCCGGGCTTGCGGCCCTGCTGGACGCTCAGGTCTGCGGGGTTCAATACGTCGGGGGCGTTGACCGTGGCCACGGGAGTGGTCTCGGTGGTGCCGTAGCCGTCGTGGATCATGAGGCCGAACTTCTGGCGGAAGTCGCGGACCGTGGCCGAGTTCAGCGTCTCGCCGCCCGAGAGCACGAAGCGCAGGGAGGCGAACATGAGCGGGTGCAGGGCTTCGGCGGCGGCATAGGCCGCCAGGGCCTCGGGCGCGGCGCAGAGCAGGGTGGCCTCGAACTCCGCGCACAGGCGGCCGACGGTCCGCGCGTCCATGGGGTCGCGGTGGCAGACCACGGGTACGGACTCCAGCAGCGGCAGGAACATGGTCGTGGTCAGCCCCAGGGCCTCGTGCAGGGGCATGGCCGTGAGCAGCACGTCGTCGCCGCGCGGCGTGAAGAGCGAGGACGCCTGGCGGCCGTTGGTGATGATGTTGGCGTGACTGAGGCGCACGCCAACACGCTCACCGCCGCGCTCGACGAAGACCACCGCCGCCGTGTCCGCGCCTGCCGCCCGACCGGGCAGGGCCAGCCGCACCAGCCTCCCGGGCAGCAGGCGCAGCAGCGCACGAGCCGCCCACTCCTGTCGCATGCCCTTGCGCGCGTCCACAAAGTCCATGCAGTCCATGAAGTCCGTCCCGTCCACGACCCGCGCTCCTTCTTCCCCCAGCACCAGCCCGGCACCGGCCTTGCGCAGGCAGCCGCGCAGTTCCTCCTCGCCCAGTCCCGGGTCCAGGTTGACCACGGTCTTGCCTGCCATGAGCGCGGCCATGTTGGCCACGGCCCCCTTGGCTCCGGGGGGCAGCATGACGCCCACGGCCCCCTCGGGGCGTTTGGCCAGAATGCGGGACAGGCGCAGGGCGCACAGGGCCAGCTCTTCGGACGTCAGGCGCGCGCCGGCGGAGTCGGCCACGGCCAGACGCCCCGGGGTGCGGCGCACGGCCTGCAGCCATTTGACGGGGATGGAGGGCTGGGAGCCGGCGAACTCCTGCCAGGCGAGGATGGACATGCGGTGCACGGCGTCCTTGACCTCCATGGGCGATGCCGACGGCGGCAGGGCCGGGCCGAAGCAGAGGTTCACGTCGCGGGTCAGGGCGCCGTCGGTGTTGCGCCGGAAATGGCGGCTCACGGCGGACCAGCGGCTGCCCCACAGACCGCGCAGGTAGAAGGGCACGATGGGACAGTCGGCCTGCGTGGCCGGGATGGCGTATCCGCGGCGGAAGGGGCCGAGCTGCCCGTTGCGGCTGATGGCGCCTTCGGGGAAGAGGACCACGCACTCCCCGGCCTTGAGGGTCTCGGTGATGGTCCGCAGGGCCGATTTGCTGGCGGCCGAGGACGAGATGGGGATGACCCGGTAGAGGTCCAGGAACCAGCGGATGTACCAGCGGTCGTAGTAGCGCCGCGTCATGACGAAGCGCACGGGCCGGGGCACGGCCAGGTGCAGCACGGCCCAGTCGATCCAGCTCGTGTGGTTGCCCAGGAGCAGCACGCCGCCTTTGGAAGGGATATTCTGCAGGCCGCTGACCGTCAGCCGGTAATGCTGGGCGAAGACCACGCGCAGCAGGAAGCGCATCAGGGACTGGGGCAGGTGGCGCAGGGTGTGGAAGGTTCCGAAGGCCATGACGACGGCCAGGGTCAGGATGATGGGAACGCTGGCCAGGCCCGTCAGGGAGGCGAGCACCGTCCCGCACAGGAAGGCCAGCATGGCCACGTTCTGCATGAAATTGTTGCCGGCCAGGATGGTGCCCAGGTCCGAGTCCTCGGCGTTGAACTGGATGAGCGCGTTCAGCGGCACGACGAACAGGCCGCCGAAGAAGCCGTAGACGGTCAGCAGGAGCCCCAGGGCCACGGTGTCGTGCATGGCCGGGATGAGGGCCAGGCAGGCCGTCATGCCCACGGCCGCAAGGGGGATGACGCCCGTTTCGATGTAGGTCTTCGAGAGCCGCCCGGCCGTGACGGAGCCGACGATGATGCCCACGCCGCCGATGGCCAGGAGCCCCTGGGCGATGACGGTGGATGTCACTCCGGCCGATTCCTTGAGATGCGCCCCGAAGGCCGCGAAGAGCACCTGGTTCACGGCCCAGAAGAGCGACAGGCCCAGGACCGAGAGGCGGATGGTCCGGTTGTCCCAGATGTTCTTCAGGTTTTTCTTTAAGTATTCGCCGCGGACGTAAGCGGTGCGATCCAGGCGCAGGGTGGCGTCGCCGTCCTTGTGCTTGGGGATGCGCAGGGCCACGAGGGTCTGGGCCACGGCGCCGGCGAAGAGAAGCAGGCCGCTGGGCGCGATGGCCTGCAGGATGTCCGTCTTGGTGGCGGCCTCGCCGATGAGGGCCTCGAAGACAACGGAGAAGAGCACGCCGCCCAGGAGGATGGCGACGATGGTCACGGCCTGGACCACGCCGTTGGCCATGCCGAGGTTGTCCTTGCCGGCCATCTCCTTGATGTAGCCGTACTTGGCCGGCGAGTAGAAGGCTGACTGGGCCGCCAGGATGAGCGTCAGGGCGAAGGCCGCCTCGAACCAGCCGAGGAGGTAGCTGGCGTAGATGAGGGCGGTCAGGGGCACGGCGAAGAAGGCCGTCCAGCGCATGACCAGGTGCTTGGAGAAGCGGTCGGCCAGGAAGCCGGCCGGCGTGAAGAACATGATGAAGGGCAGCAGGATGCAGGCGTTGACCAGCGCCGTCAGTCCGATCTGAGTGGAGCCGTCGTAGACCTTGAAGACCGTGTTCTGGATGACGATCTTGTGCCCCAGGTCGATCATGGCGTTGACGAGCACGACAGTCAGGTAGGGCAGGAACCCGCGGATGCCGAGGAGCCGGCGGCCGGCGCTCATGCCCGCGCACCCAGCATGCGCAGGCAGGCGGTCGTGACCAGCTCGGGCGTTTCGGGGGTCAGCTCGATCTTGCCGTAGCGGTGCAGGACCAGGGGCTGCATGATGGCGCCCATGATCAGGCCGGCGAAGAGATCCGCGTCGCAGGGAGGGATCTCGCCCAGGCCCACGGCCTGGCCCACGAAGCGCTCGGCCAGCCCGTGGGGCTCGGTCTCGCGGGACAGCAGCTTGTCTTCCGGGAATCCGTGCTGGGTCAGCAGGATGAAGGCGAACTGGTCGCTGTTGTAATGGTAGTAGTCGTAGATGGTCTGCACGGCCTGGGCCAGGCGCAGGCTGAAGGGCAGCCGGTCATCGAAGAGCATTTCGGACACGAGGTGCGTGAACTGGTCCAGCTCGCGGTTGAAGAGCTTCCAGGCCATTTCCTCCTTGCCGTCGTACCAGCGGTACAAGGCGCCTTCCGTCACCCCCGCGGCGGTGGCGATGTCCTTGATGGTCGTGCGCGCCAGCCCCTTGGTGGCGAACAGGCGGATGGCCGATTCCTCTATGATCTCGCGTTTCATGACGGGTCGTGACATGGTGCTTCCTCCTTACTTGGGTGAGCATTTATTTACTCACTTTGCGTCCGCGTCAAGAAAAAGGGGCGCGCCCGTACGGACGCGCCCCGAGGGAGATGTGCCGGCAATCCGTGGGGTCAGATGTGGCGCCCGGCGATGAGATCCTGAATGACGGTCGGGTCGGCGAGGGTGGAGGTGTCGCCGAAATCCTCCATGGCCGTGGAGCCGGCCGTGATCTTGCGCAGCACGCGGCGCATGATCTTGCCGCTGCGCGTCTTGGGCAGGCCCAGGGTGAACTGGATGACCTCGGGCGAGGCCAGGGGGCCGATCTCCTTGCGCACGTGGCTGCGCAGGGCCTTGATCAGGTCGTCTGACTCGTCCACGTCGGCGCGCAGGGTGACGTAGGCGTAGATGGCCTGGCCCTTGATGTCGTGGGGCATGCCGACCACGGCCGCTTCGGCCACGGCCGGATGGGAGACCAGGGCCGACTCGATCTCGGCCGTGCCCAGGCGGTGGCCCGAAACGTTGATGACGTCGTCCAGGCGGCCCATGATCCAGAAGTAGCCGTCGCTGTCCTGGCGCGCGCCGTCGCCGGACTCGTAGCGGCCCGGGAAGCGCTCGAAGTACTGCTGGCGGAAACGTTCCGGGTCGCCGAAGACGCCGCGCAGCATGCCCGGCCAGGGGCGTTCGATGACGAGGTTGCCGCCTTCGTTGGCGCCCGTCGGGTTGCCGTCGTTGTCGACGATGCGGGCGTGCACGCCGGGCATGGGCAGGGAGGCCGAACCGGGCTTGAGCGGCGTGGCGAAGGGCAGGGCCGTGATGAGGATGCCGCCCGTCTCGGTCTGCCACCAGGTGTCGACCACGGGCAGCTTCGACTTGCCGACGTTGGCGTGATACCACATCCAGGCTTCGGGGTTGATGGGCTCGCCGACGCTGCCCAGGACGCGCAGGGAGGACAGGTCGTTCTTCTGGGTCCACTCAACGCCGTCGCGCATGAGGGCCCGGATGACCGTGGGTGCGGTGTAGAAGCTCGTGACCTTGAACTTCTCGACGATCTGCCAGAAGCGCGACGGGTCTGGGTAGGAGGGCACGCCCTCGAACATGAGGGACGTAACGCCCAGCGTCAGGGGGCCGTAGACGATGTAGGTGTGGCCCGTGATCCAGCCCACGTCGGCCGTGCAGAAGTGGATGTCGTCCTCGAAGAGGTTGAAGACGTACTGGGTGGTGTGGGCCGCGTAGGTCAGGTAGCCGCCGGTGGTGTGCACCACGCCCTTGGGCTTGCCCGTGGAGCCGCTGGTGTAAAGGATGAAGAGCAGGTCCTCGGCGTCCATCTCCTCGCAGGGGCAGGTCGCGGGGAGATCCGGGTCGGCCATGACGTCGTGCCACCAGAGGTCCCGGCCCACGACCATGTTCACGTCGTTGCCGGCACGTTTGAGCACGATGCAGTTCGTCACGCTCGGGCAGCCGTTCAGGGCCTCGTCAACGTTGCCTTTGAGGGGGATCTTCTTGCCGGCGCGCAGCACCGCATCGGCCGTGACCAGGATCTTGGCCTCGCAGTCCTGGATGCGGTTCATGAGACTCGAAGCCGAGAAGCCGGCGAAGACGATGGAGTGGGTGGCGCCGATGCGCGTGCAGGCCAGCATGGCCACGGCCAGTTCGGGCACCATGGGCATGTACAGGGCCACGCGGTCGCCGCGCGAAACGCCCAGCTTCTTCAGGATGTTGGCGAAGCGGACGACGTCGGCCAGCAACTCGCGGAAGGTGATGTGGCGGACGTCCTCCTCGGGCTCGCCCTGCCAGATGATCGCCGTCTTGTCGCCCAGGCCGTTTTCCACGTGCCGGTCGAGGCAGTTGTAGCTGACGTTGAGCTTGCCGTTCACGAACCAGTTGATGCGGGGCTCCTTGAAATCGCAGTCCATGACCTTGTCCCAGGGCTTGAACCAGCTGACGAGTTCGCGGGCCCGGTCGCCCCAGTAGCCTTCGGGGTCCTGGTCGGCGCGGCGGTAGTGGGCCTCGTAGGTAGCCATGTCCGGGATATGGGCGCGGGGTGCCGCGGGCGGTGTGAAAAGGCGCTCTTCGTGCTGCAGGCTCTGGATATTTTCAGGACTCATGTGGTGGTTCCTCCTTGATAAAGCTGGTGATTCTTCGTGACCGGGTACTATCAGGAATTACGTCTAGAAGAAATGAATTTTGTTTTCCCGCCTTTTCTGGTAAATGGCTGATATTGGCGGTTAACGGAAGCCGCGCCTTTCCCCCATCGGTAAACGGAGCTTTTCGGACGATGAGCGTCAAACACCTGGATCTGTTGTTCAAGCCCAATTCCCTGGCCATCGTCGGCGCTTCGCGCGACCCCAATTCGGTCAGCGCCATCCTCATGCGCAATCTCATGTCCGGAAAATTCCTGGGCCCGGTGCTGCCCGTGTCGGGCGCCCAGGAGGCCATCTTCGGGGTGCTGTCCTACGTCAGCGTCACGTCCCTGCCCCTGACCCCGGACATGGCCATCATCTGCTCCTCGGTCTTCGACGCCCCGGACCGCCTGGCCGAACTGGCCGACAACGGCACCCACGTGGCCGTGATCATGGACCCGGGCTACGCCCTCCTCGACGGCCCGCAGAAGGCCCAGATCGACGAGCGCATCCGCCAGGTCGCACACGACAAGGACATCCGCGTCCTGGGCCCCGGGAGCCTCGGGATGATCGTGCCCGCCTCGGGCGTCAACGCGAGCCTGTCGCGCGTCGGAGCCAAGGAGGGCCGCATCGCCTTCGTCACCCAGTCCGACAGCCTCTTCGAGTCCGTTCTCGACTGGGCCCGGACCAACAACGTAGGCTTCTCCCACTGCGTCTCCCTGGGCCGCCAGCTGGACATCGACTTCAGCTCGGTCCTCGACTACCTCGGCTCCGACCCGGCCACCAAGGCCATCCTGCTCTACATCGAAAACATCCAGGACGCCCGGCGCTTCATGTCCGCGGCCCGGGCCAGCGCCCGCAACAAGCCCATTCTCGTCATCCGCCCGCGCCGCCTGCCGTGCGAGCTGCGCGACGCCGCCAGCGAGCTGACGGAGATGGACCAGGACCAGATCTACGACGCCGCCTTCCGCCGCGCCGGCATGGTCCGCGTGGACGACATCGACTCCCTGTTCGAGGGCGCCCGCACCCTGGCCAACTACAAGCCCCTGCGCGGCAACGGCCTGGCCATCATGACCAACGGCCAGAGCATCGGCCTGCTGGCCGCCGACACGCTCATCCAGGGAGGAGGGGAGCTGGCCGCCATCACCGAGGAGACCCAGCTCAAGCTGGAGGAGATCCTCGGCCCCGAGCGCTGTTCCGACAACCCGGTCACCCTGCCGTACAACGCCTCGCCGGAAGACTACGCCCGCGTCCTGAGCATCCTGGTGCGCGCCAAGGACGTGGGCTGCGTGCTCATCCTGCACGTGCCCTTCCAGGGCACGTCGAGCCTGGAGATCGCCCAGGCCGTGACCCAGGTTGCCAAGACCAGCCGCTGCCTGGTGCTGGCCAACTGGCTCGGCGAGGAGACCGTGCGCGACACCAAGGACGTCTTCGAGGACGCGGCCATCCCGGTCTTCGACCGGCCGGGCAAGGCCATCATGGCCTACCTGCACATGCTGCGCTACAAGCGCACCCAGAAGATTCTCATGCAGACCCCGGACTCCCTGCCCGCGGACTTCTTCCCGGACACGGAGCACGCCCTGGAGATCATCAGGACCGCCCTGAACGAGGGCCGCGCCCAGCTCTCCGAGGAGGAGTCCCGCCAGGTCCTGGCCTCCTACGGCGTGCCCGTGGTCGAGACCCGCATCTGCAAATCGGCCATGCAGGCCGTGGACGCCGCCTCGGAGATCGGCTTCCCCGTGGCCCTCAAGATCCGCTCGCCGCAGATCGCCCAGCCCTTCGACATCGGCGGCATCGCCCTGGATTTGACCACGCCGGACCTCGTCTTCGAGGCCGCGGCCAACATGTCCGCCCGCGTGCACTCCCAGGTGCCCAACGCCTACATCGAGGGCTTCACGGTCCAGAAGATGGGCCGCCGCCCCGGCGCCCACGAGCTGTTCATTTCCGTCTTCACCGACAATGTCTTCGGGCCCATCCTGCGCTTCGGTCACGGCGGCGTCTCGGCCCCGGTCATCAACGACCACGCCATGACCCTGCCGCCCCTGAACATGGGCCTGGCCCGGGAGCTCATCTACCGCACGCGCATCTCCAAGCTGTTGCAGGGCTCCCGCCGCCAGGCCGCGGCCGACATCGACGACATCTGCCTGGCCCTGATCCAGATCAGCCAGATGGTCATCGACCTGCCCCAGATCACCACCCTGGAGATGAACCCCATCTTCGCCGACGATCAGGGCGTCCTGGCCCTGGGCGCGCGCATCTGGATCCAGCCCGTAGCGGTCACGGGCCCCGAGCGCCTGGCCATCCGCCCCTACCCGCGCGAGCTCGAGGAGTGCGTGCGCCTCAAGAACGGCGACCAGATCCTGTTGCGGCCCATCCGCCCCGAGGACGCCCAGGCCCACCTGGACTTCATCCACGGCCTGTCCGAGGAGGACCTGCGCCTGCGCTTCTTCGGCCTGGTCCAGAACTTCGTACTGAGCGACATGCCCAAGTTCACCCAGATCGACTACGACCGCGAAATGGCCTTCATCGCCACCCACTTGGTCGACGGCAAGCCCGAGACCCTCGGCGTGGTGCGCACCTCGACCAAGCCCGACAACTCCGCGGCCGAGTTCGCCATCATCGTGCGCTCGGACATGAAGGGCACGGGCCTGGGCTCCATGCTCTTCGAAAAGATGATCCGCTACTGCAAGAGCCGCGGCACCCGCTACCTCGAAGGCCAGACCATGCCCCGCAACAAGGGTATGATCGGCCTGGCCAAACGCTTCGGCCTGGCCGTGACCCACAACTACGAGGAGGAGCTGGTCGAGATGCGCCTGCCCCTCTGGGAATGGGAGCCCGGCCGCTAGGAGGCCGCCCAGAATCCATTCTGGACTGCGTTGCTCCCCGATTTTCAAGGGCTCATGTAGTCGGCTACACCTCACCCTTGAAAATTGGATTGCGCCTTGCCAGAATGAATTCTGGGCGACCTCTTTTGGCCGTTCCGGTTCCTGGTCGGTAGGCGGCGGCGTGGACTTTGTGGACGAAATGGACTCTATGGACGCCGCCGGAAGAGGGGGGCGGTGGGGCGTTGCAAACCGCTTGTGCCTTGCCGTGGCGGTTTTTCTGAACGGCCGGGTTGCCACCGGTCGCCGCTGCCTCTTTCCGTCTTTTCTTCGGCCGCGTCCATCCCGTCCACAAAGTCCATACAGTCCATCTCGTCCATAAATCCCGCGCCCCCGCGCCCTCGCTCCCCGCAAATTTCCGCCCCCACGGACATCTGGATAATCCAATCGATTTCCGTTAAACGATTCTCTTCGCGCGGGCCCGGGCCGCGCTCACACTGATCTTTTTCCTGGCGAGGGGAGAGATTTCAGGAGGATATATGACGATGAACGATACGGCCACTCTGACCGTCGACGGCAAGACCTTCGAGCTGCCCGTGGTGCGCGGCACCGAGGGCGAGGTCGCGGTGGATGTGAGCCTTCTGCGCAGCGCATCCGGGGTCATCACCCTGGACCAGGGCTACGCCAATACCGGTTCCTGCTTCAGCGCCATCACCTTCGTCGACGGTGAGAAGGGCATCCTGCGCTACCGCGGCTACGACATTGCGGACTTGGCGCGATACAGTTCCTTCGTGGAGACGGCTATGCTGCTGGTCTTCGGCGAGCTGCCCACCCGCGAGGAGCGCGCCGCCTTCCGCACCATGCTCGGCGACCAGGCCCTGCTGCACGAAGACCTCATGCACCATTTCGAAGGGTTCCCGCCCAACGGGCATCCCATGGCCATTCTCTCGGCCGTGATCAATTCCCTGGGCGCCTACAACCCGGACCTGCTCGACATTCAGACCGAGCGCGAGTTCCGCAAGGTCGCGGCCAAGCTCATCAGCAAGGTGCGCACCATCGCCGCCTTCTCCTACCGCAAGTCCGTGGGCCTGCCCATCATGTACCCGGACCCGAGCCGCTCCTACTGCGAGAACTTCCTGCACATGATGTTCTCCGTGCCCTACAAGGAGCACGTGCCCACGCCCGAGGCCCAGAAGGCCCTCTCGGTCTTCCTGCTGGTCCACGCCGACCACGAGCAGAACTGCTCCTGCTCCACCGTGCGCATGGTCGGGTCCTCCGAGGCCAACCTCTTCGCCTCGGTCTCGGCCGGCATCTGCGCCCTGTGGGGACGCCTCCACGGCGGCGCCAACTCCGCCGTGGTCCACATGCTCGAACAGATCCGCGAGGGCGACATCTCCGTCAAGGAGTGCATCGAGCGGGTCAAGCGCAAGGAGTTCCGGCTCATGGGCTTCGGGCACCGCGTCTACAAGAACTTCGACCCCCGGGCCAAGGTCCTCAAGGAGTGCGCCACCAACCTGCTCTCCACCCTGCACATCAAGGACCCGCTCCTGGACATCGCCCAGGAACTCGAAGAAATCGCCCTGAACGACGACTTCTTCGTCTCGCGCAAGCTCTACCCCAACGTGGACTTCTACTCCGGCCTCATCCTGCGCGCCCTGAATATCCCCGTGAACATGTTCCCCGTCATGTTCGCCATGGGCCGCATGCCCGGCTGGATCGCCCACTGGCACGAACAGCACGTCGAGGAGAACACCCGCATCCACCGGCCCCGCCAGATCTACGTCGGGCCCAATGTGCGGGACTATGTGCCGATGAAGGACAGATAGGGGGGAATGCCTCCGGAGGGCAGGGGACTCGTCCCCTGCACCCCGTTCAGGGGGGATGATGTACGAGTGGAAGGGAGCTGCAGGGCTCCCTTTCTTTTTGGCGTTTTCTTGCCGGAAAGACTCAGACCTGCGGGTCGCCTGAGAAGGCCGGGTTGACCTTGCCGATCAGGTCGCGCAGGACCACGCGCACAACGGCCGTGCGTTCGAGCACCCTCGCGTCGAAGCCCGCCTCGGGGCCGTCATGGTGGCGCATGATGACGGCCAGTCCGGCCGCCTTGTCCGCCGGGTCATCGAGGACTTGGCCATGGCCGAAGCCGCTCACGGATTTGTAGTGCGTGGTGTAACCGCAGGGCAGGTCCTCGCGGATCAGCTCGCTTTCGGCCACGGCGACGAAGCTGACCAGCCCGTTGGCGCGGATGCAGTCCATCTTGCGGCCTTCGAGGGCGCTGTGGAAATAGACGGCGCCGTCCTCGTAGCCGAAATTGACGGTCACGACGTACGGTTCTCGGCCGTCCCACAGGCCGAGCTGCATGGTGCGGCAGCTGCGGAGCAGGCTTTCGATGGCGGCCTTGTCCCGGATGGCTCGTTTTTCCTTTCTCATGTTCTATTCCCCCATCAGGTTGTCGAGGAGTTGAAAAAGCAGCGTCTGCGTCGAGGCCGCCAGTTCCTGCCTGGCCCGCATTTCCCCGGCCGATTGCACGAAACCGGTTCGAGGCTCGAGCTCGTCGGCACAGTTGGCGATGAGCAGCTCCATGCTCTCGGGCGTGGTTTCCAGGTGAAACTGCAGGCCGACAATGCGCCCCCTGGCTTCGAAAGCCTGGTGCCGGCATGCGTCGCTCTCGGCAACGCAGACGGCTCCTGGCGGGATGGAGAAGGTTTCGCCGTGCCAGTGGAAAGCCGGAAACTCCGAGCCCAAGCCCGAGAAGAGCGGTGATTTCGCGCCCTGGGCGGTCAGGCGCACCGGAAACCAGCCGATCTCCCGGCCGTTGTTGGAGGTTACCCTGCCGCCGAGCACCTCGGCCAGAAGTTGGGCTCCGAGGCAGACGCCGAACAGACGCGCCCCGGCGTCGACCGCTTGCCCGAGGTAACGTTTCTCTTCACGCAGCCAATCGAATCGTTCTTCGTCATGCACGCTCATGGGGCCTCCCATGATCACCAGGAGATCCACCTCTTCGATGGTCGGCAGGGGCTCACGCAGAAAGAGGCGGGTCCGGGTGAGGGCATGTCCCCTCGCCTCGGCGTAGCGGACAATGGCGCCAGGCCCTTCGAACGGCACGTGTTCAATGGTGTGTATGCGCATCGATTTTGCCTTTTTTGTAAATGGTTCATGCGGGATGAACCCACTTTGCAACAGGGATGCCGAGGTGCGTTCTGGGCGCTCCGCAGATGAGAAAAGGAACGGGGAATGCTTGCCGAAAGGCAACTGGCGCTGATTTCCAGGGACGGCACCAAAACGGCCTTATGGTCGACGATGTGAAAGGCCGGGCTCTGCCGACGACGAAAATGCTAATTTCGTGAATGTGCGCACCGCGTTTCGGGAACGGAAGCCGTAATGCCCTGGATGACATCGGCTCTGAAAAGAGCGGCCCGCATATCCCTGCCGCTGCAAGGAGCTGCGGCCCCGGCCGGACAGTCCGGGAATGGGCCCCGTCTTCTACCTTCTCTGCGTCATCAGCACCGAAACCAGGACCACCCCGGCCGCGGCCAGCTGGACCATGCTCATGGTCTCGCCCAGGAAGAGGAAGCCGCAGGTCACGGCCACCACGGGGATGAGATTGATGTGGGCCGAGGCCGTGCCGGCAGGCATACGGGTGATGGCCCAGTTGTAGAGGGAGAAGGCTCCCAGCGTCACGCCCGCGCCCAGGAAGAGCAGGATGAGGACGAGCTGCGTGTCGAAGGTTCCGGCCGGGACGTCCAGCAGACGCAGTGCCCCGGGGGAGAAGAAAAGGCAGCCCGTAACCACCTGCATGACCGTCAGGGTCCAGGCCCCGTAGCGACGGCCCAGGAAGCGGATGAGGATCATGTTCGCCGCGGCGCAGACCATGGCCCCGAGTTCCAGGGCGTTGCCCAGAAGAGGGGAGGGGGCCGACTCCGTGGCCTGTCCGGAAAAGCTCAGCACCGCCACTCCGGCCAGGGACAGCAGCAGCGCCCAGACCGTGCGCATCGTCAGCGCCTCGCGCAGGGCAGCCCAGGCCCCGACGGCCACCAGCAGCGGCACCGAGGCCGAGATGACGCCGGCCTGGGCCGAGGTGGTCAGCCCCAGGGCGGCCGATTCGAACCAGAAGTACAGGCAGGGTTGCAGGACGACGGCCGGCAGCAGGAGCTTCCAGTCGCCGCGCCGGTACATGGACAGGTCCACGGAGCGGTACAGGGGCAGGACGCAGGCCAGGGCCACGACCATGCGCAGCCACATGACGCTCCAGGGGTGCAGGTCGGCCAGGGCGGCGCGCATGGCCGAAAAGGATGCGCCCCAGAGCAGGACGGCGCCCAGCACCGCCAGGCGAGGGGCCAGGCCCACGGAAAGGGTTTCGATGACGTCGGGTACGGCGGCGGATTCGGATTTCATGGCAAATCTCCCGGATCAGAGTGACGTAGATGGCGCGTGAGCGGTGCGCGCGGCGTAGTGGCCGGGCGTGACCCCGGTGTAGAGCTTGAAGGTGTTGGTGAAGTGGGGCTGGTCCGCAAAACCGGCCAGCTGGGCCACCTCGGACAGCGGCGTACCGCGCCGGACCAGGTTTCTGGCCAGCTCCACCCGGCGTTGGGTGCGGAAGACGTGGGGCGGCACGCCCGTCTGGCGCTTGAAGGCGCGCAGGAAATGGAACTGGCTGACCCCGAGGGTGGACGCCATGTCCCGGAGGGTGACCTTACGGTCCAGGTCCGCGGCCAGCATCTCCCTGGCCCGGCCGACAAAGGCCCGGTCATGGCCGCCGGCGTCCCTCGACACCCCGCCGTGGGCCCGCAGCGCGTTCCCGAGGGCCCGCACCAGGAACGACTCGGTGTGCAGGCCGTCAGCGCTGTCCAGACTCAGGGCGAGCTGCCGCAGGGGCTCGCACACGTCCTGCCGGTCGCTGACCAGTGTCGTGAACTCGGGCGCGGCCTGGGGCCTGCGGCTCACATCCTCGGCCAGGCTCCGGACCAGATCGAGGCTCAGGTAGAACATGGTGTAGGAAAACACCCCGTCACGGGCCGGACCGCCGGCATGGACCTGCCCGGGGTTGATCAGGCAGGCCTGGCCCTGCCGCACGGTGGCGTCGTCCCTGCCCGGGCCCAGGCAATGACAGGCCCCGCGGTGCATCAGCCCCACGGAATAGAGGTCGTCGTGAAAATGCCGCGGAAAGACGTGCGTGCTGCACGACGCCCGGCAGATCTCGATGCCGGGCATGCTGGCGATGAATTCAAAAGAGGGGGCGTCCATGGCCGGGATCAATAGACCATGGAGGGGCGGGCCGTCTTGGAAAAAATTGCGCTTCGGAAGATCGCCTTCGACCAGATGCTAATTGAAGGGATTAGTTTTTCTGCGCGGGATGTTGCCGATGGAAAGGTCTCTGGCCGATTTGGGTGACTTCGCACCGTTGCCCTCGCTTCCACCGATTATGTTTTCAATCGCCTCGGCCATGAGGCGGTTGATGCTCATGTTGTGCAAAGCTGCAAAGCGTGCGGCTCTCCTGTGCAATTCGGGAGCGACGCGCACGGAAAATTTGCCGGAGTAGGGCTTTTCGGGGGTTCTGCCGATTTCCTCGCAGTGTTCGAGGTAATCGTCGACAGCATCGCGAAAAGCGACCTTGAGGTCGCTGACGCAGTCGCCGTGGAAGACAATCAGATCGTTGATATCCAGAACTTCGCCGCGCAGGACGCCGCATTCGTCGTCGTATTCGACTTTTGCGCAGTATCCCCTGTAGGTCATTGGTGTGTTCATGGGGTAATCCCTAATCGTGAAAGAAAATTTCTCAAATCCTTTACAGACGCCTTTGAGAGGGTTCGGCCGGGATGCGGCTCGTGGAGATTGAGATAGAGCCCGTCTATGATGATGCGAATCCGCGAGCCGCTGGTCCGTCCTTTCGTAGAAACGCTTCCACCAAGAGCCAGACAGAGATGCTCGACTTCTTTAAAACGGATGTCACTGGTCACCGGGTTGGCGAAAATCTCTTCCAGTGTTTTACGTTGCCGGGAATTCAGTGGTGTCATTTTTTGATACCATTATTTCGTGTTGCGATGCCCGTCAAGAAGGGTGAGTCGGCGGTGAGCAGCAGGCTGTGCCAAAATTCAACTGTTCCATGGATCGAGGTGATTCATTATTGGAAACTTCAGCGAAGTGAATGCACAAAAAACATTATTTTTCGATAAGTTGGGATAATGATGAAATACCACGAACGTGGTGAAGCCCGGTTCTCCGGTATGTTTGCATGAGAATGATATGATTGCTGGACAGATAGAAATGGATTAATTGAGCAATTATTCAAATATTCATTAATTCAATAAATCAATCCTAATGCTCTGTAATAATTTGTAATCATGATTGAAATCCACGAAACTCGTTGCATCCATCCTGCCAATGTCGCACGTGCCAACCTGGGGCGGTCGGAAGTGCGAGAACTGGAGGAAGTGGCGGCGTTGCTCGGGGCCATGGCCGACCCTACACGGGTCAGGATCCTCGACGCCCTTCGGATGGGCGAACTGTGCGTGGGGGATCTGGCTGCTGTGCTGCAGATGACCGTGTCCGCTGTCTCGCATCAGCTCAGGCTGCTGCGGACCGCGCGGCTGGTGCGGGCAAGGAAGGAGGGCAAGGTGGTTTTCTACGTTCTTGATGATGAGCACGTGGAGAGAATTCTCGATATTGCGCTGGATCACTGTCGGGAGAGAGGTGCACGATAATTGACTGTGAAAGAATGAATGCTGGCCGTTCAAACGGTGGGTTGCATGGAAGAGGTAAAAGCCGGGACGCGGAGTGCATTGGGCATACAGAAGCGATCCGGCTTTTTATGCGACGTAGCTGATCCCCGTTTTGGGGCGGCCAGATAAAGAAAATCCCCCGGTCGCATTACGCTGCCGGGGGATCATTTCGAGGTGAGCTCGGCTATTTTTTCAGTTCATCGATGAGCGACAACCCTTCCTCTTCCAGCGCCACCAGGTCGTTGTAGACCTCGCGCTTGCGGATGAGCACGTGCTTGTCGCCTTCGACCATGATCTCCGCGGCCCGGGGGCGGGAGTTGTACTGCGAGGACATGACGAAGCCGTAGGCGCCGGCCGAGAAGGCGGCCAGCAGGTCGCCCTGGGCCACCTTGGGGAAGGTGCGGTTCTTGGCCAGGAAGTCGCCCGATTCGCAGATGGGGCCGACCACGTCCGCCGTCATCTGTTCGCCGTTGCCTTCCTTGACCGGCGCGATGCGGTGGTAGGAGCCGTACAGGGACGGGCGCACCAGGTCGTTCATGGCCGCGTCGACAATGACGAAGGTCTTGTCCTCGTTGGTCTTGGTGTACTGCACTTCGGCCACCAGGATGCCCGTGTTGCCGGCGATGACGCGGCCGGGTTCGAGGATGAGGGTCACGTCCATGCCCTTCAGGGACTCGACCAGGGCTTTGCCCAGCTCTTCGGGGTGAGGCGGCTCCTCCTCGTTGTAGGTGATGCCGAGGCCCCCGCCAAGGTCCAGGTACTTGATCTTGATGCCCATCTCCAGCAGCTGCCCGTGGAAGGCCTTGAGGCGGTCCAGGGCTTCCAGGAAGGGGGAGAGCTTGGTCAGCTGGGAGCCGATGTGGCAGTCCATGCCGACGGGGTCCACGTTGGGCAGGCTCTTGGCCAGGGCGTAGGTCTCCAGGGCGTCGGGTCTGGACAGGCCGAACTTGTTCTCCTTGAGGCCCGTGGAGATGTACGGGTGGGTCTTGGGGTCCACGTCGGGGTTGATGCGCAGGCTGATGCGCGCCACCTTGCCCAGTTCGCCGGCGATGGCGTTGATGCGCTCCAACTCCTGCCGCGACTCCACGTTGAACATGAGGATGTCGGCCAGCAGCGCCTCCTGGATCTCCACGGCCTTCTTGCCCACGCCCGAATAGACGATCTTGTTGCGGGGCACCCCGGCGCACAGGGCGCGGAAGAGTTCGCCGCCGGACACGATGTCCGTGCCCGCGCCTTCCTTGGCCAGGATCTTCAGCAGGCTCAGGTTGGAGTTGGCCTTGACCGAATAGCACGTCAGGTGGTCGATTCCCTCGAAGGCCGAGTCGAAGGCCTTGAAATGGCGCTTCAGGGTCGTGGCCGAATAGATATAGAGGGGCGTGCCGTATTCCCGCACCAGGTCGGCCACGGGGATGTCTTCGGCGTGGAGCTGTCCGTCCTTGTATTGAAAGTAATGCATGAGGTTTCCTCTCAGTGTCAGGGGGTCGAGGGTTCGAGGGTGATGATCTCCGACAGGGCCGGTTGGATGATGTGGTAGGTGTTGTCCGCCTTCAGGCGGATGCGCAGGGTCTTGCCCGGCAAGGGCTCGCAGATGGTGAAGATGAAGCTGTTCTCCTTGCGGTACAGGCCCGAACTGTAGGGGAAGAACTTCTGGGTGTAGGACGGAGTGAAGGGGCAGGTGGGGCAGCCTTCCTGCTCGATCTCCACCAGGAAATATTCGAGGTTGGCCAGGCGGCCGCCGAGCTTGGCATTGATCAGGATGCAGCCCTGGTCGTAGCGCGCCTCCATGTGGTTGATCTGGATCAGCTCCTCGCTGGCCACGGGCTGGGGCCATTCCTTCTTGCCGCAGGCCGCGGCCGACAGGAGGAGGATGCACAGCAGCAGACGTTTCATGAGTTTCCTGCCATAGCCTTCCACTGGTGGAGCAGGGTCAGTGCGTCCAGGGGGGAAAGCTCGTTGACGTTCAGGGACTGCAGGGCCGTGAGCACGGGATGCCCGCCGGCCGCCTCCTCCCGGGGTTGGGCCGCCCTGGCCAGACCGGGCAGGCCCACCTGGCGGCTGATGACCTCGCGCCGCTTGGCGCCGCCGGGGGCGTGGCGCTCCAGGGCCGCCAGGATTTCCTTTGCCCGGGCCACCACGGGGGCCGGCACGCCGGCCAGACGGGCCACCTCGATGCCGTAGCTGCGGTCGGCCGGGCCGGGCACCATGCGGCGCAGAAAGACGATGTCGCCCTTCCATTCCTTGATGGCGATATTGTAATTGCGCACGCCGGGCAACCTCTCTTCCAGCACCGTCAGCTCGTGGTAGTGGGTGGCGAAGAGGGTGCGGATGCCGCCCTGGCGCCGGGCCAGCTCCTCGGCTACGGCCCAGGCCAGGGACAGGCCGTCGAAGGTGCTCGTGCCCCGGCCGATCTCGTCGAGGATGACCAGGGAGCGCTTGCCGGCCTGGCGCAGGATGCGCGCCGTCTCGGTCATCTCGACCATGAAGGTCGACTGGCCCATGGCCAGGTTGTCCGAGGCGCCCACGCGCGAGAAGATGCGGTCGCACAGGCCCAGGCGGGCCGAGGCCGCCGGCACGAAGGAGCCCATCTGCGCCAGGATGCAGATCAGCGCCGCCTGGCGCAGCACCGTGGACTTGCCGGCCATGTTCGGGCCCGTGATGAGGAGCACCCGGCCGTCGTCGCCCATGGCCAGGTCGTTGGGGATGTAGTTCGAGCGGCCCTGTACGGCCTCGACCACGGGGTGGCGTCCGGCCTTGATGGCGATCTCCAGGCCCTCGTGCAGCTCGGGCCTGCGCCATTCCCATTTGCGCGCGGCGTGGGCCAGGCCCTGGGCGAAATCCAGCTCGGCCAGGATGCGGGCCATGGACATGAAGCGGGCGCGGTGTCCGGCCACCTCGTCGCGCAGGGCCAGGAAAAGTTCGTACTCGCGGGCCTTGCGCCGGTCCGAGGCGCTCATGAGGCGGTCCTCCAGGACCTTGAGCTCCTCGGTGATGTAGCGCTCGGCGTTGACCAGGGTCTGGCGGCGGATGAAGTGGGCCGGCGGTTCGGCGGCCCCGGCGGCGCGGCTCAACTCGAAGTAGTAGCCGAAGACCTTGGTGAAGCCGAGCTTGAGCTTGGGCAGGCCGCAGGCCGTGCGCTCGCGTTCGAGCATGGCCGTCAGGGCCGCCTCGCCGTGGTCCGTCAGCTCCATGAGCTCGTCCAGTGCACGGTCGTAGCCCTGGCGAAAGAGCCCGCCCTCGGTGATGACCGGCGGCAGGGAGTCGGCCAGGGCGCGGGACAGCAGGCCGTGCACGTCGTCCAGGTCGTCCCAGTCGCGCAGCAGCCGGGCCAGCAGGGGCGGCACGGGGTCCAGGCGCTCCAGGTCGCGCCGCATGCGCGGCAGTTCGGCCAGGGAAGCGCACAGGGCGCCGAAATCCTTGGGCGTGGAACGGTTGACCACGATGCGCGTGCACAGGCGCTCCAGGTCGTAGACCTTGTCCAGGGCGCGGCGCAGCCCCTCGCGGGCGTCGTCGCCGTCTACGAGGAAGGCGACCAGCTCCTGCACGGGCTGGATGGCTGACAGGTCCTTGAAGGGCTGGTGCAGGCGAGTGGCCAGGAGGCGTCCGCCCATGGGCGTCTGGGTCTGGTCCAGGACGTTCCACAGGGTGCCCCGGCCCTTGCCGCCGTCCATGGTCCGGAAGAGCTCCAGATTGCGCTCCGTGACCTCGTCCAGGTGCAGGGTCGTCGAGAGGTCCAGGGGAGCGAAGGGTGCCAGATGGCCGAGGTCGCGCTTCTGGGTCAGCTCCAGGTAGGTCAGGAGCGCCCCGCAGCAGCGCGTCAGGGCCGGCTTGTCGTCCAGGTCCAGGGTGGCCAGGGAGGCCACGCCCTGGGCGCGCAGGATCCTGTCCTCGGCCCCGCGGCCGTCGAAATAGGATTTCTCGGGGAAGCGCGAGATCCGCGGCCGCCACTGCTCCAGATCCTTGGGCAGCTGCTGGGCGTCGGTCAGGAGCAGTTCGCGCGGGTTCATCTTGACGAGCCACTGCCAGAGCACGGCCTCGCTCTTGGTCTGCAGGCCCGACCAGGCGCCCGTGGAGAAATCGACCCAGGCCAGGCCCCCGCCCAGTTCGGCGTCCCAGAACAGGGCCCCCAGGAAGTTGTGGCCCTTGGCGTCGAGGTTGATGTCCTCGACCACGGTGCCGGGCGTGAGCACGCGGGTCACCTCGCGGCGGACCAGGCCCTTGGCCTGCTTGGGGTCCTCGACCTGGTCGCACAGGGCCACCTTGTAGCCCTTGTCCAGAAGCTGGCGCAGGTACTCGTCGATGGCGTGGTGTGGCATGCCGCACATGGGCACGGGGTTCTCGGCGCCGGGGTTGCGGCTGGTCAGGGCGATCTGCAGCTCGCGGGCCGCCACCTCGGCGTCCTCGAAGAAGAGCTCGAAGAAGTCGCCCATGCGGAAAAAGACGAGGGTGTCCGGGTGCTCCTCCTTGACCCGCAGGTACTGCTCCATCATGGGAGTCAGCTTGACCGTGCTCATGATGCTTCGTCGCTCAGCAACTGGCGCAGGGTGATGGAGTGCCAGGACATGCACTTGGGGCAGCAGAAGAAGATCTGGCCGCGCTTGAGGCCGCAGCGGCCGCAGACGAAGCGCTTGGCCTCGCGCGCACGGCGCAGCAGGAAGTCGAGCTGCAGGGTGAAGACCTGCGTCATCCGCTGCTCGGGCAGGGACATGGTCAGAAGCTCAAGCCGCGAGGGCCAGAAGGCGGGGTTCAGGAGCAGGGCCTTCTCCTGCCAGGTCTTGGCCTCCTCCACGCGGCCGTGGGCGCGCAGCAGGCAGCCCGCGCTGTGGAGGGAGGACAGTTCCGGAGGGTGGCGGTCGATGACGGCCAGCAGGGCGTCCAGGGAAGAGGCCGGGAGGATCGCCCTGGCGGGCTCGGCCGGGTCTTCGTGATCGAGCAGGGGGTCCAGGAGCACGAAGCCCAGGTGCGGCCCGACGGCCCCGAGCCCCTGGTCGAGGTGCGTGATGACCTCGTCCCAGTCGTTCCGGCGGATGCGGTGCATGATCCCTTCCAGCCACGCTTCCGGCGATGCCGGGTACACGTCGCGCGCCTCGGCGATGAGGCCCGGGTCGGCGGGTTCCCGGGACGTGGCGGCGCGGACCAGGTAGTGGGCGGCCTGTGGGGCGAGTCCCATCTTCCGGTACTGCCGGCTGGCGGCCAGGAAATCGCCGCCCTTGGAATGCAGCAGGGCCAGCTCCAGTTCGAGAGCGGGGTGGTCGCCGCCGATCTCTTGGCACTGGCGCAGGGCCTCGTGGGCACGATCGAGGATGCCGGCGCGGGAGTAGTCGCGGCCGAGCTCGAACCAGACACGGGCCTGGTCCTCGCGCTCGAGGTCGGGGCGGGCCAGGAGGGAGCTGCGCATCTGGATGGCCCGGTCAAGCTCCCCGCGCATGCGGTAGAGGTTGCCCAGGGCCGAGCAGGTCTCCACGGCGCCGTGGTGGTTCTTCATGGCGCGCGACAGATCGTCGATGGCGGCCAGGGCGTCCTGGGCCGGGTTGGGCGGCACGGGGAGGAAGAGGTCCGTGTGGTCGTCACGCAGTCCCAGCAGGGACTTGAGCCATTGCATGGTGTCTCCTAGATCAGATGACGGGCGTACCACTGGCCGGCCCGGGCCAGCCCTTCGCGCACGCCGTAGGCCGGGTCGTAGCCGAGCAGGGCGCGGCTGCGGGAGATGTCCGCCAGGGAGTGGCGCACGTCCCCGGCGCGGAAGTCCCGGTACGAGGGCGCCGCGTCGGCGCATCCGGGATTGAATTTCACGGCCTCGTCGCGGATGAGGGCGAAGAGCTCGTTCAGGGAGGTGCGCTGGCCGTAGGCCACGTTGAAGACCTTGCCCGGCACCTCCGGGTTGCTCGCGCATGCTGCCAGGATATTGGCCTGGACGCAATTGTCGATGAAGCAGAAGTCCCGGCTGGTCTCGCCGTCGCCGTTGATCCAGACCGTTTCCCCGCGCAGGAGCCCCGCGAACCACTTGGGGATGACGGCGGCGTAGGCGCCCTCGGGGTCCTGGCGTTTGCCGAAGACGTTGAAGTAGCGCAGGCCCGCGCTGTCCAGGCCGTAGGTCCGCAGGAAGACCTCGGCGTAGAGCTCGTTGACGTACTTGGTCACGGCGTAGGGGGACAGGGGCTTGCCGATGACGTCCTCGACCTTGGGCAGGCCCGGGTGGTCGCCGTAGGTGGAGCTGGAGGCGGCGTAGACGAAACGCCTGACCCCGCAGTCCCGCGCGGCCACGAGCATGTTCAGGAAGCCCGTGATGTTGTTCGCGTTGGTCAGCAGCGGGTCTGTGATGGAGCGGGGCACCGAGCCGAGAGCCGCCTGGTGCAGAACGAACTCCGCGCCGGTGCAGGCCTCCACGCAGGTCTGCGGGTCGCGGATGTCGCCCTCGATCATGCGGAAACGCGCCCACTGCTGCGGCGCAACGCTGCCGCGGACCTCGTCGAGGTTGCGGCGGTGGCCCGTGGAGAAATTGTCGAGCCCCGTGACCTCCTGGTCGTGGGCCAGAAGGGTCTCCAGCAGGTTGGAGCCGATGAAGCCGGCCACGCCCGTGACGAGCCAGCGGCGTCTTGTTTCAAGCAAAGTCTGCATCTGCGGCCTCCCGTTGCAGGAAAAAAATGCGTCCCGAAGGGTGGCCTTGGGGACGCACTGCGGCAGGTCTTGCGACGGAGAGATCAGTTCTGGATGTTCTCGGTCGATTCCGCCGTGGTGTACGGCTCTTCCACGGTCTTGGGGCGCAGGGAAGCGGCTTCGCGCTCCAGGGCGTCGACCTGCTTCTTCAGCTGGCGGGCCTGCTTGGACAGACGCACCCGCTCCAGGAAGAAGTACAGGGTGCACAGCAGGGATCCGATGACGAAGGCCATGAGGATGACCAGATAGAAGGGTACGGCTTCGGTCGTGTAGTGGAGGCCGAAAACCTTGAGCTCCAGGGCCAGCTCCTGGACCAGAATGTCGTGGTTCTGGACGAAGAACAGCATGGAGAAGAAAAAGAGAGCCACCAGGCCCAACACTTTGAGATAACGCATCCGATGTACCTCTACCGTTGAAGGTTGTCGAAATATGGTTTCAGGCGCTCGTACGTCGAGCGCAGGTGCTCGGGGAGAACGCTCGTTTCGGACATGACGGCCATGAAGGAGTGGTCTCCGTTCCAGCGCGGGACGAGGTGCACGTGCAGGTGCTCCCTGATCCCGGCGCCGGCGGCCTCGCCGATGTTCACGCCGATGTTCATGCCGTGCGGCTTGAAGGCCTGCTGTAGGATAAAAGCGCACTTTTGTACATAGTCCATGACTTCATGGCTTTCCTCGGCGGTCAGCTCCGTGATGTTGCTGACATGCCTGTACGGCGTGACCATGAGGTGCCCGTTGGAGTACGGGAAGATGTTCATGATGACGAAACAGTGCTCGGCGCGGTGCAGCACGCAGCGCTTTTCGTCCTCGTGCGTGCCTTCGGGCAGGCAGAAGACGCAGGTGTCGGGCTTGGGGCCCAGGATGTAGTCGATGCGCCAGGGCGCGTGGATTGTCTTCATGGTTACAGGATCTGGCTGAGGAACTTCTGGGTGCGCGGATGTTCCGGGTTGGTGAAGAAGTGCTCGGGCGTGCCCGTCTCGACGATCTGGCCGTGGTCCATGAAGATGACGCGGTCGGCGACCTCGCGGGCGAAGCCCATCTCGTGGGTGACCACGACCATGGTCATGCCCTCGCGCGCCAGGGTGACCATGACGTCCAGGACCTCGCCGATCATCTCGGGGTCCAGGGCCGAGGTGGGCTCGTCGAAGAGCATGATCTTGGGGTTCATGGCCAGGGCGCGGGCGATGGCCACACGCTGCTGCTGCCCGCCCGAGAGCATGGACGGGTAGACCTCGGCCTTGTCCTTGATGCCGACCTTGTCCAGGAGGGCCAGGGCCCGCTTCTTGGCTTCCAGTTCCGGCACCTTCTTGAGCTTCATGGGCGCCATGGTCAGGTTGCCCATGACCGTCTTGTGCGGGAAGAGGTTGAAGCTCTGGAAGACCATGCCCAGTTCCTGGCGGATCAGGTTGATGTCGCTGCCCGAGCCGTTGATGTCCTTGCCGTCGACGACGATGCTGCCGCTGTCGATGGTCTCCAGGCGGTTGATGGAACGCAGCAGGGTGGACTTGCCCGAGCCGCTGGGGCCGATGATGACGACCTTCTCGCCCTGGTTGATGGACAGGCTGACGTCGTTCAAGGCCTGCAACTGGCCGAAGAACTTGTAGACGTTCTTGATGTCGATGATGGGCCTAATCCCGTTCATAATAGTTCAACCTCTGCTCCATTTTGCTGACGCCCTTGGACAGGAAGAGCGTGATGACCAGGTAGACCAGGGCCACCATGGTGTAGGCCTCGAAGTACAGGAATGATTCGCTGGCGAACTCGCGCCCGCGCCGCATGAGGTCGGCAACGGCCAGCACGGACACCAGGGAGCTGTCCTTCAGCAGGGCGATGAACTCGTTGCCCACGGGCGGCAGGATGGTCCGCCAGGCCTGGGGCAGGATGACGTACATCATGGTCTGGGCGCGGTTGAAGCCCAGGGAGCGCGACGCCTCGGACTGTCCCTTGTCGATGGAGTCGATGCCGGCCCGGAAGACCTCGCCCATGTAGGCACCGTAGCAGATGCCCATGGCGGCGACGGCCGCGGCCATGGGCGGCAGGTCCTTGAAGAGGTCCAGGCGGCCCAGGGCGTAGTAGATGTAGAAGAGCTGCACCAGGAGAGGGATGCCGCGGATGATCTCGACGTAGGTGGACGCGATCAGGTTGATGATCCTGTTGCGGGACAGGCGCCCCAGCCCGGTGACGAGCCCCAGGACCAGGGACAGGAGAATGGACAGGACGGTGACCTGGAAGGTCACGTACACGCCGTCGGGCAGAAATTTGAGCACCCGCCAGTAGGGTTCCGGCTGGGTCACGCAGAGGTAGACGATGACGGCGATGGCTCCGAAGAAGGTCAGCCACCAGGCCGTGAACAGCCCTGCGTCCTTCCTGACGGGAATGGCGGCGCCGTCGCCGATGTCGATCTTGACGGCTTTCTTGTGGAAATGTTGGTTCATGACAGGCCTTGTCGGGATCGGGTGAAAAAAAGGCGAACCGGGGATTTCCCCCGGTTCGCCCTGGTTCATGCTATTTGGATCCGAACCACTTGGCGTAGATCTTGTCGTACTCGCCGTTCGCCTTGATGGCGGCCAGGCCCTTGTTGATCAGGTCGGCGATTTCCTTGTTGCCCTTGTTCACGGCAAAGCCCAGGTATTCGGGCTTCTCGGGGGCGATGAGGAAGGCCAGGGTCAGCTTCTGGGAGTACTGCTCGTGCTGCAGGGCGTAGTTGGAGGCCACGGAGTCGTCGGCGATGACGGCGTCCAGGCGGCCGTTGTAAAGGTCTTCCACGGCCAGTCCGATCTCGTCATAGGACTTGGCGTTGGCGCCTTCGATCTTCTTGCACACGAAGTAGCCGGTGGTGCCCATCTGGGAGGCGATGGTCTTACCCTTCAGGTCTTCAACGGACTTGATGCCCGCGTCCTTGGCGGTCACGACGCCCTGCTTCACTTCGAAGTAGGGGTCCGTGAAGTCCATGGTCTGCTTGCGTTCGTCGGTGATGGACACCGAGGAGGCGATGGCGTCGTACTTGCCGGCGGCCAGACCCGCGAAGATGCCGTCCCAGGCGGTGTTCTTCAGGATGGGGTTGAAGCCGGCGGCCTTGCCGATGGCGGCCACGATTTCGGGACCGAAGCCGACGATGTTCTTGTTGGCGTCGACCATTTCCATGGGCGGATAGGTCGCGTCCACCGCGAAGACGACATCCTTGGCCAGGGCGTTTCCGGCCATCAGGAAAAGAGCCAGCAGAGCAAGAGCGATCCGAGTGCGCATACGTCCTCCAAACCAGGTTGATGATTTCCGTTAAAAGAGTCCCACGGACCAAAACGACAAAAAATTGTTAAAGAATTGCCACCCTCCGGTCAAGAAAGTGCTGCGGCGTCGCGCGCTTCCCCGGCCAGGGAATTGGCCAGGCGCCGCGCCAGGGCCAGCTGCTCCTCGCGCGTGGAGACCTCGGCGTTGAGCACCGCCCGCTTCACGGCGCGCAGGATGGCGGAGTAGTGGGGGCCGGGCGGCAGGCCCAGGGCGGCGATGTCGCGGCCCGAGACGGCGATCTGCACGTCCTGCAGGTGGGTCAGGTACTGGGACACGGCCTTGCGCAGCTCTTCCTTGCGCTGCCGGGCCATGGTGTAGAGCAGGCCCTCCAGGGAGAGCGGGGAGAGGATATCGTAAAGGTCCGCCGGCCGCCCGTTGTTCTTGGCCCACTGGGCCAGCTGCATGGCCGTGAAGCGCAGCTGCCGGCGCGTGGACTCGACCAGATCGACGCGACGCGGCGGAAACTGCAGGCGCGCCGTCAGGGCCAGGACCTGGTGGGCGTCGAAGCCCGAGACCAGCCCCAGGAAGTAGACGATCCAGATGTCCGGAGCCTCGCGGCGAAACAGGAGCTTGTACCAGGTGATGACCTTCTCGATCTCCTCCAGCAGGGCTTCCTTGGTCTGGGGAAAGTGGAGCAGGGGGCTGATCTCCTGCAAGAGGCCCAGGTCGCGCATGCGCACCAGCGCGTCAACGGGCGCGCTGTCCTCGGCCAGGAGGCGCAGCTCGTGGCGGATGCGCGCCCCCGAGAGCCGCTGGAAGATGTTCAGGCGCACGGCGTTCTTGATGAGCCGCTCGGTCTGGCTGCCGATCTTGAACTGGAAGCGCTGCTCGAAGCGGATGGCGCGGATGATGCGCGTCGGGTCCTCGACAAAGGACAGGGAGTGCAGGACGCGGATGATGCCGTCCTTGATGTCCTGCTGTCCTCCGAAGAAGTCCACCAGCCGGCCGAAGGTCGGCGGGCAGAGGTGCACGGCCAGGGTGTTGATGGAGAAGTCGCGGCGGTAGAGGTCCATCTTCAGGGACGACAGCTCGACGATGGGCAGGGCGGCCGGGTACTCGTAGTATTCGAGGCGGGCCGTGGCCACGTCGATCTTCTGTCCCGAAGGCAGAATGAGCACGGCCGTGCGGAACTTGAGGTGCGGCCGCACCCGGGCCCCGAGCCGCTCGCCCAGGGCGTTGGCGAAGGCCACGCCGTCGCCCTCCACCACCAGGTCGATGTCGTCGTTGGGGATGCCCAGCAGCATGTCGCGCACGAAGCCGCCCACGGCGTAGACCTCCACGCCCGTGTCCTGCCCGACCTGCCCGGCCAACTGCAGCAGGCCGACGATGGCCCGCGGCAGGCGCTCGGACAGCACGTGGCGGATGTTCTTCTCCTGGCGCTTGTCCGAGAGCAGAGACTCGGGGATGCGCGCCGGCTCCTGGACCATCAGATTGATGAGGTCCGTGCGCGTGATGACCCCGACCATGGCGTGGTCGCGCAGGACCGGCACCAGGCGCTGGCGGCGGCCGAGGATGATCTCCATGACCTGGTAGAGATCCTGGTCCTCGGACACGGCCTGGAAATCCTCGAGCATGTACTCGGTGACGCGCTCGGAGCCCAGCCCGTGCCCCACGGCCTTCTCCGCCAGACTGCCCTCGATGATGCCGCAGACCTGGTCCCCGTACTCGACCACGGGCAGGGCCTTGAGGCCGTAGCGGGTCATGACCTCCGCGGCCTGGGCCACGGTCTGCGCGGCCTCGATGCGCACCACTGGCGAGGACATGAAGTCCCTGACCACGAGCTGCGGGTTGATGTGGGAGTAGAGCAGGGCGAAAAGCTCATCTCTTACTTGAGATATCGTGCGATCCTTGATGGAGGCCGATGCCGCGTAGGCGTGCCCGCCGCCGCCGAAGGATGCGCAGACCAGGCCCACGTCCACCTCCGGGGCCTTGCTGCGGGCCACGAGCTGGATGCGGTCGCCCATGCGGCCGATGGCGAAGAGGACGCGGATGTTCTCCATGTCCATGAGCTTGTGGGTCAGCAGGGCGAAGTCGCCGACGTAGGACTCCAGGGAGACCTCGGTCAGCACGATGTCCACGCCGTTGATGGTGTGGGTCGCGGCCGACTCGATGAGTTCAGAGAGAATGGCCACCTGTTCCGTGGACAGCTCGCGGCTCATGATGTCGCGGATGACGTCGAGGTCCATGCCCATGGTCCGCAGCCAGGCCGCGGCCTCGAAGTCGTGCTCCGTGGTGGACTTGAAGGTGAAGCCGCCCGTGTCCTCGAAGATCCCCAGGCCCAGGATGGTGGCCTCGTCGGCGTCCACGGTCAGGCCCTTGGCCTTGAGCATGTCGACGATGATGGACGTGGTCGCGCCCCAGGGCAGGTACACGTCCACGGCTCCGCTCAGGGCGTCGTCGCCGGGTGGGTGGTGGTCGTAGATGTGGATCTCCAGGCCCGGCACGGCGAAGAGGGGCTCCACGTGGGTCAGGCGTGAGCGCTGGCGGGTGTCCACCACGACGAGCACGCGGACCAGGGCCGGGTCGATGTCCTTGAGCGTCGTGAAGTTGAAGAGATACATGGCGCTCTGGATGAAGTAGTCCTTGAGGGAACTCTCCTGGGTGCCCGGGAAGACCAGGGCAGCGCCGGGGTAGAGCTTGCTCACGGCGATCATGGCGGCCAGGGCGTCGAAGTCGGCGTTGGCGTGGCAGGTGATGACCGTTGTCGGGTGACTCATCTCAGGCCCGTGGGTGGAATTTGCGGTGCAGGGCGATCATGCGCGCCGACTGCACGTGGGTGTAGATTTCCGTGGCCATGATGTCGCTGTGCCCCAGCAGGATCTGCACGGTGCGCAGGTCGGCCCCGCCTTCGAGCAGGTGCGTGGCGAAGGAATGGCGCAGGGTGTGGGGCGACACGGTGCGCGAAATGCCGGCCTCCAGGGCGTAGCGCCGGATCATCTTCCATACGCCCTGGCGCGAGAGGCCCAGGCCCGAGCGGTTCAGGAAGGCCTCGTCGCACTTGGGGCCGAAGAGGGGGCGCCAGCGGCGAAGGTAGTCGAGGAGAAAGCCGACGGCACCGTCGTGCAAGGGCACGAAGCGCTCCTTGCTGCCCTTGCCCAGCACCCGCATGAGCCCGGTCTGGGGGTCGAAGTCCTGGGCCGTCA
The DNA here is from genome assembly GCF_055385525.1 of Desulfomicrobium aestuarii. Classification (NCBI taxonomy): domain Bacteria; kingdom Pseudomonadati; phylum Thermodesulfobacteriota; class Desulfovibrionia; order Desulfovibrionales; family Desulfomicrobiaceae; genus Desulfomicrobium; species Desulfomicrobium aestuarii. Next base: position 1,485,174 of record NZ_AP042427.1, read on the forward strand.
TGGACACCAGTTCGGACACGCGCAGGCCGCAGGCGTAGAGGAGTTCGAGCATGGTCCGGTCTCGGAAGCCCAGGCGGTCGGACGTGTCGGGCCTCGCCAGGAGCGCCGTGACCTCGTCGCGGGACAGGACGTCGGGCAGCCTGCGCGAGAGCTTGGGGCTGTCCAGCAGGGCGGCCGGGCTTCCCGTCAGGACGCGCTCCTGCACGAGATGGTCGAAGAAGCCCCGCAGGCTCGACAGGTTGCGGGCCAGGGAGGTGTTCTTGAGACCCTTGCGGCGCAGGTGCACGAGGTAGAGGAAGAGGGTGTGCTCGTCCACGGAGGCGAGGTTGCCGCCCAGCTCCGTCATGAAGTCGCGGAAGAAGAGCAGGTCCGACCCGTAGGCCTCGACGGTTTTTTCGGACAGGCCGCGGATGACGGTCAGGTGCTGGAGGTAGGCGTCGATTTCGTCGTGCATTTCCGGCAAGGTACATCTGGCCCCTTGCCTGCACAAGATGAAAAAGGTAGCTTTTTCAGGCTATGGCACACCACACGGTCACCCATGCCTATCTCGGCCTGGGCTCGAACATGGGCGACGGGCCCGCAAACCTGCGCCGCGCCCTGGAACTTCTCGACGCCGTCCCGGGGCTGGCCGTGGAGGCAGTATCCCCGTTCTTCCGCACGGAACCCCAGGGCCTGACTGACCAGGACTGGTTCGCCAACTGCGCGGCCCGCATCCGTCTGGACGGGACCTGGACGCCCGAGACGCTTCTGGACGCCACATCCGGCGTCGAGGTCGACATGGGCCGGGTGCGCACGGTGGTCTGGGGGCCGCGCGTCATCGACATCGACATTTTGCTGCTGGACGGCCGCGAGCGGCGGTCGGACCGGCTGCAGATCCCGCATCCGCGCATGTGCGAGAGGGCCTTCGTCCTCGTGCCGCTCATGCATCTTGCCCCGGAACTTCGCATCCGGGGCCTCACTCCATCACAATGGCTGTCGCGGCTCGCGTACTCCGTCGAGGGGGATCTCATCCGCCAGCCCTCCAACCCATTTCGAGGTGAATGATGCTCAAGTTTCTCGTAATCGCCGCCGCCTGCTTCATCCTGTACAAGCTGCTGACCAACGACCGGAAGAAGAAGGTCGAGGTCAAGAAGAACAACGACGAGCAGATGGCCAAGGAAGGGGTGCTGGTCAAGGACCCCGTCTGCGGCACGTACGTTTCCAAGGATTCGGACATCCGGATCAAGGACGGGGAGCAGGTCATGTGTTTCTGCAGCTATGAATGCCGGGACAAGTACCTGAAAATGATCAAGGAATAACGGAGCAGGGGGGAACCATGCAGTTCTTCATCGATACAGCCAACCTGGACGAGATCAGGGCGGCCATGGACATGGGCCTGGTGGACGGCGTGACGACCAACCCGTCCCTGATGTCGAAGGAGGCGTCCGACTGGCGCGAGATCGCCTCGGAAATCTGCCGCCTGGTGCCGGGGCCCGTCAGCCTCGAAGTCATTTCCCTGGACGCCGAGGGCATGGTCCGCGAGGCCCGGGACCTCGTGCAGTACGGCCCCAACGTCGTGGTCAAGGTGCCCATGACGGGCGAAGGGCTCAAGGCCGTGCGCATCCTCAAGTCCATGGACATAGAGACCAACGTGACCCTGGTCTTTTCCGCGGCCCAGGCGCTGCTGGCGGCCAAGGCCGGCGCGGCCTACGTCAGCCCGTTCCTCGGGCGCCTCGACGACGTGGGCCAGGACGGCATGGAACTCGTGCAGCAGATCCTGACCATCTACGCCAACTACGGCTTTTCAACCCGCATCATCGCCGCAAGCGTGCGCCATCCGCTGCACGTCCTGGACGCGGCCCTGGCCGGCGCGCACATCGCCACGGTGCCGTTCAAGATCCTGACCCAACTCCTGAGCCATCCCTTGACGGACAAGGGGATTGCGGCGTTTCTCAAGGATTGGGAGAAGAAAGAAGGAAAATGACCTGCTTTGTGGTTGTGTGGGTTTCATGGACGTCATGGACGTCATGGACGAGATGGACCTTATGGACTGAAATGGACGAGGCCCCAGCCAGCCCGGTCGGCGCAGCCATGCGCCGGCCGGGCTTTTCCTTTTTCAGGCGCTGCCTGTCCCTCAGGGCCGGTCCATTTCGTCCATCTTGTCCATAACGTCCATCCCGTCCACCATTCCCGCCCGCTTTTTTCAAGTCCCATAATGAAAATTATGTTAACTTTAAATACCGTGAAGGTTCAGCAATCCCGCGCCATTGCCGAAGGCACCGCTCTTTTGGTACTGTTCCCTTCGCCTGTGCTTCAGCTTCCGCTACGCGAAGCGCGCATGGCCGGCTTTTCAATCCAACACGAGGATATCCACATGAAGCGCGTCCTGACTTTGCTGGTCACCATCTGTCTCGTCGGCCTGGTTTCCTGTGCCTGGGCCCAGTCCGCAGACAATTCGACGCTGAACATCTCCAAGCCCGTCCAGGATCAGCCCAAGCCCGTGCAGACGCCCGAAACCGCGCCCCCGTCCGGCGCCATCGGCAAGTTCCCTCTGGACATCCAGTCCCGCGGCTCGGACCAGAGCGGCACGCTCCTGTCCTACAAGCTCAAGGAAGAAGTCATCGCCAGCAAGCTCTTCGAACTGACGGCCTCTGAGAAAAAGAAGTTCGTCCTGCACGTAATGAGCCAGCCGGAGTTTCCCGATCGCCCCGAGATCGCCTCGATCTACTCAATTGTGCTTGTATATCAGGAAGATGCTGGAACGTTGACCTATTACCTGAACCAGTATCAGGGCCAGGTTCATCCCGAGGCCGTGCCGGCCGAGATGCGCAAGATTTTGGAGTGGACGTATTCCAATCTTAAGCGTTTCAACTATTTGCTTGAAGAATAGGATTGTCGGGGGCGTGTCAGCCCTTTGCAGCGATGGCGTGTGGACTTTATGGACTGAAATGGACGAGGCCCAGCCAGCCCGGTGCGGCGCGAGTATGCGCCGGCCGGGCTTTTTCGATCCGGCTGCAGTGCGGCGGCCCGTCCTTGGAGCCTTGCAGAGCGCTGGCCAGTGGCCGTTCTGCGAGCCGCCTTCAGCTTTCCGTCTGGTCCGTGTCCCGGCTCACGCCGCCCTTGACCATGACCGGCTCGTTTACATGGCCGTTGCGGGCCGTCTGGCGGATGAAGAGGATGGTCGTGCGCGCCAGTTCGTAGCCTTCGGGCACCAGGATCATGTTTTTGCCGTCGCGGGTCCCGGTCACGGGTCTGGCCAGAACCATGCCGGGCTGCAGGCCGTCCAGGTCGACGGCCGTTTCGGCCTGATCGCTCGCAGAAATCTGCGCCTCCAAAGCCTGGAGCATGGACCGCGAGTACAGGCCCCGCTCGCGCTTGCGCTCCAGGAATGCCGCCGTCGCGAGGTTCGCGTACAGGGAAATCCGGTACTCCATGACCAGGGCCATGATGGGGGAACCGGGGGGCATGTCCGGCATTTCCGTCATGTCTTCGGCAGCGGGCATGAGACTCAGGTGCAGACAATTGGAATACCCGCGCAGGATTTCGGCCACGTCGCGCATCCTGGGGACGTGCCGCAGCAGCTCCACCGCGTGCTCGGGATGCCCTGCGAACGCGAGCCGCTGGGCGTCGTCCAGTTCCCGACCTGAGACGACCGCGTCCAGGGTCTGTTCCGGCAGGGCGATGACGCCGACGACCGAGACGAGGAAGGCCGTCTCCGTCATCACCGGGTCCGGGTCCTTGAGCCGCTCGCACAGCCCCCGCAGGAGCGGCAGCACGGGGCTCAGCAGATCGCGCACGTCGGCGCGCAGCCAGCACACGATCTCGTGCACTGCCTTGGCGAAAAGGGCGCAGGTTTCCCGCATGTCGTGGGAGGAGGTCCACATTTCCTCGTGTTGCCGGACCCCCTTGCCCACGGCGTCCAGCAGCGGCTGGTCATCGCACGAGGCGGGCAGGACATGGAAGGCCCCGGCCTCGTTGACCGCGCGCAGCAGGTCGGCCACCCCCATGGACGTCCGGCTGAGCAGGATTCTGGCAGTCTGGGGGCTGACGTCTCGCACGCGCGACAGAAACTCGATTCCGTCCATGTCCGCCATGGAGAATTCGGCGATGACCGCCGCGTAGGGCCCCTCTTCAATCAGCCGCTGCAGACCCGCACGCGCGCCCAGGGCGATGTGCGTCTCGAAGGTCTTGCGCAGCCTGCGGTGGGATGTCGTCAGGGCCTTGCCGTCGGAGTCCACGACCAGAACGGTGCTCACGATGCCGCCTCCTTGCTGCGTGCGTTTCGTTGCGGAACCACGGGACAGCGCGGCGGGCGCGCAGAGCTGCCCTTGACCAGGCTCACCCCGCCGGCGACCATGTCCCGCACCTGACGCATGAACACCCCGTAGGCATAGCTTCCCTGCTCCATCTCCTTGAGGCGCTTCTCCCATTCGCCCGTCAGCTCCGGCGAGGCCACCTGCGGGATCATGGCGCAGACCACGTCCACGGCCCAGCATCCCAGGTCCGTGGCCACGAGGCGTTTGCCGTCCTTCCCGACGTACTCCCGAGCAAGCAACGTTTCAATGATCTGGGCGCGGGTGGCCGGCGTGCCGAGCCCCCTGTCCTTCATGGCCTCGCGCAGTTCCTCGTCCTCGACGAGCTTGCCGGCCGTCTCCATGGCTGCCAGGAGGGTCGCGTCGGTGAAGTGCGCCGGAGGTTTGGTCTTGTGCGCCGCCAGGGTCAGCCCGACCACGTCCACCGCCCCGCCCTTCTTCAAGTCCGGCAGGGGGTTGTCCTCGGAGGCCCGCCAGGGTTCGGCCTCGAGCCAGCCGCGGTCGCGGAAGATCTTGCCCGTGGCCCGGAAGCGGTGCCCGTTCACGCCGATCCACAGGGTCGAGGCGTCGAACACGGCGTCGTCCATGAAGGCCGCGGCGAAGCGCCGGCAGATCATCTCGTACACGGCCCACTCGTCCGCGCCCAAGACCGCGCGGTTGGCCTTGACCGTGGTGGGGATGATGGCGTGGTGGTCCGTGACTTTGCCGTCGTTGACGCACTCGAACTTCTTCTTTCCGCCCTTGATGTTGGCCGCGGCCTTGCTCGAAATCTCCGGGAAATGCCCGTACACGGCCCGCAGGTTCTCCAGGCACTCGGCGAAGAGCTCCTTGGTCAGGTGCCTGGAATCGGTGCGCGGGTAGGTGATGAGTTTCTTCTTCTCGTACAGGTCCTGGGCGATGGTCAGGGTCTGCTGGGCCGAGAGGTTCAGGCGCGAGTTGGCCTCCTTCTGCAGCGTGGTCAGGTCGAAGGGCAGCGGCGGCTTCTGCCGGCCCTTCTTCTTCTCCATGGACAGCACCTCTCCCCTGCCCCCGGCGCAGGCCTCCACCACCTCGCGCCCTTCCGCCTCGGTCCAGACCTTGGAGTCCTTGAACTCGGGCGGGGCGAACCAGGTGGCCCTGAAGGTCTCCTCGCCCTGGGCGAAGTCCCCTTCCACGGTCCAGTAGTCCTTGGGCTCGAAATTCTCGATCTCGCGCCGCCGGTCCACCAGCAGCTTGAGGACCGGCGTCTGGACCCGGCCCACGGTGATGAGGCTGCCGGCGCGCAGGGTGAAGAGGCGGGAGAAGTTCATGCCCACCAGCCAGTCGGCCTCGGCCCGGGCAAAGGCGGCGTGGCCGAGGTTGCGCTTCTGCTCGCCGTCCACGAGGCCGGCGAAGGCCTTCTGCAGGCCCTTCTCGGTCATGTCGTTGGCCCACAGGCGGCGGATGGGCTTGGTGCTGCCGGCCAGGAGGTAGATGCGCCGGAAGATGAGCTCCCCTTCGCGCCCGGCGTCCGTTGCGTTGATGACCTCGGTGATGTCGTCGTCCAGGAGGTAGCGCCGGATGATTTCGTACTGGCTGGCCGTGGACGGCAGGATGCCCAGGGCGAAGCGCGCCGGGAGCATGGGCAGCTGGCCCATGGCCCAGCGGCCGGCCCAGGCCGGGTTCTGCTGGGCCGGCTCGGCGATGTTGACGAGGTGCCCCACGGCCCAGGTGACCACGTGCTCCGGCCCCTGCAGGCAGCCCTCACCGCGCCCCTTGACGCCCAGCACGGCGGCCAGCTCGCGGGCCACGGAGGGTTTTTCGGCGATGATCAGCGTTCTGGGCACGGGCGTTCCGTTCGAGGGCGGTCGAGAGTCTTGGTGAAGTGCATCGTCATGGGACGGCTAGGTACGAAAAAATCCCCGCGCACGCAAATGCGCGGGGATTGGCCGTCAAGGAGGGCGGGCCGTCTCAGGCGAACAGTTCCGGACGGCCGGTGATCTTGCGCACCAGGTCGCGGTAGTCCTGGGAGCCGTGGGAGCCGGGGGCGTACTCGTAGATGGTCTTGCCGTAGGCCGGGGACTCGGACAGGCGCACGTTGTAGCGGATGGGCGTGCAGACGTACTCGCCGTACAGGTCCTTGAGCTTGTCCAGGATGGCGTCGGGGTTCTTGATGCGCTTGTCCAGAAAGGTCGGCAGGATGTAGTTGAGGGTCACGTCGGCGCGGTATTTCTGGATGGACGACAGGCTCTTCAGGAACTCGACGAGGCCCTGCAGGGTCATGACCTCCAGGGAAACGGGCGTGATGAGTTCGTAGACGTAGAAGAGCACGTTGACCGTCAGCGGGTCCCAGCCCGGCGAGGTGTCGACGATGACGTAGTCGTAGTCCTTTTCGATGGGTTCGAGGGCCTCGACCAGGGTCAGCTCGCCGCCGAAGTCCTTGCGGTCGATGAGGCGCTTGATGCCGGCCAGGGAGCGTCCGCCGGCCAGGAGCCAGAGGTTTTCCCGGGCCTGCACGATGGTCTCCTCGGGCGGCAGTTCGCCCGTGACCAGCTCCGTCAGGCCCGCCTTGGGCTTCATGCCCAGGACATAGGCAGCCTGCCCCTGGGTGTCCGTGTCGACCAGAAGCACCTTGTACCCGGCCAGGGCCAGGCCTGCGGCCAGGCTGACGGCCGTGGTGGTCTTGCCCACGCCGCCCTTGCTGAGGGTCACCCCGATCCGGCGGGCCTTGGGTTTCTCCGGCTCGGCCGCAGCCGGCTCGAACAGCGGGAAACGGTGCCCGCAAGCCCGGCACTGGGCGACCTTGGCCCCGGCCGGGATCTTTGATTCATCGACGTTGTGCTCTTTTCTGCACTGCGGACAGATCACCTTCATGAACAGCCTCCGCCGTTACTCAATTTTTCCGAGGATGGATTTGACAAGGGGGCCATCGAGGCCTTTCTCCTCGATCTCCCGCAGCAGTTGGTTGACCGCGTGGTTGACCAGATTGGACTTGGACGCTTTGGATTTCGACCCTTCGGGCAGAAGCCGCAGGAGGATGTCCTTGGCCTGGGTCAGGCCGTCGAAGACGTCCTCGCGCAGATAGTGGGTTGTTTTTCTTTTGCTGGTGGCCTGTCTGCGTTTGAGGGGCAGGAGCTTGGCCTTGTTGCAGGGGGCAGCCTTAGGCAGGCAGACCCTGATGAGGGCTTCCAGTTCCTCCAGGCCCGAAACGGGCCCCGAGCCCTGTTCGCCCCGGAACAATTCGTCGAGGATGTCGGGATGTGATCGTCCGTTCATGTGCGACCCCGATTCAGGAGGATTTCGCGACAGCGCCCAGGACCGATGTCTTGATTTCGGATATGACCCGCGTCATCCAGTCGATGTAGCCGGAGTCGTGGGTGTGGATGATCTCCATGCCGCAGATGAGGCTGTCGCCTTCATAGGGCGAAATGTGCACCACCCGGACATCGACCAGGAACGTCTTGTCGGGGAAGGTGATCCGGACGCTCTCCAGGACGGCGCCGACGCTGAAGTCGTCGGGACTTGTCACGGCAAGGCCGACCCCGTACATGGAGAGGTCCTTGACCGCGTGTTTCCGCCCGCCGTGGTCCAGGGTGACAAGGCCCTGCGGGATGGGCACGCGGAAGGCTTTGCGGACGAAGTGCTTCTCCTCGTTTTCGCTGGCGATCAGCAGGCTCGAATCGTCCCCTGCATCTTGTCCCGGCTTGCTGCTCATGCGACACCTCCAAAGACCGTGGCTGAAGTGACCGTGAACCCTGGTCCTGGCGATCACGGCGCGGAACTACTGGCAACGATGTATCATTGCCCTTGATTTCATTCAAAATCAATCCCTCAGGACGGTCGAATCCATCAGGATGACATCCTCTGTTCCGGCAGAAACTCAGGTAAACTATGTACAGATTAAAAATTGTCTGCGTCGGCAGAACCAAAAAGAAATACTGGGCCGAGGCCATCGGCCATTATGCGAAAATGCTCGCTCCCATGGTTCGCGTTGACGCCGTGTCGGTCAAGGATTGCCCCAATGCCGGGGGTGAGGAGAGAAAACGGGTCGAGTCCGAACGCATCCTGGAGAAGGTCGGTCCGCGCGACACCCTGGTTGCCCTGCACGAGACCGGCCGGCTCATGGACTCCCGCGATTTCGCCGCCTTCGTGCGCCCCCTTTTCGAAAGCCCGCAGGGCGAATGCTGCTTCGTCATCGGCGGCGCCATGGGCCTTTCTCCGGAACTGCTCTCGCGGGCCAACTTTCTGCTGAGCCTGAGCCCCATGACCATGCCCCACGAACTGGCCCAGGTGGTGCTCTACGAACAGCTCTTCCGGGCCATGACCATTCTGGCCAACAGGACGTACCACTACTGAGGGCAGGTACGTAGGCGCCTCGCATAGTCACCCTGCCGCTTCAGCGCCCTTCCCTCATGGTGCTTCCCGGTACGCAATGCCGTGCCCGGCGAGCCCTGAGCCGAGTTCCGCATACGCCGCGTCCAGCAGCCCCTCCCGCTCCCCCACCCCGCCGCCGGTGACGGTCAGGGTGATGTCCAGCTCCGGGCTTTCACCGACCGTCGTGGCCAGGGACTTGATGTAGACCCTCGGGTGCCTCGGCACCACCCGGCCCAGGACCGGTTCCAGGATGGATTCGTCGTTGCAGCGTACGCGCAGGGTCCTGGACAGGGAGCCGCCGGCCCCGAAAGTGCGGTCCAGAAAGTCCTGCAGGGAGGCCTCGATGATGCCCTTGAGCTCCGACGGCACGCCCGGCAGGGAGATGATGGCTGTCCGCCCGACCTGCAACAGCACGCCGGGCGCCGTCCCGCCGGGATTGTACAGTGGAATCCCTCCTTCGGGCAGCCAGGCCATCTTCTCCCTCCCCGGGTTGAGGCCGCCCTGCGCCATGACGCCCATGGCGTGAAAACGGTCGTACTGCTCCCTGACCATGCGCAGGGCTTCCTCGTTCAGACTAAGGGGCAGGTCGGCTCCCTTGGCCACGGCGGCCAGGCTCAGGTCGTCGGCCGTGGGGCCCAGCCCCCCGGAGGTGAAGATGACGTCGGGGCCGCGCTCAAGGGCCCGGCGCACCTCTTCGGCGATGACGTCCAGGTCGTCGCGCAGCATGGTCCCGCGCGACACGTGGCCGCCGCGCGAGTTGACCAGATGGCAGAGCCAGCTGGTGTTGGAGTCCTGTATGTCGCCGATGAGGATTTCGTTGCCGATGACCAGGATTTCGACGATGGCCGAATACGACATGATGCGCTCCCGTGATGGATTCCAACGGATACAATGGCGAAGGCCGCAGTCACTCCTCATACATGCCAACTCCCCTGCGCGCCAACAAAAAAGGGAGCGCCCGAAGACGCTCCCTCGCATGTGCCGATTGTTCGGAACCTATTTGACCTTGCCGGCCTTCCAGGCTTCGATGAGCTTGTCGTAGTCGACGGTCTCGCCCTTGGGCTTCTCGTTCTCCAGCTTGGGCTTGGGAGCGCCGGGCTGGTCGAGCCAGTACTTCTCGTCCTGGGGCTTGTTCATCTTGGGGCCGCAGTCGCCCTGGACATTGGCGCGCTCCAGGCGCTCCAGGATCTTGTCCTGTTCGGCGGCCAGGTTGTCCATGGCGGTTTCGGGGGTCACCTCGCCGGACACGGCTTCGCCGATGTTCTGCCACCACAGCTGGGCCAGCTTGGGGTAGTCGGGCACGTTGGTGCCGGTGGGCGTCCAGGCCACGCGGGCCGGGCTGCGGTAGAACTCCACCAGGCCGCCGAGCATCGGGGCGCGCTTGGTGAAGGACTCGTGACGGATGTCGGAGTCGCGGATGGGGGTCAGGCCGACGTGGGTCTTCTTCAAGGACGTGGTCTTGGAGACGCAGAACTGGGCGAACAGCCAGGCGGCCTTGCGGCGGTCGACCGGGGTGCTCTTCAGAAGGGTCCAGGAACCGCAGTCCTGGTAGCCGAGCTTCTGGCCTTCTTCCCAGTACGGGCCATGGGGGGACGGGGCCATGCGCCACTTGGGCGTGCCGTCGTCGTTGACCACGGGCGTGCCCTTCTCGACCATGGAGGCCGTGAAGGCGGTGTACCAGAAGATCTGCTGGGCCACGTTGCCCTTGGCCAGGCTCGGCAGGGACTGGTAGAAGTCCATGCCCAGGGCGCCGGGAGGCGCGTAGAGGCGCAGCCAGTCCATGTACTTGCGCAGGGCGTACTTGGCGGCCGGCCCGTTGGTGTCTCCGCCGCGGGCCACGCTGGAACCGACGGGGCGGCAGCCGTCCACGCGGATGCCCCACTCGTCAACAGGAACGCCGTTGGGGATGCCCTTGTCGCCGGCGCCGGCCATGGACAGCCAGGCGTCGGTGAAACGCCAGCCCAGGTCCGGGGCCTTCTTGCCGTAGTCCATGTGGCCGTAGATGGCCTTGCCGTCGATTTCCTTCACGTCGTTGGTGAAGAATTCGGCGATGTCCTCATAGGCAGACCAGTTGACCGGCACGCCAAGTTCGTAGCCGTACTTGGCCTTGAACTTTTCCTTGAGCTCGGGCCGCTGGAACCAGTCGTAACGGAACCAGTACAGGTTCGCGAACTGCTGGTCGGGCAGCTGGTAGAGCTTGCCGTCGGGGCCCGTCGTGAAGGACTTGCCCATGAAGTCGTCGATGTCCAGGGTCGGCAGGGTTACGTCCTTGCCTTCGCCAGCCATCCAGTCCGTCAGGTTGACGACGGCGCCGTAACGGAAATGGGTGCCGATGAGGTCCGAGTCGTTGACGTAGCCGTCGAAGACGTTCTCGCCGGACTGCATCTGGACCTGCAGCTTCTCGATGACGTCACCTTCCTGGATCAGGTCATGGGTGACCTTGATGCCGGTGATCTCGTAGAAGGCCTTGGCCAGGGTCTTGGACTCGTACTCGTGGGTCGGGATGGTTTCGGAGACGACCTTGATCTCCATGCCCTTGAAGGGGGCGGCGGCCTTCATGAACCATTCCATTTCCTTCATCTGCTCTTCCTTGCTGAGCGTCGAAGGCTGGAACTCCTCGTCGATCCATTTTTTCGCCGCCGCCTTCTGGGCCGCCTCATCGGCGAAGCCAAGGCTGGTGACGCCCAGGAATGCCACCATGAGCATCCCGGTCAAGAGAACACGTCGAACTTGCATACGGACCTCCATTTGCGGTTATTCCAACAAACCCCAAAACGCCGCTTCCGTTCCTTCCCCGGACACCGCGCAGGTGCCCTGATCTCAGCCCCAGCGCATGACGGTGGCGAGGAAGGCGACGGATATCACTGTAGCGATCCAGACGGCCAGATCCGTCAGGCCAAGCCAGGCCAGATGGATGTAGGCGCTGCCCAGAAGGCTGATGAACAGACGGTCCCCGCGGGTGGTGACGATGGGCAGGAAACCCCGGCGCGCGATGCTCGGGGACAGGATCTGCCACACGGTCATGCCGGCGAGCATGAGCACGATGAAGCCGAAGAACGACGCGGTGACCGGCGTCCAGGCCATCCAGTCGATATTCATGACAACCCTCCTAGACCCGGCCCAGGGCGAAGCCCTTGGCCAGATGGTTGCGGACAAACCAGATGACCAGGGCGCCGGGCACGATGGTCAGGATGCCGGCCGCGGCCAGCAGGCCCCAGTCCAGGCCCGAGGCGCTGACCGTGCGGGTCATGGTCGCGGCGATGGGCTTGGCCACGGTGGTGGTCAGGGTGCGGGCCAGGAGCAGCTCGACCCAGCTGAACATGAAGCAGAAGAAGGCCGTCACGCCGATGCCGGCGCGGATGAGCGGGATGAAGACCGACAGGAAGAAGCGCGGGAAGCTGTAGCCGTCGATGAAGGCCGTCTCGTCGATCTCGCGCGGCACGCCGGACATGAAGCCTTCCAGGATCCAGACCGCCAGGGGCACGTTGAACAGGCAGTGGGCCAGGGCCACGGCGATGTGCGTGTCAATGAGGTTGAATGTCGAGTAGAGTTGGAAGAACGGCAGCAGGAAGACCGCCGGCGGGGCCATGCGGTTGGTCAGCAGCCAGAAGAAGACGTGCTTGTCGCCGATGAAGCGGAAGCGCGAGAAGGCGTAGGCTGCCGGCAGGGCCGTGACCAGGGAGATGACCGTGTTGATGGACACGTAGATCATGGTGTTGATGTAGCCCGAGTACCACGACGGGTCCGAGAAGATCTTGGCGTAGTTCTCCAGGGTCATGTCGTGGGGGAAGAACTGGAAGGAGCGCATGATGTCCGCGTTGGTGCGCAGGGACATGTTGAGCATCCAGTAGATGGGCAACAGCAGCAGCGTCAGGTAAAAGACGAGGACGAAGTGGCGTTTTCTCATGACTTGTCCCCCGTGCCCACGGCCTGCAGGGCCTGGTAGAAGAGCCAGCAGAACAGCAGGACGATGAGGAAGTAGATGATGGAGAAGGCCGCGGCCGGCCCGAGGTCCATGGCCGTGGACAGCTTGACCAGGTAGATGGACAGGAAGGTCGTGGCGTTGCCGGGGCCGCCGCCGGTCAGGACGAAGGGCTCGGCGTAGATGAGGAAGCTGTCCATGAACCGCAGCAGCACGGCGATGGTCAGCACGCCGCGCATCTTGGGCAGCTGGATGAAGCGGAACACGGCCCAGCGGCTGGCGCCGTCGATCTTGGCGGCCTGGTAGTAGGCGTCGGGTATGGAGCGCAGGCCGGCGTACGCCAGCAGGACCACCAGCGGCGTCCAGTGCCAGACCTCCATGAGCATGACCGTGACCCAGGCGTCCAGGGGATTGGCCGTGTGGTCGAAGGCAATGCCCAGGCTGTTGATGCTCGCGCCGAAGAGGCCGATGTCCGGCCGGGTGAAGATGATCCAGATGGTGCCGATGACGTTCCAGGGGATGAGCAGCGGCAGGGCCAGGAGGACCAGGCAGGCCGAGGCGGTCCAGCCCTTCTGGGGCATGGTCAGGGCGATGCCGATGCCGAGGGGAATCTCGATCAGAAGCACCAGCCCCGAAAAGATGAGCTGCTTGACGAGGGCATCATGCAGCCGCGAGTTGGTTAGCATGTCCCGGAACCACTCGGCCCCGACAAAGATGCGCTGCCCCGGCCCAAGGATGTCCTGGACCGAGTAGTTGACCACGGTCATGAGGGGCACCACGGCGCTGAAGGCCACGATGACGAAGACGGGCAGGATCAGGAACCAGGCCCGGTTGTTTTCCCATTTCTCCACGCCTACCTCCTACTTGACCAGGGCCTGGTCGCGAAAAAGCTTGGTCCGCTCGGGCGGGAAGACCGCCCAGCATGCGTCGGCCGGGACAGAGCGGCCCTCGGCCACGCGGGCCTTGAGGCGCGCGCCGCCGGCGGTCAGCGTCACGATGCGGGTGCTGCCCTCGTTTTCCACCGACACGACGCGCCCGGCCAGGGCACCCGGCTTTTCCGAGTCCGAGAGCTCCAGGTACAGGGGCCTGATGCCGATCTGGAACTCGCCGGTGCCCGCCTTGGCGGCCACGGCCGGGTCCAGGCGGATGCGGCCGCCGTCCAGGACCGCGTCCCCCCCCTCCAGTGTGCAGGGCAGGAGGTTCATGCCCGGGCTGCCGATGAAGTAGCCGACGAACGTGTGGGCCGGGTCCTCGAAGAGCTCGTCGGGCGCGCCGATCTGCAGCAGCGACCCGTCGTACATGATGGCGATCTTGTCGGCGAAGGTCATGGCCTCGGTCTGGTCGTGGGTGACATAGATGAGGGTCAGCTTGAACTGCTTGTGGATTTCCTTCAGCTTGCGGCGCAGCTGCCACTTGAGGTGCGGGTCGATGACGGTCAGGGGCTCGTCGAAGAGGATGGCGGCCACGTCCTTGCGCACCAGGCCCCGGCCAAGCGAGATCTTCTGCTTGGCGTCGGCGGCCAGGCCGCTGGCCCGCTTGTTCAGGTACGGGGTCAGGTCCAGGATCTCGGCGATCTCGTGCACCCGCGCGCGGACCTCGCCCTCGCCGACCTTGCGGTTGCGCAGGGGAAAGGCCAGATTGTCGAAGACCGTCATGGTGTCATAGAGCACCGGGAATTGGAAAACCTGGGCGATGTTGCGCTTCTCCGGGGGCAGGGCCGTGACGTCCTTGCCGTCGAAGAGCACCCTGCCCTGGCTCGGGGTCAGCAGGCCCGAGATGATATTCAGCATGGTCGTCTTGCCGCAGCCGCTGGAACCCAGCAGCGCGTACGCCCCGCCGTCCTCCCAGACCGTGTGCAGCCGCTTCAGGGCGAAGTCCTCGTCGCCTCTGGGGTTGGCCCGGTAGCTGTGGGCCATGTTCTCGAGTATGATTTCAGCCATGAAAAGCCTCGCTCAGGCGGAGCAGGTTGATGACGGGGATCTGACCAGCCTCTCGTCCTCGCCGAAGACGTAGACGTCGCAGGGCCGCACGAAGACGGACACCTCCTGCCCCACCTTGAAGGACCGGACGCCCTGCTCCTGCAGGACCAGGGAGCGGTTTCGGTAGTGGAAATGGACGAATGTCTCGGAGCCGTTGATCTCGGCCAGCTCGACCACGGTCCTGATCTCCACGTCCCCTTCGGTCTTGCGGGTCAGGTTGAAATGGTGGGAGCGGATGCCGAACTTGTACGTGCCGGGCTTCAGGTCCGCGAGGTGGCCCGTCAGGGGCAGGTCGATGCCGATGCGCAGGTGGGCCTTGACCGTGTCGACCTCGGCGGTGATGAAATTGATGGGCGGGTCACTGAAGACCTCGGCCACCGTGGTCGTGGCCGGGTTGTCGTAGACCTCGCTGGTGGGGCCGGTCTGCAGCACCCTGCCCTCGTGCATGACGATGATGTTGCCGCCGAGCATGAGGGCCTCGGTGGGCTCCGTCGTGGTGTAGACGACGACGGAATCGCGCTGGCCGAAGATCTGCTGCAGTTCGTCGCGCAGTTCCTCGCGCAGCTTGTAGTCGAGGTTGACCAGGGGTTCGTCCAGGAGCAGGAGGTGGGCCTCCTTGACCAGGGCCCGGGCGATGGCCGTGCGCTGCTGCTGGCCGCCGGAAAGTTCGGCCGGAAGGCGCGAGAGCAGCGGCTCCAGGTGAAGCATGCGGGCCGTCTCGATGACCCGCTTCTCGATCTCGGCCTTGGGGGTCCCGGCGATGCGCAGGGGCGAGGCGATGTTTTCGAAGACGGTCTGGGACGGGTAGTTGATGAACTGCTGATAGACCATGGCCACGTTGCGGCGGCGCACGGACACCCCGGTCACGTCCTGGCCGTCCGCGATGACCTTGCCCCGCGTGGGGCGGTCCAATCCGGCCATGATGCGCAAAAGCGACGTCTTGCCGGCCTGGGTGCGGCCGAGCAGCACGTAGCGCTGGCCGGACTCGAAATTGAGGGAAACGTCCTTGAGGTGCGTTTCGCCGTCGACGATGCGGTCGATGGAATCAAGCTGAAGCCCCATGCGGCTCCTCCATGGGCGGGATGGGACGGCGGGCGCGATCACCCGGCGTCATGTTCGCATGCCTCTAGCAGACGAAATTAATTTTCTCAACTGAAAATGAAAATTGGTCAGCTGACCTATTTTTTTCGAAAATGCTCAATTTTCCGAATCATCCTCCCCGCCAACGTACAGTTCGACATCGCCGCGCCGCATCTGCTCCAGCACGCTGGCCGGCGGAGTCTGGTCCGTGAACAGGGCGTCGATCTCGTCGATGTTGCCCAGGCGGACCATCGCGTTGCGGCCGAACTTGGTGTGGTCCGTGACCAGGAAGACCTGGCGCGAGTTCTCCATGATGGCGCGGGCGGCGCGGACCTCGCGGTAGTCGAAGTCCAGGAGCGTGCCGTCCATGTCGATGCCGCTGATGCCGATGATGCCGAAGTCGACCTTGAACTGGCGGATGAAGTCGATGGCCGCCTCGCCGACGATGCCGCCGTCGTGATGGCGGATGAGGCCACCGGCGACGATGATCTCGACCTCGGGGTTGCCGGTCAGAATGGTGGCCACGTTGAGGCTGTTGGTGATGACGCGCAGGTTCTTGTGTCCGCCCAGGGCCCGGGCCACCTCCTCGGTGGTCGTGCCGATGTTGATGAACAGGGACGACTTGTTGGGGATGGCCTCGGCCACCATGCGGCCGATGACCTTCTTCTCGGCCAGGCAGAGGACCTTGCGGTCCAGGTAGTCCATGTTCTCCGTGCTCAGGCAGGGCCCGGCCCCGCCGTGGTAGCGCTGCAGGAGTCCCTTGGAGCTCAGGGTGTTGATGTCGCGCCGCACGGACTGAGGAGTGATGCCGAAGTGCTCGGCCAGGGACTGGATGGTGGCGAAGCCCGTCTCGCGGACCATGCGGATCATCTCGGCGTGCCGCTGGCGGACGGTGACGTGCCGGGCGCCGGTATCCTGCTCCTCGGGTCCGTGTGCTTCAGTCATGACAGCTCCTTTCGTTTTCGAACACAAAAATCAGAGAAATGTCGCTTTGGGAAAATAAATCTGGCAGAGTCCCGACGCGTGTGCTACAAGGCGCCGCAACGGGGGCGAAACCAGCCCTCAGATGCCCCTAACACGGCTTTGCGCTGATGACCAGCAGGATTTGTCCGGGTTGCGGAGGCGGCCGGTCGACGGGCTTTTCTGTTCGCTTTGTTCGCTTTCATTCATTCTTTTGCGGCGTTTCACGCCAACCGGGGAAAGCATGACCACCCTTCACACCCGCGTTCTGATCATCGGCGCAGGCGCCACGGGCGCGGGACTGCTGCGCGACCTCGCCCTGCGCGGGGTGCCGGCCCTGCTCATCGAGCAGCGCGACGTCAACTCCGGCGCCTCGGGGGGCAACCACGGGCTGCTGCACAGCGGCGCGCGCTACGTGGCCTCGGACCGCGAGGCGGCCGTGGAGTGCCGGGAGGAAGGCGACATCCTGCGCCGCCTGGCACCGCAGTGCATCGAGGACTCGGGCGGCCTGTTCGTGGCCGTGCGGGGCGACGACGAGCGCTACGTGGCCGATTTCCCGGGCCTCTGCGCCGCAAGCTCCGTTCCCTGCCGCGGCCTCGACCTGGGCACGGCCCGGGCCATGGAGCCCGCCCTCTCCCCGGACCTCGTGGCCGCCTTCGCCGTTCAGGACGGGGCCGTGGACCCCTTCATGCTCTCCCTGGACAACATCGCCCAGGCCCTGAGCTTGGGCTGCTCCATGCGCCGCAACCTGGCCGCGCGGTCCATGGAGGTCGAGAACGGGCGCATCGTGCGCGTGCTCTGCCGCGACATCACCACGGGCGAGGACGTGCGCATCGAGGCCGACCTGGTGCTGAACGCCGCCGGGGCTTGGGCCGCGCGCGTGGCCTCCCTGGCCGGGGCGCGCATCGGCATGCTCTTCTCCATGGGGAGCCTGCTGATCACCCAGGACCGCATCGCCACGCGCGTCATCAACCGCCTGCGCAAACCTTCCGACGCCGACATCCTCGTGCCCGGCGGCACAGTGTCCATCCTCGGCACGACCTCCATCCGCGTGGCCTCGCCCGACGGCTGCCGCCCGAGCGTGGCCGAGGCCGACCGCATCATCGACGACGCCCGGGCCATGCTGCCGATCCTCGATCGCACGCGCTACATCCGCGCCTACGCCGGGGTGCGGCCCCTGGTCTCCCTGGGGCCCGCCGGCGACGACCGCGCCGTGAGCCGCGGCTTCGCCCTTGTTGACCACGCCGCCGACGGTCTCGAAAATTTCATCACCATCACCGGCGGCAAGCTGACCACCTACCGCCTCATGGCCGAGAAGGCCGCGGATCTGGCCTGCGCAAAGCTGGGCGTCGCGGCCCCCTGCCGGACCAGGACGGAGCCCCTGCCCGCCTCGACCCTGGGCCAGTGGACCGAACCGGGCAAGGGCCCGCGGACCTGGGTCGACAGCCGCACCGAGGACGACCTGGTCCTGTGCGAGTGCGAGATGGTCTCGCGCGGGGTCATCGACTCCATCATCGACGAGGCCGGGGCCATGCGCGGCCGCTCCATGCTCAAGGCCATCGGCATGCGCAGCCGCGTGGGCAAGGGGCCCTGCCAGGGCGGGTTCTGCGGCCAGCGCGTGACCGGGCACCTCTACGACCGGGGCATGGTCGCGGGGATGCAGGGCCTGGCCGAACTGAAGACCTTCACCGAGCGCCGCTGGCGGGGCTTCTCGCCCGTCCTGTGGGGCGTGCCGCTGATGCAGGCCGACCTGCAGGAGGCCCTGTACTGCGGCTCCATGGATCTCGAGTTCGGGCCGCCCCCCTCAACCCGGGACGACGAGGGCGCGTGCGCTCCTGTCGCCAAGGAGCCGGCATGAAGACATATGACGTGATGGTCATCGGCTCGGGCTTCGCCGGCATGGCGGCCAGCCTTTTCGCCGCCAAACGGGGCCTGTCCGTGGTCCAGGCCGGCGGCACGGGCGGCATCGACTTCAGCACGGGCTTCATCGACCTCATGGCCGTGCACCCTGTGGTCGAGCAGCGCGTCTGGGAGGACCCCTTCGCCGCCCTGGCCGCCCTGCGCCGGGATCTGCCGCTGCATCCCTACGCCCATGTGGCCGACGACGAGATCGGGGCCGCCCTGAAGGAGTTCACCGCCTTTCTGGGGGACAACGGCCTGTGCTACACGGGCCGCCCCGGGCGCAACACCCTGGCCCTGACCTCGGCCGGCACCGTCAAGCCCACGTACCTGCTGCCCTGCTCCGCCTGGGGCGGGGTGGAGGCGTTGGAGGACAAGGCGCCGACGCTGCTGGTGGACTTTCACGGCCTCAAGGGCATCTCGGCCCGGCAGATCGCCGAGGTGCGCGCGGACTGGCCGGGGCTGCGCACGGCCCGCGTCCGCTTCCCCGGCATGGGGGGCGAACTGTATCCCGAGCACATGGCCTGGAGCATGGCCGACCAGGCCAGACGGACCGAACTGGCCGAGGTCGTCCGGCCGCTGCTGGGAGACGCGCGGTTCGTCGGGTTTCCGGCCATCTTCGGCATGACCGACACCATGGCCGTGGTCGGGCACATGGAGGAGCTGCTGGGGCGCCGGGTCTTCGAGATCCCGACCCTGCCGCCGTCCATCGCCGGGCCCCGCCTGCGCGCTGCCTTTGACCGGGGCTTGCCCGCCCTGGGGGTGCGGACGTACACGCAGAAGCTCGTCAGCGCCGCAGAGGTATCCGGCGAGATGTTTCATTTCACGGCCGGCAGCGGCTCCACGGCCGTGCGCATCGCCGCCCGCGGCGCGGTGCTGGCCAGCGGCCGCTTCTTCGGCAAGGGGCTCAAGGCCGACCGGCACGCCGTGCGCGAGGCCGTGTTCGACCTGCCCGTGAGCCAGCCCGAAAAGCGTGAGGACTGGCACCGGGCCGAGTTCTTCGACCCGCGCGGCCACGAGATCAACCAGGCCGGGCTGGAAACCGACGCGGCCCTGCGGCCCCTGGGCGCCGACGGCCGGCCCTTCCACCCGCGCCTTCATGCCGCCGGGGCCATCCTGGCTCACCAGGACTGGATGCGCATGAAGTGCGGCGCGGGGCTGGCCATCGCCACGGCCTGCAGGGCGGTGCGGGAACTGAGCCAAAATCTCTAAACACGCGGGAGCGGCATGGACTTCTTTTCCGCCGGACTCGGCCTTGCCTGTCTGAGTTTCGTTCTGGGCCTCGCTTGGCGCGTCCACGGCCGTCCCGGCAGCCGCCTGCCCGCCGCCCCCGAACAGGACCGCAGGAAAAGCGGCCTGGCCGCCGGTCTGGCGGACATCATCCTGCTGCGCCGCACCCTGCGCAGCGGCAAGGTCCGCTGGGCAGGGCACATGCTCCTCATCCTGGGCTTCCTGCCCCTTCTTGTCCTGCACGCCATGGACGGGATCGTGACCCGGCCCCTCTTTTCCGGCTACGAGCCGACCCTGGAGCCCTGGCAGTCGGCTCGCAACATCCTGGGCCTGGCCGCCCTGGCGGGCCTGGGCCTGCTGGCCTGGCACAGGGGACGGCGCTTGCTGCCGCTCAGCCGCTTCCAGGACTGGGCCCTTCCCGGGCTCCTGGCCTCCATCCTGCTGACCGGCTTTCTGCTGGAGGCCGCCAAGATGGCCTCGCCCGCGGATTTCGAGCGCATGGTCGCCGACTATTTTCCCGAAGCCGACAGTGAGGAGTTCATCGCCCTCCAGGCCCACTGGGCGCGGGAGAACGGAGTGCGCTTCGAGCGTTTCCTGCCGACGGCCCCGGAAATCCTGGAGCAGGGCCGCGAACTGCACGAAGACCGCTGCGCCGGGTGCCACGCGCCCACCGCCACGGCCTTCGCCTCCCGCGCCCTGGCCGATGCCTTGCCCGCCCGCATCGTCCTCCCGCGAACCATGCCCCCGATCTTCTGGCACCTGCATGTCGGCCTGTCCTTCCTGGCCCTGGCCCTGCTGCCGTGGGGCAAGTTCCTGCACCCCCTGTCTTCCACGGCCAATCTCCTGGCCCGTGGCGGCCGCAGGGACAGCGGGTTTCCCGCCACGGCCCTGGGGCGGAACCTGGCCCTGGAGGCCTGCACCCGCTGCGGCCAGTGCAGCCTGCACTGCAGCGTGGCCCCCAGCCGCCGCGTCCTCGGCAACGCCGACATCCTGCCCATGGACAAGCTTGCGGACCTGCGCAGCTGGCTGGACCGCAGCCTGGACGGCGCGCCCCTGGCGGACCTGGTCGAAGGCAGTCACGTCTGCACCGAATGCCTGCGCTGCACGCAGGTCTGCCCCGCGGGCATCGACCTGCAGGATCTGTGGATGGCCTCCAAGGCCGCGTTGTCGGAGGAAGGCAGAGCCGGGGTGGACGGCGAGTTCCGCAAGCGCACGGCCGGCGAGTGGGCCCGGGATCTGGGCCCACGCCGCCTGGGCGGGGTCGGGTCCAGCGGCACCGGCCTGGCCGACCGCGCCGAGTCCTTCTGGGGCTGCGTGCAGTGCACGACCTGCACGGGCGTCTGCCCGGTCGTGGCCGTGAGCACGGACCCGCAACGCGACCTGGACCTGACGCCCCAGCAGATCATGAATTTCCTGCGCATGGGCCTCAAGGCCCAGACCCTGGGCGCGCGCATGGTCTGGAGCTGCACCACCTGCTACAAATGCCAGGAGCACTGCCCTCAGGGAGTGCCCGTGGCCGACATCCTCTACGAACTTCGTCAGCTCGGCGCCCGGACCTTGCGCCACAAGGGGAAGCCCTGATGCGTTACGCCTATTTCCCGGGCTGCAAGATCGCCCACCATCTGCCCGCCCACGGCATGAGCGTCGAAGCCGTCTGCGATCGCCTGGGCATCGGCCTGGAGCGGGCGGAGTTCGCCTGCTGCGGCTACCCCGTGCGCCACGAGAGCCAGGACGCCTCGGTCTACTCCGCCCTGCGCGGCCTGGCCCAGGCTCAGAGCATGGGGCTCGACCTCATGACCCCGTGCAAGTGCTGCTTCGGAAATTTCCAGCACGCCCGGCACCAGGCCGCCCAAGACGAAAACCTCATGCAGCGCATGAAGGATCTGCTGGCCGAGGAAAGGCTCCCCTTTCCAGAAACCGTGCGCGTCCGCCATCTGCTGCAGGTCCTGGACGACAGCCTGGGCGCGGTATCGAAGGCCGTCACTCGCCCCCTGCGCAACCTTCGACTGGCCTGCCACTACGGCTGCCATGCCCTACGTCCGGCCGCCATCACCCACTTCGACGATCCCTTGGCGCCGACTATTTTCGAACGCATCGCGGCGGCCACCGGGGCGGTACCGCTGCCCTGGGAGCTGCGCCTGGAGTGCTGCGGCTACCCCCTGCGTGGCCGCGACGAATCCATCTCGGATCTGCTCATGGCCAAGAAGCTGGCCAGCGCGGTGGCTTCGGGCGTGGACGTGCTGGCCACGGCCTGCACCTACTGTCAGCTGCAGTTCGGCCGGGGCGGCGGCATCCCGGCCGTCCTTTTTCCGCAGATCCTGGGCCTGGCCCTGGGCCTGTCGCCGGAAGCCCTGGGCCTGGCCCCCGACGCCCCGTGGCTCGGCCGCCTTGAGAAAGAATGATTTTTCTGTAGAGTCACCGCACCGCAAACCCTTTCTTCGGAGGAGAACATGGCCCGCTACGTAGGAGCAGTCGACCAGGGGACAACCAGCAGCCGCTTCATCATCTTCGACGAGCACGGCCGCATCGTGGCCATGGACCAGAAGGAGCACGAGCAGATCTACCCCAGGCCCGGCTGGGTCGAGCACGACCCCATGGAGATCTGGAACAACACCCAGGACGTCATCCGCGGGGCCCTGGCCAAGTCCGGCATCAGGGGTTCCGAGCTCTCGGCCGTGGGCATCACCAACCAGCGCGAGACCACGGTGGTCTGGGACCGCTTCACGGGCAAGCCCTACTACAACGCCATCGTCTGGCAGTGCACGCGCACCCACGACATCTGCAAGGAACTCACGGCCGACGGCGGCCAGGACCGCTTCCGGGCCGTGACGGGCCTGCCCGTGGCCACGTATTTCTCGGGCCCCAAGATCCGCTGGATCCTGGACAACGTGCCCGAGGCCCGCGCCGCCGCCGGCAAGGGCAACGCCCTGTTCGGGACCATCGAGACCTGGATCATCTGGTGGCTGACGGGCGGCCCCAAGGGCGGCGCCCACGTGTCCGACGTGACCAACGCCAGCCGCACCATGCTCATGGACCTCAAAACCCTGGCCTGGGACGAGGAGATCCTGAAGGTCATGGGCATCCCGGCCCAGGGCCTGCCGCGCATCGTGCCCTCGTCCGACAGCGCCACCTGGGGCCCGACCAGCGAGGACGGCCCCCTGGGCGCGCGCGTGCCGGTCTGCGGCGCCGTGGGCGACCAGCAGGCGGCCCTGGTGGGCCAGACCTGCTTCGCGCCGGGCGAGGCCAAGAACACCTACGGCACGGGCTGCTTCCTGCTCATGCACACGGGCCACGAGCCCATCCAGTCCCGCCACGGGCTCATCACCACCCTGGCCTACCAGTTCAGCGGCCGAAAGCCCTCCTACTGCCTGGAGGGCTCCATCGCCATCGCCGGCGCCCTGGTGCAGTGGCTCCGCGACAACCTGCAGATGTTCTCCTCGGCCCCCGAGATCGAGCACCTGGCCCGCCAGGTCGAGGACACGGGCGGCATGTACATCGTGCCGGCCTTCTCGGGCCTCTACGCCCCCTACTGGCGCCCGGACGCGCGCGGCGCCATGGTCGGACTGACGCGGTACATCAACCGCAACCACATCGCCCGCGCCGTCCTCGAGGCCACGGCCTACCAGACCAAGGAGATCGTCGAGGCCATGAACAAGGACTCGGGCGTGGAACTGAAGACGCTGAAGGCCGACGGCGGCATGGTCTTCAACGAACTGCTCATGCAGTTCCAGGCCGACATCCTGAACGTACCCGTGGTGCGCCCCAAGGTGGCCGAAACCACCTGCCTCGGCGCGGCCTACGCCGCCGGCATCGCATCCGGCTTCTGGTCCGGCCGCGAGGAGCTCTACAACAACTGGGAAGAGGACAAACGCTGGATCCCCGACATGGAGGAAACCCGCCGCGCGGCCCTCTTCGCCGGCTGGAAGAAGGCCGTGACCCGGACGTTTGACTGGGTGGAATAGCGAACTCGTTTTCGGCCCAAGCATAGCGTATTTCGCGGAACCCGATCGCCGCGTTTCACCCCACGGCTTCGCATCACGTCGACTTCGGAGGTGAAACGCGGCGATTCCTTTTCCCGGAGGTGTTTACCATTTTCCATTTCATCGGTATTTTCTGAAAGAACGACGGCGCCGAAAACACGCCGGAAGAGGAACCGAATGCGCGTATCGATACCCAGACAGGAAATAGCCGCTTTTTGCGGGCGGTGGGGCATTGCCGAACTGGCGATCTTCGGATCCGCACTGCGCGATGATTTCCGCCCCGACAGCGACGTGGATGTGCTGGTGAGTTTTCGGGAACACGCTCGTCCCACGCTTTTCGACATGGTCCGCATGCGCGGGGAGCTTGAAGGGATTTTCGGCCGCAGGGTCGACCTCGTCAGCCGGCGAGGCATCGAGGCGAGCCGCAACCAGATACGCAAGCGGGCCATTCTCGACAGCGCCGAGGTGGTCCATGCGGCGTGACCTGGAACACGTGCAGGACATGGTCGATGCAGCCCAGCTGGCCCTGTCGTATGTGCGCGATGTAACCCTGGAATCTTTCCGTCACGACACCTTGTGTCAGGATGCGGTCATCCGCCGCATCGAGCTCATCGGCGAAGCGGCCCGGCGCGTTTCGGATCAGACCCGCTCGGCCCATCCGGAAGTGCCCTGGGCGGTGATGATCGCCATGCGCAACCTCATGATCCATGATTACGACGACGTGGACATGGACATTGTCTGGGATACGGTCCAGCAGGACCTGCCGGACCTCGTCGGCCAACTTACCCGTCTAGCCGGACTCCTGAAGGACACCAAGCAGGAGTAGGCGCAACCCTCAAGGGGCCCCCATGTTCCGCATCCGCCCCATCTACGACACCACCGTGCCCATCGACGCCCAGCGCGTCGAGCAGGTGCAGGCCATACTGGCCGAACGCTTTCCGCTCATCGCGGCCGAGGAGGTGCGGAACCTGCCGGCCACCCTCAAGAACCCGCTGAGCAAGGGGTACAGGACCATCGTCTTCGTGGCCGAGGGTCAGCGCCGGGTGGTGCAGGGCTTTGCCCTCTTGTGCCATTTCTCGGACCTGCGCTTCTGCTACCTGGACTACCTCTCGGTCAGCCTGCGCCACGGCGGGCGCGGGGTGGGCTCGGCCCTGTACGAGCGGGTGCGCGAGGAGGCCAGGGCCCTGGGCGACACGGCCCTCTTCTTCGAATGCCTGCCCGACGACCCGGCCCTGTGCCGCGACCCGGAACTGCTGCGCGAGAACGTGGCGCGGCTGCGTTTCTACGAGCGCTACGGGGCGCGGCCGATTGTCAACACGGCCTACGAGACGCCCCTCTCGCCCGAGGACGACTGCGCGCCCTATCTGGTGGCCGACCCCCTGGACAAGCCCTTCAAGCTGACGCGGGACAGGGCACGGCACGTGGTCCGCGCCGTGCTGGAGCGCAAGTACAAGGGCAAGTGCTCGCCGCAGTACGTGCGCATGGTCCTTGAATCCATCCCGCCCGGCCCCCTGGCCCTGCGCAGTCCCCGCTACGTGAAGGAGTCCGTTCCCGCAAAGCCGACGGTCATCAGTGCCGACCGGCGCATCGCCCTGGTCTGCAACGAGAAGCATTCCATCCACCATGTGCGCGAGCGCGGCTACGTCGAATCGCCGGTGCGCATGAGCTCCATCCTGCGCGAGATCGAAAGATCGGGGCTGTTCGAGCGCCGCGAGGCCAGGCATTTCTCGGAGCGGCACATCACGCAGGTCCATGACCGCCAGTTCGTGTCCTATTTCAAGACCGTCTGCGCCACGCTGCCCGAAAAGAAATCCGTCTACCCCTACGTCTTCCCCATCCGCAACGCGACCCGGCCGCCCAAGGAACTGGCCGTGCGCGCGGGCTACTACTGCATCGACACCTTCACGCCCCTGAACGGCAATGCCTACGCCGCGGCGCGCGGGGCCGTGGACTGCGGGCTGACGGCCGCCGAGGAGATCCTGGCCGGCCGCCGCCTGGCCTACGCCCTGGTCCGGCCCCCCGGACACCACGCCGAGCGCCGTGCCTTCGGCGGCTTCTGCTACTTCAACACGGCCGCCGTGGTGGCCCAGCGCCTCTGCGCCCACGGCCGGGTGGCGATCCTCGACGTGGACTACCACCACGGCAACGGCACCCAGAACATCTTCTACGAGAGAAGCGACGTGCTGACGGTCTCCATCCACGGGCACCCGAGCTTCGCCTACCCGTACTTCAGCGGCTTCGCGGACGAGATCGGCGAAGGGCCCGGTTACGGCTTCAACCGCAACTACGCCCTACCCGAGAAGATGGACGGCGAGCGCTACGCCGAGGTGCTGCGCCGCGCCCTGGCCTTCATTGCCGACTTCGAGCCAGCGTTCCTGATCGTCGGGCTGGGCCTGGACCCGGCCAAGGGAGACCCGACGGGCACCTGGGATCTGCAGGCCAGGAATTTCCTGCGCAACGGGAAACTGATCGGGAGCCTCGGGAGGCATACCCTCGTCGTGCAGGAGGGCGGGTACCGCATCCGGTCACTGGGCGTGAACGCGGCGGCCTTTTTCCAGGGGCTCTTCGAGGGTTCCCAGATCGCCCGCAGGCGCTAGGCCGGACAAAAAAAGCCGCCCCGGGTTCGGGGCGGCTTGAAGGGCGCGTTTGGAACGGATCGTCGTTCGGAACGGGTCAGGGTTTTTCGTCCCGCCCCGAGACCAGGAACACATCGCACGGGCATTTGCGGACAATCCTGGCGACGGCGTCGCGCATGATCTCGAGGCCGCGCGTGAAGGGGTTGGACATGACCAGCAGATTATAACCGGTGCCGGCCTCCTTCAGAATCTCATCGACCACGTCGCCCGTCACGGTCAGCAGCTCGCCGGGCATCTCCGCCGCCTTGGCCAAATAGGCTTTGGCGGCCTCCGAGGCGGCGTTTTCCTCCAGAGTAAGCATGTAGTCGAGAAACCCGATGCGCGCGTTGCAACCCGACAGCCAGTCGTGGCCGGTGAACCTTTCCCAGGTGGCGTCGACGACGAAGAGGGCGTTCAGTGTCGCCTCGCGCTCGCGGGCCAGGCGCAGGGCCTCCTCCACGGCGCGGGGGTTGTCGTCCAGGGCGAGCAGGATCTTCATCAGGGCAGAGTTCCTTTCTGATGGTCCATGACCACGACGGTCTGCTTGCCCTTCTTCAGCGCGTCGCCGGGCTTGCCCGAAACCTTGAGGATCTTGCCGCTGGTCTTGGCCGTGAACTCCTCGACCACGGTCTTTTCCTGCATCTCGTTGTTGACCCACTTCTTCTTCACGACCTCAAGGGAATAGAGTTTGTCGCCTTTGGCGACAGCGCTGCCTTCGGCCACGAAGATCTCCACCAGCTTGCCGTCCTGGGGGGCCTTGATGTTCACGGACGGGACGATGAAGGCCATGTAGGTCAGGACCACGACCACGACCAGGCCGGAGAAGACGATGGCGGCGATGTCCTCGTGCCGGTCGGTCTTGAATACAGTCAGAGATTTCTTCTTAGCGGACATTGATGGACTCCTTATGCGCCTGCGTTAGAACGCGCCTTCTTTGGGGATGAAGGCCAGAATGATGATCATGGCCAGGATGTACTTCGTGGCGCCGGCGATGAGGCCGATGCGCAGCGGCGTCCCGCCGGCGGCCTTGATCTCGCGCACGTCGATGTAGGCGCCCAGGCCCACCAGGCCGATGCCGAAGATCCAGGCCATCACTTCGCGCATCAGGTGCAGGGTTTCGGACCCTTCGGCTCCGAGCACGTGCAGCGACGAGAGCGCGGTCATGCCGATGAAGCCGATGACGAAGATCGGGAACTTGGAGGCCAGGATGGAGCTCAGGCTGACATGTTCGGCGTCGGCCTCGCCCTTCCAGTACCAGGCGGTGATGAAGAAGACGACGAACGGGATGCAGATGACGCGGACCACGTTCCAGATTTCGCCGTAGGCGACGGCCGTGCCGGGGGCGAAGTTGGGGTTGAAGGCGAGGCAGGTGGCCAGGACCTGGCCGGAGTTGAGGATGCCCGTGCCGACCCAGGCGCCGAACTGGTAGTCGGACAGGGACAGGGCCTTGCCGATGAAGGGGCTGACGAACATGGTCATGATGCCGAAGCCCAGGATGGTGGCGATGGCCAGGGCCAGGTCGACGGGTTTGGCCCGCACGCCGGGTGCCGTCGCCACGGCGGCGGAAACGCCGCACACGCCGCAGGCCGCGGCCATGGCCGCGGTCACGGAACGGTCGGCGCCGAGGCGCTTGCCGAGCCACAGGACGAAGATGGCGGTGCCGAACACGAAGGCCACGATCAGGGCGATGGCCACGCCGCCGACCTTCAGCAGCTTGTCGAAGGTGTAGAGCGAGCCCAGCATGATGACGCCCGTCTTGATGAAGAGGCGCGTCGTGCGGAATCCCTCTTCGGCCCAGCCCGGGATGGTGCCCCCGAAGAGCACGTTGCGGTAGAGCATGCCCGTGATGATCGAGAGGAGGATGTAGTTGAGGCTCAGGACCTGCACCAGCCAGCCCTTGGTCCCGAACACGACGGCTTCCTTCATCCACGGCTCCACGTAGACGCGCAGCACGTAGAGCGTACCGATCATGACCGCCAGTCCAGGCAGTATGGCCATAATTTTTCCAAAAAATCCTTTGTCTTCCATGAATTCCTTGCTCCTTGGGTTGTTTCTTTCCGCCCTGCCGGATTCAGGCGGCGCCAATTGTCCCGACGCCGTGAGCAATTGTTGAACCATTTTGTCCGGATAAAAAAATACCGTTATTTCGAAATGTTGAATATGCGTCGGGAGTGCCTGCCTGCTAATTCGAGTTGGCAGGCTGCGGTGAAGGGAACGCAACCCGTTGCCAAGGGGGTTGCGCCTCACTAGAGAACGCCGACGAACCCCGGAGACACCGTGCTGCCCAAACCGCATTCCCTGCAAACCCGCTTCCTCATCGGCCTGCTCATCATGATGGCCTGCGTCGGCGGCCTTTCGGCCTTTTCCCTCGACAACCATCTTCGCCAGCTCATGGAGAACGAGGCCCGGGACCGCGCCTCCCTGATCATTGCCCAGGCCGAGGCCGTGCAGAGTTACGTCCGCCGCACCCTGCGGCCGGCCATGTTCGACGTGCTGCCGGACGACATGTTCGTCATCCAGGCCATGTCCTCGTCCTATGTCACCCGCGCGGTCATGAGCGACGAGAACATGAGCAACGACCGTTTCATCTACCGGCGCGTGGCCGAAGGGGCGCGCAACCCGGACTTCGAGGCCGCCGACCTGGAGAAGGGGCTGGTGCGGCGCTTTCGGGAAGACAAAAAACTCAGCCGGATCGAGGAGATCGCGCAGTATCACGGTCAGGACCGGTTCATCACCGCAAAGCCGGTCTTTTTCGAGGACGCCTGTCTGCGCTGCCACGGCGATCCCGACCAGGCCCCCAAGTCCCTTCTGAATCTCTACGGCCGCGAGCGCGGCTTCTGGCGCCAGACGGGCGAGCTCGCCGGCATCACCCTGGTCGCCCTGCCGCTGGACCATGCCGTGGGCGGGGTGCGCGAGGCGGTGACATCCTTCGCGGTGCTGTTCGGCTGCGGAATGCTGCTGCTGTTCCTGGTCATCCAGATCTTCTTCAACCGGCTTGTGGTCCACAACCTGCGCCGCATGGGCGCCCTCATGCAGCGACAGTTCTCGGGCGACGCAGATGCGGAGCTCTTCGACACGCTGCACAGGTACGACGCGATCGAGGACCTCATGGCCGGCCTCGAATCCGTGGCCGGCCATCTGCGCTCGGCCCGCGAACAGCTGCGGCGTTATGCCGCCAACCTGGAAAACATGGTCGGGGAAAGAACGTCGGAGCTGGCCACGGAGGCCACTGCCCGCAGGGCCGACGTGGAGCTTTTCGTGGCCCTGCTCGACAGCCTGAACCGCCATGCCGGCAAGTCCGAGCTGCTGTCCGCTTCCCTGGAGCTGGTGGCCAGGCGGTTCGGCGCGGAACGGGCCGCCTACTCCTGCGTGCTGTCCAATTCCGAGCACCACGCCTGGCCCAAGGGCGCAAGCCTCCCCCCACTGCCCGCGGACTGGCAGGCGCTGGTCACGGAGCAGACCACGCGCCTTGGCGGCGACGCCTGGCATATCCCGGTCCAGACCAGCGAGACCACGCGCGGTCTGCTCAGTCTGTACTGGAGCGGTTCGTCGTCGGATGGACCGCGCCCGACGGGCCCCCGGACCGTCGAACTGGCCCAGGCCGTGGGACGACAGCTCGGCGTGGCCATGGACAACATCGACGCCATGGACAACCTGCTGCGCCAGAACGCCCTGCTCGACTCCGTCTTCGAGAGCATCTCCGACCCGCTCATGCTGCTGGACGCCGAAGGATGGCCGGTACTGACCAACCCCACGGCTGCGCGGCTCCTGCAGTCCCCCGAGGCGGAGCTGGTACGGCGCTGCCTGAAGGATCTGGCCACTTCCCTGCCGATGGAAGGAGAAACCGAAATCCGGGAGTTGGCTCTGCCCGACGGCCGCTCCTTCTCGATGCATTCCTATGCCATCACCGGCAGGCTCGAGCGCCGCGGTCAGGTCATCTACCTGCGCGAGACCACCGAGGAGCGGCGCATGCTCGAGCGCGCCCAGCAGCAGGAGAAGCTGGCCGCCGTGGGCAAGCTGGCCGCCGGCGTGGCGCACGAGATCAACAACCCCCTGGGCGTGATCCTCTGCCACGCCGAGCTGCTGCGCGACGAGGCGGACGGTCAGGCAAAAGCCGACCTGGACATGATCATCAAGCACACGGAGCTGGCCCAGAAAGTGCTGCGGGACATGCTCGACTTCTCCCGCGCCAAGCCCGTGCGCACAGGCGTCTGCGACATCAACGACGCCGTCTTGGGGCTGGCCGACGTCTTTCGGCCGCGGCTCAAGTCCCAGCGGGTTGCCCTGGACATCTTCCCGTCAGCCGCGCCGCTGCCCATCCGCGGAGACCGGGACGTGGTTGAACAGATTCTGACCAACATCCTGATCAACGCCCTGGATGCCCTGGAGGGAGCCTATGGCGAGGCGGGCGGCGGGAACATCGCCATTGCCACGTCGCTAGGGGCGGACGAGGTCCGGGTCAGGATCGCGGACACGGGTCCGGGCATCCCCGAAGATCACCTCAAGCGCGTCTTCGACCCCTTCTTCACCACCAAGGAAGTGGGTCGCGGCACGGGACTGGGACTGTCCGTGGCCTTCGGGCTGGCGCAGGACCTGGGCGGGCGTATCGAAGTCGGCAATGCCGCGGACGCCGAGGGTGGAGCCGAATTCCAGCTGTTCTTCCCGGTTCTGGACAGCGCAAGCGAGGAGACATGATGAACGAGAGGATGCTGATCGTCGACGATGAACCTGATTTCGCCGCCGGTCTGGTGCGTTTGCTGCGGACGGGGTTTCCGGATCTGGAAGTGGAGGTCTGCACGTCCCCGCGGGAGGCTCTGGGCGCGCTGGAGCGGCAGGAGCCGTCGGTGCTGCTGACGGATCTGCGCATGCCGGAAATGGATGGACTGGAACTGATGCAGCACGCCCTGGGCCGGGACCCGAACCTGACCGTCGTGCTGCTCACGGCCCACGGCAGCATCGAGACGGCCGTGTCGGCCCTCAAGGGCGGGGCCTACGATTTCCTGACCAAGCCCATCAAGCGCGACGACCTGCAGCGCTGCGTGTCGCGCTGCCTGGAGCGCTCCCGCCTCATGCACGAGAACTCCCGGTTGCGCTCCCTCATGTCGAGGTCGGAGCTGCAGCGGACCCTCATCGGGGACACGCCCTGCATGCGCCGCCTCAAGGACACCATCGCGGCCGTGGCCGCCTCGGACTACACGGTGCTTGTCCGCGGCGAGTCGGGCACGGGCAAGGAACTGGTGGCGTCCTCGATCCACGCCCTCTCGGACCGCGCCAAACGGCCCCTCGTGACCGTCAACTGCCCGGCCATTCCGGACCAGCTCCTCGAAAGCGAGCTGTTCGGCCACGTCAAGGGCGCGTTCACGGGCGCCGAAAAGGCCCACAAGGGCATGTTCCAGAGCGCCGCCGGGGGCACCATCGTCCTGGACGAGATCGGTGACATCTCCATGAACATCCAGACCAAGCTCCTGCGCGTCCTGCAGGACCGTCTGGTCCGGCCCGTGGGCGGGACCGCCTCGCAGAAGGTTGACGCCCGCATCGTCGCGTCCACCAACCGTCCTCTGGAGCAGAAGATCAGAAGCGGGGAATTCCGCGAGGACCTCTTCTACCGCCTGAACGTCCTGACCATCGTCACGCCGCCCCTGCGCGAGCGCGTCGATGACATCCCCCTGCTGGCCGACCATTTCCTGGGCGTCTGCTGCGAGGAGATGCGGCTACCCCAGAAACGCCTCAGCCCCGAGGCCACCGTCTGCCTGTGCAGCAGGCCCTGGCCGGGGAACGTGCGCGAGCTGCAGAACTTCATTCGCCGTCTCGCGGTGTTCTGTCCCGGGGAGCTGGTCGAGCCCTACCACCTTCGTTTCGTGGAGGCCCAAACCGAATGCGCCACCTGCCCGGACGAAGCTCCACTGGCTCCCTACAAGGACGCCAAGAGCCTCATTCTGGATGATTTCACCCGCCGTTACGTGGAACGCCTGCTGGAAAGCACCCGCGGCAACATCTCCGAGGCCGCGAGGCTTTCGGGCCTGGAAAGGGTGTCGCTGCAGAAGATTCTGCGCCGCCTGGGCATAGGGCCGGCGGACGGGCGCTAGGCGCCGTCAGTCCAGGAGTTCCAGCAGTTCCAGCGGATGGGCGATGAGCGCCGCGGCTCCGGCCGCGGTCAGCTCTCCGGCGGGCCGGAAACCCCAAGTCACCCCCACGGGGTACATGCCGGCGCCGACGGCCGTGCGCATGTCCACGTCCGTGTCGCCGAGGTAGAGAATCTCCTCCGGGGCCACGCCCAGGTGCCGGATGACCTGCCGCGGGCCGGCCGGGTCCGGCTTGACCGGGACGCCCGGCATCTGGCCCAGGGTCAGGGCGAAGTCCCAGGCCGGAAGGAAAGCCTTCATGCACAGCTCGGCGAACTCCTGGGGCTTGTTGGTCAGTACGGCCATGGGGATGTTCCTGGCCGTCAGGGCGTCGAGCAGTTCGGCCACGCCGTCGTAAAGACGGGTTTTGACCTTCCAGTTCGCCTCGTATTCCTTCAGGAAACCCTGCAGACACTCCGCGGCCAGGTCCTGCCGATCGGCGGGCAGCGTGTGCAGGACGAGGTTCCTGGCCCCGCTCCCGACGAAGAATCGGTAGGCGTCCACGGGGTGGACGGGCAGCCCCCTGGCCTCCAGGACGCGGTTCATGGCGTCCGCCAGATCCTCCAGGGTATCGAGCAGCGTTCCGTCCATATCAAAAACGACAGCTTTGTATTTCACCGGCCGATCCTTGTTTTCATGTGTTCTTCGAGTTCCCTTCGAGCGCCGTGCGGTTGCGGGCCGGGAGCGGGCTTCGCCCGTATTTCCCGGATAACGAGGTGCCGCTCCCCCGCTCGGGGTTCGATGACCGTTACGATCCGGGCGATATATTAGACAAGGTTAATTTTCTCTTGACGAGAATGGTTACTATTAATAAAAGGGCTCCATCAAACATTCACATCACTCTCGCACATTCACAAGGAGCATGACCATGAGCGTACTCGTAACCAAAACCGCCCCCGACTTCACCGCCCCGTCCGTCACTCCCGGCGGCAGCATCGACGATTTCACCCTTTCTTCCCTGCGCGGGAAATATGTCGTCCTCTTCTTCTGGCCCCTGGACTTCACCTTCGTCTGCCCGACGGAGATCATCGCCCACGACAAGCGCCTCAAGGAATTCCGCGAGCGCGGCGTGGAGCTCGTCGGCGTGTCCATCGACTCGCAGTTCACCCACTTCGCCTGGCGCAACACCCCCGTCGAACAGGGCGGCATCGGCCCCATCGGCTTCCGCATGGTCGCCGACGTCAAGCACGAGATCGCCAAGGCCTACGGCATCGAGCACCCCGAGGCCGGCGTGGCCCTGCGCGCGTCCTTCCTCATCGACCGCGACGGCGTGGTCCAGCACCAGCAGGTCAACAACCTGCCCCTGGGCCGCAACGTGGACGAGATGATCCGCCTCGTGGACGCCCTGCAGTTCACGGAGAAATACGGCGAGGTCTGCCCGGCCGGCTGGCAGAAGGGCGACACGGGCATGAAGCCCGACGCGGGCGGCGTGGCCGACTACCTCGCGAAGAACGTCGAAAAACTCTAGTCCTCTCCCTCCTCGGGCGGCCGGTCTGACAGGAACCGGCCGCCCGTCCCTCCTCATTTCTTGCCAAACCTCCCGAGCGGCTTATGGTTAACAGACCGCACCAACAGCTTCCGGGAGGTACGACATGAGCACGCCCCGCACGGCATTTCTTCCCGCCCTTCTTTTCCTCGTTCTTGCCTGCGCCGTGCCCGATGCGCCCGCGCAGGACTTCTCCTCCAGGCAACACCGCTTTCGCGTCACGGTCGTGGCCGACGGCCTGGCCCACCCCTGGGCCCTGGCCTTTCTGCCGGACGGCGACGTCCTGGTCAGCGAACGCGAGGGGCGGCTGCGGGTCATCCGAGGCGGCCGTCTGCTGCCCGAACCGGTACGGGGCCTGCCGGATGTCCGCGTCATGGGCCAGGGGGGCCTTCTGGATCTGCTGCCTCATCCCGACTTTCGCACCAACCGCCTGCTCTACTTCAGCTACGCCGCCGATCTGTCCGGCGGCGCCACCACCCACGTGGCCCGCGCCAGGCTTGAAAACGACACGCTCTCGGATGTCGACGTGCTGTTGCGCGCCGAACCGGCTTCCCGGGGCCGCGTCCATTTCGCCGGCCGCCTGGCCTTCGACCCCCAAGGATACCTCTACGTCAGCGTCGGCGACAGGGGCGACATGGAGCGCGCCCAGCATCTGGACGACCTGGCCGGCAAGGTCATGCGCCTGCACGACGACGGCCGCATCCCCGAGGACAACCCCTTCGTGGCCACGCCCGGAGCACGGCCCGAAATCTTCAGCTACGGCCACCGCAACCCCCAGGGCATGGCCGTGCACCCCGGAACCGGCGAGATCTGGACCCACGAGCACGGCCCCCGCGGCGGCGACGAGATCAACATCGTCCGCCCCGGCGTGAACTATGGCTGGCCCGTGGTCACCCTGGGCATCGACTACACGGGCTTTACCATCGGCGACGGCCTGAAGCACATGCCGGGAATGGCCGACCCGCTGCACAGCTGGCTCCCGTCCATCGCGCCGTCGGGCATGGCCTTTTACACCGCGGACAGGTTCGGCCGCTGGAAGGGCGATCTTTTCGTGGGGGCGCTGGTGCAGCGCCATCTGGCCAGGCTGCGCCTGGTCGGCGAGGTGGTGGTCGAGGAGGAGCGGCTGCTGGAAGGCCTGGGACGGCGCATCCGTGACGTGCGCGCCGCCCCGGACGGGAGTCTCTGGCTCCTGACGGACCACGACCCCGGGCAGGTCCTGCGGCTCGACCCGCTGGACTAGAAGCGGAACCGACCCACCAGTTCCTGCAGGCGTCCGGCCAGCGCCGCCAGACTCTCGGCGCGCTGCAGGACCACCGCGCTCTCGGCCCGCATGGAGTCGGCCGCGCCCATGACGCCCTCGATTTCGTGGCTGATGTCTTTGGTCATGCCGGAGCTCGCGGTGACGCCCGCGGTGATCTCGGCGATGCCCTGGGCCGCCTGGCCGACGTTGTCCGAGATGTCCCGCGTCATGACGCTCTGCTCCTCCATGGCTTCGGAGATGGAGGTGACGATCTCGTTCATGTCCTCGATGACGGCGATGATCTCACCGATCTCCCTGGCCGTGACCTCGGTCACGCTCTGGATGGCCGAGACGGTCCGCCGGATGCTCTCCGTGGCGGCCGAGGTCTGCTGCGAGAGCTCCTTGATCTCCCCGGCGACCACGGCGAAGCCGCGCCCCGCGGCCCCGGCCCTGGCCGCCTCGATGGTCGCGTTCAGGGCCAGGAGGTTGGTCTGGGAGGAGATGGACGCGATGGTCGCGGTCACGGTGCCGATCTCTCTGGCGGATTTGCCCAGCTCCTGCATGTGGCGCGTGGTCTCGGCGGCCCTGGCCACGGCGTCCGAAGTCGTGCGCCTGGCCAGTTCGGCGCTCTGGGCCACGCCCTGGATGGTCGCGGCCAGGTCGGACGTGGAGGCCGCCACCGTGCCGACGTTGACCGTGGCCTGCTCCATGGCCGCGGACACGGAATGCATGTTCCCGCTCACGGTCAGGGCCGAGTCGTGTACGGCCCGGGCGCGCCTGGCAGTACCGGAGGTGTTCTCGGACAGGCCCTGGGACGTGTCCCCGAGTTCCTGCGAGACCGCGGAAAGCGATCCCGTGGCCGAAACGATTTCCGCCAGCATCTCGCGGTTCCCCGCGACCATGGCGTTCAGGGAGTCCGCCAGGTGTCCGATGGCGTCGCGGGCCGGGTAGTCGATGGTCGCGGTGTAATTGCCCGCGGCCACCTCGTCGGCCAGCTGCGCCATGCGCCGCACCGGCGCGAGCAGGATCCGCCCGCCCACGCCGATGAGGATGACCGACAGGACCAGGGGCAGGATCATGCTCGCCAGGGCGTTCTTGATCAGCCGCCCCTTGACCCCGGCCATGAGGTCGTCGGTGGCGACCCAGGTGGCGAAGTTAAGGTCCCAGGGCTCGAAATGGTGCAGGGCCACCTCAAGGCTCCCGCCGTCGGTCTGCAGGCTCGTCGGCCCCGCCCCGCCACCGGCCGTGACGATGGCCCGGGACTCCTCGGGCGCCTCGGGCATGTCGATGACCGTTCGCCCCCGGGCGTCGAATGCCAGGGTCCCTCCGTGCCCGCCGACGCCCACGCGACGCACGAAATCCGAGAAGGCGTCGCTGATCAGCGGGTGCGCGATTTCCAGCGCCCCCAGCACCTCAGCCCCGGTCAGGTCCGTGAAGGGCACGTATGCGGCCATGCGCCACGCCCCGCCCAGCCATACGAGGCCTTCCCAGGGCTGTCCGGCCCGGACCGCCTCCAGGGCCGGGTTCCCCCTGCCCAGGAAGGAGCCCTTGCCCCACAGGGACACGGCCGTCTCCAGCGACGTGGACACGCGGACCAGCATGCCTTCGTGCAGCTGGAGGATCGAGGCCGTCCCGCCCGTCAGCTCCGCCACCTTGCGCGCCACCGCATTGTCCTCGTGCAGGTAGACCGAGCCGTGCTTGAGGGCCGGCAGAACCGCCGTGCGCACTTCCCCGCCGTTCTGGTCGACCAGTTCCAGTTCGGCCTCCATGAGCACCTCGGGCACCGGGAAGCCGCTCAGTTCGAACTGGGTCTTCATGATGTCGCGGTCGATGCGCAGCTTCTTCTGCATGAGGGTATGCTGCAGGGCCACGGACTCGGCCAGGGTGGCCGAGATGCGCGTCAGCCCGTCGCGTCCCTGGCGCAGGGCGTCGGTGTTGGCCATGAAGATTTGGGAAACGGAGAGACACAGAACCGTCACAAGGACGACGGCGATGGTCACGATCGAGAGTTTTGCCTGAAATCCCAGAGAGTTGTTCATACGTTGCGTGTCCTGTTCGTCAAGGAGGGAGGAGGAATGCGACTCCGGAAAATGTCAAACGTCTTGTGCGCGACAAATGCAGGGGCAAAGCGACAACTCGGTGACGGAATCGTGACAATTCCGGGCAAATGAAGGCCTGCCCGACGTCAGAGGGGTTCCGTCCATGGTTGCGGGATCGGCGATGGGGAAAGGCGGGGATGGGAAGATCGGCCCCCCTCCCTTCCCGGCTGCGTATCAGGGCGCGGAAAGGGAGGGGACGGGGTCAGTCGGAAAGCCAGAAGAAGGACAGCGCCGGTACGGTGATCAGGCCGTTCTCCGCCGGGACCGAGTCCCCGGTGCAGAGATCCTTCATGCCGCCGTACTGGAAGAAGCCGTGAACGGAGAGATCCTCCAGGGCCAGAGTCTGGGGCTCGGCGCTGAAGTTGCCGACGACCAGCACCCTGTTGCGCCAGTTCTCGGGGTCCGTGCGCGAGTAGGCCAGCAGGTTGGGGTTGTCGATGGGGATGAGGGTGCGGTTGTCGAAGTCCGCGAAGGCGGGAATCTCCTTGCGCAGGGCGATGAGCCTGCGCAGGGCCGAAAAGATGCGCTGTTCCACCGTGCCGGGCTGGTGCCGTCGTTCGGCCTTGTCCCAGTCGAAACGCGAGCGGTGGACCCAGCGCGAGTCGTGCTGCGTGGACGGGTCCTGCAGGAACTCCAGGTTGTTGAGGGTCCCGACGGCGTCGCCGTAGTACAGCAGCGGCAGGCCGCCGAAGGACAGGATGACGCTGTGCAGCAGGATGATGGTCCTGACCGCGGTATCGACGCCCTCCTCGTCGTGGTTCTCCAAGGCGTGTTCAAGGCCCACGAGGGAGGCCAGGGAGCCGGAGATGCGCGCGTCGCCGGTCTTCTCGTTGGTGCCGAAGGGCATGCCCCGGGCCGGCGACGTCGGGAAGCGGCCGGTGAAATAGTCGATGAGGAATGTGCGGTGCATGGCGGGGTCGTACCCGGCCGCGCGCACATCCGCGTCGTCGAAGCCAAGGCCGATGTCGTCGTGGCAGCGCACGTAGTTGAGCCACGTCGCCCGCTCCAGCTTCTGGGGCAGGTTGCCCACGCCCTGGCCCAGGAGCCTGGCGTTCTTGGTGGCCACGGCGTCCCACAGCAGGGCCATGAGGGTGGCGTTGTAGGCGATCTCGCATTCCTTGGAGTAGATGGCGTGCTCCCCGAAGTACTTGGCGATCTCGCTCGGCGCGACGATGGCCTCGGCTATGAACAGCACCCCCGGCGCCGTGACCTGGCAGCAATCTTTCATCAGGCGCAGGATGAGGTGCGCCTCGCGCTCGTTCTGGCAGGTGCTCCCGATCTTCTTCCAGAGGAAGGCCACCGCGTCGAGGCGCAGGATGTCGGCCCCCATGTTGGCCCAATAGAGGATGACGTCGATCATCTCGATGAGCACGGCGGGGTTTCGGTAGTTGAGATCCCACTGGTAGGAGTTGAAGACGGTCATGACCCACTTGCCCATGTCCTCGTCCCAGGTGAAATTGCCGGGCGCCGTGGCCGGGAATATCTCGGGCATGGCCTCCTCGTAGGCGTCCGGGATGTCGCGGTCGTCGAAGACATAGTAGTAGTCCTGATACGTCTTCTCCCCCGCCTTTGCGCGCACGGCCCATTCGTGCTCGTTCGAGGTGTGGTTGACCACTACGTCCAGCACCAGCAGGGTGTCGCGGCTGCGCAGGGTGTCCGAGAGCGCCCGGATGTCGTCGAGGGTGCCGTACCGGGGGTCGATCCTGCGGAAATCGCGTACCGCGTAGCCGCCGTCGTTATTTTCCGGGGGGCAGTCGAGGATGGGCATGACGTGGATCATGTTCACCCCGAGTTCCTGCAAGTACGGGAGCTTTTCCTTGAGCCCCTGCAGGTTGTCGGCGAAGCGGTCGCAGTAAAGGGCCATGCCGACCCATTTCTGGCTCAGGAACCACGTGTAGTTGATCTCCCGCGCGATGTCCGAGCGCCGCAGGGTCGGCCCGCGCTTGATGTAGCGCATGGCCAGGGTCTCGACCAGGCGGACCATCTGCTCCTTGAAGTCGGGGCGCTCTCCGTAGAGCAGCTTGAACAGGGAATAGATGGCGTAGAAATTCGCCCCCAGGCGGGTGTAGAAACGGCGCAGCCTGTACTTGCCGATTTCGGGGTT
This sequence comes from Desulfomicrobium aestuarii, assembly GCF_055385525.1. Lineage (NCBI taxonomy): Bacteria > Pseudomonadati > Thermodesulfobacteriota > Desulfovibrionia > Desulfovibrionales > Desulfomicrobiaceae > Desulfomicrobium > Desulfomicrobium aestuarii. The sequence goes on from NZ_AP042427.1 coordinate 1,524,514, forward strand.
CAGCTTGGCCAGGATTTCGTTCAGCAGCGCATGGGAAGCCTGTTCGTACATCAGATCTCCTTGTCTTCATGGAATTTACGCAGCCACGCGTCGGCCTCGGGCCAGAAATGCGCGGCCCCTTCGACAATGCCGGCGGCGTAGTTGCCGTTCATGCCCAGATAGCCCCCGGCCATGTGCAGGGGCTTCCTGCCCTCCAGCCGCCTCAACCGCCTCCTGACCTCCGCGTCGGCGTTGGCCACCAGCACGGCCGGAATCTCGCTCGCCAGAACGTCCAAGTCGTTGCCGCTGTCGCCGGCGAAGAGCGTCTCGTCCGGGGCGAAACCTTCCCGCCGCATCAGGAAGCGGATGGCGGAAAGCTTCCCGGCCCGGGCCGGCAGCACGTCCAGAAGCCCCACCCCGGCCGGACCGTCCACGCTCCAGATCAGGGCGGCCCGGATGGACTCCCGGTCCAGGGCAGCGGCCATGCGTCCCGTCAGCGTCTCATGGTCCCAGTCGAGGGGGGCGTAATAGCTCAGCTTGTAGGGGCTCTGCTTTTCCTCTTCCTGCAGTTCAAGCCCCCACGCCGGGCCCAGCACCTTGTGCAGGTCCGCGGAGTTCATGCCCGCCCAGTCCGGCGCGATGTGCGCCTCCCAGTCGGGCCAGCGTTCCCAGCCGTCCGTCCCCGTGCGGTAGATGGTCGCGCCCACGTCGGCCACGGCGAAATCCGGCCATGGCAGCCGGAACTCGCGGATGGCGCCCTCGATGAGGGCCTTGTGGCGTCCGGTGACATAGGCCAGACAGACCTCGGCGCGGGCGACCAGGCGGGCGAAGAGGCGCGGCGCGTCGGGCGACAGGGGCTGCGGGCCGTTGGGGATGAGGGTCCGGTCCAGGTCGGTGCATAGGAGCAGCCGCCTCAAGCGCCCTCCTCCCGGCTCGGGAAGCCGTAATGCTCCATTGCTTCGAGGATGCCCCCGGCATGGGAGGCCGCGGCGAAATAGATGGTGTCGGTTTCGGCCAGGCCCGAGAGTTCGGCGGCGAGGTGTCGGTTGTTGACGACCGTGCCCAGGGTGTTGCCGCGGAGCATGTCGGCGTCGGCGCCCGTGACGCCGGCCACCAGGGTGTTCTCCAGGGGGAAGTCCAGGTGCTCGGCGCACCAGCGCAGGGCCAGCCCCTTGGAGGCCCGCACGGGCAGCACGTCGAGGTACTGCTCGAAGGAGACGATGACGTTCGCCGTCTGTTCGGCGCGCTGCAGGAGCTGTCTGACCTCCTGCTCGCCGATGATGCTGGTGTCGATGAAGTAGCTGACCTTGAAGGCGCTCAGGAATTTCTTGGGCTGCAGGGTCAGGCCCGGGATGTCCCGCAGGGCCTTGCGGACCAGCCCCGGCGTCCAGAGGTGGTCGATGTGCCTCTCCCAGGTGGTGTCCTGGGTCAGGTCGGGGGCGTAGTGGATCTCGGTGCCCTGCCCTGAGATGAGCACGTCGGGCTGCGGGATGCGGTGTCTGCGCAGGGTCGCCAGGGCGTCGTCGAGGCGCCGCCCCGTGGCGATGCCGAAGATGACGGATTTGCGCAGGCTGCGCAGGGTCCTGACCAGTTCCTGCAGGGACGTCTCGTCCCCCAGCAGGCTCAGGTCCAGCTCCGCGAACAGGGCCCGCTTGCGCGCCACCCCCTGCAGGATGATGGGGCAGGCGCGCGGGAGCTGTTCGGTCTTGTCCACCAGCGGACGGACCAGGCCGAGGTATTTCTTGACGTGGGCGTCCCAGGAGTAGTGACGGCGGACGCCAGCGATCCCGTTCCTGGAAAAGCGCCGCCAGGCCTCCCTGTCCGTGATGGTACGCAGCAGCGTCGCTGCCATGGCCTCCTTGTCCAGCGGGTCGATCAGGTATCCGTTTTCGCAGTTCCCGACGATGTCCCGCGGTCCGCCATCCTCGGTGGCCACCAGCGGCAGGCCGCAGGCCGCGGCTTCGAGCAGCGTCAGGCCGAAGGGTTCCGTCAGGGCGGGGTTGACGAAGACCCCGCGCGACGCGGCGGCCAGACGGTAGAGGACGGCCACCTCCTCGGGCTTGTGGTGCTTGGGGTACGCGACCCTGCCGTACAGGTCGTGGCGGTCGACGGCCAGCAGGATGTCGCTCAGCACCCCGCGCGCGCCGTCATCCATGTCCTGGATGTCGTCGCGGTTGCCGGCCACGACGACCAGGTTGGCGGCCTCCTGCAGTTCCGGGGATTCCCCGTAGGCGTCGATGAGCGTGACGATGTTCTTCTTCGGGTCGGGCCGCGACAGGGCCAGGATCATGGGCTTGGAGCTGCGTTTCAGGAACCGTCTGAGTTCCCGGCCGATGTCCGTGCCCCACTCGTTTTCACGCGCCGGGTGAAAGCGCGACATGTCCGTGCCGGGCGGAACGACGCGCATGCGCTCGGGCTGGTAGAAGTCGTACAGGCCGTACTGCTCCTCGATTTCCTGCCGGGTGCTGGTGATGACGCGCTCGGCCACGCTCAGGGTCATCTCCTCGGCTTCGATGCGGCGCGAAATATTGTAGGTCGCTTCGAGCTGGAGGCGCGTGGCGCCACCCGCCAGCAGCCGCAGGCGCTTGCTGCGTCCGAGCGAGTGGCCGGTGTGGACCAGCGGGATGCCGAGCTGGTTGGCCAGCCGGGCGCCGACGTACCCGGCGTCGGCATAGTGGCTGTGGATGATGTCGGGCATGCGGTCCTGGCTGCGCAGGAAGGTCACGACGTTGTCGGAGAAGCTGTCGAGGTGGTCCCAGAGGAGTTCCTTGCGGATGTAGCCCTCCTCGCCGCACTCTATGCGCACGATGGACGCCTTTGCGGACAGGGGCTCCTCCGCGACGGCGTAGTCCGGGCTGACGGCCGGGTCCATGACGCGCCGGGTCAGCAGCACCGCCCTTTCGACCTTCGGGCTCTCGCCCAGGGCCCGAAGCAGCTCCACCACGTACTTGACCTGCCCGCCCGTGTCCGCATCTCGCCCCAGCTCGGGGTCGTGCCCACGGACCAGGCCGTGCACGCTCAGGAGCACGATGAACAGAGGCGCCTTTTTCGTACGCCTGCGGGCGCTCATGGATGCCACTCCCGGAGAAAGGGCCGGTAGAAGTCCGCGCTGTCCGGCACGGCGCCGCGCAGGCCGCAGATGGTCCTGGCAAAGGCGTCGGCCCGGTTCAGGGTTTCCGGCAGGGGCCAACCCTCGACCGCGCCGAGGATGCACACGGCCGCGAACCCGTCCCCGGCGCCCACGGTGTCGACGACGTCCGGCTGCCCGAAGGCCAGGGGCGTCGCGGTCCACTGCCCGTTCTCCATGACCTGCCAGGCGCCTTCCTCGGCGCAGGTCACGATGGCGCGGCCGATATCGAAATGCCGCATCAGGCCGCGGACGCGGTCTTCCTGATCCTCGCCGTCCAGTCCGAACAGGCGCCCGAGGGTCATGAGTTCCTCGGCGTTGATCTTGAGGATGTCGGCCTGCTGCAGTGAAAAGCGGATCGCGTCCGCCGTGTACCAGGGATCGCGCAGGTTCAGGTCCACGAACCGCGGCGCGGGGGCCGCCGTCAAAACGGCCTCCAGGGCGCTGCGGGAAACGTCGCCGCGCTGGCTCAGGGTGCCGAAGTAGACCATGGACGCCTCGCGGACGGAGGCCGCCGAGCGGGCCGCTTCGGGATCGATGAAGTCGAAGGCCTGTGCGGGCGGGATTTCGAAACGGTGCCCCCCCGTCTCCATGCGCACCTGCACCCGACCCGTGGGGCGGTCGCCGTCGACCTGCACCGCCCTGGCATCCATGCCTGCCGAGGCCATGGCCGCGAAGATTTCCCGGCCCAGGTCGTCGTCGCCAACGCGGGAGACGAGTAGCGTGTCCAGGCCGAAGGCGGCCAGATGCCGCGCGACGTTGAAAGGCGCGCCGCCGAGGACGCTGCGGTCGGGAAACACGTCGGCCAGAATCTCTCCGAACAGGACGATGGTTCGCCTGTCGGGAGCCCCGCTGTCCGTTTCTTCGGCATTACGTCGGGAAATTTGACGAGTGGTCATACTCTCAATCCAATTTGTTGTTGATGAATATACATGAAATATAATGCAATTGTTATGTTCTCCATATTGTCAGCAATAATTGCGTCAGAAAAAATATAGAAATGAATCAGATTCGCATGTCAGCAGTCGTCCCGGCCGATAGGAAAGACTGAAGCAGGTCGACGCGGTGAATGAAAATTGCGCTGGATATATATTTTGACCCCTTACATTGCGTTTTTGGTCCATGTCAACCTTGTGATGATTTTTGGTGCGACATGATGTGCGGTGACAGGGTTGAAGGAAAGCTCCTGCACCTTGCCCGACCAGGGCCGGGACCGGCGGTTCGGGACGTATGTGGAAAGAATATTTGGACTGCTCCGGGACATGGGATTATGCCTCTCGCCACCACCCGGGGAAAACGGCGCGAAAGGTATGCCGGGGGTTCCCGCCATTTCTCAAACGAACTCAGGACACGGACATATGGAATCGCACTCAGCCGAAATCATGTTTTTTTCTCCGACAGGCACGACGAAAACCATCGTCGCATGCATTGCGGAGGGTCTTGGCGTACGGCCTTCGTTCCGCGACGTGACCGTTGCCTGCGGTTGCATGGACAGCCGCTCCGACGGTGAAATCGCCGTCATCGGCGTTCCCGTGTACGCGGGGCGTGTGCCGGAACCGGCCGCGGCCCGTCTGCGCGCAGGGGTACGCGGCGGTGGCCGACCGGCTATCCTGGCGGTCGTCTACGGCAACCGTGCCTTCGAGGACGCCTTGCTTGAGCTACGCGACCTGGCCCTGGAGCTGGGCTTCGTACCCGTGGCCGGCGCGGCCTTCATCGGTGAGCACTCCTTCTCCACGCCGCAATGGCCCGTGGCCCAAGGCCGGCCCGACGCCGTGGACCGGGACAAGGCCATTGCCTTCGGCCGCTCGGTGCGCGAGCTGCTGGAAGGGGTTTCGGAGCCGGCCGATCTGCGGCCCCTGGAGGTGCCCGGCAACTTCCCCTACCGCCAGGGCGTGCAGCCTTCGTCCATCTGCCCCGAGACGGACGCCCGGACCTGCGTCCTGTGCGGCGGGTGCGCCCGCTCCTGCCCTTCCGGGGCCATCGCTCTTGCGGAAGGCTCCGTGCTGACGGAGCCCTCCCTGTGCCTGCGCTGCTGCGCCTGCACCCGCGCCTGCCCCGCAGGTTCCCGGGTCATGCGCCATGAGAAGATCCTTGAATTCGGCCGGATGCTTTCGACGCAGTATGCGCAGCGCAGGGAGCCGGAGTTCTTTCTGTAGGGCATGAGCGCCCGGCGTCTGTACCCATCGTGGCCGCAAATGCAACCGCGCCGCTCTCATTTGTTCTATCTATTTGTTTCGGCGACACCTTTTGGGATAACTGCGGCATGAAATCATTCCCAAGGGAGGCATCGATGAAACGTTCCATGCATTTTGCGGTCCTGGCGGCCCTTTTTCTCTTCACCTGCACGGCGGCGCGGGCCGACATGCTGCAGCAGTTCGCGGGCCAAAAGGGCAAGATCGACATCGCCGGCGGCACGGCGCACATCCCGGTCATGAACGAGGCGGCCAAGCGGATCATGACCGTCAACCCGGACATCCGCATCACCGTCGAGGGCGGCGGGACCGGAGTGGGCGTGCAGAAGGCCGGCGAAGGACTGGTGGACATCGGCAACACCGGCCGCGCCCTGTCCGAGGAAGAGGTCGCCAAATACGGCCTGGTTTCCTTCCCCTTCGCCGTGGACGGCGTGACCGTCGTCCTGAACCCGGCCAACGCCGTGACGGAACTGACCTCCGCGCAGGTTCAGGACATCTTTGCCGGCAAGATCACCAACTGGAAGGACGTGGGCGGTGCCGACGCGGCCATCACCCTCTACACCCGCGACGAGGCCAGCGGCACGCGCGAGGTGTTCTGGGAGAAGCTGCTGAAGAAGGGCGCCGTGGCCGACAAGGCCAACGTGGTGGCCTCCAACGGGGCCATGAAGGTCGCCGTCTCCCAGGACGCCTCCGGCATCGGGTACATGAGCATCGGGTTCGTGGACGCCACGGTCAACGCGCCCCTGCTGGACGGCGTGGAGCCTTCCCAGGCCAACGCCACCTCCGGCGCCTACAAGGTCGCGCGCAAGCTGTTCATGAACACCAAGGGTGAACCCCAGGGCCTGACCAAGCTCTTCATCGACTACGTGACCGGGCCGGAGTGCACGGACATCATCTCCAAGGCCGGGTACATCCCGCTCAAGTAGACGCGTGCGACAGGCTCACCCCTGCCGGCAAAATTCCACCCGATTCTGCCGGCAGCTTTTTTTCGACCGGGCGGCCAGGGCCCTGTCCTGCGGCGCGGGGTTCGTCTCCCTGGCGACGCTGGCCGCCATTTTCGCCTTCCTGGCGCTCTTGAGCCTGCCCCTCTTCACCCAGGGGCAATGGGACAGCGTCCTCCAGACGATCTGGCGCCCCTTCGAGGGCCGGTACGGCATAGGACCCATGGTCGCCGGATCCCTGATCCTGAGCTGTTCGGCCTTCGCCCTGGCCTACCCGCTGGGCGTGGGTGTCTGCCTCTTCGTTCTCGGGCCAGGGGGCGGACTCCTGCGCCGCGCGACCATGGGAGTCGTGACCTTCATGACGGCCATCCCCACCGTGGTCTACGGCTTCGTGTCCGTCTTCCTCCTCGTGCCGCTCCTGGGCAGGGCCTTCGGCGGAAGAGGCCCGTCCCTGCTGGCCGCCGTCCTGACCCTGGCCGTGCTCGTCCTGCCGACCATCGTCCTGTTCCTGCACGGGTCCATGCGCGAGACCGAGGAACGCACCCGCCTGGCCAGCGCGGCCCTGGGCTTCACACCCCTGCAGGCCCTGCTGCTGGTGGTCCTGCCCGGATCGGCCGCCGGGCTGCGCACGGCGGCGGTCATGGGCTGGTGCCGAGCCCTGAGCGACACCCTCATCCCCCTAATGCTGGCCGGCAACGCGCCGCAGTTTCCGGATTCCCTGTTCGACTCCGTCCGCACCCTGACGGCGCACATCGCCCTGGTCGTGGCCATGGACAACAGTTCTCCGGCCTTTCACTCCCTTTTTGCCTGCGGACTGACGCTCTTCGGCGTCAGCCTCGCCGCGCAGGCCGCGTTGCGTCCGCGGTCCGGAACTGCGGGACCCATGGGGGACAGGACCCTCGGCCTGCTCTCCTTCATGGCGGCGCGCCCCGCATGCCGAGCCCTGGTCTCGGTCTGGGCCTTCCTGTCCGCCGCGACGGTGCTGGCGTCCGTCGGCGCCCTGCTCGTCTTTCTGCTGTCGCGCAGCCTGTCTGTCCTCGACCTGCGCCTGTTCTTCGGCGACACGCCCATATTGGCCGCGTTCCTTGGGCGGCAGCCGGTCTGGGACGGGCTTTTCTCCGCCTGCGCCGGAACCCTGGCCCTCGTGGTCCTGGCCTCGCTCATGGCCATCCCCGTGGGCGTCGCCGGGGGCGTCGCCCTGTCCCAGTACCTGCGGGGGCCGTGGGCCGCGGCCCTGCGCTTCTCGGCCAACGCCCTGGCCGGCGTGCCGTCCATCGTCATGGGCCTCTTCGGCTTCTCGCTGATCATCCTCCTGCGGCACACCGTCGCGCCCGAGGCCAACACCAGCCTGCTGCTCTCGGCCGTGTGCATCGCCCTGCTCGTCCTGCCCTACACCATCAACGCCACAGCCCAGTCTCTGGACACCCTGCCCGAGGAACTGCGCCTGCTGGGCCCGAGCCTGGGCATGACCTCCTGGCAGAGCCTGCGGCGCATCCTGCTGCCCGCCGCGGGCCGGGGGATTCTCGGCGGCGTGGTCCTGTCCATGGGCCGCGCGGCCGAGGACACGGCCGTCATCCTCCTGACCGGGGTCGTGGCCCACGGCGGCCTGCCGCACGGGCTCTTCGACAAGTTCGAGGCCCTGCCCTTCACCATCTACTACCTGGCCGCCCAGTACCAGAGCGCCCACGACCTGGCCAAAGGCTTCGGCGCGGCCCTGACCCTGCTCGCCCTGACCGTCCTGCTGTTCTGCGTCGCGCGGGCCCTGCGGGGCCGCATGGAGAAGGAATGGAAACACTGAACCCGCATTTCACCCTGCGCGGCGTGGGCGTGACCCTGAACGGCCGCCGCATCCTCGAAGGGGTCGACCTCGATATACCCAAAGGGCGCGCAACCTTTGTCATGGGCCGCTCCGGGGCCGGCAAGACCACCCTGCTGCGCGTGCTGAACCGCCTCAATGAATGCTTTCCCGGCAGCGAAACCTGCGGGGAAGTGCTGCTGCACCTGGACCGCGGCGTCGTCCGGCCCTACTCCGGGGACATTGCCCTGCCGGAGCTGCGGCGGCTGGTCGGCATGGTCTTCCAGCACCCCAACGTCCTGCCCATGAGCATCGCGGCCAACATTACCATGCCCCTGACCACGATTCGCGGCTGCGGCCGCGACGAGGCCATGGAGGGGGCCCGCCTGGCCCTGCGGGAGGCGCAGCTCTGGGAGGAGGTCCGCGACCGGCTGGATGCCGACGCCCGCACCCTGTCGGGCGGTCAGCAGCAGCGCCTGTGCCTGGCGCGGACCCTGGCCATGAAGCCCGACGTCCTTCTCCTGGACGAGCCCACGTCGTCCCTCGACTTCATGGCGGCCAGGGGCATCGAGGAACTGCTCGTGGGGCTGAAGGGCCGCTACACGCTGGTGGTCGTCTCCCATGGGTGGGAATTCGCGGCGAGGCTGGCGGACGACATCGTCATCCTGCGGGACGGGCAGGTGCACAGGCATTCCGGGGACGGCGTCGCAGACCTCGACACGTGGCCGGAAGGTCAGGAAAGAATGCTCTGACGCGGCCGGATCTTCGGGTCCGCGTTTCAGGGGCGATCGATAGATCAGGTCGATGCAACCGCCCGGGAGGCATCGTTTCTTTCATTTTGACATCATTCCCTGAATCCGTTCACAAGGCCGCCAGGGAAGCATGCCATGCACATCGAACACGTTCTTCACCAGGGTTCCGGCGAACGGAACGAAGACTGTCTGATCATCGACCGGAACATATTCGGCGTCTTTGACGGAGCCACGAGCCTGAACGGGGCGTGTTTCGATGGCGGACTGAGCGGCGGCGCCATGGCTTCGGCCATCGCGGGGCGGACGTTTCAGCGCAATGACGGCCCTCTTGGCGGGCTGGCGGCCCGGGCCAACGATTCCATCCTGGATGGCATGAAGCGGCGCGGGGTCGACGTGTCGCTACGCTGCGGCCTGTGGAGCACGAGCGCGGCCGTGGTGAGGCTGACGGACGGAGGGGTCGAGTGGTTCCGGACGGGCGACGCCCAGGTCGTCTTCGTCGGCGAGGATGGCGACTTCAGGGTCGCGGCCGGGCGAGAGGACCACGACTACCCCACCCTGAGCATGATCCGGGAACGCGGCCGGCACCACCCGGACGTGCAGGGGCTCATCGAGACCGTGCGCCTGGGCATGAACCGGAATTACGGCGTGCTGAACGGCGAGCGCGAAGCCGAGAACTTCTTCCTGACGGGCCTGGAGCCTGCCGACAACATCCGCGCCGTGCTGCTCTTCACCGACGGCCTGGACATCCCGTGCGAAACCCCGCAACGGCGCAAGGATTTTTCAGGCCTGGTGGACGCGCACCGCAAACTCGGCCTGTCCGGCCTGCGCGACCACATCCGCAGCCTGGAGGCGGCCGACCCGGACATCGAACGCTATCCGCGCTTCAAGCGGCACGACGACATGGCGGCCATCGTCATCCATTTCTAATTCTTTCCCTGAAGTTTACGCGCCGCCCCGTACACCGCCTCGACGCGGGCGTAGATGCCCGCCCATCCGAAGGGCTCCGTGGTTCTGCGGACATAGTCCCGGTCGATGTCCACTCCCCCCGTCACATCCGCGATGGCCTCCCGCAGCGCCTGCGACAGCCGCAGCTCAAGCAGCGGCTCGTCGGCCTTGAACGGTCTGTCCACGGTCTCCAGGGGCGGCAGCTCCACCAAGCGCACCATGGGCGGCGGCGACTCGCCGAACAGCTCCCTGGAACCGGGCAGGTCCGTGGTCACGACCCGGCAGCCGCAGGCCATGGCCTCCAGCAGGACCAGCGGCAGGCCCTCGAAGAACGAGGGCAGCACGAAGATGTCGCTCTGCCGCATGAGGCTCCCGAGTTCCTGATGGGGCAGGACGCCGTGGACCGTGACCCGGTCGCCGTGCTCGGCGGCCAGCCGCAGGCACAGGTCCCGTTCCGCCCCGCTGCCGCCGCCCACCAGATGCAGGTGCCACGGCGCCTCGACCTGGCGCAGGCTACGCAGGAGCCAGGGCACGCCCTTGGAGGAATCGAGCTTGCCCGCGTAGAGCAGCTGCACCCGGCCGGGAGTCCGGTCCGGTTCCCCGGAGAAAAAACACAGCTCGTTGTAGCCGCCGCTGACGACGTCCACCCTGTCCGGGTCGACGTCCAACAGGTCCACGATCTCCCTCTTCTGCTGCCCGAAGAGGGCGATGATGCGGTCGATGCGTTGCAGCGTCCCGATCAGGGAGTCCCCCAGGTCCGGGCAGAGGCGGTGCTGCCGCAGGCACGACCCGTGGCAGGTGGTCACCAGGGGGATGTGCGGCGCGGCCTCGCGTGTCTCGGCCGTGACCATCCAGAGGTGGTTGCTGTGGATGATGTCGGGCCTGAAGTCGGCCACGGCGGCGGCGACGACTCTGCGGAAGGCCGCCCTGTACTCGACGAGCTGCAGCCGGGTCAGGGAGGAGCAGACCGTGCTGGGGTACGGCATGACGTCGCTCATGCCCATGACCGGGAAATCGAGGTCGTGGCCGTCGAAGCGGACCAGTCTGCAGTGAGCGGGCTCGATCAGGCCCGAGGGCATGGAAAATCCCGCCGACACCCCGGCCACGAGAAAGGGCTCGTGCCCCTTGGCGCGGCCCTGCAGGATCATTTCCTGGACGTATTTCCCGCTGCCCGTGAAGTCCGGTTTCTGGCTGATGACGTGGAGGATTCTCATGTGCTGCGTCCGGCGCGCCCCATGGGGCGCGGGTTGATCATGATCGACCTGCATGGGCGTTCAGACGTGGAGCTTCCGCAAAACGGCCGATGTTCCGTCGGCACCGAAATTCCATCCTTTTTAGGCGTCATCCGCTCTCCGGGAAGTTCCGAATACAACCCGGAAGCTCGAGCCTGCCTCGGGGTCGCTCCGTGCCGAAATATCCCATCCGTTGTGCTCGCAGATGCGCTTCACCAGCGACAACCCGAGCCCCAGCCCTTCGCCCCTGGCTTCCGACCCGCGTACGAAAGGCAGGAAAATACGGTCCTGCTCCCCATCTGGAATCCCCATGCCCGTGTCTTCAACCCGGAACCCGTCACGCTCCAGGACGAGGCGCACCATCCCATCGGCCGTGTAGTGCAGCGCGTTGCGCAACAGGTTGGCCATGACCGTGCGCAGGAAGGTCGGGTTGTAGCCGGCCCCGTCCGCTCCTTCGTCGATCAGCTCAAATGCCAGTCCCTTGGCGCGGATCGCCGGTCCCCACAATTCGGCCTGTTCCCGCGCAACCTCGGCCAGCGTGGCCGCCTCGGCAGCTTCGGCCGGGCCTGACCGCGCGAGCAGCAGGAACGTCCGGACCAGATCGTTCATGTCCCGCGCGGCCCGGGCGATGCGTTCGACCTGCGCGCGCTGGCCGTCCTGCAGCGGGTTTTCGAGCAGAAGCTCGCACGACGTCGAGATGACCATGAGCGGCGTGCGCAGCTCGTGGCTGACGTCGCTGGTGAAGAGGCGCTCGCGTTCGATGGACCGGCGGAGCTGGCCGAGGGTTTTGTCGAAGGCGGCCGCCAGATGTCCGATCTCGTCGTGGGCATAGGACGGGGCCAGGGGGGCCGTGCGGGTGTCGAGCTGGTCGGGGTGGCGGACCTGTCCGGCGAGCCGTGCCACCGGCGCCATGACCTGCCGGGCCATGACCACGCCAAGGCCCCAGGACAGGACGATGCACAGCAGGAAGCCCGCCACGACCACCGAGAAGAGGATCTCCTCCCTGTCCTCAAATTCCCGCTGGTCCTGCAGGAGCATGTACCGCGCGCCGTTGGCCTCCAGGACATAGACGTAGGAGGCCTCGTCCTCCTCCTCGATCTCCGTGAATCCCTCGGGGAAATCCGCGAAACGTTCAGGGATCGGGTGGCCGGCCGAGTTTGAGGCGAAAAAGCGGGTCCGGGCGTCGAGCCGCGGCTCCCTGCCGGCCCTGATGTCCTCGTGGAGGACCATGTTCAGCTTGCCGCGCAGTTCTTTCGAGATGAGCTGGTCTTCGACGAAATGGACCACGGCCACGATCCCCAGGGAAAAGGAGCCGCTGACGACCATCGTCATGAGCACGAAGGCGATGACGATGCGCCGGGAAAAGGGCAGCCTAGTAGTCATCGGCCGTCTCCGCCAGGCGGTACCCGATGCCGTGCACCGTGTGCAAGAGCGGCGAGCCGAAGGGTTTGTCCACAACCTGGCGCAGCTGATGGATGTGGCTGCGCAGGCTGTCGCTGTCGGGGCAGTCGTCGCCCCAGAGTTCGCGCTCCAGTTCCTCGCGGCGGACCACGGCCGGGCTTTTGCGCATCAGGATCTCCAGCAGTTTCAGCCCGAAGGGATGCGGTTTGAGCGTTCTGCCCGCACGTCGCACATGCAGGGTTTCCACGTCGAAAGAGAGGTCCCCGACCCGGAGTTCATGACTTCGCCCCCCCCTGGTCCGGCGCAGCACGGCCTGGATGCGCGCGTGGAGTTCGGACAGGGCGAAGGGCTTGACGAGATAATCGTCGGCGCCGGTGCCGAACCCGTGGATGCGGTCGTCCAGGGTGTCGCGGGCCGTGAGCATGATGACCGGGACGTCGAGCCTGGCGTCCTCGCGCAACCGTCTGCAGATCTGGAAACCGTCGATGCCGGGCAGCATGACGTCCAGCACGATGAGATCGTAGGTCTGGGTCGCGGCCAGGTGCAGGCCCCCGAGCCCGTCCTGGGCGCAGTCGACGCTGTAGCCCTTGAGCTGGAGGTAATCGAGCACGTTGGCGAGGATGTCGGGGTTGTCTTCAACGATCAGGATGCGCATGGATGCGGGCCTTGGATTGGGGTTTCACGAATTTTTCACGCCACCACGACATTCGGCTCACGACCGGGCGGGTAGCACGGGGCAACACCATGGAGGAATGCACATGTCCCTTGCACGATATGCCCAGGTTCGCTTTTTGACCATCATCCTGGGCGCCTGGCTGGCCGTTTTTTCTCTGACACGCCTCGTCTTGCTGGCAAGTCATCTGGGCGATGTCAATGCCGGCGTGGTCGGCCTGCCGGGCATCTTCGGCCTCGGCCTGGTCCATGACCTGAGTTTCCTCAGCTACGCGGCGCTGCCCATGGCCCTGCATTTCGCCCTGTGCCCGGCACCGGTCTGGGAATCCGGGTGGCACAAGGGCCTGCTGCGCGGCCTGATGGGGGTCACCCTTTTCGTCATGCTCTTCACGGCCGTCTCGGAATGGCTGTTCTGGAACGAGTTCGGCGTGCGCTTCAACTTCATCGCCGTCGACTACCTCGTCTATTCGAACGAAGTCATCAACAACATCCTGGAATCGTACCCCGTCTATCCCCTCCTGGCCATGCTCGTCGTACTCTCGGCGGCCGGGGTCGCCCTGTCGGGCAAGGTCGTGGACCGGGCCATCGGGGCGCCCCTGCTGTCGCGGCGCGGCCGCTGGGTGCTGTTCGCGGGCGTGGTCGGGACGAGCCTGCTTGTGACCGGCATCGCAGGGCAGGACTTCGCCGCGGGCGGGAGCGCCACGCAACGCGAACTTGCGGCCAACGGCCCGTTCCAGTTCTTCGCGGCGTTCCGCAACAACGAACTCGACTACACCCAGCTCTACGCCACGCTGCCAGGTGAGGAAGTCGGGGCCCTGCTTCGCCGGGAGGTGGCCGAACCAGGCGCCCGCTTCGTCAGCGACGACCCCCAGGACATCCGCCGCGAAATCGACAATCCGGGAGCCTTCCGGAGTCTCAATGTCGTTCTCGTCACGATCGAGAGTTTGAGCGCGAAATATCTCGGCTGTTTCGGCGATGCGCGGGGCCTGACCCCGAATCTGGACCGACTGAAGCCCGAGAGCCTCTTCTTCAGCAATTTTTTCGCAACGGGCACGCGCACGGACCGGGGTCTGGAGGCCATCACCCTGTCCGTGCCCCCGACCCCCGGCCGGTCCATCGTCAAGCGTCTGGGCCGGGAAACCGGGTACGCGAGCCTCGGCCGGCAACTGGAGGCGCGGGGCTACGACTGCGCTTTCCTCTACGGCGGCCGCGGCTATTTCGACAACATGAACGCCTTCTTCGGCGGCAACGGGTACCGAATCATAGATCAGACGAGCGTCCACGAGGAGGAAATCACCTTCAAGAACGCCTGGGGCATGTGCGACGAGGACCTCTACGCCCAGGCCCTGCGGCAGGCGGATGTCGTCCACGCCGAGGGCAGGCCGTTTTTCTTCCAGCTCATGACCACGTCCAACCACCGACCGTACACCTATCCCGAAGGCCGCATCGACATCCCGTCGGGGCACGGCCGGGACGGGGCCGTCAAATACGCGGACCACGCCATCGGCGAGTTCCTGGAAGCGGCGCGACACAGGCCCTGGTTCGGGTCCACGGTTTTCGTCTTCGTCGCAGACCACACGGCGAACAGCGCCGGCAAGGAGGACCTGCCCGTGGAGAAGTACCGCATCCCGCTCTTCATTTTCGCGCCCGGGATTGTCGAGCCGCGAGAAGTCCCGACGCTGGCCAGCCAGATCGACCTGGCCCCTACCCTGCTCGGCCTGCTGAACCTCGACTACACCTCGACCTTCTTCGGCCGGGACGTGCTGCGCGAAGATGCCGCAGGAGGCCGGGCGCTCATCGGCAATTACCAGCATCTGGGCCTCTTCGACGGGCGCAACCTCGCCATCCTGAGTCCGAAAAAGGGGATGCGCCGCCATGACGACGCCCTGGGCCTGAGCGACGAGTCGAACGGGAGCGCCCAGGACCCGCTCCTGCGCAGGGACATCGCCTACTTCCAGGGTGCGAGCCACATGTTCCAGCATGGCCTCCTGCGCTGGTCGCTCGACGCCTTGTCGAAGGCAGACGACGGGGGAGCGTCGCCATCCGGCGCCGCCGCGTTCCCGAACCGGACGCGCAGGGAGGGATGATGCTCGCAGGACGCACTCATCTGATCCGGTTGGCGGGAGGCATGATCGGTCTGGCCGTCCTGATGTACGCCACGGTGTTCGCCCACCGCGATGTGCTCGGGGTGGACATCATGGAGTCCCGAAATCTCATCACGGCCCGGGAAATGATCGAGACGGGACGGTGGTTTCTGCCCACGCTGCACGGGGAGCCGCGCCTGGCCAAGCCGCCGCTGCCGACATGGCTGACCGCCGCGGCCATGCTGGCCGGCAACGACGGGCAGGACACGAACCTGTCCGTGAACCGCGTGCCCTCCGCCCTGGCCGCCCTGCTCCTCGCCGTTTCGCTCTTCGGGCTGACCCGTCACTGGACCGGGAGCGCGGTCGCCGCCGCGTGGGCAACGGCCTTCCTGGCCACGAGCTACATGTTCGTGCTCATGGCCCGGCGCAACAGCTGGGACATCTATTGTCACGCCTTCATGCTGGCCGCCCTGTGGGGCATGGCGGTGATTGTCGACTCCTCCGTCCCCAGAAAAAAAATGGCCGTCGGGACGGGGCTGCTGCTCGGTCTTTCCGGACTGAGCAAAGGACCGGTCAGCTACTACGCCCTGCTGCTGCCCTTCACCGTGGCCCTCCTCTCGACGGGCGGCTGGAAAGGGGTCCGGGCCCACGGGAAGGAATTGGGACTGGCTCTTGGGATCGGCATCGCGCTGTCATCCGTCTGGTTCACCGCCGCCTGGCTGGCCATGCCGCATGATTTCTCCCGCATGGTGTCCACGGAACAATCGGCCTGGCTCGTGGAGCACACCAAGCCGTTCTGGTTCTACCTGCAGTTTCCGCTGATGACGGGGATATGGGCCCTGCTTGCGTGCGCCGCGCTCTGGCCGGGCCATGCGCGCCCGCTGGTCCAGCCGCTGCTGCAGTACTGGCGCCCGGTGCTGTGGAGTATCGGCTGCGTCCTTCTGCTCATGCTCGTCACGGAAAAGAAGGACCGCTATCTGCTGCCCGTCCTCATCCCGCTGTGCCAACTCATGGGCGTGTACGTGACGGGCCTGCTGCGCGACCCGGAAAAGGGCGGACGCTTCGGGAGGCTGCTCGTTGCGGCGAATTCCATGGTTTTCGGTTTCGCGTGCATCGGCATCCCGGTCGCCCTGTCCGGGCTGTGGCCACGATTTCCCGCCCTGGACGGTCTGGAACTGGGCGGGATCGCGGCGACGTCGCTGCTGGCCGCTGCGCTTTTGTACCGCGCCTGGCGCTCCCAGCGCCTGCCGGAGCTGTTCGTGGCCAAACTCACGATTCTCGGGCTCTGCTGTCTGGCCTTGCCGGCCGTTCTCCAGCCTTCCGCCGGGAACATGTCCGTTCCTCTTGAGGAAATCCGGTCATTTACTGTCGATGGGCCGGTGTTGGGCGACGGTTCCCTCAAGTTTCAGGATTCCTGGGTCATCGGCCGCAAACCGTTGGACCAGGTTGCGTATTCCGACATGGAACTGCCTGAAAAGGTTTATTTCGTTTCCCGCAAGGACAATCCGGTTCTGCCGGACAAGGTGCGCGGGTATGAGCCTGGGGCGCGCATGGATGTATACGACCTGTCCGGCAAGAAGTTGTCTTTCATCGCCCTCAATCATCAAGGCAAGCAATGACATGAGCTCGACAAACTCTTCAAATGCAACCCGGGGAAGCCTGAAAGCAGCATGGGCGCGATGTGCTTTGTGGGCGCTGGGTAGTCTCTATGTCCTTGCGGCCGGACTCCAGATCTATTCCTTTGTCGTGACACGCGACGCCCTCCAGTCTGAATTGCCAAAAAATTTCGGTAACTTCGAGAGTGTACGTGGGTCCTTGGCCGCATCCGATGCGAACAAGCCGTTCACTTTCGTCATTGTGGGCGACCCGCGCAGTTCTGCCACTTTCGAGGCTTTGGCCGAAGATATCGACAAGGCGCAGCCGGCGTTTGTCGTCATTCTCGGGGACTGGGTAAATGACGGCACCATGAATCAGCATGCATATTTTAAACGGAAAGCGCCTGATTACGGTTTCTCGTGTCCTGTTTTTTTCACTCCAGGCAATCATGACGTCGATCCGGTAGATTATCCATTGACTTCGTTCGAACGGGATTACGGCCCGCGAAATTTTTCATTTGTTTACGATGACAACATCTTTATTTTCATCAGCCATCTTGATAAGCGATTTTCCAATCGAGAATCATTGAATTACCTTCGCTCCATTGATAGCAAAACACTTTCTGCATACCGTAACCGTTTTGTCTTCATGCACATCCCGCCATGGGTTTCCCCGGACATGAAAGAACGACATACCGCAGATGAAAATGAGCTCATGCAGATTTTCGAAGACCTGAAAATTGATTACGTCGTGGCCGCTGACTTTCACGGCTACAATCGGACACGTCTTCGTGGGGTGGAATATGTAGTGACTGGTGGCGGAGGGGGACATCTGCACAATGCTCAATGGCCACAATTTCATCACGCGATAGCTTTGACTGTTGGCCAAGACATGGTCTCTGAACGAATTTTGCCTGCATCATCTCGATTTTCCATTATAAAACGGATAGACATGAACTCGATTGTTTATGTCGGCCCATTTTTTTATAGCCATTACTTTGTTATTATATTTGCAAATTTTGCATTTTTATTGCTACTCTATGCTTTTTTCAAATCTTCATGCAAATCAAAAGGTGTTCAATGACGAATAGCCCAGCAAACATGATATCTCTAGTAGTTCCAGTATACAATGAAGAGGAAAATATTCAGGAATTGTACAATGAAGTGACGAAAGCGATGTCCAACCAGACCTGTGTGTGGGAACTTGTCTTCGTCGATGACGGCAGTTCAGATCGCAGTCTGGACATCATCCGCAGTCTTTCCGACAAAGACGATTGCGTCCGCTACGTCTCGTTTGCACGTAACTGCGGACAGTCTGCGGCCTTTGCCGCGGGCTTCAGATGTGCCCGGGGCGATGCGGTGGTGACACTGGATGCGGATCTGCAAAACGACCCGGCCGACATACCCGCCATGCTCCGCGTCTACGACGGAGTGGACATGGTCATCGGGTGGCGGGCCAAAAGACAGGACAGCATTGTCAAACGTCATGCATCACGCGTCGCAAACTTGATCCGCAATGTGATCAGCCAGGAGACTGTCCGCGACACGGGGTGCTCGCTGAAGGTGATGCGGGCCGAAATGCTCAGGAACATTCCGATGTTCACGGGCATGCATAGATTCTTGCCTACGCTCATGAAACTGGAGGGGGCCCGGGTCGCCGAGGTGCGGGTCAACCACCGGCCCCGCACCAAGGGGGTCTCAAAGTATGGAATCTGGGATCGGGCCTTGGCCTCGGCTTACGATCTTCTGGCGGTGCGATGGATGAAAAAGCGCCATATCTGCTACCATATCGCGACAACCAACATGCAATAGATAACATTTGCAACTGTGCCTACTTCGTACATTCCGAATATGATTCTCGAATTTTTAACATTGGTATAGCCATGAATTCATCATCCCATTGGTTGTTGCTGACAATAGGATTTCTTGGGCAGAGTCTGTTTTTCATGCGATTTTTTTTGCAGTGGATCGTATCTGAAAAGGAAAAAAGGAGCGTCATCCCTGTCAGTTTCTGGTATTTCAGCTTGCTGGGGAGCTTTTTCCTTCTCGTTTACGCACTCTTACGTAACGACATTGTCTTCATTATCGGACAGTCCACGGGTTTCATAATCTACTTCCGCAATCTGTTCCTGATCCAACGCGAGAGAAGGCTGGTCTCTGGCAATTCCCAGCCATAACGCCCTCCCACTCCATGCGAAAGACAGGCCTCACGGTGACCATCGGACGACGCGGATGATGTTCGACATTCAGTATCGAGTCGTCTGATTGTTCTGCAAGCAATGAATCCAATATCTTGATTTGCTTCCAGGTCCGCTTTCCCGCAAAGAATGAAAAATTTGACACGGAGGAAGTTGCGATGAGCGAAGCGTATCGGGAAATGTGGGAGAATCTGAATCTGGATCTGGCCGCCCATGACGGGCTCCTGTCCGTGCTGGGCAAGTTCTACGGCGACATCTACATGAGCCAGCAGGGGCGGCTCAAGGGGATGGAGTATCTCGATTTCGTCCTTTCCGAGGTGCACGGCCTGCGCATCAAGGAACTGCAGGACGCCAAGGCCCGGGGGCGCAAGATCATCGGCACCTTCTGCGTCTTCGTGCCCGAGGAACTGGCACTAGCCCTGGACGCCGTGCAGGTCGGCCTGTGCGCCGGGGCCGACGCGGGCCGCGAGGCGGCCGAGACGCTGGTGCCGCGCAACACCTGCGCGCTGATCAAGTCCTTCATCGGCTTCAAGCTGGCGCGGCTGTGCCCCTACACCGAGTCCTGTGACCTCATCGTCGGCGAGACCACCTGCGACGGCAAGAAGAAGGCCTACGAGGCTTTCGCCGAGCACGCGCCCATGCACATCATGGAAGTGCCCCAGACCAAGACCGAAGCGGCCCGCGCACTGTGGAAGGCCGAGGTGCTGCGCTACATGGAGAAGCTGGAGGAACTGACAGGAAAGAAGGTCACAGCCGAAAAGCTGGCCGGAGCAATCAAGACCGTCAACGCCCGACGCCTGGCCCTGCAGCGCCTCAATCGCCTTCGCGCAGCCGTGCCCGCGCCCATCTCGGGCCGCGACGTGCTGCTCATCAACCAGGTCAGCTTCTACGACGACCCGGTCCGTTTCACCGCGTCCATAAACACCCTCTGCGACCAGCTCGAAGAGCGCATCAAGGCCGGCGAAGGCGTGGCCCCGGCGGACGCCCCGCGCGTCATGCTCTCGGGCTGTCCCATGGCCGTGCCCAACTGGAAGCTGCCCTACGTCATCGAGAGCTCCGGAGCGGTCATCGTCGGCGAGGAATCGTGCATCGGCACGCGCAATACCCGCGACCTGACGGACGAGTCGGGCCGGACCCTGGAGCAGATGATCGACGCCCTGTGCGACCGCTACATGAAGATCGACTGCGCCTGCTTCACGCCCAACGCCGAGCGGCTGGACAACGTCGAGTCCATGGCCCGCGACCTGAAGGTCGACGGCGTCATCCAGTACGCCCTCATGTTCTGCCAGCCCTACGCCCACGAGGGCATCAAGGTCGAAAGGCGGCTCACGGCCGGCGGCATCCCGAGCATGTCTCTGGAGACGGACTATTCCATGGAGGACGTGGAGCAGCTCAAGACCCGCGTCGAGGCCTTCCTGGAAACAGTGAGATGATCCTGGGCATCGACATCGGCTCGCGATCCATCGAGGTGGTCGGCATGGCCGGGGGCGAGGTGGTCGAAAAACGCCGCGCCCCCACCACCTTCAACCCCGTGGCCCAGTTGCGCGCGCTCCTCGACGGCCTCTCGGCGCGCCGGGCCGTGGCCACGGGCTATGGCCGCAAGCTGGTCCAGGACCTGGGCCTGGGTTTTCCGGTGGAGACCATCACCGAGATCAAGGCCCACGGACTGGGCGCGGCGCATCATTTCCCCGAGGGGCGCACGGTTCTCGACATCGGCGGCCAGGACACCAAGGCCATCGCCCTGCTCCCCGGCGGTCGGGTCGGCAAGTTCGAAATGAACGACCGCTGCGCCGCCGGAACGGGCAAGTTCCTGGAGTACACGGCCCAGATCTTCCAGATCCCCGTGCAGGAATTCGGCCTCTACGCCCTGGGCGGCGACGAACCGCCCATCATCAACTCCATGTGCACGGTCTTCGCCGAGACCGAGGCCACGTCCCTCATGGCCCAGGGGGGTCGCCCCGAGAACATCGCCCTTGGCCTGCACCTGTCCATCGCCCGCCGCACGGTGAACATGCTGCAGCGCGTCGGCCTGGTCTTCCCGCTCATCTTTGTCGGCGGCGTGGCGCACAACCCGTGCATGCGCAGACTGCTGGCCGAACAGACCGGCACCGTCGAAGGCGACACCTTGCTCGTCCCGCAGGAGCCAGACATGACCGGCGCCCTGGGTGCGGCCCTGTGGGGACAGACCTTGTCTTGAGAGCAAGTCCGCGATCAGGATGGGATGGACATGATCATCGGTCCGTCCCCGCCGCTAGCGGTTCCGACATGATCGGCCACAGAGGGGGGAATGACCGAAAGTCCCGGCGCGGCGCTTGCCCGGCAAGTGTCCAGTCGTCCCCCGCCAAGCCCGCGTCAACACCGGCGAAGACGACAAAGCGTCACGTACAGGACTGACCGCCTCCTCGCCTACTGGCCGATTGCCCTCCTGCAAAAAAATACCTACATATCAGGTAACGTTACCACCCAATCCCCGGATGCCGTCGCTTTTTTCGAGTAATCCGGTTCGGAGCCGCCAGTTTGAAAACCGCATTTCATGCCTCCCTTGCCAGGGTCACGTATCTCCAGCTGCCCTGCGCGCTGATTCTGACCTTGTTCCTCTGCGCAGCCGCCCTTGCCGCAGACGGGCTGCTCTGGTTCGACCAGGGACGGCCCACGGAGCAGGCCCGGCAGGCCGTGGGCATTCTGGCCCATGCTGAGGACGAGGGGCTCGACCCGGCAAATTACGGCGCCGGAAGGCTCGGGCTGGCCGTGGCCGCGGCTGACCGGGACCCGGTCTGGACGGGCGAGGCCCTGGCCGGTCTGGACCGCGACCTGACCGCGGCCATGCGGCGCTACCTTTCGGATCTGCATTTCGGCCAGGTCGACCCGCGCCTGATCAGCGAGAACTACTCATCCGCCGTGCGGGTCTTCGATGCGGACAAGACCCTGGAGGACGCCGTCCGCCGGAACAGGCTGATCGAGGCCGTGGCCCAGGCCGCGCCGCCCTTCCCGCTCTACGCAGAGTTGCGCCGAGCCCTGGCCCAGTACCGCAGGCTGGCGGCGGACACGGCGCAGACGCCGCTGTGGAAAACAAAGCTGCCCCCGCTCCCCGACAAGAAGGTCGAACTCGGCCAGAGCTACGAAGGGTTGCCCATGATCATCCAGCGCCTCGTGGCCCTGGGGGACATGCCCGCGGAATCGTTCGTCTCCACCCAGTATTCGCCGCAAGCGGCCGAGGGCGTCATGGCCTTTCAGGAGAGGCACGGCCTGGAGCCCGACGGCGTCATCGGCCGCCAGACCATCGCCGCCCTGGACGTCTCTCCTGCGGGCCGGGTCCGCCAGATCGAGCTGACCATGGAGCGGCTGCGCTGGACGCCGCTGCTGCAGGCCCCGCGCGTCATCGTCGTCAACGTGCCCGAGAACTATCTGGAAGCCTACGAGGTCAGGAACGGCGAGATCGAACTGAAGTCCCGCATGCGCGTCATCACGGGCACGGCCCCCGACAACCGCACCCCCATTTTCGACCTGGAGATGACGGCCATCGAGTTCAGCCCGTACTGGAACGTGCCCTACTCCATCGCCAGCAAGGAACTGGTGCCGGAACTGCGCACCTACCCCAACCGTTTCGACCGCCAGGGCTTCGAATTCGTAGCCGGGGGCAGCGTCATCAGGGAGTTCTCCTTCGCGTCCCTGGACGCGGTCATGCGCGGGGAAATGCGCATCCGACAGCGTTCCGGCCCCAAGAACGCCATGGGCCCCATCAAGTTCGTCATGCCCAACAAGGACAGCATCTACCTGCACTACACGGCCTCGCCCCGGCTCTTCGAGCGCTACCGCCGGGACCTGAGCCACGGCTGCGTGCGCGTCGAGCAGCCCGTGGAACTGGCCAAGTTCGTGCTCAGCAACCGGCCCGAATGGGACGAGGCGCGAATCCGGGCGGCCATGGACGCCGGCACGTCCTACACCCTTCCCCTCACGGAGACGGTCCGGGTCGTCATCGCCTACAAGACCGTCAAGGTCCGGGACGACGGGCAGATCCTCTTCTTCGCCGATGTCTACGGACAGGACAGGCTGCTGGACAGGGCGCTGAGCGGCTCCAGGGACAGGGTGAACTAGGGGGTTTGACCTGAGACGTTTTTTGGGTCAAAAGGGCGTCCGTGAAACACATGACGCATTCCCGCCGTGATTTTCTGGGCAGCCTTGCCAGGCTGGCGGTGGCCGGCGCCGCCGTGACCCTGACCCCGCCCATTCTGGTATCGGCCGCCATGGCCGCCCAGCCCAACGCCCGCCGACTCTGCTTCGAACACACCCACACCGGAAAGAGCCTGGACATCGTGTACGCCGTTGGCGACCGCTACGTGCCCGAGGCGCTTTCAAAGCTGAACGCCTTTCTCTGCGATCACTACTCCGGCCGCGTCGGGCGCATGGACCCCAAGCTCTTCGACCTCCTGCACCGCCTTCGGCTGACCCTGGGCAGCAAGCAGCCCATCCAGGTCGTCTCGGCCTACCGCTCGCCCGCGACGAACAAGGAGCTGCGCCGCAAGGGCCACGGCGGGGTCGCCAAGAAGAGCCTGCACATGGAAGGCAAGGCCATCGACCTGCACATCGACGGAGTATCCCTGGCGGACGTTCGCGACGCGGCCCAGCGTTTCCGCAAGGGCGGCGTGGGCTACTACCCCGGAGACGGCTTCGTCCACGTGGACACGGGCCCCGTGCGCAGCTGGTAAAGGCGGCTCCCCCTCTTTTGAAGACGTCAAGGGTGATCCCGGCCGAAAGGCCCAGGTCACCCTTTCTCTTTCCGCAGGCCCGCATGGGCATTGTGCCTCCGCCGAAAACCAACTACCTTCGGCCAACGTACACTCCCAGCCGAGGATCCCGCATGCCCGCTTCCGCCAATGGCTCCCGGCGCCTGGCCGCCGCCCTCCTGCTCGCAGCCCTGCTTTTTTCCGGCTGCGGCAACAGCTATTACCGCGGTCCCGTGACCGACCATTTCGACGGCGCAAAATTCTTCAACCCCTGGGACCCCATGCCGGGCCGCTTCATCGAATTCCTCAAGTGGCGGCTGAGCGCGGACCGCGCCCCCTGGCCCGACTCGGTGCCCGTGACGCCCGCCCTCCCCCCGCAGCGCGTCGACGGCGACGAACTGCGCGTGACCAGCGTCGGCCACGCCACGCTCCTGCTGCAGACCAGTGGCCTGAACATCCTGACGGACCCCATCTGGTCGGAGCGCGCCAGCCCCTTCGGCTTCGCCGGGCCTTCGCGCGTGGCCCAGCCGGGCGTGCGCTTCGAGGACCTCCCGCCCATCGACCTCGTGCTGGTCAGCCACAACCACTACGACCATCTGGACCTCCCGACCCTCAAGCGCCTGCACGAGGCCTTCAATCCACTGGTGCTCACGCCCCTGGGCAACGACGCCATCATCAGGGAAGCCGTGCCGGGAATGCGCCTGCAGGCCCTCGACTGGCGGCAGGGCATGGACATCGCCCCGGGCGTGCGCGTTTCCCTGGAACCCATGCAGCACTGGTCGGCCCGCGGCCTCTTCGACCGCATGGAGGCACTGTGGGGCGCGTTCGTCATCGATGCCCCGGGCGGCCCGGTCTATTTCCTGGCCGACGCGGGCTATGCCAAGGCCCTGTCCGAAGAAGTCCTGACGAAATACGGCTCGCCGCGCCTGAGCCTCATTCCCGTGGGCGCCTACGAACCCAGGTGGTTCATGGCCTACAACCACATGAACCCCGAAGAGGCCGTGCAGACCTTCCTCGATCTCGGCGGGAGGCATGCCGTGGGCACGCAGTACGAAGTCTTTGCCATGGCCGACGAAGGCTACGACGACCCGCGCCGGGATCTCGGAGCGGCCCTGCAGCGCCATGGCGTCGACCCGTCGCGTTTCCTTTTGCCGAAGCCCGGGGAATGGTTCACGCTCCCCGCAAGGTAGCAAGGGGCTTCGACGCCTGGGATCGCCGGTCAATATTTTAAAGTGATGCTTTAGGTTTTGCGTCGCGTGCGGCCATGCGATGAAAACGGATCGCGTTGGAGGCATATTCGCGGCCGACTGACGTCCTGACGGCTTGGGACGGAATTTCTCTGGATCGGGAAGGAACGGGTGGGGAAAACGGCCCGGCGGAAGACATCTTTCGCCGGGCCGTCTGGCATGGTGAAGGGATCAGGCGAGGTCGAAACGGTCGAGGGTCATGACCTTGTCCCACACCGCCACGAAGTCATGCAGGAATTTCTCCTGCGAATCCGCGCAGCCGTAGACTTCCGCCACGGCCCGCAGTTGGGAGTTTGACCCGAAGACCAGGTCGACGCGGGTGCCGGTCCACTTCAGCTCGCCCGTGGCGCGGTCGCGGCCTTCGTACACGCCTTCGGCCCCCTGCGCGGGCTTCCATTCAACACCCATGTCCAGCAGGTTCACGAAGAAGTCGTTGGTCAACGTTCCGGGACGGCTGGTGAAGACGCCGTGCGCGGACTGCCCGAAGTTGGCGCTCAGGGCGCGCATGCCGCCGATGAGCACCGTCATTTCGGGCGCTGTCAGGTTCAGCTGCTGCGCCCGGTCGACCAGCAGTTCCTCGGCCGAAACCGAGTACCTGCCCTTGAGGTAGTTGCGGAAACCGTCGGCCACGGGTTCGAGGACGGTGAAGGACTCAACGTCGGTCTGTTCCTGGGTGGCGTCGGTCCGGCCGGGCGCGAAGGGCACGGTCACGTCGTGGCCGGCGTTCCTGGCGGCCTGCTCGATGCCCGTGCAGCCGCCCAGAACGATGAGGTCGGCCAGGGAGACCTTCTTGCCGCCGGTCTGTGCGGCGTTGAACTCCTGCTGAATCTTTTCGAGACTCTGCAACACGGCCTTGAGTTCCGCAGGCTGGTTGACCTCCCAGTCCTTCTGGGGAGCCAGGCGGATGCGCGCACCGTTGGCGCCGCCGCGCTTGTCGGAGTTGCGGAAGGTGGAGGCCGAGGCCCAGGCCGTGACGACCAGCTGCTGGACCGTCAGTCCCGCGGCCAGGATTTTGCCCTTGAGGTCGGCGACATCCTTGTCGTCGACGAGCTTGTGGTCCACGGCAGGCACCGGGTCCTGCCAGATCAGATCTTCGGCCGGGACGTCAGGGCCGAGGTAGCGCGAGCGCGGGCCCATGTCCCTGTGCGTCAGCTTGAACCATGCACGGGCGAAGGCGTCGGCGAATTCCTGGGGGTTTTCCAGGTAGCGCCGGGCAATCTTTTCATAAACCGGATCGAACTTGAAGGACAGGTCGGCCGTGGTCATCATGGGCCGGACCTTCTTGGACGGATTGTGGGCGTCGACGACCATGTCCTCGGGCTCCACATCCTTGGCCAGCCATTGATAGGCCCCGGCCGGGCTCTTGAGCAGCTCCCACTCGTACTTGAAGAGCACCTTGAGATAGCCCATGTCCCAGGTGGTCGGGTTGGGCTTCCAGGCGCCTTCGATGCCGCTGCCGATGGTGTCGCCGCCCTTGCCGCTGCCAAAGGAGCTCTTCCAGCCCAGGCCCTGTTCCTCGAGGGGCGCGGCTTCCGGCTCGGGGCCGACATGGGTGGCGGGGCCGGCGCCGTGGCACTTGCCGAAGGTGTGCCCGCCGGCAACCAGAGCCACGGTCTCCTCGTCGTTCATGGCCATGCGCGCGAAGGTTTCACGCACGTCCTTGGCCGATTCGGACGGGATGGGCTGACCGTCCGGCCCCTCGGGGTTGACGTAGATGAGGCCCATCTGAACCGCTGCCAGCGGGTTGTCGAGGTCCCGCTCTCCGGAGTAGCGGCTTCCCGGCTTGTCGCTGGTGGCCAGCCATTCCTGCTCCGCGCCCCAATAGATGTCCTGCTCCGGCTCCCAGACATCCTCGCGGCCGCCGCCGAAGCCGAAGGGCTTGAGGCCCATGGACTCGATGGCGCAGTTGCCGGCCAGGACCATGAGGTCGGCCCAGGAGATTTTTTTCCCGTACTTCTGCTTGATGGGCCAGAGGAGCCTCCGGGCCTTGTCGAGGTTGACGTTGTCAGGCCAGCTGTTCAGGGGCGCCAGGCGCTGGGAGCCGGACCCCGCCCCGCCGCGGCCGTCGCCGGTGCGATAGGTGCCCGCGCTGTGCCAGGCCATGCGGATGAAGAGCGGCCCGTAGTGGCCCCAGTCTGCAGGCCACCACTCCTTCGAGTCGGTCATCAGGGCGATGAGGTCCTTCTTTACGGCCGCGAGGTCGAGTTTCTTGAACTCCTCGGCGTAGTTGAACTTCTCCCCCATGGGGTTGGACTTGGACGAATGCTGGTGCAGAATGCCGAGATTCAGCTGGTTCGGCCACCAGTCGCGGTTCATCCTGCCGCGTCCTGACGCTGCCGGGTTGGTCTTGCCCGTCACGGGACACTTGCCTTCGCTCATGTTCGTTCTCCTTTCAGGTTCGGGTTTGCACTGTGATCTGCTTTATCGAAAAATGGAAAGGCATCGACGCGGTCGTCACGATGGCCGTTCGCAACCTGCTGGAAATTAGAGATTCTGAGACCGGATACCACGTTCAGGAATAAAAGTCGCCATCTCAGACGCACCGTGTCGTATCGACACATTTCACGGCATTGCTCCGGTTCCAGGAAGGTACGGACTATCCACGCCCACATGTTCAAAGCCAAGACTCAATACGTAAAGCGGCCATTGATTGAGCAGCGCTATAGTATCAAAATTCTTTACTGATGGCATATCATGTAATAATTTTATTTCAAAATTTCGATGAGTTGCATATTTACGACGAGAATGTCCTACACAGCAGTCTGTTGCTGTCAGACATGCATCCGATGAAATCATCGATCTTTTTAGAGCGATAATTTATTTAGTAATAGTTATCAACAAAAATAAACTATCAAACGAACCAATTGTCAGGCCCGGCCGGGGCGTGGATTGGGGCAATGCCAACGGAAGAGCTGTCACTGCGCGAGAGCGAACATGATGTGCGGGCGACAGGCGACGACACGCCCCGCCATGGAGGCAGTTCGGCTTGGCAATGGCATTTCCTGAATGGTTTCGGAATAATATGCTTGGCAATTTGCCGATGGCGGGTTATTTTGGCGATACTTTTTTGACCCGAAAAGCAAAGGAAGACTCCCATGCCAAAGCTCATCAAGTCGATCGCGCTCCTGCTCTGTGTCGTGTCCATCGCCTCCTGCCAAAAGGCCTACTACAACGCCATGGAAAAGGTGGGCGTGCACAAACGCGACATTCTGGTCGACCGCGTCGAGGAAGCTCGCGATTCCCAGGCCGAGGCCAAGGAAGAGTTCGCCAGCGCTCTCGAACGCTTCGCCAGCGTCGTCAACTTCGACGGCGGCGAACTCCAGACGGCCTACGATCGCCTGAATGCCTCGTACGAAACCTGCCGGGATCAGGCGGACACGGTCTCCCACCGCATCGACAAGGTCGAGGAGGTGGCCGAGGCTTTGTTTGCGGAATGGCAACAGGAACTCACCCAATACTCCAACGCGAACCTCCGCAATCAGAGCGCCAACCAGCTGCGCGTCACCCAGATCGAGTACAAGAAAATGCTCGCGGCCATGCGCAAAGCCGAAAAAACCATGCCGCCGGTCCTCGACGTGCTGCGCGACCAGGTCCTGTTTCTCAAGCACAACCTCAACGCCCGCGCCGTCGCCGCCATCAGGACCGAACTCGCCACGGTCCAGCGCGACGTGAGTTCCCTCATCACCCAGATGGAGCGCTCCATCTCCGAAGCCGAACAATTCATCAGCCAGATGCAGAAAAGCTGAAACCCCGCGCAAGGTTTGACCGTCTAGATCAACGCCGAGCGACCCGTCTTCGTGATAATCCGAAAAGCATTCAAGCCGGGAGATTGTCTCTCTCCCGGCTTGAATGCTTTTACGCCGGTGCGTGCTTATCTGCTTTCATTGGGAATTGGGGGGCGGTAGGAATGGACTTTATGGACTGGATGGACGTTATGGACACGAGTGGACTGAGGCGACGGAGGGTGCGGTGGAGACGATCATTTCCAGGCATGGCGGGTACAGGAAGCTGAAGAGCTTTCAGTTGGCGAGGTCATGTTATGACATCACGGTGCGGTTTTGCGAACGCTACGTCCCGTCCGGCAGCCGGACCCGCGACCAGATGGTGCAGGCGGCACGCAGCGGGGTACAGAACATCGCCGAGGGAAGCGCGGCCAGCGGGACCTCGAAGAAGACGGAACTCAAGCTGACCAGCGTGGCCCGGGCCAGTCTGGAGGAACTGCGCCTCGACTACGAGGACTTTCTGCGCCAACGCAACCTGCCCCAGTGGCCCGCCAGGGACCCGCGCTGCACGGCCTTGGTGGCGCGGCGCTGCCAAAGTGCCGACGAAGTGGCCGCCTGGGCGCGGGAAGTCCGGGACGACGCGCTGCATACAGGACACGACGGCGCCTGTCGCAACCCTGCGGCACCGGGCTATCCGGAAATCGCCGCCAACGCGGCCCTGACCCTCATCGGAGTAGCCTGCGCCCTGCTGGACCGCCAACTGGCCGCGCTGTCTCAGACCTTTACGGAAGAGGGCGGTTTTTCGGAGCGCCTCTACCGCGTGCGCTCAGCGCAGAGAAGAAGGAAGGGGGAAATGGACTGAATGGACGAGATGGACGTTATGGACGAGATGGACCCAGGCTGGGTGCGGCCTAAAAGGCTCTCGTCCATGTGGTCCATAACGTCCATCTCGTCCATTCCCGCCCACCCCAACCCACAAAAGAAAAAGAGCTTGAAGTTTTGCAACCTCAAGCTCTTGATTTCTATGGCGGGGCCGATGGGACTCGAACCCACGGCCTCCGGCGTGACAGGCCGGCGTTATAACCGTCTTAACTACGACCCCGCATGGTCTTCTTGGTGGGCGGTACAGGGATCGAACCTATGACATTCGGCTTGTAAGGCCGACGCTCTCCCAGCTGAGCTAACCGCCCTGCCCCGTCCAACGAGAAACTGTCTCTATAGGGACGGCCGTCCGTTGTCAAAGACTTTTCTGACGGATGGAAAAATCTTCTCCGAAGGCCGTCGGGCTTTGCTCTTCGCCGCTTGTGTACTATTGGGATGGCGGGACTTTCACCGGCACACCCTGAGCAGGAGACCATGGACAATCCGAAAGCCGCGACGATACTTCTGGCCAAGACATACGCCGACAGGGGCGATCCCGACGGGTGGTTCGAAGAATTCTACGCCCGGGCGGGCGGCGACATCGCCAAGGTCTACTGGGCCGACCTGGAGCCCAACCCCCTGCTTCTCGACTGGCTCGACGCGCACCCCGCCCCGGCCGGCAGGCGGGCCGTGGTGGTCGGCTGCGGGCTGGGCGACGACGCCGAGGCACTGCGGGATCGCGGCTACGCCGTGACGGCCTTCGACATCTCCCCTTCCGCCGTGGAGATGTGCCGCCGGCGCTATCCCGGCAGCCCCGTGTCGTACATCGTGGCCGATCTCTTCGACCACCCCGCGGCTTGGCGGCGCGGCTTCGATCTCGTCTACGAGTGCAACACCATCCAGATCCTCACGGGCGACAACCGGGTCAGGGCGCTGAACGCCATCGGCGAACTGGTTGCACCCGGAGGCGTGGCCGTCGTGTCCTGTCGCAGCCGCGAGAGCGACGACCATTCGCAGACCTTCCCCATCGCCCTGGACCGTCGCGAGATCGACGGCTTCGTGCGCGCCGGCCTGACGGAGGCGCACTTTCTGGCCTACGACGACCACCAGGACCCGCCCGTCCCGCACTTCTTCGCGGTGTACAGGCGGCCTGCCTGAGCAATGAACACACAGGCAACGGTTCCGGGCTCCGTGCCCGCACACGGACGAATCCATCCCAAGGAGGCACGCAGATGAAATACGCACTCTACGCAATCCTGGTCATGTTCCTGGCCTCATGCGCCCCCAAGCCCGCCGTGCCTCCCGGGAAGTCCGTCCCTCCCGGCAAGGCGTACATGGAGGAGCGCTTCAAGTCCAAGGACGCCGTCGAAAGGGTGCCCATCGGCGGGACCGGAACGACCTTCTACTACGACAAGCGCCTGTGGAGCGTGAAAAGCGACGAGGGTTCGCGCATCGAGTTCAACGCCCGAAGGTTCTCCAACGCGCAGATATTCTCCTATGACGAAGCCGTCCCGATGACGGACATCTTCAAGAAACTGGTGGAGGGCTACGGGCTCAAGGAGGCGCAGCTCCTGGAGTCCGAATTCATCAGGGTCAACGGCGAGGTCGTCGTCTACAACAAGATCGAGGGGAAATACGGACGCAAGCACATCGTGATTCTGAGCTACGGCTATTCGGACAAGGGCCGAACGGTCATCACCCACGGCTACATCTACAAGAGCATGCTGCGGGCCGAGACCGAAGCGGAAATCGTGGACTTCCTGAACGGCTTCGTAGCAGGGAAGTAGGCGCGTGTGCGCCCCGAACGGGCCGTGGAAAGCCTTCCCGGCCCGTCTTTAAGCGTCTCTGGGCGCCGGTCCCTAGTCGTGCAGATACCTGTAGATGGCCGCGAAGTCCTCGCGCCCCAGCCCGCTCTCCTCGGCCCCTGCATAGAGTTCCCGCGCCAGACGGGCCAGGTACAGCGGCTGGTCCGCTTCGGCGGCGGTCCGCTCGACCAGGCGCAGATCCTTGAGCATCCATTCCAGCGGGAAGTTCACTTCGTACTCGTCCTTACGGATCATCTCGGCCTTGGCCTTGGTGAAGGGCGCGACGACATGCGTGTTCGGCAGGGTGTCGAGCAGGAAGTTGCGGTCGAAGCCGAGCTTCTCGCCCAGCAGGACCGTTTCGGAGAAGACGACCATGGCCTGGGCCAGGAGCGCGTTGACGAGCATCTTCAGGCCCGCCCCGCGTCCTGTCTCCCCGGCGTGGATGATCTTGCCGCCCATGACATTGAGGAGCGGCTCGATCTCCCGCACGTCCCCCGCGTCCCCGCCCACCAGGAACACGAGGTCGCCGCGCTCGGCGTTGGGCTTGGTGCCGGACACCGGGGCGTCGACGAAGCGTACGCCGTGATCGCGGGCGATCTGCCCGGACCAGCGGGAGAAGGACGGGTCGACCGTGGAGCAATCGACCCAGATGGCCCCCGCCTTCATGGCGGACACGAAGCCGGACTCTGACAGGGCGACGTCACGCAGGACCTCGGGCGAGCTGAGCATGGTGAAGACGACATCCGCGTCCCGCACGGCCTCCGCGCACGACGCCGCGGCCCGCGCCCCCAGACGCTCCAGTTCCTGCGCGGGTCCGGCGGAACGGTTGAAAACCGTCAGACCGGCGCCGCTTTTGAGCAGGTTGGCGGCCATGCGGCTGCCCATGATTCCAAGTCCGATGAACGCAGTCTCCATCTCGCGCCTCCTTCCGTCAGGTGCGGTCCGCCCGTGGGGCGGGACAGGGTTTATTCCTTCAACCGTGCCGGCCGCACCAGCGCTCGATGGCCTCGCGCATGGCCCGTGGCTGTTCCGTCGGGATCCAGTGCACGGCGTCGAGGTGCTCGACGCGGCAGTCGGGCAGCGCGGCCAGACAGCGGACGGTCGTGCCGGGGTCGCCGAAGATGCCGCCGCTGGAAAGCAGGGC
The DNA here is from genome assembly GCF_055385525.1 of Desulfomicrobium aestuarii. NCBI lineage: Bacteria > Pseudomonadati > Thermodesulfobacteriota > Desulfovibrionia > Desulfovibrionales > Desulfomicrobiaceae > Desulfomicrobium > Desulfomicrobium aestuarii. The sequence goes on from NZ_AP042427.1 coordinate 1,556,930, forward strand.
CAGCGCCGGAGCGTTGATGGCCGCAAGGTCCGGCAGCGGGTCGGTCACGGCCAGGAGGTCCTGCAGATACACGACCGTGGGCAGGATGCGCAGTTCGTGCACGGGCGAGGAGAAGCGCTTGGTCGGGAACGAGCCGTTCGTCCGGGCCATGGCCGCGTAGGCGACCTGGTCCAGTTCGGCCAGGTCCAGGGGCGGCAGGCTGCCCCGGTGGACGCCCCCGGCCGCCAGGGCCAGCAGGGGCCGCACCATGGCCGCCAGCACGGGGCGCAGGTGCAGGACGCGTGTCATCCGGCCGGTGATGGCGGCGCGGAACATGGGCTCGATGAGCACCAGCCCCGAAACCAGGCCGGGATGGAGCCACGCGAACCACAGGCCGAGATTGGCGCCCAGGCAGTGTCCGACCAGCTCAGCCTGTTCGATGCCCTCGTGACGCAGCAGGCCGGCAAGGTCCGCGCTCCAGACGTCCATGCCCACCCGGCCGCGGTAGAGCGACCCGCCATGGCCGCGCAAGTCCAGGCGCAGGATGTCCCAGCCTTCGGCCAGGCGCGTGCCGCCCACGAAATTCCACCATCTGGTCATGTTGCTGGCCACGCCGTGCAGCAGGACGACGGTCCGCCGCGGCGCCCCGGCCCGCGTGATGCGGTAGGCGATGCGCGCGCCGTCCGCGGCAGTGAATACGCTCTCCCGTTCCATGGCACCTTTCCTTTTGAACGTCAGCTATCCCAGCAAACCCGGAAAAAGAAAAGCCCGGACGCATCGCCGCATGGCCATGCGTCCGGGCTTTGTTCCCGAAGGTGCGGCCCCTACTCCACGACGCCGACCACGAAGAGGTGCATCTCGCGCGGCCCGTGGGCGCCGTGCACGAGGGTGGCCTCGATGTCGGCCGTCTTGCTCGGGCCGGTGATGACCGTGGCGTGGGACGGCAGGGTCCGGGCGTTCAGGGCGGAGAGCATCCGCCGGTAGGAGCCGACCATGCGCCCGGCCGGGACCACGGCGATATGGATGGACGGCACCAGGGACACGGACCGCGCCCTCCCTTTGCCGCCCAGGAGCACGATGGAGGCCGTGTCGGCCAGCAGGTAGTCGGCCGTGGTGATGCCGATGTACGAGGCGATGACCTCGCGGCGGAAGTCCTGGCGCTCGCTCTCGGCGAAGCTGTCGGCCTCGGGCACGACCTTGACGGCGATGTCGGCCGGCAGCCGCGACTCGAGCCCCAGTCCGTCGAGGAGCGGATCGCTCCAGCGCATGATCTGCCGCAGCGTGCCCCACTCCGGACTCCGCTCGGCGGCCAGGGCCGCGATGGCCGCGCCGCAGGCGGCCAGATCCGGGCACTCGTGGACCTGCAGGTTCAGGGCCTTGGCCTCGGCCCGGATGCCGTCCACCCAGCCCGCCCGTTCCTCGGGCGCAACCGGGGCGTCGGCGCAGTGCACGAAATCGTCGCTCTTGGCGAAGACGATCCTCTCCCGGCCGTCGCCGGCCTGGACGCCCAGGGCCTTGCGGACCCTTTCGATGATGGGGTTCATGCGTCCCTCCCGTCCCGGTTTCGCCGGGCCCATCTTTCGCCGAAACTTTCCGCGGCCAGTGGCGGGAAATCGCGCCCCCGGGTCCATCCGCCCAGCGGTCCGGGCAGTCTGGTGATCCACCCGTTGCGCCGCGGCAGCAGGCGCTGCCCCAGGCGTGCCAACCCCAACAGTGCGTCGTAGAGCCCGCGCCGGCTCATGACGGCGGACCAGGCTCCGAAGGCCAGCTTGGCCGCCCTGCTCTGGGGCCGCACGTCCCACTTGGGGTCGCCGTCGGCCAGCTTGGCGCGCAGCAGGGAGAGCATGCGCGGCAGGTCGTTGTCCACGGGGCAGACCTGTTTGCAGGCGCCGCACAGGGTCTCGCCCTGGCAGAGGTGGCTGCATTCGCCTATGCCGCGGGTCAGGGGGGTGAAGACGGCGCCGATGGGGCCGCAGTAGGGCGAGCCGTAGCTGTGGCCGCCGATGTTCAGGTATACCGGGCAGACGTTGAGGCAGCCGCCGCAGCGCACGCAGTGCAGGACCTCCCGGAAGTCGGGGTCGGCCAGGATGCGGCTGCGGCCGTTGTCCACCAAGACCAGATGGAACTCCTCGGGTCCGTCGGGTTCCTCGGGCAGTCGCGGCCCGCCGACGTAGCTGATGTAGGTGGAGATCTTCTGTCCGGCCGCGGCGCGGGTCAGCATGCGCAGGAGGATGTCGTGGTCCTCCAGGGTGGCGGCGATCTTCTCGATGCCCAGGAGCACGATGTGCACGCGGGGCATGGTCGAGGTCATGCGGATGTTGCCCTCGTTGGAGACGATGGTCACATGGCCGGTCTCGGCGCAGGCCGTGTTGCCGCCGGAGATGCCCATGTCGGCGGTCAGCATCTTCTCGCGCAGGGCCTTGCGCGCCATGGCGGTCAGGCTGGGCGGGTCGTCGGTGTAGGGCTCGCCGAGCTTTTCGGCGAAGAGCGCGCCGACCTGGTCGCGGGTGTAGTGGATGGCCGGGGCGATGATGTGCGAGGGGGCCTCGCCCTTGAGCTGGACGATGTACTCGCCCAGGTCCGTCTCCACGGTTTCGATGCCGGCGGCCTCCAGGGCGGGGTTGAGGCAGATCTCTTCGCTCAGCATGGACTTGCCCTTGACCACGCGGCGGACCTTGTGGCGGCGGGCGACCTGCAGGCAGTATTCGACGGCGTCGGCGCCGCTGTCGGCCAGGAAGACCTGCCCTCCCCTGGCCCTGATGTTTTCGGCCAGGGTTTCGAGGACCACGTCGAGGTTGTCGACGATCCGGCTGCGCACGGCCTTGGCGGCCAGGCGCGAGTCCTGCCCCGGCGCGATCTGGTTATAGAGGTTCACGGCATTGCGGCCGACCTTGTCGCGCATCTTGCCCAGGGCCCGATGCAGCTGCGAATCCTTGACGGCGCCGGCGGCGAGTTCCCTGTATTTCAGCGGAGAGGAGCTTTGCATGTCACTGCCTCCCGGCCAGGATTTCGGCGATGTGGTGGACGGTTATGGGCAGCTCGCGGCGGCGGATCATGCCCTGCATGTGCATCAGGCACCCCATGTCGCAGCCGACCACGGCCCCTGCGCCGGTGGCCTGGATATTGGCCAGCTTGGTTTCCAGAAGCGCTTCGGAGATCTCGGGGTACTTGGCCGAGAAGGTGCCGCCGAAGCCGCAGCACTCGTCGGAGCGGGTCATCTCGATGAGGTTGAGGCCCCGCACGCCTGCCAGGAGCGCGCGCGGCTGGTCCTTGACGCCGAGTCCGCGCAGGAGGTGGCAGGAATCGTGGTAGGTCACGTCGCCATGCCACGACGCACCCACATCGGTGACGCCCAGCACGTCGACCAGAAATTCCGTGAACTCGAAGGTCTTTGCTCCCACCCGCTCCGCCCGGGCCAGCAGCCTGGGTTCTTTGGCGAAAAGCTCACGGTAGTGATGACGGACCATGTGCACGCAGGAGCCCGAGGGGCAGACGATGCATTCGGCGTCCTCGAACACGTCGAGGAAGCGGCGGGCCAGGCGGGCGGCCTCGTTGCGGTAGCCGGCGTTGAAAGCCGGCTGCCCGCAGCAGGTCTGGTCCGCGGGGTATTCGAGGGTGAGCCCCTGCCGTTCGAGGACCGCGACCATGGCCTCCCCGACCTGGGGGAAGCACGAATCAACGATGCACTGCATGAACAGGGTCACCCGTTGCGGTTTGTTCATTCAAACACCTCTCCGGCGCAGCTGCGCCATGTCAAAAGCATGTACTCGCGTTGTGCCAAAACCGGCAAAACCACTACTCCCCGCACAACGGGCACGCAACAAAAAACAACCCAACAACCGAAAATTATTCCAAAAAAAATCGACGATCAGCCCCCCCACCCCTCCATAACCGGGTCAAGGGGCGAGCCCCTTGCGGGGCGCGGGGCAGCGCCCCGCATCTCTTCTCTCCCCTCCCCTCTACGCCCCGAGGTACGCCGCCAGCACGCGTTCGTCTTCGAGCAACCCCTTGGCGTCGCCGGAGGCGGCGATCTGTCCGGATTCGAGGACGTAGCCGCGGTGCGAGTGCGCCAGGGCGAGGCGCGCGTTCTGTTCGACGAGGAGGATGGTCATGCCCTGGCCGCTCAGGCGGTCGAGGATCGCGAAGATCTCCTCGACGACGAGGGGCGCGAGGCCCAGGGAGGGCTCGTCGAGGAGGAGCAGGCGCGGCGAGCTCATGAGGGCGCGGGCGATGGCGAGCATCTGCTGTTCGCCGCCCGAGAGTGTCCCGGCGAGCTGGGTGCGGCGTTCGCGGAGGCGCGGGAACATGAGGTAGGCCTGGTCGAGGTCGCGGGCGATGCCATCCTTGTCGGTGCGGACGTAGGCGCCGAGCAGGAGGTTGTCCTCGATGGTCTGGCGGGCCAGGACCTGGCGTCCTTCGGGGCAGTGGGCGAGGCCGGCGCGGACGATGACGTCGGGGCGGGCCTTGGAGATGTCGGCGTCGTTGAAACGCAGGGAACCGGAGGCGATGCGGGCCAGGCCGGAGACGGCGCGCAGGATGGTGCTCTTGCCGGCGCCGTTGGCGCCGATGAGGGTGACCATCTCGCCGCGGTCGACGTGCAGGCTGACGTCGCGCACGGCCTGGACGGGGCCGTAGCTGACGCTGACGCGGTCAAGTTCGAGGAGCGGCATGGCTGTCTCCGAGGTAGGCGTCGATGACGGATTTGTCGCAGCGGACCTCTTCGGGCCGCCCCTGGCAGATGAGGCGGCCGAAGTTGAGGACGGCCAGGCGGTCGCACAGGCCCATGACCAGGGGCACGTGGTGCTCGATGATGAGCACGGTCAGGTCGAAGAGGCTGCGCAGGTCGCGGATGAAGTCGCTCAGTTCGGCCTTTTCGGCGAGGTTGAGCCCGGCGGCCGGTTCGTCGAGGAGCAGGAGCCTGGGCCGCAGAGCCAGGGCGCGGGCGATTTCGAGGCGTCGACGTTCGCCGTACGGCAGGGACGAGGCGGCGGCGCGGGCCTTGGCGTCAAGGCCGACGAGGTTCAGGAGCTCCATGGCCGTGGCCATGATCTGCGCCTCCTGGGCGCGGCTGGCGGGCAGTCCGAGGAGGTCCTGGAGGAAGCCGGTGCGCGAGAAGGCCTGCATGGGGGCTCGGACGTTGTCGAGGACGCTCATGCCGGCGAAGAGGCGGATGTTCTGAAAGGTCCGGGCCATGCCCATGCCGGCGACCTTGTGGGGCGCGAGCCCCAGGATGTCGCGGTCGAGGAAGCTGACGCGCCCGGCGGACACGGGGGTGATGCCGGAGACGAGGTTGAAGAGCGTGGTCTTGCCGGCGCCGTTGGGACCGATGAGCCCGAAGATCTCGCCGGCCTGGACGGAGAAGCTGACGTCGCCCACGGCCATGAGGCCGCCGAAGGCGCGGGACACGCCGTCGAGCTGGAGGATGGTCTGGCTCATGCGGCCTCCCTTCTGCGCAGGGAGGCCAGCAGCCCGGCGATGCCCTGGGGCAGGTAGATGCAGGCCACGACGAGGACGATGCCGTTCATGATCAGGCGGGCGTCCTTGAGGGGCCGCAGGACCTCGGGCAGTGCGACCAGGAGGGCCGCGCCCAGGAGCGGTCCCCAGACGGAGCGGGCGCCGCCGATGAGCACGTAGGCCAGGCAGGCCACGGAGGCGTCGAAGCTGCTCTGGCGGGCGTTCCAGGTGTTGAGGAACGGCGCGCTCATGGCGCCGACGACGCCGGCCAGGCCGCAGCCGATGACGAAGGCGCGGACCTTCTCGAAGGTCGTCGGGATGCCCATGGCCTGGGCGGCCAGCTCGTCCTCGCGGATGGCCATGAAGGAGCGGCCGGCCACGGTGCGGGTCAGGCGGGCGGAGAAGAGGAGCATGACGGCCTGGAGCGGTCCGAAGAACCACAGGTAGCCGAGGCGGCTTTCGAAGGGCTGCGGGATGCCGAAGAGGCCCACGGCGCCGCCGGTCACGTCGAGGACGAGGACGACGACGTTTAATACCTGGACGAAGGCGATGGTGGCCAGGGCGAGGTAGATGCCGCGCAGGCGCAGGGCCGGGATGCCGACGGCCAGGCCCAGCAGAACGCTTGCCGCCAGGGCGATGAGCCATTCGACGGGATAGAGGGCCGGGCCCAGGGCTTCGCGCCAGGCGGCGAAGGCGGGGCTGGTGCCCATGATGGCGGCGATGTAGCCGCCCAGGGAATAGAAGCCGATGCTGGCCAGGGACAGCTGCCCGGCCATGAGGGGGTACCACAGGCTCATGCCCAGCAGGGCCTGCTGGACGATGGCCACGATGAGGAATCCGTAGTTTTCGAGGAACATGCCTAGACCTTCTGGATGGTTTGCCGTCCCAGAAGCCCCTGGGGGCGGGCCAGGAGGATGACGAAGAGCATGACGAAGGCCACGGCCTCCTTCATGGACGAGTAGTCGGGCGGCAGGAAGGCTTCTCCCAGACCGATGACGAGCCCGCCGAGGACGGCGCCGGGGATGCTGCCGAGGCCGCCGAGGACGATGACGGCCAGGCCCTTCAAACCGTAGCTGACGCCGAAATACGGGCCGGCCAGGCCGAAGCTGGCGCCGATGAGGGTGCCGGACAGGCCGCCGAGGGCGCCGGAGATGAAAAATGTGGACAGGATGTAGCGGTCGACGTTGATGCCCAGGAGGCTCGCGGTCTCGGGGTTCTCGGCCGTGGCCTGCAGGGCCTTGCCCATGCGCGTGCGGTTCATGAACCAGGCCAGGGCCAGGAGCATGGCCAGGCTGACGACGAGGATGATGATCTGCACGGTGCGCACGGCCAGGACCTTGCCGTCCATCTTGAAGACCATGGCCGGGGGCAGTGAGCCGAAGATGCCCGAGGGAAAGGAGTAGATCTCGGCGCCGACCAGGAACTGCAGGCAGTTGACGAGGATGAGGGCCACGCCGAGGCTGCTGACCAGGGCCAGGAGCGGGTCCGCGCCCTTGGCGCGCAGGGGCCGGAAGGCCAGGCGCTCGACGAGGACGCCGATGCCGCCGGCCAGGAGGGAGCCGCCGAGCAGGGCCAGGGGGAACGGCAGGCGGAACGGCAGGCTCATGCCGGCCAGGAGGCCGTTCAGGCCGAAATCGCCGACGGCCAGGGCGTAGGTGCAGTAGGCCCCGAGGGTGAAGACGGCGCCGTGGGCGAAGTTGATGATGCCCAGGATCGAGAACACCAGCGTGTAGCCGAGGGCGAAGATGGCGTAGACGGAGCCGATGGACAGGCCGTTGATGAAGCTTTGCAGCAGAAAGACGAAGTTCATGTTGGGACCGGTTGCCGGGGAAGGCGCGCTTCCCCGGCGGGTGAGGCGTTATTCGGGCAGCAGCTCCATGGTGCCGGTCTTGCCGTCGTCGGCGACTTTGATCTGCGAGACGTAGAAGGTCTTCTGGGTGATCTCGCCGTCGGCGTCGAGGACGATCTCGCCCAGGGGCGTGTCGTAGGAGCTGGAGACGATGGCGGCATTGAGGGCCGTGCGCAGCTCGGCGGTGTCCATCTCGGCGACTTTCTTGCCGGAGCTCTTCTCGACCTCGTTCAGGGCGTCCACGACGACCTTCACGCTGGTGTAGGCCTGGGCCGAGAACTGGGCCGGGTCCTTCTTGAACATGTCCTTGAAGGCGGCGGAAAAGGCCTTGTTCTCGGCGTTGTCGGCCTTGGGGCTGTAGGCCTGGGCGACGATGACGCCGGTGCACTCCTGCCCGCAGACGGGGTACATGTTCGGGGAGTTGAAGCCGTTGCCGCCGACGATGAGGCCCTCGTAGCCGAGCTGGCGCAGCTGCTTGACCATGTTGCCGCCGTCGGCGGCCAGGCAGCTCATGACGACCATGTCCACGCCGGCTCCGAGGATGGCGGTGACCTGGGTGGTGAAGTCCGTGTCCTTGACGCTGGTCTTCTGGATGGTGGCGATGTTCAGGCCCATGCCCTTGATGGCTTCCTGGAAGATGCCGGTCTCGGAGACGTTGAAGGCGTCGTCCTGGGCGTAGACCACGGCCACGTTCTTCACGTTCGGGTTGAGCTTCAGGGCGCGCTTCAGCGCGTTGGGCGCGACGAGGGTCATGGGCGCGGAGATGCGGGAGACGTACTCGCCGATCTGGGCGATGCCCTTGGCCGTGTTGGACGGGCCGACGACGGGGACCTTGGCCTGGTTGGCGATGGGGTTGGCGGCGAAGGCCTGCTGGGACAGGGTCGGCCCGATGATGGCCACGACCTTGTCGCGGGAGATGAGGTTCTGGAAGGCGTTGATGGCGCCGGCCTCGTCGCCGCCCGTGTCCTGGAAGGCCAGGCGGATGGGCGTGCCGCCGACGCCGCCCTTCTCGTTCAGGAGCTTCTCGGCGACCTTGGCGCCGTTGACCTGCTCCTCGCCGAACAGGGCGACGTTGGTGGTCTGGCCCACGGCGATGCCGACGGGGATGGGGCTGCCGACGGGCTCGGCCAGGGCCGTATTGGCGAGGAACAGCCCCGCCAGAAGGATGATGAATGGACGCATGGATTCCTCCGTGAAGGTGCGGACAGCCCGAGGTGATCTCCGGCCATCGATAAACGATTGGCTGGCCTATCAAAGAAGAAATACGTACGCAACCGGCAAATATGTCTGGCAAACGACATGGCGAATCATACGCGGTCCGGGTCGTGGAGGGATGGCGTCCCTCCCCGTCACGTGCGGCAGGTCATGGTTAGTTCGGAGCGGCAAGCCGTTCCAGAGTCATGAGTCTGAAAACAGGCGGGTGATGACAGAGTCCAGGTCGCGGATGCCGACGGGCTTGCTGAGATAGGCGTCCATGCCCTGCTCAAGGAAGTTCTCGCGGTCCCCGAGCATGGCGTGGGCCGTGAGGGCCACGACGGGAATGTCCTTGAAGGTCGCGTGGGCCGGGTCCGTGCGGATGGCCTTGAGGGCTTCGAGGCCGGTCATGACGGGCATCTGAATGTCCATGAGGATGAGGTCGAACTCTTCGCGGGCCAAGAGCTCCAGGACCTGCCGGCCGTTTTCGGCCACGCTGACGCTGTGCCCCATCTTTCTCAGCAGCGCGGACGTGGCGACCTGGTTGATCTTGTCGTCCTCTGCCAGCAGCACGCGCACGGACCGTCCCGTCGTCGGCAGCCCGGCGGGGGACGGCAGCGCGGCGGACCGCTCGCCCGGTACGCCGAAGGGCAGGTCCACCCGGATGGACGTGCCCCGAGCCTGGGCGCTCTTGATCTGCAGGCTGCCGCCCATGAGCTTCACGAGGCGCTGGGTGATGGCCAGGCCGAGGCCTGCGCCCTGGTAGGCCCGGGTGTAGGAGCCGTCCACCTGGTAGAACGGCGTGCCGAGTCGGTCGAGGTTGTGCTCGGGGATGCCGATGCCCGTGTCGGTGACCGTGAAGCGCAGCCGGATCTCTCCTTCCCGCGCCGGCAGGGGCTCCATGTCCAGGCTCACATTCCCCTGGGGAGTGAATTTCAGGGCATTGCCCAGGAGGTTGCCGAGGATCTGGACAACCCGCGTCTCGTCGCCCACAACGCGTTCGGGCAGCCCCTCGGCCATGCGGCAAGTCAGGTCCAGTCCCTTTTCCCGGGCCGTGTTGGAAAAGAGCTCCATGACCGATTCGCGCAGTTCCGAAGTCGAGAACTCGGCCGTGCGCACGGTCAGCCGCCCGGCCTCGATGCTGGAGATGTCGAGGATGTCTGCCAGGAGCCGCGTCAGGCGGTTGGCGGACTTTACGGCCAGCGTGATGCATTCGACCTGCTCCGAACTGGGGTCCGTGGTCTGGAGGAGTTGCAGCATGCCCATGATGCCGTTTAAAGGGGTCCTGACCTCGTGGCTCATGTTGGCCAGGAACTCGGACTTGGCGTGGTTGGCGCTTTCGGCCTCCTCCTTGGCCCTGACGAGGTCGGACTCGGCCTCCTTCTGCCTGGTGATGTCCTCGGTGAAGATGACGATGCCGCCCACGTCCCCCCGGACCGAGCGCCACGGCCGCACTTCCCAGCGCACCCACTGGCTCGAGCCGTCGGCACGCTCGAAGCGGTCCTCGTCCTTGCGCACGACCTCGCCGTCGAGGCCACGGCGGTGTATTTCCTTCCATTCAGGGCCTATCTCCGGAAAGACCTCGTAGTGGGACACGCCCATGATGTCCCGCTCACCCAGGCGGTAGTCGTCCAGCCAGCGCCGGCTGACCGCGATGTAGCGCATCTCCCGGTCGAACATGGCCAGCGAGGCCGGAGCGTAGCGGACGAAGAGCTGCAGCCGCTCCTCGCTCTCGCGCAGGGCGGCCAGGGCTTCCTCGGCCCTGGCGCGGGCGTTTCGCGCCTCTTCCATTTGGCGCAGGGCGGCGATCCTGGCCTGCCGCTGCTGTTCCAGGGCCGCGGTCTGGGCCGCGGCCAGGGCGGCCTCGGCCTCCTTGCGTTTGGTCAGGTCCAGGGCATAGGCGACCCGGTTCACGGGCCTGCCGGCTTCGTCCCTGAGGACCGTGATGTCCAGGAGCACGGGGAAGCGTCGCCCGTCCCTGGCCATGTGTTCGCTCTCGAAGACGGCATGGGCCGAGGCGTTGAGGGTCTCGATCATCTCCCGGACCTGGCCGCGCCTGTCCTCGGCGAAGAGCTCGGCCACCGGCAAGCCGACCATCTCGGCCGGCTCGTAGCCGCGCAGCCGGGCGAAGGCCGGGTTGACGGCCAGCATCGTGTTGGTCCGGGCGTCGACAATGGCGAGCCCCAGTTCGGCGTTCTCGAAGGCTTGGGCCCACAGCCGCAGCTCGGTCTCGGCCAGGCGCAGAGGGGTGAGGTCGACGAAGGAAGACAGCACGCCCTCCTCCAGGAAAATTCCCGAAATCCGGACGGCGCGCTCCACGCCGTCCTTGCAGGCCACACGGAATTCGCCGGCGTCGAATTCCCTGCCGGCGCGACGGGCCCCGTCCAGTGCCTCCTGCCAGCGCGACTTGGCCTCGGAACGGGCGCCGGGATCGGGGAAGGCCAGGGACCACCATGTCGCGATGTCGGGCACGTCGTCCAGGGTGTAGCCGAAAAGCTGTTCGAAACTCCTGTTACCGGCGGTGATGCGCCCTGCCCCGTCGGCCATGGCCATGGCCACAGGCGCCTTGAGGAACATGTCCCTGAAGCGCGCCTCGCTGTCCTCGAGGGCCCTGCCCTGCCGGATGCGTTCGTGCAGTGCCACCCGCTCCTTGCGCACCGCGGTGAGGACGATGCCCAGGATGACACTCAAGGCCAGCAGGGAGCCGAGCAGACTGACGACATAGGTGCGGCGGGCCTTGGCGGTCAGGCTTTCGATCCGTTCCTGGAGCAGGGCGTCTACCTCCGCCGCACGCATTTCGAGGCCGGTGTGGGCGACGCGCAGGGACACGGCCAGTCGCTGGTCCTGCCTCGTGCCCCCCCTCCAGTCCTGCAGGAGCAGGCCGAAGCTCCGGATACTGCTGGCGAACTGTTCGGCTTGCTCCGAGTCGGCCGGGTCCAGCCGTGCCGCGGACGCCTCGAAGGAACGCAGGGCCTGACGCAACAGGGCCATTCCGGTGTCCTGGCTGAACGGCGACTGGGGGTCCGCGCCAAGGCTGGCCTGCATGAACCCCTTGGCCAGGTCGGTCCTGGCTAGGCGCAGTTCACCGAGATAGGCCGTGGTCTGCCGCAGGGCCGTGGTCTGCACCCAATGCATCCAGGCGAGCAGGCCCACGCTGCACAAAGCCAGCAGCATGGCGGTGAAAACCCACCGCGACGGTTTCCATTCTCCGGATTGGTCCGCGTGCGGGATGTTCATCCGTCGGCCTCCTTCGCTGCGGGAGGGCTCCAGGACAGCCCAAGGGAACCCAGCATGGCGCGGTGCGCCGCAGACCCCAGATACGCACCCAGGGCGTCGTCCCAGGCATCCCGGAATTCCGGCTCGTCCAGCCTGAAGGCGAACGCGGGCAACCCTGATTCCTGCTCGTCGTCAACGGCCACGGCAAGTCGTCCGGGCTCGCCGCGCGACAGCATCCACCGCAGACTCGGCTCCGAGAGCAGCAACGCGTCCGCCAGACCCGTCTCAACGGCCCGGCGGCCCGTCAGGGCGTCGGGAACACGCAGCAGGCGGACGTCGGCCATGCCAAGGCGCGTCATGAGCATGTCCTCGATGGAGCCGGCCAGGACGGCAGCGGCGATGTCCGAACGACCCGCCATTTCCCTGTAGGAGCCGAGGCCGCGGGGATTGCCCGCAGGCACAAGCATTGCCTGGCGCACGGTCATGGTGGGTCGGGAAAAGAGGACCTTTCCTGATCGCTCGGGGGTGATGAAGAGCCCTGAGGCGATGACGTCGATGCGTCCCGCCCGCAGTTCGGGGATGAGGCCGCCCAGTTCCACCTGGTGCCACTCGATGTGTGAGATGCCGAGGCGCTCGACCACGTGACGCGCGATCTCCGGAGCTTCCCCGGTGACCTCGCCGCGGTCGCTGAGGATGGCGAACGGCGCTTCGACCGCATACCCGATGCGGACCACGCCCGTCTTCCGCAGTCGCCCGAGGGTATCATCACCGCCGGGCTGAAAGAAAAATATCGCCATGAGCGCCAGAACTCCCGCCACACTCAGGGCGATCAATCGTTGAACCCGTCCCACGCTCTCCTCATGACTTGCGTTTTGAGCCGAAGTGTCAGGATCGTCAGCAGAATTCGGAAAGAACAACGTATCCGCTCCGATCCAGGCCGTTGTCCAAGAAACCTGTAACCCGTCCGGTGCGAAAAGGACAACCTCTATGCAGCGATTTTCCGGAAATAAATTGTAACCGTCGCCCGTTACATCAAGGACGGAATCCTGCGCTGCAGCATGTCCAGGAGTGCGGCCGGATCTTCGGCCACGTCGAGGGCGTCGTGAACCGGCCTTTTCATGAACCCTTCGCGTTCGGCCGTGACGAGCATGGCCCGCAGGGGTTCGAAGAAGCCGTTCACGTTGAGCAGGCCGCACGGTTTGGCGTGAAAGCCGAGCTGGCTCAGGGTGCAGACCTCGAAGAGCTCGTCCAGTGTGCCGATGCCGCCGGGCAGCGCCAGAAAGGCGTCGGACAGTTCGATCATGAGGTTCTTGCGCTCGTGCATGGTCGGCACGACATGCAGGCGCGTCAGGCCCCGGTGGAACTCCTCCTTGTCCTTGAGGAGCTGCACGGTCACGCCGACGACCTCTCCCCCGGCACCAAGGACGCTGTCGGCCAGGGTCTTCATCAGCCCCGTGCGGGAGCCGCCGTAGACGCAGGTTATCCGGCGCCGGGCCAGTTCGCGGCCCAGATCGGCCGTTGCGTGTGCATAGGCCGGATGGTTGCCGGCGCTTGATCCCAGGAATACGCAGACGGATTTCATGTGCTCTCTCCGGTTGGGGCAGGGTTTTGTATCCCGGCCCGGTTCTGTGGAACGTCGTCCACGGGCCGCTACGCCAAACCGGCCCGAAACCCAAGAAAAAGAAAGGGCCCGCTGCTGGGGCCCTTCCGGAATCGCCGAACGTCGAGAATGCGGCCGGACTTCGGGTTTCCGTGCCGTCCGCCCGGCTCCGTCAATGAAAGGTCTGCCCTTTGGTCAGGACGCGCCAGTGCTCCGCGGGGATGGGCAGGCAGTAGCACCGGCCGGGCAGGTCCGCGCACATGAAGAGCCTGCCGGAGGCCTCCTCCCAGCAGACGAGGTCTGAAAACATGGCCAGGATCTGGTGGAAGGAAAGTTCTTCCAGGTTGGCGACGGGCATCCGCCCGCCGAGAATGGAAAAGGCGGCCCTGCGGACAAGGTCGAACCCTGCCGGCGTCAGGCCGACGTCAATGGAATCAAGAGGATGGAGGGTCAGCTCGACGTCTTCAACCATGATCTTCACGGACTGGTCTGCGCTTTCCATGGTGTCCTCCGGGGTTTGGACACAAGATAGCAAAGAACAGGCCGCAAAGGCAAAACAAACTCACACGCGGGCGGCATCTTTTGCATGCCGCATGTCCGGACTCGCAGGACGCCGGCTCCGGCATGATCGCCGCGGCCATCACCCTCTGGGGTTAGCGAAGCGCCCGTCCGAACGCACGTCCCCGGCCTTGTCCTGATGCGCTTCGGCCCAGCCGCTCACGGCGTCGGGGAAGACGTCGAAGGCCCGGAAATAGGGCTTGATGTCCAGCAGGGGCGTGCCATCGAGGACATCGACGCCCAGGATGTGCAGGACGTTGCCTTCCACCCGCTGCAGGCGCACCACGGACAGGCCGATCTGGTTCGGCCGCCGGGGGGCGCGGGTGGAGAAGAGCCCCCGCTCGGCTGGCTCCATGAACGGGACCACGGTCAGGTCGAAGCCCTGGCTCATGTGAAAATGGTACAGCAGGTAGATGTGTGAAAAACCTTCCAGGTCGCGCAGGCCCGGGGCCAGGGCCTCGTCCACGACGACGGTCCCGGCCGTGTCCCGGGCGCCGCAGGGCTGGATGGGCATATTGGCCCGGTCGGTGAACGGGGAATGGATGACGCCGATGGGGCGGATGACGATGTCGGTCATATGCGGCTCCGCGGGGTTGATGGTCGGGGTCCGTGACGGATGGAGGCCGACCGGAGAGAAGCTGAAGTGCCCCCGGCCTGTCAACCCGTTCCCGAAAATCCGGTGAGTTTCAGCCCGGATCGCCCCCTTCTCCCATGTCCCGGCATTCCTGCCAGAGGTCGTTCAGCATCCTTTTCAGGATTTCGGCCGCGGCCATGCTCCCGGCCTCATCGAGTTCGCCGAACTCCAGGGAACGGACGACGGTGGCGAAGAGTTCCTCGTACCTGTCGAATTTTTGGCCCACGAAGACGTGGTGGACGCCGTCGCGCACGGCCACGCTGTCCACGCCGCGCTCGACCAGGCGCTGCAGGACCGGCTTCCAGGCCTCGCGGCCGAGGCCCTTCAGGGCCACGGCGGCCAGCCAGGCCACGTCGGAGTTGCGGTCTTCCAAAGCGTCGAGCAGGGCCGGGACCGAGTCCGGGTCGAGGATCTCGCCCAAGGCCTTGGCCGCGCCCCAGCGGGCGTCCTTGGACGGGGAGTTCAGCAGGATCCGGCACAGGCCGGGCACGGCCGCCCCGCCCTCCTCGACCAGGAGCCTCCTCCCCTTCTGCCGCACCAGACCGTCCCTGTGCTGCAGCATGGCCAGCAGTTCATCGATGACGGCGCATTTTTCCGTTGTCATGGGGCACCTCCTCGCCGCGCAAGATTAGGCCATTCCCGGCGCGCGGACAACTCGTTCTGCAGTGATCGCGAATCTTCGCGCCGATGTTTGACCAAAACCGATTTTTGACCCAATACGGTGGCAGGTCCCCGGCGGCTATCGACCGCCGGCCGCGGTCCACGACAGCCAAGGGAGGCGACATGATATCGTTGAAGGTGAACGGAACGGTCCATGAAGTTGACGCAGACCCGGGCACGCCCCTGCTGTGGGTGCTGCGGGACAACCTGGGGCTGACCAGCGTCAAGTACGGATGCGGCGAGGGGGTGTGCGGCGTCTGCACGGTGCTGGTGGACGGACACGCCGAACGGTCGTGCGTCACCCCCGTCGAGAGCGTCCAGGGCAGCGAAATACTGACCATCGAGGGCCTGCCCGCCGACCACCCCGTGAAGGCCGCCTGGACCGAACTGCAGGTGCCGCAGTGCGGCTACTGCCAGACGGGCATGATGCTGCAGGCCGTCGACGTCCTGACCGCCAGGCCGGACCTCCCGGACGGGGAGATGGCCGCGGCCATGGACGCCGTCGCCTGCCGCTGCGGCTCGCACCCGCGCGTCATCCCGGCCATGCGCCGGGCCGCCGGCAGGATGAGGGAGGAGAAGCCATGAGCGAAGACATGTCACGACGCTGTTTCCTGAAAAGCGGCCTCCTGGTCCTGGCCGTCGCCATCACTCCCGGAGGGCTGATGCTCATGAACGTTTCCCCGGGGGCGGCCGCGCCGGCGCCCCCGTTCCGCCCGCACGCCTTCGTCGAGCTTGACGCCGACGGCAACGTGACCGTGTGGGTCGGGCAGACGGACCTGGGACAGGGCACCCACACCGGCATGGCCATGATCATCGCAGACGAGATGGATGCCGACTGGAACTTCGTCCGCGTCAGGACGGCCCTTGCCGCCGAACCTTTCAAGGACCCCGAATGGGGCATGCAGGTCACTGGCGGCAGCACCAGCATCCGGCACCGCTGGGACTTGCTGCGCAAGGCCGGGGCCGCGGCGAGACTGATGCTCATGCAGGCGGCGGCAGCGCAGTGGGGCGTCGACCCGGCGGCCTGCACGACCGCAGCGGGCAGGGTCAGCCACCCCGACGGCCGCAGTCTCGGGTACGGCGAACTGGCCGCCGGGGCGGCCGCACTGCCGGTGCCCGCCGACCCGCTCCTGAAGAACCCTGCGGACTACGCCGTCATCGGCACCATGAAACGACGGCTGGACATGGATGACAAGGTCCAGGGCCGCACCGCCTTCGGCATCGACTTCCGGGTTCCCGGCATGTGCACCGCCGTGCTGGCCCGTCCGCCGCGCTTCGGGGCCAGGCCGCTGGCCGTGGACGCCGACGGGGCCAGACAGGTTCGGGGCGTGCTGGACGTCATCCCCGTGGGCGACGCCGTGGCGGTCTGCGCGGAATCGACGTGGTCGGCCCTGCAGGGACGGGACGCCCTGAAGATCAGCTGGAGCGAGGGCAGTCATCCGAACCTGAACGACGAAGCCGTCGCCGCGCAGCTCCTGGCGAAACTGGACGGCCCTGCCGCCGTGGCCGAGAACGCCGGCAACGCAGCCCAAGCCCTCTCCGCGGCCGCCACGGTCGTCGAGTCGGTCTACGCCGTGCCCTATGTCGCTCACGCCCAACTGGAACCGACCAACTGCACCGCGCACGTGGAAAAGGACCGCTGCCGCATCTGGGCGCCGACCCAGGGGCAGACCGCGGCCCAGTCCGAGGCGGCAAGGATCTGCGGCCTGGAGCCCGAAAAGGTCGAGGTCATGACCACGCCCTGCGGCGGCGGGTTCGGCCGCCGCGGCGAAACCGAGGTCGTCACCGAGGCCGTCACCCTGTCCAAGGCGCTGAAGCGGCCGGTCAAGGTCGTCTGGACGCGCGGCGACGAGTTCGCCCACGACGTCTTCCGCCCGGCCAGCGTCTGCCGCATCCGTGGCGGGCTGGACGGCGACGGCAACCTCGTGGCCTGGTCCCACAGGCTGGTCGCGTCGTCGATCATGTCCCGCCTGTGGCCCTCGGCCGTGCAGAACGGCCTCGACCCGACCTCCGTGGAGGGCGTCGAGGGCATGCCCTACTCCGTCCCCAACTTCCGCATCGAATACGCCATCCCCGACCTGCCCATCCCCGTCGGCTGGCTGCGCTCCGTGGGGCACTCGTACAACTGCTTCACCGTGGAGTCCTTCATGGACGAACTGGCGCATGCGGCCGGGAAGGATCCCGTGGAGTTCCGCCTCGGGCTCATGGAAAAGGGCTCCCGCCCCCACCGCACCCTGTCCCTGCTGGCTGAGAAGGCCGGCTGGGGCGGACCCGTCCCGGCGGGACGCGGACGGGGCGTGGCCGTGACCGAGTGCTTCGGTTCGTCCGTGGCCCAGATGGCCGAGGTCTCGGTGGACGGCAGGACCGGGGTCATCACCGTGCACCGGGTGGTCTGCGCCGTAGACTGCGGGCCGGCCGTGTATCCCGGCGCCATCGCGGCCCAGATGGAGGGCGCCGTGGTCATGGGCCTGAGCATCGCCCTGCACGAGCGCGTGAAGTTCGCCAAGGGCGGCGTGGCCACGTTGGGCTACGGGCAGTATCGTCTGCTTGGCATGAAGGAGGTTCCGGCCGTGGAGGTCTTCATCGCCGAAAGCCGGCACCCCGTCGGCGGCATCGGCGAACCGGGCCTGCCGCCCACCGCCCCGGCCGTGGCCAACGCCGTCTTCGCCGCCACGGGCGTCAGGCTGCGCGAACTCCCCTTCAGCCGGGATGCGCTGAAGACGGCCGTGGCCTAGCGTTCAACAGCTCCGCAAGAAAAAACGAGGGTTTCCGTCGACGGACTGGAACCCTCGTTTCGTCTGCCGCCCCGGCACACGGCGGCCGCGGCGGGCTAGGCGCCGTCCAGGAGCAGGTCGACGATGTCATGGCAGCCCGGGCCGGGCCGTTTCCCGGACACGATGCCGATGAGCTGCGACAGGCCCGAGGCGTAGGCCGATTTGCCCAGCACCCGGGTCTGCATGCGTATCTCGACCTGCGCGTCCCTGATGACGATCTCGTGGTACGCATGGCGGTCCAGGAATTCCTCGGGGATGCCGAGGACCTCGCGCTGGACCCGCGGGTCGCGCTCGGAGCGGATGGCGGCCTCGGGGACGCCCAGGGAGCGGGCCAGATGGACGGCCGTGCCGGGGCTCGTCTTCTTGGAGGCCTGGTGGGATTCGGAAATGCCGATGTCGAGGCCCCGGAAAAGTCCCGCGGACTGCCTGACCATGGCCATGAAGGACAGCATCTGCATGTTCACGTTGGGGCAGACGACCAGCGGGAAAGCGGCTTCGGCCGGGTAGTCCGTGCCGGCCGTGGACAGGTCGAGCAGGATGGACCCCGTGGCCGAACAGAAGTCGAAGACATCGCCCAGTTCTCGTCCGGAACCGGCATGAACGACCATGCACGGCCCGCCGACAGCGGCATCCCGTCCGTCCCACGGGAGAACGCCGGCAATCCCCGGCCCGTCAAGCCCCTGCAGCAGTTCGGCCGCGAGCTTGCCGCGGCCGACGATAAGTACCGTATGGTGATCCACGTTGTCCTTTCCTTGTCTTTCGAGCCCGCGGTCTTCGCCGACGAGAACGATCCGGGAGATGTGCGCGCGGGGCGTGATCCGGCGGTCATGACCGCCGGTAGACCGTCCATGTGTTCTTGCCCGCGCATTTCGAGTCGTAGAGCGCGATATCGGCTTTCTTGAACAGCGATCCGAAATCTTCATCGCCGTTGGTCGACGTCGCAATGCCGATGCTCACGGAAAGATCGTCATGCAGGGAAAGCGCTTCGAGTTCCGCGATGATTTTCTGCGCGGCACGCTGTGCCGATTCCGAGATGCATGCTTCCGGTGAGCCGGGGCCGGACAGAATTATGGCAAATTCATCGCCGCCCAAGCGGAAAATGTTCTCCGGGCTGAAATTATTCCGAAGAATTTCCGAAAACGCCACAAGTATTCTATCGCCTTCATCATGGCCATACTTGTCGTTGATCTGTTTGAAATTGTCGATGTCTGCAAGAATTAATGACGTTCCGGACATGCACGGCGTGATCCGCAAGAAGTCATGCAATTTTCTCCGATTGTTCAATTTTGTCAAATAATCGGTATTTGCGTCGGTTATGAGCTTGTTCTTCTGATGGTAATCTTCTGTAACATCGATAAATAGATAAATATATCCAGCAAAATCGCCGAAAACATCAAGCAGGTTTTCCTGTTGTATCTTGAGGACCTTATTTTTTGAGAAAAGAAAGATTTCCTCTCTCGAATTTTCGATCCAACACTCTTCCTGTGAAGAACACTCTTTATAGCCGCGGAGAATGACGTCAAAATTCTTCCCGAGTAGACTGCCGGCCCGCTCCGAGAACAAGGCCAGGGATTTCTGGTTCACCCCCGTGATGCGTTGGTCCTTGTCGGTCGCGATTACGCCGAAGGGCAGGCTCTCGAAAAGAATGTTCATTTCGATCTGCAGATTCTGCAGATCCGTGACATCGCGCGCCACGCCGACCGTTCCGAGCACGCGGCCGTCGCGGTCGAATACGGGCGACTTGTAGGTCTTGAACTTGCGGAAGGAGTCCTTGATCTTGACGATCTCGTCGAAGAGGCAGTTCTTCTTCTGCCGAAGCACGATCTCCTCGGACTCGAGGCAGACGTATTCGCCCCTGGCGTACTCGTCGGGCTCGATGTCCCATATGTAGTAATGCCCTCTGCCGCGGATGTCCGCCTTGGTCTTCCCGACGGCATCGCAGAAGCTGTCGTTGACCCGCAGGTGGGCGCCCCGGGCGTCCTTGAACCAGATGAGGTCGGGCAGGCTGTCTATGAGCGTCTCCAGCCAGGCGTCCGTGAGCCAGGCATCCTCCCGCTTTTTCAAGCGCCCTGCTATCCGGCCGAAGAGAAACGCGATCTTCTCTTCGTCCAGGGGCTTGAGCCACAATTCATCGTAACACCGATACGTTGCGGCGGCGACGTCCGCTGCGCCGCCGTCGGCGCAGACCACGAAAACGGAGCCCTCGCCCCGCGCCTCGTGTATGCTGCGGATGACCGCGTCGTCATGCGGAAGGTCGAGAATGATGACGGAGCTTTCCTTGGCCAGGCTCACATCGAGAGAACGGGAAGTGTCGATGACATATTCGAAATTTTCAGGCGCCGCAGCGCCCTTCAAGGCATTTTCGATGCAAAGGTCATCCGCGTAGATGCAGACACGCACACGTCGCTGGTACATCGGCAGATCCCTCCTCAAGAAACGATGAAACTGATGCTCCGGGCTGCGAAACGCCGGAAGGCGGGATTGTCCCCGCCGTCAACATTAACCGGACGCGGGTCCGGTATCCCCGAGGCCCTTCAGATATGCGCCGAGGGCCTTGTCCTGTTCCAGAATGTGCTCCAGGAGCCAGTGGCGCAGCTTGTCCGTCAGGAACAGCGCGCCCTCCTTGGAGAGGTCGGGCCCCATGTCGCGCAGTTCCCGCAGCAGGCTGCGGTGCCTTTCGTCATGATCGGCGCGGCCGGGAAACCCATGCCGGACCATCAGCCCGTGCTCCGTTGCGAAATGCCGTTCCGTGCACGACCGCAGTTCCTCGAAGAGCCCGAGGACCGCAGGCCGCTCCTGCCCTTCCCGCAGGGCCTTGCAGAGTTTGCTGACGGTGTCGGCGAGTTCGAGGTGCTGGGCGTCGATGACGTCGATGCCCACCTGATATGCGTCGCCGAAGCAGACTCCGTCGTGGCCGAGACAACCTTCGAGGGCCATGGTGAAGCGGTTCTTCCCCTTCTGCTTGCTCTGGTACATGGCCATGTCCGCGGCCATGAGCACGTCGTCCACGCTCGCGCCGTTGTCCGGCCAGATGCTGATGCCGATGCTGGCTCCGACACGGGCCGCGCCCGTGTGCCCCAGGGGGATCTCTGCGCCCACGGACTCCAGGACCTTGCGCGCCACGTTCGCGGCGTCGTCGGCAGAACCCACCTCGTGCAGGAGGACGACGAACTCGTCCCCGCCCAGGCGCGCAACCGTGTCGGCCTTGCGGACCAGCCGCACGAGGCGGTCAGCCACGGACTGCAGCACCTTGTCGCCGGCGTCGTGGCCGCGAGTGTCGTTGACATCCTTGAACCCGTCCAGATCGATGAACATGACCGCCGCCTTTTTTCCGCCCCGTCTGGCCACGGCCAGGACCTGCCGCAGGCGGTCGAAGAACAGCACCCGATTGGGGAGTCCGGTCAGGCGGTCGTGGTAGGCCATCATCTGCAGCTTGGTTTCCTCCGCCACGCGGTCGGTCACGTCCAGGGCGGCCACGAAGAGGGTCTCGTGGCGGGCCGCCAGGGACCATTCGAGATGCCTGTACTGCCCGTCCCTGTTCCTGAAGCGCGCGACCAGGCTTTGCGCCTTGCCCACGCGCCGCAGCTCCTCGATGGCGGCGTTCAGGCCATCCATGTCATCGGGGTGGAAAAAATCGAAAAATGACGTCTCCCTGAATTCATCGACCGCGTACCCCATCTCCCTTTCCCAGGCCGGATTGAGCTTGCGGCAGCCGCCGCCCATGTCCACGATGCCCAGGAGGTTCGGGGTGATCTCGAAGAAGGTGGCCAGTTCGGCATTCAATTCAAGCAGCTGTGCTTCCGCCCACTCGGCCTCCAGGGACGACGCCCGCCGAGCCCGCTGCATCAGGTGCAGGGCCACGCCGCCGAAGGAGATGACCAGAACGTAGACGGCGAGATGGCCGACGGCGTACGCTGTCCAGTCCGTGTAGAAGGATTCCAGGCTGGAGCCGACCCCGATGACGAGGGACGTGTTCATGTGCAGGCCCTTGGGCTGCACGGTCTTCAGCGCGATCATGGACCGTTCGCCGTTGGCCCTGACCGTGCCCTGGTAAAACGACGCCGGCCGGCCGCCGTTCAGGTGCTGCTCGAAGAATGTCCCGGGCTGGGCCAGGTTCATCCCCCGGAGATCGCGCCCGGCGGGCTCCCAGACGAACATGGTCCCGCCGCCGTGGGCCAGGGCGGCCCAGGTCTTCGGCGAGTTGCGAACCGCGTCGAGGGTCAACCGAAAATCCCTGGGGTCGAGGGAGGCCATGACGACCCCTTCCAGGGCACCGTCGGCCCGAACGATGGCTTTTGAGACGGCGATGAGCCAGACCCCGGACGTGGTCTCGAAGGGGGGGCTGACATAGAGCGTATCCGGCAGAGGGTTGGCCGCGGGGAGGCGGAAATATTCGCGGTGGGCGAAGGACTGTCCCATGAGCAGCGCCTGGTTCGAGGCGATGACGTTGCCCTGCGCGTCGAGCACGGCCAGGGTGCGCACGCTGGTCATGGCGCTTCCCAGGATGTCGAGGCGGTCCTTGACGAAGAGGACCGACGCGTCGTCAGGGGTCAGGTTCGGGCCCAGGCTCGCGCGGATGCTGTCCAGGGTCAGGCGGATCTTGTCGAGCTGGTCGCCGATCATGATCCCGGCCACGGACGCGGCATGGACGAGCCGGTCCTTCTCCCGGTCCGTGATGACCGAGTGCCTGAAATAGACCATGTACGCGAACATCACCCCGAGAACGACGGCGGCTGCGGCGAAGATCAGCCATTCCTGCCGCAGGCTCGGGCCGGACCGGCCCGCCCTGCCCATGTCCGCCGGAAGGGCGAGGCCGTTGCGCATCATGCGCCCGCCATCCCGGTTGCCGCAATGGCGTCGGGCGGAATCGGGGTCTCGTCAGGCGTACCGCAAAACATCCCCATGTCCGTCCTGACCGGACAGGCCCGCCGGAACCGCAGGTGAATGCCCGGCGTTTGGCCGGCCCACGCGGTGAAAAGAGCGGGGCTACCCGCGTCGCCCGCAGCGCCGGCAACGAAGGATGGACAGGGCGCCGGCCTGCCTTCGAGTTTGCGAAGCCGCAGCGGTTTGCTTGCGGAAATGGGCATACGGGTTTCCATCGACAGTTCCTGGCTGCTGACATGAAGAACGCCGGCGGATCGGACCGGGCCGCGAAGCATGCAGACGCCCGATGCCGATGCGCGAGCAGGGCAAAATACTGAGTAACAGCCGTTTTCGACTACAATAATGTAGTACGTAATCACTACGGGAAATTATTACCATTGTCATCCATGAACGCGCCCGGCGGTCCTGAGCCTGCGACGACGGCAGGGCTTGCGTCTGCCCCGACTGGGCAGCAGTAAAAGGAGGGGGGCGTAGGGGAACGGGGCGGCCGGGAAGCATTGCCTTTGACGGCCCGCCGATGACGCTATCTGTGCCTCTGCTGACGAAACACCTTTTCCAGGACGAAAATTCGCATGAAAAACGTCATCATATGGGCGTGGGGCAAGGCGGGCGCATGGTCGCCAATCTGCTGCACGGCGACATCACGGTCAGGGCCTTCTGCGATAGCGACGAGTCAAAACGGGGAGCCGGCCTGGACGGCGTCCCCGTGGTGCCGCCCGAGGCCATCCCGGACATGGCGCCCGACGCCGCCTTCAAGAGCGGTCCGGCTGTTTTCGCCGAGGCAGCAGATCGCCGTTTTGGGAGGCCCGCTATGCCCCGCCCTTTCCGGACGCGCGATGATCCAGCGCGATCCGGCCTCTCTGGCCGCACTTGGGGCATTTGATCCCGGACTCGGAGCCCTCGCACCTCACGCAATACTGCACATGGCAGGAGATGCACCGATACAGCGCGGGATGGGGTATTTCCTTGCCGCAGGCCGGGCATGTTTTTTTCTGTTCTTCCATTGGAGGGCGCTCCTGCTGGATGTGTATCGGACCGCCCTTCTTCCATCCATCGCCCGATCCGTGTCAAGACGCCATGTGCTCCGAATAACGGAATTATCTTGCCGCTGCTTGAAATCGGGCGTATTCGTTTCACATTTCCCGCAGCGGACCGCGAATCCGGGCGGCGGCTTCGCCCTTCCCGAAAATGCGGTTCGCGCTACGCGCCTCACCGATTCCTGATCTTCCCTTCACGACTACCGGCAAGCGAAGAGAGAGGGGCCGCCGATGATGCCAGAACTTCGACCGGAACCGTCATGGACCGCGAGACTGTCGACATTGGCGGCAATCGCGCTGCTGGCCGCAAGCCTGTGCGCCTGCGGGAGCGACAAGGGGGCTCCGGCGCCGGCGTCCGCCCCCCCGTCCGTTTCCATCCAGGAAGTCGTCGCGCGGGACGTGCCCGTGGACTTCGAGTACGTCGCCAGGACGCAGAGTTCGCACCTGATCAACATCCAGGCGCGGGTCAGCGGCTTCCTCGACCGGCGGCTGTACGAAGAGGGAGCGCCGGTCAAGGAAGGCCAGGTCCTCTTCCAGATGGACAAAAAGCCCTTCCAGGTCCAGCTGGCCCAGGCCGAAGCCGCCCTCAGCAAGCAGGAGGCGGCCTATGAGACGGCCCGGCGCAACCTGGCCCGGACCAAGCCCCTGACCGAGCAGAACGCCCTGTCCCAGAAGGACCTCGACGACGCGACGGGCCAGTACCAGTCGGCGGCCGCCTCGGTCGAGCAGGCCAAGGCCCAGGTCGAGGCGGCCAGGCTCGACCTATCCTACACGACCATCACCTCCCCGGTGGACGGCGTCAGCAGCGCGGCCCTGCAGGCCGACGGCACCTACATCAACCCCCAGAACAGCCTGCTGACGACGGTGGCCGTGCTCTCGCCCATGTGGGTGAACTTCAACATCTCCGAAAACGAGATGCAGCAGTTCCGGGACCAGATCGCCCAGGGCCGGCTGATCACTCCGGCGGGCAAGGAGTACGAGGTCGAGATCGTGCTCGTCGACGGCTCGCTCTTCCCGCACACCGGGCGCATGACCTTCGCCGAGCCGTCCTACGACCCGCAGACGGGCACCTTCCTGGTCCGCATCAGCGTCCCCAACCCGCAGGGCCACCTGCGGCCGAACCAGTACGTGCGGGCGCGCCTCAAGGGCGCCGTGCGGCCCGGGGCCATTCTCGTGCCGCAGCGCGCAGTGCAGCAGGGCGCCAAGGGCCACTTCGTGTGGATCGTCGGCGCGGACGGCAAGGCCGAACAGCGTCCCGTGACCGTCGGGAACTGGCACGGCGACGACTGGTTCATCTTCGAGGGCCTGCAGGGCGGCGAGCGGATCGCCGTCGACGGCACCCTCGCGCTCCAGCCCGGCATGGCCGTGTCCGCGAAGCCCGCCGGCGCCGGGCCCGCGGCGGGCGCCCAGTAACGGGAGGCGGCATGTTCTCCAGATTCTTCATCGACCGCCCCATCTTCGCCACGGTCGTGGCCGTCATCGTCTGTCTGGCCGGTCTCGTCGCCATGACGGCGCTGCCCGTCGAACAGTACCCGCCCATCACGCCCGTGCAGGTCACGGTCCAGGCCACTTACCCCGGCGCCGACTCCCAGACCCTTGCCGATTCCGTGGCCGCGCCCATCGAGGCGCAGATCAACGGCGTCGACAACATGCTCTACATGTCCTCGGCCAGCTCCTCCACCGGGCAGCTGACCCTGACGGTCTACTTCGGCCTCGACACGAACCCGGACATCGCCCAGGTGCAGGTCCAGAACCGGGTCAACCTGGCCCTGCCCCAGCTGCCCGAGGCCGTCTCGCAGCTCGGCGTCTCGGTGCAGAAGAAGGCGTCCTCGATCATGATGCTCATCGCCGTCTACGCCGAGGAAGGGCGCTACGGCAGCGGGTACATCGCCAACTACGCCAACGTCTACGTGCTGGACGCCATCAAGCGGGTGCCCGGCGCCGGGCAGGCGCAGATCATGGGCTCGCCGGACCAGGCCATGCGCATCTGGATGAACCCGGACCGCATGGCGTCGCTGGGCATCACCACCAGCGACATCCAGCAGGCCGTGGCCAGCCAGAACGCGCTCTACGGCGCCGGCCAGATCGGGCAGCAGCCCACCGCCGGCCCGGTGCAGCTGACCCTCCCCGTCGTCTCCCAGCGCCCCTTCACCGAGCCGTCGCAGTACGAGCGGATCATCCTGCGCGCCAACCCCGACGGCGGCGGCATCGTGCGCCTGGGGGACGTGGCCCGGGCCGAGGTCGGCATGCGGCAGTACATCCTCGAAGGCAAGCTCAACGGCACGCCGGCCACGTTCATCGCCGTCTACCAGCAGCCCGGGGCCAACGGCCTGCAGGTCTCCAAGGACGTCCGCCGGGCCCTGGAGGAGATGAAATCCCGCTTCCCCAGCGGCCTCGACTACGCCATCTCCCTGGACACCACGGATTTCGTCCGCCTGTCCATCGAGGAGGTCATTCACACCCTCTTCGAGGCCATCGCGCTGGTCGTGCTCGTGGTCTATCTCTTCCTGCAGAACTTCCGGACCACCGTCATCTGCACCGTGGCCATCGTCGTGGCCCTGGTCAGCACCTTCGCCGGCATGCTGGCCCTGGGCTTCTCCATCAACCTGCTGACCCTCTTCGGCCTGGTCCTGGCCATCGGCATGGTCGTGGACGACGCCATCGTCGTGGTCGAGAACGTCGAACGCAACATGGTCCTGCACCACCTCCAGCCGAAGGATGCAACCATCCGGGCCATGCAGGAGATCTCCGGCTCCCTCGTGGCCGTGGTCCTGGTCATGGCCTCGGTCTTCATCCCGGCGGCCTTCCTGCCCGGCTCCACGGGCCAGCTCTACAAGCAGTTCGCCATCACCATCGTCGTGTCCGTGGCGGTCTCGGGGTTCGTGGCCCTGACCCTCACCCCGGCCATGTGCGGGGTGCTGCTGCGGCACAGCCAGCCGCCGACCCGCGGCTTCTTCGCCTGGTTCAACCGCGGCGTCGACGCCCTGACGCGCGGCTTCGGCCACGCCGTGACCCTGGTCATCCGGCGCATGCTCGTGGCCTTCGGCGTCCTGGCCGTCCTCGTCTACGCCATCGTCCACCTCTTCGAGGTGCTGCCCACGAGCTTCGTGCCCAACGAGGACCAGGGCTACGTCATGGCCGCCATCGTCATGCCCGACGGGGCCAGCCTGGACCGCACGAGGGCCGTGGCCGACCGCGTCGAGGGGATCTTCGGCAAAATTCCCGGCGTGGACACGCGCACCCAGCTCACGGGCTACAGCCTGCTCGACAGCGGCTTCAAGACCAACGCGGGGACGTTCTTCGTGACGCTCAAGCCCTTCGAGGAGCGCTACGAGTCCGTCAAGCGGGCCGTGGCCGAGAACGCCCGGGCCGTCCTCATGGCCCTGCACAGGGAGGCCGCCGCCATCGGCGAGGGCCTGGTCCTGCCCGTGGCGCCGCCGGCCATCCCGGGCATCGGGACCACGGGCGGCTTCGAGTTCTGGATCCAGGACACTGCGGCGGGCGAGCCGGCCAGGCTCGACGCCCTGACCCGCGAGTTCCTGGCCAAGGCGCGCACGCGGCCGGAGCTGACGGGACTGAGCAGCACCTTCCGGGCCACGACCCAGCAGCTGCGCATCGACGTGGACCGGGAGAAGGCCAGCCTGCTGGGCGTGCCCGTCAAGGACGTGTACAGCGCCGTCCAGGCCCAGTTCGGGTCCCTCACGGTCAGCCAGTACAACGAATACAGCCGGGTCTGGTGGGTCGTCCTGCAGTCCGAGCCGGCCTACCGCCAGCACCCGGCGGACCTGACGCGCCTGTACGCCAGGTCGGGCGACGGGGGCATGGTTCCCCTCTCGGCCCTCGTCACCACCGCCTGGGTCGCGGGCCCGGACCTCCTGCCGCACTTCACCGGCTTCCCGGCCGCCAAGGTCAACGGCAGCGCGGCCGCCGGATTCAGCTCCGGCCAGGCCATCGCCGCCATGGAGGAGGTCGCCGGGGAGGTGCTGCCCGCCGGGTACGCCTTCGCCTGGTCCGGACTGGCCTTCGAGGAGAAGCAGGCCGGCGGCACGTCCATGCTGGCCTTCGTCTTCGGCCTGGTCATCGTCTTTCTCGTGCTGGCCGCGCAGTACGAATCCTGGACCCTGCCCGGGTCCGTGATGATGGCCGTGCCCTTCGGCGTGCTCGGCGCCCTGACGGCCAACTGGCTGCGGGGCCTGGAGAACGACGTCTACTTCCAGATCGGCCTGCTGGTGCTCATCGGCCTGGGCGCCAAGAACGCCATCCTGCGGGTCTCCTTCGCCGTTGAGCTGCGCCGCCAGGGACGCTCCATCATGGAGGCCACCATCGAGGCCGGCGAACAGCGCCTGCGCCCCATCATCATGACCTCGCTGGCCTTCGCCTTCGGCGTGCTGCCCCTGGCCATCGCCATGGGCGCGGGCGCCAACGCCCGCCACTCCATCGGCACGGGCATCATCGGCGGCATGATCGGCGAGACCACGCTGGCCATGCTCTACGTGCCGCTTCTGTTCTACCTCTTCGACCGCTTCGCCGAACGCTCCGAGGAAAAGCGGGCGGCGAAGCGCAACGCGGCCGAACCGCCGGAACAGCCGGAGGGACAGTGACATGCGCGCCCTCGTGACCCTCGCCCTCATGCTCCTCATGGCCGGCTGCACTGTCGGGCCGGACTACGCCCGCCCGCCCCTCGACGTGCCGCAGACCTTCGCCAACGCCGACCGGGACGCGAACCAGACCGCCAACGTCGACTGGTGGCGGCAGTACGGGGACCCGGAACTCGACGCCCTGATCGCCGAAGCCCTGACCGGCAACCGCGACATGGCCATCGCCGCGGCCAACATCGAACAGGCGGCCGCGGTCTTCACCCAGTCCCGCTCGCCCCTGTTCCCGCAGATCGGGTACAGCGGCACCGCGACCGAGGAACGCGCCAGCGAGACCGACGAGCCGCTGCTGTACTCGGTCATCGACAACCCGAAATCGTCCTTCCAGACCCTGGCCGGCGCGAGCTGGGAGATCGACCTCTGGGGCCGCATCCGGCGGCTCTCGGAGGCCGCCCGGGCCGAACTCCTGGCCACCGAGGCGGCCTGGCAGGGCGTGACCCTGTCCCTGGTCTCGTCCGTGGCGCAGAGCTACATCCAGCTCCTGGGCCTCGACGAGCAGCTGGTGGTGGCGAGGCGGACCCAGGCCGCCTATGCCGAGTCGCTGCGGATCTTCGAACTGCGCTTCGCCTACGGCCAGGTGTCGCAGATGAACGTGGTCCAGGCCCGGTCGCAGTACGAAACCGCCGCGGCAGCCATCCCCAGGCTGCAGTCGCAGGTCGAACAGACCGAAAACGCCCTGTCCATCCTGCTGGGGCGCAACCCCGGGCCCATCCACCGCGGCAAGGCCATCGGCGAGCTCAGTCTGCCGCCGGTGCCCGTCGGGCTGCCCTCGGACCTCCTCGCCAGCCGTCCCGACATCCGCCAGGCCGAACAGCGCCTCGTCGCCGCCAACGCGAACATCGGCGCGGCCCGGGCCCTCTACTTCCCGACCATCACCCTGACCGGAGCCTACGGCTTCACGAGCTCGGAACTCTCGGACCTGTTCAAGGGGACGTCGCGCATGTGGAGCTACGCCGGGTCCGTGACCGGGCCGATCTTCACGGGCGGGGCCGTCACGAGCGGGGTCCGGCAGGCCGAGGCCGCCCGCAAGGCGGCCCTCCTGTCCTACGAGGCGGCGATCCAGAGCGCCTTCGCCGACGTCGAGAACGCCCTGGACGCGCAGGCGCGGCTCACGGAGCAGATGCGGTCCGAGGAGCGCCTGGTCGGGGCCAACAGCGAATACGTCCGCCTGGCACACCTGCAGTACGAAGGGGGCTATGCGCCCTACTCCACGGTTCTCCAGGCCGAGCAGCAGCTCTTCCCCTCGGAGCTCAGCGCCGTGCAGACCCGCACGGCGCTGCTGACCTCCCTCGTGAACATCTACAAGGCCATGGGAGGCGGCTGGCGGGCGGCCCCCGCCCCGTCCGCCGCGCCCTGACGAGCCGGCCGCAAATGACAATCTTGACCTTCATTCCAGACATGGTTAGTCGACATACATAATTGTATGACATCGCGTGCCGCTATGCGGCGCCGCATCGTGACGAAGGAGATGAAGACGTGATGCTCTACGTGATAGGCTGGATCGCCGTGGGAGCCTGCGCCGCGCTCGTGGCCGGCGCCAAGGGCAGAAACCCTGTCGGCTGGCTGGTCCTGGGAGCGTTTTTCGGCCCCCTGGCGACAACGGCCGCCTGCTTCATGCCCGCCGTCCTCAACAAGGAGGCCCAACCCGCACCTGTTCGCAGGATCTGTCCGCACTGCACGAACGAGATAGCCCCGTCCGCGCGGCTGTGCCGGTGGTGCAAACGGCTCGTCTGACCGCCCATCCCCCGCGTGAGTCCGCCAGGACACGCCCGTACCAGACCGCTCCGGGAAACCGGGGCGGTTTTTTGATTCTCAGGCAACCCGCTGAGGGGCCGGCACGGTCGGTCAGGTCATCTCCCCGGCTGCCGCATTTTCGGAAGCGGCATGCGGCAGCCGGAAGAAGCGCCATGTCAGCGGCGCAGTGGCCAGGACAAGCACAACGCTCATGACGATGGACGTCGCGTAGGATCCTGTCGCATCGGCGACCATGCCCCCCAGGGGCGGTCCGATTAGCGCAGCCAGGCCGTACCAGAGGAAACAGACGGGATACAGACGGGGAAACATCCGCATCCCGAACAGGTCGACGACGGATGACGCGTAGACGACGAAACACCCGCCAAACCCAAGACCCGTCAGCAGAACCGCGGCGAACACGAACGGGGGTGTGGACGGCAGCACGAAAAGCAGCATGCTCAGGCCCAGGAAGGCCTGGGACAGGACGATGGTCCGGCGCGTGCCGATGCGGTCGTGAACCTGCCCCCAGCCTATCCGGCCGAGAGCGTTGCCGAGGGCGAAGACCGAAATGGCCAGCGTGGCCGCGGAATTCCCCAAGCCCAGGGACAAGGCGATGGGCTTGAGGTTGCCGACCACCAGCAGTCCGGCGAAGGTGCCGCAGAACATGCCCAGACAGAGCAGCGCGAAATTTGGCGACCGCAACAGGCCGGGCGGAAGCGACGTGTCGCCGTCGGCAGGCCCGAGGTTTGCGGCGCTTCGCCCGTGCCGCGGCTCGCGCAGGAGCATGGCGCTGCATGCCGCGATCAGGCCGGAGCCGATCCCGACGACACGGAAGACATGCATCACGTCCATGGCGCGGGTCACCAGCAGGTACTCGGCCACGAGGCTCAAAAGCATGGCGCCGGCCCCGAAGCCGGCCACGGAGACGCCGGTCACGAGCCCCTTCTTGTCCGGAAACCACTGCATGCAGACCGTCAGGGGGCAGATGTAGCCGAAGCCGATCCCGGCCCCCGTGACGACGCTAAGGCCCAGGAACAGCGGGATGAAACCTCCCTCAGACAAGGACGCGATCAGGTACCCCGCGGCGAACAGCAGCGCGCCCACAAGCGCCGAAAGGCGCGCCCCGTGCCGCTGCATGAAGCGCCCGGCGGGGATCATGACGCAGGTGAAGACCGCGATGGTGGCGCCGAAAATCAGCCCGCACTGGCTGGTGGTCAGGCCGTAGCCGGCGGTGAGCAGCGGGACGAACTCGCTCCAGGCGTATATGCCCCCGAGGATCATCTGGAACAGGCACCCCGCGGAGAGGACGACCCACTTCATGGAGCACCTGCCGTCGCCCGCTCCAGCACCGCGAGGACGTCCCCGATGCGGCAGCCGCTTTCCAGGGGGTGACGGAGGTGCCTGTCGCGATCGATGGTGTAGGCGACCCGCCGCCCCTCGCGTTCCCCCTCCAGGAAGCCGTCGGCCCTCAGCTCGGCGACGATGCGCTGGACGGCGCGCTCCGTGATGCCGACCTCGAGCGCGATGTCACGCATGCGCATGTGCGGGTCCCTTGAAAGACAGAAAAGAACGTGGGTATGGTTGGTCAGAAAAGTCCACATGGACTCCTGGGGCGTGCTGCTCATCATCGGCCTCCTGAGCGTTGGAACAAGGACGTTGCGGTTTGAAAGTCCGGCTTGCGGCATATGATTCACGAAATCAATGTCGTGAATGAAAGCGCAGCTATCTGCCTGACACTGTTCTGTCAAGCACGAAGCGCATTCAGCAGGCTATGCGCCGCGCGAAACCGGCCTGGGGTGTACGCGAGGGCGTTGACGAGAGGCTGACGACGGGGGCGAGGATGGCGGCCGTCTGTGGAGCGACGGAGGGCCGTTCACTCCCGGCGCACCGCCCCGGTCGGGGCATAGGCTGCCGGGACGAGGGGAGAATGGCGCGTGATGAACTCCCGCAGCACGTCGGCGTCCACGAAGCCCGTGTTGACGAAGCCCTGGCGGTTGTCGACCCGGGGGTAACCGTCCCCGCCCGCGGCCAGGTAGCTTTCCAAGGCCACGGTGAACACCCGCTCCGCTTCCAGGGGCCTGCCGTTCACGGTTACCTCGCTGACGACTCCGCCCCGCAGCGTGAACCCAACCCCCGCGTACTGCGCGAAGCCTCCCGAGCCGGGCGGCAGGGACGCCGTCAGTCGCAGGTACTCGGCCAGCTCCGCGCCGGTCATGTCCACGGTGCAGACGGTGTTTCCGAAGGGCTTCACGGTCAGCACGTCCTTGTAGGCGATCGGCCCGGCCGCGAGACCGGCGCGGATGCCGCCGGAATTCATGACCGCTGCGTCGGCCCCGGTCTTCTCCATGATGGCCAGACAGGCCAGGTAGCCCAGGGCGGTCTGGGTGCTGCGCATGACGGCGCGGTCGGCGGCGAAATCTCCGGCGGCATGTCCGATGACCGTGCCCAGGGCGTCCTGCCCCTTCTCCTGGAACGGCGCGAGCAGGGCCAGCATCTCCGGATCCTCGGGAACCGGCTGCCTGGATGAGTCCCCGGTCAGATTCACGGGCAGGAGGGATCCGCCGGCCAGACGCACCCGATCTCCATCGACAAGCAGATCTACCCGGCCGACAAACTTGCCGTACTCGCCGGCCTGGACGATGACTGTTCCGTTCTCGAGCACCGGGGCGTCCAGCCGCGTGTGCGAGTGGCCGTCCACGATGAGGTCGATGCCGGGCACCGAGCGGGCCAGGATCTCCGACCCCGTCTGCGGCATGCCCGGAAGCTCGCTCTGCTCGTAGCCGAGATGGGTCAGGGCGACGACCACGTCGGCCTGGCCACGCAGTTGCGGGACAAGCTCGCGGGCCTCGTCCACGGCCGGACGGAAGGTCAGGCCCTTGATATGCTCCGGGTTGCCGACAACGGCCGTGGCCTCGGTGGTCAGGCCGAACACGGCCACCGTCAGGCCGCGCAGCCTGAACAGACGGTAGGCGGGAAAGAGGCGTTGTCCCGAAGAGTCGTAGATGTTGGCCGCCAGCAGCGGGAAATCCATCCAACCCTGCTGCCTGCGCAGCACGGACAGGGGGTTGTCGAACTCGTGATTGCCCACGGCCATGGCGTCGTAGCCCATGGCGTTCATGCCGCGGATGTCCGGCTCGGCCGTCAGCATGTCGGATTCGGGCACGCCGGTGTTGACGTCCCCGGCATCGAGCAGCAGCACATGGCCGCCCCTGGCCGCCGCCTCGGCCCGCACCCGGTCGACCACGGTCTTTCGCGCGGCAAGGCCGTATTCACCCTTGGAGCTCTTCCAGAAACGGCCGTGATGGTCGTTGGTGTGCAGGATCGTCAGGGTCTGGGGAGCAGCCGGCCCGCCGTGCTGCAAAACGGCGCAGCCGCACAGGAGCAGGACGGCCAGGGCCGGGATGAGCCGAAGCAGCTTGTGGAAACGCATGCGATACCTCCGTTTACATGAGGACGCCGACCATGGCGCCGGTCATCATGGTGGCCAGGACGCCGGCCAGCACGGACCGCGCCCCCAGTTCGACGATTTCCCCGGCGCGTTCCGGGGCGATGCGGGACAGGCCGCCGATGAGGATGCCCAGGCTCCCGACATTGGCGAAGCCGCACATGGAATAGGTCATGATCGTGATGCTGCGCCCGGACAGGGTCCCGGCCGGCAGCGCGGCCATGTCCAGGTAGGCAAGCAGTTCGTTGAGCACGATCTTGGTGCCCATGAGACTGCCCGCCGCGTGGGCCTCGCTCCAGGGGACGCCCGTCAGCCAGACCAGGGGGGCCATGACGTAGCCCAGGATGCGCTGCAGGGTCGGCGCCTCGCCTGCCACGTCCGGCAGCAGGCCGAGCAGTTGGTTGCACATGCTGACCATGGCCAGCAGCACGACCAGCAGCGCCGCGACGCTGATGAAGACCTTCACGCCCAGGGACGCGCCCTGCACCAGGGCGTCCATGGAGCTGCGGCTCTGGGAAGGGGGCGAGACATCGCCCAGGGTGGGCTGGCCGGATTCCGGGATCATGACCCCGGCGATGAGGATGGACGCAGGCACGCTGATCAGGGAGGCCGTCAGGATGTGCCCCAGGGCGTCGGGCAGGACCGGGGCGATGATGCCCGCGTAGAGCACGAGCACGGTCCCGGCGATGGTGGCCATGCCGCAGGTCATCAGGGTGAAGAGCTCGCAGCGGGTCATGGACGCGACATAGGGGCGCACGAACAGCGGGGCCTCGACCATGCCCGCGAAAATGTTGGCCGCGCACCCGATGCCCAGGGCCCCGCCGATGCCCATGGTCCGCTCCAGGGCGAAGGACAGCCCCCGGACCAGCACGGGAATGATCTTCCAGTGGTACAGGAGCGACGACAGGGCCGCGGTGACCACGATGACAGGCAACCCGCGGAAGGCGAAGATATAGGCCGCCCCGGAATACGGCTCCTCGAAAGGCAGGGCCCCGCCGCCCAGATACCCGAACACGAAGCTCGTCCCGGCCCGCGTGCCCTCTTCCAATATTTGCATGATCCGGTTGAGCACCAGAAATACATCCCGGAACATGGGCAGCTTGAGCAGCATCACCGCCAGCGCAAACTGCAGCGCGAGCCCGATGACGACGAGCCGCCCTCTCACGGCCCTGCGGTTCTCGGACAGGAGCCAGGCGATGAGCACAAAGGCCGCCAGGCCGAAGGCGCTCTGCAGCATGGCGAAAGACATAGGGGAACTCCTGAAAAAGATGAGAGATCGTGGACGGTTCACCTTCGCCGACCAGGTGCGTTGCTTACACGCAGACGCGCCGGACGGGAAGTTTTTTGGGCGGGTTGAATGAGCCTGACCGCCACCCGGAGGCCCTTATTTCGCATTGACCGCGGCAGGTTCGAACGGCTAGCGGTTACCGCTGTTTGCCGGTCGCAAACAATCACACCCCGCAACACTCCAAGGATACCGAAATGAGCGATTTCCCCCCCTGCCCCAAGTGCGGCTCCGAATACGCCTACGATGACGGCATGGCCTTCGTCTGCCCGGAATGCGGCCACGAGTGGGCCAAAGACGCGGTAGAGGACGGCGGCCAGGACGAGAAGGTCGTCAAGGACGCCAACGGCACGCCCCTCCAGAACGGCGACACCGTGACCGTCATCAAGGACCTGAAGGTGAAGGGCTCGTCGTCCACGGTCAAGGTCGGCACGAAGGTCAAGAACATCAGGCTGGTCGACGGAGACCACGACATCGACTGCAGGATCGACGGCATCGGCGCCATGAAGCTCAAATCCGAGTTCGTCAGAAAGGCGTAGGGTTCGGCGGCCTCGGCGCATGACGCGGGGGCGGGAGCCGGCAACAGGCTCGTGACGACGCAACCGGAAGAACGCCCGACGTGTCCAGGAGAATGCCCATGAGAAGAAAGGATCGAGAAATCACGGACCAGTCCTTCATGCGCGAAGTGCTGCAGGAAGCGGACGTCGTCTCCGTGGCGTTCAACACCGGGGAATTCCCCTACGTCCTGCCCTTCAACTTCGTCCTGTACGGGGACAGCATCTTCATCCACTGCGCCGCCGAAGGCCGCAAGCTTGACCTCATCGGGCGCGACCCAAAGGTGGCCTTCTGCGCCGCCGTCGACATCCGCGTGGAGAACACGACGACCCGCTACAGCAGCGTCTGCGGCACCGGCATCGCCACCCTGGTGGAGGACGACACCCTCAAGGTCGAAACGCTCAAGGCCCTGGCCGCAAAGTACAAGGCCCCCTGCGTCTTCCCCCTCCCAGAACGGACCCTCGCCGCCACCGGGGTCGTGCGCGTCCGCATCGAGTCCATGAGCGGCAAACGCTCCCGGTCGACGTAACCGGTCGACGTAACCGGCCGACTCACCGCCGCTACGGCTGAGTCTCTACATCGTCCCATTTTGCCTCAACGGAATGGACGGCTTTTCTCAAGAGCGCATTGAACTCTTCGGGCTTTTCCAGCATCGGGAAGTGTCCCGTCCCATCGATATAATACAGCTGATAGTCCGCGATATGCTTCCGGTTCTCTTCCGGTTCCGTCGGCCAGAGCCTGGCGTTTATCGAGACGACGGGAATGCGGATGTCGTCGAAGACCCGGGCCGCTTCTCCGTTGACATACTGCTGCAGATAGTTCCGGAAGGCGCTCAACGCGACCGTCTTCGGGGCCGACGACATGTCCTCGCAAACCCAGCGCACCAATCTTGGGTCGGCCCCCTGCGGGAACATCCCCGCAACGAAATTCCGGGTGGCGTTTGTGAAATCGGCGTCGAACGGTGCGACCATGTCGTCGATGAACTTTTGAGGATGACGTTCACCGACATTCTGCAAGGTGTCGATCCCAACGATGCCGATCACTTTTTCAGGCATCAGCCTGGCCGCTTCGGCAATGACGGCGCCACCCATGGAATGCCCGACGAGAACCGCGCGCTCGATATGCTCCTTGTCGATGACCGCTCTGACGTCATCGGCAAAGGACTCCATCGTGCACGCAAGCCTGTCTGCCGACGAATGCCCATGGCCTGCCAAATCAAGCGACACGACCTGATAGTCGCCTGCGAACGCAGGGACCTGATTCTGCCAGTAACGCGCGTCGCAGT
The DNA here is from genome assembly GCF_055385525.1 of Desulfomicrobium aestuarii. Lineage (NCBI taxonomy): Bacteria > Pseudomonadati > Thermodesulfobacteriota > Desulfovibrionia > Desulfovibrionales > Desulfomicrobiaceae > Desulfomicrobium > Desulfomicrobium aestuarii. Next base: position 1,593,728 of record NZ_AP042427.1, read on the forward strand.
TCCAGCCGTGGATGAAGACCAGCGCTGTTTTCCCTTCCCCGGCCACGTTGTATGCGATGCGTTCCGAATCATGGGAGATTGCGACATCATGCCTCGGGACAAGATCCTTGGACGCGCATCCTGTCAGCAGCAAAAACGGGATTGATATCAGCAGTAGAATTTCTTTCATGTTCCTCCCCAAAAAAAAGATTCAAAAACACCACATTGCGGATATTCATTGTTTGAACGATTATCCTCAAGACCCGGATTACGTTTGTTCTGGCAGTATTTCGTGCTCGTGAGCCAGGGAATCGGCACTCCCTCTGTCGGTTCGCATTGCCCCGACAAATTCTCGACGTGGCATGAATTTATTGTACCATCTGCTACAAGAAAAGTTGCATCAACGGCAAGCCCCTCTTTCGCCATATATAAATCAGGGACGGTCGGATCATTCCGACCTGCATACATATACAGCCGCCGTTGGCGTGAGGAACACATACTTCCGAAAAACGCATCCAGGGCAGGTCAATTTTCGGATGCCGGTTGACACGGGGCTGAAAGCGCACAAAGTACATGTACAACCGGATTATTAACATCGCCTGTGCGCAGGCGTGATCGTGTTCGGCAACAGCCGCAAGGAGATGCATCATGAAAAAAGTCAATCTGTTCGAAGCCAACGGGTTCAACGACCTGGGCCTCAAGAAGCTTCTGGTCCACGAATCGCCCTATTTCAAGATCCTGAACTTCAACTTCAAGGCTGGACAGCAATTGCCCATCCATTCCCATGACATCGAGGGCCAGCTTTCCATTCTCATCCTGGAAGGCGAAGGCGAATTCCTGGCCAAGGACGGGACCCTGCCGGCCAAAACCGGCGACGTTCTCGTCTGCGACATTGCCGTGCCGCACGGAATCAGGGCGATCACGGACATGCGCACCGTGGTCACCATCGCCCCCCCGATCTGAACGAAGACGGGAGGAAAAGAAAAGGCTCGCGACGGCAGGATCCTCCGACTGTCGATTTGCGAAATGAAAGCGTGTGCTCAGGGTCCCGGTTGGCAGCCGGGGCCCTGAGTGCTTTTTGAGCATGTGAAGTTAAGGGGCGCTGGTGAGAGAAGGGAAGATCTGAGCCCATCGGCCTTCTCTTGCAAAGGCCAACCGTGGAAGGATGGCCTTTGCATTTGAGGTGAGGGTCTGTTGCCGGCGGACAAGGCTTTAAGGCTTGGGGTAGTCTCTCTCGGCGATGATTTCGCTCGTTCCGTTGGGACTGAGTTGAATCCTGTAAGTTTGAAACGAATTTTCAGGGAGCTGCACCGTGACGGTTTCGCTTCCCCCTGCCGGAACGCAAGGGATGATCGGACCCAATGTGATGTGCTCACTTGCGCCGGATGCGCCGGAAACCCCTCTGACCCGGATGGAGATGGGCGTCACGTCGACATTGCCCGTGTTCCGAACGGGAATGGATATCTGCGAGCCTGAAATGACGGCATCGCCCAGGGCGACATTGCCGGCGGACGGTTTGGCCGTATCGGGAAGCGCGTAGGTTGCCGTCCCGAGCAGCGTGTCCCCGTCCCTTATTTCCAGAACCGCTTCGGTCTTTCCTTCGAAGCGTTCGGCGACATACCCCGTGAAAAAGCGCGACTCGCCGGGCGAGATGGAGTCGAGGTTGACGACCGACCCCTCCACGCCGGTGGCGGCTCCGGGCTTCCGGTATGTGTGATGGAGTTTGAGGTTGGAGCGGCTGGGCACGCCCCCCGCGTTTGTAATGGTGACAGTCCATTTCAGGACACACTGAGGCTGCGAAGGAGAAGAAGGCGTGAGTTCAAATTTCTGGAAACTCAGTTCCGCCGCGCCTTGAGGTGTTGTCTGCTGCAGGATGGCGGATTTTGGCACGTTTTTAATCTGCCCCTGTGGTTGAGCGACGCCAGGACTCTTGCTCGGTACGGCCTGCTTGATGTCCGCGGTCGCCGCCAGGACAGAGACCGGGACAAGGACGGCGATGATCACCGCAACGCCAAGAAATCTTTTCATTGATCCATCCTCCTTTTCATGAGTCAGGTTCGGGTAACACGCTGCAATGCTGCTTGATTTTCAACGTTGTTCTTTTCCCCATGCCTTGCGCCGGCGCCTCTTTGACGGGGTCCGGGCGCAAGAATGCGCCTCCGGGACAGCAGAATGGGATTTATCTATTTGAATATCTTCTATTATTGAGTGGTGTCAACGCTCATGCGAACATGCTTTCATGAGTGGCTTCATCAAGGATGAGCTGTTCAATCATTACGTGGCGGGAAAACGCAGCTTGCAGATGTCGGATCTTGAATCTTGAATCACCCATTTCCCGAAGAATTTTTTTCCACTGATGAACAATGCAATCCTGTCGCAGGAGCGATGTATGCCCGAGTTTGGCCGAATTCATTGCTGGCTTTGAGGATGAGAAAATCGCGATGTGAGCGGCTCCCTGCGTCAATTGAAATATCTTTCAAGATCGGGTGCGCCAGTCCGGAAAAATTCGATATTCAAAATCGATCACCTGTTTCGCTCACTTCAGTGAGCAAATTCCATATTAATCAATCTTGTTCGAGAACCTGATGTACTTGCTGTACAATGGAAGCGTCATCGTTGCGGCGCCTACGATCACCAGGAAGATTGAGGCCGGCACATGATTTTTCATCCCGGCACGGCCCGGCATGAGCACCGGGAAATCAAGAGGTGCGGTAAAGGCGTAGATGATCGTGAAAAGTCCCGCCAACACGGTGAAGATCTTCAGCGCGGATTGAACCGTGACATGGTTGCTGAATTTTCTTTCCATGTAGATATAGATTGGGAAGTAGAGAAAAGGGATGAAAAAGAAACTCGATCCGAAGAATGACGCAATGCTGGACATGTTCTATACCCTCTCGTACCGGAATGATCCCTTAAGAAAGGATGGGCTGCATCTTGAACAATCACATTTCCGAAGAATTTGCTCACCGATGAATAATGCAATTCTGTCGCGGCAGCAACATGTACACGGGCATAGCCGAAATCATGGCAGACCTTGCGGATGGGGTCATCGAGATGTGCGCGGGTCCCTGCGTCAACTCAGACATCTCTCCAGCCGGCGATTTTGGCCCAGACAAATTCAATATCCAATATATGGCCACTTTCCAGTTGCGGGACAGAGGTGAGCCAAAGAGTGATCTGATAATCATTCAAAAGGACACCTCCGAAAATAGCAGGTGACCGTTTCCTCTGCTATATAGGAGTTGGGAAACACTCATATCGGAGGTGTCCAATGGCTATATACGCAGGAATCGATTTGCATTCAAATTCAAATTTCTTGTCTATGGTCGATAGTGCAGGAAAGATCATTGAAAAACGAAAACTTGCTAACGATGTCCAGGCAATCCTGCATCCGCTAGCTCCTTATCGGGACCAGGTCCAAGGAATTGCCCTCGAGTCGACCTTCAACTGGTATTGGATTGTCGATGCGTTGATGGACGAAGGCTACCAGGTGCATTTGGCCAATCCTGCGGCTATCCAGAAGTACTCTGGGCTGAAGCACAGCGACGACGCCAGTGATGCGGCTTGGCTTGCCGAAATGCTTCGCCTGGGTGTTCTGCCTGAGGGATACATCTACCCCAAAGCGGAACGCCCGATCCGAGATTTGCTACGGAAACGCGGACACCTTGTACGTCTGAGAACGTCATTGATCACGAGTTTGCAGGGCATTGTTTCCCGAAACAACGGGCATTCGCTGCCGGGGCGCATGATCAAGCAACTCAAGACAAACCATGTCGCCCCCTTGTGTGGCGCAAATGAAGATTTGGCCTTGTGCGGAGAAGTCAGCAAAGACACCATCGACTATTTAGGGCGGCAGATAAAGAAGATCGAGAAGCAAGCCGAGGAGCGAGCCGAATTGCGACCGGCGTATAAGGCACTGCTCTCCATGCCAGGAGTAGGCGTTGTCCTGGGCCTGACGATCATGTTGGAAACCGGCCCAATCGGGCGCTTCGCCAAAGCGGGCAATTTCAGTTCGTATTGTCGGAAAGTGCCGTCCACTTGGATCAGTAACGGCAAGCGCAAGGGACGCGGCAACACTAAGAACGGGAACAAGTATCTGGCGTGGGCTTTTTCAGAAGTCGCTGAGTTCGCCAGGCGTTACGACGACGCAAGCCGTTCATGGTATGACCGCAAGATGGCCAGAAGCAACAGAATGGTCGCACATAGCGCCTTGGCCCATAAACTTGCGCGGGCCGCGTATTTCATCATGCGGGAGGGCGTGAACTTTGATCACGAGAAATGCTTTGCATGAATTTGGAGGCGGTGGGGAACCAGCATTGGGGTTGGCATAACCATGAGATTTGATTGGTAGCCATCGCTTTCAGCTTTTCGGATGACTTTGTTTCGCCGACCACGGCATGAGCCAGCAACGGGTTGGTTCGCAACCATGAGATTTGTAACAACACTTTGGACATGGCGTGGGATCGAAGATTATCTGGCCGTCGCAAGACGGTGGGGCTGCTTTGGCGGCCTAGATCCCGATGGGTGACTGGTGCGGCGGAATACGCCGACATCGCAAATCTGATATTTCGAGAAAGGCAGAAAGCAAAGAAATCTGAGGTGTTATCTAGGGACTTTCACCCGAGGCGAGAAAACCTGACTTTCTGGCCCGCAGGAGTACTTTCTCTTGACCTCGGTCCTTTTGATGGGTGACCTCGGTCCTTTTGATGGGTGACCTCGGTCCTTTTGATGGGTGACCCCATTCCCCCAGTTTCAAAACGATAACTCCCATGCGCGTACAAGTGTCTCAAATACAGATTTCATTTCCGTTTCGAATTGTTCTTTCGTAATTTCATCACCAACTCGTTTTGATAGACTTGTTTTCTGCTTGCCCGTCATACTTGCAACTTGCTGCTCCGTTCTTTTCCAGTCCAAGTGATTTGGATAGCACTCCTCCAATGAGCCGTGGGCTAAGACTTTAATTTGCCCTCTATCATTAAATCTTCTAAACTCCTTCATGAACTCATCAAAGCCGCCTTGCGCCTTTTGAGTTGGAGCATCGCACAAGACAACTATCTTTTCTTCGAATATAGAACTCTCAAGAGGCTTAAATGACTTTTTTATAGCATTAATTGAGCGCTTAGCTTGATGAGTATCGCCTTCAGCAGAAATTATTTGAATTGTCGGTTTATCGGAATAGAAGCGTTTAATTACACGGGTTAAAAATTCGACCTCACTCGGTCCTTCTACTATTAAAAAGTTACGAGGAAGCAATAGATCAGACGGGCTTCCACCTAGTAATTCAAAGACAACGTAGGGCTTATCCAGTTGATCGACATACCTAAAGTGAGTGATGCTATCTTCTTTCTCTACTTTATAAATTTTTTGAGATGGATGCTCGTCTGCTACAAATACCGATGAATGGGTATTTATAAATACTTGATCTAGATCAGCGCTCAATGTCAGGAGTACTTCTTTTAATTTCCGCTGTGCGGTTGGGTGTAAATGAAGCTCTGCTTCATCAATGAAGAATAAAAACGACTTGCCAGCATCTTCTCTACCTTTTCTGTAATCTGCATACGCCTGGATAATGGCAAGCATAAGAGCCCTCTGCATGCCATCACCTTTTTCGGATGCGTATGTTTCTACACCATCATCAACTCTAGTCTGGAAATTTTTTAGCAAGTCATTGAATTCAGGACTTGTGACTTCAAAACTAACCTTTGTGCATTCGGCAAATTGTTTTTCCAAATGAGTTTTAACATTGTCGCCCAAACGATCAAACTCCACCTTTACAGCTGAACCATCATCATCAAACAACTCATCAAACTTGTCTCTAAAAGCTCTGTATTGAGGATTGTCTTGCAGAATCTCTTCAAGAACAGAAGACAGCATAATGCCAACCGGAGTCTTCGCAGAATATTTTGCCACTTCATCAAAATATTGCTTGGTATGTATATATTCAAATTTTGGTAGAAAATCGTTAAACGCTTTATCAAACCCTGCTGGATTTTTAGCTAACTCTTCTCCATTTATTATTATTTTTCTTTTGCTAGGCTCTTCGCTTGATCTTTCAACAACTAACTTGTCGTTACCGTCTAACACACCTAACATTTTAGTCTTATTGGCTTCATTGCGCATATTTTCAGCGCCATGCAAAGCACCCGTAAACTCTATTTTTACTGAAATGGTTTTTGATGTATCTCCTTTTGGGTGTAAATCCTTCATAGACACACCTTTAGAAGTTCCATTGAAAAACCATTCAACCGCTTCAAAGAAATTGGTCTTGCCTGCGTTATTTTGACCTACAAAGATATTGAAGTTATCACAATCAAAATGAGCTTCGCCGATAGACCTGAAATTGCTTATAGATACTTTAGATATTTTCATCGTTCCCTGACCTCTGATTGAAACTTAGAAGTGGCCCCGGAAATTTGTACAAGCTTTTTGGTGGGAACGGTGGAGCCAGTTGGCTGTCCCCTCGATGGAATGGTTAGACATCGCCCCTCTACTTACCGGCTTCACAAAAAGCGCGAAGATCCCCTGCATAGGAGTAATGAGGAAACGCCTGAACGTTAAGTCGCTCCGCAATCGTATCAATCAGCTGAGAGACATCAGATTCCGATTTCGCTGGAATGGCATTTAAGGACGACAAGGGCTGTCTGAGGGCCGCCACCACCGTGCCACGAACGAGAACCGGCGCAAGGTACTTCTGCGCGCCCCAACGCGCACCAAGTTCGAAGAGCGTGTACGTGGAGTTGAGGCTCGACGCGCTCAGCAGTGCCACAAGAACGGTGGCATCAAAAACCTCCGACCTCAACTGCTCGTTGAAGCTTGATCCTGCAGGAAGCCGGTACCCCTCGACGCTTGTGCATCGGATCCGAGTTGGGTCGATAGGAAGTGCAGCCCGGAGAAGTGATATGAAGCCCGCAGCCAGTTCGCTGTCATCGGTGCTATGGCTGATGAAGATGTCCAAGGTAACGACCTCTTCTGTTGTGCTCTGCGGTATGGATGGTTCTGATTCGAGGAACTTTTCACCCTGATAGGTTAGCCCCCCGAGCACGACGGCCGCGCGGAAGGACATATTGCCACGAGCGCTGGCCTTCAGGAACCTCGCGTCGTGGATAAGGCCCTGCTGTTTTGCCTCAAGCAGACGATTTGCGACCTTCTGGAAAACTTGTAGATCGCTCTCAGATTCGCTTGCTGGCTCGAATTTTGATTCTCCTGATCGCACCCGCTCAAGTGTTTCTCGTAGAAGCTGCATACATACCTTTCGATGTCTAAAATAATAGCAATGGGGCATCAATGGGGTCATGTCTGTTTTTGACGAAAGTATCAGCTAACGTCATCCCGAGCACGGAAAGAAAGGCGCTCCTGTCGATATCGTCCAGAAAAATGGAAGACTGTGCATTGCCCCGGGAAGTCACATGGTAGATGGCTCCGGGAAATTCTATGCGGAGTGGGCGGGCCATGGAGAAAAGATACTCCGGAAAAATTCAAGATTCAAGATTTGACTCCGCTCCCCCTCGAACGCAGCGAGCGTCCGGAGGAGTGAAACGGAGTGCATTTAAGCCACTTGTTAGTATTCAATTTTTCCGTCCCAATTAAACGGAATGAACGATCCCAAATCATCATCCATGTAACTCCTGATGTCGAACCCTGGGTGCCTTGGAGACTGTTCGAGCATTGTCCATAATGTTTCGAGAAACATTAATAGGGCCTTTGCCGGATCAACATCAAATTCATGACCATCTCCGGTGGCTTGGAAATACCTTTCCTTTCTCGTTTCATCACCGACAGTTAGCCAATGAGGGATATGGCCATCCCCACGACAAAATATCAACCCCTTGTCTAGCGAACATGCTATGAAGTGATTGAATGGCGAGTTGTAACTAAATATATCATCCGAATGATTTTGAGTAGGAAGCTCTTTGAACCAATTTATAAAGGTGCCAAAGTCCTGAGTCGAAGAGCGGTATCCGAAGATGCAGTGTACAGGTGGCGCATGTGCTAATTTCTGCTTTTTTGTCTGAGTGGTCCAGTAGTTTGTTAAAAGTGGCTGATACGACAAGGACCGTAAGGCAGACTCATTTGTCTTCGCTGCATCCACTTGCTGCTTCGAAAGTTCAGTTTTTACCTCAATAACCGCGAACACTATTTCAATTGGGAATACCTTTCGGAAATACTTTGGGAACTGCACATCATCGTAAATAACGATGTCACATTGACGACTAACAGCGCCATTTCTATCAATGACGAGGGCGTTAACCTCAACACCATACCTTGTAGGTAGAAAATTTCGCAGAACATCCGCAAGTGCTTGTTCGTTTTCGCTTCCCTTTAAACCTTCGTGAGGCAGTTTGCGATTGAACAACAAAGCATCCGCTTCCAGTTTGTCATAAATACTCTGGAAATACCGATTTAAGAATTTCTTATCTGGTTCATCTTTCATAATATTAACAAGTGATTATCAAGTATCTGGTTACCAACAGGCAGAGGGGTCACAACAGGCAGAGGGGTCAGGTCTGCTTTTGACGAAAGTTTTGCCTGATTTCCGCTGACCTTTAAACAAGAATTTAATGCAAATTTTACTGAAAGAAAATTTACAACAACGGCAACATTTCTGCCTAGTTCAGATTAATCCGTGCAGTTCTGACCGGTTTCATATTCCCATTCAACGTATTCAGCTTGACAATATGTCCAGATGTTTCTCGTTCGTTCTGTGCAAAAACAAACGTTCTGTCCCCATCAAAATACACTGTCCCAAGGCCAAAATGCTCTTTATCTCCTAGCCACACTTCCCCCTGAATCATCTGGTAACCATATTCTCCGGGCGGTACCAGAATTTCTAGTTCATCGCCTCGTTTGACGTAGAGGAGAGCCGTTTTTTGTCCGGTGGTACGGTTTGTAAGGATGAAGATGGTGTTCGGAGCGTCGTTTGAGATGAGCTTGAAGCTGCATGTCCCCTTTTCTTGAGTCCGCATTTCGTATTTGGTCAGAAAGTTTTCCCTGGCCGGAGGGACTGGCGTCTTGGTGACAGGAATGGGCTTGGTGGGGTGCTTGATCTCTGGACTATTGATGTTCCTGATTGCGTTGAAGGCGATGATGGTAATAAAGACTGCCGCCCAAACCCAGAACGTTCCGGTGTTCATCCGGGTGCTTGCGCCTGCTTTTGCCCAAGTATGCGCGAAGCGCTTTTCGTTTTGCTTGATCTTCTCTTCGTTGATGGCTTCGTGCGCACGCGAGTAAATGACCCCACACTTCGGGCATTCGTAGTTGGGGCCATTTTCCTCATGGTCCAAATAGCGGCATTTTGGGCAAATTTTCATGGTAATTGTTATGGAAAAGGGGGCGTGTCTCGCTTTGACTTTTCTCATGCCATTCAAACTGAGGAACTTACCTCTGAATTCCTCAATCGCTTTTGAAGTTTTTTTAGTGAGAGACAGAGCCAGGCAGTCGTTTCTGTAACGAATGTTGTGCCCGGATATTCTTCGATCTTCGGCCACGAATCTTTTCGAACATCCGCTACAAGAAAAGTTGCACCATCGGCAAGTGCTTCTTTTGTCATACATATTCCCATTGAAGTATGTCCTCGGAATGCACGAGGATCTAATGAAAAAGCCACCCGTTACCGAGTGGCTTCCTCTTGGATCGTCGCAGTCAGTCGCAAAACCCACACCCAAACCCACGAAAGAAAAAAGGGATCCCAGTCTTTCGACTGAAATCCCTTGTTCTCTAATGGCGGGGCCGATGGGACTCGAACCCACGGCCTCCGGCGTGACAGGCCGGCGTTATAACCGTCTTAACTACGACCCCGCATGGTCTTCTTGGTGGGCGGTACAGGGATCGAACCTATGACATTCGGCTTGTAAGGCCGACGCTCTCCCAGCTGAGCTAACCGCCCTGTCCCGTCCAACGAGAAAACGCTTCTATGGGGACATCCGCCTCATGTCAAAGGGTTTTTTCGAGAAAAATCAAAATCCGAGATAAATTATCGGAAAACGCCCGGCCGGCGAGGATTCACGCTGCCTTGTCCCGGCTGTCGCCGTCCGTTTCCAGCTCGCGGACAGCGGCCTTTCTGCGGATCCAGTTGATGCTTTTCAGCACCGGGCCGCGGGAGATGAGGTAGCGTTCCAGGCGGAACTTACCTGGGAAGTCCATGAGCACGACGCCCAGGAACATGGTCAGCAGGCCCTGTCCGGGCAGGAAAAGCATGACGATCCCGCCCAGGAGCAGGACCACGCCCAAGGCGTTCTTGAGGATGAGCACGGCCAGGCGCAGGACCGGATGCCTTCTTCGCCACGGCGTGGGGCCGCGGTGTTCCCGGCGGAAGTAGTCCGCCGGGATGCGCACGGCCAGAATGGGCACCACGGCCAGGGACCCGACGAAGGTCACGGCCGAGACCGCCGCCAGCCACCAGCCCCAGTCCTCGATGCCGGCGAACACGCTCAGGCTCCTGTCCGGTTCATGGCTGGATCACCGCCCTCCCCGGAACTCGGCCAGGGTCCGCGGATACTCCTCGGGCTTCAGGCGCGGGCCGAAGACCGTGACGACCTTGGATGCCGCCAGGCTCGCGAAGCGACCGGCCTCGGCGTAGGTCATGCCGTGGGTGATGCCGTGCAGGAAGGCCCCGGCGAACATGTCTCCGGCGCCGTTGGTGTCCACGGGCGCGACCGGGAACGGGTCGACCTCGTGCAGGGCGTAGCCGTCGAAGATCAGGGCCCCCTCCCCGCCCAGAGTGACGACGAAACTCCCTGCGATGCGGCACAGGCTGTCCACGGCCTTGGCCAGGGTGCGGCACTCGCCCCACAGCAGGGCCTCCTCGCGGTTGCAGAACAGCAGATCGACCCCTTCGCCGATGATCTCCTCCAGGCCCAGGCGGAAATACTTGACCATGGACGGGTCAGAGAAGCTCAAGGCCGTCTTCACCCCGGCCTCGCGGGCCAGGCGCATGGCCTCGGCCACGGCCGGGCGCGCCGTGGGCGAGGTGACGAGGTAGCCCTCGGAGTAGACGAACTCGGAGTCGCGCAGGGCCTCGGGCCGCAGTTCGGCCGCGGACAGGGACTCGGAGATGCCCAGATACGTGTTCATGGTCCGCTCGGCGTCGGGCGTGACCATGACCAGGCACTTGCCCGTAACGCCCTCGGCCCGGCGCTCGGCCAGGTTGGTGTCCACGCCGGCCCGGGCCAGCTCCTGGGTGTAGAAGTCGCCCATCTCGTCGTTGCTGACCAGGCAGGTGTAGAAGGAGCGGCCGCCGAACAGGGCGTTGGCCACCACGGTGTTGGCCGCCGAGCCGCCGCCCGAACGCACGCTGCGCTCGCCGCGCAGGTATTCGAGGAGCTCAAACTGGCGGTCCTCGTCGACCAGGGTCATGAAGCCCTTTTCCACGCCCATGGTCTGCAGGAAGGCGTCGGAGACTTCGAATTCCATATCCACCAGGGCGTTGCCCATGCCGTACACGTCGTATTTTTTCATGCGATGATTCCTGGATGAGATCGTAATGGGAAGAAAAGTTTCGGAGCCCCGCCTAGCAATTCGGCCGTTCCAGGCTCGTCCGCTGGAACCTCCAGGCCTCCAGCACCGACTGCACCAGCGAGGCCAGCGGGATGGCGAAGAAGACGCCCCACACGCCCCAGATGCCGCCGAAGACGAGGATGGCCGTGATGGAGGCCACGGGGTGCAGGTTCACGGCCCCGGACAGGAGCAGGGGCACCAGGAGGTTGGCGTCCAGGAGCTGGATCAGCAGGTACGTGACCATGGCCCAGGTGAACTGCGCACTCAGGCCCCACTGGATGTAGCCGATGATCAGCACCGGCACGACCACCACCACGGCCCCGATGTACGGAATGATGACGGACAGGCCCACCAGCAGGCTCAGGAGCATTGCGTAGTCCAGACCGAAGAGCAGGAAGCAGGCGTAGGTCGCGGCCCAGACGATGAGCACCTCCCAGATCCTGCCGCGCACGTAGTTGCCGGCCTGGGTCTTGAAGTCCGTCCAGACCTTGCTGGCCAGGGTGTGGTCCGCGGGCAGGAAGCCGCTCAGCCATTCGAGGATGACGCGTTTGTCCTTGAGGAAGAAGAACACGAGGATGGGCATGAGCACGAGGTAGACCACGAAGGAGAAGACCGAGCGCACCGAGGAGAGCGAGAAGGCCAGGACCTTCTGGCCGATCTGGGAGAACTGCACGGTCACGGAGTCCACGATGGCCTGGATCTGCGCCTCCGTGAAGAAGGGGTATTTCCGGGGCAGGTATTCCAGGGCCGTCTGCCCCTGGGCCACGATGTACGGGATGTTCTCGATGAGGTCCGTGATCTGCGTGGCGAGCAGCGGGATCAGGGCCAGGAGCAGCACGGCCAGGAAGAGCATGAAGAGCCCGAAGACGAGCCCCACGGCCAGCATGCGCGGGCAGCGGAAACGCTCCAAGGTGCGCACCAGCCCCTCCAGGAGGAAGGCGATGACCACGCTGGCGATGACCGGCGCCAGGAGGTTGCCGACGGACAGGACGACGGCCGTTCCGATGGCCAGGACCAGCAGGAGGATGACCAGCTGCGTGTCCGAGAAGACCGTGTGCAGCCACTTGCGCAGGATTTCCATTTTTTTGCTCGCTCGGGGTGGAAATGGGCTTCCGGTTATCTAGACACAGCCGTGCGCGCCGTCAACGCGGGGCCTGCGCCGAAAAAAACGGCCGCCCCGTGAGGGGCGGCCTAAGGAGGAGTTTCCGGAACCGGCCGGTTTTCGGCGAAGAACCTGGCGAGGGGAGGATGCGCTTCGACAGGCCGGTTCGGCGGAAAAGGGTTATCTGATGAAGAGCATCTCCATGTAGCTGGGCAGGGTCCAGAGGTCGTCGGCGACGAGGGTCTCCAGCAGGTCCGCGTGCTTCCGCACTTCGCCCATGGCCGGCAGGATGGTCTTCTGGAAGTAGCGGGCGTGCTCCAGGGTCGAGGAACCCTTGTCGCCGTTCTCCAGCAGGGCCTCCAGTTCATAGGTGACCTTCTGCATGGCGCGCAGGTTGGTGGTCAGCTGGTCGAGGGTCGTGGTGCCGAATTCCTTGCCGATGGCCTGCAGGTTCGCGCAGGCCTGGGCCAGCTCGTTCTGGTAGCGGAAGGAGGCCGGGAAGATGACGGTCTTGGCCATGCGCAGCATGAGGTTGGCCTCGGTCTCGACGGTCTTGCAGTACTGCTCCAGGTAGATCTCTTCGCGGGAGCGCAGCTCGGCTTCGGTCAGGACGCCGTACTTGGTGAACAGCTCGATGGTCGTGGGCGCGGACAGCATGGGCAGCGCGTCGGGGGTGGCCTTCAGGTTGGCCAGACCGCGGCGCTCGGCTTCCTTGTGCCATTCCTCGGAGTAGCCGTCGCCGTTGAAGATGACGGCCTCGTGCTCGACCATGAGCTTCTGCAGCAGTTCCTGCACGGCGGCGTTGAGCTTGGCCTTCTTGCCGCCCGTGGTCTTTTCCAGCTCCGTGGCGATGTAGTCCAGGGACTCGGCCATCATGGTGTTCAGGGCCACCTGGGAGCCGGCGATGGACATGGAGGAGCCCACGGCGCGGAACTCGAAGCGGTTGCCGGTGAAGGCGAAGGGGCTGGTGCGGTTGCGGTCGCCCGGATCCATGGGCAGCGGGGGCAGCGTGTCGACGCCGATGTGCATGACGCCCTTCTGCTTGGAACCCTTCACTTCGCCCTTCTTGAACTGCTCGAAGACGTCGGTCAGCTGGTCGCCCAGGTAGACGGACATGATGGCCGGCGGGGCCTCGTTGGCGCCGAGACGGTGGTCGTTGGAGGCGCTGGCCACGGTGGCGCGCAGCAGCGGGCCGTACTTGTGCACGGCGCGGATGGCGGCGGCGCAGAAGACCAGGAACTGGGCGTTGTCATGGGGCGTGTCGCCGGGATCGAACAGGCAGCCGACCTCGTCGTTGCCGATGGAGTAGTTGAGGTGCTTGCCCGAGCCGTTGATGCCGGCGAAGGGCTTCTCGTGCAGCAGGCAGACCATGCCGTAGCGCTTGGCCACGCTGCGCAGGACCGTCATGACCAGCTGGTTGTGGTCCGTGGCCAGGTTGCCCTGCTCGTAGATGGGCGCGATCTCGAACTGGCTGGGGGCCACCTCGTTGTGGCGGGTCTTGACCGGGACGCCGAGCTTGAAGAGCTCGCGGTCCACTTCCATCATGAAGGACAGGACGCGGCGCGGCACGACGCCGAAATACTGGTCCTCGAACTCCTGGCCCTTGGGCGGCTTGGCGCCGAACAGGCTGCGGCCGGCGATGAGCAGGTCGGGACGGGCGAAGACGAAGTTGCGGTCGATGAGGAAATATTCCTGCTCGGGGCCGGCGAAGCTGGTGATGGGCAGCTTGGTGTCGACGCCGAAGAGCTTCAGGACGCGCTTGGCCTGCTTGTTCAGGGCCTGCATGGACCGCAGCAGCGGGGTCTTCTTGTCCAGGGCCTCGCCGGTCCAGGACACGAAGGCCGTGGGGATGCACAGGACGGTGCCGTTGGGGTTTTCGAGGATGTAGGCCGGGCTGGTCACGTCCCAGGCGGTGTAGCCGCGGGCTTCGAAGGTGGCGCGCAGGCCGCCGGAGGGGAAGCTGGAGGCGTCGGGCTCGCCCTGGATGAGCAGCTTGCCGCTGAACTCGGCGATGGCGCCGCCCTTGCCGTCGGGCACCAGGAAGGAGTCGTGCTTCTCGGCGGTCAGGCCCGTCAGGGGGAAGAAGACGTGGGTGAAGTGGGTGGCGCCCTTCTCGATGGCCCAGTCCTTCATGGTGTTGGCCACGACGTCGGCCACGGAGGCGTCGAGCTTCTCGCCCAGCTCGATGGTCTTCTTCAGGGACTTGTAGATGTTCTTGGGCAGGCGCTCACGCATGACGCTGTCGTTGAAGACGTTGCTGCCGAAAACCTCGGTCGGGGAGGTTTCCTTGAAATTCAGGGGGGCATGCGTGGGTTTATAGTCGGTGATGGCCTTGATGGCGTCCCGACGGGCCGTTAATCCGTTCATGATATCCTCCAGGGCAAGTTGGTGTATGCTGTTTTCGGCATGAGCCGCGCTCAGGTTCGCGAGGTATTAAGCAATCCAAGTGCCATTCCGGCAACACCCTGAAATATATACCCCGGCCGAACTGGACAGTTGAATAGGTTACATTTTTGAAATATGCAACCGAAATATTTCCCATCCAGGCGACGATAAAATTACAATTTCGTAAACCAATCCACAAATGCGGATGCCCGCGCGCACCCGCCAAGGCCGCAAAGGCAGCGTGCGGCCCGCCCGCAGCGTCGCGTCTGCCCCTGGAGGGGTCCGCAACCGTGGACATTAATGTCAATTATCCGCCCGTACTTGATTTAAAGACCAGACGCGTGCACGCTTCAAGGCACTGATTTCCCCCACCGCAACCCGGAGTCCGTCCGATGCAAGCACCCAGCTCCGAATACCTGCATCTGCTGTCCCGCAATCCGGTCTTCACCGCCGCCAAATCCGTCTGGGGGTACGAGATCCAGGCCGCCGCAGACCCGGTCGGCCTGCCTCCGGACCAGGATGGCGTCGGGGCGACGGTCATCGCCGGGGATTACGTGGGGCTGAAGAACATCCTGGCGCGCAGCAAGAAGATGCTCCTGGCCTATTCCCGGGAGCAGTTGGAGCAGTCCGTGCCGCGTGCCATACCGGCCCAGTCCTCGGTCATTCTCCTCGGGCCCGCCTGCCAGCAGGACCCGAGCCTGGCACAGCCCCTGGCCCGGCTGGTCCGGGAGGGACACACCCTGGCCATGGAGTGGGACCCGCGGATCACGCCGGGCGCACCGTGCCTGGAGGTGGCGGGCATGCTCTGTCTGGCCGGGCCCGGCATGGTCGCCGACGCCGGCCTGGGCGACGCCCTGACGCGCGGCGCCGCGGCAAAGGAATGCCTGGTCCGCAACGTCGTCACGCGCAGCGAGGCGGAGAGCCTGCTCGGCCTCGGCGCGACCCTCTTCCAGGGCCCCTTTTTCAAGACCGCGGAGATCATCCCCGGCCGCAGGCTGTCCTCCCACCAGAACTCGCGCCTGCAGCTGCTGCGCGGCGTCGAGGGGGAAAACCCGGACCTCGACGCCCTGGCCAAAACCATCCAGGCCGACGTGAGCCTGGCCTACCGCCTCCTGTCGTACCTGAACTCCCCGGCCTTCGGGTTCATGCGCAAGATCGACTCCATCCGCCAGGCCATCACGCTCCTGGGCTGGATCAACGTCCGCAACTGGCTGCGCGCCGTGCTCATGGCCGACATGGCCCAGGGCGAGACCCAGGTCGAGGTCCTGCACGTCTCCCTGCGGCGCGGGCGCTTCCTCGAACAGCTGGTGACAAGCAACGACTACTGGAATTTCAGGCCCGACGAGATGTTCCTGCTGGGGATGTTTTCGCTGCTCGACGCCATCCTCGGCGTGAGCATGACCGAAGCCCTGGCCAGCCTGCCCCTGACCGAGGCCCAGAAGAAGGCCCTGACGGCCTCCGGCCCCACCGAATACGCCCCGCTGCTGGCCCTGATGGCGGCTTTCGAGGAAGGCGGACACAGCCTGGACAGGATGCTCCAGGACCTGAGCCTCGACCCGGCCGCAGCGCGCCGGCTCCATCTCGAAGCCGGCGCCTGGGCGTCCGCGATCCTGGATCTGGGGCGCGCGGGCTGATCCTTACGCCAGGGGCGTGACCTGCCAGATGTTCCGGACATATTCCATCACGGCCCGGTCGCTGGAGAACCTGCCCATGTGGGCCGTGTTCAGGATGGACATGCGCGTCCACCGCTCCCGGTCCTCGTAGGTCCGCGAGACCTCCTCCTGGGCCCGCACGTAGCTCTCGTAGTCGGCCAGGACCATGTAGTAGTCGCCCTGGTTCAGCAGGGAGTCGACGATGGGCCGGAACAGGTCCGGCGCCTCGGGCGAGAACGCGCCCGTGGCGATCATGTCCAGGGCCTTCTTCAGCTCCAGGGAGCGTTCGAAGTACTGGCGCGGGTCGTAGCCGTCCGCGCGCATGCCCACCACCTCCTCCTCGGTCAGGCCGAAAAGGAAGAAGTTCTCCTCCCCCACCGCCTCCCGGATCTCGATGTTCGCGCCGTCCAGGGTGCCGATGGTCAGGGCCCCGTTCAGGGAGAACTTCATGTTGCCCGTGCCCGAAGCCTCCATGCCGGCCGTGGAGATCTGCTCCGAGAGGTCCGCCGCGGGAATGAGCTTCTCGGCCTGGGACACGCAGTAGTTGGGCAGGAAGACCACGCGCAGGGCGTTGCCCACGGCGGGGTCAGCGTTGACCACGGCGGCCACGGAGTTGATGAGCTTGATGATGAGCTTGGCCTGGAAATACCCCGGCGCGGCCTTGCCCCCGAAGAAGACCGTGCGCGGCGTGTGCTGCCCGCCGGCCTCGGTGCGGATGCGGTTGTAGAGGGTGATGACGTGCAGGACGTTCAGGAGCTGGCGCTTGTACTCGTGGATGCGTTTGACGTGCATGTCGAAGAGGGTCGAGGGGTTCAGACCCACGCCCAGCTTGCGCAGCACGTAGCGGGCCAGGAGCTTCTTGTTGCGCCGCCGCACCTCCTGCCAGCGCTGCCGGAAATCGGGGTCGTCGGCATGCGGGGCCAGGGCTTCGAGCCGGTCCAGGTTCATGATCCACCCGTCGCCGATGACGGAGGTGATGAGTTCGGACAGGGCAGGGTTGGCCTGCAGGAGCCAGCGGCGCGGCGTGATGCCGTTGGTCACGTTGATGAAGCGCCCCGGGTAGAACTCGTCGAAGTCCCTGAACAGCCTGTTCCTGAGGATGGTCGAGTGCAGCTGCGCCACGCCGTTGACCTTGTGGCTGCCGACGATGGCCAGGTGGGCCATGCGCACCTGCTTGCGGTCCCCTTCGGCGATGAGGGACAGGGCGCGCAGCAGGTCCGTGCGGCCGGGATGCCTGCGGTCGACCTCGTCCAGGAAGCGGCGGTTGATCTCGAAGATGATCTGCATGTGCCGCGGCAGGACGTTCCCCACGAGGTCCACGGACCACGTCTCCAGGGCTTCGGGCAGGACGGTGTGGTTGGTGTAGGAGAAGGTCCGCTGGCAGATGCCCCAGGCCCGTTCCCATTCCAGGGCCTCGTCGTCGACCAGCAGGCGCATGAGTTCGGCGATGCTGATGGCCGGGTGCGTGTCGTTGAGCTGCACGGCCACCTGGTCCGGGAAGCAGTCGAAGGAGGAGTAGTTGTTCTTGCGGAAGCGGCGCAGGATGTCCTGGAAGGTCGCGGCCACGAAGAAGTACTGCTGCCGCAGGCGCAGCTCCTTGCCGCGGGCGCTCTGGTCGTTGGGATAGAGGACCTTTGAGATGTTCTCGCTCTCGGCCTTGGCCTGGACCGCGCCGATGTAGTCGCCGCGGTTGAAGACCTCCAGCTCGAAATCGCGGGTTGAGATGGCTTTCCACAGGCGCATGTTGGTCACGTTGCCGTTCATGTACCCCGGGACCATGATGTCGCAGGCCATGGCCATGACCGATTCCGTGTCGACCCAGCGGAACCGCTCCAGCCCGGCGCTGTCCTGATAGACCTCGCTGCGCCCGTAAAAGTGAATGCGATACATGAAGTTTACGCGGCGAAGGACCCACGGCGAGTCCTGCCGCAGCCAGTTGTCCGCGCACTCGTGCTGGTAGCCGTTCACGATGGTCTGATAGAAGATGCCGTAATCATAGAGGATGCCGTACCCGTAGGCCGGAATCCTGCACGTCGCCATGGAGTCCATGTAGCAGGACGCGAGCCGCCCCAGGCCGCCGTTGCCCAGGCCCGGGTTCCACTCCTCCTCCAGCAGTTCGTCCAGATCCAGGCCGAAATCGCGCACGGCCTCCCGGCATTCGTCCTCGATGCCCAGCGCCTGGATGTAGTTCATCAGGAACCTGCCGGGCAGAAATTCCAGGGACATGTAGTAGACCCGCTTGGCGATGGAATCGTAGTAGGAGCGCTGGGTTTCCAGCCACTTGCTGACCAGGCGGTCGCGTACGCTGTAGCACAGGCCGAGGTAGTAGTGCATCTGCCGGGGCGGAAAGGGGTCGCTGCCGAGGGTCAGGGCCACGTGCCGCTGGATGTCGTCCTTGAGCACTTCCACGGTCTGGTTGATCTCCGGGCTGTTCATGAATCCTCCTGCTTTTGATGCTGTCCGTACCCCGAACGGAAAAACATTCCAACTGGAATGTGCTCCTTTACAGGTCGCGGGGCGGCATTAGAAAGCCTGAAACAAGGAGAACGGCAATGTCTGTCAAAAGCGCAAACGGGCCGCGAGCCCTGTTGTTCACAATTATGGTGCTGGCCCTGGCCGCGACCTGGCCGGCCGGAGGTGACGCCATGGAAAAGATCATCAAGACAGACGCCCAGTGGCGCGAGACCCTGACGCCCGAGCAGTACCGCGTGCTGCGCGAAAAGGGCACGGAACCCGCCTTCACGGGCCTGTATCACGACCATCACGAGACCGGGGTCTACGCCTGCGCCGGCTGCGGCACCCCCCTCTTCGCTTCGGAGACGAAATTCGACTCCGGCACGGGCTGGCCGAGTTTCTACAAACCCATCGACGAATCAAACGTATCCACGCACGAGGACCGCTCCTGGTTCATGGTCCGCACGGAAGTGGTCTGCGCCGTCTGCGACGGGCACCTCGGACACGTCTTCCCGGACGGGCCCAAGCCCACGGGCCTGCGCTACTGCATCAATTCCGCCGCCCTGACCTTCGTGCCCCAAAACACCAAGTAAGCCCCCATCCCCCCGGAAGGAATGATTTTTCCTTCCGGGGCTGCCTGAAATCCGCCCTCTTCCCCCCGGGGTTGCCTCCATCCGCATCATCGGTTACATGTAAAATCGTTATGGACTCTCATGTAACTGCGGCCGGCATTTCCCGCTCCCCTTCTCCTGCCGTTCATCCCCTCTCTCCCCGCCGGCGGCATCAACTGAAGCATCACGAGGTATGATATGAATGGTCACGGCTCTTTTGTCGTCACCTCGCTCTTCTTCGCCATGTTTTCCACCCTGGTGGGATTCGGCGTACAGAAGACGGCCGAATCGGAGGCACGGCAACAGTACCTGCCCCGCATCCAGGCCCTCGACGAGGAACGACAGGAACTGGCCCGCCAAGTGGCGGAACTCGAAAAAATGAAGATCAAGGACGTCACGGTCACGGCCTACAGCCCGACCGTGGCCGAATGCGGTCCCGAACCGCATGTCACCGCAAGCATGGTCAAGGCCCGGCCCGGCATCGTCGCCGTCAGCCGCGACCTCTTCGACCAGGGCTGGGTCTTCGGAAAGAAGGTCTACGTCAAAGGGCACGGAATCTTCGAGATTGCGGACCTCATGTCCAAGCGCCACACGCAGCGCGTGGACATCTTCTTCCCGGACACCGAGGAAGCCAGGCGCTTCGGCGTCAAACAGGTCAAGGTGGCCCTGCTGGCAGGATAGGGCCCAACGAAAAAACCCCGTCGCGAGACGGGGTTTTTTCGTTTCAAAGGGAGCGGTCCGAAACGCTAGAAGGTGTAGTCCACCACCCTTCTCTCCGCCGCGACCGCGGAGACGAAGGCCACGCACTTCTGGTGCTCGGGGTGGACCTGGTAGGTCTGCAGGTCTTCGGGGGAGTCGAAGACGGTGTACAGCACGACCTGGGTCTCGGGGATGGAGGCGAACACGTCCGTGCTCACGACCAGGGTGCGCAGCACGGGGATGAGCCCGGGCAGGGCGGAGAGCATGTCCTTCATGATCTTCGCGTTTTCGGCCGCGGTCTTTCCCTCGGCGCTGTCCTTCAGTTTCCACATGACGATATGTCCGACCATGATTCCTCCATCAGGTTTGTGATTGCCAGCAGTCCAGGAAGACGCGGGGTTCGTCCCGCATCCTGCGCCTGACCGCCTCGGGCACGAGCCCGGATGTCTCCAGGCCCGCGCAAAATTTATCCCGCACCATGCTCGCGCTGATGTCGAGCCGCGGCATGCTCACGAAAGCCACGAGCCGGCCGCCGGCGATGCGCCGCAGCCCCGGCCCCGCCTTTTCAAAACGCCAATGATCCCCAAGAAAGCCGTCCACCCTGTCCAGGCCTATGCCCATGCGATCCACCACCGCCAGGTCCGCCAGCAGGGGCAGTTCGAGCCCGCGGTGCCATTCGGGCAGGGTCAGCAGATCCGTGCTGCCGAGGATGAAGACGTGGTTCACGTCCGGGGCGACCTCGCGAAGCCGGGTCAGCGTGGCGAAGGAGTAGGACGGCACCGGCATCCCGCCCTCGAAGGCGCTCACCCCCAGGCCGTCCACGCCTTCGACCGCCCCGCGCAGCAGGCTCAGGCGCGTTTCGAAGCCCAGCAGTCCCGCCTCGCCCTTGTGCGGCGGGATGCGGGCGGGCATCAGGTCCACCCGCGCAAGGTCCAGGGCCTCCCTGGCCTCCAGGGCCATGCGCAGGTGTCCGTTGTGCACGGGGTTGAACGTGCCGCCGAGTATCCCGACCGATCCGGCCAGGGAATCAGCCACGCACCTGCCCTTCGCCGAAGACGATGTACTTCAGGCTCGTCAACTCCTTCACGCCCATGGGGCCGTAGGAATGGATCTTGGAGGTGCTGATGCCGATCTCGGCCCCCAGGCCCAGTTCCCCGCCGTCGTTGAAGCGCGTGGACGCGTTGATGAGCACGCAGGAGGCGTCCACCGTGCGCAGGAAGCGCATGGCCCGGTCGTGGGTGCGGGTCAGGATGGCTTCCGAGTGGCCGGAGCCGTGGGCTGCGATGTGCTCCTCGGCCTCGCGCTGGGTGTCCACGACCTTGACGGCCAGGGTCAGGGCCAGGAACTCGCGGCCGTAGTCGTCGGCCGCCGCGGGCTGGGCCGAGGCGCCCAGCAGCGCCAGGGAGCGGGGGCAGGCCCGGAAGGTCACGCCCTGGGGCGCGAGGCGCTCGGCCAGGCGCGGCAGGAAGGACTGGGCCGCCTCGCGGTGGACGAGCAGGCACTCCAGGGCGTTGCACACGCCGGGGCGCTGGACCTTGGCGTTCTCGATGATGGCCAGGGCCTGGTTCTGGTCCGCGTCGGCGTGGACGTAGATGTGGCAGACGCCCTTGTAGTGCTTGAGCACGGGCATGGTCGCATCCTTGACCACGGCCCGGATGAGGCCCTCGCCGCCGCGCGGGATGACCACGTCGATGTACTCGTCCAGGGACAGGAGATGCTTGACCGCGGCCCGGTCCGTGGTCGGGACCATCTGCACGCAGCCCTCGGGCAGCCCGGCCGCGGCCAGGGCCCGGCGCAGGAGGCCGCCCAGGATCTGGTTGGAGTGGAAGGCCTCGGAGCCGCCGCGCAGGATGACGCTGTTGCCGGCCTTGAGGCAGAGGATGGCCGCGTCGACGGTCACGTTGGGGCGGGACTCGTAGACGATGGCGATGACGCCCAGGGGGATGCGCATGCGGCCCACGAGCAGGCCGTTGGGCCGCTTGATCATGCCCTCGACCTCGCCCACCGGGTCGGACAGCCCGGCCACGTGCCGGCAGGCCGCGGCCATGGAGTCGACGCCCTTGTCGGTGATGCGCAGGCGGTCGATGCGGGCTTCGTCGAGGCCTGCCTTCCGCGCCGCGTCGAGGTCCTTGGCGTTGGCCTCGAATATCTCGCCGCGGGACTCTTCGAGGAGGTCCGCCAGGGTCGTCAGGGCCTTGTCGCGCTGAAGTCCCGTGGCCGTGGCCAGTGTCCGCGACGCGGCCCGCGCCGAGGCGGCCAGCTCGCGCATTTGCGATTCCAGATTCATCCGTCACTCCTGTCTGCTGGGGTCCAAAGCCGAAACGTGAAAACAGTTATCATCAAAGACTATACCAACGCCGCCCGCCAGGCAAGAAACGGTCGGGCCGCAGATCGCCTTTTCGCCAAAAACTCATTGATCTCAATATATTTTTCCCTGCAGCATTCCCTTTGACCTTTTTCCTGATTCCGCATACACAGGCAGAGCTTTTACAATAATGGCAATTCGAAATTTAAGGAGCCTCCCATGGAAGCACGCACCCCCGAGCACGATATCCTCAAGACCATCGAACAGGAAATGGACTCGGACATCCATCCCCTGCTGAAAAAGATCCTCGACAACATCAAGCCCATCGGCATCGCCGTCGGCGGCATCGTGGCCGCCGTGGCCGTGTACACCGGGGTCACCTCCTACCAGTCTTCCCAGAACGAGAAGGCCGTGAGCCAGTTTGGCTCCATCATGGTCCTGGACGACCAGGCCGCGCGCGCCGAAAAGCTCCAGTCCTTCGTCCAGTCCGGGCCCGAGGGCCTGCGCCCCGCGGCCCAGCTCGAACTGGCCAGGATCTTCATGGACTCAGGCGAGTACGACAAGGCCGCCGCCGCCTGGAAGGCCCTGGCCCCGAACGCGAACATGAAGACGCTGGCCGGGCTCGGCGAAGCCAAGGCCCTGGTCTTCAAGGGCGACTACGCCGGCGCCGTGACCATCCTGTCCGCCCTGAAGAAGGACGCCGGCGAGGAGTTCGCCGGGGCCATCTCCGCCAATCTGGCCTTCGCCGCGGAAAAGGCCGGCCAGGCCGACCTGGCCATCGCCGAATACGAGGCCCTGAAGACCAAGGAAAGCGGCAACGACGCCTTCCTCGACTACAAGATCGGCAAGCTCAAGGCCAAGACCCAGGGCTAGAGAACCGATGCACGGCCCGCCGCCGCAACCGCGCGGCGGCCGGCTTCGCCCGCACCAACTTCGGGATATCGGACGCAATGAGCATGACAACCGACGATTTTCTGCACTACCTGCAGACCCTGCACTCCACGGTGCAGCAGCTCGACCCCCTGAGCCCCCTCCAGTCGAGCCTGGACAGCCTGCTGTCCATGACGGCCGAAGCCATGAAATACAAGCGCATGGCCCTGGCCATATTCGACCCCAAGACCAACACCATCCGCTTCGACCTGACGTACGGCCACAAGGGACCGGTCAAGGCCACCTACGCGCCCGGCCAGGGTGTCACGGGGCAGGTCCTGGACAGCGGCAAGCCCATCATCGTCGAGGCCATGGAGCGTGACGAGCGGTTCCTGAACAAGGCCATGGGACGCTCGCCCAAGGAACTGGCCGAACTGTCCTTCATCTGCGTGCCCATCTCGCGCATCAACGCCGACGGCGTGACCGAGGCCCTGGGCGTGCTGAACGCCGACATCCCCTGCCAGCCCATGGACGTCCTGCGCATGCACTGCGCCTTCCTGGAGGTGCTGGCCGCGGTCATCGCCCGCCAGACGGCCTACCTGCAGGAGAACATGGCCCAGAAGGAGCTGTGGGCCTCCATGGGCTTCCTGGGCGAGGCCATGGACCGCGAGAAGGCCCTCATGCAGGCCAAGATCGTGGCCACGTCCAAGGCCATGGCCTTCGTCATGGGACAGATCATGCAGGTCGCGTCCAGCAAGGCCTCGGTCCTGCTGCGGGGCGAGTCCGGCACGGGCAAGGAGCTCCTGGCCGAGGCCATCCACAACGCGAGTTCCCGGCGCTCCAAGCCCCTGGTGCGCCTGAACTGCGCCGCCCTGCCCTCGGAACTGCTGGAAAGCGAGCTGTTCGGCCACGAGCGCGGGGCCTTCACCGGCGCCGTGGGCCCCAAGAAGGGCCGCTTCGAGCTGGCCCACACGGGCACGCTCTTCCTCGACGAGATCGGCGAACTGAGCGCCGAGGCCCAGGCCAAGCTGCTGCGCGCCCTGCAGGAGGGCGAGATCCAGCGCCTGGGCAGCGAGAAGAGCATCAAGGTCGACGTGCGCATCATCTGCGCCACGCACCAGCCCCTGGAGAACCTCATCCAGTCGGGCCGGTTCCGCGAGGACCTCTACTACCGCATCAACGTCTTCCCCATCTTCATCCCGCCCCTGCGCGAGCGCCGGGAGGACATCCTGCCCCTGGCCGAGTACTTCCTGGAGTTCTTTTCCAAGGAGTACGCCAAGAACATCAAGCGCATCTCCATGCCGGCCATCGACCTCCTGACCCAGTACCAGTGGCCGGGCAACGTGCGCGAGCTGCGCAACTGCATGGAACGCGCGGCGCTGATCTGCAACGAGGAGGCCATCCGCACCTATCACCTGCCCCCGACCCTGCAGACGGCCGAGAGTTCGGCCACGGACAACCAGCTGTCCTTCGGCGAGGCCGTGGGCAAGTTCGAGCAGGAGATCCTCGTGGAGGCCCTGCAGAAGTGCGGCGGCAACATGCTGCAGGTGGCCCGGGAACTGCGCGCCAGCTACCGGATCATCAACTACAAGATCAAGAAGTACAACCTCGACCCGAAAAAGTACGACGTGCGGGGCAAAACGCGCAAACCCTGATTGCGGGAGGGCTGCTCCTGGGCTATGCTGACGACGTTGGGCCCTGCCCGGCAAGGAGAGAGTCCATGCAGCCCGCGCCGCCAAAACGCGCCCACATCCGTACCAGAATCCAAGACCGCCTCGCCCGCTGCAAGGAACAGGGGCACGCCCCGGACAGGCTCACGGCGCTGAACATCTTCTTCGAGCTTGGCCTGGAATTCGACTCCCTGCACGACTTCAAGTCCCTCTGCGTGCTCGTTCCCGACATCTGCCTGGGAACGCCCGCATCCCTGTACATGCGCGGTCCCAAAGGGGACCTGCGCCTGCGCCGGACCACCAGCGCCCAGGGGGCCAAAGTCTTCAGCCTGCCCGACCCGCCGTGCCCCGAGTCCCCGGGCATCGTCCGCACGGTCGGAGGCGCCGTCGTGACCATTTGCGACGCCGAGCACCAGCCGAGGCTGATCGGGGCCATCGCCCTGCACCGCGAGGTGCCGCCGGACGAGGACGCCTTCTGGCTGGAATTCGCGCGCGGGGCCGCCCGCATCATGGCCGTCAAGCAGACGGCCGTGAGCAACCGCAAGCACCTGACCTTCATCAGCAACCTGGTCCGCGACATCGGGCACAACGTCATCGTGCCCAACATCCAGTTCAAGCTCCTCTTCCTGCAGCTCGAACGCCAGCTGACCCGGCTGCAGCGCAGGATCGACGGGCTCGCCCCACCCCGGCACGACGCCACGGACCTCGACGCGCGCCTGGAGCTGCCCGTCCTGGCCCGGGACCTGCTGTCCCTGCAGAAGACCATCTCCAGCCGCTTCCAGCAATCGAGCCTGTTCCTGGAAAGCCTGCTGCGGCGCGGCCACTTCGAGAAAGGCGGGTACGATCTCCTCCTCAGGCCCTGCAGGTTCAAGAGCCAGGTCTTCGAGCCGCAGATCGAACGATTCCAGTCCATGTTCCACGCCCAGGGCATCCGCATCGAGGTCGCCCCCGACGTGCGCATCGACGAGGAGATCGTGCTGCCGGCCGACCTGGGGCTCTTTTCCCAGGTGATCGCGAACCTGCTGGCCAACGCCATCAAGTACACGCGGTCCGTCGCCGGGGAGAAGCTCATGCGTTACGGATGGGAGACCGTGCCCGACGCCTTCGGCCAGGGCAGGGAGGGCGTGCGCCTCTTCGTGGCCACGACGGGCCCCGAGATTCCGTCCGGGGAACAGGCCCGGCTGTTCGAGGAGGGCTTCCGCTCGACGGGGGCGGACGGCGAGGACGGCAGCGGACACGGCCTGTCCTTCGTCAAGCAGATCGTCGAGCTCCACCGAGGCCGGGTCGGCTACGCCTACGAAGCGCCCATGAACATCTTCTCCATCATCATGCCCCGGGCGTAGGGCGCCGGACGGCAGAGGCGGGAACATGCCCGATTCCATACTGATCATCGAAGACGAAGCGGCCTTCCGCGAGGCGCTGCGCCATTTCCTGCAGGATGCAGGCTTCGCCGTACTCGAGGCCGTCGAGGCCGGCCGGGCCCTGGAACTGCTCGAAACCGGGCCGGCGGACATGGTCCTGCTGGACCTCGGCATCCCCGGCGGCGACGGGCTCGAACTGCTCTCGGCCATGAAGAGGATCCGCCCGGCCGCGCCCGTCATCATCGTCTCGGGCCGGACGCACATCGACGCGGCCATCGAAGCCTTCAAGGCCGGCGCCTGGGACTACGTCACCAAGCCCATCGCCAGCATGGACGTCTTCCTGAACGTCGTGCGCAACGGCCTGGCCCAGGCGCGCCTCACGCAGCGGGTGCAGGACAGCCAGGAACACCTCTTCCGCCTCGTCCAGAACCTGCCGATCATCGTCTTCAGCATCAACCGCAACCGGGAATTCGAGTTCCTGAACCGGGCCACCCTGGACATCCTCGGCTACACGCCCGAGGAGATACAGCAGGAGCCCAAGGCATTCCTGAAGCGCATCGCCGCCGCGGACCGCAGGAAGTTCACTGCCGCCCTGAAGAACGGCTTCAAGGTCGAAGCCTCGGAGTTCCGGCTGGATTTCCGCTTTCTGCACAAGAAGGGTTACGAGATCGACCTGCGGATCCAGTCCATCCCGAGCCCGCGCCGCGCAGACGGCGCCCCGGACCGCCTGGAGGGCATGATCCAGGACGTGACCCGCAACGCCTACATGGACAAGGTGCTGATCCAGAACGAACGCCTGAACATGCTGCGCAGCATGACCGAAGAGGTGGCCCACGAAATCCGCAACCCCCTCGTCTCCCTGGGCGGCTTCGCCCGCCAGCTGCGGGCCAGGTACCCCGATGCCCGCGAGACCGAGGTCATCATGGACGAATGCAACCGCCTCGAACGCCTGGTGCAGCGCGTCAACGCCTACCTCGAACCCCTGGCCGTGACCCTGACGCGCTGCTCCGTGCCCGCCACCCTCGCCTTCGTCATGCGCCTCCTATCCATCCGCCTGGAACACAAATCCATCACCTGCAGAAACGAAATCGACGACGACCTGCCGCCCGTCCTGGCCGACCAGGAGTTCCTGCACCGCATCTTCATCTATCTCCTCGGCCATGGAGCCGACGTCGTGGCCGAGTCGGGGTCCATCCGCATCACGTCGTCCACGTCCGACGGCCTGATCCACGTGACGCTGGGCATGAGCCCCGTCGGGGACGCGGCCGTGGACGAATATCGCCTCTTCATGCCCTTCGAGGACGAGGAGGTGAACCTGGCCATGTGCTCCCGCATGGTGGAACGCATCGGCGGCCATCTGCTGCTGACCCGCGCGGAGGGGCAATCCATCCTGACCGTCAGCCTTCCCGCCCATCCCTGACGTCGGGAACCCGGCGCGCTCGTCGGGGACACTTTTTTTGCACAAACGAAGAAAAATGTTCCACTATTGTCCTTCGGCCATATGGACGAACCGGCATTGTTGAACTATTCCTGACAGTCATCCGCGACCACCATCGGGATGCACGCGCATTGGCCCCGGCCTGCGCACGGAAAACCTCAATCACCAAGGAACCGCCATGGCAAAGGATATAAGCTGCGTCAGCGTCGACGACCCCAAGCTCTCCACCCTCTTCCGTCCCTTCGCCCTGAAGATGGAGCAGCAGGGGCTGCCGCCCATCGTCATCAACACCTTCAAGTGCTACTTCAACCAGTTCCTCTACGGCGCCCAGGGCAAGCTCTCGGACCGCGACATCCTTCCGGTGGAGGACGTCGAACTGGCCGACTACGACGCCATGGACCAGTTCAAGGAGGTCGGCGAGAAGGCCCTGGGACAGACGGCGGTCATCAAGCTCAACGGCGGACTTGGCACGAGCATGGGCCTGGAGTCGGCCAAGTCCCTCATCCCGGTCAAGGACGGCCTGAGCTTCCTGGACCTCATCCTCCTGCAGGCCAAGACCGTACGCGCCCACTACGGCGTCGAGTTCCCGCAGATCTTCATGAACAGCTTCAAGACCCACATGGACACCATGCTCAAGGTCGGGAACTTCAACAACGGCACCACGGGCATCGACCTGGCCTTTCTCCAGCACCGCTACCCCAAGATCATGGCCAGGGACCACGCCCCGGCCTCCTGGCCCCAGAACCCCGAGCTGGAGTGGAACCCCCCCGGCCACGGCGACATCTACACGGCCATGATCACTTCGGGCATCCTCGACGCCCTGCTGGACAAAGGCTACAATTACGCCTTCATCTCCAACTCCGACAACCTCGGGGCCATCATGAACCGCCGCCTGCTCGGCTACATGGTCCACCACAAGCTGCCCTTCCTCATGGAGGTGGCCAGGCGCACGGAGCAGGACAAGAAGGGCGGTCACCTGTGCCGTCTGAAGAAGAACAGGCAACTGGCCCTGCGCGAGGTGGCCCAGTGCCCGGACCAGGAGATGGATTCCTTCGGCGACATCGGCAAGTACCGATTCTTCAACACCAATTCCATCTGGGTCGACCTGCGCGTGCTGCAGTCGGTCTTCGTCTCCCACCGCATGATGCCGCTGGACCTCATCATCAACCCCAAGACCCTGGACCCCCGCGACCCCGACTCGCCCAAGGTCTTCCAGCTGGAGACGGCCATGGGCTCGGCCATCACCAACTTCCTGAACGCCCAGGCCGTCATCGTGCCCCGCAAGCGTTTCGCCCCGGTCAAGACCACCAACGACCTGCTGCTGGTCATGTCCGACTGCTTCATCCGCACGGAACGCGACACCATCGTGCCCAACCCGCTGCGCGAGGGCGACATGCCGGAGGTTTCCCTGGACGGGAAATTCTTCAAGAAGATCGACGCGTTCCTTGAGCGCTTTCCCCAGGCCCCGCCGTCCCTGCTGGATTGCGCGAGCCTGAAGGTCGAAGGGGACGTGCGTTTCGAGGAGGGGGTGCGCTGCGTCGGTGACGTGCGCGTGATCAACAGGGGGCCGGCCCAGGCGGTCATCCCCGCCGGCACCGTGCTGCAGGGAGAGACCATCCTTGGCTGATGCCGGACCGGCCGCCTGCAGCCCCGTGCGGGGTGTGGTGCTGTCCGCCCTGGCGGCCGTTTTCTTCGCCCTGTGCCCCCTGCAGGCACAGGGCGCCGGTCAGGTGCTTGTCCTCAACTCCTACCACCCGGGCTACAAGTGGTCCGACGACATCCTGCACGCCCTGGAGACAAGCCTGCATCAGTTCGACCCGGAGCTCGTCATCCGCGTCGAGCACATGGACACCAAGCGCAACCTCGACCCCGCCTACATCGACTGCCTGCCGGACTGCCTGAGGCGCAAATACGCCTTCATGCGTCCGGACCTCGTGGTGACCCTGGACGAGGCCGCCTTCACGCTCATGCTGGAGCGTGGCGAGGAAATGTTCGGCAGGACCCCGACGGTCTTCTGCGGCGTCAACACCACCCCCCTGCCAGCCCTTCCCCGCTGGATGACCGGGGTCCGCGAGCACGTGGACCTGCCGGCGACCATCCGCCTCATGCGCACCCTGCAGCCGAACCTGCGCGAGGTGGCCGTGGTGGCGGACCGCACCGACACGGGGCAGGCGATCCTCGCGGACCTGCGCAACGTCTTCCCCGCGGACCTCTCCCTCAGGGTCCTGGACGACCTGCCGCTGCCGCAGCTGGCGCGCGAGGTCTCAGCCCTGGGTCCGGAGACGGGCCTTCTCTTCCTGCTCTACTTCAGCGACCGGGAGGGCAACCTCTACGAACCCGGCGAGGCCATGGCCGCCATCTCCAAGGCCAGCCCGACGCCGGTCTTCGGGGCTTGGAACTTCCTCATGGGTCACGGGCTGTTGGGCGGCTACCTGACGAGCGGGTACGAGCAGGGCCGCACCGCCGGCTACATGGCGGCGAGCATCCTGTCGGGGAAGGACCCTTCCAGCATACCCGTGATCACGGACAAAATCGCGGGCCTTGAAATCGACGTGCGGGAGATGCAGCGGTTCGGTCTGTCCCCGATCCAGTTTCCCGACGAGACCCGCTTCTTCAACGCCGGGAACGGCGCGCGACGGGACATTCTGATTCTCCATTCCTACAACGCTGGTTTCCGCTGGACCGACGACATCCTGCGCGGCGTCACGGAAAGCCTGGCGAATGTTCCCGGCGGCACGGAACTGCATGTCGAGTACATGGACACCAAGCGGCATCCCGAAGCCGAATTCACCTATCTGAACTACCTCCTGCTGCGCGAAAAGTACCATTTCACGAAATTTTCGGCGATCGTGACCTCCGACGACAACGCCTTCAACTTCGCCCGCCAGTACCGCAAGAGCCTTTTCCCGGACGCCCCCATCGTCTTCTGCGGGGTAAACTACCTCGAAAACCCGTCGGCCATGGCCGCCGAAAACATCACCGGGGTGCTCGAATCCTACGACATCCTCGGCACCGTGAAGGCCGCGGCGGATCTGGTCCCGGGCGCCCGGCGCCTCGTCGTCGTCAACGACGCCACGCCCACGGGCCTGGGCAACCTGATGCGCTTCGAGGAGGTGCGGCCCCTGCTGCCCGGACGCCTGCAGGTGGAGATGCTCCAGAACATGTCCATGACCCGCCTGCTGGAGCGGCTGTCGTCCCTGCCCCCCGACGCGATCATCCTGCTCATGAGCATGAACCGGGACAAGGACGGCAACAACTTCACCTACGACGAAAGCTGCGCGAAAATCGTCCAGGCCAGCCCCGTGCCGGTCTTCTCCTTCTGGGACTTCTACCTCGGCGCGGGCACCGTGGGCGGCGTCGTGACCAGCGGGTACCACCAGGGGCTGTCGGCCGGCTCCCTGGCCCGGGAAATACTGTCCGGCAGGAGCCCCCGCGACCTCCCCGTCATCGTCGAGAGCCCCAACAGCCTCACCTTCGACGCCGGGGTCATGCGGCGCTTCGGTCTGGACCGCCGCCCCCTGCCCCAAAACGCCGTCCTCATCAACGACGACGCAGACTCGGCCCGCTACACCAGAGCCGTCTGGACCATCGCCATCCTCACGGTCATCATCCTCCTGCTCCTGGTGGCGTTCCTCTGCTTCTACGGCTGGCAGCGGCGCAAGCGGCGCCTCCTGGAACGGACGCTGCGCATCGACCCCCTGACCGGCGCCTTCACCCGCACGGCCTTCGAGACGGAGATGCCGAGCACGATCGCGTCGGCCACGGAGCGCGGGGAGCGCTTCATGCTCTGCTTCGTGGACGTGGACAAGCTCAAGCAGGTCAACGACACCTACGGCCATCTCCACGGTGACGCCTACCTCAAGGAGGTCGTGGCCGTCCTGCGCGCCCTGATCCGCTCCACCGACGAAATCTACCGCGTCGGAGGCGACGAGTTCGTCGTCGTCTTCCCCGGCTGCGGCCAGGCCGAGGCGAACCGCATCTGGAGCCAGGTCGACGAACGCATCCGGGACATCAACCGCGAAAGACGGCTGCCCTACGCCATGGGCATCACGCACGGCTGCGTGGCCTTCGACCCGGAGTCGCCCCAGGACATGGCCACGCTCCTGCGCCTGGCCGACCTGTCCATGTACGGGCGCAAAAGCGCTCAAGGCGATACGCCCTGACACGTCCCCCCTTTTTACCTGCTCAGCACGCCGGCAACACCGGCATGTCAGACATCTACTTGTATTTGTCGACCAATCGGATATATTGTCCTACAAGCTCCGCTCCGAACCCCGGAGGCTGACGGTCAGCATCCGGAAATTCGTGGCTGCGGGCTGCGCGCCGTCCGACAGACCCGGTCTGCCGCAGTCGCCCCGGACTCTGAGACAGACATGAAAAACCACGCAACATCCATCAGGAGGCACTCCATGGGCATTCGCTTCGGAATCCGCAACCGGCTGCTGTTATTGACCGGAATCATGCTGCTCTTCATGGGCGCCGTGGTGGCCTTCTTCGTCTACCAGGCGCGCGGCACCAAGACGGACATGATCGCCACCGTGGGCCGCATCATGAACGAGGACGCCCGCGACAAGATCCTGGTCGCCACGCAGAACATGGCCACGAGCATCGGCGCGGCCATCCAGGGCGTGAGCGACAACGACGAACGCATCGGCATCATCAAGAAGCTCATCGGCGACATCCGCTTCGAAGCCGACAAATCCGGCTACTTCTTCGTCTACCAGGGCACCATTTGCCGGGTGCTGCCGACCAAGCCCGAATCCGAAGGCAAGGACCTCGGAGGCCTCAAGGACGTGGGCGGAATCCTCTTCGTGCAAGAACTGCAGAAGCAGGCCCAGGCCGGGGGCGGCTTCGTCGAGTACGTCTTCGCCAAGCCGGGCAAGGGCGACCAGCCCAAGCTCAGCTACTCGATCATGATCCCCGGCACGGACATGTGGATCGGCACGGGCGTGTACATCGACAACATCGCCGAGGCCCAGGCCGCGGTGGCCGCCGACCTGGAGGCCGCGGCCTCGCGGTCTCTGACCATCGCCCTGTCCTTCATCGGCGCGGGCTTCGCCTTCCTCATCCTGCCCCTGACCATCTTCCTCATCCGCTCCATCATCACCCCGCTGAAGCGCATGATCGGGATGCTCAAGGACATCGCCGAGGGCGAGGGCGACCTCACGGCCCGCCTCAAGGACACCTCCGGTACCGAGACTCAGGAACTGGCCGAGTGGTTCAACACCTTCGTCGAGCAGGTCCACGGCATCATCCGCGAGGTGGTCGGCAATTCGAACCAGCTGAACCAGGCGTCCCAAGGCCTGCTCGGACTGGCCACGCAGCTGCGCCGGGCCTCGGGCGACATGACCTCCAAGTCCACCACCGTGGCCGCCGCCACCGAGCAGATGAGCTCCAACATGAACTCCGTGGCCTCGGCCATGGAGGAGTTCTCGACCAACATCTCCACCGTGGCCTCGGCTTCGGAGGAGATGACCGCCACAATCTCCGAGATCTCCCAGAACGCCTCCAAGGCCAAGGAGATCACCGGGCACGCCGTGGGCAAGGCCGGCGAGGCCTCGCGCCGCGTCAACGAATTGGGCGCGGCCGCCCAGGAGATCGGCAAGGTCACCGAGGCCATCACGGCCATCTCCTCCCAGACCAACCTCCTGGCCCTGAACGCGACCATCGAGGCGGCACGGGCGGGCGAGGCCGGCCGCGGCTTCGCCGTGGTGGCCAACGAGATCAAGGAACTGGCCCAGCAGACGGCCAAGGCCACGGAGGAGATCAGGGACAAGATCCAGGGCATCCAGGGCGCCACGGGCGTGACGGTCTCGGAGATCCAGCAGGTCACCCAGGTCATCGACGAGGTCGACGCCATCGTCGGCAGCATCGCCGCGGCCGTGGAGGAGCAGTCCGTCACCACCCGCGACATCGCCGACAACGTCGGCCAGGCCGCCCAGGGCGTCCAGGAGGTCAACGAGAACGTTTCCCAGGCCGACACCGTGACCCGCGACATCGCCAGGGAGGTGGCCGCCGTCAACGCCGCCTCGGGCGACATCGCCTCCTCGGCTGAAGCCGTGCAGCAGAGTTCCGAGAGCCTGAGCGGCCTGGCCCGCGACCTCAACGCCATGGTCGGGAAATTCAGGATATAAATCCGGTCGTGCTGAAAAAGGGCCCCTCCGAAGACGCCGGCGCGTCTTCGGAGGGGCCCTTTTCGTTGTGCGGCGTTTGCGGTCGCGGGAAGGTTCAGGAGTTCAGGGCCGGCAGCAGCGCGCCGCGGGCCAGGAGCTTTTCGCATTCAGCGGCCGGCACGGGCCGGCTGGCCAGATAGCCCTGCATGCTCATGGGGCCCAGGCCGGCCAGGATGCGTCGCTGGGCCTCGGTCTCCACGCCCTCGGCCACGATGCGCAGGTTGAGGGTCCGGGCCATGGACACGATGGCCGTGACGATGGCCAGGCTGTCCTGGTCCTCGGTGATGTCGCGGATGAAGGAGCGGTCGATCTTGAGCCCGTCGATGGGCAGGCGCTTGAGGTACGACAGGGAAGAGTAGCCCGTGCCGAAGTCGTCGAGAAAGAAGGTCCCGCCTGCCGCCCGCAGGGAATTGAGGGTCGCCTCGGCCTTGGCCACGTCGCCCATGAGCATGGACTCGGTTATCTCGAAATACAGCCTGCCGGGCTGCAGTTCCGTGTCCGCGAGCACCTCGCCCAGCGTCTGGGCCAGCCCCGGTCCCGCAAACTGCCGCGAGGAGATGTTCACCGACATGCCCAGGTCGAAGCCCGCGTCCTGCCAGAGCCTGGCCTGGCGGGCAGCCGTGCGCAGGACCCATTCCCCGAGGGGCAGGATCAGACCCGAATCCTCGGCCAGGGGGATGAACTCGGCCGGGGAGACGAGGGTGTCGCCGTCGCGCCAGCGCACCAGTGCCTCGACCCCGACGATGCAGCCCGAGTCCATGCGCACCAGCGGCTGGTAGTGCAGCTCGAAACGCTCCCCTTCGATGGCCTTGCGCAGCTTCGATTCCAGGGAGATGCGTCGGTGCGCCGCGGCGTCCATCTCTGGCGTGAAGAACTGATAGTTGTTGCGGCCCAGGCTCTTGGCCCGGTACATGGCCATGTCGGCGTTCTTGATGAGCTTTCCGGCCTCGTTCCCGTCGTCCGGGGCGATGGTCACGCCCAGGCTCGCCGTTACGAAGAACTCCACGTCGCCGAGGCTGAAGGGCCGGCCCAGGGCCTCCAGGATGCGGGTCGCGATGTGGCTCACGCCTTCGACGCCGTCGACTTCCGGCAGCAGGATGAGGAACTCGTCCCCGCCCAGCCTGGCCAGGGTGTCGCCGGCGCGCAGGAGGCCTTCGAGGCGGCGCGAAAGATCGATCAGGAGAGCGTCGCCGGCGCCGTGGCCGAGGCCGTCGTTGATGTTCTTGAAGTTGTCCAGGTCCAGGAACAGCAGGGCCAGCTTTTCCCCGCTGCGTCCCAGCTGCGCCAGGGCCATGCGCAGCCGGTCGTCAAGCAGCATGCGGTTGGGCAGCCCGGTCAGGGCGTCGTGCTGGGCCTGGTATTTGAGGGCGTCCTCCTGGCTCTTGAGCTCCGTGATGTCGTGGAAGATGGACACGTAGTTGGTGGTCAGGCCGGCCTCGTTCTTCACGGCGCTGATGGTCAGCCATTCCGGGTAGGACTCCCCGTTCTTGCGGCGGTTCCAGATCTCCCCGGCCCAATGCCCGTCGTGGACCAGTTGGGTCCACATGTGATGGTAGAAGTGCTGGGGGTGGCGGTCGGACTTGAGGATGCGCGGGTTGTGCCCGATGGCCTCCTCGGCCGCGTACCCGGTGATGGCCGTGAACCCGGGGTTGACCTGCACGATCTGCCCCTTGGGGTCCGTGACTACGATGCCCTCGATGGTGTTCTCGAAGACCTTGTTGGCCAGCAGGAGCTTTTCCTCGGCGTCCTTGCGCGCCGAAATGTCGCGCACCACGACGAGGAAGAATTCGGGCCGGTCGCCATCGGCCCACAGGGCCGAGACGGTGACCATGCCCCAGAACAGGGACGCGTCCCTGCGCACGAGACGCACCTCCAGGGTGGTCTCCATGAGCCGTTCGGCGAGCAGGGTGTTCAGGGCCTCCTCAAGCATCCCGAGGTCGCGGGGGCGGACCAGGTCGCGCCAGGTCATGACGCTCAGCTCCCGCGCCGTGCAGCCCGTCAGCTCCCGGAACTTTTCGTTCACCTTGCAGAAGTTCCCCGTCATTCCGTCGATCTGCGCGACGCCCATGCCCGCCATTTCGAAAAAGACACGGAAGCTCCGCTCGCTGGCCGCCAGGGCCGCGGTCTGTTCCCGCACCTTCCGGCCCAGCCGCGCGTTGAAGAGAAAAAGAACGCCCGCCACGCAACTGCCGGCGCAGACGGCCGCCAGCAGGACGACCACCGAGACGCGGACCAGCCTCTCCCTTCTGGCCCGAACCTCGTCCTTGATCTCCGAATAGATGAACCCCGAGAGGTCGAGATTCCCCGAAACCATCCCCAGCCGGGCGTACGTCCCGGCCATCTGCCTCCAGCGTTCGGGGTTCATGTGGCCGATCTCGACGAGATCGGGCCTGACCAGCTCGCGCATGGCCTCGGCCTCGAAGAGGAGCTGTTCCTTGGGGATGTCCGGCGCGTACTTGGCGTGGATCAGGTCCACCATCTCCCCGGGGTGGGACATGGCGTAGGCCCAGCCTCGCCTGACGGCGCGCAGGAAGCCCTCCACGCCTTCGGGGTCTTCGCCGATGTGGCGTTCGGTCGTGACCAGGCAGTCCCCGTAAAAATCGACGCCGTAATTGATGGGCCGCATGACCAGGGGAGCCAGGCCCATGCGCCGCAGCAGGTACGGTTCACTGGTGATGTAGCCGCTCATGGCGTCGACGCGGCCCGCGGCAAGATCGTCCACGCTCCAGGAGTGGGGCACGACTTCAAAGGCGCCGGGCTTCATGCCCTCGGCCGCGATCATGGCCGAAATCTCCACGTCGAACCCAGGCGCGAACATGATCCGCTTGCCGAGCAGGTCGTGGGGCATGCCGATGCCCGAGCCGCGCACGGCCATGAGCATGTTCGGGGAATGCTGGAAAATGGCGGCCAGGACCACCAGCGGATCGCCATTGAGTCGCCGGAGCAGGACCGCCGGCGAATCCACGGCGAATTCGGCGCGGCCAGAGAGCAGGCTTTCGGCGGGCGCTACGCCGACAGAGCGCTCCAAGAAGGCGACATCGAGCCCTTCCTCTCGGAAATAGCCCTTCTCCAGGGCGGCGTAATAGCCGGCGAACTGAAACTGGTGACGCCACTTGAGCTGCAGCCTGACCTTCGGCGCGGCCCCAGCCCAGGCGGCCTCGCCTGTGGCCAGGGCTGTGAGGGCGAAGGCCAGGATCGCGGAAGCCGTGGCGGCGAGGAGGCCTCTCAGAAGGCGCGGGCGCGTACTACAACGTGTATGACATCGCATGACGAATGCCCTACCAGCAGAAATCGCGGGGTCAAGGGTCAATATGGCCCGACATCGCTCCCCATTTTTCAGATGACCGCCGGACCCATCCCGTGTACTCGGTGGTGCACCCAAGGAAACACGCACATGACCAACAACGACATCCTGCGCCGACTGCGCTACGCCCTGAACCTGGACAACGACGGCGTGCTGCGCCTTTTCGGCCTCGGCGGCCACTCCTTGAGCCACGGCGACCTGGACCTGCTGCTGAAAAAGGACGAGGAGCCCGGCTTCGTCGAGTGCCCCGACATCCTGCTGCTGGCCTTCCTCGACGGGCTCGTCGCCTCCCGCCGCGGCCCCCGCGACCAGGGGACGGCCGAGTCCGGGGAGCTGAACAACAACCTCGTCCTGCGCAAGGTGCGCATCGCCCTGGAGCTCAAGGACGCGGACATGCTGCGCATCCTGGAGGCCGGCGGCATGAAGGCCTCCAAATCGGAACTCTCGGCGCTCTTCCGAAACCCTTCGCACCGCAACTACATGCCGTGCCGCGACCAGCTGCTGCGCAGATTCCTGGCCGGCCTGGCCGCCATCTCACGGGAGGAGTTATGAGCCGCATCGGCACCACAGCCAGCCTGAAAATCATGAAACTGGTCACGGGCGGGGCGTTCCTCGACGGCGGCGATCTCGGCGAGGTCTTCATGCCCCGGCGGGAGCTGCCGGCGGGGGCCGCCGTCGGCGACGAGGTCACCGTCTTCCTGTACCGCGATTCCGAGGCGGTCCTGACGGGCACCACGGCCCGGCCCAGGGCCGAGCTGGGCCAGTGCGCCTTCATGAAGGTCGTGGCCGTGACCAAATCCGGCGTCTTCGTGGACTGGGGCCTGCCCAAGGATCTCTTCGTGCCGGCCTCGGAACAGTACAAGCCCCTGGAAGAGGGGCGCTCCTACGTCATCCTGGTCTACCTCGACGAACGCACCGGACGCCTGGCCGGGACGGCCAAGCTCCACTCCCACCTGAACGAGGACGGTTCGGGCTTCGTTCCGGGCCAGGAGGTGGACCTGCTCATCTGCGGCTTCTCGGACATCGGCTTCAAGGCCGTGGTCGACAACACGCACCTGGGCCTCATCTTCCGCGACGACGCGCCGGGCGAACTGCGCTACGGCCAGCGCGTCAGGGGCTACGTCAAGGCCGTGCGGCCCGACAACAAGCTTGACCTCTCCCTCCTGCCTCCCGGGCTGTCCGGCGTGGACATGCTCGCCGGGCGCATCGTCGAATACCTGCGCGCCAACGGCGGCGTTTGCCCGCTGACGGACAAGAGCCCCTCCGAACAGATCGCCGCCGCCTTCGGGACGAGCAAATCCGCCTTCAAGAAGGCCCTGGGCAGACTCTACAAGGACCGCAAGATCCGCCTGGAGCCCGACCGCATCGTGCTCATCGACTGAAGCCGAAAACGGCGCATGAATCCGGACAGTTGGAAACGCGGACATTGACAGCGCGGCGGTAAACAGGGATATCCTGAAAAGGGCGGTTCACCCGCCCGCAGGCACGAGCCGTGGGCTCATTTCACTGCAGCCTCAACATCCAGGATCCCCATGAACATCCTCATGTACTCCCACGACACCTACGGCCTGGGGCACATCCGCCGCTCCATGGCGCTGGCCCGGAACATCCGGGACGCCGGGGAGCACAACGTCGTCATCATCACGGGCTCGCCCATCGCCGGCCGCTTCGACTTCCCGCAGGGCATCGATTTCATCCGCGTGCCCGGCATGATCAAGCAGACCAACGACCTCTACGTGCCCCACTCCATCAAGGTCGAACCGGCCATGGCCCTGGGCATCCGCCAGGACATCATTCTGGCCACGGCCCGCAGGTTCGAACCCGCGCTCTTCCTGGTCGACAAGGCTCCTCTGGGCCTGAGGCGCGAGGTCGTGCCCACCCTGGAATGGCTGCGCCGGGAACGGCCCGAAACCCGGGTGGTCCTGGGCCTGCGGGACATCATGGACAGCGCCGCGAGCACCGTCGCCGAGTGGCGGGAGAAGCGCATCTACGAAGTCCTGGACAGGCTCTACTCCGAGATCTGGGTCTACGGCAGCCGCGACATCTACGATCCGATCCGCGAGTACGAGATTCCCGACAACATCGCCGCCAAGATGCACTTCACGGGCTACATCCCCCGGCAGATACCCCGCGCCCAGCACCGGCCCCGCATCCGCAGGTCCATGAGCGTCGCCCCGGACGACACCTTCGTGCTCGTCACCGCGGGCGGGGGCGGCGACGGGCGGAAGGTCGTGGACACGTACCTGACGATGCTCGAAACCCTGCCCCACCCGAAGCTCAAATCCATGATCGTGACCGGCCCCATGCTGGCCGAGGACGCCTACGACGAACTGGCGGCCAGGGCGCGCAGGCTGAAGGTGCGCATCTGCAAGTTCTACCGCAAGATGGAGAAGGCCATCCTGGCGGCCGACTGCGTCGTCTCCATGGGCGGCTACAACACCATGTGCGAGATCGTCGGGGCGGCGCGGCCGTCCCTGATCATCCCGCGCAGCGTGCCCCGCGAGGAGCAGATCATCCGGGCCCGCCTCTTCGCCGCCAGGGGGCTCCTGGAATTCATCCCCTGGGAAACCGTGGAACCGGCGCCCATGCTCGAATGCATCCTCAAACTCCTGCGCGACGGCCCCGTCTACGAAGCGGCCCTCGCCTCCTTCCCCATGACCGCCTTCGACACCATCAAATCGCGCATTCAGAGCTTCGGAGACCAGGCATGAACACAGCAAAGCCCGTCATGGGCATGGTCCTCAAAGGGTATCCCCGCATTTCCGAGACCTTCATCTCCAACGAGATCCGCCTGCTGGAGGAGGAAGGGCTGACGGTCCACATCTTCTCCATGCGGGCCCCCCGCGAAAACTTCACCCACAAGTCCGTGCAGGCCATCAAGGCGCGGGTGACCTACCTGCCCTCGGAATTCTGGGCCAACCTGCACCGCTTCCTGTGGCCCAACCTGAGCGCGGCCATCCTCCACCCCGGCGGGTACGCCCGCAGCTTCGCCCTGGCCTGCAGGCGCTTCCTGCGCAACCGCAACTTCCTGACCTTCAAGCACTTCTTTCAGGCCGCCTACCTGGTGCACCACGCCCGGGACCTGAACATGGCGCACCTGCACGCGCACTTCGCCCACAGCCCGACGTCCGTGGCCATGTTCGCCTCGGAGATCTGCGGCGTGCCCTTCAGCTTCACGGCCCACGCCAAGGACATCTACACCTCCGACGCCGTGCAGCTGGCCGAGAAGATCGACAAGGCCCGCTTCGTGGTGACCTGCACGAAGTACAACAAGGCCTTCCTGGAAAACCTGGTCGGGGGGCGCCACGAGATCCACTGCGTCTACCACGGCATCGACCTGGAGCTGTTCTTCGCCCACGCCGTCGAGCACACCCCGAAGCCGCCCTACACCTTCCTGACCATCGCCCGCATCGTCGAGAAGAAGGGCATCCCGGACATCCTCGCCGCCCTGGCCGTGCTGGCGCGCGAAGGCTTTCCCTTCCGCTACGTGCTCATCGGCAGCGGCGACGACAAGGAAGCGGTCAGGGGAAGGGTGCGCGAACTCGGCCTGGAGAATCATGTCGAACTGGCCGGGACCATGACCCACGAGCAGGTGCTGGAGCGCTTCCAGCACGCCGACTGCTTCGTCCTGGGCTGCAAGGTGGCGGCCAGCGGCGACCGCGACGGCATCCCCAACGTCATCGCCGAGAGCATGGCCCTGGGCGTGCCCGTCATCGGCACGCGGGTCTCGGGCATCCCGGAACTGGTCGACCACGAGGAAACGGGCCTGCTGGTCGACGCCGCGAACCCGCGGGAACTGGCCGACGCCCTGAAGCGCATCGTCACGGACCTCCCGCTGCGCCAGCGTGTCATCCCTGCGGCCAGGCAGCGCGTGACCGACGTTTTCGACAACAGGAAGCTGATCCGCGAGCTCGTGGCCCTCTATCGCGACCTGACGCACCTCTAGCCATGCGCATCGCCTACTACCCGACCTTCCGCTCCCTGGACCACCCCCGCTCCTCGGGCCTGGTGTCCATCGCCCGCGACGTGCGGGCGGCCATGGAGGCCGAGGGGCACGAGGTCTTCGTGCCCCTGTCCCGGACCACGGAGTGGATCTTCCTGCGGCCTTCGGAGTGGCCGGGGTCCCTGCTGGACGCCTGGCGGGCCGACCGGGAGGTCCGCAGCCGGAAACCCGACTGCTGGTTCACCTACCATACGTACTACCGCGGGCCCGACCCCTTCGGGCCGTTCATCGCCCGGCGCAACCGCCTGCCCTACTTCATCCTGGCCGGCTCCTACGCCACCAAGTACCGCAAGCGCCTGAAGACCTGGGCCGGGTTCCACCTGAACCGCATGGCCCTGGAGCGGGCCGACACGGTCTTCGTCAACAAGCTGCGCGACGTGGAGAACCTGGGCCGCCTGCTCGCGCCCGAGCGCATCTCCTACATCCGGCCCGGCATCCGCACCGCCAACTTCCCCCTGGCCCCGGAACGGGGAGCGGAGCTGCGCGCGAAGCTCGGACTTCTGCAGAAGCGCGTGGTGGTCACGGCGGCCATGATGCGCCCCGGCGTCAAGGAGGAGGGCATCGCCTTCGTCATCGACGCCTGCCGTGCGCTGACGGCCGAATTTCCCGACCTGCACCTCCTGGTCCTGGGCGACGGGGCGGCCCGGGCGCGGCTGGAGGAGCATGCCCGCACGGCCCTGCCCGGCGCGTGCACCTTCGCCGGCCGCGTCGCGCCCGCGGACATGCACGCCTGGTACCAGGCCGGCGACCTTTTCGCCTTCCCCGGCATCGGCGAGGCCCTGGGCATGGTCTACCTGGAGGCCCAGTGCTGCGGCCTGCCCGCCGTGGCCACGAGCCACGACGGCGCGCCCGAGGTCGTGGCCGACGGCGAGGCCGGTATCATCGTCCCGCCCTTCTCGCCGGACGCCTTTTCGGCGGCAGTGGGCACGCTGCTGCGCGACGCGGGGCTGCGCGAACGCCTGGGCCGCCAGGCCCGGGAGCGCGTCCTGCGCGTGCACGACATCACCGCCAACTACCGCGGCATGTTCGCGGTCATGGAAGACGTCTGCGCCCGGAGGCGGCCGTGAACGTCGTCGGCCTGCTGCGCCACGGCCCCACGGCCTGGAACAGGGAGAAACGCATCCAGGGCACGACGGACATCCCCCTGGACCCGGCCTTCGACCCGACGCCCTGGCTGCAGGCGCTGGACGCCCACGGCCCGTGGGACCGCGTCGTGACCAGCCCCCTGTCCCGGGCGCGGGAGACGGCCGGACTGCTTTTTCCCGGCCGCGAGCTCGAAATCGCCGCGGGCCTCATGGAGCAGGACTGGGGGGAATGGACGGGAATGACGGTCGCGGGGCTTCGCCGGGACTTCCCGGGCCGCATCGAGGCCCAGGAGGACCGGGCCTGGGATTTCACCCCGCCGGGCGGCGAGAACCGGCGCGAGGTCCTGGACCGGGTTCTGGCGGCCATCGCCGGGGCCGTTCGGGGTCGCGACGGCGAACGAATACTTCTGGTCACGCATCTCGGCGTCATCAAGATCGTCCTCAACCACCTCCTCGGCTCACCCTTCCTGCCGGGCGCCTCGGCCGCAGTCGCCAAGCGGGCCCTGCACCTGCTGGCCGCCGACGGGACTGGCCTGCGCATCCTCCAGACCAACGTGAGGCTTCCGTGAAGATCCTGCACTACACGCAATACGTGTTCGGCATCGGGCATCTGTTCCGCAGCATGGCCATCGACCGCGCCCTGGCGCCGCTGACGGTGGACCTCGTCACCGGCGGAGCGGAGGTGCCCATCCCCATGCCGGACAACGTGCGCCACCACGCCATGCCGGCCATCCGCATGGACGAGAGCTACGGCAGCGTTCTGGCCGTGGACCGGGAGCGCGACCTCGAGGACACGTGGCGGGAACGCGAGGCCATGCTTCTGGACCTCTTCCGCTCCCTGCGGCCCGACGTCCTGCTCATCGAGATGTTCCCCTTCGGACGCCGCGTCTTCGCCCGCGAGCTCCTGCCGCTGCTGCGCTGCAACCGCGAACTCCCCCGTCCGGCCGTGACCCTGTGCAGCCTGCGCGACATCCTCGTGGAGAAGAAGGACCAGGCCAAGTTCGAGAAACGGACCCTCGGCTGGCTCAACCCGTGGTTCGACGGCGTGCTGGTGCACTCGGACCCCGACCTCGTGCGCCTGGACCTGACCTTCTCCCGGGTGGCCGACATCGCCTGCCCGGTCTGGTACACCGGTTACGTGGCCGAGGGGCCAACCCTGCCCGACAGGGGCGCCGCCCGCTCGGCCCTGGGATTGCCCGCCGAGGGCACCGTCATCCTGGCCAGCGCCGGGAGCGGGACCATCATCCGCGACCTCCTGGACCCCATCATGGAGGCGTCCATCCTTCTCGCCCCCCGGCTGCCCCACAAGCTCCTCATGTTCACGGGCCCCAACGCCCCCCTGGAGGAGCGCCGCCGACTCGAAGAGCGCAGCCTGAGCCACCCCGACGCCACGGTCCGCGAATTCACCCCCCGATTCCCCGACCATGTCCTGGCCTGCGACCTGTCCGTCAGCCGCGGCGGCTACAACACGACCATGAACCTCCTGGCCTGCGGGGCCAGGGGGCTCATGCACCCCTACGGCCACGACCGCGAACAGCGCCTGCGCCTGGAGGCCCTGTCGGCCCTGGGCCACGTCGGCCTGCTGCGGGACGAGGACCTGGAGCCGTCCCGCCTCGCGGCCATCATGGAGCGCTCCCTGCGCGAGGAGCGCAGGCCCTCCGGTCCATTGCGCCTGGACGGGGACCGCGGGAGCGCGGAGATCATCCGCCGCCTGGCGGCCGCAAGGGGCTGACGCGGGACGTCCTCCCGACCGCCGCCGTGGAAGGAGATTCCGTGACGGCTGCGTTCTTCCTTGATTTTCGGGGCAGTTTCCGGATAGTACCGAAAATAGACGAGAATCGTTCTCAACTGCTTTCAGCTTCAGGAGCCACACCACAGGGGGCATATGAGCGTAGCGACCGACCGTCCCGACAGCGGGAAAATCTCCAGGCAGATCGTTCTGCCATGGGGGAAATCCCTGAGCATGGCGGTCAACAGCCTGCGCATCCGTTTTTTCCGCTCCATGGTGACCACCTTCAGCCTGGTCCTGGCCATCGCCTTCCTGGGGTTCACCCTGACGGGCTCGGCCGTGGCCCGCGAACTCTTCCGCCTCCACGGCGAGACGGCGCTGCCGCTGCTGACCTCGGCCGGATACGCCGTGGACGCCGCCGGCCACGGGCTTTCCGCCGGGGCCAAGGAGCTGTGGCTCATCGCCCTGTCCCTGCTGGTCTGCACCGTGGGCATCGTCAACGCC
Source organism: Desulfomicrobium aestuarii (assembly GCF_055385525.1). NCBI lineage: Bacteria > Pseudomonadati > Thermodesulfobacteriota > Desulfovibrionia > Desulfovibrionales > Desulfomicrobiaceae > Desulfomicrobium > Desulfomicrobium aestuarii. Next base: position 1,638,545 of record NZ_AP042427.1, read on the forward strand.
CAGCTCATGTCCGTCACCGAGCGCTTCCGCGAGATCGGCATCATGAAGTGCCTGGGCGCCCTGGACCGCATCATCCTGCGCCTGTTCCTGCTGGAGGCCCTCATCGTCGGCGTCGTCGGCTCCGGGGCCGGGGCGCTGCTGGGTCTGGCCGCGTCCCTGGCCGCCTCGCTGGTGCACTACGCCGCCCTGGATTTCTCGGGACTGAGCCTGGCTCCCCTGCTGGCCCAGGCGGGCAAGGCTTGGGCCACGGGCGTGGGGCTCTCGCTCCTGGGCGTGCTCTACCCGGCCATCCTCGCCGCCAAACTGCAACCGATCATCGTCATGAGGGAAGAACACTGATGGACAGGCACAGCATCGTCCGTGTGGTCGGCGTGACCAAGACCTTCACCCTGGGCAAGATGCCCGTGCAGGTCCTGCGCGGCGTGGACCTGGAGGTCGCGGCCGGGGAGTACCTGTCCATCATGGGGCCCTCGGGCTCGGGCAAGAGCACGCTCTTCAACATGATCGGCGGCCTGGACAAGCCCACCAGCGGCCGCGTCTTCATCGACGAGGTCGACATCTCCCAGCTCGACGCCTACGAGCTGGCGTGGCTCAGGAACCGCAAGATCGGGTACATCTTCCAGACCTTCAACCTCATCCCGGTCATGAGCGCCCTGGAGAACGTGACCCTGCCCATGATCTTCGCCGGCATGCAGAACGACCACGCCGTGGACAAGGGGCGCGCCCTGCTGGACCTGGTGGGCCTTGGCGAGCGATTCCTGCACAAGCCGGCCGAACTCTCGGGCGGACAGCAGCAGCGCGTGGCCATCGCCCGCGCCCTGGCCAACGACCCGGCCATCATCCTGGCCGACGAGCCCACGGGCAACCTCGACTCCTCCACGGGCGAGGAGATCATCGCCCTGCTGCAGAAGATGAGCGGCGAGCGCGGCGTGACCATCATCTCCGCGACCCACGACTTCAAGATGCTCAACGTCTCCGACCGCGTGGTCTGGATCCGCGACGGCCGCATCGACAGGATCGAGAACCGCGACGAGCTGAACATCTCCATCGGGACCATCCAGGAGCGACATGCGTCCGCGTAACCCCGGCATCGCCCTGCTGCTCCTGTGCCTCGCGATGGCCTGGACGCCCGCCCTGGCCGGGGTGGAAGAGCACCTGCGGGCCATCGCCTCGGTGCCGGACCGTTCCCTGGGCACGGCGGGCGAGGAGCGCACGGCCGAGTACGTGCGGAAGGTTTTCAAGGGGCTGCCGGACCATCTGAACGCCACCGTCGGCAGCCAGGACTTCATCACCCCCGTACGCGTCTTCGACGGCGCCTCCCTGTCCGTTGGCGGCGCAAGCCTCCCACTGCGTCCCCTCTTCGCCAACGCCCTGGCCCCCGAGAGCCTGGAGGCCGGGCACGAGGGCGGCCTCGTTTTCGTCGGCGAGGGGCGCCTCGAGGATTTCGACGGCAAGGACGTGGCCGGCAGCATCGTGCTCATGTACCTCGACTCGGGGGGCGGCTGGCTGCACGCCGCCAACCTCGGGGCCCGCGCCCTGATCTATCTCGACCGCGGGGGCGAGGCCGCGCCGCGTCTGCGCTTCCGCGACAAGGAGGAGCTCACGCCCGTGGACTTCCCGCGGTTCTGGGTCCGGGCCGAAGAGTTCGAGGCCGGGCTCGGCTCCCCGGCGGCCGTCTCGGGCCGCGTCGCGCGCCTGCAGGCCAGTGCGCGATGGGCCAAGGGCCGGAGCTCCAACGTCTGGTGCCTCATCCCGGGACGGGATTCTAAAGCGGCCGGAGAGCTGCTCGTGGTCGAGGCCTTCCTCGACGGCAGCCGCTACGTGCCTGGCCATGCCCCTGCCGCCGACGAGGCCGTGTCCCTGGCCACCCTGCTGCACATGGCCGACGGCTTCGCCGCCGCCCCCCCTCGGCGCACGACCCTGCTCCTGGCGACGTCGGGCCACGGCAACATGCTGGCCGGCCTGCGCGAGTCCGTGTGGGCCCTGACCGGCAAGAAAAAGGATATCGACGCGGAGCTGGAGGGCATGGAGGCGCGCGGCGCCGACGCCCGGTCCACGGCCGCCCTGCTGGAACAGGGGCGGCTCCACGGCGGCCCGCCCGCCGAGGACGCCCTGGTCCTGGCGGCCATCCAGACGGAGATCCGCAACGAGGTCGAACGCATCAACATCGCCCTGCGCCTGGCGCGCAAGGACGCGGAAGCCAACGCCGCCCGCATCAAGGAACTGGCCGCCCGCAAGCTCCTGCTCCGGCGCATAGGCTGGGAGGGCTCCTTCGCGCTGCTGGACGCACAGGCCCAGGAAGCGGTGCGCGGCTTCGTCCCCGCCGCCCTGGAGCACGCCCGGCGCTTGGCCGCGGACATCGACGACCGCCTGGCCGCCCTGCGCTCGGCCCTGAAGCTGAACAAAGCCGTCGACGGCAGGCGCGTGGCCGCGGCCGTGTCCCTGCACCTGTCCTCCCACGGCAACGCCGTCGGCAGCGTCGACGACGGCTGGCTCTTCCGCCTGACCCCGTCCGTGAACCGCGCCAAGCTCTACGCCAACATCCGGCCTGTCCTCGACGAGGGGGCCGCGGGCCGGGCCGTGGCCTACCGGGACCTCCTGGGTGGAGCCGGCCGCAAACAGTGGTTCAACAACTTTCCCGACCAGCCGCCCATGGGCGGCGAGGTCACGGCCCTGGCCGGCATGCCCGGCTTCACCCTGGCCACCCTGAACGACATGCGCCCTGCCTGGGGCACGCCCTACGACACCCTTGAACACGTCGACGCCGAGCGTGTCCGCGTCCAGGCCGACCTGGTCGAGGGCATGCTCCGCGCACTGGACCGGGCCGCGCTGCCCGAAGCCTCGCAGAAGGGGGCCAACGGCTTCTCCATCCTGGCCGGGCGGGCCAACTTCCTGCGCCAGGGCGAGCTGTTCGCCGAGCAGGAGGCCGAGAACGCCCTGCTGCAGGTCTACCAGGACCAGCAGTTTTCCCTGGCCTGGGTCGACAGCCTGGGCCGCTTCCGCGTGCCGGGCCTGGCCGACAAGAAGCACTCCTTCGGCAAGGCCATCGTCGAGGGCTACCGCTTCGAGCCGGGGTCCAACACGGCCGCCTGGGCCATCGACAAGGAGGCCACCGGCAAGGACCGCTACCGCGTCAAGCTCGGACGCGGACTGACCGAGACGGACCTGATCATGTTCGGCTGCGCCCAGTCGACCATCTTCCAGCTGCGCGACGCGCGCAGCCTGAACCCGCTGACGCGCCTGAACCTCATCGACGCCCGTACGGACACCGAGCCCCTGCGCTACTGGTACAGCCGCATCGACACCAGGCAGTCAACCCTGTGCAGCCTCTTTCTGGAGCCGGACACGCCCTTCAAGGCCACCCTTTCGGACACGGTCCTGCAGCGCAAGCTCCTGCTGCTGAACAACGGACCCGAAGACATGCTCGGGACCGGCTTCACGGCAGCGGACACTCCGGCCGTCCGACACACCTCCCTCCAGGCGGCCCGCGACATGGTCAACCTCGTGACCCCGCGCGTCGAGAACCTGGAGAGCCACTCCATCGTCAATCAGCGCATCCGCCAGCTCCTGGGGCAGGCCCAGGAGCACCTGCGGCTGGCCCTGGAGGCGCAGGCGAACCTCGCCCACAGCGCGTCGGACCAACACGCCCGCTCCTGCCTGTCCCTCATCTCGCGGGTCTACAACGACGTGGAGCGGACGCAGAAGGACGTGCTGGGCGGCGTGCTCTTCTACATCGCCCTTTTCGTGCCCTTCGCCTACTGCCTGGAGCGCCTGCTCTTCGCCCACGTCTCCATCCACAAGCGAATCGGCGCCTTCCTGGGGCTGCTGGCCGTGGTCATCGGCATCATCTACTCCGTGCACCCGGCCTTCGAACTGACCTACAGCCCCCTTGTGGTTGTCCTGGCCTTCTTCATCCTGGGGCTCTCCCTGCTTGTCTCCCTCATCCTCTTCACGCGCTTCGAGCAGGAGATGAAAAACCTGCAGCGCAGGGCCATGGTCTCGCGCGACCAGGCCATCTCCCTGTGGAAGGCCTTCGTGGCCGCCTTCTCCATCGGCGTGACCAACCTGCGCCGGCGCAAGGTGCGTACTGGCCTGACCTGCGCGACCCTGATCATCCTGACCTACACGCTGCTCAACTTCACCACCGTGCGCCACTCCCTGGATCAGGGCGCGGTCCGGTTCAGCCCGGCCTCGCCGTACCAGGGCGTCATGCTCAAGGCCCTGGAATGGAGATCGCTGCCGGGCGAGCTGGACCGGGAGATCGCAGCCATGACCGGGCAGCCGGCCATGGCGCGCCGCGTCTGGTGGGAGACCCAGGACCGGACGCGGCCGCCGGCCATCCCCATCCGTTTCGGGGACCGCGAAACCGTGGCCGACGCCATGGTCGGCCTGGACCCCGAGGAGGCGGAACTGGCCGCCGGGCGCACGGTGATGATCAGGGGCGGCTGGCTCGACGCCGCCGGGGGACGCCAGGTCCTGCTGCCCGAAAACATGGCCCGTGACCTGGGCATCGAGGATCTGGAGGGCGGGCCGGAGGTGACCATCTGGGGCATACCCTTCACCGTGAAGGGCGTCTTCGACGGCAGAAGCCACGACCAGGCCCTGGATCTGGACGGCGAGCCCCTGACCCCCGTTGTCTACCCCAACGAGACCTCGTCGGAGCTGAGCGAAGCCGAAGCCGAGGCCGCCGAATCGGGACAGGACGTGGCCACCATGTCCAGCCGCTATCAGCATGTGGGGGGAGAACGGACGGTCATCATCCCGGCCGGGACCCTGCTGCAGGCCGGCGGCACGCTGAAGAGCCTGGCCATGGCCCCGGCGGCCGCCCTGCACCACGGCAACCTCTCGGCCCGGATGGCCGACCGCTACCAGCTGCTCCTCTTTCACGGGGAAGGACAGGGGAAGGGGAGCACATGGCTGCACTATTCCTCCAGCAGCCTGTCGTACGGCGGCATGGGCAACGTGCTGATCCCCTCGGTCATCGCCATCCTCATCGTGCTGAACACCATGGTCGGCAGCGTGGTCGAACGGAAGCGCGAGATCGCGGTCTACACATCCGTCGGCCTGGCCCCGCCCCACGTGTCGTCCCTCTTCATCGCCGAGGCCCTGGCCTTCGGGGTCATCAGCGCGGTCACCGGCTACCTGGCGGCGCAGGTGGCGGCGCATTTCCTGGCCGGGACGCCCATCTGGGCGGGGATGACGGCCAACTATTCGTCCCTGGCCGGGGTCGGGGCCATGCTCACGGTCATGGCCGTCGTCCTGCTCTCGGTCATCTACCCCTCGCGGGTGGCCGCGCACATCGCCATCCCCGACGTGACCCGGACCTGGAAGCTGCCCGCCCCGGAAGGGTCGACCCTGGTGGTGACGCTGCCCTTCCTGATCAAGATCCACGAACAGGAGTGCGCCGGCGGGTTCCTGGCCGAGTACTACCTGGCCCACGCGGACATCTCCCACGGCCTCTTCTCCACCGCGGACCTCGAAGTGGAGTACGCCTGCCCCATCGGCATGACGGCCGACGAGCACCCGGAATGCTTCGACATCTCCTTCAGGGCCTGGCTCGCGCCCTTCGATTTCGGCATCCGCCAGCGCGCGTCCATCATCTCCTGTCCCTCGCCGGACTACCCGGGGTTCCTGGAGGTGCGCATCACCCTGACCCGCGAGGCCGGCGAGAAGAACGCCTGGCTGCGCCTGTGCAGGACATTCCTCAACGACCTGCGCAAGCAGCTCCTCATCTGGCGTTCCCTCGACGCCCCCGAGAAGGAAAAATTCGAACTCTTCATGCAGGAACGCATGAACCGCAAGGGAGCCGCCTCATGACGCACACCATCCGCCCGCGGGCCTTCTTGAGCGGCCTGACCCTCGGCGTGGCCTTCTGCGCGGTGACGCCTTTCGCCAACAGCTACCTGCGCGCCACGCCCCTGGCCGGCGGGCATTTCCCCCTGGCGGCCTTTTTCGCCTTCTTCGCCTCGGCCGTGATCCTGTCCCTGCTGGCCAAGGTCACGCGGCGCGCACCGCTTCTGACCGGCATGGAGCTGCTCGCAGCCTGGGCGCTGATGGTCGTGGTTTCGGGCATCGGCTTCACCGGCCTGGCGCGGACCTTCTTCATCAACATCACGGCCCCGGCGCATTTCGCCGACGCGTCCAACAACTGGGCCGACCTCCTGCCGCTGCTGCCCGAGGCCCTCTACCCCCGCAACGCCACCGCCCTCGAAGCCCTGTACGGCGGCCTGCCGGACAAGGCCGGGCTTTCGGTCATGCAGACCCTGGAGCGCATCCCGTGGTCCTTCTGGCTGCCCGTCCTGGGAGCCTGGAGCGTCTTCATCCTCCTGGCCTACGCCACGCTCTTCTGCCTGGCGAGCCTGTTCACGACGCAGTGGGTGGTCAACGAGCGCATCAACTTCCCCCTGCTGCAGATGCCGAAGCTCCTGGCCGAAGCCTACGACCAGCAGCGCCTCTTCTCCTTCCTGGGGGACCCGTTCCTGCTCTGCGGCCTGTGCGTGCCCGTCTTCATCCACACCCTGGGGGGACTGGCGGCCCATTTCCCGACGGTCCCCGCGCTGCCCACGGAACTTCTGGCCGGGTCCTATTTCCCGGCCACAGGGTTCCTCTCGGGCTTCCAGAAGCTCAAGATCTTCATCTACCCGGCCTTCATCGGCTTCGCCTTCATCGCCACACGCCAGGTGTCGTTGAGTTTCTGGCTGTTCTTCCTCCTGGCCGGGCTCCTGACCGGAATCCTGCAGGCCAGCGGGGTGCAGATCCCGGATTCGGCCCTGGGCACCCTCTTCGGCCCAGTAATCTCCCGCCCCGAGGAGACCCAGGTCATCGGCGCCTCCATCGTCTTCTTCTGCTTCATGATCTGGCTGGCCCGCGAGTTTCTGCTGGACACGGCCAGGCAGTGCCTGCGGCCCGACCCCGAGACGGGCGGCGCCGGGTGGCTCTCGCCGCGGGCGTCCATGCTGGGGGCCGTGGCCGGGATGGCCGCCCTGTGCGCCTGGTCGGCGTTCTGGGGCATGGGCCTTTCGGCCTCGATCATGCTCTACGCCGCCTTCTTCACGGTCATGCTCGTGGTGGCCAAACTCGTCTGTCAGGGCGGCATCCCCTACGCGTCCCTGAACACGGCCCCGTCGGACGCGGCCCTGTCCCTTTTCGGCTCGAAGCCCTTCGGGACCGTGGGCCTGGTGCTCGGCATGAGCCTACAGAAGATGCTTTTCGTGGACGTACGCGAGTCCCTGCTGCCTTCCCTCGTGCACGCCGGCAAAATCTCCGAGACCATGCGGCGGCGCCGACTCATGGGCCTGGCCATCGCCGCGGCCCTCGTCCTGGCAGTGGCGGCATCCTTCCTGGGCATGCTCTACATCTGCCACCGCCACGGCATCCAGGAACTGGACATGGACTGGGCGACCCGCACGACGCAAAACGTGTACGCCAACTCCCGCCGCCTGCTGGAGGCCGCCCACACCCCCGACAACTGGATCCTGTCCTTCATCCTCGTCGGGGCGGTGGTGATGCTCGCGCTGGTCCTGTGCTACTACCTCTTCCCGTGGTGGCCCATCCACCCCATCGGGTACATGCTGGCCTTCAGCTCCTCCATGCGCATCCTGTGGTTCAGCTTCCTGGTAGGCTGGGCCTGCAACACGCTCTGCCTGCGCTACGGGGGGACCTTCCTCTACCGACGCGTGCGGCTCATCTTCATCGGGCTGATCATCGGCGACTTCTGCATGGGCGCCTTCTGGGCCATGATCAGCCACAAAACCGGAATCAGCTACCTGGTTCTGCCATCCTGAGAAGGCCATGTACGACGACCGCGAACTCAAGGAATACCGGGACCTGCTGAAGCCCCCGAGCCATTTCGAGGAAGGCTTCGACTGGAAGACCGTCGTCGGGGCCATCTTCATCGGCTTTCTGATGATGCCGGGGTCCATGTACCTGCAGCTGGTGCTCGGCACGGGCATCGGCCCGGCGGCGCGCTGGGTGACCATCATCCTCTTCGCAGAGGTCGCCAAGCGCTCCTACTCGGAACTCAGGCAGCAGGAGATCTTCCTGCTCTACTACATGGCCGGGGCGGCCCTGGCCTCGCCCTTCCAGGGCCTGCTCTGGAACCAGTACCTCATCCAGTCCGACGCGGCCCAGATGCTCGGGCTGACGGAGTACATACCGGCCTGGGTGGCGCCGGCCCTGGATTCGGCCTCCTACGCGGAGCGGACCTTCCTGCACCGGGACTGGTTCGTGCCCGTGCTGCTCATGTGCGGGGCGCTGATCATCCAGCGCGTGGACCAGTTCGGCCTGGGCTACGCCCTGTACCGGTTGACGTCCGACGTCGAGAAACTGCCCTTCCCCATGGCTCCCGTGGCCGCCCTGGGCACCATGGCCCTGGCCGAGTCCACCGAGGACCGCAAGGACAGCTGGAAGTGGCGCGTCTTCTCCATCGGCGCCATGATCGGGCTGGCCTTCGGTTTCTTCTACGTGCTGCTGCCGGCCCTGTCGGGCCTCTTTTTCACGGAGCCCATCCGCCTCATCCCCATCCCCTGGCTGGACCTGACGCGCAACACCGAGGGCTTCCTGCCCGCCGTGGCCACGGGCATCCAGCTGGACCTGGGCCTGATCTTCATCGGCATGGTCCTGCCCTTCTGGGCCGTCATCGGCGGCTTCGTGGGGCTCATCATCACCATCGTGGCCAACCCCATCCTGTACTCATCGGGCATCCTGCACCGCTGGCACCCGGGCATGGGCACCGTGGACACGGTCTTCTCCAACAGCTTCGACTTCTACATGAGCTTCGGCATCGGCCTGGGCCTGGCCATCGGCCTCATCGGCTTCTGGCAGGTGGCCAGGTCGTTCCGGCGGCAGACCGGGGAGCGGCTCAACTTCGCGGCCCTCTTCTCCCCGCCCCCGGGGCGCGGCGACATCTCCATCTGGCTGTCGCTCGGGATCTACGTCTTCTCGACCCTGTCCTACGTGGCCTTCTGCGTCTGGCTGGTGCCGAGCTTCCCGTGGATATTCTTCCTGCTCTACGGGTTCATCTACACGCCCTTCATCTCCTACATCACGGCGCGCATGGAGGGCATCGCCGGCCAGTACGTGAGCCTGCCCCTGGTGCGCGAGGCCAGCTTCATCGCCGGGGCCAAGTACTTCGGCTACCACGGCATCGAGATCTGGTACGCGCCCATCCCCATGCACAATTACGGCGAGGCCACGGTGGGCTTCCGCCAGATCGAGCTGACGGGCACGAGCCTGCGGGGCATCATCAAGGCCGAGTTCGTGACCCTGCCCATCGTGCTCATCGCCTCCCTGCTCTTCTCGCAGTTCCTGTGGCGGCTGGCGCCCATCCCCTCGGCCAGCTACCCCTACGCCCAGGAGCTGTGGCACCTGCAGGCCCTGAACACGCTGCTCATGCAGACGGCCACCCTGGAGGGCAACTCGCTCTTCTTCCAGGCCCTGAATTCGGTCTATGTCTCGTGCGGGGTGTTCTTCGGCGTGCTGGCCTACGCCGTGCTGAGCTTCATCGGCCTTCCGGTGCTGCTCGTCTACGGCGTGGTGCGGGGACTGGGGCAGTCGACGCCCCACGGTCTGATCCTGGAACTGGCGGGCGCCCTGCTCGGGCGGTACTATTTCCTGAAGAAGTTCGGGACGCGCTGGCGTCAGTACGCCCCGGTCCTGCTGGCGGGGTTCTCCTGCGGCATGGGTCTGTCGGGCATGTTCGCCATGGGCTGTACGCTCATCCTCAAGTCATTGAACAGGCTACCGTATTGAGGCGGGCGGGGCTAGAGCACCCCGGGCCCGTGAACGTGCGGCTCCCCGCCGCGCTCCAGCCGCTGGTGGTCCCAGAACACCACGCTGCCGATGACCTCCCGGACCATGCCGGCCAGGGCCTCCGGTCGGGCCACGAGCTGGGGCAGGAGCGCGCGTCTGTGCATGAGCAGGCACTCGGTCTGCGTCTCGGCCCGCAGGGTGTAGAGCGAGCGGAAAACGCCGAGCAGGGCGAGACCGCCGGCGCTCATGCCCTGGGCCACACGGCCGAGGACCACCCCCTCGCGCTCGATGACCAGCGCCCCGCTGATGACGGCCACGGCGACGTCGGCCGGCTGCCCCTCCTCCATCACCGTCTGGCCCGCCGAAAAGGCCTCGCGTTCGCAGAGATAGGCCATGACCCGCTGCAGCTCCGCGGGAATTCCCGCGAAGAACGGCAGCTCCCGCAGCACGCGCAGGTTGCAGTCCAGTTCGCACTCGTGGGTCTCAGGCCTTTGCGACGAGATCATGCAGCACCCCCTTGGCGGCCATGAGTTCGTCGTACGGACCGCTCTCCACGATCTTTCCGGCTTTCATGACCACGATGCGGTCGTAATGGGACACCGTGTCCAGACGATGGACGACGGAGATGACCGTGTGCCTGCCGCGCACGGCCTTCAGGAAATTCTGGACCCGGGCCTGGGAGGCGTTGTCCAGGGCCGACGTGGCCTCGTCGAGGATGTAGACCGGCGGCGCCTTCAGGAATACCCGGGCCAGCGCGATCTTCTGGCGCTGTCCGCCCGAGAGGTACTCGCCCATGCTCCCGACCTGGAACTCGAGCCCCAGCTCCACGATGCTCTCCAGCACCCCCTCCTCGATGAGCAGCTGCACCAGGTGCTCGCTGATGCGGTCCATGGCGCCGGGCCGCCCCGGTTTGGGTTGTCCGAAGAGGATGTTGTCGCGGATGCTGCGCGACTCCACATAGAGGTCCGGTTCGTAGAAGCGCAGCGCACCTTGGCCGGAGCGGGCGAAGGTTTCGCGGAACTCCCGCCTGGCCATGAGGAGACGTTCCTTGAGGTTCTCCGGCATGCGCACCGTCTTGTGCCTGCCCTGGACGAAATTCAGGGCCAGCCGCAGCAGGAGGATGCGGGAGGCGGCCTTGAGCTCGGCCTGGCTGCGGGACGCCAGCTCGGCCACGACCACGGCGTACTTCTCCATCTCCTCCCGAGGGATGGGGCTTCCGGCATAGAGTTCGGGGGTCTGTGCCCCGTAGCGCAGGATCGGGACGGTGGCCTTGGCCACGCTTGCGCCGAACCCGACCAGTTCCTCTTCCAGCCCGATCTCCCCCAGAAAGGCCACGAAGCGCTTGTGGCGATGGGCCTCCTCGAACCTGACGCGCCGCTCGACGAAATCCCCGAAGACGATGTTCTGGGCGATGGAGCCGAAATCCATGTACCGGTCGGGGTCCAGGAATTCGATGTCGTCCAGGAAGTCGCCTTCGTAACGCTGGCGGAAGAGGCGGCGCATGGCCAGGACGCGCTCCACCAGCTCCGGTTTGTCATCGGGGGTGATGACCGCCTGCCCGCCGAACTTGAGGACATCCAGGAACAGGCCGACCTGCTGCAGCACCTCGATGATACGGTCCAGATCCGGGGTGATGAAGCCCGGAACACCGTTGGCGGCGCTGGAGCGGCTCGCGTAGAGGAGGTTGTCGCGGACGCTGCCGCTGAAGATGAAGGGGTGCTGCGGGACCATGCCCACGTTTTCGGCCACATCGAGCTTGGTCAGGGTCCGGACCTCGTTGCCGTCGATACGCGCCTGCCCCTCGGTGTAGGGCATGAGCTGGGATACGACCTTGGCCAGGGTTGACTTGCCGCTGCCCGAAAAGCCCACCAGGGCGACCATCTCGCCCGGGCGCACGTGCAGGTTCACGTCCTCGATGAGCCGCGTCCCCTCGGGGGTGCGGAAGGTCACGCCGCGCAGTTCGATGTCGCCGCGGAAGCGATGGACGTCGCGGTCCACGGGCACGAGAAGGTGCTCCGGGACGACGTCGAAGGCGGCCATGACATTCTTGTAGCGCACGAGGCTGTCTTCCTTGAGCTGGTAGAAATCCATGAGTTCCCGCCACGGCTCGCTCAGGCTCGAGTAGGCCGAGAGGAAGGCCACCAGGGCGCCGAGGTCGAAGAGGCCGCGAATGGTCATGCCGCCGCCGACGAGGAAGAGGATGAAGGGGCCGAGGTGCTCGAAGAAGTTGTTGGCGAACTTGATGCCGTAGCGGTAGGCGTTCATGCGGTTGTTGGCCTGCAGGAGCTGCTGGGTCTGACCGTAGAACTTTTCGTTCTCCAGGGCGAAGGCGGCGTGGCCGTGCACTTCGTGGACGCCCGTGATCACCTCGCCGATGCTGCCGGAGATGGCCCGGCTGACGTTGACCCGGTGGCGGTTGGCCTCGTTGCCGCGTTTCTGCAGTTTCGGCACGATGACGATCTGCAGGGGGTAAATGACGAAGCTCAGACACGCCAGCAGAGGGTTCAGGTAGAAGAGGTACCCGCCCATGGCCAGCAGCGTGCAGACGTTGATCAGGGGCACGGAGACGGCGCTGCCGATGAACCCCGAAACCGAGGCCAGCTCGTTGATCAGGGAATTGATGACCTGGCCGGGCTGGATGGTGCGGAAAAAGGACATGGGCAGGCTCAGGATGTGCGCGAAGAGGCTTCTGCGCATGCGCTCGAGCGTGGTCTGCCCGATGAAGGCCTGCAGGAGGTTGATGATGAACTTGAGGCTGCTGGCCAGGAGCACCGCGCCCAGGAAGAGCAGGCAGTACAGGATGAGCAGGTCCATGTCGCCAAGGCCGATGGCCTCGTTGACGATGCGCTTCTGCAGCTCCAGCGGGAAGATGCGGATGCCCACGGTGGCCACGACCAGCAGGACGATGAGCGCCTGCCAGCGCACGTTCTTTTCGAGTACCCACGAATAGAGGGTCCGCTTGGTGACCATGAACTGCCCCGTTCCTCCGGGTTGCGGTTTGACCTCACGCCTACCCTACTCTATGCGAAGAGAAAAGGACGCCATGATCGCCAAATTCGATTTTGCCCTGAACCGGCCCGAAGAAGACCAGGCCGAGCTCCTCGCGGCCGTCGAGGAGTTCGCCGACGCCCTGGGGCTGCCGCCGTCGGTGCGCTACAGGCTCGGGCTCGTCATCGACGAGCTCGTCTCGAACTGCATCGCCCACGGCGCGCGCCCGGGAGAGGACAGGGGCATCCGGGTCGGCATCTCGGACAGCGGCGACGACATGACGGTGGAAATCGTGGACTCGGGCCCCCCTTTCGACCCCACCGCGCACGCCAGCCGGAAATGCCTGCAGCCCGGAGACGTCAAGATCGGCGGCATGGGCCTGTGCCTGGTCCGCAATCTGGCCACGCGGATGGAATATTCCCGGTTCGACGGCTTCAACCGCACACGGATCACCATCGCCAAAAGCATTCAGGAGAACGCATGCACCTCCGGCAGATAGAACACCCCCGCGCGGCCGTTTTCCTGGTCAGCGGACGCCTCGACTCGACCAGCACGCCCGAACTCGAGAAAAAGGTCCTGCTCAGCCTGGAAAGCGGGGTCAGGCACCTGGTCATGGACTTTTCGGAGCTGGAATACATCAACAGCGCCGGTCTGCGCGTCCTGGTCATGAGCTATCAGCGGCTGAATCCGCGCGGCGGGACGGTCATGATCTGCGGCGTCAGGGATTATATCGCCGAAATATTCGACATTTCCGGCTACAACCGGATTTTCGCCATGCACGCCGACATGGCCCACGCAATGCAGGAAATCGACGCTACGCCAGACGCGCAATGACCACGGTGCGGTCGTCCTCCACGCGGCCGCCACTGGTGAATTTCTCGACGGCCTCGAAAATGCGGGCGGCGATGTCCTGCGGAGGCTCCTGCACGCTGCCCCGGACCACCTGAAGCAGGCGGTCCTTGCCGAACATCTCGCCGTCCCGACCCAGGGACTCCCAGATTCCGTCCGTCCCCATGACCAACAGACCGCCTGCGAGGGGTTCCGAATATTTCGTGTACGGCCATTTGGGGTCGACTCCGAGGGGAATGTCCCGACCGGCGAAGGTGCGGACCGGTCCTCCGGCCGACGGCACGAACCACGCTGGGTCGTGTCCGGCCCCGACCCATGCGGCCCTGCGCGTAAGCGGACAGTAGGACAAGACGAAGGCCGTGACGAAATTCCCGCTGTCGTCGACGTCGGCGTGGATGAGGGCGTTGGTCCTGTTCATGACCTCGGACAGGTCGAGACGCTGCAGCAGCAGGGCCTTCATGTAGGCGCGGATGGAGGCCATGAGCAGGGCGGCCCCCACGCCGTGGCCGGTCACGTCGCCGATCAGGATGACCAGTTCCGGACCGTGCAGGCCGTCGCGGACCATGAAGTCGTAGAAATCCCCGCCCGTTTCCTCGCAGAAGACGCTGGCCCCGTATATCTGCACGCCGGGCAGAAAGGGCGACGTGGACGGCAGCAGGTTGGCCTGGATCTGCCTGGCCAGCTCCAGGCCGTGGACCATCCGCTCCCGCTCGATCAGCCGGTCGATCATGGTGTTGGTGTAGCCGGCGATGACCGCGAACTCGTCGTTGGTGACCACGGGCACCTTGGTGTCAAGCTGCCCCCGGCTGACCATTTCAAGGACCGTGGTCTGATTCCGGAAGAGCATCTTGAGGTTGCGCGCGTAGGAATAGACCAGGACCAGGGTCAGGGCCAGGAGAATGCCCATGACGAAAAGCACTTCCCAGACCACGGACCACAGCAGGGACGAAAGGTTCTCGGCGGCCCGCTCCTGGGCCTGGAGCCAGGAGATGTCGCGCATGAGCAACATCAGCAGGATCAGGGTGACGAAAAAGATGATGCCCGTGGCGAGATAGGCGAAGCGCCTGGTCTGGGGAAAAAAGGACTCGGGTCCGGGGAGGCTTCCGGCGGACATGTCGGCCTGGACGATGACCCTGTGCTCCCACTCGAGGCTCAGGTCCAGGGCGGCGAAGAGCCCGATGGTGGCGAACCCGACGACGATCTCGACGCCGCTGAAGACCGGGAAGCCCCAGAAAAGATGGTGATACACGCCGACACCAAGGCCGGCCGCGATGAATATCCCGAAATCCAGCAACAGCAGGCGCGTTGATTGACGGTGAATCGGCAGGGGCAGGACGAAACGACGGATGAGCATCTGCCGCAGCGCCAGGGCAATCGCGAGATGAACACCGAGAGTCAGGGCGAACTTCCAGACCGGAAGCGACTCGACGAAAGGTCAGACCTCGCCCCCGTAAAAGGTCAGCGTGGCGAGCATGAACGCAAAGTAGAAGAGAGTCCTGGTCACTTCGGTCTCCTTTCCCTGTCAGCGCGTCTGGACAAGCGGCGCGACGCTGGAATAGAGTTCTGTCATGAAATACCTCATGCTTTTCCTTTGGCTTTTCATGGCCTCTTCTGTCCAGGCCCAAGTTTTCCCGACATCCCTCGGCGGCATCGTTCTGGGCGAGGACATCTCGACCATCCACGACATCTGCAGCATGCACACAGAAATCCCCCTCTCCCAGGAGCGCCACCTCATGGAGATCCAGCTCATGCCGGGCCACGCACCCGGCATCCGAAGCGGCTCCGTGGCCTACGCCAACTGCAATGAGATCGGCCGGATCGTCCGCATCAAGCTCAAATTCGACGACGACTCCCGCCAATTCTTCGACAACCTGCTCGCGCGCTATCGGGAACGCTTCGGCAAGCCCCTGGAGTGGCGCGGGGACCCCTTCCAGACCGTCATGTCCTGGAAATGGAGCTTTCACGACAACCGCGGCGAGCAGGTCAATCTGGAGCTGACGCACAGCAGGGACGACAATTCCAAGACGGAGAACTCCGTGAAGATGACCCTGCGCTCCCTGTGGCTGCGGGAGGACGCCTGCCAGGACGCCAAGAGCGCCTCCGCCCCCGGCCGTGCGGACGGCCCCACCCCGGCCCACATGCTCGACTACAGGCTGCTCATCCCCCAATGACCCGGGAACTGCGCTGGGACGGGCTGCGGGTGAGCATCCCCGACGGCATGGAACCGGCGGTTCTCGATCGCGGTTTTATCCGCCTCTCGCGCCCGGACCACGGCTTAGGCACGGGCGGCGGTCAGGCCGGGTCGCTGGAACTGCGCTTCGGTCCGGAAAAATCCCCCTTCAATCCGGACCGCGACGGCCGGCGCCTGCTCAAGGCCTGCGGGCTGCCGGAGGCGACGTTCGTCCGCGTCGGACCGTCGCGGCCCGACGCCCCCGTATTCTGGGCCGCTCCGGAAAAAGCCCCCAGGCTCTTCGCCGTCCGCATGAGCGGCGGGATGGCCGCCTTGCTGTTCCAGGCGCCGCCCCCGCCCCACGTGCTGCAGGCCGCTCTGGCCTCACTGGACCTCACGCCGCCCGACGCTTGGCGGTCCTGGCGCTGCTTCGACCTGTCCTTCGAGACTCCGCCCGGGGCGATCCTGGGCCGGGCGTCCTTCAAGCCCGGGTCCTTCCGCCTGGAATTCCGTTTGGCCGGCGGCGGGCTGACCTTCGACCGCTTCGTCCCGGCCGACGTGATCCTGGGCGCCGCCGGCGTCGAAGCATGGCTCGCGCGCTTCCTCGGCCGCGAGTACGGCGCCGGGATGATCGTCACGCCCCAAGGGCCAGGCCAGGCGAGCTTCGCCAGCCACGTCCCGGCCTGGCGACGCGTGCTGCCATGGTTCCCGGCCGGTCCCGAACGCATACGCGGCCGGGCCCGCCACGACGCCGAAACCAACAGAATCCTCATGGTCACGGCCCAGGGATCCTCCCTGCCCGCAGCGGATTTCGAACGTGTGTGCTCAACCTATGCAGCAACCGACATCCAGGGCTGACGCCCTCGCCGCCATCCCGGTGCCAATGCCCGACATCCGCACCGTGACCACGCCCCAGGGCCTGGTCCGCATCGAGCACCCCGCGGTCCTCAAGCCCTGGCTGGCGCGCCTCCTGCCCCCGGCCCTCTCGCGCCCCATGCGCACCCTGGAACTGGACGCGATGGGCTCCTTCGTCTGGACGCACATCGACGGCATCGCGAGCGTGGCCGATCTGGCCCGCCGGGTGGAGGAGCGGTACTCCTGCCTCGCGGCGGAAGCCGAACAGGCCGTGGCCCTTTTCGTGCGCCAGCTTGGACAGAGGGGCATCGTCGCCTTGCGCCAAGACCGGGAAGACTGAAGGTTCTCAGCGCATCTCGCGCAGCAGTTCCGCGAACTCGGAAAGCATGGGGACGGTGTTGTGGCCGGTCTGAGGTATGACAACCAGCCTCGACAGGCCGGGACGAAAGGCGGCATGCAGATTTTCGGTGCTGCCGCGGGGCACGATCTCGTCGTGTTCCGCGGCCAGGATGAGGGTCGGCGCGGCCACTTGCGCGGCCCGGGAACGGGAGTCGAAGCGGTCGCGCAGGAGCAGGCGCACGGGAAAGAACGGATAGTGGCGAGCGGCCACGGCCGCCAGGCTGTCGAAGGGAGTGATGAGCACGAGCCCCGTCACGGGCCTGCTGCCGGCAAGGTGCACGGCCACGGCGCTGCCGAGGCTGCGACCGATGACGACAATGCTGTCGTGACGCCTGCGTACCATGTCGTACACCGCCAGGGCGTCGGCCAGCAGGGCCTCCTCGGAAGGGCTGCCCGTGCTGCCGCAATAGCCGCGGTAGTGCGGCAGGTACAGGGCGCTGTCCGGAAAGGCCTCGGCCAGTTCGGGCACGGCGCGCGGTGCGACCTCGGCGTTGCCGCCGAAATAGATGACCGCCGGGGCTCCCGCCCGTTCCCGCACGGTCACGAGGATTTCGGCGCCATCGACAGGCAGGGAGACGGCACCAGCCACGGCAGCCTGCGGACACGGCTGCGGCAGATAGATGAGGGACCGCTGAAAGGCGAAGAGGACCGCGCACAGTCCGAGGTAGCACAGCGCGGCCGTGGCCGCGGCGGCCATCATGGAACGCGGCATGGTGCCAACCACGCCGCCGCGAACAGCAATGCCGCCCGAAGGCGGCATTGCGGACACGGGCGGGTCGTCATTCCTGCCATTCGAAAATGGTATCCAGTTGCGGGAGGAAAGGCCTGACCACTTCCTGGTTTTCCGGGGAGGTGGCCAGGGTCTTCTCCATTTCCGCCATGCTCTGCTTCATCTGTTCAACCATCTGCGCCTTGTATTCCGCCGGGATATCCTTGCTGGACGAAATTTCGTCCAAGGACTGCTGCATCTGTCCCAGCACGTCCTCCCCGTCCTTGCCGAGCTTCACGGCCATGTAGGCCTGGGTCACCTGCTGGGAGACCTCGCCCCAGCTCTCCACGCTGAAGCCGTGCTTTTTCAGCATGCCTTCAACCTCGCGCTGGTCTTTCAGGCTTCTGGCCCAGTCGCCCATGAGGCGGGACGTGCTCGTGGCGTCCCCGTCATCCTCGGCCTCGTCGGCATACTGGTCGAAATAGGGCTTGAGCTCCTGCATGGCGCCGATGAACCCTTCCACCTGCTTCGCTCCGAGCCCCGCGCACCACGCGGCCTGGGATACAAGCAGAAACGCCGGCACCATGATCAAAAAACGCCACAACCGCATAACTTCCTCCTTGCAGTCACGGGCAATGCATAATCGATTTGCACGGCCCCACTTCTCTTCATTGCGCTTTCGTGGCAATATATTTATGTCACCCCGAACTCAAGGGGCCAAGGGGCGAAATACCCCCATATTTTTACATACTTCACCTGGAGGCAGGCATGAATCCCAAGGAACTTCTGTATGCGAAATCCCACGAGTGGGTCAGAATCGAAGGCGACGAGGCCGTGGTGGGCATCACCCATTTCGCCCAGGAACAGCTCGGCGACCTGACCTTCGTCGAACTGCCCCAGCCCGGCGACCAGGCACAGGCCGGCAAGGAGATCGGCTCCGTCGAATCCGTCAAGGCGGCCAGCGAAATATACTCCCCCGTCAGCGGCGAAGTCGTGGCGGTCAACAGCGAGCTCGAGAACGCTCCCGAACTGATCAACAAGGAGCCCTTCGGCGCCGGCTGGATGTTCAGGGTCAAGCTGTCCGCAAAGCCCCAGGGCCTCCTCGACGCCGACGCCTACGCCGAACTCTGCGCGGCCGAGGCCCACTAATCACTACCCGGGCCGCCCTTCCGCTGCGCGAAGGTTCATCGCAGGACCTGACGAACTGCTCGCCTCCGGCTGGATGACCGCGGCCCCATACCCGGAGGCACCATGCCCTTCATTCCGCACACTCCCGAAGAACAGCGGGAGATGCTGGCCGCCATCGGCGTGGACAGCATCGAAGACCTGTTCGAGGATATTCCCGCAAAATTCCGGGCCGGGGATTTGAATCTCCCCTCGGGCCTCAGCGAGATGGAAGTCCGCCAGAAGCTCGAAAAGACGGCGGCCAGGAACCACACGGACCTGACCTCGTTCCTCGGGGCGGGCTTCTACGACCACTACATCCCCAGCGCCGTGGACGCCCTGTGCAGCCGCGGCGAGTTCTACACGGCCTACACCCCCTACCAGGCCGAGGCCTCCCAAGGCATGCTGCAGGCCATCTTCGAGTACCAGACCGCCGTGGCGCGCCTGATGGACCTCGAATACGCCAACGCGTCCCTCTACGACGGCGGCACGGCCCTGTACGAGGCCATCATGATGGCCGTGCGGCACACCAGACGTTCGCGCATCGTCATCTCCGAGAGCGTGAACCCCATCTACCGGGTCATGCTGGACAGCTACACGACCAACCTCAAGCTGGACCTGGTCACCGTCCCCCACAAGGACTGCAACACGGACATGGACGCCATGCTCGCCGCCCTGAACGACGACACGGCCGCGGTCATCGTCCAGAACCCCAACTTCTTCGGCACGGTCCAGGATTTCACGGCCCTCTTCGACAAGGCCCGGGAGCACAAGATCGTGTCCGTCATCTCGACCTACCCCGTCATGCAGTCGATCCTGAAGACGCCCGGCCGGATGGGCGCCGACATCGCCGTGGCCGAGGGCCAGAGCCTGGGCCTGCCCCTGAGCTTCGGCGGGCCGTACCTGGGCATCATGGCCTGCAACAAGCAGCTCATCCGCCAGATGCCCGGCCGCATCGCCGGCCGCACCGTGGACAAGAACGGCAAGACGGGCTTCGTCCTGACCCTGCAGGCCCGCGAGCAGCACATCCGCCGCGAGAAGGCCACGTCCAACATCTGCTCCAACCAGGCCCTGTGCGCCCTGCGGGCGCTGATGTACATGAGCCTGCTCGGGCCCCAGGGCCTGAAGAAGACGGCCCAGGTCGGCATTGAACGCGCCCACTACGCGGCCAACCGCCTGGAGCGGCTGCCCGGCGTGCACGTGGTCAACGCCCCCTTCGGCAACGAGTTCACGGTCAAGCTGCCCGTGCGCGCCTACGAGGTCATCGACAAGCTCCTCGACATGAAGTTCGTGCCGGGCTTCCCCCTGGGCCGCTACTACCAGGGCATGGACAACCACCTCCTGGTGGCCTGCACCGAAAAAACCACGAAGCAGTGCATCGGCATCCTGGCCGAACTGATTGGAGGCGCCCTGTGAAAACCCTTTTCCAAGATTCCTCCAAGGGACGCACCGGCGTGTGGCCCAAGGAACCCAAAGGCAACACCGAGGCCGACATCCCCGCCTACCTGCTGCGCGACACGGCGCCGAAGCTGCCCGAACTGTCGGAGATCGACGTCATCCGCCACTTCACCAGGCTCTCGCGCCTGAATTACAGCGTAGACAGCAATTTCTATCCCCTGGGGTCGTGCACCATGAAGTACAACCCCAAGTTCACCGAAGCCGTGGCCGCCCAGCCTGGCTTCACGAACCTGCACCCGCTCATCCCGCAGCTCAAAGGGGCCGGGCACCTGACCCAGGGCGCCCTGGAGGTCCTCTACGAGACCGAGCAGCTCCTGGGCGAGATCACGGGCATGAGCGCCTTCACCCTGCAGCCCATGGCCGGCGCCCACGGTGAACTGACGGGCGTCATGCTCATGGCCGCCTACCACAACGACAAGGGCAATAAAAAGACCAAGATCATCGTGCCCGACTCGGCCCACGGCACCAACCCGGCCTCGGCGGCCATCGCCGGCTACGACGTGGTCTCCATCCAGTCCAAAAACGGCATGATCGACCCCGACGAGCTGGAGAAGGTCCTGGACGACGAGGTGGCGGGCCTGATGATGACCTGCCCCAACACCCTGGGCCTGTTCGAGTGCGGCCTGGAGCGCATCGTCAAGCTGGTCCACGGCGTGGACGGCCTGCTCTACTACGACGGCGCGAACCTGAACGCCATCATGGGCAAGATGCGCGTGGGCGACGTGGGCTTCGACGTCGTGCACCTGAACCTGCACAAGACCTTCGCCACCCCCCACGGAGGCGGCGGGCCTGGTTCCGGACCCGTAGGCGTCAGCCAGCGCCTGGTCGACTACCTGCCCATCTCGCGCGTGGTGAAGCTGGAGGACGGCCAGTACTACCTGAACTACGACTACCCCAAGTCCATCGGCTACATCGCGCCCTTCTACGGCAACTTCGGGGTCATCCTCAAAGCCTACGCCTACATCCTGCGCCTGGGTCGGGAGGGTATCGTGCGCGCCACGGAGAACGCCGTCCTGGCCGCCAACTACCTCCGCAAGCGCATCGAGGCGCACCTGGAAATCCCCCACGACCGCATCTGCATGCACGAGTTCGTGGCCTCGGCCGCGAAGCAGGCCGAAAAGGGCGTGCGCGCCCTGGACATCGCCAAGGCCCTGCTGGACAAGGGGCACTACGCGCCGACCATCTACTTCCCGCTCATCGTCAAGGAATGCCTCATGTTCGAGCCCACCGAGACCGAGAGCAAGGAAACCCTGGACGGCTTCGTGGACGACCTCATCGAGATCCTCGGCCGCGTGGAGACGGACCCGGAGTCCATCCACGACGCGCCGGTGACCACGCCCGTGCAGCGACTCGACGAAGTTCGCGCCGCACGCAGCATGGAACTGGTGGACGACGCAGGACTTTAGGCATCAGTAAAATCAGCCTGCAGTAAAATACAAAGCCCCCGAAAGGGGGCTTTTTTCATGAAATATCGAGTCGGAGTACAAAAAATCATCAAAAAAAATTGCAATACATATTGAATTTTACAAAATTATATTTAATATTCTCATTTATATAAATTCACCATCAAGACAACATGCACCATTATGCTTTCAATTCCAAATCACAATTATTTAAAAAAAATTCTCCCAACATCAGAATTTGACCATGGATGCAGCTAACCGGAAACACGTTGCAAGGTAAAATGAAGTGATATAATTTCCCTGCATCACTGAACGGCTCCATGTAGGGAATTTCATGTCATACATTTTTGTAGTACCTGCGCTCTTGACTCTTGCCGGACTTGGATATGTATTCTTCGTACGCAATCCTGTCCCGAAGGATGTTGCCCGCCGCGATAACGTCTCGACGCACATGCATCCGCATGCCGGGGCAAGAAATGCGTTCTCGGAGTGGGAGCTCGTGCTATCCCGCGCCCTGGACCATATCTACGGCGGGTCCCATGCCTCCACGGAACTGCAGATGACCCATGTCTACGAGGCCCCGCCGGCCCTGACCGTCACGGCCATGGCCAATCTGGTCAAAGCCTTCGACAAGGTGGGCACGCTGCATTCCTCCCTGTCGGCCCTGGACAACCCCGACGCCAGCATGAAGGACCTGGGCGACCTCGTGACCCGCGACCCGCTGCTCTCCGGGAGGGTGCTCAAGACCGTCAATTCGCCGTTCTTCCGCACGGCCATGGAGGTCAAATCCGTACATACGGCCGTGAACATCCTGGGGCTCGTCAACCTGAAGAATCTCATCGCCTTCGGCGTCCTGCCCTACTCTCTCTACAGGCAACCCGTTCACCGCCGCATGTTCAAGGGCATCTGGCAGCACATGAACGCCACGGCCATCACCGCGGCACACATGGCCAGGGCCCGCCAGGACCTGGACAGCGGCACCCTCTACACGGCCGGCCTCATGCACGACATCGGCAAGCTCGTCCTTGTCCTGCTCATGAAGAATCCGGACGAGAACGCCGACTTTCCTTATAACCTGAACCTCGAATACGAAAACCTCACGGCCACGCACCTGCAGGCTGCCTGGGTCATGGCCAAGTCGGGGGGCATCCCCGGACAGCTCAAGGCCCTGGTCCTGGACCATCACCTCCCGGCCCTGATCCCCGTCCAGCAGCTGGACTGCAACGCCGAGCACGCCAAGTACCTGACCGTCCTCTTCCTGGCCAATCAGGTGGCCAAGCTCATCTCCCCCGACGGCACGCTGCTCGACGACGTGAACCGGCTCGACCGCCTGGACCCCAGCTACCGCGAGATATTCTCCCAGGCCGAAGCCAGGGAAATCCTCCTCTGCCCGGGCCTCATCGACGACATCCTGGCCAACTTCCGGGTCGTGCAGGCGTCCCTGAACTAGGCGCGCCCGGTCCCGTCCATGCCGCGGGCCAGGTGCCAGGCCATGGCCCCGAGCAGGGCCACGCCCAGGCCCAGCACCGCCCAAAGGACAACCCGCGTCCAGTTGCGAGCGGGGCGCAACCGTTCCTCACCGCCGAGGGGTTTCCATGCCCCCAGAACAGCCTTGCCCAGCGGTGCGGCCCCGACTCCGCCATGGGTCAGCATCGGCGCCAGCAGATCGGCGCTGCCTTCAACGGACGGGTTGCCCACGGCCAGGGTATATGGCCCCTCGCCCTGGGCCATGAAGACCAGCTCGTGGGGCAGCCAGCCCACGCGCAGAGGCGCCTGGGCGCCCTGCATGACGACGCGCATCCGCGCCAGAGGCCCGCGCAGGGGCAGGCCCGAGCCCGACAGGCGCTGGCCGTCGACGTTCAGGCGAAAGAGCGAACCGGCCGTGACGCGACGCCAGCCGTCGCCGTCCGCCACCTGCACCTCCACGCCGAGGACGGCATTGTCCGTCTCGTCGAGATCGAGAAGGTCCACGGGCAGTCCTGGGGGAAGCACGAACTCCAGCGTCCCCGGCTGAACGAGACGACCTGCCAGCGGCGCGAAACTGCGCCGGATCGGACCGACAGCGGGCTCGCCGTAGGCCGCCTCAACGGCCGAGAGGTCCCGGACGGCGGACACGAGGTAGTATTTCCAGGCCCGGCCCCGCAGGTCGATACGATCCTGGCGGATGCGGCCGTTACGGTGCTCCATCCGCGTCAGCACGCCGCTGCCGGCGCCCTGCCACGTCGCCAGATCGTCGCTGCCCCGGACCTCGACGCGCAGCATGCCGAAATCCTCGCCCAGCTCGAAGCGGAGCGCGCCCAGGCCGGTCGGCGCGTTCGTGGCGTCCAGAAGGAGCAGACGGTTGTCCTCCCCGGACGGGCGGACCAGAGTTTCGACCACAGCCCCGCGCTCCGAGGTTCGGATGCGCATGCGGAGATCGTAATCCCGGCCATCTTCTGCCTGGCCGAGCCGGAAAAGCGGCAGGCCGATGGCGGCGCCGGTCTGGGGCACGATGCGCCGCAGATGCATGGGCACCTCCTCGTCGGCGGCGTTGAAGACGCGCATGTCGCCCAGGTCGGCACGGACGCTGGCGTTATAGACCTCCAGGGGCAGCTCGATGCGCTGCAGGGCGAAACCGGGTTCCGCCTCGAGGGTGAAGCCCCCGGCAAATTCCCCCAGCGACAGGGCATGCGCGCTGCAGGGAAAGAGCAGGGCCAGAATCAGGAAAATCCTCATTTTTCCTCCTTGGGCGGAAGCGGACAGAAATACCCCACCACGAGCATGAGCAGCCCCACGCCCAGGAACGAGACGATGCGCGCCACGGTGCCGCGTCCGTCCAGGTCGACCAGAAAGAGCTTGACCACGACCACGCCAAGCAGTCCCGCGCCAGCCAGCCAGGCCCGACGGCTGGCGCGGCGCCGGCCCAGGAGCATGGCGCCCAGGGCCGCCAGGGACCACAGCACCGAGCACGAAGCCTGCATGATGTCGGAACGGAACAGGGCTTCTGTGGAATAGCGGACTCCGGCCAGATAATTCACCGCCCGGGCCAGCACCAAATTCATCCAGGCAAAGCCGGCCAGGGCCAGGAAGACGGACACCCGCGAGCCGAAACGCCATGAGCCGAAGGCCTCCTCCCTGTCGGCGGCCCGGGCCCAGAGGGCCAGGACGGCCAAGACCATGGCCTGGGCCAGGTCCAGGGGATTGATGACCGGAAGGTACGATAAAGGATACGGATCCGCGCGGGTGAAACTCACCCCGACCCACCACAGGCACAGAATCGCCGCCAGCACGCCCCCTGCCCGCAGGTAGGCGACGCGGTGCCGGCGCAGGGGCCAGTCCAGGGGGCCGAAGACCGCCGCCAGCAAAATCAGAACCCCCGCCGCGCCAGAGGACGCGTCGGCCCAGTTCCCGATTCTGAGTACGCTGAAGGCCTGCCAGTGGGCCTCGCGCGCGGCCAGCGCCGCCACGAGAAGACCGGCGGACGTGTGCGCCAGACTTCTCCCGAGGGGCGGCCAGCCGTCCTCGAGGACGCGCATGGCGGCAAACAGCGCGATCAGCGCGACGGGCCAGGCCAGCCAGCCCATGCCCGCCAGCGGGTGGGGACCCCAGTCCAGGGCCAAGGGGATCATCAGGGCGGCCGCGGCCGCGGCCAGATGTCCGGGCAGAGGCCAGCGCGTGCGCCGCTGCAGCAGGAACCAGACGCCGAGGCTGGCAGTCAGGGCGGCCAGCAGCTCCGGGTGATCGTGGCGGCCGAAGCGCGCGTAGAGCGTCCCGTACCACCACGCCGCACCCCACAGCCCGGCGGCCAGGGACAGGGGTTCTTCGTGACGCAGCCGCGCCCCGGGGAAGGACCACCAGCACCAGGCAGAGACCAGGCCGCCGGCGCCCAGGAACAGGCCAGCCAGCAGCTGCCCGTTGTCCAGGGTGTGGCCAGACACGGACGCCGCGAATGCGGCTGCCGCGCCGAGCTGCAGGAGCAACCCGAAAACGCGCGTGACGATCCGCTTCTGTCGCAGACCGAGCCAGACCATCCCGGCCCCCTCCAGAGCCCAGGTCGAGGCGGTCCAGGTGGCGTCCAGGGCCATGGGCACGGCCAGGGACACGAAGATGATGCCCAGAGCCAGATGCGCCTCGCCCAGCAGGCGCAGGCCGCGGGCCTGACCTTCCCCGGAGACGGCTTCGGGCGAGACGCCGCGCTTGCGAAGAACAGCCAGCGTCAGGACGTACCACGCGGCCAGCCCCAGGCAGCTGAAGGCGCCGCCCATTTCCGTGTCGCGCACCAGTCCCATCTGCAGGGCGAAGGCGGCCAGCGGCAGGCCGAAGACCAGGGCGCTGTCCAGACGCGGGTTCTCGCGCGGGGCCCGGGCGAAAAGGATGGAGACGAAGCCGTACATGACGAAGAAGAGGATGAGGAAAGGTTCGGTCGTGGCGAAGTATTCAGGGGCGTAGTACCGGGAGCCCCAGACGGCTCCGATCCCGAAGGTGAAGGCGAAGCCGAGGAGGTTCAGCGGGCGCCAGATGCGCCGCAAGGCGATGCCCAGGACCCCGAGGTTCAACAGGGCATAGTAGGCGAAGAGGTGCACATGGCTGCCCTGGCCCGTGGACAGCAGGACCGGAGCCAGGAAACCGCCCGTCGCCCCGAAGAGGGCCAGGGACAT
This sequence comes from Desulfomicrobium aestuarii, assembly GCF_055385525.1. NCBI lineage: Bacteria > Pseudomonadati > Thermodesulfobacteriota > Desulfovibrionia > Desulfovibrionales > Desulfomicrobiaceae > Desulfomicrobium > Desulfomicrobium aestuarii. Next base: position 1,664,927 of record NZ_AP042427.1, read on the forward strand.
GGAATCCTGGGACACGGCCAGGATGCCAGAGAAGATGACGACACCGGTCATGAGCGCCAGGGCCGCGACGGGCGGGAGCATGCCCACGAAGCGCGCCGCGGCGAAGATGGTCAGGTACAGCACTCCCACCCCGCCGCCCTGGACCAGCAGGGCGTAGACCGGGTTGGCGCGCCGCAGCCGCCAGCCCAAAGCCAGGAGGGCGATGCCGAGCAGCCCGGCACCGGACATGCGCATTTCCACGGACACCAGGCTGTGGTCCGCTGCGTACTTGAGCAGAAAGGACACGCCGAAAAAAAGGACGACGATGCCGACCTTGACCACGGGGTTCCCGCCCGCGAACCAGTCCCACACCGTCCTGAACCCTTCCTGGACCCTGGCCTCGAAGCCCGGCAGGGCCGCCTTCGGCGCAGGCCGTTCAGCGGGGGATGGACGGGCCGAGACCGGCCGGGCAGGCGCCTCCTCGGAAAAGACGAATTCCCCTTCGGCGCCATCCGCTGCCGGTGCAGCGGAGGCCGGGACATCCATCCGCGTTCTCGCCGCGCTTTTCGGCTCGGCTGCGGCACGGCCCTCAAGCTCGCGGAGCCTGCGCTCCAGGGAGGAAATGCGCGAGACCAGGGCGAGGCATACGATGCACAGCACCGGCAGGACGAGGATGACGGGGCTGCGCCAGAAGGTGTCCGCGGCGCCGGCCAGAGCGATGAAGGTCAGGATGACGAGGAAGATGCGCACGGAAGCCTCCGGTGCTGACGGATTCGGCCGCGGAGGTAGCCCCTTGGCCGCATTGCAAGGCTTTGCCGCGCAGCGGCCGCAAAGGCAAGGGGGCGAAACGAAAAAGGCCCGGCCCCCGCGCTGGCGGAAACCGGGCCGCATATCGCGCGCGGGACGGCTACTTGCTGACGATCTCCGAGCCGATGCCGCCCTGGGTGAACATCTCGAGCAGAATGACGTTCTCGATGCGGCCGTCGAGGATGTGGGCCTTGGACACGCCGCCGTCCACGGCCTCCAGGCAGCACTTGATCTTGGGGATCATGCCGCCCGTGACCACGCCCTGCTCCAGGGCGTGCACGGCCTGGTGCAGGGTCATGGAGGAGATGAGCTCGCCCTTCTTGTCCAGGACGCCCGGCACGTCGGTCAGCAGGATGAGCTTCTTGGCGCCCACGGCCACGGCCACGGCGCTGGCCACGGAGTCGGCGTTGATGTTGTAGGTGTTGCCTTCCTCGTCCACGCCCACGGGCGCGATGACGGGCACGAAGTTGGCGGCCTGCAGGGAGGTGATGACCGAGGTGTCCACGGCCACGACCTCGCCGACCTTGCCCAGGTCGATGATCTCGGGCGGCGCGTCGGAACGCTCCACGGCCATCTCCAGCTTCTGGGCCCAGATGAGCCGCCCGTCCTTGCCCGACAGGCCCACGGCCCGGCCGCCCTGGGTGTTGATGAGGTTGACGATCTCCTTGTTGACCTTGCCGACGAGCACCATCTCGACCACGTCCATGGTCGCGTCGTCGGTCACGCGCAGGCCCTGGCGGAACTCGGACTGGATGCCCAATTGCTTGAGCATGTTGCCGATCTGCGGCCCGCCGCCGTGGACGATGACGGGGTTCACGCCGATGTAGCGCAGAAGCTGGATGTTCAGGGCGAAACTCCGGCGCAGGGCCTCGTCCTTCATGGCGTGGCCGCCGTACTTGATGACGATGGTCTGGCCGTAGAACTCGCGGATATAGGGCAGCGCCTCCAGCAGGATGGAGGCTTTGAGTGCGTCGTCGGTCATGGTTCCCCCGTGGGCTTGATGGTGCGGAAAGGTGCCGGGATAACGGCGTGACGGCTCACTTTGGCAAGGCGGGGGAAAAAGTTCAAGGTCCGCGAGCGGTGAATCGTGAATGGAAAGAGACGGCCACCGACAGGCGGTTCTCTTGTCCGCACACCATCCACCGCTCACGGTTCGCTACAGGATGTATCTCGTCAGGTCCCGGTTCTCCTGCACGTCCTGCAGGGCATGGGCCACGTAGTCGCGGTCGATGGTCACGGTCGCGCCGTCCATGTCCGGCGCCTCGAAGGACAGGTCGGCGACGATCTTTTCCATGATGGTGTAGAGCCGCCTGGCACCGATGTTCTCGGTCTCCTCGTTGATCTTCTGGGCGAAGCGGGCGATCTCGTTCAGGGCCTCGTCGGTGTAGACGATGTCCACGCTCTCGGTGCCCAGCAACGCCTTGTACTGCACGGTCAGGGCGTTTTTGGGCTCCGTCAGGATGCGGTAGAAGTCGTCGCGGGTCAGGGCCGAGAGCTCCACGCGCAGGGGGAAGCGGCCCTGCAGCTCGGGCACCAGGTCCGAGGGTTTGGACATGTGGAAGGCGCCGGCCGCGATGAAGAGGATGTGGTCCGTGCGGACCATGCCGTACTTGGTGTTGACGGTGCTGCCCTCGACGATGGGCAGGAGGTCGCGCTGCACGCCCTCGCGGGACACGTCGGCCTTGCCGCTGCTCCCCCCGCCGCCGCAGATCTTGTCGATCTCGTCGAGGAAGACGATGCCCGACTCCTGCACGCGCTCGCGGGCGATCTCGTGGACCTTGTCCATGTCGATGAGGCGCTCGCACTCGGACTGGATGAGGATTTCGTAGGCGTTCCTGACGCGGACCTTCTTGGTCTTCTTTTTCTTGGGGAAGACCTTGGAGAGCATGTCCTGCATCTGCATCTCCATGCCCTCCATGCCCGGGATGGTCATGGCCTGCACCCCGCCCGAGGACTGCACCTCGACCTCCACCAGCCTGTCGTCGAGCTTGCCCTCGCGCCAGAGCTGGCGCAGCTTCTCGCGCGTGGAGTCGGCGGCCCGGGACTCGGGGCCGATGTAGTCCACGCCGGCCGACTCCAGGGGCTTGGTCGGCAGGAGCACGTCCAGCAGGCGCTCCTCGGCCGTGGCCTCGGCGCGCACGCGGACCGTGGCCTCCTCCTCCTGGCGCACGAGGTTGACGCCGATCTCCATCAGGTCGCGGACGATGGATTCCACGTCGCGGCCCACGTAGCCCACTTCCGTGAACTTGGTGGCCTCGACCTTGAGGAAGGGCGAACCGGCCAGCTTGGCCAGCCGCCGGGCGATCTCTGTCTTGCCCACGCCCGTGGGCCCGATCATGAGGATGTTCTTGGGCGCGATCTCCTCGGCCAGCTCGGGGTCGAGCTGGCGGCGGCGCCAGCGGTTGCGCAGGGCGATGGCGACCATGCGCTTGGCCTGGTTCTGGCCGACGATGTACTTGTCCAGTTCAGACACGATCTCTCTGGGGGTCAGGGTATTCATCAGGAGTTCCTGGTCACGGTCTCGAAGACCACGCGGTCGTTGGTGAAGACGCAGATCTCGGCCGCGATCTCCATGGAGCGGCGCGCGATCTCCTCGGCCGAAAGGTCGGTGTTGCGGCGCAGGGCGCGGGCCGCGGACAGGGCGTAGGCCCCGCCGGAGCCGATGGCGGCCACGCCGTCGTCGGGCTCGATGACGTCGCCGGTGCCGCTGAGCATGAGGATGGTCTCGGCGTCGGCCACCAGCAGCATGGCCTCCAGCCGGCGCAGGTATTTGTCGTTCCTCCAGTCCTTGGCCAGCTCGACGCTGGCGCGGACGAGGTTGCCGCCGAATTCTTCAAGTTTCGCCTCAAACTTCTCGAACAGGGTGAAGGCGTCGGCCGTGGACCCGGCGAAGCCGCAGACGATGCGGTCGCGGTAGAGCCGGCGGACCTTGCGGGCCCCGTGCTTGACGACGATGGCCTGGCCGAGGGTGACCTGCCCGTCGCCGGCGATGGCCACGCCGTGGTCGTCCTTGACCGCGAGAATGGTGGTTCCGCGCATTTCTGGCATGTTCTCTTCCTTGTTGTGCGCCCTGAAGTGGCGCGTGAGTGAAAAATCAAAAATGGGCACTCCCCCGCCCTTGTCAAGGCAATGCCCCGGATTTGCCGGAAAAACGGGCTGTTGCGGGACGAGTGAAATAATTTTCGACGAGCGTAAAAAACTGCTTGACGATCGCGCGCCATGCACATAGAAACCGACTTCTCGACGCGCCCGTAGCTCAGTTGGATAGAGTGCCTGACTACGAATCAGTAGGTCGCATGTTCGAATCATGCCGGGCGCACCATGAGCGAAACAAAGGAGCAAACAGCGTTTGCTCCTTTTTTCTTACCCTTGCCAGTCGTGAAAACGGTCTTACTTATATGACCGTGTTCTTTGAAATGGGGCCGCCCTGGTTTCGACGGGGATGATGAGGCCAAAGTCGCAGGTCGAGGCGCTGGGAGGTCCTCGTTAAAACCCAGCACACACATAATTGCCAACGACAATTATGACTACGCAATGGCTGCCTAATTAATTAGGTAACCCTTGCATGACGACACAGATCGTCACATCCGTGCGGTGGATGTCTGATAAGCCGTATCCGGGTGTCAAACCCCATCAGGCTGGCGAAAGGCCGCTGTCTGGACAGCCAATCGCGAGACTGCATCCGGGCTGGTTTTCGGGACGCCTGTTCATGGGCTCCCCCGAAGGCGAGATGCAGAACATGAACTAAACCTGTAGAAGCTTTGCGCGGAGCATTCTCGGACGGGAGTTCGATTCTCCCCGGCTCCACCACGACTTGAAAAGATTTACCCGCCTGACAACCTGACTGGTTGCTTGGCGGGTTTTCTTTTTGCTTTTTATTTTCATAGAGTTACTCCGTCACTTTGTCTGATAAAGTCACCGCAAAACCCTCGTCAAATGGCGAGGGTTTTGTTATGAATGCGGCATGTTACGCAACGTTTGCCTCAAGCATCCGATACACGCTGAAGAAAAAGCTGCGTCCGAGTCGATACGCCACGACCGGACAGACGGCTTTGTCGATCAGGGTTCAAACGCGCCAAGAACAACGGAAAATGCGTAGTTCGCGTCATTCCAGTGAACGCCTACCAGCCGCCCTACACCATTACCCAGGAAATCCTGAACCGGGTCGCCGCCATCAGCGAAGTCGTCGGTCGGCTGACCGTCCTCACCGACCAAGCGAAATCCTTGCGTTTGCGGCGCATCAACCGCATCCGCACCGTTCACGGCTCGCTTGCCATCGAGGGCAACACCCTAAGCGAAGCGCAGATCACTGCTATTCTGGAAGGCAAGCGCGTCATCGCCCCGCCCCGTGAAGTTCGGGAGGTGAAAAACGCCCTGGACGCCTATGACCACTTCGAAAACTGGAGGCCTGAGTCGGAAGAGGATTTGCTGGAAGCGCACCGGATCCTGATGTCCGGCCTGATCGACGAGGCCGGAATGTACCGACGCAGCGGTATGGGGGTGATGGCCGGACGGGAGGTGATCCACATGGCGCCCCCTGCCCACCGGGTGCCGCATCTGATGAATGACCTGTTCGGCTGGCTGGCCGCCACCGACGCCCATCCGTTGATTGCCAGCTCGGTCTTTCACTACGAGTTCGAATTCATCCACCCCTTCGCCGATGGCAACGGCCGATTGGGAAGGCTGTGGCAGAGCCTGATTCTGGCCCGCTGGAATCCCCTATTTGCCGACATCCCGGTGGAGAGCCTGATCTTCGAACACCAGGCCGAGTACTACCAGGCCCTCCAGGAAAGCACCCGACAAACCGATTCCGCGCCCTTCATCACCTTCATGTTGCGGATGGTTCTGGATACGGTGACCAGCTCGACCCCGGAAGTTGCACAGGAAGTCACCCCGGAAGTTCGACTGCTCTCAGCTCTTGGCAGAGAGATGCCCCGGCAGCAGCTCAAAGAGGCGCTCGGGCTCAAAGACGATGAGCATTTCCGTAAGGCTTATCTACTCCCAGCTTTGGAGGCCGGTCTGATCGAAATGACCATTCCTGACAAGCCGCGGAGCAGCAAACAGAAATATCGCCTGACCGACAAGGGCCGCCTTCGGCTGGCGCGGCATGGAGATGGCAACCGACCCCGCCCTGCCTGAACCGGGTCGGACAGCGAGGCGCCTTGGGGGCGGTATCGTGACCTCTGCACATCACGGCCATGCCTTTTATCGGACAATGAGCTGACCCTTAGAATCCGAAATTCAGAACCCCTTGAAACCCACAGCCCTCCCCGTACGCCTCATCATCGCGTCCCCCATGCGCGCCGCAACCTGACAACGGATCCGTAGCAGACGACATTGCTCAACAGTGCGCCGACAATCCAGGTCAGGGAGCTTGCCGCGAAGATCTCGGGGCCGAGTGTGACCAGGGTCACGTAGGCGAGAACGCAATATGCGGCAAAGTATCGGTTGACGACCTTGCCGACGGCGTTGATTTCATTTCGTGTCAGCCAGCATCCGCTCAATATGGCGCCGAGGGTCACAAAGAGCATCCCGCACAGCAGATAGAAAAGCGCAGGCGAGGTCGCGGCGTGAATCTCATGCAGGAACGCGTTGTGCGAACCGGAACCCAAGCCGAATTGCGGGCAGACGGCCAATGTCGCTGAACCGGTGGCAACTCCGATGAGCGTCAGCTTGGAGAAAACCCTCCATGGCGCGGGGCGAAGGTCCTTGGCCACGGTCCCGAGCACGGCGTCATCCATTCCCGCTGACGGGACGACCCTGTCGGCTTCGACGAACTCGACGAATTCCCGCAGGCGTTGCCGCTCCGTATCAATCCTCTTCATGTTTCCCTCCCCTGCCAGCAATGAGGCTTCGCAGCCTGCGCACGGCCCTGCTGATGATCTGGCGGGAATTGTCCGCCGAAGTCTGCATGCGCTCGGCTATTTCGGCAAAGGTCAACCCCTGGCTGAACCGCAGCTCCAGCGCCCGACGCTGGCTTTCGTTCAATCCCGAAAGTTCGGACAGGACCTCGTCCATGGAGCCGAGGCCCTGGTCGGGTTCCGCATAGGACTCCACGGGGTACTCCGAGTCCGTCATGTACTTCCGTCGGGCGGCCTTCTTGCGGACATGGTCGATCACCGCGTTTCTGGATATCGTGAAGAGCCAGGGCAAAAACGGGATGTCCGGCCGATAGTGATGCCGGTTTTGATGGAGCTTGGCAAAAATCGCCTGGAATGTATCCTCGGCCTCGCTCCGATCCTTGAGCTTGCCCATCAGAAACCCGAAAACCCGGCTCTTGTGCCGCCCGTACAGTTCCTCGAAAGCCTCCATATCGCCAGCGGCATACGACAACATGAGTTCCTCGTCGGTCAATTGCGTCACCTTTTCCCTGTTTCGTCATCCGAACCTCCCGCCACCCTGCCATGATGCCGCGTCCGCCGCGACTCCCTTCCGAAAAAGGCTGTCAGGGGCCCGGATGTGACGATCGATTCCGATGAGAGGCATTCCATCCCGTTGACTCGAAACGTCCCGATTCTGCCAGCCCCCTTTCATAGTGACAATACGAAGGCCGGGACGATTATGTGACAATTTTTTTTCTTCTGTCACAAATGGGCGTTCCGTTTCGTTCTTGTGGGCATAGACATCGACCAACCTATACGGAGGAACACATGAACACGCTGAACAACGGCATCAAGGGATTCTTGACGGTGGCATCGTTTGCCCTGGCGCTCCTGATCGCGCCTCAAATCGCCCAGGCCCATTGCGACACCCTCGACGGTCCGGTGGTGTCCGACGCCCGGACCGCCCTGGCCGACGGAAACGTCACCCCGGTGCTCAAATGGGTCAAGGCCGACGACGAACCGGAAATTCGGAAGGCGTTCGAAAAGACCTTGTCCGTGCGCAAGCTCGACGCCGGAGCGCGTGATCTGGCGGATACCTATTTCTTCGAAACCCTGGTCCGGGTCCATCGCGCGGGTGAAGGCGCCCCCTACACCGGGCTCAAGGCTGCCGGCACCGTGGAACCCGTGGTCGCCAAGGCGGATCTGGCGTTGGAACAAGGGAGCGGCGCTGATCTGGCCAAGACCATTGCCGCCCACGTCGAAAAGGGAATCCTCGAACGCTTCGGGCATGCCAACGAGACGAAAAAGCACGCCCGCGAGAGCGTCGATGCCGGCCGGAAGCATGTCGAGGCGTACGTGACCTATGTGCATTATGTCGAAGGGATCGTGAAGGCGGTCCACGGCGGCGCCCATCATGGCGAACAGGCCGCGTCCGGGGATCATCAGCATTGATTCTTCCTGCTTGGCAGCCACCGCAACAGTTCAGTGAATCGGCACCCCGACCAGGGGGTGCCATCACGAAGAGAGTGGCCCGAAGCTTCCCGGTAGATCAGGCGAAACAGTTAGGCCGGCCTTTCCCATGGCCCCGGCATTCCGGCAACAGCCCGACGCCTGCGAGCGGCTGGGCCCCGAAACGCATGAAGGAGAGCTTGGCTCTCCTTCATGCGTGCGCAGCATACCGCGCGAGGATTTGGAACATCATGCGAAAACAAGCCGAAAACTACACTTTCTTGGCCTGTTTCTCATTTTTTACTTGAGCTTTTTTGCTATCCTTTGCCGCCTTCTGTTTCTGCATTTTATCCTTGTCCTTCTTTCCGCCCTTGTCTCCCATGATGCGCTCCTGGTGTTGAAGTTCGTCAAGATGTGATAACCCTCATTCCCGGCAGGCTAAGCCTGTCGAGCGACGGGTCGATCCGTCCTCGGATGGGATTTGATGTTGCGGATAGCACTCTTTGCCGGCGGCTGCAACGTGGGCGGAGTTCCGGGCACAAATATCTTCAATCGTTCAAGGGGTTGTCGCGGGCTGCGCGGCTGCTATCCGCTCAAAGACATGCGCGCCGTTGTAGCTGCTACGCACCGGCGGGGCGCTGAACACGAATTCCAGGCCCGCCTCCCTGCTCCACCGGGGCGACATGAGTCCGGGGAAGGCAATGACGGGTTTCAGGGGAGCATGGCCTCAAGGGCGACGCGCAGCACTTCCCTGATGTCCATGGGCTTGGCCACGTAGCCGTTCATGCCCGCGGCCAGCATCCGTTCCCTGTCGCCGGCCATGGCGCAGGCGGTCAGGGCGATGACGGGGATGCTCCGGACCGCCTCTCCGGCTTGGCCGTCCCTGATGCGGCGGGTGGTCTCGACACCGTCCATCTCGTTCATCTGCACATCCATGACCACGAGGTCGAACGACTCGCCGCGCAGGGCGGCCAAGGCCTCCTGGCCGCTCCTGACGTGGGTCACTTCGGCCCCCTGTCTGCCCAGGAGCGCCACTCCGGCCAAGGCGCTGACGGCATCGTCCTCGACCAGCAGGACGCGCTTGCCCCGCAGGGACGCTCCGCTGCCGACGCCCCGAGGCTCCTTGCTACCCACGGACCGGCCTTCTCCGTCGAAACTCAAGGTGAATGCGAAGGTCGTGCCCTGCCCGGCCTCGCTGCTCACGGACATGTTTCCGCCCATGAGGTCCACGAGACGTTTGCAGATGGACAGGCCCAGCCCCACTCCCTTTCTCCCGCGGACGCAGCCTTCCCCAAACTGGGTGAACGGGTCGAAGAGCGTCTTGAGTTCCTCGTCGGAGATGCCGATGCCGCTGTCCGTGACCGAAAAGAAGACGCGGGGCGCGCCGGGACGCAACGGCGGCAGCGCCCAGGCTTCAACGCTTATCCGGCCGGAGGTCGTGAACTTGCAGGCGTTGTCCACGAGATTGATGAGAATCTGCTGCAGCCGGACCGCATCGCCGTCGATCCGCTCCGGCAGGGCCGAATCCAGGTCGAACCGTAGCTCGATCCCGCTGCCGGCGACCAGAGGCGCGAACAGCTCCCGGACCTGACCGAAGATGTCCGCAAGGCTCATGGGCGCGGCCACGATGTCGAGCCGGCCGGCCTCCATGCGGGAAAAATCCATGATATCCGTCAGCAGGCGGACCAGACGGTCGCAGGACCGCACGGCCATGTTCACGAAGGAGGCCTGGTCCGCGCTCAGGTCCGAGGACTGCAGCAGCTGGAGCATGCCCATGACCCCGTTGATGGGCGTGCGGATCTCGTGGCTCATGCTGGCCAGGAAGGCCGACTTGGCCCTGTTGGCATTTTCGGCCTGCTCCTTGGCCCTCTGCAGGGCCTCTTCGGAGAGCCGACGCTCCGTGATGTCCTCGCCCGAACAGACCACGTACTCGACCTTTCCGTCGGGCCCGAGCTTGGGCGACTTGAGGATCGACAGCAGCCGGAGCTCGCCGGAGAAATGCGGCACCCACTCGTCGGTGCGTATCGGCCGACCGTTGGAAAACACCTCGCTGTTGCCCTGCCGGCAGACATCCGCGACATCCTCGGGATAGATGTCGCGCAGCTTCCGGAACGCCATCTCCCCGATGCTCCGGCCGCAAAACGCCGCATGGGCCTCGTTCACGGCCCCATACGTCTCCTCGTCCTTGAGATACCAGACCTGGGTCTGCATGTGGTTGAGGAGAATGCCCTGCTCTTCCGCCGCGTTGGTGAGCAGGCTCTCGCTTCGCTTGAGCCCGGTGATGTCCATGGCAATCCGGACCCGGGCCGGGCGTCCGTCCAACCAGGTCACCTGCCGGTCGAAATACAACCTCCATTTTCCGCTTACGGGGTCGAGATGCTCCCAGGTCGACACGCCGTCGGGACGAGCCTCCACGCCGCGCGCGCCCGGCGTGGAGCCGGGAGCGCCCGATGCCCCGGCGCAATCCTGCACGATGCGGTCGCCCTCCAGGCTCTCGCGCAGGGACAAATTCATGAAGAGTATCGCCTGCGTGGCCTCGTCGATGACGCAGATCTCCGCAGGGACACTGTCGAGGATGGCCCGCAGGGCGGTGTTCCCGGCTTCGAGTTCCCGCTCCATGCGCTTCTGCTCCGTCACGTCCCTGGCCGAACCGACGGTCCCGATCATTTCCCCCGCACCATCGAACAGCGGAGCCTTGCGCACGTCCAGGAACAGAAACTTTCCCATGACGTTGCCGTACTCGTCGAACTGCCTCTCCGTCCCGGAGTCCATGGTCATCTGGTCCGTGTCGCTGCAGATTTCCCCGAAGCTGTGCCAGCCGGGATCTTCGGGATGCCTGGCCCGTTCCCTCTCGGCGAAGAAAAGGTCCGTCCTGCCAACGGGCTCCATCGTATCGACGGCCCCCAGCAGCTTCTCGCAGATGGCCTTGTTGGCGAAGATGTACTTCTTCTCCAGGTCCTTGGCCCAGATCATATCCGGCACGTTGTCGCAGATGAGTCTGAGCATCGTGTCGAGCTGCTGGCTCTTGCGCTCCATGGCCTTGCGGGCCGCGACCTCCTCCTTCTGCTGCGTGACGTCGGTGGCCACGCCGTGCATGACCAGCCCGCCGTTCTCGGCCACCACCACCCCCCGGTCGTGCAGCCACTTGTAGCTGCCGGACCCGTCGAGCACGCGGTATTCGACATCGTGCACCCCGGACCGGGCGCGCTTCTCCAACGATTTCCTGTACAGGCCGATATCGTCGGGGTGAATGCGGTCGGTCCAGAACCCGTCCTCGGCCTCCCCGGGCTGGAAACCCAGAACCTGCCGGATCTGGGGAGAGCAATAGTGTCCCCCCGTCCCGCTCAGGTTTCTGGAATAGACGATGGCCGGGATGGTCCGGATCAGACGCTGCAGGTCCTCATGGGCCCGCTGGGCCGACCTCTCCGCTTCATGGCGCAGCGCCAGCTCCCTGTTGGCCTCGGCCACGGCCATCGAAAGGGCGGCGGTCCTTTCCTTGATGGTTTCGCTCAGGTCCAGCTGGGTGCAATGAAAGAGCCGCTGCGCCTCGATCCAGTCAGTGATGTCCCAGAAGACGATGCACGCAGTGTCGTCCCCACCGGAATTCAGAATTTCGGCCTGGACCTGCATATCCCTGCGCACGCCGTCCTTGCGCTCCACTTCGACCACCATGGGTTCCGGCGGGGCGCCGTCGAGCACGCGCTGGAAGAAGTCGCGGAAGGCGCCCGCCCCGCCGTCGCACACATGCCGGGAAAAATGCTCCAGCGAAGGAACGCGGACCGAGGAATAGCCGAGCATGCGGCACAAGGAGCGTGACCAGCTGTGCCTCCCGGTGCGGATACCGACGGTCCACAGCCCGCACCCGTTGAGGGGCTGGAATTGCCATGCGCCTGCGGAGTTTGCCGAGGTGCCATTTTCGGAAGGGGCCTGGCCGTGGCCGAGAAAGAAATTGGCCACCGGGGTGTTCAGGGCCGAGGCCGCCTTGGTCAGAAAATCCAGCGATGGTTTGCATTCCCCGCGTTCGATCTGTCCGAGATGCTGCTTCGAAACTCCGATGGCCTCGGACAGGCTTTCCTGAGTCAGACCACGCAGTTGGCGAAACAACCTCAGCCGTGTCCCGACACCTTTTCGAACCATGATACCTCACCAAATGCGGACGACCTGTGGAGAATGAAATTCCTGGGCGATCCTGCGGACCGCCATAACCTGCCAACATCCCAGCCGAAGATTTACCCGAAGCGTGGAAATATTTGAACAAGGCTCCATCTTGCTTTTGCAAAAAATAAGGGCTCGGCGTTTTGTGGACAATATACGTGAAGAAGCGAGACTGCGTAATGTCAAAAAACGTCTTACACGTTCCAAGCAGTGACGCATATTTCGCCAATGTCATACAGTTGACTGGAACGTATTCAGAATAAATGATTTTACGCGGCCTACACGAATTGTTTCACGAAACATCCCTTGCTGGAATTTCCAGGGCTGCAGGCATGCTCGCGCCCAATGACGGGTCAGGCTGCGCTACGGGGAGGTGAGCAAGGCTTAAGTGGCGGACGATGAGGGCCGGAGCCCTCATCGTGGAGGCGGGAGAGGCTATTTCAGGGCGTCGACAAAGGCGCGGGCGGCGCGGCGCAGATTCCCGGACCAATCCTCGGCCAGGGGGTCCAGGCGCACGACCGTCGCTCCGATCTGTTTCGCAATGACGGAGGCGCTCTTCTCCGAAAACTGCGGCTGCACGAAGACGACTTTCGCTCCCGTCTCCCTGCCCATGGCGATGACGCGTTCCATGTCTTTGGGGCTCGGTTCCTTGCCCTCGATTTCAATGGCCGCCTGCTTCAATCCATAGGCCTTGGCGAAATAGCCCCAGGAGGGGTGGAAGACGAGAAACGTGCGGCGGTCTGCGGGTAGGACGGACAGTATGGCGCGGATCTCGGCGTCCAGGCGGTCGAGATCCTGCATGAAGGCGTCGGCGTTGGCGGCGTACTCCTGCGCGCCGGCCGGATCGGCCTTGGACAGCCCGTCGCGGATGTGGCCGACCTGGATCTTGACCAGGGCCGGGTCCAGCCAGATGTGCGGGTCGAGGGAGCCGTGACCGTCCGCATCCTCAACCGCCGTCCGGCCGGCCTGCGCGGCGTCGTCATGATGCTCCCCCGCGTGTCCGTGACTCTCGTCATCATCGTGATGATGGGCTGCCATGGGAATCTTGGCGATGCCCTCGGCCGTATGCACGACGGCGATCCCCGGGCTCGCGCCGACGATGCGCCCCAGCCAGGTCTGGTCGAAGGAGTCCCCGATGGTGAAGTAGACGGACGCCCTGGCAAGCTCGGCCATCTGTCTGGGCCGCGGCTCGTAGGCATGAGGGTTGGCGCCGGGCTCGACCATGATCGACACGGGCGCCTTGCCACCGCTGACCTTGTCCACGAAATACTTCTGCGGCGCGACCGTCACGAAGACCGAAGGCGCGGCCAGGGCCGTTCCCGCACAAAGGACGAAGGCCAATGTCAGCAGCCGGATGCGATTTTTCATGTTTCCCCCATGATTTTGAAACGATGTTTATGCAACAGACTTGCATCCAGTCAAGGGAAGCGCAGCCTTGTCGCACAACGTCAAGATGACCGGCCGAGGGAAACCTGCTCAGGAGAGGCCAGAGGGTGCGCAGCCATACCGTCGCGCCGCCAACGATTGCATGGCTGCGGCCTGCCCGTCTGTCGCGGCTCATCTAGCGAAGTTCGTTGATGTCCACATGCCGTCCGCAGCACGGACAGCGCATGGGGACGCCGAACCGGGCGTTGACGCTGTAGACGTGCAGGATGCCCCGCTTCGTGATCACGTACGCCACCAGGACCGGATGACCGCATTCACAATAACGCTGTTGCATGGGATACCTCCTTGAAATCACACATTAACATTTGTTAATTGCCCGGACAAAAAAAAACTACGCGTAGGCGCGGCTGCTCCACAGCACGCGACCGATGACCCGCAAGGTGTCCATCTCGTCGCCCTGCAGGGTGACTGGCGAATAGCGCTGGTTGGTGCTGAAGAGGATGACGAGCCCGGGACGGACCTGGACCCGCTTGACCTGAATGGTCTCGCCCAGCCCGATCACGTAGAGCCGGTTGTCGGAAACCCGGTTCTGGCTCTGGTCGATGAGGATGGTGTCGCCGGGCTCGATTTCCGGGGACATGCTGTCGCCGACGACATCCATGGCCACCATCCGCGCCGGGTTGCCCTTGCGGGCCAGCCAGGCGCGCTCGAAAGGAAGTTCGTCGATGACGGCGTCGCCGAGCTCCAGGGAGCCGCCGCCGGCGCAGGCCCTGGCCGCGACCTTGGGCACGAGCGCTGTCCGCCCCTGCTCGTGCTGGTGCATGGGACCGGCGCCCGTCCGGAGCCACTCGGGGTTGAGACCGAACTTCGCGGCCAGGGTCAGCCCCCAGGACTTGGGCACCCCCCGCGATTTGGCCAGGGTGATGGCCGCCGGGTCGATGCCCAGAAGGGCCGCCAGCTCTTTCTGCGTCCCGATGCCGGTGGCCCTGGCCACTCTCTGAAAAAAATCGTCGAATTTCATGCGTGCTCCGTGCAGACACACTTAACATAAGTTAATTATGAGTCAAGAAAAAAAGTACGTACCAGCCTGTAACAGTGATGATTCCCAATCCTTTCAGGATGTTCGAAAAAAATGCTTGACCTCGGGCACGACCGCGCCTAGTAAGCGTTTTCCCGATGCGCCCGTAGCTCAGTTGGATAGAGTGCCTGACTACGAATCAGTAGGTCGCATGTTCGAATCATGCCGGGCGCACCACGAATGCAAGGGAGCTGGCCGCTCCCACCCCCTGAAAACCCCTCCCCGCGAAAGCGGCGGGGGGTTTTTCGTTTTCGGATCGCCACCGCCCTCTCACCGTCATGGCGTGCGCCGAGAGTTCGCGCGGTCTCCCGCAACGTCGCCCCGCATCCTGAAAGGCGGCGCCTTCGTCTTGCCGGAGACCTCCCGGATGGGTTATGTGAACCCTCGGCCGGCGCGGCGCGCCCTTGACCTGTCGCACGCCGGCCAACGGCGAATGCAGCCTCGGGGCGCACGACCCCGATATGTCCCTTCCGTCACCCTTCGCAGGAACCATGCGCAATGACGAACGACGCCCACGAGCCCGACACAGCCTCACTTCGCCCAAACGGCCCCTTTTCGGATGCGGACCTGCCCATCGACGCGAACGGGCGCATCTACCACCTGCAGTTGAAGCCGGAGCAGATTGCCCCGGACATCCTGCTGGTCGGCGATCCCGGCCGGGCGGAGTTCATCGGGTCGTACCTGCTGCGCGAGGTGGAGGTCGCCCGGGAACACCGCGGCCTGATCACGGTGACGGGAACGGCGGAGATCACGGGCGGCAGAACGACCGTCATCTCTCCCCTGCGGACCACGGTGGCCACGTCGGGCATGGGCACGCCGTCCCTGGAGATCGTGCTGAACGAACTGGTGGCCCTGCATGAGATCGATTTCGCCACGCGGACGCGCAGGAAGGATTTCCCTCCCCTGACGGTCATCCGGGTGGGCACGTCCGGCGCTCTGCAGGCGGACATGCCGCTGGGCACGTCCATCGTCACCTCCTACGCCGTCGGCATGGACAACACGGGACTTTTTTACGAGGCGCCCTGCCCCGACTCGACCTGCGAGCGGCTGGAGCGGGAACTGGAAAGCGCCGTCCGGGCAGCCATGCCCCCCGCTTCCCGCTTCCATGGCCGCATCCGTCCCTATGTCTCCCGCTCCGACCCGGCCGTGGCCCAAGCCCTGATGCAGGCGTCGGCCGACCTCGGACTGCGGGCCAGGCTCGGCCTGACGGTCTCGAACAGCGGCTTCTTCGCCCCACAGGGACGCGACGTTTCCCGCCTCGCTCCGAGCGTCCCCGAACTCGACCGGGTCCTGGCCGACTTCGATCCGTCTCTCGGCGGCCAGCGGATCGAAAACATGGAGATGGAAGCGAGCTTCCTGTGCCACCTCCTGGGCGGCCTCGGCCACCGGGCCGGCGTCATCTGCCCTGCCGTCGCCAACCGCCGTGCGGAAACCTTCGACCACGACTACCTGGACGCCGTGGAGCAAGCCACCAGGGCCGCCCTGCTGGCCATGACCGAGATCCGGCGGCAGGACCGCAAGCACGGCTGATCGTTCCGGGCCGCTCCCAGGCACGGGGCCGGAGCATGTCCCGAACACGCAGGACCGTACAGGGACAGCCTGCTCCCTCGGCGCTGCAGGATGCGGTCGCAGTCATTGCGGGGCCGAAGCCAAGAAATGCTGACAAAATCAATCAGGATTCTTGATTTCACGCAAAGAAGAAGCTAATACTCATAGGCAAGGACTCCACGTCGTCCCGGTTTTGTCGCGGAGCAGGAAAGGACGAACAAATCTGAAACGGCAGGACGGACCAGGGAGGCAGGCTATGGCGGCGACACCCTCCACGAAGCTGCAGCATCTCATCTACAGGAGCTTCCTGACAAGCGCGCTCATACCGCTTGTGGTGATAGAACTCGTCCTGTTGTGCATCTACTTCGGCATCACGCATTACATCTCGCTCAAGTATCGCGACACCCTCCTCCAGGAGGCCACGACCAGCCTGCAGGAGATCACGAGCCGAGAGGCCTGGAGCATCGACAGCCAGCTCAGGGACGTCACGCGGCATGCGGTCATCATGCAGCGGGACCACGAGCGTTTTTTCCGCGACCTGTCCGCATGCAACCTGCCGCAGGGCGAACCGCAATTCCGCCGCCACGCCAACGGCGCGCTGTACAAATCCG
The DNA here is from genome assembly GCF_055385525.1 of Desulfomicrobium aestuarii. Classification (NCBI taxonomy): domain Bacteria; kingdom Pseudomonadati; phylum Thermodesulfobacteriota; class Desulfovibrionia; order Desulfovibrionales; family Desulfomicrobiaceae; genus Desulfomicrobium; species Desulfomicrobium aestuarii. The sequence continues at coordinate 1,681,762 of NZ_AP042427.1, forward strand.
AAAACAACGGCGGCGCGAGCCTCTACTATTCCTCGGCCACGTCCATCGGCCCCGAGGAAATGCGCAAGGCCCGATGCAGCGAGGTCCTGGACCCGCTCCTGGAATCCATCGTCAGGAGCACGCCCATCATCAGCCAGGCCTATCTCAACACCCGGGACGACATGAACCGCCTCTACCCATTCATGCCCGACGCTCCGGGCCAGTACGGGCCGGTTTTGAGGATGCGGGACTACAACTTCTACTATGAAGCGGACGAGGAGCACAATCCGGAGCGAAAACCCGTCTGGACAGGCGCCTACCTCGATCCGGCCGGACAGGGCTGGATGACTTCCGTCATCGTGCCGATCTACAACGGAGACCGGCTCGAAGGAGTCAGCGGCCTGGACGTGACCATCGAGAGCTTCATCAAACACGTACTCGACCTCAGGATGTCATGGGACGCGAAACCCTTTCTGGTCGACGACAAGGGCACGATCCTGGCCATGCCCGCCAGCGTGGAGGCCATCTTCGGCCTGCGCGAACTCACCCGCCACGAATATGACGAGAACATCCGCACAACCATCGAAAAGCCGAGCGAGTACAGCATCTTCAACATCCGCGACAAGACGATCGCGGAGCAGATGAAACGGGTGTTCGACTTCAGGCATCGCATTGCGGAGATGGACACCGGCGGCGCCAGCTACCTCGTCAGCCAGGAGATCGTCCCGGAGACCGGCTGGCGTCTGATCACCCTGGTCGACAAGGCGGTCATCTTCGGAAAAATCGATGAATTCAGAAAGTTCACCAACTCCATCGGATTCGCCGCCGTGGCGCTCATGGCCGCCTTCTACGCAGCCTTCTTTCTGTTTCTGCAGCGCAAATCGGTCCGCATGGCCAGGAGAATCGCCACGCCCATCGAGCGCCTGACGGAGTTGACGAGCACGCTCCTGGGCACGAGACGGCCTCCTGCCCTGGAAGAGGTCGGCATCGCCGAGATCGATCACCTCGGAAAGAACTTCCACGAGATGGGCGCGCAACTGGACGAACGGACCAGGGAACTGATCGAATCGAGAATCCGCGAACAGCACAAGGAATCTCAGGCCGAGCAGCTCGAGTGGCTGGCCATCACCGACAGGCTCACGGGCATCTACAACCGCCTGAAGCTCGACACTGTCCTGCAGGCCGAGATCGACAGGGGCAGGAGGAGCGAGCGCCACTTCGGGATCATGCTGCTCGACATCGACCACTTCAAGCTGATCAACGACAGCTACGGACACCAGACGGGGGACGACATCCTGAAGCACCTCGCCCAACTCCTGAAGGCCGGCATTCGCGGAACCGATACCGTCGGCCGTTGGGGCGGCGAGGAATTCATGGTCATCTGCCCGGAAACGGACGAGCAGGGGCTCATCAATCTGGCGGAAAAGCTGCGTCTGGCCATCGACAGCCAAACGTTCCCGGTGATAGGAAAGCTGACCGTCAGTTTCGGTGTCTCCGCGAACCAACCGGACGACGGCATATCGGACATCATCGCCAGGGCGGACAAGGCCCTCTACACGGCCAAACACCTGGGCCGCAACCGGGTGGAAAAGTGCCCAACACTTTTGCACTAACCGGAGCCTGGGGCCGCCAGGCCTTCGGGACAAACCGCCCAGGCATGGAGGTGCGTCATGAAATTCTTCTCCAGGAAGACGTCCCGTGCGGCCGACCCCGTCGTTGACCGTCTCGTGAGGCGCATTGCCGAGCAGAACGCCATCGACGCCTCTTCGGACGCCAAATGCGCCGCTGCGCTCACCGAGGCGGTGCAGGCGGCCTGCGACTACGCCCGCGCCATGATCGACGAACTGGGCGAACCTTTCGTCCTGGACCGCAAGCGGGCCACGGGCAGCGCCCTGGGTCCCATCCTCTTCGGCGACCGCAAGGACGCCCTGGACGCCCTGCGCAATTCGCCCAAAATCAGGAACGTGTTCGCCGACCCTCATGTGCGCGAATGCGTCTTTCTCCTGACCATGCACCGCAGGGAGTACGTCATCTTCGGGACGGAAATCGAAGGGGAGATGATCCGGCGGGACGTCATGCAGGACGCCGTGGAGTTCAGGGACCACAATTTCTCCGCTGCCGCCCCGTCACTTGCGGAACTGCGGGACCTGCTGACCGAAAACGTGGTCCTTTTCCTGGCCGACCTCGCCCCCGAACGTTTGCGGCGGGACGAAACGGTGCGGACCCAGATCCACCATTCCGAAGAAATGCTCAAGGCGCAGATGAAAACGCTCGATTACGCCCTGCGCGAAAGCAGGCCCTTTGCTGCGCCGACGCCCCTGCACGCCAAGGTTTCGCAGGGGACCAGGGAAATGGACGGGCTTCTGGAGAGGCTTTCGACCCTTTCGGCCAAGTCGGATCCGATGAAATGCCTGCAGGAGATCCGCGACATCCTCCTTGCGCCGCAGCACCATGTCCGGCTGGAGGCGGTGGAGATGCAGGTCGGGGATTTCGGGGTCAAGTCGAAGACGGGGAAGTTCATCCGCTTCCACGAGTGCGTCCTCGGCGACGACGAGCGCCTCGCCGTCTTCATGGCCTCCATGGACCGCGACAACGCCCTCTATCTCTGGCCTGACCTTGAGGGCTGAGGGCCCGTAACCGTTGGCCGCAAGAGATTCGCGACGGAGCAGGATGACGCTGCAGACCATGGATCAAGCATGGCCAAGGGACGCGGTCCGTTCTTAACGCGCAGCGTCAGCTCTTGTATTTCTTCGACAGTGCGTCCATCAATGCATGAAATTCCTCATGTTTGCCCAATCCGATACGCTCAATCTCAAGTTTCTCGAAATTTTCATATAACTTTTTATCATCGTCGGCGCTCAAAATTTTCTCCGCCATCGGGAACAATACGTTGTTCTCCTTGAAGATATGTTGATTCAGCAAGGAAACATATTCTTCCACGGCATTTCGAAACGCATCGGTCTTCATCCCGCGCACCGTGAAATCTCCGAGCGCATTTTTCATGTCCGCGACATGGCGGCGACCACGTTCGTGCTCGTGCAGCATGACGCCGATCGGTCCGCCGTCCCGGGCCACACCAGCCGCCTCCAGGGCCGGGAACAGAAAATCCTCTTCCTTTCCGTGATGGCACTTGTCGACAAACACCGTCAAAAATTCCATGATCCCTTCGAGTTCTTTCTTTGGGACACTTTCGCCTGCAACGATCAAATTCGTCACAGATTGCAAAATGCCAAGCATCACCTGAATACCTTCGTGCTCATTCATCAGCTCTTGCGTGGATTTCATCTCATCCCCCCAAAACTCAAAAATGCGTCACTTGCGGGAAACATTCTCCAAATACTCCTGCAATGCTATCGCATGATTGAATTCCTTGTTTGTACTTGCATACAGGAGCGTCACATTTCCGCTCCGAGCCAATCCGACAATTCTTTCGACTGCATCAGGGCGGCCATCCAGTTCGGCAAAATATCTTCTCTTGAACTCCAGCCACTTCTCCGGCTGATGGTCGAACCACTTTCGCAGCTCGGCGCTCGGGGCAACCTCCTTGACCCAAACCCCTTGAAGATTTTCCTTGCTCACGCCCCGCGGCCAAAGGCGGTCCACCAGAATTCTGGAACCGTCGTCACCGATTGGATCGTATACCCTTTTGATGGTGATGCCCATATCAGACACCCGGATCGCATGCAGGGGCGACACGTTCGCCCCTTCATGCATTTCTTCAGTTATTTCAGGTAACCCGTCTGATCGGAGAGAACAGGAAGAACGACAACGCGCCTGGCGTAGAATCACATCCGTCAGCGTCGCATTCGCTCAATCCCGGAACCCGCTCTCACGATGCTTCGCGGCAATGGCGTCCGCCATTCTGTTGAGCGCTTCGAGGGTTTCCTCTTTCGGCAGCCCCTTGCACAGCACCGGCTCCAGCACCTCGACCTTGAGATTGGGGATCATGCCGGCCAGCGTTTCGACGGTCTTGCCGCCCCATCCGTAGGAACCGATGACGGACAGGTACTGCGCCTTGGGCCGCAGGGCGTTGGCCAGGAAGGCCGCGTACGCGGCCAGGGGGTGCGGTCCGGCCAGCACCGTGGGCGCGCCGACGATGATGGTACCGGCATCGACCAGGGCCATGGCCAGCTTGCCGATGTCCGTCACCGCCAGATTGAAGAGTTCGACCTGCACCCCCCTTTCGGCCAGCGCCGCGGTCAGGTGGTCGACCATGCGCGCCGTGCTGCCGTGCATGGACACGTACGGCAGGGCCACGAGATTGCGCGGCGGAGCCGAAACCCACTCACGGTAGGCCTCGATGATCCACCCCGGACTGTCGTAGATCTGCCCGTGGCTTGGCGCCACCATGGCGATGTCGTACTCCGCGAGCTTGTCCAGATTCTTGGCGAGGATGTTGCGGAAAGGCATCATGATCTCGGCGAAATAGCGCTTGGCGGCCTCGTGCACCCGGCACTTGTCCGTGACGAAGAGGTCGCTGCTGGCGATATGCGAGCCCAGAAAGTCGCAACTGAAGAGGATTTTGTCCTCGACCAGATAGGTGGACATGGTCTCGGGCCAGTGCGCCCAGGGCGTGTGGATGAATTTGAGGGTCTTGTCGCCCAGGGACAGGGTTTCCCCGTCGGCCACGACCACGAACCTGTCTTCCGGGATGTTGAGGAGGTCCATGAGCATGGGCTTGGCCTTGGCGGTGGTCATGACCTTGGCCTCGGGAAAGCGGGCCAGCACCTGCGGGATGGCGCCCGAATGGTCCTGCTCGGCATGCTGGGACACGACATAGTCAATGCGCTCGACGCCATCCAGGTACGTCATGAGCGTCTGCACGAACTCCGGGTCGACGGCGTCGATGAGCACCGTCTTTTCAGACCCCTGGACCAGGTAAGCGTTGTAGGTCGTTCCATCCGGCAACGGGACAAGCGAATCGAACAGCCTTCTGTCCCAATGGACCACCCCAACCCAATACACCGACTCTGCGATCTTTCTCATTTTTCACTCCATTGACGTGTGTCACCATGAAAAAAACAGATTTACCCATTCCAGTTCTTCCATGACAAGCATTTTGGAAAAAATAAACCAATATCGGAACAATGGAATTTCGCGTCGGCTGCCACAACCCGACCAAGACCATTTATGAACGATATCAGGATGCTGATTGAGCAAATGGCGAGAGCTTGCTTCGCCAGGGCACTTGAACTAGAATTTTTTGCAGGAGGACGACCTCCCCCGCTTCGGGAAGAATGCCCAGGACGGCCTGGCCCTTGGAACAAGGAGGGCTCATGTCCTGGATGTATCTGCTGCTTGCCGGAGTTCTCGAAGTGGTCTGGGCCTCTTCCATGAAACTGTCCCACGGCTTCACCCGTCCAATCCCGTCACTCGTCACGCTGGTCACCATGACAGGCAGCTTCTGGCTCCTGGCCATCGCCATGCGCGCAATCCCCCTTGGCACCGCCTACACTGTCTGGACAGGCATAGGCTCGATCGGGGCGTTCATCGTCGGCGTCACGTTCCTGGCCGAACCGTTCAACGTGATGCGAATCCTCGCGGCCGGACTCATCGTGTCCGGCCTTGTCTTGATGAAGCTCTCAAGCTCCTGAATGACACCCTGGTGAATTGGAAAAGGGTGACTGTCGAGTTGACAGAAAAAAAGGGGCTTGAACCCTGTCATTCTTGGTACGGAGGTGCGACTCAAACTCGCAAGAGATTGCCCTCGGTTGATATTGAGACCAGACTAGGGGCTTTCACTGGCCGCATGCTGCCGAAAATGCAGGTTTTTCATGCGATCGCTTGAGAAATGCTCTGTTTCAAGAAAAAAGGTGACATGGATGGCCCTATTCTAATGCGCGATTTCATGTGAACACGTTTTGGCACTCATCTTGATAAATCATCCTGTTTTAGAAATCCGATTGATTTCTCGTCCCCGCTCGATTAATTTAGAAAATGCCAGCATCGTAAAATAACAACACGACTTATTTTAGATTCGCGGAAGGCAGGATGAAACGAGAACTCCAAGGCAGATACGTGATCATTTCGACGGTGGGCGAGAAAGCTCAAGCCTTTGTTCCCGCCCCGTTGCCTCCGCGTCCGCCCATCGACTGGACACCAGAGTTGCGGAACAAATTCGACCTGGCGCTCCTGGCGCTTGGGAGACTGGACAGCGTTTCGACCTTGCTCCCGGACACCTCGCTCTTCCTGTACATGTACGTCCGAAAAGAAGCAGTGCTCTCATCCATGATCGAGGGTACGCAGTCCTCACTGTCGGACCTGCTGCTCTACGAATTGGACCAGGAACCCGGGGTGCCGCTGGATGACGTGCGGGAAGTCAGCAACTACGTCGCGGCTCTTGATCACGGCCGGCGCCTCCTGGATGGTGGGCTGCCTTTGTCGCTGCGGCTGTTCCGAGAGATTCACGGGGTGCTTCTCAACAAGGGGCGAGGCAGCGGCCTGACGCCGGGCGAATTCCGACGCAGCCAAAACTGGATCGGCGGCACCCGGCCAGGCAATGCTGCCTTTGTCCCTCCTCCCGCCGAGCACGTACTCGAGTGCATGAGCAATCTCGAACGTTTCCTCCACGACCAGCCCGAGCCGACCCCGGTGTTGCTCAAGGCGGCGTTGGCTCATGTGCAGTTCGAGACCATCCACCCGTTTCTCGACGGCAATGGCCGCCTGGGCAGGCTGCTGATCACCCTGCTCCTTTACGACCAGAAGGTGCTGCGAGAGCCGATGCTCTACCTCAGCCTCTACTTCAAAACCCACCGCCAGTACTACTATGAACTGCTCAACAATGTTCGACTGACAGGAGACTGGGAAGCCTGGCTCGACTTCTTCGCCGAGGCCGTCATCGTCACCGCCGGTCAGGCGGTGGAAACGGCCCGGCAGCTCATCGCACTCTCGAACCTTGACCGCGACAAAATCAGCGGGCTTGGCCGGGCGGCAGCGTCCACCCTGCACATTCACCGGGCTCTGTTGGAGCACCCTATCGCCACTTCCGGCTCGTTGGCAGAGAAGACCGGCCTCACCCCGGCAACCGTCAACAAGTCCCTCGCCCACCTGGAACAACTCGGCATCGTCAAGGAGTTGACCGCCAGGAAGCGCAACCGATTGTTCAGCTATGCCGCCTATATTGAGATTATGAATAGCGGAACGGAACCGCCAGGACGATGATTGAACGGTGATCGACACCTCGAGGAATTTGGAGAAAGGTGACTTTCGAGGTGACAATGAAAAAGGGTCCGCGAACTGTTTCATTCGCGGACCCTTGTCATTCCTGGTACGGAGGCGAGACTCGAATAGAACATTAACATACTGCAATAAAAAATCTTTCACTCAAAACAAGCAGGCACATGTATGCAAAATATACAAAAAATGCAGATTTTTGAAATAAATCATGAATCAGGAAATTTTCGCCAGAAAATCGAAAAAACCGATGAATGAGAATCCCGCTTTGAGACACGAATCCGGTCCTCCCTCCCCTATTATTTCTCTCTGACGCTTTCAACGCATGAAGGGTCCAGTCCGCATGCGCAGCCGCTCAAGCTCCGGGTTCGCCGGGGATGATCAATTTTCTTCCAGCATTTCCTCTTCGAGTTCTTCGTTCATCAGGGCCTGCAGCCTCATTTCAAATTCCTCATGTGGAAGCCTCTCCATGGCCAAGGTCTCCCGATACTCTGCAGCCCGAGCCAACAGTGTGAAATGAGCAGTAATGCCTAGTTCGCTGATGGCATCCCGAATCTCAGTCAAACCCAGGCGAAAAAACTCTTTCCGCGAGTTCACTTTGTTCACTCGGAGTTCGTTGAATTTCTTATGCAGTGCCGTTTCCAATGATGGGGCATCCTCGCTGAAGATCATGGCGTGAATGTCGAAGGGGAACGGCACCGAGGCATCCCCGAGCTCTCGCACGCGGTCCAGGGGCTCAAGGCGCCTTGTCAGGCCGATCTTGAACACGTCCCCGCCGAATGAGCCAACATTCGAAATCACATAGACGTGCCCGGAACGCGTCTGTTGTGCCATGGAAAGAGCGCGCTGAGCCCGGGCCTCGGCTTCTTGAAGTTTTTCCATGAGGTCGGCCAGCTGTTGCTCGTATTTGGCCTTTTGGCTCTCCGAAGCCTGCGCCATTTCCGCCCTGGCCTTTTCAAGTGCGGCCTGGATCTTGGCCTCATCCTTCGCGGCGTCCCGGATGGCTTTTTCGTATTCGCGCCGGGCTCGCTCCTCCTCCCTGATCCGTTCCCTGATGGCCCGCTGCTCTTCCCGTTCCAGCTCCTTGAGTTCGACAAGAATTGCGCCCCACCGAAGCTCTTCGAGCCTGGCGTCCCGGAACTGTTCGGTGATTCGAGCGTTCCTGAAGGCCCTGCCGTTCTTATTCACCAAGGCAAAAGAATCGAGTATCTCTTGGCGCAGTTTGCCGACATTGTCAGCCTTGGTTTTGGCCAGGACCGTGTCCACCTTGCCGTTGAACGCGTCGATGACAAAGGCGATCGCCGTCTTCCGCCTGATGTCTTCTACATAATCGCACGTGGCTGCGCGGCCCTCTTTGATCATGGCCTTGCTCGTCGTCCTGGCCTGCTTCAATTTTTCACCAGCGTCCGTAAAGCCGAACTCTTCAGCAAGGTCGTCCAAAATACTGCGAGATGGAACAATGTACTCGTCACCATAGCCATCGATGACGTTTTTTAGTGCGTTGGCAATTTCTTGGTATTCACTTGCTTTATCACGTGCAGTGAGGGCGTCGGCAGCTATTTCCTGCGCTTGCGCCTTTGCTTTGCTGACCAGATATTCGGCATCTCTTCGGGCCTGCTGAATTTGCGCATTGGAATGCTTCAGGGCCTCTTGCATGGTATTATGTGCCTTAGTCTCCGCTTCACGCAACGTCTCGGCGGCCTTGTTTTGAGCTTGATCCAGTAGCATCTTTGCCTGGGTCATCGCGTTTTGCGCATTCGTCATGATTTCGTTGGCTTTGTCTTCAGCGTCTATCAATGGCTTATAACGCTCAAGTCGGGCATCGGCATTCGCGAGTGCGGTCTGGACACTATGAAGCTCCTCTTCGAGGACAGAAACTCTGTGCTCCCTTTCGCCACATCGAGTCGCCAGATCGTGATTCTCCGCGCGGAGACCTCGTTGTCTTTTTGTAGCCACAACCCAAAGGACTAGAAAGACGCCTGCCACCAATAACGCTCCCAGAACGAAAACAAGCCCTACCGCACTCAGATCCATGCCACCCTCCAGAGCATCCAATTTTGGGGCGACTTATCACGCTTTCAGCTATCGGTCAGCAACAAATATTGTCATACATGGCTTGAAAATTAAGAGGCCTCGGGCAGCCCGCGGACTCGACTTGTATTGTAGGTAGATGCAACTCACCTGCCCTGCCCGCTCGTCGTCTCCCTCCATGTTCCGTCACAGGTGGTTTTTTCTTGACGGTGAATCTCCAGTTCGACATAAGGTGAAAGATTGGAGGATCTTGTCATGAAAACCATTTCCTGCAGCATGCACGCCCTGAAGTTCCACGAGTGCAAGAAGAGAAAAGGCCACGACATGCGCGAGCAGAAGAAGATGCCGCGGAACATCGACCCGGCCAGAATCTGCCGCAATACAGTGGTGATCCCCACGCCAACGGCCAAGGAGGCCCTGAACCTGATGAATCGGGTCAAGGCCGAAGCCCGCGCCAGGCAACGGTTCAGCCCGGCCCGGAACAACCTCATTTTTGACGGCATCCTCTCCTTCTCTCACCAAGCCCAGAAGATCGTCCACGCCCTGGATGAGCAGGAGCAGCTGCGCAGAATCCTGCAATCCATCAGTGACGTCTGCAACCTGCACAGGGCCCGCCTGATCGGCCTCACGATCCACAGAGACGAGTACGCCCTCCACGTCCACTTCCAGATCCTCGCGGCAGGTGACGACGGCCGCATGCTTCGAATTGGGCCACGCGACTGCAGGCGGCGCCAGGACGTGGCAGCCATGGCGTGGAGTGACCTCGGCATCACCCGGGGGAAGTCCAAGAAGCAGAGGATTGCTGACGGCGAATCGTGGCGGAAGACAAACAAGATGAACGTGGAGCAGATGCACAAGGAGTTGCCCCGTCAAATTGCGGAGTTGGAAGCCCAGAAGGCGGCGCTCGCGCAAGAACGGGACTGGCTCTATCAGGAGGTTCTGAGGCTCCAGATGGAGCGCAAGAAGATCCTTGAGGACCTTGGAATCGCCCAAGAGGTCTTCGCGTCTGAAGAAGGGATTAAGGCGCGCCTGGAACAGTCTGAGGCCGGCCCAAGGCCTGGCCTGGCTAAGCCAAGGCAATGATCGGCATTTCCTGGCTATTCAGCAGCCTTTTTGTCTGGTGGCCTTCGGATCTGCTTGAAGTAGTCGGTCAGGCTCCAGACGGCGTACATGGTGCCGATTCCACCAACTGAAACGGCGAACACAGTCCACCACGCTGCGCCGTAGATTTGGTGCATTGAAGACTGCGCCTGGGCCAGCGTCAGGAAGCCCTGAAGGCCGGAAAATAGGGCGAGAACGATGAGGATGGTGATGCAGGCCGGGATCATGCGGGGCCTCCGTTCATTTGGTCTTATATGTGAACCGTTTTCCTCACTTTGGGCATTCTGGTGGCATGTGAGTGATGCCCTGACCTATCAGCCGCGGGCGTGGGGACTTACGGGTGCAACGCTTGCTGTCTCAAATCTTCGGCTTCCTTCTCTGTGAGGATACCAGCAGCGCGCCATTGTTCGATGGTCTCCAAATCTCTTTTGATCTCCGGGCGAAGCGGGCCAGTAGCTTGAGCGGGGCTCTTTCTGGAAGCAACGGTTCTTTGTGTTCCGCACCCCTTCATGTCGATAGCTTTTCGGACGGCCTCTTTCTCGCCGCGGACGTTGGCCAGTTCTGCCGCTTCGATACCATCCCCGTTTCCATAGCCGATCCAAAACGCTTGGATCATGCTTGTCTGGCGTCTCTGCTCTTGCGCCACCACAAGCTGATTCTCGCGTCGAGCCAGTGAGCTCAGTTCTGCAGAAAGCTGCTCACACGTGTAATTCTGGTATCTCACCTCCGAAGTGTAGGCACCGGAAATTTGGGAAGGCGGGGTGGCCAGGTTGAAGCACCCTGCAGTCAAAGCAGAAATGATGGCCAACAACAGAAGCGTTTTTTGCATAGGCTCCTCTCATTTTTTTCAGGCCGCCTACCATTCTTTTTTGTGACGGTCAGCAAGAAATGTTGTCATACAGCCAAGTGCAAACGAAAAGTCCCGCCTCCACAACGGAAGCGGGACTCCCCCCCCCGCGTCTGGTCTTTCGTGGGAGGCAACTAAAAAAGTAACCGGGCCTCACTGTGAAGCCCGGCCTGGCCCGTGCGCGTCACTTCGCCGTGGCCGAAAGAAAAAAACCCGCCCCGGGGGGCTCTCCTCTGAGACGGGCCCAAACCCTGCGATTCGCTCCAAGCTCCTCACAGTTAAGGTTTGACGAGGTAACCCATGGTCGCGCCAGGCTGCGGGGACCAGCGCAAATATATGTCAACCCGACTACTCGCCGCGGGCTTCCAGCGTCACGAACGGACTCAGCGTGTTCGAACCCTTCAAGGGAATAATGGGCGTGTCGTGAATCGGTTGCCCATTATTCCTGGCGATGAACCGGAAGGCCATTTCATCGGTCAAAAATTTCACGTGCATCGACTCGGCCTCTTCCACGCCGCCCTTGCGGATCAGCAGGTACTGGCTGAAGTCGCCCAGGACGATGTCCCACTTGTCGCCCACCGTTTCACAGAACTCGATGGGTACGATGGGACGACCGAACAGCGTCCCAAAGGGAGCATTCGCGAAAGATCCACCGGGCACGAAAATGGGAGCGTCGCCGACCTTCATGAGCGGAAGCTGGGGCAAGCAGTCCTGGTTCACGAACCATGCGGCCTGATTGACGTCACCCTTGAACCTAGCCAGCATCTTCGTCACGTTCTCAGCCACGATTGTGCCGGCGGTCTGGGCAGATTCTTTGGAGACGGTCACGGGCAAATCGGAGTTGGTGATGCCGAGACATTCACCGACGCCGGAGCCCTGCCAGATTTCGTAATCAAGTTTGAACGCGAGTTGTTCGCGCAGATTGCGCCGGACATACTCAGCCATGGAAACGGCGTCGCGGAGCATGCGGGCGGTTACGTACACGAGCCCGAACATATCCTCTACGCGCAGCTCGCGTTCCTTGAGCGTGGCCTTCCCACCAGCACTCATCGTGTCGGCTTCGCGCTTTCGATAGACTTGGACACCGTTGATCTTACCGTCGGATCTGTCGCGGTCATCGGCAGCGATGTAGACGTATGCGTCTGCGTTCTTCCCAATCGGCTGCTGGGTGCAGCGGGAGGCCAGCACGCCGGTTTCGATGGCGCTGGTCATGATGGTGCGCGCCTTGTCGGCCTCGACCAGATAGCCGCCGTCGGTGTCGATACCGGTGGAGCCACCCGAGGCCGCGTTCACGATCTTCTGATAGCGCTCAGCCGCCGCGCTCTTGGCGGGAGTGGCTGCGCCGGTGGCCATCGCCACGACGTCAAGAAGCTGCTCGCCTAAGTTCTCGTACACGGCAGGCTGATGGCCGATGGAAATATTCATTGTGTCGGCACCCAGCGCGCGAACCATCCCGCTTCGTTCAAGTTGATCGTTGATGCCGTCGATCTCATTGACCAGGGCGTTGAACTGGACTTCTTCGCTGCCGGTCAGCTTCGGCTTTTGCATCAACGCACGAGCGGCCTTGAGCTTTTCGGACCGCTGTGCACGCAGGTTCTGCATGTTGTGAAGGCTCATTCGAAATACTCCTCGTTGGGGCGCCGGGTCACGAAGAGCGGGCGGAAAAGATGTGATGGGCGGGGCCTGGGCCCGGGCCAGAAAGGTTACTTCAACAGAGTCTGGATCAAGCCGACGATGTGCCGAAACACTTCGGGGAAACGCTCCTTGAGCTCTTCCAGCTTCTGCGCAAGTTCGACAGTCTTGGGGGAAAGGCTATTCATATTGTGCTTTTCTCGGCTCATTACATTCCCAGAATTCGCCTGATTGCGCTGGCGTTGCGCCTGACATGGGACAGGGTCACCTGTTCGCCCTCAGGGCCGGACAACTCGTTTGCCACGGTCCGTTTGTCGAAGGCGAAGACGTTCTTTTGCGCCTTCTGCGCCCTTCCCACGGCGATGAGTTCGCGGAGCAATGCCTTGGTCTCGTCGTCACCTCCAGAGGCCGACCTGACCCCCAGCACCCCGTCCGGACCGCGCCGTAAGGGCATAATCGCTTCAGGGCCAGCCTCGCCCATGAGGCCGGCGCCGCGGGCGAACGCAAAGATGGTCGGCTGAGACACGATGCTGTTCGCGTAGGCGTGAAGCCCCGCGCTTTCGAAGACGTTGCCCTTGGCGTTCACGGACATGAACCGCGAGAGCTCGCCAGCGTAGTTGAAGCCGGAACTCGCAGATCCGGCCGCCACCGATGCGCCTCCGGTGAAATACGATCCCGCCATGGACATGCCCGCCTTGAGCAGACCGCCAAGCCAATCATACGATTCGGCCGCCATGCCCCGGAACGCCAGGCGGGCGATTTCAGCATTGATGCTCGTCACGAGGTCCGCGAACTCGAGCTTGCCGGTTTTGACGAACTGCACCACGGCATCTTCCATCCCTTGGAAGGCCATGCCCATAACCTCTTCGACGTTCCGGGCGTAATCCGTGGCGCTGTCTAAATATGCCTGCATGGCGCGCGTTGCTCCGTCTTGCCAGTCCCTGGAGAACTTGAGCTTTTCGGCGGATACCCATTGAGCAACCGCCACTTCATCGGAGCCTGCCTTGATGTAGGCCGCCGCCTGGGCGTCGATCTGGGACAGCTTGAACTCCGTCTCTCCGAGCACCACGGCCTTGAATTTGTCGGCGAACTCGGTCTGCAGCTGCAGATCCTTGGTCAAAGCCTGTTCCCTGGACGCCACACTGTCCGCAATGGCCTTGATGCGGCGTTCGTCGTAGGCGTTGCCCCATGCGTCGATGGCCTCGGCTGCCTTGCGCCCGTCCACCAGCATCTTCTGATAGGCGCGGGCCTTCTGCTCGGCTTCGCGGGCCGCGGAGCTGGAGCCGGCCACGCTAGAGACTGCCGGTAAATCTGGGGCAATGGGTGCTGATGCGGTCCGCACGTCGGCACGGTTGACCTTGCCGCGGTAGGTGCTCTCTCCGGCCAGATTCAGCATTTTCAAGCGCTCTTCTCGGTCTGCCGAGAGGAAGCGCGGACTCGACATGGTTTCACCGATCCAGAACATATCCTTTCGAATCCGCGAAAGAGAGTTGGCCTCGTCGGTCATCTCCTTCAGGGCCGCAGTTATCGCGTTGATGCCGGCAACGGCCGGCTCGCTGTAATAGAGGTTCGCCTTGAAGTCCGACCACGCCCCAGACAGGCGATTGACCGCCGCCTGACCGCTCTCAAGCGCTGCGGTCTCGGCTGCGGCGCCGTAGGCTTTGTGGATCTCGTCTGCCAGTTTGGGGAGCAGATCCGTGGCCAACACCTCACCGTCCTTGAGCATCTTGTTGAGTTGCGCCGTGGTCACGCCCATGGCCCGGGCCGCCAGCGAGAAAGCACCGGGGAGGCGCTCACCAAGTTGGCCGCGGAGCTCTTCTGCCTGCACGTTGCCCTTGCTGATCATCTGCCCGAGGGCGCGCAAGGCGCCTTCGGTGTCGGCTGTGGACATACCCAAGGCTGTACTGGCCTCGGAGATAGCGGAAAACACCTTGCGCACCGGTTCGCCTTCGAGCGCTGTGCCGCGGGCTGCGGCCGAGATCGACTTGAAGGCCGGGGCCAGGTCGTAGAAGCTCTGACCCAGGCGATCCGACTCTCCGCGCAGGTACTCGATGAAGTCGGCGGCACCGTACTCGCTGCCCGCGATGGCCACGAACGAGCGCTGCAGGCTATCCAGTGCAATTCCAGCGTCGAGAACTGCTTTTGGAAGCATAACCAGTTCGGCCGCAACCCGGGCAACGATCATGCCGCCAGCCACGCTGAGCGCGTTCAGGCCGCTAGCGGCCTGGTGGCTAGCTCCGGCCACGCTGGCGATGCTGGCCGCGCTCATGCCCATTTGCTGCCCTAGTCGCCGCACTTCAGTGGAACTCAACCCGGCCGCGCTAGCAATGCGGCGCAGGGCCTGTTCCTGCGCGTTGGCGGCCGAAGTTTGCACCATGCGTGACTGGAGCTTGGAAAACTCGGTCTCGGACAGGCCCGTCAGCCTGCGCAGATGCCCCAAGTCCACGCCGATGGCGCTGAACTCCTTGCCGGTCAGCTTGGAGGCGTTGGCAAGGGTACTCAGGTCGCGCGTGAGGCCGTTGATGGACTGCTTGAGCTGTGCAGGCGAGAGGGCGTTGTTCAGGGCATTGGACATGCCCTGCGCCTGCTGAGTGACAAGATCTTTCGCCTCTCGCAGCTCCTTCTTGAGCTGCGTGGCGTCGCCCTTGATTTCAACGTAGATGCCGGAAATTTTAGCCATGAAAACCTCCCAGTCCGGCCAGCATCAGGACTCGTGCGCGCTGGGTCATGTTGACGTCTGTCCTTACCGAGGCTTGCGCGGACACTTTTGACTGACCATCGACGTCGATCTTGAAAATTCGATCCACGAATCGATGCGCCAGGGCCTCGGGCGCCGTGAACCACGTTTCTGAGGCCATCCAGTCGCGAATCTGCTTTTCGCTTTTTCCGGTCTTCTTGCAGTAGGATGTGACCAGGGATTCATTAGCTTTTTCGAGCATGTCAGCGTAAGCGCGCATGTCCTTGGCCTCACCGGACAGGGCTCCCCACGCATCGTGGATCATCCACCAGGCCCCCTCTGAGATTTCCACTTCGTCAGCAGCAATAGCGACGCACGTGGCGGCACTGGCAGCGTAACCATCGACATGCGCGATGACCTTGGCCTTGTGTTGCTTGACAGCAGTGCGCATAGCTTCGGCGTCGAATATTGCCCCGCCAGGCGAATTGATGCGGATGTGGATCGTACTGGCCAGGATGCCGGAAAACTCTGGTACCCAAACCTTGGGGTCGATACCGAACCATCCGCCGATGGCGTCGTAGACGTAGACCGTGGCCTCGTCCTTGGCAGAATCGAAGAAAGGGGGAGGAGATACGAGGGCCGGCTTGCCGCTCCTGACTCGCTCCCGGGCGTCGGACTCGGACCGGGCCAGCAGTTCGCGTGCGCTAATGTGTGTGGCGGTCATGGGACTCCGCCTTGCGGAAGTGTGTAGCCGCGCATGAAGTTTTCCGTCAGGGCTTTGGCCATATCCTCGTCACTCAAGCGGCCGTCTGCGACCATGAGCAGGAGAGCTTCGAGCAACTTACCCTGCGGCTTGCCTACTTGGGCCGCCATGACCTTCAAGCGCCTGGCCGTGGCTTCGGTCATTCTGATTGTGTGTCTTTTTTCCATTTCGGCCTCCATGCTTCGGACATTGGAGACATTTCAGACAAATTTCCCCCTCGAACTCGTTCACGGTCACAGGCCGCCGAATCCCTTGGGAGTCGAGGCGGGTTTCTTTGCGCCGATGCGGGCCGCCGACGTTGGAGTCAGGCCGAACTCTGCCAGGAGGCTTTGCAGGTGCCGCATTGCGCTGTCGCGCATGGCCACGGCGGGGTTGGCGCGTAGGAGCAGGCTGCCGGCCTCCGTGGTTGTCTCGATGATCCGGCCATGCTCGGTGATGAGCAGATCACACTGGTCTATTTCCTCCAGGCGCATGGCGGCCAGGGCCAGGGTCCCGGTAAACGTCGCAGAGTCCAGACCGAGCTGCGCAACGCTTTCCTTGAGCGCCGCGAAGTGAACGCGGGCTGCCTCGGACAGACCTTCCGGCGCGGTCATCGGCGTTTCATCCTGGCCACCGGTCGCGCCCGAAGCCCGGCACTTTTGGAGCGTTCCCTTGATGAGTTTCAACTGATCGGGCAGTTTTTTTCTTCCTTTCGACATATCTTCCTCCATGAGGGACTTTTACCCCCCAATTTTGCACGCACGAAAAAAAGAGAGCCTACGACGGTCTGCGGGGCGAAGCCGTGAACTTTTGATGCCCCCCGGGCCGCACCACGGTGCCCGCCCTGCATCCTGACGCGCCACGTCCTGGGCCCTGGCCGCAGCCGTGGCCGTTGGGTCATGCTTCGCGCTCGGCCTCTCTGCGGGCCTTTCGTGCTCGTTCCTTGGGGTTCAGCTTTGCGTCCGCTGCGACTCCACAAATATGCCTGTAGGTGCATCTGAGTTCGGCCACGATCTCGCCGTAGGTCTGGCCCTGTTCGAGCCGTTCGATGATCCGGGCCTTCAATGTCGTTGGTTTGGCCGCCGCGCTCGGCAACATGAGTTCGCACCCGACGAACTCGGCTTGAAGGATCTCTGCGGCCACGTGGCCGATGATATGCGTGAACTTGTCGAGCCTGCGGGCGACGTAGACGCTTCGGCCAGGGAAGGCGGTCAAGAGCTTCTGTGTCGCGTCCACACCGATGAGGTCTTCGAGGTCCGGTCTACTGATCCAGATTGACGCCATGCCTATTTCTCCCTGCGCTGCTGCGCTGCTTTGAGTTGTTCCAGCTCAGCCTGGATCTTCTGGATTGCCTGCCACAACGTCCGCGTCCGGGAGTCCAGCCGGGAGTCCAGGGCCTGCACTTCATCTTCGAGCGTCTGGACACGCTCGGGGAGGGTCGGCGCGGTCATTGCGGAAGCCCCACGGTCTGCAGGCTTTGAGCGTATGCCGTGTAAAGCCCGGACCAGATTGCCGCGGGCCAAGTTCTCGGGATCTCCAGTCCATGCCAGCCCATGACCCTGAAGCCCTCTTTGCCGTGGCATTTCTCGACGCGCTCCAGCAGGCCCCTTGCCTGGTCCGGGGTCAGCTCCGGGAAATACTCAACCTTTGGCGCCAGCGTCGGCCAGCAGTCACGGACGCCGGCAATGGCCAAGTTCAGGCGCTTCAGCTTTTGCGGCGTGAAGAACGGTTCAGCCACCACGACAAGCCACTTTCCAGCCCTGGCCAGGGTCCAGCCCTCAAAAGTCAGGATCTCGCGCAAATACTCGACGGCTGCCCATTGTTCGACGGCTTCGCGGTCTGCATCCATCGGCGCAACGTGCCAGCTCCAGGGGTCTTTCCGAAGTCGTTCGAGGATCTGGGGCTTGTGCTCCAGGACGATGGGCCTGAACTCTTCCACGACTTCAGGCGTCCCGATCAGTCGCACCTTGTCGGGAGAGGCAAGGCGGATCTGAACGCCACGCTCTTCAGCCTGACGAATGATCTCTTCAACATGGTCCATGATCACACCTCCATTTCCACGCGCTTCGGTTCAGCCGATTTTTCTTTCTTCAAGAGCAAATCACCCCCGGAAGTTTGCGGAAGGAAGGTCCCCTTATATAAGGGGACACTTCCGCTTCCTTCCGCTGTTTCACTTCCGTCTTGGGCGGAAGAAACTTCCGAAAACTTCCGTTCGCTTCCGAACTTCCGCCCCTGTCTTTCGGTGATGGCTGCCGTGACGTTGGCAAAGTGAACTTCCGCGCCTGGTCCGGCGAAGGAGACGATCAGTCCGTCCGATTTGATCATGCCCAGTTCGATCAGCCTTGCAGATCCATCTTGAAGCGCCATGCGTTCGGCGCGGTCTGTTCTTGCCGGGTTGCGCTGCGTGTACAGATCCTTGTGCGTGGTCCTGAGGTCGTCCAAGGCGACGTAGGGGCGTCCTGTGGCGTCGTCGATCTGCCCGTGTTCCATGGTGGCCTCTTTGATGGCCTCGAAGACAAGGGCAGCGCTCTTGGGGAGTTTGCCGCCGTCCGCCTTGGGCCTCTTCTCTGGCTCCACCAGGCCGGCGGAAACGAGCGTGCCCGAGTCGTACCGGAGCCAGACCGGAACTTTTGCCGCCGGCGGAACTCGGTTTCCTTTGGTGATGGCGACTTGGACAAGGTGCAGGCGTTCTTCCAGATCCTCGATGCCGTGGGCGGTCGCTTCCTCGGCGGTCATGCCGCGCATGGTTATCTCGAAGCGCAGGGCGTCCGTGAGGGCGCCGCCGCCTCGGGAACTGTGACTGCCCAGTTCTTTGGCGTTCGAGAGCGCCTTTGTGGAATGGGCGAGCAGGATGCAGGTTGCGCCGACGGTCACGCCCAGATCGTCAACCGCCCGGCCAAGTGCCCGCTGGTCCGCCTGGTTCAATTCGTCGCCCTCTGTCAGCCCCAGAGCAGGGTCCAGCCCGACCAGCACGACGCCTCCAATGGCCTGAATTTTTGCAATGAGGGATTGATAGAGGGGGGACTTCTCGACAACGCCCCGGGGGCTCTTGGTCAAAAGCCGCGTGTCTTTGCCGGCCAGGGGGTAGACGATCAGGTTCTTGGCTATCAGCTCTCGCTCGCGTGTGGTCATGCCGTAGCAGAGCCGGTGCAGATCCTCGTGGAACTCCGCGTGCGTGTCCTCGGTCAGGACCAGCACCACCTTGCCGGTGCGCTCAACCTCCCAGCCGTCCATGGGCAGGCGGCCCGTGATGCAACCGACGGCCAGGGCCTTGAGCAAGGTTGTCTTGCCGGTGCCGCCAAGCGCCGCAAGGCCGCCGCCCCGGCCAAAGGGCACGCGCTCAGTGAAGAGCCACTTCATGGGCTCGGGCTTCGTCACCAGCATGGCCGCGATGTCCGCCGGGCTGTCCCAGATGCTTGCCGCCTGTGCTGCCCGGGCCGACTCGATGCAGGCTTTGACCGCCCCGATGCCGCGGGCAATGGCCAGGTCGTTGAAGTCGGTGCCCGCGGCCGCCGTCCACCCCGGCCCGAAGTTCGGCACGGCCAAGAGCCCGCTGCAGGCCTGGGCGGCCTCCATGGCCTTCGGGTCCGGTTCGCCCGTGTCTTTCTTCAGATCTGCCAGTAGGACGATTTGCGCCGCCGGATACTTCGCCCGGATGGCCTGGGCCACCTTCGGCATGTTCGTGTTGCATGAGGTCATGAAGCCGGCGACGTTGCGACCGACAAGGGACTCCAGCGCACTGAGCACCGTAGCAGCGCCTTCGCCTACCAGCACCGTGTCCGGGGCTTGTTGCGGGGCACTGAGGCACCCGTGGGCGCCCGTCTTTGTCCCTGGCCCGGCAAGCGCCGCCTTGCGCCCGGACTCGTCTACCATTTCCACGGTGCAGGGTCCGGACTCTCCGAAGCGTTCCAGGGGGATGACCAGCACGCGCCCGGTCAGGGGTTCGCCGGCGGCGTTTGGTTGATAGCCAAGGATGCGCTGCAGCTCGGCCGCGCCGATTTCCAGCATGGACGGGGCAGGGCGCACCCGCTTGCGTGTGAGGTAAGGATGATCTGGCCGCGCCGGTTGAGCCGCCGTGATGATAGCCGCGGACCACGCCCGCGCCTGGGCTTTGACGCGCTCGGCCTCTTCGGCGTTCTTCCTGGCCGCCTCTTCCCTGGAGCGCCGCCGCGCTTCGACTTCCTCGGGGGTCATTTCCCGCGCCGGTGTGTCGTCGCTCCATCCTGCGTCCCGGGTCAGCTTGAAGAGAGTCCCGATTGTGATGCCGCGCCCCTGGCCGAAAGAGCGCCATGTCTCCAGCGCCGATGCCTCACGATAATTTGAGCCGGTTCGGCTCCATTCGTCCCAGAGGGAAAAGCCGTCCTCGCCAAGTTCGTCTTGGATGGCCTGGCCGATGCGCACCCATGTATCCCGGTCGCAGTCCGGGTCCAGCACGGCCAGGGCGCTTTCAATCCGTGGGCGCTCGTCCATCTGCTTGGGTTTGGCCTGTCTGCCGCGGTGCGGATCATGATTCAAATCGATGGCCATGCTTCCACCCCCCGAGCCTGGGCCAGGCGCTGCAGGCGGGTTGCTTCCGCCATTTCGGCGTCAGACTTCGCCAGGGCCTTGCCCAGCATGGATTCAAGGCGCACGATCTCGGCCGCCAGTTGACGGGCCTCTCGTTCCGCGTCCGCCCAGCGTTGGAGGTGAACAAAATAAAGTTCCTTGAGCATATCGATGGGCTCAGGAATATCTTGACAATCAAGGCAATTTGCTTCAAGGTCATCTTGCGGATTTTGGATCACCCCGCGATAGTCCCTGAAGCCTCGGCCTGCCACGCCGGGGCTTTCTTTTTGTGCGGTCATGGTCGCCACCTCACGCACGGCGCTCATCGGCCAGGCGGTCAATCAGGGCATCAATCTCAGACGCACGCCACGCCGTTGTGCGCTCACCTAATTTGATGCCCTTGGGGTAACGGCCGGTCTTGACTCCGTCCCACCAAGTGGTTCTGGAGACCGGGAAAATCTCGAGAACTTGTTTAATGCGCAGGAGGCGGTCAGGATTGACTGTGGGCTGGACGTACTCGGCTTGGGTTTCGTTTCTCATCGTTCACCTCGTGGAAAAAAATGGACGTCCGGGTCTTGAGTGACCGTGAACGTCCATTTGAAACGATAGAAACCGAAATAAAAAAACCCCAAAACCTATTCAGCAAAACTAACCGATAAGGTTTAATGGGTTTTAAATTATAATTATTAATAATTTCAGTTTATTTTCGCGGCTGAAAGAAAAAAACCTATTCAGTCTTTCTCGGTCTTCCTCCTTTATTTTTCGAGTCATCGGGCATGGTGTTCCATACTTGCCTGAGAATTCTGTCTGAAATTTGGTGATCCCGAAACGATGTAGACTCAACCAAGTGCTGCCGTAATTCGGCGCGAGTGACCGCGCGGTCTTGGGCCTGAGCCTGACCTGCCAAGAGTAGGGCCGCCTTCGTCAGCTCTTCAAACATTTCCGTCTGTGGATGAGTGGATGGAAATTCTTGCTTTTCATTATTCTCCAGGCTGACGGGATGGGCCGGCAATAAATCGGCAGTCACTTCCCGGCATGGTGAATTGATACCAACCATGCGTTCATAATCTTCGACTTCCGCAAGGCTAAAAAAACTTTCGCGCAGTCTGCTCCCCAGCGTGGCCACGTCCACGCCGCCCGTCGCCGCCACCCGATCACAAATGCATCCGCCGCCGTCGCACTCATCACGGCTGCAGTACCCATAGTTGAGACTACAACTGGGAAAACCGTTGCCGTCGCAACCCCAGCACTCTAGGCAGGAGCGGCCGTGGACCTGCCGGGCACCATCTGCGGACCTGAATGTACCGAGGCCATTTTTCCAAGCCTCAATCAGCCGGAAAGGCATGGCCCGCCAGCGCACCAGGAGCGCTTCTCCGGTGATACAGTCAGAGATTGTGGGAGGCGTTGAATAGACTTTTGGGTGATCCAGTTCGGCTTCGGCGGCCAGGACCTTCTTTTCGTATTCCAAAACCTCTCGCATGAGAAATGAAGCCATGTTGACACGGTCAATTCTAACCGAGTCATTTTTACGATGGCATGTGTGCTTGTTTTGGTGAAGATTGCAGATCTTTCCAAACGATGGGTTTTCGCAGTACAGACACGGGTCAAGATGTTTTGTGGGTCGCTTGGTACATTCCTCCCCGCGCAGGGGAATTGTATCAACTGGAATTAGATCGCCGTCTCGGAGAGCTCGAAAAAGGTTCATGCGACTACCTTTCCAACGATCGATGAGCTCTCGCCCCGTAATACTAGGTTCCAACTCGCCGCCGGCAGATCCTGATTGGAAAAGTTCTATTTTGGCAGAATCACGACCAGTTGGGATTGATTGCGATACAAGCCCATGCGTTTGCTCGTATGCCAAAATCTCTTGGCCACGAAACTTGGCCGCTAGAACCCGCTCGATGCGTTTCGCACCAGTCCACTCGCAACAAAGCGTCTTAATAGATAGCCTGCATGATCTATACATGTCTGTCGCGCTAACGCCGGAAGAATTGAAAGGCATTGGGTCGCCACCTTCGCAATACAAACATGGATCAATATCTTTTGTTCGTGGCTCCAGCGTAAATTCATTGACAGGGCAGATCTCTCCATCCTTCAATAGTTGGACAAGCTCTCCGATAACCATGTCCCACCTAGGCAACAACTCCGCCCCAGTGAACCACTTTTGAAGTGGTTGGCTTTCAACTCGCGATTCAAAACGTTCCCCTGGCCCTAAGGCGTCTTCGTCAAGAAACCATTTGTTTTCCTCATAAAGCCATTGGTCTTCTTCCTCCTGCGAAGGCCGTCCGGGACCAACGCCGGATCTTTCTTCGTATTCAAGTAGCTCCTTGAAGGAGAAAATAGCCTCAGCAACTCGTTGCACACGTTTCTCGGGTCGCCAATTGTCATAGCAAGTTTCAGCGGGACCTAAATGCCGACATGCTTTTGTCCCCCATCCCGTACCATCATCTTGACCACCAATGCAGTATAGGCACGGAGCAACTTCCTTTGTTAACCGGGTCCCATCCTCTGGACTGACCGGTACAAGTTCGCCTCGCTCCATAGGTCCGTAGATCTCAAAGGGGAGGGCGCTCCACCGCTTGATGATCTGGGCCCCTGTGATCCATTTTTGCATACATCTGCCCCTTTGCCCCGTTGTGAAGATCCAGGGCCAGGCGCAACCGGGGCAGGTCATGCGCTTTTCGGACGGGGCAATTACTCCCGGCCTAGGCCCTGGAAAAAGAGTCATCTACTCAGATAATTCTGAAAGCGGGGTGTGATGTCTATGACCTGCGCCCTGCGCTCATTGGTCAACTGTCGCGCTGTCTTCTCTTCGGGCTTCCGATAGCGGCCGGCTTCATAAATGGAGAGCCAAGCCTGCTGAACTGAACGCCAAGCAATCCAGCTTAGTTCGTGGCCTGCCCCTGCCTGACTTAGGTCAATCTGTATCCGCTCCCGTATTGCGAACTTGGTCTTACGCAAAACCTCGAGCTCACCTTGTGTCCAATGGTAGTTTCCGCGCTTGTTGATCTGAACTTCTGTAATTTCAGCCTCGTATTTCTTGCACGATTCCTTGATACTTTCGACAAGAGCCTTGATTTGTTCCTCGGTCAGCCCCAACTCTCGGCCAGCAGAATAGACGGCACGAACGGACTTTCTGCAAGTCCCTTCGATGAGCCTTTTTTCATAATCTTCCATCATGACTGCGCCTCCCGCTTCTGCTCGATGATGCGCGCCCGGCAATACTGCCCAGCAATCCCTTCCTCGCGGTTCTCCTGGCTGTGGTTGTGGGCGTTCAAGATGACCTTCCCCACCTGCCCGTCAACGCACTCAACCGCCTGGGCCATGACGCGGCGCTGATGGTCAAGCAATACCTCCAAGACCTTGACGCAAAGGACCGGGTGCCCTTCGTCCGGGACGAATTGTCCGTCTACACCTCCAAGGATCTCCACGAAAGCCTGGATCGGCTCAGTTGCTTCGGAAAACACGTCCATGATGCCCTTATCCCAGGTCAGATTTGTGTAGTCGATGGACTTGCCTTCGCCGCTGTCGTTCAATACTTCGCGAATAGCCATGATGAACCTCCCTTCGGTTCGTTGTGGTAGGCCCGGGACCGGTGTGCCAGCACCTGCCCGGGCCGCTTTGATTTCGTCCTGGCCACCGTGGCCAAAGTCGGAAATTATTTCTCTCCCGCTGCGTGGTGCAACGGAATGACCTGCGCACCGTCCCTCAGTTTGTCGAGAAAGTCCGCCCATGCCTGCATCATCTTCCTGCGCTCGGGCAGGTACTGCGCGAAATTGTAGGCCGCCCGCACACCGTCCCTTTCCGCGTGCGCGAGCTGTCGCTCGATGGCGTCACGGTTCCACCCCTGCTCATTCAATAGCGTGCTGGCCATGGATCTGAAACCGTGGGCGCACTGCTGTTGTCTCGTATCATACCCCAGATAGCGCAGGGCAGCGTTGATCGTGTTTTCCGACATTGGCCGGGCCGACACCCTGCCCGGGAAGAGGTACTTGCCGTTGCCGGTCAGGGGGCGCAGATCCTCGATGATGGCGATGGCCTGCTTCGCCAAGGGCACGATGTGCTGCACCTTCATCTTCATCTTCTCGCCCGGTATCCGCCATTCCCTGCCCTTGATGTCGACTTCCGCCCATTCCGCGTGGCGAAGTTCGCCAGGACGAACGAACAGGAGCGGAGACAGGCGCAGCGCGCACCGGACGACATGAGAGCCCTGGTAGCCCTCGATGGCCCGGAGAAGTTGCGCGATGTCTTTGGGATCTGTCAGACTGGCGTGATGCTTGTGGCGCACTGGTGTGAGAGCGCCTTTCAGGTCGGCGGAGTTGTCCCGCTCGGCCCTGCCGGTCGCCACGGCGTAGCGGAAAACTTGGCCAATGACTTGGTGCATCCTGTGGGCAAGGTCGGTTGCGCCCCTGTTCTCCATGATCCTGAGAACGCGCAGGATGTCCTGCGGCTGGATGGAGTTGATGGGCTTATCACCGAGAAAGGGGAAGATGTCTTTTTCGAGACGGCGAAGGATCTTCGCGCGGTGGACTTCGCCCCACTTTACTTGATGCTTTTCATGCCACTCACGGGCCAAGGGCTCGAAAGCATCGCCGGTGGGCGCGTCAAGTTCTTTGCGGGGGTGAATGCCCTGGGCAACGAGCTTGTTGTACTCCAAGCAAGTCGCGCGGGCGTCGGCCAGGGAAATTTCGGGGTAGGAGCCGATGGAGAGCAGGATGGTTTTGCCCTTCATCATCTTGCGATAGCGCCAGAGCTTTGAGCCGTTCTTCTTGACCGCGAGATATAGCCCGTTGTGGTCAACGATAAGCAGGTCTTTTTCCTTCGCCCTGGCGTTCCTGATCTTGGTATCAGTCAACGGCATCTTGCATACGCTCCGTGGCTCAAAATGATTTACGGGAAGGCCCGTCATTTCTGGATTTCGGAGATTTCTTGCATACGAAACACGTCGTCCGCGCCCCGTATACAAACCGGGTATGCAAAAAATAGATGGATGTCAAAGGCCCAAACGGGCAAAAGGGACTTCCTCGGACTATGCGCCCTCAGACTATCCCTTGATTTTATTGCCCTTTTTTACAGAACGGATCCTGTCGGACTTTTATATGGTACCGGAGGCGAGACTCGAACTCGCAAGAGGTTGCCCTCGGTGGATTTTGAGTCCACTGCGTCTACCATTCCACCACTCCGGCGTGAGGTGACTCAATTAGTGAAGGGGCATGGCAAAGTCAACCGGATTCTTGGGGAAGTCCGGGCTGTCGGGCTTTGACCGCGGCGGGGTGTTGTGGCAGACAGGGCCGGTCACTACACGTCTGATCCGAGGATGACATGCTGAGCGAAAAATTCCTGAACGAATTCGAAGAATACCTGACCTCCGGCCGCCTGGAGGAGGATTACGGCTACTCCGACGAGGACCGCAAGATCGAGATCCTCGAATACCTCGAACGCTTCATGGACCTGGCCGAGGAGGTCGACAAGGTGGCCACGAAGCTCCTCATGCCGCACCTATCGGAAGTCTTCCCCGACAAGACGAAATAGCCGGAACCAGCGCGTCTTTCCCGCCACGGCATAGTCCTTCTCGACGTCCAGGGCGAAGCCCTCGACGGTCTCGCCCGTGGCCTCGTTGCTCATGACCAGCACACGGCCGCCGGGGGCGAGGTAGCCGCGGACCTCGGCCAGCAGCTTTTTCCACGGCATGAAGGCGCGGCTGACGATGAGCCCGGCCTGGCGGCGGGCCTGTGGCAGGGCCTCCATGCGGGCGCAGAGGACACGGGTGCGCGGCAGGCGCATGTGCGCTGCGGCCTGCTCCATGAACAGCGCGCGCTTCTGCCTCGGCTCCACCAGCCAGTAGTCCCCGGCTGTCCAAAAGACGCGCAGCGGGATGCCCGGCAGACCCGCCCCGGCGCCGAGGTCCAGGGTTTCGGCCGGCTGGGGCTCGATGGTCTGCAGCAGGTCGGCCAGATGCCAGGAGTCCTGGATCAGCGTCTCCAGGATTTCCTGCCAAGTGGCCGGGCCGACGAGATTCATGCGGCTGTTCCATTTGACCAGCAGGCCGAGGTACACGGCCAAGAGGCCCGCCTGGTCGTCCGTCAGAGCGCGGCCGAGCCGAGCTGAGGCGGCGGCCACCCGGGCCGCGTCGAGAGTTTCGTTCATGATCTGCCCTGTCCGTTTCGGATCTTTGCCCCCCCGTGGCCGCGGCTCGGCCCGGCGGGGGATTTCCCCCTTTACCTGCTGGGGTGCTGCGGATACAAGCAGCACAGTTTTTTGACTGGAGGAACAATGAATATGGTAAGCATCGTTTTTCCCGGCCAGGGCTCCCAGGAACCCGGCATGGGCCGTGATCTGGCCGAGCACTCCGCCGAGGCCATGGAACTGTGGAAAAAGGCGGAACGCCAAAGCGGCCTTCCCCTGCGCGAAATATACTGGGACGGCGACGAAAGCGCCATGGCGGCGACGCGGAATCTGCAGCCCGCTCTGACCGTTGTCAACATCAACCTCTGGCGCTTCCTGGCCGAAAGACTCAGCCCCGCTGGTGCCGCCGGGCACAGCCTGGGCGAATACTCGGCCCTGTGCGCGGCCCAGGTCCTGCCCGAGGACCAGCTCCTCGAACTGGTCTGCCTGCGCGGCAGGCTCATGGACGAGGCCGCCAACCAGGACGGCGCCATGGCCGCCATCCTCAAGCTGGAACAGGCCCAGGTGGAATCCTTGGTGGCAGCCGCCGCCGCGGCCACGGGCCAGGAGATCCGCATCGCCAACTACAACACCCCGGGCCAGTTCGTGGTCAGCGGGCACGCCCAGGCCGTGGACCACGTCTGCGCCGGGACCAAGCCTCTCAAGGGCCGCGCCATGACCCTGCCGGTCAGCAACGCCTTCCACTCGCCCTACATGAGCGAGCCCGGCGCCGAGCTGTCCAGATACATGGATAAGCTGGACTGGCGGGACCCGAAGATCCCCGTCTACCTGAACGTCACGGCCAGGCCCGAGCCCTCCGGCGCGGCCCTGAAAGAGGTCATGAAAAAACAGATGACCTCTTCCGTGCTCTGGACCCAGACCATCGAGAACCAGTACGCCGACGGCATGCGCGCCTTCATCGAACTGGGCCCCAAGGGCGCCCTTTCGCGCATGATTTCGCAGATCCTGAAGGACCGGGACGGGGTCAAGACCCTGGCCGTGAGCACCATCGAACAGTCGGCCGCCATCGAGGAGACCCTGGCATGAAAGCCAAAAACTACATTTTCGAAAAACTGACCGCCTTCATGGCCTCCAAGGGCTTCGAACTGCCCGCCAAGACGACCATCGAGGCACCCAAGAGCGAACAGCACGGCGACATGGCCACCAACATCGCCATGGTCATGCCCAAGGAGAAGGGCCAGAACCCGCGCGCCCTGGCCGAAGGCATCAAGGCCGAACTGCTGGCCGCCTGCCCCGAGATCGAGGGCATCGACATCGCCGGCCCCGGCTTCATCAACTTCACCTTCAAGCCCGCCTTCTGGCAGGACGTGGCCCTGACCGCCCTGGAAAACGGGTCGAATTTCGGCCGCGTCGACGTGGGCAAGGGCCGTCGCGTGCAGGTCGAGTACGTCTCGGCCAACCCCACGGGCCCCCTGCACATTGGACACGGCCGCGGCGCCGCAGTGGGCGACAGCCTGACGCGCATCCTGCGCTTCACGGGCCACGAGGTCGAGACCGAGTACTACCTGAACGACGCCGGCCGTCAGATGCGCCTTCTGGGACTGGCCGTGTGGGTCCGCTACCAGCAGGCCTGCGGCATCGAGATCCCGTTCCCCGAGGACTGCTACCGCGGCGACTACATCAAGGACATCTCCGCGGCCCTGCTGGCCGAAAAGGGCCGGGCCCTGCTGGACCTGCCCGAGGAGGAGGCCCTTGACCTGTGCTACGAGCGCGGCATGAAGGACATCCTCGACGGCATCAAGAAGGATCTCGTCGACTTCCGCGTCGAGCATCAGCACTGGTTCTCGGAGAAGAGTCTGGTCGACGGCGGCCAGGTCGAGGCGACCCTGAACCGCCTGCTGGCCGAGGGCCGCGCCTACGAGCAGGACGGCGCCCTGTGGTTCCGCACCACGGAGTTCGGCGACGACAAGGACCGCGTGCTGCGCAAGTCCGACGGCCTGCTGACCTATTTCGCCTCGGACATCGCCTACCACGACAACAAGATCGGCCGCGGCTTCGACCTCATGGTCGACGTCTGGGGCGCCGACCACCACGGCTACGTGCCGCGCATGAAGGCGGCCATCGAGGCCATGGGCAAGGACCGCGAGGCCCTGCAGGTCATCCTCATTCAGCTCGTCAACCTGATCCAGGGCGGCGAGCAGATCGCCATGTCCACCCGCGCCGGCAAGTTCGAGACCCTGGCCGACGTCTGCGCCGAGGTTGGCGTGGACGCGGCGCGCTTCATCTTCCTGTCGCGCAAGAGCGACTCGCACCTGGACTTCGACCTGGACATGGTCAAGCAGCAGTCCATGGACAACCCCGTCTATTACGTGCAGTACGCCCACGCCCGCATCAGCTCCCTGCTGCGCAAGGCCGCCGAGCAGGGTGTGGAACTGCCCGAACCGTCGCGCGAGCTGATGGCCCTCCTGACCACGCCCGAGGACAAGGCCCTGTTCAAGGCCCTGGACGCCTTCGAGGACACCATGGAGCTGGCCGCCCGCACCCTCTCGCCCCACCACGTCAGCCATTACCTGATGGAGCTTGCCGGGCTGCTGCACCGGTATTATACCGTGCACCACATCCTCTCCGGCGAGGACCAGGACCTGCTGCGGGCCCGCATCCTCCTCTTCCGCGCCGTGGCCGGCGTGATCGCGAGCGGCCTCGACCTGCTGGGGGTGCATGCCCCGGAACGCATGTAGCCGCATCCAGGGAACCATGATCACACGCAAGACGAGCACAGCAAAAAAAGGAAAGGACTCCAAGGGGTTCACGTTCCAGCTCGGCCTGACGGGCTTCATGTCCCTGGCCGTGCTGGTCGTCATCGGCATGGCCTGGTCCTTCATCCTGGGGGTCATCGTCGGCCGCGGGCACCAGCCCGAGAAGATGGCCATGGACATGGCCCGCCAGGTACTCCCCGAAGACTTCCCGCTGCTGACGGAAAAGAACGAGGAAGTGCTGAAGAGCGAGGAGCTGGAATTCTTCGAAAAGCTGAAGCAGGGGCCGAGCTCCGTGCCGCCGGCGCCGCCGGCGCCGCCCAAGGCTGCGGCCGCGCCCAAGCCCCAGAACGCGACCACGGCGACGGCTGCGGCCGTCAAGCCGCAGTCCGCCATCGAGGCCGCCCTGCAGTCGGCTGCCCAAGTGGCCGGCCAGGTCGCGCCCCAGGCTTCCCAGACCGCGACCGAAAACGCCAAGGGCGAGGTCTTCGTCTTCAACTATCAGGTCGCGGCCCTGGTCAGCATGGAGCAGGCCCAGACCTTCCTGAAGAAGCGCGACCTCTCGGGGTTCAAGACCACCGTGGTGCAGGCCGAGCACGAGGGCAAGACGTGGTTCCGGGTCTACGTGCATCACCAGGGCACCGTGGACTCGGCCGTGGGCCTCAAGGAACAGCTCAAGGCCAAGGGCATCGACAACATTCTGCTGCGCTCGCGCACACCGCTGTAAATCACTCCGGGCGGGCCCGACCATCCAAAGGCCCGCCCGTCTTTCGACGGAGATCCCCATGTACGATGAATTTTTCGATCTCGGCCCCGCTCAGGGCCGGAACATTTTCGTGCTGCCCGTTCCCTACGAGGGCACGGTCAGCTACGGCACGGGCACGCGCCTGGGGCCCGAGGCCCTGTTTCGGGCCAGCGTGCAGATCGAGTCCTACGACGCCGAGCTGGACCTGGACCTGACGGACCTGGCCCACTTCACGCCCCTGGCCCCCGTGGACCCGCCCAAGGGCGGCCCCGAGGCCCTGCATGGGGTCATGCGCCGGCGGCTGGAGGAGTTCGACGCCCGCCGCGACTTCATCCTGACCCTCGGCGGAGAGCACTCGATCCCCCTGCCCCTGTTCGAATTCTACAAGGCCGCCCACCCGGACCTGGTCATCCTGCACGTCGACGCCCACGCCGACCTGCGCGAGAGCTACGGCGACACGCCCTACTCCCACGCCTGCATCATGGCCCGCGCCCGGCAGCTCTCCATCCCCCTGGTCCAGCTCGGCATCCGCTCCCTGTGCCGTGACCAGCGCGACTTCATGCGCGCCCAGCCCAAGTCGGAACTCATGACCATGTTCGCCTGGGACCTGCCCTCGCCGTGCGAGGCGGCCGAGCGCGTGCGCGCCTTCGTCGGCGAGCGCCCCATCTACCTGTCCTTCGACGTGGACGGCATGGACCCGAGCGTCATCCCCGGCACGGGCACGCCCGAGCCCGGCGGCATCGCCTACGCCTGGATGAGCCGCTTCTGGAAGGAGCTCTGGCTCGACGGCATGGGCCCGCGCCTGGTCGGCATGGACATGGTCGAGCTCTCGCCCGTCCACGGCTCGCAGGTTTCGGAGACGGCAGCGGTCAAGCTCATCCAGCGCATCCTCGTCAGCTGGCTCGGGCAGGGATGATGGCGCCCGCAAACGGCCAAGATCTCCCGGCCCTGCGGGTCGAGAAGCTGCTCTGGCGCGGCCGGGGCCTGGCGCGCCTGGAGTCGGGGCAGGTGGTCATGCTCGAGCCGGGCGTGCTGCCCGGCGAGGTCGTCGATGCCCGGGTGATCAAGGCCTCCAAGGATTTCCTGCAGGCCGAGGCCGTGCGCGTCACGGAGCCATCGCCCCTGCGCGGCGTCCATCCCTGCCCCCACGCCGCCCTGTGCGGCGGCTCGCGCTTCGGCATGGTCAGCCCGGAAACGGGCCTCGCCCTCAAGACCGACATCCTGCGCGACGCGCTGAGCCGCGCCCTGGGCCGCAGCCACGGCGCGGCGCTGCCGGAGATCGGCGTGGTTGCGAGCCCCCGGGGCTGGCGCTACCGCTGGCGAGGCCAGATCCATGTCCGCGGCGGCCGGCCCCATGCCATGGCCCACGCCAGCAACGACCTCGTGCCCCTGACGGACTGCCATCTCCTGGCCGATCCCCTGGCCGCGGCCATGCCCGCCCTGGCCGCCGACCTGCCCGACGGCCGCTTCACCATCGCGGCCAGCCCAGAAACGGGCCAGGCCGCCACGGAGCGCGACTCGCTCCTCCTGCCCTTCTCCTTCCCGGACTTCGGACTGACCCTGGAACTGCCGCCATCCACCTTCTTCCAGGCCAACTGGGAGCTGAACCAACTTCTGGTGCGCGCCGCCGTCGACGCTCTCGAAGGCTTCGACCGCATCGCCGACCTCTTCTCCGGCGCCGGCAATTTCGCCTTGCCCCTGGCCAGCCTGGGACGGACGGTCCTGGCCGTGGAAGGCTCGGCCGAGGCCGTGGACACCGGAACGCGCAACGCCGCAAGGCTCGGCCTCGCCTCGGTCCGGTTCCGCGCCGCCAACCTCTCCAAGCCGGCCCCATGGAAGACCGTGCGCGACTTCGCCCCCCGGGCCGCCATCCTCGACCCGCCCCGGACGGGCGCCAAGGGCGTGGGGCAGACCCTCGCGGGCATCGGGAGCCTGAAGCGGCTGGTCTGGGTGTCCTGCGACGTGGTCAACACCATCCGCGACGCGAAGCCCCTGCTGGACGCCGGCTGGCGCCTCTCGTCCCTGCGCCTCTTCGACATGTTCCCCGGCACCTGGCACATGGAGGTGCTCATGGTCCTGGACCGCCCCTGAAGCCGCTGCCGCTTCGGGGACTTGCGCCGAAGGGCGCGGACCTGTAGGAGATTTTGCTCACATCACATTGCATGGAGGGTCCATGATCGCAGAGGGCATCAACAGAATCTGGCTCAAGCATTACGATCAGGAAGTCAGTCCGAACCTGGACTACGAAATCATCCCCCTCTATGAGGTCCTGGAACGCGCCGCCGTCAACCATCCCGACCGGCCGGCCATCGTCTTCAACAACTGGACCGTCACGTTCAAGAAGCTCAAGCGCCTGGTGGACCTGTGCAGCGCCAACCTGAAGAAGGCCGGCATCCAGCCCGGCGAGCGGGTGGCCATCATGCTGCCCAACTGCCCCCAGACGGTCATCACCTACTGGGCCTGCCTCAAGCTCGGGGCCGTGGTCGTCATGACCAACCCCCTGTACATGGAGAAGGAGCTGGTCCACCACTTCAACGACTCCGAAGCCAGGACCCTCATCACCCTGAACCTGCTCTGGAAGCGCATAAGCGGCCTGCGCGACAAGCTGCACCTCAGGCGCATCTTCGTCACCTCCATCGCCGACTGCCTGAGCTTCCCCCTGAATTTCCTCTACACGCTGAAATCCCGGCGCGAGTACAAGCTCGAACCGATCCCCTACGACGGACAAACGGTCCTGCCCTGGAAGGGCCTCCTGAAGCGCACGGCCATCCAGGACCCGCACCCCGTGGACCCCGTGAAGGACCTGGCCGCCCTGCAGTACACCGGCGGCACCACGGGCGTGTCCAAGGGCGTCATGCTGACCCACGCCAACCTCTGCTACAACGCCCAGCAGGCCAAGGCCGTGCTGCACACCATCAAGGAGACGGGCGAGACGATCCTGGGCCTGCTGCCTTTCTTCCACATCTACGGGCTGACGGTCTGCGTCAATTTCGGCACCCTCATCGGCGCGACCCTCGTGCCCATGGCCAAGTTCGTGCCCCTGGACGTGCTGAAGACCATCCACAAGAAGCGGCCGACCATCTTCCCCTGCGCGCCGTCCATCTTCATCGCCCTGCTGCAGCAGAAGAATCTGGAGAAGTACGACCTGTCCTCGGTGCGCTACTGCATCTCCGGCTCGGCGCCCATGCCCGTGCCCATCATGGAGAAGTTCAACAGCCTGACCAACGGCGCCAACATCGTCGAGGGGTTCGGCCTGACCGAGGCCTCGCCCATCACGCACCTGAACCCCCTGCGCGGCAACAGCAAGAACGGCTCCATCGGGCTGCCCTTCCCGGACACGGACGCGGCCATCGTCGACATGGAGGTCGGCTCCCTGCCCCTGCCCGTGGGCAAGATCGGCGAGCTGGTCATCCGCGGGCCGCAGGTCATGCAGGGCTACTGGAAGCGGCCCGACGAGACGGCATCGGTGCTCAGGAATGGCTGGCTCTACACCGGCGACATCGCCTACATGGACGAGGACGGCTATTTCTTC
The DNA here is from genome assembly GCF_055385525.1 of Desulfomicrobium aestuarii. Lineage (NCBI taxonomy): Bacteria > Pseudomonadati > Thermodesulfobacteriota > Desulfovibrionia > Desulfovibrionales > Desulfomicrobiaceae > Desulfomicrobium > Desulfomicrobium aestuarii. Next base: position 1,715,645 of record NZ_AP042427.1, read on the forward strand.
ATCGTCGACCGCAAGAAGGACCTGATCATCACCGGCGGCTACAACGTCTACCCGCGCGAGATCGACGAGGTCCTGCACGAGCACCCGGCCGTCAAGGAGGCCGTCAGCGTCGGCATCACGCACCCCACGCGCGGCGAGATCATCAAGGCCTACATCGTCCTGCGCGAGGGCCACAGCCTGAGCAAGACCGACGTCCTGGCCTTCTGCCGCGAAAAGCTGGCCAACTACAAGGTGCCAAAACAGGTCGAGTTCCGCGACGACCTGCCCAAGAGCATCGTCGGCAAGGTCCTGCGCCGGGTCATCCGCGAGGAGGAGGAGCGCAAGGGGCACGACGCCGACGAGTTCGAGCCCGACATGGAGATGAGCGCCGACGGGAACGGGGAGCCTTCGAAGAAGGACAAGCGGGCCAAAAAGAAGAAGAAAGGCGACAAGCCGTCCTCTTGACACCCCCGAGAGCGGTCCTTATTTTCACCACGCAAAGGGGAGTAGCTATCGGTCGCGGGATGTCCCGCACCGACCCGCGGTTCGTCAGTACGGCGCACAAGCCCGGACCCGGGAATCCGACAACCGTCGAGATCAGCAAGACCTTTATCCCAGCATCGCCGCGGATAAAGGTCTTTTTCATTATCCGCGGCTCAACAGGAGAGATTTGATGAACCAGATAAAGACCACGCTTCTGCTGACCATGCTCACCGTCCTGCTGGTCGCCATGGGCGGCGCCATCGGCGGCAAGACCGGCATGATCATCGCCTTCCTCATCGCCGGCGGCATGAACTTCTTCGCCTACTGGAACTCGGACAAGATCGTCCTGAAGATGTACAACGCCCGCGAGGTGACCCGCGCCGAGAGCCCGGACTTCTACGGCATCGTCGAGAACCTCGCGCGCAAGGCGAACATGCCCATGCCCAAGGTCTACGTCATCCCCTCGGACACGCCCAACGCCTTCGCCACGGGCCGCAACCCGCAGAACGCCGCCGTGGCCGCGACCACGGGCATCATGCGCATCCTCTCGCGCGACGAGCTTGAAGGCGTCATGGCCCACGAGCTGACCCACGTCATGAACCGCGACACCCTGATTTCGACCATCGCCGCGACCATCGCCGGCGCCATCGCCATGCTCGGCAACATGCTGCAGTGGGCGGCCATCTTCGGCATGGGCCGCAGCGACGACGAGGAGGGCGGGGGCGGCATCTTCGGCGCCCTGGCCATGGCCATCATCGCGCCCATCGCGGCCATGCTCATCCAGATGGCCGTGTCCCGCTCGCGCGAGTTCATGGCCGACGAGGGCGGGGCGAAGCTCTGCGGCAAGCCCAAGGCCCTGGCCAGCGCCCTGACGAAGCTGCAGCAGGCCGCGACCATGGTGCCCATGCAGGAGGCCACCCCGGCCACCTCGCACATGTTCATCGTCAACCCCCTGACCGCGTCCAGGCTGGCCAGCCTCTTCTCGACCCACCCGTCCACCGAGGACCGCGTGGCCCGGCTCATGGCCATGTAACCGCATCGTCATTTCAGGCCCCTCCGGCGTCGTCCCGCCGGAGGGGCTTTTTCCAGTTGACCGTTGCTCAGTCTCCCGTGAACACGGGGAAGTCTTCCCGGCCGATGCGCCTCCCGAATCGCCTTTCCCCGCTTGCCTCCATCCACCGAAGCACCTAAAAGGGGCATTCGGCCACAACGTTCAGCCACCCGTGCCCAACCATGACACTACGCGCCGCATTCATCCTGCTCTGTCTGGCAGTCCTGAACCTCGCCGCCCCCGCGGGCGCCGCCGGGCCTTACGAAGTCTCCCTGCAGGCCTTCCGCACCGACGACCCCGCAGCCCCGGTGCTCGGCGTGGTGACGCTCACCCCCGCCCCCGAGTGGCATGCCTACGGCAACGTCCAGGGGCCTTCGGGCTTCCCTACCACCGTGACAGCCCAGGCCGACGGCGCCGACCTGAATGCCCTCTACCCGCCGGCCGAACCCGGGCCCGACCCCATCGACCCGAGCCTGACCGTGGAACTCTACAACGGGCCGACCCCCTTTTTCCTGCCCATGACCAAGGCGCCGGCCAGATTGACGGCCCGCCTGAACGCCCTGCTCTGTTCGGCCACCACCTGCCAGCCCCTGCGGGAGGACCTGGAACTCGCGGTGACGGACCCGGCCGGACTGCCCCGGGCCGAGGACCAGCCGTGGTGGCCCCGATACCTGCTGTCCACTCCCGGAGCCGCCGAGTCGCTGCCCGAGACTGCCGTCGAAACACCTGCTGACGCCGAGACGCCGAAGCCTGCCGTGTCCTTCAGCCCGCGCTATTTCGCTCCGGGCCTTGAAGTCCACACCCTGTCCAAGGCGGCGGGCCTGGCATTCCTGGCCGGGCTGATCCTCAATTTCATGCCGTGTGTGCTGCCCGTCATCACCCTGAAGCTGCGCTCCTTCATCCCGGCCGCATCCGGCATGCCCGCGCAGCAGCGGCAGGCCTTCCGCGCCCACAACCTCTTCTTCGCCCTGGGCATGATGCTCTATTTCCTGATCCTGGCCGGCATCATCGCCGCCACGGGCATCGCCTGGGGGCAGATATTCCAGCAGCCCTCGGCCATCATCACCCTGACGGCCATCGTCTTCGCCCTTTCCTTAAGCCTGTTCGGCGTCTACGACCTGCCCCTCATCGACCTCAAGGGCAAGGCCACCGGGGTCAAGCACCACCCCAAGCTCGAGTCCTTCACCACCGGCGTCCTGGCGACCGTCCTGGCCACGCCCTGCAGCGGGCCGTTCCTGGGTGGGGTCCTGGCCTGGGCCCTCATCCAGCCGCCGAAAATCATCGCCCTGGTCCTGAGCTGCATCGGCCTCGGCATGGCCTCGCCCTACCTGGCCATGGCCCTCATGCCCGGCCTGTACCGCTTCCTGCCCAGGCCGGGGGGCTGGACGGTGCACCTGGAACGCCTTCTCGGCTTCCTCCTGGCGGGCACCTGCGTCTACCTCTTCGGGCTGCTGCCGACTTCCGCGTACCTGAACGTGCTCATCCTCCTGTGGACCATCGCCGTGGCCGCGTGGACTTGGGGGAAGCTCACCAACCTGAATCAGTCGAGGCTGCGCAGATGGGCCATCCGTTCCGCCTGCCTGGCCCTCGTGGCCACCGTCTCGCTCCTCCTCTTCCGCCCGACCGCCCAGCAGGACCCCTGGCAGAACTTTGAGATGTCCCGGTTCCAGAGCCGACTCGGGCAGGAAAACCTGATCCTCGACTTCACCGCCGACTGGTGCCCCAACTGCAAGTTTCTTGAAAAGACGGTCCTCAAACCCGAGAACAGCGTCCGCATCGCCAAGGATTTCAAGGCAACGCTGCTGCGCGTGGACCTGACCCGCCACGACCCTGAGCTCATGGCCCTCCTGGAAAGCCTGGGCTCCAAATCCATCCCAATCCTGGCCATCTTCCCCAAGGAACGTCCCGAAAGCCCCCTGGTGCTGCGCGATCTCTTCACCAGCGGGCAGCTCCAAGAGGCTCTGGAAGCGGAACTGCGCCCCTGAAGCGCGATCCGGGACTCGTGCCGGCGGAAACAAAAACGTAGCCCCCGGCCCCACGGCGTGCTATGTTGCCGCAAAAGGCCGTCAAACGGCCCAGGCGGGGCAACATGAACGCATTGCGTCCGTTTTTTCTCCTCCTCGTTCTCCTGTCGTCAGCGTGCGTTGTATCGGCAGCGCCGAGCCCCTTTGCCATTCATTTCTTCTACGGCCAGGGCTGCCCCCACTGCGCCAAGGAGGAAAAGGTCCTGCGGGAGTATGAAAACCGCTACGGCAATCTGCGCATCGAGCGGTACGAAGTCTATTTCAACCAGGAAAACATGGACCTGCTCGAAAAGGTTGTCGAGCGCCTTGAAGCGTACCCCCCCGCCGTGCCGTTCCTCGTGGTCGGAGACGAGTACGTCGTGGGGTTCGACGAGAACTTCACGCCGGACATGATCAAGACGCTGATCGCAAAATGCCTGCCCGGGCATTGCCCCGACGTCGTGCGGCAAATCCTCGGGGGTGAGAAAGCCCCCCCGGTCCAGGGCTCTGCGCAGACCGCCCGACCCGCGGAGCAAACCTGGGTCATCACGATCCCCCTGGCGGGAGAAATCGACGTACGCTCCTTCTCTCTGCCCATGCTGACCGTGGTCATGGGCTTTCTGGACGGATTCAACCCCTGCGCCATGTGGGCCCTGATCTTCCTCATCGGCCTTTTGCTCGGCATGCGAAACCGGGCGCGGATGTGGCTTCTGGGCTCCGTCTTCATCGTCGCCTCCGCCTTCGTCTATTTTCTGTTCATGGCCGCCTGGCTCAACATCATCCTCTTCTTCGGACTCGTGATCTGGGTCAGGATCGCCATCGGTCTCATCGCCCTTGCCGGAGGCGTGTACAGCGTCACGGACGCCTTTCTCAACCCCGAGATAAGCTGCAAGATGACCGACGACGTACGGCGCAGGCAGTTCCGCGTCCGCCTGCGAAACGCCATCGGGCAGCAAAGCCTCCTGCTGTCCTTGGTCGGAATCTCGCTCCTGGCGTTCATGGTCAACCTCGTCGAGATCGTCTGCTCGGCGGGCTTCCCGGCCATCTACACGCAGGTTCTCTCCCTGAGCGCCCTGCCGACCTGGAAGTATTACGCCTACATCGTCCTCTACATCTTCGTTTTCATGCTGGACGACCTCATCGTCTTCTTCGCCGCCATGCTGACCCTGGAGATCACGGGCGCGACCACGACCTACGTGCGCTATGCTCGCCTGCTGGGCGGATTGCTCATGCTCCTCATCGGGGCCCTGCTCATATTCAGGCCCCAGGTGCTCATGTTCGGGTAGGGCTCCCGCAGCGGGGATGTCCGGGGATCAGGGGGGAACGGGTGATCGGCTCAGGGCTTCGGCCACGGCAGGCGGCCGCTGACCACGGCCTCCTTGCGGTCGCGGGGGAGATTCTTCATCCAGAGTTCAAGGGAAAGAGCCCGCGACCTGCTGCCCGCCGGGGCGGAAAAAACCAGTTCCAGGGGGCCGCGGCCGCGCAGGTATCGGGCGGCCCTGGGGCCGCCCGAGGCATGCTCGGACAGTCGGCGGGCCACATCGGTGGAGATGCCGGTGTAGAGGGTGCCGTCGCCGCAGCGCAGCACGTATACGAACCAGTCGGCCACGGGATCAGGCCGGGAGGGTATGCAGCACGGAGAAGAAATGCAGGGTGCTCCCTGCGATGACGAAGAGGTGCCAGATGGCGTGGCTGTAGGGCAGGCGCTTCCAGACGTAGAAGACCACGCCCAGGGTGTAGGCCAGGCCGCCCAGGGCCAGCAAGGTCAGGCTCGTGCCCGGCAGGGAGGCGTACATGTCGCGCATGACCAACACGCACAGCCAGCCCATGCCGAGATAGATGCTCAGGGACAGGCGCTTGAAGCGGTACACGCAGCAGCATTTGAGGACCACGCCGGCCACGGCCAGAATCCAGACCACGGCGAAGACGACCCACCCCGTGGTGCCGCGCATGGAGACCAGCATGAACGGCGTGTATGTTCCGGCGATGAGCAGGAATATGGCGCTGTGGTCCAGGGTCTTGAGGATGCGCTTGGCGCTCGGCAGCGGGATGGCGTGGTACAGGGTCGAGGCCAGGTAGAGAAGGATCAGCGTGGACCCGAAGATGGAGAAGCTGACCACGTGCCAGGCGTCCCCCTGGGACACGGCCGAGACGATGAGCACCACCAGGGCGGCGATGGACAGCCCCGTGGCCACGGCGTGAGTGATGCTGTTGGCGATCTCCTCGCCCATGGTGTACTGCGAGACGAACTTCTCGAGGCCGCTCATGAGTTCCTCCTCTCCGCCGCGCCGGACTGTGCGCTATCGCCCTCAGCCGCCTGCTCGCGGGTTGCGTTGTCCACTTCGGTCGCGAAATCGTTGATCCAGTGAATGCGGTCGGCCCTGCACTGCAACTCCGAGGATACACCGTCGCGGAAAACCGCGAGTTCGATGGTCTTGCCCTGCTCCGAGAGGTGCTCCACGGCGTCGAGCAGGTCGGAGTCGCCAGAGGACAGGAGCAGCGTGTCGTAGTTGCGCTGATGGATGAGGGACAGGGTGGCGATGCCCACGTCCACGCCCTTCTGGATCTCGTTGAAGACCCGGTGGGTGGTTTCGCCGTTCTGGTTCTGACAGCGCAGGGAGACCTTCTGCCCGCACTCCTCGCAATAGGCCTTGTCGGCCCGCTGCTGCTTGAGGCCGTAGAACTTGGTGATGATCTTGGGCCCCATGGGCGGGCCGCTGCGCAGCCAGCGGTGAAAATTGTCCTGCCCGTCCGAGGGCGGGTTCGGCGTGGAGTTGAGGTAGTAGGCCCGCCAGATGGGGCCATCCTGCTCCAGGTACTGGCGCAGGCGCAGGTAGCTGAACTCGTAGCCGCTGCGCACGCTGTGGCGGGCGTTGAACATGTAGCTCGCGTCGATGAGCCAGAGCTTGCGTTTCGGGGTCATTATTCCTCGATGGAACGAGTGTTTCGATCCGTATTTTCCATTCATGCCACAATCCGGGCCCCGCCGCCAGTCCCGCCTAGGCAGGGAACGTCGGCCCGAAGCGCTCGCCCGTCAGGCATCTGCCGCCCTCCGGCGTGACCACGAAGGTGTTCTCCACGCCGACCATGCCCAGCCCCGCGATGCCGATCTTGGGCTCCAGGGCCAGGACCATGTTCTCTTCCAGGGGACGGTCGAAGGTCGGGGCGATGACGGGCCACTCGTCGATGGCCAGGCCGATGCCGTGGCCCAGGAACCCGACCTTGTTGCGCCCCAGGCCCATGAAGCCCTCGCCCATCCCGTTGGACAGGGCGATGCGGATGCAGTCGCGGTATAGCACCGCCGGCACGGCCCCGGGGACCAGCCGGCTGGCCAGGTGCTCCTGTATCTGAAGGCAAAAGTCCTGGGCCCGGTCGGCCTCCTCGGGGATGACGGACTCCTCGGCCCAGTACACCTGGGTCTTGTCCGTGTGGTAGCCCTCGAGGCAGAAGCCGCAGTCCAGGGCCAGGGGCTCGCCGCGCTGCCAGACCTTTCCGGCGTAGCCCAGGAACGGCAGGACCGGGTGCGCCCCGCGCAGGCCCAGGGGACCGTTGAAGACCGTCGGGTAGTTGGCCGAGTCGCCGGCCGCCACATGCCCCAGAAAAATCTCCTCGCCCGCGTTCTGCATGCGCATCATGCCCTGGTGGCCGTGGCTGTAGAAGGCGTCCCACACGGCCAGGGCGATCTCGCGCTCGGTCATGCCGGGGCGGATCAAGTTCGGCAGGGTGTCGTTCAGGGCCTTGTCGTGCCGCTCCCCGGCCAGGCGCAGCTTGGCCAGCTCCCACGGCGTCTTCACGGCCCGGGTCCAGGCCATGGCCGTGTCGCCGGGCACCAGGACCACGCCGGGGAGCTTCGAGCGCAGCAGTTCGCCCATGGACCAGGTCAGGCCCGACATCTCGACGGCCACCTCGTCGCCCATGGGAACTCCCGCGTCCTGCAGCAGCGCGGGCAACTGGGAATAGGACTTGAACTCGACGATGCGGCTCATGGGCGAGTCGAGCTGCGCCCGCTCGATGCCCTTGCGGCACAGCAGCACGGCCTCGCCGTCCATGGGCACCCACAGCACGCCGCTGACCCAGGCGCCGGTCAGGTGGTAGAGCGCCAGCCGCGAAAAGACGAGGATCCCGGACGCGGCCGGGTTCAGCGTGTTCAGGTGCAGGCGCAGGCGCGCGGTGCGCTCCGACACCTCGGACAGGGGCATTTGCTCAAGGGAGAGAAAGCTCACGCGACCTCCTCGCACAGGGTGTAGTCCATGGTCCGCCGCCGGGGGGTGAAGCCGGCCTTCTGCACCAGGGTGCGCAGTTCGGCCTCGGGCAGGCGGAAGTGCACGCCCGTGGCCGCCACGACGTTCTCCTCCAGCATGGTCGAGCCCATGTCGTTGGCGCCCCACATCAGGGCCAGCTGGCCGACCATGGGCCCCTGCGTGACCCAGGAGGCCTGGATGTTGTCGATGTTGTCGAGATAGAGACGGCACAGGGCCAGGAACTTGAGGTACTCGTGGGACGAGGTCTCGGGCATCGGCATGCGCGTGTTGCGGGGCTGGAAGGTCCAGGGGATGAAGGCCGTGAAGCCGCCCGTGCGGTCCTGCAGGTCTCGCAGGCGGTCGAGGTGCTCCATGCGCTGGTCGAAGGTCTCGCCCTGGCCGAACATCATGGTCGCCGTGGTGCGCATGCCCAGGCCGTGGGCCGTCTCCATGACCGAGAGCCACTGGTCTGCCGAGCACTTGCGCGGGGAGACGCGGTCTCTGACCTCGTCGACCAGGATTTCGGCCCCGCCGCCGGGCATTGAGTCGAGGCCGGCCGCGCGCAGTTCCGTCAGGATGTCGGCCACGGGGCGCGACTCCCTGCCGCTCAGGTAGAAAATTTCCGAAGGCGAGAAGCCGTGCACAGCCACCTGCGGGAAACTCGCCTTCAGAGCCCGCAGGAGGTCCGCGTACCAGGCCAGGGGCAGGTCGGGGTTCATGCCGCCCTGCAGGAGAATCTGATAGCCGCCCAGATCCACGGTTTCCTGCACCTTGGCCAGGATCTCGTCCGTGGACAGGACGTAGCCGCCCTCGTCGCCCGGGCCCTTGAAGAATGCGCAGAACTTGCAGCCCGAGACGCAGACGTTGGTGTAGTTGATGTTGCGGTCGACGATGTAGGTCACGATCCCTTCCGGGTGCATGTCCATGCGCCGGCGGTGGCCGAGTTCCCCCAGGGTGAAGACGTCGTGCATGTCCCAGACGTATCGTGCTTCGCTTCGTTGCATGCGGGTTTTCATGGGCGATCCTTGTGATGACGTTGTGCTGGCCGAAGTGCTAGCCCCGGGCGGGCCGAGAGGTCAAGGGCCGGGCCTTGCCAAAGGCGGCCCCTTGTGGTTGAAGTCGGGGCCACGCGAGGAACGAACATGACCATATCCGTATTCGACTGCCGCATGTGCGGCCACTGCTGCCAGGGCCGGGGAGGCATCGTGGCTTCGGCCCCGGAACAGGAACGCCTGGCCGCATTCCTGGGCCTTGACGTCGCCCAGTTCCGCGAGCGCTACACCGAGCCCCAGGGCAAGAAGACGGTCCTGCGTTGCGGCGACGACGGCTACTGCGTCTTCTTCGACCGCGACAAGGCCTGCACCGTGCATCCGGCCAAACCCGACGTCTGCCGCGCCTGGCCGTTTTTCCGCGGCAACCTGGCCGACGCCGTGAGCTGGGAGCTGGCCCAGGACTACTGCCCGGGCATCGTGGCCGAGAGCGGGCATGCCGAGTTCGTTCGCGTCGGCCTGGCCTACGTGCAAGACACCGGCCTGGCCAAGAGCGGCCGCGAGGACGAGGCCGGCGCCCTGCGCGTCGCCGATCTGTGCGGGAAGACGGAAGAGAGCTGATGCGCCTGTCCGAGTGCTATTCCCTGCTGGAGGTTTCGCCCGGCGCGACCCTCGACGAGATCAAGGCCAGCTACCGCCGCCTCGCCTTCAGGTACCATCCGGACCTGAACCCCGGCGACGCGCGCGCGGCCCAGCGTTTCACCCGTCTGAACGAAGCCTACGTGCTGCTGAAGAAGAACCTGGAACGTCCCGAGCCCGAGGGCGATGCCGAGGGCGGGCGGCGCTACAGCGCCGAGACCATCCGCCAGGAAGAGGAGGCCAAGATCAAGCGCGGCGGCCGCCCCTACGGAGGGTTCTCGGCCAGGCAGGAGGAGGTGCTGCGGGACATCCTGAACGACCCCTTCGCCAAGCAGGTCTTCGAGGACATCTTCAGCAGGCTCAAGCGCGGCATGGAGCCCGGCACGGAACCTGCCGAACCCATCCGGACGAAAAGCCTCAAGGTGAAATGGGGTGAGCGCGCCCTGAATTTCAATCTGGGCCGGGGGCTCGTGGCCTCGGTCAAGGACTGGGCGGCGCGCCAGCTCGACGACAGCCAGACCGTGCGCATGCCCGCCCGCTCCCTCATCCCCGGCACGACCCTGCGCGTGCAGATCAAACACCGATTCAGCCCGGAGCCGCGCACCATCGACGTGACCCTGCCCCCCGACTTCGTGGTCGGCAGGCCCATCCGCCTGCGCGGGATGGGGCGCCGGTTGGGTCCGTGGCGGGGCGACCTCTACCTGCGCTTCCTGGCCGTCTGAACAAAACCGAAGGGGCCCGGAGTTCGTTCGAACTCCGGGCCCCGTTGTCTCATTCTTCCTTCAGCCCTTCGATGATCTCCGTCCCCTTGGGCGGGACCAGGGTGAACTCCTTCTCGTCCACGGGTACGTCGAGCTCCAGACCCGTCAGTTCGAGTTCGTTCACGTTGCCGAAGAAATCCACCAGCTTGATGCGCTCCATGATGTCCTGACCCGGCCGCACCCAGACCTCGCCCTCCACCAGATTCGGCTCGGGCTCCTTGGGGATGAGCTTGAGGTGGCGGAATTCGCCGTCCATGCCCATGTCCTGGACCTTGAAATCGTCCTTGAGGTTGGCTTCGCCGGACAGGAAGCGGATCATGGTCTTGGAGCTCAGGACCTGCTCCACCGTGTAGCGGTAGACCGTCTCCTCGTCGGGGAAGTATTCCCAGACCGTGTCCTTGCCGATGATGAGCAGCTCGTTCTCGGGGCTGGTCGTCTCCCAGCGGATGAATCGGGGCCGCGCGAAGGCGATGTTGCCCAGGCGCTCCTGCACCTCCCGGCTGGAGGCGTTGGTCAGCTTCTGCAGGAAAAAGCCGCGGAAGGACTGCAGCGAATCGTAGCGCTGCTGAATCCTGTCCGTCAGGTCGTCGGCCTGCGCGCCCAGGGCGCCGCCCAGCACGATGGCCAGGGCGAAAAGAATGTTCAAGATATGTCGAGGCACGTGAACCTCCCGGTTTGTGTTGATTTTGCGGTTCATTGCACGTATCGGATGTTCCCTTTACGCCAGTCGGGCGAATACAAACTTTCCTTGCAGTTGTTAAGCCATGAACCCAGCCCCTGAAAAAATATCCCCCTTCGCCCCGTCCCTGCCGGCCCTGACGCTGCTGACCACGGTCTTCTTCGCCAACTTCCTGGCCCGGACCCTCTTCGGCCCCCTGCTCCTGCCCATCTCCGACCACCTCGGCCGCAGCCTGGCCGCCAGCGCCAACCTCTTCATCTTCCTCTCGGGCGGGTACAGCCTCGCGGTGCTCTGCGCGGGCTTCGTCTCGGCGCGCCTCGGGCACAAGGGAACCATCGTCGCCTCGGTGGCCTGCATCGGCCTGGGCCTCCTGGGCCTCGCGGGCTGCGACTCGTTTTTCGGCTTCTCGGTCTGGATCCTGCTCATGGGCGCCGGGGCCGGGCTGTACATGCCCTCGGGCGTGGTGACCATCACCGAGGTCACGCCCACGGCCCACTGGGGGCAGGCCTTCGCCGTGCATGAAATGGCCCCGAACCTGGCCTTCATCGCCTCGCCCCTGGTGGCCGAAGCCTTCATGGGCTCGGCCGGATACCCGGCCCTGTTCCGGCTGCTCGGCGCGCTGTGCCTGCTCCTGGCGGCCGTCTACGCCCTGCGTGGCCCGCGCACGGTGCGGCCGGGCATGCCCCCGGTCCTTCGAAACGTCAAGGTCATCGTCACCCGGCCGGCCTTCTGGATCATGGTCCTGCTCTTCGTGCTGGCCGTGGGCGTGGAGGTCGGCGTCTACAACCTCGTGCCGGCCTTCCTGGTGCAGGAAAAAGGCGTCGGCCGCGAGACGGCCAACATCATTCTGGGCTGCTCGCGCATCGCCTCACTGGCCTTCCTGCCCGCCACGGGCTGGATCATCCGCCGCATCGGCTACCGCCGCACCCTGGCCCTGTGCCTCGTCGGCACCGGCGCGGCCACTGCCCTGTCCGGGTACGGCCCCCTGTGGTGGACCGTGGCCATGCTGACCCTGCAGCCCGTCTTCGTGGTCTGTTTCTTCCCCGTGGGCTTCGCCGTCCTGTCCCTGGTCTGCCCCAAGGCGACCAACGACCTGTCCGTGTCCCTGACGGTCATGTGCACCTCCGTCATCGGAGCAGGTTTCATGCCGGCCCTGCTGGCCTGGGGCGGCGAGACCTTCAGCTTCGCCCTGTGCTTCGTCCTTTTCGGCATGGCCATGTGCGCGGCCAGCGCCCTGGCCGTGTCCAGGCTGCGCATCCCCGAACAGCCCTGAGACATTCGGCCCGAAATGCCGTGCAGGCATGATGTCATTCCCGCGAAGGCGGGAATCCATGCCTTTTCTCGGGAATCAACGCCTGTCCGGCCGCTTCCACCTCCCCGCTTCTCACCGCGAAATCCTTGCGCATGAAAAAATCCCCGCGGGAAATTCCTCTCCCGGGGGATTCCGTTCCGCCTGCAGCGCGCCGAAGCGGCGCAAAGCCTCACTCGTAGCGGGTCCAGCGCAGGGGTTCCACGTACTGCACCCCGACGGCGTAGCCTCCGGTGTGGGACGGCACGCACCATTTGACCTTGGCCCGCACGTCGCGCGCCAGGCCGATCAGATCCTGCGGCAGGCGGATCATGACGCTCGCTCCCTTGTCCAGGGCTTCGGTGTACAGGAAGCACAACCCTCCGCGGCTGAAATTGGAAACCGTGGCCGGGGCCGAGCCGGACGCGAGGGACGTGGATATCTGCACCAGATACTGCTTCTCGTGGCGCGGCCATTGCCGACGGTTGATCTTGGGCAGCATGCTTTCCTCCTGATGGTGTATGCCGAAAATCTGCGCGGAGCCTAGCAGCGAACGCGACAAAAGGACAGCCTCAGCCGTCCCCGTAAATCCGCTTCAACTCGGCCTCGTTCATGGTGAAGGTATGCTCCGGACCCGGGAACGTCCCCTCCCGCACCTCGCGGGCGTACGCCCCGACGGCCTCCTTGGCCTTGACGCCCAGCGTCTCGAACTTCTTCACGAACTTGGGCGTGAAACGGTCGAACATGCCCAGGGTGTCGTGCCAGACCAGCACCTGGCCGTCGCAGGCCGCGCCTGCGCCGATGCCGATGGTCGGGATGGACAGGCGGCCGGTCACGAGCTGCGCGACCTGCACGGGGATGCATTCGAGCACGATCATGAAGGCCCCGGCCTCTTCCAGGGCCAGGGCGTCGCGCAGGAGCTTGTTGGCCGCCTCGGCCGTGCGTCCCTGGACCTTGTAGCCGCTCAGGGCCGTGGCCGACTGCGGCGTGAGGCCCACGTGGGCGCAGACCGGGATGCCGGCCCGCGTCAGGGCCCGAACCTGGGCGGCGATCTCCTCCCCGCCCTCGACCTTGACGGCCTCGCAGCCGCCCTCCTGCACCAGCCGCCCCGCGTTCTCCAGGGCCTGGGCCGGGGAAATCTGGTAGCTCAAGAAGGGCATGTCGGTGACGACGAAGGTCTTCCCGGCTCCGCGCCGGACGGCCCGGGTGTGGTGGATCATGTCGGCCATGGTCACGGGTACGGTGGAATCGTAACCAAGCACGACCATGCCAAGGGAATCGCCCACCAGGATGACGTCAACCCCGGCCTCCTCCGCGAGTCTGGCCGACGGGTAGTCGTAGGCCGTGAGCATGACGATCTTTTCGCCGTCCTTTTTCATGCGGAGGAAGTCGTTCAGGGTTTTCATCATGAGTCTCCATTCGTCTTCTTGATTTCGTTGTCCGGACCGACCAGGACCACGACCGGTTCGTGGCCGGGAATCTCGTCCGGGGTCAGCTGCACGTAGGAGGCGATGATGACCTTCTGCCCGCGGCTGCCCTTGTGGGCCGCGGCGCCGTTGAGGCAGATCTCGCCCTTTTCGCCGAGAATGACGTAGGTGGACAGGCGCTCGCCGTTGTCCACGTTGTAGATGTCCACGCGCTCGTTGAGGTGGAACCCCGCGGCGCGGATGAGGTCCGGACAGATGGCCACGGACCCCTCGTAATCGACCTCTGCGCCGGTGATGGTCGCCCGGTGCAGCTTGGCCTGCAGAAACGTACGTAAAGGCATTTATCTCTCGAAGGCTATATGAATATTGTCGATGAGCCGCGCCTTGCCCAGGCGCAGGGCCACGGCGGCAAGAACATCGGCCCGGACCTCCTCGACCGTCTCGATGGTCGCGGGGTCCACCAGTTCCAGGTAATCGAGGCGCCCCATGGGGATGCGCTCCTCGTAGTACTTCCCGACGGCTGCGCGCAGGACGGCCGCATCGGTCTCTCCGGACCGGACCAGATCCTCCAGCAGGAGAAGGCCCTTGCGGATGTGCGGGGCCACGGCGCGCTCTTCGGGAGTAAGATAGACATTGCGCGAGCTCATGGCCAGCCCGTCGGCCTCGCGCATGATGGGACGCCCCTCGATGCGCACGGGGATGTCCAGCTCGCGCGTCATCTTGCGGATCACGGCCAGCTGCTGCCAGTCCTTCTCCCCGAACACCGCGAAGGTCGGCTGGACCAGGTTGAAAAGCTTGCAGACCACCGTGGCCACGCCCCGGAAATGGATGGGCCGGGAACGGCCGCAGAGGTTCGTGGTCAGCTCCGGCACCGTGACCCAGGTGCCGTGGTCCGGAGCGTACATGTCGTCACGGACCGGAGTGAAGAGCGCGTCCACTCCGGCCTCGCGGGCCAGGTCGGAATCGCGCTCAAGGTCCGACGGATAATTCTCCAGGTCTTCGCCGGGGCCGAACTGGGTCGGGTTGACGAAGATGGAGGCCACCAGGACGTCGCAGTGCTCCCGCGCCCAGCGCATGAGGCTCAGGTGCCCCTCGTGCCAGTAGCCCATGGTCGGGACCAGCCCGACCGTCAGCCCCTCCCGGCGCCAGACCAGACCCAGCTCCTGCATGGCCGAAGGCAGCGTGATGCGCAGCATGTCGTTCATCTGGCAGCCCTCTGCACATGCATGTCGAAGCATTCGCAACCGCAGTCGCAGACGATCTGGTCACCGCGGTGGCGACCGTCGGAGTCGTCGACGACGTCGAAGAGGACGCCCGAGTCGCGGTCGTAGTCGAACTCCATGCCGATGACGTCGACCATGCCGTAGAGGCCGCACTTGCGGCAGATGAAATCCCTCAGCTCTCCGAATTTAGCGTGCATTGTCGTCCCCCTGCGAGAGGCTCAGGCTCTCCAGTTGGATATTCAGGGCCTGCGTGGAAATGTGAATCTCGCGAGTGGACAGTCCCAGGGAGACCAGCATGGCCACAAGACTCAGCCCGAAGAGAATTTTGCCCAAAAGCACAAGGCCGGCGAAAAGAAAGAACATGCACAGGACGCACAAAAAAAGGCTGAGCACCCCGTAAAGCTGCATGAGACGGATGAGATTGACCCGCTGGCGCAGACTCTCGATCTGGGCCAGGATGGAGGGACCGTGGCTGGCCTCGTAGCGGTCGTGCAGGGTGCGGATGCGCGAGCCCAGGGCCAGGAAACGGTTGGTATAGGCCAAGAGGACCAGGGAGATGGTCGGGAAGAGCAGGGCCGGCGTGGTCAGTGAAATTTCCATGTTTCAACCAAAACTTTAAGATTCACACAGGGCGCGCAGCTCTTCGAGCTCGTCCCAGCGGGTCAGCAGGGCGTCCAGTTCGGACTCCAGGGCCTCCAGCCGGGCGGCCTCGGCGGCCACGACGGTGTGGTCATTGGTGTAGAAGTCGGGGGCGTTCATGCGCTCCTGCAGGGCCGAAACTTCGGCTTCCATGTCCTCGATGCGTCCGGGCAGGGCCTCGAGTTCCTGGTTCTCCTTCCAGGTCAGTTTGCGCGCCTTAGCTGTCTTGGGCTTCACCGCCTTGGGCTGGACGGCCTCGGGCTCTTCGGGCCTGGGCCGCTGCGCCAGCCAGTCGTCGTAGCCGCCGGCGTACTCCACCACCCTGCCCTCGCCCTCGAAGACGAAGCAGGAGGTCACGGTGTTGTTCAGGAACTCGCGGTCGTGGCTGACCACGAGCACGGTGCCGGCGAACTCGCCGATGAGCTCCTCCAGCAGTTCCAGGGTCTCCTGGTCCAGGTCGTTGGTCGGCTCGTCGAGGACGAGGACGTTGCAGGGCCGGGTGAAGAGCCGGGCCAGGAGCAGGCGGTTGCGCTCGCCGCCCGAGAGCACGCTGACCGGGGTCTGGGCGCGGTCGGGGGTGAAGAGGAAATCCTTGAGATACCCGATGACGTGGCGGCGGTTGCCGTTCACGTCCACGTAGTCCGAGCCGTCGCCGACGATGTCGCGGGCGGTCTTGGTCTCGTCGAGGATGGAGCGCATCTGGTCCGAGTAGGCCACCTCCAGGTTGGTGCCCTGGCGCACCTCGCCGGACTGCGGGGCCAGTTCGCCCAGCAGCAGCCCCAGGAGCGTGGTCTTGCCCGCGCCGTTGGGACCGACGATGCCGACCTTGTCGCCGCGCATGATGTTGGCCGAGAAATCGCGGATGACCGGGGCCTCTCCCCAGCCATAGGAAATGCCCTTGACCTCCAGCACCAGCTTGCCGGACGTGTTCGCCTCCTGGATCTGCATGGCCACGTTGCCCGTGCGCTCGCGGCGCTGCCTGCGCTCCAGGCGCATGGCCTTCAGGGCCCGCACGCGGCCCTCGTTGCGCGTGCGGCGGGCCTTGATGCCCTTGCGGATCCAGATCTCCTCCTCCTTGAGCTTCTGGTCGAACTTGCGCCACAGGGTCTCTTCCGTGGCCAGCACGTCGGCCTTGCGCTGCAGAAAGGTGTCGTAGTCGCAGGCCCAGTCCACGAGCTGCCCGCGGTCCAGCTCCAGGATGCGGTTGGCGACGTGACGCAGGAACATGCGGTCGTGGGTGACGAAGAAGAGCGTGCGCGGCTCCTTGACCAGGAACTCCTCCAGCCAGCCGATGGCCTCGATGTCGAGATGGTTGGTGGGCTCGTCCAGGAAGAGGATGTCGGGTTCCGCGGCCAGGGCGCGGCCCAGGAGGGTCTTGCGCTTGCCGCCGCCCGACAGGGACGCGAAGGGCGCGTCGGGGGCCAGTCCCAGGTGGGTCAGCACGGTGTCGATGCGCCGCGTCAGACTCCAGCCGGCCTGTTCGTCGAGCAGGCGGTGGGCACGATCGAGCAGCGCATGGTCCGCGCCCGCCTCGCCCTCGTGACGCAGGGCGGCCAAGCACCGTCCCGCCTCCCCCGCCCCCGAGGCCACGACGTCGTAGATGCTGCCCGTGAGATCGGCGGGCACTTCCTGGGGCAGGGAGGCCATGGTCAGCCCCTTGCTCCAGCCCACCTCGCCGGCATCGGGGGACAGTTCGCCCGCCAGGACGCGCATGAGGGTGGACTTGCCCTCGCCGTTGCGGCCCAGAAGGCAGATGCGTTCGCCGGGGTGTATCTGCAGGCTGATGTCGTCCAGCAGGGGCGGTCCGGAAAAGGACAGGGTCAGGTTGCTTGCGCTGATGAGTGCCATGTATTGGGGGGGAGATTGGTTGGGTGGTCAGACGCCCGACTCGTAGTGGGAAACACCCGGATTGTCCAGACGCGTCTCAGCGCCGGAAAATCCGGGCCCAGCGCAGGACGTTGAACATGCCGGCCAGGGCCTGGGCCAGGTAAGTCAGGGCGCAGGCCGTCAGTATCCGCCGCGCCGCTGCCTCGTCCTCGGGCGGGATGTAGCGGCCCGAGCGGAGCACGGGCAGGGCCCTGGAAAAGCTCGCGTCGATCTCCACGGGCAGGGTCACGAGGTGCACGAGCACCGGGATGCCCAGCACGCACGCGACGGCAACCAGCATGAGCCGCCCCACCACCGGCACCTGCAGGGCCGCGCCCAGCAGGGGGGCGACCATGACGGCCGCCGCGCCGATGCGTTCGGCCCAGATCCCGACCCGCACCAGAGCCGTGCGCAGGCGAAGCAGGCCGTCGCCGCTCTGGTCCTGCATGGCGTGCCCGACCTCGTGGGCGGCCACGACCACGGCCGTGAGGCTGCGCCGGCCGGCCGTGGCGGGGTTCAGGCGCACGACCTTCTCCACAGGGTCGTAGTGGTCGCCCTTGTCCGTGGTCTCCACCCGCACGCCGTGCAGCCGCAGGTCCTCTACGAGGATGCGGGCCAGGTCGATGCCCGTGCCTGAAAAATACTCCTCCCGGCCGTAGCGTTCGAGCATGTGCCGGGCCCACAGCCCCGGACCGATCACAAGGGCGGCCAGGGCGACCAGCGCCAGGGCGTAGAGCATCAGACCTTGCCCACGGGGGCGAGATAGAGGGCGAACTCGTCCTCTCCGTCCACGCCCAGGAACTCGTCCAGGGCCCGCTGGTGGAAGGCGGCCACGGCGCAGGTGCCGCACCCGGCGGCCTGGGCGGCGAGGTAGAGGTTCTGGCAGGCGTGGCCCGCGTCCAGGGCGATGACCCTGTGGGCGGCTTCCATGTAGCGCCACTCCATGCGGTAGGGGATGGTCGTCCAGATGAACGTCAGGGGGGCGCGGGGCACGAAGGACTGCATGAGGACGGCCTCGTGCAGGTGGGCTGAGAAATCCGTCCCGGCTTCGCGTTCCAGGACAAGGGCGTGGTCCAGGGGCAGGTAGCGGTACAGACCGGGCTCAAGCCCCGTGCAATCCCTGGCCGCGATGTAGGTCTCCAGGGCGTGGCGGCAGCCGGCCGAGGGCACGGTGCGGAACACGCTGGCGGCCCCGCCCGTGCGGCGCACGCCCTGCACGGCCCAGAGCAGGAAGCCCAGTTCGTCCAGGCTGACGGGTTCGTCGCGCCAGGCCCGGTGGCTCTTGCGCCCGGCCAGGGCCTGGGTCAGGTCCATGCGCCCGGCGAAACCCCCGGCCGGGTCCGACGGCAGAAGGGAAACGCGCTGCCCGGGCCGCGCCGGCTTCTGCACGGGCGGCGGGGCCACGCCCCGATTCTGGTCCGAGCGGGAGAAGTCGAGCAAAAGGCGCAGGTCGTCCTTGAGAAAGTCGCGCATGTCGCTCATGCCCGGGATGCGTCCGCTCATGGCCCCGCCTCCCCTTCCGGCAGGAGCGCCGTCTGTTCCTGGGCCAGCACCAACCGCCGGTAGTAGGCCAGGACCAGGCAGGTCATGGGCAGGGCGATCAAAAGGCCCAGCATCCCGAGAAGCTTGCCCCAGATGGACAGGGACAGGAGCATCACGGCCGGCGAGAGGCCCATGGCCTTGCCCATGATGCGCGGCACGAGGATGACGTCCTGCACGACCTGCGCGGCCACGAAGACCACGCCCGTCAGGCCCAGGACGATCCAGAAGGACTGCCCCGTCTCCAGGGCGTGGATGGCCGCGACCATGACGGCCGGGATGGCGCCCAGGACCTGCAGGTACGGCACCAGGCTCATGACGCCGAGCATGATGCCGAGCAGAATGCCCAGGGGCAGCCCGATGAGGAAGAAGCCCGTGGCGAAGACCACGCACAGGGCCCCGGAGATGAAGATCTGGCCGCGGAAGTAGCGGCTCATGGCCAGGTCGAACTCCTCCACGAAGGACACCACGCCCGCCCGGTACGGGGCCGGAATCATCTCCTTCCAGACCACGCGGACCTTCTGGAAGTCCAGGAGCAGGAAGATGAGGTACATGAAGACCACGCCGGGCACGACCAGGGCCATGATCACGCTGTAGGTGCCGGAGATGAACCCCATGATGCCGGGCAGGAGCCTGCGCAGTGCGGCCTGGGCCATGGAGATGAAGCTGTCCGTGCGGAAGAAGTTCTGGACTTCGGGCGTGTTGAAGTAGTCCCGCAGGGCCTGCCAGACGTCGGGCGGCAATCGCTTGGCCGCTGCTTCGGCCAGCTTGGAGTTGCTGACCAGGTCGGAGATGAGGCGGCCCATGTGCGCCATCTCGCGCCCCATCAGAGGCACCACGATGAGGAAAATCCCGACCACGACCAGCACGAAGAGGAGCAGGGTCAGGCCGATGGCCACGCTCCTGCTCTTGACCACCCCCTGCACCCGGAGCACCAGCGGGTTCATGATGTAGGCCAGGATCAGGGCCACGGCGAAGGGCACGAGCACGTCGCTCAGGTAGCCCAGGGCCGAGATGATGGCCCAGACCAGGCCCACGGACAGGGCCATGCGCACGACGCGGTCGAAGGAATAGGGTTTTTCGTCGAGAATCATCGGCCCTCCGGCGGATGGAAGATGTCGAAGCGGTCCGGGCTTTCCCCGCTTCCGGCAGATAGCAGAGTCGGCCATGCCTTGGAAGCCCGGACAGCCCACGTCCCTTGATTTGAAATCGCCCTTCACCTACACGAACGCATCCGCACCGCAAACCAAGGGCAGCCCCATGTTCGAACCGCAAAGCATCATCGCCTTCCTGACCCTGGCCAGCCTCGAGATCGTCCTTGGCATCGACAACATCGTCTTCATCGTCATCATCACCAACAACCTGCCCGAGGCCCTGCAGGCCAAGGCGCGCAAGATCGGCCTGGCCATGGCCATGCTGACCCGCATCGGCCTGCTGTTCGCCATCACCTGGGTCATGGGGCTCACGGCCACCCTCTTCACGGTCATGGAGCACGCCGTGTCCGGCCGCGACCTCATCCTGCTGGGGGGCGGGCTCTTCCTCATCGCCAAGGCCACCTTCGAGATTCACGAGAAGCTGGAGCACAGGCCCGAGGAGGACGTGCGCGTGCGCAAAACCCTCGGCTTCGTCTCGGCCGTTACCCAGATCATGTTCCTCGACATCATCTTCTCGCTGGATTCCGTCATCACGGCCGTGGGCATGGCCAACAACATCTCCGTCATGATCGCGGCGGTGGTGGCCGCAGTGGCCGTGATGCTCCTCTTCGCCGACACGGTCAGCGGGTTCGTCAAGCGACAGCCGACCATCCAGGTCCTGGCCCTGTCCTTCCTCATCCTCATCGGCGTGTTCCTGGTGGCCGAAGGCATGGGCAAGCACATCGACCGCGGCTACATCTACTTCGCCATGAGCTTCTCCCTGCTGGTGGAGATCCTGAACCTGCGCATGCGAAAGGTTTCCGCGGCGAGGAAGGCCTGAGCGGGTACTCACAAACCCGACTTGCCTTGCAGGCCGCCCTCGCCTAAAAGAACTAACCCCATTTTCTTTTTGGAGAACAGCCATGGCCTTCGCCCCGACGTTTTTCCACACCTTCCTGGAGAGCTGCTCCACGCACCGGGACAATCTCGCCTTCATCTACCGCGTGGGCGAAGACGAATTCCGGGTCACCTACGAGAAGTTCTTCGAGGACGTGCTCATCCTGGCCCGCGCCTTCAAGGCCAACAAGGTCCGCCGCGGGGACAAGGTCTTCCTGCTGTCCGACAACCGCTACTCCTGGATCGTCACGGACATGGCCCTGCAGGCCCTGGGCGCCGTCAGCGTGCCGCGCGGGTCCGACACGCCGCCGAGCGAGATCGAGTTCATCGTCACCCATTCCGGGGCGGAGTTCCTCATCCTCGAGACGGAGAAGCTCTACAGGGACTGCCAGCCCCTGATCAAAACCCTGAAACCCAGAGGGCTTTTCATCATCGCGGGCGAAGAGAAGCACTCCTGGTTCGACAAGGCCGTGACCTACAGCGAACTCCTCAAGGACCGGACCATCGAGCCGCGCGACATCGAGTGGTTCAAGGGGCTGGCCGCCAAGATCACCCCCGACGACCTGCTGACCATCATCTACACCTCGGGGACCACCGGCACGCCCAAGGGCGTCATGCTGACCCATTCCAACATCATGCACAACGTGCGCACCCTGCCGCCGCTCATCAGGCTGCAGTCCGACGACGTGTGGGTGTCCATCCTGCCGACCTGGCACATCTTCGAGCGCACGGCCGAATACCTCTCCGTGGCCAAGGGCAGCTGCCTGGTCTACTCGTCCATCCGCACCTTCGCCTCGGACCTCGAAACCTACAAGCCCACCCAGGTGGCCACGGTGCCGCGCATCTGGGAGTCCCTCTATTCCAAGATCACGGCCGCACTGAAAAAGAAAGACCCGAAGAAGGCCAAGATCTTCAACCTGCTCGTCCGGGTCTCGGCCGCCTACCGCCGCAACAGGCGCATCATGCGCGACCAGCTGCCGGTCTTCGAGAAGAAGGCCTTCCCCCTGCGCTGGGCGGCCAAGCTCCGCGCCGCGGTGGAGAACGTGTTCCTCTTCCTGCCCTACCTCCTGGCCCAGAAGAAATTCACCCTCGTACAGGACAAGTTCGGCGGCCGGCTCAAGGCGGCCATCAGCGGCGGCGGCAGCCTGCCGCCCTACCTGGACGAGTGGATCGACGCCATCGGCATCCGCATCGTCAACGCCTACGGCATGACCGAGTGCTCGCCGGGCATCGCCGGCCGAGGCTTCAACTGCGATGTCTTCGGAACCATCGGCCCGGCCGTGGCCGAGACGGAACTGCGCATCGTAAATGACCAGGGCGAGGTCGTGCCCAACGGCACCGAAGGCGAGATCCAGGTCCGCGGGGCCCAGGTTTCCAAGGGCTACTACAACAACCCCGAGGCCAACGCCTCGGCCTTCACGCCCGACGGCTTCCTGCGCACGGGCGACCTGGGCAAGCTGACCCTCACGGGCGAACTGGTCATCACCGGCCGGGCCAAGGAGATCATCGTCCTGGCCAGCGGCGAGAACGTGGACCCGACCAACATCGAGGCCACCCTGTCCATGTTCCCCTTCGTCCAGGACGCCGTGCTGGTGGGACAGGACAAAAAGGGCCTGGGCGCCCTCATCGTGCCTGACCTCGAAAAGCTGCGGGAATTCGTCTACGAGAAGTACAATCAGGTCCTGGACGAGACCGAGTCCGCCCTGAAGGACAAGCAGCTCCTGGACCGCCTGCGCGAGGAGATGAACAAGCTCCTGAACGCCAAGAAAGGCTTCAAGCCCTACGAGAAGCTCCAGAACATCCATTTCCTGGACAAGGAGTTCACCCTCGGCGAGGAGCTGACCAACTCCTTCAAGAAGAAGCGGCACGTCATCGAGAAGAAGTACAAGGACATCATCAACCGGCTTTTGAAGTAGCGGGCCAGGCGCCTGGCGAGGACGGAGCTCTCCGCCGTCCCCAAAGCCGCGCCGCAGCGCCCGGCCGGATCACCCCCTTTCCAGCAGAAAACGGAACCACGGCCGTTTCGTGCGCACGGGCGAGATCGGCGCATAATCCCACAGGTCCAGCGGTTCTCCGCGAAGCACGGACATCGGATGTTCATCGACCAGGCGCCGGGCGTCCCGCTCCCCGAGCAGGTCCCCCGCAACGTCCACTGCCTGTCGGAGCAGCGGGCGGCGCGAACGGACGCCATGGCAGTCGCTGGCCAGGAAATGCACCAGACGGTGCTCCAGAAGCCGCCTGCACAGCGCCGCCATTTCCGGCCCCAGACGACCCAGGAGGCTTGCTGCCGTGATCTGCACGGCCACGCCCATGGACACCCAGCCGTAAAGTCTGGCCGGGTCGCGCCGGACGTAGTCGTATCTCTCGGGATGCGCCAGCACCACATGGTAGCCGCGCCGGCGCAGACTCTGCAGATGGTCGTCGATACCCGGGGGCGGCGCATATCCCGGGAGTTCGAGCAACAACCACGGACCGCCGTTGAGGGTTTGAAGCCTTTCCCCATCGAGATGCGCATCGAGGCTTGCGTCCATGCTGAGTTCGCTCCCGGTCCAGACCTTCAGCGAGACCCCTTCGTGCAGAAGGCGGGTCTGCAACTGCGCAACGGCATGGACAATCTCCGCTCGCCCGTTGGGCCAGAACATCGGGTGCCAATGCGGGGTGCAGATCACTCCGTCGATGCCGTCGTCCACGGCCATGCGCGCCATGGACACCGCCTCGTCCATCGTTCCGGGCCCGTCATCAATGCCGGGAAGCATGTGGCAGTGAATATCGATCATGTGCCCTCTGCCTTGCCAAAACGGCAGAAGCGAGCCGGCCCCCTGCCATTTTCGGCGATAGCGTTCATATAACGCAACTTCGGCTCATCCCGCCGTATCGTCAATGCCTGAGCGCCGATGTTGACAACCCTGGCCAAATGGTTCACCGGCGTTGATATGTGGCGCGAAGATTCTTCGCGCCGCATCTCCACGAAACAGATTGCACGCGTCAGGACATGAAATCGTCGACGATCGACGACAAGTATCCGGGCCGGCAACCGATTCGTAATATCTTCCATGTAGAATCGAATGATCACACGCATTGACAGCATATTACGACTAGCCATTTCTCTGCTGCTGGTGTTCTGTACGCCACCGGTAGTCCACGATTATGGCCCGGCCTCCGTACCTTCCCTTGAGCAAAGATCCAAGACGGATCATTTTGCACCCAGCATCGCGGAGTCGGCAATTGGGTCTTTCGACCTCGTGCAGAGGGTGAACCACAAATCTTCAGACAGAACATTTTACGACGCCGTAGTTCCCGATCAAGTCTCGATCTCTTCAACCCCATTCCTTGCATTTTCACCCTTCAAAATCATCGATCGCTTTGCCCGAAAAATCAGCTTCAAAGCGATCTCCAGCCGCGCGCCTCCTCGTTTCCTGCTCTAAGATAAGCGTTCCATTTTTCCATCGATGCAGCTTGATATCGGTGGTGAACCTTATGTCCTTCAATGCAGGAGGCTTCATGCCAAACGACAACACTCCGCGCCACGATTGCGCCCATTCACCTACGCCACAGCAGGAAATCGACTACACCCCCAAGAACTACAGCTTGCGTGAAAGCATGCCGACACTGCTGAAGTTCCTTGCTATCGCCGGGTTTATTTTCTTCATATTCTGGTTTTACGAATCGCGTTAGTCAGAGCAAATAAAGTTCTACGTGTCCTTAACCTCCTTGCGGGAGGCATATGCATCCCGCAAGGGCATCGTATAACAAATTTAGCGCGAGACTAATGATGATTCCGAAAAAAAATACACCTATACACTGGCATTACTTCATCGCTCTGGAAAATGATATTTCGCAATTTTCAAGGTTTTTGGAAATTGCCGAGTCAAACTTCTCCAGTTACTCAATTGAACTTGGTCGCATACTTTTTGCTGCAGCTTCAGAAGTTGATGTTATTGCAAAAAAATACTGTCAAAAATTAGAAAATAGCTGCGCTGCAGACAACATTGGAAACTACAAGACGATCATAACAAAGCATCACCCGGACTTCAACGCAATCAAGGTACATCTGCCAAGATTCGGTTTGACGCTGACACCGTGGAACAAATGGCGCACAGATACGCAACCGCTTTGGTGGCGTGCATACACCAGAGTAAAGTACGAACGCCATGAACACTTTGCCGAGGCCAATCTCAAAAACGCACTCAATGCGGTGGCGGCTCTCTACGTTCTCCAGATTTTTCTATACCGGAGAGAAGCGGAAGCAGGAGAACTCACTCCTAACCCGCAACTTTTCCTGATTGGCGAGACGCCCACTCTTGATGCCACAACCGGAAACCATGAAAAAGGGCTTATCTACAATTTTGTCTCTGCAGGCGACGAAGGTTAGGCGTGAATTTGCGCTCTTCGATTACATATATTTTGCGTTATTTCGTTAATAATACTGAGCACATCAAATGTTCAGCCTGCATATTGATCCAAAGATCAACATTTTTTACGAACACAACATGATCACCAATGATTTCAAATAGAAAAATATATTTATCACGTATGCATCAATATCATTTGACTTTCGAAGTCACCAAAACTATGTGACGCTCAACACTGCTGAGTTCCGCCGAGGGCGGAAGCGGGGGACCCATTCTTTGGGGCGAATCGCACATGCGTAGGGTACCTTTCGACCCGAGCCCGTCAGCTAACCTCGTAAGCATCGAAAGGAGACCTCCCTTTGGCGTGAGGCCTCCTCATGGTTCATGCCTCTTTTTTTGAGGCGGGGGGTTATTTATGTGTCGTCCCATCCGCAAAGCCTCGCGGCTTTCTCGCGGCGCGAACAGCATCCAGTTCCGCCCGCGTCTTCATTTCAAGACATCGTTCACTGCCGTTTTGACAACTCATTACGGCGACATCGACACTCCTTCACCGCCTTTGCCCTGAAAAAGGACTGTCACGGCTTTCCGTCGTGACAGTCCTTCCTGCGTTCTAGCGAACACATCCTTCGGCATAGCAGGCAGTTCTGGACCCGGGTCATCCCGCGTGGGGAATCGCTGTGGATGTATTTATCTGCAATAATCTGTTTTTATTGATTCATTCAAACAGAGGTGGTCTCCTATGGTCTTCAGTTGGATGAACGTCTCGATCCTGGCATTCTTGGCGGCCGGCCTGGCATTCGCCCTCGGGCCCATCGTCGTGTCCCTCCTCCTGGCCCCCAAGGCCAGGGGCGGCGCCTTCGCCGAATCCTACGAATGCGGCATTCCGGTTCACGGGCGTCAGGCGTGGGTGCAATTCGGCCTGACTTTCTACTTCTACGCCCTCATCTTCCTCGCCTTCGACGTCGACGTTCTCTACCTCTTCCCGGTGACCGCCATGTACCCTGACACCACCGGGTGGGTTCCCTTCTGGCAGGTCCTCGTCTTCATTGCCGTGCTCTTCGCCGCGATCTTCTATTTTTCCAGCAAAGGAGTGTTCTCATGGCCCAGACGAATCCGCGTATCGCCCCGGCGGTAACTGACCTCGAACCGCCGCTGCTCAACCTGAAGCCGGCGCAGCAGGTGCTCGACATCTGCCGGGCCATGTCGCTGTGGCCCATGACCTTCGGCCTGGCCTGCTGCGCCATCGAGATGATGGCCGTCGGCATGGCCCGCTTCGACATCTCGCGCTTCGGGGCCGAAGTTTTCCGGCCCTCGCCCCGCCAGTCGGACCTCATGATCGTGGCCGGCACCGTGACGCGCAAGATGGCCCCGGCCCTGGTGCGCCTGTACGAGCAGATGCCGGCTCCCAAATACGTCATCGCCATGGGAAACTGCGCCATCTCGGGCGGCCCCTTTGCCGGGGAGCACAACTACAACGTGGTCGAGGGTGTGGACACGCTCGTACCCGTGGACGTCTATGTCCCCGGCTGTCCGCCGCGCCCCGAGGGACTGCTGGAAGGGCTCTTCCTCCTGCAGGAGAAGATCACCGGGAAACGCTGGTGGCCCGAGGCCCTGGGAGGGATCGAGCCATGAACGGACACTTCCTCGAAACCCTGCCCTGCCTTTGCTCCTCGGTTCAGGACCCCGGGCGCACGGGCCTGACCTTCGCGGTCCTCATCGCCCCCGGACAGGTCCGCAGCGCCGCGCAGCTTTGCCGGGCCGCCGGCTACCATCTGGAGGACGTCACCGTGTGCGAGGTGCAGGAGGGAACCCTGGCCATCTACCACTTCGACCGCTTCGGCCGGCCGGGCCGCATCTCCTGTATGGCCCTGAGCACCGACAACGCCTTCGACTCCATCGCCGACATCTTTCCCGGGGCCGACTGGCACGAACGGGAGTGCTTCGACTTTTTCGGCACGACCTTCGCCGGGCACCCAAACCTCATCCCCCTGCTCCTGCCGCCCGACGCCCAGACACCGCCGCTCAGAAAGCAGGACGGCGGCAAGGTCCCCCTGACCACGATCTTCCCCTGGGCCCAGGCCCCGGCAACCCCGGAGGAGGCATGATGTTCACCAAGGAACAGATCGCCGAGCGCGGATTCTACACGCAGCACTTCGAACAGGGAAAGCAGGACAACACCCTCATCCTGAACATGGGCCCACAGCACCCTTCGACGCACGGCGTCCTGCGCGTCATGCTGGAGATCGACGGCGAGTACATCCTGCGCGCCGACCCCGTGCTCGGGTACATCCACCGCATGCACGAGAAGATGGCCGAGGGCAAAACCTACGCCCAGTTCATCACCAACATGGGCCGCGTGGACTACCTGCACGCCCTGGCCTGGAACTGGGCCTTCGTGGGCGCGGTGGAAAAACTCGGGGAGACCCCGCCTACGCCGCGGGCCGAGTACCTGCGCGTCATCACCTGCGAACTGAACCGCATCTCCTCGCACCTGCTCTGGTGGGGGGCCTACCTCCTGGACCTGGGCGCCTTCACCCCCATCCTCTACGCATTCGACGACCGCGAGGAACTCCTGGACATCCTCCAGGACATGACCGGCTCCCGCCTGACCTACGCGTCCTTCACCTTCGGGGGCGTGGTCGCGGACATGAGCGACGCGCTCAAGGAACGCATCACGCGCTTCATCGCGCGGCTGCGCGACCGTCTGCCCATGTACAAGTCCCTGGTCACGGACAACTTCATCCTTCTCGGCCGGGTCGAAGACATAGGGCACATCCCCGTGGACATGGCCGTGCGCTACGGCGCCACGGGCCCGGTCCTGCGCGGCAGCGGCGTGGCCTACGACGTGCGCCGGGCCGAGCCCTATTCCGTCTATCCGGACCTGGATTTCACCATCCCCACCAGCCCTCGCACCGACGCCCTGGGGCGCTACCTGGTGCGCATGCAGGAACTCGAACAGAGCCTGAACATCGTCGAACAGGCCGTGGCCCAGATTCCCGAAGGCGACATCCAGGCCAAGATGCCAAAAAAACCGAAAGTCCCGGCCGGCGAAGTCTACTTCGCCGTGGAAGGGGCGCGGGGCAAGATCGGCTGCTACCTGCAGAGCGACGGGGGCGGGAGCCCCTACCGCGTCAAGCTGCGCGCCCCGAGCTTCTCCAACCTGAGCCTGTTCGCGGAACTGAGCCAGGGCACGCTCCTGGCCGACGCCGTATCCATCCTGGGCAGCCTCGACCTCGTCATCCCGGAGATTGACCGATGATCGACCCGCAACTCCTGCGCATCCTCGTGGCATTGGTGGGCATCCTGGTCTTCGTGGCCCTGAACGCCCTGGCCCTGGTCTACGCCGAGCGGAAAATCGCCGGCCATGTCCAGCGCCGCCCCGGCCCCTACGAAGTGGGCCCCCACGGCATACTCCAACCCCTGGTGGACGGCCTCAAGCTCATGGGCAAGCAGCTGACCACTCCCAAGGACGCCGACCCGGTCATCTTCTGGCTGGCGCCCGTCATGTGCTTCATGCCCGTGGCCCTGTGCATGCTGCCCATCCCCTTCGGCCCGAACCTCGTGGCCCTGAAGCTCGACCTGGGCATCGTGCTCATCCTGGCCTTCGCCGGGTTCGGCGTG
Source organism: Desulfomicrobium aestuarii (assembly GCF_055385525.1). Taxonomy (NCBI): domain Bacteria; kingdom Pseudomonadati; phylum Thermodesulfobacteriota; class Desulfovibrionia; order Desulfovibrionales; family Desulfomicrobiaceae; genus Desulfomicrobium; species Desulfomicrobium aestuarii. The sequence continues at coordinate 1,744,455 of NZ_AP042427.1, forward strand.
CTCTCGCTGTGCCTGGCCGGCTGGGGCTCCAACAACAAGTGGAGCCTCCTGGGCGCTGCCCGCTCCGTGGCCCAGAACGTGGCCTACGAGATCCCCCTGCTCCTGTCCGTGCTCTCGGTCGCCTTCATGACCGGCAGCCTGGATCTGGCCACCATCTCCGCCGGCCAGGGCGCCCTGCCCTGGCAGTGGAACGCCCTCGTCAACCCGCTGGGCTTCGTCATCTACTTCATCTGCGCCCTGGCCGAGACCAACCGCGCACCCTTCGACCTTCCCGAGGCCGAGAGCGAGCTGACCGCGGGTTTCCACACCGAATACTCGGGCATGGGTTTCGGGCTCTTCTTCATGGCCGAGTACGCCAACATGGTCGTGGTCTGCTCCGTGGCCACCGTGCTCTTCCTGGGCGGCTGGAACGGCCCCTTCGCCCCCGGCTGGTGGTGGTTCCTGCTGAAGATGTACGCCCTCATCTTCCTCATCATCCAGATCCGCTGGACGTACCCCCGGGTGCGTTTCGACCAGCTCCTGAACCTGTGCTGGCGGTGGCTCGTGCCCCTGGCCCTCGTGAACCTGGTGTACGTCACCGTCATCGTCAAACTCTAGGAGGCGTCGCGTGTACAGACTCGAAGAAATCAAGCGCGCGGCCCGGGGCATGTGGTCCCTCGTCGTCGGCCTGAACATCACCGGGAAATACTTTCTGCAGCCCAACGTGACCATCCACTACCCCCGTCAGGAAGTGGACAATCTAGCGACGTTTCGGGGTCATATCGAGCTGATTCCCGAGGACAACGATCCGCTGACGCCGCGCTGCATCTCCTGCGGCACGTGCGCCAGGGCCTGCCCCTCGAACTGCATCACCGTGACCAAGAAAAAGGCTCCCGCGCCCACGCCCGAGGAAGTCGAACAGGGCGTCAAGCCCAAGGCGCCCAAGGACCCCGAAACCTTCCGGCTTGACTTCACCCTCTGCTCCCTGTGCGGGCAATGCGTGATGTCCTGCCCCGCAGACGCGATCCGCTTCTCGCAGAACATCAACATCGCGGGGTATTCGCGACAGGACTTCTATTTCGACCTCATCGCCCGGCTGCGCTCACGGCTGCCGAAACACGTCAAGAAGGCGGAATAATTATGGAAACACTCGCATTGTTCGCCTACGCCCTGTACCTGACCATCATCGTCGGCGGCGGGTTCACGGCCGTGACCAACCCGAACCTGGTCCGGGCCCTGGTCGGCCTGGTGGCGGCCATGTTCGGCGTCGCCGGCATGTATTTCCTCATGAACGCGCCCTTTGTGGGCCTCATGCAGCTGCTCATCTACGTCGGCGCCATCAGCGTCCTCATCTTCTTCGCCATCATGCTGACCCGCCCGCCTGCGGGCGGCGAGGAGCAGGCCACGTCACGGCGCAGGCCCATGGCCTTCGTGGCCGCGGCCGCGCCGGTGGCACTGCTGGGGGCGGTCTGCCTCAAGGCATTCGAACAGACCGTGGACGTGCCCGACGAAACGGGCATCAAGGAACTGGGGCAGGGGCTCCTGGGCACCTACGGGCTGGCCTTTGAACTCATTTCCGTGGTGCTTCTGGTGGCCATGGCCGGGGCCGTCTTGCTTGGCTTCAAACGGAGGGAGGAGGCATGAACTCGCTCTTTCTCTTTCATCTGGCGGGGCTTGCACTCCTGGGCCTGGGCCTTTTCGGCCTCGTCCAGCGCAAGACCCTCGTGGGTATGCTCATCAGCGTCGAACTGCTCCTGAACGGCGCGGGCCTGTCCATCGTCGCCTCGGCCAAGCTGACCCCGGCCGACGACGTCCTCGGCCAGCTTTCGTCGCTCTTGATCATGGGGCTGGCCGCCGCCGAGGCGACCCTGGTTCTGGCCATCATCCTGGTTGTGCTGCGGCGCTTCGGCTCCGTGGAAACCGACACCATCGCCACACTGAGGGACTAAATGGACACACCGGCACTCCTCATCCCCCTCATCGTCACGGGTCTCGCCCCCCTGGGCATCTGGATATTCCGCAAAACCCCGAACACCCGTGAAGGCGTCTCCTTCGTCGCCGCGGCCCTGACCTTCGGCTTCATGCTCTCCCTCGTCCCGGGCGTGCTCGGCGGCGAGATCAAGACCCTGACCGTGTTCACCATCCTGCCGGGCATCACCGTCAAGCTCTGCGCCGACGGGCTGACCATGATCTTCGGCATCGTAGCGAGCTTCCTGTGGTTTCTGGCCACGAGCTACAACATCGGCTACATGCGCGGCCTGAACGAGCACGCCCAGACGCGCTACTACTTCTGCTTCGCCATCGCCATCTTCGGCGCGGTGGGCGTAGCCATGAGCGCGAACATCTTCACGCTCTACCTCTTCTACGAGGTCATCTCCATCTTCACCTACCCCCTCGTCGCGCACCATCAGGACGACGAGGCCTACAGCGGCGCGCGCAAGTACATGGTCTACCTCATGGGCACGTCGAAGCTCTTCCTGCTCCCGGCCATGGTCCTGACCTACGTCATCTGCGGCACCCTCGACTTCCAGCTCGGCGACGTGGTCAAGGGCATCTTCCCGGCCGACGCCGACCCGTTCCTGGTGCAGCTGACCTACGTGCTTTACATCGCAGGTCTCGCCAAGGCGGCCCTCATGCCGTTCCACAACTGGCTGCCCTCGGCCATGGTCGCGCCCACGCCGGTCTCGGCCCTGCTGCATGCGGTGGCGGTGGTCAAGGCGGGCGTGTTCTCGGTCAGCCGGATCATCCTGTCCGGGTTTGGCCTTGAGACCATGAACGCCCTGAACCTGGGTATCCCCACGGCCTACCTGGCCGCCTTCACCATCGTCGTGGCGTCGATCATCGCCCTGACCAAGGACGACCTGAAGGCCCGGCTGGCCTACTCCACCGTCAGCCAGCTGTCCTACGTCATCATCGGCGTGACCATGCTCACCCCCGACGCCGTCACGGGCGGCCTGGCCCACATCGCGCACCACGCCTTCTCCAAGATCACGCTCTTCTTCGCCGCCGGCGCCATCTACGTGGCCACGCACCACAAGAAGATCAGCCTCATGGGCGGGTTCGGGCGCAAGATGCCCTTCACCTTCACCATGTTCGCCCTGGCTGCCCTTTCCATGATCGGCATGCCGCCGGTCTGCGGGTTCGTGTCCAAATGGTACCTGATCAACGGGGCCATGCAAGCCCACCAGGTCATCATCCTCTGCGCCCTTCTGGGCAGCACGATCCTGAACGCCGGCTACTTCACGCCCATCATCTACCGGGCCTTCTTCATGGCGCCCAGCCCCGCCGTGGACTACGACCACTGCTCCGAGGCGCCCATGACCATGGTCATCCCACTGACCATCACGGCCGTGATCAGCGTGCTGCTGGGCTTCTTCCCGCAGATCTTCTTCAGCTTCATCAACGTCTTCACCAAGTTCGGAGGCTAGCCGTGGAAACAAGCACTCTTGGCGAACTCCTGGGCAGGGCCCGGCAGAACCCCGGCTTCTGGAAAAAGGTCATGTACGGGATCATGGTCCTTCTGGTCGGGCTGAACGTCTTCATCTACCCGCACACCCCGCACTTCCCGGGCGAGGGAAAGCCCGGCTACTGGGCCGTGTTCGCGCTGGTCGCCACGGTCGCCATGGTCCGGATCTGCAAGGGGGCCGCCCACACCTTCCTGGGCAAGAAGGAGGGCTACTATGACCGCTAGCTTCCAGCACCCCTCCGTCCCGTTCCTGATCGCGGCGCTGCTCATCCCGCTCATCAGGACGGACAAATACCGCTGGCTCCTGCCCATCCCGGCTCTCATGGCCCTCGCATCGGTACTGACCATGCCCACGGGCACGCATGGGGTCATGCACTACCTCGGGCAGATACTGACCACGGGCAGGGTGGACACGCTGTCCATCGTCTTCGCCCACGTCTTCGCCATCCAGTCGGTCATCGGCTTCATCTACGCCCTGCACCTCAAGGACAGGGCCCAGCACGTGGCCGCCAACCTCTACGTGGCGGGCGGCTTCGGCTGCGTCTTCGCCGGCGACTACCTGACCCTGTTCCTCTTCTGGGAACTGATGAGCATCGCCTCGACCATGCTCATCTGGCTGAATCGCGCCCCGCGCTCGACGGCGGCGGGCTTCCGCTACTTCCTGTTCCATACCCTGAGCGGGCTCATACTCCTGGCGGGCATGCTGATCCGGCACCAGGCCACGGGCAGCTTCGCCTTCGAAGCCATCATCCCGGCCTCGGCCCAATGGTACGACTACCTCATCCTGGCCGGCTTCTGCGTCAACGCCGCCGTCGTGCCCCTGCACGCCTGGCTGCCCGACGCCTACCCCCGGGCGACCATCACCGGCGCCGTGTTCATGTCGGCCTACACGACCAAGACGGCCGTGTACGTCCTGCTGCGCGGCTTCTCCGGCTTCGAGGTCCTGGCCATCGGCGGGACCATCATGGCCATCTACGGCGTCTGCTACGCCACCATCGAGAACAACGCCCGGCGCATCCTGTCCTACCACATCGTCTCGCAGGTCGGGTACATGGTCGCCGGCATCGGCATCGCCTCCCAGCTGACCCTGAACGGCGCCTGCGCCCACGCCTACGCCCACATCATCTACAAGGGCCTGCTGTTCATGACCACGGGCGCGCTGCTCTACGCCACGGGCACGGCCAAGCTCTCGGAACTCGGCGGCCTGGTCCGCCGACTGCCCTGGGTCTTCGTGCTGTACATGGTCGCGGCCGTGTCCATCTCGGGCATGCCGCTCTTCTCGGGCTTCGTGTCCAAGACCATGGTCATCGCCGGGGCGGCCGAGGCGCACCGCACCTGGCTGGCCCTGGGGCTGGAGCTGGCCTCCATCGGCACCTTCCTGTCCGTCGGTTTGAAGCTCCCGTACTTCGCCTTCTACGCCAAGCCCGACGACATGACCCGGCAGATCACCCCCATCCCGGCCAACATGTACGTGGCCATGGGCCTGGGCGCGGCATTGTGCTTCATCATCGGCATCCAGCCGCAGCTGTTGTATTCGCTGCTGCCCTTCGAGGCCGACTACGTGCCCTACACCCCGTGGCACGTGCTGCAGATCTCCATCCTGCTCGGCTTCACGGGCCTGGGCTTCTCCCTCATGGTGGGACGGCTCACGCCGGCGGCCAAGCAGAATCTGGACTTCGAGTTCTTCTACATCTGGACCGGCAGGATATTCCTGTTCTTCTGCCAGTACCCCTTCGCCGTTGTCGACGCCTGGTGGAGCGAAATCTACCGGAAGGTCGGCCTGGGCGGTCTGCTGGAACGCGCCAAGGAAGCCAACTACTGCGACCAGCTCGTCATCGACGGCATCCTGGACGGCAGCGCCCTCGGCGTGCGCGGCATCGGACGCCACGCCGCATCGACGGTCAACGGCAAACTGCAGGACTACATCGGCGGCGCCGTGATCCTGGCCTTCGGCATCGGCGCCGCGGCGATGCTCTTCACCCTGCTCCGCTAACCACGAAACGAGGACTGACCAACATGACAGCATCATCCTTTCCGGTCCTGAGCGCGCTCATCTTCTTCCCCCTGGCGGCGTCTCTGGCGCTGCTGGCGGTGAAGGGCGAAGAGGCCGTCCGCAGGCTGACCCTGGCCGCGGGGCTGGCGGAGATCGCGCTGGCGCTCCCGCTGGCGGGTTTCGATCTCGCCTCGGGTGGGTTCCAGTTCGTGGAGAAGGCGTCCTGGGTGCCGCAGTGGGGGCTGACCTACCATCTCGGCATCGACGGCATCAGCCTGCTCATGATCCTGCTGACCGTGGCCCTCCTGCCGCTGTGCGTGCTCTGCTCCTGGCACTACATCTCCAGGCGCATCAAGGAGTTCCACATCGTCCTGCTGCTCATGACCTCGGCCTGCGTCGGCGTCTTCGCGGCCCTGGACTTCGTGCTCTTCTACCTCTTCTGGGAAGCCATGCTCGTGCCCATGTACCTGCTCATCGCGGTCTGGGGCGGCCCCAACAAGCGCTACGCGTCCATCAAGTTCTTCCTCTACACCCTGGCGGGGTCGACGCTCCTGCTGGTGGCCATCATCGCGTTCTATGCCGCGGGTGGAACCTTCTCCATCCCGGAACTGATGACCAAGACCTTCAGCCCCAGGCTGCAGTTCTGGGCCTTCCTGGCCATGGCCCTGGCCTTCGCCATCAAGTGCCCCATGTTCCCCTTCCACACCTGGCTCCCGGCCGCCCACGTCGAGGCGCCCACGGCAGGGTCCGTCCTGCTGGCCTCGGTGCTCCTGAAGATGGGCACGTACGGCTTCCTGCGCTTCTGCATGCCCCTGACCCCGGACGCCTGCGTGACCTTCGCCCCTCTCATGATCGCCCTGTCCCTGGCCTCCATCCTCTACGGAGGGGTCATCGCCCTCGGGCAGAAGGACATGAAGAAGCTCATCGCCTACTCGTCCGTGGGCCACATGGGCTTCGTGACCCTGGGCATCTTCCTCTTCAGCCAGCGCGGCGTGGAGGGGGCGGTCATGCAGATGCTCAACCACGGCATCACCACCGGCGGCCTCTTCATGCTCGTCGGCGCGGCCTACGAGCGCAGCCACAGCCGCGAGATCAGCGAAAACATGGGCCTGGGCAAATACCTGCCGGCCTACATGTTCTTCTTCGGGCTCTTCTCCCTGTCCTCCCTGGGCTTCCCGGGCACCAACTCCTTCGTGGGCGAGGCCCTGGTCCTGGTGGGCGCGTTCCAGGAGAGCCTGCTGGTCGGCGGCCTGGCCATCCCCGGCGCCATGCTCGCCGCGGCCTACATGCTGCGCCTGCTGCAGAAACTGGCCTGGGGTGAACCGAGCAAAGGCTCCAAGTTCACCGACCTGTGCCCGCGGGAATGGGTCTACCTCGCGCCGCTGGCGGTCTTCGTGCTCTACATCGGCCTGGCCCCGACCATGACGCTCAAGGTCATGGACCCGTCCATCGACAAACTGCTCAAGGATTTCTCTGCCCGGACCGAGTACGCGGCTACCGCCAGACCCATCAACCTGGCCCATACCCCGATGATGAACGGCAAGGAGGCAAACCAATGACCCTCGCGCTTCTCCCTGAAATCCTGCTTCTGGGGCTCATCGTCCTGATTTTCATCCTCGTGGTCGCGAAACCGGGCAAGGATGTGGCCGGAACCTGGCTCCCCGTCGGCTGCCTGGCCGTCCTGGCCGCTGCGGGGGCGAGCCTCGGGCAGTCGGCCGTCCTCTTCGGCGGCACCTACCAGGTGGACCCCCTGTCCCAATTCATGAAAATGGCCGTGGCCCTGGGGCTGTTCATCGCCGTGACGAACTCCAGAGGCCAGGCGACGCTCAAGGACGAAGTACGCGCGGATTATACCATGCTGCTGTGCCTGTCGGCCTGGGGCCTCATGCTGCTGGCCAGCTCCGTTGAACTCATGACCATCTACATCTCCCTCGAAATATCCTCCTACGCCCTCTACGCCCTGATCCCCCTGCGGGCGGGCGACAAGCGCGCGGCCGAGGCGGGGATCAAGTACGTGCTCTTCGGGGCGGCGGCCACGGCGGTCTCCCTGTACGGGTTCGCCTACATCACCGCGTCCCAGCATACGACCTTTCTCGCTGAGCTCACGACCAAGCCGTGGGACTTCGCCACCAATCCCGGCGCCCTGGTCGGCCTGATCATGTTCATGGCCGGGTTCATGTACAAGCTGGCCCTGTTCCCCTTCCACTTCTGGTGCCCGGACGTCTACCAGGGCACGAGCAACGAGACGGCGGCCTACGCCGCGACCCTGCCCAAGCTCGGGGCCGTGGTCATCCTGGTCCGCCTGGCCTCGCTTCTGGTGCCGGGTCAGCCCGGCATGACCATCCTGGCCGTCCTGGGCGCGGTGTCCATGACCTTCGGCAACCTCTCGGCACTGGTCCAGGACGACGTGAAGCGCATGCTCGGCTACTCCTCCATCGCTCACGCCGGATACGTCGTCATCGGCCTGGTGGCCGGGACCGCCGAGGGACTGGCCTCGGCCTCGTTCTACGCGCTGATCTACATCCTCATGAACCTGACCTGCTTCTGGGTCGTCTGCCACCTGTCCAAGGACGGCCGGAACATGCGCTACGCGGATCTGGACGGGCTGCACCAGCGCAGCCCTGTCTTCGCCTTCGTCCTGGCCGTGGCCGCGTTCTCCCTGGTCGGTCTGCCGCCCACCGCCGGGTTCATGGGCAAGCTCTTCCTGCTGACCGCGGCCTGGGGCCGGGGCTATGACTGGCTGGTCATCATCGCGGCCCTGAACACGGCCATCTCGATCTACTTCTATCTGAGCCTGGTCCGGCATGCCTACACGCATGACCCGTCATCCGCGCTTGAAACCAAGAACAGCGGACTGGCTCTGGGCACACTTTTCGCGGCCGTTCTCCTGGCGCTCGGCATCCTGCCGGGCCCCGTCTACGAGTTGGCCGCGCAGGCCGGCAAATCGCTTTTGCCGTAACGCTTCTGGCTTGGGGAAAATCCGGTACAACATTTAACGCATTTGGAGCTTCTATGAATTGGATTCAGGTTTACGACCCCTTTAACAGTATTGTCGGATCCGCCCTCATTGCGGCGATACCGCTCTACATCCTCTTCTTCATGCTGGCCGTGAAGAGAGCCAAGGGGCATTTCGCCGCGGGCCTGGCCGTGCTCGGCGCCCTGATCGTGGCGGTGGCCATCTGGGGCATGCCCGCACAGCTGGCCGCATCCTCCTTCCTCTACGGCGCCGGGGTCGGCATCTTCCCCATCGTCTGGATCGTCGTCACCGCCATCTGGGTCTACAACATGACCGTCGAGAGCGGGCAGTTCGAGATCATCAAGAGCTCCCTGGCCACCATCACCGAAGACCGGCGCCTGCAGGCCATCTTCATCGCCTTCGCCTTCGGCTCCTTCATCGAGGGTACCGCCGGCTTCGGCACGCCCGTGGCCATTACCGCGGCCATGCTCGTCGGCCTGGGCTTCAACCCCCTCTACGCCGCCGGCCTGTGTCTCATCGCCAACACCGCACCCGTGGCCTTCGGCGCCCTGGGTATTCCGATCATCGCCGTGGCCGAACTGACCAAGCTCGATGTCATGCACATCAGCGCCATCACCGGCCGCCAGCTGCCCTTCCTGTCCATCATCGTGCCCCTGTGGCTGTCCGTGACCATGTGCGGCTTCAAGCGCTCCATGGAAGTGCTGCCGGCGTGCATCGTGGCCGGGCTCTGCTTTGCGGTCACCCAGTTCGTGACCTCAAACTACATCGGCCCCATGCTGCCCGACGTCCTCTCGGCCATCGCCACCATCGTCGGCCTGGGCATGTTCCTGAAGGTCTGGCAGCCCAAGAGCATCTGGCGCTTCCCCAACGAGCCCGCCTCCACCGGCAAGGCCGTCTGCAACTACTCCCAGGCCGAGGTCATCCGCGCCTGGATGCCCTGGATCATCCTCGCCGCCATGGTCTTCATCTGGGGCCTCAAGCCCGTGCAGGACATGATGAAGTCCACGGTCATCACCTTCGCCTGGCCGGGCCTCGATTCCCTGATCAGCAAGACCGTGCCCGTCGTGGCCCAGGACACCGTCTACAAGGCCATGTACAAGTTCAACTACCTGACCTCCCCCGGCACCGCCGTCCTCATCGCCGGCATCCTGTCCCTGTCCGTGCTGCCCAACTACGGCGCCGGCCGCGCCGTGGCCTGCTTCGGCAAGACCGTGGTGCAGCTGCGCTTCCCCATCGTGACCATCGCCATGATCGTGGGCCTGGCCTACCTCATGAACTACTCCGGCATGAGCTCCACCCTGGGCCTGGCCTTCGCCCAGACCGGCCACTTCTTCCCGCTCTTCTCGCCGGTCATCGGCTGGCTGGGCGTGTTCCTGACCGGCTCCGACACGTCCTCGAACCTGCTCTTCGGCAACCTGCAGATGACCACCGCCCAGCAGATCGGCGTGTCCCCGGAACTGTGCGTGGCCGCCAACTCCTCCGGCGGCGTCACCGGCAAGATGATCTCCCCGCAGTCCATCTCCGTGGCCACGGCCGCGGCCAACATGGTCGGCGAGGAAGGCAACCTCTTCCTCTTCACCCTCAAACACTCCATCGCGATGATCATCTTCATCAGCGTGCTGACATATCTCCAAGCCTACCCCTTGAGCTGGATGCTGCCCTAACCCTCCGTCATCGAACGATGCCGGAGAGGACTGCCGTACACCGGCTCCCTCCCTCCCCACGGCCGCCTGCCTCCCCACAAGGCAGGCGGCCTTTCTTCTCGCGCTGGAACATGGCGATCAGTGGAGACGCTCTGGCTCCGTTGCGCCCGCACCCGTCACAGCGGCCAAAAGAAGAGCAACAGCGGAAGACTTACCGTAAGGACGAGAATGTCCATCGGCAGCCCCATGCGCCAGTAATCGCCGAAACGGAACCCGCCGGGGCCGAGGATCAGGGTGTTGTTCTGGTGTCCGATGGGCGTCAGGAAGGCGCAGGAAGCCCCGATGGCCACGGCCATGAGAAAGGTGTCCGGATTGACTCTCAGCCGAAGCGCCGCGCCCAGACCGATGGGAGCCATCACGGCCGCGGTTGCCGTGTTGTTCATGAAATCGGTCAGCAACATGGTCGAGACCATGACCACCACCAGGCCGGCAAAGGCATTGCCCTGCGCCAGATTTTCCAGCAGCAGCCGTGCAAGCAGGTCGGCCGTGCCGGTGCTCTGCATGGCGTCGGCAACCGGCAGGAGCGCCCCCAGCAGCACGACCACGGGCCAGTCGACCGCCTCGTAGACGGTGCGCAGCGGAACGGTTCGCAGCGCCATGGACGCCAGCACCCCGGCAGCGAAGGACACCGCTGCGGAAAGAAGGCCCAGGGCGGTCGCGACTACCGACACGGCCAGAATCCCCGCAGCCAAGAGGGCCTTCCGCTTGTCCGGGATGCTGAGATCCCGTTGCGCCAGGGGCACGCAGCCGAAACTGTTCGCGAACTCGTTCAAGACGTCGAGCCGACCCTGAACGAGCAGCACGTCGCCGGGCTTGAACTTGAGGGAACGCAATCTCGCGACGGTGAATGCACCCTGCCGGGCTACGGCCAGCAGGTTGATGCCGTATCGGCTGCGCAGCAGCAGATCGCTCGCGGAGCTCCCGACAATCCTGGCTTCCGGCAGCACGGCCATTTCAGCCAACCCGGCATCCGTGTCGTGAGCGAATCCTTCGGGCTTGCCGAAGCGCTCTTCGAGACCTGCGTCCGGCCCGGAGCTGCCGGCGTTTTCCGTCATGCCGGAGCCTTCCCCGCCGGCCGCCTTCAGCCCGATATCGCTTCCAGCGGGACCACCTGAACCCGCCTGCGTTTTGTATTCCTCCAACTTGAGGTCAAGTCGGGACAGCACCTCCGCCAGGACACCGGCATTCGCTTCCAGCACGAGGACGTCTCCGCCCCGCAGAATCTTGCCGGGCCTGGGCGAACGCACGTAGACGTCGTTGCGGACCAGATCCAGCAGCTGCGCATCGAGATCGGCCAACACGTCCGTCACCTCGCGGACCTGTTTGCCTTCGACGGCGCTGCCCGCTGGTACGCGAAGCTCGGTAATGTACGTGCTGGTCTCGAAACCGGCGGTTCCGGCCTGCTTCAGCGCCGGAACCAGGCGCCAGCCGACGAGGGCGATGAAGACGATGCCGACGGCGGACAACGGCAAGCCCACCATGGAGAAATCGAACATGCCGAAGGCGCTCATGTCCGGCTTGGCGGCGCGAAACCCTGAAATGATCAGATTGGGCGGGGTTCCGATCAGGGTCATGGTGCCGCCGAGGATCGACCCGAAAGCCAGAGGCATCAGAATCTTCCCCGGAGGGAGGTCGAGCCTGCGTGCGACCTGGATGGCGACCGGCATCAGCAGAGCCAATGCACCCACATTGTTCATGAACGCCGACAGAACAGCGCCCAGCGCAGCCAGCGCGGCTATGCTCGCCGTGGGTTTGGCGTCTCCCGGCAGCACGATTCTGCTCAAGACGTCTACGGCCCCGGAAAGCTGCAGGGCGCGACTGAGCACGAGCACGCAGGCCACGGTGACCACAGCCGGGTGGCCGAAACCGGCAAAGGCCTCCCCCGGAGCGACCAAACCGAAGACGACGCAGGCCAGCAACGCCCCGACCGCCACCATGTCATGCCGCCACCTGCCCCAGATGAACATGCCGATGGTGCCCGCAATGACAATCAAAATCGCAGCCTGGTCGTGGTCCATAACAACCTCCGCTCAGGAATCACCCTGCTGCTGAAACTTATGTCGACCATAAGCTTATTCGAGACATTTTCAAATCAAATACGAAACGTCGCCTGCAATCACCGCTTCGCTCAATCCCCGGAATTCCCAAAAATCAGCTGACATGTCCCTGCCTCGAACCGGATAAAAGCAGTAAAATTAGAGCATTCCCCTACTGACATTTCCTCCCTTGGACGCTACAAAGCCCCATGCTTGAGCCACCATTCACCTTTCCGCCCATTCGTCAGGATACCAACAGAAGCACTTGGCCGGCCGAGACCCTCGGCCGGGCGCCGTACAAGCCATTCCTGCTCCTGGCCGTGCTCGACCTCATGGAGGCTGGCAGGGTCACGGAAAACCGGATCGTGCCCGACCAGGACCTGACCGACGCGTTCCTGCTCTACTGGAACGCCATCCTGCCCGACCGCCTGCGCCCGAGCATCCACCTGCCCTTCTTTCATCTGCGGACAGACGGGTTCTGGACGCTCCACCCGGTCCCCGGCAAGGCGCTGCCCGCCACGGAGCCGTCCTCCTGGAGGAACGTGCGAGAGCGATACGCCTTCGCGTCTTTGGACGAGGAAATTTTCGAACGACTGAAGAACCCCATCAACCGCGCAACGGCTCGGCTGGGACTGATTCGCCGCTGCTTCGTCCCAATGTTGGAAAAACCCCTGCTCGATCTGGCCAATACCCAAGTCTCGGCCTTCAACTACGCCGACAGCCTCCTCCGGGAAGCGCCGGTGCCCTACGAACAACCCGTGGAAAAACCCGTCCGCGACCAGGCATTCCGCAGGGTCATCGTCAAGGTCTACGACCACCGCTGCGCCCTGTGCGGCATCCGCATCATCTCCCCGGACAGCCGCACCGCGGTCGACGCCGCCCACATCAAGGACTGGGCCGTGTCCCACGACGACAGCCCCTCCAACGGACTGGCCCTGTGCAAGCTCTGCCACTGGACCTTCGACAGCGGCCTGGTTGGCTTCGACGACGACTACCGCGTCATCGTCGCCCGCTCCATAACCCGGGACGGCAACCTGCCCGGCCACATCCAGCAGTTCGCGCACCGGCCCATGATCCTGCCGGAGAGAGAATGTTACTACCCTGCGCCGGAGAATCTGGCTTGGCATCGGCAACTCTTCAAGCTCAGCTAAGGACTGCGCCATGGATTTTCCGTAACAACCCAATCCATACATAAAGCTGTTCCCGAAACTTTGACAACACAACAAGAACACTTCTGACGAATTTCAATTCATCATATTGAAACAGCCATATGGAAAACGATTTCTCAACCATACAAAAACATATCACTGTCACGTGCGCCATCATCGAGCGAGACGGGCTTGTTCTGGCGACACAACGAAGCGCATCCATGAGCATGCCCGGCAAATGGGAGTTTCCCGGGGGAAAGATAGATCCAGGCGAATCGCCTGAGGAATGCCTGCACCGTGAAATCCATGAAGAAATCGCGATCAAAATCCGAATTGCGAGCAGCTTGCCAGCCTGTACGCACAAGTATCCTACGTTCACAATCACGCTCCTCCCATTTATCTGCACTATTGAAAAGGGTGAGCTCATCCTCCATGAACACGCGGATATGGTCTGGCTTATGCCAAGCCAACTCCCCACATTGGACTGGGCTGAAGCGGACATCCCGGTCATGGAGGCATACATTTCCCGGAGAAACAGGAAAGTCTGATGCGACAGCCAGCGCCAGGCCTCTACGATGCCCTTCTTGATGAACTCCTGCGCGACACCCTGAACCGACATCCGGAACTCAGGACGGTTTTCGGAAAAATCGACCAAGAAGAGCTGCCGAGCCGTTACGCCTCATTCGTAGCCAAGGTGCTGGAGCAGGCCTTGCGCGAGGAGTCGGACCCGCATCGACGTCTGGATCTATGCAACGCAATCCTCGAACAGGTCGCCGCGCAACCCGGCAAGGAACACTTGCGCAGGCGTTGCCTGGTCCCGGAACAAAAACCTCTTTTACTGGAAATCACACCGCTCAATTTCGGCCTGTCCAAAGTCCCTCGTCCACACACGTCCCTCTCGGAAAGCAGCCTGTTTACGGGCTCACCTCAAGAACCGCAGCTGGCCCATGAACTGAACGAAGAAATGCGCTCGGCAGATGGCGTGGATATTCTGCTCTCGTTCATCAAATGGTCCGGCCTGCGCCTCTTGATGGCCTCATTTGAGGATTTGCGTGCACGACGCATTCCGGTTCGCGTGATCACTACGTCGTACATGGGAGCTTCAGATGCCCAGGCCGTGGAATGGCTCGCATCCCTGCCGAACGTACAGGTACGCGTTTCCTACGATACGGAGCGCACCAGACTGCACGCAAAGGCGTACCACTTCCGGCGACAGTCCGGATTCTCAACGGCCTACATCGGCTCGGCCAACATGTCGCATGCGGCAATGACGAGTGGACTGGAATGGAATCTCAAGATCACCGCGCAAGACATGGCGCGCATCCTGGACAAATTCTCCATCGAGTTTGAAACGTACTGGAACAGCCGCGAGTTCGTGCCCTTCGACCTGCAGAACCCGGCGCCATTTCGCGCGGCCATCGCGAGGGGCAGAAACCCGCAAGCGGCCGCCCCGGCGATCTTTTTCGATCTTCGCCCCCATCCTTTCCAGGAACGCATCCTTGAGACGCTGCACAGTGAGCGCTCTCTGCATGACCGGTGGAAAAATCTCGTCATCGCCGCCACGGGCACCGGAAAGACGGTCATCGCGGCCTTCGACTTCAAGCGGTTTCATGAAGAGCACAAACGCCAGGCGAAGCTGCTCTTCGTTGCCCACCGGCAGGAAATCCTGCTGCAAGCCCTGACAACGTTCCGCCAGGTCCTGAGAGACCAGAATTTTGGAGAGTTGCAGGTCGGCGCCCACGAGGCCGGTCGCCTGGAACATCTGTTCTGTTCCATCAACATGCTCTCGGCGCGAGAACTTTGGAAACACGTCGGCCCGACTTTTTACGACTATATCGTCATAGACGAAGCCCACCACGGAGTGGCCAACAGCTACAGGCCAGTATTCGACCACTTCGAATCAAAGGTTCTCCTCGGACTCACGGCGACTCCCGAGCGCATGGACGGCGGCAACGTTGCGGCGGATTTCGGCAATCGCTTTGCTGCAGAAATCCGCCTTCCCGAGGCCCTGGAAGAAAAACTCCTTTGCCCGTTCCATTATTTCGGGGTGGCCGATCCCATTGCCATCAATGGCGAACAGTTCTGGAGCAACGGCCGGTACGATGAATCCGCCCTCGAAAACGTCTACGTCCTGGATCAGGTTCGTGCACAACAGCGCGTTGAGACGATCATATCCGCCCTGCATCGCTACGAGCCCGAGTTGCAAACTCTCAAAGGAATCGGATTCTGTGTCACGATCCGGCATGCACAGTTCATGGCCGAGCAGTTCAACCTGCTCGGCCTTCCATCGGCCGCATTCGTTTCCGGCGTGAATGGACACGATTGTGCCGATATGCTGACCAAATTGAAAACTGGCGCGCTTTCGTTCCTGTTCACGGTCGACAAGCTCAGCGAAGGCGTGGATGTGCCAGAAGTCAATACGATCCTCTTTTTGCGCCCGACCGAGAGCCTGACCGTTTTTCTCCAACAACTCGGACGCGGTCTGCGTCATGCCCCGGAAAAAGACTGCCTCACGGTCCTCGATTTTGTCGGCCAGGCGCACCGCCGGTTCCGCGCAGACAGCAAATTCAAGGCCCTCCTCCCGAGGCACCGTTTCGCCATCGACAAGGAGGTGGAACTCGATTTCCCCCATCTGCCTGCCGGCTGCTCCATCCAGCTTGACCGGCTGTCGAGGGAATACGTCCTGGAGAACATCCGAGAGAACCTGAGGCGCCTTGCCGTGCAGGTACCCGAACGGCTCCACTCTTTCACCAACGAGACAGGTCAGGACCTGACATTCGGCAATTTCATCCGCTATCATGACTACGATCCAGAGGTGCTGCTGGCCAAAGAAACATGGAGCGCCTGGAAGGCAAAGGCACAACTGGGGCCGATTCCCGCAGATCCGGACTTGAACCGGTTGAAGAAGGCGTTGATTCGTGCGGCGTTCATCAGCGGTCCAAACGAAGCGGCGCTCTATGGTCAGGTTCTTCGCAGGATCATGGATGGAAATGTTTCCGAGGCCGTAACGCTGACCGGTGATTCGACATTTCTGATCTACTACCGAATTTGGGGTGACAAAGGGAGCAACGTTGGCATCGCCTCACTTGAGGAGGCGTTTTCACGATTGGCGGCAAACCCCACGATCTGCTCCGATCTGGACGAGATACTGGCATGGTCGCAGGAATCCAGCCATACAGCAGGCCATAGAATACGACTTCCCTTTGCCTGTCCGCTGGAATTGCATGCCTTTTACGGCATCAAGGAGATTCAAGCGGCCCTCGGCAAAGCGGATTTGGAATCAGCCGGTCAAGCCGGCGTTGGGGTGCTGCATTTTGCGGAAATCAAAACCTACGCGCTGCTTGTGACATTCCAAAAAACAGAAAAAGAGTTTTCACCAAGCACCATGTACGCGGACTATGTCACACGCTTTGCCGCGGCGCGCATGTTCTCGCGCTCGACCACCGCTTCCATCACGTCCATAGCCTTCGGCCAGGAGTGCCCCGTCCTTCCCGTGACCACATCCGCACCACAGGCCTGCTCTCGGGGATTCCGTCCCCTACCCTCGGTCATGGCGGCAGAATGTCTCTGCCCTTCTGCGTTACTGCTGGTCATCGAAATTCCGGCTCCTGTCCCATGTTACATGTTCGGTCCTTCAGTCCGGTCGAGGGACCTACTATGACCTCTGCTGACTTCTGGGCGCTCATCCCCGCGCCTCTCGACGCGGGTAGCACATGGCAAACGCCCAGATCTCCCCGGGTAATGCACACCCACCTTCCCCCTTATGCCCGCCGCATGTACGTCCGCGCCTTCCGTACAGGTATCGGACTTTGAAGATAATGGCCTTCTTATCCAGCGCGGCCGCCTCATATGCGGTTTCTATTCGTCGAGCCAGGATTTTGCCTGCGGCTTCCTTCAGATTCCACCTCGCGGTGGACACCCTTGCCGTCCGGCTAACGCTTCCCCCTGTCGGGTGCGTAGAGGACTTTCACCTCCAAGTGGGTGCGCCCTGCCGGGCGCACCATAAAAAAAGGGCTTAGATTTGCATCCAAGCCCTTGTTTTTACTGGTCGGGGCGACATGATTCGAACATGCGGCCCTCGGTTCCCAAAGCCAGACTGAGCAGGATAAGACAATAAAATTCGTGGACAGAGCCAGATTATACCGACTTGAGAATCGATTCAAGGCCGCGCAAGTTTGGCGAACAGATTCGAGCGGATTCACTGAACAACGACCTGTCTAATCCGGAGCGTAGTACCAACCGCGCCATCACATCATATCCCGGAGCACCAACTACTTCGTTTCCCAAAAGATGATAGAAATGTTGACTGCCCTGTTGGGCATAGTGTTGGGCAGACCAAAAATCAGCAAGAAAAAAGGGCCTGGATTTTACATCCAAGCCCTTGTTTTCTTTATGGTGCGCAATGCAAGAATCGAACTTGCGGCCTTTAGCTCCGGAGGCTAACGCTCTATCCAACTGAGCTAATTGCGCACGAGGAAAGACTACCTATGCAGACGGCCCGGGCTTGTCAAGCTTTCTCGTCTGGGATAGCCCGATTGTCCGCAAACCGAATCACGAGGAGAGACCATGAGCAGCACCCGACGCATCGTCCTGGCCGTTACCGGGGCCAGCGGCATGGAGTATGCCCGCAGTCTGGCCCGCGCCCTGCGCAGTGCGCCGGGGGTGGAACTGCACGGGATCGTGTCCGACGCCGCCAGGCAGGTGTTCCGGCACGAACTGGGCGCGGACCCGGCCGAGCTGGATGCGTTCTTCCATGTCATCCACGAGCCCGAAAACATCGCCGCCGGCCCGGCCAGCGGGTCCTGGGAGCATTCGGGCATGGTCGTCTGCCCCTGCTCCATGGCCAGCCTGGCCGCCATCGCCACGGGAGTGGGCACGAACCTCATCCACCGCGCCGCTGACGTGAGCCTCAAAGAGCGTCGCACCCTGGTCCTCGTGCCTCGCGAGACTCCCCTGAACGACATCCACCTCGAAAACATGCTCCGCGCGCGCCGGTCAGGGGCCGTGATCATGCCGCCGTGCCCGGGCTTCTACCACCGGCCGCAATCCGTGGAAGCCCTGGTGGCCCAGTTCACGGGCCGGATCATGGAGCAGCTCTCCCTCCCCCACGACCTCTACGCCCGCTGGAGCTGAAAGGAGTTGCCCGCCGGGGCGCTTGATGATAGCCGATGCAGTCTATGTTCGACATAAGCCAGACCCTGCACCATTTTTCGATCATCGCCCTGCCCTTTTTCCTCGGCATCACCTGCCACGAATTCGCGCACGGGTACGTGTCCTATCTCATGGGCGACCCCACGGCCAAGCTGGCCGGGCGACTGACCCTGAACCCGCTCAAGCACCTCGACCCCGTGGGCACCCTGGTCCTGGTCCTGACCCAGCTCATCGGCTGGGCCAAACCCGTGCCCATCAACCCGAACTACTACAAGGACTACCGCAAGGGCATGCTCTACGTGTCCCTGGCCGGACCCATGGCCAACTTCGCGGTCATGGTCTTCTTCGTCCTGGTGCTCAAGATCCTCCTGGCCTTCGCCCAGGGACCGTCCGCCGAGTCAGCCGAATACGTGCTGCGGCCCATGATCAACATCGCCGTGGCCGGCGTCTTCATCAACGCCATACTCGGCACCTTCAACCTGCTGCCCATCCCGCCCCTGGACGGCAGCAAGATCCTGGCCTGCCTGCTGCCCGGCCATCTGGCCATGAAGTTCATGCAGCTCGAGCGATACGGCTTCATCATCCTGCTTCTTCTGGCCATCACCGGCGGACTGGGCATGATCCTGTCCCCTGTCTCGGCCTTCGTGCAAAACATGATCATCAAACCACTGCTTTAAGGCTTTCACCGATGAAGAAACTGACCGTCCTGACCGGTATCACCACCTCCGGAACGCCCCATCTCGGCAACTACGTCGGCGCCATCCGCCCCTGCATCGAGGCCAGCCGAGACGAAAACGTCAACTCCTACTACTTCCTGGCCGACTTCCACTCCCTGATCAAATGCCAGGACCCCGAGCGCGTGCACCAGTCGCGCCTGGAAGTGGCCGCCACCTGGCTGGCCCTGGGCCTGGACACGGACAAGAGCACCTTCTACTGCCAGTCCGATATCCCGGAGATCCCGGAGCTGACCTGGATTCTGACCTGCATGACGGCCAAGGGCCTCATGAACCGCGCCCACGCCTACAAGGCCGCGGTACAGGAGAACGAGGACAACGGCAGCCCCGACCCGGACAAGGGCGTGACCATGGGGCTCTACTGCTACCCCATCCTCATGGCCGCCGACATCCTCATGTTCAACGCCAACATCGTGCCCGTGGGCAAGGACCAGATCCAGCACCTGGAGATGACCCGCGACATCGCCCAGCGCTTCAACCACCATTTCGGCGAGCATTTCGTCCTGCCCGAGGCCCGCGTGGACGAGTCCACGGCCGTGCTGACGGGCCTGGACGGCCGCAAGATGAGCAAGAGCTACGACAACTACATCCCGCTCTTCGCCCCGGAGAAGACCCTGCGCAAGCTGATCATGAAGATCGTGACCAACTCGCAGGCCCCGGAAGAGCCCAAGGAGACCGAGGGCTGCGCCCTGTTCGACATGTTCCGGGCTTTCGCCACGCCGGCCCAGGTCGAGGAGATGCGCGCCAAGTTCGCCGCCGGCATCGGCTGGGGGTACGTCAAGCAGGATCTCTTCGAGGTGGTCAACGCGCAGCTGGCCGAACCGCGGGAGAAATACGCCGAGCTCATGCAGAACCCGGGATACATCGAGAAGGTGCTGAAGGAAGGCGCCGAGAAGGCCCGGGCCTACAGCCGCCCCTTCCTGGAGCGCATCCGCAAGTCCGTGGGCATCCGTACCCTGACGGCCTGAAACCGGGGCTGGCCTTCGGACCGGCCTTTGTATAGAAGCATTTTTATTCGTTCGTGACGGAGGATACGATGGGAGCCGCCAAGAAAGTCGTGCAACTGGAGCGCAAGGCCAAGAAGCCCGCGCTGACCGAAGTCGTCAAGGAACCCAAGTCTGCCGGAAAACCCGCCAAAGTGACGTCCTACGAGGATTTCGCCGGTCTGGCCCGGGAACTGACCAGGGAAAAATCCATGACCCATGACGAAGTGGAGGAACTGCTCCAGGCCAAGGCCGAACCGGTCCAGCTGGAGCCGACCGACATGTCCGCCGGGCATGACGAGCATGTTTCCACCGCCGAGCCCGCGGCAGCCCCCGAAACCCCGCGCAAGGACATGAGCAAGGCGGCGCTCTTCGCCTCCCTGGTGGCCGTAATCCTGCTCCTGGGCTTCTATTTCAACCTGAACCAGAACATCAAGAGCCTCACGGCCCAGGTCCAGGATCTGGCCTCCATCAAGACCTCCGTGGCCACCCTCGACACCAAGGTCGGCACCATGGAATCCAAGGTGGCGGACCTCGAAACCCTGCCCGCCAAGACCCGCGCCGCCCTCATGAGCAGCATCCTGGACGAGATGAGCCAGAAGACCTCCTACATGTCCGGCCAGCTCCAGTCCCCGGAGCAGCAGGACAAGCTGATGAAGGCCAAGGAGCTCATCCAGCAGGTGCAGACCGAACTGAACGCCCAGAACTAGGCGGACGTCCGACGCGCGCCCCCCCGTGGGACGCGCGGAACCTGCGGCGCCCCGCACCACGAGTTCGCGCCGTCAGCAATGACTTTTGAACGACCAGGGGCCCGGGCAACCGGGCCTCTCGCTTTCCGGGACGACGGGGCCGGCTCCCGAGGACTCGCAACCGATGCGCCTTGTCCGCTCCTCCCCTTTTCTGTAGACCGGAACACGTCACAAACATCCCTATGCCAAGGACCGCCATGCCCGAGCACAACCCCATCCTGAACTGGGAGATTTTCCCGGACTTCCCCGCCATCACCGCCGACCATGTCGTCCCCGCCATCCAGGAGGCCGTGGCGAGCAGCACCGCGGAACTTGAAATATTGGAAGCCTCGCTGCCGGCCACTTGGCACGGGCTTCTCGTGCCCCTTGAACGGCTCACGGACCGCGTCTCCAGGGCCTGGGGCCTGGCCACGCACCTGCACAACGTCAGAAACTCCCCGGCCATGCGCAAGGCCTACGCCGAGGCCCAGCCCCTGGTGGTGGATTTCTCGAGCCGCCTTGGCCAGAGCCGCCCGGTGTACGAAGCCCTCACAACCCTGCTGCAAAGCCCCGAATATCAGACCTTCAGCCTGGCCCTGCAGCGCACCATCACCCTCCTGGCCCGCGACGCGGCGCTGCAGGGTGTGGGCCTCGAAGCCGAGGCCCGCGAGCGGTTCAACGCCATCAGCCAGGAACTTGCCGAGCTGTCCACCCGCTTCACCAACAACGTCCTCGACGCCACCCAGGCCTACGCCCTCGTCCTGACCAGCCCGGACGACGTCGCCGGCCTGCCCGCGGACTCCCTGAGCCTGGCCGCGGGCAAGGCCAGGGCCCGCGGCCACGAAGGCGCCACGGCCGAAGCCGGCCCGTGGGCCGTGACCCTGGACCTGCCGTCCTTCCTGTCCTTCATGCAGCACTCCTCGCGCCGCGACCTGCGCGAGGAGGTCTACCGGGCCTACATCACCCGGGCCTCCTCGGGCGAGAACGACAACCTCCCGCTCATCCTGCGCATCCTCGCCCTGCGCCGGGAGCAGGCCGGAATGCTCGGTTTCGGGAATTTCGCGGCCATGAGCCTGGCCCGCAAGATGGCCCCGGACACGGCGGGCATCGAGGCCCTCCTGCACACCATCCGCGACGCGGCCACGGACCCGGGTCTGGGCGACCTCATCGAACTGGGCGACCTGGCCCGCGAGCGCGGCCAGCACGAGGAAATCCAGCCCTGGGATGTCATGTTCTGGACCGAGCGCCTCAAGGAGGAACGCTTCGGGCTGCGCGACGACCTCGTCCGTCCCTACTTCCCCCTGCCGGCGGTCCTGACGGGGCTGTTCGAGCGCATCGGCGAGCTCTTCGATGTCCGCATTGTGGCGGCCGATGGCGTGCCCGTCTGGCATCCCGACGCGACGTTCTACCGCGTCCTGGACGGCCGGGGCCTCGAAATCGCGGGGCTCTACCTCGACCCCTACGCCCGGCCCGAGGAAAAGCGGGGCGGGGCCTGGATGGACGAACTCTGCGGCCGCAGCACCGTCTGCGCGGCAACGGGATGCGATGTCCGCCTGCCCGTGGCCTACGTAAACTGCAACCAGCGTCCCGGCCTGGACGGGGCCCCGTCCCTGATGAGCTTCCAGGAGGTCACGACCCTTTTCCACGAGTTCGGTCACGCCCTGCAGCACATGCTGACCACGGTCCGGCACGGCTTCGTGGCCGGCATCTCCAACGTCGAGTGGGACGCCGTGGAACTGGCCAGCCAGTTCATGGAGAACTGGTGCTACCACCGCCCCACCCTGGCCGGCCTGGCGAGGCACTACCTGACCGGCGAGCCCATGCCCGAGGACATGACGGACAAGCTGCTCGGCGCCCGCACCTTCCGCGCCGGCTCCAACGCCCTGCGCCAGGTCTCCTTCGCCCTGACGGACCTGGCCCTGCACACGGCCGACCCCGAGGGTCTCGACCCGCTGGCCGTCGCCCAGGCCATCGCCCAGGATATCCTGCCCCTGCCGCCCCTGCCCGAGGACCGCTTCCTGTGCTCCTTCTCGCACATCTTCTCCGGCGGGTACGCCGCGGGCTACTACAGCTACAAGTGGGCCGAGGTGCTGAGCGCCGACGCCTTCGGGGCCTTCGAGGAAGCCGGGCTGGACGATCCGGACGCGCGCAGGGCCCTGGGCCGGCGCTTCCGCGACACGGTCCTGGCCCTGGGCGGCAGCCGCCACCCCATGGACGTCTTCCGACTCTTTCGCGGCCGCGAACCCGACCCGCAGGCCCTGCTGCGCCAGGAAGGACTGCTGCCCGGCGGGAGGAGCTGACATGTCCGTCCAATGGTTCCCGGGCCACATGCACCGGGCCCGCAAACAGATCGCGACCGTCATGGCCAAGGTCGACGTGGTCATCGAGGTTCTGGACGCCCGCCTGCCGGGCTACAGCGAAAACCCCCTGCTGCGCGAGTTGCGCGGCGGCCGCCCCTGCCTCAAGGTCCTGAACAAGAGCGACCTGGCCGACCCGGCCGTGACCGAGGCCTGGATGGACTTCTACCGCACGCAGGGCGCCGTGCCCATGGAGATCGTCGGCACCTCGGCCAAGGACGCAAAGCGTATCCTGGCCGTGCTGCCCGGCATGGTCCCGCCGCGCAATTTCATCATGCAGCCAGTGAACTGCCTCATCGTCGGCATCCCCAACGTCGGGAAGTCCACCCTCATGAACGCTCTCGTCGGCCGCCGGGTGGCCCGCGCCGCCAACCAGGCGGCCATCACCACCAAGCAGAAGCGCGTGCACATCGGCGACGAGCTGACCATCTACGACACCCCCGGCGTGCTCTGGCCCAAGATCGAGAACGAAGAGGCCTCCTACATGCTGGCCGCCAGCGGCGCCGTGCGCGAGACGGCCATGGACAACGCCGAGGTGGCCGCCCGCGCGGGCGTCTACCTGCTGCGCGAATACCCGGAACTGCTGCGGGCCCGCTACAAGCTGACGGAACTGCCCGCCGGGGGGCTGGAACTGCTGGAAGCCGTGGGCCGCAAGCGCGGCTGCCTGGTCAAGGGCGGCGAAGTCGACCTGACCAAGGCCGCCGGCATCCTGCTGAACGAACTGCGGGCGGGGCAGATTGGGCGCATCAGCCTGCAGACGCCTCCGGCGGGGCGGAAGGGGTGACCTTTATCGGGGGGAAGAATTTATAGGTCCTATAGGACGCATAGGACCTATAGGACCCATGAAGAGCACTTGGTTTAACGCCCGTAGACATCCTCAAACCGCACTATATCGTCCTCTCCCAGGTAGCTGCCCACCTGAACCTCAATCAGTTCCAGCGGAATCTTGCCCGGGTTGGCCAGGCGGTGCACCGCGCCCAGGGGCAGGTAGACCGACTCGTTTTCGCGCAGCAGGATTTCCTCGTCGTTCCGCGTCACGACGGCCGTACCCTGGACCACGACCCAGTGCTCGGCGCGGTGGAAGTGCTTCTGCAGGGACAGGACGTGCCCAGGCGAGACCGTGATGCGCTTGACCTGGTAGCGCGCGCCGTCGCCGATGGACTCGTAGTGCCCCCAGGGGCGGAAGACCTTCTTGTGGGCCACGGCCTCGATGCGGTTTTCGGCCTTGAGCTTGTCCACGATCTTCTTGACCTCCTGCACCCGGTCCCGCGGCGAGATGAGCACGGCGTCCGCGGTCTCGACCACGATGTGGTTGCGCAGCCCCACGGCCGCCAGCAGGCGCGTCTCGGCGTGCAGGTACGAGTCGTGGACGTCGCAGGTCACCACGTCGCCCCTGGTCACGTTGCCGCTCTCGTCCTTGCTCCCCGCCTGCCACAGGGCCTCCCACGAACCCAGGTCGTTCCAGCCGCACGACAGGGGCACCATGGCGCCCTTGTCCGTCTGCTCCATGACGGCGTAGTCCACGGAGTCCTCGGGACAGACCTCGAAGGCGGCCCGGTCCAGGCGCAGGAAGTCCAGATCCCGGGAGGCCTTGGCCAGGGATTTGCGGCAGGCCCGGACGATGGCGGGGGCGAAACGCTCCAGTTCCGCCAGGACCGTGTCGGCGCGGAAGAGGAACATGCCGGAGTTCCAGAAATACTCGCCCGTGGCCACGTAGCTCTCGGCCGTGGGCAGGTCGGGCTTCTCGACGAAGCGCTCGATGGCCCTGGCCGTACCCTCTTCCAGGGGGGCGCCCTGCAGGATGTAGCCGTAGCCCGTCTCCGGGGCCGTGGGCACGATGCCAAAGGTGACCAGATGCCCCTTGGCCGCATGGACCGCGGCCTCGTTCACGGCTTCGTGGAATCGGGCCGGCTCGGCGATGAGGTGGTCGGCCGGCAGGATCAGGAGCACCCCGTCCGGGTCCTTCTCCAGGGCGCGCAGGGCGGCCACGGCCACGGCCGGGGCGGTGTTGCGACCCGCGGGTTCGAGGATGATGGCGTCCGGGGTCGCGCCCATGGCCCGCATCTGCTCGGCGATGATGAAACGGTGGTCCTCGTTGCAGATGATGAGGGGATCGGCCAGGTCAGCCAGCCCGTCCAGCCGCGAAAGGGTGTTCTGGACCAGCGTGTTGCTGTCCACCAAGGGCAGAAGCTGTTTGGGGTAAAGCTTGCGCGACAGGGGCCAGAGCCTGGTGCCGGAACCGCCGGCCAGTATGACGGGTATGATCATGCGATACTCCGGGAAGACGTGACTGAAGCGCCGGGCGAAACCGGACGCGGTCGCGGGGGGCCGCGACGCAAACGGCAACCATCTATCCCAGATCATGAGAAAATCAAACCACATTTCGCCGCGTCCCCCGCCCATGACGCCACCCGGCCCCGCCGGGAGCCCATCCGCAGGCCACTGGATTTATGCGAATCTTTGCCGTAAGAGGAGGTCATCGATCAACTTTGGCCACATACGAGGCGGCAATGAGCAGGAACGTGATCAATATCTTCCCGGACGAGTTGGAGGAATTCCGCACCAAGACCAGGGAACGCAACTACCTGCTCATCGACGTGCGGCAACCCCGGGAGTACTCGGAAGGGCACATCCCCGGCGCCCAGCTCATCCCCCTGCCCGAGATCGAGAACCGCATCGGCGAACTGGACAGCGAGCAGAACCTCATCCTCTACTGCCGCTCGGGCGGCAGGTCCGCCGTGGCCGCGGCCCTGATCAAGGACATCGGACCGAGGCAGGGCCGGATCTACAACCTCGTGGGCGGCATCGCCGGCTGGGAAGGCAAGGAGCTCAAGGACATCCCGCACCTCGAACTCTTCCCAAGGGACATGCCGCTTGCCCAGACGCTCTTCCGGGCCATGAACATGGAAAAGGGCGCTTGGCTCTTCTACCAGGATCTCTCCCAGGAGTACGCCGGCACGGAACTCGGCGACATGGTCAAGGACCTGGGCGGCATGGAGGAAACGCACGCCAGGAGCATCTTCACCTACTGGTCCAAGCACCGCCCGGCCCCTGCCGCGGAGTCCTTCGAAGCGCTCTTCGAACGACTCGACGGCAAGATCATGGAGGGCGGCAAGCCCATCTCGGCCTGGATGGCCCGCCTGGGCAGGAATCCCGAAGACCGCACGCTGCGTCTGCTGGAACTGGCCTGCGAGATCGAATACTACGCCTACGACCTCTACCGCGGCCTGGCCAAACGCGACACAGACCCCGAAGCCGTGAAGACCTACCTGCTCCTGGCCGAACAGGAGAAGGCGCACGTGCGGGTCATCTCCAAGGCCCTGAACAAGGCCTTCGGTGACTGACGTCCTCATGGAGCGGGCCCGGGACTATTCCCTGGCCCCCGAGACCGTCCCTCTGCTCCTGGATCGGGTCCTGCCCGACATCTCCGGCATCCGCCTGCTGATCAAGCCCAATTTCGTGGCCCTGAAGGGCGCCCCCCTGTGCTGCACCCACGCGTCGGTCATCGCCGCGGCGGCCCGGTACTGCGTGGATCGCGGGGCACACGTCACCGTCGGGGACTCCCCCGCCTTCGGCACGGCCCAGGCCATCGCCTCGGCCATCGGCCTGCCGGAAATGCTGCGTCCCCTGGGCGTGCCCGTCGTTACCCTCGGCCGCGGCGTGAAGGTGCCGAGCGGGTCCGTGCGCGTGCCGGTCTCATCCGACGCCCTGGAAGCCGACCTCATCCTGAACCTGCCCAAGTTCAAGGCCCATTCGCAGATGCGCTTCAGCGGCGCGGTCAAGAACCTCTTCGGGTGCGTCACGGGCGTGAGCAAGGCCTGGCTGCACGCCGTGCACGGGGACAAGGGCGGACGCTTCGCGGACATGATCTGCGGGCTCATGAATGTCCTGCCGCCCGTGGTCAGCCTCATGGACGGCGTGGAAGCCATGCACCGGACGGGCCCCATCGTCGGCGACCCGTTCCCCCTCGGGCTTCTCGCAGCCAGCGCGAACCCCGTGGCCCTGGACACCGCCAGCGCCATGGTGCTCGCGGCGCCGCCCGCGTCCTTTCCGGTCTGGCGGGCCTGCGAGCGTTCGCGTTTGCCCGGGTCGAGGTCCGATGAACTGAATTTTCCGCGTCTGTGTCCGGGAGATTTCGACGCCACGGGCTTCGAACTCCCGCAAAGCCTCAAGCCGGAGTCCTTCAGGCCCGATGTCCTGCTGAAGAGCCTCATACGCCGCGCTTGGCTGTCGCGCCGCGGCGGTGTCTAGGGGGACGCTGCAACCCGGGGCCCGTCAGGCCTGCTGCAGGTCCTGCCCCTGGGGGATGCGCAGATGGAAGGTCGTGCCGGTCTCGCCCGTTTCGAACCAGACCCGGCCCTGCAGGTAATTGGTGCAGAGAAGGTGCACGCTGTAGACGCCCAGGCCCCGCCCGTGTCCCTTGGTGGAGAAGGAGCGGCGGAAGAGATGGCGCTGCACGTCATCGGCCATGGCGCCGGGGTTGTGGACGGAAACATGGAACGCTTCCGGCCCGACGCTGCCCCGCATGCGCACCGCCCCGCCTTCGGGGGTGGCCTCCAGGGCGTTCTTGAGCAGGTTCATGCACATGCGGTGCACGATGGTGCGGTCGGAGATGACTTCGTCGGCCGAAGTCTCCATCTCGACCACGATGTCCTTGCCCTTGCCCAGGGCGTGCTGGGAATGGATGTTGGCCAGTCCCTGCAGGAGCTGACCCAGGGAGAAGCGCTCCAGGCTGAGCTGCAGTTCGTTGTTCTCGGCGGCCAGGAGCTTCTGCTGGGCGGAGATCTCGTCCACGCAGAGGTCGAAATACGGCAGGATGGTGTCCAGGAGCTCCCGGTTGTCGCCGGTCATGTCCGAGCGCAGGAAGTGGAGGATGCCCTTGACCGCGCCCACGGTGTTCAGGATGTCGTGCAGGAAGACCTGCTCCAGGGAGCGGCAGCGCTTCTCGTGGGTCCAGTCGTGCAGGGAGACGGCCACGAAGGCCTGGCCGTCCAGGGACACGGGGATGGCCCTGATCCTGAATTCGCGGGCCTGCAGGTGGTCCTGCGACAGGAGGGTCAGGGAGCATTCCGATTCACCCGCAAGCCCGTCCAGGCCGTCCCGGATACACAGGAGCGCGCCGCACTCCCCGCACAGGGAGCCGGCGCCGCAACCGGCCTCGCCGGCGTTGGCGCAGCGCAGGAAGTCCCCCGGCCGCAGCCCCCAAAGTTCATCGGGACGGGCCGCGCCGACGAGGTCGAGCACGGCCTTGGAGCAGTGGACAAGCCTGCGCTCGGCATCGAGAACGATGATCAGGGCATGGGATTCATCGAGGATATGTGCCAGATGTCCGGCGCGCATGAACCGTTCATGCAGGTCGGCGTAGTTGTGCATAATCGGGTTTTCCTTGTCGGGGAAACGACTTGGATGATTTTTCAGGGCTCACTTTCATACGGACACGGTCCGGAAAGGTCAATGTTGCGGTCGGCGCGGCCTTGAGGCTATGAACCAGGCTTCCCGCCCGGCCGGGGGACAGCCGCCAAGCGCGGCCGCCCGACGAGCGCATCACGCACACATCGGATACCCAATGCGCACAGAACGCTGGAAATGGATCATCACCGGAGGGGTGCAGGGAGTCGGCTTCCGCCCCTTCGTCTACAAGGCCGCCCTGGAAGCCCGCGTCAGCGGCCTGGTCCTGAACACGCCCGAAGGGGTGCTCATCGAGGTCCAGGGCAACAGTGAGCGGCTCGAGGCCTTCGAGGCCGGCTTCAACGCGAACGTCCCGCCCCTGGCCCGCATCGTGACCTGGGAGCGCGAAACCGTCGACCCCAGCCCCGGCGAGGAAGGTTTCCGCATCCTCAAGAGCACGGGCGGCGCAGGCCACCAGGTGCTCATCAGCCCCGACGTGGCCACCTGCGACGACTGCATCGCGGACCTGCGCGACCCGGCGAACCGCCGCCACCGCTACGCGTTCACCAACTGCACCAACTGCGGGCCGCGCTACACCATCACCCGCTCCATCCCCTACGACCGCGCCACCACGTCCATGGCCTGCTTCCCCCTGTGCCCGGACTGCCTTGCGGAATACGAGGACCCTCTGGACCGCCGCTTCCACGCCCAGCCCAACGCCTGCCCTGTCTGCGGCCCCAGGCTGTGGCTGACGGACCGGGAAGGCCGGACCATGTCCGAGAACGACGCGGCCATCCGCGGCGTGACGGAACTGCTCATGGCGGGCCGCATCGCGGCCATGAAGGGCCTGGGAGGGTTCCACCTGGCCTGCGACGCCCGCAACCGCGGGGCCGTGGCCCTGCTGCGGCAGCGCAAGAACCGCAGGGACAAGCCGCTGGCGATCATGGTCCGCGACCTGGAAGCCGCCCGCGCCGTGTGCGAACTCACGGAGCGCGAGGAGATCCTCCTCACGGGACGCGAACGGCCCATCGTCCTGGCCCGGAGCCGCAGCGGCGCCGGACTCGCGCCGGGGCTGTCGCCGGACACGGACTTTCTGGGCGTCATGCTGCCCTACACGCCGCTGCACCACGTGCTCTTCGAGGAGCTGTCCGCATCGTCGGCCGAACCGGCGGCTTTGGTCATGACCTCGGGCAACATGAGCTCCGAGCCCATCTGCCTGGGCAACCGCGAGGCCCTGCGCAGGCTAGGGGCCATCGCCGACGCATTCCTCCTGCACGACCGCGACATCCTCATCCGCTGCGACGACTCCGTGGTCCGCGCCGTGGGCGACGCGCCCCAGTTCATCCGCCGGGCGCGCGGCTTCACCCCGGCGCCCGTGGACCTGGCCCAGGACGGGCCCGTCGTCCTCGGCACGGGCCCCCTGCTCAAGAACACCCTCTGCCTGACCAAGGGCAGGCAGGCCTTCGTCTCCCAGCACATCGGCGACCTCGAGAACCTCAAAGCCTACGGTTTTTTCCGGGAGATCGCCGCCCACCTGGCCGACATCCTGCAGGTCCGCCCCACGGCCGTGATCCACGACCTGCACCCGGACTTCATGAGCACGGAGTTCGCCCGCACCTCGGGCCTGCCCTGCCTGCCCCTGCAGCACCACTACGCCCACATCCACGCGGTCCTGGCCGAAAACCGCCACGTCGGGCCAGCCATCGGCCTGGCCCTGGACGGCACGGGCCTGGGCGACGACGGCACCGTATGGGGCGGCGAGGCGCTGCTGGTGGACACGCGCGAACTGCGGCACGTGCGCCTGGGGCGCTTCTCGCAGGTCATGCTGCCCGGCGGCGACGCCGCGGCCCGCGAGCCGTGGCGTCTGGCCCGGGCGTTCCTGCACGCCCTCGGCATCGAGGCCGACGACGGAAAACCGTGGCCGTGGCTGGCGGAGCACGCCGCCGCCGACAGGGTCGTGGGCCAGATGCTCGACCGCCGCCTGAACTCCCCCCTGTCCTCCAGCTGCGGGCGGCTCTTCGACGCCGTGGCGGCCATGCTCGGCGTCTGCGACCGCATCTCCTACGAAGGACAGGCCGCAATCCGCCTCGAAGCCATACAAGACAAAAGCGAAAAAGACGGATATACGTGCCCCATGATCGAGCGTGACGGCCTCGTGGAACTCGACACACTGAAGCTCTTCGCCCAGGTCCATGCGCAGTGGCGTGACGGCGAATCTCCGGCCAGGATCAGCAGACGCTTCCATCTCGGGCTCATGGGCGGACTGACCGGGCTCTGCGTCCGCCTGGCCGGGCAGTGCGGCTGCTCCACAGTGGCCTTGAGCGGCGGGGTCATGCAGAACCTGACGCTGGCCGCCGCCCTCCCTGGACTGCTCGAAAGGGAAGGCCTCACGGTGCTCACGCACCAGGCCCTGCCCCCCAACGACGCATGCATCTCACTCGGCCAGGCCGCCTACGGAAGATTGGCGCTGCAACAACAACAGGAGTGAACATCGTGGATATACTCTCCCGTCTGACCAAAATCCTCGGCGTGATCTGGAAGGTGCTGACCGGCATCAGGAATGCCTTCGCCAACATCTTTTTCATCGTCCTCGTCATCGTCTTCCTGGTGGCCTTCTTCTCCGACACCAAGGAGACCCTGGACTCCAATTCGGTCCTGGTCCTCAACCCGTCCGGCACCCTCGTGGAAGAGGCCACGCCTCCCGACCCGGCCGAGGCCTTCCTCAAGCTGGGACGAGAAACTGCCGTGGCCGACGAGACCAAGGCCCAGGACGTCATCGACGCCATCCGCAGGGCCGCAACGGACGCGCGCATCAAGGCCATGGTCATCGACCCCCGCGACCTGCAGGGCTGCGACACGACGAAGCTCATGGACATCGGCAAGGCCATCCGGGACTTCAAGGAAACGGGCAAGCCCGTCCTGGCCCACGCCATGTTCTACACTCAGGGACAGTACCTCCTGGCCTCCTACGCCGACTCGGTCTCCGTGAACCCCCTGGGCGGGGTGATGCTCAACGGCTTCGGCATGTACCAGGTCTATTTCAAGGGCCTTCTGGACAAGCTGCGCATCAACTTCCACGTCTACCGCGTCGGCGACTACAAGTCGGCGGCCGAACCCTTCATGCGCGACTCCATGTCCTACGAAGCGCGCGAGTCCAGCCGCCAGTGGCTCGAAGGCCTGTGGCAGGCCTACCTCACGGAACTGGGCAAGAACCGCAGCGTCACCGCGGCAGACGTCACGGCCTACGTCGAGAACATCGACACCCGCCTGCGCGACGCCGGGGGCGACGCCGCCAAGCTGGCCGTGACGGCCAGGCTGGTGGACGACATCCGCACGGGCGACCAGTTCGACCAGTTCCTCGAAGGCAAGACCGGCCTGAAGTCCCAGGACATGCACCGGGTCCCCTTCCGCGACTACATCGCCATGACGGCGGCCCAGGCCCCCAAGGCCAAGGAACTCGTCGGCATCATCCGCGCCCGCGGCCCCATCATGCCCGGCAAGCAGCCCGAAAGCATGACGGGCAGCGAATCCGTGGCGGAACTGTTCCGGCAGGCCCGGCAGGACTCCTCCGTGGTGGCCGTGGTCCTGCGCCTGGACAGCCCCGGCGGCAGCGCCGCGGCCTCCGAGGAAATCCACCACGAGATCGCGCGCACCCAGGAAGCGGGCAAGCCCGTGGTCGTGTCCATGGGCAGCGTGGCCGCGTCCGGCGCCTACTGGATCGCCTCGGGCGCCAACCGCATCGTGGCCGCGCCCACGACCCTGACGGGCTCCATCGGCATCTTCGCCGCCTTCCCGACCTTCGAGAACGCGGCCGGTTCTTTGGGCATAACGAGCGACGGCATCGGCACCACCTCCCTGGCCGACCTGGGCAACCCGCTGCGCCCCCTGTCGCCCAAGGTCGAGGCCTCCGTCGGACACCTCCTCAAGTTCGGCTATGACCTCTTCGTCAGCCGCGTGGCCAACGGACGCCGCATGGCCCCCGAGGACGTCGAGAAGATGGCCCAAGGCAGGGTCTTCCTCGGGCAGGTGGCCCAGGAGGCCAGGCTCGTGGACCAGCTCGGCGACCTGGACGAGGCCGTCAAGACCGCCGGCACGCTGGCCGGGCTGACCGCCGTCGAAAGCAAGGAGTTGCGCCGGGAACCCACGGCCAAGGAAAAATTCATGCAGGCCTTCTTCTCTTCGGGCCAGGCCCTCCTCGCCCCCCAGTCCCCGACCCTGCACAAGCTCATGGCCATGGCCCGGGCCCAGGCCGGGCTGCTGGACACCATGACCGACCCGGGCCACATCTACGCCCGCAGCCTCGAATGCGAGGCGTCCTCGTTCTGACCCGCACCCCCGCCCGGCGCACCGCGCCGGGCGGGCATTCCCGGCCCCCCCAGCCTTTTCGCCTTGCCAACCCCCTGCCTTGCGATTAAAAATTATCTTTTTTCGTGACCGCGGACGCCCTTCCGCCGCTTCGCATCTTCACCAACGGCCCTCACTCAGGCCAGACCAACGGATACCGCCATGCCCCAGAAAGGACCACATATATCCCTCGCCCCCGAACGCCTGGTCAAACGCGTCCTCGGACTTCCTCTCGAAGAGTTCCAGACCTGGCCCGAATACCTGCAGCAGCTGGCCCTGGACCTGGCAGAAGAGCTGTTCATCATCCGCTACAACCCGTTCATCCCGCCCAAGGATGTCCGCCAGAGCGTGAACGCCCGGCTGCAGGCCGAGCGCGCCGCCCTGTCGCCGGAATACTTCCGCGAGCTCTCGGGCTGCCTGGAGCGCTTCTGGCAGAACTGGGAAGCCGACCAGAAGTTCAGGGCGGCACTCGTGGAGCGCCTGTCCAAAATCCTGGACAAGGAGCAGATCGTCACCGCGGCCAACAACCTCATCGAGTGCTCCACCGACGCCACGGACCTGCGCATGGAGCTGCCGGCCCTGGTGGTCTTCCCCGAGAACACGGCCCAGATCCAGGGCATCATCCGCCTGGCCAACGAGATGGGCTTCCCCATCGTGCCCCGCGGCGGGGGCTCGGGACTCACGGGCGGCGCCGTGCCGGCCAAGCCGCGCAGCGTGATCCTGAGCCTGAGCCGCCTGAAAGAGATCATGGACATCGACGTCCAGGGCCGGACCATCACCCTGCAGTCCGGCGTCATCACCCTGAACGCCATCCAGGCCGCGGCGGCCAAGGGCATGCTCTTCACCGTGGACCCGGCCTCCAAGGCGGCCTCGTCCATCGGCGGCAACGTCTCGGAGAACGCCGGCGGCCCCTTCGCCTTCGAGTACGGCACGACGCTCGACAACCTCCTGTCCTACAAGATGGTCCTGCCCACGGGCGAACTGGTCCAGGTCAGGCGGGTGGACCACCCCTGGCACAAGATCATGCCCGATGAGGCCGCCACATACGAAATCCTCGACGAATTCGGCAACCGCAAGGAGCTTCTGACCCTCAAGGGCGACGAGATCCGCGGCACGGCCCTGGGCAAGGACGTGACCAACAAGTTTCTGGGCGGCCTGCCCGGCGTGCAGAAGGAGGGCGTGGACGGCGTCATCACCGAGGCCACCTTCACCCTGCACCCCATCCTGCCCCACTCGCGCGTCATGTGTCTGGAATTCTACGGCAATTCCATGCGCAACGCCATGTACGTCATCAAGGACATCGTGGCCCTGCGCGACGAGATCCGCACCCAGGGCGACCTGGTCAAGCTCTCGGCCCTGGAGGAGTTCGGCATCAAGTACGTCCAAGCCATCGAGTACTCCAAGAAGTCCCAGAAGTTCGACGGCATCCCCATCTCGGTACTCATCATCCAGCTCGACTCCACCGACGAGGAGGCCGTGTTCGACGCCGTGCGCCGCATCACGGACATCTGCGCGAACTACGACAACGTCGACAGCTTCGTGGCCGCCGACGAGCGCGAGGCCGAAGTTTTCTGGCACGACCGCCACCAGCTCTCGGCCATCTCCAAGCGCACCAGCGGCTTCAAGCTCAACGAGGACATCGTCATCCCCTTGGAGGTCATCCCGGATTTCTCGGACTTCCTGGAGGAGCAGAACCTCTATTACCTGGCCATCGCCTACCGCGAGGCCCTGCGCCAGGTGCAGGCGCTGCCGGGAATCGAGGTCGACGACGAGTTCGTGCGCATGGAGATGGACGTGGCCTCGTCCATCATCAAGGGCAAGACCCGCAAGGACGAGCTGCCCGAGCAGGAACTGCAGCTGCAGACGTCCTTCTTCTTCCAGCACCTCAAGGGCAAGTACCCCAAGCTGCACGAGGAATTGTCCAAGATCTTCGAGAACATGCAGAACACGCGCGTCGTCATCGCCAACCACATGCACGCCGGCGACGGCAACTGCCACGTCAACCTGCCCGTCAACTCCAACGACCCGCGCATGCTGGCCCTGGCCGAGGAGGCCGTGGAGAAGATTTTCCACAAGGTCCTGGAATTCAAGGGTCAGGTCTCTGGCGAGCACGGCATCGGCATCACCAAGATCGGCTTTTTGGCCGAGGAGAAGATCGCGGCCCTGCGCGCCTACAAGAAGAAGGTCGACCCCAACAACATCTTCAACCCCGGCAAGCTGACCCAGCGCGACCTGGTGGTGGTGCCCTACACCTTCTCCTTCAACCGCCTCATCAAGGACATCAACAAGACGGCGCTCCCGGGCAAGGAGAGCCTCATCAACCTGCTGCTGAACGTGCAGACCTGCACCCGCTGCGGCAAGTGCAAGCAGGTCTGCCCCATGTACCTGCCCCAGAAGGGGCTGCTCTTCCACCCGCGCAACAAGAACATCACCCTCGGCGCCCTGGTGGAGGCCATCTACTATTCCCAGCTGCAGAACGGCGAGCCCCAGACCCAGCTCCTGGGCGAACTGCGCAAGATCCTGGAGCACTGCACGGCCTGCGGCAAATGCTACGCCATCTGCCCGGTCAAGATCCGCACCCAGGACGTGACGCTGCAGATGCGCGCCTACCTGGAGGAAAAGGGCGCGGGCGGGCACCCCTTCAAGAACCGCGTGCTGAACCTCCTGAGCCAGGACCCGCAGGCCACCCTGCCCAAGGTGGCCAAGATCGCCGGCATCGGCCAGGAGCTCGGCAACCGGGCCGTGAACCTGCTGCCGGCGAAGTGGCGCGAGCGTCTCGACAGCCCGTTGCTGCGCGGCAAGGGGCCTTCCACCCAGTTCAAGAACCTCAAGGAAGGCCTGCACCTCGCCAAGGGCAACATCATCTCCGCCAAGGACGCGCCCAGCAAGCGCGCCGTGATCTACTTCCCGGGCTGCGGCGCGAGCCTCTTCTACCGCTCCATAGGCATGGCCGCCGTTCGCCTGCTCCTCGACGCCGGCGTGAGCGTGGTCCTGCCGCCGGACCACCTGTGCTGCGGCTACCCGCTGCTGGCCTCGGGCTGCCGGGACCAGTTCGAGCGCATGGGCAAGGAGAACCAGAAGGTCCTCGAAAACCTGATCCGGCAGGCCGAAACCGCGGGCTTCGCCGTCAAGGCCGTGCTGACCTCGTGCGGCACCTGCCGCGAAGGCATCAAGGACTACCGCCTCAAATCCCTGGAAACACGCCAGGTGGAGCACATGGACGTGGTGCAGTACATCATCCAGAACTCCAAGGCGGGCTTCGGCCAGGGACCGGAGCGCCTACTCTACCACGCGGCCTGCCACCACGAGTGGACCGGGGTCCCGCCGCTGAAGGCCGGGGAAATCTACGCTCGCGAAGTGGGCAAGCTGGTGGGGGCCCAGGTTTCGATCTCGCCCCACTGCTGCGGCGAATCCGGCCTCGGAGCCCTGACATCGCCCCGGATCTACAACCGCCTGCGGGCGCGCAAGAAGGAGCAGCTCTCGGCGGACCTCGCGGCCTACCAGGCCGACGGCCCGATCATCGTCGGCTGTCCGTCGTGCAAGATCGGCATCCAGAGGACGCTCCTGGACATGGGTGCCGACCGCGACGTGCTGCATACCCTGGAATACCTGGCCCGCTTGCGGCACGGGGAGAACTGGCGCAAGGAGTTCCACAAGCAGCTGGCCAAGTCCGAGGCCCAGGCCGGCGTGCAGATCGTGACGGCCACGGCCTGACGGACCCGGAAATCCGCATGAAGCTCTTAGGCATCGACTACGGCCAGAAGCGCATCGGACTGGCCATCGCCCACGGCGGCATGGCCTTCCCATTGAAGACCCTGGCCAAAAGCACCAGGGACAAGCTCTTCGCCGACCTGCTGGCCGTCATCGCGGCCGAGGGCGTCGAGGCAGTGGTCCTGGGCCTGCCCCTGGACATGGAAGGCAATGAGACCCTGACCACGCGGCAGGTCCTGAACTTCCGCGACAGTCTGGCCCGGCGCACGGACCTGCCCATCCACCTCGTCAACGAGGCCCTGACGTCCTTTGACGCCCGCGAGCGTCTGCGCGAGGCCGGCGTGCCGGCGCGCAGGCAGGCCGAGATGCTCGACCAGATGGCGGCAGTGTGCATCCTCGAAACCTATCTGGGGAATTCATGAAGACGTGGATGAAGCTCGCCCTGGGCGTGGCACTTGCGGCGGTCATCGCTGCCGCGGCGGGACTGTACGCCGCGTGGCGCTACGTGGAGACCCCAGTCGAACCGGAGTCGAACGCGACGACGGTCTTTCGGGTCGAGACGGGGGAGAACCTGCGCGGCGTGTCCGCGAAGCTTGAGGAGCAAGGGCTGATAAGGCACGCCGAGGCCTTCCGGACCTACGGCCGCTACCGCAAGCTGCCCCTGCAGGCCGGGGAGTTCGAGCTTTCCAGGTCCATGAGCCCCCGGCGGATCCTGGAAGTCCTGGCCTTCGGCAAGCCCATCCTCTACCGCCTGAGCTTCGCCGAGGGGCTGACCATGCGCGAGGTTGCCCAGGCCGTGAACGCCACGGGCCTGACCACGGCGGAAAGGTTCCTGGCGGCCTGCCGGGACCGGGACTACCTGCTCTCCAAGGGCATCAACGCCACGGACGCCGAAGGCTATCTCTTCCCCGAGACCTATTTCTTCGCGCGCATCCCGGACCGGAGCCCCTACCCCATCCTCGACGCCCTGCTGGAGCGTTTCCGGACCAGCGTGGCGGACCTGCCCCAGGCCGGGGACCCCGCGGCCCTGCACCGCATGGTCATCCTGGCGTCCCTCGTCGAGAAGGAGACGGCCATCCCCGCCGAGCGGCCGGCTGTGGCCGGGGTATACGCCAACCGCCTGCGGCTCGGCATGCTCCTGCAGTGCGACCCGACCATCATCTACGGCCTGGGTGAAAACTTCGACGGCAACCTGCGACGCTCCCACCTGCAGGATGCCTCCAACCCCTACAACACCTACGTCCACCCGGGCCTGCCGCCCGGCCCCATCTGCTCGCCCGGCAAGGCCTCGCTCCAGGCGGCCTCAAGCCCCGAAGAGCACGAATTCCTCTACTTCGTGGCCCGTCCAGACGGCTCGCACCAGTTCAGCCGCACCCTGCGCGAGCACACCAACGCCGTCATCAGGCACCAGCGCAAGGGACGCCCTTTCCCGTCCGACAAATCACCTGGCGACTGAACGGGCAGACTTCACTGCGACAGGGCTTCGCGCTGCTCGTCGGATTCGGAGTTGAAGAGCGCCACCTGCCTGAAGGCCTGGGAAAAACCCGCGAACGCGTCCACGATGTCCGGATCGAAATGCGTCCCGGCGCCCTGCAGGATGATCTCCTCGGCCTTGGTGTGGGTGAAGGGCGGCTTGTAGACCCGGCGGCTGATGAGGGCGTCGTAGACGTCGGCCAGAGCCATGATCCTCCCGCACAGGGGGATGCCCTCGCCGGCGAGCCCCTGCGGGTAGCCGCTGCCGTCCCATTTTTCGTGGTGGGTGAAGACGATGTCCTCGGCCATGCGCAGGAACGGCATGGCCCCGAGCTTGCGCTGCACCGAGATGATGGCGTCCCGGCCGTACTCGGTATGCCGGCGCATCTCGGCGAACTCCTCGGCGGTCAGCGCCCCTGGCTTGAGCAGGATATGGTCGGGCACGCCGACCTTGCCGATGTCGTGCAGCGGGCACGTCAACCCCAGAAGCTCGATGTAGTCGCGGGTCAGGGTGCGCGAGAAACGCGGGTGCGTCCGCAGTTCCTCGGCCAGGATGGCCACGTACCCCTTGACCCGGTGGATGTGCTGGCCTGTCTCGGGGTCGCGGTATTCCGCCAGGGCGGCCATGCTCTCGATGGTCGCCTGCTGGGTCTGGATGACCTCGCGGGTGCGCTCGCGAACCATCTCCTCCAGGCGTTCGTTCTGGCGGCGCAGGTCCCGCTGGGCCTGGGCCAGGAGCAAATGCGTCCTCACCCTGGCCTTGAGCTCCTCGACCTCGAAAGGCTTGCTCAGGTAGTCCACGGCACCGAGCTGGAAACCCCGTGCCTTGGTGCCCACGTCGGACAGGGCCGAGAGCATGATGACCGGCACCTCGGCCGTGGCGGGATGCCGCTTGAGCCTCTCCAGGACCTCGTAGCCGTTCATGCCCGGCATCATGATGTCCAGCAGAATCAGATCCGGCGGGGACTCCGCGGCCATCTCCAGCGCCGACGCCCCATCCAGGGCCACGGCCAGTTCATGGCTCTTGCCCAGCGTGTTGACCAGTATGTCCAGGTTGAGCTTGGTGTCGTCGACTGCGAGCACCCGGCGTTGCGACAGATCCATCATGCCTCTCTCTTGATTTTCTCCAGAACCTTTTCCGCCAGGGCCAGGGCGGGGGCGAAGTCGTACTGCTCCGTCAGGGCGCAGATGCGGTCCACGTCATCACGGTAGGCCATGGGCACGTTCGCGGCGCACAGCCTGTCCGCCACGGCCTGGCATTTCATCGGGGTCCTCGAACGCAGCCCCGGAAGCAGTTCATCCAGAAAGGCGGCCAGGGCCGAAACATCCAGCTCCGTCCCCTGGCGGCAGGAAACCTCGAAACCCTCCAGGCGTCCTATTTCCCCCAGCATGGCTTCGAAGGCATCTCGAAACGATGCGAACGCCTCGGCGCAATCTCCCGGCGCATCGCCGGCCAGCCGCCTCTCGAGGTCCGCAGCCGCCCCCTCGACCCGGTATGCCCCGATGTTGGCGCACATGCCCCGCAGGGAATGCACGATCATGCGGGCCTCCACCGTCTCGCCGCGGTCCAGGAGCTCCCGTATCCGGGCCGCGGACTGCCCGTACTCGCGGCGGACGTGCAGCAGCGAGTCCGCATAGGCCGCGCCGTCCCCCATGAAACGGGCGATCCCGCCCTGCACGTCGATGTCGCGCAGCATTGGGATGTCCGGGCAGGAAGCCGCAGGGGCCTGCGCGGGCGAGACGACGGCCGCATTCAGCCAGCGGTTCAGCGCCCTGAACACATCGGCCGGGTCGATTGGTTTGAAGACCTGATCGTCCATGCCGGCGTCCATGATCTTCCGGCGCTCCTCGGGCAGGACGTGGGCGGTCATGGCCACGATGGGCAGCCCGGCCAGGCGCGGGTCGGCCTTGATCCGGCGGGAGGCCTCGAAGCCGTCCATGACCGGCATCTGGATGTCCATGAAAACCAGGTCGAACTCCCGTTCCCGGACGAGCCGCAGAGCCTCCTCGCCGTTGCAGGCCGTGACGACGTAGAGGCCCGCCTGTTCGAGGATGCCCCGCGCCACCTGCTGGTTCAGCTCGTTGTCCTCGACGAGCAGAATGCGCCCGCCATGGCAGACCACGCTGTCGCCGTCCTTGGTGGACACGCGGCAGAACCGCCCCTGCTCCGCAGGCACGCCCAGGGCCTCGCGCAGGGCGCCTGCCAGGGACGGGCGGCTGACCGGCTTGGTCAGCACGGAGCAGAAACCCAGCGCCGGGGCGTTCCTGATCATGCCCTCCTGGGTGAAGGGACAGAGCAGAACGGCCCTTGCGCCCGGAACCCCCGAGGTCCGAAGACGTTCCCGCAGGGTCGCGCCGTCCATGTCCGGGAGTTTCCAGTCGACCAGCACGAGCCATTGCTCCCCCGGGGTTTCAGCTGACAGGATCTCCAGGGCCGAAGCCCCTGATGCGGCGCCCTCGGAACGCACCCCGAATTCCCGCAGGCAGTCGAGGATGAACTGACGGGAGGAATCCGCGTCGTCCACGACCAATGCCCGCATCCCCCCCAATCCTTCAGGCGGACGCACCTGCTCGTCGGCGGAGAATGACCTCGGCGAGACGGGACAGGTGATCGTGAAGGCGAACACGCTCCCGCGGCCTGGCCGGCTCGAGACCAGCAGCTTCCCGCCCATCAGTTCCACGAGGTGCCTGGATATGGAGAGCCCGAGACCGCTCCCCCCGTAACGCCTGCTGGTCGAAGCGTCAGCCTGGGCGAAGGGGGTGAAGAGGGACTCGACCTGTTCAGGCTTCATCCCGATGCCCGTATCCATG
Organism: Desulfomicrobium aestuarii; assembly: GCF_055385525.1. Classification (NCBI taxonomy): domain Bacteria; kingdom Pseudomonadati; phylum Thermodesulfobacteriota; class Desulfovibrionia; order Desulfovibrionales; family Desulfomicrobiaceae; genus Desulfomicrobium; species Desulfomicrobium aestuarii. Next base: position 1,785,437 of record NZ_AP042427.1, read on the forward strand.
ATCTCGAACCGCAGCCGCGCCCCGAGACGGTCATCGAATTCCTCGGAGAAAACGCCGACGCGGATCTCGCCTTCGTGGGTGAACTTTGCGGCGTTGCCCGCCAAGTTGATGAAGACCTGCCCCAGCCGCAGGGGGTCGCCCAGCAGGAACCTTGGCACCCGGCCTTCCACCGTGACGACGAACACCACGTTCTCCGGCACGCGCACGCCGACCACCGTGGCGACATTGTCGAGCACTTCCCAGAGGTCGAACTCGATGTGCTCGATGACGATCTTGCCGGCCTCGATCTTCGAAAAATCGAGGATGTCGTTCAGGATGCCCAAAAGCGTCTTGGCCGAACGCTCGACCTTGAGCAGGTAGTCCCGCTGACGCGGGGTCAGCCCGCTGCCCAGGGCCAGGTGGACCATGCCCAGGATGGCGTTCATGGGCGTGCGGATCTCGTGGCTCATGTTGGCCAGGAAGCTGCTCTTGGCCTGGTTGGCGACCTCGGCCTCCCGCGTCAGGCCTTCGGCCCGGGCGATGGCCTTTTCGAGCTGCCTGTTGAGGCGCTGCATGGCCTCTTCGGCCTCCTTGCGCGCGCTGATGTCCATGAGGCATTCGAGCAGTTTCTCCCGGCCGCCGACGCGGATGCGGGTCACGGTCTTGAGGACGGGAATGGACGATCCGTCGGCGCGGATCATGATCCGGTCGGAATTGTCGATCTGGCTTCCCAGGTCCACGATGGGGCAGCTCTTCTCGTTCGCCGGGCACAGGAAGTGGTGGCAGCGCTTGCCGACGATATCCTCCTGCGGGGCCCCGAAGAGCAGGGCCGCGGCCGGGTTGACGCTCTCGATGACCCTGGTCTGGCCGTCGATGATGACCAGCCCCACGGGCAGGTGCTCCATGAGGGTGCGCTGCAGCGATTCGCTTTCCTGCAGGGCTTCCCGCATGGTCTTCTGCTCCGTGATGTCCTCCTTGAGGGCGACGAAATGCGTAATGCTCCCCGCGCTTCGGATGGGCGATATGGTCACGTATTCCCAGAACAGCTCGCCGTTCTTGCGCTTGTTGTGCAGTTCCCCCTTCCAAGCCCCTCCGGCGAGAATGGTCTTCCACAGGTCTTCGTAGACCTCTGGCGCCATGAGGCCCGATTTCACGATCCGCGGGTTCTGCCCGATGACCTCGGCGAAGCTGAATCCCGTCTTCTCCTCGAACTTCGGGTTGACGTATTCGATGGCCCCGTCAATGCCCGTGATCATGACACTTACGGGGCTCTGCTCCACCACGGTGGACAGTTTCCGGCCCCGCTCCTCGCTCTCGCGCAGGGCCAGCTCCGTTCTCTTGCGTTCGCTTATGTCGTGGAACGCCGTGACGGAACCGGCGTGGACTCCGTTTTTGACCACGGGGCGGCTTGCGATCTCGACGTGCAGCAGATTTCCGGCCTTGCCCTTGAAGCAGTCTTCCGCGTCATAGGGCTCCCCCCGTTCCAGGGCTGACAGGAAGGGGCAGCGCCCCCGTTCCAGGTGGGCGTTCCCGTCATGGCAATGGAAGATGTCGTGGCCGATGCGCCCGACGATCTCCTCGGCCGGATACCCGAGCAGTTCGCACCCGGCCGGGTTCATCCAGACGATCTCTCCCGCGGGGTTCGTCATGTAGACGCCTTCGGCGAGGGCGTCGTTCATGACGCGCAGGTTGCCGCGTTCGGTTTCGAGGGCAACGGTGCTTTCGCGCAGGTGCAGGAGAAGTGCCAGGAACATGGCCGAAACCGAGACAAGCAGGACGACGAAGGTCGTGAACTCCTGCCTGAAGGTGGCCACGACCGTGTCGGGGGAATAGCTGACCAGGTACCCGGAGGTGCGTCCCGCGACATCCAGCATGGGCAGAAGAATGACGTCGTAGTCCTTCTCCGCCGTGCCGACCGTCGTCGCAAAGGGTGCGCCGCTGCCCATGGCCTGCCGCAGCTCGGGGTTCTTCGCGAGCAGACGGTTGATGGCCAGCGCTTCGGAGGAGAGGGGCGGTGGGCTCGTCGGCAGCAGGGCGTTGGCGTCCTCGACCAGGAAATCCGGGTTCAGTGAGGACTCGCTGTACAGCCAGCTCTGCTCGGGGAAGAGGGCCCCCGTCGTAAGTTCGCGCGACAGGATGAAGGAATACTCCCGGCCAGGGTCCAGTCCGGCCAGTGAATCCCGCAGGGCCTTGGTCGAGATGAGCGTCTCGACGCTGCCGACCAATCTGCCGTCCAGCTTGAGGGGAAAGATGTAGCGATACCCCGTGGCGGTCCCTCCTGCCTCGAACCCCTGCGCAGGCTGACCGGATTGGGTGACCTTACGCACCAGAGGGCGCATCTCCATGAGGCTGTCCCCGTAGCGCTCGGACATGTAAAACCGCAGCAGGCTGCTGCCGTCAGGCAGATGGAAGTGGAGCTGCCGCAGGTTCTGCCGCCGCATGGCCTCAAAGGTCGGGAACAGCTCCCGGTACAGCTTCCCGCGGGCCAGGTCCCGTTGCAGGCCCTCTGAGCCGGCCGCCTCGGCGATGATGGCGAGCACCTCGGGCGTGTTCAGGGACGTTTCGTAGAAGCTCTGCATGGACAGCCGGTACATCTGGGCGCTGGCCTTGTACGCCGTTTCCAGGATGTTGCGCTGCTCCGAGTAGTGCGCATTCTCCTTCTCGATGCGGTTGGTGCGCAGAAACACGCCGGCGCCGAGGCACAGGAGAAGGGCCAGAGCCAGCAGGAGGTGGCGCTCCATGGCGGTGTTGCGCCAGGGCGTCATCAGAAGTTGCCGTCCTCAGGGATGGACTCGCCGCCCAGAAGCGCCCGGACCGGGGCGTAATCGGCGTCGTCCGCGGGCACGGAGCCGTGCCTCAGGTTTTCGCCCCAGGACGAGAGCATGGCCTTGTCCTCGCCGTCAGGGTCCAGACCGGCCAGGACCTGCCGGATGGCGTCCCGCTCCTCGGGCGAAAGGGTCGCGGCGTTGCCGACCAGGGCGAAGGACGGCATGGGCGCGGACTCGGCCAGAATCTTGAGGCCGAGATGCTCATACTTCCGGCCGATGGCGGTCTTGAGCCCGCCGAGGTCGAATTCGCCGCGGACCACGGCCTTGGCCACCTCGTCGTGCTTGTCCAGGTAGCGGTACAGGTTGCGGGAAAGGGCCGAGCCGCGTTCGCGCAGCAGGCCGTTGGTGGAGAGAAAGCCGCATGTGGAGAGGGGCTGGGTCAGGGCGATCTTGCGGTTCTCCAGGCCCTCCAGGGCCAGCCCCTTGTCGGCCGGGGCGACGATGGCGCAGGTGTAGAGCGGCTCCCCCGAGGCCTCCCGGAAATGGACCAGCGGCGTGGCTTCGCTGCAGACGTTTTTGAGGGAGACGTAGGGCAAAGGTCCGAGATAGGCCAGGTCGATGCGGCCCTGCCTGAACTTGGCCAGAATTTCAGCATAGCTTTCCGAGTAGTCGAAGACCACTTCATGGCCGAGGCGTTGCTGGAGATAGCGGGCCATGGGCATGAACTGTTTGAGGACCGTCTCGCGGCTTTCCATGGGCAGCGGGGCCAATACAAGGGTCCGCGCATGGAGGGGCTGGCACGTGAGTACGAACATGAACACGATGAAAGCGAAGCGCATGGGGGCCTCCGAAGGGGACCTGGGCGGGGTCGAGTCCACGCCTCATTCGATCAAGTGCCGCGAAAACCCTGCAAAGTCCAGCCCCTCCGTGGAATTAGGCGTTCTGTCAGCCAAAGAAACGATAATCTATGATTCCCGCGAAAAAATTCCCGCTTCAGTTATTTTCCATAATCAGATATGTAGCTTGCCGCATCATTGAAGACCTTCGGAAAAATTTCGGCCCAAACACCCATGCCTGCCGACTGGCATACTTCGACTCCGTGAAAACCCCGCCGGGACGTTCCCGGCGGGAAGCGATATCGGTTCACCATCCAAGGAGGTTCGCTGTGAAGAAACTGCTCTTTCTCGCTCTGGCTTTCGTCTTTCTGGCCACGGCCGCCCAGGGCAAAACGCTGAAAATGGCCCTCGACGCAGACCCCGAGTCCATGGACCCGCACGTCCAGCTCTCGGGCGGCATGCTGCAGTACACCCACCTGGTCTTCGATCCGCTGATCCGCTGGACCAAGGACATGAAGTTCGAGCCGCGCCTGGCCGAAAAATGGGAGCGCATCGATGAACTGACCGTGCGCTTCCACCTGCGCAAGGGCGTCAAGTTCCACTCCGGCAACCCCTTCACCGCCGCCGACGTGGCCTGGACCATGGACCGCCTGAAGAAGAGCGAGGACTTCAAGGGCCTGTTCACCTCCTTCGCCGCGCCCAAGGTCATCGACGACTACACCATCGACATCGTGACCACCGAGCCCTACCCGCTGGTCGAGAACATGGCCACCTACATCTTCCCCATGGACTCCAAGTTCTACACCGGCACTGACGAGAAGGGCCTGCCCAAGGACGCCATCGTCAAGACCGAGTACTCCTTCGCCAACCAGAACGAGTCCGGCACCGGCCCCTTCACCGTCGAGTCCCGCGAGCACGGCGTGAAGATGGTCTACAAGCGCTTCGCCGACTACTGGGACAAGGACAGCAAGGGCAACGTCAGCGAGATCGTCCTGACCCCCATCAAGGAAAACGCCACCCGCACCGCCGCCCTGCTGTCCGGCGACGTTGAGTTCATCGCCCCGGTCCCGCCCCAGGACTTCGAGCGCCTGATGAATAACAAGGACGTCACTACAATTTCAATGGCGGGTTCACGCGTCATTACTTTCCAAGTCAATCAAAAGCGGAAGCCAGAATTTGCCAATCTGAAGGTTCGTGAGGCCATGATTGCCGCCATTGATAACGCCGGCATTGCTTCAAAATTGATGAAAGGGATGGCGACACCAGCTCAGCAGCAGGGGCCTGAGGGCTTTGACGGCTATATTTCCGACCTCAAGCCCCGCTTCGACCTGGAAAAGGCCAAGCAGCTCATGAAGGAAGCCGGTTACGAAAAGGGCTTCGAGGCAACCATGATTGCCCCGAACAATCGTTATCCTAATGACGAAAAAATTGCAGAAGCTGTGGTTTCCATGCTTTCCAAGATCGGCATCAAGGTCAGCTTGAAGACCATGCCCAAGGCCCAATACTGGGACGAGTTCGACGCCCAGGTGGCCGACATCCAGATGATCGGCTGGCACTCCGACACCGAGGACTCCGCCAACTACTCCGAATACCTGCTGATGTGCCCCAACAAGGAAACCGGCAAGGGCCAGTACAACAGCGGCAACTACTGCAACCCCAAGCTCGACGAGCTGGTCAACAAGGCAAACGTCGAAACCAACAAGGCTAAACGTGTCGCTCTCCTTCAGGAAGTGGAAAGAATTGCCTACAACGACGCCGCTTATATTCCACTTTTTTGGCTGAATCCTTCCTGGGCCGCCAAGAAGGGCGTGGACATCGAGCCCGTGGTCAACATCATGGACTTCCCGTACCTCGGCGACCTGGTCATCAAGTAGTCCGACATCGACCGATGATCGATTTGTCGGCCCCGGATGGCAAAAGTCTTGATCCATCCGCCGACACTGTGTACGCGGGGCAGGCTTTTCACGAAGCCTGCCCCTTTTTGAACCAACCCCGGCACACCGTCCGAGCCGGGACCACCACGGATTGACACATGTTCGCATTCATTGTCCGACGCGTCCTGCAGGCCATCGTCGTCATGCTCATCATCAGCTTCATCGGCTTCGCCCTGAAGCAGAACGTGGGCGACCCGGTGCGCGAACTGACCGGCATCTCGGTCTCGGCGGCCGAGCGCGACGCCATCCGCGAGAAGCTGGGCCTGAACGACCCCTTCCTCGTCCAGTACGGCCGATTCCTCAAAGGCGCGGTGCTGGAGGGAAACATCGGCCAGTCCTTCTTCTACAAGAAGCCGGCCATGGAGGTCATCGTCAGCAAGGCCCCGGCCACCCTTGAACTGGTCCTGGTCTGCTCGGTCCTCATCGTGGTCCTGTCCATCCCCATGGGCATCTACAGCGCCATCTACCCCAAGCGCCTGCTCTCGCGGCTGATCATGGGCTTCAGCACCATCGGCGTGTCCGTCCCCATCTTTCTCATCGCCATCCTCCTGATCTACGTCTTCTCCATCAAGCTTGGCTGGCTGCCCTCCTACGGCCGCGGCGAAACGGTCAACGTCTGGGGCTGGGAATCGGGCCTGCTGACCGTCGACGGACTGCAGCACCTCCTGCTGCCGGCCACGGCCCTGACGGCCCTCATGCTGCCGCTCTTCGTGCGCCTCATCCGCTCGGAGATGATGGAGGTGCTCGAGACCGAGTACGTCAAGTTCGCCTGGGCCAAGGGCCTGCCGCGGGTGCGCATCTGGTTCGTGCACGCCTTCAAGAACACGCTGCTGCCCGTCATCACCGTGGGCGGCGTGCAGATCGGGACCATGATCGCCTTCACCATCCTGACCGAGACGGTCTTCCAGTGGGGGGGCCTCGGCTTTCTGTTCCTGGAAGCCGTGGAGCGCGCCGACACCTCGCTCCTGGTGGCCTACCTCATCTTCGTCGGCGTGATCTTCGTGGTGGTCAACACCGTGGTCGACATCATCTACGGACTGGTCAACCCCATGGTCCGCATCACGGGGAGGAAGTGATGAATCTCTGGAAACGGTTCCGCGGCTCCTACTTTCTCTACAGCTTCCTGCACGACCCCGTGGCCATGGGCAGCTTCATCGTCCTGGCCGTGCTCGCCCTGGCGGCCTTCGGCGCGCCCCTCGTCGCGCCCCACAACCCCTACGACACCACGACCATCGACATCATGGACTCCGAGATCCCGCCGGTCTGGATGGAGAACGCCGACGCCAAGTTTCTTCTCGGCACCGACGCCCAGGGCCGCGACATGCTGAGCACCATGCTCTACGGCATGCGCATCTCGCTGGTCATCGGCATCGGGGCGACCTTCCTGCAGGCCGCCATCGGCATCGTGCTGGGCCTCATCGCCGGCTACAAGGGCGGCAAGATCGACAATTTCCTCATGCGCATGGCCGACGTGCAACTCAGCTTCTCGACCCTCATGGTGGCCATCTTCCTCTCGGCCATCTTCCAGGCCATCTTCGGCGTGGCGGCCTTCGAGAGCATGGCCGTGCCCTTCCTGGTGCTGGTCATCGGCATCGCCGAGTGGCCGCAGTACGCCCGCACGGTGCGGGCCTCGGTCCTGGCCGAGAAGAAGAAGGAGTACGTCGAGGCGGCCCGCGTCATGGGTCTGCCGTCGGGCCGCATCATGTGGCGGCACATCCTCCCGAACACCATGTCGCCCATCCTGGTCCTGTCCACGGTGCAGGTGGCCCACGCCATCATGAGCGAGGCGGCCCTGTCCTTCCTGGGGCTGGGCATGCCCATCACCAAGCCGTCGCTGGGGTCCCTCATCAACTCGGGCTTCGACTACATCTTCAGCGGCTCGTGGTGGATCACCATGTTCCCCGGCTTCCTGCTGGTGCTCCTCATCCTGGTCATCAACCTCCTGGGCGACTGGGTGCAGGACGTCCTCAACCCCAAACTCTACAAAGGATGACCCGGACATGACGCACCTCCTCGACGTACAGGATCTGGTGGTCAAGTTCCGGCTGCGCTCCGGCGACCTGACCGCCCTGAACGGCATCAATTTCACCCTGAACCCCGGCGAACGCATGGGGCTGGTGGGCGAATCCGGCGCCGGCAAGTCCGTGGCCGGCTTCTCCATCATCAATCTCATCAGCAAGCCGGGTTTCATCGCCTCGGGCCGCGTCCTCTTCGAGGGCGAGGAGATCAGCGCCTACCCCCTGGAGCAGATGCGCGACATCCGCGGCAACCGCATCAGCATGATCTTCCAGGACCCGATGATGACCCTGAACCCCGTGCTGACCATCGGCACGCAGATGGTCGAGACCATCCTGGCGCACAACAAGGTCTCCGTGGCCCACGCCCGGGAGATCGCCTTGGAGAAGCTCTCCAAGGTCTACATCTCCTCGCCGGGCAAGCGCCTGGGGCAGTACCCCCACGAGCTCTCGGGCGGCATGCGCCAGCGCGTGGTCATCGCCATCTCGCTTCTGACCAACCCGAGCCTGATCATCGCCGACGAGCCGACCACGGCCCTGGACGTGACCATCCAGGCCGAGGTCATGGCCCTGCTTCTGGAGCTGTGCAAAAACGACAACATGGGCCTCATCCTCATCACCCACGACCTGGGCGTGGTCTCGCAGGTGACGGAGAAGATCTGCGTCATGTACGCCGGCCGCATCGTCGAGCAGGGCCCGACGGAAGCCATCGTCGGCGCGCCGCGCCACCCCTACACCCAGGGACTCATCAAGGCCCTGCCCCAGGGCAGCGGCGGCCGGCGGAGGCTGCACCAGATCCCGGGCATGATGCCCAACCTGACCAGCATCCCCGCGGGCTGCGCCTTCCACCCGCGCTGTGAGCACGTCATGGACGTCTGCCGCAACGTTGCGCCGCAGCTTCTGGACGATGGAAAAACCCCGGGCCTGGTGGCCTGTCATCTGTATGCGCAAGCCAGGTAGACCATGACAGCACAGACACAACCCCTTGTCGGCATCACCGACGTGGTGAAGCACTTCGACATTTCCGGCGGCTTTCTGGACCGCCTGACCTTCTCGGGCGGCCTGCCCTCCCTGACCACGACCACGGTCAAGGCCATCAACGGAGTCAGCCTCGACATCCGCCAGGGCGAGATCCTCTCTGTGGTAGGCGAGTCCGGCTGCGGCAAGTCGACCCTCGGGCGCACGGTGCTTGGCCTATACCCGCCCACCAGCGGGCGGATCGAGTTCCGCGGCGAGCGCATCGACAACCTCTCGGCCAAGGACATGCTCCCCTACCGCCGCAAGATGCAGATGGTCTTCCAGGACCCTTACGCGTCCCTCAACCCGCGCATGACCGTGCGCCAGATCCTGGAGGAGCCGACGCGCTTCCACTTCCCGGACCTGTCCGCGTCGCAGGTCCAGGACAAGGTGGCCGAGGTCATGCGCCAGGTGGGGGTGGACCCGGCCTGGGCCGGCCGCTTCCCCCACGAGTTTTCGGGGGGCCAGCGCCAGCGCATCAGCATCGCCCGCGCGCTGATGGTCGACCCGGAGTTCATCGTGGCCGACGAGCCCATCTCGGCCCTCGACGTGTCCATCCAGGCCCAGATCCTGAACCTGATCATGGACTGCCAGGAGCGCTTCGGCCTGACCTACATGTTCATCACCCACGACCTTTCGGTGGTCGAGCACATCAGCACGCGCGTGGCCGTCATGTACCTGGGCACCCTGTGCGAGTTGGCCGACAAGGCAAGCCTCTACGGAGACCCGCAGCACCCCTACTCCCGCGCCCTGCTCTCGGCCATACCCAGGCTCGGCTCGGCGGGCTTCTCGCATATCCGCCTCAAGGGCGAGGTGCCCACCCCCATCAACCTGCCCACGGGCTGCGTCTTCCACACCCGCTGCCCGCACACGGACGAGCGCTGCCGCCGGGAGATCCCGGCGCTAAGGCTACTGCCGAACGGCAGCCAGGCCGCCTGCCACGCCCTGGAGGAAGGAAGAATCTGATGACCACCGCCCGCAAGGTCAGCGACAGCGAAACCCTCATGACCCACCGCGCCCTGCCCGAGGACGCCAACCCGGCGGGCAACGTCCACGGCGGGGTCATCCTCAAGCACATCGACCTGGCCGGGGCCGTGTGCGCCATGCGCCACGCCCGCATGAGCGTGGTCACGGCCTCCATCGACCGCATGGAGTTCAAGGCGCCCGTGCATGTGGGCGAGCTCATGCTCCTCCACGCCAGCGTGAACCGCGTCGGGAAGCAGTCCATGGAGATCGGCGTGCGCGTGGTGGTGGAAAACCTCATGACCGGCGAACAGCGCCACGCCGCCTCGGCCTACCTGACCTTCGTGGCCATGGGCCCGGACCGCAAACCGGCATCCACGCCGGACCTCATCCTCGAAACCCCGACCCACGAACGCCGCAACCGCGAGGCCGAAATGCGCCGCAAGCTGCGCCTGGAGGAAAGGCAACGGGAAAGGCAGGCGCAGGAATCGGAACAGATTTCCCTCGGAAATCCCTGAAAAAACCACCCTCGCGAGCCGGTCTTTGCCAAAACGGCCCCAATCCGGCATTTACAGCGCACGGTCTTCCGTTTAGGGAAAGGCCCGAATTCACCTTTCCGGAGCTTCCCATGCAATCACTCGTCGTCCTCGTGGCGTCCTACATCGCCCTGCAGATATTCTCGGATGTCGGCTCCCTGCGCATCGTCATGCTCGGCGGCATGTCCATCGACGCCGGGACCTTCATCTACCCCCTGACCTTCACCCTGCGCGACATGGTCCACAAGACCATGGGCAAGAAGGGCGCGCAGCTCATGATCGTCACGGCCGCGGGCTTCAACCTGCTCATGGCCCTCTACTTCTGGCTGGTGTCCATCCTCCCGGCGGACATGTCCGTGGGCGCCCAGGCCGAGTTCGGCCAGGTCCTGGCCCCGCTCTGGCGCCTGGTCTTCGCCTCCATCGTGGCCGAGGTCATCGCCGAACTGACGGACACCGAGGTTTACAGCATGTGGAAGGAACGGGTCACGGCCCGTCACCAGTGGTCGCGGGTGCTGGTCAGCAACGCCGTGAGCATCCCGCTGGACAGCCTCATCTTCTCCTGGATCGCCTTCGGCGGTATGTTCGAGTCATCCGTGGTCTGGTCCATCTTCCTCAGCAACACCCTCATCAAGTTTGCCACCACCCTCGTCTCCCTGCCGGCCATCTACCTGGTCAAGGAGAAGGACAAGCCGGACCCGGCTCCCACGCACTGCTAGCGGACAAGCCGGGCAACCGGCTTTTTTTGCGCCCAACGACAACCTTCGTCTGTCTGCGGCCTTGGTGCTCACATTCAAGATGTAGCAAAAAAATACTGGACTATCTGTACCCGGTTTGGTGTATGATAGGCGGAAAACCTCCATCATTTTCATCCGCCCATTCCGGAAGGGACCCTCATGAAGCTGTCCGTGCGTAAGAAACTTCTGCTGGCCTTCACCTCCACCATCCTGACCTCCATCCTCATCACCTGTATCGTTCTTGGCCTGCAGATACGGGACTCGGCCATCGCGACGTTCCACGATTCGGCCGCCAAGGAACTGGGGCAGATCGACCGCGCCATCGGCATCTTCGTGGACAAGGCCCTGAAAATGACGACCATGCTCTCGGGCCACCCCCTGGTCAGGGCCGCCGACGAGTCCATCCACAGCTACGTGCACGAGAGGCGCGGCCTCACCCCCACGGACATCACGCGCAGCGCCCTTGAAGGGGAGATGGTCGCCTTCTTCAAACTCATCAACGCGACACACCCGGAATACGTCGAAGTGTTCATCGGCACGAAATGGGGAGGGTTCGCCTCTTCCGGGGACAATGAAATGCCTCCCGGATACGACCCGCGCAAGAGGCCCTGGTACACCAAGGCCATGGAGACGCCGGACAAGGCGTCCATCTCCCCGGCCTACATGTCCACCACCGGCGAGGCCGTCATCAGCAACATGCGCCCCATCGTCGCCCAGGGCGGCGAAATCATCGGCTGCGCAGCCCTCGACGTGGGGCTCGGCGTGCTCACGGACCTGATCAAGAAGTCGCCCATGGGCAGGACGGGCTACGTGATGCTGGTCCAGGATGACGGGACCATCCTGGCCAACCCCCGCCATGACGAACTGAACTTCAAGAAAATGAAGGAAACCGGCGTACCGGCGCTGGCGCAACTGGACGGCATCACGGCGGGAGGCATGGAAGTGGTCATGGATGAGCGCCAGTGGTTCGCCCAGGTCCACACCATCGAGGGGCTGGGATGGAAGCTCATCGGCGTCATCGAGAAGTCCGAGGTCATGGCCGAATTTTACGCCATGCTGCAAAAGATGGCCGTCATGGGCGCCATCCTGCTGGCCGTCTTCCTGGCCGTGGCCACGTTCTTCGCCAACGCCATCGCGCGGCCGGTGCTGAACGCCACGGCCATGCTCAAGGACGTGGCCCAGGGCGAAGGCGACCTGACGCGCAAGCTCGCCGTGACCTCCAAGGACGAAATCGGCGAAATGGCCACCTGGTTCAACACCTTTCTGGACAAGCTGCGCGGCATCATCCGCGACGTGGTGGCCAACGGCGACACGCTCAACAGCGCCTCCGACAGCCTGCTGGGCATCGCCAACGACCTGCGGACCGGCGCGGCAGGGGCGGCCCGGAAATCACATACAGTGACGGGCGCGACCAACGACCTGAACGCCAGGTTCGGCACCGTGGCCGCGGCCATGGAGCAGACGACGCAGAACACCAACATGGTGGCCACGGCTACCGAGGAGATGGCGGCCACTATCACGGAAATCGCGTCCAACACCGAAAAGGCGAGGTCCGTGGCGCAGCGGGCCATGACCGAGGCAGGGGCCGCCACATCGGCCATGAGCGCCCTGGGCGACGCGGCCCTGGAGATCGGCAAGGTCACGACCATGATCACGGAAATATCGGACCAGACCAACCTCCTGGCCCTGAACGCGACCATCGAGGCGGCCCGTGCCGGCGAGGCCGGGCGCGGCTTCGCCGTGGTGGCAAACGAGATCAAGGAGTTGGCCAAGCAGACCGCCACGGCCACGGAAGAGATCAGGACGCGCATCTCCGAGATGCAGGGCACGTCGAAAAGCACAGAAGGGCAGATTCAGGCCATCTCCAGGATCATCGAGGAAATCAACGATATCATCGCCAACGTGGCCACGGCCATCGAGGAGCAGTCCGTGGCCACCCGCGACATAGCGGGCAACGTGGCCCAAGCCTCCCAGGGCCTTCAGGAGATCAACGTCAACGTCGCCGAGAGTTCCACGGTAATCAGACAGATTTCAAGCGACATCGCCGACGTCAGCAGCGCCTCGGAAAACACCCAGCAGAGCACGGACGAGGTGGCCCGCAAGGCGGAGGAACTGCGGGTGTTGGCATCGAATCTGTTTGAGCTGCTTGGCAGGTTCAGAACGTAACCCCCACCCCCTGCCTTGGCTGACGGCAGAACCAATACTCGTCAGCGAACCATCCAAATGCAAAACGCCCCGACCATGCGGGGCGTTTTGCATGAGAAGCAATCAGAGCGCTGACTAGAACTTGTACGTGAAGGACACGCCGGCGATGTGGCAGTCGGCGTCGTTGACCTCGCCGTCATAGACGAAGTCTGCGGCGCGGCCGTCGATGTCGCGGTCCGCGAAGAGCAGGTAGGAATAGTTCACGTCCACCGCCCAGTTGTCCTTGTGGAACCCAAGGCCGGTGCTGAAGATCTGGCGGTCGCTGTCGGGCAGCAGGTAGTCGATGGTCTCGTCGGGCACGGGGGTGTTGTCGTAGACGTAGCCGAGGCGCAGGTCGAGCCAGTCCAGGGCCGCGTACTCGACGCCGACGTTGAAGCGCCAGACGTCGTTCCAGTTCTTCGGAGAAGTGCTCTCGTCAGGAGTTGCACTCGGGAGAACGGGGTCACCAAAGTTGATTTTCAGCTCATCGTACTTGCTCCACAGGGTGTACACCGCGCCAAACTCGACACTGAGTTTTTCAAGCGGGTAAACCGCGACGCCAAAAGAAAAGGAGTCGGGCAAAGTCACCACTCCAGATGCAGAGGTATCATTAAACAGAGTTCCGGGCATAGGTCCAACTATCGAAGGGATGGAGAAGTCAGCGTCTCCCGTCACCTTCATGGTGATGGGGCTGCGATAGGCCAAACCAACCTTAGCATATTGGCAAGGCTTATAATGCAGGGCCATATTAAAACCGTAACCCATTCCGTCTGCTTCCAGATCTGCGTCGCCGTCATAAGCCTGAATTTGAGCACGACTGAGATCTAACTTTTTTTTCTGATTGAAATTCAGGTACATCGCCTCGACACCAAAAGCAGCGGAGAGCTTGTCCGTCACTGCCACGGCTACGTTGGGATTCACGGACACGGACTGCATGGTGGCCTCATAAGAATTGTAGCGGCCTTCCCAGTCGTCGTCGAACACAGTTCCGAGTCCGAAACGCGAGAACGTCGCCAGGCCGAGGCTGTAGCGGTCGTTGACCTTCCAGGTGGCGTAAAAATGCGGAGGCAGGTACAGCGCGTCCTCATCCGAGGTCTCGGTCTTGCCGTTGGCCTCGACATCCAGAACCGGATGGATGCCCATGATGCCGGCCATGACCTGAATGCCGTCAAGCTGCGTGATGCCCGCCGGGTTGCTGGCGAGAGCCCCCGGATCGTCGGCGCGGCCAACCGTGGCGCCGCCAAGCGCCATGTCGCGCGCGCCCCATTCATAGATGGCGAAACCGGCCGCGGAACAGAACTGCGCGGTACTCAGTACCAGCGCCCAGGCGATTGCCCATGATTTCAAACGATTCAGCATTCAACCTCCCCCTTTTGTTACAATGTTTGCTCACCCGCAGCAGCAATTTAAGCGGCCGCTCAGCGTACGCCTCGAAGTGGGCTAAATGAAGAAGGTTTTTGCGTCAAGAGGTTTCCAATAACAGACAATCACAGCATTTTCCCCTTCATGGCCGAAGAATATGCCGAATATGGTATTGAGCGGACGCATAGCGCAATCGGAGAAAAACGGTAGACTGGGGAACGCGGGCTGGGTAAGAGAATCGGCAAATCGCAGACGGCAAGGAGAGGAGCGTGGTCAAAGGCAACAAGGAACGGATACTGGACACGGCCAAACGGCTTTTCGGCGAACTCGGCTACGCGGAAACCACCTACAAGCGTATCGCCCAGGAGGCCGGCATCGCCGACGGACTCATCGCCCACCACTACGGCAGCAAGGAAAATCTTTTTCAGCTGGTGGAAATTTCCATTCTCAAAGACCTGCTCGGCAAGATCGACGAGAGCCTTTACTACGCCTCGGACGGACTGAGCAGCGTCATCAACTTCGCCAAATGCATCCTCAAGGCCTCGACCACCCCGGAGTCCGGGTTCCTGACCCTGCTGCGCTGCTCCCCCTTCCTGGCCAACACCGTCGATGCCGACAACTCGGAGATTCTGGCCGTCTGCTCGCAGGTCGTGCAGAAGATGCTCGGCTGCATCGAAGCCGGGATCAAAGACGGCTCCATCCGCGCCGATCTCGATACCACCCTCGCGGCCAGCGTCATCTTCTCCACCGTCTTCGGCTCCACCCGAGCCCGGCTTCTGGCCGGTGAGAACATCCTGGGTCTGAGCTTTTCCGACGACTTCTACCCGGAAATCCTGAGCATCCTGACGAAATATCTCGAATCGGCCCAGACAGCGCCGGTTGCCGGCTAATCCTCGTCGTCCTTGCCGCCCTGGATCAAGGCATAGGCCACCAGGCATCCGAGCAGGAAACCGCCCAGAGTAATCCACCAGATCATCGCTCGCCTCCGAATGGGTTGTTCAGCCCAGGTGAAAGGACCGGCCCATGGCCATGCGCGCGCCCGCCAGGGACGCAAAAAGTGCGTTGGCCGCCCAGGCCGCCAACATCGGGGGCACCAGGCCGTTCTCCCCTGCCGAAGCGCAGAGCACGAAAAGACCGTAATAGCAGAAGGTGGTCACCAGCCCCACGGGGACGATGACGTACAGCGACCCGAAAACCGAGATCACGGCCAGGGCGATGAAGGCCATGACCAGCACCGAGGCGGCGTAGGCGAGCTTCATGTGCCAGGCCGTCTGCAGGCGCTCGATGTTCGACCCCGAATCGCGCAGCCGCCGTATCTCGCTCCCGAGTTGCCACAGCGGAAGGGATTCGAGCTTGGTCTTGGGGTCGATGATCAGGAAGCTGGCCACGTCGGTGCGCAGGTCGAGAGAGGCGCTCTTTTCCCGGGTGACGACGAAGGATTCGGGAACGGTGCGCGTTACCTCCGACAGGGCCCAGTCGCCCGCCGCGGACCGGAATTTCTCCGCCTTGACGACCTCCGCGACCTTGCCCGAATCCTCCGGGTCCAGCACGTAGACGGTCAGATTCCTGCCTTTCCCGGCGGCCGGGACAACCTCGCCCATGTGCACGATGCGATCCCCTTCCCGGAACCAGACATCCGACAGCTTGCGGGTCGCGATCTCGCGGTTGCGCACCTCCTCGTTCCAGATCCGGTCCGCAGCCTTGTGACCGCTGACGCCGAGCACCTCGGAAAAGGAGAACTGCACCAGACACAGGGCCAGGGCGTACCAGAGCACGGATTTGGCCACGCTCCCCGGGGAGACGGAGCAGGCTTGCAGGGCCAGCAGCTCCCGGTTGCGCAGCATGAGACCGAGCTGAACCATCAGCGCGACCAGGAACACGGCCGGGAAAATCTGGGCCAGGATGAAGGGCGTGCGGAAGGCGAAGTAGGAGGCGATGGTGCCCGCCCCGACGCCGGCCGCCAGAAACTCGTCCATGCGGTCGAACAGTTCGATGAAGATGAAGATGCCCATCCCGATGCCGCAAATGAGCAGCAGCAGGTAGAGGTTCTGGCGAAGGATGTAACGGGTCAGCAGATTCATGAGTCCGCCTTGCGCAAGCCGAATGCGCGCATGACCCAGGCTCCGATGGACCGGAAATCGGCTTCCCGTTCCCCCGCGACCACCCACATGCCGCCTGCTGCGGCGAGCAGAAAAACGACGTTGGGCGTCCAGAGGGCCAAGACCGCGGAGACGACTCCGCTCTCGGCCAGGGACATGCCTGCGGACAGCATGACGTAATAGAAGAAAAAGGCCCCCAGACAGACCAGCAGGCCGAACTGGCGCTTCATGCCCTGAAAGAAAAAGGCCAGGGGCATGGCGAAAAGCCCGAGAACCAGGCAGGCCGCGGGCAGGGAAAACCGCTTGTGCATCTCCATCTGGACCCGGCGCTGAAAATGCTCGCTCCTGTCGGCGTAAGCCCCGGCCGCAAGCGTGCGCAGGTCCTCCCAGGACATCTCCTTGGGGGCCTTGTCCTTGAGTTCGAAGCCGCCCAGGAGTTTGGTCATGTCCAGGGACAGGAGATAGCGGTCGAAGCTGACGACGGACAGCTCCTCCCCTTGCCTGCGGTAGATGTGCCCGTTTTCGAGGAGCACGAAGACCTGCCCCTGCTCGACGTCGGAGTCGATGAGGCCTTTGGGGGCGACGATGGTGGCGCTCGATTCGGACTTGGATGAGTCGAGGACGAAGACGTCGCTCAGCGCACCGCTGCCGGGATCGGCCTGCGTCGCGTACACGGTCAGCCCCGGAAAGGAGGTGTTGAACACGCCGGGCTGGATGTTGACCGACGTCTTGTGCCTGGCCATCTCCACCACGGTCTGCCGGAAATTGTCCATGCCCCAGGAGATGCCCGAGAGAGATATCCACAGGGTCAGGGCCGTGCCACACAGGCACAGGAGCAACGGGGCGGGCATGAGGGGCCAGAAGCTGATGCCGCCGGCGCGCAGGGAGATGAGCTCGCGGTCCGCGCCCATGCGCAGGAAGGTCAGGAAAAGGCCCATCATGCAGGACACGGGAATGAGCAGAATGAGGAACAGGGGGCTGAGAAAAACGAACAGTTTCAGCAGATCGAGAAGCGTCACGCCCTGGGCCATGAACAGGTCACGCAGCTGAAGGAGCCTGCCCAGGAGAATGAGGCACAGGAAGCCCCCGAGGCAGATGCCGGAAATGAGCAGCATCTCGCGGAACAGCTCCCGCTGCAGCAGAGGCGGACGGATCACCGTGAGGCCGCCTCCTCGCGGTAGAATTTGGCCAAAGCCAGCTCCTCCGTGGGCGTGAGGTTGAATCGGGTGGACGCCTGGGCCATGAGGCCCTTGAGATCGGCGTCGCCGCGCCGATGCTCCTCGATCCAGGCAATGGCGTTGCGCAGATTCTTGTCCGTAGGCATGATGGTGGTCATTGACCGCTCCTTGGGTTGTGCTGTTCGAGAGGGGGCATACAGGAAAGGCGCGCCGGGCACAATGCGTCAGGGGCGCCGGCCGAACCGTGCCTGGCGCAGCGCACCCGCACCGGGCCGTCGCCGTCCCAGCGGAACCGGACCGCGCCGCAGGCGGCCGTGGTCAGGACCGGGCTCCCGGCCCGCTCGCAGGCCAGGACCACCTCCGGATGTGGAAACCCGAAGCGGTTGTCGGGGCCGCAGGCGGCCACGGCCCAGGCTGCACCGACCTGTTCATACAGTCTTGGCTTCAGGCTTGATCTGGAACCGTGATGCGGCAGGACCAGGACCTCGGCCGCGAGGCCGTCGCCGGAAAGCAACACGCTGTCCAGAGCCCTCCTCTCCGCGTCCCCCGGGAGCAACGCGAGCCCCCTGCCCCTCCACACCAGGCGCAGCACCACGGACGTCTCATTCCCGGACATGCCCCGCTCTTCGACGGAAGGGTGCAGGACCTCGAGCCACAGACCCGGCTCGATGTCGATGCAATCCCCGGCGCGCACCGTGCGCTCCGGCCACAGTTTCCTCGACATGAGCTGCTCCAGACGCCGCGAGTCCTCGCTGCGGTCCACCAGGCCGGACCAGGCGAAGTACCCGACCTCGAAAGACTCCAGGATGTACAGCAGGCCCCGGGAGTGGTCCGAGTCCACATGGGACAGCACCACGCCGTCCAGCCTGGGCGGCCGCCCCCAGGCCAGGGCGGGCGCCACCAGGGCCCGGCCCGGGTCATAGTCGGCGCTCCACCCTCCGGCCCCGTCCACGAGCACCATGCGGCCCGACGGCCCGCGGATGCTGACGGCTTGGCTCATGCCCGTATCCAGCACCGTCAGCTCCACCGCCTCGCCGCCCAAGCCCAGTTCGTCACGCACGGACGGCGCGGACATGAGCAGCAGGCCCAGCCCGAGAACGGCCATGGCTTTCGGTGCGGGCCGGCTCGCTCCCAACAGCGCGCTCGCCGCCAGGAGCACGGCCCAGTAGCCGACCACCTCGACGCCTTCGGGCCGCAACACGGCTGCGGCGCGGAGAGCTCCCGCCGCATCCAGAGCCGCGAGGCCCCGGTCCAGGGCTTCAACACCAAGTCCCGCCAGGAAGAAGCAAAGCTGCGCCGCCTCTCCGGAGACGAAGACGGCGAAGAGCCCCAGAAAGGACAACGGCATGACCGCCATGCCGAGGACGGGCAGCCAGAGGAGATTGAGCCACAGATGCACGGGCGTCTCGAAGAAATACAGGGCCTGGACCGGCAGGATGAAAAGATTGGCGCAGACCGTCACGGCCCCCATGGTCAGCAGGCCGCATGCCCACCGCCCCACCCGGCCCCTTTGCCGCAACGGCTCCAGGGGGCCCGAAAAATGCGGCATGAAGAGGACGATGCCCGCCACGGCCAGAACCGAAAGCTGCAAGCCCACGTCGCGCGCCATGCCCGGATCCGACACGACGAGAGCCGCCACTGCGGCGAAGAGGGTGTCCTGAGGATGGGTCCGCACGCCGCGCAGCAGATGCAGGGCCAGGGCCGTGAGCATGAGTGCGGCGCGCAGCAGGGACGGGGTGAAGCCGCCCAGCCACATGTATCCGAGGACCAGAGGCAGAGACAGGAGAATCCCCAGCTTTTGCCGGGGGAGAACGAGCAGCAGGCCGGGGCGGATTCCGGCGACGCCCCTGGCCAGAACCATTCCGAGCCCCGCCACCAGCGCCAGATGCATGCCGGACAGCGCCAGGCTGTGGGACAGGCCGGCGCGACGGATGCGGTCCATGAAGGCAGGATCGAGGTCAAACCTGTCGCCGAAGAGCAGCGCCCGGACAACCGCGCCTCCCTGCCCTGCGGGTACTCGCTTTTCCACGGCCTCCAGAAGCCTGCTTCGCAGCGACCTGCCTCCGTCCTCCCAGCGCACGTCCGCGCGCCCCCGCGAGAAGGCCCTGTGCCGGACGCCCTGGCGCGACCAGTAGTCCTCGTTGCTCGAAAGCCCGAAATTGTGCCGTCCTCGCAGTTCACGGATGCGCAAGCGGGTGTCGAAGGTTCGCCCGGCCTCGGGCAACGTCGGCGGGTCGATCCAGGTCCAGGCCAACCGTCCCGGCAAGGCCGCTCCCGTGTCCGCACGGACCACATCCGACGCGACGATCGTGACCCGCCGGCCAGGGTGCGTCCTGACCTCCCGCACGACGCCCGACACGCGAGCCTCGACGTTCCAGCCGGTCGCCCCGTCCCCGGACCGCGGCATTTCCAGGGCCAGTCCCAGGACGAATGCGGCAACCATGCACGCCGCAAGCCAGCGCCCCCGGGCAAAGGCAAAAACGGACACAAGGCAGGCCAGGCCTGCCGGCACGGGAAACTCCCAGGCGAAGAGGCCACAGAGCCAGGCCAGAAGGCAAAGCTGCCAGGGCAGCGGTATGATGACGACCTGGCGCACGCAAACCTCCACCCCGCCGGCTAGCAGATGCCGTGTATCCTGTCATGGGCATGAGGCGGTAGGCGCGCTACGAGGTACCAAGAAGGACATTGCCTGTCCGCGCCTTCTCAGGCTATGGATGGGCGCTGTGGACCGGAAAGCGATCAACGATTTCAGGGAGCTCCAATGGAAGAATTTTCTGTACTTCTGGTAGACGACGAGGAGGATTTCCTGCGCACCATCATCAAGCGGCTGTCCAAGCGCGGCATTCGCGCCCAGGGCGCATCGAGGGGCGAGCAGGCCCTGGCCATGCTGGCCGAGGAAGCGCGGGACGTGGTCGTGCTGGATGTGAAGATGCCGGGCATGGACGGGATCGAGGTTTTAAAACGCATCAAGGCGCAGTGGCCCACCACCGAGGTCATCATGCTGACCGGGCACGCCAGCATCGATGCGGCCATGCAGGGCATGGGCTGCGGGGCCTTCGACTATCTGATGAAGCCCGCGGACCTCGAAGACCTGCTCTACAAGCTCGAGGATGCGTACCGGAAGAAATCCCTGAACGAACGACGCCAGAACAACGGGTCCCCGGCCGACGGCCAGGCCTAGCCTCTACCGGAAACCCGCGTGGCGAATTCACGTTTCTTCTTCGACGCCAACGACTCCACGCTGCTGCGCATCGTCAACGACGTCCTGCACCGCTCCGCGGAGCGGGCCAGCGTCCGCTCGCTGATCGACAGCTGCATGCATCCCCACGGCATCAAGGAGATGGCCGCTCCCGGCGTGCTGCGGGTGGCCTACGCCATCGCGAGCCTGCTGGGCTCCCTGGAGGGCGGCAAGGCCGCGGACCGTATCAGCGCCCTGCGCGCCCTCAGGGACGAAATCCTGCTCTCGAACACGTTCTACCTGCAGAAGAACACCTCGCGCGTCCTCCTGCAGATCATGAAGGAGCTGGTCCGGCACAAGGACGACGAGCGGGCCCAGCTGCGCCTGGCCCATGACTTCCGCATGGCCTCCTCGGGCAAGCCCCGCGTGGTGCGGGCGGAACTGGAGAAATACCACCTCCTGGAAATGCCCGAGGAGTGGAACCAGCTGGCCTTCGACCACCACGTGCACGACGCCAACACCAAGGGCCGGAAATCCCCGACCCATCTGGTCATGGACGCCTGGATCAAGGGCATCCGCTTCCTGACCGTGGTCTACTACAACTACGTGGACGCCGAGGTGGCGAGAGAGCTGCTGGAAGCTGGACGCATCCTGGACATGCACATCCGCATCGGCATCGAGGTCTCCTCGCGCTTCAGGGGCAAGTACGTCCGCGTCATCTGGGAGCCGCAAAGCTACACGGACCCCAAGTCCTTCCAGGACTTTCTGGAGGAGCAGCCCGTACGCGCCTTCATGAACGAAGGGCGCCAGATCTCGGCCTACCAGCAGAAGTACGTCTTCGAGGCCCTCGCGGCGTACAACCTCACCCACCGCGCCGCCATGGAGGAGGAGTTCGGCCTGATCCTGGACGAGCTCGACGAGGTCGGCTTCCGGGCTTTTGTCGGTACGGGCCAGCCGTCGCTCCTGCACCTGGCCAAATACATCCAGAGCGGACTGCAACCCAGGCTGCAGGACGCCGCGCGGCACATGGCCCGGGAATACGCCAAGGCCTCCCCTGAACGCCGCTTAGAACTGCAGACGCGCCTCGACGCCCTGAACGCCATCGATTCGGACCTGCTCATCTCGCGCTACCTGCAGCCCTGCCGCAACCCCGATCTGCACGACCCCACGGTGCCCCAGGACTCCGGCGAGGTGCCGCACCTGCTGCGCCTGCACATCGGGGAACTGCTGCCCAGGCTGGCCAAGTTCCACTCCAGCTCCCACTTCACCCTGAACCTGAGCAACCTGTCGACGGCTGACGCCCTGGAAATCCTCTACGATTGCCGGGGACATGTCAGCAACATCGAACTCTACAACCTCAAGGACGTGACCAGGGGCAAATGGTCCCTGCCCCCGACCGGACAGAAAGGCTGCCCAGGGGACGCGGTCGACCTGATCAGCCCGGAACGGACCTGCGCCCAGATCGCCGAACTGCAGAAGGCCCTGAACGAGGACAACGTCATCGCCCTGAAGCGCGCCATCCGCGCCGTGATATGGTCCTTCGAGGAGGACCGGCTGGTGCTGTCCAACACGCTTGCCCTGGCGTGCGGCAGGGACGACCTGTCACGCATCGCGGAGATCGAGACGGAGCTTGCGGACATGGACGCCCGCAAGGACAAGCTGCTCGACATCCTGTTCGACATCGAGAACTTTCACCGCCACTACAAGTCCCGTCCCCTGGGATCGCGCATCGGCAGCGGCTCCACGGGGCAGTCCCGACACCTGTACGGCATGGGCGTGGTTGTGCTTGAGACCCTGCCCGAGCGCGCGCGGAAGATCGCCCTGAGCCAGGGCGGTCAGCGCAAACTCCTGCCCGTCACGGCCAGGATGACGATGCACACGCGGTCGTGCTGCCACTGTCTGGCCGACGACACCCCGCTACTGCGGACAGTGCGCAGGATTCCGGGCCTGGAGCGCATCGGCTGCCGGACAAACCTGGAATGGTTCCTGGACCGCATCGACATCCACCCCAAGCGGCCGGGCAACATCGTCACCCTGGGCGGCGTTCAGCTGGAGCACGACAACGGCCTGCGGCTCACGGAGCAGACCGGCGAAACGGCCGCGCCCCTCTCCCTCAAGTACATGAACACGGCCCTCAAGAACGGGCTGAAGATCCTGGCCGGTTTCATCCCGGCCTTCCTGACCTTCGCCCTGACCAAGGACTGGTGGGTGCTGGCGTATATGGGCGGCTTCATCTGGTTCGGCATCACGGGCGTACGCAACGTCCTGCAGGCCGTGCTCGGCGGCGGGGGCCTGCGGCGCTCGCCCCTGGTGCAGTGGAATTCGCTGATCAGCTGGAGCCGAATCGCCGACGACCTGCTGTTCACGGGCTTCTCGGTCCCTTTGCTGGACCTTCTGGTCAAGACCATCATCCTGGACCGGACCTTCGGCGTAACCACGGCCACGGACCCAATGCTGCTTTTCGCGTCCATGGCCCTGGCCAACGGCATCTACATCTCGAGCCACAACACGTTCCGCGGCCTGCCCCGCGCCGTGATCCTGGCCAACTTCTTCCGCAGCATCCTGTCCATCCCGCTGGCCGTGCTGTTCAACAGCTCCCTGGCCGGTGTCATGCACATGGCCATGGTCACGGGCGTGGAGGACATCCTGCAGAAATGGGCGGCCATCGTCTCCAAGTTCGCCTCCGATTGCGTCGCGGCCATCATCGAGGGCCTGGGCGACCGCCACAACAACGTCCGCACCCGCTTGGCCGACTATCGCGCCAAGCTGGTCGGCATGTACGACGCCTTCGCCCGCCTGGACGTGCTCTTCCCCGAGGAGGACGTGCTGGACATGCTGCAGTCGCCCAAAATGTTCATCGAGACCATCTCCTACGAGGCCCGCGACCTGGAAAAGGTGCTCATCGTCAACGCACTGGACTGCATGTACTTCTGGCTCTACCAGCCGCGCGCGGCCAAGGCCCTGGAGATCATCTCCCGGGACATGAGCAAGGAGGAGTGGCTCATCTTCCTGCGCTCCCAGTACGTGCTCAAGCGCTACCGGGAGATCAGCCAGATGTTCGTGGACGGGTTGGTGGGCAAGAACTTCTCCAAGGCCCTGGCGTTCTACCTGGACCGTTCGGACAGGTACCTGCGCGACATGGAGGAAATGGCGAAAAGCAGGAAGCTACGCTGAAGGGGACAAGGGGCGACATGCGCCCGGCAGGCCGCGGTCGTGCTGAAGAAGCATGGATTCCCGCCTTCGCGGGAATGACATCGGGGCAGGGCCGATGGTGATTCGTCAAACCCTCGAACGTATGCCCGACAGGGAGGCGAGAATCCAAGGCTCAAAACCTCTCCGGCGAGCGCCGATCTCATCAGCTCCACTTGCGGTCGAGCATCAGGTGCGAGAAATACCCGACAACGGCCGCGCCGTAGAACGGGGCCATGGACCTGGGTGAGGCGCCGTAGAGCCAGATGGGGAAGAGGGCCAGGGGCAGGGGGATGAGGAGCATGGCCCACCAGGTATGGGTCCAGCCGCGATGGGAGCCGATGGCGGGGAACATGGCCGCGAAACCGAGAACCGCGGCCCATTTGTAGTGCCCCTGCACGATGAGGGCGAAGTCCAGGACCGCCAGGGTCAGATAGAAGATGTGCTGGCCGCGCGAGTCCGTGTCCACGTCCGGAAACAGGCTGCCCAGCAGCACCAAGGCGCCGAGAACGGCCATCTGCGGCATGTCGGGGACGTACGTCCCGCTCCATATCAACCCGCCAAGCACCGCCGCGCCCGTCAGCGCCCCGCCGACGAGATGTCCCTTGTATCCCGGCACGCGAACCTCCGAAAATGCAAAGGCCCGGACAAGCCGGGCCCTTGCGGTCGATGACAAGCTTCTACATTGCGTCGCCGGCGTCCAGCTCGGCGATGGTCCTGTCGATGGACTCCCGCAGTTCCTGCGGCAGCCCCATGATCTCCACGTTCAGGAACCCGCGCACGATGGTCGAGGTGGCCTCGTCCTCGTCCAGGCCGCGGGCCATCAGGTACTCGATCTCCTCCTGGGCGATCTTGCCCACGGCCGCCTCGTGGGACAGCTCCACGCCGGGCACGCGCCCCTGCAGCTCGGGGATGGCGTGAATGATGCCGCCGCCGAGGATCAGGCCCTTGCACTCCAGGTGTCCGCGGGCCGGCACGTCGTTGCCGATGATCTCTCCGCGGGCCACGATGGTGCCGCCGGTGGTGATGGTGCGGGAGATGATCTCGCCGCGGGTGTTCGGGGCGTTCAGCACGATGCGGTTGCCCGTGTCCACGTGGGAGCCCTCGGGCGTGACGATGACGGAGTTGAAGCGCGCCACCGCGCCCTCGCCGTTCAGGTGGATGGTCGGGTAGGACTGCACGGACCTGACCTTCTTCAGCAGAACGTAGTTGTTCTGCAGGACGCCGTGCTCCTCGACGATGCCCACGGTGCGCGGCCGGACCACGACGTCCTCGCCCCAGTTGTGGACCATGGTGAAGGTCAGCTTGCCGCCCTTCTTGATGTAGAATTCCGAGATGCCCAGGTGCAGGGCCGAGGTCACGCCGTGGGACGTGGCGCAGCCGGTGATGATGTGGACCTCGGAGTCCTCCTCCACGACCACGATGTTGTGCACGTTCTGGCCCACGTTCTGACCCTTGATGAACAGGCAGGACTGGACCGGCTCGGCCACTTTGGCGCCCTTCTCGGTGCGGATGAAGTAGCCGCCGTGCAGCTCCTCGCGGGCCGCGGCGCGGGTGAATTCGTCCTTGTCGGGGTCCATGGCCTTCCAGAAGTACTCGGGCAGGCCGTCGTACTTCTTGAGCGCCTGGCGGATGCCCAGCACCTCCACGCCCTTGGCGGACGTCCTGCAGTGCACCGTGGAGTGGTCGAACTGCAGGAAGGTGCCGGCGCGCTGCTCTTCGGCGTCCACGTCCACGCCGACCATACGCAGCTCGCGCTTGCTGTCCTCGGACAGGGTCGACAGGTCGGGCAGGTCGGCGCTCTGCTGGCCGGAAAAGGCGTAGGAGTTCAGATCGACCAGGGTTTGGTTCAGTTCAGACATCTGATGCACTCCTTGTAGCCGTACTTGCTGATGTGATCCAGAATGTCGCGCGGCCGCGTGGGGCGAGTGTCGCAGCACAGCACGCCGTTGTACATGACCTGGCCGCGGTCGGCGTTGACGTAGTCGAGGATGTAGCCCGTGTGGGTGATGATCAGGCCGGAGGTCTTGTTGCTGCGGCGCAGGTCGCGCATGCAGGTGTCCGGCTTGGGCTCGGCCGCGCCGTCCAGCAGCGCCCGGGCCGTGTGGCCGATGAGGGCCATGTTTTCGAGGTCCACGCCCGACTCGGGCTCGTCGAAGAGGACGAGGCTCGGGTTCTGGGCCATGAGCTGCAGCAGCTCCGAGCGCTTGATCTCGCCGCCGGAGAAGCCGGAGTTGATGTCGCGCTCCAGGAAATCGGCGAAATTGACGGTCTTGGCCATGGCGTCCACGTCCACCTCTCGGCCGCGAGCGCACATGGAGACCAGATGCCGGGTCTTGAGGCCGTGGATGGTCGGCGGCCGCTGGAAGGACATGCCGATCCCCAGGCGCGCGCGCTCGTAGGTCGGCATGGCGGTGATGTCCGTGCCCTTGAAGACGATCCGGCCGGCCGTGACCGTGTAGCCGGAAAAGCCCATGAGGGTCATGAGCAGGGTGGTCTTGCCGGACCCGTTGGGGCCGAAGAGGATGAAGGTTTCGCCTTCGTCGATGTTCAGGTTGATCCCCTTGAGGACTTCCCGTTCGCCGATACTGACATGCAGGTTTTCGATCTGAAGCATATTGGCATCCCTATGGTGGTATGAAGAGCGGCCCGGAGGGCGCGTCAAGGCAAGAGATTGCGCTTAATGGAGGAGGCCCCAAATGTCCAGCCGCCCTACTTCCACTCCTTGAACGATTCCGAGCGATAGCAGTAGTAGCAGCGCGAGTCGTCGCGGAAGAAGCGCAGCAGAACCATGCCGGCCACGAACCCGCCGATGTGCGCCCACCAGGCCACCCCTCCCCCGCCCGCCGGGGCGAGCATCCCCGAGAAGACCTGGGTCAGGAACCACGCCCCGAGGTAGAAGACCGCCGGCAGTTCGAAGATGAAGGGAATGATCAGCACCGGCAGGAAGGTCACGACCTTGGCGTGGGGGTAAAGGAAGAAGTAGGCGCCCATGACCCCGGCGATGGCTCCCGAGGCGCCCACGACGGGCACCGTCGAATTCGGGCTCGTGACCATGTGCACGCCGAGCGCGCACAGTCCGCAGAGTACGTAGAAGATCGGGAAGCGCACGGGTCCCATGACGTCCTCGACGTTGTCGCCGAAGATCCACAGGGTCCACATGTTGACGATGAGGTGCAGCCAGCCCGAATGCAGGAACATGTGCGAGAAGAGCGGCAGCCAGGCGTTTTCGGGGTAGCCCTGCCACATGGCCCAGTCGGGGTGGAAGAAGCGGGCCGGGACCACGCCCAGAAGATGGAAGAGCTTGAATTCCTGGGCCGGCGACAGGCCGACGAAAAGCAGGAACACGATGACGTTGACCCCGAGCAGGGTCCACATGACGTACGGCTTGTGCCGGGAAGGAATGTTGTCGCGCAGAGGGAGCATGGTCAGTCCGTTTCGTCGAAGGTGTCTGGGTGTTCGAAGAGGTCGCGCAACGTCTCCATGTCCCGTTCGGAGCGGGCGCGCAGCATGCCGAGCACCACACCGAGCATGGCCCCGGCTCGGGTCCGCAGCTCGTCCAGGGAGCCGGAGTTGTCGATGACCAGATGCGCGGCGCGCACCTTTCTGGCCTGGGACCATTGCCAGGAGTCGATCTCGGCGATGCGTTCCTCGGACCAGCCCCGGCCGTGCAGGCGCTCATGGCGCACGCCGTCGGGGCAGAAGACCGTCGCCACCAGGTCCGTCTCGCCGGCCAGCCCGGCCTCGCACAGGAGCGGGATCTCGGCCAGGGTCACGTCCTCGTCGTGGCGTGCCCTGAACTCGGCCAGGGCGTGGCGGACCAGGGGATGGACGAGGCGCTCCACTTCCCGCCGCAGGCTCGGGTCCTGCATGGCCTCGCGCAGGCGATCCTTGTCGATGCCTCCGCCCGGAGCGGAGAAACGCTTCCCGAAGTGATGCTCCAGGATGGCGCAGCCCTCCCCGCCGCGGGCATAGGACCCGGCCACGACCCGATCCGCGCAGAAGACCGGCACGCCCGCCTCCTCCACCGCGGCCCGCACCGTGGACTTGCCGCTGCCGACGGCCCCGGTCAGCCCGATGCAGACCCGCTGCCGGGAAAGTTCATGCAACACGTGAAGAAAATCGTCCGGCGGCGGGACCGAAAAGGAAAGCTCCTCGCCGCCTGCGGGATGCCGGAAGCGCAGCCGCCAGGCGTGCAGCATCTGCCGCGGGGCCCGGGCGGCCGTCTTCCTGTCGGCGTAGACTGCGTCGCCGAGCAGCGGGTGGCCCAATGCGGTCATGTGCACGCGGATCTGGTGCGTGCGGCCCGTGAGGATGCGCACCCGCACCAGGGAGGCGCTGCGGTCCGGAGCCGTCCACAGGAGCCGGTAGCGGCTTTCGGCCGGCCGTCCGCCCCGCTCGGCCACGGCCATGCGCGTCTTGATGCTCGGGTGGCGGTCCAGGGGCAGGGTCACGACGCCCGAAGACGGCGGCACCCCGGCCACCAGGGCCAGGTATTCCTTGGACACGTCGCGCGAGGCGAAACTCTCGGACAGGGCCAGCCTGGCCGGCTCGGAGAGGGCCAGGACCATGAGGCCGGAGGTGTCCTTGTCCAGACGATGGACCACGCCGGGGCGCTGTCCGCCCAGGGCCGACAGGGACGGGAAGTGGGCGGCGGCCCGGTGCACCAGGGTCGTACCGGTCACGGACGGAGCGGGATGGACCGTCAGCCCGGCCTCCTTGTCCAACACGGCGAGGTGCTCGTCGGCGTAGAGGACGCACAGCGGGCCGTCGTCGGGGACGATGTCCGAATCCGGGAATTCCGGCAGCAGGCTCAGCACCTGGCCCGGAAGAACCTTCGTCGCCGGCTTGGCGCAGACCCGCCCGTCGACGCGCGCACGCCCGTCACGGATCCAGGCCTGGACCCGGCTGCGGGTCACGCCCTCCTCGTCGAGGATTCCCTGCCAGAAGGCGTCGAGCCTCTGGCCGCCGTCGGCCGCCTGGGCCCTTTCCACGAATTCCTGCATGTCCGTTTCCTGTTCCGGTTTCCCGCGCGCCCCAGTGGACGAACGTTTTCCTTTCCGCAAAATGCGTATGCGGCTTTGGCAGCCCTGACAACAAAAAGGCGGCCCCGCGAGGAGCCGCCTTGAGTGGTCGGAAAGAGCTAAGGCTTACTTCTTCTTGTAGACGCCCTTCAGCTCGGCTTCGATGCGGCGGTTCTGGGCCCGGCCGGCTTCGGTGTCGTTGGTGGCGATGGGCTTGCTCTCGCCGTAACCCTTGGAGGAGAACAGCTTCTCGTCCAGGCCGAAGTTCTTGACCAGGTAGTCGCGCACGCTCTTGGCGCGGCGGTCGGACAGCTTCAGGTTGTAGGCGTCGGAGCCGACGGAGTCGGTGTGACCGGCGATCTCAACCACGGTGAAGGACTGCTGCTTCTTCATGTACTCGGCGAAGTCGGCCAGGACCTGATGGTACTCGGGCTTGACGTTGTACTTGTCGAAGTCGAAGTTGACCATGAGGCGCACGACATCGGGGATCGGGCAGCCGTTGGAATCGACGGCCAGGCCCTTGATGGTGTCGGGGCACTTGTCGACGCAGTTGCCCACGCCGTCGCCGTCGTCGTCCAGGGCGCAGGGGTCGGAAGCGTCGTCATAGAACACGTCCTTGACGAACTTCTTCATGGCCGCGTCATCGGCCAGCTGCGCGGCGGAGACGCCGACGCCGCAGGGCTTCAGGGCGGTGATGTCGTCCAGCAGCTTCTGGTTGCCGTCCACAGTGTCGGCGAAGCTGATGGTGTGGAAGCACACGTTGTACTTTTCGGCCATGGCGGCCGCGGTCTTGAGGGAATCCGTGCCGACGTTCTCCTGTCCGTCGGACAGGATGATGACGGCGTTACGGCCGGAGGCGCCCTGCAGGGCGGGCTCAAGGGCCTTCAGGCCCTCGGACAGCGGGGTCGGGTTGCTGCCGATGACGGTCGGGACCTTGGCGATGGAAGCGCCGTAGGAAGCGGCGGCAAAGGGTTCGAGGGCCTGGATCTGCTTGGCGTAGGCCGCGAGGCTCAGGCCGCCGTTATAGCCCAGTTCGGGGATCATGGCGTTCATGCGTTCGAGGATGCTCTTGGCCAGAACGATTTTCTTGTCCTTGGTCCCCACATACTTTTCATCCATGGAGCCCGAACGGTCTACGAGGATTATGAAATTGTCCACTTTCTTCACATACTTTTCGGCGGCGAAGCCGGATGAAACGGCGATCGCCACCAGCACCAGACTCAAAAGGATCAGTTTCGTTGCTTTCATAGGCTCACTCCCCTGTTTGCGGTTCCGTTTGAAATAATGAATTACCAATACTCCTATGGAGTCCATTGTTATGACTTTTACAGTTTGTTGTCAAAGCCCCTCTGGGGCGAAATGAAAATTCCCTACAGTCTGGACCGGACTTGACCGCAAGTGAGACTGGATGGAGTATAGTGTTTCCATGATGACCATACCTACCATGCAACCGTCCGAGCGAATCATCCTGCACCTCGACATGGACGCATTCTTCACCTCCGTGGAACAGGTGGACAACCCCGAACTGCGCGGCAAGCCCGTGGTCATCGGCCAGTCCCTGCGCGGCGTGGCCTCGGCGGCCTCCTACGAGGCCAGACGCTACGGGGTGCGCTCGGCCATGCCCATCGTCCAGGCCAGAAAGCTGTGCCCCCACGCCGTCTTCCTGCCTGGGCGCATGTCCCGCTACAGGGAAGTCTCGGAGCAGGTCATGGACGTCATGCGCGGCCTCTGCCCCGTGGTCGAGCAGGCCTCGGTGGACGAGGCCTACGCGGATGTGAGCGGCACGTATCGTGTCCTGGGGCCGCCCGAGGATCTGGCACGCAGGCTCAAGGCCGCCATCCTGGACAGGACCGGCCTGACCTGCTCCGTGGGCATCGCCCCCAACAAGTTCCTGGCCAAGATCGCCTCGGACTGGAACAAGCCCGACGGCCTGACCGTCATCCGGCCGTCCGACGTCCCCGCCTTCCTGCACGACCTGCCCCTGGGCAAGATTCCCGGGGTGGGACCGCGCATGCTCGAAAAGCTCGCCCACATCGGGGTGAGGAACGTGTCCGACGTCCTGGCTCACCCTCGTGACCATTGGGAGCGGAGCCTTGGCCGGCACGGCGCGTTCCTGCACGACCGGGCGCTGGGCCTCGACGACTCGCCCGTGGTGCCGCACAGCGACGCCAAGTCCTGCAGCGCCGAAAACACTCTGGACCGCGACACTCTGGACCGGGCGCTGCTGGAGCGCTGGCTCCTGACACAGGCCGAGCGCGTCGGGAGGGAACTGCGGTCCATGGACAAGAAAGGGCTGACGGTCACCCTCAAGATCAAGTTCCACGACTTCACGGCCATCACCCGCAGCAAAACCCTGCTCAGGCCCACGGACATCACCGCGGAGATTCACCAGGCCGCGCGCCGCCTCCTGGCCTCCGAAAAACTGCCCAGGCCCGTTCGGCTCATCGGCCTGGGCGTGTCCAATTTCCGGGCCGTGCAGGCCGCCCTTCCCCTGGCGGAAGACCCCGGCCGGGGACGCGACCGGCTGCTGGACCAGGCCATGGACCGCATCCGGGACAAATTCGGGTCGAAGATCATTCTGCGCGCCGACGCGGCGTCCAGTGGAGCCGAGGCCGTCGAGGATCTCCTGTCCCGCAAGAACCGCATTTCCGACGACGAATAATGCTTGCCAAAGAAGATTTTTCTTGCTTGGAAGTCCGAATTCGAACTTCAAGCAGGAAGGATACCAGATGTTTTCCCACGCCATCACCCGCGTCCCCGGCCCGGACTACCCCCAGGGCCTGACCACCTCCGCCGCGGCCGCCCCGGACATGGACCTGACCCTGTCCCAGCACGCCGCCTACGTCGACTGCCTGCGCTCCCTCGGCCTCACGGTCACGGTCCTCCCGGCGGCCCAGGGCTTTCCCGACGCCTGCTTCGTGGAGGACACGGCCGTGGTCGTGCGCGAAGTCGGCGTCATCACCCGCCCCGGCGCGCCGTCGCGCGCGGGCGAGACGGCCTACATCGAGGAGGCGCTCTCAGCCCACCGTCCCCTGGCGCGCATCGAGGCGCCCGGCACCCTGGACGGCGGCGACATCCTGCAGGTCGGCAAACGCTTCTTCATCGGCGTCTCGGACCGCACCAACGACGAGGGCGCGCGCCAGTTGGCCGCCATCCTGGGCGCCCACGGCTACGCGAGCGACGTCATCCGCGTCGCGGCCGGACTGCACCTCAAGTCGAGCCTCAACTATGTCGGGGCGGACACCATGCTGGTCACGGCGGACTTCGCCGGCCACCCGGCCATCGCAGGCTATCGGCAGATCGTCTGCCCCGCGGGCGAGGAGTACGCGGCCAACACCCTGCTCGTGAACGGCACCCTGATCATGCCCACCGGCTACGCCCGCACCCGCGCCCTGCTCGCCCCCCTGAGCCTGCCCATTGTCGAACTGGACACGAGCGAGTACCGCAAGATGGACGGCGGCCTGACCTGCCTGTCCCTGCGCCTCGAACCGCCCCTTCCTTGAATTTTTCGCCTTCCCGGCGTACGGGAAGCAACGCGAGGGAACATCATGGAACTGCTCAAAGACCGTTACAGGCGTGAATTCGTGGAAGTCGCCTGCCCCAAGTGCAAGCAGACGAAAATCATCTGCCTGCCCGAGGAGGAAATCCCGATGTGCGAATTCTGCAAGGTGCGGATGATCATCAAAGAGGTCCTGACCGAGGGCAAATACTGAACTCGGGCACGTTTTCCAACCAACGAGGAGGCATTATGCGTTTTGTGACGAAAGTTGTTGTGGCCCTGCTCCTGACCGCCTTCGCGGCCATGCCTGTTCTCGCCGCCGACCACGAGCTGGCCGAGAAATCCACCCTGAACGAAATCCTGAAGCGCGGCGAACTGCGCGTGGGCCTCGACGCCGGCTACATGCCCTTCGAGATGACCGACAAGAAGGGCGAGATCGTCGGCTTCGACGTGGACATGGCCAAGGAAATGGCCAAGGCCATGGGCGTGAAGCTGAAGATCGTCAACACCGACTACGACGGCATCATCCCGGCGCTGATGTCCGACAAGTTCGACATCATCATCTCCGGCATGACCGTGAATCAGGAACGCAACCTGCAGATCAACTTCGCCGAGCCCTACATCGTCGTCGGCCAGGCCATCCTGCTGAACAAGAAGCATGAAGGGACCATCAAGTCCTACAAGGACCTGAACGATCCCAAGTACACCGTCGCCTCCCGCATCGGCACCACCGGCGAGCAGGCCACCAAGCGCATGATCCCCAAGGCCCAGTACAAGAGCTTCGAGAAGGAGTCCGACGGCGCCATGGAAGTGGTCAACGGCCAGGCCGACGCCTTCGTCTACGACCTGCCCTTCAACGTCGTCTTCATGGCCCAGCAGGGCGGCAAGAACCTTGTCCTGCTGGACAAGGTCTTCACCTACGAGCCCCTGGGCTTCGGCATCAAGAAGGGCGACCCGGACTTCCTGAACTGGCTGGACAACTTCCTGGCCCAGATCAAGAACGACGGCCGCTACGACGACATCTACAACAAGTGGATCAAGGGCACCGAGTGGCTCAAGGACGTGCAGTAAGCAAGCATAAGGGATCCGGCTCAAGGGCCGGATCCCTCGTTTTTACGATTCATCAGCAGCAGGACGGATAATGGCCACGTACACGGGACTCGACCGGCCCAAGAGCAAACTTTACTACCAGTTCTGGAGCATCGTCTTCATCCTCGGCCTGTGCGGCAGCATGGCCCTCCTCTACTTCGCCACCAAGAAGGTGGAGTACATCTGGAGATGGAACCGCGTGCCGCAGTATTTCCTCTATGAGGAAAAGGTGACCATCCGCGCGGAGATGGAAGGCAAGATAGTCTCCATCGACCCGGCAGGCGCCGAGAGCAAGAACGTGCGCGTCCTCGTCAGGGGCGACGACGGCGAGGAAACCCACGAACTGCCCAAGGAGTCGCTCCTGCTCTCCGCGGGCGACCACGTCTACGCCGGCGACAACATCGGCTACTACACCCACTGGAAGCCGGGCATCCTGGTCGAGGGCCTGTGGCTGACCCTGGAGGTCAGCTTCCTGGCCATCATCTTCGGCATCGTCCTGGGCCTGTTCACGGGCCTGGCGCGCATCTCCGACAACCCGGCCCTGCGCTGGGGCGCCATCACCTACATCGAGCTCATCCGCGGCTCGCCTTTGCTGGTGCAGATTTTTCTCTGGTACTTCGTGGTCGGCACGGTCATCAACTCCATCCTGGCCCAGTCGGGCCTCGGGCAGATTTCGCCCCTGTGGTTCGGCGTCATGGCCCTGGCCATCTTCACCGGCGCCTACACTGCCGAGATCGTGCGCGCCGGCATCCAGTCGGTGCACCGCGGCCAGATGGAGGCGGCCCGCTCCCTGGGCATGACCTACGCCCAGGCCATGCGCAAGGTCATCCTGCCCCAGGCCTTCCGGCGCATCCTGCCGCCCCTGGCCGGCCAGTTCATCAGCCTGGTCAAGGACTCCTCGCTCCTGGGCGTGCTGTCCATCCGCGAACTGACCAAGGCCTCGCGCGAGGTCGTGTCCTCGTCCCTGCAGCCCTTCGAGATCTGGATCGTGTGCGCGATCCTGTACCTGGTCCTGACCTTCACCCTGTCCATGTTCGTGCAGTATCTCGAACGCAAGGCCATCTAGAGGAGCACCATGCACACGCCCCCCATCATCGACGTACAAAGCATCGACAAGTTCTTCTACACCCCCGAGCGGCTGCAGGCCCTGAACCGGGTCTCCTGCTCCGTGGCGCCGGGCGAGGTGGTCGTCATCATCGGGCCTTCCGGCTCGGGCAAGTCCACCTTCCTGCGCTGCCTGAACCGCCTGGAGTACGCCGATTCCGGGCACATCATCATCGACGGCGTGGACATCCTCGACCCCAAGTGCGACATCAACGCCATCCGCGCCGAGGTCGGCATGGTCTTCCAGTCCTTCAACCTCTTCCCCCACAAGACGGTGCTGGAAAACCTGACCATGGCCCAGATGACGGTGCGGGGGCGCTCCAGGCAGGAGGCCGAGGCCAAGGGCATGGCCCTCTTGGAGAAGGTCGGCATCGCCGAGAAGTTCGCCGTCAAGCCCGACCAGCTCTCGGGCGGCCAGCAGCAGCGCGTGGCCATCGCGCGCTCCCTGGCCATGGACCCGAAAATCATGCTCTTCGACGAGCCGACCTCGGCCCTGGACCCGGAAATGGTCGGCGAGGTCCTCGACGTCATGAAGAACCTGGCCCGCGAAGGCATGACCATGGTCGTGGTCACCCACGAGATGGGCTTCGCCCGCGAGGTTGCGGACCGGGTCCTTTTCATGGACAAGGGGGAGATACTGGAGCAGGGCGCGCCCGAACATTTCTTCACCGCGCCGACGCACGAAAGGACCAAGGAGTTTCTGGGGCAGATTCTGTAGACGTGAAACCGCCAACGGCATGAAGGAGCGCGCATGAGCAAGGTGTTGCAGAACCAGCTGGCCAAGACCATCAAGGAACAGGGGGACGTGGCCCGGGACATGGCCATCGCGGAGCTGAAGGATCTGAAGAAGGACCTTCTGGAACTGGAAAAGGCCCTGACCACGAAGAAGACCCCCGACCAGGGCCTGCTCATGGACATCTCCCACGGCGCCTTCGAGCTCTTCCGCACGGCCTCCATCGTCCTGGAGACGGACAACCTGCAGATCCAGCTTCAGTCCGCCGTGGAAGAGGGCCGCGACCTGGAATACCTCGAACGCAAGGGCGCCATGCTCCTGACCAAGCCCGAAGGCTGGCACTGGTTCTCCCCCAAGGGCGAAATGCTCTTCCTGGCCGCACCCGGCGAAACCCATCTGGCCGCCCAGCGCCTGCAGGAGCGCATCAACCGCAAGACTCCCGCCAAACCGGCCCCCAAACCCCAGCCAGCGCCGACCGAAGCGTAAGGCCAGGGAAACCCCGGACGCAAGAAAGCCCGCCGGACCGAAAGGTTCGAGCGGGCTTTTTCTGCGCCAAAATTCCTTGGCAGGAGACCTCCCCCTACTCATGCGCATCTCATCAGGCGGATATGGACGGTTTCGCGAACAGATGGCATGATGCGTGCCGTATTGCACGATGAACCGTGGGACTTGAGGATGAAAGACACAATCTTCCTGCTGGGCGTGTTGATGCTGCTTACGGCCTGTCCCGTCGAGGCATGGAGTTCGTCAGCGAAGGGAATGGCGGCGTTTGAAGATGTCTGCGCTCGCGCGGACGAATATGACTGTTACGTCAACCATAAATATGGCTACGCCTTGGCCTGGCCGAAAAGGCATCTCCGCCCTCTGGGCGAATCTGACGCCGGAGACGGTCAGGTTTTCGCAGCGCCGGACGGCAGAGCCGAACTCCGCTGCTGGGGTAGTTTCGGCATTGCCGCGCAGCAGACTATCCCCGAAGCCATGACCCAGGCCATGGCCGAGCCAGGCCGCAAAGTGACCTACAAGCATGCGGGCGGGGATTTTTTCGTGCTCTCCGGCTACGTGGAGGACAGAATCTTCTATCGCAGGTCAGTCCTGGCCCACGGGGTGCTGGCCACCTTCGAACTCACATACGATGCGCCCCTCAAAGAACTCTTCGATCCATTGATCCGGGACATCTCCGCCGGATTCATCATCGACCCGGCCTTCGGCCTGCACGGAGTTCACGACGAATAATCACCGTCACGTGGCCAGTCCGGACCTGAAAACACCTCATCCAGCTTGAAAAGCTCATCGCCTGCGGCGTTGACCTATCCGACCCGCTCCCCTGCCCCGATCAGAACATCCGTAATGACCTTACTTATCCGCAAGGCGTCCCAAGACGGGACACGCAGATGGAGCGCACTCCTGATCTTGCCCCGAAAAATATCTACGTGTTTTTGACATGGCTCAAAGCGGCCTTATCCCAAAGCCCCTAGACAGGACTCACGCAAACAACAGCGGAGGAGAAAAAACATGATACGCAAGATCATCGAAATAGACGAAGAAAAGTGCACGGGCTGCGGCCAGTGTGTGACCGGGTGTGCGGAAGGGGCTCTGGCCATCATCGACGGCAAGGCCAAGATCGTGAAGGACATGTTCTGTGACGGCCTCGGGGCCTGCATCGGGCACTGCCCCGAGGACGCCCTGCACATCATCGAGCGCGAGGCCGAAGATTTCGACGAGGAGGCGGCCATGGAGCACGTGCGCCGCATGGGCGGCGTCGCCCCCCAGGGTCACGGCCACGGCGCCGGACACGGCGGTTGCCCCTCGGCCCAGGTCCAGACCATGAGGCCCGCCCACGGCGGCTGCCCCTCGGCCGGCATGATGCAGATGACGCCCTGCGACCGGGCCAACGTCCCGGCCGGGCAGGTCGGCTCGGCCCTGTCCCACTGGCCCATCCAGATCCGGCTCATCCCGCCCCACGCGCCGTTCCTGCAGGACGCAGACCTGCTCATCGCCGGCGACTGCTGCCCCGTGGCCACGCCGGACTTCCACGGCCGATTCCTGGCCGGACGGACCATCATGCTCGGCTGCC
This sequence comes from Desulfomicrobium aestuarii, assembly GCF_055385525.1. Lineage (NCBI taxonomy): Bacteria > Pseudomonadati > Thermodesulfobacteriota > Desulfovibrionia > Desulfovibrionales > Desulfomicrobiaceae > Desulfomicrobium > Desulfomicrobium aestuarii. The sequence goes on from NZ_AP042427.1 coordinate 1,822,932, forward strand.
CCAAGTTCGACAACGCCGCCGAGTACGTGGAGCGCCTGAGCCAGGTCTTCGCCCAGAACCGCATCAAGTCCGTGACCATCCTGGAGATGGAAGTGCCCTGCTGCTCCGGCCTGTCGCGCATCGTCGGCCAGGCCCTGGCCAAGAGCGGCCGGGACATCCCCTGCACGCGGGCCATCGTGGCCAGGGACGGTCAGGTCAGCGAGGAGAAAATCACTCCCGCCGCGGCGCCCATGGGCCTCGGCAAGCTCTAACCCTTCTTCGGCGCGGGAGACGGGGCCGGGAAGGCCCCGCTCATTTCCGGCGCCGCACCGGAGCCATCGCCTCTTCCATCACGCCCAGAGGCTGCGACAACGCCTCACCATCGACGCCCTCGTCCGCCACAACGCGGCCGGGGGCGTCGTCTTTGCCCTCCCCGCCCCACTCCTGGCTCAGAACCACCCCGCCGAAGACCACCGCCACGCCGGCCAACTGGACGGCATTGAGGCTTTCCCCCAGCCAGGCCCAGCCCAGCAGCATGGAGATGACGGGGATGAGGTTGACGAAGGCCGAGGCCTGCCAGGCCGGGAGCCTGCTGATCCCGAAGTTGTAGAGCCCGTACGCGCCGATGCTGATGCCCACTGCCAGGTACAAGACGGCTAGGCTCGGACCGGCAGGAAAGGCCTGGGGCAGATCCGTCGAGGGGAGAAAGAGCAGCGGCAGGAAGAACACGGTCCCGACCAGGGACTGCACCGCCGTCAGGAACCAGGGGGAATAGCTGGCGCAGAGCTTCTTCATGCTGACCGTGTACCCGGCAGCGCAGAGCATGGCCGCGAGTTCCAGGAAATTGCCGAGCACGGGCCGCGGCGCGACCTCTGTGGCGGTCCCGGTCAGGCTGACCCAGGCCACCCCGGCCAGCGCCAGGAGCAGGCCGAGCCAGGAGCGCCGCGAAAGGCGCTCACCCAGCAGAAACCCGGCGCAGACCGCCACCAGGACGGGCAGCGTGGCCGCGACCATCCCGGCCTGGGAGGCCGTGGTCAGGGTCAGGGCCTGGCCTTCGAAGACGAAGTACAGGCACGGTTCGCACAGGGCCATGAAGACCATGAACCAGATGTCGCCGCGCTTCACGGAACGCGGCCGCCACACGGGAAGGACCAGCAGGAAGAGCGCCGCCGAGACGAACATGCGCGCGAAGACGACCACGATGGGATCGAAGGTCATGACCGCATACTTGAAGGCCACGAAGGAACTGCCCCACAGGAGCATTGCCAGGGACAAGGCGAAGAAGGGAAGAGAAAAGGTCATCTCGAACCGCCAAAGCGCGCATAATAGCGGGATATTTCAAAAAAAGCTTGCATAGAATTCCGTCAACACCTAATTGAAGAGTTCAGAATAGAAGAAAATTCCAGCATTGGGACAAACAATCGGATTTCCGGAAACAATCCATCACATGACCGATTCCCCTTTCGACACTGCATCCGGCTCAACGCTGCACTTTACGACTCCACAGCTGGAGGACGTATTCGACTCTGTCCTGAATGAGATACAAAGCCTACGCCCTTTAAGTTGCGTCATCGGGTTCCCCAAGTCCGGAAAGACGGCATTCCTGGATCGACTGAAGACGGCCATCGACATCGAAACGCTGAGTCTTGCCGCATCGTCGGAACAGACGCTTTTTCACATCCTGATGATGCACACGACGCCCCAAGGAGAGAGCAAACCGGTCCTGTCCAAGCTTTTGCGGGAAAAGAAACGTCTGGTCCTGTTCATCGACAACGCTCACCTGCTCACTGACGGCGACTTTGCCTTCCTGGCGAGCCTCTTCGGGCTGGCCAAGCAGCACCAGAGCGGGTTGCAGGTGGTCCTGGTGGGCAACGGCGAGATCGTCCACCGCCTGGCCCGTCCGGAAAACAGGGCCATCTACTCCATGCTCGGGGCCGTCTGGACCCTGCCCAAACTGACCCGGGAACAATCCCGCGAATACATCGGCTTCCTGCTCGAAAACGCCGGCCTGGCCGCCGACCTCATTTCCAACCCCGAACCGCTGATCAAGAAGGCCGCCGGCGTCATCGGCATCCTGCGCATGCTGACCGTGACCCTCGCGCTGCGGGCGCTCAGCACCAAAGAGGCCTGCAACGCCGAAGACGTGCTGGAGTGCGCCCCGGAAGCCGCGGCCCATCCGCGGGAGACGCCCTCCACCGCTCCAGCGCCCACCCAGCACATGGGCGCCAGAATGCCGCGATGGGGCGTGCTTGTCCTGGCTCTGAGCATGTGCGGCATCATCGGCCTGCTCGTCTTCTTCCTGTCCTGGCTCATGCCGGACCTGCACATCATGGACCTGGTCCTCAGATCCGAAGGTACGGCGCGCGAAGCGACACCCGCGCCGCCCGTCCCGAAGATGGAGCCCCGTCCCGCCGGTCCCGTCATGCAGAGCGTGGCCAAGACGGTCTTCCGCAAACGCACCAAGGACGGCCCGTATTCCGTCCAGCTCGGGTCCTTCGCGACCATGGAGGCCATGCTCCTGCATCTGCCACGCTTCAAGGACCTGGACCAAAACCTGTTCTGGAACCGCGAAAGCGGGACTCCCGCAAGCTTCTCCCTGTTCGTCGGGCGCTTCGAGAGCTTCGAGCAGGCCAGGGACTACGGCAGGGAGCACGACCTCCAGGACACGCAGGTGGTCTTCCGCCCCTTTGTCGGCACCGTCGGCCCCCTCACGAATCCGGAGCAGATCCGTCACGCGAGCCTGCTGCTGGGTCTGCAGGAGCCGCTCAAGGTCTTCGAGCAGGATCTCGTCAGCGGCGTGGAAATCCAGTTCGCCCTGGAGCGCTCCCGCGAGGACGCCCTGAACCAGTGCATGGAAGCCGAAAAGAAAGGCATGTCCTGCGCCGTGACCCAATACGAATAGGAAGACCGGCCGCGCCGCAGGCGGGGCCGGTCATTCGGTCGCGTCGGCGACGAAGGGCTATTCCCGCAGGTCCAGAACGCGCTGGGCCTTGCCCTCGGACTTGGGCAGGGAGTTCTGCTCCACCAGGTCGATGCGCGCCGTGATGAGAATCTCGTCGCGCAGCTTCGCGCTGATGCGGCTCTGCAGAGCCTTCAGCTCGCGCATGTCCTCGACGAAGAACTCCTCCTTGACCTCCACCTTGACCCGCATCTGATCCAGATACCCCTCGCGCTCCAGCACGATGAGATAGTTCTGTCCCACCTCGGGGATGCTCATGAGCACCTGCTCGACCTGCATGGGGTAGATGTTCACGCCTTTGAGGATGATCATGTCGTCGGCGCGGCCCTTGATGCGGTCCAGGCGCCGGTGGGTGCGCCCGCAGGGGCAATCGCCTGGCAGGAAGCGCGTCAGGTCCTTGGTGCGGTAACGGATCAGCGGCATGCCCTCGCGGCACAGGGTGGTGATGACCAGTTCGCCGATCTCGCCGTCGGGCAGGCGCTCGCCCGTGTCGGGATCGACGATCTCGGCCAGGTAGGCGTCCTCCCATATGTGCATGCCGTTCTGTTCCAGGCACTCGAAGGCCACGCCGGGGCCGTTCATCTCGGACAGGCCGTAGGAGTTGTAGGCCTTGAGGCCCCAGACCTCCTCGATGCGCTGGCGGATGGCCTCGGTGTGCGGCTCGGCGCCGATCAGGGCCACGCGCACGTTCAAGCGGTCGGGCCCGTAGCCGAGCTCCTCCTTCACCGTGCCCAGATGCAGCGCATAGGACGGGATGATGTGGATGGCCGAAACCTGGAAGTCCTCCAGAAGCTTGAGCTGGCGCTTGGAGTTGCCGGCGCCGGCCGGGATGGTCAGGCAGCCCAGGCGCTCGGCGCCGTAGTGGATGCCCAGGCCGCCGGTGAAGAGGCCGTAGCCCGACATGTTCTGAAAGGTGTCCTCGGCCCGGATGCCGATCATGTGCATGCAGCGCGCCATGAGGTCTGCCCAGGAATCGACGTCGTTTCGCGTGTAGTAGATGACCGTGGCCGAGCCCGTGGTTCCCGAGGAGGCGTGCAGGCGGATCATGTCCGTCACGGGACGGGTCAGCATGCGCGCGGGGTAGGCGCTGCGCAGATCGTCCTTGGTGGTGAAGGGCAGCTTGACGATGTCGTCAGCGGAGGTGATCGCGGTCAGGTCGATGCCGGCCTCGGCGAAGCGGCGGGAGTAGAACTCCGAGCGGGCCGCGCGTTCGAGGGTGGTGGTCAGGCGCGTCTTCTGGACGTTGTCGAGCTGGCTGCGCGAGAAAAACTCTTCAGGACAATAGGCTTTCATGACGGCATCCGCAAAAGTTGAGGGTGGCGGAGAAGGTCAGTACGCGCCGCCGTCCTCGGACGGCAGTCCCACTTCCGTGAGGTTTTCGAACACGGTGTACTGGCCGAAATAAGCCAGGCGCAGCATGCCGACGGGGCCGTTGCGCTGCTTGCCGATGATGATCTCGGCGATGTTCTTGTTGGGGTTGTCCTCGGCCTTGTTGTAGGCCGCGTCGCGGTAGATGAAGACGATGACGTCGGCGTCCTGCTCGATGGCGCCGGATTCGCGCAGGTCCGAGATCATGGGGCGCTTGTCGGAACGCTCCTCGACCTTGCGGTTGAGCTGCGACAGGGCGATGACCGGTACTTCCAGTTCCTTGGCCAGGGCCTTCAGGTTTCGGGAAATGTCCGAGATCTCCTGCTCGCGCGAATCGCTCTTGTGGCTGGAGCGCATGAGCTGGAGGTAGTCGACGATGATGAGGCCCACGCCCTTCTCTGCCTTGAGGCGGCGGCTGCGGGCCCGGATCTCCATGGTCGAGAGGGCCGGCGTGTCGTCGATGTAGATGGGCGCCCGCGACAGGTCGTCTGCAGCCTGGTAGAGGCGGCTCCAGTCCTCGTCGTTCAGATAGCCGCTGCGCAGGCGGCTTAAGTCCACGCGGCCGTGACAGCCCAGAAGGCGCATCATGAGCTGGTCCATCGACATTTCCAGGGAGAAGACGGCCACGGGGATGTCGTGGCGGATGGCCGCGCGCATGCCCATGTTCAGGGCCAGGGCCGTTTTGCCCATGGACGGGCGGGCGGCCAGGATGATGAGGTCCGACTTCTGCAGGCCCGCGGTCATGTGGTCGAAGTCCGTGTAGCTCGTGGGCACGCCCGTCACCAATTCGCCCTGCCCGGCCCGCGTCTCGAGCTGTTCGAAGACGCGCTGGACCAGGTCCTTGCTGCTCGTGAAGGCCGGCTTGCCCTTGGACTCGGCGATGGAGAATATCTGCTGCTCGGCCTGGTCCAGGAGGGACTCGGTCTCCTCGCCGGCCTCGAAGCAGCTGGTCAGAATCTCCGAGGAGGTCTGGATGAGCCGCCGGCGCACGGCCTTGTCGCGCACGATCTGGGCGTGGTAGACGGCGTTGGAGGCCGAGGCCACGGACTCGGCCAGGGATGCCAGATAGACGGTCCCGCCGACCTCGTCGAGCTGGCTTCGGCTCTTGAGGTATTCCGCCACCGTGACCAGATCGGCCGGCTCGCGGCGACGATAGAGTTCCTGGAAGGCCTGGTAGATGGTCTTGTGAACCGGCGAGTAGAAATCCTCGTCGGAGATGACGTCGACCAGGGTGTGAAAGATGTCGTTGCGCAAAAAAACCCCGCCCAGCACCGCCTGTTCGGCTTCGGTGTTGTGCGGGGGTATCCGGCGCAACAAATCAGAAGAGGCCTTTTGCAAGGCCTCTTCCGGTTGGATTTGCGTTCCGAGGCGCTGCCCGAACTTATTCTGCGGCGGCTTCTTCGGTTGCATCTGTCTCCGCCGCGGCTTCGGTCATCTGCTCGACCTTGCCGTGCTTGATGACGTTCACGGTGAGCTTGGCCACGACTTCGGGGTGCAGCTTGACTTCGATGATGTACTCGCCCAAGGAGCGGATGCCCTCGTCGAGCTGGATCTTGCGGCGATCCACGTCAACGCCCTGTTCGGCCAGGATGGCCGCAATCTGGGGGGAGGTGACGGAGCCGTAAAGCTTGTCGCCGTCGCCCGTACGCACTTCGATGACCACCTTGGCGGCCTCGATCTTGGCGGCCAGGGCGGAAGCCTCGGCCTTGATGGCGTCGTTCATGGCCTGCAGCTTGCGGCGCTCCTGTTCGAAAACCTTCAGGTTGCCGGGAGTCGCCAGGGAAGCCAGACCCTGCGGCAAGAGGTAATTTCTGCCGTAACCGGGCTTGACGGCGACGATGTCGCCGAGGCGGCCCAGATTATCCACGTCTGCTCGCAAAATGACCTTCATGACCTACTCTCCTAGACTCTGGATTTTTTGAGCACGTCCGTGCTGTGGGTGGCCGTGTAGAACAACAGCGCCATCTGACGTGCGCGCTTGACCTCGCGGGTGATGGCCCGCTGGTGCTTGGCGCAGGATCCGGTGATGCGGCTGGCGATGATCTTGCCGCGATCGGTCACGAAGTCCTTCAGGATCTCGGGGTGCTTGTAGTCGAGCGCAATCTCGGGGTTCTCGCAGAAGCGGCAGTACTTTCTCCGGGGTGCGAACTTCTTCTTGAAAGACATCTTAGGCCTCCTCGGTGGTCTCGACGGGGGTGTCGGCGAGCTTCACGGTGATGAATTTGAACACGCCGTCGGCGATGCGCACGTTGCGCTCCAGTTCGGCCACAGCCTTGCCGGGCATGTTCATTTCCATGCGGATGTACCGGCCGCGGTTGAACTTGCGCACCGGGTAGGCAGTATCCTTGACGCCCCAGTCGTCGATCTTCAGGACGCTTCCGCCCTCGCGTTCGACAACGGCGCTCAGGTTGTTGATGATCTCGCGGCACTCATCGGTGCCGAGCTCCGGGCTGAGCAGGAGCAGTTCCTCGTACCTGGTCATTACAGAATCCTCCTTGTGGGTGATAGCCCGCCCATTCACTTCGAGCGAGCAAGGAAACACAGACCGTTATTCCCAACGGCCAGGCCTGTCAAGGACGTTCGCGCACGGGCTTGAATGCCGCGCCGTTTGGGCATACACCCGCAACATGCCGCGTGTCATCCTCCCCCTCCTGCTTGCCCTGCTGCTGCTTCTGACTGCCGCCCCCGCGCAGGCCAGGTCGCAGAACGTGCTCCTGCTGCACTCCTACCACCCGGGCCTGTCCTGGACCGACACCCTCAACACAGGCATCCAGGAGACCTTCCGTGCGGAAATGCCCCAGGCCCTGCTGTGGGTCGAGTACCTGGACACCAAGCGCAACACCGACACGTCCTACCTTTCCCTGCAGGCCGCCCTGCTGGGGCACAAGCTGTCCGAGAGCGTCTTCAACCTCATCGTGACCACGGACAACGACGCCCTGGACTTCGTCCTCGAATACCGCGACAGCATCTTCCGCGGAGCGCCCGTGGTCTTCTGCGGCGTCAACGACTTCCGCCCCGAGCAGCTGCGCGGCCAGCCCCGCATCACCGGCCTGGCCGAAAACCCGCCCTTCGCCGAGACCATGCGCACGGCCCTGGGCCTGCATTCGGGAACGCGCGAGTTCGTGGTCATCGGCGCGGACCAGTCCATCACCGACCTGCTCACGGACCAGTCCCTGCGCGCCCTGGAGGCGCAGTTCCCCGGCATCCGCTTCACCTACTGGAACAATCTCCCGGCCCAGGAACTTCGCACCCGCCTGTCGCAGCTCGGCCACGGGCAGATCATCTTCGTGCACGGCGTCATGCGCAACGAGGAAGGCGTGCTCGTGGACTACCGCGGCAAGAACCTCTTCCTCTCGACCTACGCCAAGGTGCCCATCTACGGCTTCTGGGACTTCGAGATGGGCACGGGCTGCGTGGGCGGGCGCATGGTCGAGGGCCGGGCCGAGGGCGAGCGCGTGGCCCGGCTGGCCATGCGCGTCCTGAACGGGACAAACCCGGACACCATCCCAGTGGACACGCTGACGCCGTCACGCTTCATCTTTGACCACATCCAGCTGCGGCGCTTCGGCATCCCCGAATCCCTGCTGCCCGAGGACAGCCTGATCCTGAACCAACCGGCCCGCTTCTACCAGATCGACAAGCGCTACATCTGGACGGCCACTGTCGGCGTGGCCGTGCTCCTGGCCGCAGTGGCCATGCTCGTCAGCGCCATGCGCCGACGTCAGGAGGCCCAGGCGGTGCTGCGCCGCCACAAGGAGCAGCTGGAGGAGGCGGTCAGGGCGCGCACGGAACATCTGCGCGCGGCCAACGACGAACTTGAGCGCGAGGTCGGCGAGCGCATCCGCGCCGAGGGCGACCTGCGCAAGGCCCGGGCGCGCCTGGAAATCGAGGTCGAGCGCCGCACGAGCGACCTGCTTTTCGAGGTCGAGCAGCGCCGCCTGGCCGAGGCCCAGATCCGCGACCGCGAGGCCAAGGCCCGCGCCCTCATCAACGCGCCCACCGAGACCCTCCTGCTCATGGACCAGGACGGCATCCTCCTCGACATCAACGACACAGGCGCCTCGCGCCTGGGCACCATCCGCGAGTCCCTCATCGGCCAGTCCCTGTTCGACATCCTGCACAACGACCGCGGCGCGCGCCTGAGGCAGGCCGTGGACGCAGTCTTCGCCGGCGGCGAGGCCGAATCCATCACGGAGTACGGGCAGGACGAGGACCTGGACCTGCACATCTACCCCGTCTTCGACGACGCGGGCCGCGTCACTCGCGTGGCCGTGTTCATGGCCGACGTCACAGCCTCGCGCCGCATGGCCAGGCAGATCATGCTCCTGGACAAGATCAACTCCCTGGGCCGCATGGCCGCCGGCATCGCCCACGAGATCCGCAACCCCCTGACGGGCATCCACGCCTACCTCTACGCCATGGAGGAAATCTGCGCCGAGCTGACTGAAGACGGACCGGCCGGCGTGCTGCGCGCGACCATCGAAAAAATCCGCAAGGCCGCCGGCAAGATGGAGTCCGTCATCCGCCGCGTGCTGGACTTTTCCAAGCCCGGCACGCCGCGCCTGGAACTCTTGGACCTGTCGGCCCCCGTGCAGGAGGCCCTGGGCCTGCTGGCCCCGACCCTGCGCAAGGCCGGCGTGGATGTGGTCACGCGTTTCGAGCCGGCCCCCATGATCCGCGGCGACCGCATGCAGCTCGAACAGGCCGTGGTCAACATCGTCGACAACGCCGCCCGCGCAGTGCGTCAGGGCGACGGCGAAAAACGCGTCGAGATCCGCATCGCCGCGTCCGAAGACCGCGTCATGCTGACCGTCGGCGACACGGGCCCGGGCATCGCGTCGGCGGACCGGGAGCGCGTCTTCGACCCCTTCTACACCACGGCCAGCGACGGCACGGGCATCGGCCTGTCCATCGTGCAGCGCATCGTCGCCGACCACCGCGGCGTCATCCGCGTGGCCGAGAGCCCCCTGGGCGGGGCCGAATTCAGGCTGGAGTTCCCCCTTCCGGCCCCGGAGCACCCATGAACTACTCCCTGCTCATCATCGACGACGAGGAGTCCATCCGCGACAGCCTGTCCATGACCCTCGGCCGCCGATACGATGTCGCCACACGTGCCACGGGCAAGGAGGCCCTGGCCGACCTCGCGGGCCTGAAGCCGGACCTGGTGCTCCTGGACATCGGCCTGCCGGACATAAGCGGCCTGGACGTGCTGGACGGCATCCGCAGGCTGGCGCCCCACGCGGCGGTGATCATGATCACGGCCTTCGAGGACCTGGACACGGTCATCTCGGCCATGAAGCGCGGCGCCTTCGACTACCTGGTCAAGCCCCTGCGCATGGACGCCCTGAAGCTCTGCCTGGAGCGCGCCGGCAGCTCCATCCGCCTGGGCAAGGAGATCCGGGAGCTGCAGGACAAGGCCCTGCGCGAGCAGATCCCCTTCTTCGTGGCCGAGAGCGAGGCCCTGACGGACGTGGTGCAGACCGTGGCCAAGGTCGCCGTCAGCCCCGACACGCCGGTGCTCATCGAGGGCGCCACGGGCACGGGCAAGGAGCTCGTGGCCAGTTCCATCCACCACCGCAGCCCCAATTTCCGCGGCCCCCTGGTCACGGTCAACTGCGCGGCCATGCCGGGGGAACTCATCGAGAGCGAACTGTTCGGGTACGCGCCGGGGGCCTTCAGCGGCGCAGGCAAGAAGGGCAAGGCGGGGCTCGTGGAGGAGGCCGCGGGCGGCACGTTGTTTTTGGACGAGATCGGCGAACTGCCGCCAAGCGCCCAGGCAAAGCTGCTGCGCTTCCTGCAGCACGGCGAGTTCTACCCCCTGGGCTCCACGACCAAACGCACGGTGCGCACGCGCGTCCTGGCAGCCACCAACCGCGACCTGGAGGGCATGGTGGCCACGGGGGCCTTCCGCCAGGACCTCTTCTACCGCCTGGCCGTGGTGCGCATCCGCGTGCCGTCCCTGGCCAACCGCCGCGAGGACATCCTGCCCCTGGCCAAGCTCTTCCTGCACCAGTACGGCGAGAAGTTCGGCAAGAAGTTCACGGCCCTGACGGACTCCGCCCGCCAGGCCCTGCTGCGCCACGACTGGACCGGGAACGTGCGCGAGCTGCGCAACATCATGGAGCGCGCCGCCCTCATGGCCTGCGGCCCGGAGCTGGACGCCGCGGACCTGGGACTGCGCGACGGCTGCACACCCGATGAGGAAAGAACCGGCATGACGCCCCTGACCGGGGCGGGCGTGGACCTGCCGGCCCTGTTGCAGCGCATGGAACACGACTATTACGAGCAGGCCCTGGGCCTGGCCGACGGGAACGAGTCCCAGGCCGCCAGGCTCCTGAACGTGTCGCGGGACACGTTCAGGTACCGGCGCGGGAAGCTCGGCCTGTAAACGCAATCGGCCCGCCGGAAGGATTCGCGGCGGGCCGGACGGAACTGTCTCGAAGAGTGCCGGAGGTTTCCGGCGATCATTTCCCAATGAGCGGCAATGAACACGCATGCCATCCCTGGACCTGTCAGACCAGGGCCGCCGCCTGCTCCACGCGCCACAGCTCCTGCATGATCTCCTCGCCCAGGGAAGCGGCCTTGTCGGCGCGGGACCGGCGGCAGGCCTGTTCGGCCATCTCCGCCAGGACCCGCACGCCCTCGGCCCGGATGTTTCCGGCCATGCCGCGCAGTGCGCTGGATTTCTGCTCGGCCGTAAGGAAATCCTCCCGCTCCAGGGCCTGCAGAAATTCGCCCACCCTGGTGCGGCCCTCACGCAGAAAGGTCTGCAGCACATCCGCCAACAGCACCTGATCGTGGTCCAGCTGATCGAGGAGCCGCTCCACATCCAGGGCCTGGCCGCGGAAATCGCTCTTCCCGGGCTCGTTGGGCTGGACGTACTTTTCGAGGACCCGGAAAAAAACCTGGGTGTCCACGGGCTTGAGCATGATCTCGTTGAAGCCGGCCGAAGCGCACCTGGCCGCGTCGCCGCTGGCGAGCCGCGCCGTCGTGCCGATCACGGGCACGTCCCCGCCCGTTTCGGGGTTGCGGATGACCCTGGCCGTGTCGAGGCCGGACATGCCGGGCAGATCCAGCTCCAGAAAAACGAGGGCGCACGGGTTGTCGCGCAGCATGCGCAAGGCCTCTTCGCCGGAGTCCGCTTCGAGGTGCGCGTAGCCCCCCTGGTCGAGCTTGCGGGCCATGAGCGCACGGCTCTCGGGATCGGGGTCGACCACCAGCACGATCTTGCGCCGCTTGCGCTCCTCGGCCACGACATGGCGGGTCACCAGGCCGATGCTGCGGCCCTGGATCCGGGCCCCCAGGATGAGACACAGGGCGTCGCGCAGCCGGAACTGCTCCACGGGCCTGGACAGGTAGCCGGCGAAACCGGCGGCCTCCATGCGCGCCGCATCGCCCGGCCGGGCCGAGGACGGCAGCGCCACCAGCCTGGCCTCAGCCAGCCCCGGATGCGTGCGGACAGCGGCGGCAAGCCCCTCCATATCCATGCTGCCGAGGTTGGAGCCGGCGAGGACGAAATCCGGCGTCTCCCCACGGGCAGCGGCCTCGAGCATCAGTTCCAGGGCGACCTGGCCGTCGTGGGCTTCGAGGAAGGGGCATTCCCAGAGGTAGCAGTATTCCCGGAGCACACCGCGCCAGGTCGCGTCCGTGTCCACGGCCAGGATGCGGCGGCCGGTGATGGGCTGCGGCGGAGGGAAGGACGACGGTCTGGCCTTCAGCTCGGGCAGGCGGAGGGTCGCCCAGAACTCGCAGGATTCCGCACCCGCTTCAAACCCCGCGCTGCCGTCCTGCCGGGCGGCGAGATCGCGGCAGAGATCCAGAAACTCGGCGTCGGGCGGATCGATCAGGGCATCGACGCGCGCCTCCAGCCGCACCGTGGCCGCTCCTTCACCGCGTTCGGCCAGTCTGAGGGTCATGGACACGGTCGAACCGCCGGGAGCGCCCAGCACGCGGTTCAGGAACCCGCCGGTGATGCGCCTCAGAATTCCCGGCACGCCCCGGACCAGACTCGGCACCTCATCATCCACAGTGGCCTTGAAATGGATGTTGCGGCGCCGGGCGTGGATGCGGAACAGTTCGGCCAGGTCGTGCACCAGCACGCGCAGGTCGAAATCGGCCTCCCCGCCCAGGGCGCTCTGGGTATCCTGCCAGGCCATGTCCCCCAGGCTGCGGCGGACCAGATCCATGCCCTCGGCGGCATCGCGGATGACCCGCAGGTATTCGGCCTGCTCGCCGCTCAGGCCCGAGTTCTGCAGCAGGCCGGCCACGCCGAGGATGGAGGAAATGGGCGATTCCAGCTCCTGGCGCAGATGCTCCAGAAGACTCTCCATCCGCCCCCTGAGCCGTGCGCACTCGGCGCAGCCCGACCCGTCCCGTGAGCTTCCGTCATTCGTCGCCATCACTGCCTCCCGAGGCCGTCCCGCTGGCGGCCTTCGTCTATGCCGATGCCATAGGTCTTGAGTTTGCGGTAGAGGTATGTCCGCTCCAGCCCGATGGCCTCGGCCAGGCGGGCGATGTTGCCGTCGGAACGTGCCAGTCCCCGGCGCAGGAAGGCCTCTTCGAACCGCGCCCGGGCTTCCTTGAAATCCGTGACCCCGTCCGGGACCGCGGCCAGGGCGTCCAGGGCCGCGACGGCGCGATATTCCGGCGGGAGCATGGAGATGTCCACGTCCCGCCCCTGGTAGAGGATGTAGATCCGCTCCACGAAGTTCCTGAGCTCACGGACGTTGCCAGGCCACGCATACCGCTTGAGCGCGTCCATGACCTCGCTGTCCAGACGCACGGGCTGCAGGCTCTGCTCCTCGATCATGAGGCGCGAAAAATGCCCGATCATCTCGGGGATGTCCTCGGCCCGCTCGCGCAGGGCCGGGACCGTGACGGGAAAGACGTTGAGACGGTAGTACAGGTCCTGGCGGAAGCGCCCCTCGGTCATCTCCCTGACCAGGTCCTTGTTGGTGGCCGCGATGACCCGCACGTCCACCCGGAAGGACTTCGTCCCGCCGACGCGCTCGAACTTCTGTTCCTGCAGGATGCGCAGGATCTTGGCCTGGGTCTTGAGGCTCATGTCGGCGATTTCGTCCAGGAAGAGCGTGCCCTTGTCCGCCAGCTCGAACTTGCCCTTGCGCGCCTTGTCGGCCCCGGTGAAGGCGCCCTTCTCGTGTCCGAAAAGCTCGCTTTCGATGAGTTCCTCGGGGATGGCCGCGCAGTTCACGCAGACCATCTCCCGGGCGGCGCGGCGGCTCGCCGCGTGGATGGCCCTGGCCGCGACCTCCTTGCCCGTCCCGTTCTCGCCGGTGATGAGCACCCAGGCCTCGGTCGGCGCGACCTGCTCGATGAGCTGACGCAGCCGGACGATGCCCGGCGAGGAGCCGATGATGACAGGCACGCCTTCGGGGCGGATGCGCGAGCGCAGCTCCCTGTTCTCGCGTTTGAGGCGGGACAGCTCCAGGGCCTTGCCGGCCGCGACCAGGGTGTCGTCCAGGGAAAGGGGCTTCTCGATGAAATCGAAGGCCCCGTTCTTCAGGGCCGTGACCGCGGTCTCGATGTTGCCGTGGCCGGAGATCATGATGACCGGGGTGTCCACGCCCTTCTCGCGCATGGACACGAGCACGCCCATGCCGTCGAGGCCCGGCATCCAGATGTCCAGGAAAATGAGGTCGAAGTCCCCGTCCAGGGCCATGGACAGGCCCTCCGTCCCGCTGCCGGCCTCGGACACCTGCCAGCCCTCGTCCTCGAAAATGCCGCGCAGCGCCGCGCGGATGTCCTTCTCGTCGTCGATGATGAGGATGGATGCGGTGCTCATCACGCCTCGCTGCGCGCCGCCGGCAGCTCGATGACGAAGGTCGTGCCGGCGGGCTCGTTGGGTTTGACACGGATGTGACCGTGATGGTCGTTGACGATGGACTTGACGATGGTCAGGCCCAGCCCGGTGCCGCTGCGTTTGGTCGAATAGTAGGGCTCGAACATTCGCGACTGCTCCTCGGGCTTGATGCCCGGCCCGTTGTCGCTGATCTCGATGTAGACCCGCCCCTTGCGCTTGCGGGAGTAGAGCACGGCGTCCACCCGGCCGTCATCCCGGCCCGCCAGGATCTCGGCCGCGTTGAGGAGGATGTTGGCGAAGGCTCGGCCCAATGCCTCCCGGTCGAGCATGACGGACGGGACATCCTCGGTCCGCACGGTCCAGCGGATGGCCGTGTAGCTTTCGGCGAAGACCGACACGCCCTCGCGCAGGATGGGCTCGATCTGGCCGCGCACCAGCGTCACTTCGGGCATCTTGGCGAAGGCCGAGAACTCGCGGACCATCTCCTGCAGGTGCTCCACCTGCCTGACGATGAGGCCGGTGCACTGGCTGAAGACCGGGTCCGCCACCGACTGGCCGAACTTGCGCTCCAGGCGCTCGGCCGAAAGCTTGATGGGGGTCAGCGGGTTCTTGATCTCGTGTGCGATGCGGCGGGCCACCTCCTTCCAGGCGTCCAGGCGCTGCATCTTCTCCAACTCGGAGATGTTCTCGAAGACCGCGACGATGCCCGAGTCGTCACCCTCGCTGTCCATGAGGGCCACGGCGTTGACCAGGAGCTTGACGGTCTCGCCGTCGACCTCCAGTTCCAGCCGGCGCTGCCACTGGGAGCCGGGACTGCTCGTCAGGAGCTGGCTGACCTCCTGCACCAGGCCGCGGTGTTCGGGGCCGAGGAGGTCCATGGCGGACTTGCCGATGAGCCCGCCGCTCTCCAGGCCCAGGATGGCCTCGGCCGCGCGGTTCATGGTTGTGACCCTGCCCGCACGGTCGACGGAGACCACGCCGGAGGTGATGTTGTCGAGGATGGCCTGCACGTAATGGTTCTTGGCGATGAGGGCCTGATACTGCTCCTGCAGGCGCCGGTTGGCCTCGGTCAGTCCCTGGCGGCTCTGCTCCAGGTCCTCGGCCATGCTGTTGAAGGACTGGACCAGCAGGCCGAGCTCGTCGCGGGAATCGTCCATGAGTCGCACCGAAAGGTCGCCCCGGGCGATGCGCTGGGTGCCGGCGGCCAGGGCCTGCACCGGCGCGCTGATCTCCCGGGCCAGGCGGAAGCCGAACCAGGTCGCGCCGAGAAAGATGAGCAGGGTCATGAGGCCGAGCACCATGTAGAGGGTCATCTTCAGGGGGAACTTGAGGCTCCTGAGCTGCTTGTACTCGCCCACGCCCTTGGCGATGAGCTCCAGGCGTTCAAGAAAGCCCTGCCCCACCTCGGCGCCCACCACGAGAAAGGCCGAGGCCGCCTCGTCGACCGGCAGGATGCCGACCACGAGGTCCGAGTCAGGGTGGGCCCGGAGCGTCGCCCAGTAGGCCGGCTGCCGGGCCAGGTCTGCCCATGGCACCTCCGCCTTGGTCTTCCGCCAGGCCTCGTCCCAGACCGGGGCGGCCTGCCAGCTCCTCTCCTGCAGGGTGGGGGTGACAAGGCCCACCAGAGTCAGCCTGTACTCCCGTCCCTTGGCGCGGATGGCCTCGTCCGCCCCCTTGGCGCTCCAGGCGATGCGCCGCTCCCGCAGGTGGTCGAGTATCCCCTGGGCCTTGGCCTCCAGGCCGGACTCGGCCGCGGCGTAGAAATCCTGGCCGACCTCCAGGGCATGGTCCATGGACGTCTCGACCTGGGACTGGAACCAGTAGTCCACCGAGGTCTGCACGAACCACATGGACAGGATGAACATGATGAAGGTCGGGACCATGGAGAGGGTCACGAAGACGAGGACCAGCCGCGCCCTGAGCCCCGAGCCCAGCACGCGCCTTCGCCGGTCCAGGATGAGCTTGATGACGTTTCGGAGGACCAGGAAGAGGACGAGGATGAGCAGGATCAGGTTGACGTTGAAAAGGGCGAAGAAGAGGTAGGAGTTGACGCCCAGCAGGCGCAGTTCGATCCAGGTCAGGATGATGATGACGAAGATGGCGATGACGGCCAGGGTGATTTCCCGCTGCCGCTTGCGGCGCTCCTGGGCGGGCCGTTCCTTGACCGGGATGAGGCGCGACGGGTTATCCATGATCCCCCAGCAAGTCTTCAGAAATCGAAGTCGAACTCATAGACGACCTCGGGGACGAGATCCCAGCTGACGAAAAAGAGGGGCTTGCTGACCCAGGCGGGCATGTTCGTGCGCGTGACCTTGAAGGTCATGACCACCCTGTAGGCCGAACCGCGCTTGATCATGTCCCAGCTGCCCATGGGGATGGATACCTGGGACCAGAAGCGGTTGAGCTGGTCCTGCAGGCTCTGGAACGGAAAGGTGTGGGTGCCGCGGTCGTCGACGACCAGGCATTCGCGGGCGATGGGCTTGCTGGAGATGACGCAGGTATAGCCGGCTTCGGACAGGAAGGAATTCCAGAAGCCGGCCCGGCGATAGTAGAGCCGGCTCGTGCAGCGAACCTCGTAATCCCCGCCGTTCTTCAGGGCTTCCATGAGGGGCCCCATGTCGTTGACCACGATGCTGAACCCCACGGAGACCTGGCCTGCCGCATTGTCGACGCCAAGATCCGTGATGGAGATCGAGTTCGCCGACGCCGGACGGGCCTGACAAACAGCCAGCGCGAAAAGGCACCAAAAGGTGATGAATATTCTGTTTAGTTGCACCTTGAACGACTTACATAAGCAAAAATAGCCAGTTGTTGCAATTTTTCTTGATTTTCAAGACAAGGCAGGTATGCACCCCTGAAAGATCGATACACTCTGGGCCAGCCGATTCCGGAAGAGCCCCTGCGCGCCATCCCGCGGTGATAGTCCAAGGGATGTTGTTTGACAACCGCCGATGCGAGGACTGCGTCATGAAGCTCAATGAACACAGCAGCAAACAGCTTTTCCAGGAATCCGGCATCCCGGTCCCCCAGGGCGTGCTCCTCGCGCCCGGCGGCCTCCCAGACATCCCGTTCCCCCTGCCCTGGGTCCTCAAGTCCCAGGTCCTGAGCGGCGGCCGCGGCAAGGCCGGAGGCATCCGCTTGGCAGACACCGCAGAACAGGCCCGGGCTGAGCTCGAACGCCTCTTCTCCCTGGACATCAAAGGGGAGCGGGTGCGTCTGGTGCGCGTCGAGCCCCGGGCGGCCTTCAGCAGGGAGATGTACCTGTCCGTGACCCTCGACCGCCGCAGCCGCAGCCTCTGCGTCACGGCCGGACGCGCCGGCGGCGTCGACATCGAAACCTGCGACCCCGAGACGATCCTCGTCGAGCACGCCATGCCCGACGCGGGGCTCGCCCCCTACCAGGTCCGCAACATCTTCTTCCACCTCGACCTGCCCAGGGAACTCTTGAAGCCCTTCAGCGGCCTCCTGACCGCCCTTTTCGACATGAGCCTGCGCCACCGCCTGCTCCTGGCCGAGATCAACCCCCTGGTCGTGACCGACGGCGGCGAGCTGCTGGCCCTGGACGGCAAGGTCGAGATCGACGGGCACCGCGTGGGCATCGACCCGTCCCTGAACCGCTTCTTCGAGCCCGTTCACCTGAGTCCCGAGGAGAACCGCTCCCGCGAGGCGGGCCTGAGCTACCATAAGCTCGACGGCTTCGTGGGCCTCATGGTCAACGGCGCGGGCCTGGCCATGGCCAGCATGGACATCCTCAACTATTCGGGCCTGGAGGCCGCCAACTTCCTGGACCTGGGCGGAGGCGCAGACAGCGCGGCCATGCGCACGGCACTCGACATCCTTTTCGACGACGAGCGCGTGGGCATGGTCTTCATCAACATCTTCGGCGGCATCCTGTCCTGCCACAAGGTGGCCCGGTCCATGCTCGAAGCCCTGGGCGGCGAGCCGCCGCGCAAGCCCATCGTGGTCCGCTTCGCCGGCAACGGCGCGGCCGACGGCCTGGCCCTGCTGCGCGAGGCCGACGTGCGGGGCCTGCACCTCTGCCCCGACCTCTCCTCGGCCCGCGCCGAACTGGAAAAGCTCAAGGGGACCATGCAGGGCGGCGTGCACACCCCCGTGCGCGTGGAGTCCACGGCACCCCTGCTCCCCGCCCGAACCCGCGCCGAAAGTGCGCCCTTCCCCCTGCCTGCGGACTGCCAAATCCTGGTCCAGGGCCTGACGGGCAAGCAGGGCCAGCTGCACTGCCGGCTCATGCAGGAATACGGCTCGCGGGTCGTGGCCGGGGTCACGCCCGGCAAGGGCGGAAGCGAGGTCCTGGGCGTGCCGGTCTTCGACACGGTGCGCGAGGCGGCCGCGGCCACGCGCATCGACGCCTCCATCATCTTCGTGCCCGGCGCCCTGGCCCCGGACGCGGTCCTCGAAGCGGCGGCCGCGGGCGTGCCCTGGGTGGTCTGCATCACCGACGGCATCCCCCAGTTGGACATGCTGCGCGCCCTGGAACGCATCAAGGGCGGCGCCACGCGCGTCATCGGCCCCAACTGCCCCGGCCTCATCATGCCGGGGCGCACCAAGATCGGCATCATGCCCGGCGACATCTTCACCCCCGGCCCCGTGGCCGTCTTCTCGCGCAGCGGCACCCTGACCTATGAGTGCGTGGACCGCCTGACCCGCGCCGGCATCGGCCAGTCGGTCTGCGTGGGCATCGGCGGCGACCCCTTCGTCGGCACCTCCTTCACGGACCTCTGCCGGCTCGTGCGCCACGACCCGCAGACAAGGGCCGTGGTCATCCTGGGCGAGATCGGCGGCAGCGCCGAGGAGGACCTGGGCCGCTACATGCGGGAGACGGGCTTCGAGCTCCCGGTCTTCGGCTTCATCGCCGGCCGCACGGCCCCTCCCGGCAAGCGCCTGGGCCACGCCGGGGCCATCCTCGAAAAGGGCTCCGGCGGCATCGAAGCCAAGCTGCGCGCCATGGCCGACTCGGGCTTCCACCTCATCGACGACCTGGACCAGATCGCTCCGGCCGTGGGGAAGGTTCTCTAGCTCCACCTTCGCGTCTGCAACGAAAAACGCCCGCCGCCCCGGCACGTTCCGGGACGGCGGGCGTCTTGTTTCTGCGGCCGCGGCCAGCCCCTATCCCCCGCCCTTCACGGGCTTGAATCTGGCCCCGACCAGCGTGGCCAGGATCACCAGCGCCGTGGAGATGAAGATCATCATGATGCCCAGTGCCGAAAGCCTGCCCCACAGCCCGTCCTCGGCGAAGCGCAGGATCTGCACCGCCAGGACCTCCGTGCCTGGCCTGGACAGGACCACCGACAGGGTCAGTTCGCGCACGAACATGGTGGCCATGAGGATCCAGCCCGAGACCATGCCCGGCACGAGCAGGGGGATGATGATGCGGCGCATGGTCGTCATGCGGCTGGCGCCGCAGACCAGGGACGACTCCTCCAGGTGGCTGTGGACCTGGATGAAGGCGCTGGCCATGGGTCGGATGCCGTAGGGCAGATAGGTGGCGATGTAGCCGATGAGCAGGGCCCAGATGGTGGCGTAGAGCGGCGTGCGCACGAAGAACCACATGAAGCCCACGCCGATGACGATGCCGGGGAAGGAGAAGGATAAAAAGCTCAGGGATTCGAGGAAGCCCGAGGCCCGGGTCCTGATCTTGACGATGGTGTAGGCCACGAAGACCGAGAGGGCCACGCCCAGTGTGGCCCCGCCCACGCCGAGGTAGAGGCTGTTCTTCAGGGACAGCAGGGAGATGGGGTCCTTCAGGACCTCGATCCAGTGCTTCCAGCTCATGAGGGAGAAGGCCCGGGCGCTTGGCACCATGGAGTACGGCACCAGCGAGGTGTAGAAGAGCACGGCCACGGGCAGAACGATGAGCACGAAGGACAGAAGCGCCACCACGGCAAAGAGCGGGTACCTGGCCGCCTTGAGGGGGATGACCGTGGGGCGGTAGCCGCGGCTCGAAATGGTCACGAACTTCTCGCTCTCGGCCGTCAGGGCGCGGTAGACGAAGATCAGCGTGATGGACGCGGCCAGGACGCTCATGCCCACTGCCGCCGCCTTGCCGTAGTCCGTGGAGAAGCCCGTGGCGATCATCTGGTAGAGGTGCGTGGCCAGGACGTAGACCCGGCCGGGCATGCCGATGACCGACGGCACGGCGAAGGACGCCAGGCTTCTGACCACGCCGAGGATGAAGGCCGCCAGGATGGCCGGCCGCAGCACCGGCAGGGTCACGCGCAGCAGGGTCCGCCACGGCCCAGCGCCGCAGACCTTGGACGACTCCTCCAGGGCCACGTCGAAGGAGGCCATGGCCGGCGCGATGATAAGGTAGGCGATGGGCAGGTCCAGGAGCCCCTCCACCAGGATCATGCCCCACAGGGAATAGATGTTCAAAGGCGCGTGATCGAGAAAGAAGGCCTGCTTGAGCACCAGGTTGATGAGCCCGTTGGAGGGGTTCAAGAGCAGCGCCCAGCTCACGGAAAAGAGGATGTGCGGGATCATCATCGGAATGATGGAGATGATCCGGAACATGAACTTGCAGGGGATGTCCGTGCGGTTGTTCAGGTAGGCCAGGAACAGGGCCAGCCCCGTGGCCAGGGTCGAGGAGCCGAGGACGAAGACCACTGTGTTGAGGATGATCTGTCCCAGGGCAGGGTCCGTGTAGGCGTCCACATACTTCTGCACGGTGAAGCTGCCGAAGGCCGTGAGGCCCTCGGAAAAGCTGCCGAGCACCAGCATGACCACCGGGCAGACGGTCAGGACGCCGACGATGAGAATCAGGGAAATGGTCAGTTTGGATCGGCTGGAGTCCATGCCCACCCCCTCAGGCGCCGACCAGCATGCAGTGGGCCGGGTCCAGGGTGAAATGCAGAGGGTCCCCTTCCTGGATGCGGGTGTCGGCATCCACCTTGGCCAGCAGGCGCTCGCCCCCGGCCGTGAGTTCCATCTCGAAGGCCTCGCCGATGAAGACCAGGGTGTCGACCTTGCCGCGGACCGTATTCGTCCCGCCCTCCCCTTCCCCGGGCACGACGCGGATAAACTCGGGGCGGATGCACAGGGTCACTTCGGAACCCACGGCGAAATCCCGCTTATGGCAGATGATGCGGCCAAGGGGGCTCTCGACCACGGTCGAACCGTCCTGCTGGCTCGCGACCCTGGCCGGGATCAGGTTGGCCCGGCCGATGAAGTCGGCCACGAAGCGATGGTCCGAGTCGAAATAGATCTTCTGCGGGGAACCCTGCTCGATGATCCGGCCGGCGCGCATGACGGCGATGGAGTCGGACAGGGCCAGGGCCTCGATGCGGTCGTGGGTCACGTAAACGGCCGTGATGGACAGTTCCGTCAGGAAGGTGCGCAGCTCCTTGCGCGTCTCCTCCCGCAGCTTGGCGTCGAGGTTGCTCAGGGGCTCGTCGAAGAGGATGACCTTGGGCTCCGCCACCAGTGCCCGGGCAAGGGCCACGCGCTGCTGCTGACCGCCCGAGAGCTTGGTGGCCGGGCGTTTCTCGAAGCCTTCCAGCTGCACGAATTTGAGGGTCTTTTCGACCTTCTCGCGCATGACGTCCCTGGGCGTCCCCCTGGTCTGCAGGGGATAGGCCACGTTGTCGAAGACGTTCATGTGCGGCCAGATGGCGTAGGTCTGGAAGACCATGCCGAGCCCGCGCCGCTCCGTGGGCACGAAGATGCCCTTGTCACTGGACCAGACCACGTCGTCGCCGATGGATATCTCGCCGGCATCGGGCGACTCCAGTCCGACGATGCAGCGCAGCAGGGTCGTCTTGCCGCAGCCGCTGGGGCCAAGGAGGGTGAAAATCTGGTTGGCCGGGATGGTCAGGTCCACATTGTCCAGAGCCTTTATGGTCTTGCCCTCGGAAAAGTAGTGCTTGCTGACGCCTCGGATTCGAATCTCCATGATGTGATCCCGTTCGCCGCAGGCCGGTGCGCGTCCGGTCCGGCGGTGCTCAAGTTCAGGTTGAAGGGGGCGGGGTCTTCCGCGGAAAAGTCGGGGCACGGCCGCCCGGATTTGGGTTCCGGGCGGCCGCCGGTTGATCACTGCACTTCGAATATGGTCTGAAACTCGGCTCCCCACTTCTGGATTTCCTCGTCGGAAAGCTCCCGGATGGGGCGCACGTCGGCCTTGTCCATGCCGTCGATGGGCGGGAACACTCCGGGGGCCAGGACATACTCGCCCACGTCCTTGGCCAGGACGCCCATGGCCTTCTGGGACAGCCAATAGTCCACGAAAAGCCTGGCGGCGTTGGGGTGCGGGGCCTTGGAGGTCACGGCGATGGCGCGGGGCGTGCCGAAGAGAGGCTCCTCGACGCGGGCCCAGTCCAGCGGGGCCGGGGCCTTGGTGATGATGTACTTAGGCATGGAGATGGCGATGAGCTTCTCGCCGCTCTCGACCGGGGCCGGCGTGGGCCCGAAGGAGGCCACGAACATGGGCTTGTTGGCCGCAAGGCCCTTCAGGAAGGCCCGCCACTCCGCCTCGCTCTTGAACACGTTGTCCTTGAGGCCCACCAGCCAGGAGATGGTCGTGGCGTGGTTGGCCGGGTTGGCCATGACGATCTTGTCCTTCCACTTGGGGTCGGCCAGGTCGGCGTAGCGCTTGGGCACGTCGGCCGGCTTGACCAGCTCCTTGTTGTAGACGAGGCCGACGTACTCGATGCCGAAGAGCTGGATGGAGTCGTCCTTCCTGGTCCACTCGGCATAGCCGGCGGCCGCCGGGGAGCTGTAGGGGGCCAGCACGCCCTTGGCCTTGAGGATTTCAAGAACCGGGAGCGGCCCCTGCACCACGTCGGCCATGAGCTTGCCCGCCTCGAACTCAGTCATGACAGTGGCCACAAACTTCGAGGTGGATATTCTCGTGTACTGCCCCTTGACCCCGGTATCGGCCTCGAAGGCCTCCATGATGGGCTCCACCGATGTGATGTTCGCGTAGAAAGCCGCCGAGCCCTCGGCCTTTGCCTTGGCGGCAACATCCTCCGCGGCCTGGGCCGCCAGGGCCGTACCGAGCAGCAGTGCGAGCACAACCACCAATCTCTTCATCAACGCATCCTCCTTCGGGCTCCACATGGCCCTGTGTTACGGGATTGTGACACAAGAATGACAATTATGTGGCAGAAACTAGCCCACGGGATAGGTGCTGTCAACGCGCAAATGCCGGAACTGTCCTGCTTTCCATTTTAATATCAGGATGTTAAAATAGAAACATCTCCAATATTCAAAAATTGGTTCACCGTGCCCTCCAGCGTGCCAAAAATTTCTGGCTGACTTGGGGGTTCTGAACAGACGGGCTTCGCAAAACCAAGAACCTTGATTCCGGCAATCTCATCAAACTGCCCTACGAATATCTGCCTCTGATTACACATCAAACCGTCTGTCACGGCGTGGCCGTAACGCATAGGTTCCATGAGGTCCCGCAATCGCGAAACGCGGGAGCATCGGCAACCGGATATGAAATCCTTCGTTCCCCCCAAAAACATTCCATTGACGGAATATCTCGACATGGCTACTCGTCAACATATCTGGGACGTCGAGTACACGGACGAATTCGGAGCATGGTGGCACACCCTGCCCGAAACCGAACAGATAGCCGTCGACGCGTCCGTGCGGCTCCTCGAACTATTCGGCCCGGCGCTGAATTTTCCGCACTCAGCCGCAGTGAACGGCTCACGACACGGGCATCTGCGGGAGTTGCGGACGCAGTGCGGAGGACGACCCTTAAGGACGCTGTATGCCTTCGATCCTCGCAGGGCAGCCATACTGCTCATCGGCGGGGACAAGACGGGAAACGACCGGTGGTACGAAACCCACATCCGCAAGGCCGACGCGCTGTACGACGAACATCTCCGACAACTCCGGAAGGAAGGTTTGCTCAATGGCTAAAAAATTCGCATCATTGCGCGAGGCCATGTCGGCCCAGGCCCGAGAGCAGTCCCGCGCCCTAGCCGACAGGATGCTCAAGGACATGCCCCTGCATGAACTTAGGCAGGCCCGCGGCCTGTCGCAGCAGGACCTGGCGAAACTCCTGAACGTTCAGCAGCCGGCCATCGCCAGGCTGGAGCGACGGACGGACATGTACCTCTCGACGCTGCGCGGCCATATTCAAGCCATGGGCGGCGAACTGGAAATTCTGGCCAAATTTCCCGACGGCGTAGTTCGCATCACGAATTTTTCCACCCTCGACGAAAAGGATACCGCTCCTCGCTGAGAATCAGCCCCACGTCCCGCAAAAATGCGAAAGCCCCGGCCGGATGACTCCGGTCGGGGCTTTCGCGTCATGACGAGCGGGGGGGCTTCAGCGGCCCACGCAGAAATACGCGAACCCCTCCGCCGCCATGAGGGCCGGGGAGTAGAGGTTGCGGCCGTCGAAGAGGATGGGGGCCGAGAGGCCCTTCCTGATCTTGGCGAAGTCGGGGTTGCGGAACTGGTTCCACTCCGTGACCACGGCCAGGGCCGCGGCGCCGTTCAGGGCGTCATACTGGTCGTCGCAGATCTCGACCAGGGGGTTGTCCTGCAGGATGCGGCGGGCGTTTGCGCCGGCCACGGGGTCGAAGGCGCGGATCTTCATGCCCAGGGCCGTCAGGTGGCGGATGAGCTCCAGGGACGGAGCCTCGCGCATGTCGTCGGTGTTGGCCTTGAAGGCCAGGCCCCACAGGGCCAGGGTCTTGCCGGCCACGCCGCCCTGCTCGGCGAAGTAGGCCTCGACCTTGCGGGCGATGACGGTCTTCTGGCGGTCGTTGACCTCGTCCACGGCCGACAGGAGCTGCGGCTCGTAGCCCGCGCCCTTGGCCGTGCCGATGAGGGCCTTGACGTCCTTGGGGAAGCAGGACCCGCCGTAGCCCACGCCCGGGTAGATGAACTGGTAGCCGATGCGGTGGTCGGCGCCGATGCCGTGGCGAACGTCGCGCACGTCTGCCCCGACCTTCTCGCAGATGTTGGCGATCTCGTTGATGAAGGAGATCTTGGTGGCCAGCATGCAGTTGGCGGCGTACTTGGTCATCTCGGCGCTGCGCACGCCCATGACGATCATCTTCTCGCGGCTGCGGGCGTAGGGGGCGTAGAGGGTCTTCAGCAGCTCGGCCGTGCGCACGTTGTCCGTGCCGACGACCACGCGGTCGGGCTTCATGAAGTCGTTGACCGCGTCGCCCTCCTTCAGGAACTCGGGGTTGGAGACCACGTCGAACTCGATCTTCAGGCCCCGCCTGTCGAGTTCCTCCTGGATGATGGCCCGCACGCTGTCGGCCGTGCCCACGGGCACCGTGGATTTGTCGACGACGATCTTGTAGTCGGTCATCAGCTGCCCGACCTGGCGGGCCACCTGGCGCACGTAGCGCAGGTCCGCGCTGCCGTCCTCGCCTTCGGGCGTGCCGACGCAGCAGAAGACGAAGAGGCTGTCCTTCAGCCCTTCGGCCAGGTCCGTGGTGAAGGTCAGGCGGCCCTCCTGGGCGTTGCGGCGGACCATGGGCTCCAGGCCCGGCTCGTAGATGTGGACCTCGCCCCTCTTCAGGCGCTCCACCACCTCGGGGTTGATGTCGACGCAGGTCACGTTGTTGCCCATTTCGGCGAAACAGGCGGCGGAGACGAGGCCGACGTAGCCCGTCCCGACGATACATATGTTCATTGGTTCGATCTCCTTGAATGCGCCGGCTGGTCCGGGGTCAGAAACCCGAGAACCGTTTCTCCAGCATGATTTTCAGAATGGTCCGGTCGGTCTCGATCATGCCCTCGGTGCTGAGCGTGCCGATGTTCTGCATGGTCTGCTCGGGCGAGGCGCCGATGATGCCGTCCGTGTGCAGGACGTTGACGCCCTGCAGGGAAAAAAGGGCCGACTGCACGGCCGTGCCCGCGGCCGTGGCCAGCTTGAGGGAACATCCGGCCTTGGCCCCGTCGCAGATGACCCCGGCCAGGTCTTCGATGATGTTCTTGATGGCCCCGGCGATGTGCGCCAGGTTCCCGCCCAGGAGGTAGGCCACGCCGGCGCTGGCCCCGGCCCCGGCCGCCACGGAGCAGCCGCAGATGGCCGAGAGGCGGCCCGTGTGTGCCTTGACGTAGGCCGTGACCAGGTGGCTCAGGGCCATGGCCTCGAGCACGGTTTTCTCGTCGCACTCGATGAAGTCTCGGATGGCCCAGATGGGCAGGATGGCCGTCAGGCCGTGGTTGCCGCTGCCGGCGGAGCTCATGGCCGGCAGCTTGACCCCGCCCATGCGCGCGTCGGACGCTGCCGAAGTCAGGATGCGCGCGGCCAGGACCATGTCGCGGCAGATGAGCTTCTGACGCACCAGACGATCCAGGGCCTTGCCGATGCCCAACCCCGGCCCGAACTTGAGCCCGTGCTCGGCCAGGCGCATGTTGGTGCGCACGCCCTCCATGAGGAACTCGCGGTCCTCGTCGTCAAGGTCGTCCAGCAGGCGGACCAGGTCTTCGAGGGTCAGGGCCTTGATCCAGGCCTCCAGGCGCGACACGTCGGCCTTGACTGCGGCGCGGGGCGCGGCCTTGTCCAGGGGCAGGGACCGGCCGTCCAGGCTCACGCCGACGACGTTGTCGTGCATTTCGCGGATGACCGCCTCGGCCACGTGGGAGCCGTCGAAGACCTCGGCGCGGATGAAGAGCCCGCGCTGGTCCTGCAGCAGGTTCAGGGTCACCCCGCCGTCGCGGACCAGGGTGCGGGCGGCCTGCACGGACTCGGGCGTCAGGGGTTCGAGGACCTCCAGGCCCAGGGCCGGGTTCCCGCCGAAGGCGCCCAGGGCCCCGGCCAGGTCCAGGCCGCTCAGGCCGCCGGTGCCGGGGATGATCACGGCCAGCCCGTTCTTGTAGATATTGGGGTCCACCCACAGGGCGATGCGCTCGGGCCGGCCGGGAAGGACAGCGGCCGCCGCGGCGGCGGCCAGGGCCACGGCCACGGGTTCGGTGCACCCCAGGGCCGGGGCCACCTGCGCGCGCAGTAAATCCTTGACGGAGAAACTCATTGCACCCTCTTCAGGAAAAATCCGCAAAAGCGGATTTCATTGCCGAGAATACCGGGGCTGTCAATCCGGCTCACTCGCGCACGTCGAGATTCGGCTCGAAGAGCTGCACCAGGCGCACGAACAGGTCAGGTATCTTCTCCGGGTCCGCGGCGGCGGAACCGGCGTATATCTTGGTGATCTCCAGGGCCGTGTCGATACCCGTGGTCTTGCCGAAGCCCACGTCGAAAAAGTCGTCCAGGCGCTTGCGCAGCTGAGGGTCCATGATTACCTCCGTCCATTGAATCGTGCCTGTCACCGTAAACCGCCCCGCCCGGAGCGATCACACAGGAATTTCTACCATGCCCATCTATGAATTCCAATGCAAAACCTGCCAATTCTGTTTCGAGGAGATCCTACCGGCCAGCCGCGAGGACATGCCTCCTTGCCCGAGATGCGGCTCGTCCGAGAACGTGGCCAGGCTCGTCTCGGCCTGCGCATCCCAGCCCGGACGAAAGACGGAATCGACCTGCTCTCCGCGGGGCGGCTTCTCCTGAGGATGAACCGCCCTTCCCGTGCGGAAGGCAAAAAAAATCGGCGTCACCCCCGCGGGCGACGCCGATTTTTTTGGTCTGCCGAAAAGCTACTCGGTCTTGAGCTTCATCCAGCATTCCTCGTAGGCCTTGACGGC
Source organism: Desulfomicrobium aestuarii (assembly GCF_055385525.1). Lineage (NCBI taxonomy): Bacteria > Pseudomonadati > Thermodesulfobacteriota > Desulfovibrionia > Desulfovibrionales > Desulfomicrobiaceae > Desulfomicrobium > Desulfomicrobium aestuarii. The sequence continues at coordinate 1,850,693 of NZ_AP042427.1, forward strand.
CTCGCCGAGGTCGGTCTCGAACTCGCCGCGGGCCATGTCTTCGGGCGTCGGGTAGACGAGGGCGTTGGTGCGCACGTCCTCGGGCAGGGTTTCCTTGGCCGCCAGGTTGGGAGAGGAGTAGCCCATCTCCTGGCAGATGAAGGCCGCCACCTCGGGCCGCAGGAGATAGTCTATGAAGATGTGGGCGTTCTCGACGTTGGCCGCGTTCTTGGGGATGCAGAGGTTGTCCACCCAGAGACTGAAGCCCTCCGTGGGGTAGACGAACTTGATGTCGGGGTTCTCACCGGAGGCGATGTAGGCCTCGCCGTTCCACAGCACCGCCGCCATGACCTCGTTGTTCAGCAGGGCCTGCTTGGGCGAGTCGGAGTCGAAGACGCGGACGCTTGCCATCAGCGGCATGAGCAGTTCGCAGGCCTGGCCGACCTTGGCCGGGTCGGGTTCGTTCAGGGAATACCCGAGGCGCTTGAGGCCCATGCCCAGCACCCCGCGCATGTCGTTGGGCAGCAGGATCTTGCCCTTGAGTTCGGGCTTCCAGAGGTCGGCGAAGGAGGTGATGGAGGCCGCGGCCGGGTCCTTGGAATTGATGGCGATGACCGTGGAGCCCCACATGTAGGGGACGCTGTAGGTGTTGTCCGGATCGAAGGCCTGGTTCAGGAGCTTGGGGTCGAGGTTGCCGAAATTGGACAGCTTCGACTTGTCGATGGGCCGGAGCAGCCCCTCCTTGCGCATGCGGGAGACGAAGTCCGTCGAGGGGACGATGAGGTCGTACCCCTTGGCGTCGACCATCTTGATCTTGGCGTACAGGGCCTCGTTGCTGTCGTAGGTCGACATGACGACCTTGATGCCGGTCTCCTTGGTGAAGTCCTCCAGCACGCTGTCGGGCATGTATTCCGACCAGTTGTAGACGTAGAGCTCCTTGGAGGCCGCCAGGGCCTGGGAGGCCAGCAGCAGGCAGAGGGCGAGAAGGACGAGACGTTTCATGGTTTCTCCTTGAGGAAGCGCTGCGACAGCATGACGGCCACAACGGTTATGAGGATCATGATGGCGCACAGGGCGTTGACCTCGGGTTTGAGGCCAAGTCGGACCATGGAGTAGATGCGCAGCGGCAGGACCTCGAAGGTCGGGCCGGTGGTGAAGAAACTGATGATGACGTCGTCCACGGACAGGGTGAAGCTCAGGAACCACCCGGCCAGGACCGCCGGGAAGATCATGGGCAGGACCACGTGCCGGAAGACCTCGTACTCCCCCGCCCCCAGGTCGCGCGCCGCCTCCACAACGTGGGGGTCGAAGCCGTGCAACCGGCCGAAGACCGTGATGGCCACGAAGGGCACGCACAGGGTCACGTGGGCCATGAGCAGGGTCCAGAACCCCAGCGGCAGGGACAGGGCCATGAACAGGACCAGGAGCGAGATGCCGATGACGATGTCCGGCGACATCATCATGACGAAGAGCGAGGTGCGGATGACCTTGCGCGACGGGAAACGCCAGCGGTGCAGGGCCATGGCGATGAAGGTGCCCAGGATGCTCGAGCAGGTCGCCGCGAGGACGGCGATGACAAGCGAGTGCAGGGCGGCCTGCATGAGGCTCGTGTTGCCGAAGAGCTTGACGTACCAGTCCAGGGTGAAGCCCTTCCAGGCCATGGAGAAGCGCGAGTCGTTGAAGGAATAGATGACCATGACGGCCAGGGGCAGGTACAGGAAGAGGTACACCAGGCAGGCGTAGACCGCGCGCAGGGTTCGCATCAGGACGCCTCCCGGCCCAGGCGGGCCGCGCTCTTCCAGTACAGCAGGAGCATGAGCCCCATGAGCGCCGTCAACGTCACGCTGGCCGCAGCGCCGAGGGGCCAGTCGCGGGTGGTCAGGAACTGGTCGCGGATGAAGTTGCCCAGAAGCATGGCCTTGGCCCCGCCCAGCACGTCGGACACGTAGAACATGCCGATGGCCGGCAGGAAGACCAGCATGCACCCCGAGACGATGCCGGGCATGGTCAGGGGCACGACCACGCGCCAGAAGGCCCGCCAGGGGCTCGCGCCGAGGTCGCGGGCCGCTTCGAGATAGCGGCGGTCCAGGCGCTCCAGGGCCGCGTAGAGGGGCAGGATCATGAACGGCAGCAGCGTGTAGGTCAGGCCCAGGACCACGGCCCCGGGCGTGTACATCATGGCCAGGGGCGCGTCGATGAGGCCCAGGGACAGCAGCACGTTGTTCACGATGCCGCTGGAGTTGAGCATGGCCGTCATGGCGTAGGTGCGCACCAGGGAGTTGGTCCAGAAGGGGATGACTACCAGCAGGAGCAGGGTATTGCGCACGGGCTTCCTGGCGCGGGCCAGGATGGATGCGAAGGGGTAGGCCGTCAGCAGGCAGATGGCCGTGACCAGGCCAGAGAGCCTGAGGGATCCCAGCAGGATGTCCAGGTGGGTCCGGTCCATGAGGCGCGCGTAGTTGCGCAGGGTCGCGGCCGGCTCGATGAAATTCTCGGTCGAGGTGGCGCAGAAGCTGGCCAGGAAGACGAGGATGTTGGGCACGAAGGCGAAGACGGTCATCCAGCCCACGGCGCCGATGATCACGGCCCGCTTGAAGAAGCCGTCATTTCTCATACGGCAGCACCACTTCCCAGCCCTCGACCCAGCTCACGGCCACGCGGTCGCCGGCGCGGAAATAGACGGTCTCGTCGTCCTCGTTGAAGAACTCCGTGGCAGTGACGACGCCGCCGGCGTCCAGGCGCACGACGACGTCGTAGGTCGCGCCCTTGTAGATGGTCTCCTCCACGGTGCCGACGATGGAGCGGCCGCGGGCGAAGATGTCCTCGAGTTCAGGGTCCTCGGCCAGGTCCTTGAGGGTCTCGACGCGCAGGTCCTCGGGACGCAGCAGGATGTGCGCCTTCTCGCCGGCCCTGAAGGCGTGTCCCGTGCGCATGAACACGTCAAGCCCCCCGGTGCGCACCCGCGCCCGGCCGTCGCCCGGTTCGACCACCTCGGCGTCGATGATGTTGATCTCGCCCACGAAGCGCGCCACATAGAGGTTGCAGGGCTCCTCGTACACGGACACGGGCGTGCCGACCTGCTCGATGACGCCGTTGTTCATGACGATCACCCGGTCGGACATGGAGAAGGCCTCCTCCTGGTCATGGGTGACGAGGACGAAGGTGATGCCGAGCTTGCGCTGGAGGTGCTTGAGGTCCAGCTGCATCTGCTTGCGGAGGCGATAATCCAGGGCCGAAAGGGGTTCGTCCAGCAGGAGGACCAGGGGGCGGTTGATGATGGCCCTGGCGATGGCCACGCGCTGCTGCTGCCCGCCCGAAAGCTTGCCGACCATGCGCCCCTCGAAACCCTCGAGCTGCACCAGGCGCAGGGTCTCGCCCACCTCGCGGGCGATCTCGTCGGCCGGGCGGCGCTTCATGCGCAGCCCGAAGGCCACGTTGTCGAAGACGTTCATGTGGGGGAAGAGTGCGTAGCTCTGAAAGACGGTGTTGACGTTGCGCCGCTCGGGGGGGAGGCCCGTGACGTCGCGGCCGTCGATGGCGATGGAGCCGGAGGTGGCGTTCTCGAAGCCGGCCACTAGACGCAGGATGGTTGTCTTGCCGCAGCCCGAGGGACCGAGGATGGTCAGGAACTCACCGCGCTGGACGTCCAGCGACACGTCGCGCAGGGCGTGCTGGCCGTCGTAGACCTTGCTCACGTTCCGCAACCGGACCACGGGCGCCTGTGACTGCTGGGTTGCGGTATCGTTCATGGCCCCTCCTGACATGGAATTCTGCCGGGGCGCTGACATGACGACACCTTCCAGCAAGCTCTTTTTTTTGGAGAACTTGAGATGAGGAGTCAAGAATAATTTTCCGCCTTGTGCAAGATCGTGACATAAAGATCATGACTGGCATAGTGCCGCGATTCGTGGCAAGGACGGGCGGAAACGCGAACCGAGGCCTTCACTGCCGGCGCGAGAGCCGGGCAACGACAGCACGACGAGGAGACTCGATGGTCATCCATTTGCCCACCCCCGAGGAAATGGCCCGCTGGGACCGTCTGACCATGCAGGAATTCGGCCTGTCCGGCACGATCCTGATGGAGAACGCAAGCCGGGCTGCGCTCTACGTACTGAAAAAAGAGTTCGGCCCCCTGCGCGACATCTCGGCCATGGTCTTCGCCGGACCGGGCAACAACGGGGGCGACGCCTTCGCCCTGGCCCGCCATCTTTTCAATCTCGGGGCCAAGGTCCTCATCCTCCATTCCAAGCTCCCGACCGCGTACACCAGCGACCCGGCCTACCACCTGCGGCTGGCGGAGAGCATGGGCATCCCCTGCTACTATCTCCCGGAATACGAACTCGACGCCCTGCCCAAGATCGACCTGGTCGTGGACGGTCTCTTCGGCACCGGCTTCAAGGACATGCTGAGTCCCGCGGCCCAGTCCTGGATCAAGTCCATCAACAAGCTCGGCAAGCGCTCCTTCGTCCTGTCCCTGGACATCCCCTCGGGCCTGAACGGCGCCACCGGCGAACCCATGCCCGTGGCGGTCAAGGCCGACCTGACCGTGACCTTCGAGGAGGCCAAGCTCGGCCTCTTCCTGCCCCCGGCCAAGGACCACATCGGCAAGCTGGTCACGTCCAAGATCGGCATCCCCCGGCACATCAAGCAGAGCCATCCCGCAACCCACATCGCCCTGGCGCCGGATCTGGTGAAGGTGCTGCCCGAAACCTCCGCGACCATGCACAAGGGAGACGCCGGGCACCTGCTGGTGCTCGGCGGTTCGCCGGGCCTGACGGGCGCCCCCATGCTCGCGGCCCGCGCCGCCTTCCGCTCGGGGGCGGGCCTGGTCAGCATCGCCTGCCCCAAGGCCCTGACCGCGTTCTACGGCAGCTTCCCCGAGGTCATGACCATCGGCCTGGGCCGGGGGGAGAACTGGGACGCCGACTGCCTCGACTCCCTGCGCCCGCACCTGCAGCGCTTCTCGGCCGTGGTCTTCGGGCCCGGACTGGGCCGCACCGACGGAGCCGCCGCATTTCTGGAGCGCTATCTGGCCGAACCGCACCCCGACACCCTCTTCGACGCCGACGCCCTCTTCCTCCTGGCCAAGCGCCCAGAACTGCTGGAAAGGCTGGGACCCGACGCAGTGCTCACGCCGCACCCGGGAGAGATGGCCAATTTCTTCGGGGTCACACCCCGCGAGATCAACCTGGCCAGGGCGCGCTACGCCAGGGAGTTCTCCTTCGGACGCCAGGTCAACCTCGTGCTCAAGGGGGCCGCGTCCATCGTCGCCGGACACAAGGACCCCATCGCCATTTCCCCCTTCTGCGCCCCCAACCTGGCCATCGCCGGGTCGGGCGACGTGCTCTCGGGCGTCATCGGCAGCCTCCTGGCCCGCGGACTGCCGCCATTGACCGCCGCGCAGATCGGCGTGTATTGGCACGGTTATGCGGGCACCCTGCTCGCCGAGGAATTCCCGGACCGGGGCAACACCCCCCTCGAAATCGCCGATCATCTGCCAACCGCCCTGAAGGAGTGGAAAAAATGCGTACAGCTCAAGATATCATGACCACCGCGGTCGTTACCATCAGCCCCGAAGCCGACATCACCGAAGCCGCGAAGACCCTCATCGAGAAAGGCGTCAACGGACTGCCCGTGGTCGACGCCGACAACCGCCTGGTGGGCATCCTCTGCCAGTCCGACCTGGTGCGCATGCAGAAGAGCCTGCCCATCCCCTCGCTCTTCACCCTGCTCGACGGCTTCGTGCCCCTGTCCTCCACCGCCCTGCTGGAGGCCGAGGTCAAGCGCATCGCCGCCTCCAAGGTGGCCGACGCCATGAGCACCAAGGTCGTGACCGTGTCCCCGGAAACGACCATCGACGAGATCGCGACCCTCATGGTCGACCGCAAGTTCCACACCCTGCCGGTCACCCGCGACGGCCTGCTGGTGGGCGTGGTCGGCATGCAGGACATCATCAGAACCCTGATGCCGAAGTCATGAACATCGTCCTGACCTCCGTCGAAGCGACCGCCAACCTGGCCAGGGCGCTGGCGGCCTGCATCGACGGGAGCCCCTTCCTCCCGACGGTGCTCATGCACGGCCCCTTGGGCGCGGGCAAGACCACGTTCGTGCGCGAACTGGTCCAGGCCCTGCCGGGGAGCGAAAAGGCCGAGGTCAGCAGCCCGAGCTTCAACCTGCTGAACCTCTACCCGACAGACCCGCCCGTGGGTCATTTCGACCTCTACCGCACAGCCGGCCAGGGCTTCAGCGCGGACCTGGAAGAGACCCTGCTGGCCCCGGACCACTTCTGCCTGGTGGAGTGGGCCGAGCATCTCCCGCCGGACGCCCTTCCCGAGAGCTACATCGAGATGACCTGGACCGTGCAGGAAGAAGGCCGTTCCGTCGAACTCACGGCCCGCGGCCGCGAGGCCCAGACCGTCCTCGCCTGCGTGCAGAACGTCCTGGAGGCCTAGGAGCGTGTCCCAGAAGCGCCCCCTGGCCGAGTCCCTGCGACCCCAGTCCCTCGACGATTTCATCGGCCAGAGCCACTTCCGCCAGCGGCTGCGGACACTCATGCAGTCCAAGAGCCTGCCGAGCCTGCTGCTCTTCGGCCCTCCCGGCTGCGGCAAATCCACCGTGGCCCTGCTCCTGGCCCAGCACACCGGCCGGCCCTTCCTGCGCCTGAGCGCCCCGGAGGTCGGCATCACGGCCCTGCGCAAGCAGATCCAGGACATCGAGATCCTCATCCTCGACGAGCTCCACCGCTACTCCAAGGCCCAGCAGGACTTCTTCCTGCCCCTGCTGGAGACCGGCGAGCTGACCCTCATCGCCACGACCACCGAGAACCCGTCCTTCAGCGTCACGCGCCAGCTCCTCTCGCGGCTGCACGTGCTGCGGCTGCGGTCCTTGGGCATGGCGGAGCTGGTGGACGTGGGCAAGCGGGGCACGGACAAGCTCGGGACGGCCATCCCGGAGAAGAGCCTGGAGCTGCTGGCCACCCTCTCGGGCGGCGACGCGCGGACCATGCTCAATCTGGTGGAGTTCGCCTCGGGACTCGAGGAAAAGGAACTGGAGCTGGAGCACCTCAAGGCGCGCCTGCCGGAGATCGTGCTGCGCGGGGACCGCGAGGGGGACTCGCACTACGAACTGGCCTCGGCCCTGATCAAGTCCATCCGCGGCTCGGACCCGGACGCGGCCCTCTACTACCTGGCCTGCCTGGTGGAAACGGGCGAGGACCCGCGTTTCATCTGCCGCCGCCTCATCCTCTCGGCGGCCGAGGACGTGGGTCTGGGCGACCCCATGGCCATGCCCCTGGCCGTGGCCTGCGAGCAGGCCGTGGAGCGCATCGGCATGCCGGAAGGATGGATTCCCATGGCTGAGACGACGGTCTACCTCGCCCTGGCGCCCAAGAGCAACTCGGCCTACGCCGGCTACCTCTCGGCCATCAAGGAAATCCGCACCAACGGCCCCAAGCCCGTGCCCTTGCACCTGCGCAACGCGTCCACCAGCCTGCAGAAGGAATGGGGCTACGGCCAGGGCTACAAATACCCCCACGCCTATCCCGAAGCCTGGGTCGACCAGGAATACCTTCCCCCGGAACTCAAAGGGCGCATCTTCTACCAGCCCAAGGCCCAGGGCCACGAGGAACGCCTGAACCTCTGGACCCGCAAGCTCAGGGCCTCCCGCGTCAAGCCCAAGGGCAAGGACGCCAAGGACTGGACGGGATAGTGTTCACATCCCCGTACAAACAAAGACTGCTTCAAATTTGAATGGGATTCGCCTTCTGACCGAGGCAAGAACGAGACCTGAGACGCATCCTGCTCCGCCCTCCTCCCGCATCAGCACCGACGGAGCTGTCCGGTCCGGGTCCGGGCGGGGGGCGGCGACTGTCCGACCGAGCCAGGCATCGTTTGCCGAACCGTCGCCCTTCGCTCTGCCCCGCCCCCCCGCGCTGATGCGCGACGGTTCGGCTCTACGAGGCCGGCGAGGAAGTTTCTGCGCCCCCGCCCGGACCCGGACCGGACAGCGGCCGCCCAAGCTCAAGCCCCCTGTTTCTTCCCCATCTCCCCGAACAGCATCCGCTGCACATCGGAAATCCTCGACCACCCGTCCCCCTTGGCCCCGGCACGCGGATGCACCATGGGCGCATACCCCAGGTTCGCCGCCTGCCTCAGCCGCACGTCGTGCCCCGTGACGGGCCTGATCTGCCCGTTCAGGTCCACCTCGCCCCAGAAGACCGCGCCTTCGGGCAACGGCCTGTCGTAGAGCGACGACAGGATGGCCGCGACGATGCCCAGGTCCAGGCCCGGGTCCTTCATGCGCAGCCCGCCCCCGACCTTGGCGTAGACGTCGACCTGCCCAAGGTTGACCTGCAGGCGCTTCTCCATGACGGCGATGAGCAGGTGCAGGCGGTTGGAGTCGAAGCCCAGGGCCGTGCGCCGCGGGAAGGCCAGGAAGGTCCGCGTGACCAGGGCCTGCACCTCGACCACGAAGGGGCGCTGGGATTCCATGGACATGACCAGGGCCGTGCCCGAGAGGGCCGTGTCCCGGGCCTGCAGAAAGAAGGTCGAGGGGTCCTCGATGACGCTCATGCCCTGCTCCTTCATCTCGAAGAGCAGGATCTCGTTGGACGGTCCGAAGCGGTTCTTGACCACGCGCAGGATGCGGAAAAGATGCTCCTTGTCACCCTCCAGGTAGAGGACGGTGTCGACCATGTGCTCCAGGAGCTTGGGCCCTGCGATTTGCCCGTCCTTGGTCACGTGGCCCACCAGGATGACGGTCACGCCGGTCTGCTTGGCCCGCTCCACCAGGGCCGTGGCCACGGCCCGGACCTGGCTGACGGAGCCGGGCAGCCCCTCGGCCTTGGACGAGACCATGGTCTGGACCGAATCCACCACCACCAGGGCCGGCCGGTCCTCCATGCAGGCCAGGATGTCCTCGGCCTGGTTGGAGGCCATGGCCGTGAGCCGGCCGCCAAGCATGCCGAGGCGCTCGGCCCGGCTGCGGATCTGGGACAGGGACTCCTCGCCCGAGACGTAGATCACGGCCTTGCCGGAGTTCTCCATGGCCGAGGCGACCTGCAGGAGCAGCGTGGACTTGCCGATGCCCGGCTCCCCGCCCACGAGGATGACGCCGCCGGGCACGAAGCCGCTGCCCAGGACCGGGTCCAGGCCCGAAAGGTGGGTGCTGATGCGGTCTTCCTGGAACTGCGGCATGTCTCGCAAGTCCACGGGCCGGTTGGCGGCCGGCGCTTCTCCCCGGCCGGACTGAATCTGGGCCGGTTCGAGGGTGTTCCAGGCCCTGCACTGGGGGCACTGCCCCTGCCAGCGCGGGCTCTGGGCCTTGCAGGCCGAACAGACGTAGGCGGTTCTGGTCTTCATGGGCAATAAAAAAGGCAGGCCGGGGCCTGCCTCGTGGGGTTCGGGTTGGTCGTCATTGCTGCGGCAGCGTCGACTGGATCACTTCCAGCCCGAACTCCTCCACCGACTCCGGCGCATGGAAGAAGACGGTCATGAAGGGCACCGAGGCCCCGGGCTGGATGTTGGTGTTGTTGGTCAGGATGCCGACCTTGGCCGTCAGGGCCGCCTCGATGTCGGCCTTGGAGGACACCTGCAGCTGATAGAGGGAAACCACGTTGCCGCACATGAACTCCTGGGCGGCCACTTCCTTGCCCTGGCTATCGAACAGGGAGGCCTTGAGGCGGATGAGTTCGCGGGCTTCGGGGAAGCGGTTCACGGCCTTGCCCTCGATGATGAAGAGCTGCCCTTCCTTCTCGTTGGGCACGAAGTACTGGCGGACGTTCTCCAGGGCGATCTGGGCCGCGCCTTCGCGCGGAGCGGCGCCCGAGGCGGCCGGGGGCGCAGGTGGCTCGGTGCCGAGGCCCAGCAAGGCAGGACGGAAGAAATATACTCCGGCGCCGACGCAGACCAGCAGCACGAGAAGCAGGCCGAGAATGAGTCCGGTTTTTCCGGACTTCCGACCCTTGGCTGCGGGAGCGTCCTCGTCGCGCAGGGGGTCGCGGTCGGAGGAACCGACGAGGGGCTGCTGGAAGGCCCCTTCGAGATCCGCCAGCATCTCCCTGTCCACGGGACGCGCGGGAGCGGCCTTGGACATCCGTTCCTCGAGCATGGCCGTCAGGTCGTCCTCGATGGTATCCCTTGCGGCGGGTTTGGGCGCGGTCCTGGCCTTTCCGGCATCGAGCAGCGCCTCAAGCTCGTCCTCCAGGGAATCGGCAGCGGAAGACTGCGGTGCGGGTCTGGGAGCGGGAGCGGACGGCGCATCCTTGAACATGTCGCCGAATTCGTCTTCGAGAAAGTCGTCGACCGCGGGTTTCGAGGCCGCAGCGGCAGGCGCGGCTTTGAACATGTCGTCGAACCCGTCGTCGGAAAAATCGTCGACATCGGGTTTCGGCGCGGCAGCGGCAGGCGCGGCCTTGAACATGTCGTCGAACCCGTCATCGGAAAAATCATCGACAGGGGGTTTGGGGGCGGGAGCGGCCGGAGCCTCCTGTACCGGGAGCAACGGTTCCACCGGTTCGGCAGACTTGGGGCGGAAAACGGTGAAAACGCTCTTGCAGCGCGCGCACCGGACCTTGGTGCCGTCATGGCCGATCTTGCTTTCGTCGAGATTGTATTTTGTCGTGCACTCGGGGCATTGAACGATCATGGCCTGTCCTTGCAAAAGGTCAATCTGGCTAAAGGACTACGCTTCGGAGAACTTGAGGTCGTAGATGCCGTCAAGTTCTCTGTATTGCTCGGCGTAGTCAAGCCCATAGCCGACGATGTAGCCTTTATCCAGAGGAAAACCTACGAAATCGACCCGGATGTCGACCTCGCGGCGCTCGGTCTTGTCGATCATGGCCGCGATGCTGATGGACTTCGGCCCCCTGGCCTCCAGGACCTTGGTCAGGAACTGCATGGAATGGCCCGTGTCGACGATGTCCTCGACGACGAGGACGTGCTTGTCCCTGATGTCGATCTCCATGTCCTTGGAAAAGACCATCTTGGACTTGCGCGAGGTCTGGTCCGCGTAGCTCGACAGGCGGACGAAATCCATGGTCGGATGGATGGTCAGGTTGCGCATCAGGTCCGTGAAGAAGGCGTAGGCGCCCTTGAGCACGCAGACGCAGACCACGGGCTCGTCGCCGTAATGCTCGGATATCTGGCGGCCGAGTTCGCGCGCGCGGGCCTCGATCTGGTTTCGGTCGAAAAGCTGGACGAATTTCATGAGCACTCCACTCTCTTACAATTCAATCATCATGGCCACTTCGTCGCATTCCGGGAACTGGGGGCACTTGAGGCAGTCGGCCCAGACCTTCTGGGGCAGAATGTCCTTGCTCACTTCCTTGAATCCCAGCTTCTGGAAAAAGGCGACCTGATAGGTCAAGGCGAAGACCTTGTAAACACCGAATGTCAGGGCGTCGCTGACGCAGAACTCCACCAGCCTGCGCCCCAGCCCCTGGCCCTGGGCGCTCTCGGCCACGACCAGGGATCGGACCTCGGCCAGGGCCTCCCAGGTGATGGTCAGGGCGCAGCAGCCCACGACCTCGCCCGTCTGCCTGTCCTCGGCGACGATGAAGTCGCGCAAATGGGAGTAGAGTTCCCCGAAGGAGCGCGGCAGAAGCAGACGCTTGTTGGCGCAGTCCATGAGCAGGCGGTGGATGGCTTTGACGTCGGCGATGGTCGCCTTTCTGAGTACGAATCTTTCCATGTTTGGTCCCGTGATGTCGATGTGATGTCAGCCCTGCCGGACCTCGGCGCACAGCTGCGTGGCCACCCGCACCGCGGCCACGGCGTCGTCGGCGTAGCCGTGGGCGCCGATCATGTCGGCGTAGGCGCGCGTGACCACGGCCCCGCCGACCATGACCCTGCAGGCGAGCCCCCGCTCGCGCACAAGGCGCACGGTGTCCTCCATGCGCACCATGGTCGTGGTCATGAGGGCCGAAAGGCCGATGACGGACGCGCCGTGCTCCGCGGCTGCGGCCACGATGTCGGCGGCGGCGACGTCCTTGCCCAGGTCCACGACGTTGTAGCCGAAGTTCCTGAGCATCAGGCAGACGATGTTCTTGCCGATGTCGTGGATGTCGCCCTCCACGGTGGCCATGACCACGGTGTCGCGGGCCTCCTCCCCTTCGCGCACAAGCAGGTGCCGGATGGAGTCGAAGCCCGTCTGCATGGTTTCGGCGCACAGCAGCAGCTGCGGCAGGAAATATTCCTTCCTCTCGTACTTTTCGCCGACCCTGGCAATGGCCGGGATCATCTCCCCGTCCACCAGGGCGAACGGGTCCGCGCCTTCGGCGATGCGCGCGGCCAGGAGATCGGCTATGCGGTCCTTCTGCCCCTTCATGACGGCCGTGAAGACCGGGCTGCCCTCCTCCTCGGCGGCCGCGGCCACGACGGGGCCGGCGGAGGCGCCAGGGGTCCAGCCGGAATAGGCGGCGATGAAGGACGAGGCCTGGCGGTCGCGGCCCAGCAGCACCTCGCCGGCGGCCAGGCTCTCGCGCAGGCGCGCCGTGTTGGGGTTCGCGATGAACGATGTCATGCCCGCGCCCATGGCCATGGCCAGGAAGGTGGAATTGATGAGGTCGCGGGCCGGCAGGCCGAAGGAAATGTTGGACAGGCCCATGGTCGAGCCCAGGCCCCAGCGCTCGCGGCAGTGGCGGATGACCTCCAGGCAGGCCTTGGCGGCCTCGGGCTTGGAGGACACGGTCAGGGCCAGGGCGTCGACCAGGATGAGGCGGCGCGGGATGCGCAGTTCCTCGGCCTTGGCGAGGAGTTCCTCGATGATGGTCAGACGCTCGGAGGCCGTTACGGGCAGCTTGCGGCCCTTGAGGGGCAGGAGGATGAAGGGCGCGCCGTAGTCGCGGCACAGGGGGCCGAGGGTCTCCATGCGATCGGCCTCGCCGCTGATGGAGTTGACCAGGGCCGAGCCGGGGTAGGCCTCCAGGGCGGCGCGGATGGCGTCGGGGTTGCTCGAATCCAGGCACAGGGGCGCGGCGTGGGCGCTGGTCAGGGCCCGCACGGCCAGGGGCAGCATGCGGGTCTCGTCGACCATCGGCGCACCGACGTTGACATCCAGAAGATCGGCGCCGGCGGCGATCTGCTCCTCGGCGAAGGTCAGGACCTGGCGGGTTTCAAGCCGCTGCAGCTGGGCCGCAAGCTCGGCCTTGCCCGTGGGGTTGATGCGCTCGCCGATGATGCGGCAGGGGCGGTCGAAACCGAAGTCCACGGCCCGCGAGCGCGAGGTGACCGTCAGGCAGGGCCGGTCATCGAAGGCAGGGCGCGCCACGGGCCGGTCACCGCACAGGGCGCACAGGGCTTTGATGTGCTCGGGCGTCGTGCCGCAGCACCCTCCCAGGCAGGCCACGCCGTCGGCCGCAAGGGTGGAGACCGTGACGGCGAAGGGGTCCGGGGGCAGGCGGAAGACCGTGGCGCCGTCGACCAGCTCGGGCAGGCCGGCGTTGGGTTCGATGAGTACGGGCGTGTCGCAGGACGCGAGGATGGCGCGCGCCACCAGGATGAGCTCCTCGGGGCCGGCGCTGCAGTTGGAGCCGATGAGGTCCACGCCCATGTTCTCCATGGTCCGGGCGAAGACCTCGGGGCTGGTGCCGGTCAGGCTGACCCCGCCCTCGAAGGTCATGCTGATGCCCACGGGCAGCCCGCAGACCTCGCGCGCGGCCACGACCACGGCGCGTGCCTCGGCCAGGTCGAACTGCGTTTCGCCCAGGATCAGGTCGACGCCGCCGGCCACGAGGCCGCGGATCTGCTCCTTGAAAATCTCGACGAGCCCTCGGAAGGTGATGTCGCCCAGGGGTTCGACCATCTTGCCCGTGGGGCCCACACTGCCGGCAACGAAGACGCCCTCGCCCACGGCTTGACGCGCGGCGCGGGCCATGGTCTCATTGACCTCGAAGACGTCGAGGCCCGCGGGAAGCTTGTGGCGGGTAGCGCCGAAGGTGTTGGTGGTCACGACGCGGGCGCCGGCCCGGGCGTACTCGCCGTGAATGGCGGACACAACCTCCGGGCGCGCCATGCCGAACTCCTCGGGGGATTGGCCGGGCTTGAGCCCCCGGCGTTGCAGCAGGCTGCCCATGCCTCCATCGAAGATCAGAACGTTTCCGTCCTTCAGGGAACGGCGAAAATCGCGCATTGTACACCTCGCGTCACGGCCGTGTCGGCGCCGGTTTGAACGAAGTGCCCTACTGAAAATCATTGAAAAGGACAAACAAAAACTCTATGATCGTATACTTTGAAATAGCGGAGTGATTCGGCGCACCCTCGTACTCGAAGCGTCCCACCGGATACCGATTTTTTCCTCATTTTCGGCCTCAGACGCCTAAGGATCGCCCCCAAGCGCACCATCATGAAGTTTAAGCAGCCACTCGAAGACGAAAACCTGGACGAGGAGTTCGAAGTGGAACCCGTCGAGATCATCGAAGACATCGGCGAGGACGACGGCTCCGATGACGACGGTCTCGAGGAGACGACCCCGCTGGCCGTGGGTCCGCTGGTGCTGGCCGCGCCCGCCCGGCGCGACGTGGCCACCCTCGACCCGCTGCACATCTATCTCCAGGAGATCAAGAAATTCCGGGCCCTGGAGCCCGACGAGGAATTCGACCTCGCGCGCCGCTACCGCGACGAGAAGGAGGAGCAGGCGGCCTTCATCCTCATCACCTCCAACCTGCGGCTGGTGGTCAAGATCGCCATGGACTTCCAGCGGCGCTGGATGAAGAACGTCCTGGACCTGATCCAGGAGGGCAACGTGGGGCTCATGAAGGCGGTCCAGAAGTTCGACCCCGACAAGGGCATCAAGTTCTCCTACTACGCGTCCTTCTGGATCAAGGCCTACATCCTCAAATTCATCATGGACAACTGGCGCATGGTCAAGATCGGCACGACCCAGGCCCAGCGCAAGCTGTTCTACAACCTGGGCAAGGAGCGCCAGCGCCTGCAGGCCCAGGGCTTCGACCCGAGCACCTCGACCCTGGCCGACAACCTGCAGGTCTCCGAGGCCGACATCGTGGAGATGGGCCAGCGCCTGGGCCAGCACGACGTGTCCCTGGACATGAAGATCGGCGACGATTCGAGCTTCACGCCCATGGACTTCATCCCCGCCCTGGAGGCCGGGATCGAGGAACGGATGGCCGCCGACGAGATCAGCGTGCTCATCCACGACAACATCGAGGCCATCCGGGACGGGTTGAGCGAGAAGGAGCTCGACATCCTGGAACAGCGCCTCCTGGCCGACACGCCCATCACCCTGCGCGAGATCGGCGACAAATACGGCATCACCCGGGAGCGCGTGCGCCAGATCGAGGCCAGGCTCCTGCAGAAGATCAAGAACCAGATGTCCAGCACCATCCAGGACTTTTCCGCCGAGTGGATCGAACATGAAGAATGAGATTCTACGCCGCATCAAGCAGGAGAGCGCCACGGTCACGCCCGAATCCCTGCCCAGCTTCTACACCGCCATGAGCGCCGAGCTGGCCTCCGCCAGGGACACCTTCTTCTCCCACCCCATGGTCCTGCGCTGCCGCGAAGACGTGCTGCCCTTCCTCAACGACGAGTTCGGGCACGGCATCGAGCATTCCAAGAAAGTGGCCATCGAGGCCTCCGCCCTCATCCTCGGCGAGGCCAAGACCCTGGGTTTCGACGCCGCCAGGCGCCTTGCCCTCATGGCCATGCTCTCGGGCCTGCTGCACGACACCTGCCGGCTGGAGGGCGAACACGCCTCGCGGGGCGCCGAGCTGTCCCTGATGATCCTGCGCGACTACCCACTGACGGACGACGAGAAGCAGATGATCGCCTCGGCCGTGCGCTGCCACGAGGCCTTTTCCCCGACAATGGATTTCGGCCACGCCGGGACCCAGTTCCTGGCCGACGCCCTCTACGACGCGGACAAGTTCCGTTGGGGGCCCGACAATTTCATGACCACCCTGTGGGAGATCTGCAACTACCAGGAATGGACCCTGCAGCAGATCCTGGACAAGTTCCCGGCCGGCCTCGAAATGGTCTCGGCGGTGCAGAACACGTTCCGAACCCCGGCGGGCAAGATCTACGGGCCGGAGTTCATCGAGCTCGGCCTGAGCATGGGCAGAAAAATCTATCTGATAATACAGTCATTTTGCCAGAAAAATGACTGTTCCGGACGCCTCGTTCCATGACCATCACCCCTGCCATACGATTTCTTCTTCCGGTCCTCCTGGCCGCGCTGCTCGGGTGCGCCGCCAGGCCGACTGCGCCGGACTCCCGGCGCCAGTCGCCGGACGCCTCCACCCCGGCGAACAGGCCGGCCCCGTCGGCCGAAGCCGAGGCCATCTACTCCTATCTGGCCGCGCGCGAACTGCTGCAGGAACAGAGGCCCGAGGAAGCCATCCAGGCCCTGGAAAAGGCCGTGGCCATCGAGCCGACCCCGGAACTCTACATCGACCTGGGCAACCTCTACTGGCGCTCGTCCCGCTTCGCCGACGCCCTGCTGCTCCTGCGCCAGGGCCTGGACAAATACCCCGAATCCGAACTTCTCCTCAGCACCCTGGCCAAGACCTACGCAGCCCAGGGCCGTTACGACGACGCGGTCATCGTCCTCGACGACTACCGCAAGAAGCACCCGGAACTCCTGGACCTCGTCCACGAGGCGGCCGTGTACCGCATGGAGCAGGGAAACTACGGGGAAGCCGTCGACCGCCTGTCGGCCATCCCCGAAGACCAGGCCACGCCGACCACGGACTTCCTCCTCGGCAAGGGGTATTTCGGCCTGGGGCTCTACGACAAGGCCATCGCCGCCTACCAGCAGTCCGTGGCCGCCGACCCCGAATACTACGACGCCTGGATCGAGATGGGCCTGACCTACGAAGCCCAGAAGGACTACGTCGACGCCGAGCGCGTCTTTTCGCAGCTCTTCGACGCCGGCATCGAGAACCAGCAGATCGTCTTCCGCCTGGTGGACCTGAACCTCAAGCTCAACAACCCTGACAAGTCCCTGGCCCTGGTCCAGCAGTTTGGCGACGACCTGCCCCTGACCCTGGAGGCTGCCAACCTGTTCCTGAACCTGTCCTTCTACGACCACGCGGCCCAGCTCCTGGACCCGCTGGCGCAGCAGACGCCCATTCCCGAGAACGCGCTCTTCTACCTGGCCATCCTCGAATACGAGGGACGGGACAACCCCGAGCAGGCCATGAAGTATCTGCAGGCCATCCCGGTCAACCACCCGCACCACGAGCGCAGCCTGATCTTCCGCATCCACCTCCTCTACCACGGTGGGGACAAGGACGGCGCCAGGCAGCTCTGCCAGACGGCCATCGGCATCTTCCCCAAGCAGCCGGAATTCCGCATCGTCATGGCCGAACTCCACGAGAGGGAGAACGAGTTCGAGCAGGCTCTGGACGTGCTGCGCCTGGCCGCCGGACAATGGCCCGAAAACATGACCATCCTCTACCGCACGGGCCTCATCCACGACCGCCTGGGAGACCGGGAGCAGGCCATGGCCATCATGGAACGGGTCATCGCCAAGGACCCGGAGCACGCCGACGCCCTGAACTTTCTGGGCTACAGCCTGGCCGAGCAGGAACGGGATCTGGACCGGGCCCTGCTGCTCGTGCAGGGCGCCCTGAAGGTCAAGCCGGACAACGGCTATTTCGTCGATTCCCTGGCCTGGGTCTACTTCAAGCAGAACAAGCTGCGCCTGGCCTGGGCTGAAATCAAACGCGCCGTGGAACTCGTGGACTCGGATCCGGTCATCTGGGAGCACTACGGGGACATCGCGCGTGCGCTGAACTACACGGCAGAGGCCCGCAAGGGCTACTCCCGCTCCCTGGATCTGGACGGGGAGAACGCCGAGGCCGTACGCGCCAAACTGAATGAAATCGGCCGGACACGATGAAACCCACGAGAATGACGAAAATACTTCCCCTCCTTCTGGCCGCCCTGCTCCTTTCCGCCCTGATCGGCTGCGCGCCGCAGATCCCGGTCCGCGACACCGAGGCCGTGTCCCGCGTCTGGTCCGTCCTGCGGCCCCTCACCTCGGAGACCGACCGCGTCACGGCCCGCTTCTCCCTGCAGATCGAAACCCCGCAGCGCAACGGCAGGCTGGTCGGCCAGCTCTGGGGCTACGCCGCGAGCCTCGTGCGGCTGGATCTCGCCTCCGGCACCGGCGCCTCCGTGGCCATGATCCGCGAGACTCCGGAACTCTGGCTGGCCTACATCCCCTCGGAGAACAAGGCCTACCATCACCCCAGCGCCCAGGCCGGGCTCAGGCTCTTCGAGATTCCCGTGCCCTTCAACGCCAAACAGATCGGCAGCCTCCTGACCGGCGACCTGGCTCCGGTCCTCGGCGGCGAGTACTCCGGCGTGCAGGGCACCCGTGACGGCCGCATCAGCTTCTCTTTTTCCGAGGGGGCGGTGACCCGCATGGTCGCCTCCGAGGACCTGCAGACCCTCGAACTCACGGGCCGCGGCGGCTGGACCCTGACCTGCGAGAAGCCCTACGCCTCGCCGGCCTTCCCCGACCGCCAGCTCTACGACAGGTACACCTTTTCTTCCCCCAGGGACGGCAAGGCCGTGCTCCGGGTCAAATCCCTGGAGCCCGGAGGAGACTGGCGCTCCTCGGACCTGGACCTTGCCCTGCCCCAGGATGTGCAATGGATGCGCATCACGACCAAACCCCAGTACAACTGATCAACCATCGGAGGGAGTGCATGCTCGCAGATATCGTCAAACCCGTCACCACCGGATTCAAGCTCCTGTTCAGCGAAACCAAATGGGTCTTCATCAGGGGCTTCCGGCGTTGGGAAATCCGCCAGATGGAGAAGCGCCTGGCCGAGGAATATCAGAACCTGGGCAAGAGCTTCGCCGAGAGCCAGGCCAAGGGCGAGGTCTTCGACCCCAAGACCAGCGACAACGATCTGACCCTGAAGCAGGTCGCCTTCCTGCGCGAGGAACTGGCGCACCTGGAGAAGGACCTGGAAGCGACCCGGGCGGAATACGTCAGGGGCCGCACCGGCGAGGGCAAGTAGCATGCGCACCATCGTCTTCGGTTCCGACCACGCCGGCTTCGGCCTCAAGAACATCCTCATGGAACACCTGAAGGACCGCTGCCAGGCCGTGGACGTCGGCACCCACTCCCTCGACAGCTGCGACTACCCGCTCATCGCGGGCAGTCTGGCCCGCGAGGTCCTGAACCGCCAGGCCATGGGCATTCTCATCTGCGGCTCGGGCATCGGCGTGTCCATGGCCGCCAACCGCTTCTCCGGCATCCGCGCCGCCCTGTGCGCCAACGAGTACATGGCGCGCATGAGCCGCATGCACAACGACGCCAACGTCCTGTGCATGGGCGAGCGCATCATCGGCGTGGATCTGGCCAAGGCCATCGCCGACGCCTTCCTGGCCACCGGGTTCGAAGGCGGCCGGCACCAGCGCCGCGTCGACCTCATCGACTCGCCGCATCAACCATAACCGCCTCCTTTTTCGAGAATATCACGGGAAACACCATGACCACCAACGCTTCACAGATCGATCTCAAGTCCGTCAACGTCATCAAGGGCCTGATCATGGACACGGTCCGCGCGTCCAACTCCGGCCACCCCGGCGGGGCAATGTCTTCGGCGGATTACGCATACGTCCTTTTCAAGGAATTCCTCAATTTCGACCCCAAGGACGCCAAGTGGTTCAACCGCGACCGCTTCGTCCTCTCGGCCGGCCACGAGTCCGCCCTGCTCTACGCCCTGCTGACCCTGCGCGGCATCCTGACCGTCGATGACCTCAAAGCCTTCCGCCAGTTCGGCAGCAAGACGCCGGGGCACCCCGAGCACGACATGACCGACGGCGTCGAGGCCACCACCGGCCCCCTGGGCCAGGGCTTCGCCATGGCCGGCGGCATGGCCGTGGCCGAGACCTTCCTGCGCTCCTACCTCGACGCCGAGACCGCCGGGCACCACACCTACGTCCTGGTCTCCGACGGCGACGTGCAGGAGCCCATCTTCCTCGGCAGCGCCGCCCTCTTCGGCCAGTGGGGCCTGGGCAAGCTCATCGCCTACTACGACAGCAACAAGATCCAGCTGGCCGGGCCCACCTGCCGCGTGGACAACGTAGACTACAAGGCCCTGTTCGAGAGCATGCACTGGCAGGTCATCGAGATCGACGGGCATGACCACGAGGCCATCCGCCAGGCCATCCTGGCCGGCCAGGCCGAGACGACCAAGCCGACCATCATCATCGGCCACACGACCATGGCCAAGGGCTGCGCCACCCTCGAAGGCAGCGAGTCCACCCACGGCTCGCCCCTGCCCGAGGCCGAGATCAAGGCCACAAAGGCCAAGCTCGGCCTGCCGGACGAAGAATTCCATCTGCCCCAGGACGTGCTCGACCACTTCCGGTCCCGCTTCGCCGCCCTGTCCGCCGGCCGCGCCGCCTGGGACAAGACCCTGGCCGCCAAGCTGGCCGACCCGGCCTTCGCCGACAAATGGAAGAACGCCACGCAGCCCGTGTGCGAACGCAGCCTGACCTGGCCCGAGTTCGAAACCGGCGCCAGCGTGGCCACGCGCAAGGCCTTCGGCGCCAGCCTGAACGCCATGATGGAGCAGCTTCCGACCCTCATGGGCGGCTCGGCCGACCTCGACCCGTCCAACCAGACCGAGAAGTTCCGCGTCACCGCCGGCATCTTCAACGCCACCACCAACCCCACGGGCCGCAACCTCTGCTTCGGCGTGCGCGAGTTCCCCATGGGCGCCATTCTGAACGGCCTGGCCCTGCACGGCGGCATCGTTCCCTTCGGCGCAACCTTCCTGGTCTTCTCGGACTACGAGAGAAACGCCATCCGCATGTCGGCCCTGCAGCACCTGCCGGTCCTGCACGTCTTCACCCACGACTCCTTCTTCGTCGGCGAGGACGGCCCGACCCACCAGCCCATCGAGCACGTCAGCTCCCTGCGCCTGATCCCGAACCTCCTGGTCCTGCGCCCGGCCGACGCCCGCGAGAGCACGGCCTGCATGGCCGTGGCCCTGAAGCAGAAATCGCGCCCGTCGGTGCTCGTCTACACCCGCCAGGGCCTGCCGGTCCTCGACCTGCCCCAGCCCCTGGAGGCGCACGTGGCCAAGGGCGCCTACGTGGTGCGCGACCCCGAGGGCGCCGCCCCCGAAACCCTCCTGCTGGCCTCGGGCTCCGAGGTGCATCTGGCCGTGGAGGCCGCCAAGGCCCTGCCGGAGATGAAGATCCGCGTGGTCTCGGTGCCGAGCATGGAGCTCTTCGACGAGCAGAGCGCCGAGTACAGGGAATCCGTCATGCCCCGCTCCGTGACGCGCCGCGTGGCCATCGAGGCCGGCCGTTCGGACATCTGGTACAAGTACGTGGGCCTGGACGGAAAGGTCTGGGGCATCGACCACTTCGGCGCCTCGGCCCCGGCGGGCGTGCTGAAGGAGAAATACGGTTTCACGGCCGCGAACCTCATAGCGTTCATCAAGGGCGAGTGATGTCCGGAGGAATGATGGAAGCACCGCAACGCAACCTGGCCATGGACCTGGTCCGGGTCACGGAAGCCGCGGCCCTGGCCTCGGCCCGCTGGCTCGGCAAGGGCGCCAAGAACGAGGGCGACGGCGCGGCCGTGGACGCCATGCGCCTGTCCTTCAACACCCTGGACATCGACGGCCGCATCGTCATCGGCGAGGGCGAGAAGGACGAAGCCCCCATGCTCTACAACGGCGAGCGCGTCGGCACGGGCCGGGGCGCGGCCGTGGACGTGGCCGTGGACCCGGTGGAGGGCACCAACCTCCTGGCCTACGGCCGCCCCAACGCCATCGCCGTGGTCGGCCTGGCTCCGGCCGGGACCATGTTCGATCCGGGCCCGAGCTATTACATGAAGAAGCTCGTGGTCCCGGCCCCGGCCAAGGGCGTGGTCGACATGGACGCGCCCGTGGCCCACAATCTGGAGGCCGCGGCCAAGGCTCTCGGCAAGAAGGTCGAGGATCTGGTCATCTTTGTCCTCGACAAGCCCCGCCACAAGGACCTCATCGCCCAGATCCGCGCCGCCGGGGCACGCATCCAGCTGCACACCGACGGCGACGTGGCCGGGGCGCTCATGGCCGTGGACCCGTCATCCAACGTGGACATGATGTTCGGCACCGGCGGCACGCCCGAAGGGGTGCTGGCGGCCTGCGCCATCAAGGCCCTGGGCGGCGAGATCCTGGCCAAGTTCGACCCGCAGTCCGAGGAGGAGAAGAAGAACGTCCTGGACTTCGGCCTGGATCTGAACATGATCCTGACCACGGACACCCTCATCCGCGACGACAACGTCTTCTTCGCGGCCACGGGCATCTCCGGCGGCACGTTCCTTGGCGGCGTCAGCTACACCGGCACCGGCGCCACCACGCACTCCCTGGTCCTGCGCGGCAAGACCGGCACCATCCGGCGCATCACCTCCACCCACCAGTGGGACAAGCTGATGCGCTTCTCGGCCATCAAGTACTGAAAAAACGGGACTCCGCAGAAAAGACAACGCCTCCGGCCGGTATCGGCAGGAGGCGTTTTTTCGTGGGCCGCGCTTCTCGCCCGAGAAGGCTTGGCCAGTAGGGGCGAGAGCGTCAGACCCTGAACCTGCAGATGCCGATCTTCGTCGCTGGCTTCTCCACGAATCTGCTTTTGAAAATCAGCTCGTTCTCGCGGTAGAACCGCAGCACGGAATCGACCTTCTCTTCGGCTTCCCGACGGTCGATCCTGCCCTTGTAGGTCCGCATGACCAGATCCACACCCATGTCGCGGGTGATCCTGTTGTAGAGAAAAAGCATGGCCGCGGTGCCTTCCGCGCCGAAGAATTTCGTGGGCGCGAAAGCGCCCTTCTTGCTTTCGAGCACGACGCCGTCATCGTAGGGCGTCGATATGACGAAATTTTTGCCGATGATGACGACATCATTCTCGACAAACACCTTGTCGGCAAAAGCCACCCCGCAGCTCAGCAGGAACGAGGCGACGAAAAGCGCGAACACGAACCGGTACCTGCGAACATTCGACATTCCAGACACGAACTTCATAACGACTCCTTGCAGGCGCTCCTGCCGGCGGACAAAGAGTCCACCTTTTCCGGACAAACATCCCACTCCGCCATGCTGACCGCCAATCGGCCGGGCATGTGCGCCCAGGCCAATATGCTCTTTTCCTTGAGAAAAGATATACGCAGTACATGCCGAAACCGTCACGGCGGCTGCGTACCGTCACCTGGCTTTTCAAGTAGACTGCAATATCCGCGCCTGCCCCCTATTCTCCGCTCTGCACCTGCCACAGCCCCGCATAGACGCCGCCGGCACCGACCAGTTCGGCATGGGTCCCGCGCTCCACGATGACGCCGTCGACGATGACCACGATCTCGTCGCACTGCCGCACCGTGGACAGGCGGTGGGCGATGGCCAGGGTGATGCGGTCGCCGCGCAGCTCTTTGAGATTGTTCTGGATGATCTCCTCGGTCCGCGTGTCCACGCTGGCGGTGGCCTCGTCGAGGATGAGGAACTCGGGGTCGCGCAGGATGGCCCGGGCCAGGGAAATGCGCTGGCGCTGGCCCCCCGAGAGCTTCATGCCGCGGTCCCCGACCAGGGTTTCGTACCCGTCTGGCAGGGCATCGATGAACTCCGCGGCCCCGGCCAGGCGCGCTGCGCGGCGGACGTCGTCCTCCGTGGCATTCGGCGAGCCCAGGCGGATGTTCTCGGCCACGGTGCCGTGAAAGAGGTAGGCCTCCTGGGACACGTAGCCGATGCGGCCGCGCCAGCTGTCGAGGGGCACCGAGGCCAGAGGCCTGCCGTTGACCAGGATCTCGCCGCCCATGGGGTCGTAGTAGCGCAGCATGAGCTTGGCCAGGGAGCTCTTGCCCGCGCCCGTGGGCCCGACCACGCCGAGGACTTTGCCCCGCTCCAGGGTCAGGTCGATGCCGCACAGCACCTTGCCCCGGTCCGGGTAGGCGAAGCACATGTCGCGGACCTCGACGCGTTCGAGGGCGCCCTGCAGGGGCGCGGCGGCGGCCTCGTCGCGGACCGTCGGGGCCGTGTCGAAGATCTCGGTGATGCGCAGGGCCGAGGCCTCGGACTGCTGGATCTGGTTGATGAGCATGCCGAAGACGAAGAGCGGCAGGATGAGGCGCATGGCCAGGAGCACGAAGGTCGTGAAGTCGCCCACGCTTGGGCCGATGCCCGAGAAGGTCATCCAGCCGCCCATGCCGATGAGCAGGGCGTAGCCCATGCCGGCCACGCCGTAGAGCAGGGGCACGAAGCGCGAGCGCTCCAGGGCGGCGCGCACGGCCGCGTCGCGGTACTCCTCGGAGCGCTGGCGGATGCGGCCCGTCTGGTGGTCCTGGGCCGAGTAGGCCTGGATGACGTGCATGCCCTGCAGGTTGTTCTCGAGGATGGAGTTGATCTCGCCCACGGCCTTGCGCGCCTTGCGGTACTGGGGCGAGACGCGGGTGGCGAAGAAGCGCACGGCCCAGACGGCGATGGGCATGGGCGCGAAAAGGAGCAGCGCCAGGTGCCAGTCCAGCCAGAAGAGGATGCCGTAGATTCCGGTGAAGGTGATGAAGAGGCGCACGATGCTCGTGGACGTGTCCGAGAAGAAGCGCTCCAGGTTGTCCACGTCCCCGGCCAGCACGGCCATGATGTCGCCCGTCTGGCGGGACTCGAAGTACGACACGTCGAGGCGCTGCACGTGGGTGTAGAGCTCCACGCGCAGGTCGTGGCGTATCATCTGCGCCGCGCTGTCCAGGGTGAAGTCGCTGACGCTCTGGAACACGGCCAGCCCCGCGAAGGTGCCCAGCACCAGCAGCCCGGCCCAGAGAAAATCAGTCGCGGCCAGGGCCTGCCCGTCCCGCAGGGCCACGGACACCGTGTCCACCACCCGGCCGACCACGATCATGGGCAGCAGATCGAAAAACCGCGCCCCCGCATTGGCCGCCAGCCCCAGCAGGATGCGCCGCGCATGGGGCCGCGCGAAACGCACCAGTCGCCACAGGGCGCGGCCGAGGGTGCGGGTTTCTTGTGTGTTCATCATTGCTCCTTTTCCTGCTCAATACTGCGCCAACCATCCTACGCTCTCAGCTTCGGGTAACGAGGAACAGTGCCAAATACATGAAACAATGCAAGGCGGACAATTACGCCATTTACGACATAAGTGTCCAAGTTAACTAAATTTTCCGAAAACATACCGATCATGACATAATCTTATCGTGAATGCCGTGCTGTAGGTCGAAGTGAAAGCCGGCACGACTCAGTCATACGCTGAATAATCCTGGAGCGAGGCATGCGACTTTTCATCTGCATGGACGACACGGACAATCTGGAAAGCAAGGATACCGGCTGGCTGGTCGAGGACGCCTGCCGCGAGATGACGGCCATGGGCTGGGGACGGTATTCCCAGATATCCAGGCACCAGCTCTTCGTGCACCCGGACATCCCCTACACCTCCCACAACAGCGCCATGGTCTTCACGGCCGACACGGACGTGCCGGGAGAAAAATACGTCGAATTACTGAGCGCCTATCTGCAGCGGCACAGCGCGCCCGGCTCCGACCCGGGGCTGTGCGTCGCGCATGAACCCCTCAACGTTTCCGGGGCTGGTTTCACCTGGGCCGCGACGGCGAGGTCGTGACCGCGGACAGGATTCTGGCCTTCGAATCGGTGGAGGCCATCCGCACGCCGAACGGGGCGACGGTCCAAGACGATTCGCCCGTCGCCATCTCCGACCAGCTCAAGACCATCTGCATGGACGGCCGCTCCACGCTCCTCGTCCATCCGGCGGATGGACGAGGAGCGTGTACAGGGTGCCCGCATCGGTTGCCGTCCAGTGGCGGACTGGCCTTCCGAACAGCATGATTCATCACGATCAAATTTCCAAAAAATCACACTTTCAATTCCAAATCATCATGAGTAAAATTCCAAATTATCATGAATTAAATTCCGAGTTATCGGAAATATAATTCCAAATTATCTATTGACAAAATCCAAATTACAAATATTTATCTCAGCATGAATACAGAGGTTTATCCACGACCCCTGATGAGTCGTATTGCCATTGCCATGCTGGATACACCGGTGATTCTCATCAACGGTCCGAGGCAGGCGGGAAAAACGACCCTGGCGCGCCATGTGGCCGGGACGGAAATGCGTTTCCTGACGCTGGACGACGAGGCCGTGCTCCTCGCGGCCCGGGAAGATCCCGCGGGCCTGATTCGTGATGCGGACAGGATCGTCATCGATGAGATCCAACGCTCGCCCGGCCTGCTTCTGGCCATCAAGAAAAGCATCGACGAGGATCGTCGCCCGGGCCGGTTCCTGCTGACCGGGTCCGCCAACCTGCTGACCCTGCCGAGCGTGGCGGATTCTCTGGCCGGACGCATGGAGACCGCGACGCTCCTGCCCTTGTCGCAAGCCGAGATTTGCGGCGGGACGGCGAACTGGCTGGACAGCGTGTTCGCGGGGCAGGTACCCGCCGTCACGACCAGCATCGTCGGACGGGACCTTGAGGAGATCGTGCTGCGCGGCGGCTATCCCGAAGCCGTCCGCCGTCCGACCCGGCAGCGGCGCACCACATGGTTGCGCCAGTACCTGAACGCCCTGATCCAGCGGGACGTGCGGGACATCGCCTCCGTGAGCAACCTCGACCTGTTCCCGCGCCTTGTACGCGCACTGGCCGAAATGTCCGGCCAGCTCTGCAACTATTCGCAACTGGGGGGGCAACTGGGCCTCGATAGCAAGACGACGGCCCGCTATGTCGGCATCCTGGAGCAGATGTTCCTGCTGACCCGGATCGAGGCCTGGAGCCGCAACCGCACCGCTCGCATCACCAAGACGGCGAAGCTGCATTTCCTGGACTCCGGCCTGCTCGCGGCCCTCCTCGGCCTCGCCCCGTCGGCGGGACTGCGGGAACGCAACCGCTACGGTCATGTCCTGGAGACATTTGTCCTGTCGGAACTGCTCAAGCATGCGGCCACGGCGGAAGACGAGTATCGGATGCTCCACTATCGGGACCACGCGCAGTTTGAAGTGGACGTGGTCATCGAAAATCCCCTAGGCGAACTCGTGGGCGTGGAGATCAAGGCCGCGGCCACGGTCACCGAACGCGACCTGCGCGGGCTCAAGCGTTTCTGCGCCATTGCCGGCGACAGAGTGCGTCTGGGCGTGATCCTCTATGACGGGACGGAAACGCTGCCCCTGGGACCGAATCTGCTGGCGGCGCCGCTGTCGACTCTGTGGGGGCGGCCGGATTGAGCCTGTCGGCAGGGCGGGGCATCAGCACCAGACGATGGACGATCCGGCAGAGCCCTCGCCCAATCAGACATTGCGCTTCCGCGGGCCGGCAGAACCGGTTCCGGGACGCTTCAACGCGTATGCGATCAGCCCGATGCCCAGCGCGAGAAACGGGACGCTCAGCCACTGGCCCACGCTGAAGGCCTGCCCGGCCTCGTAGGCGGCCTGCGGCTCCTTGGCGAACTCCGCGAGAATGCGCACCGCAAAGACGAGCGCCAGCAGCCACCCGGTCAGCAGGCCATGGGGCGTGCGCCTGCCAAGCCGCGCGTACAGAAGGACGAGCACGCCCAGGGTCGCCAGATACCCTGCCGCCTCGTAGAGCTGGGCCGGGTGCCGGGGGACCTGGTCGATGAGGTCGAAGACCACGCCCCACGACCCCGACGTGGGCTTGCCGACGATCTCCGAATTCATGAAATTCCCGAGCCGGATGCAGACCGCCCCCAAGGCCCCGGGCAGGGCCAGCCGGTCGAGGAGCCACAGCAAGGGAACCGGCGGGGAAAACTTCCGCCCGGCCAGCCAGAACCCGCAGACCAGCCCGGCGATGCCGCCGTGACTGGCCAGCCCGCCCTCCCATATGGCGAGTATCTTCAACGGGTTGGCGAAATAGTACTGCGGGTCGTAAAAAAAGCAGTGCGCGAGCCGCGCCCCGATGACCGTGCCGAGCACTGCGTACAGCAGCAGCCGGTCGAGGCCATCTTCGGCAATCCCCTCTTCGCGGAAAACGCGTTTGAAAAAGGACAGGCCTGCCAGAAACGGCGCGGCGAACAGCAGGCCGTACCAACGCAGGGCGAACGGGCCGAAGGAAACGATGACCGGATCGATGTGCCAGTGGATCAGCATGGTTCTCCCGGGTGAAAGATATTGACAGTCAAGCGGACGGCATCCGGCACGAAGCCGGACACCGCCTCATCACGAGGGGGCCGTTGCCCCATTGACCCAGATGTCAGTCATGTTTCGATCAACATTGATTTTTGACTCAAATATCACACATGATCAATGCCATCACCGACATTCGGGACAAGGCATGTCGGGCCATGGGCCATCGTGCTCCCTTCCTGACGAAAAGTGAAACAATATGTGCGGGATGGCCCCGGATAGCGAGGGAGGCCCGTGTCCCGCATCACTCCTTTCCCGCCTCCGTCAGTTCCTGCAACTGCTGCTGCAGTTCCTGGATCTGCTGCAGATAGGGCGCGGCCGCGCTCTGTTTCTGCTCGGGCGGCAGCTCGCTGTCCATGATGTGCTTGACCTTGTCCATCAGGTCCTTGATGCGCTTCCTGATGTCCTCGACCTGACTGCCCGTCCCGGATCCGCCCGACGCGCCGACGCCGGCCCGGACGCCGGAGACTTCGGAATTCCCTGCCGATACGCCTTCTTCCACCCGTCCGGAGGAATTGCCTAGGGAAGCCGTCTGCCCGGAATCGGACGCGGAGGATGCGTCCTTATCCTTATCGAACTGCATGCTGCGGAAATGCTCCAGCAGCCTCTTGGCTTCGGACGACAGGGAAACCGTATCGCCCCGGGCCGTGTGGGCGGTTTCTGCGGCGCGGGTGCTTGTCCGGCCGGAAAGATACATGTCGGCGATCGAAGCGGCGCCGTCGATTCTCATGTCGCCTCCGTATGTTGGAAGATGTTGCCGCATTGCGGGCCAATCAGCTCTGCAAGCAAGAATCGTTCTCCCTCAGCGACGTCACCGAATCGGGCCGCAATGGTCCATCTGGTCAGCATTGCAGGCAGGACCGAGACCTCCGCCCGCTTCCCTCCAATGCAAAGAAGCGCCGGAACGCACTCAATATCCCGTGCCTCCGCATATCATGGGTTCTCAGAAGGACGTGTATGGCCCGAACATGCGAGATTGAGCGCGCACTCTTCCACTTGTCCTTGAGATGACAGACAAAAGGGCTTATGGGCCCGAGGTTGTCGTGCGTCCGGCCGGACGCGCATGAACCTTGGCAGATGAGGAGGAACAATGGGGAAAATTGTTGCCGCTGTCGTGTTGGCGCTGCTGCTGACGGGACAGCAGGTGCTGGCGGCCGGATTCGCCGTGTATGAATGGAGCGCGCGCGGCATCGCGCTGGGCGGAACGACCATGGCCAGGCGGCCCGACGCGTCCGTGGTGGCGTCCAACCCGGCGGCCATGACGGGCCTGAATGGCACGCAGATCATGACCGGCCTGGTCGGGGTGGCGCCCATGGCCACCGTGTCCATCGCCGGCGAGGAGAGTTGCGACGGGGAGTCCAACGTGTGGTTGCTGCCGCACGCCTATGCGGTCAGGCAGTTCGGGGACCGCTATTGGCTCGGCGTCGGCGCCTTCAACCGCTTCGGCCTGGGCACGGAGTTCGACGAGAACTGGGCCGGAAGCGGCAGCGTCTATTTCGCGGGCATCAAGAGCGTGTCCCTGACCCCGGTCCTGGGCATGCGCCTGACGGACACGTGGTCCATCGGCCTGGGCGCCGAGGCCAACTATTTCGAATTCACGCAGAAGAAGAAGGTCCTCGGCGGCGCATACGATCTCGAGGTCCAGGGCGACGACGTCGGCGTGGGCGTCAACCTGTCCACCTGGTACGCGCCCACGGACTGGCTGTCCCTGGGGCTCATGTACCGCAGCGCCATCGACGTGCACCCGCGCGGCGAGGCGGACAGCGACGTCCCGGCCCCTTACGATGACCTGCTGAACGGCGACGCCGACGGCGAGATCACCCTGCCCGACTCCTGGTCCCTGGGCCTGTGCATCACCCCCACGGACAGGCTGAGCGTCGAAGTGGACGTGACCCGCACGGGCTGGTCGTCGTACGAGGAACTGGACATCCGCATCAACGGCACCAACCC
This sequence comes from Desulfomicrobium aestuarii, assembly GCF_055385525.1. Lineage (NCBI taxonomy): Bacteria > Pseudomonadati > Thermodesulfobacteriota > Desulfovibrionia > Desulfovibrionales > Desulfomicrobiaceae > Desulfomicrobium > Desulfomicrobium aestuarii. The sequence goes on from NZ_AP042427.1 coordinate 1,880,742, forward strand.
GTCGGGAGCCATCGTCAAGGACTGGAAGGACGCCTGGCGCCTGGGCATCGGCGCCGAGTACGCCCTGACCCCGGCCTGGGACCTGCGCGCGGGCTACGTCTACGACGAGACGCCCATCCGCACCGAGCGGGCCGACTACATGGTCCCGGCCAACGACCGCCAGCTCTTCTGCGCCGGCCTGGGCTGGCACGACCAGGCCTGGAGCGTGGACGTTGGCTACACCTACCTGCTCATCAACGACCGCAAGGGTGCGACGATCTACGGCAGCGGCGGCACGTCCGAAACCGCCGACTTCGAGGACGGAGACGCCCACCTGCTCGGCCTGAGCCTGGCGTACCGCTTCTAGGGCGGCTCCGCTTCGCATCAAAAAAGGCCGCCGGTAAACAACACCGGCGGCCTTTTTTGATGGAGCGTTCAGGGCGGTCCGCTCACAGCGCGGAAAGGTTCATGGCGGCGACGCGGTATTCACCGTCGGCGTGCAGCAGGACGTTGACGCAGGCGTAGTGCTGTTCCAGGCGGAAAAGATTCTCCAGGGGCATGCCCAGGATGCGGCACAGGAGGACGCGGTTCACGCCGCCATGGGCGACGATGGCCAGGGGCTCGTCCATGTCCGTGACGGCCAGTTCGAAGACGGGCCAGGCCCGGCGCTGCACGTCCGCGAAGCTCTCGCCTCCCGGCGGGCGGAAGCCGGCCAGGTTGCGGCCCCTGGCCTCGTAGCGGCCGGGAAAACGATCGCGAACCTCGTCCACGGTCAGTCCTTCCCAGGCGCCAAGGCTGATCTCACGCAGGTCCGCGGCCGTCTCGGGTACAATCCCCAAGACCGTGCCGACGATCCCCGCGCTCTCCACGCAACGCGCCAGGGGACTGCACACAAGGCGCCCCACTCCTCTGCCGGTCAGAAACCGCGCCACGGCCGCCATCTGTTCACGGCCCGCGTCCGTCAGAGGCAGGTCCGTCCGGCCCACGAAGCGGCGCGGCGCGGACTGCGTGATCTCCCCGTGGCGGATGAGATAGACCTCGCTCACGGCAGCACCCCGGCCAGAATTTCCTCCAGGCCGCGGCCGCAGGCCTTCTCGACCATGCCCCGCAAGGCCAGGGAGTTGTTCATGCGGCCGCGGATGGCGGCGCAGGCGTTTTCGTCGCAGGCATACAGGGCCAGCTTCTCGCCGAAACGGTCCTCAACAGAAATGCGCCTGTCGCAACGCACCAGCTTGTCCGCCAGGCAGACGACCTCCTTTTCCGTGAGCAGGCCCGATGCCGGAGGCGGCACGTCGCGGTGGGCGGACACGATCCCCGACAGTCCGCCCAGGCCCAGACGCGCAAGCAACTCGCCGCCGGCGGCCTCGTGGTAAGGCCAGCCCTTGGCCACATCGTGCAGCAATGCGGCGTTGTGGACCAGATCCAGATCGAGCCCCGCGCCCTTGCGGTTCAGTTCCTCCCCCATGCGCAGGGCCACTGCGGCCACGGCCAGGCCATGGGCCAGGCCACGCTCGGGCATGGATTGCCCGGCCAGGGCCAGGGCCTCGTCACGCTTCCCCACATGCATACGGGAGGCGCGCCGCTGCAGGACGGCAAAATCGTCGGGCGTGTCGGCGTCCAGCAGGATGCCCCGGTCCCAGACCGGGACGTCGAGGGATGGCGCGTCCGCCAGCAGCCCTTGCAGCCCACCCCGACCGTCATGCCCCAGAATGCGCGGGATCAGGCCTGCGGGGATCAGGGACGGGTGGCCGCGCTCGCCCGCGAAGACCGGATAGGCCACGCGGCCGTCGTAGGCGTCGAGCATCAGGCTGACCGTGGCCGGACGCACCAGGGGAATGTCCGCCGGAAGAATGAAGAAGGCGTCAAGGCCGGACAGACCCGCACAGGCGGATGCCGCCGCCCGTACCGACGAGAACATGCCGTCCGCATACTCGGCGTTGCGCGTGGCGGTGACGCCCAGCCGGACCGCCTCGGCCTCGACCTCCGCGGCGCGGTGCCCCGTCACGACCAGAGGGCTGCCTATGCCCGCCTCCCGAAACACCTGCACGCAGCGCGACAGGACCGTCATCCCGCCGAGATCCATGAGCGGCTTGAAGCCGCCCATGCGCGAGGAGAAACCGGCCGCCAGGATGACGGCGCCGAAACTCCCGACCGTCATCCCTGCACCCCGGCACGCACCCTGATCATCTCGCCGACGATGCTGACGGCGATCTCCTCGGGCGTGTCGGCGCCGATGGCCAGGCCGATGGGACAGAAGACGCGGTCGATGTCGGCCTGCGCATAGCCGTTCTCGAGCAGGGAGCGGTAGACCGCGTCGCGCTTGCCGCGGCTGCCGATCATGCCGACGTACCCCGCCTCGGTCCGCAGGGCCTGGGCCAGGACGTCACGGTCGTGCAGGTGGCCGCGGGTGACGATGACCACGTAGTCGTCGGGGCCCAGATCCTTCAGGCACTGGTTGAAATCTTCCAGCACCCGCACCTCGCGGGCCTCGGGGTAGCGCTCCGCGCTGGCGAACTCGGCCCGGTCGTCCATGACCACCACCTCGAACCCGGCGAAGGCCGCCACCTTGGACGTGGCCAGGGCCACGTGCCCCGCGCCGACGAGGTGCAACACCGTGGGCGCGACCAGAGGTTCCGCAAAGACACGCAGGCCATCGCCTTCGAGGCTGAAATTCCGGCGCGTTTTCGACGCCTTGCGGGCCAGCTCCAGAGCCATGCCTTCGGGCAGTTCCGCGCCCTCCAGGCCCGCCGCCTCGGACCACAGGGCCAGGGCGGGCTCCCGTTCCGAACCCATGACGGTGACCAGGGCCGGCCGTTGCCGCGCGTCATGCAGGTCCTTCAACTTCTCGAAAAAACCGCGACGCTCGGGCGTGACGCGCTGCAGCAGCACCTTGACCGCCCCGCCGCAGACCATGCCCGCCTGGGCGGCCGAGTGCGAATTCAGGTCGAAGGGCAGCAGCACGTGCGACTCGCCCCTCTCAAGCATCTTCCTGGCCCTGGCCAGGCTGGCCCCCTCGACGGGACCGCCGCCCACGGAGCCACGGATGCCGCCGTCCGGCAGGACCAGCATCCTGGCCCCGGATGTGCGCGGGGCCGAGCCCGAGCTATCTACGATGCCGCAGAAGACGGCGTCCCGCCCCTGGGCCAGGGTTTCCAGCAATGATTCGAGTATATCCTTCACGGCGTGCTCCCGCGTTGCTCGGTGATGGTGCGCTTGACGGTGTGGGACGGCGAAAAGGCGCCCTCGCTCCGTATGAACTCGAGGGCAAGGGTTCCGATGTCCATGGCTGGGAAACGCCCCAGGGTGCATCCGGTCTCCCGCTCCACGTGGTCATGCCCCGGTCAGCCAGTAAATTCAATGCCTGGACTGATTCGGCATACCGTGTCTTCAGAGGCGAAGAGTCCGCGGGAAATTGCATCGGGCCCGGCCCGCGCCCTCCCGGCATCAGAGGGTATTGAAGCGAACAGCACAATCCGTCCTCCACGGGCAGCGCCGCTTCCGGTTGTCGCAGGCTACATAAATGGATAGGGATACAAAAATGTCCCCGGACAACCCGACGCGCGCCACCGGCGGAACTGTCACGCATGTCCGACGATATGCGCCCCAATTGCCGACAGACCCCGCAGCGCTGGACGTCCGGCCAGGACTGTCCGCCCATTCCAGCCGCCAAGTGGCGCGGTCGCGGCGACCGGCCCGATAGTTGCTTTGCACCCCCGTAAACCGGCACGCGCACCGTGCGACGGCCGGTGCCCCCGCGAACATTACCCCGGAGCAGCGATGGACACGACCTTTCTCTTCCCGGTGCAACTCAGCCTGCGGGTGGCCAGTCTGGCCACCCTGACGGCCCTGTTCCTCGGGGTGATGCTCGGCTGGGTTTTCCACCGCTGCCGCTTTCCTGGCCGCGAACTGCTCGACTCCATCCTGAGCTTGCCCATGGTTCTGCCGCCCACGGTCCTGGGCTATTACCTCATCGTGCTCCTCGGACGGAACGGGTTCGTAGGGCGCTGGCTCGACGAGACCTTCGGCATCTCCCTCATCTTCACTTGGCAGGGCGCCGTAATCGCAGCCACGATGGTCTCCTTCCCGCTGGTCTTCAAGTCCGCACGCGCCGCCCTGGACGGGGTCGATGGCAAGTACGAGAACGCGGCCCGGGCCCTCGGACACCCCGAGTGGCGGGTGTTCCTGGGCGTCTGCCTGCCCCTGGCCGGACGCGGAATCCTGGCCGGGACCATGCTGGCCTTCGCCCGGGCCATGGGCGAGTTCGGGGCCACCCTGATGATCGCCGGCAACCTGCCCGGCCGCACCCAGACCCTGTCCCTGGCCGTGTACAGCGCCACCCAGGCCGGCCAGGACAGCCTGGCGGCACAACTGGTCCTGATCATTTCCGTCCTGTGCACCCTCATCCTCTGGGTCTCGGGACGACTCCTGACACCCGGATGGCAATCATGAGGAGGCTGCCATGTTCCTGCCGGACACATACCCCAAGACACGCGTGAAACCCGAACCGGCGATCGCCACCCTTGTGTGCGGCGTCAGCGCCAGGGTCAGCGGAGGAGGCGCGGGGTTTCACCTGGACGCGCATTTCCGGGCCGACACCCGGCGCATCGCACTCTTCGGCCCCTCGGGATCGGGCAAGAGCCTGACTCTCATGGCCCTGGCCGGCCTCCTGCGACCCGATACGGGCAGGATCAAGGTCCGGGGCCGGGTCTTCCTCGACACCGCAGCGAAGGTGGACGTCCCGGCCCGCAAGCGCAACGTCGGCCTCGTTTTCCAGGACTACGCCCTCTTCCCGCACCTGACCGTCCGTCAGAACGTGTCCTTCGGCCTCAAGCCGTTTCTGGCCCCCCTCGGGCCCGCCGGGCGCGCCCGCGTCGACGAACTGCTGGAACTCTGCGGCCTTTCGGCCCTGGCCGACCGCCGGCCGTCCCAGATCTCCGGCGGCCAGCGCCAGCGCACGGCCCTGGCCCGTGCCCTGGCCCCGGAACCGGACCTGCTTCTGCTGGACGAACCCTTCACGGCCTTGGACCAGCCCCTGCGGGAGCGGATGCGCGCCGAACTCTCCCGCATTTTGGAACGCTTCGACATGCCCATGGTCATGGTCAGCCACGACCTCGAAGACGTGGAGCACTTCGCCCAGACCCTGGTTGCCTTCGGCCGTGGCCGGGTGCTGGACGTCGTCGACTATGAGGCGCGCCGCCGAACCGAGTCCGCCCGGCAGATCCTCGACCCCCTTTTCCTCATGGCGCAGACAGAACCGCAGGAACCCTCGAAATGATCCGAATTCCCATGCTCATGACACTCTTCGGCCTGGTCCTGACCACGCCGGCCATGGCCGCCGACCTGCTGGTCTCCGCGGCGGCCAGCCTGACCAACGCCTTCCAGGACATGAAAGGTCCCTTCGAAAAGGCCCACCCCGGTACCACCATCGTCTTCAACTTCGCGGCTTCGGGCCCGCTCCTGCAGCAGATGCAGCAGGGCGCGCCCGTGGATGTTTTCGCATCCGCCGACCAGGAAACCATGAACAAGGCCGAAAAGCTCGTCGACCCCTCCACCAGGGTCGATTTCGCGGGCAACGCCCTGGTGCTCGTCGTGCCGGCCGAAGGCGCCCTGCCCCTGACCGGTCCCGCTGACCTGCAGGGCGAACAGTTCAAGCTCGTCGCCATCGGCAACCCCGAATCCGTCCCCGTCGGCCGCTACACCAAGGGCGCCCTGACCGCCGCCGGCCTCTACGACGCCCTGACGCCGAAATTCGTGCTGGCCGAGAGCGTGCGCCAGGCCCTGGATTACGTGGTCCGCGGCGAGGTCCAGGCCGGCTTCGTCTACGCCACGGACGCCGCCACGCGTGCCGACAAGGTCAAGCTCGCGGCCGAAGTGGCCGGCCATAAGCCCATCAGCTACCCCATCGCCCTCGTGCAGACCTCCAGGAGCAAGGACATGGGCCAGGCCTTCATCGACTTCGTCCTGGGCGCAGAAGGCCAGGCCGTGCTGGCCAGGTACGGCTTCAAGAAGCCCTAACCGCCACGCGCTTTCAGGGCGGTATGGAGCCGCCCTGAAAGCGCGTGTAGAGAAAGCTCCCCAAGCCCCGGCGCCGTGCGCACCGGCCGCCGGGACCTGTGCTCAACTGCCGCCAAGTAGTCGGGCGCGGAGTTCCGGCTCGCTCGTTTCGGGCGAAAGCCAGATATCGAAAAAGCGGTCCGTGAATTCCTTTTCCCGTATGGCTCCGATAAAAACGCCGTCCCTGTAGAACAGCGTGCCTCCCGCCCTGTCGCGCACCCCCGTCAGGGTCATGTCTTTGACGACGTCGGGGAAAATCGCCTCCATGCGCGCCCCGAAGCGCCGCAGCGTTTCAGGGTCGTCCAGGCCCTGCCGGCGCATTTCCTCGATGCTCCTCGTCGCGATGTCCGCCCCCTTGAGTTCCATGTGATAGACGATATGCAGCGCGAAGGGCCCGTCAGGGCGCCAGCTCCCGGCGGGCGCGTACAGGGTGGCGGTATACACGTTCCAGACCAGGAATCTCAGGTTGCCGCTGCCCACGGGCTGCGGGTTGTCCATGTATCTGTAGAGATGTGCGGGTGCCGACAGGGCGTCTGCCGCAAGAAGCAGGACCAGGAGCCAGGCGCGAAGAAAGCCTTTCATGAGCGTTACCTCCCTCGGACGCGATGCGGACGTCCATGATGGAGAGGTATGACGAAAAAGACCGGGAAGAAAGCGACAATCGGAAGGGCCTGGGGGGTGAAAAGCGGAACGCGCCCCGAAGGGCGCGCTCCATCTCGTTCATCTCTGGATGCGACCCGTCACACCTTGAACTTCTTGACCAGCCCCTCCAGGGCCCCCGCCAGCATGGAGAGGTTCTCGGAGCTCCGTTTGAGCTCCGTGCTGCTGGTAGAGATGTGCCCCGAGGCGGTGCTGACCTGGACGATGTCTTTGGCGATCTCGCCCGTGACGACCGAGGCCTGGGACACGTTCTCGTTTACCTCCTGGATGCCCATGGAGGCCTGGCCGACGTTCTCGGCGATGTCGCGGGTGGCGGAGGACTGCTGCTCCACGGCGGCGGCGATGGTCGAGACGAAGGCGCTGACCTCCTCGATGACCGCCATGACCTGACCGATCTCCTCGATGGTCGCGGTCGTGGAGCTCTGGATGCCGGCGATGCGCTCGCGGATCTCCTCCGTAGCGGAGGCCGTCTGGTTGGCCAGCTCCTTGATCTCGTTGGCCACGACGGCGAAGCCGCGGCCGGCCTCACCGGCCCGGGCCGCCTCGATGGTGGCGTTCAAAGCCAGGAGGTTGGTCTGGGAGGAGATGGCCGTGATGGTCTCGGTGACCTTGCCGATCTCGCGGGCGGCCACGCCGAGCTGGTCCACGCGCTGGGAGGCCGAGCTGGCCTTGGCCACGGCGCGCCGGGTGACCTCGCGTGTCTTATCCGTGTTGCCGGCGATCTCGTGGATGGTGGCGCTCATTTCCTCGGCCGCCGTGGCCACGGTGCCGACGTTGGTGGAAGCCTGCTCCATGGCCGCGGCCACGGAGTTCATGTTGGCGTTCATCTCCTCCGAGGCCGTGGCCACGGTGCCTGACTTGGCCGAAAGCTCCTCGGCGCTTTTCAGCAGGCCGTCGGACATGGTCTCCAGTTCGGCCGAGGAGCCCAGGAGCACCCTGGCCCGCTCGGTGATGTCCCGGACGATGACCCGCAGGTTCGTCGCCATGTGGTTGAGGTGCCCCTGCATGTCGCCCAGCTCGTCCTTGCGGCTGACGGCCAGTTCCCCGGTCATGTCACCGTCGGCCAGGCGCTCCAGGTAGTCCCCGGCCTCGCGCAGTGGCCGCAGCACGCTGGCCCGGATCTGCAGCCAGGAAACGGCGCCCACCAGCAGGAGTATGCCCATGGTGACCGCACCGACGGTGAGCTCGCTGGCCAGGATCGAGGCGTTGGTCTCCTTCAGGGAGGAGATGACGACGAACGCGCCGTGCACCTCGCCGGCCTTCCATCCTTCCTTGACGCCCCCGGTCGGGTCCTTCTCGCCCCTGGGGTCGCCGTGGCAGTACAGGCAGTCTTCGGACAGGCGGATGGGCTTGAAATAGAGGAGCCTGTCCTTCTCGACGATGACCTTTTCCTGGAGGTTCGAGGAGCTGAATTCGCCCAGCACCTTCCGTTCCAGGTCATTGGGCGCGTTCTTCGGGTTGCGGGGGCTTTCCTTGGGCACCCTGAACTCGTACCCGGCCTCCGCGGCCCTGGCCGCGGCCGTGTTCATGGCCGAGACGATGGGCACGGATTGCAGCAGCGTGGCCGGATCGTCCTTGAGTTCATCCAGCGGGCGGAGCACTCCGAGCTTGTGCTTGTGGGCCATGTCCTCGCGCACGGATTCGGCCATCATGACCACGGAGCGGCTCTCCTTGAGCTTGCCGCCGATGGCGGCGTCCGTGACGTCGCGCACATGCATCCAGGCCATGACCAGCGCCAGGACCAGAGGGCCGCAGCCGGTGATCAGCAGTATCTTCCACTTCAGACTCAGTCGCGCCCACATAGTTTCCTCCGCAGTAGTGCCATTTTTAAGCAGGAAGAGTACTTAATTGCATCTACTGGCGAGCGCAAGCGCTATTCGTGTAACGACACAAAATCAAAGGAAGAAACGTCGACCAGCCCCCTGTCGGTCAGCCTCAGCTTGGGAATGACCGGCAGCGACAGGAATGACAGCTGCATGAACGGGTTGATGTCGGCGGGGCATCCCAGGGAACGGGCCGCGGCGTTGAGGCGGTCCAGACCGGCAGCCACCTCCTCGGGCTCGCGGTCGCTCATGAGCCCGGCCAGGGGCAGGGGCAGGAGTTCAAGCACCCGGCCGCCTTCGACGCAGACAAAGCCGCCGCCGCACGCCTCCAGGGTCCGCACGGCCAGCATCATGTCGGCGTCCGAGACACCGACCGCGATGAGGTTGTGGGAATCGTGGGCCACGGTTCCGGCCAGGGCGCCAAGCCTGAGCCCGAGCCCCCGCACCAGGCCCAGCCCCCTGCCCCCGGTGCCGTGGTGGCGCTCGAACACGGCCAGCTTGGCCACGTCCGCCTCCGGGTCTGCGCAGACGAGACCGCCCTCGACCCTGGGTTTGACGAGGTCAGCCTCGGTCACGATCTGCCCCGGCACCGTACGGATCACGCGGACCCGCCCATCCCGGGCCGGGATGTCGAGGCAGTCCGTGGACAGTTCGCCGAGGTGGACGCTGCCGGTCACCGTGACGCCGCTCGGGGCGGCGTCCCACGACTGGTCGTCGATGTGCCTGCCGCGCAGATGGACGGAGGAGATGGCGAAGGAATCCAGGTCGTCGAGAAGGATGAAGTCCGCCCTGTAGCCCGGGGCCACTGCCCCTCTGCGGTGCAGGCGGAAATACCGCGCCGTGTTGATGGAGGCCATCTGGATGGCCCGCAGGGGCGAAAGGCCGTTGCTCACGGCCAGGCGGACGGCGTGGTCGAGGTGCCCCTGGCGCAGCAGGTCGTCGCAGTGGCGGTCGTCGGTCACCAGGGAGCAGTTCTGGCTGTTGAAATCGTTGACCAGGGGCAGGAGTTCCACGAGGTTCTTCTCGGAGCTGCCTTCGCGGAGCATGACGTGCATCCCCTTGCGCAGCTTCTCCCGGGCCTCGGCCAGGTGCACGGCCTCGTGGTCGCTCCCCGGACCGGCCAGGATGTAGGCGTTCAGGTCGAGGCCCGTCAGCCCCGGCGCATGGCCGTCGATGGGCCTCGTCCCGGCCGCCACGAGCTTGGCCAGGACCTGCGGGTCCTGAAACAGCACGCCGGGATAATTCATCATTTCAGCAAGCCCAGGCATGCGTTCGGAAAAATCCTCAAGCATCGCCTGAATTTCCTGCGGCGAGATCCTGGCCCCGGCCGTCTCCAGGTGCGTGGCCGGCACGCAGGACGGCATCATGCAGCGGATCTCCATGGGCAGTTTGCAGGTGGTCTCCAGCAGCCAGCGGATGCCGTCGAGCCCCAGCACGTTGGCCAGCTCGTGGGGGTCGCAGACGGTCACGGCCGTGCCGTGGCCCGCCGCCACCCGGGCGAAGCGCACGGGGTCGAGCAGGGTCGATTCGATATGGATATGCCCTTCCACCAACCCCGGACAGAGGAATCGCCCTTCGGCGTCCAGGGTTTCCGCGGCCTCGTAGTCGCCTATGCCGAGGAACACGCCGTCCTTGACGCCTATGCTTGCGGGGTGGATTTCGCCGGACAGGACGTTGACCAGCATGCATCCGCGTATGAGAAGGTCCGCCGGAGCTTCTCCCCTGGCGGCGGGAATGAGTCGTTTCAAGGACATGGCGTCACCTCGCGTCTGTATGTGGTGGTCAGGGACGGGTTTTCCAGCGGCGGTGCATCCAGAACCACTGTTCAGGATACATGCGGACCATACGCTCCACGGCGTCGGTGTAAAAGCGGCAGATGCTCTCGATGCGCTCCGCCCTGCTTCCCGTCAGTCCGGCGGTGTCCAGGCAGGGCAAGGTCACGAAGCGGAAGCGCCCCTCGGGCAGGCGAAGCAGGAAGCAGGGCCAGACCTCGGCCTTGGCCCGCAGGGCCAGGATGGCCGGCCCCTTGTTGACGGCCGCGACCTCGCCCAGAAACGGCAGGAACTGGGCTTCGGCGCGCTTGCAGTTGTGGTCCACCAGGAAGGCGCTCATGCCCCCGGCGCGCAGATGACCCAGGGTCTCGGTGGCGGCGTCCCGGTGGGGGAGAATGCGGATGCCCGGTTGGGAGCGCATGTGCATGATCATCCGGCCAAGCTCCTCGTCCTTGGGCAGGCGCACCACCACATGGCAGTCGCTGCGCGAGGAGAAGGCGCCGATGAGGCCGACCAGCAGCTCCCACGAGCCCAGATGGGCCGTCGTGGCCACTACGGGCCTCAGGGTGGAGGACATGCGGGCGAAGAGCTCGGGATTCTCGAACTCGACCCGGTCGCGCAGGAACCGCGGGTCCACCTGGCGGGTGTGGAAAATCTCCAGAAAAGAGCACGCGCTGTGCCGGAAGCTCTCCCGGGCCAGTTCCCTGGCCCGGCCCTCGTCCACGCCAAGCCGCTCCCGGACGCAGGTCGTGGTCTCCCGCCTCCGGGCGGGCAGCGCGGCCCACATGAGGCTGCCCAGTCCCCTGCCCAAAGCCTGCAGACGCTTCAGGGACAGAGCCGCCCCGAGGGGAAGAAAGGCGTTGTAACACACATCCCGCATCAGCGGCCTCCAAGTTCGTTCATGATCGTCTCCAGGGCCTCGCATTGCCGTTGCAGTTCCTCGGGGTCCCGGGTGCAGTCCGGCAGGTCCACCGGGTCGCCGTAGGTGATGACGCAGCGCGAAAAGGGCCAGGGCAGCTGAAACTTGTCCCAGGCCTTGTGAAAGACCGTGGCCCGCTCCATGACCGCGCGCACGGGCACCACGGGCGATCCGGCCAGGTTGGCCAGGAACACGGCGCCGGGCTTGACCTTGTGGCGCGGGCCGCGCGGGCCGTCCACGGTGAAGATGACCCCGAGGTCATGGGTCTCCATGAAACGCTTGGCCGCGATGAGGGCGCGCACCCCACCCCGCGAACTGGAGCCGCGCACGGTGCGATAGCCGAGCCCCTCCAGCACCGCGGCCAGGATCTCTCCGTCCTTGCTCTGGCTGACCACACAGGCCATGTGCTCGTCGGTGTGGGAGGGGATGAGCGGGAAGATCTCGTCGTGCCAGAGTATGATGACGGGGCGTCTGGCGCGCAGCTCCGGGTCCTTGAAGACAGCCAGGTTGCGCCGCTCCAGCCGCAGGGTCATGGCCCACAGGCGGACCAGGGGAACGAGGATGGCCCCGATTAGCCGCGGCGGAATGGAAAGGCGCACTGCTGTCTCCTGTTTGGAATCGAATCGGATTTGTCGATGGTCGGATGGCCGCTTGATAGATCAAAACGATTTGACCGCTCCGCAACACTGCGTAATGCATCGAAAAAAAACAAGGAGCCCGGCCATGCCCATCATTCTCGATTGCGAAGGCGAACCATGCCCCAACCCCGTGCTGCGTTGCAAGCAGCTTCTGGACTCCCAGTCGCCCCAGGAACTGCAGGTCGTCGTGGACAACGACGCGGCCAAGGAAAATGTCTCCCGATTCCTGGCCAGCAAGGGCATGCGCATCGACGACATGCGCAAGGACGGCGGCCTGTGGACCATCACCGCATCCCGCGCGGCAGGAGCTGAAGGCGCCGCAGCGGCCCCCGCAGCCGCAGCGCAGCCTTCGGAACGGGCCTGCCCGGTCTGCGCCCCGAAAATCCTCGTCTTCATCACCCGCGACGTCATCGGCCAGGGCGACGACACCCTGGGCACGCGCCTCATGGGCAACTTCCTGGCCACCCTGCCGGAACTGGGCGACGCCCTGTGGCGCATCGTCCTGGTCAACGGCGGCGTCAGGCTGGCCACGGACGCCAACCCGGCTTCGGAGAACCTGAAAAAACTCGAAGCCGCCGGCGTGTCCATCCTGGTCTGCGGCACCTGCCTCGAATTCTTCAAGCTCATGGACAGCAAGGTCGTGGGCGAGGTAACCAACATGCTCGACGTGGTCACCAGTCAGCACGTGGCCGACAAAATCATAACGCTTTAGGGGACAGTCCCGCCTCCAGCGAGGGGCATGCCTTCGCTTTTCCAGGCCACGATCCCCCCCCGCAGGTCAAAGACACGCTCGAAGCCCAGTTCGTCGGCCAGTGCCAGTACATCCGAACTGCGGCCCCCGACGTGGCAGTATGTCAAAATGGTCAGACTGCGGTCCAGGACGGCGAAGCGTTCCCTGAAATCGGGGTCGTAATAGTTCATGAGTACGGCCCCCTCAATGTACCCCCTCCTGAATTCCCCCGGCGTACGCACGTCCAGGACGAGGAAATCCCTTGCGCCCCTGTTTCGCTCGATGAGCTCATAGGCCGCGCGCGGCTCCAGCAGGCGATCGTCCGCGCCCCGGCAGGCGGCCAGGAGCGCAAGCACGGCCAGCAGCAGAAAAATTCGAGCCGGGCCCGGCATCGCCATGCTCATGCCACGCGCTCCGGGCAGGCGAAGATGGAGAACCTGTTCTGGCGGGCGAAGCCGATGAGGGTCAGGTTCATGTCGCGGGCCAGGAGCACGGCCTGGTGGGTGGGCGCGCCAAGGGAGACGAGGATGGGGATGCCGGCGCGGCGGCCCTTGTGCACGATCTCCGAGGAGATGCGGCCCGAGGTGACCATGACCGTGCGCGACAGGTCGATGCCGTCGTGCAGGGCCCGCCCCACGACCTTGTCGGCGGCGTTGTGGCGGCCGACGTCGTCGCGGATGAGATCCGGCTCCCGGCCTTCCACGCTCAGGGCCACGGTGTGCACCCCGCCCGTGGCGTGGTGCAGGTCGGAATAACGCCGGAACCAGTTGGCCAGTTCCTGGATGCGCGCGGCGGGCAGGGAAAAGCCGCCGGGCAGGGGTGAACGGGCGTCCAGTTCCGCGGCGCTGGCGAACATGACGCCCTTGCCGCAGCCCGAGGTGAAGGTGCGCCTCGACAGCCGCTCCGGGTCCACGGCCGTGGCCAGGGAGACGCGCACGGCCCACACGGCCGGGTCGACCTCGCTGCCGAGAAAATCCCCCGGCCTGTCCAGGAGCCCCGAGGTGTGCAGGAAGCCGCGCGCCAGGTCGTCGAGGTGTTCAGGGGTGCACATCAGGGTGGCGATTTCCGTGTCCCCGGCCATGATGGTCACGGGCACCTCCGTGGCCACGACGTCCATTTCGGGGGCGGGGCCTGCGGCCGTGACCTTGACGATGTCCATCTGGACCAGGGGTTCGAGGGGCTGTGGATCGGGCATGAAGGCTCCTTGCTCTGTTTTCGCGCCGCCGTGCAGAGCACGCGCGCCTTCCCGATTCCTACCCGCAGGCAGGGGACTGTCAAGACGCGAACATGCCGAAAGTACGGGTGGAAACGGGCCGCGGACCCTCGTGACAAACTTCACATTTAAGCTCTTGCCCTCCGCAAGGGATGAATATACAGGAGAATCCTTCGTTAAGGGATGCCGGCCCCCCGCCGCCCGGACCCTGGACTCGGCGGGAACCACGGGCCTCGTGCGTGATTGAAGAACATTTCAAGGAGGATCGGATGAAACGGATTGGAACCCTTGCCCTGCTCGTGGGGCTGCTGATTCTGGGCGGTGTCGCCACCGCCATGGCCGGAAGCGTCGAGATGCCCGAGAGCGTCCTGATGAGCGCCAAAGGCGTCAAGGACTACACCCCCAAGAAAGCCGAAGTGACGTTCAACCACGCTTCGCACATGCACATCGCATGTCAGGACTGCCACCACACCGTGCCGCAGACCTACACCTTCCAGAGCTGCATGTCCGAAGGCTGCCACGACAACGCCAAGGACCGCACGACCGCGAGTTCCCTCTACAACGCCTTCCACACCACCAAGGACACCTCCAAGAGCTGCGTGGGCTGCCACCGCGACCTCAAGAAGCAGGGACAGGGCGAAGCTCCCCTGGCCTGCAACAGCTGCCACGTGAAGTAAGTTTCCCGCGCGCCCCCGCAAGCCGGGGGCGCCTCTTTTCCCCCCTCTTCCTGATCTATCTTTTTCTGGCCAACGATACGCCCGAGCGGGGCGCTTTGATCCGACAAGGGCCGTCGACTGTCCGACTGAGCCAGGCATCGTCGGTTTCCCCGTCGTCCCTCGCCCTGCGCATACTTCCGCCCCGCACGCGACGGGGAAACCCTACGAGGCCGGCGATGGAGTTTCGACGGCCCTTGTCGGATCAAAGCGCCCCGCGCCGCCCTGCGCAAGTCCATAGCGCCCTGCCCTGAGCCTCTTTGCCAAGAATGGACGGGATGGACGAAATGGACTGGATGGACCATATGGACGCCCCCCTTCCTTCGGCCCGCGCAAATTGACCTCAAGGCCCCATTGTGCTTCAGTAAAACCGCACAAAACACGGAGCCCCCGACATGACCGCACTACCGCCCTCCCCCCTCCTCTGCGCCCGCGACCTGACCAAGGTCTACCAGACCGGCGCGGCCCCGGAGGTGCGGGCCCTGGGCGGGGTCAGCCTGGACCTCTTTCCCGGCGAGTTGGTCGTGCTGCTGGGCGCATCGGGCAGCGGCAAGTCGACGCTGCTCAATATCCTGGGCGGCCTCGACACCCCGACCAGCGGCACCCTGTCCTACCGCGGCCAGGACCTGACCAACGCCGACGAGAAGACGCTGACCGCCTACCGCCGCGAGTCCGTGGGCTTCATCTTCCAGTTCTACAACCTCATCCCGAGCCTCACGGCCCGCGAGAACGTGGCGCTCATCACCGACATCGCCGAAGACCCCATGGACCCGGCCGCGGCCCTGTCCCTGGTGGGTCTCTCGGCGCGCCTGGACCACTTCCCTTCCCAGCTCTCGGGCGGCGAACAGCAGCGCGTGGCCATTGCCCGCGCCATCGCCAAGAACCCCGACGTGCTCCTCTGCGACGAGCCCACCGGAGCCCTGGACGTGCGCACGGGCATCACGGTGCTCTCGGCCATCGAGCGCATCAACGCCGAACTCGGCACCCTGGCCGTGGTCATCACCCACAACGTGGCTATCGCGGACATGGCCGACCGCGTCATCCTCCTCTCGGACGGCCGCATCACGGACATCCGGACCAATAAGTCCCGCCGCAGGGCGGAAGAGCTGGCCTGGTGACATGCGCGCCCTGAACGTCAAACTCCTGCGCGACCTGTGGTCCATGAAGGGGCAGATGGCGGCCGTGGCCCTGGTCATGGCCTGCGGGTTGATGGTCATGATCATGGCCCGCGGGCTGGTCAGGTCCCTGGAGGCGGCGCGGGACGAGTACTACGCCTCCCACCGCCTGTCCGACGTCTTCTGCGACCTAAAGCGCGCCCCGAACTCCATGAAGGCCCGTCTACGCGAGATCGACGGCGTGGCCGCCCTGGAGACGCGCGTCAGGGGCACCCTGACCCTGGACCTGCCAGGCCTGCGCGAACCGGCCGACGGCTTGGTGCTGTCCCTGCCCGACGGCCGCGAGACCGAGGTCAACCGCCTGCACCTGCGCCAGGGACGCCTGCCCGAACCCTACAGCCCGGACGAGGTCGTGGTCAGCGAGCCCTTCGCCAAGGCCCACGGCTTCGTGCCCGGCCACACCCTGGAAGCGACGGTCTACGGGGCGCGAACAAAGCTTCGCATCGTCGGCGTGGGCATGTCGCCCGAGTACGTCTACGAAACCCGGCCCGGCGAGACCGTGCCCGACAACCGCCGCTACGGCACCTTCTGGATGAGCGAGGGGGCCCTGGCCGACGCCTTCGCCCTGAGCGGGGCCTTCAACAGCGTCGTCCTGACCCTGGCTCCCGGCGCCGAAACGGGCCCCGTGAAGAAGGCCCTGGACCGCATCCTGGCCCCCTACGGCGCGCTGGTGGCCTTCGACCGCACCGAGCACGTCTCGACCAAGCTCATCGACGACCGCATCGCCATGCTGCGGGGCTTCGCCATCGCCTTCCCCATCATCTTCCTGTCCATCGCCGCCTTCATGACCAGCGCGGCCCTGACCCGGCTGGTGCGCCTGCAGCGCGAGCAGATCGCCCAGCTCAAGGCCTTCGGCTACTCCTCCTGGGCCGTGGGCATGCACTATTTCCAGTTCGCCCTGGCGGCCGTCGCGGCGGCCACGCTGCTCGGCTCCGTGGTCGGCCTGTGGCTCGGGGAAAACATGGTGGACATCTACCGGCGGTTCTTCCAGTTCCCGAACCTCGTCTTCCGGCCCGACTGGCAGGCCCTGGGCCTGGCCCTGACGGCCAGCGCGGGCGCGTCCTTCGCCGGCGTCCTCGGGGCCGTGCGCCAGGCCGTGAACCTGCCCCCGGCCGAGGCCATGCGGCCCGAGCCCCCGGCGCGGTTCGAGCCGTCCTTCCTGGAGCGGCTGGGCCTCATGCGTCTGCTCTCGCCCGTGCAGCGCATGGCCCTGCGCAACCTGGAGCGCAAGCCCTGGCAGGCCTTCTTCACGGCCTTCGGCCTGGCCATGGCCACGGCCATCCCCATGGTGCCGGGCGCCATGGGCGACGGCATCGACTACCTCATGGACTTCCAGTGGCGGCTGGCCCAGCGCCAGGACGTCACCGCCACCCTCATCGAGCCCGGCTCCCCGGCCGCCCTGCACGCCCTGGCGGCCCTGCCCGGGGTGCTGCACGCCGAGCCCTTCCGCGTGGTCCAGGGACGCATCGTCAGCGGCCTGCGGGAACGGCGGGTCGGCCTGACGGGACGCCTGCCCGACGCGCGCCTGAACCTGCTCCTCGACGCGCAGGGGCGGACCGTGGACCTGCCACTGTCGGGCCTCATGCTATCCGAGAAGCTGGCCGAGGTGCTCGACCTCGCGCCCGGCGACCCGGTGCGCATCGAGGTTCAGGAAGGCCGGCGCCCGGTGCTCGAGACCTTCGTGGCCGGGACCATCACCGATTTCGCCGGGGTGGGGGCATACATGGATTTGTACGCGCTGGGGCGGCTCATGGGCGAGGAGCGGGTCGTCAGCGGCGCGCACCTGACCCTGGACCCGGCCCGGCGCGACGAGTTCCTGCGGCGCGTGGACGAAACCCCGGCCATCGCCTCGGCCGTGTTCACCTCGTCGGCCCGAGAGAGCTTCCAGTCGGCCATGGGCGACATGATGGGCGTGGTGCAGACCGTGTATTTCGGCTTCGCCGTCATCGTGTCCTGCGGCGTGGTCTACAACGGGGCGCGCATCTCCCTGTCCGAACGGACCCGCGACCTGGCCACCCTGCGCGTGCTCGGCTTCTCCGAGGCCGAAACCACAGTCATCCTGCTCTCGGAGCTCGTGGTCCTGACCCTGGCCGCCCTGCTGCCGGGGCTGTGGATCGGCGGCGAAATGGCGCGGGTGCTGGTCATGACCGCCAACACCGAATCCGTGCGCATGCCGCTGGTGCTGACGGACCGCGCCTACGCCACGTCCGTGCTCATCGTCCTCTCGTCCTCCCTGGCGTCCTTCCTCGTAGTCGGACGCCGCATCAGGAACCTGCAACTGCTGGCCGTGCTGAAGGCCCCCGAATGAACACCACCCGCAAACGCCGCCCCTGGCGCACTCTCGTTCTGACCCTCGCGGCACTGGCCCTGGCCGCCCTCATCGTCGCGGGGCTGTGGCCCAAGCCCCTGCCCGTGCAGACGCGGACGATCTCGCGCGGGCCCATGACCGTCAGCGTGACCGAGGAGGGCAAGACGCGCATCCGTAGCCGCTACCTCGTCTACCCGCCCACGGCCGGTTTTCTGCAACGCGTCGGGCTGCGGGCCGGGGCGCGCATCGAAGCCGGGAAGACCGTGCTGGCCGAACTGACGCCCGAACCCGCGGCCTTCCTCGATCCCAGGATGCGGGCCGAGGCCCTGGCCCGGATCGACGCCGCCGAGGCCGCCGTCAAGGCGAGGCTGGCCGAGGCCCGGCGTACGGACGCGAGCCTGGAACTGGCGCGCACGGAGCTTCGGCGCATGGACGCGCTGCTCGCAAGCGGCGCCGTGGCCCGCCAGGAATGGGACCGGGCCGAGAACCAGGTGCGGGTCCTGGAGCGCGGGGCGCAGGCGGCTTCCTTCGCCCTGCAGGTGGCCGAACACGAGGCCGGCGCGGCGCGGGCCGCCCTGACCAGGGCCGCTACGCCGGGCCACGGCGAGACCGTGCCCATCCTGGCCCCGGTGGACGGGTACGTCCTGTCCGTCATGGAGGAGAATGCCAGGGCGGTGGCCGCGTCCACGCCCATCATGGAGGTGGGGGACCCCAACGACCTTGAGATCGAGATCGAACTGCTCTCCACGGACGCCGTGGCCGTGACGCCGGGCGCCCTGGCCCTCATCGAGCACTGGGGCGGCGAAGGGAGCCTGCGCGCCACGGTCACGGTGGTCGAACCCGGCGGGTTCACCAAGGTCTCGGCCATCGGCGTGGAGGAGCAGCGGGTCAAGGTGCGGGCCGAACTGGCGGACGCCCTGCCCGACGGCGTGATGCTCGGCGACCGCTACGGGGTGCAGGCGCGCATCGTCACCTGGCAGGGGGAAAACGTGCTGCAGGTTCCCACGGGCGCCCTGTTCCGGCGCGGCGGGGAGTGGATGGCCTTCGTGCTCGAAGGAGGCAAGGCGGTGCTGCGCACGGTCGATGTCGGCCGCGAGAACGGCCTGGAGGCCGAGGTGAGGGATGGGCTGAAGGAAGGAGAACGCGTCATCCTGCATCCGCCGGACACCCTCGCGGACGGGATGCGGGTCAGGGAGGAGGGGCGGCGATAACGGGACTTTCCCGTGTGAGTCGTCCCCCTCGGGCACCCCTCCTTGGCAGGAGGGGAGTCGGAGCGTTTGAACAGGTCGGGCAGGCTTTCCTCTTGCCTTTCCGTCATCCCGCCAAACCCTCGGTTCAAGCGTGTCGGGCGGTCTCCGGCGAGGGCCGTCGACTGTCTGACCGAGCCAGGCATCGTTTGCTTCCCGGCCGTGTCACGTTCGAAGCGCCACCCCATGACCAAAACTCAAGGCCGGGAAGCATTACGAGGCCCGCGAGGGAGTGTCGACGGACCTCGCCGGAGACCGCCCGGCACGCGGCCGCACTGATACCCCCCATCATACCTCGACGCGGCGTCATCTACGCAATTCAGTAATCCATCATACTCAAAGCGCCCAATATCACTCCCGGACCTTTCGTTTTACTGTCTCCCCCCAAAACAATGTTTGGCGCCCCTGGACGGGGGCAGGACACTGCAACGCGGGAGGCTGAATCGATGGAGGTCTTGAATTCCTGCGGCACGCTTCGACGTGTCGACAATCCGGACGAGTTTCTGCGGGACACCCGGGACAAAGAATGCGCGAACCGACTGCCGCAAGGAGGCCCTGGCACGGCTGAACCGGAATGAATCCAACGCGGGAGGTACCAATGACTTACCCAGGAATGCTCATTGCCTGCCCCAAGGCGAAACGAGTCGACTTTGCACTGGAGACACAGGGCAGCGAGCCGCCCGTGCCCCTGGCCGAAGGGGTGATGCATGCCTTCAGCGTCGCGGCCGATGGGGACGGGCCTGTTCCAGACCGTGGTCTGGCTGGGCCCCGACGACGACCCGCAGGCCACGACCGAAGGCTACCTCTGGCGCGACTGCGCCTACGCCCAGACCACCACGGTGCACCAGACGGGCGACCTCGATTACATGCCCATACCAGGCGGCCGGACATGAACCCGGGCCGAACAGACACCCGCGGCTGCCCCGCCGCCAGCGGAAACCCCATGTCCCGTGCGCAGTGCTGCACGCTGTGCGTCCTTGCCATCCTGACACTTCTTCTCGCCGGAGGTTGCAAAACCATGCAGCACACCACAACCAGCCAGCCCCCCCTGCCCGTGACCCTCTACCCCGTGGGGCGCTTCCTCTTCCCCGTGCCTCAGGGTTTGGAGTTCCAGGGCAGGAGCATCAAGATCAACCGCATGACCATCGAGGAAACGGACTGGGGCCGCGGGGACCGCGCACAACAGTTCCGGGACATGTGGGAACCGGTCCGCGACGAGGCCAGGAAGCACTACGACGTCTACAAGAACACGCCCGTAGTCCGCGGCGGGTTCGTCCAGGAGGACGTCAGCGAACACTTCGGCCACCCGGCCGTCCTGCTCTGCTACTCGGCCCAGAACGGCGCGCACTGGATCGACACGTTCGTGGCCATGCCGGACTGGATACTGCGCATCAAGGAGGAGACCGCCTATGAGATCGGCAAGGAATGCCTGGGCGAATTGAAAGGGACGACCCTGGACTTTTTCAGGCACTACCACACGGACAGGTCAGATCTACCGGCTGACTTGTTCTGGACGGGGAGGGGGTGGATGCGGGGTATGAAAACCCGATTCGAGAGAGTCAGCACCTCTGCACAACGCGAAGAGACTGAAACCGCATCGGCAATATCGCTACGCCTCAGGGCGTACACAATCTTAACTCCTGATGAACCGGCCAGATCAATCACTTCCATTCGAAAGATTCTCGAAGGGAATAAAATCGATCTCAAAATCCTGCGTTCACGCCAACGCCCCTTTGAGGGCATGCCTGGTTTGGAGGAAGTCTTTATTCTTAACGGGCATGAATGCAAAACCCCAAAATCAACATTATATGCTGAATGGGCTATTGAAGCAGAAGTCAAAAACTCACAAAGACCTGCAATTTACTTGGAGATGAGCTGTGACGCAGAAGCTCAGCACGACGCCCTGCGCATATGGGACGCAGCCATTGATAATTTCACATCCATTCAGGCATGGCACGCCAAGATGAAAGGAGACAAATAATGCATAACAATAAACCGAAAATACCCTACGACGATCCTCTGCGCCACAGAAAGACCCCACGGGAAATGCTCAAGGAACCTATCTGCACAGAATGCGAGGCCTGCAGGGACAACATCATCCAGGTCCAGCGCGACACCATCACCATTATCTTCGTGCCCGGCATCATGGGCTCAAAGCTGAAAAACCCCGACAATGCTCCCGTTTGGAATCCTGACGATCTATCGTTCATGTCGGGAAAATACATGAGAGCAACGCCAAAGGCTCGTTACGATCTGCTTATCGGCCAAACTCTGGCCATAATGAATCAAGTCACCAAGGACCACGCCGACTACTCCAAAGCCGAACAACGCGGATGGGGCAGCGTGGCCTGGAGTTTTTACGGGGACCTGCTGACCGCCATCCAGGACTGGGCGACGCCCCTCAAGGTACTGCTGGACCTGCCCGTCTACGCCTTCGGCTACAACTGGCTGGAGTCAAACCGCCTGTCCGGGGCGAAGCTCCGCGAATTCATCCACACCATCCAGGCTGAAAAGGTCATCCTCGTGACCCACTCCATGGGCGGTCTGGTGGCGCGCTGGGCCCTGGGCGGCAAAGACGCCGGTGACGTCGGCGACAAGGTCCTCGGCGTCATCCACGGCGCACAGCCCGTGCACGGCGCCCCGGTGGCCTACCGGCGCATGATCGCCGGGCAGGAGGTGGACGGCTTCTTCAACATCCTGGGCATGCTCGGCGCCAAGGTTCTCGGGCCCGACGGCCCGTCCATCACCGCCATCTTCCCCCACGCCGAGAGCGCCCTGGAACTCCTGCCCAGCCAGCACTACCGCACCAACGACGGCAGGCGGGAATGGCTGCACGTCCAGGATCCAGGCTCGCCGGACGGGCTTCAGTCCTACCCCAAGGCCGATCCCTACCGGGAAATCTACGCCAGAAGCAGCCATCGCGACTTCTGGGGCATGATCCACGGTGGCTGGTTCCAGCCGGACCCTCTGGAGGAAGGGGCCCTGGGCTGCGTGTTCCATGGCGAGGCGACAGAGGCGGATCCCGACTCCGAAATACGGGCCAGGATATTTCTGAACAGGCTGGAGACGGTTCGGAGTTTTCACGCCACAATCGGCGACTACAGCCACCCGCGCACCATGCAGCTCTTCAGCAGCGGCGGCCAGGACACGTGTTCGGAAGTGAGTTGGCTGGCCAGGGACGTGACCCTGACCGTGAAGCACCGCCAGGACGACATGCGCGGGGACAGGGACTTGCGGGACAGGTACTACGCCCTGCGGCACATCTCGGGCATCCTGGAACGCAACCGGGGCAACTACAGCGAGGTTTGTTGGGTCGAGGCCGACGGCACCCATGGCCCGGCAGTCCCCTGGGACACGCCCTTTGCGGAGCTGGATCGTGGGATCAAGGAAGGAAAACGGCTGTTTCTGCTGCGCGTGTCAGGGTTCGGCGACACCGGGCCTGGCATGGCCGACAAGGACATCTGTACTCTGGGCGACGGCACGGTCCCCCTCAGTTCGGCCACGGGCCTCCAGCCGGACTGCAACACCTGGGGCAACGCCACGCACACCCTTCCCTACTGGCACGGCGCCGAGCGCTCCATGATGGCCACCGGCTGCCCCACGACAAGCGAACATTCGGCATTCTTCGACAAGAGCGCCATCCAGGCCACCATCAACACCATCCACAACCTCTGTCTGGGCTGGCTTCGGGAAGAGTACAACTGAAACGGGCGGCGGAACAGCTCTCTCCTCTTGCTTTTCCACCATCCCGCCCTACGCTCGGTCCGAGCGTGCCGGGCGGTCTCCGGCGAGGGCCGTCGACTGTCTGACCGATCCAGGCATCGTTTGCTTCCCGGCCGTGTCACGTTCGAAGCGCCACCCTGTGACCAAATCTCAAGGCCGGGAAGCATTACGAGACCGGAGAGGGAGTTTCGACGGCCCTCGCCGGAGACCGCCCGGCACGCGGCCGCACTGAAATAAACCTACAAACCGTGCACAAACACCCTCTCCCCGTCCCGCAGCCCCCGGGCCAGTTCCGCCACATGGGCCTGATGGGTGAAGAGGATGACCTGGGTGCGGTCGGCCATGGCGGCCAGGGCCCGCAGGGTGGCGGCGCTCCTGGCCTCGTCGAAGTTGATGAGGATGTCGTCGACGATGAAGGGCATGGGCTCGGCGGTCCGCGCGCGCCAGGACAGGCTCGCCAGGCGCAGGGACAGGTAGAGCTGGTCGCGGGTGCCGGAGCTCATGCCGTCCACCCTGACCCGCTCGCCGCCGGGCCGCAGGCCCAGGATGACGGGCCTGTCGCTCTCGTCGATGTCGGCCTGCAGGCCGGCGAAGGACGACAGGGTCAGGTCGCGGAAGAGGTCCGAGGCCATGGACAGAAGCGGCCCCTGGTTGGCGGCGCGGTAGCGTTCGATCTCCGCGCGCAGCACCCCCGAAGCGACCTTGAGGCGGATGTAGCGGCCCGTCAGGCGCGAAATCGTCGCCAGGACCTCCTGCATCTCCTCGGCCACGCGGGCCGCGGCGTCGCCGCCGTCCATGCGCGCCAGCTCGTTCTTCTCCCGCCCGATGGCCTCGGCCAGTTCCTGCAGCCTCGGCTCGATCCGTTCCCTGAGCTCCAGGCGCAACTCGGCCAGGCGTCCTGGCAGCGCGTCGGCGTCGTGCTCGCGGGCCAATGATTCCAGATCGTCGAGGCTTCCGCCCTCGGCCATGCCGGCCAGGTCGGCCTCGACCTTGTCCGTTTCACCGCGCAGCTGGGACCAGGCGGCGAACCGCCGTTCGGCCTCGGCCATGCCTTCGTCGTCATCGACGCGCGCCTCGGCCCGCAGGGCGGCCAGCCCTTCCCCGACCACAGCCAGGTCTTCGGACAGGGAGCGGATTTCCCGCTCTGCCTGGGCCGCGTCTTCCTCCAGCCGGGCCCGCACGGTCTGCTCCCGCACCGCCTGGGCCAGGAGGGCCTTGAGGCGGCCCACGGCCAGGGCGGCGTCAAGATCCGCGGCGGCCGGGTCCACGAGGCGGCAGACCCCGCGCACGTCGTCCTCGAAGACCCGCGCGTCGCGGTCGATGCCGGCGATGCGCTTGCGCAGCACATCCTCCTCGTCGAGCTTGGCCAGACACTCCTGGACCGTCTCCACGTAGTCGGCGGCCTCCTCGGGTGATGCGCCGCCGGCAAGCCCCAGGAAAGCCATGGCCTCGGCCCAGGCTTCCCGCCACTCGTCGGCCTGCCTGCGGGCGGCGTCCGCGGCCACCTCGGCCTTGCCCACGGCCGACGACAGTTCGGCCACGGCCAGCGCCAGGGTTTCGCGCCTGACACGGCCCGCGCCCAGCGCCTCGGACACGGCCTCGGCCCGGCGCAGGGCCGGGGCCAGCTCCTCGCCGGTCCGGTCCGCGGCCTGGCCCAGGGCGTCAAGTTCGCGCAGCAGCAACTCGCGCAGCTCCGCGCGCCGCGTCTGGCGCACGGACAGTTCGGCGCGGGCCCGTTCCAGTTCCCCGACCTTGCGGCCGAGGTCGTCGAAATTCCCACGCCAGGCCCGCATCTCGCGCGGCCCGAGGGGCTCGATGCCGCACGGGGCCCACAGCTCACGCCAGCGGGCCAGAAGGGCCTCGCGTTCGGCCAGTTCCGCGGCAATGGCGGCCCGCAGCCCGTCCAGCGCGGACCTGGCGGACTCTATGCCGGCCAGCAGATGGGCATGCTTCTGGACCCGGTCGGCCTCCCGGTACATGCGGTCGGCCGTCTGGTCGGCTTTCGCCACCCACTGTTCATAGGCTTCAGGCAAGGGCCCTTCCTCCGCGTAGAGACGGCTTTCGGCCGCGATGTCCTCGCCGTACACCCATTGCCGCCGCAACAGGCTCCATCCCTCCTCGCGCCTGGCCCGGCAGTCGGCCAGCTCGGCCTCGGACGGGACCACGGCCGCGTGCTCGATGGCCCGAAGCTCGCGCTCCAGGGACTCCATGTTCCGGACGGCGCGCTCCTCTTCCTGGCGAAGGCGGCGCAGCTCCTCGTCACGACACTGCAGGGCCGTCTCGAATTCGTTGACGGTCTCGGGCAGGGGCAGGCGCAGGGACGATACGGCTTCAAGACTCCCCCGCCACAGCCCCAGACGCTCCAGCGAGGCCAGGCAGACGCCGCGCAGCCTCTGGCCGTCGGCCACGCGCTGACGCAGCTCCTCGTCCAGATCGCCGGCCTTGCGCGCGGCTCCGATGGCCTGCGCCAGAGCCGTTCCGTCGGCCTCCCGACCCAGCGCGGCCAGTTCTGCCCGGCGGCTCTCCAGCTCCCGCTGCAGCTCAGCCAGGCGCGTCCCGGCCTGCCGCACGCCCTGGAACACTGCCTCGTGACGCTGGGCCAGGGTCTGGACGGTCCTGCGCTTGGCCAGGCCCGGGCGCAGGCTTTCAGCCCGTTCCACGTCCAGTTCCGGCCTGACGCGGCGCAGCAGATGCGCCGCCTCGGTCTTGTACCCCTTGCGCATGCCGTCGAGGCCGGGGCGGTCCTCAAGGCCCTTGCGGTACGCGCCCAGACGCTGATGCAGGTTCTCGATGTCCTCGGCATGGTCGATGACGGTCCTGTCGGCGCCCAGGGCGGCCATGCGCTCCACGGTCTCCCGTCGCCGCGCCTCGGCCGCGTCCAGCCGCACGCGCAGGGTCCGGCCCTTCTCTTCCAGTGCGCGCCGACGCAGGCCGAAATCCTCGACCAGGGCAAAAACATCACCCAACTCCTGAAGCTTCTCCAGAAGCATCCGACGCCGGCTCAGGAAGGGCAGGGCCCGCTGCAGCCGCTCCAGGCGGTGCAGGATGCGGGTCAGTTCCGCACGGCGGGCGGACAGGGCGGCGACCTCCCCTTCGGCCTCGGCCAGGGCCTGGCTGTGCCGCTGCCAGTCGTGCCCGGCCAGGCTGGCGGACCGCAGCTGCGACTGCAGCTCCTTGTAGCGCGCCAGGGCTGCCGTCAGGGCCTTTGTCGAGGCGCGGGGCTTGAACAGGTCGTCGGCCTCGTCCTCCAGCCCCTTGAGCACGGACCGCAGAGAGGCGAAACCCGCCCCGGCGGCGAACAGGGCCTGCCCCACCTCCCCTTCCTGGTCGAGGATGCCCTGACCGCCGCGGACCAGGGTCTCGTGGTCGATGCCGTACATGGAGGAAAACATGTCCTGCCCCATGCCGTGCAGGAAGGGCGTAAGCGCGTCGGCCCCAAGGGGGCCGTCGGATTCGTCGAAGAGGTCGTTCTTGGCCTTCTTGCGGCGGCGAAAAGCCAGGGCCAGTCCATCGTCGCGGCGTAGGCGTCCGCCCACCAGAAGCTGGTCGTAGGCGTGCAGGAAATTGTCGCCCGTGCGCGGCGGGAAGCCGAAGAGCAGGGCCTGCAAGCCGCGCAGGGCGCTCGACTTGCCGGCCTCGTTGGGGCCGTGCACCACGTGCAGGCCTGGCAGGTCCGAATCAAATTGCAGGACCCGGCCGGTGAAGGGGCCGAAGGCCGCGAGTTCCAGGCGCTCAATCCGCATGGCGTCCCTCCTGCAGCCGGGCCATGAGCAGCTCCCGGACCTCGTCGCGGAGCGCGGCCATCCCCTCTTCGTCCGGGTGGAACGGGTCATCGGCGGCCAACAGCTCAGCCGGGAGGCGGCCGCGCAGGTGCTCGAACTCCGGCGCAAGGCCCAGGAGCGACCCGTCCAGCTCCAGTGCGGCCACGGCCTGCTCCAGCCCCGCCAAAGGCGAGTCCTCCTCGGGCAGGCCGGACGCAATCGGCCGGGTGGCCACCTCCAGCTTCTCCAGCCACACGTCGCCCAGGTCTGCGGCCAGGGCCCGCAGCTCCTCGCGCAGGTGCCCTCGGTCGCGGTGCAGGCCCGCGTGCAAGTCCGTGCGCCCTTCCAGGGTCACCCGCACGGCCAGGGGACGGCCGTCCGTCTCCCTGCGCTGTGCATCCAGCGCCTCGCGCACCCGGTCGCGCACCCCATCGGGGCCCGCGCAGCCCGTCAGGTCCACGCGGCAGGCCTCGAAGCGCAGCACATCGATATCGCGGAATTCCACGCCGCTGACGCGCCCGGACTCCACGGTGACCACGGCGCAGCCCTTGGGCCCGGTCTCGCGGATGTGCCGGCCCTGGATATTGCCGGGGAAGACGATCCACGGGTCGCGGCCGACAACCTCGCGCCGGTGGACGTGCCCCAGGGCCCAGTAGTCGTAGCCCCGGGAGGCCAGGCCCTCGACGGTGCACGGCGCGTAGTTCTCGTGGTTCGGCCGACCCGTCAGGCTCGTGTGCAGGAGGCCGATGTTGCACATGCCCGGCACGGCCTGCGGGTAGTCGCGGCTCAGGTCCTCGGACACGACGCGGCCGCCGAAGCTCTGGCCGTGCACGGCCGCGCCCAGGTCGTCGAAGGTCACGGTGGACGGCCTGCGGTGCGGGAAGAGGGTCACGTTGTCCGGCAGGCGCAGAGTGCGGGTCAGCTGGCTGGCGGCGTCGTGGTTGCCCGAAACCATGAGGGCGCGGATGCCCGCCTCGCGCAGGCGCCCCATGCGGTGGGTGAAGTAGAGGCCCGTGTTGTAGTCCTTCCAGTCGCCGTCGAAGAGGTCGCCGGCCAGGAGGACGAAGGCCGCCCCCTCCTCGATGGCCAGGTCGACCAGGTTGTCGAAGGCCCGCCTGGCGGCCCCGCGGATCTGCTCCACCGGGGCGTCGGGATAGGATTCGAGGCCCCGCAGGGGGCTGTCGAGATGGATGTCGGCGGCGTGGACGAAGCGGAACATGGAATCTCCGGCTTGTGGTTGCGATATGTTGTGCCGGTTCTTCGCGCGCCGGGTAGGCCCTATCCGGAGTACCGTCCGGAACCGTCCCCGCTCGCAACCGGCCGCGGGCGCTGGTATGTTGCCTCAGAAAAGAGGCATGGTCTGCCCGTTGACCGTCAGGCGCCCCTGGCTGAGGGAGGCCCGGCCCGTGATGTTCGTGCCGTCGCGCGTCAGGAACCCACGTGCCAGCAACGGCTCGACCTGATCGCGGAAACGCTGCCTGGCCAAAAGGTCCACGGCCTCGTCCGAAGCTGCGGGCTCCTCCCGGCGCACGTCCAGGCCCAGAAGGCCGACGAGCAGTTCCTCGGCGGCGGTCAGCTCGGCCTCGGCCTCGACAAAGGGCAGCAGGAGCAGCGGGTTGACGGCGGCCTGCCCGGCGGGGGCGTCGCTTCTGACCTGCAGGGAACCCGTGAGATCGCCCCTGGCCGTACCCAGACGCAGCCGGGAAATGCGCAGCTCGGGCTTGCCGGCCAGGAGCTTGCCGAAGAGGGTGACATACAGTTCCCCGACCTGCGCGGAGAAGGCGTCGGCGTCCACGCCGCCGGCGCCGGCCAGCAGGCGCAGGCGGGACTGGAATTCACTCAGGGCCAGGGCGTCGAGGTTCCTGGCCTCGATGTCGCAGGACAGGGGCCCGAACGCTCCCCCGCCGTACTCGACTCTGGCGATGTCGAGCTTCTGCAGAAAACCCGCCAGGTTGCCTTCGCAGCTGCTTTCCGAGGACAGACGCAGGTCCGTGACAAGGACGCTCTCGGCATCCGGCTGCGTCATATTGATGGACGCTACAGCGCTGTCGACCCGACCGACATAGACGAACGGCAGGGCCTCGACCAGGTCGAAGGAGCCTGTCAGGCCGTCCAGACCGACCCGGTCCCGGTCCGCGGCCAGGGACAGGCCGGGCAGGGTGAAGTCGCCCCGCAAAACGCCGGTCATGGGCTCATGGACGACGTTGAGCGTCAGCCCGCCCCAGGTCAGCCGCTCCCCTTCCCCGCCGTTCCTCTCGAAGGCCGGAACCGTCAGGTCCCCCGTAATCTCGCCGGAAAAGCCCACGCGCAGCGTGGATCTGGACTGGGCCAGCTCGGGGATTTCGGCGAACAGCTTGCCGACATCGTCGCCGGGATCGCCGGGTTCTACGACGCTCTCCATGGTGGCCAGGGCCGTATCGAAGGAAAAGCCGTCGAACAGATCCGGCATGGGCCCATGGCGCAGTTCATGGCGCAGCGTGAAGCGCACGGTTTTCGCCGCCGCGGAATCGCCGCCCCCCTGCTCCGCTCCGGGAACAGCGACCTCCACCAGCGTCGCGGCCCGGGACGCGAAGAAGCCGCGCTCGTAGGACTGGTTGGTCAGGGACACGGGGCCCGAACGCTCATGTTCCTTCAACAGGGAAAAATACTGCTCGCGGGCCTGGCCGCCGAGCAGATACGCGGCAGCGGCGTACGCCCCGGCGGCAAAGACCAGCAGCAGAACAAACAATCTTTTCATCGATCCTCCATATGTCCGGCACCATTCACATGCGGGCCGGATTCATCAGGGCGACAGACTTGCACATCGGGCTGGAGAAAACAACGGATTTGAGGCGGCTTGGGTCAATGCGCGAAAGGTCGGGAAAGGCGGCACAGGAAAAAAAGGCCCCCCCGGGAAAATGGATTCCCGGAGGGGCGTAAGGAGGGGGAGGCTCTTATCCTATTTCAGAACGCTCAGGGTCGCCTTGGCGATGGCCAGTTCCTCGTTGGTGGGGATGACGAGGATGGCGACCTTGCTGCCGTCGGCCTGGACCGCGATGGCGGTCTTCTTGCGTCCGGCGTTGCGCTGGGGGTCGATGCTGATGCCGAGGTGTTCGAGGCCGGCGCACACGCGTGCACGCACCTCGTCGTCGTTCTCGCCGATGCCGGCGGTGAAGACCAGGGCGTCGAGGGGGCCGGTCACGGCGTAGTAGGCGCCGATGTACTTCTTGATGCTGTAGACGAACATGTCCACGGCCAGGGCGGCCTTCTTGTCGCCGTCATGGGCGGCGGCGTGGATGTCGCGCATGTCGTTCATGCCGCAGATGCCCTTGAGGCCGCTCTTCTTGTTCAGGATGTCGTCGATCTGGCCCATGTCCAGGCCCTTCTCCTTCATCAGGAAGGGGATGATGGCCGGGTCGATGTCGCCGCTGCGGGTGCCCATCATCACGCCGGCCAGGGGGGTCAGGCCCATGGACGTGTCGATGCACTTGCCCTTGCGCACGGCGGCCATGCTGCAGCCGTTGCCCAGGTGCAGGGTCACCAGGTTGACCTCGTCCGCGGCCTTGCCGAGCATGGCAGCGGCCTGCTGGGCCACGTAGCGGTGCGAGGTGCCGTGGAAGCCGTAACGGCGGATGCGCAGCTCCTCGTACAGCTCGTACGGGATGGGGTACATGAAGGCCTGGGGCGGCATGGTCTGGTGGAATTCCGTGTCGAACACGGCCACCTGCGGCACGCCGGAGAAGAGTTCGCGGGCCACCTCGATGCCGACCAGGTTGGCCGGGTTGTGCAGGGGCGAGAGGTGGCAGTTGTCACGGATCTTGGCCACGACGTCGTCGTCGATGAGGGTGCTCTTGAACAGCGTCTCGCCGCCCTGGACCACGCGGTGGCCGATGGCGTCGATCTCGGCGGACGAGGCGATGACGCCCGTGTCCTTGCCCGTGACCAGGTCCACCACGGTGTGCATGGCGGCGCGGTGATCGGGGAACGGCATCTCCCGCTCCACTTCGGCCTGCCTGGCCTCGCCCGGCCAGTTCTTCTGGCTGACCTTGCCCATGGTTTCGCCGATGCGCTCCACCAGGCCGGTGGCCATGACGGAGCCGTTTTCCATGTCGAGAAGCTGGTATTTGAGGGAGGAGCTCCCGGAATTGATGACAAAAATCTTCATGGTATCCTCGTTATATTAAGCCTTTTTCGGCCTGGGCCTGGATGGCCGTGATGGCCACGGTGTTGACGATGTCGGGGACGGTGCAGCCGCGGCTAAGGTCGTTGACGGGCTTGTTGAGGCCCTGCAGGACCGGGCCGATGGCCACGGCGTTGGCGGCGCGCTGGACCGCCTTGTACGTGTTGTTGCCGGTGTTCAGGTCCGGGAAGATGAAGACCGTGGCCCGTCCGGCCACCTGGCTCCCGGGAAGCTTCTTGGCGCCGACCTCGGGGTCGATGGCCGCGTCGTACTGCAGGGGGCCTTCGAGAAGCAGGCTCGGGGCCATTTCGCGGGCGATGCGGGTGGCCTCGATGACCACATCCACGTCGCCGCCGGCGCCGGAGTCACCGGTCGAGTAGGACAGCATGGCCACGCGCGGGTCCACGCCGAAAATGCGGGCCGTTTCGGCCGAGCTGATGGCGATCTCGGCCAGCTGCTGGGCCGTCGGGTTCGGGTTCACGGCGCAGTCGCCGAAGACCAGGACGCGGTCCTTGAGGCACATCAGGAACACGCTCGACACGATGGACGCGCCGGGCTTGGTCTTGATGATCTGGAAGGCCGGGCGGATGGTGTGGGCCGTAGTGTTGATGGCGCCGGAGACCATGCCGTCGGCCTGGCCCTTGAAGACCATCATGGTGCCGTAATAGGTCGGGTCGACCATGCAGTCGCAGGCCACTTCCTTGGACACGCCCTTCTTCTTGCGCAGTTCCATGAAGGTGCCCACGTAGTCGTTGTAGTCCGGCGACGCGACCGGATCGATGATGTTCACGCCGCTCAGATTGAGGCCCAGCTGGGAGGTCATGGAGGAGATGGCCTTGGGATCGCCCAGGATGGTCAGGTCCACCACCCCGCGGCGAAGCAGGATGTCGGCCGCGCGCAGGATGCGCTCGTCGCCGCCCTCGGGCAGGACGATGTGCTGGCGGTGCTTCTTGGCCTTCTCGATGAGGCCGTACTCGAACATCTGCGGCGTGACCTTGGTCGACTTCCGGGTGTCGAGGCGCTGGCGCAGCTCGTCCGTGGCCACGTTCTCCTCGAACACGCCCAGGGCCGAGGCGATCTTCTTCTGGTCGCCGGGTTCGATCTTGCCGTACATGTTGTAGAGGCGCCGGGCCGTCTGGAAGGTGGCCTCCTTGCCGAGCAGCACGGGCACGGGCACGCCGGTCCAGCCGTCGATGAGCCGGTCCACGGCCTTGCCGGGGCGGATGCCGCCCGTCAGCAGGATGCCGGCGATGTCCGGGTAGGACGACGACTGCCGGGAGGCAAGGCTGCTGACGACGATGTCGGAGCGGTCGCCGGGGGTGACCACGAGGCTTCCGCGCTCGATGTAGTTCAGGAAATTTTCGATCTGCATGGCGGCCACGACGATGTCGTCGACCTGCGCGCCGAGGTTCTCGCGGCCGTAGAGGACTTCGGCCCCGACCCACTTCATGACGTCGGCCACGGTGGGCTTGCCGAGGATGGCCACCTCGGGGATGATGTACAAGAGCGTCTCGGGCTTGTTCAGGGTCTTCTTCAGGGCGATGCGCAGCGCGTCGCGGTCGGGCACGTCCGTGCGGTTGACGATGACGCCCAGGATGTCCACGGCCTTGTCGGCGAAGGACTCCACGGCCAGCTTGGTGGCGCTGATGATCTCGTGTTCGGTCTTCTGGCAGGCGTTGGACACGACCAGGAGCGGGCTGCCGAGGTTGGCGGCGATGTCGGCGTTGATGTCGAACTCGAAGGCGGGGCTCGTGCCCTCGAAATCCGTGCCCTCAAGCAGGACGAAGTCGCACTTGCTCTCCAGCTCCTTGTACTTGTTGATGATCTTTTCGATCAGGATGGAGTGCTGCCCCGCGTTGACCAGTTCCTTGGCCTGACGCATGGTCAGGGCGTAGGTCTCGTGATACTGCAGGCCCAGGTAGAACTGGGACAGGACCAGGTCGATGTCGTGGTCCTTGCGGTCCGGCACGTCGTTGATGATGGGTCTGAAGAAGCCGACCCGGCGGATGTCACGCAGGAGCATCTGCATGACGCCGAGGACAATGGCTGATTTTCCGCTGCGAGATTCCGTCGCCGTGATGTATAGATTTCTGGCCATATTCCTTCCCTTGAATGCCGGTCCGGTTTCCGACGTGATCCGTCCCGTGATGTTTCACGGTCGGTAAATCAAATTGGTTGGTTACACAAGCTGCAAAATTTCGAAAAAAAGAGAAAACTTCCGCCAGGAATATTTTTCATGATTTCGGCATGTTGAAATAACACTGACGGAAAGGCGCCGACGCCGGCACAGGACCGACGTCGACGCCATCTGTTTACAACGTTTCCGCGTAGATTTCCATAACGTGTTTGACTGCGATCTTGTCGCCATGCTGGGACAGCATGTCGGAGATCTGCATCATGCACGCGGGGCAGCCCGTGGCCACGACCTGGGCGCCGGACGCGACGATGTTGTCGCGCTTGATCTTGCCGATGTCCTTGGACAGCCCGTAGTGCTGCAGGTTGAAGCTGCCGCCGCAACCGCAGCAGCGGTCGGCCTCGGGCATCTCCACGAACTCCACCTTGGGGTTGCTCTTGAGGAGCGCGCGGGGCTGCTCGAAGACCTTCATGGACTTCTTGAGGTGGCACGGGTCGTGGTACGTGACCTTGGTCCCGTGTCCCTGCACCGGCGCGGCGACCTTGAG
Source organism: Desulfomicrobium aestuarii (assembly GCF_055385525.1). Classification (NCBI taxonomy): domain Bacteria; kingdom Pseudomonadati; phylum Thermodesulfobacteriota; class Desulfovibrionia; order Desulfovibrionales; family Desulfomicrobiaceae; genus Desulfomicrobium; species Desulfomicrobium aestuarii. The sequence continues at coordinate 1,914,297 of NZ_AP042427.1, forward strand.
CACGTCGACCATGAACTTGTTCACGTCCATGGTCTTGGCCGCCAGGGCCGCGATGCGCTCCTGCATGCTCTCGGTCTTGTCGCCGGACATCATGGGCCACAGCTCATGGATGGTGGCCGTGCAGGTGGCGCAGGCCGTGAGCAGGTAGTCGAAGTTCTCCTTCTCGAAGATCTCGAGGTTGCACTTCACGAGCTTGTCGAAGGACTCCTTGTCGCCCGAGGCCAGGGCCGGGATGCCGCAGCAGGCCTGGCCGGCGGGCATGTAGATGCCCAGTTCGTGGTGCCGCAGGGCCTTCAGGACGGCCTGGCCGACCTGCGGGTAGATCTTGTCGATGACGCAGCCGGGGAAGAAGGCCACGCGGTAGCCGCCCTTTCCGGGGCGGGTGTTCAGGGCCGGCTCCAGCTTGCGCAGGGGCTTCTTGGCCAGGGGCATGAAGTGCCGCTCGCCGATGACCGGCGCGTTGATGCGCGAGCAGGACGAACCGATGACCTCGTTGGCCGTCTTGGTGAACACGCCCTGGAACTTGGAGGCCACGTCCAGCACGGAGTTGAAGAGCGCCGGCTTGGTCAGCAGGCCCTGGAAGATGGCCTTCTTGGTGGCCGAAAGCCCCATGTACGTGTTCACGATGACGCGGGCCTTGAAGAAGATGTCGAGCACCTTCACGCCGCTGGGGCAGTTGGCCGCGCAGGAGCCGCAGAGCAGGCACTTGTTGAGCTTGTCCTGCACGCCCTCGGCGTCCGCGATCATCTCGTGGGACAGGTTTTCCAGAAGCGCGATCTTGCCGCGGGCGACGTCGCCCTCCTTCATGGTTTCGGAGAATACCGGGCAGACCGCCTGACACATGCCGCACTTCATGCACGCGACCATCTGGTCGTCGAGCTCGTGCAGCATCTTGGCTAGCTGATGAAGATCTTCGTGCATGACTAGCCTCCGATGATCTTGCCGGGATTGAGCAGGTAGTTGGGGTCAACCGCCTTCTTCAGTCTGCGCGAGTAGATGATGGTCGCCTTGGAAGTCTCCTTCTCCAGCCACTTGGACTTGGCCGTGCCGATGCCGTGCTCGCCGGACAAGGTACCGCCCAGGGACAGAGCCACGTCGAAGATCTCGTCGACGGCCAGCTCCACGCGGTGGAACTCTTCCTTGTCGCGCTTGTCCGTCAGGATGGTCGGGTGCAGGTTGCCGTCGCCGGCGTGGCCGAAGGTGCCGATCTGCAGCTTGTACTTGGAGGCGATGTCGTTGATGGCCTTGATCATGGCCGGGATCTGGCTGCGCGGCACGGTGGCGTCTTCAAGCACGGTGGTCGGACGGGCGCGGGCCAGGGCCGGCAGCGCGTTGCGGCGGGCTTCCCACAGCTTGTTCTTCTCGGCGGCGTCCTTGGCCATCTGCACGCGGCGGGCGCCGTTCTTCTTGCAGATCTCGACGACCTTTTCGGCGTCGTCCTCGACCAGGGCGATGTGCCCGCCGTCGACCTCGATCAGCAGGATGGCCGCGGCGTCGCGGGGCAGGCCGGCCTTGGTGAAGTCGTCGACCAGGTTGATGGTCGCGTTGTCCAGCAGCTCAAGGGTGCAGGGCACGATCTTGTTGGCGATGATGGCGGCGACGGTCTCGGAGGCCTTGTTGATGTCGTCGAACTCGGCCAGCATGGCCTTGGAGGCCACCGGCGGCGGGACGAGCTTGAGGATGATCTGGTCGTAGACGCCAAGGGTGCCCTCGGAGCCGACCATGAGCTGGGCGATGTTCAGGCCCGTGACGCACTTGACGGTCTTGCCGCCGGATTTGACGTACTCGCCCTCGGCGTTCCAGAAATTCACGCCCATGACATAATCTTTGGTCACGCCGTACTTCAGGCCGCGCAGGCCGCCGGCGTTCTCGGCGACGTTGCCGCCCAGGGTGGAAACTGCCTGGGAGCCCGGGTCCGGCGGATAGAAGAGGCCGCGCTTGGCCACCTCGGCCGCGAACTTGGCCGTGACCACGCCGGGTTCGACCACGGCGTAGAGGTCCTGCTCGTTGATCTCGAGGATCTTGTTCAGGCCGTTGGTCAGGATGACGACGCCGTGCTCCTTGGTCGGGATGGTGCCGCCGCTCAGGTTGGTGCCGGCGCCGCGAACGGTCATGGGCAACTTGTTCTCGTTGCACAGAGCCACGGTCTTGCCCAGCTGTTCACTGTTGGTCGGACGCAGCACCAGTTCCGGGACAACCGCGTCGAGGACGGCGGCATCATAGGAATAGGCGTGGCGGTCGGACTCGCTTTCGAGGACATTATCTTTGCCCAGCAGGTTCTGGAACTCGGTGAGCAGACTCGTCGAAATCATGGTTCTCTCCTTGCGTGCGATGCTATTATGAAAAGCGGTCCCGGGAGCCTTGCGCAACCCCCGGGACCGCATTGACAACTAGAAGCGATCTACCATGAACACGAAGCACATCAGGCTGGCGATGATGCCCACGACGATGCCGTAGAGCACGAAGGGCCAGAAGGTGCGCTTCAGGATCATGCCTTCGCGTCCGACCAGGCCGGTGACGGCGCAGACGGCCACGATGTTGTGGATGCAGACCATGTTGCCCATGGCGCCACCGGCGACCTGGGCGGCCACGATGATCTGGCGGGGCAGTTCAAGCTGCTGGGCCACGCCCCACTGGAATTCGGCGAACAGAAGGTCGGAGACCGTGTTGGAGCCGGTGATGAAGGCGCCCAGGCCACCCACGTAGGAGGCCAGCATGGGCCAGGCGTTGCCGGCCAGTTCAGAGACGGCCTTGGCCATGGCCAGGGGCATGGACGGGTAGTTGTTGGGGTTCAGGGCCGCATCGACGATGCCGGAGCCGCGGAAGACGGAGACCAGGGCCACGGCGGCGAAGAGCGCGATGGTCGGGGCCTTCATCTTGACGAAGGACTCGGTCCAGGCCTTCTTGACGGCCTCACCAGGCATGCCGTGAATGGCGATGGTCAGGACGGCGACCAGCATGAAGGGGATGGTGCCGGGCAGGTACAGGTACTGCAGAGAGGTCTTGACGCTGGCGTAGCCCAGGATGTTGTCGAAGGGGATGACCACGCCGGTCAGGATGGACTTCAGGCCCAGGGCCGGGACGCGGGTCGCGACCAGGATGAGGCCGATCAGGATGTAGGGCAGCCAGGCCTTGAACTGGCTCATGTGGGCCTTGAACTCGGTGTTGGTGGACGTGGCGATGGTGCCGGTCCACTCGGCTTCCCAGGTGGACTGGGGACCGAAATCCCAGGTGTCCTTGGGTACGCAGAACCCGGCCTTGGCGCCGGCAACGATGATGCCCAGACCGACGAGACCGCCGATCAGGGACGGGAATTCCGGACCGACCAGCCAGGCGAAGCCCACGTAGGGAACGACGAAGGCCACGGCGGCGAAGACACAGAACTTCCAGGCGGCGAGGCCTTCGGACCAGGACTTGTTCTTGCCGTAGAAGCGGGTCAGGAAGCCCAGCATGAAGATGGGCAGGATGAAGGCCATGGGGCCGTGCATCAGGGTCACCAGTTCGCCGATGACCTTGGCGAACGAGTTGAAATCGGTAAAGTTCAGGTTGGTCACGCCGGAGGCGGCGGCATCGGCGACCAGCTGCTTGAGCGGGGTCAGACCGATGAGGATGGGGGTGCCGACCGCGCCGAAGGACACGCAGAAGGAGTTGAAGACCAGGCAGATGACCGCGGCGGCCAGGGGCGGGTAGCCCAGGGACAGCAGCAGCGGGGCGGCCAGGGCGGCAGGCGTGCCGAAACCGGCGGCGCCTTCGATGAAGGCCGCGAACATGTAGCCGATGATGATGGCCTGGATGCGCTTGTCACGGCTGATGTTCTGCATCCCGTACTGGATGGTTTCCATGCCGCCCGAGTACTTCAGGGTGTAGAGGATGATGATGGCGCCGAAGACGATGATCAGCACGCCGATGGCGTCGATGACGCCCTTGACGGACAGGGCCGTGATGTAGCCGACGGGCAGGTTCCAGACGCCGATGGCGCCGAGCACACAGACGAGCCACGCCAGGGGCATGGCTTTCGTCGAGGGCCAGCGCATGCCGACCATCAGGACGAGAGCAACCAGGATGGGCAGCAGCGCCACCATAGCCAAGACAGGAATTGACATATCTCCCTCCAAATAAAACTGATGAAATGGCCGCCTGTCCGCGGGTACCCCACCCCGCGGACAGGCGGCGAGCCTTTACCTATTTTCCGGCGCGACCGTCATCGCAGGGCTCCGCGGCCTTGTTGGCCCCGGAGTGCTCGGCGGTTGCCGTAAGCGTACAGCCCTCACCGGCAGGGACGGCAGCGGCCACAGGCTCGGAAGCGGCCTTGACCGGAGCGAACTCCTGCTTGGAGAGGTACTCGTACATCGCAAAACGGTGCTGGTAATCCTGCTCGATCTGGGCCCGCAGTCTCTTGGAGGCTTCAGGCTCAATCTTTTCGAGCAAGGCGTACCGGTTTTCGCTGGCCAGGAACTCCTGGATGGACCCGTCCGGAGCCTTGGAGTCCAGGGTGAAGGGGTTCTTGCCCTCGTCGGCCAACAGGGGGTTGAAGCGGTACAGCGGCCAGTAGCCGGACTGCACGGCCAGCTTCGACTCGAGCTGGGTCTTGCCCATGCCCTTGCGGAGCCCCTGGTTGATGCACGGCGCGTAGGCAATGATCAGGGACGGTCCGGGGTAGGCCTCCGCCTCGCGGAAGGCCTTCAGGAGCTGCTGCTTGTCGTAGCCCATGGAGACCGTGGCCACGTAGACATAGCCGTAGCTCATGGCCATGCGTCCGAGATCCTTCTTCCCTGTCCGCTTTCCTGCGGCAGCGAACTTGGCGATGGAGCCGAGCGGGGTCGCCTTGGAGGACTGCCCGCCAGTGTTGGAGTACACTTCAGTATCCATCACCAGAACGTTGATGTCTTCGCCAGAGGCCAGAACATGGTCCAGCCCGCCATAGCCGATATCGTAGGCCCACCCGTCACCGCCGAAGATCCAGAAGGACTTCTTGGTGAAGAGTTCCTCGTTCGCGAAGATCTCTTCGAGGAGATCGTCGCGATGCGTGAAGGCCAGGATGTCACGGATGGTGTCGCCGAATTCCTTGGACTTTTCGGCGTTGGTGCGATTTTCCAGCCAGCCCTTGAAGGCGTCGGCCAGGTCCGCGGGCAGATCGCCCTGCAGAGCCTTTTCGATCAGATCCACCAGCTTGGCCTGACGCTGGTCGTAGGCCATCTGGATGCCGTAGCCGAACTCGGCGGCGTCCTCGAACAGGGAGTTGCCCCAGGCCGGGCCGTGCCCTTCGGCGTTGACCGTGTAGGGAGTGGTCGGAGCGGAGGCGCCCCAGATGGAGGAACAGCCCGTGGCGTTGGCGATGATCATGCGCTCGCCGAAGAGCTGGGTCAGGACCTTGACGTAGGGGGTCTCGCCGCAGCCCGAGCAGGCGCCGGAGAATTCCATCAGCGGCTTCTGCAGCTGGCTGCCCTTGACCGTGTCGCGGCGCATGAGGTTGTCCTTGAAGGGGACGGTGGCCGAGAAGTCGTAGTTGGGCACTTCGCGGGGAGTCTGGGTCTCAAGGGGCTTCATGACCAGGGCGGTCTGCTTGGCCGGGCAGATGTCGGCGCAGTTGCCGCAGCCCATGCAGTCCAGGGTGTTGACCTGGATGCGGAACTTCATGCCCTTCAGTTCCTTGCCCAGGGCGTCGATGGTCTCGAAGGTCTCGGGGGCCTCGGCCATCTCCTCCTCGGTCAGCAGCACGGGCAGGATGGCGGCGTGCGGGCAGACGAAGGAGCACTGGTTGCACTGGATGCAGTTGGCTGCGATCCACTCGGGCACGTTGATGGCCACGCCGCGCTTCTCGAACTGGGAGGTGGCCACGGGGAACAGACCGTCGGGCTCGAAGGCGGACACGGGCAGGTTGTCGCCCTTCTGGGCCAGGATGGGACGCATGACGTTCTTGACGAAATCGGGCTCGTCCTTGTCGTTCTTGCAGTCGCAGACGGCGTCGGCCCAGGAGGCGGGAACCTTGATCTCGACGAGGTTCTCGATGGACTGGTCCACGGCGGCGATGTTCATGTTGACGATCTTGTCGCCCTTCTTGCCGTAGGCCTTCTTGATGGCCTTCTTCAGCAGCGCCACGGCCTCTTCGAAGGGCATGACGTTGGCCAGCTTGAAGAAGGCGGTCTGCATGACCATGTTGATGCGGTTGCCGAGGCCCACTTCCGTGGCGATCTTGACGGCATCGATATTGTAGAACTTGAGGCCCTTCTTGGCGATGGTGCGGCGCATGGAGGCGGGCAGTTCCTTCTCCATGTCCTCGGCGGTCCAGTTGGAGTTCAGGACGAAGGTGCCGCCGTCCTTGATGCCTTCCAGGACGTCGTAGGTGTGCACGTAGCTGGACTTGTGGCAGGCGATGTAGTCGGCCGCGTTGACCAGGTAGGTGGACTGGATGGGCTCCTTGCCGAAACGCAGGTGGGACACGGTGATGCCGCCGGACTTCTTGGAGTCGTAGGCGAAATAGCCCTGGGCGTACATGTCGGTGTTGTCGCCGATGATCTTGATGGCTTCCTTGTTGGCGCCGACGGTGCCGTCGGAGCCCAGGCCCCAGAACTTGCACTGCACGGTGCCGGCCGGGGTGGTGTCGGCGAAGGCCGGCACATCGAGGGAGGTGTGGGTGACGTCGTCCTCGATGCCCACGTTGAAGTGGTGCTTGGGCTGGGAGACCATCATGTTGTCATAGACGGCCTTGACCATGGCCGGGGTGAACTCCTTGGAGCCCAGGCCGTAGCGGCCGGCGACGATCTCGGGCATTTCGCCGCGTTCCATGTAGGCGGTGCAGATGTCCTTGTAGAGCGGATCGCCCTTGGCGCCGGGCTCCTTGGTGCGGTCGAGGACCGTGATGACGGAGGCGGTGGCGGGCAGGACCTGCAGGAAGAACTCGGGCACGAAGGGACGGTACAGGCGGACCTTGACCAGGCCGACCTTCTCGCCCTTGGCCAGGAGGTGACGCACGACCTCTTCGATGGTCTCGCAGCCGGAACCCATGGCCACGATGACGCGCTCGGCCTGCGGGTGGCCGACGTAGTCGAAGGGCTTGTAGGAGCGGCCGGTGATGGAAGCGACCTTCTTCATCTGCTCGACGACGATGGACGGCACCTGGTCGTAGTAGACGTTGGCGGCTTCGCGGCCCTGGTAGTAGATGTCGGGGTTCTGGGCGGTGCCGCGGATGGTCGGGTTGGTCGGGCTCATGGCGCGGGCGCGGAAGTCGGCGATGGCATCGTAGTTCACGATCTTCTTGATGTCTTCGTAGTCGATGACCTCGATCTTCTGGACTTCATGGGAAGTGCGGAAGCCGTCGAAGAAGTGCAGGAAGGGGATGCTCGACTCCAGGGAGGCCAGGTGGGCCACCAGGGACAGGTCCATGCACTCCTGCACGGAGCTGGAGGCCAGCATGGCGAAACCGGTCTGGCGGCAGGCCATGACGTCCTGGTGGTCGCCGAAGATGGACAGGGCGTGGGCCGCGATGGCGCGCGCGCTGACGTGGAAGACGCCCGGCAGCAGTTCGCCGGAGATCTTGTACATGTTCGGGATCATCAGCAAGAGGCCCTGGGAGGCCGTGAAGGTGGAGGTCAGCGCGCCGCCGGCCAGGGAGCCGTGGACAGCGCCGGCCGCACCGGCTTCGGACTGCATCTGACGAACCAGAACCTTCTGGTCGAAAATATTCAGCCGGCCCTGAGCCGCCCACTCGTCCGCGATCTCGCCCATGGTCGAAGAGGGGGTGATCGGGTAAATGGCGGCCGTGTCGCTCATCGCATAGGCGATGTGGGTGACGGCGGTGTTCCCATCCATGGTTTTCATATTTTTTGCCATGTATCTTCTCCTAAAGCCAGGTTGGTGTTTCGAGGCGTGCGCATCCACTTCGTGCGCCTACGCCTATAGAAACAAGTTTTGTGCCATCGGGTAAAAACATACTAACCGTTCGAAATACAAGAATTTTACGAGACCATCGTCATCTCACTCACTCCCCTCCCTCCGGTTTGTCCGAAAAAAAAGACATCATGGGTTTTGTCCGCAGACCTACCACGATATTTGCGGAATGCAAACAAACAACTTCAATCCGGTTAACGCGCACAATTGCTAGGTTAAAGGCGGATTCGCCGGCCATGAGCCCGCTGTCCGGTTTTCCGGACACGACACTGACGCAAGCACCCGGCGGCGTGCGCTGCCACCCTTTCGAACGTGTCACCCAGCACGTTGCTTGCGCCGGCAAGGCTTCCCGGACAACGCCGACGGCACAGGGACTGGCAGGACGCCGCAAATGCGTCTGATTTTCCGGACAGCGCGTATCCGATCTTGATACCATAATTTGGTTGACTAAACAACCATTTTTCAGCAAGGGGATTTCCGCGGCAAGACCGGCCGGCGTTGTGCACTGATGTGCACAAACGTCTCAAGACGGTACACCTGCTGTTTCCAAAGTGCACACTTTGCGCAGAGGTCAACCGTTCGCCCGGCGTGCCCTGAAAATCGCGATGCGCATAACGTGCGGAAAATCAGGGCGATACGAATTCGACGCCGAACGAATTGCGATCAGCGCGCTTGTTTGGCAATTATTTTGCTAAAAAATCGGCGCGCATCTTGCCACAATCGCATTTGATGCATTATCAGGCACAAAAAGGAGGTTTGTGATGAAAGGAAAAAGCATAACCAAGAGCGGCGTGATCAGAGGCCTCTCTCAGAACGAGACGATGCAGCTGTCGCAGCTGCTGACCCCCATACAGAAGCAGCGCATCAACGACGGAGACAGCGTGCTGGTCAAGACCGAATACATCCTCGATTCCTGGAAGGAATACTGGCTGGGCAAGGAAGTCGACGAAGAATAGATCGTGAACTACGCTTCGAGGTCGTGCTTCTTGAGCATGGCGTAGAGGTGAGACCGGGAAAGTCCCGATACGCTGAGCATCTTGGGGATATCCCTCCCATGGGCCCGCAAGAGCCTCTGCAGGTACTCCCTTTCCATCGCGGTCTTGAAGTCCTTCAGTGAAGGGAGATTCTCCTCGTCCCTTCCGCCCCCAGCCTCTTCCAACGCATCTTCACGCCCCCTTCCCAGCATGGATTTGGCCACCCGAATGCGCACCGCCTGCGGCAGGTGCTGCACGTAGACCGTCTTTTCCGCACCGGACAGCACGAAGGCCTGCTCGACGGTGTTGAAGAGTTCGCGGACGTTTCCGGGCCAATCGTAAAGACGGAGCATGGCCATGAACTCGGGGTCCATCTCCTTGACCGGGATGTTGCGCTGCCGGCAGAGCTTGTCGATGCGGTGCCGCGCCAGGATCAGGATGTCCTCCTCCCGTTCGCGCAGGGGCGGCAGCGTCAGGTGGATGGTGTTGATGCGGTAGAAGAGATCCTGCCGGAACTCCCCCGCCGCGACCATGGCCGACAGATCCCGGTTCGTGGCCGAGATGAGGCGGAAGTCGCTCTGCAGTTCCTGGCTGCCGCCCACGGGCCTGAAACGGCGTTCCTGCAGGACGCGCAGGAAGGTCTTCTGGGCCGAGAGGGGCAGCTCGCCAATCTCGTCCAGAAACAGGGTGCCCCCGTCGGCGAGCTTGACCAGGCCCACGCGGTCCCGGGCCGCGCCCGTGAAGGCGCCCTTGGTGTGGCCGAAAAGGATGCTCTCCAGCAGGGATTCCGTCAGGGCCGCGCAGTCCACGACCACGAAGGCGCGGTCGGCCCGGCCCGAGTTGCGGTGGATGGTCCGGGCCAGCAGCTCCTTGCCCGTGCCCGTCTCGCCCGTGACCAGGACCGTCGAGTCCGAGCCGCTGGCCTGGGCCAGGCGTTCGTAGCACTGGCGCATGGCGTTGCTCTGCCCCACCACGTCCGTGAGATCCAGGGACAGGTCCTTCCTATCCTCCCGCTGGGCCAGAGCCCGGTTCAGCGTCTCCTTGATCTGCTTGATGGGTGACGGTTTGACCAGGTAGTCCCAGACGCCTCCCTGGATGGCCAGTTCCGCGCCTTCCGGGTCGCCCTGGCCGGTCAGGACGATGACGTCCGGCGGCGAGGCTTGGCTGCGGATCTGGCCCAGGGCCTCCAATCCGTTGCCGTCGGGCAGGCGCACGTCGAGGAAGACGAGGTCGAAGTTCCCCGTGCCCAGCTGCGCAAGTCCATCCTTCAGGGTCTGGGCCGCAAGGCACTCGTGCCCCAGCCTGCGGACCAGGCTTTCGAGGGTTTCGCAGACCTGCGTGTCGTCGTCGATGATCAGAATCCTCGCCATCATGCATCCTTGTCCAGAACATCCCGGATGGCCCGCCCGAGGATGTCCTTGTTATATGGTTTGCTCACGAAAAGCCTGATGTTGCCCGACTGCGGGGTGAACTCGGCCGCGTGCTTGCGGCCCGAGACCATGATGACCGGCAGCTCGGGGCGGCAGTCCTTCAGGGCCGCGGCCACGTCGAAGCCGTTCATGCCCGGCATGTCGAAATCCGTGACGACCAGATCGATCCCGAGGCCGCCGCAGACGGCCTCGATGGCCTCCGCCGCGCAGTGGAACGGGTGCACCGTGTACCCGAGCTGGTCGAGCACGCGCGGAATGAGCTGCAGCTGGTCCTCGTCGTCCTCGATGAAGGCCAGGCGCTCGGTGCCCATGGCCACTCCGCCGTCGCAGGAGCCCGGCAGCAGGCAGAAGTCGTTCATGCTCGGCAGAAGGATGTCGAAACGGGTGCATCCGGGGCTGCTCGCGAGGCGGATACCGCCGCCGTGGTTGCGCACGATGCCGTGGACCACGGCCAGCCCCAGTCCCGTCCCCTCGCCCTTGCCCTTGGTGGTGAAAAAGGGGTCGTAGATCTTGTCCTGGATGTCCTCGGGGATGCCGGGCCCGTCGTCCTCGATCCGCAGCAGGCTGTAAAGGCCCGGGGCAAGTCCCCCGAAGCGGGGATCGTCGCGGTCCAGGGTCAGGCGGCCCAGACTGATGAAAATGTTGCCGCCCCTGGCGCCCAGAGCCTGGAAGGCGTTGGTCGCCAGGTTCATGACGATCTGGTGGACCTGCGTCGGGTCGGCCAGGCACTGGGGCAGGCCGTCGTCGACGTGCGAATGCACGCTGATGTTGCGGGGCATGGAGACGCGGACAAGGGCCACGGCTTCGCTGACCACCTCGCGCAGGTCCGTGGGCACGAAGCCCTCCTGGGTCGGGCGGCTGAAGGTCAGGATCTGCTTGATGAGCCCGCTTCCCCGCACCGCCGCCTTGAGGCTGCGCTCCAGGTCCTTCCAGGCGATGCTGTCCTCGGGGATGTCCTCCATTGCCAGCTCGGTGGAATTCATGATGGAGGTCAGGATGTTGTTGAAATCGTGGGCGATGCCTCCGGCCAGGGTGCCGATGGCCTCCATCTTCTGGGACTGCAGGAGCTGTTTTTCGAGGCTGATGGTCTGGGTGATGTCCTCGGCCGTGCTCAGGATGCCGACCACCTCGCCCCGCGGCCCGTGCAGGGGAACCTTGTTGACCAGCAGCCACATGGTCTCGCCGGCGGCGTTGAGGGTCTCCATGCGCATGCGGAAACGCGGCTCGTCGGTCTCGATGACCTCCCGGTCGAGCTCCGCGATGCGCTGGATCTCGTCGGCGTCGGTCAGGACCTCGCCGTAGGTCTTGCCCAGGATGGAGGCCAGCTCAGTGCGGCCCACATGGGCCAGGAAGTTGCGGTTGGCGCCGATGATGCGCAGCCGCTTGTCCTTCCAGTGCACGAGCTGGGGGATGGTGTCGAGGACGAGCTGCAGCATGGCTTCGGACGCGGCCAGGGCCAACTCCGCGGCCTTGCGGTCGGTGATGTCCTCGATGAAGCCCTCGAAATGACAGAAGCCGTCGTCGCAGCCGCGCACGGCCCGGGCGTTGAGGTTGGCCGTGATGACGGCCCCGTCGCGGCGACGGAAGAGGATTTCGACCTCGATGCCGCCGCGGTTCTGCTCATAGAGATCGACCACCCGGTCGCGGTCGCTCTGCTGGTAGTAGAGGGTCGAGATGTTCGGGTTGCCGGCCATGAGCTCTTCCGGGCTCGAATAGCCAAGCATCCTCGCCAGGGCGGGGTTGGCCACGATCCAGGAGCCGTCGGGCGTGGTCTGGAAGATGCCCAGGGCCGAGTTCTCGAAGATGGTGCGGTACTTCTCCTCGGCCGCGCGCAGGTCGTCCTCGGCCTTCTTGCGGTCGGAGATGTCGTAGATGACGCCGACGACGCCCGCGTTGTCGCCCTGGGCGTCGGCGTAGGTGGCCTTGTGCAGCACCGCCGAGCGCAGGGCGCCGTCGGCGTGCATGATCTGGTCCTCGAAGGAGTCCATGCGCGCGTCGAGCATGGGCGCGAAACGCGAATCGGCCAGGACCGGCCCCTTGGAGGCGCGGTCCTGCTGCCAGCCGACCCCGAACCAGGTCTCGAAGGCCCGGTTGACGCCGGCGATGGCCCCGCTGCGGTCCGTGAACCAGATGGGCACGGGCAGCGTGTCCATGAGCGTGCGCAGGAAGGACAGCTGGTTCTTGATGCGCACCTCGATCTGCTTGCGCTCGAGGATGTTGATGACCAGGAGCACCAGAACCATGGACAGGATGACCAGGCTTATGATGATGGTCCAGAACTGGTGCCGGTTGATGGAGTAGAACGGCGACGGTTCGTTGATCAGCACGCTGCCCTCGGGCAGGAGCTTCAGGTTGATCCCGAGGCGCATGAGCACGCGGTAGTCGAACTTGGGCGGCTCGTCGGGGCTGACGGTGATGGGGATGCGGGCCGGCGACTCGCCGTTCAGGATGCGCAGGCCCATCTCGGCCGCGGCCTGGCCATGGGCGTAGCCGCTGATGAGCTTGCCGCCCACCAGCCCGTGCCCGAGCAGGAATTCCCAGGCCCCGTAGAGGGGAGCCTCGGTCTTTTCCCAGACGATCTCCAGGAGGTCCTGGGCCGAGTACACGGCCTCTCCCACGTCCTTGTAGAAGGGGATGAAGAAGAAGATGCTGTCGGCGGCCGCGAAGCGCACCTTGGACACCAGCTCGTCCAGGCTGAATTCGTCCAGGAACTCCACCTCGATCTCGGGCGGCAGCAGGTGCAGCTGCGCCCGCACCTGGTTGGCGATGGCCACGCCGGTCAGGCTCTGGTCGCCGATGACCACCAGACGCTTCTTGCCCGGATGGAACTTGAGGGCCGTCTGGATGTTGACCGGCACGTCGAACTCTTCCAGCACCCCCGTCATGCGGCTGCGCATGGGCACCTTGCCCGCCTCGACGTCGTTGATGCCGCAGAAGACGATGGGCACGTCGGGAAAGAGCTCGTCCCCGTGCTGGGCCATGAACTCGTAGGCGTGGTTGTCGGAGGTGACGATAAGGTCGAAGCGCGTGGTCCTGAACTTGAACTTGTAGTAGTCGAGCAGGATCTCGTTGATCTTCTCCGTGGAGAATCGCTTGGAGTCCATGTACTCGATCTGCAGGTAGATGTTCTTCCCGCTCTGCCGGAAGGTGTCCCGCACGCCCTCGAATATGCTGTCCGACCACTCGTACCCGTTGTGGTAGGAGTTGAGGTAGAGGATGTTGATCTTCTGCTCGTCCTGCGCCGTGGCGTGAGGGGTCAGGCAGAACAGACAGAGGGCGAGAAGGAGGATGCGCACGAATTCTCCGCGAAATGCCGTTTTCAGCCGCGGGGCGGGGCCCCGCGGCCCGCTTGCCCTACCCGGCGGCGGTGATGTTCTTCAGGGCGGTGTAGAGGGCCTGGGTGCCCATGTTCTCCAGGCCCTGGGCCATGGCCGCCACGTAGAGCTGCTCCACCAGGGCCAGGCCCGGCAGGCTGATGCGCATGCGTTTGGCCTCGGCCAGGGCGATGCCCATGTCCTTGACGAAATGCTTGATGTAGAAGCCCGGGTCGAAATCATCCTTGGCGATGCGCCGGCCCAGGTTGTTGATGGACCAGGACCCGGCCGCCCCGCTGCCGATGACGTCGATGACCGCGTCCACGTCGAGGCCCGCGCGCACGGCGTAGAGGAGCGACTCGACCACGCCGATCATGGTGCCGGCGATGAGGATCTGGTTGCTCATCTTCGTGTGCTGCCCCGCGCCCGGCCCGCCCATGAGGCGGATGTTCTTCCCCATCTTCTCGAAGAGGGGCACGGTCCTGTCGAAAGGCTCCTGCCCGCCCCCGACCATGATGGCCAGGGCGGCGTTGCGGGCGCCGAGATCGCCGCCGGAAACCGGAGCATCCAGGGAGTGCACACCGCGGGCCGCGGCGGCCGCGTGAATCTCCACGGCCAGGGCCGGTTCCGAGGTGGTCATGTCGACCAGCACGGTGCCGGGCGCGGCCCGGTCGACCAGTCCGCCCTCGTCCAGGTACACGGCGCGCACGTCGGACGGGTAGCCGACGATGGTGAACACGAAGTCCGAACCCTCGGCCACGTCCCCGGGCCGGTCGCACCACACGGCCCCGGCTTCGAGGACGCCCGCGGCCGACGCCTTCGTGCGCGTGAACACGCGGACCTCGTGGCCCGCGGCCAGCAGATGGCCGCACATGGACCGTCCCATGACGCCTATTCCGACCCAACCGATTCTGCTCATAGTACCTCCAAAACATATTCAAGATGAGTGCCAACCGGCACGAAACACCGTCCGCAGGAACCCGCCTGGCGCCTTCCGGACCGGTTTTCCCGTGAAACATAAAAAATCATGATTTCAGAGGCGTAGACAAGTGATTGCCAAACGCCGAAAACATGCTTATAAGGAACGATTGTCCCGGTTCAATATAGATAGACCAGACCACTACGAGGTTGCCATGATCTGCCAAAAATGCGGATGCGACGCCGTCGCCGAAGAAAACATCTCCTATCAGATGGAATGCCGTAATCATCTCTTTTGTTTCGAAGACGTCCCCGTGCCCAAGTGCAACGAGTGCGGGCACATCGTCATCACCCAGGAAGCCATGGGCGTCATGCTGGCCAAGATCGACCAGCTGTCCCAGAAGGCCACCATCTCCTACCACCGCTGCCGCTGGCCCAAGGCCCAGTCCCTCGACGAGCAGACCCAGCAGGGCGCCTCGTCCCAGGCAGCCGCGGAACTCGTGGAGACCATCAACAAAAGCGCCCGCAAATAACCGCCTTTTCCGCGCCGATGTAAAAAGCCGCTTGCAAGAGCGGCTTTTTTATTGGCCCCGGGGGAAGGCAAAGTCAAACGGGGGAAGGAAGGCTGTCATGGACGGCATGGACCTCATGGACGATATGGACCAGGCCTCCGCGCACTCTGGGAACCCCGTCCATATCGTCCATGAGGTCCATTTCGTCCATCTCGTCCAGGCAGCCCCAGCTCCCCTACTCCTTCCTGTCCAGGTACAAATTCCCCAGCGCCAGCAGCGACGTCCCCACGATGAGCAAAAACGAGACGGAATTGATGACCGGCGTGGAGCCGTCGCGGACCTGCAGGTAGAGGTTGATGGGCAGGGTCGGCTGGGAGCCCACGAGGAAGAGCGTGGTGTTGAAGTTCTCGAAGCTCATCAGGAAGGCCACGGCCCCGGAGCCGATGATGGACGTGCGCAGGTAACGCAGGGTGATGTGCCAGATGACCTGCAGGCGCGTGGCGCCGAGGTTCAGGGCCGCCTCTTCGAGGGAGCGGTCGAACTTGCGCAGCCGGGCCGACACGACGAGGGTCACGAAGGTGGTGATGAAGGAGAACTGCCCGACGACCACCAGCCAGAAGCTGGGCCGGAAGAGCTCGATGTCGAGGTTCCAGTGGTCCTCGAAATAGATGCCCGCCGTGGTCGCGCCCAGCAGGATGGAGATGCCCAGGATCACGCCGGGGATGACCAGAGGCGCGAGCATGAGGAAATACAGGAAGTTCTTCCCGCGGAAGTTCTCCTGCTCGAACAGGAAGGCCGCGCACACCCCCACCACCACGCAGGACGCGGACACCCAGATGGCCGTCCGGAAGCTGACCCAGATGGCGCGCAGGTTGTCCGCGTCCTCGAAGATGCCGACGCGCTTTGGCCCGTCGGCCAGGAACCAGTCCAGGGTGAAGCCCCGCCAGGGCAGGGACGGGAAGTCGGAGTCGTTGAAGGCCAGCACGCAGGTCACCAGCAGCGGCGCGAAGAGGAAGACGAAATACAGGACCACGAAAACGACGAAGGACCGGTCGTAGGCCCGCGATCTGGGCAGGGAGCGGATCATGACGCCACCTCGCCCAGGCGCTGGCCCGTGATCTTCAGGCCCAGCCAGATGATGAGCGAGCTGAGCGCCAGGAGCATGAAGCCGAAGGCCGCGCCCTGGTTCCAGTTGAAGCTGGCGATGAACTGGTTGTAGATCTGCTCCGTGAACCACAGGGAGTTCTTGCCGCCCATGAGGTTGGGTGTGAGATAATTGCCGAGCACGAGCATGAAGACCACGATGGAGCCCGAGGTGATGCCCGGCTTGCAGTGCGGGATGATGATCGTGCGCCAGATGCAGGTCTTGCTCGCGCCCAGGTCGTAGGCCGCCTCGACGAGGCTGTCGTCGAGGCCCTCCATGACCGAGACCAGGGGCACGACCATGAAGAGCATGGAGGTGTACACGAGTCCCATGATCATGGTCGCGTCGTTGTAGAGCATCTCCACGGGCTTCTCCAGAAGCCCCAGCTGCAGCAGGAAGTAGTTCAGCACCCCAGACTCGCGCAGCAGGATCATCCAGCCGTAGACGCGCACCAGCTCGCTGACCCAGAACGGCAGGAGCAGCAGCACCATGAGGAAGCCGCGCACCCCGGGCCGCGAGAGCTTGGTAATATAGAAGGCCACGGGCAGGGACACGACCAGGGTCAGGAAGGTGGTGATGACCGAATAGGCCGCCGTGCGCACGAAGGTCAGCCAGTAGATGGGCTCGGTGAAAAAGGTGCCGTAGTTTTCGAGGCTCCAGGCCCCGTCGGCCCGGAAGCTCAGGATCAGCAGGTCCAGGTGCGGCAGGACGATGAGCAGGAAGAGCCAGACCAGGACCGGCGTCAGGAAGAGCCAGAACAGGCCGCCGCGCCTCATGGTCTGCCCTCCCCGCGTCCGAAGGCGATGCCGGACTGCGGGTGCCAGCCCAGGGTGATGTCCGCGCCTGGCCGGATGTGGTCGAAGGCGCGGTTCTGGGGCAGGGCCACCAGGAGCTCGTGGCCCGACGGCGTGGCCGTCAGCAGCCGGCTGTTGGCGCCGTCAAAGAGGATGGCTCTGACCGTGACCGGGAAGGTGTTGAGGCCTGCGGCGTCGACGGGCTCGATGACCATGGCCTCGGGCCGCAGGAAGAGCGTGGCCGGGCCCTTGCCGGCGTCGGCCTTGCGCCGGGCCCGGAAGACCAGATCCTCGTCGGTGCGGACCAGGACCGTCTCGCCGTCCATCTCCACCACCTCGCCCTCCCAGCGGTTGCTGTCGCCGACGAACCCGGCCACGAAGGGGGTGTGTGGGTCGCCGTAGAGTTCCTGGGGCGTGCCGACCTGCTCGAAGCGCCCCCTGTTCATGACCGCCACGGTGTCGGACATGACCAGGGCCTCGGACTGGTCGTGGGTGATGTAGATGAAGGTCGTCCCGATCTTGGCCTGCAGCTTCTTGAGCTCGACCTTCATCTGCTCCCGGAGCTTGAGGTCCAGGGCGCCCAGGGGCTCGTCCAGGAGCAGGAGACTCGGTTCGAGGACCAGGCAGCGGGCGATGGCCACGCGCTGCTTCTGGCCGCCGGAAAGCTGGTTGATGCGCTTGGCGCCGTAGCCGGGCAGGTCGACGCGCTCCAGGATCTCCTCCGTGCGCCTGCGGATCTCGGCCGAGGACACCTTGCGACGCTTGAGGCCGAAGGCGATGTTCTCGGCCACGTCCATCATGGGGAAGAGCGCCAGATGCTGGAAGACCAGATTGACGGGGCGCTTGTCGGGCGTGACCCCGCGCATGTCCCGGCCGCTGATCTCGATGGTCCCGCCCGTCTGTTCCTCGAAGCCCGCGATCATGCGCAGGAGCGTCGTCTTGCCGCAGCCCGAGGGGCCGAGGATTGAGAAGAAGGAACCCTTGGGCACCGGGAACGAGACGTCGTCCACGGCCCGAAACGTTCCGAAATCCTTGACCAGATGGGAAACGACCAGATCGGGTTGCATGCGCCTTCCTTGAAAAAAATGGGGAGGGGGGTCCGCAGCCGACCGGCTGCGGACCCGCGGGACGTTAGTTGGCGGCCTTGACCTTGTCCAGCACCTTGCCTTCCATGGCTTCGAGCTTGGCGGGCACGGGCGGGTACCACTTGATGTTGTCGATGACCGCCTGGGGGAAGGAGCGGTCGAAGTTGGCCTGGAAGGCCTTGTCGACGAAGGGCGCGGCGTCCTTGGAGGCCGTGGGCGTCTTCTCGGCGGAGGTGAAGTAGCCGCTGTTCTCGGGTTTGAGCATGAAGTTGATCCACTTGTAGGCGGCTTCGACGTTCTTGGCCTTGGCCGGGATGGTGAACGTGTCGATCCAGCCCAGAGCGCCCTCGACCGGGGCCACGAAGTCGAGGTCCTTGTTCTCGTCGTGCAGCTTCCAGCCGCCGTTGTCCCAGGCCTCGGCCACGGTCACCTCGCCCGAGCGCACGGATTCCAGGAGCTGGTCGCCGTTGGCCCAGTAGTTCTTGACCAGGGGCTTGGCCTTGATCAGCTCGGCCTCGATCTTGGCGAGCATCTCGCCGTAGGCCTTCTCGTCGGCGTAGAGGGCGAAGGGGTCGTAACCCATGGCGAATCCGAGGCCGATGAGCACGGGCCTCTTCAGCCGGTAGCTGATGCGGCCCTTGTACTGCGGGTCGATGAGCGCCTTCCAGGACGTGGCGTCCTTGGCCTGGGCGGCGTTGACCACCAGGCCGGAGGTGCCCCAGCAGAAGGGCACGGCGTAGGACGCGCCGCCGACCAGGGTGTTCTTCTTCACGGCTTCGAGCATGGAGGGGATGAAGAGCTCGGCCTGGATCTTGGAATAGTCGATGGGCTGGTAGATGCCGAACTCCTCCTGCACCGAGGAGATGCGGTCCTGGCTGGGCTGGGCCAGATCGAAGCCCGCGCCGCGCGTGGCCCGCAGCTTGGCGATCATTTCCTCGTTGTTGGAGTAGGTCACCTCGACCTTGATGCCGGTCTCGGCCTGGAACTTGTCGACAAGCTCCTTGGGCGCGTAGCCCTTCCAGGTCAAAAGCTGCAGGGTGTCGGCCATGGCCGCGGAAGAACCGGCGAGCATCAGTGCCATCAGCAGGACAAGACGTTTCATACGAAATTCTCCTTAAAAGATGTGATGGAAAATCAGAACGATCTCTAGCACTGGCAAGCAAAACTGACAAGACGGTGATTGTTCCAAGGCGGTTCGGGGACAATTCGTGACGGGAGGCGGCACTCGGAGCGGATGGACGGGGAAACGCGGAAAAATCTGCCACCGCCCGGCACGTTCGCGGGAGATTTGGGCGGGCATAACCCTGGGCGTTCACACGACAAGACAAGCGCACGGGAGAGCACATCCACGATGGCCCGAAACCTGCTTGACGGGTGCAAAGCCCTCTTTTGCGACAGGTTTTTGACACGGAGAACACGCATGAGCCTTATCGACCCAATCCAGCTGATGACCATCCTCGGGACGGCCCCGCCACGCCAGGGACGCTCCGCCGCCGGCGCCGACAGATTCCAGTCCCACATGCGCAAGGCGATGGACGGCGGCAACGCGCAGGCCCTCGGCGCGCAGGTCGACGGTTCGGCCATGGACAATTCCCTCATGCAGAGCGCCCTGACGGGGCTGGCCTCCCTCATGCGTCAATCCCCCGCCACGACCGGCGGCAAGGGCTCCAAAGGCGACGCCCACGCCGGAATCGGCGAACTCTCGGCCGCATTCGAGTCGGGGACGGAAGGGGTCAGCGCCATCGGCTACGACAAGAACGGCGGCACCTCCTACGGCACCTACCAGATCGCCTCCAAACCGGGCACCATGAAGGAGTTCATCGAGTTTCTGAAGGACAGGGAGCCCGACTGGGCCGCCAAGCTGAAGGCCGCCGGGGCGGCCAACACGGGCTCGACCAAGGGTCGCATGCCCGACGCCTGGCGCAGCATCGCCGAAAAGGACCCGGAAAAATTCGGCCGGCTGCAGCGGGAATTCATCGAATCCACCCACTACGAACCGGCCAAGGACAAAATCCTGTCACGCACCGGCATGAACGTGGACGAACTGCCCGCAGCGGCGCGCGAGGCCCTGTGGAGTACGGCCGTCCAGCACGGACCGGCGGGAGCGGCCAAAATCTTCAGCCGCGCCATCAAGTCCATCGACGGCGAACTGCCCGAAAACAGGTTCGCCCAGAAACTCATCGACAAGGTCTACGAGAACCGCAAATCCCAGTTCGGCTCATCGACCGCAGGCGTCCAGGCCAGCGTGCGCGGCCGCATGAACACGGAGAAGGAAATGGTCCTGGCCATGCTCCAGGGCGAGGACGCCAGGGCCTAGGCACAGGCTTAAGCAGAGGCTGTGATGGACGATATGGACTTCATGGACGGCATGGACAGGGCTGTGCCTGGTCCATAACGTCCATCTCGTCCATTTCGTCCATATCGTCCACGCCTACCCTCTTCCCCTCACCCTTCGCTCTTCCCCCTGATCATCCGCTTGTACGTCTCCAGAAGCTCCACGAAGGCGTCGTGGTCCCCGCCCTTGTCCGGGTGCATGGACATGGCCTTCTTGCGGAAGACCCGCGCGAACTCGCGTTTGGACATCCTCCCGATCTCGGCCATGGTCAGGCCGAACAGCTCGCGCACCCGCTCGGGCTCAACGGGTTTGGGCCGCGGCGGCAGGCGGCGGAAGTCGTTCATGAAGTCTTCGTAGATGCGCCGGAAGCCGTCCGCGGCCGGAAAATCGAAGTCGAAATGCAGCAGCGCGTAGCGCCGCAGGTAGGCTTCGGGTCCCGTCGGCAGGCCCCGGCCGAAGGACGGGTCGCCCAGGATGGCGCAGAACTCGTGCAGGAAGGCCTCGTCCAGGCGCCCGGGGTCCAGGGCCTCGGGCATGCTGCGGGCCGTGATGTCGGCGAAATGGCGCTGCAGGTTGAAGACGGCGTGGACGTAGGACCTCGCCTCCCGCAGGGGCAGCTCGCGCTCCATGCGCAGGAAGAGCTGCTCCAGCTCGTCGCGGCCCTTGCCCACCAGCCCGCGAAACATCTTCGGGTTGACCTCGTCGATGCGGCTCAGGTTGACCTCGCCCGAGCGCAGGAAAGCCATGCGCCGACGGTCGAAGGGGTGCAGGGCGAGAATTTCATCCTCCTGGGCGCGGGTCAGCACCGTCCGCCGCCAGACCTTGCCCCGGTCCGCGGACGGTTTGTAGCCCTGGGGCGCGAAGGGGGCGAAGGCCCCGTCCAGGGCGTCCGGGTCCAGGTCCAGATGGGCCAGCACCTCCAGCAGTTCCTCGGCATAGGACATGCCGAAACGCCCGAAAAGGACCGCTTTGCTCGGGTCGGTCCCCAGGTCCGCCAGGACCTCGAAGCCGAGGCCCTCCTCGCGGGGCATGGTCCGGCGCAGTTCGAAGCGCGGCCGTCCCCTGTCACGCAGCACGGCAACGTACATGCTCACCCCACCACCATCCAGTTCAGGTTCTGCCCGGCCAGGTACGGGACGACAGGACCGAAGCGCTCCGGCACGGTCCAGGTCCTGCGCTCCAGCACAGCCTCGCGCTCGGGCGGCGCAAACCCGTAGGCAGCGCAGGCGCGGTCCGAAACGAAGGCCTGCAGCCGGTCCAGGGCGCCCAGTTCCTCGAACAGCGCGGCCAGGGCCGGCAGGGCCACGGGCGCGGAGAAGATGCCGGCGGCGCAGCCCGGGGCTTCCTTGGCGCTTACGGGATGCGGCGCCGTGTCGCTGCCGAAGAAGGCTTTGGGGTGGTTCAGCGCCGCCTCGCGCAGGGCCGCGCGGTCCTCGGGCCGCTTGGCCACGGGCTTGCAGAAGAGATGCGGCCGCATGAGCCCGCCGATGACGTCGTCCAAAGTGATGAGCAGGTGGTGCAGCGTCACGGTGGCGAAGACGTTGTCGCAGCGGTCCAGCAGCGCGACCCCGGCGGCCGTGGTCACGTGCTCCAGGACGATGCGCAGCTTCGGGAAGGCCCGCGCCCAGCGTTCGACCACGGGCAGGAACTCGGCCTCGCGGTCCATGACGAAGCCGCATCCCTCGCCGTGGACCAGCAACGGGAGCCCCAGGTCCTCCATGATCCCTAGGGTCGGCGCGGCGCGGTCCATGTCGGCCAGGCCGGCCTCGGAGTTGGTGGTCATGCCGGCCGGGTAGAGCTTGACGCCGATGACGTGCGGCCTGGCCTCCTCCAGTTCGGCGCGGGAGTATTCCCGGAAAAAGAGGGTCATGAGCGGCGTGAAGGGCTGCCCCGCCGCCTGAATGATGGACTGCCGGTACTCCCGCACCTGGGCCGTGGTCGTCACGGGCGGCGTCAGGTTGGGCATGACCACGGCGGCCGCGAAGGAGCGGGCCGTGTGCGGCGCGACCAATGAGAGCATGTCGCCCTGGCGCAGGTGGACATGCATGTCGAGGGGGGAATGCAATGTCAGCATGAATCCTCCATGATGCCTGCTATGTCAGGAAAGGAGATAGGCAAGAGCCGCGTAGCGGGCGAACTTGCCGATCAGCACGGGCGGGAAGAAGCGGATCATGGGCAGGCTGAAAAGTCCGGCCACGGCGCACAGGGGGTCGCCGATGATCGGGGCCCAGGCCAGGAGCAGGCTCCAGGGCCCGAAGCGGGCGAAGATGCGCCGCGCGCGCTCGCGGTTGACCTCGGACAGGCCCAGGAAGCGCCGCAGGAAGGCCTCGCTCCCCCACCGCCCCACGGCCCAGGTGGTGGCCGCGCCCAAGGTGTTGCCCAGGGTGGCGGCGGCGACGCAGGCCACGGGGTCGGACCCGGCCAGGATCATGGCCGCGAACCCCGGCTCCGAAGGCACAGGGAAGACCGAGGCCGCCAGGAAGGCCAGGACGAAGAGCCCGTAAAGGCCGTAATCGAGGAGCAGCTGTTCCATGTCAGGCCGTGAAGAGAAAGGCGTTGGGGGTTGAGGCCACCCGGGGCCGCGGTCCCAGGACGCGCACGGCGTTGTCGGCCATGTCCTCGCGGGTCTCGCCGCGCACCAGCGCGGGCCACAGGCTGTGGCCGAAGACGAAGTTGGCGGCCAGGTACGGGGCGTACTTCTTGTACATTTTGATGGCCCGGGTCGGCTCGTAGTGCCGCCATATGGCCTCGATGACGGCCAGGGCCGTGCGCAGGTAGACGTCCTCGTCGGGCGTAAACGTACCCGCCAGTTCGGCGAAAATCCAGGGTCTGGCGATGGCCATGCGCCCGATGGACACCCCGGCGCAGCCCGTATCGCCCAGCATCCGCGCGCAGTCAGCGGCGCAGAAGACGTTGCCGTTGCCGAAGACCGGGATTGACACGGCCCCCGCCACGGCCCGGATATGCTCCCAGCGGGGCGGCCGGGAACGGCGGTCCGGGGCCACGCGCGGGTGGAAGGTCAGCAGGTCGGCCCCGGCGTCCTCGAAGCGCCGGGCCAGGTCCACGGCCAGGTCCGGCGAGTTCTCCCAGCCGCTGCGGAACTTGACCATGACCGGACAGCGCACGGCATCCCGTACGGCCCGCACGATGGCCACGGCGCGCTGCGGGTCCTTCAGCAGCGCCGCGCCGTATCCCTTCTTGCAGATGGCCGCCACGGAGCAGCCCATGTTGATGTCCACGCCCAAAAGCCCCTCGGCCTCGATGCGCCGCGCGGCTGAGGCCATCTCCCCGGGCTCGCCGCCGAAAATCTGGCAGACCAGGCTCCCCGCCTCCCCGTCCCGCCAGCGGAAGACCGGCGACAACAGGCGGTTCTCCTGCGGCACGGCCCGGGCGTTGCACATCTCCGTGACCATGAACCCGTACCCCCCGAACCCGGCGATGACCTCCCGCATGGCCACATGCCCCAGCCCCGCCATGGGCGCCAGGGCCAGCCGCGAGGGGACGACGGCGGAACCGACCTTGAGCGGTACGGAAATCATGGGATGTGCAGACGGCATATGAGGTGTGTCACTCCGGAAAACGGTGCGCGGTCGGCATGGTGGCAGCCGTCAAAAAAAGGCGCCCTTCAACCGAAGAGCGCCTCCAAAATATCGCGACCGCCCTGCGATCAGTTCAGCATGAACTCGCGGATGACCAGCCAGCCCGTGGCCACCTGGGCCAGGGCCAGGAGCAGGGCCAGGGCGTTGAAGACCCCGTGCACGAGCGGCATGTAGCGGCGCTTCTTCTTGTCGCGGTCCATGATGACGCCGGTGATGTAGCCGCCGGCGATGCAGGGCATGATCATCTGGCCGATGATGTAGTGGTTGCCGGTCACGCCGTTGCTCCCCCACTCGCGGGTCACGGCGTACTGGCCCAGGACCAGCCCCGCCATCCACATGATGTGGGTGATCTTGCCAAGCTTGACGTGGTCCGCCCACATGAACTTGCCCCGCTTCCCGAAATGGTTGACCTGGAAGCGCACCCACCCGAGGGACAGGACGTAGACGGCCAGGCCGGTGGCGGCGAGCTGCAGCAGGGGATGAATCCAGAGCATGATGAACTCCTTGAGGTGTGATGCGCCAGAGGAAAGCGGAATCGCCAGTGCATAGATGAGGGGAACGCGATTGACAAGACCGGACGCGATCGTCGGCAAGCACACCGGGCAGGCCGGTCGGCCATTCCGTACCGGGAAAAGTCACGAATCGGGCATGAAGACCTGACGGAAATCCTCGACCACGGCAGCCAGGTCATGGGGCAGGAAACGCAGCGCCGTCCGCCGCACCGCCGCCGGCACTCCGCCGTAGAAGGCCTCGGCCACGGCGCCGGCCATGCAGGCCTGGGTGTCGCTGTCGCCGCCGAGGGACACGGCGTTGCGCACGGCGTCCTCCCAGGAATCCGAATCCAGGAAGCAGACGATGGCCTGGGGCACGCTGCCCTGGCAGGACACGTCGAAGGCGTAGTCGGCCCTGATCTCGTCCACGGACGCATCGAGATCGTAGCCGGACAGGTCGGCGACGCGCTCTCGGATGCTCTCCCTGGAACTCCCGGTGCGGGCCAGGAACACGGCCAGGGCAACGGCCTGCGCTCCCTTGATCCCTTCAGGGTGGTCGTGCGTGACCTCGGCCGAGAGGCGGGCGTGTTCGAGCACGTCGTCCTCGCTGTCGAAGGCCCAGCCCACGGGGCTGACGCGCATGGCCGAACCGTTGCCCCAGCTCCCGTAGGGCGCCCGCTCCCGCGCGTGCAGCCACTCCAGAAAAGACCCGCCGTAGCCGGCGCGGGGGTACCTGAGGCCGAAATCGTGCAGGGCGTCGGCGTACCCGCGGCCGGAGAGGATGGCGTCGGCCACGGCCACGGTCAGCACGGTGTCGTCCGTAAACCGGCAACCCGCGGCGAAGAAGGGGAACTCCTTGGTCTTGACGGGCCTGTGCTCGTACATGGAACCGATGATGTCACCGGCGATGGCGCCTAGCATGGGGAACTCCTTGGCCGGGATTCGGCCGGCCATGGAGTCCATATGGTCCATTTCGTCCATCCCGTCCATCGACGCCCGCCGAGCGCCCGGAGAAAGCCGGCCATATTGCGGCCTGCAGCCGCATATGGCAGGAAGGGCCATGTACTGCAACGCCATTTTCGCCCTGTTTCTCCTGCTCGTGAGCGCCGCGCCGCCCGCCGCCGCGGACGGCGGTTTTCCGGGCAGAAAGGTGCTCGTGGTGCACAGCTACGACCGCGGCTTCGCCTGGACCGCAGACATCGACGACGCGCTGCAGCGCGAACTGCTCCCGCGACAGGTGCAGATACGCACCTTCTTCATGGACACGAACCTCCGGCCGCGCGAGGCCGACATCATTGCCGCCGGCCGCAAGGCCACGGACATCATGCTGGAATTCCGGCCTGACGTCGTCATCGTCAGCGACGACAACGCCCAGAAGTATTTCGCCGCGCAGTACGCCGGCAACGCCTCGGCCCCGTCCTTCGTGTTCTGCGGCGTGAACAAGGCCCCCGCCACATACGGATACCCGGCAATCAATGTCACGGGCGTGGTCGAGAACCTGGCGTGGGCCAAGGGGCTTGAACTGCTGCGACGCCTGAAGCCGTCCATCAGGAAAATCGCGGTCCTCAGGGACACCCGCCCTTCGAGCCTGACGGAAGCCGACAAGATGAATTCCTCCGGGCCGGACGACATCGAGGCCTCCTGGTTCGCCATCGACAGCTTCGAAGAATGGCAGAAGCGAGTCCTGGCCGCCGGTTCCGATTACGACGCCCTGGCCGTCATGACCTACAACAACCTGACCGATGCCGAGGGCCACATCGTGCCTGCCGAACAGATCATGCTCTGGACGCGGGACAACGCCGTTCTGCCCACCCTGGGATTCTACGACTACACCGTGGCCGACGGCACGCTGTGCGGCGTGATCCAGACCGGCTTCGAACACGGGACCTTGGCCGCGTCCCTGGCCCTGCGCATCCTCGGCGGTGAACGCGCCGGCGACATCCCGGTCATCAACCAGACCAGAGGACTGATCATGCTGAACAGCCTGACCGCACGCAAGCTCGGCATCGAAATCCCGCATCGTCTCTCCCAGGAGGCGGCCGCACTTGTGGAATGATCTCGCCATTGTCCTGACCCTCTGGCTGGCCGCGCTGTCGATCCCCGCACACGCTCTCGCGGCCGAGGACGCTCGCGCAGGCACGCCGCCCAACATCCTGGTGCTGCACTCCTACAACCCCGGGCTGAGCTGGACCGACGACATCCACAAGGGGCTGACCGAGACGCTGGCCCAGTCCAACCAGACGTGCACCATCACGACGGAATACCTCGACGCCAAGCGCTTTCCCGACCCCGACCTCATGGCCATGCAGGCCGAAGTCATCGCTGCGCACCTGCGCACCATGACCTTCGACCTCGTCGTGGTTTCCGACGACGCCGCATTTTCCTTTGTCCTGAAGCGGCGCGAGGAACTCTTCAGGGGCATTCCCATCGTCTTCTGCGGGGTGAACAATTTCCAGAACGAGAGGCTGCGCGGCGAGACGGACGTGACCGGCGTATCGGAGATCATTTCCGCCCAGGAAACCCTCGAAACGGCCCTCGCGCTGCACCCCGACACCAAGGACGTCGTCATCATCGGCGGCGCGAAATCGAGCACCGACCGTTCCAACCGCAGCGAGTTCCTGCGCCTCATGCCCGCCTACGCCAGCCGGGCCCGGTTCCATTTCTGGCAGGACATCCCCACGCCGGCCCTGGTGGAAAAAGTCGCGGCCCTCGGCCCAGGCACCATCCTTTTCCTGAACAACGCCATCCCCGGCCTCGACGGGCGCATGCTGGATTTCGGCCCGAGCGCCGCGCTCATCAGGGCCAACGCCCGCTGCCCGCTCTACGGGCTCTGGGATTTTTTCCTGGGACACGGCATTGTCGGCGGCAAGCTGATCAACGGCACGGAACAGGGACGCCTCGCGGCCGGGATGGCCCTGCGCATCCTGGCCGGCACTCCGCCCGCGGAAATCCCGGTGGTCAAAGGTTCGGCCAACCGCTTTCTCTTCGACTACCGCGAACTGGCGCGCTTCCAGATCAGCGAACGGCTCCTGCCGCCGGGCTCCACAGTGCTCAACCGCCCCCAAAGCCTGTTCGAGGCCAACAGGCGCCTTTTCACGATTTTCGGCATCGTCGTCACGGCCCTGCTGGTGGTCATCGCCTTTCTGGCCGTCATCGGCCAAATCCGGCGCCAGACCCTGCGCGAGTTGCAGCGGGCCCGCCGCAAGGCCGAGGAGGCCAACGAGGCCAAGAGCCTCTTCCTGGCGCACATGAGCCACGAAATCCGCACGCCGCTGACGGGCATCATGGGGCTGGCCGAGCTGGCTCTGAACAATCCGTCCTCCCCGGCCGTGCAGGACTACCTCGCCCTCATCCGCCAGTCCGGCCAGAACCTGCTGCACATCATCAACGACATCCTCGACTTCTCCAAGGTCGAAGCCGGCAAGCTGGTGCTCAAGCCCACGAATTTCCAGGTCCGCAAGATGCTCGACGCGACCATTGCCCTCTTCACCCCCCGGGCCAGGGAAAAGGGCATCGAACTGTCCCTCCGCCTGGATGCCGAGGTGCCGGAAATGCTCTGCGGGGACGAACTGCGCCTGCGCCAGATATTCTTCAACCTCATCGGCAACGCCATCAAGTTCACGGAGCAGGGCGAGGTGGAACTGCGCCTGAGCGCAGCGACGCCCACCGAGGACGGCCAGGGCGTCGTCCTCCACTTCGAGATCCGCGACACGGGCTGCGGCATCCCTGCGGACAAGCTGCCGACCATCTTCGACCGCTTCACCCAGGCCGACCATTTTCCCACCAGAACCCACCAGGGCACCGGACTGGGGCTGGCCATCGTCAAGCAGCTCGTGGAGATCCTGGGCGGGGCCATCGAAGTGCAGAGCGTGGAGGGTGCCGGTTCGACATTCTTCGTCGGCATCCCCCTTGAATACGCCCTTCACGCCGACGCGGAACCGGAAACCGAGACAGCGCACAGGAACGCCTCCGGCAGCCTGTCCGTGCTGGTCGCCGAGGACAATTCCATCAACCAGATTTTCCTCAAACGCACCCTGGAAAAGCTCGGACACAACCCCACCTGCGCGGCCAACGGACAGCAGGCGTTGGACCTGCTGCACGAGCAGTCCTTCGACTGCGTCATCATGGACATCCAGATGCCCCTCATGGACGGCACCGAAGCCACCCGGCGCATCCGTCAGGACCTGGGACTGACGCTGCCCGTCATCGCCCTCACCGCACACGCCCTGCAAGGCGACAGGGAAAAATTCCTGGCCCAGGGTTTCACCGAATACCTGGCCAAACCCGTGGCCATGAAGGACCTGGAACAGGCGCTGTGCGCGGTGGGAGAAGGCAAGGCCGGGATGGGGTGACGGGGGGAATGGACAGAGATGGACGAACACGGACGGGCACGGACGGGGCCGCAACAACGTGACGGGCTGGTGCCTGGCCTCAATGTCCGTGTTCGTCCATCTCTGTCCATCTCAATCCACCCGAGCCTCACCTCCCCCCAGCACCTGACAAATCCTCTCCACCCTCTCGTGCATCCTCTCATGGTGCGAGCCAGCCCAATAGATCCGGTCGCAGCGCGGACAGCGCCGGAAATCGGCATAATGCAGCTTCGTCAGGGGCAACAGACGGTCGATTATCTCGGCCTTGGGCACGGTCTGGAGGGGATCGTTGCAGCGCAGGCAGCGGGTGAAGGTCGCAAAGGGTGGCCTCAGGCCGAAGAAACGCAGGACTTCAAGGAGCTGGGTATCGGGGTCCGGCGACCGGATCAGGCGGCCGTAGTCCACGATGCCGCGCTTGAGGAGGAGACGGTCGCGGCTGAGGAGGATGCGCCGGTCGCGCGCGGCCAGCTCCGCCAGGGCCGCGTCGCCCAGGGACGGGTCGTGGGCCGTGTCGAAGCCCAGGGCGCGCAGGAGGCCGGCCAGCCGGCCGACGTTGGCATCCACGAGGAAGGCGATGCGGGGCAGGGGCTCCGGACGCAGCGGCGACGGCCGCAGCACGTCGAAGGGAACGGATACGGGCCGAACGTCGATCCTGCGTCCGGGCTCCAGCAGATGCCCGAAACCGACCTCC
Source organism: Desulfomicrobium aestuarii (assembly GCF_055385525.1). Lineage (NCBI taxonomy): Bacteria > Pseudomonadati > Thermodesulfobacteriota > Desulfovibrionia > Desulfovibrionales > Desulfomicrobiaceae > Desulfomicrobium > Desulfomicrobium aestuarii. Next base: position 1,943,841 of record NZ_AP042427.1, read on the forward strand.
AGCCCGTCGACCTCGATGGCCCCCACTTCCGTGTGCGGCGGGCCCAGGGCCTCGATGGCGTCCTTGACGGACGTGCGCCGCGTGACCGGATATGTCACGCGGCCATCGGCCCCGGCCTTCCCCCGTCCCAACAGGTCGCGCAAGTCCCCGTGAAAGACGAATGTGGCCGGCAACTCGCCCATGGTCCCTCCCCGGCTGTTTTCTCCGGGAGTACGCCCTTCGGGCACCGCCAACAACTCTTCCGTTGCACTTCACCGACGACCTGAAGTTGCCCCCGAAACGCTTCCGTGCTACGCACGACAATCCTGTTTCACTGATATTTCAACCCGTTCCCGGACCAGATGGGCAAACTTACCTGCATCCTCCACGCCAACTGCCAGGGCGCACCGCTGCTGGCGCGGCTCATGACGTCGCGGGAATTCGCGGACCGCTTCGAGTGCGTCCAGTATACCAATTACACCCGCGAGCCCGTGCCGGACGACATGCTGGCCCGCTGCGGCCTCTTCCTGTACCAGCACCTGGGGCCCGAGTGGGGCGGACTGGCCTCGGAGCGCCTGGTGTCCCGACTGCCCGCATCGGCCCGCAGCCTGTGCATCCCCAACATGTTCTTCAAGGGCTACTGGCCCGGCTGGAGCGGGCAAGGCGGCTTCAACTTCCGCTGCACCCTCCTCGACGAGCTCATCGCACAGGGTCTGTCGCCCGAGGAAACGACGCTCGTGTACCTGCGCGCCGACCTGACCACGAAGTTCGGCCTGCCCGCAGTCATCGCGCAATCCCTCGCCCAGGAGCGCAGCAAGCAGGCCCTGACCCCGGTCCCGTACGTCGACGTGCTCGAAGCCGAGTACGCCCGGTCCAGAATCTTCAACACCGTCAACCACCCCGGCAGGCTCCTCATGGACCACGCGGCCAGGGGGGTCCTTCGGCTGCTCGGCCTGGAGGCCCCGGACGAGGACGCCCTGGCGGCCCTGGACGAACCCTTCCCGGAGTTCGAGCAGCCCGTGCACCCGAGCGTCGCCGCCTTCTTCGGCTGGGATTCGGCCCCCGGCACCTTGTGGCATGTCTTCGGGCGGGACATCACCTTCGCGCGCTACGTCGCCCACTACGTCGTGGCCAGGCGGGAGGGCGTGACGGATTTCATCGGCTTCCTGCAGGGCCACCACGACGCGCCGTAACCGCCAGACTCCGGCCAAAACCGGTTGCGCGATGTCCCTTCCGGGAATACGTCCAGTCCTGTCGTCAATCACATCATCCGCTGCCTCGCCAGCGCCGAACACGGAGGTTCCCCATGGACGCACCGACCCGCAAATTCCGGCAGATGAACGCCGAACGCCTCATCAAGCACCTCAACAGGCGCCGCATGCACGGCAGCTACGCCGAGACCGTCGAGGAGGCGCGCAGCCAGGTCCTGGCGCTGATCCAGGGGCCGTGCTCCGTCATCCGCTGCGGCTCGGAATCCGTCGGGTCGCTGGGGCTGTGGAAGGACATCGCCGCCCTGCCCGGCGTGGAGCTCATCGACCCCTACGTCCCGGGCCTGACGCCGGCCGAAGGCGACGAGCGGCGCCGCCGCGGCCTGACGGCCGACGTCATGGTCACGAGCTGCAACGCCGTGACCCTCGACGGCCGCCTGGTCAACCTCGACGGCACAGGCAACCGCGTGTCGGGCATGATCTTCGGACCGAGGAAGGTCATCCTGCTGGTCGGCATGAACAAGGTCGTCAGCGACCTGGAATCGGCCATGGACCGCATCCGCGACTTCGCCGCGCCCATGAACAACCTGCGCCTGAACGCCCTGAACCCCGCCCACGAGCCCCCCTGCACCCAGGATGGCCGCTGCCACCGCTGCGCCAGCCCGCAGAAGATCTGCAACGCCTGGACCATCATCGAAGGCCAGCGCGACGAAGGCAGGATTCACGTGGTGCTGGTGGGGGAGAGTCTGGGGTATTGAGGAAAATGGACTAGAATGGACGAGATGGACTGACACGGACTATCACGGACACTGTACCGTCCATCTCGGGGGGCTTGTTTTTGTCCGTGTCGGTCCGTGTTCGTCCATTCTAGTCCATCTCGTCCACTCCCCCCTCAAACCGTCCTCACCAGCCCCCGCTCCTCCGCCCTGCGCAGGGCCAGGGAAGCCACGGCCAGGTCCTGCAGGGCCATGCCCGAGCTGTCGTAGACGGTGATCTGGTCGGCCGACACCCGCCCCGGCGCGCCGTTCAGAACCGCACCGATCGGTGTGATCCGCTCCATGGCGACCAGCCCGGCCCTGAAAGCCGCTTCGTATTCCCCGATGCTCACGGACTGAGCCGGCACGTCGGCGAAGAGCGCCGCCCCGACCACCAGGGCCGTGTCCAGCTCCTGCTTGCCGGGCTGGTCCGCGCCCATGGCCGAGACGTGCGTGCCGGGCCGCACCAGTCCGGCCGCGAAGAGCGGCCCGCGCGACGCCGTTACCGTGACGACTATGTCGGCCCTGGCCAGGGCCTCTTCCGCCTTGGCCGCGGCGGCCTCAAGCCCGAGCTCCTCTCGGATGCGCCGCGCGAACTCTTCTGCTGCCGACTCCGAGCGGTTGACCACGAAGACCCTCTCGATGGGGCGCACCTCGCGCACGGCCAGCACCTCGAACCAGGACTGGTGTCCGGCCCCGAACACGGCCAGGGTCCGGCTGTCCGGGCGCGAGAGGTGCTTCACGGCCACGGCGTCCGAGGCTGCCGTGCGCAGGCAGGTCAGGTGCGAGGCCGCCACGAGGGCCTCGGGATACCCCGTGTCCGGATCCAGCAGCAGGGTCGTCGAGGCGTGGGCCGCCAGCCCCCGCGCTCGGTTGGAAGGCCAGTAGCTGCCGACCTTGAGCCCCACCTTCCGGCTCCCGGCGATGAGCCCGCTCTTCACGCTGAACGACGTGTCCGCCTCGGCCCCCCGCCCCTGCGCCACCGGAAACACCTCGGCCAGACCGCGCCCGTATTCCACGAACATGGCCTCGACCGCCGCGATGGCCTCGCCCATGCTCACAACCCTGCCCGCCACATCCTCACTGACAAATTTCATCCTTCTCTCCCCGCACCGACCAGTCCGTGTCAGTCCATAAAGTCCATATCGTCCATACCGTCCACACCACGCCCCCTACCACCCCATCAACCTCGGCCACACCGCCGTAACCTCCTCCCCTCCCGCGCCGATGACGTGATACCGGTCGAACTGCGTGACCGTGGCGCAGGCGTGGCTGGGCAGGATGCGCAGCCTCGTGCCCACGGGCAGGTCCGGCAGGTCGGACGGCCTGCCCGAGCGCGGGGCCGCGACGCCGTGCTCCTGGTTGACGCCCCTGACCACCAGGTCGCCCAAGGGGCGGCCAGCCGCGTCGCAGACCAGGCCGTAGCCCTGGTCCACGGCCTGCCCGGCCGTGCCCCGGTCGCAGGACAGGGCCGTCCAGCCCGCGTCGACGATGGCCCAGCCCTTGTCGCGCTGGTGGCCGATGACCGTGGCCAGGACCGAAACGGCGATGTCGTCCACGGCGCAGATGCCGATGCCGGCCTGGACCAGATCGAAGAAGACGAAGACCCCGGCCCGGACTTCGGTCACGCCTTCGTAGCTGCGCGCCGAAAAGGCCGTGGGCGTGGAGCCGACGCTGACCACGGGGCAGATCCAGCCCGCGTCCCGCAGGGTCCGGGCCGCTTCCACCGCCGCGGCGCGCTCCCTTTCGGCCGCCGCGGCCAGGGCCTCCTCGCCGCGCGCCGCGTAGCTCTCCCCGGCATGGACCAGCACGCCGCGCAGCCGGGCCGCGGGCTTCAGGGCGTGGGCGATGGCCAGCAGCAGCTGCGAATCGCCGGGCTGCACGCCCGAACGGTGACCGTCGCAGTCCAGTTCGATGAGCGCCGGTATGGGGTCGGCCGGGTCCGACGCGGCCGCCACGGCACGGGCCTGGGCCACGCTGTCCAGCAGCACCGTCAGGTCCACGCCCTGCCTCCGCAGGGCCAGCACGCGGGGAAGCTTCTGCGGCGCGATGCCCACGGCGTAGGTGATGTCGGTCACGCCGCGGGCCGCCAGCTCCTCGGCCTCACGCAGTGTAGAGACCGTGGCCGGCCCATGCGGCGAGGCCATGAGCCGCCGCGATATCTCCCACGACTTGGCTGTCTTGAGGTGCGGGCGGAAAGCCACCCCGGCCCCAGCCAAGCGGGTGCGCAGGCGGGCGATGTTGCCGTCCATGCGCGCCTCGTCCAACAGCAGGCACGGCGTGTCCAGCGCGTCGAGGGGGCACGGCAGTCCGGGCTGGGCGTCCCGGGCCCGAAACGGTGATAGTGGTGCGTTCATGATGCGTCCTCCCGGCAGAGATTTGGCTGCATCATAGCATCTGTCGCGTCATGTTCAATTTACAATTCCTGAATCCGAGATTAAGTTCAGCCTTAATGCTCTCGACCGAAGACCTCCGATTCCTCGCCGCCGTGACCCAGGCCCCGTCCCTGGCGGCCGCGGCGCGAAGCCTCAACGTCACCCCCCCGGCCGTGTCCCAGCGCCTGCGCGCCCTGGAGGCGCGGCTCGGGGTCAGTCTGCTGGACCGCAGCGCGGGCCGGATCACCCTGACGGACGAGGGAGAGCTGCTGACCGAGTGGTCGGCCCGCATCCTGGCCGAGATCGAGGAGGTCAGCGAAAGGCTGTGCGAACGAAAGGGGGTCGTGGCCGGGCATCTGCGCATCGCAGGGCCCACGGGCTTCGGCCGCCGCTACATCGCGCCCGCGGTCATGGACTTCAGCCGGCGGCACCCCGACGTGCGTATCGGCCTGGAGCTCTCGGACAACCCCATCCGCCTCAAGCCCAGCGCCTGGGACATCGTCGTCCACATCGGCGAGCTGCACTCCCAGCCCTTCCAGAAGCTGACCCTGGCGCCCAACGATCGCCTGCTGTGCGCGTCGCCCGACTACCTGGCCAGGCGCGGCACGCCGCACGCGCCGGCCGACCTGACCCGGCACGCCTGCCTGACCCTGCGCGAGAACGACGAGGACGTGACCCTCTGGCGCTTCTCCGGGCCGGGCGGCAGCCACGAGACCGTGCGCATCGACGAGGGCGTGTCCTGCAACGACGGCGACGTCATCCGCGACTGGGCCCTGGCCGGGTTCGGCATCGTGCTGCGCTCGGAGTGGGACATGGCCGACGACCTTCGCGCCGGACGCCTGGTGCGCCTGCTGCCCGAGTGGCGCTCGCCCGACGCCCCGGTGGTGGCCCTGCTCGGCCCCCGCCACATGCGCGCGGCCCGCACCCGCCGCTTCCTCGAACTGCTGCGGCAGTCCCTGACTCCGCCGCCCTGGCGAAGACAGGGCTGACTCTCCTCCCCTTCCGTCACCTCATGGCGCGCAGCAGCGTTTCGAGTCGCTGCGCCGCGGCTGCGAGCCTGCCGTCCTCGCCGAACCGCCCGATGCACTGCAGCCCGAGAGGCAAGCCCGCAGGCCCTTTTCCCGCGGGCAGAGAAACGGCGGGAAGACCCGCATGGGTCCAGGGCACGTTCATGGCCGGGCTCCCCGTGCCGCGCAGACCGGCCGGGGCCTCGCCAAGAGTCGAGGGGCACAGCCACAGGTCCAGGCCGTGGGCGTCCATGAGTTCCGTCAGTTTCCCGCGCAGGTCCGCGCATGATTGCCGGGCCTCCTCCACGCGCCGGGGCGGGATGGTTTTCCCCCGTTCGATAATGCCCGCCGTACCCGGCCGGTAGAGGTGCCCGTACTCGGCAAACATCGATTCCTGCTCCCGGGCGAATTCGGCGGCCATGAGGTCGCGGTGCCGCTCCGCGATGTCCTCGATGTCGTCCAGGCAGGGCGCCCGGACGATCTCGACGCCCCCGGCCTGCAGTGCCGCCAGCGCCCGTTCGAAACAGTCCATGGCCTGCGCCGGAACCTGTTCGAGAAACGGCCCGGCCGGGACTCCGGCACGCAGCCGTTCGGCGTTGCCGCCATCCGTCCGGCGCGGGTCGAAAGCGGCCATGACGGCCGGGATGTCCGCGGCCGAGCGACAGAAAAAGCCGACATGGTCGACGCTACGCGAAAAATGGACAATGCCCTCCGTGGGAATCGCGCCGAAGGACGGCTTCATGCCCACCACGCCGCAGAAGGAGGCCGGCCGGATGACGGACCCGGCCGTCTGGGTGCCCAGGGCCAGGGGAAAGAGGCCCGAGGCCACGCCCGCGGCCGAGCCGCTGCTGGAGCCGCCCGGGGTGTGCAGCGGGTTGTGCGGGTTCTTCGTCGCCGCCGGCTCGAAATAGGCGAACTCCGTGGTCGCGGTCTGAACGAAGATGATGGCCCCGGCATCGCGCAGCATCTGCACGCAGCGGGCTTCCACGCCCTCGAAGAGCACCGGGGGGAGCAGGGAGCCGCACCTGATGACCGCACCATCCACCCTGATGATGTCCTTCACGCCCACCGGAACGCCGAAAAGCGGCGGGCGGAGCCGCGGGTCGGGAAAGCGCTCGAAGAGGGATTCGATTTGGCGGGCTATCCCTGAACCGTCGATGTCCCCGGCCAGGATGTGCAGTTGCGGGTCGATGTCTCGGGCGCGCTCGACGAGGGTCCCGACAAGCCCGGCGAGCCGCTCTTTCGATGCGTGCCGGAACGCGTCGACTTCCGGAGTGTTGGCGATGAAGGCGATCTGTGACATGGCGTTTTCCACGGTTGGCGGGAATCAGGTTGTCGGGGCCGCAAGCAGGCCGATCAGCTGCAACCCGTCGCGAAAGAGCAGGAGGGCCAGGACTATGAGCGATACGCCGAGAAGGCGCATGGTCCAGACATAGGCCTTGCCCCTGAAGAGGGCCTTGGATCTGCCGACCAAGAGGGCCAGTGCTATTTTCGAGCCCACGAGACAGGCGTAGAAACCCGCGATGAACGCCGCTGGAGCGAAAAGGTGCTCGTCCAGAGCCTTGGCCATGGTCGGCGCCCCCACGCTGAGCCAGAACAGGTAGGGATGGGGGCTCAGCATGTTGGTCAGGATCCCTTTGCGCAGCGACATGCGCTTCCCGTCCTGAAGTTTCAGGTCGAATCCCGTGGTGCGCAGGCTCTCGTAGCCCATGAACATGAGGAAGACGACTCCGGCAATGGAGATGGCGCCCAGGATGCCGTGGAACTCCGCCAGCCTGGAAAGGACGAACAGCGTCAGCAGGATGATCGGCAGGTCCGTGACCATGGGCGCCAGGGCGACCCTGACGCCTGCCCGGACGTCGTGCCGCAGCGTCTCCGAGATGACCAGGGTCAGGAGCGGCCCCGGCGCGAGGCCGGCGGAAAGCCCCAGAAGCGCCCCGAGTGTCAGATAATACCCCATGCGAAACTCTCAGAAAAAGAAGGTGACCCGTCACGGCTGTTCACGGCAGTGGCCTGGCGGAAAAGGCCGGACATAGTGCGCATCGCGCCGGGGCACAAGGTTTGCGCGGCAACGCCCGGACCGCGTGCCCCAGGGCGCGGTCGCGGCGACACCCGCCCCTCAGCCGGCCAGGCGTTCGGCCACGGCCAGGGCCACCACCGCCGCCAGGAAGCCGTCGGAGGCCAGGCGCAGGACTCTCGTCCGGGCGAAGACGGCCAAGGCGGCGTAGGCCGGGCAGATCGTGGCCAGGGCGTAGGCATGGCCCGGCGCGACCAGCAGGCCGAAAAGGGGCGCCATGCCGCCGAGGGCCGCCAGGGCCAGGGCCCACAGGCGCGGGATGGCGCGGCGCGAGAAACCCGAGAAGCTCGTGGCCGGCACGGGGAAACCGGCGGCGGCGTAGTCCTCGGCGTTGGCCTCGGCCAGCATCCAGAAGTGCGGCATCTGCCAGACGAAATACAGGACGAAGAGATGAATCGGCTCCGGGGCCAGAACAGCCCCGCCGCCGGCAAGCCAGCCGATCCACGGCGGCAGCGCGCCGCATGCCGCGCCCGGGATCATGGCCCAGCCCGTGACGGGTTTGAGATATGTGTAGAGGCCGTTGTAAAGCCCGAGCACGACGAAGATGACCGCCAGGGAGCCCGGCCCGAAGCCGACCCACAGGCAGGCGGCGGCAAGGGCCAGCAGCAGGGCGAACACGCCCAGTCCCTGACCGGCGCTCATTCTGCCGCTGGCCAGGGGGCGGCTTCTGGTGCGCTCCATGAGGGCGTCCAGGTGACGCTCCTGAATCTGGTTCAGAACCGAGACGGCCGCGCTCAGGGCGAAGGTCCCGGCCATGACGGCCGCGCCTTCGACAGCGACGGAGGGCGCCCCCGCCGTGGCCAGCAACCAGCCCGACAGGGCCGAGAGCCCCACGGCCAGGGAGACGCCCGGCCGGGTCAGGGATGCGGCCGCCCTAATCATGGCCTTCCGGCAGGGAGCGCATGTAGTCGATCATGGCTTTCACATCCTCGTCGCTAAGGTGCGAGTACGGCGGCATGATGGGCTCGTACCCCTTGACCATGGTCTTTTCGGGGTCCCGGATGGCCTCGGTCAGATAGGCCTCGTCGGCCACGACCTCGGTCCCGTCCTCCAGGACGACCTTGTGCCCGTAGATTCCCTTGAAGGTCGGACCGGCGATCTCGGAACCGTCCGTGGAATGGCAGCTCAGGCACCCTTCGGCCTCCATGAGCGACCTGCCCCTGTCCAGGTCGCGGGCCGCCCCGCCCGTCAGGAAGCGGAGGATCTTCTCGAGATCCTCAGCCGGCATCTCCTCCTTGTAGGACGGCATGCCCTCGTACCCGGCCACCAGCTCGGCGTCGGGCTCCAGGATGGCGCGGCGCAGGTACTGCTCGTCGGCCACCACGGTGCGCGTGCCGCCGCCGTCGACGACGATGGGGCGCTCCTTGCCGTAGATGCCCATGAGCGTCGGCCCGGCCTCCTCGGAGCCGTCCAGGGAGTGGCAGCCCAGGCAGCCGTAGGACTCCATCAGCCCCACAGCCTCGTCGTCGCCGCCGGCCCCGCTCTCGTACCACTCCCGGAACCCCTCGGCGTCCAGGACCTCCACGGTGGACAGCATGTTCGCGTGCTGCAGGCCGCAGTACTCGGCGCAGAGGATGTCGTAGCTGCCCTCGCGCTCGGCCTGGAACCAGGCGTAGGTCTCCATGCCGGGCACGGTGTCCATCTTGATGCGGAAGGCCGGCACGAAGAAGCTGTGCAGCACGTCGGCCGAGGTCATGTCGAGGCGCACGGCGCGGTCCACGGGCACGTAGAGGGTGCTGGCGCGCCTGCCGTTCTCGTACTCGAAGACCCACGACCACATGCGCGCCGTGACCTTGACGCGCATGGCGTCGGCCGGCGCCGACCGCAGGGCCTTGAAGCTCGTCCAGCCGGACCAGAACATGCCCATGACCAGGACCGTCGGGATGACGGTCCAGGCGATCTCGGCCCAGACGTTGCCGCGGATGTCCGCGGCCTGGGGGTGGCGCGCGTGGTGGTAGCGGAAGACGAACCAGACCATGAGCAGCGTGATGAAGACCAGGATGGCCGCCGAGACGCCGAAGATGAGGAGGAAGGTCTGGTCGACCCGGGCCGCGGCGGCGGTGCCGGCCTGGATGATGGTCGGGGTCATGCGCCGGCCTCCGGACGCCAGGCCACGTCGAAGAAGGTGAAACCGATGAAGATGGCCAGGATGACGAAGACCAGGATGACGAAGGCGCCCAGCACCCTGTTCTCGTACTTGAGATGCATGAAGAAGAGCACGACCAAGAGCGCCTTGAGGGATGCCACGCTCATGGCCACCAGGACGTTCAGGAATCCGAAGTCGAAGGACGCCACCCCCACCGTGACCCCGGTCAGGACCATGAGGGCCAGCCAGATTTTCACCAAGAGGCCAAACGGCATGATGTGCTTGTGTGTCATGTCAGCTGATCAGGTAAAAAAGTGGGAAGAGGAATATCCAGACCAGGTCCACCAGGTGCCAGTACAGCCCGCCGTTTTCCAGCAGCCCGAAGTCCTCGGCCGTGACCCTGCCCTGCCCGATGCGCAGCATGCAGAAGGCCAGGACGGCCGCGCCGATGACCACGTGCAGCCCGTGGGCCCCGGTCATGACATAGTAGAGGCCGAAGAAGACGTTCGTCCCGCCCGACTGCGCCAGTTCCGGCGAACCCGGGTAGATGCCGTGGGCTATCTTGGCCGACCACTCGAAGTACTTGTTGACCATGAACACGCCGGCCAGGGCGATGGTCGCGGCCAGGAGGCCCTGGCACAGCCCTCGCCTCCCCTGCTGCAGGGCCGAGATGGCCAGGGCCACGGTGAGGCTCGACGTGATGAGCGCCACGGTGTTGGCCGCGCCGAAGACGCGGGACAGCTCCAGCCCGCCCTGATGGAACTCGACCGGGTAGCGGTGCAGGTAGATCGCGTAGAGGAGGAAGAGTCCGCCGAAGAGCAGGATCTCCGTGAAGAGGAAGAGCCACATGCCGAACTTGTCGCCCAGGTAGTCCTTGTGCGGCTCATGCATCGCGCTTCACCCCCGCGTAGGAGTACGGACTCGGCACCTCGTCCGGCGGGTCGAGGAAGGTCAGGTGCGGCGGCGGGCTCGACAGGGTCCACTCCAGGGTGGCGGCCCCCCAGGGGTTGGCACCCACGGTGCGAGGCCCGCGCAGGCACTTCGACAGCCCCCAGAACATGGTGACCAGTCCCGCGACGAGCACCCACGACCCCGCCGTCGAGATCATGTGACCCGTCTGGTACATGGGCAGGTAGTCGTAGTAGCGGCGCGGCATGCCCATGAGGCCGATGAGGAACATGGGGAAATAGAGCATGTTGAACCCGCCGACGAGCAGGTACCAACTGGCGTTGGCCAGCTTGCGGTCGTACATGCGCCCGAAGATCTTGGGGAACCAGAAGTGCATGGCCGCGAAGAGCCCGAAGCCCGTTCCGCCGAAGATGACGTAGTGGAAGTGCGCGACCACGAAGTACGTATCGTGGACGTGGATGTCCGTGCCGGCCGAACCGAGCACCAGCCCGGTCAGACCGCCGATCGAGAAGAGGAAGATGAAGCCCAGGGCGAAGAGCAGCGGCGGTTCGAGATAAATGGAGCCCTTGTACAGCGTGGCCACCCAGTTGAAGACCTTGATGGCCGAGGGGATGGCCACGACGAAGGTCAGGAAGGAGAAGACGAGCACGGCCGTGTCGCTCATGCCGCTGGTGAACATGTGGTGGGCCCAGACCAGGGACCCGGCGAAGGCGATGGCCAGGCTCGAAACCGCGATGGCCTTGTATCCGAAGATGGACTTGCGGGCGAAGGCCGGGATGATCTCCGAGACCACGCCCATGGCCGGCACGATCATGATGTACACGGCCGGGTGCGAGTAGATCCAGAACAGGTGCTGGTACAGGAGCGGGTCGCCGCCCTTGGCCGGGTCGAAGAGGCCGATGCCCAGCAGGCGCTCGATGAAGACCAGGGCCACGGTCACGCCCAGGACCGGCGTGGCCAGAAGCTGGATCCAGGCCGTGGCGTAGAGGGACCACACGAAGAGCGGCAGCTTCCCCCAGCTCATCTGCGGCGCGCGCAGGCGGTGGATGGTGGTGATGAAGTTGAGGCCCGTCAGGATGGACGAGAAGCCCAGGATGAAGACGGCCACCACTGCCAGGGACACGTTGGTCGTGGTCCGCTCGCTGAAGGGCACGTAGAAGGTCCAGCCCGTGTCCGGAGGCCCGCCGCCCGTGAAGAGGCTGGTCACGGCCAGGGCCGCGCCCGTCAGGTACAGCCACCAGGAGAAGATGTTCAATCGCGGGAAGGACACGTCCTCGGCCCCTATCTGCAGGGGCAGCAGGATGTTGCCGAAGGCCGCCGGGATGCCGGGGATGACGAAGAGGAAGACCATGACCACGCCGTGCAGGGTGAACATGGCGTTGTAGGCCTGGGCGCCCATGATGGTCCGGCCCGGGGCGATGAGCTCCAGGCGCATGAGCACGCCGATGACCACGCCCACGGCGAACATGGTCAGGATGCACCACAGGTAGAGCATGCCGATGCGCTTGTGGTCCGTGGAGAAGATCCAGGACGTCAGGCCGCTTCTGCCCGGAAGCGGATCGAGAAAGGGGACGGTTTCGCCGGGACTGGGCATCGGGGGGACCTCCGGGGATCAGTTTCTGGGCCGGCGCTTCTTGCGGCCGGCCAGCAGCAGGGAGACGAGGAGCACGCCGAGGATGAAGAGGATGCCCGTGGCCGTGATCTTCATGAAGTTGAACGCGTAGCGCTTGCCTGCCGGGTCGTAGGAAAAGCAGTAGGCCAGGACGCGCTTGACCGACAGCCCGATCTGCTCCTTCCCGGCCTCGGTGGCGGCCATGGTCAGGTCGAAGGCCAGGGGCTTGGTGCCGTAGAGGTAGCGCACGACCTTGCCCTTGGGCGACACGGCCATGACCACCACGGGGTGCAGGAAATCCCTGCCCGAGCGGCGGAAGCCGAAGCCCAGGGAGTCCGTCAGCAGGCGGATGTTCTTCTCGTCACCCGTCAGGAAGCGCCAACCGCTCTCGGGGTACTTGAAGTCCATGGCCGCCAGGTAGTTGCGCCGCTGGTTGGCGGCCAGCTCCGGCGTGTCCGTCTCGTCGAAGCTGACGCTGACCACCTGGAAGTCCACGCCCGGCGTGAGCGCCACGTCGGGCAGAACCTGCGTCAGGGAACTCTGGATGATGGCGCAGACGTTGGGGCAGGAGAAATAGATGGGCACGACGATTGTCGGCTTGTCGATGATCTGCCCGATGGTCACGGGCCGGCCGGTTTCGTCGCGGAACGCGGCTTCGGCGGCGATGTACCCGCCGAGCTTCTCCGTCACGCCGATGTCCTGCGTCTCTTGGGCCGCAGGAGCGGGCTCCTGGTGGACATGCGGAGCCTGGGCGGGCGCGGCCGGGACGGCGTGCATGGAATGGTCCGCGGCTGCCCCGGACTCCTGCTGTGCTTCCGGCGACGCGCCGTGGCCGGAATGATCCGCGGGAGGGATGGCCTGCTCCGCCTGCCCGGAAGTGGCCTGCTCCTGAGCGGACGCCGCCCGGGCGGCCTCGCGGGCCTGCCGCACGCCTGTCTGGGCCGCGAGGGGAGCCGGTAGCAGCAGGAAGACGAGAAGGAGGATGATCGGACGCACCTTGACCTCGGCGGGGGTTGTGGGCCCAGGGCCCCTGGAGTCGGGAGAACGGCCCCCGGGCGTGCCGGGCCCCGTTGCGGGACGATCCGGCCGGACCGGGGGCCACGCGGCTACAGACTGTCGACGTGGGCGGCCAGGGCTTCCAGATCGGCGTCGGACATGGGCTTGACCACGCGCTCCATCATGGCCTTCTTCTCGCCGCCGTAGGTCCCGGCCTTGTAGCCGGCCAGGGCCGCCTTGACCTCGTCCAGGGTCAGGGAGTTCAGGGGCCTGGTCATGCCCATGGCAACCTTGGCGCCGTCGGCGCCGTGACAGCCCTTGCAGTTCTTGGCGTAGAGGTCGGCCGGACCTTCGGCCAGGGCGGGAACGGCGAACAACAGGCAGGCGGCAAGGCAGATAAATGCATATTTCATGGCTATCTCCAATGGTTATGGTGTCGTCATTTGGGGGTGCAGACCGAGGCGCGCTTCTGCGGATCGGCCAGGAAGGCGGAAACCGCAGACGCCTCGTCGGCCGTGAGCAGCTCGCTCTTGTACTCGGCCATGCGCAGCACGGTGGTCTGCCACCACTGGACGTCATCGCTCTGCACAAGACAGGACTTGTCCATCTCGTGGCAGTCCTGGCAGCGTTCGAGGATGAGGGCGCCGGTATCCTGGGCCCCGGCGAAGCAGGCCAGCAGGACAAGGACGGTCAGGAAGGCGGGCATGACGTGAGGCCTGCGGCGAAGTGTCTGGATCGCTTTTTCGGTCATGTTCACGGCGAACTCCTGCGTGTAAGAAAAGTTGACGGTCACGGGAAGGATGCGCCAAGGAAATCATCGGCGCAAGGCCCGGCACGTGATCGGACTCAAGTTTTCCTTTTACATCCAAGGCTTCAAAAAGGCCAGCCGCAAGCGGCGATGTTTTTCTGCGCAAGGCACGCAGGGCGGCAACGCACACAAGAATCTTGCTTTTCCGGACACAATCCGACAAAAGCGGACCAATCATCCTCCGGAGACGCACGTGGCCGACATTCTCATCATCGACGACGACACGGATTTTTCACGCTCCTTCCAGCGCATCATCGAGCGCATGGGGCACACCTGCAACGTGGCGCACTCCATCAGGGAAGCCCTGGCCCTCATGGCCGGCACGGACTGCGACCTCATCTTCCTCGACGTGAACCTGCCCGACGGCAACGGCCTGGCCCACATCAAGCAGTTCCAGGCCCTGCCGTCCCTGCCCGAGGTGGTCATCCTCACGGGCGACGGCGACTCCGACGGCGCGGCCCTGGCCATCGCCAACGGGGCATGGGACTATGTGGGCAAGCCCATCACGGTCAGCGCCATCACCCTCATCCTGCAGCGGGCCATGGCCTACCGCGCCTCCAAGGGCGCCGGTGGGCGGCGCAAGGTCAAGCGCAGCGCCATCATCGGCGAGAGCCCCAGGATCATGGCCTGCCTGGAGACCATGGGCAAGGCGGCGCGCAGCAAGGCTAACGTCATCATCACCGGCGAGACGGGCACGGGCAAGGAACTCTTCGCCCGCGGCATCCACGAGAACGGCGAAACGCCCGGAAAACTCGTGGTCATCGACTGCACGAATCTGTCCACGCACCTGGCCGAGAGCACCCTCTTCGGCCACGTCAAGGGCTCCTTCACCAGCGCCCATGAATCCCGCGACGGCCTCTTCAAGCTGGCCGACAACGGCACGGTCTTCCTGGACGAGATCGCGGAACTCGGCCTCGACCTGCAGAAGAACCTGCTGCGCGTCCTGCAGGAACGCAAGTTCCGGCCCATCGGCTCCAAGGAGGAGGTCGCCAGCAACTTCCGCGTCATCGCGGCCACCAACCGCGACCTGCGCCGGATGGTCGAGGACGGCAGCTTCCGCAGCGACCTCTACTACCGCCTGAACGGCCACCACATCCAGATCCCGTCCCTGCGCGATCGCAAGGAGGACATCCCGCTGCTGGCGGAATACTACGTGGAAAAAGTCTGCCGCGAGAACCAGGCCCCGCGCAAGCAGCTCACGCCCGAATTCCTCGGCGCCCTGGCCGCGTTCCAGTGGCCGGGCAACGTGCGCGAGTTCGTCAACGCCATCGCCGTGGCCGTGGACAACGCCATGGACGAGCCGAGCCTCTACAGCCACCACCTGCCCATCGACGTGCGTATCGGCATCGCCCGGAGCGCCTTCCGGCCCAAACCCGAGAAGGCCCAGCCCGTGGTCATCGAACCGGCAGCGCTGACCTGCCCCCTGCAGATGCCCTTCGTCCCCGGCGGAGAGCTGCCCCAGTTCCGGGACGCGCGCGAGACGGTGGTCAACCAGCTCGAAAAGGCCTACCTCCAGCAGCTCGCCGAGCAGTGCGGCAACGACGTGGCGGGGGCATGCGAACGCTCGGGACTCTCCAGGGCCAGGCTGTACGAACTGCTGAAGAAGCACTCCGTGCGCCTGCGGTAGCCCAGCCGTCCCCCGACTTGACGTAACGCCCTGACGCGATACACAAACAAGCATTCATCCAACCGGGAGTCTGACATGACCAAGGTCTCACGATACGCCCTGCTCACCTTCCTCTTCCTGGCCGCCTCGTTCCTCTCGGCAGAGGTCTGGATGCAGGCCATCCGCCACACCTCCTTC
Organism: Desulfomicrobium aestuarii; assembly: GCF_055385525.1. Classification (NCBI taxonomy): domain Bacteria; kingdom Pseudomonadati; phylum Thermodesulfobacteriota; class Desulfovibrionia; order Desulfovibrionales; family Desulfomicrobiaceae; genus Desulfomicrobium; species Desulfomicrobium aestuarii. Next base: position 1,959,457 of record NZ_AP042427.1, read on the forward strand.
TGCACCACCTCGTCCTGCGACGTGGTCGGGGAGTACGTGCGCTTCGGCGAAGGCAACCTCATCAAGATGGGCGCCGCCTTCTTCTGGTTCCTGTGGTCCCTGGCCTTTTTCGGCGGCCGCTACGACAGGAAGTGGATCTGGGGCTCGGCCACCCTGCTCCTCTTCGGGGCCCTGGCCTTCGACGGCGCCATCCTGGGCTTCCAGTTCATGGGCCTCAAGGAGAAGTGCCTGCTGTGCATCGTGGTCGGGGGCATGCTCTTCGTCACGCTGTCACTCTTCTCCTGGGTAAGGCGGACCATCCTGACCCTTTTCCTGGGCATCGCCGTATGGACGGGCGGGTTCGCGGCCAACGCCATCCTTGACCTCAACGTCACCCCGCCGGCCATCGTCGACACGGCCTTCACGACCTGGGAGAACGCGCCCGACAATGCGCCCCAGCACGTGCTCTTCTTCAGCCTGCACTGCGACCACTGCTCCAAGATCCTGGCCAACCTGTCCATCAACGCCCAGACCCTGCCCGGCAAGTGGCACCTGGCCTGCACGGACAACAAGGAGGAGGATTTCTACCGCCTGGCCACGGTCCTGCAGACCGAGGAAGGAAAGCAGAACCCCTTCCTGGAGGTCCTGCGCGTCGAGAGCCTGGACAAGCCGGACCCCGTGCCCGTGAGCGACGACCTTCGCCAGACCGTGCGCACGGCCCGGGCCTACTTCAAGATGAAGGGCTTCCAGGGCATCCCGGTCCTGGTGGTCATGGAGCGCCCGGGCTGGGAGATGGTCCTGCGCGGGGAGAACAACATCACCGAATACCTGCGCATCCGCGGCTTCCTGCAACGCGAACTGCAATTCCCCGACCCGCCCAAGGCCAATGCGAACGCGACGCAGGGATAGGCATGAAAAGTGACATCACCATCTTCGAAGAAGCGAAAATCCGGCGCGTGTACGATGAAAAGGCTGAAATCTGGTTTTTCTCGGTCGTCGACATCCTTAAAGTGCTGACCGATCAGCCTGATTTTCAAACAGCCCGCAAATATTGGAACAAGCTCAAAGAGCGGTTGAAAAAAGAAGGAAGTGAAGTGGTGACAAATTGTCACCAGTTGAAACTGACTGCCGAGGACGGCAAACGGAGATTGACGGACGTAGCCGACGCCGAACTGATCTTCACCGCCCTTGCCGAACTCCACCCGTCAGATTGCGGAAAGCATGAACGCGACAGGCCTTGAAGAAAACAAGGTCGCCGGGAAGCGTGGCGGCGGTATCGCTCGTCAAGCCAGAAAAGAACTGGAAGAAACAACGGGACGCAACGTCATCAGCAGTGAGAGCGGACTCATGCCTGGTATTGACGAATAGCCGGACTCGCTCCGCCCTTTCCGGCGCGATGACCGCGTTCCTCGCACAGCCCCAAAAAGAAACCTCGCCATCAACTCCGGCGAGGTTTCCTTGTTTCGATCATCCGCGGCACGCTGCCCGGACTTCTATTCCTGTTCGCGTCTGATCCTCGCGCCCACGGCGCCGAGCTTCACTTCCATCTGCTCGTAGCCGCGGTCCAGGTGGTAGATGCGGCGCACGTCGGTGCGGCCCGTGGCGGCCAGACCGGCCAGGACCAGGCAGGCGCTGGCCCGCAGGTCCGAGGCCATGACCGTGGCGCCCTTCAGGGAGTCCACCCCGCGCACCATGGCGCTCTGGCCCGAGAGGGAGATGTGCGCGCCCAGGCGGGCGAGTTCCTGCACGTGCATGAAACGGTTCTCGAAGATGCCCTCGGTGATGACGCCCGCGCCGCGGCTGACGCACATGAGCGCCATGATCTGGGCCTGCATGTCCGTGGGGAAGCCCGGGTAGGGCCGGGTGGAGAGGTCCACGCAATTCAGGGGGCCGTCCACGGTGGCCCGCAGGGTGTCGCTGTCGCCCTCGATGACCATGCCCATTTCCTTGAGCTTGAAGATGACGGCGTCGAGGGCGTCCACCGGGCAGTCCTTGAGGGTCAGGTCGCCCTTGGTGATGCCCGCGGCCACCAGATACGTCCCAGCCTCGATGCGGTCCGGCATGACGCGGTAGGAGGTGCCGTGCAGGCTCTCCACGCCCTGGATGCGCACCACGCTCGTGCCGTGGCCGGTGATCCTGGCCCCGCAGCTGTTCAGGAACTCGGCCAGGTCCTGGATCTCGGGCTCGCGGGCCGCGTTCTCCAGCACCGTTTCGCCCTCGGCCAGGGTGGCGGCCATGATGAGGTGCTCGGTGCCGCCCACGGTCGGGAAGTCGAGCTGGATGTGCGCGCCGTGCAGGCGGTCGCAGTTGCCGATGATGTCGCCGCTCTCCAGCTCGAAGACCGCACCCATCTGCTCCAGGCCCTTCAGGTGCATGTCCACGGGCCGGGCGCCGATGGCGCAGCCGCCGGGCAGGGCCACGCGGGCGCGGCCCAGGCGGGCCAAGAGCGGCCCCAGGCACAGGACCGAGGCGCGCATGGTGCGGACCAGATCGTAGGGGGCTTCGGGCTTCAAGTCGCAGGACTTGAGATAAACCTCCCCTTCCGCGTATTCCGCCGTGCAGCCCAGCAGTTCCAGAAGTTTCAGGGTGGTGCCGATGTCGCGCAGATCCGGCACGTTGGACAGGCGCACCTCCCCCTCGACGAGGATGGAGGCCAGGAGGATAGGCAATGCGGCGTTCTTGGAGCCGCTTATGGTCACGGAGCCCTTGAGGGGGATACCGCCTTCGATGACGAGTTTGTCCATTATAAATCCTTGCAGGTGAGGCGGGAGTTCCCGTCGCTCATGGTTTCTTCTTGCTGAACGCGGCGCGCACGGCTTCCGCTTCGCCGGGATAGACGTCGAATTCTTCTGTCCGCGGGCCCGGCGTCTTCCAGCGATTCGGCCTCGGCTCGCTGCCTTCGCGGGCCGCAGGCGTCGGGCGGGAATCGATCATGATGGGGCTTTCGTGCACGTCGCAGTCGGGAACGGGCCAGCTGAACTCGATGGGGATGTTGTTCGGGTCGAAGGAGTAGAGGGAGATGATGAACCCGTGGTCGATGAGCTCCGAGGCCCAGAAGCCGTTGGTTTCGAGGAGGTCCTTCAGGCGAGTCAATTCGTCGACGCCGTCGACCCCGAAGGACAGGTGGTCGAAGGCCGCAGGGCCCTTGACCGGCGCGCCGTGATCCTTCTCCGCGATGGGCTCCACGCCCGGCCATTCGAAAAAGGCGATGCAGTCCGTCGGCGTGATCTCGAAGAAGTAGTGGCGGTAGCCCGGATGCCCCATGCCCACCACCAGGCGCATGCCCAGCAGGTCGCGCCAGAAATGGACGGTCCTGTCCATGTCCGCGGTGACCATGGCGAGATGGTTGATGCCGGTGAATGCCACGCAAACCTCCAAAAAAAAGCAGAACCAGTTCTTATCCGGTTCTGCCTGAGTGTCAAATGGGGTGAGTGACGCGGCTTGAACGCGCGACATCCTGGGCCACAACCAGGTGCTCTGCCTGCTGAGCTACACCCACCACGAGGGAGAAAAAAAGGGACAGCGAGCTGTCCCGTATGTGCGAATGGGGTGAGTGACGCGGCTTGAACGCGCGACATCCTGGGCCACAACCAGGTGCTCTGCCTACTGAGCTACACCCACCACGTGAGAGGAAAAACTCTCTACCCAAGCCCCCTGCCCCGGTCAAGCAAAAATCGTGAGGAAAATCACCTTGCGGCTGCCGCCCTTGACAACCGGCCAAGGCCATTTATTTGGTGCCATCGAAATTTCCAAACCAAGGAGTGGACATGTCTGCCGCACAACAATTCGAATTCAAGACCGAAATCAAACAACTCCTCGACATCATTACTCATTCTCTCTACACGAGCCGGGAAATATTCCTGCGTGAGCTGGTCTCCAACGCCTCCGACGCCCTGGACAAGCTGCGTTTCGAGCAGAACCGCTCGGCCGAGATCGTCAACCCCGAGCTCGACCTGCAGATCAGCATCACCGCCGACGAGGAGAAGCGCGAGCTCGTCATCGCCGACACGGGCATCGGCATGACCCAGGACGAGCTGGTGGACAACATCGGCACCATCGCCCGCTCGGGCTCGGCCGAGTTCATCCGCCAGGCCATGGCCGACCAGGGCAACTCGTCCAACATCATCGGCCGCTTCGGCGTGGGCTTCTACTCGGTCTTCATGGTCGCCGACAAGGTCACCATCCGCACCCGTTCCTTCAAACCCGGCGCAAGGGCCGTGGAATGGACCTCCGACGGCCTGGGCACCTACACCGTGGCCGAGCTGGACGAGGACCTGCCGCGCGGCACGTCCATCACCGTGCACCTGAAGGAGGAAGGCAAGGAGTTCGCCGAGAAGCACCGCATCACGTCCATCATCAAGAAGCACTCCAATTTCATCTCCTTCCCCATCCTCGTGCAGGGCGAGAAGGCCAACACCGTGCCGGCCCTGTGGCGCGAGAACAAGTTCTCTGTCACGCCCGAGCAGTACACGGAATTCTACAAGTTCCTGACCTACGACCACGAGGAGCCTCTGGACACCCTGCACCTGAGCGTCGACGCGCCCGTGCAGTTCTCGGCCCTGGCCTTCGTGCCGCCCCGAAGCGCAGACGCCTTCGGCTTCGACCGCGACAACTACGGCCTGGACCTCTACGTGCGGCGCGTGCTGATCCAGAGCAAGAACAAGGACCTCATCCCCGAGTACCTGGGCTTCGTGCGCGGCGTGGTCGACACCGAGGACCTGCCTTTGAACATCTCCCGCGAGACGCTGCAGGAGAACCTGCTCATCCGCAAGATCGCCCAGACCCTGACCAAGCAGATCCTCTCGCACCTGAAGAAGCTCGGCCAGGACAAGGACCGCTACGCCACGTTCTGGAAGGAGCACGCCAAGCGCTTCAAGCTCGGCTACGCCGACTTCGCCAACCAGGAGGCCTTCGGCGAGCTCCTGCGCTTCAACTCCTCCCGCCACGAGGACAAGGACGGCCTCATCTCCCTGGACGAGTACATCGAGGCGGCCAAGGACGGGCAGAAGGAGATCTACTACATCTCCGGCCCCAGCCGCGAGGCCATCGAGCAGAACCCGCACCTGGAGATCTTCCGCACCAAGGGGCTCGAAGTCATCTACCTCTACGAACCCGTGGACGAGTTCGTCATGGACAGCCTGCGCAAGTTCAAGGAGTTCGAGCTCAAGGCCACCGAGAACGCCGACATCACGAACATCGAGAAGTTCGCCGACAGCGCGGAAAAGAAGGACAAACCCGAGGAACTGACCACGGAGGAGTCCAAGGACATGGACCGCTTCCTGAAGCGCGTGCAGGAGATTCTGGGCGACCGCATCACCGAGGCCCGCATCTCCAAGCGCCTGAGCCAGAGCCCGTCCTGCCTGGTCAGCCCCGACGGATCCACGTCCCAGATGCACAAGATCATGCAGATGGTGACCAAGGACACGTCCATCCCCAAGAAGATCTTCGAGATCAACCAGGACCACAAGCTGGTCAGAAACCTCCTCTCGGTCTTCGCCAAAAACGAGCAGGACGACTTCGTGGCCACCGTGGTCGAACAGCTCTACGAATCCGCCCTGCTCATGGACGGCTACCTGGCCGACCCGCACAAGATGGTCCAGCGACTGAACCGCCTCCTGGAGGACTCCAGCGACTGGTACAAGGAACGCGGCGCGAAATAGCGACGCACGCGAAAGGCCGGGCTAAACCGGCCTTTCGCTTTTCCAAGGCCTTGAAATTCGAGCAGCGGACTTTCTTCCTTTATTCTCCCCCCTGCCTCCGCTATGAAGGCGCTTCACACAAAAACCTTCCGGGCAGACCAGATCCGTGCCCGGAATGCCTGCTCACTGAAGTTTCCCGGCGAGGGCATCATGGACACCCCCCATTTCGGCGATTCGAAGCCTGCGGCCCAGCCCGAGGACACGGCTCGGCTCCTGGCGGAAAAGGACAGGACAATCGCAAGGCTGCAGAAGAAACTGGAGAAGTACGAGGCCATCTTCCAGGGCCTGTCCGACGGCGTGCTGCTCATCGACAAGAAGCTGTCCGAGTGCAACCGGGAGGCCTGCCAGATCTGGCGATGCGAGAAGGAGGACATCATCGGGTTCTTCCCGAGCGATTTCGCGCCCCTTTTCCAGCCCGACGGGGAGAACTCCTACGAAATGGCGCAGAAGAAGGTCAGCGAGGCCCTGCGCGGGAACATCCAGAAGTTCGAGTGGAAGGACATCCGCCGCGACGGGATGATGATCGACACCCAGGTCGTCCTGAACCGCATTGAGGTCGACGGCAAGGGGTACGTGCTGGCCACCTTCAAGGACATCACGGACCTCAAGGTCAAGGAGAACGAGAAGCAGGCCCTGCTGCACATGATGGAGAAGATCATCGAGGACAGGACGCGGGCCCTGCAGGAGTACAACGAATCCCTGAACGAGGAGATCGCCCGCCGCAAGCGCACCGAGCGGCATCTCGAACACGCCTACATGGAGCTCGAACACATCTTCGACACCTCGGGCGACGGCATCCTCGTCCTCGACTCGGACCGCAACATCGTCCGCACCAACCTCGCCTTCGCCCAGTTGGTCGAGAAATCAGCCGATGACATCCTCGGCAAGAAGTGCTTCGACATCTTCCCCTGCCGCCACAAGTGCACGGACCACTGCATCATCCAGGAGATCGTGGTCGGCTCGTCCAAGACCGACTTCGAAAAGGAGTTCGTGTCCGTGTCGGGCGAGCGCAAGTCCTGCCTGGTCAAGGCCGCGGCCCTGCGCGGGGAAAAGGGCGAGGTGCTCGGCATCGTCAAGAACTACAAGGACCTGACCAGCTACAAGCGCTGGGTCGACATGCTGCAGGAGTCCGAGGAGTTCCACCGCATAACTCTTGAGAGCATCTGGGACGCCATCTTCCTGACCACCGACGAGGGGCGCATCGTCTTCGTCAGCTGCAACGTGGACAGCATCTTCGGCTACGACGCGGACGAAATCGCCGCCTTCGAGTCCATCTTCGACCTCGTCGGCTCCCGCTTCTACTCGCCCCATGACCTGCAGACGGCGCAGGAGCTCAACAACCTGGAGGTCGAGATCACCGACAAGCACGGCCGCAAGCGCGTGCTCATCGCCAACGTCAAGCGCGCCGCCCTGCGCTCCGGCACCACCCTCATCGCCTTCCGCGACATCACCGAGCGCAAGGACGCCGAGAAGCGCGCCAAGGTCGAATACGAGCAGCTCGTTCAGGCCGGCAAGATGGTGTCGCTTGGCATCCTGGTCTCGGGCGTGGCCCACGAGATCAACAACCCCAACAACTCCATCATCCTGAACGTCCCCCTGCTGTCGCGCATGTGGTACGACGCGCGGGTCATCCTCGACCAGTACATGGAGGACAACGGGGACTTCCTCCTCGGCAACCTCCGTTATTCCTTCGCCCGCGAGCGCGTGCCGCACCTCTTCTCCGGGGTCATGTCCTCGTCCAAGCGCATCAAGCACATCGTCCAGGACCTCAAGAACTACGCCCGTCAGGGCTCCACGGTGCTGAACGAGGTCATCGACATCAACGGCGTGCTCAAGGCCGCGGCGCTGCTGCTCGACAACCAGCTGCAGAAGGCCACGGACCGTCTGGAGATCGGCTACGGGTTCGGCATCCCGCACTTCAGGGGCAATTTCCAGAAGATCGAGCAGGTCGTCATCAACGTCCTCCAGAACGCCTGCGAAGCCCTGGACGAAAGGTCCAAGGCCATCCGCATCCGGACCGGCTTCGACACGCGGCTCGAACAGGTCTGGCTCGAGGTGGCCGACGAGGGCCAGGGCATCCAGCCCGACGACCTGCCCCACGTGACCGACCCATTCTACACCACCAAACGCGCCTGCGGGGGCACGGGCCTGGGGCTTTCCATTTCCTCCCGGATCATGCAGGAGCACGGCGGGGAGTTGACCATCCAATCCCGCCGGGGCGAGGGGACGACGGTCACCCTGACCTTTCCCGCCCGCCACGAAGGAGATGCCGCGTTATGATCCAGCCCTTTCCCGTCCTCATCGTCGACGACGAGGCCGACATCCTGAACAGCTTCGACCTGTGCCTGCGCTCGAGCGGCATCGACAACACCGTCTGCTGCCAGAACCCGGCCGAGGCCCTGCGCATCATCGACGAACGCCCTCTGGGGGCCATGATCCTCGACCTGAGCATGCCCGGCGTGACCGGTCAGGAGATCCTGGCCCATGTGCGGGAGGCGCGTCCGGAACTGCCCGTCATCGTGGCCACGGGCGTGGAATCCATCGAGTCGGCCGTGGAGTGCATGAAGCTCGGCGCCCTGGACTATCTGGCCAAGCCCGTGGAGGAGGAGCGCCTGGTGGCCTCCGTGCGCACGGCTCTGGAGATGAGCCGGCTGCGCCGCGAGAACACGTCCCTGCGCCAGTGCCTCGTGCTGGACCGCCTGACCCGGCCCGAGGCCTTCGAGCACTTCGCCACGGACAGCCCCAAGATGCGGCAGATCTTCCAGTACCTGGAGGCGGTGGGCGCGTCGCCCGAACCCATCCTCATCTTCGGCGAGACGGGCGTCGGCAAGGAACTGGCCGCGCGGGCCGTGCACAAGCTGACCTGCCAGCGCAAACCCTTCGTGGCCGTCAACGTGGCCGGACTCGACGACACGGTCTTCAGCGACACCCTGTTCGGGCACCGCAAGGGGGCCTTCACCGGGGCGGTCGCCGCCCGCAAGGGGCTGGTGGAACAGGCCGCCGACGGCGTGCTCTTCCTCGACGAGATCGGCGATCTGGGCGAATCGTCGCAGGTCAAGCTGCTGCGCCTGCTGCAGGAGCGGGAGTACCTGCCCCTGGGGGCCGACGTGCCCCGCCCGTCCGAGGCCCGGGTCGTGGTGGCCACCAACCGCGACCTGGAGGCCATGACCCGCGAGGGCCGCTTCCGCAAGGACCTCTACTACCGCCTGCGCACCCACATGGTCCGCATCCCGCCCCTGCGCGAACGCCCCGAGGACATCCCCGTGCTGCTGGAGCTTTTCATCGCCGAGGCCGCGACCAGTTTCGGCAAGGACGCGCCGAAGCCGAGCCGCTGCCTCGTCAGCCGCCTGCGTGCCTACCCCTTCCCCGGCAACGTGCGCGAACTGCGCGCCTTCGTCTTCGACGCCATGGGCCGCTGGAACGGCGGGGACTTCAGCTGCGGGCCGGACAACGACACCCCGGAACTGTTCGGCGCGGCCGAAGAACTGTGCTTTCCCGCCGCCCTGCCGACCATCGAGGAGACCGTGCAGGCCCTCGTGCGCGAAGCCATGAGCCGCGCAGGCGGCGTCCAGACCCTGGCCGCACGCTGGCTCGGCATCTCCCAGCCGGCGCTCAGCAAGCGCTTGAAAAAAGGCGGCTCATAACTTTTTGCATAACCCGCACCCGGGGAATAGATGACCCCATCTATGCGAAACCATGATCTGAATTGATTTTCCCACTGCATCTCGCCTCACCCAGGCCATAACAAAAGTTATGGCCTTTTTCTTTTCTCGCCCGCTCCATTCTTATATTTCAACATGTTGCACTGTCATACAACCTGGCACGTTCCTTCCTATACAAGGATCGAATTTCGGCACCGGCATCCCGGCCGCGTTCGAAAACACCACGGAGGACAGTTATGGTTCAAAACTACGTTTTCCCGGCGACCGTATCCGAAGCGGTCACGGTCCTCAGCACCAACAGGGGGAAGGCCCGGATCATCGCCGGCGGCACGGACCTGATGCTGGAGCTGCAGGACGGCAAGAACACCTGCGACGTGCTGGTCGACCTGACCCAGATCGCGGAACTCAAGAACATCACGGAGGAGAACGGGTTCATCCGCATCGGCGCGAGCGTGACCCACGCCCAGGCGTCCAAGTCCGAGCTCATCCTGCAGCACGCCCCGGCCCTGGCCCAGGCCTGCCGCAAGGTCGGCTCCCTGCAGATCCGCAACATGGGCACCATCATCGGCAACATCGTGACCGGCAACCCGGCCGCCGACGCCGCCGTGGCCCTGGCCTGCCTGGAAACCACGGCCGAGGTGACCACGCAGGAGGGCATGCAGTCCATGCCGCTGGAAGACATGTACGCCGGCGTCTGCCTGTCCTGCATCGACAGCTGCTGCCAGGTCGTGACCCACGTCAAATTTCCCGTGAAGCAGAAGAACCAGGGTTCGGCCTACCTGCGCATGGAGCAGCGCAAGGCCCTGGCCCTGCCGATGCTGGCCGTCTCGGCCATGGTCGCCCTCGACGGCGACAAATTCGAGTGGGCGCGGCTCATCATCGCCCCCGTAGGGGCCGGTCCGCAGCATGCCCTGGACGCCGAGGCCTTCCTCAAGGGCGCCCCGGTCACCGCCGCGACCATGACCGAAGCCGGACAGCTGGCCCGCAACCAGGCCATGTTCCGCAGCAGCGCCATCCGCGGCTCCAAGGAATACCGGATGGGAGTCCTGCCCGTTTTCGTCGAACGGGTCCTTCAAGCGGCTGTCGAAGACGCCCGCAAAGCATAACGGAGGAAGAACATGCCGAACCAGATCATTTCATTCCGACTGAACGGCGAGGTCGTCGAGATGGCCGTCTCCCCCGCGGAGATGCTCCTCGACGTGCTGCGCGAGAAAATGCACCTCACGGGCACCAAGCGCGGCTGCGGCAAGGGCGAGTGCGGCGCGTGCACCATCATCTTCAACGGCAAGGCCATGAACGCCTGCCTCATCCCGGCCATGCGCGCCCAGGGCGCGGACATCCAGACCATCGAAGGCGTCGAGGGCCCGGGCGGCCTGCACCCGCTGCAGCAGAGCTTCATCGACAAGGGCGCCGTGCAGTGCGGCTTCTGCACGCCGGGCATGATCATGTCCGCCAAGGCCCTTCTGGACAAGAACAAGTCCCCCTCCAAGGAGCAGATCCGCGAGGCGGTCGGCGGGAACATCTGCCGCTGCACCGGCTACGTCAAAATCGAGGACGCGGTGGAAGACGCCGCGCGTCAACTTCGGGCCTCTGCGGTCAAGGGAGGAGAGCTATGAGCCAGTTCGAATATGTCGGAAAAAGCGTCAACAGGCGCGACGGCGTGGACAAGACCACGGGTCGCGGCCTCTTCACCACGGACATCTTCCTGCCGGGCATGCTCTTCGCCAAGGTCCTGCGCAGCCCGCACCCCCACGCCCGCATCGTGTCCATCGACACCTCCGAGGCCGAGAAGCTGCCCGGGGTCAAGGCCGTCATGACCCACAAGAACGGACCCAAGAACCTCTTCAACGCCGCAGTGCCCATGTTCCTGACCATCCCGCAGCTCGAGCGCGTGCTGGACCAGTACCTCTTCGACGAGATCGTCCGCCACGTGGGCGACGAGGTGGCCGCCGTGGCCGCCACGAGCGAGGCCATCGCCGAGAAGGCCCTTGGGCTCATCAAGGTCGAGTACGAGATCCTGCCCGCCGTGTTCGACGCCCTGGAGGCCATGAAGCCCGAGGCGCCCGAACTGCACGCCGGCAAGGGCTGCACGCCCGAAGGCAGGAACATCCCGGCCGAGATCGTGAAGATCCCCTATAACGACGTGGAGAAGGGTCTGGCCGAGTCCGACGTGATCGTCGAGCAGACCTTCGAACTGCCCGTGCAGAAGCAGGTCCAGATGGAGACCCAGGCCGCCGTGGCCCAGGTCGACGGCAACGGCGACGTGACCGTGTGGTCCACCACCCAGACCCCGCACCCGTCGCGGGCCATCCTCGGCCAGATCTTCGGCATCGCCGCCAGCAAGATCCGCGTCCTGGCGCCCCCCTACGTTGGCGGCGGCTTCGGCGTGCGCATCGGCCTGAGCGGCAAGGCCGAGCCCATCGCCATGGGCCTGGCCCTGCTGGCCAAGCGGCCGGTCAAGCTGGTCTACACCCGCAAGGAGGACTTCATCGCCTCCGACACGCGCCACGCGGCCTACGTCACCGTCAAGCTCGGGGCCAAGAAGGACGGCACGTTCCAGGCTCTGGACATGAAGGGCGTCTTCAACACGGGCGCCTTCTGCACCTTCGGCGCGGAGCTGCCCGGCGTGTGCGGGGCCATGACCCTGGCCATCTACCGCATCCCGCACCAGCGCTACTTCGGCCACAGCGTGTACACCAACCGCACCAGCGCCGGCGCCATGCGCGGCTTCGGCAACCCCCAGGGCAACCTGGCAATGGAGCAGGTCGTGGACATGATGGCCGAGAAGCTGGGCATGGACCCGCTCGAACTGCGCCGGAAGAACATCATGAAGGCCGGCGACCCGTGGTGCCTGCCGTACCCCTGCGGCACGACGGAACTGGCCGAGTGCATGCGCCAGGGCGCCGAGAGCATCGGCTGGGAACGGCGCGGCAAGCTGAACGAACCCGGCGCGGTCAAACTGCGCGGCCTGGGCATGGCCGTGGGCACCCACGTCAGCAACGCCTGGCCCTTCTGCGTGGACTACGACAACGCCTACGTGACCATCCAGCCCGACGGCTCGGCCCACGTGGCCTCGGGCGTGCCGGACATCGGCACGGGCACGAGCACGAGCCTGGTGCAGATCGCGGCCGAGACCCTGGGGATAGGCATGGACAGCATCAGCCTGACCTACGGCGACACCCTGGGCACGCCCTTCGACATCGGCAGCCACGCCAGCCGCACCTGCTACGCGGCCGGCACGGCCATCAAGGCCGCCGCGACCGACGCCCGCAAGCAGCTGCTGGAATACGCGGCCGGCTACTTCAACATCGCGCCCGAACGTCTGGAGATCAAAGGCGGAGTCATCTCGCCGGTTGCCGGGAGCCTCGACGAGTGCTCGGGCTCGGGCCTGTGCCAGCTCGAGGAGGTCAAGGAGGGCAAGGGCAACTCCGTGACCGTTGAGGAACTGGCTTACCACGCCCACGTCCGCAATAAACAATTCATCGGCGTCGGCCGCATCGTGCCCGAGAACGCCCCGCCGTGGCACGCCTGCTTCGCCGAGGTGGAGGTCGACACGCGCACGGGACAGGTCCGGGTCGTCAAGCTGGCCGCCGCCCACGACGTGGGCCGGGCCATCAACCCCATGATCGTCGAGGGCCAGATCGAGGGCGGCGCGGCCCAGGGCATCGGCTACGCCCTGAGCGAGGAGATCACCTACAACGACAAGGGCCGCCAGCAGCAGTACAGCATGCACAACTACATGCTGCCCACGGCCGAGGACATGCCCGAGATCCACTCCATCATCGTCGAGTCGCACGACCCAACGGGGCCGTTCGGCGCCAAGGGCGCGGGCGAGTGCAGCCTGGTCTGCCCGGCCTCGGCCATCGCCAACGCCGTGGCCAACGCCACGGGCTACCGCTTCAAGCAGATTCCCATGACCCCGGAACGCGTGTTCAAGGCCCTGAACTCATAAACACGACGGCGCAGGGGCGGTCCCCTGCGCCGCTTCCCCCTGGAGGGGCGACATGAAGAAACTGCTCTTTGCCGCCGTGACGGCGGCCCTGGCCGGATCTGGGCACTACGTGAACGGCGCCGAGGGCATCAAGGCCGCGACCCTTCCGCCGCAGGGCTTATACTGGCGCATGTACAACCTCTTCTACACGGCCGACGACCTGCGCGACAAACACGGCGACGAGATCGACGTCGACTTCGACGTGAACGTCTACGCCCTGGTAAACCGCCTCGTGTACTCCTCGGACATCGAGATCCTCGGCGCAAACGTCGTGGCCGACATCTGCGTGCCCCTGGTCTACACCGACATCTCCATGAAGGCCGGCGGCATGACGCTTTTCGACGACAACGAGTTCGGGCTGGGCGACATCCTCATCGAGCCCGCCATCCTGGCCTGGCACGGTCCGCGGTACGACGCGGCCCTGGGCGTGGGCGTGTACCTGCCCACGGGCGATTTCGAGGACGACGAGCCGGCCAGTCCCGGCAAGGGCTTCTGGACCGGCATGCTCACGGCCGGCGCGACCCTCTATTTCGACGAGGCCCGGACCTGGTCGGCCTCCATCCTGTCCCGCTACGAGATCCACTCGGAGCAGGAGGACACGGACGTGACCTACGGCAACGACTTCCACTTCGAGTGGGGCCTGGGCAAAACCTTGGCCAAGATCTGGGACGTGGGCCTGGCCGGCTACTGCCGCTGGCAGGTCACGGACGACAGCGGCCCCGGCACGTCCGACGACCGCGAGGAGGCCTACGCCGTGGGCCCGGAAGTCAGCGTCTTCGTGCCCGACTGGGGCCTGGGCGTGTCCCTGCGGTCCCTGTGGGAGTTCGAGAACAAGGTCAACTCCCAGGGCAACGTGACCACCCTCATGATCATGAAAGCATTCTAACTGACTGTTGAAAAATTCAATATTCGCAGGGCGTTCAAAAATGGTGAGATGCAAGGAAGCGGAAAAAGCCAGGACGCGCAGTGTATTGCGCATACATCAGCGGTCTGGCTTTTTCCGCTGACGCAGCAGATCGCCGTTTTTCAACGCTCTGCTAAGGAACGAAGCCATGTTCACCATAGTCAACCGCGAGGAGATGGCCGGCGGCACGGTCATCCTCAACGAGATCGAGGCCCCGCGCATCGCGGCCAAGGCCAGGCCGGGGCAGTTCCTCATCCTGAAGGCCAACGAGAACGGGGAGCGCATCCCCCTGACCATGGCCGAAACCGATCCCGACAAGGGAACCGTGACCGTCATCTACATGGTCGTGGGCAAAAGCACGGAGCTCTTCAAGCGCCTGAAGGTCGGCCAAGCCTACCAGGACGTCATCGGCCCCCTGGGCCAGCCCACGCACATCGAGCCCGGAAAGAAGGTGGTCTGCGTGGGCGGCGGCACCGGCGTGGCCGTGCTGCACCCCATCGCCCGCGGCATGAAGCAGGCCGGCTGCTCTGTCACCTCCATCATCGGCGCCCGCAACAAGGACCTGCTCATCCTTGAAGAGAAGATGGGACTGGCCTCCGGCGAGCTGCACGTCTGCACCGACGACGGCTCCTACGGCCGCAAGGGTTTCGTGACCGAAGTGCTGAAGGAGAAGCTCGACGCAGGCGGCGTGGACCAGGTCGTGGCCATCGGGCCGGTGCCGATGATGAAGTTCGTGTCCCTCATGACGAAGGATTACGGCGTGCCGACCATGGTCAGCCTCAACCCGATCATGATCGACGGCACGGGCATGTGCGGCGGCTGCCGCGTGACCGTGGGCGGCGAGACGAAGTTCGGCTGCGTGGACGGGCCGGAATTCGACGGGCACCAGGTCGACTTCGACGAGCTGATCCTGCGCCTGCGGGCCTACACCGAACAGGAACGCTGCAGCCACGAGCGCTGCAAGTGGGAAGAAGGAGGCAACGCATGAGCACCGCCAAAACCCCGCGACAGGCCATGCCCGAGCAGCCGCCCCTGGTCCGGGCCCGCAACTTCGAGGAAGTCCCCCTGGGCTACACCCCGGAACAGGCCGTGGCCGAAGCCTCGCGCTGCCTGCAGTGCAAGAGCCCGGCCTGCGTGCAGGGCTGTCCCGTCAATGTCGACATTCCCGGTTTCATCAAGCACATGGCCGCCGGCGACTTCGACAAGGCCATCGGCAAGATCTGGGAGCGCAACAGCCTGCCGGCCGTCTGCGGCCGGGTCTGTCCCCAGGAGGTCCAGTGCGAGGGCAACTGCCTGCTGGGACGCAAGGGCGAGGCCGTGGCCATCGGCAACCTGGAGCGATTCGCCGCCGACTGGGAGCGGCAGCACCATGTCTGCGAACTGCCGTCCCGCGACGCGGCCACCGGCAAGCGCGTGGCCGTGGTCGGCTCGGGGCCGTCGGGCCTGACCGTGGCCAGCGACCTGATTCTCAAGGGCCATGAGGTCAGCCTCTTCGAGGCCTTCCACAAGCCCGGCGGCGTGCTCGTCTACGGCATCCCGGAATTCCGGCTGCCCAAGGACATCGTCGCCGCCGAGGTGTCCTGCCTGCAGGCCCAGGGCGTGAAGCTCGAGTGCGACGTGGTCGTGGGCCGCACCGTGAGCGTGGACGAGCTCTTCGAGCAGGGCTTCGACGCCGTGTACCTGGGCGTGGGCGCCGGCTTGCCCAAGTTCATGCGCATTCCCGGCGAGAACCTCGTCGGCGTGCTCTCGGCCAACGAGTACCTGACGCGGGCCAACCTGATGAAGGCCTACCTCTTCCCCGAGGTGGACACGCCCATCCCGCGCGGCAAGCAAGTGGCCGTTCTGGGCGGCGGCAATGTGGCCATGGACAGCGCGCGCACGGCCATGCGCCTGGGCGCGGACAGGGTCAGCCTGGTCTACCGCCGTTCCCGCGACGAGATGCCGGCCCGCAAGGCCGAGATCCACCACGCCGAGGAGGAGGGGCTCAACTTCGAACTGCTGTGCAACCCGGTGCGCTACCTGGGCGACGACAAGGGGCGCCTGACGGGCATCGAGTGCATCCGCATGGAACTGGGTGAGCCCGACGCCTCGGGGCGCAGGCGGCCCGTGGAGGTGCCGGGCTCGGAGTTCGTCGTCGAGTGCGACCTGGCCATCGTGGCCATCGGCGCCGGGGCCAACCCGCTGCTGACCCGCTCCACCCCGGACCTGCCCCTCAACAGGTGGGGCTACGTCACGGCCAACGCGGACACGGGCAAGACGGGAAAGAAGGGGGTCTGGGCCGGCGGCGACATCGTCACCGGCGCGGCCACGGTCATCCTGGCCATGGGCGCGGGCCGCAAGGCTGCCGACTCCATCCACGAATACCTGACCTGGGGCTGGTGACAACCGGGGGAGGCCAACCCTCCCCCGTTCCCGAAATCACGAGGAGGAGCCATGAACCTGAACGAACGGGTCATCGCCATCAAGAGCGGCGGTGAAATGGCCTCGGCAATCGTCTGGCGGCTGTACCACGCGCGACTGCGCCGCATCGTCATCCTGGAGACGGCGCACCCCCTGGCCGTGCGGCGCACGGTCAGCTTCTGCGAGGCCGTGCACGACGGTTCCTGCATGGTCGAGGACGTGCGCGGCGTGCGCATCGAAGGGCCCGAAGAGATCGAGGCGGCCTGGGCCGCAGGCGACGTGCCCGTACTGGTGGACCCCGAATGGCGGAGCCTTGAGGTTATCCGTCCCGACGCGCTCGTGGACGCCATCATCGCCAAGCGCAACCTGGGAACCAGCGTCCACGACGCACCGCTGGTCGTCGGCCTGGGGCCGGGCTTCGAGGCCGGGAAGGACGCGCACCTCGTCGTCGAGACCAACCGCGGCCACGACCTGGGGCGCATCATCACCGCAGGGATGGCGGCCCCCAACACGGGCATTCCCGGCACCATCGGCGGGTTCTCGAAAGAGCGCGTCCTGCGTGCGCCCGTGCCGGGCAAGCTGGTCTGGGACTGCTCGCTCGGCGACCAGGTGAAAAAGGGACAGATCCTGGGACGGGTCGACGGCTCGCCCGTCACGGCCGAGATCTCCGGACTCCTGCGCGGACAGATCCGGCCCAACGGCCATGTGCCCCAGGGCCTCAAGCTCGGGGACATCGACCCGCGCGGAGACATCGCCTACCTGCACACCATCTCCGACAAGGGCCGCGCCATCGGCGGGGCGGTGCTCGAGTGCATCATGAGGGCGTTCAATTGACCTGGCCCGAATCCATGGCCGATGCCCTGGCCCTGTCCGAGCGGGGTCTGCTGGCCATCGTCGGCGCGGGGGGCAAGACCACGACCATGTACCGCCTGGCCGCGGAACTGTCCGAACGCGGGCTGCGGGTGGCCTGCACGACCACGACGAGGATATTTCCCCCCGAACCGCGGCAGGCCCGTCTCATCCTGGCCGAGAACAACGAGGCCCTCCTCGACGACTGCCGGGACGCATCGGCCCCGGGTCGACCGGTCTGCATCGCCTGGGCGATGGAGAACGGCAAGCTCATGGGGCTATCGCCGGAATTCATCCACAGACTGCTGGACGCGGAAATCTTCGACTGGATCCTGGTCGAGGCCGACGGCGCGCGCTGCCTGCCCCTCAAGGCCCCGGCCGCGCACGAGCCTGTCGTTCCCGGCCGCAGCACCCATGTCCTGGCCGTGGCGGGGCTGACGGGCATCGGAACGCCCCTGGACGAACGGCACGTCTGCCGGAGCGCACGATACGCGGAACTGAGCGGCCTTGCTTACGGAGCCCCGGTCACCCCGGCTTCCGTCGCCCGTGTCTGCGCCCACCCCGAGGGTCTGTTCAAGGACGCCCCGCATGGGGCTGAAAGGCTCCTCTGGCTGAACCAGGCCGACGCCCCGCAGGCCCTCGAACACGGACGCGCGATACTCGACCTGCTGCGCGATGCCGGCGCCATGCCCCGTCGGGCCTGCATCGGCTCGGCCGGACGCACGCCGTGCGTCATGGAGGTCCGGGCATGAACGTGCGGGGAGTGATCCTGGCCGCCGGGCTCGGACGGCGCATGGGCGCGGTCAAACAGCTCCTGCCCTTCCACGGCCGGCCGCTGCTGCAGCACGTCATCGATGCGGCCCGGGCCTCGACCCTCGCGCATCTCGCGCTGGTCCTCGGCAACGCCCATGCCGAGATCCTGTCTCGGATCGACGCGCGCGGCGTCGACATTGTGCTGAACCCCGACTTCGCGTCCGGCCAGAGCACTTCGGTTCGCGCCGGCCTCGCCCACGGGCCCGACGCCGACGGCGTCATGTTCCTTCTCGGGGACCAGCCCCTGATCGGCGCCCCGCTCATCGACATACTCGTGACACGCTTTCTGGCCGAACGCCCCTCGGCCCTCGTGCCGGTCCACGAGGGCCGTCCCGGCAACCCCGCCATCATCGGCCGCGAGCTGATGCGCGATGCGCAGGGGCTGACCGGCGACGTCGGTGCCCGACACCTGCTGCGCGACAACGCCCGGCATGTGCAGAAATTCGAGATCGGTGACCCCGCCGTGCTTCGCGACGTGGACACCATGGATGACTACCTGGCCCTGCTGGCCATGCGCCGGCAGGCTGCCCAAGATGTTCACAGACCCTGAACGAGGAGAAGGACATGAAGACCATCGCTGTCGAACACGCTGTCGGAACAGTGCTCTGCCATGACATCACCCGGATCGTGCCGGGCGGCGAAAAGGGCCCGGCCTTCCGGCGCGGGCACGTGGTGCGGGAGGAGGATATCCCCGTGCTGCTCGATATCGGCAAGGCCAACCTGTACGTCTTCGACCCGGCCGACGGCTACGTGCACGAGGACACGGCCGCCGTCCGCCTGGCCCGCGCCGCCTCCGGGCGCGGCATCGCCTTGAGCGCCCCCCGGGAAGGCAAGGTCACGCTGACGGCCGAAGAGGACGGCCTGCTGTGCATCGACGTGGACGGGCTCATGCGCCTCAATTCCATCGAGGACGTGACCTTCAGCACCATCCACCGCCACCAGCGCGTGCGCCCCGGCCGCGTCCTGGCCGGCACGCGGGTCATACCGCTGGTCGTCCCCGAGGAACTCATGCGCGCGGCCGAGGCGGTCTGCGCCGAACACGCCCCCCTGATCGAGGTCAAACCGCTGCGGCGCGCCAAGGTCGGCGTGGTGACAACGGGCAGCGAAATCTTCCACGGCCGCATCAAGGACGGTTTCGGCCTCCTGCTGCGCGCCAAGTTCGACGACCTGGGCAGCGAGGTCGTGGACCAGGTCTTCGTGTCCGACATCGTCGACCTGACCGTCGACGCCATCACGGCCCTGATCCGGCAGGGCGCGGACTTCATCGCCGTGACCGGCGGCATGAGCGTGGACCCCGACGACCAGACCCCGGCGGCCATCCGCGCCACGGGGGCCGAGGTCGTCTCCTACGGCGCACCCACCTATCCAGGCGCCATGTTCATGCTGGCCTACTTGGGCGATGTGCCCATCCTGGGTCTGCCCGGCTGCGTCATGTACTACAAGGCCAGCATCTTCGACCTGGTGGTACCCCGCATCCTGGCCGGGGAGCGCCTCACGCGTGGCGACATCGTGGCCCTGGGCCACGGCGGCCTGTGCGAAAACTGCGGCACCTGCCACTACCCGGCCTGCGGCTTCGGGAAGTGACAGGGCCGGGGGGAAGGAAGGGCTCAATGGACGAAATGGACGTGATGGACGAGATGGACGTCATGGACCTGATGGCTGCCCAGGACCTCTCGGCAGAGCTGGCCCTTACAAAACTCAGCTCAGGAAATGTCCATACCGTCCATTTCGTCCATATCGTCCAGGCCCCCGCCGCCTTCCCCCTCACAGCCCCCTGCTCTCGAACCAGCGGAAAAGCCCCAGGGCCACGGCGATGAAGACGATGATGACCACCCAGGGCGACACGCCCAGGGTTTCGGGCAGGCCGATCTTGCCCAGGTCGGCCCAGGACAGGACAGTGGCCTTCATCAGCGGGTAGAGTTCCGCGTAGAGGGCCGCGCCGGCGAGCATGCCGGCGATGCCGAAGGCGGCGTGCCAGCGCCCCTCGCCCAGGGCGCCCACGGACGTTCCCGGACAGAAGCCCATGACCGCCCAGCCCGCGCCGAACAACGCGCCGCCGACCACGATGGCGCCCACGTTCATGGGCTTGTGGCCGAGGGCGATGACGCCCGCGTCCGCCAACAGGGTTACCCCGACCATGCCGACCATGATGGCCGAGAGCATGAACTTGAGGATGGTCATGTCCTTGAGGAGCATGGCCCCGACCTGCTTCTCGAAACGCAGCACGCGCCCCTTCTGCAGCAGGAACCCGAAAAGAATGCCGGTCACCAGTCCCATGATCTGCGCAGTGTCCATCACTTCCTCCTCCCGTAGACCATCGCCGCCACGACGATGCCGACCCCGAAGAACATGGCCAGGGCCGCGAAGGCGCTGACCGAGAGTTGCATCATGCCGCTCAAGCCGTGCCCGCTGGGGCAGCCGTCGGCCATGCGCGCCCCGAACATGGCCACGACGCCGCCGAGAAAGGCGGCCGCGGCCCGCTTGCCCACCGACGGGCCGAAGCGCTCCCTCCAGACCGGGGGCACGCCTTCGAGCCTGAAGCTTTTGTCCGTGGACGACGCGATGAACGCGCCGGCGAAGATGCCCAGCACCAGCATGAACTGCCAGTCGACCTTGACCTTCTCCTTGGTGAAATACTCGTTGGCCTCCACGCGTTCCGGCACGACCTGCTTCTCGATGATGCCCGCCCCGCGCACGAAGGTCGTCGAGGCGCCGAGATAGGTCGTCTTGCCCAGCCAGACCGTGGTGGCGTAGGCCGAAAGAATGGCCAGCACGCCCACCAGCGCCCCGGCCAGATACGGGCTCCAGCCGCCGTCGTTCCTGTTTGCCTGCATTCGTGTTCCCTCCTGAAAGATTGAAAGTCGAAACCGAGCGCCGCCGGGCGGCGCGCATGCCGCTTGAGATAAACCATACCCAACAATAGGGAAAAAGTGGAGCCCCAAATGAATGGGATTTCATCTCTTCTCTGACAGAATTATTTCCCGTGGCAAGGTTTGAGCGTACAACGTGCCTCGAAAAAAACCGGACTCCTTGCGGCGGTCCCATTCCCTGCACACGGATTATGCTGTAGGGAATGTCGCAGCATCCCGTAAAAGGCGACCCGTCTATGTATGCGACAACGCCTCAAGCCGCCCATGCGACACGTCAGGTCGGCAATTTGTCCGCACAGACCTGTTCAGAGGACACACAAATGAGTTTGCGCTGCACGAAAGCAATCTTGATGAGCAAGACAACGCATGTGATTCTGATCATCCTTGCGCTCGCATCAGCATCCTTGTCACTGGCCGCATCCGCCATGGTCAACATCGAAATCGCCCCGGGCACGTTCAAATCCATTCGCCTGAAGACGCTGCCCAAGGGGGCCGTCGTCGACGTACAAATTGAAAGCACGGGAAGCATTGTCGTGGCCATGGTCAACACCAAGGGCTATGTCAGCTCCTCCCGGCCGCTCTTCATGGGCCGGCTGGACAGGAAACTTTCCTTCACGGTGACCATCCCAGAGTTGGACGACTACTATCTCGTCCTCGACAACCGAAAAGGAACTGACAACAGAAGCGTCAGCATAGCCTTTCAGGCCAACGCACCGTCAAAGAACGAGCCGCAAAAAAATCCAAGCCAGCTTTGACACTGCTCTTTGAACACATCTGGCCGCAGAAAATCTGGGTGAACAATCCACAATGAATCTCATATATCACAGAAAACATGCCTTGCAGACACAAAAGTCACACGTCCTTGACACAATATAAACAGTAACGTCATGCCAACACGGCATGCATCTAATTCATTTTTACCCATCGCCAGCCACATATCCCTGCCATAAAACGTAACAACCAGAATTAAATCCTGCGCCATTCCATTTTGCGACAAGAAATTCATAGGTCATACAAAAAATGTATGACCTATAACTACTCAGTTTATAAATACAACCAGAACTATATCTATCCAGATGTATTGAATGATTCGACCAAACACAAAAAATCTGAAAACCCTATTGACGAATATTTTGTAGAGCGGTATGGAAACTATAAAAATCTGTTAACTACGGACAAAACTCTTCCTCTTCCATCTGTATTCGCCTGACAATACAGGCCAAATTCTCCTCTCCCGTCTCCGTATCCAAGTCCAACGGCGCCGTCTGGTAGATTTCCGATCATTTCAGTCAGGAGACACGACACATGCCCCAAACCATGCCGCGCACCAGAGCGTCGGACCGGGATTCCCGGCCGGCCAGCGGAATATCGGAGCACGATGTCGCCAGATTTTTTGAAGCAGAGTGATTGCGGGCAGCAATGGCGGGGTTCATTGCAAGGGGGAGGTCATGAATTCGTTTTTACGGAAGATTTGGAAGAGCGAGAGCGCGAGGGCGAGAAAGAGTGCCGTGAAGCGAGGCCAAAAGGTTCATCTCGAAGTCCTTGAACCGCGCGTTCTTCTCTCGGCTGACGATCTGATACCGGGCGTTTCGATAGCCATTGGCGACGGCCTGTCGGAAATGGCCTCCCGTCTCCAAGAATACGTCGTGACCCAAGACTCTTCCTTTGAAAATCCCGTGCCGGGCGTCCTCTGGTTCGACGCCGACTCGGGCGAATCCGGCGCCTATGTGACGCCGGAAATCAAGGATCTTCTGAAGATCGACGTTGCGGACCGAGACGGGGACGGACGCATCGATGGAATCGATGCCCCGGTGGCGGGCCTCCTGGAAGCGCAATACATGCCAGGCACATTGTTCCTCGGCAACGATTTCAACGACTCTGACGGGGACGGGACCGCACCGCTGGTTCACCAACCCGGCAGCGGCGTCCACCTCGACATGACCGACCCGCTCAATGTCTGGCATCTGATTAGCGGAGACTACTACTACAGTTATCAAGGGGTACTGTGGTGGGCATTTGTCCCTTCGGCCGAACTCGCGCTGTCGGCCATGGATATGGACGACAGCGGTGCTGTCGAATGGCAGGAAGCATTCGATGTCCTTGTTGTCGGACAGATGCAGGACTGGATGGACAACAGCGACGCCCAGTACTATCCGACGCTGGCATACCCCGGCGGAGCGTGGGGCAGTCCGATCACGGACCCCTGGTCAGACTTCAACCATCTGAAATGGGATGGTTCGAGTTGGGTCAACAAGTCCGTCAGCGAATTCCTGGCCGAGCTCGACACATTCCTTGAAACAGGCCTGCAAGCTCCTGCGGCCCTCGTCTCCGGCCACGCATATCATTCGGCCTATCCGTCGGGACAGCTGCTCGCCACGAACGGTGAATCCCTGGTCGAAGTCGATATCGGCACCGTCACTGCCCATAACCTCGGGCCCGGATTCACGCTGACGATGGAAGACGTTAAATTTGTCTTCAACCACGATGTCGTCATGGACCTCGGCTATCAGTCCGACCAACTCAACATCTCCGTAGGCACCGAAAAGCCGGCGAATTCGAGCGGCATCGCCGAACCGGGGCTGGAAGCCACCAAGATCCAGGTCGAGGCGGGGGTATACTTCGACGACCTGATCATTGGCCTGCAAGGCTACGCAGCAAAGACCATCCCCAATCCCACTCCGCCGCCCGACACCCTGGCACTCCCGGATGGAACTCCCACCGGCCCCACGGATGTCCACGATTTCTTCATCACGGTTCCCGACGGTTCACTGGAAATCGGGGTCAAGGCCCATCACACCGGCATCGTGACCGACGTCAATGTGGGCTTCCTGGGCACGAGCACATCGACTGGCGAGTTCCTCATCGACATGGGTGTGGACACCCTGTTCCACGACCCGAGCCATCCCGACGCCCTCGGATTTGTCCAGACTCTCCCGGTCATGGGCACGACAGGTCTCCTGGCCGGGGAAGTGCCCGAGCCGGAAAACTTCATCCTCCCCTCGGACGTCATTTTCACCCTGAAAATAGGCCTGACCGCCACGTCGCCCTTATCGCAGATCAAGATCACCGCGGCCAGCACCCAGGACAACGCGACCCTCGACGATCTCATTGACGACATCACCGACGCCCTGGCTGACGCGTCGCCGTACGACCTCAGCGGTCTGATCACTGCGGGTAAATATTATTCCGGGGGGGAATGGCGTCTCAAGTTCTCCCTGCCCGACGCCGACATCACCCCACTGGGCTTCAGCGGCAATGAACTCTATGCGGACCCTTACGAAACCATTACCGCCACGAGTACTGCGTCCATGATCGGCACCACCGATGTGACGCCTGTCAGCTTCCTCGTTTCCGTTGACGGAGCGCTGCCAATCCTGGTCACTGTGACGCCGACTCTGTTCGACGATGGAAACGGCGACCCCAGCGACGACGTCGTCACGCTGGCTAGTCTGATCTCAGACATCAATGCGGAACTGCGGGATTCCAACCTGCAATTCCAAATGATCAGCCCACTGTTTTCTTACGGAGTATTCGCGCGGGACAACGCAGGCAACATCGAACTGTACTACAGGACCAGCCTCCTGCAGCCCGATGCCAAATCGATCGAGATCAGCCGCGCCCTCATCCTCGATGCCGAAAACGTTATCACCTACGACGAACTTCACAGCACCTCCGCAGAAAATCTCCTTTCGAACAAGGCCGGCTGGAACACGGACGACGCCCTGCAGATCAGCCTCCCCCTGAAAGTCAAGGCTGGCCTCAAGGACCAGTTTGGCATGGTCTATGAGCCCACGGCAACCCTCAAGGTCAACATCAACCCCTTCACCGGCTTCAGCATGGTTGAAGGCGAGGACGAATACGACCGGCCGGATTTCAACCTGACCAACGCCGCCGGCAAAACGCTGCTCCAAATTCGCACAGACAAGGCGGACACGGACATCGACCCGGCCGACTGGTCGCCGGGGGATACGGCATGGGCGAACATGCTCGACTTCACCGTCATCAACGCCAATAGTGTGCTGGGTGGGCTTTCTCAGCTCCAATCATGGCTTGAACGCCTGCCCGAAAGCCAACTCCTGGCCAATTACCAGCTCCCCTTCGCCCAGGCGGTTATGGGCGACGTCCTCGATTTCGCCGATGTGCTTGAGGACGCACTGATCATCGATGACGGCGACGACGGGCTGCAGCCCAAGCCGGGCGCCGACGATGCCACAGACACCGGCAAGCTCATCGCCTGGCTCATGGATGGCGACAACGCCAATCTGGTGGTGACCTTCGACACCGCGCAGGAACTGGCCGCCCGGCTCGTCGCGCTCCCGCTCGGGAGCGACGCCATCAATCCGCGCTTCCACACGGGCAAGTCCGAACTGACTTACGACATTCGTCTCAGCCACCCCTTTGAAGACGTCGCGGTGCCGGCCGACTTCAGCCTCGACCTGAGTCCCCTGGACGGCCTCTTCACCGAGTCGACGCTGTACGTCGGAGTGGAAGGGTTCCTCAACACCACTCTTGGATTCAAGCTGGGCAGTGCGGCCAAAGCCATAAGCGCCGAGACGACGCTGGACGGGGCTGGCGGTCTCAACGGCGACAAGGGTGTCACCATCAGCGACATCCTGGCCGTAACCGGCGTTGACGACGTCTCGAGCTATGTCGGCCGTCTCTCGGCCGACGCCATCTTCGAAGTGACCGTAACCACTGCGGGCGGCGCGGTCATGATGGCCCGGGTCACGGTTCCCAAGAGCCTGACCGACTCAAACAAGACCCTGGAAAATCTCCTGCAGGACATCGACCTGGCCCTGGACGCGGCCAAGGAACTCGACGAATTCGGCAACGCCACAGCCAATACCCTGCATCTCAAGGCCGATTACGGGATCACTGCGGAAGCGGTCGGGGACCGCGTCCGCCTCATCACCTCGGATGCCGACGTGATCGGTTTCAGCATCGATTCCACAGCGACCAGCACCGCCTTCACGGAACTCGGGCTGCAACCCGAACAGGCGGTCACGGTGTCCCTGACCGGAGCGACGCCCGCATCCGTGCAGCTCACCGAGAACAAGACGTTCACGGTCACGCTGTTCGAAGGGTTATCATCCACGACCTATTCCGTGACCGTGCTCAAGACCGACACCGACGGCAACCGGACCGTCACGGACCTCGTCAATGACATCAACCTTGCCTTCGGAAGGGTGGACATAGGCGGCGGCAAGACCCTGCTGGACCGCTTCGTGGCCAGTCGGGACGGCAACCAGATAGTCTACGGCGCCATCGACCCCGACGTGAACTTCTTCCGGATGGAGGCCCAAGCTGCCATACAGGAACTCGGCATCAACTGGGAATGGCTACAACCGCTTGTTGCCACGACGGATATCGTCTCAGCCGACGGCCATCTCACGGCAGACCAGAGCTTCATGCTGAACGTGACGTACTCGGATCCGTCACTTGACGGTGTTTATGGCACCATCACGGTATTTGCCGCCGATACGGCAGACAATGACGACATTGGCGACCTCGTGGACGATCTCAACGAAGCCCTGACCGAGAAGGGGGTTGGAGGGCGCATCGTGGCCGCGGCAGAAGGCCAGAGAATCGTGCTCAAGGCTGCTTCGGCAAGCGTCATCAATATTGTCGTCCTGGTGGGCGGCTCAGCTGGAGAACTCGGATTCACGAACAGCAGCTACGATAGCACGGCCATGAGCTCCGCAGGCGTGCAACTCAAAGGCGACAAAGACATCCCCTCGCCGTATCTCGGCCAACTGACGGACGACATCAGCCTCGGCCTGTCCATCACGACCACCAGCGGCACCTTGAACAAAACCCTGAATATCGATGCAGACGCCACCAACGGTGCGCTCCCAGGCACCGACCCCAACGCCGGCATCTCCGAGCTCGTGGCGGATTTGAACGCCGTCATCTCCGCGGACATCGACCTTGCCGGGAAAATACTGGCCCAGGTCAGCGGTCAGCGCATCGTGCTACGCGCCATCGACCCGTCCGTGCTGTCCTTTGAGGTGACCGCCGGCGCCGGGGCGCTGGGGATTGAAACCGGACAGACGGCGACCGCCGATCTATCCGTGCTCGCCAACAAGTCCGCGCCCCTCTATTACGGTCCGGGCGGCGAAGCCACGTTCACGGTGAGCTTCACGGGCGGCACGCTGGACGGCAACGCCTATACGGTCAAGGTCGGCACGGTCGACCCTGCGACGGGACGGGCTGACTACCTCGACAACTCAAGCATCTACTCGTTGGTCTCGGACATGAACCGCGCCCTGAGCAAGGCCGTGTTGTTTGACGGCGACGCCGATCCGTCAAACGACGTGGTCGTCGACCTGCGCCCGTACGTTGCCGCATCCAACGACGGCTACCGGATGGTGCTGATGCAGGCGGCGGGTGCCGAGATCGGCACCGACTACACAGGCTTCAGCGTGGAAGCCCTCTCGCCGACGAATCCTGCGGCGACAGATTTGCATCTGATACCACACCCACAACTCGATCCGCCTGATATCGACGGAGTCGTCGAAGCTGATTCCGCGGATCTGCTGATCTACACGCAAAATGGCCATGTCTACCGCGTGTCCCTTGACGACGCGACAAACATCGGAATGGTCGCCGACAGAATCTACGCACAGACCGATCATCTGGTCACGCTCGAATACGACGCTTCCGGCACGGCCATCAACCTGCGCGACTCCTCGACGGGTTCATCCCTGTTCCGAGTCGATACGGTGAACCGTAGCGGCGCGGCAATTTCTCTGGGAATATTCGGGGCCGACACGACAACCGTCGATGAAACCCCGGATGGGCTGATCGAAGGTCAAGCCATTGCCGCCATCAAACTGGCCGACCGCGTCTTCGTGCGCAACCTGGGCTCCGAGCCCTTCCTTGACGCGACCGTCACCGTCAAGGCCATCGACGACCCCTCCACGCCGGAATACGACGCACTGAGCGCCAAGGGAGCCTTCGGCTTCGTCGGCGTCAACCTGATCGGACCGTTCAACCCCAGCGTTGCCACGCCCTGGATGAAAACCGACGACCCGGCCACACCCGATATCGACGAATCTCTCCAGGCCGAACCGGGGGCTCCCCAGGAAACCCTCTACACCGGCGACTTCGCCAGCAGCATCGTTTACGCTGGTCCGCCTGAGCGGACGATGACCGACCTGTTCAAGGCACTCACGGCCGAGGACAGCGTCACTCAGGCTGTCCTGCCCGGAACCATCGACGAACTGTCCGCCGTCATCAGCAGGCCCACGTTCACCGGCACCGCCGATTTCGGCCTCCTGGCCACCCTCGACGGCGCCATCTCCGGGATGGCCACCCCGCTCAACCTGGGCGACGGCCGGATCATCGTCTCCCTCGACAACCTCGGCAACGCCTTCGCCGCGCCTCCGTTCGTCACGCTGGGTGATCCCTTTGGCGACTATGTCCTGGTTGAAGACTTCAGTTTCGAGGTGGCCATAGACGGCGGCGTAACCCGCACCGTGACGGTGCTGGCCGACAACACCGACGGCGACAACCTCGACACGGGGATCGGTGGCGGTGCAGCGAACACCTCGCTTGCCGACCTTGTGGCCGATTTCAACTACGCAATCGCCAAGGCGAAACTCGATGACTACATCGTCGCCACCTCCGGCAGTCTGAAACTCCAAGGCGCGTCCCCGTTCTCGGGGATACGTTTCACTGTCACGCCGCTCTCTGGCCTGCCTTACTGGTCGACCGACGCCGGGATTGAAGCGCTTGAAAAAATCGGTTCGTTCGACCCCGGCCTGCCGACCCTGGATGTCCTCGACAGCCTCGGACAGCATTTCGAAACAGCCCTCGGCAACCTCGGCGATTTCCAGGACATCGGTTTCGATCAGGTCATGGACGCCATGGATGGCCTGCTCGGGTTCTTGGATGAATTCGACACCACGTACGACTTCTTCAGGACCGAAATCCCGTTCCTGGGCCTGAGCCTCGACGACGTCATGGACTTCGTCGACCGTCTGCGCGCCGCAGTGGAGGACATCCGGCAGAATCCGGCCGGAAGCCTGCAGATGCTGGCCCAGAAGATCCGGGAGAACTTCGGGCTGCCCGACTTCAGCAAGGAACTTGACCCGGCCGCGGCCATGCAGGCCTACTTCCAGCAGTACGGCATCACCGACCCGGCCTCGGACGTGCTCAAGTTCGCCTTCGCCACCCTGGACGGCGACGACATCCTGCGCATCGATCTGCGCCTGCCCGTGGGCTTCAAGAAAGCCATCGACGTGGACCTGGATCTGGGCGATCTGGCCGGCGTCGATCTCGGCCCCCTGAGCCTGCAAGGCGCGGCGGGCCTCGGCGCGACGGGTTATGTGGATGCCAGGCTGGCTTTCGGCATCAACCTCGATACCGGCGAAATATACCTCTATGAAAACGATACCAGCATCACCGGCAGCTTCGAGGCCTACAGCGACACACTGACCTTCAACGCGGCCCTCGGCCCGCTGGGATTGTTCGTCACCGGCGGGACGGCACGGGTCGACCTCGGCTTTGAATTCAGCGGCGGTACCGACGGTTGGGTGGACATGGCCGGCGCCTTTGAAGGCTTCGACCTCTCGGGCATCGCCGATCCGGTCGTCAACGCCACCTTGCCGCTCTTCTTCCCCACAGACTCAGATTACCTGGGAGACATCCGCTTCAATCCGACCATCTCGCTTTCGGCTGACGGCGACTTCGTCTTCGGCAACCTCATCCCTTACGTTCCCGACCTGTCGAGCATCGACTTCAGCAACCTGAGCCTCTTCGACAACGTCGGCCTGGCCATCGACGCCCTGGATCTGTTCATGGAGCAGGTCCAGAACTTCCTCTACGGCGAGGTCTTCGGCATCGAACTGCCGTTCATCGGCGACAGCCTGGCGGCGGGCGGCGACTTTATCGAGAACATCCGCAGCCAGATCATCCAGCCCTTCAGGGATATCATCGCCAACGCGCCCGAAGTGGCCGGCGATTTCGTGCAGAACTTCCTCTTCACCATCCTCGGCCCCGGCGGCGACGTGTGGGATGCCAGCGATCCGGCCGCCTTCTACGCGGCCTTCCATTCCCTGCCCGGCCTCGGCAAGCTCGTCGACCCGACCGACGGCAGCATCGTCGACTGGAATGCCTACAATGCCGGCACCGTGGACAAGGACACGGCGGACGATTTCATCACCTTCACCTATTTGGGAGAAGACACCCCGACCGACTGGATGGATGACCAGGTGCAGTGGGATCTGCGTCTCGGCGACCGCTACACCCCGGACATCGACCTTGGCTTCGACATAGGCTTCCCGGCCCTGGGCCTGGAGTCCGACGCCAAGCTGAACCTGCTCCTGCTGTGGGACCTGGCCCTGGGCATCGGCATCAACCGGACCGACGGTGCCTACATCGATATCGACAACCCGCGGAAGCTCGACATTGAAGGCACCACCAATGATGCGACAGACGACATTGACATCTCCGACGAGCTCTACCTGCGTGCGGACGCCTGGTTCAACCCGGGCGACCGCCTCTCGGGCAAGCTGGCCTTCCTGCAGGTGGACGTCTTCTCCCTGGGCGACGATTCCCCGGGAGACGCCACCGGCGCCTACGACGAATTCCGTGATCGCTTCAAGGTGGACGCCAGTTGGGACAACTTCGATCAGCAATACTGGGACGCCGCGACACAGCAGCTCGTGAACAGGCCAAACGGCGCTGGCGACAGCGATGTCGACGAGACGCGGCTGACGGCCGTTTTCCAGGTCGACCTCTACAACAAGGACGATACCGACGAAGAAAAGGATGAACACCTGAGCTTCTCCGAACTCGGCAAGCTGCGCGCGGACGTGGACCTCCAGGTCGACGCCGAGGTCAACCTCGGACTCGTCGCAAAATTCAACGAAGACATCATCCCCGACGCCGTGTCGGCCCTCATCCCGCAGGTCGGGGCGCAATTCGTCCTCGACTGGTCGACGGGCGATCTCATCGGCGCCGAGAACTACGACTTCTCGAAGATGCTCGAACTGGTTGAGTTCCGCCATGTCGGCATCGACATGGGCTCCTTCCTCGGCGACTTCCTCGGGCCCATCGTGGAGAACATCCAGGACATCACGGAACCCCTGCAGCCTGTCATCGACTTCATGACCGCGCGGATTCCGGTGGTCTCCGACCTGGCCGGCCGGACCATCACCCTGGTCGATATCGCCGGTCTGACCGGCTACGTCGAAACAGGCATGATCTACGCCATCGCCGACATCATCTCCCTGGTGAACAGCATCCCGGCCGAGCCCGGTTCCCTCATCGTGCCCATCGGCAGCTTGAGCATCATCGGCCCCGGTTCTACGGACGAGCTCAAGTTCAACCTGACTCTGCCCGACTTCGACCTCGGCAGCGACTCCAGCGGCGAGGGCGGGTTCTCCCTGGGCGATGCCCTGGGCGGGTTCGAGGACGGGCTGGACACGATCCTCGACGGCATCGACACGAGCGGTTCCACCGGGGCGACCAGTTCCAGCGTCCTGAACGGCACCGCGCCCGGAGCGGGCAGCTTCGGCTTCCCCATCTTCGAGAGTCCTTCCGAAATCTTCGGGCTGCTGCTCGGCAGGCCCGCGACGCTCATCACCTACGACCTGCCGCCCTTCGGGCTTGACTTCCAGTGGCGGCAAAGCTTCCCGGTGTGGGGCCCCTTCAACGTCGTCCTGACCATCGGTGCGGGCGTCACCGTGGACCTTGCTTTCGGCTATGACACCGAGGGCGTGGCCAGATTCGTCGAAGGCGATTTCGAGAACCCCCTTGACCTACTGGCCGGCTTCTTCATCAGCGACACCGATCTGCCGCAAGGCACGGGCGGCACCGATGTGCCCGAACTCGTGCTGGAAGGCGAGGTCTTCGCCGGGGCGGAGCTGAACCTCGGCATCGCCAGCGCGGGAGTCGAGGGCGGACTGATCCTGACGGTCAACTTCGACCTCTACGACCCTGACCGCGACGGCAAGGTGCGCGTCGACGAGATGCTCGGAGCCTTCCTCTACGAGGCCCGCACAGGCAACCCGGCCTTGGCTCCCGTGGCCATCTTCGACGTCTACGGCGACATCTCGGCCCAGTTGCGGGCCTACATCAAGGCGCTGATGTTCGAGTACACCTTCGACATCACGCCCAAGATCGTGCTCTTCGAATTCAGCATACCCTTCGACCGTGAACCCATCCTGGCTACCGAGCGCGGCGACGGCGCCCTGCTCCTGAACATCGGCGCCAACTCCGGCTCGCGCCTCAACGGCGACACGGACGACTTCGGCGAGGAGATTCGCGTCAGGTCCATAGGCGGCGGCGAGGTGGAGGTCTGGGGCCTGGGCGTCCCGCAGAGCGCGGCCCAGGTCTACAAGGCCGACCACATCATCGCCTACGGTGGCGAGGGCGACGACAGGATATTCCTGGATCTCGGAACCTCGGGAATCACCTACGCCATTGAAGGCGGCAGCGGCGACGACATCATCGAGGTCACGGGCGGCACCGGTGCCGGTCTGATCCGCGGCGGCCTGGGCAACGACAGCCTGATCGGCGGCGGCGGCGCAGACGTGATCTACGGCGAACAGGGCCTCGACACCATCACAGGCGGTGCCGGAAACGACATCCTCTTCGGTGACGGCGGCACTCTGGTCTACGAAAACGACGGTACGACACTGAAGCGCCTCTTCGTGATGCCGGGCAGCAACGACGGGGACGACCATCTGCTGGGAGACGCCGGTATCGATCTGCTCGTGGGAGGAGGAGGCAACGACTGGCTGGAAGGCGGCGGCGACAAGGATCTGCTCATCGGCGACGGCGTGAACATCCAGTATGCGAGCGGCGCACTCCCCTCGACCGTCTGGACACCCGATGCGGCCAAGGCCGGAATGGTTGGCTACGACCAGTTCGGCTACCTGACGCTGCGGCTGACCGACACTGGTACGGGCGGCAATGACCGGCTCTTCGGCCAGGACGGCGCAGACGTCATGTACGGCGGCTACGGCTACGATCTCCTCCAAGGCGGCGCCGGCAATGACCGCATGCTCGGCCAGACCGGCATGGATACCATGTACGGCGGCGGCGGTTCCGACCTGATGCTGGGTGGCGCCCATGACGACATCATGTTCGGCTATGCCGACGCCTACGCCACCGAAAACGCCGACACGGTCGCTGACGGCGATCCCGACTCCGGCGACACCATCTTCGGCGAGGACGGCAACGACTACATCCGCGGCCAGGAAGGTGCAGACCGCCTCTACGGCGACCGCGGGGCGGACATTATCTTCGGTGACGCCGGCAACGACACCATCAAGGGCGGCATCAACCCCGACACCATCTTCGGCGGCGCAGACGATGACAGAATCGACGGCGAGGCCGGCAACGACATCGTCTTCGGCGACGACGGGCTGGTGGCGTTCCTCGAATTCTACACCACCGCTCAGGCGACGGAGCTCAAGGCCGACGGCGTCCTGCGCGACGTCATTGAAATCGGCTCCCTGATCCGCACCGACGCCTCGGGCAACCGCCTTATCGGCGACGGCGGGGCGACGGTCGCCAGCCTGGACGCCCTTGTGGGCACCTTCACGGATGACGGTCTGAAGGAGACGCTGGACCTCATCGTCACTGAAGTCGACGTCGACGCCCTCGACGGGGACGGCACCGACGGAAACGACACCATCAACGGTGGAGCCGGCGACGACGTTGTCCTCGGCGGGGCAGGCAACGACTGGATCGGCGGCGACATCGCCCCGGCCGATGCAGGCGCTCTGCCCGAGATCAACCCCATCGGTGATGACGTCCTCATCGGCGACGGCGGGCGCATCGAACTCTTCGGCCGCCTCAACCGCATGATCATGAGCATCCCCGACGCCGAGAGCGTGGGCATCGACCACATCTTCGGCGACAACGGCAACGATATCGCCTTCGGCGGCACCAGTGGCGACTTCATCTACGGCGGGCACGGCAGCGGCCGCGCCCCCGTGGTGCAGATCGAAGGTGAGGATGGGGAATTCTACTCCCCGGACAAGGACATCCTCCTTGGCGACAACGGAGTGATCGAACTCGACTTCGGCATAGCCCGCCGAATCTACACGTCCGACGTGACCGATCAAGACACCCCTCTGACCAACACCGGCGGCGCGGACTTGATTGAAGGCAACGAGGCCGACGACATCATCCTGGGCGGCGTCAACGGCAGCCCGGACAGTCTGTTCGGCAACACCGGCAACGACATCATCCTGGGCGACAACGGTCTTCTCGACTTCGGCCTCGACCCAGTCGCGTTGACAGGCGTCGAAGACATCGAATCACCCGCCCTCGAACACGCCCAAACCTTCTACATCACCCGCTACAGCGACACCGTGCCGGTCAAGGTCACGGTGCCGGCAGGTGAATATGCGGACATGGGCGCGCTTGTTGCGGCCATCAACACGGCCCTGGCAAACGCCAAATCCAGTGAAGCCGTGCCTAAGGACGTGGACCTGAGCGGCGACATAGAAGCCCTCGCGGAGGGGAACCGCATCACCCTGGCCAGGAAGGACGGCTCCGTTATGCAGAGCTTCCTGCTGGCTGCGTCCGTAGGCAACTCCCTCGGCTTCGCGCCGCTCCAGACCGGTCCCGACTTCGGCACGCTGGAACTGATCATCTCTCAACCCTACAAGGTGGTGGATCAGGCCACACAGACAGTGGACGACAGTGTGATCCTGGGCGGAGGGGACGAGATCTCCGGCAACGAGGGCAATGACCTCCTCATCGGCGGAGTGGGCGAAGACACGATGTACGGAGACAACGCATCCGCATCCTCCGGCGACGATGACGGTGAAGACATCATGCTCGGCGACAACGCGCGCATTGAGCTGTCCGGTACGGACGGCCGCCTGCTCGTCTTCGGCACGGCCGTCGACCTGATCACGACCACCGATACCGAGGAAGCGACCGGCGGCGCCGACACCATGTCCGGCAACGCCGGCAACGACATCATGCTCGGCGGCGTGAACAACGACGATGGCGACGAACTGAACGGCTTCGAAAAGGATTTGCTGTACGGTGACCGCGCACTGCCCAACTCGACGACAATCGCCGACGACGGCGACGACATCATGCTCGGCGACAACGGCCTCCTCGACTTCACCTACGACCCGGCGGATTACCCCGGCGACGAACCGGGCATGGCTGACACCGACCGCATGACCCTCGACCTGATCCGCTCCTTCGAAGACGCCCTCGGCGGCATCGACGTCATCTCCGGCAACAAGGGCCTCGACGTGGCCATCGGCGGCACGGCCGGCGATATCATCTACGGTGACGACGCCAACGCCAGCGCAGGCGCTGCCGATCTGGGCGACCTGCTCATCGGCGACAACGCCGACATCTTCCTGGTGGCGGCACCCCTGGCGCCGGTCTCGGGCTTCGACCTGAAGCTCGTCCTCGACGCCGCGGTCAAGACCATCCGCACCACGGACAACGACGACCCGGACAACACCGGCGGCTCCGACACCATCTCCGGCAACGCCGGCGGCGACATCATCGCCGGCGGCGTCTACGGCGACACCCTCTACGGCGACCGCCTCGACCCGACCACGTCCGGCGGCAAGAACACCACGCTGCTGGACGGCGACGACATCGTCCTCGGCGACAACGGCGCCTTCGAATGGCTGTCCACCGGACGGCTCTTCGACGTCCTTGGCATCGATCTCGAGGCCAACAATCCCGCCCTCTGGGCCAAATACGGCACCGGCACGGCCGACACCGACCTCTCCACCCTCGACCTCGTGACCACCGAGCAGCCCAACAGCGGCGGACGCGACCTCATCTACGGCGACAACGGCCGCGACATGATGTTCGGCGGCACCGACTCCGACGAGATGTACGGCGACGACGGCGACGGCCTCGGTGCGGTGGACAACAACGACCTCATGTTCGGCGACCACGGGCGCCTCTACCCGCAGTTCAGCGCCCTGAGGGCACCTGGGCAGGATTGGCGCCTGGCCTTCAACTCCCGCAACTTCTTCGCCATCGATACCGGCGACACGGACGGCGATCCGCTGACCCCGAACTTCGGTGGTGAAGGCGACCGCATGTGGGGCGAGGAAGGCGACGACGGCATGCTCGGCCAGCAGGGCGACGACCGCATGTGGGGCGGCTCCGGCAACGACGACATGACCGGCGGGCACAACGTGTCCGGCGGCATCGACGAGCTGTCCCTGACGACCATCTCGGCCAGCCTTGACGGAACGGGCATCTCGACGCCCGCCATCGACGATGTGAACGACCTCATGGACGGCGGCACCGGTGACGACGCCATGGCCGGCGACAATGCCATCGTCTGGCGTCGCGGAGACGACCTGAGCCCGCGCTTCCGCGCGTTGACGGCGCCCTCCATCTATACGACCTCAGAAACGGCCATCATCGCCAACCTGGGCAGTACGTGGCAGAGCGACCCGGCTGACGCCGTCGGTCGCGACATCGAGCTGATCGATCACGCCGACACCACGGCGGCCGGTCTCTTCGGGGCCGACGTCATGGCCGGCGGGGCGGACAACGATGTGATGTTCGGCCAGCTTGCCAACGACCTGATGCAGGGCGACGGAACCATCGGCGCCAGCGCCGACCCCGGACCGACCACGGAGACGGTCGTCCTCACTGACACCGGAATTCCGGACACCAGCGAGACCCTCTACTTCAACATCCCCGAAGCGGCGACCGACGGCGACGACTACCTGGAAGGCAACGGCGGCGGCGACCTCATGTACGGCGGACTGGGCCAGGACGACATCATCGGCGGCAGCTCGGCCCTGTTCGGCCTGACCACCGAGGCCATGCGGCCCGACGCCTCCGACGTGATCTTCGGCGGGGCGGGCATCGACATCGGCCGCAACCATATCGGCGACGCGACCGAAGACGGCACGACCCATGTCATCACAACCACCGCCGAGGGCCATGCCCGCGACGCCGACTACATCATGGGCGACAACGCCAATGTGTACCGCCTGGTGCAGGGCGGCGCGAGCGGGACGAACCCGGCCGACGCCAAGGATCTCTTCCGGACCTTCAACTACGACAATTACGGCACCCTGAAGATCATTCCGCGGGCCATGGAGCAGCTCGATTACCACTTGGGCGGCGCCGACTACAACGGCGGCGAATACGTAAACGGAGCGGCCAAGCTTGAGGGTCAGCCCGCCGACAACGGCGCGGCCGACCTGATCCACGGCGAGTCCGGCGACGACATCATCTTCGGCATGACCGGCAGCGACGTCATCTTCGGCGAGGGCCAGGACGACGACATCATCGGCGGCTACGGCAACGACTGGATCTCCGGAGGCACGGGACAGGACGGCGTCCTGGGCGACGACGGACTGATCCTGACCAGCCGCAACAGCACGGCGGGCGAGCCCCTCAACGGCATCGCCGGGCTGCTGGCCAGCGACCCGCGGCCGAAGTACGCCGACGGCAACGTCCTGAACGAGGTCATCAAGACCCCCGGCGATATCCAGTACGCCCTGATCAACGTGTCCGGCGAACTGAAGAAGACCATGGACCTGGTGCCCTTCAGCTTCGACAAGACCTGGCTCGGCAACGACGACGAGTTCCCTGACAATCAGGACAACCAGCCCTACGCCGACGACATCATCTTCGGCGGCCTGGGCAGCGACTGGCTGCACGGCGGCTCGGGCGACGACGCCATCTCCGGCGCCGAGGCCCTCATGGACGCCTACGTGCCGACATACGACGCTTCCGGCAACCCGAACGGCATCCTCAACCTGGGCTACGGCGCGGTCGGCCTGCCGGCCACGACCAATCCCGGCGACGTGCTGGCCTTCAACCCGCTCGACGGCGACGGGCAGCACACCAACAACCGCTTCCGGGCTGGCGAGTTCGACCTGTACGACGAGTACGACCCGCGCCGTATCATCCTGCTGACCCCGCAAGGCGAACTCTACAAGGGCACGGACGGGATTGAAGGAGTTGACTACTTCCAGTTCCTGCTCAACTTCAACAAGGACGAAGGGGTGCTCCGCCCCGGCGGCACGGTGCCCAAGGCCACGGGCCAG
Source organism: Desulfomicrobium aestuarii (assembly GCF_055385525.1). Classification (NCBI taxonomy): domain Bacteria; kingdom Pseudomonadati; phylum Thermodesulfobacteriota; class Desulfovibrionia; order Desulfovibrionales; family Desulfomicrobiaceae; genus Desulfomicrobium; species Desulfomicrobium aestuarii. The sequence goes on from NZ_AP042427.1 coordinate 1,997,648, forward strand.
CAGACCGAAACCTATCCTGAGGTCCGTGACGACGGCCGCGACGCCATCTTCGGCGACCTCGGCAACGACTGGCTGGTGGGCGGCACCGGCGCCGACGACATGTACGGCGGCTGGGGCAACGACCTGCTCAACGCCGACGACAATCACGATACAAACGACGGCCTGAACGACGTCCCTGACACCCATCCCTTCTACCAGGATAGGGCCTACGGCGGAGCAGGCCGCGACGTGCTCATCGGCAACACCGGAGGCGATCGTCTCATCGATTGGGTGGGCGAATACAACTCCTATCTGGTGCCTTACGCCCCGTTCGGCGCGGCTTCCGTCAGCCGGACCCTGCAGCCCTTCCTGCCCGAGTTCCTGTACGCCCTCTCGGCGGCCGACGGAGCGGACTTCACTCGTCAGGGGGACGAAACCAGAAACGGCGAACCCGAAGGCGAGATGGGTCTCGTGCTGCAGAAGGATTACGCCTGGCAGGATCAGACCGGAGCGCCGGCCGACCCGCAGGCCGGCAACATCCCGGGCGGCGCCCGCGACGTGCTCCGCTCGGCGGGCTTCAACGACGGCACCTCCGACGCCTTCTTCGTGGACAGCGGCGTCTGGTCCGTGGTCAGCGGCCGCTACCAGGTCGCGCCCACGGCCCTTGGAGGCGACGCCCTGAGCGTCTTCTACGTCGACGAATACATCCCGAGCTACTTCGAGATGCTGGCTACAATTCGCGCCGTGAAGCCCACGGGCGGCTACGGCGCCAACGCCTACCTCATCTTCGACTACCAGAACTCCGAGGACTTCAAGTTCGCCGGCATCAACGTGTCCACGAGCAAGCTCGAAATCGGCTACCATGACGCCTCGGGCTGGCACGTGCTGGTGCAGGCCCCCTACACCTCATCCCTCAAGGCCGACACGGACTACAACGTGTTCCTGGCCCTGAACGGCAGCACGGCGACCCTGCGGGTCAACAACAAGACCACCCTGACCTACACCTTCGCCCCCCGCGTCGATGGCTACGGGATCGAGCACTTCCTGCACGAAGGCATGGTCGGCCTGGGAGCCAACAACGCCAGGGCGGCCATCGACAACGTGGTCGTGCAGCGCATCGCCCCGGAAATGACCTCCACGCAGACCGTGGAGTTCTCCAGCCAGGCGGAGTTCGAAGGCCTCTTCCAGACGCCGGTTAACGGCATTGCGGACGGCGGCAGCCTGACCCTGTCCGCCGCGCCCGGCGGGACCGCCGTCGACCTCGCCGACATGCGGATCGCCCCGGCCTCGGTGCTGTCCCTCGAAGCCGTCCTCCGGACGGCCAACCAGGGCGGCTTCGTGTTCGACTCCTACGGCCCGGAGGACTTCAAGTTCGTGACCCTGGACGTGGAGTCGGACAAGATCCTCGTCGGCCACAGCACCGCCAAGGGCGGCATCGTCATCGACGCCGAGAGGAGCGCGACCCTCGACGCAGGAACGGACTACACCCTCGGCATCACCATCGCGGAACGCACCGTCAGCGTGACCCTGGACGGCGGAGCCGCCCTGAGCTTCGCGTTCAACGCCCTGGTCACGGACGGCGAGTTCGGACTGCTGGCCCGCAACGGGGACGTCCTCTTCGACCGCCTGGTGGTCCGGACCGACGACCCGGCCTACGCCACCCCAGCCCTGCCCACGATCTCCGTGTCCGACGCATCGGTGACGGAGGGCGACGGCGGACAGAAGACGGTCGAGGTGACATTCACCCTTTCGACCGAGTGGGATGCGCCCGTGACGGTCGCCTACGCGACCGTGGCGGGAACAGCCCAGGCCGGTGAAGACTATCTGGAACAGAACGGCACGGTAACCTTCGACCCGGGCGAGACCAGCCGGACCGTGGCCTTCACGGTCTACGGCGACGACGTCGTCGAGCCCGACGAGACCTTCACCATCGAGCTCTTCGATTCCGAGAACGCCGTCATCGCCGACAAGGCGGGCCTGGTCACCATCGTGAACGACGACGCCCCGGCCCCGACCGTGCCGGTCATCTCCGTCTCGGACGCCAGCGTCCTGGAGGGCGACAAGACCAACAAGACCAAGGTGAGCGTGACCATCAGCCTGTCCGCGGCGACGACGGACACCGTGTCCGTACGCCTGAAGACACAGGACGGCACGGCATGGAGCGGGTTCGACTACGTGGCGGCCGACACGGCCATCACCTTTGCCCCCGGTGAAACGAGCAAGACCTACACCCTGACCGTCAACGGCGACAAGGTCGCCGAATTCGACGAGACCTTCGATGTCGTGCTCTCCGAGGCCGTGGGGGCGACCATCGGCGACGGCACCGGCGTCATCACCATCAAGAACGACGACGGCACGCCGCTGACGGCCGACATCCCCGCCAGCGGCGAGATGGAAGGCGTCGTGGCGACCGAGACGGACCTTGCGCCCATCGTCGAAGCGGCCATCGACCTCTGGGCCGAGGCCCTGGGCGAGGAGGCCGTTGCGGCGCTGCATGACGTGGAGTTCCAGGTCGGCGACCTCTCGGGCCAGATCCTGGGCCTGACCGGGAATGGCACGGTCTTCATCGACGCCGATGCCGCCGGCTACGGCTGGTTCGTCGACCCGACCCCGCTGGACGACAGCGAGTTCACGGGCGGCACGGCCGAAGGCATGGACCTCCTGACGGCGGTCATGCACGAGTTCGGCCATGTGCTCGGCTTCAGGGACGTGCCTGCGGCCCTGGACTGCCTCATGAGCGGCACCCTCGGGGAAGGCGTGCGGCACCTGCCGTCCGACCTGGCCATGGTGACCATGCCTTCGGCCGCGAAGTCGAGCCTGTTCAACTTCGCCCCGCCGTCCAACGGCATCCCGTCGGGCTGGATCTTCGAGCACGGCAAGTTCGGCGACGGCGGGAGCCACGGCTGGCTGGACAAGATCCTGAAGCGGTTCAGGGGACGCACGGCCCATGACGGTCTGCCGAGTCTGATCACCATGACGAACGGTGCGGCCCTGCACAACCCGATGGAGGGCATGGACGAGACGGCCGAGATGCTGGTTCGGCTTGACCTGGCAGACGCAACCGCCCTGCCCGGTGACGCCGTGACGGAACGGGCGCAGGCCTGGCTCGGCGACTTCCTGCTCGACGGGACCGGCAAGGCAGCCCCGAACAGCAAGATCAAGATAGAGATGTGACAGGGGTTTAGAACATAACGAAGGAGAAACGGGACACAAAAGTGCACCAAGGATTATGACGCAACACATGCCGGGAACCGCAACCATGCGTGTTTCCGGCATGTTTTTTTCTGATCGTCCAGGATGACGATCCTGCTCCGCACGCTTCGGCAACATATGGACGCTAAGCTGAAGCGTCGGAATTGCGGCGGACTTCCGCGCAAAAAAGTGAAATCCCTTGACCCACTATGTGAATGAGCGGTATTGTTGTCATAAATATGCATCCATGCTCCATCACCAATTGCAGGAGGAAACGCTATGTCCACTCGAGGTCGCGACGCATCCGAAGCAGGCTCAGAAGGCGTGACCCAGAACGCCCAGATGAAGGTTCGCTGGGATGACACCAACATGAAGAGCACCTATGCCAACGTGTGCAACGTGGCCGGGACGCGTGAGGAGATCGTGCTGCTCTTCGGCATGAACCAGGCTTGGCACGCCGGCCAGAAGGAGGTCACGGTACAACTCGCCGACCGCATCGTCATGAGCCCCTTCGTGGCCAAGCGGCTGGCGCTCATGCTCGGCAACATCCTCAAGGACTATGAAGCCAAGTACGGCAAGCTGGACATCGGCCTGCCCACCGACGTGCAGTAGTCGAACACGGAGCGCGCAGGCCATGTGCCGCGGCCGCCGCCGGCGCGCCTGAATCAGCGGCCCGGGACGGGACACAGCCTATGACCCTGACGGATGTGCACGGCGCCTCCAATTCTCCCGGCGCGGTCCCCTTGCAGGGCGACGCCCGGGACAACGACCTGTGGCGGCGGTTCGCCGAGGCCGCTACGCAGGGGGAATTCGCCGAAAGCTGGCTGTCGTTGCAGTGCACCATGGTAGCGGGCGTCCGCAGTGCCCTGCTGCTGCTCGGCACCCCGGACAAGGGCCCCTTTTTCCCCGCCGCGGTCTGGCCGGCCCCCGACTTCGACGTGAACCATCTGGTGCCGGCCGCCGAGCGGGCCCTGAAGGAACGCCGCGGCTTCTTGGCCGAACATCAACCAACCGGCAGGAACGGCGGCCCCCCCGCGAGAACGGTCCATATCGCCCACCCCGTCACGGCCCTGGGCAAGCTTCACGGCGCAGTGGTCCTGGAAGTGCCCGGACAAAGCGATGACCGCATTCAGGATGTCATGCGCCGGCTGCACTGGGGCACGGCCTGGCTCGAGGTCATGGTCCTGCGCGCCGATGCCAAGGCCGCGTCCCAGACCAACGACCGGCTGCGCAAGGTACTCGACTCGGTGGCCGACACACTTGAGCACGACAGGTTCCAGGGCGCGGCCATGGCCTTCGTGACCAGGCTCGCCACCATGCTGGAGTGCGAGCGGGTCAGCCTGGGCTTCATTGGACGAGGCCGGCTGCGCATCAGCGCCCTGTCCCACAGCGCCGAGTTCGGCGAGCGGGCCAACCTGACTCGGGCCGTGGAAGGGGCCATGGAAGAGGCCACGGACCAGCAGTCCCTGGTTGTCTTCCCGCCTCCCCCCGACGCCCCGCCCCTAGTGATCGTCGGACACGACGCCTTGGCCAGGCAGTTCGGCGCCGGAGCCATCTGCACCGCGCCCCTAGGTCCCGACGACGCTCCCTACGGCGCCCTGTGTCTCGAATTCCCCGCCGGCAGGGACCCGGAACCGCAAATCATCGAACTTGTCAGGACCATCGCGGCCCTAGCCGGACCCATCCTCGGCACCAAGCGCAGCGAGGACCGCTGGCTCGCGGCCAAGGCCGCCGAAAAAGCCGCCAGGGGATTGGGCATCCTGTTCGGGCCCCGTCACCTGGCCCTCAAGTTCTGCGGGCTCGTGCTATGCATCCTGGCCGCGGTTCTGTGGTTCATGGAGGGCACCTACCGGGTCAAGGCTCCAACGGTCCTTGAGGGGCAAATCCAACGCAGCGTCTGCGCGCCTTTCAACGGATACATCGCCGAGGCCGTGGCCCGAGCCGGGGACGTCGTGCAGGCCGGGAGCGCGCTCTGCATCCTTGACGACAGGGACCTGCGTCTGGAGCATGCCAAGTGGGTCGCCCAGCGGGAGCAGCTCCTCAAGGAGCACCGGGGGGCGCGGGCCAAATTCGACCTTGCCCAGGTCAGGATCACCGAGGCCAAGATCAACCAGGCAGAGGCCGAACTGGCGCTGGTGCAAGAGCAACTGACGCGGGCGCGCGTCACGGCCCCCTTCGACGGGGTGGTCATGAGCGGAGACCTGAGCCAGTCCTTGGGCGCACCGGTCGAACGGGGACAGATCCTCTTCGAGGTTGCGCCCCTGGACGCCTACAGGGTCATCGTGCAGGTCGACGAGCGCGACATCGGCGACATCGAGGTCGGCCAGCAGGGGCAGCTCGCCCTCCCCTCCCTTCCGGGAGAGCTCTTCCCGCTGACCGTAAGCACCATTACTCCCGTCCTCACGGCCAAGGAAGGGCGCAACTATTTCCGGGTGGAGGCGCAGGTCCAAAAAGTCTCGAACAGGCTGCGTCCCGGCATGGAGGGTGTGGGCAAAGTTGAGATCGGGAAGCGCCGCCTGATCTGGATCTGGACCCACGAGATGGTCTACTGGGTACGCCTCAAGCTCTGGTTCTGGCTGCCGTGAGGAGGGCCCCGTGAAATCCTCGCTCTACAGCCCGTCGTGGTATCGCGTCGCGAGCCTGAAGCCGCGCCTGCGCAGTCACGCGCAAATCCACCGTCACACGTACCGCGGCGAGCCGTGGTACGTGCTTCAGGACCACACCTCGGGACGGCACATGCGCTTCACGCCCGGCGCCTACCAGCTCATCGGGCTCATGAACGGCGAACGCTCGGTCCAGGACATCTGGGAGATCGGACGCCTGCGTCTGGGCGAGGACGCCCCGACGCAGGAGGAGATGGTCCGCATCCTGAGTCAGCTGCACGGGGCCGATGTGCTGCAGTGCGACGTGCCGCCCGACATTTTTGAACTGCAGCGAAGGCACGAGAAACGACGAATCGGCAGGCTGACGCAGAACATCCGCAACCCCCTGTCCATGCGCTTCAAACTCCTGGACCCCGAACCAATCCTGGTGCGCTTCCAAGGCGTCGTCAGACCGTTTTTCGGATGGACCGGGGCACTGCTCTGGCTGGTTGTGGTGGCCTGGGCAGCCTTCCTGGCCGGCGTGCACTGGCCGGAACTGACCGAGGACGTCACGGACCGGGTTCTGGCACCGGGGAACCTGCTGCTGATGTGGGTCATCTTCCCGATCCTCAAGGCCTTCCACGAGTTCGGCCACGCCTTCGCCGTCAAGCGTCTGGGCGGCGAGGTGCACGAAATGGGCATCATCTTCCTCGTCTTCACCCCCATCCCCTACGTGGACGCGTCTACGGCTTCGGCCTTCCGCGACAAGTGGGAAAGGGCCTTCGTCGGTGCAGCGGGCATGTTCGTGGAACTCTTCATCGCGGCCCTGGCGATGTTCGTATGGGTCGGAGTGGAGCCCGGACCCGTGCGTGCCGTGGCATACAACGTCATGCTCATTGCCGGCGTGTCGTCGCTGCTCTTCAACATCAACCCCCTGCTGCGTTACGACGGCTACTACATTGTGGTGGACCTGCTTGAAATCCCCAACCTCGCCCCACGGGGCATGAACTACCTGACCTACCTCGTCCAGCGCCGACTCTTCGGCATGCAGGACGCGGAACCTCCCTGGGCCACGACCGGAGAGAAAGCCTGGTTACTGGTCTATTCGATTGCGGCCTTCTTCTACCGAATCTTCATCTACGTCTTCATCGTCCTCTTCATCGCCGAAAAATTCTTCTTTGTCGGCGTGCTTCTGGCTGTCTGGGCCGCAACCAGCATGTTTGTCCTGCCGCTTTTCAAGGGGCTGCGCTTCCTTGTCGCCTCGCCGCGTCTGGGACGCCGCAGAGGACGGGCCATGGTCGTGAGCATGGGGGCGGCCGCCATCATCGCAGCCGCCGTCTTCCTCGTGCCGGTTCCTCTGAGCACGCGGACTGAAGGGGTCATGTGGGTGCCTGAGGAGTCCTTCGTGCGCGCCGAAGCTGAAGGCGTCGTGGAGCGCATCGTGGCCAAGCCGGGCAGCCTGGTGTCCCCGGGCGAACTGCTCGTGCAGTGCGCAGACCCCTTCCTGCCCGCCCGCATCCGCGTACTCGAAGCCCGTTACGAAGAACTGAAGACCCTGCACGGCAGTCAGATCCTCGAGGACAGGCTGAAGGCCCAGATCACGGCCGAGGAAATGGAGCACGTGGCGGGCCAGCTCGACGACGCGCGGCGTAGGGCCGACGAGCTGATGGTCTACAGCGCCATCGGGGGCAGGTTCCTGGTGCCCGAACCGGGCGACCTGCCCGGTCTTTTCGTTCGGCGGGGCGAAGTGCTCGGCTATGTTGTCGAACCGGCCACGGTCACGGTGCGGGTGGTCGTGTCCCAGCCGGACGCGGATCTGGTGCGGGCTAGGACCAAGGCGGTGGAACTCAGGCTGCCGGACAGTTTTTCGCAGATCACCGAAGCCGCCCTCAAGCGCGAAGTGCCGGCCGCCACGGACCACCTGCCAGGCAGGGCATTGGGACAGACCGGTGGCGGTTCCGTGGCCATCGACCCGCGCGACGAAATGGGCCTGACCGCGTTCCAGAAAATGTTCCTGTTCGACGTCGAACCCCCATCGGCCCGCTGGACCCTGAACATCGGAGGACGCGTCTACGTCCGCTTCGACCATGGCCATGAGCCCCTGGTCTGGCGGTGGTACCGCGCCCTGCGGCAACTTTTCCTGACGAGGTTTCATGTCTAGGGACACCGCCAACGCCCTGATCTCGGCCGGAATCTACCCGGAGCGGGAGGAAAGACGTGAGAACTGGCTCGACCGCCTGGAGACCGGTCTGTCCGCCTTGGTGGCGCCATGGGTACGTCCGGGACGGGGGCGTTTCGGAACAAGCATGATTGGTCGCATCGACCACCACGGGGCGGAGATCGGGCGTCTTACGGACCCCGAAATCAGGCAGACCGGGCGCGAGATCGGCATGACCCTGCGCATGGAGGGCCTGCGGGACGACGCAGTGGCCCGGGCCTTCGCTTTGGTCCGCGAGGCCGCGTCCCGCCGGATCGGGATGCGGCATTTCGACGTACAGCTGTCCGGCGGCCTGGTGCTCCTCAACGGCATGGTGGCGGAAATGGAGACCGGCGAGGGCAAGACCCTGACAGCCACACTCCCAGCCTGCACCGCGGCCCTGACTGGGACCCGCGTGCACATCATCACGGTCAACGACTATCTGGCCGGGCGCGACGCCGCCCTGATGGGTCCGATCTACGAAGCTCTGGGACTGACCGTGGGTGTCGTCAGGCAGGGCATGGACCCGGCCGCGCGCCGAGCGGCCTACGCCTGCGACGTGACCTACTGCACGAACAAGGAGGTGGCCTTCGACTACCTCAAAGACCGTATCGTCATGTGGGACCGCCCAAGCCCCATGCGGCTGCAGCTCGAACGCCTGTACGGAGAAAGCTCCCGGGCCAACCGGCTGCTTATGCGCGGCCTAAGTTTCGCCATCGTGGACGAGGCGGACAGCGTGCTTATCGACGAGGCCCGAACGCCCCTCATCATTTCCACCGACCCCGGGGCCTCGACCGCCCAGAACGTCTACCGTCTGGCTCTCAATCTGGCCGCGTCTCTCACGGCCGGGGATGATTTCAGCATCTCCGAGAGCGAACGAAACGTGGAGCTACGCGACCGCGGCAAGGCCAAGACCGAAGGCTTCGACTGGGCCGAGGCCCGCGCATGGACCAACCCTCCGCAGCGCCAGGAACTGGTCCGGCAGGGACTCTCGGCCCTGTATCTCTTCGAGCGCGACAAGCACTACCTCGTCCGCGACGGCAAGGTCCAGATCATCGACGAGTACACGGGGCGCCTGATGCCCGATCGATCCTGGGAGTTGGGCCTTCACCAACTCATCGAGATCAAGGAGGGCTGCGATCCCACCAGCCGCAAGGACACCCTGGCGCGAATAAGCTACCAGCGATTCTTCCGCCGCTACCTGCGTCTGGCCGGCATGACGGGTACCGCCCGTGAGGTGGCCCGGGAGCTGTGGTCCATCTACCGTCTGCGCGTGGTCCCCCTGCCCACGAACCGCCCCCTTCGACGCAAGGGCCTTCCGAGCCGGGCATTCGACACCGAACGCCGGAAATGGGAGGCCGTGGTTGGAACCATCGGGCAGATCCACGGCAGCGGGCGGCCGATCCTGGTTGGCACGCGTTCTGTAGGCTCATCGGAACTCTTGAGCGGCCTGCTCAACCGGGCCGGACTGCCCCACAGGGTGCTGAACGCCGAGCAGGACCGCCAAGAGGCCGAGATCGTGGCCCAGGCCGGTCAACGCGGCCAGATCACCGTGGCCACGAACATGGCCGGCCGGGGCACGGACATCCGCCTAGGCCCCGGCGTGGCCGAATTGGGCGGACTGCACGTCATCGCCTCGGAACGCTCCGAGGCTGGCCGCATCGACCGACAGCTCTTTGGGCGCTGCGGCCGACAGGGCGATCCCGGCACCTTCCAGTCCGTGCTTTCTCTAGAGGACGAACTGATCACGACCCACGTGAAGACATTTCTGCGCTGGCCCGCGGCGGCCCTCCTACGCTCGCCCCTGCCCCTCGGCGGACAATGGGCGTGCGGGCTGCTGGCGCTTATGGCCCAGCGCTCGGCAGAGCGGCTGCATGCGCGGCTGCGCCGCAACCTCTTGAGGCTGGACACCCAGATGGAGGACGCCTTGGCGTTCTCGGGCCGTCTGGAATGAAGCGGGGGATACCATGAAACGGACATTCGTGCTTGCGGGGATGGTCTTTGCGCTGGCCGTGGCTACGGCCCACGCCTTCCAGGCCGACGGGCTGATCACGCCGTTCCAAGTGGTGCATGTTGGAAGTCCCCAAGAGGGGGTCCTGGCCACGGTCGGCTTCGACCGCGGCGACACGGTCCGCAAGGGCCAGGTGGTGGCGACGCTGCATTCCAGCGTGGAGAAGGCTGCCATGGAGCTAAAAAGGGCCCAGAAGGATTTTGCCCAGCGCAAGATGGACCGCATGAACCCGCTCTATCGCAAGGATGTCATCGCGGCCAACGACATGGACGAAGCCGAGACCGAAAAGGCCCTCGCCGAAGCCGACTACAGGTATTCCTCCGAAATCGTCAAACGCCTTGAAATACGGAGCACCATCGACGGGGTGGTCGTGGAGCGCTACATGTCTCCGGGGGAATACGTCGAGAACCGGCCTATCCTCAAGCTGGCCCAGATCGACCCCCTGTGCGTGGAGGTCATCCTGCCGTCGGAGATGTACGACACGGTCGCTGTGGACATGAAGGCCGAGGTGCTCCCGGAAAAACCAGTGGGAGGACGGCACGAGGCGACGGTGACCATCGTAGACCGCGTCATCGACGCGGCGAGCGGCACCTTCGGCGTACGCCTGACCCTGCCCAACCCCGATCATGCCCTGCCCGCCGGTCTCAAATGCACCGTGGTATTCCCCGGGCACGAAAAAGCCGAGGTCGACTGAGCACCACGCGGCCGTCTGGTATCTGGTCTGCATGGACGAGATGGACCTCATGGACGAGATGGACAATATGGACGGGTGCATGCGTGGTCCATGAGGTCCATCTCGTCCATCCCATCGGCTTCTCACCGCCCTTGACCGCAACCCCCGCCATCTGACACACATTGACCATTGAGGAAATCGCCCCGGCAGACACCCAGGCAGGGCCGGCGCCTTCCGGCCCCGTAACAACCACAGACCGGAACCATGAACGATTCTTCCGCGCCGCCCCCCTCTTCCCGCCTCGAGCAGGATCTCATCGCCGCACGCGCGCGCATCGCCGAACTGGAAAACCAGCTCCGCAACGCCCGGACGCGCCACGCCACGCCGGCCATGGACGGGTCCGGACCGAACGCGGCCGTCTACCAGTCCCTGGTGGACAACCTCCCCCTGTCGATCATGACCTTCGACCGCGACGGGCGCGTCACCTTCGTCAACCGGTTCCACCTGGAAACCTTCGCCAGGGGGCGGCTCGGGCCGCAATTCTTTCTCGGCCGCCATCTGACTGAACTGCCCGGGCTGGTTTCGGCCGGGCTGCGGGACGAACTCGAAGGGCTGGTCCAGGGCCGGACCCTGGCCCTGGAGAGCGTCTTCATCCCGCACCTTTCCGCCGGAGGCTCGGCCTGGCAGAGCGTCCGGGGCATTCCCCTGCATGACGCGGGGCAGGTCTGCGGCGGCATCCTCATCCGCGAGGACGTCACCGGGCGCAAACTGGCCGAGAGCGCGCTCAGGGAAAGCGAGCAGCGCCTGCGCATCATCGCCGACAACACCCACGACTGGGAATACTGGCGGGGCCCGGACGGCAAGTACGTCTGGGTTTCCCCCGCCTCGCGCGAGATCACGGGCCTGGCCCCCGATGTCTTCCTGGGCGACTTCGGCCTGCACATCCGCTCCGTCATCCACCCTGACGACCGACAGAGCTGGCTCTCCCACCTCGACGAGGCCGATGCCACGCGCCCGGCCCACAGGGAAATGGAGTTCCGCATCGTCAGGCCCTCCGGCGAAGTCGTATGGGTCAGCCACATCTGCAAGGCGATCTACGACGCCGACGGCAAATACCTCGGCAGGCGCGGCTGCAACCGCGACATCACGGCCCGGAAACAGGCCGAGACCGAACTGCAGGCGACCCTGACCGAGCTCTCGGCCGTGCACAAGAGCGCCCCGGTCGTCATGATGCTGTTCGACGAAGAGACGCGGGTCCGCAAGCTCAACCGCGCGGCCATGGAGTTCATCGGCCGCAGCGAGGAGGACACCCTGGGCCTGCGTTGCGGCGAGGTACTCGGCTGCCCGAACCACGCGAAGACACCGCAGGGATGCGGGTCCGGCCAGGCATGCCCGGTATGCTCCATGAGCGGCGTCATCCGGGACACCTTCGCCGACCGGCAAAGCAGGCAGAACGTGGAGTTCTGGCTGCTGCGCGAAGAGCTCGGGGGCGGGGACCGTTGCCTGCTGCTCAGCGCGGACTACCTGGAGGTGCAGAACGAGCCGCGGGTCCTGGTCTGCGCCCTGGACATCACCCGGCAGAAGGCCGTCGAAGAGAGCCTGCTGCGCGCCAAGGAGGAGGCCGAGGCCGCCAATCGCGCCAAGTCGGAATTCCTGGCCAACATGAGCCACGAGCTGCGCACCCCGCTCAACGGCGTCATGGGCATGATGCAGCTCCTGCAGACCACGCGGCTCGACGAGGAGCAGGACGAGTTCGTGTCCATGGCCCTGCGCTCCTCGGACCGGCTGACCCGGCTGCTCTCGGACATCCTCGACATCTCGAAGATCGAGGCGGGCAAGGTCGAAATCGTGCACGAGTCGTTCAGTCCGGCGGAGCTGGCCGAGTCCGTGTCCGACCTCTTCAGCCTCGCGGCCCGGGAAAAGAGCCTGCCGCTGAGCTGCTCCCTGCACCCCGACCTTCCGCCGCGCCTCCTGGGCGACGCCGCCCGCGTGCGCCAGATTCTCTTCAACCTGGTGGGCAATTCCCTCAAGTTCACGGAGTCAGGCGCCATCACCCTGGAGATGACTCCCCTCGGTTCGCCACAGGACGGCGCCCTGCGCGTCCTCTTTTCCGTGCACGACACGGGCATCGGCATCCCCGCCGACAAGTTCGGGGAGCTGTTCAAGCCCTTTGTCCAGGTCGAGGGCTCCTACACGCGCAGGTACCAGGGGGCCGGGCTGGGCCTGGCCATCGTCAAGCGCCTGGCGGAACTCATGGACGGGAACATCTTCGTCGAGAGCGAACCCGGCAGGGGCACCTCGATGCATGTGGTCCTGCCCTTCGGGCTGCCCACCACCACGCAGGTCGATATGCCGGCCCGCTCCCGGATCGGGGAGACGCGTCCGGGGCTGCGCATCCTGGTGGCCGAGGACGAACCGTCCAACCAGTTCTACATGCGACGGATCCTGGAGAAGGCCGGGCACTGCGTCGTTCTGGCGACAAATGGTCGCCAGGCGGTCGATGTCTGGAAGGGAGGGGACTTTGATCTGATCCTCATGGACATCCAGATGCCGCTCATGGGCGGGACCGAAGCCGTCAGGCTGATCAGGGCGGAGGAGGCCCGAACCGGCAGGGCCCCGGTCCCCGTCGTCGCCCTGACCGCCTACGCCATGCCCGGAGACCGCGAAAGGTTCATGGCTCTGGGCATGGACGATTACATCGGCAAGCCGGCCGGCATCGATGCACTGACCGCAACCATCGCCAGGGCCTGCGGCCGGCCCTGACGCCTCCTTCCCCCGCGTGGCGGAAGTGCCGCGCCGGCTTCCATGATGACACGTACTTCGATGTCTGGTATTTTTTAGTTGAAAAACGTGTAACGGGGGCTGATGGGACGGGAGGCACGCCATGCCCGGCAAGCCGGATACATTCCGCACAGAATGGGCCACCTTCGCGGTCTGCGCCTGCATTCTGGCAGCCGTCCTGATCTACGAGAATCAGCGCGAATTCACCTCCGTCAAGACGCGGGAAGAGGAGCGCCTCGCCGCCGTGGCCTCGGTCGGCGAGTACATGGTCGTGACCCAGCTCGAAAAGATCGACGCCACCCTCGACAAACTCCGGGACGCACTCCCCCCTCCCATACTCACGCAACGCCTCCGTGACCGCTCTGACGCGCTTTCGACCGCGGCCAGGCTCAAGATTCTGGCCACCGCCATGACCAGCGTCCGTTCCCTGGACATCATCGACTCGTCGGGCGCGATCCTCGCTTCCAACTTCGACGAGCATGTGGGCCAAAACACCGCGGAACAGGAATATTTCACGACTCCCCGCGACCGGCCGGACGACGACGTCCTCTATATCAGCAGCCCCTTCAACAGCTCTCTCAGCGACCTGAACGTCAACATCACGAAATGCCTGACCGCACCCGACGGCTCCTTCGCCGGCCTGGTCACGGCCTCCCTCGACCCGGAGTTCTTCCGGGCCATCATGGCCGCGGTGCTGTACGCTCCCAATTCGTGGGCCCGACTGGTCCACGGCGCGGGTACGGTCCTTCTCTGGGTACCGGCCAGAGAGGGAATGGTCGGCAAAAATCTGGCGATCCCGGGCACGTTCTTCACGCGGCACCTCGAGAGCGGACTCACGTCCTCCCTGTTCGAGGGAAAAAGCTACGCCGCGAACGAAGAGTCCCTGCTCATCCTGCAGACGGTGCAGTCGCCGACCCTGAAGCTCAGCCCCCCGCTCGTCCTGGGCGTCGGCCGGGACACGCGCGCCGTGTTCCAGTATTGGCGCAACAACGTTCGCGTCTCCATCGCCCTCTTCGCCACCGTCTTCCTGGCCGGCGCCGCCGCCCTCTTCGGCTCGCAGCGCTGGCGCCGCAAGACGCGGCTCCATTCCGAGCGCATGGGGATCGAACTGCAATCCGTCCGCACGGAACTCGAGAGCTTCTTTTCCATCTCGCCGAACATGCTCATCATAACCGACCTGCAGGGAGTCTGCCTGAAACTCAACCCTGCCTGGGAAAGGGCCATGGGGTACCCGTCAGGGGAACTGGAAGGGAGGCAATGCATCGAATACTTCCACCCCGACGACATGCAGGCGGCTTTCGATACCCTGGCCGACATCGCCGCCGGCAGGACCGTTTCCGACTTCGTGGCCAGATTCCGCAACAAGAACGGTTCCTACCGCTTTCTCGAATGGTCCGCGGCAAGCCACGGCGGCCTGGTCTACGCCGCGGCCCACGACATCACCGGGCGCAGGGAGGCCGAGCGGCATCTGCACGAACTGGCCTACCATGACCGTCTGACGGGGCTCCCCAACCGGACGCTCTTCTTCGACCGCCTGTCCCAGGCCTTGTCAGGCGCCAAACGCAACCAGAAGCCTCTTGGCATCCTCTTCATTGACCTGGACGGCTTCAAGAAGGTCAACGACGAGCACGGACACGACGCGGGCGATACGGTCCTGAAGACCGTCGCAGAAAGGCTCGTGGAAACCGTGCGGGCCACCGACACCGTAGCCAGGATGGGCGGCGACGAGTTCGTGATCATCCTCCACGAACTCGAAGGCCGGGACGGAGCCAATGCCGTTGCGCGGAAAATCCTGGCCGCCGTGACTCCGGACATTCCCCTGTCCGAAACGCTGACGTGCTCCGTGGGGTCCAGCATCGGCATTAGCCTCTACCCCGAGCACGGCGCCGACATGGACAGCCTGCTCATGGCCGCGGACATGGCCATGTACCTGAGCAAGAAGAAGGGCCGAGGCGGCTTCGCCTTCGCAGGGGAAGCCCGCCAGCCCGAAACCGGGGTCACGCTGAGCGAAACCCACGTCGTGGGCGTGACGGAGATCGACCAGCAGCATGCGGAAATGGCCGCGCTGGTCAACAAATTGTGCGCGACCCAGCGGGACGGGGACAACCTGGTGGGCGAGACCCTTTTCAAGGTGCTCCTGGCGTACACCGAATACCATTTCGCCACCGAACTCGGGCTCATGCTCCAGCACGGCTACCCGGACCGCAAGGCGCATGACGCGGAGCACGAACGGCTGGTTCTGGAACTGCGCCGCTTCGGCCCGGAAATGGGCGACAAGGACGTTCAGTTCCTGCGCGACTTTTTCAGAACATGGCTCCTGGAGCACATTCTGGAGCACGACAAGGCACTCGCAGCGTTCCTGCGCGGACTGCAAACATCAGCAGAGGCCGGGACCTGAAGCCCGGCGCCGGCAACAGCGGAAAGGGAGCCGGCCCTTGACGGGACCGGCCGTCATGGATAGATGGCACGCTTTACGACGAAGGGGAGTAGCTCCTCCAGGCCCGGTCAACATCACTGGCGCGCACGCGCTTGGCCCGGCCGTCGGTGACCCGCCGATGAGCAAGACCTTCAGCATCGCACATGCTGGAGGTTTTTTTGCGCCTCCAGCACATTCTCAACCACTGGAGGTTTCATGAACACGCTTCTGCTCTGGGTCGTCTTCCACGTCTTCATCATCGCCCTGCTGGTCTTCGATCTCGGCGTGGTCCAACGCAGGGACCAGGAGATGAGCGTCCGCACGGCGCTGTGGCTCAGTCTCGGGTACATCGTCCTGGCCCTGGCCTTCGGCGCTGGGGTCTTCCACTTCAAGGGCGCCGAAGCCGGCTACGAGTTCCTGACGGGCTACTTCATCGAGAAGAGCCTGAGCATCGACAACATCTTCGTCTTCCTGCTCATCTTCCTGCACTTCTCCGTGCCCCGCCACGCCCAGCGCAAGGTCCTCGTCTACGGCGTCATCGGCGCCCTGGTCATGCGCGCCGTGCTCATCTTCGCCGGTGCCGCGGCCATCGCCTCCTTCCACTGGCTGCTCTACGTCTTCGGGCTCTTCCTCATCGCCTCGGGCGTCAAGATGCTCGTCGCCATCAACCAGGAGCCGGACATGTCCCGCAACCGCATCGTGCGCTTCATGCGCAGCCGGTTCCGCGTCACGGACGAGTACGTGGGCGAAAAGTTCTGGGTCCGCCGGGACGGCCTGTGGTACATGACGCCCATGTTCATCGTCCTGGTCATCGTCGAGACGTCCGACGTCATCTTCGCCCTGGACTCCATCCCGGCCATCCTGGCCGTCAGCAACGACACCTTCATCGTCTACTCGTCCAACGTCTTCGCCATCCTGGGGCTGCGCGCGCTGTTCTTCGCCCTGTCGGACATCGTGCACCGCTTCCACTACCTGAAGTACGGCCTGTCCCTGGTCCTGATCCTGGTGGGCGCCAAGATGCTCCTCAACACCTGGTTCGGGACCAAGGTCGTATCCACGGAGATGGCCCTGGCCATGACCGCGGCCCTGATCGGCGCGTCCGTGCTCTACTCCGTCTACCGCACCAGGCGGCCCTCGACCGAGGAGGCCCGCAAGGCCGTGCGCTGGTGGATACCCGGCACCCCGGCCAAGGAAACGGCCTCTGCCGACGCGGCGGTGAAGGCGGACGAAGCGAACTGAGTTCGCCCGCCCATGGGGGAGCCGCCCACGATTCGACAACGGGAAGGGGTTGCTGATAGGGAGGGAAAATGCCGGAACGCAACCCCAACCCGGCCGCGCCCGCCCGGGCCGCGGCCGCACCGCGAGGAGAGTCCATGTCAGAGCTCGACAGAACGGGGCGACAGCCCAAGGGCCACCTGGTCCTGCGCACCCTGGCCATGCCCAGGGACACCAACCCCAGCGGCGACATCTTCGGCGGCTGGATCCTGGCCCAGATGGACGTGGCCGGGGGGCTCATGGCCTCGGAGATCTCCAAGGGCAGGACGGTCACCGTCAGCGTGGAGAAGATGTCCTTCGACAAGCCCGTACGCGTCGGCGACACCATCTGCGTGCACGCCGAACTTCTGCGCGTGGGCTCTTCGTCCATGGACATCAAGCTCGAGGTCTGGGCCAGGCAGCTGGTGGACGCCTACGAGGCCGAGCGCCAGCTCGTGACCGAGGGCGTCTTTCGCTACGTGGCCGTGGACGAGAACCGACGCCCGCGCAGGGTGCCGGACAACCCGCTCTTCTTCACCAGGGACTAGCCGGATGAGCGTGCGCCACCGGACTACTTGAGCTCCTTGATCCGGCGGATGTCCGCGGACTTGCCGAGCATGAGGAGGATGTCGCTGTCCTTGATGACGTAGTCCGCGGGCGGGACGAGTACGAAATTCTCGGGCACGAGTTCCTTGATGGCGATGACGTGCACGTTATACCGCGCGCGAAGGTTCAGCTGGATGAGGGACTTGCCGATGAACTCCCGGGGGGCGCCCACCTGGATCATGTCGAACTCCTCCGCCAGCGGGATGAAATCGAGCACGTTGGGCCGGGAGAGGTTGCGGGACACGCGAATGGCCATATCGCGCTCGGGATGGATGATCTCGGTGGCACCCATGCGGCGCAGAATCTTGGCGTGGTCGTCGTCGATGGCCTTGGCCAGGATCTTCTTCACCCCGACCTCCTGCAGGTACAGGCAGATGAGAATGCTGTTGCTGATCTTGGTCCCCGTGGAGACGATGACGCCGTCCGTCTCCTCAAGGCCCAGGGACTTGACCGCCTCCTTGTCCGTCGCGTCGAGGACCATGGCCTCCGAGCAATGGGGATCTATGGATTGGACCCTGGCCCGGTCCGAGTCGATGGCCAGCACCTCGTTGCCGTCCTCAAAGAGCGCCTTTGCGGCATGAAATCCGAAATTGCCAAGGCCGATCACCGCAAACCTTTTCATATGCTTGAACCTCTTTTCTAGCCGATCATCAGGTTTTCTTCGGAATACTCGACGCCTCTGGCAGGGCCCGCGCCGACGACGATGTAGGTGAAGGTCAGCACGCCGACCCGCCCGACGAACATCATGCAGGTGATGACCAGCTTGCCCCAGGTAGTCAGGGACGGCGTGATTCCCATGGACAGCCCCACGGTGCCGAAGGCCGACACGGTCTCGAACATGTAGGACAGGAAAGACCCGTGCGGCGTGGCCAAGGCGTTCTCGGCCACCGCATCCCCGACCAGGAGCAGGAACACGGCCAGTCCGATGATGCTCAGGGAAACCAGGACGAGGGATACGCTGCGGGTCACGGTCTCGTTGGGAACGCTCTTGCGGAACATGTTGACGCGCGGGCTTTTGCGGACACGGCAAACGGTGAAGGCGGCCAGCAGCGCCAGCGTCGTCGTCTTGACGCCGCCGCCGCACGATCCCGGGGACGCGCCGAAGAACATGAGGAAAAGCATGAAGGTCAGGGTGGCGTCCTGCAGGGCGCCGATGTCCACGGTGTTGAAGCCGGCCGTCCGGCAGGTGATGGACTGGAAGACCGGTGCCAGGAACTTCTGCGCCGGCGGGCCTTCCGGCAGCGAGCCGTGCATTTCGAGCAGGTAGAACATCACGGAGCCGCCCGTGATGAGGATGAGCGTGGTCCAGAGCACGACCTTGGTCTGCAGGGCCAGCCGCCCCCTGGCTCCCTTGCGGCCGGTCGCCCAGGCCTGGAGGTCGTAGAGCACGGGAAACCCGATGCCGACGACGATGAGGGCGCAGACGGCGAAGTTGAGCAGCAGGCTTCCGCTGTAGCGCATCAGATTGTCTGGGAACAGCGCGAAACCGGCGTTGCAGAATGCCGAGACGGAATGAAAGACGCCGTAGTACGCCGCCTTCGCCGCAGGGAACTCGGCCAGCCAGTGCGTCGTGAGCAGGAGCGCGCCCACCGCTTCCACGCCGAGGGTGAAAAGGATGACGCTGCGGACGAGCTTGGCGATGTCCTCCCGCGGCGTGTGCGTGAAGACGTCCTGCATGGCCATCCGCTGGCGGATGGAGACGCTGCGGCCGAGCCAGTTGAAGAGGGCCACGGAAATGGTCATGAGCCCCAGCCCCCCGACCTGGATGAGGCCCATGATGACGATCTGGCCGAAGAGCGTGAAGGTGCCCGCGGTGTCGACCACGGTCAGCCCGGTGACGCACACGGCCGAGGTCGCGGTGAAGAGGGCGTCCACGGCGGCGATGCGGCCATCGCGGGTCGCCGCGGGCAGCATGAGCACCAAAGTGCCGACGAGAATGACGAGCAGGAAGCTGGTCAGGACCAACGCCGCGGGGTGCATCTTCAGCATGCGGGAACGGAAGGTCATGCATCGCACCTGGGGGTGAGAAACTGCCCGCACTGCGCATGGGACGCCGTCTCGCAGCACGATCGCAGACGTTGCGGCCCGAGGACCATCCTGTTCCTGTACGCCCCGCACACGGTCAGTTCGGTCCGCGCGTTGATGGCGCTGTAGTTCAGGAAGGGGCAGACCAGCGCCAGCTGTCGTTCGAGGCTGTCTTCGGCGCCAAGGCGCATGACCGCCTCCTCGATCCCGGTGGCGTCCAGCCTTCCGAAATTCATCACGGCGACGAAATCGGCCCCGTTGCGGCGAAAGCTCTCCAGCAGCATGCGATGACGATGGGACACGACCGCCACCACGCGGCAGACGCGGACGGACCGTTTCAGCATGCCGACGAGATCCGGCAGCGCGAACCTCTGGGCCTGCTCGTTGCTGCCGGCCACGACGGCGACGGTGGACTCGCGGCCGCCGGCCGTCCGCTCCAGGCACTGCATGGTGCTGAAGGCGCAATCCTCCGGGGACGCCTCCCCGACGACGCCGGCCGGGTCCACGAGAAGCAGCTTCCCGCCCCGGACCACCGGACACCCGCATGTTTCCGCGTGATTCATTTACGACTCCCTGAACACCTTGGGCAGGGTGAAGATGAACGTGCTGCCCCGCCCCGGTTCCGATTCGACCCAGATCGTGCCGCCGTGGGCGCGCACGATCTCCTTGCAGATCGCAAGCCCGAGGCCCGAGCCCTCGCTCTCCCCGTCCCCGACCTGCACGAACTTCTGAAATATCCTGGCCTGATCCCCCTGCGGGATGCCCGGCCCGTCGTCGGCCACGGCCAGGCGGACCCAGGCCCCGTCGTCGTGCGCCCTCAGCGCGATGTGCCCGCCGCGGCCGACGTAGCGCAGGGCGTTGGAAACGAGATTGCTGAGCACCCAGGCGATCTTGTTGGCGTCGGCCCGGACCGACGGCCCGTCCCCGTCCATCTCCCGGCGCAGCGACACGTCCTTCATGTCCGCCTGGCTCCTGAAGACCGCCTGCACGTGCGAAAAGAGCGTCCCCACCGTCACCGGCTCGAACTCCATCTCGATCCGGCCGGCCTCGATCCTGGAGAGGTCCAGCAGGTCGCTTACCAGCGACTTCATGCGTCCCACCTCCTCGTGGGCGGCCAGGAGCAGCTCCCGGTCCTTCTCGGCCAGGCTGCCGGAGGCGTGTTCGAGGAGCAGGGCCACGCTCATGCCTAGGCTCGTCAGGGGCGTGCGCAGCTCGTGGGACGCGGCCATGATGAAGTCGTTCTTGAGCTGTTCGGCCTGCTTCAGCCGGGTGATGTCCCGCAGCAGCAGGACCGCTCCCGACAGGTTCCGCCCGCTGCCGATGCCCGTCACGGAGAAGAGGTAGTGCGCCGTGCGCCCCTCCCCCTTCAGGTTCAGGATCCGCTCCTCGTCGGGCAGGCTCGGTGGCGAGCCCGCGCGGACCGTCTCACGGATCAGGTCGCAGACCCTGGCATCCGGCACCACGTCGGCGCAGCCCACGGCGTCCGGCTCGGCGGGGAGCCCGAACAGACGCCGTGCCGCCGGGTTTAGGCCCGTGACCCGCAGCTGCGTGTCGAAAATCACGAGGGAGTCCTCGATGCTGGCCAGCACGGCCTCTCCCTTGTCCTTCTCGGCGATGATCTGCTCGATGTTCATGGCATGGTAACGCCCCACCTGGGTCGCCATGCGGTTGAACTCCCCGGCCAGACGGCTCAGCTCGTCGGACCCGCCCACCGGGACCTGCACCGCGTAGTCCCCGTCCGAGATATGGCGCGAGGCCTCCATGAACCGCCTGATGGGCCGCACGATGCGGTCCGCCAGGACCATGCTGAACACCAGGGCCACGCCCAGGGACGCCGCGGCCGTGAGGGAGGTGAACCAGATGGCGCCGCGCGCGACCTCGCCCGCCCTGAGGCTGGCCCCGTACATGGCCTCCTCGTTGAGGAGGCGCAGCCTGACGCAGGCGTCCCTGACCCGCGTGAACAGCGGCGAGACGTCATGCATGTAGCCCGACGCGTCCGGAGCGCCGGACGCGGGGAGCGCGGCGGCCAGGGCCTTGAAGGCCCTCCGGTAGGCCTCGTAGTCGCGCTCGATGCCCTGCAGCAGCTCGCCCTCACCGCTGATGGTGACATTGTCCCTGGCCTTGGCCAGCCATTCGAGGAAGGAGGCCTCGTTGCTTCGAAAGAGCTCCGCCCCCTCCCCCTGCCCCAGAAGCATGAGGAGGATGGCGCTGTCCTGGCGCTCGATGGTGTCCACCATGTTTTCCGCGGCCAGGATACTGCGGTAGTTCTCGCTCAGGATGGCCTCGGTGGCCCTGCCCAGGGAGACCAGGTTGACCACGACCAGGGTGACGACGAGGCCCATGAAGGCGAAGGAAAGGCCGTAGCCGAGAAGAATCTTCTGTTTGAGCGTCATCAGTTGTCCTCCGCACCCGACCCGATGAAAGCAAGGGCCAGGCCAAACATATACTTTTATATTTCGTATAGTTGAAAGAAAGAACCAGGGAATGGGATTGCAGTTTGCGCGATACGGGAATTTGGAACCTTGCATTGTGCAAGGTCGAGGAGGGAAAATCAGATGCCGTAGGCCTTGCGCCTGCGCCACAGGGTGGCCTGGTCGATCCCCAGCACGTCGGCGGCCGCCTGCAGGGAGGCCGAGGCGGCCAGGACCCTGCGGATGTGCAGTTCCTCGATGGCCGCCAGGGACACGGGGTCGCCGATCTTCGGGGCGGTGTCGGCGGGGACGACGCTCTCGGGCAGGTCGGCCCTCCCGATCATGTCCCCGCAGCTCAGGATCACGGCCCGCTCCACGGCGTTGCGCAGTTCGCGGACGTTGCCGGGCCAGGGGTGGCTGGTCAGGGCGAGCTGCGCCTCGTCCGTGAAGCCCAGCATCCGCTTGCGGTTGGCGCGGCCGAAGTAGGCCAGGAAATCCATGGCCAGGGGCAGAATGTCCTCGGGCCGGCTGCGCAGGGGCGGGACGGTCAGGCTGATGACGTTCAGGCGGTAGAAGAGGTCCTCGCGGAAACGGCCCTCGGCCACGCGCTTCTGCAGGTCGACGTTGGTCGCGGCGATGATGCGCACGTCGGCCTTGCGCGATGCGGATTCGCCCAGGCGCTCGTACTCCTTGTCCTGGATGAAGCGCAGCAGCTTGGCCTGCACGCCGGGGGCCAGATCGCCGACCTCGTCCAGGAACAGGGTGCCGCCCTCGCAGGCAGCGATGCGCCCGGGGTTGTCGCGCACGGCCCCGGTGAAGGCGCCCTTGGCGTGGCCGAAGAGTTCGCTTTCCAGCAGTTCCGAAGGGATGGCCGGGCAGGCGACCACGGCCAGGGGTTTCACAGCCCGAAGGCTCCAGGAGTGTATGGCACGGGCAAAAACGGTCTTGCCCGTGCCGCTCTCGCCCTGCAGCAGGACGATGGCGTCGGAGGCGGCCGCCTTTCTGGCCACCTCCATGACCCGCTGCATGCCGACATTGGCGCTCTGCAGCCTGTCCTCGGGCCCCAGACGCTGCATGTTCTCCTTGAGGGCGGCGATCTGGGTCTCCAGCTCCCGGATACGGGCGATGCGGCCGGCAGCGAGCTTGACCTGGTCGGGAGAGAAGGGCTTGGAGAGATAGTCCGTCGCGCCGCGGCGCATGGCCTCGACCACGCTCTCGATGGAGGCGAAGGCCGTGATGACCACGATCTTGATCCAGGACGAGTCGGCCAGCAGGGCGGGGATGAGGTCCATGCCGCTCTCCTCCCCCAGCTTGAGGTCGAGGAAGGCCATGTCGAAGACGAGCCTGCGGCTCTCCTCCATGGCGTCGGCCGGGTTGCTCACGGCCACGACCGTATGCCCCTCGGCGGCCAGGCAGTAGGCCAGGGTCTTGCGGATGTTGGTTTCGTCGTCGACGATGAGGATCTTGAGGGTGTTCATGGCGGTCCCGGGCAAACCATGGCGAGGACCATGGCAGCGACGGCCTTCCATACCCCAGAGCCTTCCGCGCGCCAAGACAATATCCCGCGGCGCTTCACAGCGCACCATGGAAAAGGGGGCCGAAGCCCCCTTGTCTATTTCCCGGCCATCATGGCCGCGATGTCTTCCTGAACGGTGCCGGTGGGTTTGAGATCGAACGTGTCGATGACGACCTTGGCTACGTTCGGGGACAAAAATCCCGGCAGCGTGGGCCCGAGGCGGATGCCCTTCACGCCGAGGGCCAGCAGGGCCAGGAGCACGGCCACGGCCTTCTGCTCGTACCAGGCGATGTCGTAGGACACGGGCAGCTTGTTGATGTCGTCCAGGCCGAAGACCTCCTTCAGTTTCAGGGCGATGACGGCCAGGGAGTAGGAGTCGTTGCACTGGCCGGCGTCCAGCACGCGCGGGATGCCGCCGATGTCGCCGAGGTTCAGCTTGTTGTAGCGGTACTTGGCGCACCCGGCCGTGAGGATGACCGTATCCTTGGGCAGGGCCTCGGCCACCTGGGTGAAGTACTCGCGGGACTTCTGGCGGCCGTCGCAGCCGGCCATGACCACGAAGCGCTTGATGGCGCCGGACTTGACGGCGTCCACCACCTTGTCGGCCAGGGCCATGACCTGGTGATGGGCGAAGCCGCCGACGATGGTGCCCTTTTCCAGTTCCGTGGGCGGCGCGCATTTCTTGGCCTGGGCGACCAGGGCCGAGAAGTCCTTGGCCCCGCCGGCCGGGCGGTCGGGGATGTGCTTGGCTCCGGGGTAGCCTGCCGCGCCGGTGGTGTAGAGGCGGTCGAGGTAGGTGTTTTCCTTCTTCAGGGGCACCAGACAGTTGGTAGTCAGCAGGATGGGGCCGTTGAAGGCCTCGAACTCGGGGTTCTGGTGCCACCAGGAGCCGCCGTAGTTGCCGATGAAGTGTTTGTACTTCTTGAAGGACGGGTAGTAGTTGGCCGGGAGCATCTCGCTGTGGGTGTAGACGTCCACGCCGGTGCCCTCGGTCTGCTTCAGCAGTTCCTCCATGTCTTTCAAATCATGGCCGCTGATGAGGATGCCGGGGTTCGTGCCCACGCCGATGTTGACCTGGGTGATTTCCGGGTGGCCGTAGGTGGAGGTGTTGGCCTCGTCCAGGAGGGCCATGGTCGCGACCGACGTCTGTCCGGCCTTCATGACCAGCCCGACCATCTCGTCCACGGACAGGTTCTTGGTGGTCGAGGCCAGGGCCTCCAGCATGAAGTCGTCGATCTCGGCCTTGCGGAAGCCCAGCACCGCGGCGTGCTCGGCGTAGGCGGCGATGCCCTTCAGGCCGATGATGAGGAACTCGCGCAGGGAGCGCACATCCTCGTTCTCCGTGGCCAGGATGCCGACGGTCTTGGCCTTCTCGGCAAAGGCCGACGAGGGCGCGGTCCAGGTGGCCGCTTCGGGCAGGGGCTCGCTGAAGTCCTTGCCGTTCTTGGCCTTGTAGGCGGCCAGGAAGGCGCTTCTGAGTTTGTCGCGGCGGGCCAGGCCTTCCTGGATGAGGGCCGTGAAGCGGGCGTCGTCCCAGTTGGCGTTGGTGATGGTGGCAAAAAGGGAATACAGCACGAAGTCGTCATTGGAGCGGTCCGGCTGTCCCAGTTCCTTCAGACGCTCGCCGTACACGGCGATTCCGCGCAGGACGAAGATCAGCAGATCCTGCAGGTTGGCCGTTTCCTCCGGCTTTCCGCACACGCCCTTGATGGTGCAGCCGGTGTTCTTGGCCGTTTCCTGACACTGAAAACAAAACATGGTTTTCCTCCCTTTTTCAGGTTGCAGGTGACGTTGTTGAAAATGCCCCCCTTCTTACCATGACCGAAAGGAATTTTCCAGACGTTTTTGTAGCAATGTTCCCGCTCTGAAATTAGAACCAGAACTCGGGGTAGCGCCGGCTTTTGGGGATGTTGTTGACCAGCACGGCCACGGTCAGAAGCACCGCGGCCCCGAAGCCCACGGGCAAGAGGGCGTACATGTAGCCGAGGCTGTGCACCGAGTCGCCGCCGATGACTGCGATGAGCGCCGTGGCCCCACCGGGAGGGTGCAGGGTTTTGGTCACGTGCATGGCCGCGATGGCCGTGGAGACCGCCACGGCGGCGGACAGCCAGACGGCGTCCCCGAGGGTCTGGTATGCGCACACGCCGATCACGGCGGAAATGACATGCCCCCCGAGCACATTTCTCGGCTGGGCCAGGGGGCTGCGCACTGCGCCGTAGACGAGGACGGCCGTGGCGCCGAAGGAGCCGATCAGCAGGCCCTGCCCCAGCCGGTCCACGAAGGCCGCGCCGATGAGCCCCACCAGGGCGATGCCCACAAACGCCCCGACCCAGGACCAGACGACTTCCGCGATCCCTACCCTGGGCGGGCTCTGGGTCGTGCCGCGCATTTTCCTGAAGTATTCCACGGCCTACCTCCCGCACATGGCGCCGACGAGGTCGGTCCGGGTCACGATGCCCACGGGGCGCCCGTCGCCGTCGCAGATGGGCAGGCGGTTGATGGAATGCCTGGTGAACAATTCCGAAATCTCGGCCACCGGCGTCTCTTTGGAGGCGACGACGACCGGCGCGCTCATGATGTCCTCCACCAGCAGTTTGCGCAGGTCGGCGACCATGCAGCCCGGGGTGTTCAGGCACGTGGCGACCACGGTCATGAAGGAAGCCTTGCCGGGCAGCCCCATCCGGCGCAGGAAATCCTTTTCCGAGACCACGCCGCAGACCCGCCCCTCGCCGTCGATGACAGGCGCGCCGCTCACGCCCAGTCCGGCCATGCGCCCGGCCGCTTCCGAGGCGCTCATGCCCTTTTCCAGGCAGTGCACGGGCGCGGACATGATCTCATCCGCCCTGCCCTGGGCCCTGACGCGCTTCAGGGCCAGATCGTAGGCCAGTTCGTATATCTCCCGGAAAGTCCCGGGCGTGATGTCCACGTAGCCCTGCATGGAACGCATGGCGTCCAGGACATCCTCCTCGGTCAGGTCCATAAGCCCGCATTGATCGGTCATGACGTCTCCAGTGTGTTGCGTGAATATCTCCGGCCCTTCACGGACCCGCGCCCCTCGAGTGTACCGACCTCTGTAGCCCGCCGTCCCCTCATGTCAAGAAACATGGGGCGCGCTCGGTGGGGACTCTCCTTCCAATGCTGGAAAACTCCGGCCGTATCCAATAGGAAATTGCGGGAGCGGAGCAATAATGGAACGGCGCCATGTCGTGGCGCAAAGGGAAAGCATGGACGTGGAAAGCATCATCAGGCTCGGCGCCTTCGTGTTGACCGGCGCTCTGCTGGCCGCCCTGGAGGCGATGCGCCCGCGCAGAGCGCCCGAGGCGGGAAGAACGTTCAGGTGGGTGGGCAACCTGGGCGTGGTGGCTGTGTCGTCGATGCTTGTCCGGCTCCTTTTCCCCGTGGCGCCCATGGCCCTGGCGGCGACGATGCGTGAAGCGGACCTGGGCCTCTTCCCCGCCCTCGGGCTGAACTTGGCCATGGAGATCGCCCTGTCCATCCTCATCCTCGACCTGGCCATGTACGCACAGCACCGGGCCTTCCACGCCTGGCGGCCCCTGTGGCGGGTGCACCGCATGCACCACGCCGACACCTTCTTCGACTTCTCGACGGGCGTGCGTTTCCACCCCGTGGAAATCATCGCCTCCATGGCCTTCAAGCTCGCCCTGGTGGCCCTGCTGGCCCCGCCGCCCGCGGCCGTATTGGCTTTCGAGACCATCCTGAACAGCGCGGCCATGTTCAACCACGCCAACCTCTTCCTGCCCCTGACTGCGGACAGGGCCGTGCGGCGTTTCCTGGTCACCCCGGACATGCACCGCATCCACCACTCCACCGACGGCAGGGAGATGAACCGCAACTTCGGCTTCTGCTTCCCCTGGTGGGACCGCCTCTTCGCGACCTATCAGGAACAGCCCGCCGGGGGGCATGAGCATATGGCGATTGGCCTGAACATATTCAGGGAGCAAAAATACCGCTCCCTGCACAGGATGCTGGCCATGCCGTTTTTGAGCCCGGACGTTCGACGCCGGCCGTGATGTCTTTCAAGCAAGCGGCGTTTCCGGTTTTCGTCCGTCCCATCCCTGAAGCGGACTTGTGACCGCCTTCGTCCACGTCCACGATGCCTCCGAAAGGGCGTGGGCAAACCTTCCGGGGCACTGGCGGAAGAGGGCGCAAACTGGTACGTAAGGGTTACGCTTCCTGATATCGAAGTCGAAGTCGGTCCGTATTTCCTCGTGGTCGCGAGGAGGCACCCCATGTCGGACGACAGGCCTTTCACCCTTGCCGCGAAACGCGTCGTCGCCCTGCTGCTGGGCTGGGCCCTGTCGCTCCTGTGGGGGTGCGCGGCCACCCCGCCCCCCCCCTCTCGCCCCGCCGTCAGTCAGCCTCGGCCCGGTCCTGAACGTGCTCGATTTCGAAACCGGCAGCGACAGGGTCAGGCTCGTGCCCGACTCCACGGGCCGGATCCATGCCCTGATCGCCTCCAGCCGGACGGAACGCGTGTACCACGTCACGGTAAGCGACAACTCCGTCTCCGGGCCGGAAATCGTCCGCGGCGATGTTTCGCCGGAACGGATCGACGGGGCCTCCGACCGAGCCGGGACGATCCACGTGCTCATGGACTCCGAACATCTCCTCCTGGAGCATGGCACCTGGAGGACGTCTGACCACACTCCCTGGGCCGGAACCGGCATTGTCCCGTCATGGGCCGGATTCGTGCCCGGAGCCCCGGAACTCGTCTGGGCCTTCGAGGTCGACGGGGCGGATCTCGGGGCGTCCATGCGCATGGATATCTTCGGGTTCGGCGGATACGGCGGCGGCATCATCTGGCCATGGTTCACGCGGGGCTCACGGCTGGTCCTCGCCAGCGAGGCGCATCCGGACTGCTGGAACGTGATAGGACTGCCCGGACGCCTCGACTCCTGGCCCATCGCCTTTGCCGCCGGCCCCCATAAAGACGTTCACGTCTCCTACTTCACATCTCTGGGCGGCATGTTGCAGGATCCGGCCCCACATTACGCCCATCTCCGGGCCGGGGAACTGGCGCCGGACCCGGCAAAGGACCCCGAGGCGCGGCAACTCAGAATCGGGGGCCGGACACTGCGACTCCAAAACATCATCGGCCATCGCCTCCCTTCCCCGGACCCCGACACGGGGCCCTCTTCCGGCCCGATCGCCGTAGACCCTCAAAGCGGAACGGTCCTGCTGGGGATGGGCCTGCTGCTCCGAGGAGACATGTACACGGACGCCCCGGGAGCGTCCCTTGCGGGAAGCACGGGTTATCGCGCCCATACCGCACCGGCCGGCCGGGATGCCTTCCACGCCCTGCAGGACGGCAGCTACAGACTGCTGACGGGCCACGAATGGTCCGCGCCGCTCAAACTCGGCGAGCCCGCAACCGCCTCCTTCTGGGGAACGCCGTGGGGTGCCGTAGACCTGGCCGGAACCGGCGACGGCAAGGCCTTAGCGGTCTGGCCTGTGGCCCGGGGCATCGCGGGACGCTGGGTCGCATGGGACGCGCCGAACGCGACCGAAGCCAAGCCTCCCGACACGCCCATGTGGCCCCTGCAGGACCCGAAACAGCCGGAACCCTTCGAGCCGGTTCACATCGTCATCGCCCCGCCGGAACGCGACCAAAGCCTCGAACGCATCGCCGATGTCCTCGTCACGGATTCCCGCAAGGAAACAGAATTCCGGCGGACCACGATCTTCGACACGTTCATGAGCCGCATTGCGTTGCATCCTCCGGTATCCGAGCTTGTCGGTCGCATCGTGGAAGCGCGTGCGGATCGCGTGCTCGCCGGACTGGCCGGCGCGACAGCCGAAAGCATCGAATGCGACATAACCGCCTTCGACATCGCAACGCCGGCCACCATCCTCTATTGGGATGTGGAAACGAGGCTGGAATGGACCCTGCGCGTCCGGGGCCGGACCGGGACGGTGAGGGCTTCGGCGTCCGAGCGCACCTGGCTCTGGCCGTCGGAGGACATCATCGGTCGGGTCGTCCGCGATGCGCTCCGCCAGGCCGGGGAAGAGATCGACCGGACGCTGCGGGAACTGCTTGCCACGCCGGAAGGCTGACAACGAGTCGCTTGGTTCATGTTGGGCCTCTTTGCCGAGAATTACGCATTAACAAATCGATACTCAGGACAGCTTGAAGAGGCTGAAGGCGAAATGCACAACCGCGGTCACGGCCACGGCCGTCTCGATCCGGTCACGACGTCCGATCGGCTTTCGCAGTTCCGAGTCCATGGATGGCGAAGACGCTTCCCGCGACCACGACGATCAGGCCGGAACAGAAGAATCCGGCGGGGTTGCCGAAGCCGGAAATGATCATGCCCGCCACCAGCGGACCGGTGGAATGGCCGATGTCCATGATGCTCCCCAGAAGCCCCATGGCCGTGCCTCGCGTGTGGGCCGGGCTCGCGTCGGCGATGAAGGCCGAACTGGCCGCCAGGGTCAGCGACAGGGACAGGCCCAGCGCCAGGCTGACCGCTCCCAGCCAGACAAGGCTCCCGGCCCGGCCCATGGCGAACATGGTCGCGGCCATGGCCAGGGCGCCGACGACGATCTGCCCCTCCCGTCCCCGGCGGTCCGAAAGCCTGCCGAACAGCGGCTTGCTAAGGGCCACGGTCAGGACCTGCGCGGCCATGAACGCTCCGGCCCAGTGGGGCCCGAAGCCCGCGTCCCGGACATGGCGCGGGAAAAACGCCTCGAACGTCCCGAAGGCGAAGAGCGCGGCCGCTTCAACGAGGCAGCCGAGGAGCACGGGCCTGTTGCGCAGGACCGCCCCGAGGAGGGCCGACGGAGTCCCGACGGCCGCCGCACGGGCTTTGGGTGTTGCGTCCGGAAGCCGAAAGACGAGGACGGCCGCGCCCACGCCAAGAACCAGACAGCCCGCGTAGACCCACGTGAACCCGTCCTTGCCGGGGAGGGAGCCGCCCAGGCCGAGAAGGGCTCCTCCGGCCAGTGGCGCCAGGAACCTGCCCAACTGCGTGACCGAGGACATGAGCCCCAGCCGCTCGCCCCGGCTTGCGGCGTGCATGTCCGCGACCATGGCCATGGCCACGGGCATGAAGATCCCCGTTGCCAGGCCGTGGATGAAACGCACCAGGGCCAGCTCCCAGACCGTCCCGGTCCAGAGGTACCCGAGCGGGCTCAGGGCGAAGAAAAGTCCGGACAGGCGCAGCAGCCTGCCCCGGCCGATGCGGTCGGACAGCATCCCGGCGGGCAGGCTGACCAATACGCCGGCCAGAGGCGAGAGGGATGCCACCAGCCCGATGGCCCTAGCGTCGGCCCCCAGGGATTCGGCGAAAAAGGGCAGGACCGGGTTCTTGGCCATGGTCGTG
Organism: Desulfomicrobium aestuarii; assembly: GCF_055385525.1. Taxonomy (NCBI): domain Bacteria; kingdom Pseudomonadati; phylum Thermodesulfobacteriota; class Desulfovibrionia; order Desulfovibrionales; family Desulfomicrobiaceae; genus Desulfomicrobium; species Desulfomicrobium aestuarii. The sequence continues at coordinate 2,028,634 of NZ_AP042427.1, forward strand.
CCGAAGATGGCCAAGAACCCGGTCAGGCAGAGCAGTCGAAAGGGCGAGAGTTTCATGGCCGCGCGGCGATGAGCCCCTGAATCTCCTCGTGGTAGCGCAGGTAGCGGTTCAGGGTCGTCTCGTTCTTGCCGTAGCGCACGATGGTCGTCAGGATTTCGGCGAACCGCTCTTCGGCCTTGATCGGGTCGGGCTCCACCCCGTCGCCGATGATGTCCACCAGGCGGTCGGCGTAGATGATGATGCGCTCCTCCAGCCTGTGCAGGGTGTAATCGATGTCGGGCAGCCCCAGTTCCAGGGCTTCGGCGCGGGTCATGCCGCCACGGATGTGCTTTTTCATGATGGCCTGGATGTCCTCCGGCAGACCAAGCTCGGCCCCCAGGGCGGCCCCGATCTCACCATGCTCGATGCCGTGGGTGCGGACCTTGCCCAGGTCGTGAAAGAGCGCGCCGCGGGCGATGAAGTTCATGTCGAGAGCCGCGCCGGTACGCCCGACGATGTCGAGCGCACGCTCGGCCACGGCCAAGCTGTGGCCCAGGTCTTCCTCGTTCATGCCCGCCTGTCGCAGCAGCACGATGTCATTCTGATCTATATGTTGGTTCATGGTGTTCTCCGATTCTTGTTGAGTCTCATTCAGAAAAAATTTCAGAGCGCCATCCTGACTATCCAGCCCAGCCCCGCGCATCCGGCCAGGGTCGCGCCCATGCCGAGCTTGAAACGGGTCATGGCCAGGGTCGCGGCCGCCGCCAGGGCCAGGGCCCAGAAATCCAGGCTGGACAGGGCGGGAACCGGCAGGCGCAGCCCCAGGGGACCATGCCACGAGCCCACCTGGCCGAAGAGCGTGTGCAACCCGAACCACACGAACAGGTTCAAAATGACCCCGACCACCGCCGCCGTGACGCCGGACAGGGCGGCGGAGAGGCTGCGGTTGGCCCGCACGGCCTCCATGTAGGGCGCGCCGAGAAAGATCCACAGGAAGCAGGGCGCAAAGGTCACCCAGACCGTCAGGGCCGCGCCCAGAGCTCCGGCGACGAAGGGATGCAGACTGCCTGGGCTGGCGTAGGCTGCCATGAAACCGACATATTCGAGGACCAGGATGAGGGGGCCGGGCGTCGTCTCGGCCAGGGCCAGGCCGCTGATCATGTCCGCCGGGGTCAGCCAGGCGTAGTGCTCCACCGCCTGCTGGGTCACATAGCTCAGCACGGCGTAGGCCCCGCCGAAGGTGACCACGGCCATCTTGCTGAAGAACACGGCCAGCCGCGCGTACACGTTGTCCCAGCCGAGCAGGAGGCCCGTGAGCAGGACCGGACCGAGCCACAGGGGAAGCCATGTGGCCAGGACCCGGAGGGAGCGCGCGGCACTTGGCCTGGCGTGCTCGGGCACCACCTCCTCATCCCCGCAGGCCACGGTGCAGACCTGCTCCGCCGGTCCACGCGACCGGACCCAGCCGATCAGGGCCGCACTGAAGACCACCACGGGGAACGGCACGCCAAAGGCGAACAAGGCCGTGAACGCGCCTGCGGCCAGAGCCACGGCGAACCCGGATTTCAAGGTCTTGGAGCCCATGCGCAGCACCGCCCCGACCACGATGGCCAGCACTGCGGGCTTCAGGCCGTAGAACAGGGCGTCAACCGCCGGAACTTCGCGGTACGCGGCATACAGGGCGCTCAGCACCAGAATGACGAAGAACCCCGGCAGCACGAAAAGGCCGCCGGCCATGAGGCCACCGAGGGTCCGGTGCTTGAGCCAGCCGACGTACGTCGCCAGTTGCTGTGCCTCGGGCCCCGGCAGGAAATGGCAGTAGTTGAGGGCGTGCAGGAAGCGTTCGTTGCTGATCCACTTTTTGTCCTCGACGAGCGTCTTGTGCATCATGGCGATCTGCCCGGCAGGTCCGCCGAAGCTCAGCAAACCGATGCGCAGCCAGGTCCGGAATGCTTCAGCAAGGGGCGGCCGGTTCGTTGCCGTCATGCGCCCTCCCGGCCCGCGCGGCCGCAGGTCCGGTCGAAGTGCTCGAACAGCCCGTCCAGGAGGTTTCCGCCCCGTTCCACGCGCTCGAGGTCGCTGTCCGTACACAGGCAGATGCCGTTCAGCAGGGCGGCCACGCCGGCCGACTCGGGGCGCGACGGGGCGGACTCGTCAAGGTCGATGTCGTGGATGACCTGGCTCAGGACCGTCAGGGCCGGGTCGGACTCGAACCCGAAGCGCCGGACCATGACCTCGAAGGTGCACTGGCTCCCCTCGTGGGTGAATTCGGCCTCGGTCATGTCGAAGCGGATGTCCCCCGGGCCCAGGGCCCTGGCGTCGAAGCGGAAGGCCGCCTGCGGGTCGATGAAGCGGCGCACGAACCAGGCCGAGGCGATGCGGTCCACGTGCACGCTGGGCCGCGTCACCCAGGTTCTCCCCCGGTACAGTGCAGGATCCAGAACCTCGTCGCCGGGCCCGCCGGCCAGGGCCTTCATGCGCAGCCAGCGCCCTGCCCCGGCCAGGATGCCCTCGACCACCTCCCGCCCCGGCGCGCCGAAGTAGTCGATGGCCAGCACGGCGTCGTAGCGGGCGCGCAGCTGGCCGACCCAGCCCTGGACCTCGGCCGCGTCCGGGGCGTTTTCACCATGCGGGTCGCCCAGGGCCTCGAAGAGGGGCTGAAACTCCGCGCCGAGGCTGCGGTAGTCCGCGTCGCGGGCGTCCACGAAGAGGCTCCTTATGTGGGTGTCGTCGATGCCGCCGCCGGACACGTCGAACCGCGCCCCGCAGACGTAGGCCCGCCCGCCGCCCTCCTCGATCTCCTTGGCCAGCCAGACCAGCCCGTCGCGCTGCCGTTCGCCGTGGGGCAGGACGTAGACGGCGTTCTTGACCGCCACGGCCCCCAGGGCAGCCAGCCTGCGCGCCGCCTTGGCCCGCAGGTAGGCCGGCTTAGGCGGGATGTTGTGGATGCACAGGAGCCAGTTCACGTCATTGCCGCTCGCCATCTCACTCACCTTTTCCCGACCCTTGGGTTTCCCAGGCGGCCAACCCGCCTTCCACGAACCTGACCTCGAAATCCCTTGCCTTCAGCGCGGCCTGCACCGATGCGCTGACGGAACCGCCGCGCACGCAGTAAATGACCACGGGCCTGTCTTTCGGCAGCTCCGAGGACCATTCCCCGACATGCTCCGGATCCTTCCAGACGGCTCCGGGGATGGCTGCAGGGCCGGACTCGCGGTCGGCCCTGCGGCGGACATCGAGCAGCGTGACGTCGGACGCTGCCATGAGCGTCTTCAAGTCCCGAGGCGTAAGCGTATCTGCCATGAGAAAGTCCTCCCGCATCATGATTTCGCGCCGGATGCGGCACCCGGCGCGCGTTCCTGTTCAACCGCCGAAATACTTGAGGCAATCGGCCATGGCCGCCTGGTGGCTGGCCAGCTGCTTGCCGAAGCGGCACTTCAGGTCGTCCACCAGATGGTGCACGTATTCCTGGGCCGCCTCCTCCCCGTATTGTTCCCGGAACATGGCCGCGTTGGCCAGCACCTTGGAAAAGTCGTGTCGCTCGTACTTGGTCTCGGCGTTGTCGATCCACTCGTGGACCTCGCGGTATTCCTTCCCCGTGCGAGCCAGGCTCGCGGCGATGTGCACGCTGAGTTCGGGCATGGCTGCCTCCCTGTATTTCCGGGCCGCCCTTGCGAAGCGGGTTCCGGGCTGATTGTCCTGTCCATCGGATCGGACGGGAAGGCGCCCTCGCCGACACGCCATTTCGATCTGACAATTGCCATATAAAGCAGCTCTTGAAAAATGGCAATTGACTTTCAATCACGAATAAAAATATTTCAATTGCAACAAAATTCCATCACTTCCCGCGCCGCTCCCGGATGCGAACCGAGCCTTGGGAAACATGCTTGCGACCATCCGGAAAGGAATACGCCATGAACCGAAACCTGATCAGCGCCCTGTGCTCCGCGGGATTCCTGGCCCGCTTCTCCTACGCCCTGGCCCGCAACCCGGCGCTGCCACACTTCGCCATGTATCTCGACGCGGGCCCCGAAGCCATCGGGCTGGCCGTCGGCATATCAACTGTGACAGGAATCTTCTTCAAATTCCCGGCCGGTGCGCTCTCGGACGTCATCGGACGCAGGCGGACCATGCTGGTCGGCGTGCGCTTCCTGCACTGCTTCGCCACGGCCGTGTACGGCCCGGTGGCCATGGCCGTGGTGGCCGACGTGGCCGGGGAGCGCAAGGGCGAGATGCTTTCCTGGTTCTCGCCCGTGGCCATCATCGGCACCTTGGCCGGGGCGCCCGTGGGCGGGCTCATCGTCTCCCTCATGGGCGGCGCAGCCGGGGCCACGGACGCGACCTTCCGCACGGTCTACGCCGTGGTGGCCGCCACGGGGCTGGCCTCACTCGTTCTGGGGTTCAAGATCCTGCTCAGGGAAGAGGGCCAGGCCGGGGACGATTTCGTCCCCCGCCTGGGGAGGTTCGTGTCGGGGATTCGGAAAAAGGCGGACGGCGACGGCCCATACGTGAGGCGACCCTAGGCCTTCACTCCCCTCGCTGGAATCGGAGAGTTTACAGTCGCCAACCTATCGAATATTTCGATGCAAAACATATTCATGGAGCGATAATGCAAATACTTATCACCCTGTCCAGCACAGACCCCGAGATCAAGTGGAACGCCGTAAGGTTCGGCAACTTTCTGCTGACCGAAGGCGAGGACGTGACCCTGTTTCTGAACGGCCCGGCCGTGGACCTCTACGCCGGTGATAGCGAAACCTTCCCCATCGCCGAACAGGCCAAGCTCTTCGCCCTGAGCGAGGGCGTGCTCGTCGCCTGAGGCAAGTGCATGGGCATCCACGGTGTGGATGCAAGCGTTCACGTGACCATGTCGAACATGAAGTTTCTGTACGAACAGGTGCAGAAGGCCGACAGGATACTCAACTTCTAGCCCCGTGCAGCCGAGGCAGCCTCTGCCCGGTCCGGCCTCGGCTGCAGCCCCCCTTTCAGTCCCGCGCGGCCGCGATGGCTGCGGCGATGTCGTCGGCCAGCCTCTCGACGTTGCGCTGCTGCGCCGCAACCCAGGTGGCGTGATCGGCGTCCGGCAGGGGCTGGACCGCGTCCGTGCGCCGCACCAGGGGCCCGCCCTGCCCTTCCGCGTCCAGCAAGGTCCAGCGGGTGGACAGCGTCGCCTCGCGGCCGAGGCTGCCGCCCATGGCCACCACGTCGACAAGGACGCGGAACCGGGGCCGGGCCTGCTGGTCCCAGGGGAAGAGGGACACGTTCTCGGTCCCGAGAATCATCGAAAGCCGCTCGGCCAAAGCCCGCGCCATGTCCCGGTCCACCTCGCCGGTCCAGCGGTGGTATTCGGCCAGCCGGTACTGCCCGTTTTCACCGCCCGTGGCGATGCGCGTCTGTTTGAGGACGTCGGGCAGGGTCACGGGGCCGACGCTCAAGGACACCGCGTCCCCGGCCTGGACCGGGGCGGGAGCCAGAGGAACGTGCAGGCTGTAGTAGGACGTGGTCGGCGCCTTCCCGGCGCAACCGGCCAGCAGCATGGCGCAGGCCAGGCCCAGAAGCGCCGCGCGGGTGATTCTACTTCTCATCTTCCTTCTCTCCTTTGCCGAACAGGAGCGACTGCGGCCGGTTCTCGATGGCGGTGGTCAGCTCGCGCAGGGAACGCAGGGTCAGGGCCAGCTCTTCGAGGGTCTTCTTCAGGTTGTAGTTCAGGGGCGAGTCCTTGCCGATGGTGCCCTGCACCTCCTGCAGGGTCGTCTGCAGAGCGCCGAGGCTTGACTGCAGCGCAGGGGCGGTCTCCCCGTTCAGGTGCCGCGCGAACGTGCCGGCGTCCCTGACGGTCGTCGTGGCCTCTTTGAGCAGCAGGTCGAAATCCCGCCCGATCTGTTCGAAGGGCACCTTCTCCAGGCTGCGCGTGATTTTGGCGATGCTCTCCTGGATCTGCTCGATGGAGCCGCCCATGCTGGGGATGACGGGGAGGCCGTTCTCGTGGGCCAGGGCGGCCTTGGGCTCGTCGGGGTAGAACCCGAGATCGACCAGGAGCTGCCCAGTCAGGAGGTTGCCCGTCTTCAGCTGGGCCCGCAGATTGCGGTCCTCCACGAACCACTTGAGCAGGGGGTTGCTCTCCCCGGCCTGCTGTTCGGGTATGGCCTTCAGCACATTCTGAATCCGCTCCGGTTCGACGGAGAGAAGAACGGGCACGCGCAGTTCCCTGCGTTTCTCGTCGTAGATCAGGTCGATGCCGGAAACCTCCCCGATCTTGATGCCGTAGATCTCCACCGGCGCGCCGACGCTCAGGCCCCGCACCGACTGGTCGAAATAGACCAGCCAGGTCCTGCGCAGGGTGTAGGTTTTCTCCTGGATGCTCTCGCGGCTCGGGTAGAGCTGGAAAACCGCGTTTTCCTCCGCCGGGCCGCCCGGCTCCACGCCGTCGGGGACGTCAAAGGCCAGACCGCCTGAGATGATGCTGATGATCGACTCGGTGTCGACCTTCAGCCCCTGGGCCGAGAGGGACACGTCCAGCCCGCTGGAGTTCCAGAAGCGCGTGTTCCCCGTGACCTTGGCGTCGTGCGGGGCCTCGACGAAGACCTGGACATCGACGGTCTGCCCGTCCGGAGCGAAGCCGTAGCTGACCACCTGCCCGACCTGGATCTGGCGGTAGTAGACCGGCACGCCGACGTTGAGGGAGCCCAGGCGCCTGGCCTTGAGCATAAAATGCCTGCCGGGCAGCCCGGAGGTGATGACGGGCGGGACTTCAAGGCCGTTGAAACTGGATGTGGGCTGCCCGCCCAGCGCCGGGTCGACGCCGATGTACGCCCCCGAGAGCAGCGTGGACAGGCCCGAGGCAGTGCCGCCTCGGATCTGCGCCCGCGCCACCCAGAAACGGGTCCTGTCGTTCAGATACCGGCCGTAGTCCTTCCCCAGCTCGGCCGTGACGACCACGTGCGTGAGGTTCTCGTCCAGGCGGATGGCCTCGATCTGGCCGACTACCACGTCCTTGTACCTGATTTTGGTCTTGCCCGCCTCGAGCCCTTCGGCCGAGGAGAAGGTGATGGTGATGACGGGGCCCTTCTCGCTCAGCGCCTTGAAGACGAGCCACCCGCCGACGACGAGGGCCACAAGCGGCACGATCCAGACCAGCGAGAGGCTGCGGCTTTTCCGGGTTTGGGCTGGAGAGGCGAGCTCCGCGGGGCTTTCGCTTTCAGTCATGAATCCTCCTCGATGACATCCCAGATGAGCCGGGGGTCGAAACTCTCGGCGGCCAGCATGGTCAGCACCACCACGATGGCAAAGAACACGGCCGCCGGGCCGGCCTCGATGTTGGCCACGGCGCCGAGCTTGACCAGGGCCACCAGGATGGTGACCACGTACACGTCGACCATGGACCACCGGCCCACCAGCTCCGTCATGCGATACAGCACGGTGCGGTCCCTGGGTCGCCAGCGGCAGCGCAGCTGGACGCTTGTGAGTAGAAAAATCAGGATGACCAGCTTGGCCATGGGCACGAAGATGCTGGCGATGAAGATGACGGCCGCGATCTCCCACGACCCGCTGTGGATGAAATAGATGACGCCGCTCATGATCGTGTCGGACTGGGCCGCGCCAAGGGCGGTGGTGATGGTCATGGGCAGGATGTTGGCCGGCACGTACATGACGGCCGCGGCCAGCAGGAAGGCCCAGGCGCGGGCTATGCTGTTGGGCTTGCGGGCGTGCAGGGCCGCGCCGCAGCGCGGGCAGCGCCCATGGCCGGGCCCGGCGGGCACCAGGAGCCCGCAGTCGTGGCAGGCGATCAGGCCGGCCCGCCTGGCGGAAGTGTAACCGCCGGTCATGGGCGGCGGTCCAGCCGCGCCCAGATCAGCGGCGGGTCGAGGGTCGCCATGGCGGCCGTGGTGACCACGGTCAGCAGGCCCAGGGCCATGACCGCCGCTCCCGGAACGATGGTCGCCATCTTGGCCAGCTTGACCAGGGCCACCAGGATGCCGATGAGGAAGACCTCCATCATGGCCCACGAGTTGACGTGCAGGATGGCCCGGAAAATGGGAATGCTTCCCGGGGCCGCGGTGTTCAGGCGCAGGGGGATGAGGATGTAGAGAAGGCCCGAAAGCTGGGCCAGGGGAATGAGGGCGCAGGTTAAAAGCACCAGCGCGCCCAGGCCGTAGAGGTGCTGCTTCCAGAGCTCGAAGATGCCCGTCAGCAGCGTGGTCTCCTGCACGAATCCCCCGCTCTTCATGGCCAGGAAGGGGTGCGTCAGTGCGATGGCGAAAAGGATCAGCCCGCTCAGGGCGAAGGCCAGGGGACGGTCTATGCTGTTGCTCTTCTGCCGGTGCACCACCGCCCCGCAACGCGGACAGAGGGAGGTCGTGCCGGCCGCGTCCGAAGGCCGCGTCAGCAGGTCGCAGGTATGGCAGGCCACCACGCCCGTGGCGCTCCTGTCCCGGCGCGGGTCCGAGGCCGGTGTCTGTTCCGGCTCGTGACGACGAGGCGAGCCGATTGCCGTATTCATCATGCCAACTCCGCTGGGATCCGCCTTTCCTAGGCACTCCCGATGTGTCACGCCCCGTGGGGCCGGTCAAGCGGGACGAAACGGGCGCAGGGTCCGGGTGAGTCCGCTTCGGCGTTCACGCAAGATCCGTGAACACGAAGGGACTCTCCATCTGCAGCACCAGTTTGGCCGGGCAGGAGGACACGGGGGCGGAAGGGTCCATGAATCTGGCGAAAGCCCCCGCCTTGGCCCGGCCGGCGAAAAGCAGGATGCCGACCCCGCAGGCGCGCACCAGGGATGCCGACGCGCTCATCCTGCCCGGCGGCGGCTTCGGCGCGTCGTCCATGACGAGAAACCCGTGCCGCGCGTCCATGACGGAGTGATGGTCCGGAAAGAGGGACGCCACATGCCCGTCCTCGCCCGAACTGAGCAGGACGACGTCGAACCGGGAGCCCAACTCCGCCAGTGCCCTGCCGTATTCCCGCGCCGCCCGCTCCGGGTCCGGGGCATCCCCTGGGAACGGGTGAGCGTTGGGGGGCGTCCGGCCCTCCCGGGCCAGAGGGTCCACAAGATGCTCGCGCAGCAGCCTGAAGTTGCTGTCGGGGTGGTCGAGGGGCACCAGCCGTTCGTCGACCAGAAAGACATGGACCCGGCCCCAGTCCAGCCGCTCTTCGCGCATGACCTCGAAAATCCTCGCGACGCTCCTGCCGCCCGGCACCCCGAGAACCGCCCGGCCCCGCTCGGCGAGCACGCCGCGCAGCTCGCCGCATAGAGCCTTTGCGGCCTTCTTCAGCAGTTCGTCCTGATCCTTGTCCCTGATGAACGTCGCCGTCTTTTCCATGGTCGTTCTCCTGTTCATGCAGACGTCTATTTCAGACCGGAGGACTTCTGCAAGGTCACTGCGCGCACTCGTCCGAGGGGCGAGAAGCCGCAGGAGCGACAGGGCATCGCAACACGTCCGGGACGCAACGGCTCTGCCGCAAATTCGTCCATGCGCAGCGCATTCCGCGACCGGGACTGATGGATATGCGGGGAACGTGCAGCCGCCCTGAAATCAGCAATGAAAGAGGGAGCCGGCCGGGATGCTCACTTCGTCGAAATCACGCCATGCATAGCCGCGGGCCCGGCCGGCGTCGACGCCCAGGGACTGCAGCACGGCCTGGGCCAGATTGCGGGCGTACTCTTCCGAGGCTCTCCCGTTGATCACGGCGTTGAAGGCCATGATCACGGGGCCGAAAATCAGGTCGAAGGCCAACCGCTCGTCGGGCACCGTGAAGAGTCCGGCCGCCATGCCGCTTTTGATCTCACGCGGCACGACCGTGGTGGTCAGGTTCCCCGCGCTGAGGGCGTCGGGGCCGCCCTTGGACACGAACCGCGCCAGCACCGGTTTGATCAGGGCCAGCCTGACGACCGACACGAGGCCGCAGGCAAGGCTGGCGGCGGCGTCCTGTTGCCTCAGGACAATGGGGTCGACGATGGAGATGATCTCGTTGCTCACTTCCCTGGCCACTTCCAGAAACAGCTCCTCGTTGGTGCGGAAGTAATTGTAGAACGTGCCCCGGGACACGCCAGCCTGCCTGATGACCAGTTCGATGACCGAGGCCTCGGCCCCGTGTTGCGCGAAAACATGTATTGCGCCCCGCAAGAGCTTTGCCCGGGTCTTTTCCCGGCGCTCCGCCGCGACGAGCGTCCTGTGGTCGATCGGTTTCGTTTGATCCGGCATGGTGAAAAGCATCCCCGATTTCAGATTCAGAAGGCCATGGTCATGCCGGCGTACAGGCCGTCGTTGGCCATGTCGTAGCTAAACCCGTCCTTGTCGTAGTCGACTTTCAGGTACCGGTAGCCGAAGCTGGCGATGAAGGACTCGGACAGCGCGTACTCCAGGCCGGCCAGACCCTGCCAGGTGAAGTCGGAGCCGACGCCGAAACCGCCGGCGTCGATGTAGCCGACCAGGCTCAGCCCGCCGGCGACCGGCACGATGAGCCGCAGCCCGAGATAGGGGTCCACCCAATCCTTGTCGCCCGAGCGGCCGACGGATCCCGACGGCCCGCCGAACAGACGCGCGTCGATGTCCACGTCCACGTCGATCTTGTTGTACCGAATGCCGCCGACGGCATCCACGGACAACCGCTCTTCCAGAACCCGCCAGGCCGCGGCAAAGGCCAGCATGGTCTGCTTCACTTCCGCCTCGGCCGACACGGACACCGCGCCGTCGGCGCTCCGCGCTTCAGCGGAATCGGAGACGTTCATGTACATGCCGTCGAAGAGAAAACCCAGTCGTCCATTCCGGATCTCGACGGCCGTCATGAAGCCGAAGTCCAGCACGTCGAGGATGTCGGAAAACTTCATGTCCATGGACGTCTCGGGCAGCCGCCCGGCCTTGACGTCCCCCTTCATCCTCGTGGCCCAGAGATAGGGCGTGATGGAATAGCGGAGGGTGTCCCCGCTGTCCGCGGCCCGAGCGGGGGCACCGACGAACGTCGCGAGAGTCAGGAGAAGAAGCGCCAGGGCGGAAATCCGCTGACGCGCGTTGACGATATATACCTTCATGAATTTTCCCTCGCTCTGAATTTGGTCTTCAACGGACAGGCTCACAGATCCAACCGGTCGATGCTCCACTCGATCCCTTCGACCCGGGGCATCTCGCGGCCGTCATCGACCCCTATCTCGGCCTTGATGGCTGCCTCGAGCTTGTCGTTCATGGCGGTGATCAGCGCGGCATTGCCTTTCCGGTCCGCGGCCAGATTCGTCATTTCACCCGGGTCGGTCTGCAGGTCGAACAACTCGACGTCGTTCCAGCGGAAGAGATCATCGAGGCTGACGGGACGGTTGCGCTCCATGGGCGAGAAATAGCGCGTGAACTTGTGGCGTCCGTCGAACACGGTGCGCAGGCTGCCGCGCTTTTTCATGTTCGGCCGGTACCCGGCCTTCTGCACGGCGGCCTTGGGGTCCTGGCCGGCGGCCCTGGCTTCCGCGATGATGCGGATCAGCTCGCTGTCGTTGGTCGAGATGCCGCTGTAGGTGAAGAGGACGCTGTCGCGGACGGCATGCACGTCGGCCGTGCCGGGGCTGGCGAGAATCGCCGAAAAGTCCTTCCCCGGGAGTTCCCGGCCGGCGAATTCTGCCCTCCTGCCGGCGTCCACGCCGCACATGGACAGTATGCTCGGCACGATGTCGATATGCCCGGTCAAGGCGGCGCAGTCCCGGCCACCCTGCACCTCGGGGTGGGAGATGATCAGGGGCAGATGGATGGCCTCCTCGTAGGCGAAGGGCCCTTTGCCGCGCAGGCCGTGGGTGCCGCCCATCTCGCCGTGGTCCGAGGTGAAGACGACGACCGTGTTGTCGGCCAGGCCGAGGACGTCCAGTTCGTCGAGGATTCTCGTCAGTTCGAGGTCCGCGGCGCGAATCGAGTTGAGGTAGAAGTCGCTGAAGCGATCCCAGCGGGCCGCCTCCGTGGGGACGCTGCCCAGCGTGTAGCCCCAGGCGCGGTTGAATTCGCCGTGAGCGGGCGGCCGGCCCGGAGCGTCCAAGGGCTGGCGGAGGTTGCCCGGCAGGGGCGCATTCCAACGCTTTTCGTAGAGGGGGTGCTTCGGGGCCCGCGATGAGACCATCAGGAGCTTGCCGGTGTCCTGCACGTTCTCGCCGGGGAGGTCGGTATTGAAGTACATGATGTCGTGCGGGTTCACGAGGCTCACGAACAGCGACCAGGGCGTGCCCTCGTCGGCCAGGGGCCGGCCCTTGTCGCGCAGCCACGAGACGGCACTGCCGGCGATCATGTGGTCGTGCTTGTAGCCGCCCAGGGTGTGGGTCAGCACGTCGCCTGGCCAGACGAAGTCCGAGAACCCGTAGGCCTCCATCTCCTTCGTGAAGAGGCGGTCGGGGAGGTCGGTATCGAAATCGCGGTTCAGATGCCATTTGCCCTTGTAGGCCGTGTAGTAGCCGGCCTTGCGCAGCATGTGGCCGATGGTCGGCACGTCCGTGGACAGGGATTTCACGTAGGGCATGTCGCAATTCTCGAACATGCCGTTGTCCGGGGTCTGCAGGCCCGTCATCAGCACGGAGCGGGAACTCGTGCACATGACCGCCGGGCAGTAGTGCCGGTGGAAGGTCACCCCGCGTTCACGCAACCGCTCATGCCCGGCCAGATTGAGCCCTGCGGGATAACTTTGAAAATACCGTTCCTGGTCCGTGAACACGAAGAGGACATTGGGCCGACCGGCCACAGGCGCCGAAGTTGGCTTGGGCGTGGTCGCGGCCCTGGCCTCGGGCGAATGGACGAAGCTTGCGTCGACTAGGGATGCTGCAACCATCCCGCTGGAAATCTTGAGGAAACTTCGCCTGGAAATGGCGGTTTCAGCCTGCTGCTCCTGCGTGGACTTGCGTTCCATATCCGACTCCCTTGAACGGGTTGGAGGTGAAGGATCGGCAGGCGGACAGAGGATTGCCCGGAATTCCTGCGCACTGTCATAATGACAACTATGTCATTATGACGAATGCATCATTCATGGCAAGCCCGTTCTTCGACACGAGAGTCCCCGACAGCGAATCATGGGCCGCAAACGCATCTCGGACAGCAGCGCCGGAAGGACTCGCCGGCCGGCATCCCCCTGCGGATCGTTCCGATGACCTTGCGGATTCTTCCGATACCGGCATCGTGGCGACTGGAGCCCGCAGGTTCGGTGAGGATCACGCCGCGGCGTGGGTTCGCCAGGACCTTTCCCGGCCGAAGGATGTGACAAATCTCCTCTCTCGGGCGTATATGGTCACGCATGGACAAGCCGGACAATGACAGAGACGACGCGATGGCCGTGGAGCGCACCCTGAACGGCGAACGCGAGGCCTTCGCCGTCCTGGTCCGGCGATACCAGGGACCGGTCTACCGTCTCATGCTGCGCTTCAGCCGGGACGAGCACGAAGCCGGCGAAATGGCCCAGGACGCATTCGTCCGCGCCTATGAGCGTCTGGCGTCCTATGACCAGCGGCGGCGGTTCTTCACCTGGCTCTACACCCTGGCCCTGAACCTGGCCCGCGACCGTGCGCGGCGGGTCGCGCGTGACCCCCTGTGCAGGCAGGACCTGGACATGACCTTGGCCGATCCCGGACGCGACCCCCTGGCCAGCCTCGAAGCCGCAAGACTCCTCGAAGCCCTGCGGGGCCTGGCGCCCAAATACGCCGAGGCCTTGGCCCTGCGCTACATCGAGGACATGCCCCTGGACGCCGTGGCCGAAACGTTGGGCGTGTCCATGAGCGGCGCCAAGATGCGCGTGCATCGGGCCCTGAACATGCTGCGCGAACTCTACGGGAAGGAACACCATGAATGCTGAACGTCTCACCGACCCATCGAAGGACGAATTCATCTCCTGCCTGCGCGGCCTCGGCGCCATGGACCCGGGTCCGGATTTCGCGGCCCGCGTCATGGGCCGCATCGGCGCCGCCACGACGCTGCCCGCCCCGAAACGGCGGATGGCTCGGGTGATCGGCTGGCTGATGGAGCCGCGCACCATCCGCGTCTCGCCCCTCGGCAGCCTGGCCGCCGCGGCCTGCCTGCTGCTCGCCCTGGGACTGTTCCTCAAAATCAATCCCGGGGCCGAAAGCGGCCGCACACCGACTGGCCTGTCCCCCGTCACCTTCGTCCTGGCTGCGCCCTCGGCGCGGGAAGTGGCCGTCATCGGCAGCTTCAACGGCTGGAAGGCGGCGGGCTGGACCATGCGCAACGACCCGGCCACGGGCTTGTGGACCCTGACGACGGCCTTGCCGCCCGGCAGCCACGAGTACGTCTTTCTCGTCGACGGGACCACGCCCGTGACCGACGCCGCGGCGGCCCTCAGCGTCGATGACGGCTTCGGCAGCCGCAACTCCGTTCTTCTGGTGAAAAACGGCGATGGCACGGCTCTCTAGCATTCTGATCCTTGCGCTCCTCGTGGCCGCGGCATGGCTGCATGGTCCTGCGGAGGCCATGGCCTCCCCCTTGGATGCCTCATTGAGGCAGGCTCAATCGGACGGACGGCTGAACGTCCAGGATGCGCAAGCCATCGACGCCGCCATCGACCAGGCCAGAACCCAGGGCCTGCCGCCTGCGCCCTTCACGGCCAAGGCCGAGGAAGGCCTGGCCAAGCGCGTCACCGGCCGGGCCATCGTCCAGGCTTTGGAAACCATGCGCAGCGATTATGTGTTCGCCCGTGACGCCCTCTCCCGGGGAGGCAGGGAGCCGTCGCCGGACGACGTCGTCATGGCCGGAGACAGCCTGCGGCTCGGGCTCACGCGCCAGGAACTGGACCAGATGGCGGCGTTCGAGCCGCCCGCGTCCCCGGCGGAACTGGCTACGGCGGCCAGAACGAGGGCAGCGTTGAACGCCGTGGCATTCCCTGCCCTCCTGTCCGACGGCATCCTGCGCCGCGGCCTGGCCTCCGGCGCCCTGTCCGCGCAGTGGGCGCAGCTCTTCCGCGTGGTGCAGCGGACCCGCGAGGCGGGCATACCCGACGCCGTCGTGGCCGAAGCCGCAACGCGGATACTGGCCGACGGGGGCGGGCCGGCCGAACTCCTCCAGGAATTGGGGCTAACCGGCCGCGACACCCGCAAGGCCCCCGGCAAACCTGCAAAATAATCTGTGACCGATGAGTCCGACAGCCGTATATCTTTTTGTCATGAAAAACATCATTCGCACGCTCATCCTCATGCTGCCCCTGGCCATCGGCGCCTGCGCCACGGTGGACACCGCCGTCCGGCATATCCAGGGAGAATACCATGGTGCCCAAGGGCAATACTACCTGAACAAGGGAGATTACGCCGCCGGCCGGGCGGCCTTCGCCCCCAGGGTGGCCGAAAATCCCGACGACCCTGAGCTGAACTACTTCATGGCCCGCTTCGAACTGGGCGGGGACAAACCCGAAGCGGCGCTGCCCTTCATCCAGAAGGCCGTGAAGCTGACCCCTGACAACGCCGATTACCGCTTCTGGGAGGGCGTGACCTGGTGGGCGCTGATGAAGCCGGACAAGGAAAGGTCCGCCTACGAAAAGGCCCTGTCCATCGACCCGGACCACCTCTCGGCGAACCTCTACCTGGCCCACAACATGCTCGACCGGGGCAAGAACGCCGAAGCCCTGAAGCTCTACGACAAGGTCCTCGCCCTGAACCCGGACGAACCCCAGGCCATGTTCAACAAGGCCGTGGTTCTGGAGCGCCTGAAACGGCCCAAGGAAATGAAGCCGGCCATGCACCGCTACCTGGAAAGCTACCCGGACGCCCCCCTGGCGCGGCAGGGCGTGCGCATGCTGAACAAGGCCGGTGACTTCACGTGGCGCAACCATGTCATCGGGCTGCGCACCATCCCCCTGAAGGCCGTGGAGTTCAGACCGGGCACGTCGACGCTGACCGAAAACGGCGAAGCATCACTCAACAGCATCGGCAAGATGCTGAACGACAAGGCGGACCTGAACGTCCACGTCGTGGCCTACGTCAAGGGCGACACGGCCCTGGCCAGGGAACGGGCTCTGGCCGTCAGGGAATACGTTCACCGCAAGTACCCGAAAGTCGCCCCGGCCCGCCTCGCGCCGAGCTGGTTCGACAAACCCGAGAGCATCAAAACGGACGGCGGGACGCACAGCCTGGCCCAGTCCGTCAACATCTTCACCAAGGTTCAATGACCCCAGGAGGTTTCATCATGAAAAGCATTCTTCGTTTTCTTCTCGCCGGTCTCATCCTTGTGGCCCTCTCTGCCCTTCCGGTCCTGGCGCAGGAAGCCACGGAAGCAGACCCTGAACCGGTCTCCACCTTCAGCAACCCGACGCAATCGAGCATAGCCGAAGGGTTAGCGACTGCCGCTGCAGAGGATTCGGAAGCCGTGGCCGATGAAAAGGCCGCTCTCGAAGCAGCCGAAGCCGAGCTTGACGCTGCGGTCCAGGCTGAAGAACCTGCAGAGACGATCGCTGATTTGGAAGAAGAAGTCGAAATCGCCGAACAAAACTATGCTGCGGCCCTCGCAGAAGCCTTCGGCGTGACCAGCGCCGAAGTTGAGACAATGCGCAACGATCTCGGCATGGGCTGGGGGGACATTGCGCACGAGCTTGGCGTCCATCCCAGCACCATCGGCAAGAGCGTGGCCGGCCAAAACCGCGCCATGTCCAGCTATGGAAACGCCCTTGGCGTAACAGAGCGCAACACCGCCACGGGCAAATCCAGCGACGTCTCTTCCGCTTCATCGAATAAGGGCGGCAAGGCCGGAGAAAGCGGCAGGGGCGGAAGCAACGCCGGCGGCAATGGCAAGGGTGGCGGGAACGGAAAGGGCGGTGGCAATGGCGGCGGTAATGGTGGAGGCAACGGCGGCGGAAACGGCGGCGGAAACGGCGGCGGAAACGGCGGCGGAAACGGCGGCGGAAAGAAGTAGCCTTACCTGAGCAGAAAACCTTCATTGAGGATCGGACAACATCCGGTCCTCTTTTTTTCGCCGTAGCCCGACCGCAGCATCACGTATGTTCGGGTTAACAGTCGGAGCGGCCTGGACCGCCCCGCCGTTCAGAAAAGGCTAAATGCTGATCTTCGCGCCCAGAAGCGCCGCGAACTTGGCGATCCAGTCCGGGTGAGCGGGCCAGGCCGGGGCGGTGACGAGGTTGCCGTCCACGTGGGCCTTGTCCAGGGCGATGTCGGCGTACCGGCCGCCGGCGCAGGTCACGTCCGGGCCGCAGGCCGGGTAGGCCGAGCAGCTCTTGCCCTGCAGCACGCCGGCCGTGACCAGGACCAGGGGGCCGTGACAGATGGCGGCGATGGGCTTGCCGGCCGCGTTGAACTCGCGCACGATCTCAAGGACCCGCGGGTTGAGCCGGATGTATTCCGGGGCGCGCCCGCCGGGCACGACCAGGCCGACGTATTCGGCAGTGTCCACGGCGGCGAAATCCTTGTTCAGCGTGAAGTTGTGGCCGCGCTTCTCGCTGTAGGTCTGATCTCCCTCGAAATCGTGGATGGAGGTGCGCACGAACTCCCCGGCCTTCTTGTCCGGGCAGACGGCTTCCACCGCGTAGCCGAGCATGGTCAGGGCCTGGAACGGCACCATGACCTCGTAGTCCTCAACATAGTCGCCGACCAGCATGAGTATCTTCTTGGACATGACGAAATCTCCTTGAGTTGAGAGTGAAGATGCCGACGCAGAAAACCCGTTCCGGGACGCGTCAGGCCTTGGGACCGTTTTCCTCCGGACCCTTCACCGGTTCGATGTCGACGGGGTCCGGCGTGTGTATGGCGGATCTGAAATTCCTGATGGCCCGCCCCATGTCGGACCCGATGCGGGGCAGGTTCTTGCCCCCGAACACAACCAAGGCGATGACCAGAACGATCAGAAGTTCCTGAACACCTATCCCGAACATGAAGGCCTCCCGGGCGAAACATTGTGATTGGACCCGAACCCCGTTGCGCCGGCATGGAATGGTTGCCGTGACGCGCTGCGGGCCGGTGCTTCCGAACTAGTCGAGGCGCCTGAAAACAGCAAGCGGCCTCCCGCCGTCCGCGACGGGAATCTCGCCGCCCGCAAGGGCGACGAGGACGGCGCTTTTGAGCAGGGCGTAGGCCGAATCCGGGTCCGCAGCGTCGGCCATCGCCCCCTGCACGCTGTCCAGAAAGGAGATTTCCCCGTCGGCATTGCGGTCCGTCACGGCCAGGACCGGCCTCCCCCCCGCCCCGTACACCACGACCTCCAGGGAAACGCCGTATCCCGCGCCCTCCCGTATGGTCACGCCGGTCGGTCCGAGCCACGTCCGCAGTCGCGCCTGGTAGGCGCAGACCCCGTCCGGGCAGACCGGAAGCCCGTCGTCGGCCAGGTTCGAAACCTGCGTGAAAGGCCTGACGAGACCGAACAGGCCCCGTGCGCCGTTGAAGATGAGGACCGGATCCCCGACCCGGCAGAGATTGAAGAGCTTCTCCATGTCCGGGTTGTCCAAGGCGATGCAGCCTTCGGTCCAGTCACGCTCCCGAAACTCACCGAATTGCCTGTAAACCCCTCCGCCGTGGATGGCGATGGCGCAGCCGAGGCCCGTGTCGCAGGGGGTCTGCCGGGAAGCGAGGGCCGCCTTGCGGACCCGCGTGTACCCCGCCGTGGAAACCAGGCCCGAGGCCAGCCCCCGCTGGGCGTCGGCCAGGTTCGGGTAGGACAGGCCGAGGGTGCGGTGGAAGCGCGTCCGACTCTTGTGGTACGTGATGAAGTAGAGCCCCTCCGGGGTGGCCATGTCATGGGCCCGGACCTTGTCCGAAAACGGGTCCACGCCGAAGCTGACCGGAAAGCGGGCCGCCCGCCTCCCCCCCACGTAAAGCGTCAACTCTTTCGTGGCCTTGTCCACGACAACGACGCGCCGCGACGACGATTCTGCCGCCTGCAGTCCGGAAGCGGAAAAAACAAGCAGAAAGAGGAATAGCAATTGACTTCTAAAATTATGGAGGCGTAACATACAGTCCTAAAATGATCCCGACAACACGCAACGCATGGGAGGATGCACGATGTTGACGAAAAAAACGGTTCTCTCGTTGTCCATGACACTGTTTCTCGCCGCGCTTCTGCTCGGGACCACGGGCTGCGCCAGCCTGAGCAAGGAGGACAGGGCCCTGCTGGAGAGCACGCGCCAGTCGGCCGAGGAGGCCAAGGCCGCGGCGGCCAGGGCCGAAGCCGCAAGCCAGAGGCTCGAAGCCCAGGGCGTTCGCCTCGAACAGGCCGCCGCCAGCGCGGAGCAGTCCGCCACCAAGGCCGAGATGGCGGCAGAACGCGCCGAGGCCGCAGCCCTCAAGGCCGAACGCATCTTCGACAAGTCCCTGAAGAAGTAGCTCACTCCTTCCTGGGGCGCGCCACGGCCATAGGCACTCCCGACTTTTCAGCCAAGGCCCTGTCCAGGGCCGCGCGGTCGAGTTCGAGGGGTCCTATGGCCGTCTCGTAATAGAGCACCTCGTCCATGACCTTGGCCAGCTGGTTGCCGAGCCTGCCGTCGAAGTCGTCGAAGACCTGGACCCACAATTTCCCGTCGGCCCACCCGAACTTGACGGGCTCGTAGACGACCAGCACTCTGGCGCCCACGGGCACCAGCGGGTACAGCGCGCCTACGTCCTCGGGGTACATGCGGATGCAGCCGTGGCTGACCCGCCGCCCCACCCCCCACGGCTTGTTGGTGCCGTGGATGGCGTAGAGGTTGCGCGACAGCCGGAAGGCGAAATCCCCCAGGGGGTTGTCAGGCCCCGGCGGAACCTGGGCCGGCAGGTCCGGCTCCTCCCTGCGGATGGACTCCGGCACGACCCAGGTCGGGTTGGCGGTCTTGCTCTTGACCGCGTACTCTCCCAATTCCGTCAGGTACCCTTCCCGGCCGATGCCGATGGGGGCGGTGAAGAAGAAGTCGTGGCCCCCGTTCGAAAAGAAATAGTACAGGCGCATCTCCGCCAGGTTGACGACGATGCCCGTGTCCGGGCGCTCCCGCGGCGGCACGAAGGTCAGGGGCAGGCGCACCAGGCTGCCCTCGCGCGGCACCCACGGGTCGATGCCGGGGTTGGCGGCCACGATCTGGTTGTACCCGAGGCCGAACTCCCGGGCGATGTCCAGGAGCGTGTCATGCTCCCGCGCCTGGACCATGCGCGTCACGCCGTACACGCCCGTGCCGGGCTCCATCATGAAGCTGCGCAGAGCCCACGAGGGGCAGGCCGCAAGCAGGACCCAGACGAGGGCCGATGCGGCGATGAACAGGCAACGCTTTCTTTTCATGTTCCCTCAATCCCCACGAGTACGGCAGCCGAAACCGGGATTCGCGCCGGATATGCCGCGAGCCCGGCGGGCCTGGGGGCGTCCCGGCTGCGGTCCCGGAATTTCCGCTTCGAGCCGACGACGACTCTCTTCCGCCATGTTTTCAATTCCACCCTACCAGACTCGGCCGCCGCTGTCCCGGTCCCGGACCGCCGCCGTTCGCGGCGCCCCTCACCCCCCGAGAATCCGCGACAGCCCCTGCGCCGCGGACTTGTGCACCAGGGCGACGACCTCGTCGCCCGCCGCGAGCACGGTCTCGCCGTGGGGGATGACCAGCTGCCCGCCGCGCAGCACGGCGACCAGGATGCACTCGGCCGGAAAGGCCAGTTCCACGATCCTCTTCCCCGCGGCCGGAGCCTGCGTATGCACGGTCTGTTCGACGATGGAGCAGTCGCCCCTGGAGAGCTTGAGCAGGGTCGTCATGCCGCCCAGGGACATCTCCTCGGCGATGAGCTGGGCCATGAGCCCCGCCTGGTTGACGGCCGCGTCCACGCCCATGGCCGGCGTGAACATCCAGCCGCTCGCCGGGTCCTTGACCCTGGCGATGGTGCGCGGCACGCCGAACTCGAAACGCGCGAGGCTCGTGGCCACGAGGTTCGTGGCGTCCGTGCCGGTCACCGCCGCCAGTACGTCGGCGTCCCGCACGCCCGTGGCCTCGAGCACGGCCGGGTCGGCGCCGCTGCCGGCCACGACGCACCCGGCCGGCAGCGCCTCGTGCAGGGTCCGGAGTTCCCCGGCATGCCTCTCGATGACCCAGACCTGATGCCCCCCGGCCAGCAGCAGCATCGCCAGATGCGTCCCGACCTTTCCCCCGCCCACGATGATCACCTTCTTCATGGTTCACCTCACGTCAGGGCCAGAATGGAGCGCAGCCGCTCAGAGGATTCGCGCAGCACGGCGAGGTAGACGGTGTCGTCGCGCTCGAAAGTCGTCTCGGACGAAGGCAGCAGGACCCTTCCCCGCCTGCCCACGGCCACGACATGCACCTCGCCGAAGACCGTCAGGTACCCCGTCTTCCGTCCTTCGAGGGGGGGCGGGACGGGGAAGCGCACGATCTCGGCCTGGCCGTCGCCAAGGCTCGCCAGGACTTCGGACTCCGCATAGAGGAGCAGGTCGGCGATGCGGTCGGCGGCCCAGTCGAAGGGCGCGACGACCTGCACGCCGAGCCGGCGGTAGAGCTCCGCGTTCTGCGGGTCGTGGAGACCGGCGACCACCCTGGGGACGCGGAAGACAAGGCGGGCCAGCCGCGCGACGACCACGTTCGTCTCGTCGCTGCCTGTCACGGCCGCCAGCCCGTCGGCCTGTTCGATGCCGGCGCGGACCAGAGTGTCCCGGTCGAAGCACCCGCCCGCGACCAGCCTGTCCCGCAGCGACGGTTCGAGCCGCTCCGCCCCGGAGCCGTCGTCCACGAAGGCGAAGTCGTGGCCCCCGCGGCGCAGGGCCAGGGCCAGCCCCGTACCCATCCTTCCGCAACCGACGATGACGTATCTCATGTTACGACTCCCGTAGGCGTGGTTTTCTCCATCCGGCGCAGCACCCATTTCCGAGCCTCGTCGGCCAGCAGGAGGAGCGGCGTCCAGGCGAAGAGGAACGCCCAGTTGAAGAGCGCAAAAGGCCCGGTCCCGACCAGCCTCTGGGCCGGCGGCCAATGGACGATGGCCGCGACGACGACCAGTTCGCTGGCTACGCCGAGCCACAGGAGACGGTTGCCGAAGACCGGGACCCGCAGCGACGACGCCCGCTCCGTGCGCTGGGCGAAGAGGTTGCCGATCTGGGTGGTCACGACGCAGGCCAAGGCCATGGCCGTGGCGGACTCGTACAGCGGGCCCGAGGACGGCAGGTCGAGCCATTGCCCCCAATGCCCATTGGTCCAGTACAGAAAATAGAAGGCGATCATGACCGCCAGGCTCTGCAGCGGCCCCAGGAACAGGTAGGACCGCGCCAGGAGGCCGGGGGTGATGACGTGCTCACCGGGGCTTCTGGGCGGCCGGTCCATGAGGCCGGGCTCGGCCTTTTCCGCGCCCAGGCCCAGGGCCGGCAGCAGGTCCGTGCCCAGGTCCACGGCCAGGATGTGCATGACGTTCAGGGCCAGGGGGATGCGCCCGCCGCTCAGGGCGTAGAGGATGAAGGGCACCGCCTCGGGCGTGTTGCTCGTGAAGATGTACGTCGAGAACTTCTTGATGTTGGCGAAGACGGCGCGGCCCTCCTCGATGGCGCCGACGATGGTCGCGAAATTGTCGTCCGTGAGGATGACATCCGCCGCCTCCTTGGCCACGTCCGTGCCCGAGAGGCCCATGGCGATGCCGATGTCGGCCTTCTTGATGGCCGGGGCGTCGTTGACGCCGTCGCCGGTCACGGCCACCACGTGTCCCGCCCGCTGCAGGGCCGCGACGATGCGCAGCTTGTGCTCCGGGGCGGCGCGGGCGAAGATGACCTCCCCGCTCAGGGCCTCGTCCAGGGCCACCTCGTCCATGGCGTCGAGGTCCGCGCCGCTGACGATGCGCGCCCGCCCGTCACGCCCGTCACGCCCGTCACGGATGATACCAATGCGGCGCGCCACGCTCTCGGCCGTCAGGCCGTAGTCCCCGGTGATCATGACGATGCGGATGCCCGCCCGCCGGCACACGGCCACGGCCTCCTCCACCTCGGGCCTGGGCGGGTCCATCATGGCCACGAGGCCCAAAAAGGTCATGTCCGCCTCGATGTCTTCCGCCGGCAGGCGGCCAAGGCCGGCGCCGACAAGCCCTTCGCCGCGCACGACCCGCCTGGCCACGGCCAGGACCCGCAGGCCCGAGCGGGCGAAGCCGTCGCCCGCGGCCATGATGCGGACGCGGGTTGGCTCGTCCAGGGGCCCCTCTGTCCCACCCGCGAGCATCCGGGTGCAGAGTTCCAGCACCTCCCGCGGCGCGCCCTTGGCATGGACCAGGGTCTCGCCGTCGCCGCTATGCACGGTGCTCATGCGACGGCGCCTGGAGTCGAAGGGCAGCTCGCGCAATCTGGGCGTGGCCCGCTCCTCGGCGGCCAGGTCGACGCCCGCCTTCAGGGCCGCCACCCGCAGGGCCGCCTCCGTCGGATCCCCGATGACCGTCCAGCGTTGGCTGTCCTCGCCGGGCGGCTGCAGCCGGGCGTTGGTGCACAGCCCGGCGGAAAGCAGCAGCGCGTGCAGCCCGCCGCCGCGGGGGGCTGCCACCGCTTCGTCGCCGCACCGAATGCCGCCGTCCGGGGCGTACCCCGTCCCCGTGACGCGCAGGACATCACCCTCGGGGACGCCGGGCAGCCAGATCTCGCGCACCGTCATCTCGTTCTGGGTCAGGGTCCCGGTCTTGTCGGTGCAGATGACCGAGGCGCAGCCCAGGGTCTCCACGGCCGAGAGACGCTTGACCAGGGCGTTGCGGCCGGCCATGCGCTGCACGCCCATGGCCAGGGACAGGGTCACGGTCGGCAGCAGCCCCTCGGGCACGAAGGCGACGATCATGCCCATGCCGAAAACGAGCCCTTCGGCCCAGCCCATGCCGGCCAGCAGGACGGACAGGAGGAAGAACACGCACCCCGAACACACGGCGATGACCGTCACGACCCGCGTGACCCGGCGCATCTCCTTCTGCAGGGGGCAGAGCTCCTCCGCGATGCCCTGGGTGAACCCGGCGATCTTCCCGAACTCGGTGTCCATGCCCGTGGCGAAGACCACGCCCCGGCCCGTGCCCGAGACCACGCTCGTCCCGGCGAAGGCGACGCTTGGGATCTCCAGCCGCGACATTCCCCGGCCGGCGACCTCCACGTGCGTCTTGAGGACGCTCCGGGACTCGCCCGTCAGGGTCGACTGGTCCAGGCGCAGGTCGGCGGACTCCACGAGGCGCGCGTCGGCGCAAACCCGGCAGCCCTCGGCAAGCAGCAGGAGGTCCCCCGGCACAAGGGAGACGGCGTCGACCAGCAGGACCTCGCCGCCACGCACCACGCTCGCCTTCTCGTCCAGCATCCGGCGCATGGCCTCGGTGGCCTTCTCGGCCTTGTACTCCTCCCAGAAGCTGAACGCACCGTTGATGACGTTCACGGCCCAGATGGAGACGGCGAGCTGCGGCATGCGGGCGAAGATGGCCACGAAGCCTGCAATCCAGAGAAGCATGGCCATGAGGTGCGTGAAGTTGGCCAGAAACTTGAGCGGCAGAGACGCGTTGCGGGCCACGGCGATGGTGTTGGGGCCGAAGCGGGCCAGGCGCGCTGCGGCCTCCCGCGTGCTCAGACCGTCGGGACCGCTGCCCAGGGCTCGGCAGACCTCAACGGCCGGCAACGTTTCGAGGGACACCGTCCGATCGGGAACATCGTGCTGACCCATGAAGACCCGCCCATGCCCGCGGGAGGGGGACACGTTCTCTTCCACCCGCACCGGAGGCCTGGGTCCGACATCACCCGCAACCCCGACGATCCGAAACGTGCCTTCTCATACCAGAAAACCGCTCCGAACGTCCAACGAAACGCCCTCGATCCTGCGACATATCAAAACGCGTACAGCGCACCATCCATACCTACGGAGCAGCCTTTACACCCTGCTGTACATTTACTAGCTTTGGTCAATGAGCACTAGGACGGCACAGCCCGGCACGTTCCGGTTCGACACGGGTTCGGATAACGCATGACAAGCTTGCGATCGACAATTCAGGCGGCGGTGTTCTGGATCATGCTGCTGGCCCTCTCCCTCGGCTGGAACTGGCAGCACATCGAGCAGTCGATGACGGGGCTGGCAGAATCCGAGGCCAATGCCGCCTTCCAGAAGGACCTGACCTACAGGCTGTGGGGCGCCATGCAGGGGGGCGTCTATGTCCCGCCTTCGGAGAAGACCCCGCCCAACCCCCACCTGGCGCATGTCCCGGACCGCGATGTCGAGACGACCGCAGGCAAAGGCCTGACCCTGGTCAACCCGGCCTACATGACGCGTCAGGTGCACGAACTGGGAAAGGAAAAATACGGCCTGCGCGGACACATCACCAGCCTCAAGCCCCTGCGCGCCGAGAACGCCCCCGACGAGTGGGAAACCACCGCCCTGCGCGCGTTTGCCGCCGGGAGCGTCAAGGAGACCGCCCGGCAGACTCTCGACGGACAGCCCTTCTTCAGGCTGATGCGCCCTCTCTTCGCCGACCCGCCCTGCCTCAAATGCCACAGCGCCCAGGGCTACGCGCAGGGGGACATCATCGGCGGCATCAGCGTCTCGGTCCCCATGCAGACCTATCTCGGACTCGCAGGGCAGCAGCGGCTGCGCCTGGTCGTCGCACATCTCGTCATCGGCCTGCTCGGACTGGCCGGCCTGGGCGCGAGCCACGTCCATTTCCGCAATTACAAACGGTCGCTGCGGGAGAGCGAGGACAGGTTCGAACAGCTGGCCGAACACAGCCGCTCCGTGACCTGGGAAGTGGACGCCGACGGCCTCTTCACCCATGTCGGCAAGACGGCGTCTTCCGTCCTGGGCTACGCCCCGGAAGAACTCGTCGGGCGCATGCGATTCTTCGACCTCCACCCCGAAGAGGGACGGGAGGCGTTCAAGGCTTCGGCCTTCGACGTCTTCAGGCGCAAGGGGGTCTTCACGAACTTCGAAAACCCGGCGCGCACCAAAGACGGACACGACATCTGGCTGTCCACCAACGGATTCCCCCGGCTCGACGCCGCAGGCAACCTTCTCGGCTACCGCGGCAACGACACCGACATCACCGCCGAAAAACAGGCCCGGACCCAGCTCGCCCAGCGCGAAGCCATGCTCGCCTCGATGCTTGAAAACCTGCCCGTGGACTTCTGGGCCCGCGACCTGGATGGCCGCGGCATCATCCAGAGCAGGCTGAGCAAGGAGCACTGGGGGGATTTCTGCGGCCCGGACGTTGCCGCCCAGCCCATGCACCCGGACAACGCCGGGAAATGGAAGGCCAAGCACGCCCGGCTCTCCGCGGGGGAGACCTTCGAGCAGGAAGAGGAGCTGACCCTGGCCGACGGACGGCGCCGCATCTTCCACTCCATGGGCGCGCCCATCGTCATGCACGGCGAAGTGGCGGGCGTCCTGGGCCTCAATCTGGACATCACGGAGCGCAAGATCATCGAGGCCCAGCTGGGCCGCGAACGCCTCCTCAACGACGCGATCTTCGACAGCATTCCGGGCCTGCTCTACCTCTATGACCAGGACGGGCGGCTGGTACGCTGGAACCGGAAGCACTCCGAGCTGACGGGCTACACGGACCAGGAACTCGCCGCCATGCACGTCATGGACTGGTACCGCGACGACCCCGAGACGCAGGACAGGATCGCCAAAGCCATCGAGCGCGTGCTCGAGGACGGCATCGGCGCCGAGGAAGGCGAGCTTCAGACCAAGGACGGACGCCGGATTCCCTTCTTCTTCACCGCCGTGCGCCTGGAGCTCGAAGGCCGGATCTACTTCACCGGCATCGGCATCGACATGACCGACCGCAAGCGATCCGAGGAGGCCCTGCGCCTGAGCGAGGAGCGTCTGGCCCTGGCCCTGGACGCCGCCAGCGACGGCCTGTGGGACTGGAACCTCGAAACGGGCGAGACGTATTTCAGCCCGCGCTACCTGAACATGCTCGGGTATGCGCCGGGCGATCTCGACCTGAACATCGGCAGTTGGGAACAGCTCCTCCACCCCGACGACCGCGAGGAGGCCAAGCGGATCGAGCTGGACCATGTCGACCGCGGCGAGCCCTTTTCCATTGAATTCCGCCTCCGCAACAAGGCTGGGGGCTGGCAGTGGGTCATGAGCCGCGGCAAGGTCGTGCAGTGGGATGCCGACGGACGCCCGCGGCGCATGGTCGGCACCCATGTGGACATCGACCAGCGCAAGCGCATGGAGAAAGAACTGGTCAAGGCCAAGGAGGCCGCCGAAGCCTCGAACACGGTCAAATCGGAGTTTCTGGCCAACATGAGCCACGAGATCCGCACCCCCTTGAACGGCATCATGGGCATGCTGCAGCTCCTGGAGTCCGGGGCGGGGAACGAGGAGCAGCGCAGGACCTGCGCCCTGGCCCTGCAGGCCACCAGCCGGCTGACGCGCCTGCTGTCCGACATCCTCGACCTGTCGCGGGTGGAGGCGGGCAAGATGCAGATGCGCGTCGAACCCTTCAATCTCCGGGAGGCCCTCGAACACAGCGTCGACCTCTTCAAGCCCATCGCCCTGCAGTCGGGCCTGGAGTTCAGCCACCACCTCGACCCGGCCCTCCCGGAATACGTGGCCGGTGACGCCGTCCGCGTCCAGCAGGTGCTCATGAACCTGATCGGCAACGCCTTCAAGTTCACGACCAAGGGACATGTCACCGTTGAGGCCTCTCCCCTGCCGTCGAAAGACGGCGGCAGCGTCCGGGTCTTCTTCGCGGTTTCGGACTCCGGGCGCGGTATCGACGACGAATCTCTCCGCACCCTTTTCCAGCCCTTCAGCCAGGTCACCAAAGGGTTCACCAGAGACCACCAGGGGGCCGGCCTCGGGCTGGCCATCACCAGGCGGCTGGTGGCGCTCATGGGCGGCGCCATGGCCGTGGAGAGCGAGCCGGGCGTCGGCTCGGTCTTCTCCTTCAGCCTGCCCTTCGCAACCGCCGACGCCCCCCCGGCCGCACCGGAACCGGTCGAGGACAGACGAACGAAGACGCATCCCGCGCGCATCCTCCTGGCCGAGGACGACGAGGTGACGATCTTCGCCACGCGCGCCCTCCTCGCCAAGGCCGGGTACGAGGTCAGCATCGCCCGCACCGGGCAGGAGGCGGTCGCCCTTCTCCGGGAGCAGGACTTCGGGCTCGTGCTCATGGACGTCCAGATGCCCGGCATGGACGGCGTCGAGGCGACGCGGGTCATCCGCAGCGATCCCGGCCTCGGGGCCAAGCGGGACATTCCCATCATCGCCCTGACGGCCTTTGCCATGGACGGGGAGAAGACGGCCTTCCTTGCGGCCGGTATGGACGCGTATGTTTCCAAGCCCGTCGGGATGAAGGAGCTGCTCCGGGCCATCGACGCGGTCCTTTCGGGTCAGGCCGTCCGTTCATGACGGGATCGCCCTCGAACGCAGGCCCCGCGATGAGCGTGATACCCCGAAACCTTCGCGAAGGCTGATCGCCCTCCCCAAACCGCGTTTTCGTCCTTGACCCCCACCGTCCTGCCGCGCCATGTTGATCGTTTCAACGCGGCGCGACAACGGGTCGGCCCCCCGCTCACCCGCCGAAACAGGCCGGAAGCGCCTTTCCCCGCCATGCGTGACGTCGGCCGGGCAACCCTGACCACTCATCCACGGAGTCCACTGCACCATGCTGCCTCTCGTCATCCTCCTCGTCATCGTCCTCACCGCCCTGGTGCTGTTCATCGGCGGCTGGCTGCCCGTGGACGTGGTCGGCCTCATGGTCCTGGCCGCCCTGGCCCTGACCGGCCTCGTCTCCCCGGAGGAGGCCATGGCCGGCTTCAGCAGCCCCGCCGTCATCACCGTCTGGGCCATGTTCATCCTCTCGGCCGGGCTGACCCGCACCGGCGTGGCCTACCGCATCGGCCAGCCCCTCCAGCACTTCGCCCGCGGAGGCGAGGCCGTATTGGTCATCGCCCTCATGACCGCGGCCAGCATCCTCTCGGCCCTCATCAACACCACCACCGTGGCCGCCATCCTCATGCCCGCAACCATGGACCTGGCCCGGCGCAGCGGCCGCCCGCCCGCGCGCCTGCTCATGCCCATGGCCCTGGGGTGCCTGCTCGGCGGGCCGTTCACAGGCATCTCCACGCCGCCGAACATCCTGGCCACCGACGCCCTGCGCGCGGCGGGACACACGCCATTCGCCCTCTTCGATTTCACGCCCATCACCGCCGCCCTGGTCGTGGCCGGCATCGCCTTCACCGTCGTGGTGGGCCTGCGTCTGCTTCCCAAGAGGTCCGGCTCCAGCCGGGACAAGGGCGCCATCGAGTCGTCCTATCAGATCGGAGCGCACGTCTTCTCCATCGAGCTGCCTCCGGCCTCGCCCCTGGTGGGCCGCAGCCTGGCCGAGAGCCGCCTGGGCTCGGCCCTGTACCTGACGGTGGTGGGCCTGCACCGCGCCGGGGAACTGATCCTCGCCCCGCGGGCGCAGGAAACCCTGCAGGCCGGGGACCTGGTCATCGTCCACGGCCAGACGGACCAGGTCAGCCGTTTCCACGGCAGCCGGCACCTGCAGGTCGAGCCGGACGGGCCGCAGACCCGGGAAGTCGCGGGCAGGCTGGAAGTCGCCTCGGGACGCGTCGGCAAGGGGTCGCCCCTCATCGGCCGGACCCTGGCCGAAAGCGGGCTGCGCCGCGACCACCGCGTGCACGTCCTGGCCCTGGGCGCGCCGACCGGGGAATGCCTGGGGGAATTTCGCCGCCATCATTTCCAGGAAGGGGACCGGCTCGTGCTGCAGGGCGAGCATGCGGCCCTGGAGCGCCTCGCCGGTCAGGGCCTCGTCGAGGGCCTGACGCCCGTGACGGAAGCCCCGTCCGGGACGCCCGCGTGCGAGGAACTCAGCCTCTGCTCCGTGAGGGTGCCCGAAGGGTCGGCCCTGGCAGGCCGCAACCTGGTGGAGAGCCGTCTGGGCAACGCCTTCGGGCTGACCGTGGTGGGCCTGGTGCGCGGCGGCGACGTGACGTGCCTGCCGGCCCCGTCGGAAACGGTGCAGGCCGGCGACCTGCTGGTGGTCCAGGGGCTGAAGCGGGACATCGACGTGTTCGAGGGGCTGCAGGACCTGGAGATTTCCGAGCAGTCGTCGCGGCTGGCCGCCGAGCTGGAATCGCAGCAGATCGGCATGGCCGAGGTGCTGCTCTCGCCCCGGACGACCCTGGCCGGGAAGACCCTGAACGACCTGCTCTTCCGGGACCACTACGGCCTGAGCGTCCTGGCCGTCCTGCGCAAGGGACGTCCCGCCCGCGCGGGCTTGCAGGACATGCCCCTGCAATTCGGCGACGCCCTGCTGGTCTACGGCCCGCGCCAGAGCCTTGAGGCCGTGGCCCGCGACGACGACTTCCTGGTCCTGGACCAGGCCGCTGCCCAGGCCCCGCGCCTGAACAAGGCGCCCCTGGCCGCGGCCGTCATGATCGCCGTGCTGGGCAGCGCCATCCTGGGCCTGGTGCCCATCGCCATCGCCGCCCTGACCGGCGTGGCGGTCATGGTCGTCACCGGCTGCCTGAAAATGGAGGAGGCCTACCAGGCCATCGAATGGAAGGTGGTTTTCCTCATCGCCAGCATGCTCCCCCTGGGGGTGGCCATCGAGAACACCGGGGCGGCGCAGATGGGGGCCGAGGCCCTCATCGCCCTGGTCGGGGACATGGGCCCGCGCTGGGTCGTGGCCGCGCTCTTCGGGGTGACGGTGCTGGGCACCCAGGTCATCCCCACGGCGGCGCTGGTGGTGCTCATGGCCCCGGTGGCCCTGGGCGCTGCGGCACGGCTTGGCATCTCGCCGCAGCTTCTGATGATGACCGTGGCCATCGCCGCCTCGTCGAGCTTCGCCAGCCCCCTGTCCCACCCGGCCCACCTGCTGGTCATGGGTCCCGGCGGATACAGGTTCACCGACTACGTCAAGGTCGGGGTGCCGCTGACCGTCATCTCGCTCATCGTGTCGGTCTGGCTGCTGCCCCTGTTCTGGCCGGCCTGAAGCCTGGAAGCCCGTGCGGGTCAACCATGCCCTCATGGCCATGCCCGGGACCGTGCTGACAGACGCCGAAGCTGGCAAGTCCGTCGAAGAACGCGTACATTGGGACATAATCTCTGAGATTCCCGAAACAGGGTAGCCAGAGCCGAGATTCACGCGAAACCGACAGAAGCACCAAGGACCCGCACATGCTGAATTCCCACGAATTTCTGAAGAAAGTTCTGGACTCGGTCTCGGAACACATTGTCATCACGGACTGTTCGGGAGAGATTCTCCTGACCAACAAGGGATGGGACCTTTTCGGCCGTGAAAACCAATGCCGGATCGAAGGCGCATGGGCCGGGGTCAACTATCTCGAAATCTGCGAAAAGGCGGCCCGGATGGGGGACGAGTTCGGGAGCGCCGCTTCCGAGGGCATCCGTCAGGTGATCGCCGGGAACGCGTGCTGCCAACTCGAATACCCGTGCCACAGTCCCGAGGAGAAACGCTGGTTCGTGATGAGCGCCAACTCGTTTCAGCACGAAGGCCAAACATATCTCGTCATCGAGCACCGCAACATCACCCAGCGGAAACTGGCCGAGGAACGGGCCATGGAATTGGCCCGGCTGGACGGCCTGACCGGTCTTTTCAACCGGCGCGCCTTCGACGAGTTCCTGCAGAACGAATGGCGGCGCTGCGCGCGCCTGAATCTGCCCATCACGGCGGCCATGATGGACATCGACCACTT
The DNA here is from genome assembly GCF_055385525.1 of Desulfomicrobium aestuarii. Classification (NCBI taxonomy): domain Bacteria; kingdom Pseudomonadati; phylum Thermodesulfobacteriota; class Desulfovibrionia; order Desulfovibrionales; family Desulfomicrobiaceae; genus Desulfomicrobium; species Desulfomicrobium aestuarii. Next base: position 2,060,196 of record NZ_AP042427.1, read on the forward strand.
CAAGATCCTCAACGACACGTACGGCCACCAGTACGGGGACGACTGCCTGGCCCGACTCGGCGCCGTCCTCAGGAAATACGCCCGGCGTCCCGGCGACATGTGCGCGAGATACGGCGGAGAGGAGTTCGTCATGGTCTTCGGCAACAGCAATGTGGATCAGACGCTGCCCCTCATGCACGCGCTCATGGATGAGATCCGGGCGCTCGGCATCGCAAACGAAAATGCGCCGACGCGGCAACACGTCACCTTGAGCATGGGGCTCGCCACCATGCGCCCGTCAGGGACCCTGCACCAGCAGGATTTGCTGAAACGGGCCGATGAATTGCTGTACCGGGCAAAGAACAGCGGCCGGGACACCATCGCCGCCGACACGCCATGAAGCGGCTTCGGAACCGGGCGGCCATCTGGCGGGTTGACTTCCGCAACGCCCTGTGTTCAACATTCGCGTTCCGGAGAAAAGACCCTCCGGGAAGATCGTCCGGAAACAGCCCGCGAATGACGGAAGCAGCTCTCTTTCGCACCAGCCTTCCGGACAGGCAGTCCCTGTCGACCCAAGGCTTTGGCCATCCTCGGCCAGAGCCTTTTTTGGTGCCGCCCTGCATTGACATCACGGGGGCGGGTTACTAGATTTCCTGCTTTGCTTGTCATCTGACGAAGAGCGCCGCGTTCGCTCACGGAGCCCCATGCATCCCAAAGACCTCATCGCCCGCATCGAATCCACGGCGCCCCCGCATCTGGCCGCGTCCTGGGACAAGAGCGGGGTGCAGATCGCATCTGCCGCGGCCGAGGTCCGAACCATGTGCGTGGCCCTGGACCCCACGGTGGACACCCTGCGCCGGGCGGTGGACCTGCAGGCCGACTTCCTGCTCTGCCACCATCCCCTGGCCCTCTCGCCCCGGCTGCCGAGCCGCCTGGACGAGTACCACGAGGTCCTGCGGCTGACGCTTGGCTCCTGCATGTGGCTCTACAGCGCGCACACGTCCCTGGACGCCAACCCGGACGGCCCCGTCAACTGGCTCGGACGGGCCCTCGGGCTGCGGGACATGCGCGTCCTGGAGGTCACGCGCCGCGAGACGCCGACGCTCTTCCGCGTGCCGGCCCATCTGGACGCCGAAGCCCTGCAGGGCTTCGAGGACGCCTGCACGCATCGCGATGCGCAAGCTTCGGAATGCGCGCTGTGGCCCGAGGACGCCGCAAGCTTCCGCGCCAGGGTCGCCGGTCTGGGCCCATGCCAGGAGATCTCCCTGACCTCCCCGGCCCGCGAGTTCGGGTTCGGCTGCATCGGCACCCTGCCCCAGGCCCTGACCTGGCTCGATTTTTCGGCCCGCCTGCGCGAGGTGCTGCGGGCCTCGCCGCGCAGCGTCGGCTTCGCCCCGGACTCCGTGACCACCGTGGCCTACTGCCCCGGTTCCGGCGCGGACCTGGCCCCGGCGGCCTTTGCCCGCGGCGCCGACGTCTACCTCACGGGCGACGTGAAGTACCACCAGGCCCAGGCCGTCCAAGACCTGGGTCTGACCCTCGACGTCGGCCATTTTTGCCTTGAGGAAGCCATGATGCGCATCTGGAGCGAAAGCCTGGCCCACGAACTCGACGCCACGGGCGTGCGGGTCGTCTTTCTCCCCGGTCGCGACCCCTTTGCCTGAAGTCTCCCCGGGGACAGCCCGGATTCACGATACGTTTTTTGAGGAGGAGTAACCTTGAGCATTTATATCCAACAGATCGAACAGCTCGTCGTGCTGCAGAAGGTCGACTCGGAGATGATCACCCTGGAGCGCATTCTCGAAGAGGCGCCCAAGCAGCTGCAGAGCCTGCAGGAAAAGAGGCAGTACCTGGAGCAGCAGCAGGCCGTGATCCAGGAGAAGATCGACGTCCTCATGGAGCAGAAGGGCCGCATCGAGGGCGAGATCGAGAACGACGCCCAGAAGGTCAAGAAGAGCAAGAACAAGCTCATGATGGTCGAGAACACCAAGGAATATCACGCCATGATGCGCGAGATGGACACCATGGAGAAGATGAACCGCATGCGCGAGGAGGAGCGTTCCAACCTCCTGGCCGACCTTTCGGACCTCGAAGGCCGCAAGGACGCCCTGCAGAAGGACATCGACGCCCTGTCCGAGACCATCTCCTCCCAGCAGGCCAACCTGGACCAGGAGCTGGCCGAGAAGCGCACCCGCCTGGCCGAACTGGACAAGGACAAGAAGAAGGCCTCCGAGGCCGTGCCCGCGCCCATCCTGACCCGCTACAACTTCATCCGCGACCGCATCCCCAACCCCGTCATCGTTCCCGTCAGCGAGGGCGTGTGCAAGGGCTGCCATGTCGTCATCCCGCCCCAGACCTTCATCGACCTGCAGAAGGGCGAGCAGATCCTGAGCTGCCCCAACTGCCTGCGCATCATCTTCTGGGAGCGCCACTTCTCGGGCAACGAGTGATTTTTACGGAGCCGGACAGGCTGTCGCTGCCGGCCGCAAGGCCGGGGGAGGAAAGTCCGGACACCACAGGGCAGGATGCTGGATAACGTCCAGCGGGGGTGACCCCGGGACAGTGCCACAGAAACAGACCGCCCCGGCCTCACGGCCGGGGTAAGGGTGAAAAGGCGGGGTAAGAGCCCACCAGTTGTCGCGGTGACGCGGCAAGCTAGGTAAACCCCATCCGGTGCAAGACCAAATAGGAAGGTGACCGGCCCGGTCGATATCCTTCGGGTAGGTTGCTGGAGACGGCGGGCAACCGCCGCCCTAGAGGAATGACAGCCGCCCGGCAACGGGAACAGAATCCGGCTTATCGTCCGGCTCCGTAATTTCGATCATGACGAATCCACTCTGGACCATCATCCTGGCCGCGGGCCAGGGCTCGCGCCTGGCCCGCGAAACGGGCGGCGCGCGCAAGCAGTTCCTGCCCCACGAGGGTCGCCCCCTCTACTGGCGCAGCGTCACGACCATGGCCGCCGTCCCCGGACTGGCGGGCGTGGTCGTCGTCTTTCCCGCGCCCGAACTGGACGGGCGCGCCCGCGAGCTGGAGTTCCTCAAGGAAACCGGTCCCGTCGGCGTCCCCGTCCTGGCCGTGGCCGGAGGCGAGCGGCGCCAGGACTCCGTGCGCCTGGGCCTGGCCGCCCTGCCCAAAGACTGCGGACGGGTCCTGGTCCACGACAGCGCCCGGCCGTTCTTCAGCCCTACCCTCGTGCAGGCTCTTCTCGCAGGACTGACCGACGGCATCGACGGCGTCATCCCCGGCCTGCCCGTCACGGACACCGTCAAGCACGTCGAGGCCGGCACGGTCGTCTCCACCCTGCGCCGCGACAGCCTGCGCGCCGTGCAGACCCCGCAGCTCTTCCCCGCCGCCCTGCTGCGCCGGGTCCATGAGCAGGCCCTGGCCGAAAGCTGGGAGGTCACGGACGACGCCAGCATGGTCGAACTGGCCGGCGGCACGGTCCGCGTCGTCCCGGGCGAGACCGCCAACCTCAAGATCACCAACCCGGAGGACCTGCGCGTGCTCGCTTCCCCCGCCCCGGCCCCCGTGCCCTGCACCGGCTTCGGCTACGACGTCCACGCCTACGGCGGCACCCGGCCCATGGTCCTGGGCGGCATGCCCATCGCCGGCGCGCCCCTGGTCAAGGCCCACTCCGACGGCGACGTGCTCCTCCACGCCCTGTGCGACGCCATCCTCGGGTGCCTGGGCCTGGGCGACATCGGCGAACATTTTCCGGACAACGACGAGAAGTTCGACAACATCTCCTCGGCCGTCCTCCTCTCGGAGGTCATGGACAAAGCCCGCCGCATGGGCCTGACCGTGACCCACGTGGACCTGACCGTCATCGCCCAGACCCCGCGTCTGTCCCCCCACAAAGAGGGCATCCGCGCCAACGTGGCCCGGCTCATGGAACTCGCCGACCACCAGGTCAACGTCAAGGCCACCACCGAGGAGCACCTGGGCTTCACGGGCCGCAAGGAAGGCATCAAGGCCGTAGCCGTGGTCACGGCCGCAAGGACCCCGGCATGACCAATTTCAAGACCGGCGGCCCCTGGGTCACCCGCTTCGCGCCCAGCCCCACGGGCGTGCCGCACCTGGGCAACGCGCGCACCGCGGTGCTCAACTTCCTCCTGGCCCGCCAGAGCGGCGGGACCTTCCTCCTGCGCCTGGAGGACACGGACCGCGAGCGCTCCACCTTCGCCCACGAGGCGGCCATCCTGTGGTCCCTGGCTTGGCTGGGCCTGACGCCCGACAGCCCCGTGCGGCACCAGAGCCTGCGCCTGGACCACTACCACCAGGCAGTGGCCAGGCTGGCCGACGACGGCCGGGCCTACCCCTGCTTCTGCTCCGAGGCCGACCTCGAACACGAACGCGCTGAAGCCGCGGCCAAGGGTCTCCCGCCGCGCTACAGCGGACGCTGCGCCGCCCTGTCGCATGCCGAAGGCGCCGACCGCGTCGCGAGCGGCGAATCCCACGTCATGCGCTTCCGCCTCCCGGACCAGGCCGACGTCGCCTTCACGGACCTCATCAAGGGCGACATGCGCGTCCCGTCCGGAGCCTTCGGCGATTTCGTGCTCCTGCGCCAGGACGGCTGGCCCAGCTACAACCTGGCCGTGGTCGTCGACGACATCGACATGGGCGTGACCCTGGTCCTGCGCGGCGAGGACCACCTGACCAACACCGCCCGCCAGATTCTCCTCTACCAGGCCCTGGGCGGCACGCCGCCGAGCTTCGCCCACCACGGCCTGCTGGTGGACACCGAAGGCAAGAAGCTCTCCAAGCGCAGCGGCGCCCTGGGCATCCCCGACTGCGTCCGCGCCGGCCTCGAACCCATGGCCGTGGTCCACTACCTCGCCTCCCTGTCCGGGGCCCTGCCGACCAAAAAGCTTTTCGAGTCCCTGGACGACATGGCCCGGGCCTTCAACCCCTTCGCCCTGGGCCGCGGCAACGCCGTCATGAACCTCGACGAACTGCGGGCCTTGAGCGCCCGCTATTTCCGCGCAGCCGACCCCGAAAGCCACGTCCGAGCCCTGGACGAGGCCATGCCCGCGGGCGACCTGTGGCACGCATTGCCCGACGGGCTGCGCCGCGACCTCGTCCTCGGACTGCGCGACAACGCCGCCACCCTTGATGACCTGCGCGCCCTGCTGCCCCACTTCACCGCCGACGAAATCCGCTACGGCGCTTCGGCCTTCTCGGAACTGACCGCCGGCACGGCCGTCCTCGACGCGCTCCTCGACGCCCTGCCGGCATCGGACCCGCAGACGCGCCTGACCGCAAGCGAAGCCTCGGAACTTCTGAGACAAACCGCCGCCCGAGCCGACGTCAAGGGCCGCGCCCTCTACCACCCCATCCGCCTGGCCCTGACCGGCTCCGACTCCGGCCCGGAACTCTCGGCCCTGCTGACCCTCCTGACCGTTGACAGAATCCGGGAACGCGTCCATGCGGCCCTGAACATGTTTCGCCCAAGAACCAACAAGGAATGAGCATGCAGATCTACAACAGCCTCACCAGGAAAAAGGAAGAATTCGTCCCCCTCAAGCCCGGCCGCGTCTCCATGTACGTCTGCGGCATCACGGCCTACGACTTCTGCCACATCGGCCACGCCCGCTCGGCCGTGGTCTTCGACGTCCTGGTCCGCTACCTGCGCTACATCGGCCTCGACGTGACCTTCGTGCGCAACTTCACCGACATCGACGACAAGATCATCACTCGCGCCAACCGCGAAGGCTCCGACTTCGAGACCATCGCCCGCACCTACATCGACGCCTTCTACGAGGACATGGACCGCCTCGGCATCCTGCGCGCCGACATCGAACCCAAGGCCACCGAACACATCGCCGAGATGATCGCCCTGTGCGAAAACCTCATCGCCAAGGGGCACGCCTACTCCACCGCCGACGGCGACGTCTATTTCCGCGTCCGCTCCTACCAGAGCTACGGCAAGCTCTCGGGCCGCAACATCGAGGACCTCCAGTCCGGCGCGCGCATCGAGCCCGGCGAACAGAAGGAGGACCCTCTCGACTTCGCCCTGTGGAAGGGCGCCAAGCCCGGCGAACCCTCCTGGCCGAGCCCCTGGGGTCCCGGCCGCCCCGGCTGGCACATCGAATGCTCGGCCATGAGCGAACGCTACCTGCCCCTACCCTTCGACATCCACGGCGGCGGCCAGGACCTGGCCTTCCCCCACCACGAGAACGAGCGCGCCCAGACCGAGGCCGCCACGGACAAGCAATTCGTGCGCTACTGGGTGCACAACGGGTTCGTGCAGATCAACTCGGAAAAGATGTCGAAATCCCTGAACAATTTCGTGACCATCCGCGACATCCTGGCCAACTACCTGCCCGAGGTGCTGCGCTTCTTCCTCATCACCAAGCACTACCGCAGCCCCCTGGACTACACCGCCGACGCCCTCGAAGAGTCCGAACGCGCCCTCAAGCGCATCTACCTGACCAAGGCCGCCGCCGAGGCCCACGTGGCCGGGACCAAGTGGACCGCCACCCCCCTGCCGGCCGAGATCGTCGTCGAATCCACGGCCCTCGAAGCCAAGTGGGACGACTCCATGGCCGACGACATGAACACCGCCGCCGCCCTGGGGCACGTCTTCGTGCTCATGAAGACCGTCAACCGCATCCTCGAGGACAAGGCTCTCAAGAAGTCCGAGCAGGGACGCGACCTCGTGCGCCACGCCCTCAAGCTCTTCGAGCGCTGGGGCGAAGTCCTCGGCCTCTTCCTCACGCCAAGCGCCGACTTCCTGGCACAGCTCAAGGCCAGCCGCGTCCGGCGCAGGCAGATCGACACCGCCCTCATCGAAGCGCGCCTCGCCGAACGTCAGGAAGCGCGCGCCGCCAAGGATTTCGCCCGCTCCGACGCCATCCGCGACGAACTCCTCGGCCTCGGCGTGACCATCCAGGACACGGCCCAGGGGGCGCAGTGGGATGTCGAGTAGGAGATGAGGGATGCGGGGCTCTGCCCCGCGCCCCGCAAGGGGCTCGCCCCTTGACCCGTTTATGGGGGGATGATGGGAAGGCCGTGTGAGCGGCCTTTCTTTTTTTGCTCAATTCGCGTTTACTGGAAAAGCTGCTTCAGCCCTTCAAGGCCCTTGTTCAGGCCCGAACCCACGCCCTTGAGAGCGTCACCCACGGCCCTGCTGCCGGACAGGCCGAGGCCTCGCAGGACGGCGTTCGTGTCCGGCGTGATCGTGGGCTCCCGGACGGGGCCGCTGACGCGGACAGGAAAGCTGCGCAAACCGAGCGCACCCTCGTCAAAGGCGCCTTCGCTGCCGTCGAGGTGCAGCGTGAGGCGATAATCCATGTCCATCCGCACCAAGTCCGTCTGCCCGCCGCCGGTGACGCGGAAGCGCGGCGCCAGCAGCAACACGTCGCGGCTCGTCTCCACACCCCGCGTGATGCTCCCGCTGCCGGAAAGCACGGAAAACACCGTCCGCTCAGGCTCCGCGGGCCCTGCCGGCTGGCCTTTCAAGGCACGGATGCCGTCACGCACCCTTTTGGGGATATTCACGCCGTTCAACGACCCGTTCACAACCCTGAAATCGAATCTTCCACCCAGGTTTCGCAGCAACACCTGCTCGGCACTTCCTTTCGTCTCTATGGATGCCGTGCCGCTCGCCGTACCGCTGACGAACTCCCGGCCATGCAGCGCGACGAGCAAAGGTCCGATTTGCAGACCGGACAGGGCATGGTTCCAGGAGTATGCCGGTGTGTCCGCTCTGACATCCAGTGCGCCCGACGCCTTCAGACTCCCGCCGTATGCGCGTGTTTCCACCTCATCCAGAACCAGCAGCCCTCCGGCTGCATGTCCGCGTACCCTGGCGTCGGTGCAGCGGACATTGGCCGCGGTCAGGTCGCCGACGGCCAGAGTGGCGTTGCCGTTCAGGGCACGCAGTTCCCTCAGGGGCAAGCTGATGGCGGCCTTTCCCGACGACGGACCGTCGCTGTCGGCCGAGCGGATGCGATAACGGTCGAAATTCACGGTATCCACGCTCAAGTCGAGGGAAACGAACGGGTCCTTCCGCCCCTGCACGGAAATGCCTCCCCGCATGGTCGAATCGTCCACGGACAGACGCAGATCCGCGACATCGATCCGCTCGTCCGCGGCGGTCCATTCGCATGAGAATTCCACCCGTTCCAGGGCGTTGGGATCAGGAAAAGACGGGAACGGGAGATGCAGACGCGCAAAGGCGTCCTTGGGACTGAACGGGGCCACATCCAGGCTACCCGCGCTCCCGGTGCCCGGCATCTCCCGGGTGGCGAAACGCACGTCCAGGCCCAGCCCCTGCATCCGGCCGTTGTCCAGACGCCCGTCCGTGGAAAAATGGTCGGCTGTCAGCGTTATCGTCTCCGGACTCTGCGGGAGGCCTGCCCCGCTGAGACGAGCGGTCAGATTCAGCTTCTCCACCTCCAGACGGTCCAGTTCAAGGACGGCCTTGGCTGAAAAAACCAGTTCGCCGCTCATATCCCCGATGATCGCGGCGGCCCTGGTGTCCACGTCGAAGGGCTCCCCGAAGGCGAAGTCCGACACGTCCAGATGAACGCCGCTCACGTCGAAATGATTGTCCTTGAGCCGGTCATCCCACACCACGCGCGTGTCGGAAATCCGCAGACCGTCCACAATGAGAGAAGCCAGGGCCGGCACCCGCTTGTCACGCTTCAGGACAGGCTCTTCGCGCCCCGACCCCGCGGGCTCTTCCGGCGTGGCCAGATCCATCCAGTTCCCGCGACCATCCGCGTCGCGGGCAAGAAACACGGAGAGGCCCTCGACATCCAGGGCCACGACCTCAAGACGCGACAGAAGAAGAGGGAGCAGGCGAGCCTTGAGACGCGCGTTCCGCAACGTCAGGAACGGACCATCGAAACCCTGGCCGTTTTGGAGTTGCACTGAATCTATCGATACCGCCAGATACGGAAAAAAGCCCAGTTCGAGGTCGCCGTCGATAACCAGTTCGCGGCCGGTGTTCTCGCGCACGGCGGAGATGATCTGCGGCTTGAAGTCGTTGGGTTCGATCACGAAGAAAAGAACGCCCGCCAGACCGGCAACGCCAAGAACAAGAACGAGCGAAGCACGCATGATCCATTTCCAAGCCATATTCCCACCTGTCCGGGTATGATCGTTTCGCTGCAAATCTTTGCGTTTCAGTCGCTATGAAGCCCCGAACAATGAAACATGTCGGGACACGCTCAGAATGTGAGGGCCAATGTGACGCAGGACTTCCGAGCACTTTTGAAGCGCTTCACGGCAGCATAACGGGAAAACATGTCGGAATAAAGGAAAGATGCCTTGAGAAATGGATCAGCCGGACCGGTGACGGTATGCAAGGCCCCGGAAAACGGAAAAGCCGGCAGGGCCGGCTTTTCCGAGGAGATGCGGGATGCGGGATCAGCCCCAGGTGGAAGACGGGATGCGCGCTCCGGTGGAGGTGATCAGCAGACAGTCGTGACCGGGCAGGGACTCCGTGAGGCGCAGGGCCTCGCGGGGGTGCATGAGGCTCAGGGCCGTGGCCAGGCCGTCTGCTTCCTTGACCGTCGGGGCCTTCACGCTGACGCTGCGCACGTACTGCGGCGAAGCTCCGCTCGACGGGTCGACCAGGTGATGCGATTTCCTCGACGGGTCGAAGAAGACCTCGTAGCCGCCGGACGTGGCCACGGCTCCGGCCTTCATGTCGATGACCGCAGGGTAGTCGCCTTGCTTGTCCGGATCCTCGATGGCCACGCGCCAGGGGCGGGCCAGGCCGTCGGACGCGCCGCCCACCCGGATGTCGCCGCCCGCGTCGATCAGGAAGTTGACCACGCCGGCCATGGTCAGGGCTTCGGCCGCACTGTCGGCGATGTAGCCCTTGGCCACGCCGTCGAGAGTCGCGGACATGCCGGTGGCCTCAAAGCGCAGGTTCGTACCGCTGCTGCGCAGCCGCGAACCGTCCACCAGAGCCAGTGCCTCCTTCATGTCCTTGGCGTCAGGCTTGCCGTGGCTGCGTTCCAGCAGGTTGACCACGGGGGCGATGGTCGCGTCGAACCTCCCGGAGGAACGCCGGTGCAGATCGCCGCTGAAGGCGACGACGTCCAGAAGTTCCCGGGGAGCGCCGTTCAAACGCCCATCGCGGTTCAGGGCGGACAGCGCCGTGGACGAATCGAAACGGCTGAAAATGCCTATCTGGCGCTCGATCTCGGCGAAGGCGCGGCCGATGGCCTCCTCGCCGAGCCCCTGCGACGGGGCGAGCACCGTCATGCTCACGAAGGTTCCCATGAGCATCCGCTGTTCGGACGTTTTGATCACCCCTGACGCGGCGAATGCCGGAAGAACCCGGATGGCGGGAGCCAGTGCCGCGCCGGCCGCGAGAACGCCCAGGGTTTTCAGGAAAGCCCGGCGGTCGTGTATCTGAGTCGCATGCTTCATGTTCGTTGCTCCGATTCTGTGGCGTGGTTAGGCTTGCAGGTCCGCGACGTGGGACTCTTCGGGGTACCTGGCCGGCTCCGTCTCGGGGGCGGCTGAGATCATGTCGGGGTTCAGGCAGCGCAGGATGTCGCGCGGGCACTTCTCGACGCAGACCTCCTCGCAGGAGGGGCCGTACGCCAGACACGCCTTGTGGTCGATGTGGATGCGCTCGTCGACCATGGTGATGCACTGGGCCGGACACTTCTTGATGCACGCTCCGCAACTGATGCAGCCTGCCTCGCAGACGTCCTTCACGGCCTTGCCCTTGTCCTGGGACGAGCAGAAGACCATGACGCGGGAGCGCCTCGGGATGAGTTCCAGAATGGAGTTGGGACACGTGCGCACGCAGGTGCCGCAGCTGGTGCATTTCTCGGGAGAGATGTGGACCAGGTCGCCCTCGATCCACATGGCGTCGAAGGGGCAGGCGCGGACGCAGTCCCCGAAGCCGAGGCAGGAATACTTGCAGGCGTCGGGGCCGTCCTGGACCATCTTGGCCGCGGCGCAGCTCATGATCCCGAAGTACTCGAACTTCTTGGCCACCTTGCCCTCGACCTTCACGCAGCGCCGAAAGGCGACCATGGGGTCCGAGTCGCCGGCGGCCTTGCCGGTGAGTTCGGCCACGCGGGCTGCCACATCGGGGCCTCCTGCGCAGCATTTGTTCGGCGGCATGTCGGGGTCGTTGATGACCGCGGCCGCATACGCCTCACAGCCCGCAAAGCCGCAACCGCCGCAGTTGGCGCCGGGAAGCGCCTCCGTGACGACCTCGATGCGCGGATCCTCCTCGACATAAAGGACTTTGGACGCGATGGCCAAGACTCCGGCGGAAACAAAGCCCAGACTGAACAGGGTAACAACTGACGCTGTGATCATATTCTTCTCCGCTGTTAGGCAATCATGCCTTTGAATGCCATGAACGCCAAAGACATAAGCCCGGCCATGACCAATCCGATCGGAACGCCGCGCATGGAACGCGGGATTCGTGTGACCTCGAAGCGTTCCCGGATTCCGGCCATGAGGATGAGGGCCAGAAGAAAACCGGCTGCAGCGGCCACCGAGTACAGGAGAGACGTCACAAGGTCGTACTCCTTGCGCTGAACAAGAATGGCCACGCCGAGCACCGCGCAGTTCGTGGTGATGAGCGGCAGGAATATGCCCAGGGACTTGTAGAGCGGCGGAACCATTTTCTTCAGGAACATTTCAACGAACTGAACCAGGGCCGCGATGACCAGAATGAAGACGATGGTCTGCAGGTACCCGAGATGAAAGGGTATCAACACATGGGCCTGAATGAGATAGGTGAACAGGGTCGCCATGATGGTCACGAAAATGACCGCAGCGCCCATGCCGAAGGCCACGCCCTTCTCCTTCGAGCACCCGAGGTACGGACAGTTGCCGAGATACTGGGCCAGAACGATGTTGTTGACGAAAATGGCCGAGATGAAAAGCAGAAAGGTTTCCATGCAGTATCTCTCCCTTAGCCTTTAGCGGTTTCGAGCCGTTCCAGCTTCTTCTGGGCGGCAAGCTTGTCCATGGCCTTGCAGGCTCCGCAACCGGAACACCCGGCGTCGAAGTTCGGATCGAGTTCCACGCCCTTGCGCTTGGCCTGCCAGATATTCAGGTAGTTCATGCCCGCCAGGATCAAACCCAGGCACACGAATGCCCCGGGAGCCTGGACCATAAACGTGAAAGGCTCGTAACCCGAACCGAAGAGGGAAACTCCGAACAGCGTACCGGCGCCGAAGCTTTCGCGAATTGCGCCCAGGAAGGTCAGCGAAAAGGTAAAGCCTATGCCCATTCCAAGGCCGTCAGCCAGAGAGGCCATGGGGCCGTTCTTGGCGGCGAAGGCTTCGGCGCGGCCGAGGATGATGCAGTTGACGACGATCAGCGGGACGAAGATGCCCAGCTGCTCATACAGCGGATACGCGAAGGCCTGCATGAGCATCTCCACGGCCACGACAAGGGAGGCGGCGATGGCGATGAAGCAGGCGATGCGGACTTTCTTCGGGATGATGTTTCGCACCAGGGAAATGATCACGTTGGAGAGCGCGAGCACGAAGATGACAGCCGCGCCCATGCCGAGACCGTTATTCGCGGTGTTCGTGACCGCCAGGGTAGGACAAAGACCAAGCACCAGGCGGAACGGCGGAAGCTCCTTCCAGAGTCCCTTGGTGAATTCTTGCATCAAACTGGCCATGTGAAATGCTCCTTGCGAAAGAGTGACCGTCTTACTGCCACGTGGTTTTGATCGTGTCCTTGAGGGCCGTGTACCAACCGGCGGCCTGCTTGACCGCGTCGGCGGAGCCGATGGACGAGAGGGTCGCACCCGAAATCGCGTCGATGTCGCCGCCGTCCTTCTTCAGAACGGCCTTGGCCGGATCCTTGCCCTTGAACTGCTTCGTGAAGGCAGGATCCTGGATGCGCGATCCCAGACCCGGGGTCTCCTTGTGCGTGGTCACGCTGATGCCGAGCAGATTGTCCTTGTCGACATTGAAGCCCACCAGCACGTTCACGTCGCCGCCGTAGCCCTTGCCGGAGGCTTCCATGGCCACGGCCTGCAGCTTGCCGTCCTTGATGGCCGGAAAGACGATGATCGTTTCGCCCTCGCTGCCGGGCTTCGGGAGCGTCTTGCGGTCCGCGATGGGATCGTTGGTGCTGTCCAGGAAGAGCTGCTTCAGGGCCGGACCCTGAACGTTCATGAGCACCTGCTCCTCGATGATGGGGTTGGTCCAGACCTTGAGCCCGGACAAGACAAAACCCGAAAGGCCGGTGATGGCGGAAAGCACAACCACCATGCGTATAATTTCCATCATACCGTGCTACCTCCCGCCGAAGGGCTTGGGTTGGATGAGGTCGAAGAGCGGCGTGCAGAGGTTGGCCAGCAGCACAGCGAAGCACGCGCCGTCAGGGTAGATGCCGTAGGTGCGGATAATGATGACCATGGCACCGCCGAAGAACCCGAAAAGCAGCATGGGCAGACGCCACGCAGGGGAGGAAGAGGGATAGGGCATGAGGAAGAAGGCCGCCAAGAGCGTACTGCCCGACAGGAGATGAAAGACCGGTGACGCGTAGGCCTGCGGGTCGATCAGATTGTAGACGAGCCCGGTGACCAGCACGCCGGCCAGGAAAGACACGGGGATGAACCACCGCACGATCCCCCTGGCCATGAGGTAGAGGCCCGCCACGAGGACCAGCCCTGCCTGGGAAGCGCCGAGGTCGCCGAGGTACTCTCCGAGGAGCAGGCTGACCGGGGTCACGTCCGCGATGGCGTCGAGGCCGAAGTACTTGAGCTCGCTCAGGGGCTCGATGAGGTCCCAGTTGAGCAGCATGCCGTTCAGGTCCATGAAGTCCGGCCAGGAGATGGCCAGAATGCCCCAGCCCACCGCCGGTGCGCAAAGGGGACTGCCGCCGTACCCGCCGAAGACCATGCGGCCCAGTATGACCATGGCGGCGCTGCCTACGACCACCATCCAGGCGGGCGCCGTGGCGGGCAGCAGAAAGGCGAAGAGGAGGCCGTCCACCAGGGCGCTGAAATCATCGGCGGAAGGCTCCTGTCCCATGAGTTTCTGGACGAGTGCTTCCGTAATCACGGCCGTCAGCGCCGCCCAGGCCATGACGGATACGGCCGCGAAGCCGTATTTGTACCCGGCCATGACCGCCACCGGCAGCAGGGCCAGCAGCGTCTGGATCATGTTCGACTGAAGGGTTTTCCCGCAGTGCCAAAGCGGAGCCGAGGTCACGGTAAAGATGTTCTTGGTAATATCCTGGCTTGCCATGTGCTTTTATCCTTCCTTGTTCATGACTGGTCGAAACGATGCGGGAGGCATCAGTCCTGCAATCTGCATGTGGACACCATGTCGTCCTGGGCGGCCAGTTGCCCCTTGGCCAGCAGCAGGTACTGCATGACCGGACGCTGGGCAGGGCAGACGAAGGTGCACATGCCGCATTCCAGGCAGGCGCCCACATGTTGGGACCGCGCGTTCTCGAACATGTTGAACTCCGCGTAGCGGGAGAGCATGCCCGGCTGGATCCGGGCCGGGCAGACCAGGACGCATTCGCCGCAGTTGATGCAAGGGTTGGGCTGAACCGCCGGGTAGAGGTCCACCGGCACGAGGGTGATGGCGGTGCATTCCTCGGGAACCCCGACGCCCAGGTCGAAGATGGTCTCACCGCGCATGGGGCCGCCGAGCGCGATCTTCCATTCCGTACCATACGACAGGCCGACAGCGTCGAGAACCTCCTGGACCCGCATGCCGGTGGGCACGCGGAAGACCTTGTCGCCGACGGTGACGACTGCTTCCGTCAGAGGGAGTTTGGTTTCGGCCACGCGCCCGAAGCGGTACAGGTCGGAAATGGAGATGATGTCGACATTGTCGGGCCGCTCCGCTCCGGTGGCCGCCAGCATGACCAGCGGGTCGATGGTCGCCGGGTAGGCGTCGCTGGCGGTGACCGTCGTGCAGCCGTGCAGGGACAGCTGCTTGCCGGCGGCGACCACGAGCTTCACCGTCCCGGGCTTGATGGCCCTTTCCAGCAGCTGCAGTCCGGCCTTGAGCGTGTCCTGGGCGTCCTTGATGAGCTGCTCGCTGACAAGCACGCCCGGCTCTGGGTTGAGGCCGTTGATGATCAGAGTGCGGGCCGCGTGCAGGCGATCCGTGCGGACGCCGAGTTCCATGAGCTTGCGGCAGAGGTCCTCGCCGGCGAGGGAATCGAGCTCGGCGCAGGGCTCGGGCCGGGCCGGAACCGGCGCCTCCTCCCCTTCCTTGGAGGCGGGGATGGGCCCGATGAGAATGGCGTCGGGCAGGATGTCCTCGACCATGCCGTCGATGCTGGCGTGCTCGAAGCCGACCCCGTAGGCGCTCTTGGTCGGGTTTTCGGCGATGACCTGGCCGCGCCCGACAATCTGCTTCTTCTTGACCACGGGCTTGAGCTTGCCCGGGATGGGGATGCGGACCGAGGTCGGCGTCGGGACGCCCTGGAGACTGTCCTTGATTTCCACCGAGGTGTTCAGGCGTGGTTTCGTCATGTTGGTCTTACCTCGTGTGACAGCGTTTGCAGGATTTTTCGCCGAAGGGTCCTTTCCCGGCCTCTTCGTGACATGCCATGCACTGATCGTGGAACGCATCCATGCGTGGCGGCAACGGGATGGCTTCCGACTCGTAATGACAGGAGTTGCACGAAGGCTGCGGGGTGCCGGTCTTGCCGGGTAGCAGTTCGTGGCACTCGCTGCATCCTTCCAGCTTCTTTTCGTACATGTCGGCGTGACAGCTTTCGCACTTGGTGTGCACGGCGTCGCGCAGGGCGAGGGTGTTGCCGTCGGCCTTGTCGCCGTGACACTGGTTGCATGCGCCGGGTTCGGCCTCGATGCTCGTGTCGTGGTGGCAATCGGTGCATGCGGTCGTGTACTGGTTCACGTGATCGTCGTGGCTCCACTGCAGCTTGCCCATCTCGGCATGGTGGCAGCGGGTACAGGTCTCGGCCGGCAGCTGCGTCTGGTGGTCCGAGGTGAACTTGGCGTCGAACTCGGCCGCATGGCAGGAACCGCAGGGCAGCGGCGTCAGGCTCGGAGTCTCGCTCTCATGATGGCATTTCGCGCAGTTTGCACCACTGCCCTCTACGTATTTCACGTGACGTGAGTGAGTGAAAACTACATCGCCGCCCTTATTGTCCAACCGAAGACGAACAGGCAGCTCTTCCGAAGGGGCTGGCGCGAACTGGCCACCCAGGGCCAGGATTGCCAACATACCACAGACAATGGTGATGGGTACGTAACGTTTTTTCAAGGCAGTGTCCTTGTGCTCCGGTTTGACGCAACTAAAGACCGGATGCTTCCCACAAGCATCCATCTCAGGCAAAATAAAAACAGCTGGACGATTATTACCTATTGAAAAATAGGCCTGTGTGTTGCCCTATTCAATTATCGATTTTTTGTAAACATAAATCTCGAAACATTCTATAACTCAACCGTTTTAATCAGATTTTATCGGCCGCAGGCGTCATACGCGAATACCGCTCCCGGCTGTCGGGTTTGCCGTCCGGCCCGTCGGGGCGCCATCTCGCCGTTCCCGCAACACCTTGGACCCACGACGAAAAAAGGGTCCGGAAGACTGCACCCCCGGACCCTATCTCGCGCCACGTCCTCGACGGTCATTTTGTCCCGTTGAGGTCCTCGCCGATCTCCTGCAGCAGAGTGCGGATGACGGCGAGCCTTTCCCGCTGCCTGCCGTCAAGACGGCGGTCGAGATCTTCGGCCGCGTGGGCCATGGCCTTGACCTGGTTTTCCATGGCCATGGCCGACGTACGACGCGGCAGAGTCGCCAGTTCGGTGACCTTGCCGTCCAGGACGGCATGGCGCGCATCCAGTTCCAGCACCGCGCTGTTGAGCCGTTTCAGGTCCTCGATCTCGCGTCCGAGGCCCTCCACGTTGCGGTGCAGGGCGTAGAAAAAGACGAAGAGGAGCAGAATGGTCCCGACGGCCAGGCCGACGGCCACGCGGTCCTTCCCGAATGCTTCCCTGGTTTTCATGACTCCCTCCCGATACTGTCTCGTCTGCCGCACCCGCTAGCGCAAAAGCGCCCCCGGCTCAACCTCAGTTGATGAGGGCCTGCAGCGGCGCGGGAATGGACCCGCCGCGGCCGACGAACCCGCCCGAGACGGCGTTGCTGCGCACGGGCATGATCTCGGCCTCGCCCAGCAGGCCGCCGAAATGCACCTTGTCGCCGGCCTTCTTCCCGGGCACGGGGATGAGCCGGGCTGCCGTGGTCTTCTTGTTGATCATGCCGATGGCCATCTCGTCGGCGATGATGGCCGAAATGGTCTCGGCCGTGGTGTCGCCGGGCAGGGCGACCATGTCCAGGCCCACGGAGCAGACCGCGGTCATGGCCTCCAGCTTCTCCAGGCAGAGCTGTCCGCCGGCTGCCGCGGCAGCGATGTTCAGGTCCTCGCTGACGGGGATGAACGCGCCGCTCAGGCCGCCCACGCGGGAACTGGCGAAGGCGCCGCCCTTCTTGACCGCGTCGTTGAGCATGGCCAGGGCCGCCGTGGAGCCGGGCACGCCGATGGCGCCCAGCCCCAGGGACTGGAAGATCTCGCCGACGCTGTCGCCGACGTTGGGCGTCGGGGCCAGGGACAGGTCCACGATGCCGAACTCCACGGCCAGGATGCGGGCCACCTCGCGGCCGATGATCTCGCCCACCCGCGTGACCTTGTAGGCCGTGCGCTTGATGACGTCGGCCAGTTCGCCGAGGTGGGCGCCGGGGTTGTCCTGCAGGGCGCGGTCGATGGCCTTCCTGACCACGCCGGGGCCGCTGACGCCGACGTTGATGACCGAACCGGCCTCGCCCACGCCCAGGTAGGCGCCGGCCATGAAGGGCACGTCCTCGGGGATGTTGGCGAAGACCACGAGCTTTGCGCAGCCCAGGCCGTCGCGGTCCTTGGTGCGCTCGGCCGTAGCCTTGATGGTGCGGCCCATGAGCCCCACAGCGTCCATGTTGATGCCGGCGCGGGTCGAGGCCACGTTGATGGAGGAACACATGCGCTCCGTCACGTCCAGGGCCTCGGGGATGGCCTCGATGAGGGCCAGGTCGCCCTTGGCCATGCCCTTCTCGACCAGGGCGCCGAAGCCGCCGATGAAGTCGACCTTCACGTCCCGGGCGGCCTGGTCCAATGTCTTGGCCACCTCGACCATGCCGCGGCTGTCGAAGGGCGCGGCGGCCACGGCGATGGGGCTGACGGAGATGCGCTTGTTGACCACGGGGATGCCGTAGCGGTCGCCGACTTCGTCGCAGACGGCGACAAGATCCTTGGCCAGGGTGGTGATGCGTTTGTATATGGCGTCTGTGAAACGCGGCAGATCGTGGGACGCGCATTCCAGCAGGCTGATGCCAAGCGTCACGGTGCGCACGTCCAGATTCTCGTTCTTGATCATGGACAGGGTGGAGAGGACCTCGCGGTCGTTAAGCATGTCCGGCCTCCTAGACTCGGTGAATCGTTTCGAAAATTTCGCGGTGCTGGACCGACACGTCCAGACCGAAACCGGCGCAGACCTGCTGCATGACCTGGCGCAGTTGCCGGTGCTCGACGCCCCCGGGCATGTCGACCTCGAAGATCATGATCATCTCGTCCACGCCGTCCTCCTGGGTGATGATGGCCCGGAAGTTGACCACGTTGCAGGCCAGGGAGGCGATGGCCGTGGTCACGGCCGAGATGGTGCCTGGCTTGTCCACGCCGCGGGTGGTGATGACGAAGGGCTGGCTCTGGGCCGGGACAGGCGCGGCGGCCTGGGTCATGGGGCGCAGATGGGCGCTCAGCCCCATGTCGCCCAGGGCCTCGTTCAGGGCCGCGCCGATCTTGTCCAGGGGATGCCCTTCGGGGTTGAGCACGATGAATATGGATGCGAACTCCGTCTGCAGGATGGTCTGGCTGACGTCCTCGATGTTGCAGCCGTGCGCAAACAGAATGGTCGATATTTTTGCCAGGATGCCCGGCTTGTCCTTGCCGATGACCGACAATACGAATTTGTTCATGGAACCTCCGATCCTCAGGAAAGTTCCGATCTATGGCCCGCGGCGCGGGCATGCGTCAAGCCTTATCCCCGCCCCGCTCTGGCCAACCGCGGCGACTTGGGCTAGGGCACTGCCACCGAACACAACAATCTTCTGCGAGGTACACATGGCGCACATAGGAACCCCCCTCTCCCTCACGGCCACCAAGGTGCTCCTGCTCGGCTCCGGCGAACTGGGCAAGGAAGTGGTCATCGAACTGCAGCGCCTCGGCGTCGAGGTCATCGCCGTGGACAGGTACGAAAACGCCCCGGCCATGCAGGTCGCCCATCGCTCCCACACGGTGTCCATGCTCGACGGCCAGGCCCTGCGCCGCATCATCGAAAGCGAACGGCCGGACTACATCGTCCCCGAGATCGAGGCCATCGCCACGGACACCCTGCTGGAACTGGAGGCCGAAGGGTTCACGGTCATCCCAACGGCCCGCGCCGCCAAGCTGACCATGAACCGCGAGGGCATCCGACGCCTGGCGGCCGAGGAACTGGGTCTGGCCACCTCGCCCTACCGCTTCGCCGAAACCTACGAGGAATACCTGGCGGCCGTGGAGGCCGTAGGCACGCCGTGCGTGGTCAAGCCCATCATGAGCTCCTCGGGCAAGGGGCAGTCCGTGGTCAAGACTCCGGCCGACGCCGAGAAGTCGTGGAAATACGCCCAGGAAGGCGGCCGCACGGGCAAGGGCAAGGTCATCGTCGAGGGCTTCGTGGACTTCGACTACGAGATCACCCTGCTGACCGTACGCCACGTCGGCGGCACAACCTTCTGCGAGCCCATCGGGCACTACCAGAAGGACGGAGACTACCAGCAGTCCTGGCAGCCCCAGCCCATGAGCCCCGCCGCCCTGGCCGAGGCCCGGCGCATGGCCGAGGCCGTGACGGGCGCCCTGGGCGGCCGCGGCATCTTCGGCGTGGAGCTGTTCATCAAGGGGGACACGGTCTATTTCAGCGAGGTCTCCCCGCGCCCCCACGACACGGGCCTGGTGACCCTCATCTCCCAGGACCTCTCGGAGTTCGCCCTGCACGCCCGGGCCATCCTCGGCCTGCCCGTGCCCGTCATCCGCCAGCACGGCCCCTCGGCCTCCAGCGTCATTTTGGTCGAGGGAACATCGAGCCAGGTCCGCTTCGGCAACCTCGAAGCCGCCCTGACCGAACCGGACACGGACCTGCGCCTCTTCGGCAAGCCCGAGGTCAGCGGCAAACGCCGCATGGGCGTGGTCGTGGCCAGGGCCGAGAGCATCGACAGGGCCGTGGACAAGGCGAAGAAGGCGGCCTCTCTCGTGACTGTCGAACTCTGAGACGCTTCGCGCGGTGGCGGGCTCGGGCCCGTCGCCGCGCCCCTTGTCAACCGCGTCCGCTTGGACTAGAAACCTGCCGTCCAGGCGATATCCGCCTGCCCTCCGGCATGCGTGCGTCACATATCCACCCTGCCCGAACAACCGATCCCCCCGCCTTTCTCTTAAGGAGACAACATGTTGAAAAAATTTGCCTTTGTTTTGTGTTTCATGCTTGCCTGCTCCACCGCCGTCGCCGGGGAAAAGGAGCACCGGGCCCTGGCCGAGGAACTGATCAAGATCACCGAAGGCGATATGGTCATGGAAAAGATGAAAGCCCAGGTGACCATGATCTTCCAGCAGATCACGTCGCAGATGAACATTCAGGAAGCCGACAAGCCGAAACTCGAGAAGTACTCCAAGCGCTTCGACGCCATCCTCAAGGAGGACATGGCCTGGGATAAGGTCAAGACGCAGTACCTGGACCTGTACACGTCCGTCTTCACCGAAGAGGAGACCAAGGGCCTGGTGGATTTCTACAAGTCCGACCTCGGCAAGAAGGTCACGGAGAAGATGCCCGAACTCATGCAGCAGAGTATGACCGTGGCCCGCACCTACATGCAGGGCGTGGTGCCCAAGCTCGAAACCCTGACCGAGGAAATGCGCAAGGAATTCGAACCCCAGGGCGCCCAGGCTCCTGCTCAGGAAGCCCCTGCCGCCAAGTCTGCGCCGGCCGAATCGAAGGAAGGCAAGAAAGAATAAGTCCGGACGTGTGAAAAGAAGAAAGGCTCCATCGGCTTCTGCCGGCGGAGCCTTTTATATTGATGTCAGGCCAGCAGGGCGCGGATTTCCCGCCGGGCGGCCTCCAGATACTTCGGGTACTTCGCCTTGACGGGCTCGGACAGCTCCATGGACCAGTCGCTGATGGTCAGGGGTTCGATGCCGATGACCAACAGCTGCGGCTTGTTGCCGAGCAGCTCCGCCATCCTGAGGGAATCGAGAAGGTCGATGTCGTGCAGGGAGAGGCGCTGTTCGTAGTTCTCCCGCAGGTTGGCCTCGGTGAAGCGGTAGATGGTGCCGGGTTCTCCACCGCCCTTGACGCAGTCGAGCACGAGCACTCGCTCATACTCCTGAAAAACATAAAAAATGTCCTGGGTAAAGGTCGCCCCATCCAGGAAATCGACCTGATCCGGGTTCCATTCATCCTCCTGCGACAGATCCTGAACCGCATGCACGCCCGCCCCCTCGTCGGTCAGCAGCAGATTCCCCACTCCAAGCACCAGTAGTCGTTTCATGCCATACTCCCCGGATCCTGCGCCCTGGCCGCCAGAGACGCGTCAGTGGTTGCGCTTGATTCAAAAAAAAGGGCCGGTCACCCGGCCCTTTCTGGTTCATAAGAAGCTCGTTAGTCAATGTTGATAACGTGTTCTTCACCGGTCTCAGCGTGCAGCACGTGCACGGCACAGCCCAGTCACGGGTCAAAGGCGCGAACGAGGCGCCCGACGTTGACAGGGTTCTTGATGTCCGGAACCGGGACGCCGATGAGGGCTTCCTCGACGGGGCCGCGCTGACCCATGTCGTCGCGCGGGTTGCAGTTCCAGAGGGTGGCGGACACGATCTGGTAGTTGTCGATCTTCTTGTCCTTGATCTTCAGGTAGTGCAGCAGCGAACCGCGAGGAGCCTCGGTGAAGCCGGTGCCTTCGCCTGCGTCCGGAATCTCGGGCTTGGCGTAGGTTTCTTCGCCGGCCTTGATGTCCTTGAGCCATTTCTCAACGGCAACGGCAACCAGCCAGGTCTCCTCGGCGCGGGCCACGTGGCGGCCCATGATGGAGAAGGCCTTGTCGCCCAGGTCGCGGAATTTCTTGGCCTCGATGCCGTAGAGGTCCTTGAGGAGCTTCTGGCCGATGGGGCTGAGCTCGGGGTTTTCCACCCACATGCGCGCCAGGGGGCCCACTTCGCAGGGCTTGTCCTTGTAGCGGGGGGCCTTGACGAAGCTGTAGGCGCCCTTCTTGTCCGGGTTGGGGACGGTCTCGCCGACGCTGTAGTGCAGGCCGCCGGGAGCGGAATAGTCGAAGAAGGAATGACCGACGTATTCCTTGATCAGTTTGGGATCGAACTCCTCGTCCTTGCCGTCGATGAAGACGCCGGGCTTGAGCATGAAGGTCTTGTGCTCGTCGTCCTGCGGGAAGACGCCGAAGGCGATGACGTTCTTGTAGCCGACGCCGGTCGCGAAGAGGTCGGTGTACACGGAGCCCAGGGTGTAGACCAGGGGCAGGTACTCCTCGACCACGAACTTCTGCACTTCCTTGAAGCGGGCGGCGTACTCGGCCAGCTTCTCGACAGTGGGAATCTCGGTCGCGCCGCCGCCGACCATGCCCTGAACGTGTGGCATGCGGCCGCCGAACATGGCCACCATTTCGTGGCAGATGCGGCGGATTTCAAGAGCCTTCAGGTACTGGTTCAGGCCATAGGTGTTGGTGGCTTCGGCCTTGGCCGGGTCCGTGATGCGGTCCGTCAGCAGGTCCGCATTGGCATACCGGGGGACGAAGGGAGAAACATCCGGGCCCTTGACGTAGTCCAGGGCGGCCAGATGATAGAAGTGCAGAATGTGGGACTGCAGGTAGTTGGATCCGAAGATCAGATTGCGCGTGATGCGTCCGTTGACGGGCACCTTCACGCCGAAGGCCTCGTCCTGGGCCATGACCGAAGCGGTGCAGTGGGCCGTCGGGCAGACGCCGCAGATGCGCTGCACGATCTGGGAGGAGTCCCGGGGATCGCGCCCCTTGAGGATCTGCTCGAACCCGCGGAACATGCCGCCGAAGCATTTGGCGTCGACGACCTTGCCGTCCTTGACTTCGACCTCGATCTTGAGGTGACCCTCGACCCTGGTCAACGGGTCGATGGCAATCTTGATTTTCCCGTCAGCGGCGGGATTAGCTGCTTGTGACACGTGCGTCCTCCTTGATTATTCCG
This sequence comes from Desulfomicrobium aestuarii, assembly GCF_055385525.1. Classification (NCBI taxonomy): domain Bacteria; kingdom Pseudomonadati; phylum Thermodesulfobacteriota; class Desulfovibrionia; order Desulfovibrionales; family Desulfomicrobiaceae; genus Desulfomicrobium; species Desulfomicrobium aestuarii. Next base: position 2,083,401 of record NZ_AP042427.1, read on the forward strand.
CTACATAGAAAGGAGACTTCCCATCCGGGAAATCCGGTTCCACACAGCCGATGCACACGGCATTCTCGACACACCAGTTGATGCCGTTGTTCCAGCGACGCTTGGCGCAGTCGGCATAGGTGGACGGGCCCTTGCAGCCGAGCTCGGCCTTGCAGCCGGGCTTGGTGAACGTCGGGGCGAAGTCCGAGGCATCGTACTTGTCGAGATACGGGCAGGTTTCATGGATGTTGTCGCCGAAGAACAGCATGGGGCGACCGTTGTCATCCAGCTCGGGCAGCGGATGTTCCTTCGGGTTGAGGACATGACTCCAGGCGGCGACCAGGGTGCCGACCATCCAGTCCGGATGGGGCGGGCATCCGGGCACGTTGACCAGCAGTTTGTCGATCTTTTCGGCGGCAAAGAAATCCTTCAGGCTCTTGGCTTCGGTGACATTGCCCGCAGCCGCGGGGATGCCGCCGTACGCGGAGCAGGTGCCGATGCCGACGGTGGCCAGGGACTTGGGCGCAAGGTCCCTGATCAGTTCGGCCATGGTCACTTCGTGGTGATGGCCCTTGGCGTCAAGGGTTTCACCGACGATGCAGTAACGGCCTTCCTTGGCAGTGGGGATGGCACCTTCGACCAGCAGGAAGAAGTTGCCCTTGAACTTTTCGGCGATGGCGTACATGTGCTCAAGGGCCATCTCGCCTTCGCTGGCCATGACGGTGGGATGGAACTCAAGGCTGATGACATCCAGCAGGATCTCCTTGATCCGGGGATGAACGGCGTTGAGCAGGGACACGGAACACCCGGTGCACCCCTGACCCTGTACCCAGATGACCGGGGCTTTCTTCGCCCCTTCGGTCATGGCATGCAGGATGCCCGGATGATAGATCTGGGAAATGCCCAGTCCGGCGACACCTGCGGAGCACAGTTTGACGAACTCACGTCTGCTTAAACTCATACCCTCCTCCTTCAAAAAGGTAATAGCGTGCAGAGACTTCGGCCTTTTTTTCACGAACACTTCAGTATCTTCTAAATATTCAATATGTCAACGCGCTTTGGATCGAAATTCACGATTGCTGCAATCCGCACACCACCAGAGGAAATATTGCGAAAAATAAGATAATATTATCTAAATTTGAACACGAATAATGCTACTTTATAGTTAAACATGCTACACATCGCAAAAACAAACTGGTCAATCAACCATGAAAAGCAGCACTCACGTCTCCACGCCGCCAGGCAAAAGGGGCAGGTGCCCATCCGCACTTGCGTGAGACTTGACGGGATTCCCGCGCAAAAACGCGGTTACGCGCGACCGGACGTGGGGCCGACTCGCTACTTTCTGCGGGGGAAGTGGGCTGTCGTCGAATTGTGCTGCCACAGGAACTGGTGAATATGGTAACCGTCGGAAAAGAACGTCACCGACCCGAGAATCGGCGACGGGGATTCGGACGTGTCGCCGTAGACATAAATGAAGCGGTTGAAACGGTAGAGCTTGCGGTGCAACCCCATCCCCTCGGCGTGCAGGACGAGGTGGCCGCTGCGGGCCCGGTCGTCCTCGATCCAGACCCGGCTGGAGTCGGGAAGGGTGTAGTCGCCGACGTAGTTCTCCTCCACGAACTCTTCCGTGGCCACGCCATGCATGAATCTGGCCTCGGCGCCGTGCTTGAGGGTGTCCTGTCCCGACTCGTTGGCCAGGACCGTCGCATCGGGCCGCTGCGCCACCTGCCCGATGGGCACCGCGGCCTGCTGCGCCGCCTCGGGACTGCTGGGCTCGGACGGAAGGGTTTCCGGCATGGCCGCCGGATCGGGTCTCCTGTCCGTGGCCCCGGGCGCGGCGGCCTTTGCGGCCGCAGGCTGCCGGACCTGCTTGGTCCGGGGAGCAGGCGGCCGGACCGGGGGGTTGGGCGCGTCCATGATCCGGGATTCAACGGGAGGCGCAGGTACATCCCGAGGCGCCGGGGACGGCTCCGAAACCGGTTTTACCGCCGGAGCCACGATATCGAGTTGGAGAGTTCTGCCCTCCTCGCGCACGGCCGTCCGGAGGTCCAGCCGCAGCAGGAGAACCGAGTGCAGGGCAATGGAAAGCAGCGCGCTCAGGACAAAAAACGAGACGCTCCAGCCAGATCGCCCGATCCCGCCCCCCCTCTCCCCCGTTTCAGAACCGCGGGGACAGGCATTCTTGCAGGCAAGAAGGGAAAGCGACAACTCGGGTGCGTTCATGTTGTTCTTTGGCCTGTACGGTGGTAACAAAAAAACCGATCACATCCACCACCAGGGGAAAGCAGTGCGGATTCTTCTCATATCGCTCATCGCGATCCTCTTCCACGCTTCCGCGGCCATTTCAAATACCACCATAAGCATCATCCACAGTTATCACAAGGAGTACGCGTGGGAACAAAGCCTCACGGAGGGACTCCTGCAATCCCTGCCCCGGGACGCGTCCGTCCGCCACTTCTACCTCGACACCAAGCGCACGCCCAAGGAAGAACACCCTGTGCGTGCGGACAATGTGTGGGAGGAAGTCCGCGGCACGGCGTGGAGCCTCGTCATCCTTTGTGACGACAACGCCGCTAAGTACCTAGGACCCCGCCTGAAAAACGGCCCCACGCCCGTCGTGTACCTCGGGATAAACCGCAACCCGCGCGATTACGGTCTCTTTCCCGCCCCGAACATGACGGGGGTCCTCGAACGCCCCCTGCTGAAGCGCTCCCTGCACTCCATGTGCAAACTCGTGAACACCGAGGACACCAAGGTCCTCATCCTCTTCGACTCCGATGCGACATCCGACGCGGTGGTTCACGAGGCCTTCGGAGGCAGATCGCAACTCGATCTCGGCAAGGTGCGGGTCGAACTGAAGCAGTTCTCCCTCGTCGACAAATGGCGGGAAGCCCTCCTGAACGCCAAGGCCGAAGGGTTCGACACGGTCTACATCGGACTTTACCACACCCTGCGCGACAGCGCCGGCAGGCATGTTCCCGAGGACGAGGTCCTGGCCTGGGCCAACGCCAACACCCCCGTTCCGATCTTCGCCTTCTGGGATTTCGCCGTGGGCAGGGGAAAAACCATCGGCGGGCATGTGTTGAGCGCATTCGACCAGGGCGTGGCCGCAGGGGAAATAGCCCGCCGGATACTTTCCGGAACCCCGCCGGGCGTCATTCCACCCCAAACCGCCCAGGCCGGAACATACACGTTCAGCGCATATGAGTTGGACCGTTTCGGGATCGTGTTGCCGGCCGGGATACGCGCACAGGCGGTCATTGTCCCGTGAGCGGGGCCGGCGATCCTCAAAACCGTCCTTGACCGGCCGGGACGCTCTCACTACTGAACGTTCCATGAGCACAGCAGACCAGAAAAAACAGATCATCCTGGAGTACGAGAAGCGGTTCGCCAACAATCTGGCCGCTCGCGTGCTCGACAAGCCCAAGCCGCCCTTGTGGATGATCTTCGTTCCGGTATTCTTCGTCTTCTTCGCGCAAAAAATGAAACAATATTCGAGCGGGTTGGGAGAATTCGTCCAGAACTACACCAAACCTCGCCGCCTCGCACTTGACGCGGTCATGGACGAACAGGAGACTGGCTCGCCCGTCGACACGGCCCGCCTGCTCGAAAGCGCGGGCGCGATCCCGGAGCAATCCCGATCCCTGTTCCAGGACTGGATGCTCGTCCTCACTGATCATTACCGCACGCTCCTCAAAGCCCATGGCGGCACGCCCGAAGCCCTGATCCGGTCGGGGTATCGCAGCAAGACGGACTACCTGCTGCAGTGCAACGTCCTCAACAAGGCCGAAAACGCCTTCGCCGAGTCCCTCATGTCCAGGATCGAAGGCGACGACCAAGACATCCGCAATGTCGTGGAGAAAATGAAGATCGCCGTCACCGACCTTCGCCGCCAGGAAGCCGACGCGATCTTCCGCTAGGCGGGAAAGCCATGCCGGTTGACCCCGCGCAAACCCTCCGGGAACCGAAGGCGGCACCCCGCTCCGGCATGACCGGGAACAGGCGGGTCTGGTGCAGCGCAGCGGTTCCTCAGCGCCTCGCCGGCCCGGAGACGACATCATGCTCTGGATACTGCTCTCCCTCGGGACCGCCCTCTTTTCCGCCTCCGAGGCAGCGCTGACCCGCCACGGGTTCGAGCACGCCTCGCCCTCCTCGGCCGTCGCCGCGCCGCTCATGACCAGCCTGCCTCTGTTCGCCCTGACGCTCCCCTTTCTGGACGCGCCGCGGCTCGAACCCGGCTTCTGGACCGTACTGGCGGCCCTCGTGCCGATCAACGCGCTGGGATTCTACCTGCAAAGCTGGTCCTTCAAGAGCTCGCCCCTGTCCCTGACCGTGCCATTCATGGCCTTCACGCCGGCATTCGTCCTCGCGACCGGCTTCGTCGCGTTGGGTGAAACCCCATCCATGCTTGGCTGCCTCGGCGTTCTGGTCACCGTGGCCGGGGGCTACCTCCTGTACGCGGAGAAGGACGCAGGGATCTGGGCCCCCTTCAAGGCCGTCCTTCAGGAACGCGGGTCCATGCTCATGCTGGCCGCGGCGCTGGTCTGGAGCGTGGCCTCGGTCATGGGCAAACAGCTCATCCTGCTCTCCAGCCCCCTGTACGCGGGATGCATCTTCAGCCTGGCCCACAACCTGGCGCTGCTCGTCTTCCTGGCGATCATCGGACAGCTCAGGCTACGGGAACTGTGGCCCAGGGCGGGACACGCCCTGAGCCTCGGCCTGTGCCTGTACCTGCACATCATCTGCCATTTCGCCGCCGTCTCCATGACCACGGTGGCGTACATGCTGTCCATCAAGCGCCTGAACGGGCTCTTCGCCCTCGGTTTCGAACGCTTCGTCTTTCACCAGCCCCTGCTGCGCCACCGCCTGCACGGCACGGCCTGGATGACCGCCGGGGCCGTGATCATCGCCCTGGCGGGAAGCTGATCCGCGCTGCCTCCGAGGAGGCCCGGCCCCGGCAGGCTCAGAGCATTTCCTCCATCTGCGCGAAGAAGTCGCCTCGTTCGAAAACCGAGCCGTATTCAGTTTCGAGCCTGTCCAGATTACCCAGAAACGCGTCCCAGCCCTCGATCTCACCGAGCTTTTTCCTGTCGGCGAAGATCTTGAAAGTCGTTCCCCGCGGACACTTGGTCATATTGATCTCGAAGCTGCGGCCGGACGCATAGACCGTCCAGTGCGCGGACCAGCTCGTGCGATCCCCTTCGGTTTTCTTGTACTTTTCGAAATAGGCCTCGAATACATCCATGATGCGCTTGTCGTCCATGCTGTCCTCCCCGCTGCCGGGTATTTCCGAATTGTCGCCCCGATGGGCATTCGTACCGAACTCCGCACCCCTTGCCTTTGACCACTCCCCGCAATATTGGTAGGACCAATTTCACGGGAGCACAACCTTGAGTACACCGCAACAGCAAAAAAGAATCTACGAAGAAATTACCCTGCGTCTGCAGGAGCTTGTCGAAGCGGACGACCTGAAACCAGGCGACCGCCTGCCGCCGGAACGCAGTCTGGCTGCGCTTTTCGGCGTCTCGCGCAACTCCATGCGCGAGGCCATCAAGAGTCTGGAGCAAGCGGGGCTGCTCGAAAGCAGGCCGGGAGCCGGGACGTTCATCTCGGCGGCCAGCCAGACGGAACTGGCCAGGCAACTCGGGGAGGCCTTCGCCCGGGAGCGGCACAGACTCGAGGACATTTTCGAGCTTCGCCTGCTGCTGGAGCCGCAAATCGCGCGCCTTGCGGCCCAGCGAGTATCGCCGGGCATCCTCGAACGGCTGGACGGCCTCATGCAGGCCTACGAGGACGCCATGATGCGCGGGGAGGCTGTCCTGGAGATAGATCAGAACCTCCACGACACCATCGCGGCCGCCACGGGCAACCACGCCATCGTCAGGCTCATGGAGCAGATGCACGACATGCTTTCCGAGAGCCGCGACGAAGCGTTGCAGTCGCCGGAGCGCAGCCGCAAGGCCCTTGAGGACCACAGGAAAATCCTGTCGGCGCTGCGCCTTCGCGATGCGGGCGGCGCCTGCGCCGCCATGACGGAACATCTCGAACACACCAAGGAAATCGTATTCACTTCAAAGAAAGGAGCATGAACTCATGAAGGAAATTCGCAAAACCGCCCGCGACCTGATGACGGGCTACTGCCGCGTCTGCCCTGTCTGCAACGGGAAGGCCTGCGCCGGAGAGGTGCCGGGCATGGGCGGCCTGGGCACGGGGTCGGCCTTCATGGCCAATGTGCAGGCCCTCGCGGACTGCACGTTCAACATGCGCCTCGTGCACGACATCACCGAGCCGGACACCAGCACGTCCCTGCTGGGCCTTGAGCTGTCCATGCCAGTGATGGCGGCGCCCATCGGCGGCGTGTCCTTCAACATGGGCGGGAAAAGGTCCGAAGAGGAGTACATCACCGCCATCATCGACGGCTGCAGGCAGGCCGGTATCGTCGGATGCACCGGCGATGGTGTCCCACCCTTCATCCATGAAGCCGGTTTCGCGGCCATCGCGGCCGCGGGCGGACACGGCATTCCCTTCATCAAGCCCTGGGAGGACGCGGAACTCTACGACAAACTCGCCAAGGCCAGGGACACGGGCGCGTCCGTCGTCGGCATGGACATCGACGCCGCCGGCCTCATCACCCTGCGCAAGATGGGACGGCCGGTTTCGCCCAAGCCGGTGGACACCCTGCGCGAGATCATCGCCAGGGCCGGACTCAAGTTCATCGTCAAGGGCGTTATGACTGTGGAGGATGCCCGCCTGGCCGCGGAGGCGGGAGCGGACGCCATCGTCGTCTCCAACCATGGCGGTCGCGTGCTCGACCACACGCCGGGAACGGCGAAGGTGCTGCCCGGCATCGCGAAGGAAATGAAGGGAAAGATCGCCATCATCGCGGACGGAGGAATCCGCAGCGGCGGGGACGTGCTGAAGATGCTGGCCCTCGGGGCCGACGCGGTCATGCTCGGCAGGCCCTTCAGCATCGCGGCCATGGGCGGCCTGACCGAGGGCGTTGCGGCCTACGCCCAGACTCTGCGCACGGAGCTCATGCAGGCCATGGTCATGACCGGCACCAGAGCCGTAAAGCAGTTGCCCGCAAACATCCTCTGGAACGGCCCGCGGGCGTAAGGCGCAAAAAAAGGGCCGGATGGCCGGCCCTTTACCCTCTGTACTTCAGTCCGGTCTCGTACACCGGCAACCCCCGCTCGGGAACCTGCTTGGTCCAGCAGACCGCCACGGGATAGCGGTCGAATTCACCCAGGGTGGATTCCTTGGGGCTGTAGCCCTCCAGGGAGAGCTCAAGCTTGGCCCCCGGCTCGATGGGCGTCCGGGTCTTGAGGCAAAGCCCGCCGTCGCCGTAGTTGATCATGCGGGCGTAATACGTCTTGTGCTGCCCCTCGTAGGTGTAGCGGACGGGCACAAGGCAGTCCTTGCGAATGTGGATACGCTTGTTGGCAATCATGAAGACCTCCTTCTCGTGTCCCGGAACCCAATCCCCGGGAGCCTGACATGTTCCGATGAACTTCTATTAGGCACTAACCCAAACCCGTCCAAGAGGCAAATCGCCAAAATCGAGGTTCAGGAGAAAAAAGTGCTTGCCATTTGAAAGCCCCCTCTATATTAACCGACTTCGCTTTCGGGGAGACCCGAAACCGCGAATACGGCGAGGTAGCTCAGACGGTTAGAGCATGCGGCTCATATCCGCAGTGTCGGGGGTTCAATTCCCTCCCTCGCTACCATTAAAACTAAAGGACTTAAGCAGGTTAGCTTAAGTCCTTTTTTGCTTTCCCGCCAATTGGTCAACCATTGGTCAACCTCTTTTAACCCCGCATAATCCGCCAATCACATCCATTTGGCGCTAAAACTTCTCGGCTTCACTCCAATTCCTCAAAAGCCAAGAGTATCCATCCCCCCTTTCCTAATTAGACAACGGAACGAAGGAAGGTTCGCGGCCATCCTTGAAGACCCTCCCCACAAGTTTAGCCCAGGAGTGACTGCCCCCGCCAGACGCGATAAGTACACATCTCCGCGAAAGGGAAAGTTAGTCCAGATTGCTTGTGGCCACCATTTCCATATAATTGGCTCAGAGTGCTCCGCCCAGTCAAACGGCATCAAAAATGCGTCCGCCGCCTGGCAAGCCAAACGGCATCGATTTATGACCCACCATCGGCGTGCAATTCTGCCCCCCCCAAGAGTGCCTCTAAGCATCCGGCCAAGTCTAGGCGAAATCCGTATCAGCGCCACTGACCAGACGTCCTTTGCCTCAGTCTCCAGCTTTCGTTGTCCTGTCTCAAAGATCTCAAAGTGATGAGTAACGCGGTCGAGGAGCGTCGCCGTCATTTTGGCACCCTCGAAGACCTGCGACCATTCGCCAAATCTCAGGTTGTTGGCGATCATCGCCGACGTCTGCTCACAGAGCTTTGACAACCGATGGAAGAACAGTTGCCCTCAGCGGGGTCAGGAGAACGGCAGATAGCCAAATTCGTCAAAGAAGATCAGGTCGAGGCGGGCGAAGATTTCGACCATGCGTCCGACCTTGCCCGCTGTCTTTTCCTGTTCGAACTCGATGCCACGACCTAGTCATCGGAAAGCCCCGAGGGTCCTACACGGCCTTCGCAGCGCCACATGTGACCAGAATGGCTCACCCCGTGAGGCAAGCCGGTACTGTGTTACACATAATAAGGCAGCCTCACGAACAGCGCCCAAAATGCCAAGCTGATGACTTGCTCAAGGACTACCCCACGATCAACAGAGACGAATATGCGTGAGCCGATGTCGCCTGATTGAGTAAACAGGTAAGAATCGGGAAAGCAATGTCTAACCTATTAGCCCCCCTTGACAGCATCTACGGTTAAACGCCCAAAACGGGTAACACGAATCCATAACATGGTAACAACAACATTCGTTTTGTTTTTTGCTTTTTATGTTTTGTTTCCTAATTGCCCAAAACCCTCCTTCTCCCCCTCAAAACCATCGAATTAGCCTCGCCTCCCCCCTTTTTCCGAGGAATGTTTGATTTTTCGTGCCAGATATGCTACATAGATTTCAGAATGGGAAATCTAACCTTTGTTTACTAAGCCTAGCATCCATTCTTGTTAATAACAAATATCAAAAACACCAAGCCTCTTATGTGAGCATGATAACAATGAATAATAATGATAATCGGAACTATATTGAAGAAGATATCTGCGATGAACTTGTAAAATCTTGGGGCAGTCCCCTAGTCCTTCGTGGAAATGTAGGTCAGTTTTCTGGAGGGCTGTTACACCCAAGAACACTTGCAAATTTGGATTCTTTAGGAAAAGGGCCTGAACATCGGATTAAATATGGCAGAAAAGTAGCATATAAAACTGACGTACTGGCTAAATGGATTAAAGAAAAAATTGTAACTTTTTAAACTCATTATATTAAGATAAATAATAATGAAAATTGATAATAACACGATAAATACAGAAGTAAATGATTTTGAAGATTTTAAGAAAGAAATTTTGTCACTCCAGACAAACACTTTGACATCTTACAATTTGAAAGAATTTTTTAGCATGCCGATCCCCGAAGCCGAATACATCCTGCAACCCATACTGTGCGAACGAAGAAATACACTCATCTACGCGCCACGAGGAGCAGGAAAAACATGGTTTTGCCTAGCCATCGCATGGGCAGCCGCAAGCGGGACATCTCCCTTCGAAAGATGGCCCGCCAAGAAAGCGTGCAAAGTTTTATACATAGATGGCGAGATGGCTGCCGACGATATGCAGCACCGACTCAAGCTGATCACAGCAGGCAAAGCCTCAGATGAAGCGGCAGAGAACTTCCGTTTAATAACACCCGATCTCTGCCCCGGACCGATGCCAAATATAGCGACAACTATAGGACAAGATGCTCTTGCGCCCTTCATTAAAGATAGCGAGGTAATATTTATCGATAATGTTTCCTCTTTGACACTACTCGCCAACGAAAACGACACTGAAAGTTGGGGCAAAGTCCGGGAGTGGATTTTTTACCTGCGCAAGCTCGGGAAGACCGTTGTACTTGTACACCATGCTGGAAAAAACGGACAGCAAAGAGGCACGAGCAGCAGAGAGGATAACCTTGAAATCACGCTCTCGCTGAAACATCCAAAAGGATACCGGATACACCAGGGAGCCCGCTTCGAAGTGCACTTTGAAAAAGCTAGGGGCTTGTTCGGCGACGACGCAAAACCATTTGCGCTCGAAATGGTAAAAAAAGAAACCGAAATCGTCTGGAAATACCGTCCACTCTCACAGGACAAGAAGATCGCGAAGGTTGATCCTAAACACGAAACAATTCTTAGCCTTTCCGGCCAGGGAAAATCGCTCAACGCCATAGCAGAAGCAACCGGCACTCCGCGATCAACGGTCCAGAGGATAATCAAACAAGCAAAGGCAACTGACAACTAACCGTCCAGCAGGGATGTATACATGTTTACAAGGTATACATGTTTACATCCCATTTACTAAGAAAGGATAAAGATACTCGATATGAAAACAGAACCTATGTCGTTTAGGGTAGCCGACGAGACGAGGGACAGATGGGAAGCGTTCAAGACAAATACGGGCAAGACAGCCGAAGAAGCTTTGTCCATGCTGTTGGACACACACAACCAGTCTCAAAGCCAGAACATTACGCTCAAATCCCCGATGCTTTCTAGCGCCAAAAACAACATTCCGGCGGTGACCAAAAACTTACAAACCGCGCTCGATTTAATTGCAACGACGATTTTTCAGGCTGAACAAGGGGCCGCAGAGATTCATCAGCAGGCGCAAATATCGGTCGAAGCTGCTCAAACGAAGATCAACACCCTTGGGAACGACAACATTAACTTGAAAGCGGAAATCAAGGTTACTCATGAAAAAATCTCTGTGCTCGAACGCGATAACCGTGAATTATCCCTCAAGGTCGGCGAGCTTCGGGATCAGGCAGAGACTATTGCCACGCTGAAAACCGCGTGGGCAGCACGTGAAGCAGAAATATTGGAACAGGTTGCAGCCTGGAAATCCGAAGTAGCTTCGGCAAGGGAGGTCGAGAGGCGTTATCAGGAAGTCGACCGTGAACTAGAAGCCACCAAGGTCGCTCTGACTCGAAAGGAGGCCGAACTCACAACTTTGGCCAGCACGCTTGCCAAAACCGAAGAGATGCTCTCCGCAGAAGCATCTTCCCGCGCACGCGTTGAGACAAAAGCAGCCGAGCTAACTGCTGAAGTCCGAGTACTTAACAATCAAATCGTAACCGACGAACGCCGCCTGGCAGAATATCAGGACCTTATATTAAATTTGAAGCAATCCCTAGAAACTGAGAGATCTGCCCGCGTCGTGGCCGAAAAACTTCATGCTTTTGCACAAGCACGGCTTCAAGCCACCACCGACCCCGAAAATAAAACCCATGACATCAAGACAGGAAAAAACAATTCCCTTGACACACCACAGCCTGACCTTAAAATTACTGACACTGCACCTCATACTTCTAAACCAAGTAAGAAATCACATCGAAGACATACTAGCGAATAGCTTACCTATCGGCCAAACCAAGGCGCACCTTATTGTGATATAAAAAACAATTACGTTATATCATTTCTAACAGAATATATACAAAGAGTATTATAACTGCTGGCTTCATAGTCTGCCCATGTCCCACTGTCCCACCCCCTATATATAGGGTGTGGGACAGTGGGACATGGGCAGACAGCCATTCCAAACTCGTATATATAACCACGAAAATTACTCATAAACCTAGATCAAGAAAAGAAATATATCACTGAGGAAATCAGAAGAGGCAATTAAATCATCAATAAATCTAGACCTAAATCAGTAACTCGAAATCAAAAGACAACTTCAAGAGCTAAAACAAGAACCATAAAACAGATACTGTTCCGTATCCTTCGGTATGCTTATAAACTAAATCAAAAGCATCGTGAGCCAAAGGCCTGGTGATGAACTAAAAACGGTCAATCATCACTGCCAACGCCAAGCATCACCTACACCTGGACCAACATTTCACCGACATTTGTTGCGTGGATGAATTTGGCTGGATTGTCTTGTTTATCGGCAAGAACGGCGAAGTGCTCGATACCGCACTTAATCTTTGCTCCTTCCTTGTGGCGCAGATCATCCCACCAGAGGCTCCCCTTTGTCTCGACGACAAAGTAGAGTTTTTCCTTACCATCATCCTCTACGAGAACAGCCCAATCAGGATTGTAGGTGCCGAGTGGCGTTGGGACCTTGAACCAGCCAGGAAGTTTGGCGTAGACTTTTACCGCTTCGTTTCTCTCCAATTCTTGGGCAAAGCCCTTCTCGACGCCACCGGAATCGAACACAACGTGATCGTAAACCGACCTTTGAGATTCAATGGTGTTCTTAAGATAGCCGGTCAGCTCCTCTTTCTCGAAAAGCTCCTGTGCGTAGAAGTACTCGTCTCCGATGCGGTGGTACTTGATTCCATCAACCAGAGCCATGCGTTTTGTTCTGCTTATCGCCTCAGTCGCCAGTTGGATGAACTCTTGAGGATTGCGCTTGAAATCGTTCAGGCGGCGGCTCTCGGTAAGAATTCTAACGATACTTTTACGGGTGAGCTGCGTCTTGTCCTGAAGATCGGTCAGGATATCTGGCAGCTCAATGTCCGTCTCGTTGACTGTCGTAAATCCTGAAGCACTTGTTTCCTCTGCCACGACTCCAGACTTACCGATGGCAAGATTAGCGCTCCTGAACCGTGCTCTCGTTTTGCTGATTGCCGGGCCGGTTTCGATCGCTTTGGCGCAATCCTGGATCAGCTTCTCATTGTCGAAATCAACTCGGTACGTAGTCTTGTGCTTGATCCTGTCCCATAGTTCCTTGAATTCAGGGCTCAGGAAGCGTTCCTTGTTGGGCTTGATTGTAATGCGCTCATCAGCGTTTTTGACTTCCAGGCGACCAGCGAGTTTGCGGAGGATCGCCTTGATTTCCGTCTTCTGCTCTTCAAACTCTTTGGGCAACTCAAGAGTGTTTTCCTTCAACGCCGTTCTGAGGGCGTCCTGAACTTTGCCTTTCTTATCCAGCAAGTCATTTGCCTTCAGGAAATCCCAAATCCTCTCCGACTGCTCAACGCCAAGGGGCTTGGTTTCGCCACTCTCATCTGTCACAGCGATCGTGGCGAACTGGTGCTTCTCAACGATACCGAACCGGATGCCGGTATCGGCTTCGATTTCCTTCTGAAGCGTTTCAGCAAACTGCTCGTAGCTTTCATTAGCGATGACAGTCAGCGTATTTATATCGAATCCACGGAGGCGTTGCCCATCCTGATTGACGCAGAGCCTCAATCCTCGCCCGATGGATTGCCGCCTAGCTAGCTCGGTTCCGATGTCACGAAGAACGCAAATCTGGAACACGTTGGGATTGTCCCAGCCTTCGCGCAGGGCAGAGTGGGAAAAGATGAACTTCAGCTTGGATTCAAAACTGAGAAGCTTTTCCTTCTCGCGCATGATGAGGCTGTATGCGCGTTCAGCGTTGTCTCTGTTTGTCTGGTTGTTATCTTCTGTCTCGGTCCAGGAGCCTTTCCTGTCGATGGAGAAGTATCCATTATGGACCTCGTTGACCTCCACGTCCAGGTCAAGGCCATCGAAGAGGGGCTGGTAGTCATGGTCCTTGGCTAGTTTGCGGTATTCCTCCTCAAACATTGTGGCGTATTTACCCTTCACCCAATTCCCGTCTTCATCGAACTGGCGGTAGTACTCCACGCTGTCTATGAAGAAGAGGCTGAGCACCTTGACGCCAAGCCCTAACGTGGCAAAACGCTTCTCCTTGTCCAGGTGCTCTTTGATGGTGCGGCGGATCATGAGCCGCTTCAAGTCATCCTGGTTCACTCCGCCATGTTCATCGCCTGGGGTCAGGACCTTCTCCCCGTTGGGATACTTCAATTCGATGGACTGGTTATTCTTGCCACAGGTGATGGTGCCAATACGGAAATTCTCATAAATGGCTCGTCCGGTTTCCTGCTCCAGGTCATCCCCATCCTGAACGGTACAAATGCCCGGCTTGACGTTTCCACCTTGCTGGATGTGCGCCTCAATCTTGGCGGATATGGTGCCGTTTCGATTCTCGGTGGATAATAGCTTTACATAGGGCTTGTTGTATCCGCCTTCGACCTCTAGAGCTGCCACTTCGATTTGTTTGACCAACTCCTTGTCATAGGCATCCACCGCGTCCAAGCGATAGACCATGTGGTGCTTGTCTACATGGGTAGCAGAATAGCGGAGCGTGCAAAGAGGATTCATCGCTTCGATGGCTTTCCTGCCTTGTCCAGTTAAGCCTCCGTCAACACTCTGTGGCTCGTCTATGATGATAATAGGGCTGGTCGCACGAACCAAGTCGATAGGCTTTTCGCCGCCGGTCTTCTCGCTCTCCTTGTAGAGATTGTTCACATCTTTCTTGTTGATGGCCCCGACTGTGACCACCATGACCTGAACGTTAGGACTGGTGGCGTAATTTCGCACTTGCCCCATCTTGGACGAGTCGTATTGGAAGTATTCGTATCCCTTGGCTTCAGGGTAGAGGCCTTCGAAATGGTCGCGTGTGATCTGAAGGGTTTTGTAGACACCTTCTTTGATAGCAACGGATGGTACGACAATGACGAACTTGGTGAACCCGTACCTTTTGTTTAGCTCGAAGATGGTCCGCAGGTAGACGTACGTTTTGCCTGTTCCTGTCTCCATCTCAACGGTGAAGTCACCGCTGGTCAGCGCATCAGATGGGCGTAATCCGTTTTTTAGCTGAATCTCTTTTAGATTTTCCTGAAGCTCATCGTCTAGAAGCTGCAAACGGTTGCCAATTCCCAAGTCGGACTCGACCAATCCAAGCTTGAGCTGCCCATATCTGTTTGTCGTTGGAGTTGTCACAGTGAATTCTGTGCGACAGATTTCCTGCCCCCGAAAAAGACTAGCAACTGATTCAATGGCTGAAAGCTGATAGTCCAAGCTGTCTTCAAAGTGGAGCTTCATGATCATTGCTCCCCTTAAAGGCTACGGACGTGCTTGATGCCACTCTGTTCCAGAATGGCGGTAATATTGGTCTTGGCGATATCATTTTCAAACGCGCTGTCTCGGAAAACAACCTGCGTTTCGCTGACTGGATCAAGCTCCTTGTGCCAGTCTATGATACCTTGGGCCAAGTCCTCGATCTGGTCGCGTTCAATCTTTTTGTCGAGACACGCGAACAGAGCACCGAACCCGATGCTGTAGACGGTCTTTCCTGAGACTTTCTTTTCCTGAATGGGAACAGTCAGCTCAACCCCACGTTTGAGGAGGAGTTCATAGAGCACGTCCTGTTCGCTTCTGCCTGGGACAAGGTGCTCGGTATGGCCTATGAGGGTTTGCTCAAGGTCATTTTTGTCTGGGTTCCAGGCAACAATATTACTGCTGTCGAGCTTGAAGACTTTGAATCCAGTATCTGCATCCTTATTTTCTAGCGCATCTGAAATCGAGGAAATGACTCTACGGATCCTCTCCTTAGAAATATCTGCAATCGTGCGAAATCCCGCTTCGTAGGCTTTCTTTGTTTCCTCCCTGGGCTGCTCTTTATCTTTTACAAGATCATATGTTTTTTCAGGCAATTGAACGAGAATGAACTGAAATTGTTCGTCATAATCAACTAGACATTGATAAACAGCGTGTGCAGTCGTCCCTGAGCCAGCAAAAAAATCTAGAATGATGTCACCAGGCTCCATACTTTGCTGAATGATTTCTTGGATCATACCAACAGGCTTTGGGGTTAATTGCTTTGCATCCAACTCTGGAAACAGTTTGCCTAAATTTTTTGTAGCATTATCGGTAGAAAACCTATTCCCCATCCAGATTGACTTTGGAGTACTTCTTCTTTCCCCCTCATCGCCATCAAGGAAGACCTTATATGACACTCTCCATGTGTCACTTCTTGTTTTTCTTGCACAGATGATATCAAGATTTTCAGCAACTTTTTCTTTTTTCCATCTCCAACGACCATCAACATCGTTGCTTTTCACAGGATAGATTTCATTACAATACTGAAGTGAACTTTCCAAGCTTACTTGACCTGTTTTCGGGTCTGAGTAAATTGGGTAATACAAATTTGGTCTTTCCTCCCTTGTATCAGCCCCACCTCTTTTTCTCAGGTCTCGCCATTGGTATTTATTACCGTCACCGTCGTCTTCTCCATACTCTTCAAGTTTATCCTTAGACAATGGCAGGCCGCGCGGATTATATCCATCCATCTTATAAATCAAAACAGACTCATGACAGGTGGCTATCCCTTCACGATCATTTCTTCCTTTCAAATTATTGACCACTGCCACTTCAGATATTCTATTGCTTTGCCCAAAAATCTCATCACAAAGGCATCTCAGGTTTGTCACCTCATTATCGTCAATAGAAATAAAAATGATACCGTCAGGACGAAGCAATCCTTTGGCAACCTTAAGTCGCGGATACATCATATTAAGCCAATTTGTATGAAACCGTCCTGAGCTTTCAGAATTGGTCGAGAATTTGTACCCCTCGTCATTGAGTTGACCAGTATAATTTAAATATGTATTGATAGTTTCTTTAAAACAGTCAGGGTACAAAAAGTCTTTCCCTTTATTATACGGAGGATCTATGTATATTGTTTTAATCTTGCCAGAATAACTCCGCTGAAGTATTTTCAATACCTCTAGGTTATCTCCCTCAATAAACATGTTCTGTGTTGTATCCCATTCCACACTTTCCTCAGGACATGGGCGAAGGGTGCCTGTTGATGGAGCTAGAGCAATCTGGCGAGCTTTTTTCTTCCCAAACCAGTTGAGCCCATATTTTTCTTCACCTTCAGCTACTTCATCTCCCAGAAGCTGCCTCAGCACT
Source organism: Desulfomicrobium aestuarii (assembly GCF_055385525.1). Lineage (NCBI taxonomy): Bacteria > Pseudomonadati > Thermodesulfobacteriota > Desulfovibrionia > Desulfovibrionales > Desulfomicrobiaceae > Desulfomicrobium > Desulfomicrobium aestuarii. Next base: position 2,100,232 of record NZ_AP042427.1, read on the forward strand.
TCAAAGTCAATCCCATCTTCCGTAAAGGCTTCAGGGAAAATGTTCTTCAGGGATTTCATATTCTCATCAACTACGTTTAGGCTCATGCCATCTTGCTCAGAAAGTTTTTCCATGGGATAATCCTTAAATCACAGCTTTGATCGCGTCCATGCGATCCTTGATCTGTTTGCTTTTAGTATTCAACTGCACCTGGTCGCCCAAGTTCTTTTCTTTTTTGAGCTTGTTCCGAAGTTCCGTCAATTTCCGCTCCAAACGAGCCAATTCCTTCAGGGCTTCACCACGATCCACGCTTTCTCCCTCAGAAGGAGCCAATGAATACGAGCCGGTATGGACCGCACAATTATAGGCAGTAATGCGCTCAGCAATATCCTGGTAGAACTGGAAGAAATTTTGGAAGGAAAGATTCTTTATTTGGAGGTCGTCTAAGAAGCTGTTTTGCCAAACCTCAGGCGACTCAAGCGGAATCCATCCAGTGTCGAGACAATCCTCAATCACCATCTTATTGCTATCCGCGCGGCTTATCCTCTTCAAGCCCGCATTGAGAGCGATGCTGGAGCCGCAGGAGAAGACAATGACCACAGGATAAGGGATCGCCTTCTGGATGACTTCAGCGATTCGTAAATGACGTTTGTCGGACGAGAGCGTAACTTGGATCAGAGCGACTTCCAAATACTCATGGGGGTCATCCTCAAAACTCTGGATATTAATCGTGGAAGGTTTGAGGGTGTACTTCCATTCGATGGACTCTATGTCTTCCTTGAACGCTTTCTTGTCCGTGGCGGTGAGCTGCCCGTTGTCGTAGAAGTGTTTTTTAAACAGCCTTTTTCCGAGATAGCAGGATTCTGGAACGTCAAGATTGCTGTAGAAATCTTCTATGGTCGCCGGGAAGTCCATCACGCCCTCACAATCAGGTAACTGACCACTTCAAAGTCATCCATCCCCTTGAAGGCATCCTTGGTCAGATTGGTGCCGCCACGAGAGAATAGGCTTTCGACCCCTTTCTCCTCGGACTTGCCGACTATGCCATTTACCGCTTGTTCAAGAAGGTTGCGATAATGACTCATATCGCTGCCAGCCTTGGTCAGGGAGTCCATTCGAGCTATGGCGTCTTGATCAGGCTCAGTGCGCCCCATGGATTGCTTCTTTAGAATATCCAGCACCTTCTTGGCCTGAGTGTGCCCGAATCGAACCTCACCGTTATCGGTGACAAAAGCGAGATAATGAGGAGCTAGGGCGTACTCCTTCTCGTCCATATTCTTGCCTATGTTCTTCAGACAAAAGACCACTCCCGGCTCCAGCCCGTCTTCTTGTTGAAGATCAGCATCCAGGCGCGTCACCGCATACAGTCCAGTAGGTGCTTTCCCTAACAATTCCGTGTGACTTTTCATATACGCAGAGAGGTCCATCTTGAAGTCATTCAGGGTCATGTCAGTGATGGATACGCCGCCGGAAATATCCTCCAGGTCAACCACCGTCTCCTGAAGCTGCTGGAGCTGCTTGCGCCGGTATTCCAGGTCGTTCATACGGGTCACGTTGTCCTGTTCAATGACGTTCTCCTCACCTGTCGCTGAAATGTCGAGAAGAACCATTCGTCCACTGACCCGCGCTTCCAGATTGATATATTCGTCCAGCTCCATGTTGGGCCAATAATTGACGAGCTGAATTTTCTTATTCTTGGAGCCAAGCCGATCTATGCGTCCGAACCTCTGAATAATCCTCACCGGGTTCCAGTGGATGTCATAGTTCACCAGCCAATCGCAGTCCTGAAGGTTCTGTCCTTCTGAGATGCAATCGGTGGCAATCAGCAGATCGATTTCGTCCGTAGCGTCGGCATCGATTTTGTCGCGTTCTTTCGAAACGGGAGAAAAAGCTGAAAGAAGGGCATCGAATTCGCACCGCATAGTTTTCAGGTTGCACTTGTTCGAACCGCCCCCAGTGATGAGGGCTGTATTCAGCTTCAAGCGCTTCTCTGCCCAAGGAGCGATGTGCTCATAGAGATAATTGGCAGTGTCTGCAAACGCGGTGAAGATGATGACCTTCCTGTTTCCCGGATTGATCGGCTTATCCTGTTTGAACTTGATAAGCTCCCTGAGGTTCTTCAGTTTGGCATCTCTCTCCGCAGTGACTTTGCGGGATTCATCAAGAAGGTAGCTCAACTTCGCCCTGTCTTCTTCCAAATCCTGCTTCCAACGAATCTGATCCATGTCCTTGATGAGGACCTTGACCTTTCTACCAATCAAAAAATCTTCGAACTCTGGGGAGTCCACCTCAATGTCCTCAATGCCGACCTCTTCGATCTCCTCGTCATTATGGTTTTCAAGCTTCTGGAGAAGCATCTTTACTTCATTCAAGAGCTTTTCCAATGTCATGCTAAATGAATTGATGGAGCTTTCCATCCGCTTGAGGAGGTTGACGCGCATGAGGTGGATCAAGCTTTGTTCGCGGTCCACCTGACGGAATACTGATTTTCCGTCTTTTACGAGAATGTCGTACTTGCGGTCATATTCACTGCGCTTCTCCATGCGGACATACTTCAGGGGAGAATACGCGCTGAGGTTCAGCTTTCGAATGGTCCGATTGATCTCTTTGAGAGGAGGAAACTCTCCATCAAGGTCAATATCCTCCTTGATGTTCATGGGCTTGAGGCGCTCAGGAAACTCTCCGACCTCGGCGACGTTGTAGTACTTCTGTATGTGCTTGCGAGACCGCGCAATGGTCAGCATGTCGAGGAGTTTGAAATAATCGAAGTTGAGCGCATCAAGCAGTCCCTCAGTGGTCCGATCCTTCTCATCCAGCTTGAGCCACTGGTTGAACCGTGTCTGGGCCTTACGAAGCGTCTCCTCAATGCTTGCTATACCATGTTCTTTGTAAGCAAGGTCCAACCCCTCAGTAATAAACGCCACCTGATTCTTGAGGTCGTTCATCCTGTTGTTTACCGGAGTAGCGGAAAGCATGAGCACTTTCGTCTTCACACCTGAACGGATGATCTCATCCATAAGGCGGGAATATCTGGTCAGCCCCTTGTCGGACTTGGTGACGTTCCTGAAGTTATGGGATTCGTCGATGACTACGAGGTCATAGTTACCCCAATTCAACGTTGCCAGGTTGATCTCCCCAGATTTACCCGTAAGCCGGGTGAGGTCTGTGTGGTTCAGGACATCATAGTTGAAGCGATCCTTAGCGAGAAGGTTCCGCTTGTCGTTGATCGTGTAAATGGACCAGTTCTCACGGAGCTTTTTCGGGCAGAGAACGAGCACCCGGTCATTTCTCAACTCATAGTATTTTATGACAGCCAGAGCCTCGAAAGTCTTACCTAATCCCACACTGTCGGCTATGATACAACCGTTGTACTTTTCAAGCTTATCAATTGCGCCGAGAACCCCGTCACGCTGGAATTTATACAGCTTGTTCCAGACAACGGTATCCTTGAAGCCCGTCTTGATTTTGATAATGTTCTCTTCGTCAATGTCTTCAAGTAGGTCCTGGAATGTGTGAAATAACGTGAGGAAATAAATGAATTCTGGAGCGTTATCTTGAGAGAGGGTTTCAAGCTGTTTGAGCAACAAATCCTTAGCATCGAAAGTCACACTTTTATTTTTCCAAAGACTGTCAAACCATTCGAGAAGAGCCTTCGTGCTTTCGTTGTCAGAAAGAGCCATATTCATGTGGTGCCTGTCAGACTCCACATAGCCAAGGCCCTCATTTGTAAAAGAAGAGCTTCCCTGAATAGCGATAGCCCTTTCGGCTCCACTAGCATGAAACATATTCTGGCTGATGGTACGAGCATTCTTTGCAGCCCTTACCTGTACTTTATTTTTCAACCATCCAGCACACTGAGCTGCAATCAGTTTTTGAAGAAGTTGGTTTTTCAAGCGTGTCTCATATGGCACCCCTGAAAGCGAAGAAAGGCAACCCTCGGAATTTATGGAGTCATCAGAAAGAATGATCCGTATCGAGGATTGTTGCTCAAGCTCTTTCCGCAAGCTCTGAAATGCATACAAAGAAAAAGAATCAGTTGATACAGCCAACTCTCCATCTTTATAAAGGCCTTCTCGGAGCCGATCCCCGACCTTTCCGTGTTTTTTATTATCTATCAACATAGTCAAAAAAATATCAAAAATCTCGTACCATGCATAACAAATGACCCTTCGATGAAAACGGAACAAGGTGAACGTGTGATTGCGCGTAACAAACTCGGCATATTTAGGGAGCCTTCCAGAAATGCAAAGAACCAAGCATCAAGCTTAACCGCATGTCAAGACAAAGAAATGTAAGACAAAATTGAATCGCTCTGGGTTGGGTCTAAGCGATTTCCTCCACGCCTCCGCCACAGACCTGTAAAGCCTCTTCGATGCGGATTTTCGGCAGTTCCAGCATTGTTTAACGTGGAGACCTTAGACTAGGCTAGGACGATCAACCGCACACTCGTCGTGCCTAGCGGCATTTCCACATAGGTCACCAAAAATATAATCATGGTGACCTTTGGCCCGGAACGGCCAGAAGCTCACTCGTCGTACCTAGCGGCATTTCCACATAGGTCACCAAAAATATAATCATGGTGACCTTTGGCCCGGAACGGCCAGAAGCTCACTCGTCGTACCTAGCGGCATTTCCACATAGGTCACCAAAAATATAATCATGGTGACCTTTGGCCCGGAACGGCCAGAGGCTCACTCGTCGTGCCCAACGGCATTTCCACATAGGTCACCAAAAATATAATCATGGTGACCTTTGGCCCGGAACGGCCAGAGGCACACCCGGCGTGCCCAACGGCATTTCCACATAGGTCACCAAAAATATAATCATGGTGACCTTTGGCCCGGAACGGCCAGAAGCTCACTCGTCGTGCCTAGCGGCATTTCCACATAGGTCACCAAAAATATAATCATGGTGACCTTTGGCCCGGAACGGCCAGAAGCTCACTCGTCGTACCTAGCGGCATTTCCACATAGGTCACCAAAAATATAATCATGGTGACCTTTGGCCCGGAACGGCCAGAGGCACACCCGGCGTGCCCAACGGCATATCCATATAGGTCACCAAAAATATAATCATGGTGACCTTTGGCCCGGAACGGCCAGAGGCTCACTCGTCGTGCCCAACGGCATTTCCACATAGGTCACCAAAAATATAATCATGGTGACCTTTGGCCCGGAACGGCCAGAAGCTCACTCGCCGTGCCCAACGGCATTTCCACATAGGTCACCAAAAATATAATCATGGTGACCTTTGGCCCGGAACGGCCAGAGGCTTACTCGTCGTGCCTAGCGGCATTTCCACATAGGTCACCAAAAATATAATCATGGTGACCTTTGGCCCGGAACGGCCAGAAGCTCACTCGTCGTACCTAGTGTTGCGTCCGCGAAATGCGTAAATAATCATGAATTCAAAAAGTATCTGAAATGCCGAGACAAAATTATTAAATCTGTATCAACTTAAAACGCGGTCGCAACACTAGCGGCATTTCCACATAGGTCACCAAAAATATAATCATGGTGACCTTTGGCCCGGAACGGCACAGCACACCCGGCGTGCCCAACGGCATATCCATATAGGTCACCAAAAATATAATCATGGTGACCTTTGGCCCGGAACGATCGGCCACAAAGAGGAGAAAACAGTTTGTGATAGAAAAACGTGAGCGAAAAACAAACAAAGAAAATAAATAGTAATAAAATTGAAAAAAAACAAATCCCACGATTAAGATATAAATGAGGTAATCAAATGAACGAAAATAAATTTGCACTACGAATCAAGAGCGAGACTTATTCAAAAATAAAGATGTTATCTAAACAAAAATATACGAGTATCAACTACATTATAAATACCGCTATCGAAGAGTATTGTGATCGTAACGACGAAAAGATGATATCAAACGACGAAAGAAGCACAGCTAAGTGTCAACGGGTTATTCACCAAACATTTAAAAACGATATCAACAAAAAAATGGAAAAAAGAAAGAATTAGTCATCTGCTGTGAGTGCGGGAAACACTTCAACTTATTTATAAGAAAATACAATAACTTCAAACTTTTATATATAAATGAGAAATAAACAATATCGTTTCCAAAACATACAGGAGAAAAAGTAATATCATATATAATAGCAGGCACTAAATGAGCACTAAAGAACAAGAACAAATTTTCATATTAGAACAATATCTTTCAAAAGCAAGCTTCCTACCAGAATCGAAAACTAAAAGGCTTTTGATCGACTACGAATACATTGGTAATGAACTTGGATTTGAATTTGATGTAATAAAAAATAGAAAAATTAAATTATTAATTGACGAAGCGTCGAAAATAATACCTTTAAAGCCGATCCAAAACATTAACATTCAAAACATTACGGTAAATCAATTCTACAATATATGCGAAGACATAGTTCGCAAAGAGAAATTGAATGAAAAATTAATATTAACTGTATACAAAAAATTAATACGTTTTTTTAATTTTGACAGCTCAACTGACGCTTCTTTAATTTTTTCAAAAGATGATGAAAAATACATTGTCGATGTCATCAATGCCTTATCTTCAAATACACAAAAAACAAAAATTAAATATATATCAGCCGCGAAAAAATTAAAAACTTACTATGACGGAGCTATATACTCATTAAGAAATCTACCTTCAGACTTTTCTGAAGCCATAAAAATTGTGCATGAGCAAAGCGGCCTATCAGTCTCGCAAGCTGAATATAAAGCAGGAATAAAAAGAAATAGCGCAAGACACATTATAACTGGTAAACATACGCCTTCATCAAAACAAATCAGCAACATTATAAAACTTGAAGAGGCATACTGTATTCCAAAATATAGCCTTGTATGCAAACTAAAAGTTAACAATAATTGGCGTAAAATCGACCAAACACTGATACCAGAAGAATTTAGGACAAAAACAAATTTGTGGAGCAAACTACTATCAAATCTAACAATAGACTTCAATACAACGACAGATGAAAAAAGATTCGAAATCTGTGAATGGATTTACAACAACATCGTTGTTTCGAACACCGAATACTCAAAGAGGCTAAGAGCAAAGCTAAAGCAAAAATACAAATTTGACGAACTAGAAAACACCCCCGCCCTAAAACAAGAGTTGGATAAACTCGTTAGCCACAAAGAATCTACCCTGCCAGACTTTACACTAAAAAAATTTGGCACATGGGTAACGGCCACATCAGAAAAAAATATTGACTGCATACTATATTTCTTAGGGTATTTAAAAAACGTAAGCAACTTGACATGCAACCTCACAACACAAGACTATTCTATATTATTAATTTTATCTGACACACTTGTATATAACTATATAAAATGGCAGATTGATCGCCGCGGCATGTTTAGTTTTGGAGATTACTCCATATTAGATTTAATAATATCACTATGCAATCAAGATACTGGCTACCTTTACCAACAAAAAAATATCAAAATTACATCTCAAAAAATATTAGACATACTACAACTTGACTACTCTAATAATTCAGAAAATGAAATAATGAATGCATGGAAAAGCTTATGTTCCAATCAAAAAAACTTTTGTATTAAATTTAGAAATGAAATTGACAAGCTTTACAAAAAAAATCAAGTCGATAGCGAAGGACACTTAGTTTTATCACGAGATAGTTTCGAACCAATTAACTCAATATTAGACATGGAAAAACCATGGACAGAGTATTATAAACTACTCAAAGTTGCCAGAGAAAATTACTCTTTATCTAAAACGCAGCCAAAGCTCAACTTTTCTTTTTTAAGCTCTTATTTAACAGCAATCTTTATTACACAAACAGGCTTGCGCTCTAAAAATATCAGGTTACTAAAATTTACAGACGGACTCGATAAGACAAAATCTCAATTATTTTTTTTAGACAATAAGTACTACATCGATATCCCATGGCCCGAAGTTAAAAACAAAAGAAAAGTATTGAGAGAAATAATCGACACTCACAATCTCTACGAAGACATCAATATTTACCTTTTTTTAAAAAAACAAATATTCGGCTCAAACTCAAATAATAACTTTATTGTCACAATAAAAAACAATATCTTTTCAGAAGATAGCTTTCATAATAACTTTGTTGAGTTCACTAAAGTGTACTTGGCTTACAACAAATACAAAAATCAACATATGATTGAAAACTTACATCCACACTCACCTCACGCAATAAGACACATAATTGCCACACATGTTCTTAAACAAACAAAATCGTTTGCGGAAGCGGCCTTGGCCATTCACGATTCCGAAACTACGACCCGAAAGCACTATGCGCGTTTTTTGCCTAAAGATGAATGCCAATCGTTCAAAACACTCAGCCAAAATGTTTTTGCATGAAAATTATTTTAAAATAAAAAATGAGTTATAAGGAGTGAACAATGGCGACACTAAATAAATGGCGAGCACTTAATATTAACGGGAAACTTTTTTTAACCGCCATCTATGTAAAGGGACATCCAAATATTTTAACTGGCCCAATCTTAACGAGCCAAGTTGTATTAGGCGACCTTGTTCAAGGTGGAACAGTCCAAACGATATCAGGCACAACTTACAAACTCGAAGAACCCCTCCCTCAAGACGAGGATTGCGAATTTGCCAGGGGCTTGCTCGTAGAGCGGGTTAGCCGCAATTTCAACAAGCAGGGAAAAGTGCTTACACTCGACGAGCTTGAAGCTCTGTTTAAAATTATCGACAAAATCCTTGCAAGCACATGAAAAATCAGAAGTGCCTGAAGAAGTGGCCCTGGAAATTTGTACAAGCCTTTAGGTTGGAACTCCGCTAGTCCCGACCCCGTCAAACGCAAATGATTAGGGAGCAGAGAATGACGAAGAAGACGAGACGGAAGCAGTCAGCACAGTTCAAGACCAAGGTGGTCTTGACCGCGATGGCTGGCAACAAGACCCTTGCCGAGCTGGCGCAGCGGCTTGAGGTGCAATGACACTTCCGAAGAACTCTTGGTCTCGGTAGCCGAACGCCTGGCTTTTGAGCGCCTTGATCTTGCTGTTGGCTCCTTCCATGGACCCGGCGGATATGGGTGTTCAGGCAGACCGAACGCATGGCACAAGAAGCTCGTGGACATGGCGGGGCATCCTCTTGGTTTTCATTAGCGTGAAAACTTGATGAAACCCATGTATTTTCGTTTTGTCAAAAGTGCGCTCTTGCTGGATAAACCAAAATTTTACACAATAACGTTCGTTATTCGATTATTACAGACATGTAATAATCTCTATTATTTAATTTTAACCCGGCCTTAGCATGATCAAACGCCCAAAAAGATTCGATATTTGACTCTTTTGCCTCATTAATTAATTCACCATAAACACTACTAATACAGTAATGAAAAAAATTATAAACTTTATGAATCGACTCTTGCAAAAAACTTATCGTATCTCTTTTCATAGAAAAAAATCCTTCTATACCTAAAGCCCTTGTATAGCATCCATCTTTAAAATCATAAATTAATATATCTGCATATGCAAATTTTTGACTATTTAATGGCGTTTTTCCAGAGCCTATAAAAACGCGCTGCCTCACTGGGTAAAAAAGCTGATTATGCGTTAGATCATGCCTAAGCAGAAACAACTCATTTAACTCATCTAAGTACTGCTTAAATGTAGTGTCTTCTTTAAATTTTTTAACTCTTACTAAATCAGAAAACAATACCTTTGGTTTTTTTACTTTCCTATGCAACCTATAATCATCGATGTAATGCAAAATTTTACTTAACCCATCAAGACTGGTCGCCAATGCCTTAACACAATCAGTCACACACCACCCGACCTTATCCCCTAGCAGTCCTGTATATATTATTTCTTTATCATTGATTTCATCTTTTTTTTCTTTTATAATTTGATGAAATAGATATACAATTTCTTTAACACAACTCTCTGCATGATAGATCTCTGATCGCACAAGTTCAAACAAATATCTAACATGTTGCTGAACACAGTATAAATCTTTAACCTTATCATAGCGTTGAAGAATTTTTTCATATCTATCTTTATTGAGACGCAATCCTAAATTTTCTGTTTCAACTATACTTTGAATAATATCCAACGAAATAAGATCATCTATTATTACATCAGAACTCCTTTGAATCAACAGATACTCTATGTTACTACATACTTGAATACAACCATCTAATTTTTTATACAAATTCGAGTTATTTATTACAACGCTATAATCATTCAATTCATCATCAAACTCTAGCAATAATTTATCATTATATTTTGAAAGCAATTTATTTATATAAAATTTCCCTTTGTTTGTAGTCTTAGAACTATTCCCCAGACTATCCGAGACAGATATAGATCTACTACTTATTTCGAAAATTAATCCTTTTTTGGTTATGTATTTTCTCATATTACAAATTCGTCTAACAGATTTTTGGAGTTGCCCGTACTAAACCGGACACTCTGCGGTTGCTGAAAGGCGGATGAATTCTCTTGGCGAAAGCATCCGCAACCCCATGTGAGGGGCAAACTCGTTGTAATCTTCGAACCATGTAGCCAGCATCTTCATCACGCTGACAGCGTCCGGGCATTCGCTGACGCGGATGTAATCCTTTTTGAAAGTTTTGACGAAACTCTCGGCCATGCCATTGCTTTCAGGGCTCCTGACAGGCGTGAAGCGTCTTACCAGTCCAAGCCAAGAAGCAAATCCACCGTTTACCGTGCGGTGTAGCAGGAACCGTTGTCCGAAAGCCACTCCACGGGATGGAGCGTTTCCGCTTGGTCAAATCGACGATCTACGCTTTCCAGCATCAGGTCCCGAACCATCGATCCGGAGATGCCTCCTGTCGTGGTTACATGACCAATGATTTCCCGGTCGCATGAATCCAGCGGGAAGGTCACGCGGACAACCTCGATGTTGTCGCAAGGAATCTCGAATCCGTCAGACCAACGGCAGCACTGAGCCACATTGACGACTTCTACGGTTGGATAGTCGTTAGCACTCTGTCTGGACATACCTCTTGCACCACCTCTTACGGTTGGCAGGGTATCCGGTCAAATTGGGGGCTACTCCACCTTTCTCTTGAGGCAGTGGCAAGCATGGCAATAATTGTTTGGAATACAATCAGAAGCTGCACAAGCTTTATTGCCTTGATTTCTAAGACAAAAAGAGGCAACCTAGCTGCCTATCAGCCATCCTCAAATATGTTTCCCCATGGAGGGAGTCTCAATCCGCATCTGAAACAAAAGTCTAGCCCAAAACGGCTATAATAAACGATGCGGAACATTTACAAAGCTCTGATTAAAAATCGTCAGCATAAACCCATGTTTCAGACATGACCCAAAATTAAAATCTTTATCTTAACTCGTTAACCTGATCAACTATATGGAAACACAAGCATTTTTTGAAAAAATTCAAGATAGAATAATTGAAGAAATTCTTAACGCGAAATCATCTATACATATTGCAGTAGCGTGGTTTACAGACAATGATATATTTGATGCTATATACAAAAAAGCAAAAGAAGGAGTCCGTGTCGAATTAATGATTGCAAATGATTCTATTAATCGTAACAGTGGAATACAATATCATTTAATTTCTGATATTGGCGGCCTATTCTTGATGGTTGGTGATATTAAAAAAAACGAATCTTTGATGCATAACAAGTTTTGCGTCATCGATAATAAGAATATCATAACCGGATCATATAATTGGAGCAAAAAAGCACAAAAAAATAGCGAAAATATCACTATAGTCAGTGACGCTGATGAATTAGCATCTCAATTCATAAAAGAATTTAATAAATTAGTTGAAAAATATTCGATTCATTCTGTTGGCGATGTAGACATTTTAACCATTATTAAACGTTTAAATATATTAAAAGAAATGATAGAGATAAAAGATAAAGATGATATTGATTCGCAAATATCAAAATTTATAAATATAATAAATAAGCTTCAATACAACAACAATCTTTATGAAATAGTAAACTTTATAAAAAATGGAAATTACGATATTGCTTTAAATAAAATAGATACATTTATAGATTTATACACTAGCATAACAATTTATAATGATCCAGAAATATCAGAATTAAATCTAGAATTAAAATCTTTAGAAATTCAAGTAGGCGTTCTTGAAGAAGAAAAGGTGGAAATTGAAAAATTACTTCATACTTACAATCATCGTCATAATATTGAAGTTGGAGAAATAATTAGGCAAATATTATTGTTGCGGCGTGAATTGCTTAAAAAACAAGCGTTTAATGATAAAGAAAAAGAACAGAAATACGAAGAAGCAAAGCAAGACTATGAAAATTTTGAACAAGACTACAATGATTCAAAAGAAATGAATATTTGCGACGTCACAGAGGCTGAAAAATTAGAAATCAAAGCAATTTTTCGTGCGTGCTGCAAAATTTGTCATCCAGACGTGGTTTCAGAAGAATTTAAACAGGACGCGAATGCAATTTTCATCAAACTAAAAAATTCATACGATAAAAATGACATATCTTCGCTAAAAAGTCTTTATGAAAATTTGAAAAGCGGAAAATTCACGCTAAGCAGTTCACAAAAAATTAAAATCAATCAACTTCTAAATAGGGTTGTAATATTGCGAGGAAAGGTTAAAGAATTATCTGTAATTATATATAATTTGATGTCAAGCGAAGCATACAGAACTATTATTTCTATTGAAAATTGGGATGACCATTTTAAAGATTTAAAAATTCAATTATTCGAAGAATTAAATCGTTTAAAAAACTATAAAATTGAAAAATGATATGCAAATAGTTTCACTTAATTACAACAATTTAGTACAATCGCTTTCAAAGCGATTTGATATTACATATAAATTATTATACGAAAATATTGAAGACTGGCATGATCGAGCCATTACATTAAAAAAAAATAAAGAGTGGGTTTCTTTTTTTCACTTATGCACTATGTGGGTAAAATATTATCCGAAAGACCCTGAGGCATGGAATTATCTTGGAAACGCACAATTAAAATTCAACAATACAGAAGATGCAATAAAATCATACAACAATTCAGTGAACCTGGATAGTAATTATTATAAGGCGTGGCATAATTTAGGTCTTGCATTCACGAAAATCAACGACAAAAATGCTGCAATTGACGCATACAAAAAAGCGCTATCTGTCAATCCGACTTTGCTACGAACAAATTTTTTTTTGGGGAATTTGTATTTTGACATAGAAGACTACATAAACGCGATCTATTATTACAATATTACACTACAAATTAAACCAAATCACCTTACTGCTTTAAGAAATTTAGGAAAATTGTTTTACAAAACACAACATTATGACGAATGTCGGTCTACCTTTTTAAAGTTTTTAAGTATAAAAGATGATTACTCTGAAGCAAAGATTTTTATTGCATTTTCATATTTCTTAGAAAATAATTATACTGAAGCTGTTAAATATTTACTGTCTGTAAACAATTCAAATCATAAAGATTTTATTTACTGGAATACTCTTGGAAATTCATATTTTGTTTTAAAAAAATACGATGAAGCGATTGAAGCTTATTCGCACGCTGTTAATATAAATAATGCAGATTTTTATACCTGGTACCGACTTGGAATATCGCTTTTAAATATTAATTACTACGACGACGCAATTGAAGCTTATAAGATAGCTTTGAATATTAATCCTGACAATATCAATACATTGAAGAGGCTTGGAGATTTATACTACGATCTGAAAAAGTACGAAGACGCTGCTGATAGTTATCGCAATATTGTTCGGATCAATCCTAAAGATTATAAATCGTGGCATGATCTAGGAACCGCATACGACCGTCTTAATCTTTTGGAAGATGGAATTGAAGCATACAACCAAGCTTTGACAATCAATCCTGTATATTTTGATAGTCTACATGAATTAGGAGAATCTTTTCGGATTCTTAAGCGCTATGATGAGGCAATTGAAGCCTACAAGATGGCTTTGAGCATCACTCCTGAACATATTAAAATATTGAAGAGCCTTGGGGATTTATACTACGACCTGGAAAAATACGAAGACGCTGTCGATATTTATCGCAATATTGTCCGTATCACTCCTAGAGATTACAAAGCGTGGCATGATTTAGGAACTGCATACGATCGCCTTAATTTGCTGGAAGATGGAATTGAAGCATACAACCAAGCTTTGGCAATCAATCCTGAATATTTTGATAGTCTATATGAATTAGGAGAATCTTTCCGGATACTTAAGCGCTACGACGAGGCAATTGAAATCTATAAGATGGCTTTGAGCATTACTCCAGAACATACAAAAATATTGAATATCCTTGGAGATTTATACATAGATCTGGAAAAGTTCGAAGATGCGATAGATATTTATCGAAATATTGTTCAACTAGATCATAGCGATCATATAGCTTGGTACATTCTAGGAGTTTTATCTGATCATTTTAATCTTTTTGAAGATGGCATTGAAGCATATAGACAAGCTTTAAAAATCAACCCTGAAGATTTCGATAGTCTATATGAATTAGGAGAATCTTTTCGCAGTCTTGAGCGATACGACGAGGCAATCGATGCTTTCAAAATGGCTTTGCGTATCAAACCTGAGGATATAAAAACATTAAAAATTCTTGGTAAATTATACTATGAAGAAAAAAATTACGAAGCCGCAGTCGATATTTATAATTGTATTGTCCTGATTACTCCTGATGACTTTAAATCATGGCATAATCTTGGAAACTCATATTACAGCCTCAATCATTTCGAAGATGGAATTGAAGCATATCGACAAGCATTAAGCATCAACCCTGACGACTCAACTGTATTGCGCTTTCTAGGTCATTGTTACTATAATTTAAATAGATTTAATGAATCAGTTTTTTCGTATAAAAATGCCTTAAAAGTAAGTGAAGATTTTTATTGTTGGCGATTTTTAGGTCACTCATATACTAATCTTGAACAATATCAGGAAGCAGTATATGCTTTTAGTCAAGCCATTAAAATGAAGCCTGATGATATCACTTGGCATGACTTAGGCACGGCTTACGATCGTCTTGGCCAATTAAATGAAGGCATTGAGGCTTATAAAACATCCTTAGAGTACAACCCACACAATTTAAATAGCTTGAGTGAATTAGGTCATTCATTGCTAATACTTGAACGCTATCACGAGGCAATTGAGATTTATAAAAAAGCTCTATTAATAGATCCACTGAATTCTGACTTTATGGAAAAGATCGGGGAAGCGTATTATAATATTGAGACATACGGATAATCGCCCAATGTATTGGCGTGTAAAATATTTGTGTAAACGGTCAGTTGTCGATAATCGACCACACAAGGAGACGAAATGATCGCAAGCAAGCCACTTCCAGTCGACCTGATCGACGCCCTCCTGGCGGATTACAAGAAGCCCGAAGACCTCATCGGCGAGGCAGGCCTTCTCAAGCAACTGACCAAGACCCTCGTCGAGCGAGCCCTCAATGCCGAAATGACCGACCATCTCGGCCTTTCAAAAGCATGCACCCGTCGCAAACCCAACCGGCAATACCCGGAACGGCAAGAGTCGCAAAACCCTCAAGCGATTTCGGCGAACTCCCCATCGAAGTTCCCCGTGACCGTATGGGCACCTTCGAGCCCCAGCTTATTGGCAAGCATCAGACCCGTTGGACGGGCTTCCGACCTGCCGGGAAACTTCGGTCTCTTTTATTTGATGGCACTTACTTGGGGAGGTTTACAGCTGCACTTTTGAAGCGCGTCAAGATGCTCGACGAGGTGGACGAACAGGTCGGCACGACCATCTTTCATTATTTGGGTGACGTCGCCCCCCCCAGGTCTCGATTTCCCCTGCATGGTCAATATGCGGCGTCACGAAGCAGGTTTGCCACCGCTTCTGCCCGCTACTTCAGCTATAAGTGGCTTCTTATTCACGGCAAGCGAACAGAACAATCTAAGGACAAGCGTATCATCATCCGGGAGGAATCGATTGCCTGGCTTGGTGACGCACATCTACAAAAGCAGGTTTCTGAGTTGTTCGGTGAAGGGAAAAGAATTCCCCAAGAGTCCCTTGGATCAAGACAAATTGGGGCCGAATGGGCACCAAGCGACTAGTTCTGAAAGTATACGATCACTTTGGGTCTCGATGTCCCGATACGATTGCTATGACCTTTTCGATGGAACTTGTTGCTTCCGCGCACATCGCGACATCTCGAAAAGTTGCGGTGCGCCTAAGTCGATCGCCAAATCATAGACGGTGTCAACAGAAATCGAATACCGCGTCGCGACCTGGAAATCTGCGTTAACAGCACCTCAGTCCCGTTCATGCACACCACAGAGACTTAAATCTTCACGGACGTCCATACCACGAGCACATAGAGAACAAAAATCTTGTAATCGAAGCCCGTAAGGGTGGACGTGACTCAAACTTACGACCCTTTTCGCTACAGACAAATGATACTTCTTTAGAATCTAAAATATCACACATAGATTTGTATAGTCTCGTGTGGCTTGTTGTAATTTAAAAAAAATATTTTTAACAACGACTTACGGCAAGCTCTGGCTAAGGAGTTTTCATTTTATGGAGTGGTATTGGTTCGCTTCTTTGGACGATATGCAACAATGTTTACGGTGCCCTTGCCTTTGAACTTCGTCATTTCGAAGATATCTATTTTCGAAATTAGCTCTGTAATTTTTGTGAATCCGTAAGTTCGAGGGTCGAAATCGGGCTTAAGTCTTTTCAATAAAGCTCCCACCGGGGCAACATTTGCCCAATCTTCGCCGTCATCGTCTTTGTACTGGAGCCAGCCGGTTAAAAACGCATCAATGATGTCTTGGGGAATTTCTTCTACATTTGCGGCAGGTTCTGTGGCAGCCTGATCTTTATCTAAACCAGATATTATTGATTCACCAAGATTTTCAGAAAAAACAAAATCATCACAAGAGTTTCTAAACGAAACAGGTGTTTGTCTTTCTCCGACACCAAAAACGTAAACTTCTGATTCACGCAACCGTGACGCTAATTTTGTGAAATCGCTGTCTGACGAAATAAGAGCAAAAGCGTCGTATTTATCGGTGTACAACAAATCCATTGCGTCAATGATTAACGACGAATCTGTCGAGTTCTTGCCTATTGTGTATGCGAATTGCTGTATTGGCTGAATGGCTAGTTCGTTTAGCACTGTTTTCCAATTTTTAAGATATTCGCTAGACCAGTCTCCGTAAGCTCTTTTTGTGATGATGTGACCATGCTTAGATATTTCGTCAAGAATAAACTTGATCTTGGAGTGCTGCGTATTGTCCGCATCAATGAGAACAGCAATTTTTTTCTGATCATCTAAATCTTTCATATACAACTCTTTGACTAAAAATACTGTATTAATATTTTATTTTACTTATCCTTAATAATTTTTGTGTTTGTTTCAGAATCTGTAAGCAATTGCAATGTTATATTATGATTATGAATTATATTTGTTTCGTCAAATTTTTTAAAAAAAATAATTCTTATAAAAAATCCTAATAGCTCTGTAAGAATTATAATTGTTACACCTAATGCGATAAAAATCAAAATAGCTTCATTTATTGATTCAAATTTAGGCGTCATTGCTTCTTTAGCAACATCAACTACAGACATCGTTTCAAATTTTTTAATATCATTTTCAGTTTCTCCGTAAACATACCAACCGAAAAATGCTGCCAGTAATACTATTGCCATGACTTTTGCTACTAAATCTTTTTTCACAATTTTTCCTTTCATGTAACGATTTCTAATAATCAAACAATTGCCTAAGCGATCACGGGTGAATTCACTATTACCACGGGAGTCAACATGGCCGGCTTTTCGTTAACTCAAGTGTCGCCAACTTCTTATTGTCTTCGAGCAAAAAATATTCCGAACTTTCGCTACAATAAAAGTTTCGTGCACAGCAAGTCCTTATTTTGTCATACATTATCCAACCAAGGGCAGTCAAAGCCCAAGTCCACGAGGCCAACAAAAAAAAAGACACCCGCTACCGGATGGCTCCTTCTTGATTCGTCAGACACGGCGCGCAAACCCACAACCGAAACCACGAAAAGAAACAAGGGTCAGCCTTTCGACTAAAACCCTTCTGCCCTAATATTGGGGCCACCGGAATTCAAACGCACGATCTCCAGCGCTGGAGGTTCCGTAAATGAATTGACAAATCGTCCAGATGTTATGCAAGGTCACAATTATTTTCCTCATCAATTTAATTCATTTTTTTTAGTATGTTGAAAATGAGGACAAAAATGGCAAAATGCATTAGATGTGGAAGAAGTGCTGGTTTCTTTTCAAAATATTGCGACGAATGTATTGATAAAATGCAAGAAGAAAAAAGAAATTCCGAATTGCGTGAAGGCATTGCAAATAAAAGAAAAAAATCAGACTATCATTTTGTCGATACGAGAAAAGAATACAATGAAAAAATTTCTGAAATAAAAAAAAGAATTGTTAACGATATATACGAAAAAATCGACAAGAATGGAAATGTTATATTTTACAAAAATTATTTCGTCAATATTGATTTTAGTATCGAAGAAGTTTGCACTGGAGAAAAATTCGATTGTAATTTTTTGGTAAATATGGGATTAGATGGATGGGAAATATCTGCGACATTTCCAAAAACAAAAGGATACGTATTTAAAAACAAATCATTCGGCTCTACTGTAGGTGAAACATGGGGCGCTGGATTGGGCGGTATTGTTGAAGGAATGTATGTGGTTCTGAAAAAAAATATCAAATCACGGAGTGAAATAGACGATAATTTTTTAGAAAAATATGTCGATGATAATTTAGATACATTAACTTCAAGCGAAGAAAAAATAGAATTACAAAGGTTGTGGTCTTTTAATTCAAATAAATACGCAGAATAGATTATGGTAAAATTTAATATGAGGGTATCTGGAAGACAAGGATCACCGAGCCAAAGCCAAGCCGTTTACAACAACCGCAGCGTGTCCGGTTTAATAGGGCAACTCGAGTTTGATAGTGACGAAATGAGACAATCACACCTTCGCGGACAGGAATACGTCCACAAACGATAGCTCCTGTGCGTGACTGGGTTCAATCTCGGTCTGCTGATGCGGAAGCTGATAGGTTTCGGGACCCCAAAGGGGTATTTTTACCTCGATTCAGTGAAGATTTGTATTGTTGCTTTGGGACGAATGGTCTTCTCGATGATTTTTGTCGAGATGAAGAGCGATAGCGGCGAAGAATTCGTCGGAGCGCAGATTACCGTGGAACGGTGTTGATCATAAATAAATCAACGGACTGTTAAGGCTTTAGAAGTGGCTCAGTTCGTTTGAACACGTTTGCTCGTTTCTTAAGTGGAATCTCCGCTCTTCTTACACTGCCATTCTCACTGGCGACATTCGTTCGGTGTAAGCCTCGTCAGGCGTTTTCTTGCCCAACCGTGAATGCGGCCGCTTTTGATTGTACCAATCCATGTATTCCATAATCGACTTCCGGGCATCGCTCACCGTATCGTAGGCGTGCAGATATGCCCGTTCGTACTTCACCGACTTCCAAAGCCGCTCAACGAAAACGTTGTCACGCCAGGCTCCTCGGCCATCCATACTCAGCTTGCAGCCCCTGTCCTTGACAGCCGTTACAAACTCGATCGCCGTAAACTGACTGCCCTGATCCGTGTTCACGATTTCCGGAGTACCATGGCGGCGAAAGGCTTCCTGAAGCACATCGACCGCATGGCAAGCCTCCAGGGTGATCGCTATCTTTGACGCCAGGACCTTTCGGCTGGCCCAATCCACGACTGCGGTCAGATACACGAAACCCTTGGCCATCGGGATGTAGGTCGTATCCAGAGCCCAAACCTGATTGCTTCTTTCAATGAGCAGTCCTCGTAGCAGATAGGGATATACCTTGTGCCCAGGATGCTTCTTGCTGGTGCCGGGCTTCCGGTACAGCGCAGCAATCCCCATGCGTGCCATCAACGAGCCGACATGCTTACGCCCAACAGCGATGCCTGAGCGATTCAGTTGATCTCGAAGCATTCGGGCACCCATGAACGGATGCTCAAGATGCAGCTCGTCAATGCGGTGCATGAGCGCCAAGTCGACGGCGCTAACCGGCCGAGGCTGATAGTACACGGTACCGCGACTTATCCCGACCAGTTCGGCCTGCCGCTTGATTGAAACCTCGTGCTCGCGGTCGATCATCGCTTTGCGCTCAGCAATCCCACCTTGCTGAGTGCGCTTTCTAAAAAATCATTCTCCAGCGTCAGTTGGCCGATCTTGGCATGCAAGGCCTTCAAATCCACCGCCGGTTCACTATCGGCCGGTTTACCGAAGACGGCGGCGGCCCGTTCGCTGAGTTGCCGCTTCCATTCGGTAATCTGGTTCGGGTGCACCTCAAAACGCTGCGCCAACTCGGCAAGAGTCTTGTCCCCGGCCATCGCCGCTAACGCTACCTTGGCCTTGAATTCTGCTGAATGCTTCCGTCTCGTCCGCTTAGTCATTCTCTGCTCCCTGATCAATTTCGTTTGAAGGTGTCCGGGCTAGCAGAGATGCCACCTAAAGGCTTGTACAAATTTCTGGGGCCACTTCTCTTTTAAAACCCCAGACTCTTACTCTCTAATGGCGGGGTCGATGGGACTCGAACCCACGGTCTCCGGTGTGACAAGACGATGAATGCTGCTTTATCCCGTTTTATTTCAGCTATTTACGCAGCATCTCTATAGCGCAAACCTTGGTGTCTTATTTGATGGAATGGGCCCGCTCCGGAGTCAAAAAAAAGAGCTCTGCTTCAAGAAATGACGAATGCACACTTCTCAACCGTATTGAGCAAAATCCCACAACCTGAGGGGTTAAACTTGAAGAAAACAAGTTGCTAAGTGAAAAATGACACATTGAAGATGAAGGCGGGGGCGCAGAAGCATTCAGTTTATCATCATATTTATCGACAATATTTTAATTACTATCCTATCATTTTACGCAAAGGTTAAGATACAATGCAGCAACCCATAATCGCAAAAGGCGTAAATGCATCAGTAGAGTTACACATTAACTTTATACGTATCTTACGAACCGAGTTCTTCAAGAATATACTGCGGACATCTCAACGAACACTCAATTATGAGGACATACATTTAACAGAAATTGCCAACGTAAATTTTAAAAGCGCAAATGCTATTAGAAACGGCTACATTCACTTCATCCGCCACGGGACAAGTGATCGGCAAATTTCGGTGATGGAAGCCGCCAACTGCTCCACCGCCGTGGTATTTATGTGTACGAGACAGAATAGTTTTTTGGCGATTAAGAGTGAAATAGAGAGTCGCCTCAAAGAAATGCCAGATCGATCTTCATCCTCTTCGACTGATTCAGAATTATCGATTTGTTCAGCTTTGACTAAGGCATTCCCTCACAATCTCTCCATCTATGCAGAATACACTAAAACGAAAAACTGGAAGGCGATTTGCGATCTAAACGGCGTACCTTTTGCAAATTTTGGAACGAGAAAAGAACTTATATTTCTATCAGATTATTTAGAGGCAGATGAAGCAGTTATAGCCATTACTTCCGGCCTGATGAAGCAAACTAGGAATTCTAATTTTTCCGATGCTGGTCTGAATACATGGCTTGTAGTTTTGACAACAGATCGATTCATGTTTCTTGACGCTGCACTCCTGAGCAAATCTATTGATATACAGTCTATCAGGCATGAGTGGGTACAGGCGGTTTCATTTTCCCAAGGGCTGCTTCTCGGAAATATTTCAATCGACCTTGGGAGCCGAGTTGTGGAAATCGCCAACTGTCCCAAGTCAACAGTTGCGTCTATCGGGGTACTGGCAAATAAGTGGCAAAAGGAACTTAAGGAACGCGCTGAAAAGTCTTCTAAACTTAAAACGTCAAATCAGATTTCACCACTTGAAAGCATAGAGCGACTAGCGAAGCTGCACTCTGAGGGCATGATTACCAAAGATGAGTTCCAAGCCGCAAAAGCAAAACTGCTATCATCACTTTGACGATGGTTTTGCTACTGGAACTGCATGCTGGATTCTGTAAAGGCTTAAATAGCCAACGACTGCCCGCAAATTAGACATGTGAATAATTTAAAAAAACACATAGCAACCCAAACAACTCGACTTAACTTTGTGTATTTATGAGAGATTGCATTGCTTCTACGGAGCAATGCTTAATAGCGTAATCCCGGTTAGTCTGGCATCTCTCGCAATTCTGAATCCTTTCATTAGGATCATAGGTATTCTTTTGACCACAAAAACAAGTCCATTGGTTTCCAATTATGGACGCAAAGGTAACTGCTTTACCATGAGTTTGTTTGCGGAGCATGTTAAAAAGTGGTCCATTCACAGGTGATTCGCCAGCAGCATTTGGAGCAATAATTTCCTGCGCCACAGCAGTCTGAACGCTCGACTTATTGGTCGAACCGAATGCCTGAGCTACCGGGCCACAAGCTACGCGGGTGTTTTCTTCAATCGCAAACAGCACGTCGATAGCTTCTCCAGATGCGATTGTCATCAGGCCCCATAAATTGAATATTAAACCGGACCCGGCCATCAGCCAAGCGTAATCACCGCCACGACCAAACCCGATGATAACCACAATGATCCCACAAGCCACCGTAAGCCATCCCACTATACGCAACATATAGGCTACTGTGCTCAACACAGGAAATCGCTTGTTCATGCTCTATGCCCCCCCCTATGCTCCGTCAAAACGGAGAATCGTCCTTTTCTGTGATCTGCCTCCTCCGTCGCGTGGACTCGTTTGCCACCGTCCAGCCATCGGTATCGGCCAACGCCCACTGATCGAAATCCTCAGGCAAGTGACCTTTTTGTGCAACTTCATGTGCCACAGTCCAGCCCCTGCTATCGGCTAGTGACCACTGATCGAAGTTCTCCGGCAAATTGCCATGCTCAGCCGCCTCATGGGCCACCGTCCAACCATCGTTATCGGCCAGCGACCACCGATCGAAGTTCGTAAGCGCTCAGACATCCGCATCTTTCACGGGTGTATCTGATATGCGATAGGGACAGGGAGGAGTTCTATTTCTTGCGCGGCTTGGGCTTGGGGAGGCTTGGGAGAAGGGATCTGTCCACGTGCTGCGGCATGAGCGCCTTTATGACTGCCGTGGACTGCGCTGCGGGAAAGCGTTCGAAGAGGAATTTCAGGTAAGCTTGGGGCTCGATCTCGTTGGCCTTGGCGGTTTCCACCAGGGAAAAGAGCATGGCGCTGGCGTCTGCACCCTTGGGGACGCCGGCAAAGAGCCAGTTCTTCCGGCCCAGGGCCACGGGGCGGATGGCGTTCTCGGCCGCGTTGTTGTCGGGCGTGAGCAATCCGCAGTCCACGTAGCGCACGGCCCGGCTCCACTGGTTGCGGGCGTAGGTCATGGCCTGCCCGAGCAGGCTCTTGGGCGGGACGTGGTCGATACGCTCATCAAGGATGGCCCGTATCGCGTCGAGGATGGGAACGGCCTGCTCCCTGCGGTTGGCGACCTTTTCCTCCGGCTCCAGCTCTTTGATATTGTGCTCGACCTTGTAGAGCAGGCCGATGAGATCCAGGATTTCCTTGGCTGTCCCGTGCATGATCTTCTTCGAGGTCGCCTTCTGGACGTCGACGAACTTACGACGGATGTGGGCCATGCAGCCGACGTGGATGATGTCGTCCGACTCGCCGAGAGCCTGGTATCCGGAGTAGCCGTCGGTCTGGATGTAGCCCTTGTAATCGCCCAGATATTCCTTGGGGACGGAGCCCGACCTGGTCGGGTCGTAGCGATAGACCACGGTCGGCCGCTTGGGGTTTCCGCCACGGAAGAGCCACAGGTATGACGTGGACGTATCGGATCGTCCCGGTTCCTTGAGGACTTGCAGGGTGGTTTCGTCCATGTTGATGACCGGCCCGGAGCGGATCTCCGCCCGGAACAGTGCTCCGAATGGCTCCAGCGCCTTGGCCACGGCCATGGCCCATCCGGACATGGAATGGCGCGGGATGTCCACGCCCAGGCGGGCAAACTGCTTGGTCTGGCGGTAGAACGGCATGGCATCGACGAACTTGGCGGTAATGACCTGCGCCAGGAGGTTCGGCGTAGCGATGCCCTTGGGGATAATCTGCGGCGGCATGGGCGCGATACGCACCACCGGCATGCCCTCCTCGCCGTCACAGGCCGGGCAGGCATACTTGGGCCTGATATGGCGCTCCACCTGCATGACGGCCGGGACGTAGTCGAGCTTCTCGGAGACCTCTTCGCCGATGCGCTTCAGGCAGGCCCCGCAGGCGCAGACTTTCTGGTCCTCGGGCAAATCGTGAGTGATCTCGATGCGCGGCAGACTGTCCGGCAGGGGCTTACGTCCCCGCTTGGCCCTGGTGTGGGCCGGGACTTCGACGACGGGCACTTCCGCGGGCTTGGGCTTCACCTCGGCGATCCTGGCCAAAGGCAGAGGCAGGATGCCCTGGAAGAGGTCCTTGGATTTTTCGGACTTGGGAGCATACAGCGCGGCCTGCAACAGGGCCACGCGGTCCTGAAGATGGCGGTTTTGCTGGTAGTAATCCCAGACCAAATGCTTGAGTTGCCCGACGTCATCGGGAAGATTTTCGATGTCTCCCATGTAAGCGCACTTAGCAATAATATATTGAAATAGCAAGGATTTTATTGCTACAGAACCGATTTGTAATGCAGCCTTTGATGCGCTCCTTGCGGCGTGAGGGTGAGTCCATCAAGGAGCCAGCCGAGCTGTTGAGGGGTGATGTTCATGACCTCAGACACTCGCTCGGGCCAACAGAATCGATGCTTCTCCAGACGCTTGTGCCAGAGGCAGAAGCCGTTGCGATCCCAGTGCAGCACCTTGATGGCGTCGCGCCTGCGGTTGCAGAAGACGAAGAGGTGCCCAGAGAAAGGGTCCAGATCAAGGATGCCCTGGACCGTCATGCTCAGCCTGTCGATACCGGCCCGCATGTCCGTGGTGCCGGGAGCAAGATAGACCTTGGCCGCAGGCATCCTCAGCATCGGGGTTCCAGGACGGACAGAAGTCTGGTCAGCATAGCTTCGTCGAAGTCGGCAGGAATATCCAGGGCGTAACAGTTGCCGACAAGCAGTCCGATGGACGGAGCCTTCAGGGCCAGGGTGAACGGGAGAGGGACGATTGCGGGCGGCAAGGCAGGCACATCCACTGATGCCGAACGCGATTTGCGCAGCCAGTACCGGAATGAGCTGAAATTCAGGCCGTGCGCCGTGCAATACGCAGTCTTGCCCATGCCGCTTTGCCGCCACTGTTCAACATGAGCGAGCCATCGGGCAGCACGGTTCTGGCGGATGCGAGATTTCATGAGGACCTCCTTGGATTGAAGGTCCTTTATCTCATGGCTTGAAATTATTGGAAGATGGGCTCTAATGAGCGCTTACCGAAGTTCTCCGGCAAGTGACCTTTTTGGGCAACTTCATGTGCCACAGTCCAGCCCCTGCTATCGGCTAGTGACCACTGATCGAAGTTCTCCGGCAAATTGCCATGCTCAGCCGCCTCATGGGCCACCGTCCAACCATCATTATCGGCCAGCGACCACCGATCGAAGTTCTCCGGCAAGTGACCTTCTTTGGCAGCCACATGGGCCACCGTCCACCGCTTGCTATAATCTCTGCACTTCACTAAGTAGTCCGGGTCAAAAGGAGAAATATCCATACAACTATCCGATACTACTTCGGTCCAAACAAGTCCCCACTGGTCAAAGCTTGGTGGCAAAGCTCCTCTTTTCACCACTTCATGGGCCACGGTCCAGCCATCGTTATCGGCCAAGGACCATTGATCGAAATCCACAGGCAAGTGCCCATTCTTGGCCGCTTCATGAGCCACAGTCCAACCATTGCCAAAGACTCGACTCCAACCATCGAGATTTTTGAATAAGTGACCGTATTCTGCCGTCAGTTCAGCCAACGAATTGTTATTGGTTGCCATCTTCCAATCTTTAAATCCGGCTGGGAGAATGCCATTCCTGGCCGCCACATGGGCCACAGTCCATCCATTGTCATCGGCTAAACCCAACCGGTAATCCTCTAATAGGAGCCTTTGCGTGGCCATCTTGTGAACGACCGTCCAAGTTTCCAACGCAACAAGCTCTCGATAGTCGAAGCCTGATGGTAAATAACCAATCCGAGTTGCCAAGTAGATTACAGTCCTGCCTGCATTATCAGTCAAGGACCACTGATTGAAGTTCCCCGACAAGTGCCCATTTAAGGCCGCTTCATGGGCCACCGTCCAACCATCGTTATCAGCCAGGGCCCATTGATCAAAATCATCAGGCAAGACCCCATTCTTAGCCGCTTCATGGGCCACCCTCCAACCATCGTTATCGGCCAGCGACCATTGATCGAAATCATCAGGCAAGACCCCATTCTTGGCCGCTTCATGGGCCACAGTCCAGCCATGGTCATCGGCCAGGGACCATTGATCGAAATCCTCTGGTAAGTGACCGCATCCAGCAGCTACATGAGCAACTGTCCAATCATTTTCGGTGAATACAATTAAGCTCCAACTTTCAAAACATCCCGGAAGGAGGTCATGCAATAACACTTCATTCCACGAGTCGCGCCTGGCATCGACCCCGGCCACAGTCCAGCCCGACTTGTCGACAAGATCCCACCGATCAAACTTCTCCGGCAACTTGCCATGTTCAGCAGCTTCATGGGCCACCGTCCAACCATCGTTATCGGCCAGGGACCATTGATCGAAATCCTCTGGCAAGTGACCTTTTTTGGCAGCCTCATGGGCTACTGTCCAACCTCTGCTATCGACCAGCGCCCACTGATCAAAGTTCTCCGGAAACTTGCCTTGTTCAGCAGCCTCATGGGCCACCGTCCAACCTCTGCTATCGGCCAGGGACCATTGAACGAAATCCTCTGGCAAGTGACCTTTTTTGGCAGCCTCATGGGCTACTGTCCAACCTCTGCTATCGACCAGCGCCCACTGATCAAAGTTCTCCGGAAACTTGCCTTGTTCAGCAACCTCATGGGCCACCGTCCAACCTCTGCTATCGGCCAGGGACCATTGATCGAAATCCTCTGGCAAGTGACCTTTTTTGGCAGCCTCATGGGCTACTGTCCAACCTCTGCTATCGACCAGCGCCCACTGATCAAAGTTCTCCGGAAACTTGCCTTGTTCAGCAGCCTCATGGGCCACCGTCCAACCTCTGCAATCGGCCAGGGACCATTGATCGAAATCCTCTGGCAAGTGACCTTTTTTGGCAGCCTCATGGGCTACTGTCCAACCTCTGCTATCGACCAGCGCCCACTGATCGAAATCTACAGGTAAGCTCTTTTGCCTGGCCGCCTCATGGGCCACCGTCCAGCCATCGTTATCGGCCAGCGACCATTGATCGAAATCCACAGGTAAGTGCTTATACATTGCCGCAGCATGAGCTACAGCCCAGCCATCACTAGTTGCAATATCCCATTTCTTAAATCGTTCTGGCAGACAGCCACATTCTGCTGCATGATGCGCGATACTAAGACCAGAGTTGCATATTGACGCCCAACTTTCAAAATTCTCAGGTAACCCGCCTGATGCAATAGATGAAAGAAAATCTGGAAAATTAAGAGCCATAGACAACACCAAAATATTAAAAATTAGCGATACATATCAATTAATCTTATATTAGTCGATCCTCAAAATATAACAATAAATTGAAATTTAATCGAAAATAACGCTTTTTGTATAACCAGTAATGCAGTGAAAAATGCATTTTTCTGGTCGAAATCACTCCGAGGTCATCAACGATGCAGCCTCAAAAATCGGACCGCCAGCGCAGCTTCCTTTGCCCGGATCTGCTTGATCAACTCGCCCCTCGAAACCACCTTCTCGGATTGGCCAAGGTCATTCCGTGGCAGGAGTTTGAGGACAACTTCCGGCCACTTTATGCTGCTTCCGGTCGCCCCGGAAAACCTGTCCGGTTGATGGTCAGTCTCCTCATTCTCAAGCAGCTTGAAAACTTTAGTAATGAGCGCGTTGTCGCGGCATGGGTCCAGAACCCGTATTTCCAAACCTTCTGCGGTCAGCAGCGATTCACCTGGAAGTTGCCCTGCGACCCTTCAGAGCTGACCTATTTCCGCCGCCGCGTCGGAGAAGACGGAGTTCGCAAGATCTTCGAGGTTTCCGTGGCCCTTCATGGCGACAAGGCCAAAGAAACCGAAGTCGTCGTGGACTCGACCGTGTAGGAAAAGAACATCACCTTTCCCACGATGCCAAGCTCCTGACCAAAATCGTGATGCGGTGCCACACCATGGTCAGGCTGGAAGACGTTAAACTCCGGCGCAGCTACCAGCGCGAAATCAAATCGCTCCTGCGGACCATCCGCTTCAAATCCAAAGGTCGCAGACAGGGCGAATCTCTGCGAGCTGCCAGGCGTTTGCGGACCATCACCGGCATCCTGGTCCGCGAACTGAAACACAAGCTTTCCCCGGAAGCGTTGAGCATTCATCAGTAGGCCTTGGATCTTTACGATCGTGTGCAGCGCCAACAGCGATCCGACACAGGCAAGATCTACAGCCTCCACGAATCCGGAGTGTCCTGCATCAGCAAAGGTAAGGCCCACAAGAAATACGAGTTCGGTGCCAAAGCATCCGTGACGTGACCAAGACCAGTAGCATCATCGTCGGTGCCCTGTCCTTCCAGGACAATCCTTTCGACGGCCACACGCTGCCTACGGTTCTGTCTCAAGTCGAAAGCCTCGTGGGTCAACGACCGACCATGGCGATCTGCGACCGAGGATACCGTGGCAAGCGCAGGCTCGGCATGATCATCATCGAAATCCCTGAGTCAGGCACATGGACAAAAACAGCTTCTGACAAACGTCAAGCCAGAGAACAGTTCCGTCGGCGTGCGGCCATTGAGCCATTCATCGGCCACCTCAAAAACGACCACAGGATGCTGCACAATTACCTCAAAGGGCAGATCGGCGACACGGTGAACCTGTTCATGGCCTGTGCTGCGTTCAATTTCCGGAAGTTCATCCGGATTCTGTGTTTTTTGTGCCTCAAATTCCTTGGGCACATACTTCGACCCAATGCTCAGCCCGGCAGGCTTGTGCCTGACGTGGGGTTTTAACAGTTTTTCAGGATCGACGAATTCAATAAATTATCTATTAGAATTTTCATCCCTAACAGACCATCCATATTTGTCTTTAATTTTCCAATTGTTAAAAGACGCAGGAAGCGATCCTCGACGTGCAGCCTCATGCGCCACTGTCCACCCGTCACTCCTAGCAATATCCCATTGGTCGAACTCCACCGGAAGACATTTATGCTTTGCCGCTTCATGCGCTACTGTCCAACCCTTATCGTTGGCTAATTTCCATTGGCAAAATGTTGGGGGTAAGTAGCCTTGCTTGGCTGCCTCATGAGCAACAGTCCAGCCAACTTTATCTGAAAGTGCATATTGTTCAAAACAATCCGGAAGCTTCCCATTCGCTGCAACTTCATGTGCCACGGTCCAACCGCGGGAATCAGCGAGACTCCAACGATTGAAATCACGGGGCAAGTGGTCATATTGGGCCGCTTCATGAGCCACAGTCCAACCATCTCTATCAGCAATCTCCCATTGATCGAAACCTGCCGGCAAACAACCTCGGCGAGCCGCAGCATGCGCTATCGTCCAACCCTTATCGTTGGCTAATTTCCATTGTGTAAAATTTGGCGGTAAGTTGCCGTGCTTTGCTGCTTCATGACCAACTGTCCAGCCGCAACCTATACTTCTGTCCACTTGACCCCAATCACACCAGCGAAACCAATCCGAGTTATTAGAATACTTCTGATGACGTTGATTTGCTCTTTCACTCATGAGAATACTGTTACTAGCAAGATCCCATTGCTCAAAATCTGCTGGCAAGTAAGCTTTTTGTGCCGCTACATGCGCCACAGTCCAGCCATATTTGTCGGCAAGGTTATATTGTGTAAAATGGCTCGGGAGGTAGCCATTCATGACCGCCTCATGCGCTACAGTCCAACCATCGATATCAGCAAGATCGTATTTATCGAAACAATCCGGCAGGTTGCAATTCATGGCGGACTCATGTGCCACGGTCCAGCCATCGACAAATGTTAAATCCCAATGATCGAAGTTTACAGGCAAATGACCATGCTTTGCCGCCACATGTGCCACGCTGAGTCCATGGTTATCCACGAGTTCCCACTGATCAAAATCTTGTGGCAGGTTACCATGTTTTGCTGCTTCATGTGCTTCAGTCCAACCTTCAAGTTCAGGAAGATCCCATTGATTAAATCCTGGCGGCAAGAATCCGATACGGGTCGCTATAAATGCAACAGTCCGGCCATGTCTGTCAGTTAGATCCCAGTTGTTGAAACCCTGTGGTATGTGACCATATTGCGCAGCTTCATGAGCAACCGTCCACTCAAAATAATCAAAATCCCACTGGTCAAAATTATCAGGGAGAAGCCCTTTTTTTGCAGCCTCGAATACTATTGTATAACTGCCACACCATGCGTCCCCCCATTGAGGGAAGCTCGCTGGAAGGTGCCCATATTGTGCAGCAATCTCAATAACTGTGTTCCCTTGATTATCTTTAATACCCCATTTATCAAAATCATTAGGCAAAAAACCATGCAATGCTGCTTCATGAGCCACAGACCAACCACGATTATCAGTTAATAACCACCCATCAAATTTTTCAGGCAAGCTGCTACGGCTTGCTGCGACATGAGCTACAGTCCATCCTTGCTTGTTCGACATGTCCCACTGACTGAATTCAGTCGGCATCAATCCGGTATTAGCAGCTTCGAATGCCACAATCCAGTCATCCTTATCCGCTAATTGCCAGTTATCAAATCCGTGAGGAAGAAGCCCTCGGCTGGCTGCTTCGTGGGCCACGGTCCAGCCACTTGGCAAAGCCAAATTCCAATGGTCAAAATTGGAGGGGAGATGTCCGCCAGCCGCTGCCTCGTGTGCGACTGTCCAACCGTCACTGGTCGCTATATCCCATCGGTTGAAATACTCAGGCAAATGTCCATACCATGCAGCACAATGAGCTACTGTCCAGCCATGACAGTCTGACAGTTCCCATTGATCAAAATTAACAGATAAATGGCCATTTTTGGCAGCAATATGGGCTACGGTCTGTCCGGTTTCATCCGCCAACCACCAGCGATTGAAATCGGCTAGCAGAGTCCCTTCCTTAGCCCTCTGAAACGATTTCGTGATGTCCATCGTATCCATCCCAACTTGGGTTTTCCCTTCTTTTCTTGGCATTTCAATGGCATCCATTTCTGAAATTTCCAGCGAGCGAACAGATACGGCGAAGATTGGAGGTGGACAGCCGATGCCCACAATTAATTTCAGCCAAACATATTAAATATACCGCTAATTCGCACCACCAGCAACCACTTCTGTAATTTTCCGTCCTCGCAAATTAGCGACTGCATCTCTTTTATGATCTGGCATCAAATGTGCGTATCGCAATGTCATCTCGATTGTCTTGTGCCCCATTAGCTCCTTAAGCGTAAGAAGTGGGACTCCCTGCATGGCAAGCCGACTTCCGAAAGTATGCCTACAACTATGGAAAGTTAACCTCTGACGTTCATCTTTATACCCATCGTTGTATCCTAATGCTTTAACTATTTTCATAAATACATCCGGTATATCCTTCATTTCTCCGCCATGAATTGGACCCGGAAAAACTAGACCAGGAATCGATTTATCGCTCTTCTTAACATAAGGAGTAGCGTCAGCATTTTGTTTCCTCCGCCTGAGCATATTTTCGAGTTCACCACTTGCAATATATGCCTCTCGCGTCTCACCATTTTTTCCATCAACATGTATTATACCATTTTCGAAATCTACACATTCCCATAATAGTCTTGCAATCTCACTAAAGCGCATCCCTGTAAGAAATGACAAGAGTGTCA
This sequence comes from Desulfomicrobium aestuarii, assembly GCF_055385525.1. Lineage (NCBI taxonomy): Bacteria > Pseudomonadati > Thermodesulfobacteriota > Desulfovibrionia > Desulfovibrionales > Desulfomicrobiaceae > Desulfomicrobium > Desulfomicrobium aestuarii. The sequence goes on from NZ_AP042427.1 coordinate 2,132,064, forward strand.
TATCATACACATCAGGATGCCTATATTCTAACATTGAGAGCAAAATATCGACCTGATCATCACTAAAAAATCGGCGACGAGCATTATCGACTTTTGGAAACTTAACATGGCGAGTTGGATTTTCTCCTGAATACATCCCCCGTTTGATACAAAAATTATATAATACTCGGACGCATTGCAAAACATGCGTAATCGTTGCCGGTTCGTGACTTTTTTCCAAGCACTTGATTTTTAGCATTTCTATGTCTGCCACACTGACATCAGAAAGACGCTTATCCCCCAAGTAAGGCAGGACATGTAGAACCATTCTGGTTTGATCGTGTACCCAATCCTTTTTGTCCACCTTGGCGCTAGCAAGATAAACATCAAACGCGTCACTCATCGTCAAATTTCTGCTTTTGGCTTCAGCCAACTCAGCCTCTAAGGTCTGCTGTGCCTGCTGTGCCATTTCTCGCATTTCCTTTAACGTGCGGGGCTTTCGCCCGAGCCGTTGGTTTTCTTGAAGCTGAGAAAGAACCGCATAAGCTCGCTTTTCGTTTATCTTATGCAACACTTCTTTAACGCCCCCGTTGCCGTCGGGGACTATTTCTGACCACCGCTTGTCGGACCAACCGATTGTCTCTTGCCTCATCTTGCCTTCTAGCTTGTAAAAAATAGCGATATACTTCGCTGCCTCAACCCCGTCTTTGCGGGTAGGGTGAAGCCGGAACCGCACACCGGGATACTTCTTGGACTTAACCCATTCAGTCATAGCCCCCCCATTTAGGAAAACTGGTCAACTATTGGTCAACCTTTTTCGATGAAAACAAGGTATTTTCCGTGATACGCAGTGAAAGTTAATTACTCATAACATTCTGAAATGTCAATGATAACTGACTTGTTATGATCTTGCGTGAAAGATATATGGAGGGAGTTCAATTCCCTCCCTCGCTACCAAAATCACTAAAGGATTTAAGCAAGTTAGCTTAGATCCTTTTTTCTTTTTATCTCATTTATCCCCCACCTGTCCCCCAGCCCGCCTTAGCTCTGCACTCCCCCCAAAAAACGACCACCGAGAGCGCCTCAAATTACCGGCACGAAGAACCCCAAAATCCAACGTAAGTTCGCTACGAAAAGATTTGCCGCAGGCATCTGCAACAATTTGGCAGATGCTGGCGCCTCCATTCGACGATCAGCCCCTGACACGCCGCCCCCCCCCTTCCACCAACTCGGCAAGCATAACCTCGCCCTTCCGCGCAGAGGTGCGGGGCAGCAAACCATGAACTAGCTGAATTTCCACCGAGCTTGCCTCTACGTCAATCCTCTTCTCCTTGATCAATTCAGCTTGGTGCCGGGACTCTCAGAGTCCTGCCCATAAGACTTGAAACAATTATCCTGCCTTACCCTTCAAAGCGACATCCCGAAAAAAACTCATTTTGAATCTTTTCCAGAAACTCGTCTGAATTTCCAAAACATCACACCTGGCCAAAACAAATATCTAAATTCCGGATATTTAGATATTTTTGGTCTGAAGAAACTTTCCAATAATTTTCCAGACTCTCCTTACGCAAAAACTGCTCAGTATAATCCACGAAGGCAACGCAAACACGTCACCATGGAGGAAAACATGAACGGATTCGAGGAGTTGTACAACACACTTCCGCCAATCTTTGCAACGTAATGGATGAATTAGCGGGTTGAACATGAAAGCGCCGTCGATACCCAGCCTGTTTGACCAACGCACTTACACATGGCTGTATATTAAGGCCCAGTTCAACAGCATATTCAACTTGAATCTCAAACTCTTTGAGCTAAATTTTTTCAAAAGGAACAGATCGGCCTGCTGATGTTAAGGCTCTAAGCCCCCGGAAACCTGAGAAATTCAGTTTTCTATGCGTAGTTTTCGGAATTTTTTTGAACAAACTATTTGAACAAGTGTGCCGGCTACAGTCGGGATAAAGCCTTAATCAATTCTATATTCTCCGCGTTAGCACCATGATGATCGTCAATTTTCAATCAGACAATGACACGAGCAGGGGCGGCGCACGTTGGCAAGGAAGATGGCGGCAGCGCAACGAGTAACCTCATGGGGCGCGTGGGGAGGTTTACAGTAGTCTTTGATCGGGGTTAGTTAAGTTTCTGCCAAAGCGAAGACGGGGACGCGAGCCAGCTGTTCCCTCGTCGGCAGGACGCGAGATTCAAGCAGAAAAGAGTCGAAGGCAGCCCCCCCTGCCCCCAGGACCCTTCGTCCGGTCGCGCCGGGTTTCATGCGCGTCTCGGGATTGCCCTGTTTTTCGCATGCCGGGGAATCGTGTAAGAAATTTCGTCCACAACCATCCTTCATGGTCTTTCAGGACCTAAACGGTGCGCATGTCACTCTCGCCATCAAGCTTTGAAGACCCCTTGGACCTGTTGATGGGCGCTCCCATCGGCATCTTCACATCCTCGCCCGAAGGCCGCTACCTGTCCGTGAATCCGGCCATGGCCCGGATTTTCGGCTACGAATCGCCCCAGGCATTGATAGATGCTTCCTCGGAGACTGAATCGGACATGCCTGTCGACACTGGCGGGGGAGGCACTTTCCCTGGGCTTCTGGACATCCAGGACGAAATTTTCGACCGGGAAACCCGTCACCTCCGCCGGGACGGCTCCGAGGTCTGGGTGTCCACCAGTGCGCGGGCCGTGCGCGACGGCTCCGGAAAAACGTCGCATTTTTTGGGGTTCGTCACCGAGATCACGCCCCGCAAGCAGGTCGAGGCGGCCCTGGCCCATGAACGGAACCTGTACCGCGATCTCGTCGCCTCGCAGCCCGCCGGAGTGTACCGGTTGCGCGTCCTGGCCCTAAAGCCCTGGGGCCCGGAAAAGTGGGTCGAAAAGTTGGAAACCAACTACACTCTTGAAATGGTCAGCGACCGGTTCTGCGAGATCCTGGGCGCGACCCGTGCAGAGTGTGAAGCCAGCGCGACCATCGCCCTCGATCGCATGCATCCCGAGGACAGGGCGGATTTCGTGGCCAGGAACGTGCTCGCCGTGGACTCACTGTCGCGCTTCACCTGGGAGGGGCGGATCGTCCATGCCGACGGCGACCGCTGGGTCCACTTCGAATCCGTGCCCAGAGCCCTGGACAACGGGGATGTGCTGTGGACCGGCATTCTGCTCGACATCTCGGGGTTCAAGCAGGCCGAGCGGGCATCGGGCCAGAGAGCCCGGGAGTTGGCCGCCCTGCACGAACTGAGCATGGTCGTCGGCTCCTCGCTGTCCCTGGACCAGATCGTGGCGGCCTCGGTGCGCGTGGTCCGGGAGACCACGGGCTCCGACATGGTCTATCTGTTCCTCAGGCAGGGAGAGCGTCTTGTGCTTCAGGCCGTGTGTCCGCAGGATTCGGAAATGCTGCTGCATGACGTTCATGAGCACCGGGTCGGGGAGTGTTTGTGCGGGCTGGCGGTGCTGGACGGCGAGCCGCTGTACTCCAGCGACATTCTCAGCGATGCCCGCTGCACCAGGCAGGAATGCAAGGAGGCCGGCATCCTGTCCTTCGCGGCGCTGCCGCTTCGCGACGGCAGGGACGTCATCGGCGGCATGGGGCTGGCTTCCCGAACAGCCAGGGATTTCCGCCCCCAATCCGAATTTCTGGAGACCCAGGCCCATCAGGTGTCCATCGCCCTGGTCAACGCCCGCCTCTATGAACAGGCCAACCAGGAACTGGACAGCCGCATCCAGGCCGAAAAGACATTGCGGGAGCGCGAGGAATTCATCCGCACCGTGCTGGACAACCTGCCCGTGGGCGTGGCCGTGAACACGGTCGCGCCGGACGTCAGGTTCGAGTACATGAACGAGCTCTTCCCCAGGTTTTACGGAACCACCAGGGAAGCCATGACAGCCCCCGAAGGGTTCTGGGAGGCCGCGTATCCCGAACCGGAATTCCGGGGCAAGATCCACGGAATGGTCATGGCCGACTGCGCCAGCGGGAGTTCCGAACGCATGTGCTGGGCCGACGTGCCCATCACCCGACAGGACGGGACCCGCTTCGTCACCGCCCGCAACATCCCGCTGCCGGGCACGAACCTGATGATTTCGACGGTCTGGGACGTGACCGAACGCAAAATGGCCGAGGAGGAATTGCGCAAAAGCAACGAACTGCTCTCGCTCTTCATCCGCAACTCCCCCATCTACGCCTTCATCAAGGAGGTGACCCCGGAAGAAAGCCGGGTTCTGGCAGCCAGCGAGAACTATCAGGACATGGTCGGCATTCCCGGGTCGCGCATGGTCGGAAAGACCATGGCGGACCTCTTCCCGGCCGATTTCGCGGCCAAGATCAGCGCCGACGACTGGGACGTGGTCTCCCGTGGCGAGATCCTGCGCGTGGACGAGGACCTGCGCGGCCGCCACTACACAACCATCAAGTTTCCCGTCCAGCTTGGCGAGAAAAAACTCCTGGCCGGGTACACCATCGACATCACCGAGCGCAAACAGGCGGAGCAGGCCATGGCCAGGGCCAAGGAGGCGGCCGAATCAGCCAGCCAGGCCAAGAATGAATTCCTGGCCAACATGAGCCACGAGCTGCGCACCCCATTAAACGGCGTCATGGCCATGATGCAACTCCTGGAGATGACGTCTTTGGATGGCGAGCAGACGGAGTACGTGCACCTGGCCAGAAAATCGTCCGAGCGGCTGACCCGGCTGCTGAGTGATCTGCTGGACATTTCGCGCATCGAGGCCGGCAAGGTCGAGATTCGTGAGGAGACGTTCGCGGTCCAGGAACTGCTCCAGTCCGTATCCGAACTCTTCAGCACCAGCGCGCAGAGCAAGGGCGTGTCCCTGGAGCTGTCGACGGATTCCTCCGTGCCGCCCCGGCTCAAGGGCGACGAGGCCCGGCTCAGGCAGGTGCTCTTCAACCTGGTGGGGAACGCCCTGAAATTCACGGACCAGGGCTTCGTGCGCGTGGAGCTGACGGCCCTTCCTCCTCGGGGGCGGGAGCATTGCCGCATCCTGTTTTCCGTCGTGGACACTGGCATCGGCATCCCCTCGGATAAACATCAGGATCTGTTCACTCCCTTCTTCCAGGTGGAAGGCGCCTACAATCGCAGGTACCAGGGCGCAGGGCTGGGCCTGGCCATAGTCAGGCGGCTGGTCGAGCTCATGGGCGGGCACATCATTCTGGACAGCGTGTTCGGAGAGGGGACGGCGGCCCACGTTGTGTTGCCGCTGGGCCTGCCCGAGAGCGGGGTGGACATCCGGACGAGCGCCGAGGATTCAGAATTTATCCCCGCCATGCGCGTGTTGCTGGCCGAGGACGAGCCGATCAACGCCCTGGCCGCGAGCAGGATGATCGAGCGGGACGGCCATGAGGTGATGGTGGCCGAGAACGGGCGCCAGGTCCTTGCTCTGCTCGAAGAACGCGAGTTCGACTACATCCTGATGGACATCCAGATGCCGGTCATGGACGGCGAGGAGACGGCGAGGGCGATCCGGTCCTCCGGCAAGGCCTATGCGGGCATCCCCATCATCGCCCTGACCGCCTACTCCATGAGCGGCGACCGCGAGAAATTCCTGGCGGCCGGGATGAACGACTACCTGTCCAAACCGTTCAGGATCGAGGAGTTGCGCAGGACCGTCAGACGTTGCGCAGGCATCGTGGGCCGAGGGACCGGCTAAGTCACCGCTCGGGCAGAGGGGGGAAGCGAATTTCTGGTTTCATCTGAAGTTATCGGTAGCTTTCAGAAGACCATGCCCGACCGTGATGCGACACGGTCGGCAAGGCATGGGCTCAGGACGTCAGGCGCACCTCGTACACCCTGTCCCACAGCTTTCCCGTGACGAAGACCCTGCCCGAAGCCCTGTCCACGGCGATGCCGTTCAGCACCGCCTCGGGCGAGACGCGCTTGTGGACCTCGAACATGCCGGAGAAGTTGAGCCAGGACACGACGCGGCCTGACGCGGGGTCGATCCGGGCGATGAGGTCCGTGGTGAAGACGTTGGCCCACAGCAGGCCGTCCACGTACTCGAGCTCGTTCAGCATGGACACGGCGCCGGCCGCGTCCCTGACTTCGGTGCGGCCGACTTCCAGCCCGGTCGTGGGGTCCAGGCGGCGCAGAGCGCTGCTGCCGTCGCTCAGCAGGAGGTGCCTGCCGTCATGCGTCAGGCCCCAACCCTCCCCGGCGTAGGAAAAGGAGCCGGCGTCCCCGAACGTGCGCAGGTCGTGCACGAACGCGATCCCCGACGTCCAGGTCAGCTGGATCAGACGCTCGCCCCACAGGGCCAGGCCCTCGCCGAAGTGCTCCGCCGGGAGGTCCTTGCGGCGCACGACCCTGCCGGTTTCGAGCTCGACCTGCCGCAGGGAGGACGTGCCCCAGCCCCCGGTGCTCTCGTACAGGAAGCCTTCGTGGTACAGCAGGCCCTGCGTGAAGGCCTTGGGGTCGTGGGGGAAGGAGTTGACGATTTCGAAGCCCTGCGCCGGGGCGCCGAAGGCTCCCGCCGGCAGCCCCGGCAGGGCTGAAACCGCCACGGCAGCCGCCAGGCCCAGGAAGCGCCGGCGGCTCAGTCCCCCTCCGCCCCGCCGCGGCGCGGGCCTAATGCATGCCACGCTTTACGAACTCCACACGATCGAGGAACCGGCGGGAGATGAAGTCCGCATCGTCGTTGTGCACAACCACATGCGGAGTGATGACGGACAGCACGTCCTGGGCCACATCCCTGGAAATGGCCGCGGCGCTCATTTTTCCCATGCCCTGAGTGCCCCCCTGGGCCGCTCTGCGGGCCTTACAACTAGTCGGCGAGGAACAATCAGGGCGACCAAACATAAATTCTCCAATAATGACGTCGTATTTCAACTCGTTATACACAATCATCCCTCATCACCATCAAAATTCGCGACTTCGGTTTTCCGGTCTTATTCTCGTCGCTCTGACGTGTGCGTGGCAGGTCAGTTTGACTTGGCCGATTTGCCGAGACATGTCCTTACGACACGACAGTCCCCTATTACCCTCATGCCTGCGGCAAGCTCCTCTTGAAAGTCAACACCGACGGCATTTTTGACACCTGGCACCCCATGCCCGCGCGAAACGGTCAAGAGCGCAAAATCCGATAAAAGACCTGCGATTGAGAACCCTGAAAACTATTACAGAAAAAAGATTATTGAAAAACAACCGGATTTGTGAAATAAACAAAAAAAATTATTGAAGAAATAAACTTGAGACTCGTAATCCGGCAGGTACTTGTGCATCATGGACACTCATCATAAACCCACTTCACGCAAAAACACCAAAATTTCATTCCGTACCGATGAAATCACTTTCGCAAAACTCAAAGCAGCTTGCCTGATTGAAAACAAGACAATTTCTTCTCTGATCGAAGACGTCCTCACCGAACACATTCTCTGTCAGGAAGCGCCCATGACATCTCCTGACGAGAAACGGCTCAGCCATAGAAAGCAGTGTTCCATTTCCGCAGTCATTTTTTTCAAAAACAATGGATCTGCTTTTTTCCATAATGGAACGATCGTGAACATGTCGTCATCGGCAATACAGGTACTTTTGAAAAGCGCACACCCCGAACATGAATTTGACGGCGGATTTGAAATTCTGTTTTCGCTTCCTAATCACGACCATCCGATGCTGCTCCCGTGCCGCTTTGTCAGGGCAAGCCACCTTCATGGGGAAACCCTGGTTGTCGCCCATTACGAATGCACGACCCCTGTCGAGAAAAATATTGTCAGACATTTTTTAACCACCGGCAATCTGGCGCATGATTATACCTCAAAAAAGAAGCTCCGGTAACTTCTGCTTTCTGACTGCATAAAGGACATATACGATGGAAACGAAAAGTCTATTGAAAAGAAGGGTATTGCGGGATGACGTTGCCGAATACCTCATGGAATCGATTTTACGCGGAGACCTCAACCCTGGTGACAAGATAATCGAGTCCAAACTCGCTCGTGAACTTTCCATCAGCCAGGGCGCAGTCCGCGAGGCCATCCGGGACCTTATCGCGCAGGGCGTGCTGGAAACCGAACCTTACAAGGGAACCCGTATCAGGACGCTCAGCAAGGAACAGCTCAACGACTACTACGACGTGCGCACCGAAATCGAGGCCCTCGCCGTACGCTGGAGCGTGATCAAGCACCGCTCAAGATATCTGGACCTAGACTATCTCAAGAGTTGCGTCGACAACATGGCCGCCTGCGTCGACATGAATGACACGAAGAACATGCGCAAGAACGACATGGCTTTTCATCTCGCCATCGTCCAGGGCGCACACAGCGAGTCTCTGGCCAAGGCGTGGCACTCCCTCGGCAACTACTACTGGACCTATATCGCGGTCTATTACGATCATGCCGCGTCCCTGCTCAATGCGCAGGTCGACAAGCACCGCATGATGTATGAGGCCATCGCTGGCGCCGACATCAACGCTTATGCCCAGTGCGTACGCGGCCATTACTTCGACGCCAACACTCTCTTCCCGGAGAAAGTTTCAGTCTGAACAATCTACAGTTCAACAGGCCGACCACGTCTTCACGTGGTCGCATTGAGGCATGAACCGCAACAGCGTCAACGGTTCATGCCTTTTTCTTTTCGTTCCTCGGCAGTGCCAACGCTCTGCGGTAGAGTTTGACGACAAAAAAAGGCCGCCCGGTGGCAGGCGGCCTTGGTGTAGCAGTGACGTATCGAGCGGTTACAGAATTCGAGGCTGAATGAAGATCAGGAGTTCGGCCTTATTTTTTGTATCATACGTATTCTTGAACAGCCAACCCAGTCCGGGAACATCTCCCAAGCCGGGGATCTGATTCACACCGTCTGATTCCGTGGTCTTGAGCACGCCGCCGATGACGATAGTCTCGCGGTCGTTGACCATCATCTTCGTCTTGGTCGACTTGGTGTCGATGTCGCGGCCGTCGCTCTTGGGGCTGTCGTCACTGATGTCCAGATCGAGGATGAGCTTGTTGTCGGGCGTGATCTGCGGCAGAACCGAGATTTTAAGCACCGCTTCCTCATATTCTGTAGTTGTACCGCCACTCTCGGATTCCGTAGCGGTGGCCAGCTTCGTACCTTGTTGAATCTCTGCACGGTTGTTGTTTAGTGTCAGTATGCGCGGCGAAGAAATCGTCTTGACCAAATTCTTTGTTTCGCCGAGTTGTAAAGAGGCATCAAGAGTCATGAGATCCTCTCCAAAAAGCTTCCCTATACTACCACCCAGCGTAATTCCGTTGACGGTGTTGATCGCATTGAGCGCTGTAATTTCGCCACTACCGCTCCATTGGTTGCTTGTACCAAAGTCCGTATCGTAAGTTGACCCCCACTTGACGCCCAAACTGCGCTGGAATTCGTCGGTGGCATACACAAGGCGGGCTTCGATCATGACCTGGCGCTCAGCCCGATCCAACTTCTTGATAAAGCTGTCGATCCTGTCCAGAGTCTCCTCGGTGTCGGTCACGATCAGGATGTTGGTGCGCGGGTCGGAGGAAGCGGTGCCGCGGTTCGGCGTCAGCAGGGATTTGACCTTGCCCTCGAATTCGGCGGCGGTGTTGTAATTGATCTGGATGTACTCGGTCTTCAGCGGCGCCAGGTTACGCATGCTCTCCTGGGCCTGGATGGCCGCCTCGCGGGCCTTCTGCAACTGGGCGCGCTCGGCCTCGAGCTTCGTGGCCGAGGCGATGCGCATGATGTTGCCCTTGATGACCATGCCCAGATTCTTCTGCAGGAGCACGAGGTCAAGAGCCTGATCCCAGGGGATGTCCACGAGCTTCAGGGAGATGTTCCCGGAGATGTCGTCGTCAAGGATGAGGTTGTAGCCGCTGATCTCGGAGATGAGACGCAGGACCTGTTCGACGGAAGCGTTCTGCAGGTCGATGGAAATTTTTTCGCCCGTGTAGTTTTCCTTCATGCCCGGGAAGAGCGTGTTCAGTTCCTGAATCTCGCTCTCCTTGTACACCGGTTCATCGGCGGCAGCCTTGTCGGCGGCTGCCATGGAGGCGGATTGGGACGACTTGCCCGTCTTGACCAAAACATGCGTCTCGTCGCCTTTGCGCAGGACGGAAAGGGCCGGGTTCTCCGCACCGGCAAAGACGAGGTAGGCGTTGCCGTCCTGGTCGTTGTAGGCGGTTACGGTCTCGATCTTGGTGCCTAGCTTGCTCACGTCGTATTTCTTGAGCAGGGACGGCTGGAATTGCGCCTTGCGGAAGGTCAGCCTGAACGCGTCGGCCTGCTCGGGAACGACCTCGAAGGGGAGGCTCGAATAGGTCACGACCTGCAGCGAGTCGCTTTTAGGCTTGAAATTGAGCGAGCTGATGACGTTCTTCGGCAGTTCCGGTGCCGGGATGTCGTCGGAGACGAGCATCAACCGTCCAAGGCTGTCGGACTGGCGGGAGAGAAGGAACTTGCTCTTGGAGTTCAGGAAGACGTTCAGAGCCTTGACCTGTCCGCCTTCCATCTCCTTTTCGAGCCGGCTGACCAGAGCCGTCTCGTTGAGGGGGAGAACGAAATCCGTGACACCGGGTGTGAAGAGGATCTTTACGTTCCTGTCTCCGTCGAAGTCGGCGTAGAGCTGCGTTCCCGCGTCCAGGGGGACGTCGATCATGGTCTTGCCGAGGGATTCCGACAGCACGGCTTCACGTCCGGCTGTGATCTGCGGGGCGTCCACAGAACCGGCGTCAGTGGTGGCAGGCTTGGAGTGTGTTGCGCATGAAGTCAGCACAACGATACAACTTAAAAGTAAGAATCCAGATATCGCTCTGAAAATCTTCATAGCACTCTACTCCTTCTCTTGCCGCAATCTTAAATTAATTGTTCTCTTTTTCGCTTCACCGAATACGTCGATGACATCCTCTTCAACTACGAGCAATTCGTTTCCGATGGACGTCACGACACCGTCATAGAGCCCGATGGTCATCCCGGGGCGGATCAGATAGCTCTTGCCATCGGGAAGTTCGACCATGGCCAGGGAAACCCCGGCGCCCTTGTTCAGGATGCCGATTAGCTTCAGACTGTGAACGTCGACCGTCTCCAGGGGAGTTGTCGCCTTTTTTTCGAGTTTTGCCTTCTTGGCCGCCTGCATCGCTTCGTATTCGCGAATCTTGATGAATGAGACGAAAGGATCGATTTTCCCGGCCCCGCTGTAAGGTGGATACGGGAACGTGATCCAGTCGGGGAACTCCCCTTCGGGCTGACCGGGTTGGGGTGCCTGGGCGCTGGCCGAGACACAGAGGAAGAGGACCAGGGTGGGAAGTAGAAGAAGTGCTTTCATGGCTGCGTCACTTTTTTGCTTGTTTTGCGGCTTCACGCGCCTTGATTTCCGCCTCGGTCAGGGCCCTGTAGACCTGCAACGTCAGGCTGGTGTTCAGGTATTTCTCCGTCGGGGAAAAGTCGGAGACCGGGCTGAAGGTGACGTTCTGGATGCTGACGAGGCGATCCAGCCTGGACAGCCGGTCGAAATAGGTCACCAGACGATGGAAGGTGCCGCTGATCTGCAGCTGGATGCTTCTGGTGGCGTAGAACTCATGAATCTGCTCGGCTCCGGGCTGGAACAGGATGAATTCCACGTTTTCATCACGCCCGAGCTGCTCGAAGGAGGACAGGAGCATTTCCAGCGCCCTGGCGTCTTCGGGCAGCAGCGTCTTGGCGTAGTACAGCTCCTTCTTCCGCAATTCCAGGCTGCGACGCAATTCGGGCAGGTTCGCGACCTGGGCCCTGAACATGGCGATGTCCTTGTCCAGTTTCTCGATTTCCTGCTTGGCCTTGGCGATCTGGATGAGCTTGTCGTCCAGGATGAAGTACCAGTACCCGCCGTAGACGGCCAGCGTCAGGACCAGAAATATCAGGAACTTCTGCAGGGCGGACAACGCACCTAATTTTTTGGAAACTGCGGATTTATCCATTTGTCGTTCCATTCGTATTTGTGTTTTCGAAATACTCCTGGGCCATCACGGAGCACTCGAAGGCCACCAGCCCGAGCCCGTCCACGGCCCGGCGGGATGTCCTGCGAGTATCCACCACCTTGATATATTTCGACAACCTGAGCCGTTCCACGTAGCTGGCGAAAACCTGGTTGTCCAGGGCGACTCCGCTCAGCGCGATATTGCCGTTGGCGTTGATCGTGAACGTCTCGAACCACATCTTGTCCTTGGGCATGTTCACGACGACCTCGTCGATGTATTTGACGGGCAGCCCCTGGCGCAGACGGATGTCCTTGATGACCTTGATGCGGGTCTCTATATCCTTGAGCTCCTGGATGACGCTGTTGACGATGGCGACCTCTTTTTCAAGAAGCGCCCGTGTCTGCTGCTTTGCGGCGACAGATGATTGCAGCGTGCTCAGTTCCGAGGAAAAATAATAATCGACTCCGTAGACTGACCCAAGCATCAACATAATGGCCAAGACGAAAAAGACTGCGCCTTTTTCGACATTTGTCGACTTCGATCGTTTTTGCTGAGGGAGTAAATTGATTTTTATCATAATAGGTTTCCAGGATTAAATTGCTCGCAGGGCAAGACCGAAAGGGACAACCATCTGTGGCCCTATCTCGTCAAGGTACTCTTTCTGGAACGTATTGTTGTCTACATGAATTTTGCGGAACGGATTATGATAGTGCACTTCAAGATTCAATTCTTTCTGAAAAACGTCGCGAAGGCCTCCAAGCAATGCCCCTCCTCCGGACAAGTAAAGAGACTCAGCAGGAGTTACGTTACTCGATGAAGAATGATAAAAACCGATGAGGCGCCTCAGTTCATCACACCAGTTCTTGAAGATCTTGTTCACGGCATCGGAGATGGACCGAAGATCCTTATCCCCGAGATCTTCCTTTCCGCTGAGTTTGATGCGTTCCGCGTCCAGGCGCTTGATGTTCAGGATGGATGCGAGAGACTCCGTGACCGCCCTGCCGCCAAAGGAAACCTCGCGCAAAAAGGATGGCTGACCGTTGTGATAGATGCAAAATACGCTCTGCGCGCCGCCGATATCGAGGAGATAGACGGGCTTCTCCTGAAACTCCGGGTAATTGTGCTCGAAACTGTTGCACAGGGCGAAGGAGTCCACGTCGATCACCGAAAGGGAAAGCCCTGATTGCGAGATGACGTCGCTCAGGTTCTGAACCACCTTCTTCTTGCTCGCAACGAGCAGAACGTCGTAGCTCTTATCTTTCTGGCCCGGGCCGAGGACCTGATAATCCAGGAAGACGTCATTGATGTCGAAAGGAATGTACTGACGGGCGTCCTTCATGACCGTATCGCCGATGGCCTTCGCAGATTCGGCCTCGAAAACGACCCGCTTCACGATGACCGCATGACCCGCCATGGACGATACGACCACCTGCTCCTTGAGCTGAAGCTCTGACCAAAGCCCGTTGATCTTCTTCGCCGTGGCCGAACTGCTATCCAGATCACCCGGCTGCCAAGGACAGCGGGCCATGCTTTCCAGGACCATGTCGCCTTTACCCGGCCGAATCTTCACCATCTTCAGCCATTCACTTCCAAGATCCAATCCGACGCCGGCGTTTTTCTTTGAAAAAAAACCTAGATTTTTCACAGCGTTACGTCCTCGGTGATTATTTTCGCGACCCAAGACCCTGCATTTATTCGTTGATACTTTTCTAACTAACACAAAACGCGTCGTCAAAGCAAGAAATAATGAGTAGAAAAACAATGCGCAGCCTAAAGAACTTTTCGCATGCTGATGCAGACGCTTTTGCCTAAATCCTGACTCTTTTTGTCAGTACACGTACTGACTCTACCCAAATAAGCACACAACGCCATCATCGTTACGTCATGCTGACATCGATTCACACCTCTTTTACGCTCCGTGTCCCTCCGAAAAAAGATCACGCAATGAATCCATGGCCGATAATCAGCCTCGCTCATCCCCGTGCGCTACTGTAGTGTCGTCAAGACAGCGTTCCCCGTAGCCGCTCCGCGGCGACGAAAAAAAACCCGCTCCGGTAAGGAGCGGGCTTGCGGTAATATAACGGCTCTGTCCGAAGAATCATGCGGCTGGAATGATCCGTACGTATCGGATGCATCGCGCAGCATCGATCTGCAGCAGATTGCCGTGCGGCCAGGCGCGTGACGTTCTAGACCCGTTCCAGATTGGCCAGCAGGATCTGTCCGAATTCCACGCATCCGACCTGACGTGCGTCCGTCATCTGCGAGGCTAGGTCCACGGTCACGCGGCCTTCAGCGATGGCCAACTCCACGGCCTTGCGGATTCGGCCTGCAGCTTCGTGCCAGCCGACGTGATCGAGCATGAGCGCGCCCGACAGGATGAGGCTTCCCGGGTTCGCGAGGTCCTTGCCCTCGATGGTCGGGGCCGTGCCGTGGGTGGGCTCGAAGAACGCCAGATCGGAACTCATGTTCACCCCGGGCGCCAGGCCCAGGCCGCCGACCTGAGCGGCCAGGGCGTCGGAGAGGTAGTCGCCGTTCAAGTTCGGCGTGGCGATGACATCGTAATTCTCGGGGCGGATGAGCACCTCCTGGAACATGGCGTCGGCGATCCTGTCCTTGAGCACCAGGGCACCGGGAGGGCAGCAGTCCTGGCCTTCCTGGATGACGCGGCCGGCGAACTCCTCGGCGGCCAGTTCATAGCCCCAGTTGCGGAAGGCGCCCTCTGTGAACTTCATGATGTTGCCCTTGTGGGCCATGGTCACGCTGCGGCGCTTCTGATCCAGGGCGAACTGGATGGCCCGCCGGATGAGGCGCTTGGAGCCCTTGGCCGTCATGGGCTTGATGCCGATGCCGCTCTCGGCGTCGACGTTCGCGCCCATCTCGTCCCGGAGGAAGGCGATGAGCCGCCGGGCCTCGGCGCTGCCCGCCTGCCACTCGATACCGGCGTAGACATCCTCGGTGTTCTCGCGGAACACGACCATGTCCACCCGCTCGGGGTGCTTGACCGGGCTTTCGATGCCCTTGAAATACTGGATGGGACGGATGCAGGCGAAGAGGTCGAGAGTCTGCCTGAGCGTCACGTTCAGGCTGCGAAACCCCTTGCCGACCGGGGTCTCCAGGGGCCCTTTCATGGCCAGGTCGGCACCCTTGAGAGCCTCGAGCGTCGACTCGGGCAGGTAGGAACCCGTTTCGGCAAAGGCCTTCTTGCCCGCCAGCAGCTCCACCCACTCAAAGCCCCGTCCGTCGCCGTAGGCAACCTCCACCGCCCTGTCCAGAACCGGGCGACCGGCGGCCCACACTTCCTTTCCTATCCCGTCGCCCTCGATGAAATATACCCTGCGCTTCATATCTTCTCCTCTCACGAATGAATAAAACCCCTCGCGGGGTTTTTTCGGATAGTAAAAGATTATTGATCGCGCAACTGACAAAAAGGGGCCTCAGCTGAAGCAGACCTCCACCATCAGCGGCCCGTACTGCGTCTCGAACGGGATGGCCAGGACGGCGCTCGTGGAAACGTGGCGGATGATGTGGCCGGAACCGGTGATGACGGAAGGGATGGCGCCTTCGAAAATCATGCCCATGCCCACAAGGCCCTTGCGGGCCTGTCCGGAGATCATGTTGGTCAGTTCCCCGACGGCGTCGGTCACCGCATCGTTGATCTCGGTCTGCTCCTCATAGATCATCGCGCTGACGATCCCCAGTGCAGTTGCGGCCGTGAACGTCAGCGACATCGTCCCCCTGCTTTTGCCCTTGGGGTTGGAGAAGCCGATGACGCCCGTAATGTCGCCCTTGGCGCTTGCATCCTGCTTGACGAAGGGAGTGCCGGCCTTGGCCTCGGTCATGGCCATGGTCTGCAGCACCGATGTCGTTGCGTCCACGAACTGCGCGATGATGCCTTTTATCGTATCATTCATATTGATGCACCTTTCTCATTTTCCTGAATTGATGGAAAAGCTGCGATCCGTCACTGCGATTTGACCATGAGGTGAAAGAGCGCCTGTACATATCTCCCCGAAACCACGTCCGCCAGCGCGAAGTGCGGCAGGGCCCCCCGTGCCATGGTGCCGGCGAAAGCGAGCCACAATTCGAGAGAAAGGGCTTCCAGGGCGGGTGCGAGGACCGTTTCCCAGAGTCTGCCGGCCTTCTCCTCGTTCATGCTGAAGGAGCGGCATTGCAGGGGGCGGGAGGAAAAGAGGATGCACGACCCGTTCTCCAGCAGCGGACACCTGGCGTCTGCGTCGGACAGGCAGAACTCCTCGGCGCTGACCTGGCTCGCCGCCAGGCGTTCCCGCCGAGCCGTCTCCACGGCCCGGGCGATGACCTCCAATCGCTTTTCGCTGCTCAGCACCACGTTCATCCTCTGCGTGACGTACACGGCCTCGACCATGCTCAGCCGAATGGGCGTGCTGCAACATCTGGCGTGGTCCCGGCCGCACATTTCCAGAGGCCTGCCCGCCTCGTCGTCGACCCGGGACTGCAGCGCCTCGTAGTCGCGGAAGAACGGGCTGAGGTCCACGGCCTTGTGCATTTCCAGCGACGGCTCCCGCACGGTCAGCTTGGGGCTTTGCCGCCCGTATTTGCGGATGGTCCACCACTGCGAGAAGTTCGCCGGCTTGGAGCGCAGGGAGCGCAGCTTGAACCAGGCCAGCCGGTGCCCCAGGCCCCTGCGCAACAGGTAGGCGTTGAGCACGGTTCCGGTGCGCCCGATGCCGTGCCGGCAGTGGATGAGCACCTTCTTGCCCAGATAGATAGCCTCGTCGAGCCAGGCCAGGGCCTTTTCCAGCTCCGCCAATTCCGGGGCCTCCTCGTCGGCCAGAGGCATGTGGTAGACCTCGAACCCTGCCGCGCACTCGATGTCGTGCAGGTCGCAGAACTCGCCGCAGAGGTTGAGAATGGCCCCGACCCCGGCCTCGCGCAGGTAGTCGAGCTGCTCGTAGCTCATGGGCGCGGCACCCACGGCCAACTGGTCCGTGACCCAGGTCGCCCTGTAGGCCTCACTCATGGGCTGCCTCCGGGAAAAAGTTCTGCATGAAGGAAGCCGCTTCCCGCTTGGCCTGCGGCACATCCGCGAGCCGGATGTCCATGAGCCGCGTCACGGCGAGGACGAGGCCCAATGCGCGCAGGGCCGTCGCCGTCTCCTCCATGCCCAGCCGGGCCAGGGAAGCGTCGAGCATGTCCCCCCGGATGACCGTCTCGTAGCCGAACCGTTCCAGGACATCGCGCACGAAGATCAGCCGGTATGCGCGCTGGTTCAGGGCCGCCCCGCCGCCCTTGAACCGGAACTTGACGTAATTCGCACCGGGCGTGCCGCCGCACAGCGAGTCGACGATGGAAAAGTGGTACCCGAAACGGATGTTCAGGTGCATGTATTCCCCGGCGATGATGGCGTAGCTGGCGAGAATTCTGGAATCCATGCGGAAGATGCCCGAACTGACCCGGTCGAGCTCCTCCCAGTCCACGTGCAGCTGGCTGCTGTCCCAGGTCACCCGCCCGTCGGCCAGCCCGGCCCACATGGCGCGCAAGGGGGCGCTGTCCACAAGTTCGACGCCTACCGGCCCCTTGCTCCCGGCCTGCGGCGAAAGCCCCCCTCCCAGGTCCAGGACGTACATGACCAGGGGCAGCTCCGTGACCAGCCTGCGCGACCGGCCCAAACCCCGGCCTCCCCGGCCGACCAGGGAGAACATCTCGGCCACGCTCTTCTCGTGGCAGAAACGCACCACGTCGTGCAGGGACCGGCACCCCTCGGGCGTGAAATTGTCCGCCTCGGGGTCGATCAGGCCGAGATGCACGGTCACGGCGGCCAGGTCTTCGTTCCCGGCACGGATCCTGGCGTGCATTCTCTCGACGTCGGGACTCAAGGCCATGACGCCCGGCAGACAGTCGGCAAAGATCTTTCCCGCGCCGCCGTCCACGGTCACCACCTCCCCCTCGCCCAGCACGCCGGGTCCGCACCCCACCACGACGGGCACGCCCCGCTCCCGCGCCACGGAAGCCAGGTGGCTGGCCCGGCTTCCGCTGCCGGCCACGATGCCGGCGATGCGGTCCAGGAACTGCGAAAGGGCCGGCCGCAGCGACGCCGTCACGACCACGGAACCCTGCGGGATGGACCGGAAATCCGCGCCGGAGGCCACATGGAAGACGGGCCCGCAAGCCGCTCCCGGGGAGGCGCAGTCCAGGTCCGAAACGAGCAGCCGGGCGGCCTTGGCCTCTTCGGAGGAAAATGCCTCGCGGTCCTCGTCCTGCTGGAGGCGCCTCGACTGCAGGATGATCAGCCCGTCAGGCCCCAGGGCCCACTCCACGTCCTGGGGCTCGCCGAAAACGTTCTCCAGACGCATGCACCACCCACCAAGCTCCCGCAGCACGCTGTCGTCGACCATCGGCGCGCTCTCGCAGGCGCAGCCCATGAGGATGTCGGGCTCGGGGTCCCGCGTCAGGTAATGCTTGCCGGGCGTGGCGGAACCGTCGACCAGATTGGCGGCCAGGCCGCCGACGACATAAACGCCCACGGCTTTCCCGCCCACCGCGGCGCAGGCCGGGTCGCGGGTGTAGACCACGCCCGCGGCCCGGGCGCGGACCATGGGCAGGACGAGCACCGCCATGGCCGTGTCGAAATCCGTCAGCCCGTGCCGGATGCGGTAGGCCACGGCGCGAGGGCAGTATTTCCCGGCCAGGACCCGCTTGTACGCGCCCAGGACATCGCCGGGGGCCACGTCCAGTTCGCTGGCATACTGCCCGGCGAAGGATATCTCCCCGTCCTCGGCCACGGCGCTCGACCTCACGGCCAGCCGCACGCCCTCCAGACCGCTGCGCCTGAGCGCGTCCGTCATCTCCGCGGCGACATCCGCAGGAACTTCGGCGGCGAGAATCAGCTCCTGCAGTTCCCCGGTCGCGCGCACGATGGCGTCATGGTTGGAGAGGGACACGTCCCGAAAACGGAGTTCGACCTCCTCTACCAGGGCATTGTCCCGCAGGTACCTGGCAAAGGCCGACGCCGTGACCACGAACCCCGGAGGGGTCGGAACGCCATGGCGGCGCGCGAAGGACAGGTTGGCCGCCTTGCCTCCGGTCTGGCCGGGATTTTCCCAGGCCTGGTCGAGGCCCAGGACATAGGGGGGATCGGCGGCGGGGGACGGTTGCGTCACCAGTCTCGATATCTCCGCGGAAATCCGTTCCAGGTTCCCGGGGAGGATTTCGTAGGCCTGCGGGTTCATGAGGCCGAGGCAATCCGCCATCTCGCTCACGCGCCGGGTCAGCTGCGCGAGCAGGAACCTGATCCGGGCCATGTCGGCCGGGTCGTGACCGTAGAGATGGGCGTCAAGGTCGGCGATGAGGTCCAGCGCCTTGGAGTCGCTGCGCAGCAACTCCTTGAAGTGCCCGTACTTCTCCCGGATATGGCGGTTGGGCGCCAGCAGGCGGGTGAACCAGTGGCGCAGCAGACGTGACGCGATCATGCAGCCTCTCCCGCCTCAGCCCTGGGACCCGCTTTTCAGGACTTCCGCGACCTTGGATTCCAGTTCTTCCTTGTCGATGGGCTTGACGCAGTATTCGCTGGCCCCGAGCTTGAGGGATTCGCGCGCCGTTTCCAGAGTGGGGTACCCCGTCAGCATGATGACCCGGATGCCGGGGTCGTGCCTCTTCAACTCGGCCAGGACCTCCACGCCCGTCATCTTCTTCAGCTTGATGTCGAGGATGGCCAGGGCGGTCCCGCCCTTGGCCACGTGCCGGATGGCCTCTTCCTCTTCGGTGAAGGCCGTGACCTGATGGCCCTGGCGTTCCAGGATCCTCTTCACCAGCACTCCCGCATCGGAAACGTCATCCAGGACTATGATCGAAGCCATGCATTTCTCCTTGCTCACGCTCGGTCCGCTGAAACGCGGGGCCGCGCGTGTTCGATCGGTTCAGACGTGAAGACCGGCCCCTCAGGGAAAGGTGCAGTGGTCCAGGGGGATGTCCACCGTGAAAATCGTCCCCGGTCCGCTGGTCGCCCCCGCGGGCAGCGGCGGCAGGTCGAAGTCCTCCGGCAGGGGGCTGTCCACCCGGATGTCCCCCATGTGGTCCTTGACGATGCCGAAGGACACGGAAAGCCCGAGTCCCGTCCCCTTGCCCACGGACTTGGTGGTGAAGAAGGGGTCGAATATCTTCTTGGCCGTCGTCTCGTCGATGCCCGAACCGCTGTCGGCCACCTCCAGCGTGACGATGCCCTTGGGCGTCTTGAGCTTGGTTCTGACCACGATGACGCCGCCCGACTCGGGCATGGCGTCCTTGGCGTTGGTAAGCAGGTTGATCCAGATCTGCTTGAGCTTCTCCGGATCGCCGTAAATGATGGGAAAGCTGTCGTCGAGACGGGTCACGATGTCCACATGATCCAGGGCGAAGGAATGCCGGACCAGGGAAATGGCCTCCATGACGGAGTTGTTGAAGCACATCTCGCGCTTCTCGGATTCGCCCTGGCGGGAAAAGCCCAGGAGGTCGGCCACGATCTTGCGGCAGACCTTGGTCTGCTTCTCGATGATGGCCAGGTCCTGGCTGAGCTGGCTGTCGGCCGGCGCGTCCTCCTTGAGAAGCTGGGCGTAGCCGAGGATGATCCCCAGCGGCGTGTTGATCTCGTGGGCCACTCCCCCGGCCAGCTTGCCGATGGATTCCATCTTCTGGGCCTGGATCAGCTGCTGCTCGTACTCCTTGATGTCCGTGACGTCCCTGTCCATGCGCAACAGGCCCACGATACGGCCGGACTCGTCCTGGACCGGAATCTGGACCACATGGAACCACTTGACCCCGCCCGGCGCCTCCACCTTCTCCTGCCGGTCCACGCGGCCGCCCGTGAGCAGCACCTCGCGGCCTTCGAGGTTGCGGCGCTCTGCCTCGTCTTCGGGGAAGAGGTGGAAGTCGTTCAGACCCTGGATTTCCTCCACGTTCCTGCCCACGCTCTGGGCGAAGGCCCGGTTGCAGGTCTGGTAGATCATGCGCGTGTCAACCAGGGAGATGAGGTCCGGGTTCATGTCCAGCACCGTGGACAGGAGCCGCTGCTGGTTGGTCAGGGTCTGCTCGGCCTGGCGCAGCCCGCGGATGTGGTCGCGCAGGGTGAAGGCCATGAAGTCGAGGGACTCGGCCAGGTCCTGGATCTCGTCGCCGACGCTCTGCAGGAAGACCGGGCAGTCCCGGCAGCTGGCCGGTTTGGGTCCGAGCTTGCAGGCGTGACCGGCGCACTTGGTGTCGGGCACCAGCCAGCACCTGCGCACCCGGTCGTGGTGGGCCGGGCAGCTCTTTTCGTTGCAGTGCATGATCTCCCAGCAGAAATGCTCGCCGGGCAGAACGGAAAGACTGTCGAGGCTCCCGCCCACAAGCTCCTCGGCGTGGGCGCGCAACCGCGCCAGCCGCCGCGTCACCGTTCGGGCGAAAAGGCTGCCGAGGGCCATGGCGGCCAGGAGGACGCCGCCGAACATGGTGGCCAGCGCGGAGATGAACTGCTTGGTGGTGGCGCTCAGGCGCGACTTGGACAGCCCGAGGCGGACGGTGCCGATGCGCTCGCCCGAAACGAGGATGGGCGCGGCAAAATCGTAGATGAAGATCTCGCCGGTATCGATGAGCTGCACCCTCACCTTTTCGTCCGTCGCCACGACATTCGCCGCGATGAGCTCCACAGGGAAGCCCTTGATGAAGGAATGCGTGACGACCCGGTCGTCCGCGTTCATGACGAAGGCGTAGACCATGTCCCCGGTCTCCCCGACCATGTTGCGCAGGGTCAGGTAGTCCTGCGCCAGAAGGGGGTTCACGGCCCTGGCCGCCAGGCTCTCGGCCAGGGCGGCGCCGCGCAGCTTGTTCTCCGCCACCAGGGCCGAGGACGTCATGCTCGCCACGACCGGCAGCAGGAAAACGGCCATGCCGAGGACGATTGCGATGATGCCCAGGTTCAGCTTGGTCTCGAATTTCAGGCGGGAGATGCGCCCCTTCATCGTATATCCTCGCCGAGATTCAGGCGCGTGATCAGTTCGCGAATGGGCCCGTAGTCATCGTCCCTGGCCGGGATGATGTCGACCATGCCGGCAGCCGAGAGAATCTTCGCGTGATCGTGGTCTCTGATCTGCAACCCCAGAAGAGCCTTGGATATCTTGTCCCTGGCGGCCGGATCGAACCCCTTGCGCGCGGAATAGACCCACCCCGGATAGGGACGGCTTTCGGCCAGGACGCGAATCTGATCCAGGTCGATCTTGTCCCGCACCACGTCCAGGGTGCCCTTGCGGATCGTGCCGACATCATAGGCCCCGGCGTACACGGCCAGCACGACCGCTTCCTGGCGCCCGCCGGAACCCGTGGCGAAGGCGACCTCCTGGAAATCCTCGCGGGTGATGCCGTGGTCGTAGAAAAGTCCCATGGGGTAGAGATAGCCGCCGGCGGAATTAGGGTCCACGGCGATGAGCCTCTTGCCCCTGCAGTCCTCCAGGCGGTTGATGGCCGGGTTGTCCGCCCGCACGATGACCTGGCCCTGAAAGTCCGCGCCGGTGTCGGCTTCGACGATGCGGGCGAAGGCCTCCGAGCCCAGGCGGGCCAGGGAGATGTAGACGAAGGGGTTGGTGAAGGAGATGTCGATCTCGCCCCGCTCGACCATCTTGATATGCTCGGCGAAGGTGTTGGGGAATATCTGGCGCAGGGAAAGCCCGGTCTTGTGGCGCAGATATTCCAGCAGCCTGCGGTGGCGCTCGAAGGAGACGGAATGGGAGTACTGGGGCAGGTAGGCGTACGTGATGGCTTCCGTCGTCCCGGGGGGGGCGACGCTCTCCACTCTCGACATGTCCACCCTGACCACGGGCTCGTCCTCCGAACACGCGGGCAGGCAGGCAAGGAGAAGAAAAAGGAGAAAACGCACGATCATGGACACTCCTGCACAGGTAACCAAGGCTGCGACCGCAACCTTACTTCAAAGGCGCACGGCGAACAACCACAAGGTTTGCGCTCCACGCCCCACAGCAAATTCGGCGGATTCTCCGCAGTGCCTGCGCAGAGGCAATCGCGTCGAATACGAAACTTGTGCTGTTCATCAGCCCTGGGAGCTTGATGCATGCACACCGAAATTGTATCGTTATCCGGCAAACCTGAACCTGAACCCCGGAAACAGCCATGCATGCGCATTCGGTCAGAAGACTCGCACAGATCGATTTCAACATCCCAGGCATCAAGAACGTCGGGATGGAACTCATGAAGCTCCTGAACGCCGTGGACCCCGACATGGACGCCATCGCCCGCACCATCGAACTCGACCCCGCCCTCTACGGCTCCGTTCTGGCCTGCGCGAACTCCCCCCTCTTCTGCGGCATCTCGGAGATCATCGACCTGCGCGTGGCCATCAACCGGCTGGGCCTGAAGGAAATCCGGCGCATCGTCTTCCACGTGGTTCTGGAGTCCGCCTTCCGCTCAGACAACGCCGACATCAACAAGCTCCTGAGAAACATCTGGGCCCAGAATCTGGCCGTTTCCCTGACCATGCAGCGGCTCATCCCGGAATGCCCGCAGGTCGCGGCCCTGCCCATCGATATGGTGACGCTCATCTACCCCCTGGGGCTCATGCACGTCATCGGCATCCCCGTGCTCATCATCAACAGGTACACGACCTTCGCCAGATTCATCCGCGAAGACATGACCCGCCCCCTCCCCGAGATATATGAGCGGGAGAGGGAGCTGTTCGACGGCTTCGACCACTTCGAGCTCGGCGCGGAACTGGTCAAGCGCTGGGCATTCCCGGACTTCGTCCCGGAGGTGATCGCCACCTACAACCTGCCCGACCCGGCCCTGGACAAGGATGCGCGCATCCTGCACTCCCTGCTGCGGCATGCCCGCCACCTGGCGCAGGAATGGGGATATGCGGCCCTGCCCAGCGCCCCGGAGGGGTACTGGCTCCAAGGCAACGTCTTCGACCTCGGCCACGTAGACCTGCAGAAGCTCGCCGAGGACGTCAAAGACCAGATGGGCAGGATCGTGCAGATGTTTTCCTGATCGCGGATTGTAGATGCAAAAGGCCGCCGCGTCCGATGAGGATGCGACGGCCTTCGTTTTTCCCAGCGCTGGGAGGAAGTCTAGAACCGGTAGGTCAGGCTCAGGCCGGCCATGTGGGCATGGGCGTCCTCACGGGTCAGGTCCACGATGCCATCTTCCGGTCGGGCCTCGTAATCGCGGTCCTTCATCCACAGGTAGCCGTAGGACACGTCCACGGTCCAGGCGTCCTGAAAGGTCCAGCCCGCGCCCAGGGTCACGATCTGGCGGTCGGTGCAGGGCACGGCGAAGTCCTCGTAATCGTCGTTGACCGGGGACTGGTCATAGACGTAGCCGGCGCGCAGGTCCAGGTCGTCCGTCAGGGCGTACTCGGCGCCGAACTGGAAACGCCAGGTGTTGCTCCAGTTCTTGGTGGCCCGGGCCTCGTCCAGGAAGCCGAACAGCGGGTCGTCGTACTCGATGACCAGGGTCTTGTAGGCGCTCCACTTGGTCCAGACGGCGTCGAACTCCAGGCTCAGCCTGTCCACGGGCTTGACCATCACGCCCAGGGTCACGGACTCGGGAATGGGCTCCGTGCCGGACACGCCCGTGTCCTTGAGGCCGACGGCCGACGGCGGGACGAGACCCTTGCGGGTGAAATCCACGTCCCCGTCCACGCTCAGCTGGATCTCGCTGCGCCAGAGCACGCCGAGAGCCAGCCAGTCAAAAGGACGGTAGCGTGCCGAGAGGTTCATGCCGTAGCCCCAGCCGTCGGCGGAGATCTCCTGCAGGATGTCCGTGTCCCGCGTTGCGGGGTTGCGGACGCGGGTGGGGTCGATGGTCGTGTTGTAGCCGAAGTCCAGGTAGGTCATGTCCACGCCCACGGCCAGGGAGAAGGCTTCGGAGAACTTCATGGCCAGGTTGGGGGTGAAGCTCACGGACTTGATGGCCGCGTAGGAGCAACTGTAGCGTCCGGCCCATGTGTCGGCGTCGTCGTAGTCCGTGCCCAGGCCCACGCGCGAGAACATGCCCATGCCGAACCAGTAGTTGTCCGAGAGCTGCCTGGTGTAATACATGGTCGGCAGGGGCCAGACGTGGTCCGCGAAGTCCATGCTTTCAAGGCCTTCCTGATGGACGTCCATGGTCGCCGATGGGGCCACGGCCGTGAAGCCGAGCTGGAACTGGTCACCCGGCAGGTCCGTGATGGCCGCCGGGTTGTAGGCCACGGCCGACGGGTCGGCGTCCCTGGCCACCATCGCCCCGCCCAGGGCGTTGCCCCTGGCGCTCCATTCATAGATTCCGTATCCCGCCGCCCATGCCTGCAAAGGCATGAGCGCCAACGCCAAGCCCACGATCCATCTGCGCATCTCTTCTCTCCCTCTTGTGATTTTCCCGGCCGAAGTTGACAGGGCCCGGGGACTGTAGCAGGCAAAGATAAAACGTCAATGAACCGTATCGCAAAAATTATTCATATTTCATGAATACCCCCCAATCCCGTACATTCCCGGTGAATCCATGAACCGCTCCGACCTCGTCGCGTTCTATGCACCCCGTCTCGAAAGCATGCCGGAACCGGCCCTGGTCATGGACCAGGGCGGCGACGTGCTCTACGCCAACCGCGCCCTGCGGGAAATGGGCAACACTCCGGCCGGCGCACTCGCGCCCGGGGACCTAGCGGAAGAGCTCAGGGCCCTGGTCCGCGACTGGGGGCTTCAAACGCCCGGCGACGGTCTGCCGCCTGTGCGGGAATTCCGGCTGCGCATGGTCCTCCCCGACGGGGCGGGCACGCGGCACGTGAACTGGAAGTGCGCGGCCGTGCCCGCGGCCGACGGCATTGCCGCGGTGGCATGGGGTACCTTCAAATCCACGGGCCCGGGCCGGGAGATGGGCTTCACCGTCCTGCCCAGCGGCATCATCCAGGCAGCAAGCCCCGCCCTGTGCGCCGTCTGCGGCTATTCGCGGGACGAACTGATGGGCCGCCCGGCGCGGCAGTTCTACTACACCGCCGCCTCCCGCCGCCGCATCGTCAACCAGCTGAACGAACGCAGCGAGGTGGAGAACGGCGCCGTGACCCTGCGCCGCAAGGACGGCTCGCCCCTGACCCTGTGGTACAGCGCCGAAGCCATCCGGGACGAGGAAGGACGCATCCGGGCCTACAGCGGCTATTTCCAGGAGCGGCCCTTCCCCTTCTCGTCCAAGCTGGCCAGCGAGTTCACGCGCATCGTCGACGCCCTGCCCGACCTGGCCTGGGTCTGCGGCCGGGACCTGCGCATCGTGGCCGCCAACCAGGCATATCTGCAGGCCTACGGCCGAGCCCGCCACGACGTCATCGACCGGACGGAATACGACTTCCTGGAGCCGCGCCAGGCCCGCTTCCCCATTGAGGCGGCCATCAAGGTCTTCGAGGAGAAGCAGGAGCTCCTCCACCCGGCCGTGCCCCACCTTACGGACCCGAAGGTCTGGTACAGGGTCATCCGCCGGCCCATCTTCGACGACGACCGCCAGGAGGTCATCGGGCTGCTGGGCATCGCCCAGGACATCTCGGCCAAGGTGCTGCAAGAGAACGCCTTCATGGAGCAGCTGCGCGGCGGCGAGGGGGACGTGGTCGTGGTCACCGACGACCAGGGGCGCATCCTGCGCCGCTCGTCCCAGACCCTGAACCCCTCGATCTTCGGGCGGCCCGAGACCTTCGACGCCTACACCCTGGACATGCGGCCCGTGCTGGACCTCCTGCACGCCGAGGACCTGCCCAAGGTCCGCCAGGCCATGCACACCGCCCTGCGTAAACATCGCGAACAGCATCTGGAATGCCGCATCCGCAACCAGGCCGGCGAGTACTCGACGGTTCTGGCCCGCCTCGTCTACAACGACGCATGTTACGGCGAGCCGCGCATGTACGCCGTGGTCCGGGACATCTCCGGCCAGATGGGCCTGCGCACGGCCCCGATGGTCATCGAGCGCCTGCGGCAGGCCTCGGGCGCGCGCACGGACCGGGAACTGGCGTCCTTCCTGAACGTCTCGGCCGCTGCCATCTCCAACGCCCGCAAGAGCGGACGCATCCCGCCGGACTGGCTCATCGACACCGGGCTGCGCACGGGCCGGTCCATCGACTGGCTTGTCTGCGGGACGCCGGCCCGTCCCTGCTGAAGCCGAAAATCCCGCGGCCCTGACCGCACCGGAGCTGTTGTGCTCGGAGAGGGAGATGGATAGTATTGCGCCCTCAACTCTGAACCAGGGAGCGCAACCCCATGAAGCGACTGACGATATTCTGTTTCCTGCTGATTGCCGCAGCCGGCTGCGCGACGCGGCAGGCCCCTTCCACCGCCGCCCAGGACGAATGGCTGGCCCTGAACAGGACCTACATCGAACTCCACGCCCGGGGCGACTTCGATCAGGCTTTGGCCGTAGCCCAGCGCGAGATCGATCTGGCTCAGGGCTTCACGCCCCGCGACAACGCCGACATGGCCACGTCCCTCAACAACCTGGGCGTGGCCTACGCCGCCCTGGGCCGCTACGAAGAAGCCGAGTCCCCGCTGCGCCGGTCTCTGGCCATGCGCGAGAAGGTCCTCGGCCCCGAGCACCCCGAAGTGGCCACCACCCTGGGCAACCTCGGCGAGCTCCTGGTGGCCAGGGACCGGGCCGCCGAGGCCGAAGAGGTCTTCATCCGGGCCCTGAACATCCGCGAGAAGCGGTTCGGCTCCGAGGACAAGGACCTGGCCGAACTCCTGAACAATCTCGGCGAACTCTATTTCCGCAAGAACCTCCTGGGCGAAGCCGAAACCATGCTCCGCAGAGCCCTGACCATCAGGGAGCGCCTCCTCGGGCCCGACGACCCGCAGGTTGCGCGAACCCTCGACAACCTGGCCGGCGTCGAGCTGGCCCGCAGGCGGACCGACCAGGCAAGGCTTCTTCTGGAGCGCTCCCTGGCCATCAAGGAAAGGGCGCTGGGGCCCGGACACCCCTGGCTGGTCAACACCCTGACCAGCCTCGCGGAGGTGCTCGTAGCCCAGAGCGACGCGGCGGGCGCCGAAGCACCGGCACGGCGGGCGGTCGACATCGCCGCCAAGGCATACGGCCCGGACAACGTGCGCACGGCCGTGCCGCTGACCACCCTCGGCAACGTCCTGCGCGCCCAGGACCGCCTGAACGAGGCGCAGGAGGTCTACGAACGCGCCCTGAGCCTTCGTGAAGCCTCCCTGCCGCATGATCACATCGACATCGCCATATCCCTTGGCAACCTGGCCTCCCTGGAGTATGCGCGGGGACGCTTCGCAGAGGCCGACGCCCTGTACGACCGGGCCCTGGGCATCAGCGAAGCGAGCCTCGGCCCGCAGCACCCCGACGTGGCCCAGCTCCTTTTCAACCTCGGCGTGGTCAACCGCCGCCTCGGCAACCTGCAGCGCGCCGAGGGAGCCCTCCTGCGCGCCCTGGAAGTGCGGCAGGCCCTCTTCGGCCCCGAGGACCTTTCCGTGGCCCTGACCCTGGAAAGCCTGGCCATGACCATGACCGACGCGGGCCGGGAGGACGAGGCGGCCAAGTACTCCCAGCGGGCCCAGGCCATACGCTCCAGGTTGCCCTGAGCTTCCGCAGAACGAGCCGAACCCGCGGGCCTGCGCCCGTCATCCGGTGTTAGACGTCACGCTTTTTTTTCGTTAGGTTTTTGCGTCGGACAAGCGACAGCGGGCAGCCCCGCTGAGCGCGATAACGCTACACTTCAAAGAGAGGGGCAGGTCAAACCTCAATGTTCGCGATCATAGGCCTTGTGGTTGTCATGGGATGCGTTGCGGGCGGCTACATCATGGCCCACGGAAATTTCAGCGTTCTGTGGCAGCCCGCGGAATTCGTCATCATTCTCGGTGCTGCCATCGGCACCTTCCTCATCGCGTCGCCCATAAAGGTCATCAAGCTCACGATGAAGGGCTTCGCCAGCGCCTTCAAGGCCAAATCCCCGGGCAAGGACGAATACCTCCAGCTGCTGCGCGCCCTCTACGACCTGCTGACCCTGGCCAAGCACGAGGGCATCATCGCCCTTGAAAGCCACGCCAACAAGCCCAAGGAAAGCAGCATCTTCACGCCCTACCCCTTTGTCGTCAAAAACCACCACGTCCTCGACTTCATCTGCGACAACGTGAAGACCTACGCCATGGCCGGCATGGAGCCCCATGAATTCGAGTCCATCATGGACATCGACATGGATACGCACCACGAGGAGGAGCTGATCGCCGCCGGTTCCATCAGCAAGCTCGCCGACTCCATGCCCGCCCTGGGCATCGTGGCCTGCGTCCTGGGCGTTGTCATCACCATGGGCGCTTTGAACGAACCGCCGGAGGTCCTGGGTGCGCACATCGGCGCGGCCCTCGTCGGCACGTTCTTCGGCATCCTCATGGCCTACGGCTTCGTCGCACCCTTCGCCACCAACGTCGAACACCAGGTCCGCGACCAGCACACGCTCCTCAACGTGGCCAAGACCGCCATCATGTCCTTCGCCCTCGGGTGGGCGCCGGCCCTGGCCCTGGAGGCCGCCCGCCGGGCCGTGCCCAGTTCGGCCCGCCCCACTTTTGAAGAGCTCGAAAGCGCAGTGCGCAAGAAGTAGCCATGGCCGAGAAAAAAGCGGTCATCATCAAGAAGGTCAAGAAAGGCGGACACGGCGGACACCACGGGGGCGCCTGGAAGATCGCCTACGCCGACCTGGTCACGGCCCTGATGGCCTTCTTCCTGCTCATGTGGCTTTTGAACAACGTCAGTGAGGAGAAGAAGGAACAGCTGTCCATCTATTTCAAGGAGTTCTCCGTCTTCGACGGCCCGCCGCCGTCCATGACCATGGGCGCCGGCGGCAAGAGTTCGAGCGACACCGAACGCCTGGTCCCCATCATGATGGAAGGGACCGTGGGCATGTACAGCGAGGGCAAGTCCCAGGAGGAGATCCTCAAGGAGGCCATGGCCAAGGCCATCGAGAAGAAACTGAAGGACTACAAGGACGAGCTCATCGTCGACACCTTCGACAACGGCGTGCGCATCCAGATGCTCTACGGCGAGGGCAACCCCTTCTTCGAGTCGGCCAGTTCCCAGCTGACGGACGACGCGCGCAAGGTGCTCAAGGTCATCGCCGAGACCGTGCGCGACATGCCAAACCAGGTCGCTGTCGAAGGACATACCGACGCCGTGCCCCTGGGCGGCCCGAATTCGCGCTACACCAACTGGGAGCTTTCCACGGACCGCGCGTCCTCCGCCAGACTCATTCTGCAGGAGTTCGGCATAGAGCCCAAGCGCATGGTCCGCGTGGCCGGCTATGCGGCCACGCAGCCGCTGATCCTTGATAACCCCGAGGACCCTCGCAACCGGCGCGTCAGCATCCTTCTCTTCAACGATCCGACGCAGACCCCCGCCGACGTGCAGAACTCCAGCGACCGGGCGCCCGACCCCATGAGGCGGAACCCTCTGCCCCAGGCGCCTGCCAACGAAGGCAGGCAGCTCTTCAAGGTGTCGCCGCTGCAGGACAACACCACGGAAGGTCTGGTTCAGCCCAGGAAATGACCGCAGACCCCGCACCCCGACAAAACTGAAAGCCCCCGGCAGCGATATCGCTGCCGGGGGCTTCTCATTTCAATGGACTGGAATCCGATCAGGCCGCGCCGAGCCCGAAAACTCCGCGGCGCGGAGAGGCGGGACGGGGCTGCGGAGCTGTCCGGCCGGACGCCTCGGGACGATCCGCCGACTGGCGGCGGCCCGAAGCTGCCGGGCGATCGGCCCTGGCTCCGGCGTCGCGCCCGGCAGGTGCCGGCCGGGAGGATCTGCCGGCAGGCGCACCCTGCCGCGCAGATGGAGACGGGTTGCGACGCGGAGCGCGCGGCGGCCTGGGCTCCTCGAAGGAGGAGTCGCTGCCCGCGGCGGAACGGTCGTAGGCGAATCCGTCCAGCTGCACCCGCGGCAACCGTTCGCCCAGGATGCGCTCGATGGCCCGAATCTGGACCTCGTCCTCGGGCGCGACCAGCGTCATGGCCTGGCCGCTTCTGTCGGCGCGGCCGGTCCGCCCGATGCGGTGGGTATAGTTCTCGGCCGTGTCGGGCACGTCGAAGTTGACCACGTGCGTCACGCGGGTGCAGTCGATGCCGCGGGCCGCGATGTCCGTGGCGACCATGATGCGGTAGCGGCCGGCGCGGAAGCCGTCCAGGGCCTCCTGGCGACGGTTCTGGGACAGGTTGCCCTGCAGCGAGGTGGCCGCCATGCCCTTCTGGTCCAGCTTGCGTGCCAGGCTCTTGGCGCGGTGCTTGGTCCGGGTGAAGACGAGCACGCAGTCGTAGTTCTCCGCACCGAGATAGGCTTCGAGCAGGGCCATCTTCTGGGCGGGCTGGACGGGGTAGACGCTGTGGCGGATCTTTTCCGGCGGGGCCGTGTTGGCCACCTGCACCACGGCGGGCTGCACCAGGATCTGGTCGGCGATCTTGCGGATCTCAGGGGGCATGGTGGCGGAAAACAGCAGATTCTGGCGCTTGGCCGGCAGCTTGGCCATGATGCGGCGCAGATCGGGCAGGAAACCCATGTCGAACATGCGGTCGGCTTCGTCCAACACCAGAGCGTCCACGTGGGACAGGTCGATGAGGCCGCGGTTCAGCAGGTCGAGCAGGCGCCCCGGGCAGGCCACCAGGATGCTGGACTGGGAGGCGGCCTTGATCTGGGGCGTCTCGCCCACCCCGCCGAAGACCGCGGCGCTGCGGATGCCCGTCTGCTTGCCGAGGACGATGAACGTCTCGTGAATCTGCAGAGCCAGTTCGCGGGTCGGGGCCAGGACGAGAACGCGCACCGGCCCGCGCTGCGGAACCGAAGCCTCGATCATGCGCTGCAGCAGAGGCAGGGCGAAGGCCGCCGTCTTGCCGGTGCCGGTCTGGGCCAGGCCGAGGACATCCTTGCCGTCGAGGACCGGGGGGATGGCCTGAACCTGAATGGGGGTGGGGGAAACGTAGCCGCAGTCACGAATGCCGACGTGCAGACGCCGGTCGAGGGAAAAAGAGGAAAAATCCACAAAAAATCCTGTGGTTGGAGGAAAATCGACGACTGGCGTGATGAGCAATCGAAGGCCGGGCGTACCGGATGGACGGAATAATCTCCAAGACGAGACGATGACGGGCCGCAGGCGGAAATGATCCGCAGGGCTTCAAGGCGCAAGTCTGCACACGCGAGAGATGTGACCCATAAGCGCACCGGAGGCGAATTGCAAAGAAAATCGCGGCCGGAGAAGAAAAAAAGGCTGCACCGTAACCGATGCAGCCTGATCATTCGTGGTGGGCCAACAAGGAATCGAACCTTGAACCTGCTGATTAAGAGTCAGATGCTCTACCAATTGAGCTATTGGCCCGCGCAAACGGAAGGCCTAAGTAGACAGGAGGGGCAGGATTGTCAAACGAAAAAACGCATCCACCCCAATAAATTTCCTCCGGCCCGCATCCGGCCGGGCGCCGTCGAGTCTGGGCGATTCGACTTCGGCGCTGCGGGTCGATTCCCGGCTACGCGCGCCCCAGCTTGGCCAGCAGGGTGGTCAGCGGAATGTTCTGCTGCAGCGGGTTGCCGGCGATGGCCGTAATGTTGGCGGAGACGGCCGGGTCGTCCTTGCCGAAATCCGGATTGACGCTCAAAATTTCGAGGATGTAGTCGCTCGCCCGCTTGGACGTGTGCTTCTGCTTGATCATTTTCCGGTCCCCGTACGCCGTGTGATGGCAGATGGCGGCGTTGTACAGGGCCGTCGACCAGAACTCGACGTCCATCTTGGCGCCGCGCTTCTCCTCGCGCACGGCCAGGAGAGAATAGATGCCGCACGCACCGTCCGGGTCCCCCAGCTTGTTCATCCGGAAGTAGGCGACTTCGCTCAGGAGCGTCTTGTCCACGTTTCCGTTGCGCAGCAGCAGCGTGGAATACTCCTTGGACATGTCGACGGACTCGTTGTCCACGCATTTGTTCGCGATCTCAAAAATGACGCCCGACGTGCGGTCCTCGGAAGTGATCCTGCGCGCCGCGCTGATGGACTTGGAGAAGTACTCCCTCGCCTCCTCCTCATTGTTCTGCGC
Source organism: Desulfomicrobium aestuarii (assembly GCF_055385525.1). NCBI lineage: Bacteria > Pseudomonadati > Thermodesulfobacteriota > Desulfovibrionia > Desulfovibrionales > Desulfomicrobiaceae > Desulfomicrobium > Desulfomicrobium aestuarii. The sequence goes on from NZ_AP042427.1 coordinate 2,164,932, forward strand.
AAGGCACAGTTCCCCGATCTTGATGAAATTCGTGTAGTCGAGGGTGTTGATCTGCGCGAACTTCTTGAGCCAGAAAATCTCGCCCCGGGTCCTTTTGGTCGCCGCGCAAAGCTTGGCCAGGCTGGCGTAGGCCTGGAAGCTCAACTGCTCGTCCCTGAAGCCGAGCATGTAGTAGCGCCCGGCATTCCTGTATTCGCCCAGCGCCAGTTGGACGTCACCGCAGTACAGCAGGGATTGGTGGGTATGCTCGTATTCGGCCTCGATTTTCCGGCAGATGGCCTGCGCCCTGGCAAGTTCACCCTTCTCCAGGCACTCGCGGCCGACCTCGACCAGCCGCTCCAGAACCGTCGGCTCGGCGAACACGGAGACGATTCTGGTCTTGAGATCCTTGGGCATGAACGGCTTGACCAGCACGGCCCTGGCCCCGCGGGCGTAGAGCAGGCTGATGAGCCCCTGGTACGCCTTGTCGACGATGGCCACGACCTTGAGGCGCTCACGGTACTGGTCGTAGAGGGTGTCGAGCAGGTGGAAATAGGACGGGCTGTTTTCGTTGTTGAAGTCCATGATCAGCAGCAGTTCCCTGGCCTCCGCCAGGAAGCTCAGGAAATTCTTCTGGACTTTGGGCTCCCTGAAATCATCCGAGGCAACCTGGACCAGGGGAGTCAATCCGAGTTCCGTCGTGATGCCGGTAATGGACTTGCGGATACCCATCTCGCGGCAGAGGATGCATATCCTGCCGTTGTTTCCAAAGAATGTCGCCAGTGTGAAATGGTGCTCCGATGCCATGCAGCCCTCAGAATCGTTTTTTCCTGTGAAACATATTTTCCCCCTCAAGCCAAGCGCAACGAGATCATCCACAACTTCAGACAGATGTCGACGCGATGAGCACGAAACACGCCGCAGGCCGGGCCACCGGCCCGATCGCCCCGCAGATACCGGCCGTGGCCGGCTGCCACGGTGGACACCCGGGCGGTTACCGTCTAGACAATGATCCTGAACGACGTCATGCTTTCGGCCCATGCTTCATGGACATGGGCCATCATCAACCCGATTCGCCCCATACGGAACATACCCAAGAACATTTTCAGGATACCCACATGTCATTCGACCATCTCGGCTTGCGCCCCGAACTGCTCAAGGCCGTCGCCAAAAAGGGCTACGAGGCCCCCACAGAAATCCAGGCCAGGGCCATTCCCGTCATCCTCGGCGGCCGCGACATCCTGGCCCGGGCCCAGACCGGCACCGGCAAGACCGACGCCTTCGCCCTGCCCATCGTCGAAGTGCTGAGCGGCAGCCACGGCAACGGCCACCACCCCCGCGCCCTGGTCCTCACTCCCACCCGCGAACTGGCCCTGCAGGTCGGCGAGAGCATCAAGGCCTACGCCCGGAAGGTCGGCCTGCGCTGCACCGTGGCCTTCGGCGGCGTGCGCATCGAACCGCAGATCGAACGCCTGCAGCGCGGCATCGACATCCTCGTGGCCACGCCGGGCCGCCTGCTGGATCTGGCGGAACAGGGCTTCCTCAACCTGGCGCTCATCGAGTTCCTGGTCTTCGACGAAGCCGACCGCATGCTCGACCTGGGCTTTTCCCGCGAGATCGGCCAGATTCTCGAACTCCTGCCCGAAGACCGCCGGACCATGCTCTTCTCGGCCACCTACTCGCCGCAGATCAGGGCCCTGGCCGCGCGCATGCTGAAGAACCCGGAGAACGTGGAGATCACCCCCGAGGTCATCACGGCCGAGGCCGTGACCCAGAAAATCCATTTCGTGGAGCGCGACAACAAGCTCCCTCTCCTCCTTCACCTCATCGACAGGCAGAAGGAGAACCGCATCCTGGTCTTCGCCCGCACCCGCACCTGGGCCAACCGCCTGACCGACAAGATCGCGGCCCACGGCGTGAACGTCGCGGCCCTGCACGGCAGCAAGAGCCAGTCCCTGCGCAAGCGCACCCTGGAGGAGTTCAAGGCCGGCGAGATCCACGTCCTCGTGGCCACTGACGTGGCGTCCCGCGGCCTGGACATTTCGAACCTCCCGCTGGTGGTCAACTACGACATGCCCGGTTTCCCCGAGGAGTACATCCACCGCATCGGCCGCACGGGCCGGGCCGGGCACAGCGGCGTGGCCGTGTCCCTGGTCTGCCCCGAGGAGCACGACCTACTGGCGGCCATCGAGAAGGCCCTGGGCCGCAAGATCCCGGTGGAGGCGGTCAAGGGGTACACCCAGGACAGCGACATTCCCGACGGCGTGCTCTACCGCCCCGGCAACCCGGTCAGCGAGAAGAAGGCCACCAAGGCCATCAAGGCCCTGGTGGCCGACAGGAAGGGCGCGAAGCTGCCGGTCCGCGGCAAAGGGCCCAAGCCCGCAGGGGACGGCTCCACCCGCAAGAGGTCCGATTCCGGCAAGTCCGGGAAACCCGGCGACACCGCCGGGGGCAAGGTCCGCAGCCCCAAGGCCGGACGCAGCGACGAACGCGGCGGCAAGCCCAGGGCCGGCGGCACAGGCGGTAAACCCGCCCGTCCCGCTTCCCGTCCGGCAAAACCGGCTAAACCAGGCCGCGGCAGGGCGGGGCGCTGACCTGTCCCCCGACACCGCCGCACGCGCTCCGCTGCCGGCCCCCCGCCACGGCCGGCAGCACCCCCGCAACCAGGAGGAACCGACATGAGTCGCCCCAGAATCTTCGTCACCCGCCGCATACCCGAGGCCGGACTGACCCGGCTCCGCGCCAGCTTCGACGTCGTCGTCAACCTCGATGACCGGCCCCTGACCACGGAGGAGCTGCACCGCGGCATCGCCGACGCCGACGCCGTCATCGGCCTCCTGACCGACAGGATCGACGCCGCCTTCTTCGACGCCGCGCCGAACCTCAAGGGCTACGCCAACTACGCCGTGGGCTACGACAACATCGACGTGGCCGAGGCCACGCGCCGCGGCATCCCCGTGTCCAACACCCCCGACGTGCTGACCATGGCCACGGCCGAGCTGGCCTGGGCCCTGCTCTTCGCCGTGGCCCGCCGCGTGGTCGAGACCGACGCCGTCATGCGCTCGGGCGCCTGGACCGGCTGGGGCCCGCTGCAGTTCATCGGCGCCGACGTCAGCGGCCGGACCCTGGGCATCGTAGGCGCGGGGCGCATCGGCACGGCCATGGCCCGCATGTCCGCGGGCTTTGGCATGCGCGTCCTCTACACCAGCTCGTCGAGCCGCAACGAGGAGTTGGAGCGCGACCTCGGCGCCCGCCGGGTGGACTTCGACGAACTCCTGCGCGAGTCAGACTTCATCTCCATCCACACTCCCCTGCGCCCGTCCACGCGGCACCTCTTCAACGCCGACGCCTTCCGCCGGATGAAGAACACGGCCATCCTCATCAACACCGGCCGCGGTCCCGTGATCAAGGAGGACGACCTCGTGGCCGCCCTGCGCTCCGGGGAAATCGGCGGCGCGGGCCTCGACGTCTACGAGATGGAGCCTCGCATGGCCGAGGGGCTCAAGGACTGCCCCAACACCGTTCTGCTGCCCCACATCGGCTCGGCCACGCACTCGACCCGCGACAACATGGCCCTGCTGGCGGCCGAGAACATCGAGGCCATGCTCGCCGGGACGAAGCCGCCGACCATCCTGAACCCCGAAGTCCTGAAGTGACGCAGGCCAAGGAGAATACCGCCATGAACGATCCCCTTCTCCACGCCGAGCGGATCTTCCGCGCCGGCCTCGACCGCGTAGACCCCCTGAAGATGATGCAGCGCGTCCTGTCCCTGGATGGGGACACCCTGCGCGTCACCACGGAATCGCAGTCCTTCGAGTACGACCTCGCCCGCTACCGGCGCATCCTCGTTCTCGGCGCGGGCAAGGCCTCGGCGCGCATGGCTCTGGGGCTCGAAAAGCTTCTGGGCGAGCGCATCGCCGACGGCATAGTGGCCGTGAAGGAAGGCCACCTCGAACTCCTGGACCGCATCCGGCTCGTGGAGGCCTCCCATCCCGTGCCCGACGAGCGCAGCGCCGCCGCGGCCGAGGCCGTCCTGGATCTGGCTCGCACGGCCGAACCCGGCGACCTCGTCTTCGTCCTCGTCTCGGGCGGGGGCTCGGCCATTCTCGCCGCCCCCTGGAGCGAAAACGGCCGCAGCCTGACCCTGGAGGACAAGCAGGCCGTGACCAAGTCCCTGCTGGCCTGCGGCGCGACCATCCAGGAGATCAACTGCGTGCGCAAGAAGCTCTCGAACATCAAGGGCGGACGCCTGGCCCGGGCCCTGGCGCGGGCCGAGTTCCTGAGCCTTATCCTGTCCGACGTCATCGGCGACGACCTGGACGCCATCGCCAGCGGCCTGACCGTGCCCGACGGGACCACCTGCGTCGAGGCAAACGGCATCATCGAACGCTACGGCCTGGCCGGCAAACTCCCGCCCGCAGCCGAATCCCTGCTGCGCGACGTCGCACTGGGCGTTATCGCGGACACGCCCAAGGCCGACGACCCGGCCTTCGCCAATTCGCGCACGGTGCTCATCGGCACCAACCATCAGGCCCTGCTGGCCGCCCGCGACAAGGCCCGGGAACTGGGCTACAACACCCTGCTCCTGACCTCGCACCTGACCGGCGAAGCCCGCGAGATGGCTCACCTCTTCCTCGGCATCGCCAAGGACATCACGGCCCACGGCCTGCCCGTGGAGCGCCCAGCCTGCGTCATCGCCGGCGGCGAGACCACCGTCACCCTGCGCGGCGGCGGCAAGGGCGGCCGCAACCAGGAGATGGCCCTGGCCTACCTGGCGGCCTACGCCCGCTCGCCCAAGGACGCAGGGGCGGCTGTCTTCCTGGCCGCCTCCACCGACGGCAGCGACGGCCCCACCGACGCCACCGGCGCCTTCGCCTCCCCGGCCATCCTGGAACACGGCCGCGATCTGGGCCTGGAACCGGCCCGCTTCCTGGCCGAAAACGACGCCTACCACTACTTCGAACAGCTGGGGCAGCTGCTGAAGACCGGGCCGACGAATACGAATGTGTGTGATATCAAGGTGCTGCTGGTGCCTTAGGGGAATGGACGAGATGGACTTCATGGACCAGATGGACTGACACGGACAAAAGGCACAACGCCCTCATGGTCCGTGTTCGTCCATAAAGTCCATCTCGTCCATTCAGTCCACCCAGCCCCCTCCCCCATCGGGTAGGAGGCGGGGTCACCCCCGCCGTCCTCCCACACCACCGTACGTACGGTTCCGTATACGGCGGTTCATGCAACACATTGAAGTTTCCGGTAATGATCCAGCAGCGACACGAGTCCTAGTTTGTCGAAGTACTTCTTGGGATAGGCCTCGTTCATGTGCGAGGCCCCCGAGTTCCACCATGGTCCGCGACCGTTCATGGCGGATTTCAGTGCGCGGTCCTTGTTCATGCCCCTTTGCATCAGATTTCTGGCCCGGGTGTAGACCCGCTTCCACTGACGCCAAAGAATCAAACGCAGACGACGCCGTACCCACCCGTCAAGTTCCTCGAACACGTTCTTCACTTCAGCCAGCTTGAAGTAGTTCACCCAACCCCGCAGTTTCAGCGAGAGGATGTCGATCACCGCTTGCAGGGATCGACCGCGTCCCTTGCGGCATTCTTCGCGTACCGAGGCTTTCAACCGGGCAACGACCGCAGGGGCCACTTTCAGCCGAGGCTGTTTGTGAAACGTCATGCTATAACCCAGGAACTTGCGGTTCCAGGGGCGGTCCACCGCGCTCTTGGCGGCGTTCACCTGGAGCTTCAGCCGGGTTTGCAGATACCGGCTGACCGAGGCCATGACGCGCTCCCCCGAGCGGTGAGTGCGCACATAGATGTTGCAGTCATCCGCGTACCGGCAGAACGCATGACCTCGGTGTTCGAGTTCCTTGTCCAGATCGTCCAGCAGGATGTTCGACAACAGCGGAGAGAGCGGCCCTCCTTGCGGAGTACCCTCTGACCGCTGACTGCACAGTCCGCCCTTCATCAGCCCCGCTTGCAGGAATCGGCGGATGAGGCCGAGCACCCGCTTGTCCCCGATCTTGCGCCCCACGCGTGCCATCAGCACGTCATGGTTCACGCGGTCGAAGAACTTCTCCAGATCCATATCCACCACGAATCGTTTGCCGGCGGCGACATGCTCCCGTGCCTTCTGCACGGCCTGATGCGCGCTTCTACCGGGACGGAACCCGTAGCTTGAATCGGAGAAGCCGGGATTGAAGATCGGCGTGAGCACCTGATGCAGCGCCTGCTGGATCAGACGGTCCATGGCTGTGGGGATACCCAGTTCCCGAGTTCCGCCGCCGGGCTTGGGGATCTCCACCCCCAGAACCGGTTGCGGTTCGTAGCTCCCGTCCAGAAGTGACTTCTCGATATGAGGACCGTAGTACCCCCAAACGTCCTCGACACGCATGCCGTCGACGCCGGGGACACCCTTGTTGCTGCGCACACGCTTTGCCGCGGCGCGCATGTTCTCGCGCTCGACCACCGCTTCCATCACGTCCATAGCCTTCGGCCAGGAGTGCCCCGTCCTTCCCGTGACCACATCCGCACCACAGGCCTGCTCTCGGGGATTCCGTCCCCTACCCTCGGTCATGGCGGCAGAATGTCTCTGCCCTTCTGCGTTACTGCTGGTCATCGAAATTCCGGCTCCTGTCCCATGTTACATGTTCGGTCCTTCAGTCCGGTCGAGGGACCTACTATGACCTCTGCTGACTTCTGGGCGCTCATCCCCGCGCCTCTCGACGCGGGTAGCACATGGCAAACGCCCAGATCTCCCCGGGTAATGCACACCCACCTTCCCCCTTATGCCCGCCGCATGTACGTCCGCGCCTTCCGTACAGGTATCGGACTTTGAAGATAATGGCCTTCTTATCCAGCGCGGCCGCCTCATATGCGGTTTCTGTTCGTCGAGCCAGGATTTTGCCTGCGGCTTCCTTCAGATTCCACCTCGCGGTGGACACCCTTGCCGTCCGGCTAACGCTTCCCCCTGTCGGGTGCGTAGAGGACTTTCACCTCCAAGTGGGTGCGCCCTGCCGGGCGCACCACAAAAAAAGGCAGGCCCCCTCGGACCTGCCCTTCTTCTTTCCAGCGCTCTCCCGCCGTCATCCGCCCAGATAGGCGTGGATGACGCGCTCGTCGTTCAGGAGTTCCTCGCCCGTGCCCTGCAGCACGATGCTGCCGGTTTCGAGCACGTAGGCGTAGTGCGCCACCTTCAGAGCGGCGAAGGCGTTCTGTTCAACCAGAAGGACCGTCTTGCCCTGGGCGTTGATGACCTTGATGATCTCGAAGACGTCCTTGACCAGGAGCGGCGCCAGGCCCAGGGACGGCTCGTCGAGCATGACCACGTCGGGCGAGCTCATGAGCGCCCGGGCCACGGCCAGCATCTGCTGTTCACCGCCCGAGAGGGTGCCGCCCTTCTGGTTCTGGCGCTCGCGCATGCGCGGGAAGAGGTCGAAGACCCACTCCTTGTCCTTCTCAATACCATCCTTATCGCTGCGGCTGTAGGCGCCCAGGTACAGGTTCTCGGTCACCGAGAGGTGCGGGAAGATGCGCCGCCCTTCCGGGGACATGACGATGCCGCTCTTGACGATCTCCACCGGGTCGAGCGTCGTGATGTCTCGGTCGTTGTAGGTGATTCTGCCCTTCTTGTTCTTGATGAGGCCCGAGATGGCCCGCAGGGTGCTGCTCTTGCCCGCGCCGTTGGCGCCGATGAGGGTCACGACCTTGCCCTTGGGCGCCTCCAGGGAGATGCCCTTCAGGGCGTGGATGCCCCCGTAATATACATGCAGGTCGCTGATCTTAAGCATATTTCACGTACTCCTCACCCAGATAGGCCTCGATGACCTTGGGGTTGGACTGGATGGCTTCGGGCCCGCCCTCGGCGATGGTCACGCCGTAGTCGAGGACCCACATGTGCTCGCACACGCCCATGACCACCTTCATGTCGTGCTCGATGAGCAGAATCGTCAGGTTGAAGCGGGTGCGGATGGTGCGGATGAAATCCATCAGTTCCAGGGACTCCTGGGGGTTCATGCCCGCGGCGGGCTCGTCCAGCAGCAGGAAGCGCGGCTTCGTGGCCAGGGCGCGGGCGATCTCCAGGCGGCGCTGGGCGCCGTAGGGCAGGCTGTTGGCCTTCTCCTGGGCGATGCCGGCCAGGCCCACGACGTCGAGCAGTTCCATGGACCGGTCGCGGATCTCGCGCTCCTCGCGCAGGGACATGGGCGTCATGAGCACCGACTGGATCCACCCCGTGCGCTGGCGCACGAAGCTGCCGATCATGACGTTCTCGATGGCCGTTTCGTTGCCGAAGAGACGGATGTTCTGGAAGGTGCGCGCGATGCCCGCGCGGCAGACCTGATGCGGCGACATGCCGGTCAGTTCGCGGCCCTCGAAGAAGACCTGCCCTTCGGTGGGCTTGTAGAAGCCCGTGACCATGTTGAAGCAGGTTGTCTTGCCCGCGCCGTTGGGGCCGATGAGGCCCGTGATGCTGCCCTGGGGGATGCTCGCGCTGAATTCCGAGACGGCGACCAGGCCGCCGAAACGCATGGTCAGCCCTTTGGTTTCGAGAATCATGCTCATGCCTTGCCTCCCTTCATGAACCGGGCCACGGTGCCCCAGTGGATTTCACGCATGCCCATGATCCCTTCGCGGCGGAAGAGGATGACGAGGATGAGCACCAGGGAGAAGACGACCATGCGCATGCCGGGAATGCCGGGCAGGGTCCAGTCGCCGATGGTCACGGGGTTCTCCACGAAGCGCAGCCACTCCAGCATGACGGTGATGCCCGTGCCGGCCAGGATGGAACCGGTGATGGAACCCAGGCCACCGGTGACGACGATCATGAGCACGTTGAAGGTCAGGGTGAAGAGGAACATCTTGGGATCGATGGTGGTCAGGAGGCTGGCCAGCAATGCCCCGCCCACCCCGGCGAAGAACGCGCCGATGGTGAAGGACAGGAGCTTGATGCGGAAGACGTCGATGCCCATGGCCTTGGCCGCGGTCTCGTCGTCGCGGATGGCCTTGAAGACGTTGCCCGTGTTGCTGTTCAGGATGCGGATCACGAAGTAGAGTGTCAGCAGGCACCATCCGTAGTTCCACCAAAGGTTGGCGTGGTCAGGGATGCCCTTGAAACCCAGCGCGCCGTTGGTCACGCGGGGGATGTTGTTGGCGATGACGCGCACGATCTCGGCGAAGCCCAGGGTGGCTATGCCCAGGTAGTCGTCGCCCAGGCGCAGGAGCGGCGCGCCGATGACCAGCCCGAAGAGGGCCGCCACGGCCCCGCCGGCGATCACCGCGACCAGGAACGGCGCGTGGGAGTTCTGCACCCAGGGCAGGGCCTCCTGCAGGATGAAGAGCGTCTCCTTCTGCTCCGGCGTCATGATGAGGATGGAACAGACATAGGCGCCGATGGCCATGAAGCCGGCGTGCCCGAGGCTGAACATGCCCGTGAAGCCGTAGATGAGGTTCAGGGACAGGGCCAGGATGATGTTCACGGCGATGAGGTTCAGGATCTGGATCTTGTAGCCGTCGAGGCTGCCTTCGGCCCACCACAGGAAAAGTCCCAGACAGCCGACCAGGACGAGGTTGAGCAGTATTGTCGTAGAGCGGTTCATCAGACCTTGTCCTCCGTCTTGACGCCCAGCAGGCCGGTCGGTTTGACCAGCAGGATGGCGATCAGCAGGACAAAGGCGAAGGCGTCGCGGTATCCTGCCAGATCAGGGAAAAATGCCACGGTCATGATTTCGATGAAACCCAGGGCCAGGCCGCCGATTACGGCACCCTGGATGGAGCCGATGCCCCCGAAAACGGCCGCGATGAAGGCCTTGAAGCCGGGGATGGCGCCCATGATGGGCTGCAGCTGCGGGTACCGCAGGGCCCACATGATGCCGCTGGCCGCGGCCAGGGCCGAGCCGATGCCGAACGTCAGGGCGATGACCTTGTTCACGGACACGCCCATGAGGTAGCTCGTCTCGATGTCCTTGCTGATGGCGCGCATGCCCAGACCCGCCTTGGTGTGGTACACGATGTAGACCAGGGCCAGCATGAGGAAGAGCGAGAGCAGCGGCACGAAGAGGGTCAGGGGCAGGACGCGCACGTCGCCCCAGATCATGGGGTTCTCCAGCCAGGCCGGACGGTAGACCTGCCGGGGGATGGCCTGGAAAAAGACGATGGCCACGTTCTGCAGAAAAAAGGAGACGCCGATGGCGCTGATCAGGGCCGAGATGCGGGGCGCGTCGCGCAGCGGACGGTAGGCGATGCGGTCCACCAGGATGCCGATCCCCGCGACCAGGATGATGGATGCGACCATGGCCACAGGCCAGGGCAGATGGAAAAGCGTGATGCCCCAGAACACGAGATAGGCACCGAGCATGAAGATCTCGCTGTGGGCGAAGTTGATCAGCCGCAGGATGCCGTAGACCATGGTGTAGCCGATGGCGATGAGCGCATACAGACTGCCGAGGGTCAGGCTGTTCAGGAAATGCTGGATGAATGTTGCCAGGTTCATGGAAGGTCCTTTTCTGATGGGCGGCAGGGGCCCAGGCCCCTGCCGCCGCCGCGCCCGGGGCGCGAAATCAGAGGATTAGAGTTCGGGAGTGATGCTGCCGACGTAGGTCTTCTTGCCATCCTTGATCATGACCAGACCGACGGGCTTTTCGGCGTCGTGGGTCTCGTTGATGGTGGTGGTGCCCGTCACGCCGACGAAGCCCTTGGTGGCGGCCAGGGCGTCGCGGATGGCCTGGGGCTCGGCGGAGCCGGCGCGCTTGATGGCGTCCATGATGATCATGTAGGCGTCATAGCCCAGGGCGGCGTTGACGTTGGGGTCCTTGCCGGGGTTGGCGGCGGCCCAGTCGGCCGTGAACTTCTTGGCCACGGGGTTCATGTCGGGCATGGACGGATCGTAGGGGAAGGTCGTGTGCATGAAACCTTCCACGGCGTCGCCGCCGATGGCGGTGATTTCGGGGTTGTCCATGGCGTCGCCGCCCATGATCTTGAACTTGGAGCCCAGTTCCTTGGCCTGCTTCATGATGATGGCGCCTTCGGCGAAGTAGGAGGGGATGAACAGGACGTCAGGTTCCTTGGACATGATTTCCTGCAACTGGGCGGTGAAATCCTGGTCGCCGGACTGGTAGTTCAGGGTGGCCACGATCTCGCCGCCCATCTTGTTGAAAGACTTCTTGAAGAAGTTGGCCAGACCCACGGAGTAGTCGTTGGCCACGTCGATCAGCAGGGCGGCCTTCTTGGCGCCCAGGTCCTTGAAGGCGTAGGTGGCTGCGCCGGCGCCCTGGAAGGGGTCGATGAAGCACACGCGGAAGATGTACTTCTTGCCCTGGGTGACCAGCGGGTTGGTGCAGCTGGTGCCGACCTGGGGGATGCCGGCCTTTTCAGACACTTCACCGCCGGCCATGGCCAGAGAGGAGCCGTAGGTACCGATGATGGCCTGGACTTTTTCCTTTTCGATCAGGCGCTTGACCGCGTTGGCGGACTCGACCTTGTCGGACTTGTTGTCAACGACGAACAGTTCGACCTTCTTGCCCATGACCTCGCCCATTTCCTTGTGGGCCATCTGCACGCCTTCCAGTTCCAGCTGGCCGCCGAAGGCGTTCTGGCCGGTCAGGGGAAGAAACACGCCGATGCGGACGGTGTCGTCGGCAGCCACGGACATGCCGGCGAAGCCGCAGACCATGGCCAGAACCAGAGACAGGACTACAAGTCTTTTCATCTCAAACTCCTCCAGTGAATGTTGAAATCCGACATGCCTCGCAGGGCGGTACCGGCGCCTCTGCGGCGACGGACACAGCGAGTCTGCCATGGGAACGGAAGCACAACGCCCCGGCCCCTTTTCTCCCCATCCGGACGAACCCCGCGGGGTTCCTGCACAGCAATAATCCTTTTCCTACCAGGACACCACTGCGGAAATCTTCTTGGCCAGCTCCACGAGGTAGCCGGCGAAACGCTTCTCGAACTCCTCCATGGAATATCGGTCCGTGGAGGAGTCGAAGCTGACCCCGCCCACCACCTTGCCCGTGCGCAGGCTGTACAGGGGGGCGCCGATGGCGATGAGCCCGGGCACGAACTCCTCCCGGTTGCGCGTGTAGCCGCGTTCGGCGGATTCGCGCAGGTCGGCCAGCAGGGCCTCGCGCGACGTCACCGTCTTGTCGGTCTTGGGCGTGAACTCCAGCCGGCCCGCGAGGGCGGCGAGTTCATCCTGGTCCATGAAGGCCATGGCCGCCTTGCCCGCAGCCAGATAGTAGGGCTCCGAGCCGTAGCTGAAGGAGCGGAAGGCCTTGGTGTCCTGGGACTCGCGGCGGTAGATGAGGTAGATGGCGTCGCCGGACAGGATGCCCACGTCGATGTGCACGCCGTGTCGCTCGTGGGCGGCGTCGACCTGGGTCTTGACGGCGCGCTCCAGCTCGCTCTTTTCGAGCATGGCGTGGGCCAGGGCCAGCATGCGAACGCCCAGGCGGTAGAGGCCCGTGCGGTCGTCGCGCTTCAGGAAGCCGAGCTCGCAGAACGTGTTGACGTATCTGTAGATGGAAGTCTTGTTGATGCCGGTGCGGCGGGAAATCTGGGACAGGGTGTAACCGACGTCGTCATCGCCGAAAATATCGAGGATCCAGAGGCCCTTGGCCAATGTTTCGGAACTGTTGTCCTTGCCTGCCATGGATTTCCCGTTTGACGCCGCAAATTCGCTGAAAGAAGGACCCAGCTGGATAACGGACGACTCGTTCCGCTGAGCGAACTCATAATTTGTATCGCGAAACGGGTAGTAAAAAAAAAGGTCGATTGTCAATATGAACTCACGACCGTTGATGGGGCTGGATATCCGACGGCTTCTCAAGGCGGCAAGACGGCATGGAATGAAAGCACGGTTTTTGCGACGCTACGTTCGCATCGCGCTGACCGCACCCGCCTCAACCCGCGCCCTCTCGGCCAGGGCGCGGGCCGAATCGGTATCCGCCCTTTCCCTGCGTGATCTTGCCTCGGCCAGGTCCGCCTCGGTTCTGGCCCTGTTGGCCTCGATCAGGCCTACGCGGGCGTCGCGGCCGAAGTGCAGGACACCCTGAAACAGCGTGATGGCCGCCGCGCTTCCGCCGGCGACCACCGCGGCGGTGATCAGAATGCCAACCTGGGTCGGCTGGATCGACCCGTCGGACGCGGGAAACAGACGGGACAGCACATCGAAGTCGACGTGCCGGCACGTGTACCAAGCGACCAGAAAGGCGACGGGACTCTTGAGGCCCTCTATCCGCTCGGAAGCCTTGCGAAACCAGTGGTATTCGAACACGAGCGCCAGGGCGCGCTCCAGGAGCAAGGCCAGGGCGACGAGCAGCGCCAGTGCGCCGCTGACGTCAAGCAGTCGCGCATAGGCCGCGTCGGGTGCGGACAGCATGTACACCTCCGTTCGCTTCACGTATCCGGCTTAACCCGGTCCTGTCCGGCACGAACATGCCGGACGTCAAGACGCCTCACATGACCACGCCGTAGAGTTCCGTGAACGCCTCCCGTGCATAGCAGCGTGTTGAAAAATACCATCCGACGCCAGAGCCCAAAATTGACATGCCCGTCATCCTGGCCGTAATCGGTTTTGAGAATGCCATGTAATCATCAGAATAATTTCTCTAAGAGGTTTGGTCATGTCAGAACTCATATGTTATTGTTTTAGCTACACAACAGATGATATCGAACAGAATGTTCTTCAAAACGGGAAATCTACCATTCTTGAACGCATTATGAATAAAAAAAAGAATGGTGGGTGCCATTGTGCTGAAAAGAACCCGAAAGGCCACTGATGTCTTTCAGACGTTCGCCAGTTGGTGGACAAAATTTTAAACAAGACAAGCATTATACCAAGTTTTAACAAATAATTTTTTGATACATGAGACTGTTTATGTATTGAAAAATCCTCGAAAATATAGGAGGTTGCCATGAACAAGGAGCTGCTATGGGACTTGGCAACCAAGGTGATGATCAGAGTCAGGTGTTTGTCATGTGTGCGGATTTACCGCGCTCGCCTGGACACGTTTTTTATGACCGCTTGCAGTCGGTCTTGATCAAGGGCGGCTTTGACCGCTTTGTCGAGAAGCTTTGTGAACCGTATTATGCGTCCGGTCCTGGCAGGAAATCCATTCCTCCAGGTCGATATTTCAGGATGCACTTGGTTGGCTATTTCGAAGGTATTGAGAGCGAGCGCGGGCTTGAGTGGCGATGTTCCGACTCTTTGTCGCTGCGAAAGTTTTTGCGACTCTCCCTGACCCAGAGGGTACCGGATCACTCCAGCCTGAGCAGAATCCGGCAGCGTCTGCCCCTGGAAGTCCATCAGGAAGTATTCGGATGGGTGTTGCAGGCACTGACCAAGTCCGGCTTGGTAGTCGGCGAACGCCTCGGCATCGACGCCTCGACCATGGAAGCCAACGCGGCCATGCGTTCGATCGTGCGCCGGGATACGGGCGAAACGTACCAGCAAATGCTTGAGCGCATTGCCAAGGACAGCGGAATCAAGACGCCGACCCGTGAAGAGTTGGCCCGCATGGATCGCAAGCGCAAGGGAAAGAAGCTTTCGAACAAGGACTGGAAATCGGAGAGCGATGAGGACGCGCGGATCACCAAAATGAAGGACGGGCGCACCCACCTCGCCTACAAGCCTGAGCACGCCGTGGACTTGGACACAGGAGCGATTGTCTCCGCCGACATCCACAAGGCCGACCAGGGGGACACGACAACGATCGGCAAGACGCTGGAATCAGCCCGGAAGAATCTCTCCGACGTTGGCTGCACGCCGATAACCACGGCCCCCACAGAGGTCATTGCAGACAAGGGCTACCATTCTCGGGAAGTAGTGAAAGAACTGGATGGCGGAGTCTGGAAGACAAGGATCGCCGAGCCGAAGGCGAACGGGCTGTTCAACTGGAGAGGTGACCATGAGGCGCGACGTGCCATTTACAACAACCGCGCTCGGCTGAAGTCATCCAAAGGGCACGAGTTGGCAAAGCGAAGAACGGAGTTGGTCGAGCGAAGTTTCCAGCATGTGCTCGATCGTGGAGGAATGCGGCGAACGCATCTTCGCGGGCAGGAAAACGTCCACAAACGATACCTGCTGTGCGTGGCCGGATTCAATCTCGGCCTGCTGATGCGCAAGTTGATAGGTTTCGGGACCCCGAAGGGGTATTTTTACCTCGATTCTGCGCAAATTTTCATTTTTGCTTGGGGACGGATGGTCGTTTCCATGATTTTTGTCGAACTGAAGAGCGAAACCGGCGAAAAATTCGTCGGAGCACAGATTTCCGTCGAACGGTGTTGATCATTAATAAAGCAACGGGCTGATAGGCGTCGGAAGCGTAGCCGAAGCCGTGGTCGCCCCATCTCTCGCCCCAGGTGTTGCGGACGACGAAACCCTCGCGGTCGTAGCCGACGAGGGCCACAGCATGCCCGCCGCGCGCCGTGTCGGCCCGATAGGCTTCGAGCCTCCCCTTGTTCTCCGTGGCCCGGTACCACGTTTCGTCAACGTTCAGACGGGTCAGGATGGGCCCGTTGAAGGCGATCCACTCCCTCCACATGCGCGGGTCCGTACCCAGGGAAAAATAGCAGGATATCTTGAAACGTGCGGCCAGGGCGTAGAAGGAGTTGGGACGGCCCTGAAAGAGGGACGCCTCGCCGAACGGCAGAACGGACTCGGGCACCGCGCCGAACTTGCGGACGATGTCCAGGGCCGTCTTGATGCTGGTCCCGGCGATCTCGATGAACGTGGTCGGGAAGGACGTGTACTCGTCGACCTCTTTGGCAGCCATCCAGAGATACCGGGCTGAAAGCCTCTCGAAATCGGGCAGCAGGCCCGCCTTGACGAAATGCCATCTGAGCACGGAATTGGCCGCCGCCCACCCGACGCAGGACCCCGTCTCGCCCTGATCGTCCACCCCCCACCACAGCGGTTCACGCAGGTCCCTGGATTCGGGCAGGGGCTGCTCCATGTCCGTCAGGTCCGCTCCCGCGGCGTCCTCGAAAGTCCAATCCGATGACGTGTTCCGGGATGGTATGCAGTTGAGTATGCGCGTTCTGAATTCAGCCACGGCTCCCTCCTTCGTATCATTTTCTTATTAAGAATAAGAAGTTGAGCGCGGAAAGTGAATCCGAGAACTCTTGTATATTGAAATTGCGGACACTACATATTTTACATGATTTCCAGCAGCAGGAGAGTTGTGTCCGTGCGGGATGCACACGCAGGGCTAACACGGCCACGACACTCGTCCGCCGGGATTGCGAACCGAAAGAGAGTGACTACCAAGACGCGTACGAGCGGAAACGAGCCGTACGGGCCGGCCCTCGACCGGGAGGAAGGGAAAGTCGGGCGACCCGGCCGGGAGAACGGCGGCGAAGCGCTCCTGGATTTACGTGCCCGACCCTGATAGCTAGACACAGCAGACGGCGAACACTTACTCCCCGCAGGAGAAACCATGGACCTTCAGTACTGGCATTGGCTTGTTTTCGGCATGATTCTCATCATTGCCGAGCTCTTCATCCCCAGCTTCACCATCTTCTGGTTCGGCCTGGGTGCCTTGGCGGTCGGGGGACTCCTGTGGGTCGTCCCGGCCATGGGGCTGACGGCTCAACTTCTGCTCTGGGCGCTGTTCTCGGCCCTGCTGACGGCCTTCTGGTTCCTCTTCATGAAGCCGCGCATGCAGGACAAGACCCGCGCCGGCATGTCCCGGGAGGCCCTGCTGGGCGAGACCGGCCAGGTCATCCGGGAGCCCGACGGCGAACGGCGGGGCCTCGTCCGCTTTTCCAAGCCCCTCCTCGGTTCTGACGAATGGTCCTTCATCTGCGACGAGCCCGTGCGCGTCGGCGACCGAGTCCAGATCCGCGACGTCTCGGGGAACACCCTCATCGTCGCCACGAAAAACAAGTAAGCCAAGGAGACTCCCCATGCTGACCCCAGGCCTCACCGTTGTCCTTTTTCTGCTCGTGCTCGTCATCGTGACCATCGCCATGGGCGTGCGCCTCGTGCCCCAGGGCTACAAGTTCGTGGTCCAGCGCCTGGGCAAGTACCACTCCACCCTGGGCCCGGGCCTGAACATCATCATCCCCTACATGGACACCGTGGCCTTCAAGGTGACCACCAAGGACATCGTCCTGGACATCCCGTCCCAGGACGTCATCACCCGCGACAACGCCGTCATCATCACCAACGCCGTGGCCTACATCAACATCGTCTCGCCCGAGAAGGCCGTCTACGGCGTCGAGGACTACCGCATCGCCATCCAGACCCTGGTCCAGACATCGCTCAGGTCCATCGTGGGCGAGATGGATCTGGACGACGCCCTGGCCTCGCGCGACATGATCAAGTCCAAACTCAAGGAGGCCATCTCCGACGACATCTCCGACTGGGGCATCATGCTCAAGACCGTGGAGATCCAGGACATCAACCCGTCTCAGACCATGCAGCGGGCCATGGAGGAACAGGCCTCGGCCGAGCGCGCCCGCCGCGCCACCGTGACAAGGGCCGAGGGCGAGAAGACCGCCGCCATCCTGCAGGCCGACGGCCGCCTGGAAGCCTCCAAGCGCGACGCCCAGGCCAAGGTCGTCCTGGCCGAGGCCGACCGCGCGGCCATCGAGAAGGTGGCCGAGGCGGCCAAGCAGGGCGAGCTGCCTCTGGTCTTCCTGCTGGGCCAGCGCTACGTGGACTCCATGCGCAAGATGGCCGAGACGGACAACGCCAAGGTCGTGATCCTGCCCGCCGACCTGCCCGCCGCCGTGCGCGGCATCATGGGGACGCTGGGCAAATAGCCGCCTGCCCTCCTCTTCCGACCTGAAAAGGCGCGACCGGTTCCCCCGGCCGCGCCTTTTGTTGTTGTCGCCATGAGAGGCCAAAATTAGACTTGGACAAAGATCAAATTGTCCAGCTCGTGACAGCCGGCCTCACAATGCCATCATGCGCGCAAACACGCTCCGAAGCCCGACCACGTTCTCATCCGACACCCCGGCCTCATCCGCCAGGACAGGCCATTGCTCCACCGCTGCCCGGACCTCCTCGTACATGACGGCCATGTCCCTGTCCCTGAGCCCCTCGCCCCGGCCCACGG
Source organism: Desulfomicrobium aestuarii (assembly GCF_055385525.1). Taxonomy (NCBI): domain Bacteria; kingdom Pseudomonadati; phylum Thermodesulfobacteriota; class Desulfovibrionia; order Desulfovibrionales; family Desulfomicrobiaceae; genus Desulfomicrobium; species Desulfomicrobium aestuarii. The sequence goes on from NZ_AP042427.1 coordinate 2,182,975, forward strand.
CCAACAACGCGGACCTGCCCGGCGTCTTGCCCTGCCCCTGCACGGTCATGGAGTGTTCGCCGCCCGGGCCGGGGGCAAAGGTCAGGTCATAGGCGGGAGCCAGCCGCCAGTCTCCGGCCTCATTCAGGCAGAAGGAAACGTTCTTGACGTGATCGTCCCGGTTGTGGGTCAGGACGTTGAAAACCATGCGCCGAAAAGCCTGACGGAGATCCTGGTGGTTTTTGGTCAGGATGCGCACGACCTTGAGAAAATCTGCGTAATCACAGCTGGGTACGCGGAAGTTGGAATGGATCAGGTTGCCCAAGGTGTGCGTGTGCACGCGCCGGTTATCCTGACGGTCAAAGCGCCGCACGCCGAAAAAGCGTTCCCTCCCGGCCTCGAAAAGGCGCGTTTCCGGCATGACGAGCCCTGCGGCGGTAGCCATGCGGGCATAGGCGAACTCAATGGTACCGGCGTCCCGGTCATCCTGCCGGACCGGAAATTTGATGATCCAGGGCGAAAATCCCTCGGGCAGTTCCCCGTGCCCCGAGATCAGCCGGTCACCCTGCACGCCGACCAAGACCTTGGGCCGTGCTCCGCCCGGGCTTCCTCCGGCCCGTTGCAGCAGGGGCAGAGCACTTTGCACATCCCCGTCCAGAACCTGGACCGCTTCCCGTGCCAGGCGACCCAGGTCGAAGCTCTCGTTCAGGTCATCCTCGCGCGGCATGGCCGGTTCATAGACCAGCGCGCCCATGGTTTCCGAGCCCAGGTAGGCCAGGCGCTCCAGAATGCCGACCGCGTGGGGATCGCGACCGGTACGGCGGAAGGCGCGGTCCATGAGCAGAAGCCCCCAGCCATCGGGCAGGGAATCATCGAACAGGCCGAATAAAGGGCCGAAGGCGCGGTCCGTGTGTTCGTGCAGACCGGGCACGGGCGGCAGCTTGAACGGCGAAAGCCATAGGGGCGCGCGCAGAAACTCTGGATCATACTCGAAGAACACGCTGCCCCGGCTTTCGGCCAACTGGCCCACCGGACGCCTTTCGTCGGGCGTGTACTGCAAAAGAACCCGCAGTTTGTTCATAAGCGCCCCCGCTTGGGAGCCTTTTTCTGCGAGGCTTCCAACTCCTGGATGGATGCGGCGGGGGCAGGGACGAACAGGGAGGTCAGTTCCTCCAGCCGGTCCAGGGTGAAGGCCAGTTTCAGCAGATTTTCCAGGGAAATATGCCCGGTGCGCTCGAACCGCTTCACGGACGCCTCGCTCACGCCGGACCGTTCGGCCAGGGTGGCGCGTTTCCAGTTTCGGCGCAGCCGAAGAGCTTTGATCCGTTCGGCCAGTTGGCGGGCAACGTCTTCGGGAGTGTGCAGGGCAAAAACATTCATAAGATAGAATAAGATCCTTTAATGATATTTTTTGCAATTAATAGATCTTATTTTGCCTTTTGTCCATTCACGTCAGAGCCCTCCGCAGAGAGTGACAACGCACCCTCCCCGCGCTATGCGAAATTCCGTTCGGGACGACGTCCCACTGCAACCTTCAACCCCGGAGTCTGGATGTTCAGCGCATCAACGGATTTTGTCGGCACGCTCCGCAGGGGCGACGCCCGGTGATCTGACCGGGTCCGTGGCCCCTGCCCCGTCCTCAACCCGCGCATCACGAGGAGGAGCATCATGGGCTACACCAACGCCACGGAAGTCTTGCCGAAAACCGTTCTGGAGGCAGTGCAGAAGTATGTCGACGGCCAGTGCGTGTACATCCCGCGCCGGGATGACCGCAGGAAGGCCTGGGGGGAGCGCACGCAGACGCGCGCGAACATCAAAGCCAGAAACCGCGAGATTCATGCCCGGCACGGCCGGGGCATGGGGGTGCGGGAGCTGGCCGAAGAGTTCTTTCTCTCGCCCAAGACCATCGCCAGGATTCTTCGCGCACGAACCGCCGGAAGGTGAACACAGCGCCACGGGCCAGCCCCGTGGCGCTTTTTCGTTTCACAACCGTTCCGGGGCGCGACGGACGCGCAGCAATCGTGTACTCCGCGATCAAACACATACGGAGACACGACCATGACCTTTGACTCGACCACACTGTTTTCCCGCCAATTCCAGCTTGAGACCATGATGGGGCCCAACTGCCTGCGCATCCTGGACGAACTGCTCGCCCGCGCCGATCTGCCGCCCGAGGCCCGCGTGCTGGACCTGGGCTGCGGCATGGGCCTGACCTCCATGGCCCTGGCCAGGGGGTACGGCTACACCGTGACCGCCGCCGACCTGTGGATCCCGGCCGAGGACAACGCCCGGCGCTTCGCCGAAGCGGGCCTCTCGGACCGCGTCACTGCCGTGCACTGCGAGGCCCGCGCCCTGCCCTTCGAGCCGGAGTCCTTCGACGCCGTGGTCTCCATCGACGCCTGGCACTACTTCGCCGCGGACTCGGCCTTCCTGGGCACGCACCTGCTTCCGCTGCTCAGACCCGGTGGACTGCTCGCGGTCGGCGTCCCCGGCCTGCGCCACGCCTTCGACGCCGTGCCGGCCGACCTGCGCCCCTACTGGGTGGACGGCATGAACTTCTGCACCCTGCAGTGGTGGCGGGAGCTGTGCCTGCAATGCACGGGCCTGACCCTGCGCGACGCCTTCCACATGAACTGCCATGACCGGGCCTGGGCCGAATGGCTGGAGAGCGACAACGAGCACGCCAAGACCGACGTGGTCATGATGGAGATGGAAGGGGGCCGCTACTTCGCCACCCACGGCCTGATCGGCGAAAAGCGCAGCTGGTGAGGCCCGGCATGACCCTGGAGCGTCTTGGTTTCGATCACTGGTTCGCGGCCCGGACCCGAGACATGGACGGCCGCTCCCCGGCCAGGGTCTGCGCCGTGGACCGCGGATCGTATCGCGTGTGGAACGAATCGGGCGAGGTGGAGGCGGAGCTGTGCGGAAAGCTCTCCTACCTGACCGACCGGGCGGAGGACCTGCCCTGCGTGGGTGACTGGGTGTCGGCACAGTATTACGACAACGGCCGGGCGGCCTTCATCCATGAGGTCCTGCCGCGCAGGACCTTCCTGCGGCGCAGGGCCGCGGGAGAGAGCGGCGCGGAGCAGATGATCGCGGCCAACGTCGACACGGCCTTCATCATCCAGGCCTGCCATTTCGACTTCAACCCCAACCGGCTGGAACGTTACCTGGTCATGGCCGCGGACGGCCGGGTCCAGCCCGTCGTCCTCCTGACCAAGACGGACCTCCTCGGCCCGGGGGAACTGGAGCGCATGCGCGCCCTCGTGGCCGCAGTGACCACGGCCCGGGTCATGGAGGTCAGCAGCGTGACCGGCGCCGGGTACGACGAACTTCGGACGGCCCTGGAGCCGGGAAAAACCCACTGTCTGCTCGGCTCCTCGGGAGTGGGCAAGACGACGATCGTCAACCGTCTGCTGGGGCTGGACGCCTTCGCGACCCGCGCCGTCAGCGGCACGGGCGAGGGCACCCACACCACCACCCGCCGCCGGCTCATCCTGCTGGAGTCAGGCGCCATGCTCATCGACACGCCCGGCATGCGCGAACTGGGCGTCCTCGGCGGCGGAGGCAACGTCGACGCGGGCTTCGGGGAGTTGGCCGTTCTGGCCGCGGCCTGCCGCTTCGCCGACTGCACGCACCAACGCGAACCCGGCTGCGCCGTGCGGGCCGCCATGGAGCGCGGCGAACTGCCGGCGGAGCGCTTCGCCAATTACACGAAGCTCAAGAAGGAGTCGGACCACGCCGCCATGTCCGCCCTGGACCGACGACGGAAGGACAAGGCCTTCGGCCGCCTGGTCAGGTCGGTCCAAAAACGGCCCAAGGGCTGAACAGTCCCGGCCTCACCCGCAGCCCGCATGCAGCCCCCTTGAGCGCAGCACGCACCCGAGAAACAGCAAGGGCCCGCTTTCCATCGAAAACGGGCCCTTGATTTTTTCCGCGCAGCCGGCTCCGGCATCACCGGGAGCGGTTCATTTCCCAGGCATCTTCAGATGTTCCAGGACCTTCTGGTGCGCCTGCTTCGACTTCTCCGTCTCCAGGGATGGGATCTCGTCGCGGTCCACGTAGCGGATGGCCGCGCAGGGGCACATCTCCACGCAGGCCGGGCCCATGCCGACCTGGCGACGCTGGGCGCACATGTCGCACTTGGCGACCATGACCCCGCGGTCCGTCTCGAACATGGCGCTGTGGGGGCAGGCCAGGATGCAGTTCTTGGTCTGGCAGCCGCGGCAGAGCATGGGTTGCAGGATGACGGCCCCGTCCTTGTCCTTCTTCAGGGCGCCGCGCGGACAGGCATTGGCGCACTTGGGATTTTCGCAGTGCAGGCAATAGAGGGGCACCATGACCCCGTCCACGGTGCGCGTCATGTGGATGCGCGAGGTGTCGTGGGTGAAGCGGCACACGTATTCGCAGGTCTCGCAGCCGATGCACAGGCTGTAGTCGATGTAGAGGGTCTTGCCGCAGCTCATGCCTGCCTCCCGAATCCGGCCTCGTTGGCCACGAGGTCGTTGTAGTCGTAGGCGTCCAGGCGGTCCTGGGCCTTGAGGTCCAGCCAGTTGGCCAGGGACCGGGCCGCGCGCAGGCCGCTGTAGACCGCCTTGCCGATCTTGCTCGGCCCGCTCAGGGCGTCGCCGGCCACGAAGACGTTCTCGATGGCCGTCATGTGCAGCCAGCGCACCTCGCCCTTGCGCACGTTCTCCAGGCCCAGCTCCTTGGCGAAGGGCGGCGTGGCCACCTCGCCGATGGCCGCCACCACCAGGTCCACGGGCAGGACGATGGTTTCCGGCCCGTCCTTGCCGGGCCGCGAAATCTCGAGGCCCTCGACCCTGCCCTCCCCCAGGACCCGCACGGGGGTGCTGCGCTCCAGCCATTCCACGCCCATGGCCTTCAACTGCTCGATCTCGAAGGAACCGCACGGGGCTTCGCGGCTGGTGCGGCGGTAGATGTGGTAGACCTTGGCCGCGCCGAGGTGGATGGCGCTGTGGGCCACGTCGATGGCCGAGTGGCCGGCGCCGATGACGGCCACGGCCTTGCCCTGCACGTCGGGCAGCTTGACGTTGGGCGCGCTGTATTTGACGGCGCGGATGGGGAAAAGGAACTCAAGGCCCGAAAACACGCCGGGCAGGTTCTCGCCGGGGATGCCCAGCTTGCGGGAGCGCCAGGAACCCGTGCAGATCATGATGGCGTCGTGCTTCTTGACCATGTCCCCGAAGCCCAGAATCTCGCGGCAGAAATGGTCGCCCTCCTCGTCGTGCAGGGGGCCGCTACAGCAGATCTTGGTGTGGGTGTGGAAGATGACGCCGCCCTGCCGCTCCAGCCTGCGCGCTCCGAGGTCGATGCGCTCCTTGGGGATGCGGTAGCCGGGGATGCCGAAGAGCATGAGGCCGCCGGGCTTGGGCAGCTTGTCGTAGACCTCCACCTGATAGCCCAGGCAGGACAGGTAGCCCGTGGCGGCCAGGCCCGAAGGGCCGGCGCCGATGATGCCGACGCTGCGACCGTTGGGCATGGCCGGCTCCGAGCACAGAAAATTGAAGTTGATGGGGTCCATGAAGTCGCTCCCTTTGGCTGGATGCACGTATGCTCAACGTCTGTGCCGGGGCCGGTACTTTGTCAAGAAAGAGCAATCGTTCACAAGGGTTCGGTCCGCGGCGCGAGGACAACACGTGTTTTTTGACATGGGTCAAAGCCGGGGGCGAGGCACCTGCGTAAAGCTCTTTTCAACGGGGACGACATGGCCGTCCCGGCGCAGGGAAAATCGCTTTTTTGACATGGGTCAAAGCGCCCGGCGCGGGTAGCCCGTAAACCCCTTTCTCAACGGAAACGACAACACCATCCCAACCATGGAGGTTACTCCTCATGTTTTGCAACCAGTGTGAACAGACTGCCAAAGGAACCGGCTGCACCAAGGTCGGCGTGTGCGGCAAGCAGCCCGAAGTGGCCGCTCTCCAGGATCTTCTCATCTACGCCCTGCAGGGGCTGTCCGAAGTGGCCGTGCAGGCCCGCGCCAAGGGCGTGTCCGACGCCGGCCTGAACCGTTTCGTCAACGAAGGCGTCTTCTCGACCCTGACCAACGTCGATTTCGACCCGGCCCGCTTCGAAGTCCTGATCAGGGACGCCGTGGCCCGTCGCGAGGCCCTCAAGGCCAAGGCCGGCGTCAATGTCGCCACCCCGGCCGCCACCTTCGCCCCGGCCGCGACCCTCGAAGGACTTGTCGCCCAGGGCGAACAGCACAATATCTCCGAAGCCCTGGAAGCCCACGAGGACCTTCGCTCCCTGAAGCAGATCCTGATCTACGGCCTCAAGGGCGTCGCCGCCTACGCCGACCACGCCGCCATCCTGGGCCGCGAGGACGAGAGCGTCTATGAATTCGTGCAGCGCGCCCTGGCCAAGAGCCTGGACAAGCTGGGCCTGGAAGAGCTCATCGGCCTGTGCATGGAGTGCGGCCAGATCAACCTTAAGGCCATGGAACTCCTGGACGGCGGCAACACCGGCACCTACGGCCACCCGGTCCCCACGGAAGTCCCCCTGGGCGCAAAGAAGGGCAAGGCCATCCTCGTCTCCGGCCATGACCTGAAGGATCTGGGTCTGCTCCTGGAGCAGACCGCCGGCAAGGGCATCAACATCTACACCCACGGCGAGATGCTGCCCTGCCACGGCTACCCGGAACTGAAGAAGCACCCCCACTTCCACGGCCACTACGGCACGGCCTGGCAGAACCAGCAGAAGGAATTCGCCGAGTTCCCCGGCGCCATCCTCATGACCACCAACTGCATCCAGAAGCCGGTCGAGTCCTACAAGGGCAACATCTTCACCACCGGCCTGGTCGGCTGGCCCGGCGTGACCCACGTCGGCAAGGACTTCTCCCAGGTCATCAATAAGGCCCTTGAAATGCCCGGCTTCGCGGCCGACGAGGACAAGGGCAGCGTCCTGACCGGGTTCGCGCGCAACGCGGTCCTGGGCGTGGCCGACAAGGTCATCGCCGCGGTCAAGGGCGGCGACATCCGCCACTTCTTCCTGGTGGCCGGCTGCGACGGCGCCAAGCCCGGCCGCAACTACTACACGGAGTTCGTGGAGAAGGTTCCGAGCGACTGCGTGGTCCTGACCCTGGCCTGCGGCAAGTTCCGCTTCTTCGACAAGAAGCTCGGCGACATCGGCGGCATCCCGCGCCTGCTGGACGTCGGCCAGTGCAACGACGCCTACTCGGCCATCCAGATCGCGGTGGCCCTGGCCGGTGCCTTCAACTGCGGCGTGAACGACCTGCCCCTGTCCATGGTCCTGTCCTGGTACGAGCAGAAGGCCGTGGCCATCCTGCTGACGCTGCTTTCCCTCGGCATCAAGGGCATCCGCCTCGGGCCCAGCCTGCCGGCCTTCATCACCCCGAACGTCCTGAACGTGCTGGTCGAAAACTTCGACATCAAGCCCATCACCACCCCGGACGAAGACCTGAAAGCCATCCTCGGCTAGCCCCAACCGGCCAGCCATCCTCCACAAGGCCCCGCCCCGCGCGGGGCCTTTTTCGTGCGCTCTGCAAACAGGGTCGCCGTCAGCCGTCTGATTCCGCACTCCCCGGTTGACAGCGCGCATGGTTCATGGCCACAGAATCGGGAAGCGTCTCAACGCAACCCGGACACAGCATGGACGAACGCACCAATCCCCTGAACCGCCTCAATGACTCCCTGACAGCCGCGCTGTGGCGAGCCCGCCCCGGGCACGGACCCGTCCCCTGGATCGCGGTCCGCCTGCTCCGCACCCTGTTTCTGGCGGCCAAAGGCTTCGAGGCCAGACAGGGCCCCCTGCACGCATCGGCCCTGACCTTCTATTCTCTGCTGTCCCTGGTTCCCCTGGCGGCCATGGCCTTCGGCGTGGCCAAGGGCTTCGGCTTCGAGCAGATGCTCGAGCGCGAACTGCTCAGGCATTTCGCCGCGCAGCAGGAAGTGGTCCTGCAGGTCATCGGCTTCGCCCGCAACATGCTCGACAACACCAAGGGCGGCCTCATCGCCGGCGTGGGCGTGGCCGTGCTGTTCTGGTCCGTGATCAAGGTGCTGGGGCGCATTGAGGAGAGCTTCAACCTCATCTGGGGTGTCGCCCCGCGCCCCCTGATGCGCAAGCTGAGCGACTATCTGACGGTCATGATCATCGGCCCGGTCCTGCTCATCATGTCGGGCAGCGTCACGGTCTTCATCGCCTCGCAGGTCTCGGCCCTGTCCTCGCAGGTCGGACTCGAAAACGTGGTCGACCCGGCCGTGTCCCTGGGTCTGGCCCTGGCCCCGTACATACTGCTGTGGGTCCTGTTCGCCCTGGTGTACCTGATCATGCCCAACACCAGGGTGCGCCTCGGCAGCGCCGTGCTCGGCGCGGTCCTGACGGGCTCTGCCTACCAACTCCTGCAGATCGCCTATGTCCGGTTCCAGATCGGGGTGAGCAGCTACAACGCCATCTACGGCAGCTTCGCGGCCCTGCCCCTGTTCCTGGTCTGGCTGCAGCTGAGCTGGATCATCGTCATCTTCGGTGCGGAAATCGTACACGCATTCCCCGATTCGGACTTTCCCGAGGCCGAAGCCGGCTGCGCGTCCCGCAGCATCTCGCAGACGCGGGTGCTGGCCCTGGCCATATGCCACGAGGTTGTGAGCCGCTTTCACCGCGGCGAAGCCCCCCTGAACGAGGAGGGACTGGCCGCCGCGCTGGACACTTCCGTGGCCGAAGTGCACGAAATGGCCGACATGCTCGACCAGGCGGGAATCCTCCGCCGAACGGCCGACGAAGAAACGCCGGCGTTGCAACCGGCCCGCGACAGTTCCGTCATCACGGTTCAGGATGTTCTCACGGCCGTGGACAACGCCCACGCACGCAAATTCTTCCCGGACCGCCACCCGAAAATGGCGGCCATGGCCGACTGCCTGCGCAGGCTCGGCTCGTCCTCAGATGGAATGCCGACCACGACACTGTTGCGCGACGTGCCGCTCGAAAACTCCGAAGCGCCGGATGATGGGACATCGGGCGTCGAAAATTAATCATTTTTGTGCAAAATAATCCAGAATGCCAGAGACAATTACGAATAAAGTCACAAAAAAGTAAATTTTAACCTATTGCCAACAGCCTGTCGCCGTGAAGTTTTCCGGAATATTCTCGTGACTCGAAGCGACCGCTAAAAAGACAATTTTTTTCTCGTTTATATCCGGCATGTTGTCAGCGAGGGCAGCCTGAAACCCATCTGTTCGGGTGGTGCGGCATCCTTGTTGCTCATGTCGCGTCATGAGCACGTCCACCTGTTCCACCGAACTGCGGGTTCTGCTGGCCATCAGCAAGGTCATCGACCAGGCCCTGGATCTGGAGAGCGCCCTGGAGTCCATCCTCAAGATCCTCTCGGACACCATGAGCATGCGACGGGCCACGGTCACCCTCTACGACCCCCAATCCGGACGCCTGGCCATCTCCACGTCCTACGGCCTGTCCGACCAGGAAAAGCGACGCGGCGTGTACCGCATGGACGAGGGCATCACCGGGACCATCTTCCGCACGGCCAGGCCCTACGTGGTGCCCGACATCTCCATGGAACCGCTCTTCCTGGACAAGACCGGCACCAGGCGCATCAGCCGCGAGCGCATCTCCTTCGTCGGTGTGCCGATCCTCCTGCACGGCAGCCCCATCGGCGTCCTCAACGTGGACCGGGTCTTCACGGGCCAGGAGCAACTCGACGCCGACACGGAGTTTTTGAGCGTGGTGGCCACCCTCATCTCACAATTCCTGAGTCTGAACGAAAAAGTAAAAAACAGGGAGGCAGCCCTCAAGCAGGAGAACACTTCCCTCAAATACCAGATCGCCAAGGAGAACCACGGCCCCTACATCGTGGGCAAGAGCCAGGCCATGCTGGAGGTCGAGCAGTACGTGGGCAAGGTCGCCACGACCAAGGCCACGGTGCTGCTGCTCGGAGAGTCGGGCACCGGCAAGACACTCATCGGCCGCATCATCCACGAACTGTCCGACCGCAAGACCCATCCTTTCATCAAGGTCAACTGCGCGGCCATCCCGGAAAATCTTCTGGAGGCCGAACTCTTCGGATACGAAAAGGGCGCCTTCACCGGCGCCAACAGCGCCAAGCCTGGCCGTTTCGAGGACGCCCACCTGGGCACAATCTTTCTGGACGAGATCGGGGAGCTGACCTTGACCCTGCAGGCCAAACTCCTTCGCGTCCTGCAGGAGCGGGAGTTCGAACGCATCGGCAGCAACCGCACGCGCAAGGTCGACGTGCGCATCATCAGCGCCACCAACCGCGAACTGGACCTCCTGGTCTCCCAGGGCCTCTTCCGCGAGGACCTCTACTACCGACTGAACGTCTTCCCGGTGCGCGTGCCTGCCCTGCGCGAACGAAAGGAGGACATCCCCCGCCTGCTGAACCACTTCCAGAAGGAACTGGAGCGCGAGTACGGGCGCAGTCTGACCCTGACCGCCGAGGCCCTGAACCTTCTCCTGGGCTACGACTGGCCCGGGAATGTTCGCGAACTCGAAAATCTCGTGGAACGCCTCGTCATCCTGACCGACGACAAACCGGTGGAAGCCGAGTTCATCCGCGGCTTCCTGAACCCGGAAACACAACGGCCCCATGCCGCACGCAGCGTCCAGGAGCAGCCGGCCCCACCGGCGGAGCAGTGCCAGCCGTTGCGGGAAACGGAGCGCAAGGAGGTGGTGGCGGCCCTCAAGCGCAACGCCTGGATCCAGTACAAGGCCGCGCGCGAACTGAACCTCACCCCCCGCCAGATGGGCTACCGCGTCCGGAAGTTCAACCTGGAGGAACTCATCGCCAAAGGGCGCGTGGAATCCCGCAGACAGCAGCCGTGACCCCAGGGCCCGGCCGGACGTCGTGCACCGATCTCCCTCCTCCGGCCGGGCTTCCTTCTTCACTTTCCCCCCACATCCGTGCTATGGACAGCGCAGGCGCGCAACGTCCGGTCGACGGCCCGCAAGCAACGCCTCGCAAAGGTTCGCGACTTGCCTCTTGACGAGCGCCTCCGAAAAGCACAAGGGGAGATACCGAAAATTGCCCGCACCAGTCAGAGTTTCATTTCAGGGAGCACAGCGAATGTTCATGCGATTCAAAGCGTTCGGCCTTGCGGCCGGACTTTTTCTTTTTGTTCTGACCAACCAGGCCCTGGCCCAGTCCGCTTCGTTCGGATTTGAGAATGTCGAAGCCCTGGCCAGGGAGCTTGCGGCCAAGCCCTTCGAGGACAACCAGGGCCAGGTCCCCCAGATACTGCGCGACATCTCCTACGACCAGTGGCGCGACATCCGTTTCGACCCCGAAAAGAGCCTGTGGCGCGACGAGAAGTTGCCCTTCGAACTGCAGTTCTTTCACCCCGGGCTGTTCTACGACCGCACCGTAGCCATCAACATCATCGACAAGGACGCCCCCTCGCGCCTGGACTTCGACACAACGGCCTTCAACTACGGCAGCAACGACTTCGCGGGCCAGATTCCCGCGGACATGGGCTATGCGGGATTTCGCATCCATTCGGCCATCAACACCAAGAAGTACCTCGACGAATTCCTGGTCTTCCTGGGCGCCAGCTACCTGCGCGCCGTGGGCAAGGGGCACCACTACGGGCTTTCGGCCCGCGGCCTGGCCGTGGACACGGCCGAAGCCACGGGCGAGGAGTTCCCCTTCTTCAAGGAGTTCTGGATCGTGAAGCCGGGCAAGAAGGACAAGAGCATCGTCATCTACGCCCTGCTCGACTCGCGCCGCGTCACGGGCGCCTTCCGCTTCGACGCGACGCCCGGCGCCGAGACCGTCATGGACGTCCAATCGGCCATCTTCCTGAGGGAGCCCGTGGCCAGGCTCGGCATCGCCCCCCTGACCAGCATGTTCATCTTCGGCGAGAACTCGAATCCGCGCGTCAGCGACGACTTCCGTCCCGAAGTCCACGACTCCGACGGCCTCATGGCCAGGTTCGAGAACGAGGAATGGCTCTGGCGCCCCCTGCAGAACCCCAAGACCCTGGCGGTCAACGTCTTCAACGCACCCAACATCCGCGGCATGGGCCTCATGCAGCGCGACACGGACTTCGACAACTACCTCGACCTCGAAGCCAGATACGAGGCCCGGCCCAGCGCCTGGGTCGAGCCCAAGGGCGACTGGGGCCCGGGACAGCTGCATCTGGTGCAGATCCCGTCCCCCGAGGAAATCCACGACAACATCGTCTCCTTCTGGGCACCAGATGCCAGGCCCGAACCGGGCAAGTCCCTGCGCTTCGACTACAGGACCCGCTGGACGTCGCCGCAACGCGTGACGTCGCCCGAGGGGCAGGTCATCTTCACGCGCACGGCCAAAGGCAAGGGCGAAAGGTCCCGGCTCTTCGTCCTCGAATTCGCGGGCGGCAAGCTCGACGACCTGCCCGACGACGCCGCCCTGGACGCCAACGTCTGGATCGGCGAGGGCGGAAAGCTTCTGGAAAAACGCGTGTACAAGAATCAGGTCACGGGCCACTGGCGTCTGGCCTTCGAGATCGAGCCGGACGCCTCGTCGGGCCTTTCCCTGGTCCTGTCGGACAAGCGCCCTTTCATCGAGATGCGCGCCACCCTGCAACATGGCATGGCTCCGCTGACGGAGACATGGTCCTACGCCATCAAGCTGTGATGAAGAAAGAAACGGCTGACCCATCAGGCCAGATCGGCCTTCAGGACATGTTCCGCCCCCCGGTCGAGACCCCGGCCATGCTCCTGGAGGCCCGCATGGAGGCCGCCGGCCGCCGCATGGCCGTCTATCTGAGGCACCTGCCCCTGCCGGAAAGGACGCGGCACGAACTGGCCCTGGCGGCCCTGACGGAACTGGCCAAGGATCCGGGCGACAACCCGGCCCAGGCGGAAGCAAGGGGCATGAGGATTCTGCGCGGCTTGCTGGCCGAGCAGACGCCTGCGTTGCATGTCGTTCCGAGCCCCGGAGTCCGAAGAAGACACATGAAGCCCGAGGAGATGGACCGCCGCCCGTGGGTGCGGGTCTACCTGAGCTTCATGCGGCCGCTGTGGATCATGACGGCAGGCTTCTTCAACACGGCGCTGATCGACTTCCTGCTCTATGCGCTGCTCCTGGCCGGGCTGCGGATCATGGACTTGCAGCTGCCCTGACCCGCAACGCCCGACATTCCCGCAGTCGCGCCCGCGTGCGCGGCAGCGGACGACTCCTCGAAGGAGAGACATGAAACGCGAATTTCTGAACGAACCGTGGCGCAAGATCGCCGCGCGCCGCAGGCTCCTGCTCCTGATCCTCGTCCTCGCTCCGGCCCTGACCGCAGCCTACGTCATGGGCGGCCTTCTGCCGCACAAGGGGCGGACGCTCCTGGAAGCGTCCATCATCGCCGTCTACTGCGTGCTCTTCATCTGGATATCTCTGGGCTTCTGGACAGCCCTGGCAGGTTTCTGGACCCTGCTGAAGAGGGATGACCGCTTTGCCGTGAGCCGGTCGCGCGGGGAACTCGATGCACCCATCCGGCAGAACGTCAGGACCGCCATCCTCTTTCCCGTCTGCAACGAGGACCCCGAGCGGATCATGGCCGGCATCCAGGCCGTGTGGCGCTCCCTGGCCCGCCTAGGCGCCGCGGACCGTTTCGACATCCACATCCTGAGCGACTCCAACGACCCCGAACGCTGGGTTCAGGAAGAGGCCGCCTGGAACCGCCTCTGCAACGACCTCTCGGCCCACGGACACATCTTCTACCGGCGCCGGCGCATCAACCTCAAGCGCAAGAGCGGCAACGTGGCCGACTTCTGCCGCCGCTACGGCGACCACTACACCTACATGATCGTCTTCGACGCGGACTCGGTCATGTCCGGCGAGACGCTCATCCGCATGGTGCGCATCATGGAACGCAGGCGCAACGTCGGTATCCTGCAGACAGCCCCGGCCTGCACGGGCCGCGAGACCTTCATCGCCCGCGCCCAGCAGTTCGCCAACAGGGCCTACGGGCCCATGTACGCGGCGGGCCTGCACCACTGGTTCCTTGGCGACGCGCAGTTCTGGGGCCACAACGCCATCATCCGGGTCAAGCCGTTCATGAAGCACTGCGCCCTGACGCGCCTGCCCGGCAAGCCGCCCCTGGGCGGAGACATCATGTCCCACGACTTCGTGGAGTCGGCCCTCATGCGCCGCGCCGGCTATTCGGTCTGGCTGGCGTACGATCTCGAGGGCAGCTACGAGGAAGTGCCGCCGAACCTCCTGAACGAACTCAAGCGCGACCGCCGCTGGTGCCAGGGCAACCTCCAGCACCTGCGCCTGGTCTTCACCCGCGGCATTTTCCCCGGGCACCGGGCCCTGTTCCTGAACGGCGTCATGGCGTACGGCTCGGCGCTGCTGTGGTTCCTGTTCCTGGCCCTTGCCACGGCCGAAGCCGTGTCCGAGGCTCTCGTCCAGCCCGATTACTTCACTCCAACCAAATCCCTCTTCCCTGTCTGGCCGGTCTGGGACCCGATCCCGGCCCTGAGCCTTCTGGCCGGAACGGCCGTGGTGCTGTTCCTGCCCAAGGTCTGCGCCCTGCTCCTGGCCCTGATCAAAGGACGCCGCAAACAGTTCGGCGGCTTTTTCGCCCTGTGCGGCAGCATCCTGACGGAGGTCGTTCTCTCGACCCTCCTGGCACCCGTGCGCATGCTCTTCCACAGCAAGTACGTCTTCCTGACCCTCATGGGCATGGGCATCGGCTGGGGCACGCAGCAGCGGGACGACGAGGGCACGAGTTTCTGGGACGCCCTGCGCTTCCATGGCGGCGGCACGCTCCTGGCCCTGGTCTGGGGAGCGGCCCTGTTCCAGATCAACCGCGTCTTCTTCTGGTGGAGTTCACCCCTGGTCATTTCGCTGCTGCTGTCCATCCCGGTGTCCATGATCACCAGCCGGGCCGAGGTCGGCAGATTCCTGCGCCGCCTGCGCATCTTCGTCACCCCCGAGGAGGTGCGCCTGCCGCGAGAATACGAGGATATCGAAGCCTACCTGCAGACCACGTCCAACGACCGCGGCGGCTTCGGCATTCCCTCCGAGCAGGGCTTCGTACGCGCCGCCGTCGTCCCGGCCGTCAACACGCTGCACCGCAGCCTGCTGCGCGGCCCACGGTCCCTGGCCCCGGAGATCGCCAAGCGCCGGGACGCCCTGCTGGACCGCGTCCTGCAGCACGGCCCTGCAGCCCTCAACAAGAAAGAGCGCAAAGAGCTTCTCTACGACGGCGAACGCATGGAACGGCTGCACCACGCGATTTGGGAACTCCCGGCGGAGACTCTGGAAAAGCTGTGGAGCGTGCGACTGACTTGACGAAACGCCCGCCCGACACGGGAGGATGGGCGCCTGATTTCACCAAAGGTCCCGGAGGTCGCAGATAACCTTCGGGACCTTTTTTTAGCTGCAATCCCTCATCATCCTTTCACTCTTTTTTCCGGATGTATTCCGGCGCACGTCGAAGATGGCTCGCCGCGCTGCGCTCACGATGACGGGGCGCTTGTGTCGATGCTCTCGGATCGACGTTCAACGACGTCGGTGGGCATCCCAATGATAGCCTCGACGCTCAACCCGAAAGCCAAAAAAAAAGCCCCGGGATAACCCGGGGCTTCGCGAGGGGAGATTCCCCTGAATATCCTAGTTGGCGCTGGCCTTGAACTCGTCGCGACGGTTCTTGGACCAGGCGGCCTCGTTGGAGCCCTGCACGGCGGGGTATTCTTCGCCGTAGCTGATGATGGACATCTTGGAGGAGTCCACACCCATCAGGACCAGGAACTCGTAGGCGGCGCGAGCTCTGCGTTCGCCCAGGGCCAGGTTGTATTCGTTGGTGCCGCGCTCGTCGCAGTGACCTTCGATCAGCAGGTTCAGGCCGGGAGTGGACTTCAGCAGTTCAGCCTTGTCCGTCAGGATCTGACGGGATTCCTGGCTCAGCTCGTTGGAATCGAAAGCGAAATAGATCCGATCCGCAGCGATCTTCTCGATGGCCTGACGCTGCAGTTCGGCCAGGCGCTGGGCCTCGAGCTGCTCGGCGGTCAGACCGCCCTGTCCGTAGGAACCGTCACCGGAACCGGCAGCGGTCGCACCGGCAGGAGTGGAGGCCACTTTCTTGGAGCAGCCGCCGGCCATGGCCAGGCAAAACACCAACACGATCAAACCAAAAACACCTAACTTCTTCATAACTTCCTCCATTAACGAAAAAAAACCAAGCCTTAGCCACTATAATTTCCCCCAGGCCGGAGAGCTCGCCTCACCAGGCCCGGTTGGAATCAAGATAGGTTCGTCCCCGTGCTTCGTCGTCAGATAGATCTGCTTGGGACCCGATCTGCTGGACGAAAAGGCGATGAAATAGCCGTCCGGGGACCACGTCGGATCTTCATCACTCCCCCCGCCAAATGTCAACTGCCGTTCCTGTCCGGAGATCAGATCTGCCAGAAATAATTTATGAACTCCGTTGACCATGTGGGCGAAGACGACCTGCGTGCCGTCCGGGCTGATGCTCGGACCGGTGTTGTATTTCCCGGTCATGGAGATGCGCTTGACCTCTCCGCTGCCGAGATTCTTGAGGAAAACATGAGGATTGCCCAATCTGTTGGAAACAAAGACCATTTTCTGCCCGGAGCGGTCGAAGTCCGGACTTACGTCGATACCCCAGTTCTGTTCCAGTGGCCTTCCGACGCTGTAGTCGGGCTTGAGCTCGTAAATCTCGGGGTTTCCGCTCATGTCCAGGCTGATGGCCACGGAACCGGATTTGGTGAAGGCGGGCGCGATGAGGGTATTGCCCGGCAGTCTCTTCTTCTCGAGCGATCTGCTCTGACGGTCCCAGACGCACAGGTTGTGGTACTGCTTGTCCAGGAAGACGAACACGAGCTTCTGGCCGTCATGGGACCACGAGGGGCTGACGCAGATGCCGTCGAGATTGGTGACCTTCTGCAGGTTCAGGCCCTGGGCCGTGCACATGTAGATCTGCTTGCGGTTGCCTTCCTTCTTGACGAAGGCGATGTTGGACCGGAAGAAATCACCCTGGCCGGTCAGAGCCTCCATGAGGTCAGCACAGAAGCGGGCCGCCACTTCGGGCACCTGCTGGTTCGTGCTCACGCTGTAGCCCTTGCCGACGATCAGGCGGCCCGTGTAGACCTCGTAGGCCCGCAGCTCGACCTCGCCCACCCCTCCGGGACGCGGCGTCCAGGCCGCGGTGACCAGCACGTCGGCGCGGGAGAGCTGGAACTTCTTGAAGTCGATGCTCGGTGTCACATACCCGCCGGGATTGGGTCCGCCGACGATGTCCCTGCCGCCGAGCATGTTGAAGAAAGGCAGAAAGGCGCAGTTGGCGTGAATGCGCTGTTGCAGTTCGAGGGGAGCGTTGCCCGGGATGGCCCCGAGAGGACCGACGCTGTCCTTGGACAGCGGGTCGGCCACGAACAGGTTCACCCTCGACTGGCCCGGACCGTAGATGTCGATGCTCATCACGTCCGCGCCCCAGACCGGAGCCGCGGCGACGCACAGGAGCATCACAAGCAAAGAGAGTTTTCTGATCAAGACCGTCTCCTACCCGTTTTCCGTATTGTAAAAAGTTATCCTGAACGTTGTCGGCAGCGTTTCGGGAAGCTCCGGCAGTTTCCTGGTGTCTTCGATGGCCCGCATGACGGAGGCGTCGAAGTCCGAGCGCCCTGAACCGTTGACCATGCGCGAGCCGAGGATCTCGCCGCCCTTGCTGACCCGCAGCTCCACGGTCGTGGCCAGGACCACGTTTGACAGGCGGGGGAATCTCCAGTTCTGGCGGATGACCTTGATGACCTGGGAGGCATAGAAATCCTCCAGGCTGCCCGTGGATTCGCCCTCGCCCTCGCCGTCCTCGGCTGTACCGTCGCCGCTGGTGCCCCGTCCGGAGACTTCGCGTCCCAAGTCGGCCAGGGCGTCGGCCAGGGCGTCCTTGGAGCCGCCCTTGGCAGACCCCTTGGCCGCGCCCTCGGCGCCGGGACGGGTCTGCTTCGCGGTCTTGGACACGTCTCCCAGGGCCTCGGCCAGGATATCCTCCTTGCTGGGCGCCTTCTTGGACTTGTCGTCCTTGACGTCCTTCTTGGGTTCTTCCTTTTTGGCCTCGTCCTTCTTGGGCTCTTCCTTCTTCGGAGCCTCCTTTTTCGGCTCCTCTTTCTTGGGCTCTTCCTTCTTGGGCTCCTCGGGCTTGGCCTCGGCCACCGTGGCGTTCACCGTCGGCACCGGCTTGGCCGTTTCCGACGGGACGGCCTTTTTCTCGGGCTTCTTGGGCTCCTCGGGAGCCTTGGCCACCGGGGCCTCTTTCGGGGCCGCCTTCTGCGGCGCAGACTCGGGAGTCACGGCCTGCCTGGGAGCGCTCTTTGCGCCGGGCTTGCCCTTGTGCGGCGGCCCGACGAGATTCACCTCATACATCCGCTTGTTGAGGTTGAGTTTGATATGGGAATCGGTGGAAACGTAGACTCCTCCGATGAACACTGCAAGGTGCAGGGCGATAGAGAAGACCCAACTCAGATGACGCAGGGAATACGACACGGCAACGCCTTGAGCTTAGAGCTTCTCTTCTTCAGGTTCCGCAACGACGCCGAGTTTCTGCACGCCGGCGGCCCTGACCTCGGCCATGACCTTGACGACCACGCCGTAGGCCACATCCTTGTCCGCCTGGAGGTACAGCAGTTTACCCTTCAGCGTTTCCATCCTTTTGAGATGGTTGCCTAAATCCTCGATTTTGACCTCGTACTTGTCCAGCTTGATGGTCCCGTCCTTGAGGACATGCAGCACCACGGTGTCGCTGTCCTCGGGCAGGGTTTCCACCGCCTTGGTTTCGGGGAGGTCGACCTCCACTCCCTGGGTCAGCATGGGCGCCGTCACCATGAAGATGATGAGCAACACCAGCATGACGTCCACGAAGGGGGTGACGTTGATCTCGGCAAGGAACCCCTTGCCGGAGTTTAACTGCATGCCCATGGCCTATTCTCCCCGCTTGTTCATCCAGGGCAGTTCGAGCTGGGCTCGATTGAGGAATTCGCTGGCGAAGCATTCCATCTCGGACTGCACCGTGTTGATCATGCCCAGAAAGGTGTTGTAGGCGATGGTCGCCGGGATGGCGACGCCCAGGCCGATGGCCGTGGCCACGAGGGCTTCGGAGATGCCGGGCGCCACGGCGGCCAGAGCCGCGGTCTTCATCTGTCCGATGGAATGAAAGGAGTTCATGATGCCCCAGACCGTGCCGAAGAGGCCGATGAAGGGGGCGGAGTTGGCGCAGGTCGCCAGGAAGGCCAGGGACCGGGACATGTCGCCGAGGCTCTCGGTGACACCCTGTTCGAGCACGCGCCGCAGGTTGTCGCCGGCAACGCGGAACTTGAGGTTGGGATGGATGACGGATTGTTCCAGACGGCGGAATTCCTGCAATCCCTTCTTTGCGATGGGATACAGGGCCGAGTTGCCCTGTTCGCGCAGGGTCTGCACGCCGTCGGCCAGGTTCGTGGCGTTCTGGAACAGGGCGCGCTCCTGCAGAGCCTTGCGCCGACCGAGATTGATCTGGATTATCTTGAAGAAAATGATCGACCAGCTGATGAGCGACATGAGGGCCAAAAGGGCCATGACACTCTGCACCACGACCGTCGCGTTGGCAATCATTTCCCAGAAGCTGAACTGCGGCATGCCGCCGAGTTGCGTCGCAGCACCCAACTGCTGCATTGAATCGAGGGGCTGCGTCATGTTTATCGTGTCAACAACGCCTGTCTGCGCTACTGCATCCATAAATTTCACCTTTTTTAACTACGAAAGTTTTCGACGAAATAACAAATTTTGATTCACTACTGCGAAAGGCAACGGGACACAAGAGCCCAGGCATGGTCATCCGCGGCGCGATATTCATCTTCCGACATGCCGCACCCCAGGGCGATCCGGCGGCGCAGCTCCGCCCCGACGAGGTCGCGGGGATCGTGGGCGTCGTTGTTGAGCACGAACCGGGCCCCGCAGGCGCGGGCCAGTGCCAGGACGTGGCCGTTGGCGTACCCGTGCCCGGCCCTGGTGGTGATTTCGAGGAGCACGCCTTTCTGCGCCGCCAGGCGGACCTCCTCGGGAGTGATCAGCCCGGGGTGGGCCAGCACGTCGACCCCGGCCTCGATGGCTGCGAGATTGGTGCCCCGCTCCACGGGCTCGACGATGGTCTCGCCGTGAGCGACCACGAGCTGCGCCCCGAGGGCCCTGGCGCGCTCGACCTCCTGGGCCATGAGGGCCGCGGGCACGTGCGTCAGCTCCACGCCGGGGACGATGGCGATGTCCATGTACACGGAATACTCCCGCGCCATGGCGGCCAGGCGCGGCACGATAAGGTCCATGTTCGACGCGTCGGCGTGGTCGGTGATGGCCACGGCGCGGTACCCCGCCACCTTGGCGCGCCGCGCCAGTTCAGCCGGAACGAGGACCCCGTCGCTGAAGGTCGTGTGCGTGTGCAGGTCGATCACGGTCGGGTCACATCTTGTACTTGATGTCGTCGAGGCTGTATTTGGAGAGGATGTCCGTCCACTTCTCGCTGTCCTCGCCCTTGACCACCTCCTGGAACACGCCCTTCTGCAGGGTCTTGTTCAGGGCGATGACCTCCTCGGACACCCGAATGGGCACCTCGGCCCGCAAGGCCAGGGCGATGGAGTCCGACGGGCGGCAGTCCACGCGCCTCTCGCCGCCTTCGGAGCGCAGCACCAGTTCGGCGTAGTACGTGCCCTCGTGGATCGACACGATCTCGACGGCCTCCAGCCGGGCGGCCAGCTTCTCCAGGATGTTCAGGATCAGGTCGTGGGTCATGGGCCGGGGCACGGGCACCTTGTTCAGGGCCATGGAAATGGACATGGCCTCCATGGCTCCGATCCAGATGGGGAAAATGATGTCCTCCGACGTGTCCTTGAGAATGAGGATCGGCATCTGCGAATCCTCGTCCAGGGCCAATCCGAATACCGTCATTTCTACCACGGTTCACCTCGGGTCTCCCCCGTGAGGGAGTGTTTCTTCGCGGCCAGGATGCGCACGCGAATCATTTTGCCCGTCAGCTCGGGCAAGGGCGAAGGAAAATTGACGATGCGCCCTCCGCCGTCCCGGCCCCTCCAGAAAAGGGCCTCGCCGTCCTGCATCCTGCTCTTGCCCTCCACCAGGACGTCGACCTCGGCGCCCACGAGGGACTCGAGCTCCTCGGCGGTGATGCGGTTCTGCAGGTCCTGCAGCACGGACAGCCGGCGGGCCTTCTCTTCCTCTGGCACCTTGAAGTCCATCTTCTCGGCCCGCACCCCGGGCCGGTCGGAATACTTGAAGGAAAAACTCGACTCGTAGCGGACCTGGCGCATGAGTTCCAGGGTGTCCTCGAAATCCCGCTGCGTCTCGCCCGGAAACCCGACGATGATGTCCGTGGTCAGGGCGATGTGCGGGCATGCCGCGCGCAGGTCCCGAACTATGTCCAGGTAGCGCTGCCGCGTGTACTTGCGGCCCATGGCTTTGAGGACGGCGTCGGAGCCGGACTGCACGGGCAGGTGCAGCTGGGGGCTCAGGTTCGGCAGTTCGCCGAAGGCCGCCACAACTTCGGGCGCGATGTCTTTTGGATGCGAGGTCGTGAACTTGAGCCGCACCAGGCCCGGAATGGCCGAGATGCGGCGCAGCAGCGAGGCGAAGGTGGTGCCGTCGCCGTGCTTGTCCTGGCCGTAGCTGTTCACGTTCTGCCCCAGCAGGGTCAGCTCCCGCGCGCCGCGCCGCACCAGGGACTCGCACTCGGCCACGATGGCGTCGGACGAACGCGACTTCTGGCGACCGCGGGTGAAGGGCACGATGCAGTAGGCGCAGAAATTGTCGCAGCCCTGCATGATGTTGACGAAAGCCTGGGCCCCGACCCTGCCCTCTTCGGGCTGTTCGCGCTCGGGGTAGTGGTCGAGGAAGTCCAGCAGGCTTACGCGCAGGGCCGGGTCCTCGACGAGTCGCTCCAGGGCCTGCGGCACCATGGCCGTGCCGTCGGTGCCGAAAACCAGGCGGACGAATGGGAAGCGGTTCCAGAACTCCTCGCCGATCTGCTGGGCCACGCAGCCGCCCACGCCCACGAAGACCGAGGGGTCGCGATCGGCGTAGCCCTTGAGGCGGCCAAGCAGGGAATAGACCTTCTGTTCGGGCTTCTCCCGCACGCTGCAGGTGGTGACCAGGAAGACCTGGGCGTCATCCTCCGCGGAGTCGGTCCATCCCCGTGAAACCAGGGCCTGGGACAGCCAGTCGGAGTCGGCCACGTTCATCTGGCACCCGAACGTCAAAATGTGAAACCTCACGAAACCTCTTCTCCTCTTCGGATCATGCGTTGCGCATTGCTATGAACGATTTTTTTGCCCAGTCAACTCATTTCATGGGCTCCGCCGGTCGACTGCGTCTGCTCGGCTATCCAGCGCAGGAAAGGCCCGTGACCGCGATCGAGGTTCAGGGCCACGATACACGGAATTTCATAAGGATGCATCCCGAGAACGCAAGCCTCCAGGCTCTCGTAGAGGTCCGCCCTTGTCTTGGCGAGAAACGCCGTCTCGACCTCGGACTGCACGGACCCGTCCCACCAGTACATGGACTCGATGGCCGGCAGGATGTTGACGCAGGCCGCCAGACGACGGTCCACCAGGGCGCGGCCGATGCGGCGCGCCGTTTCCGCGTCAGGGGCCGTCATGTAAACCAGGATTTCGCTCATCTCGCGCCTCCGTGCAAAAAACTTGAGGTTGCGGAAAAAAACTGTCAGGCACGTTCACTCGGGGTCCGACACCCGCACGAGGTATCCGCCATGACGAAACCGAACATCCCCGCCAGGGCCGAGGCCGTACGGGAACGGCTGGCCCGCCGCTACCCGGTCCCCAGGACCGAGCTGCACTGGTCGTCGCCGTGGGAACTGCTGGCCGCCACGGTGCTTTCCGCCCAGTGCACCGACGCGCGGGTCAACCAGGTCACTCCGCAACTCTTTGCCACGTGGCCGGACGTGGAGCAAATGGCAAATGCCGATGTGGGGGAAATCGAGGTCGTCATCCGTTCGACGGGCTTCTTCCGCAACAAGGCCAAGAACCTGCGCGCCGCCGCGGCCAGGATCGTCGACGCCTACGGCGGCCAGGTCCCCCGGACCATGGAGGACATGCTGACCCTGCCCGGCGTGGCGCGCAAGACGGCCAACGTCGTCCTGTCCAACGCCTTCGGCGTCCAGGCCGGCATCGCCGTGGACACCCACGTCAAACGCATCTCCTTCCGCCTGGGCCTGACCCGCGAGACCGTGCCGGACAGGATCGAGCGCGACCTGATGAAGCTTTTCCCCCAGGACGACTGGGGCGCCGTGAACCACTACCTGGTCCTCTTCGGCCGGGAGGTCTGCACGGCCCGCAAGCCGGCCTGTCCGGAATGCGAACTCGAGGACCTGTGTCCCAAGGCGGGCCTGGCCACCAAAACCGCAACGAAACGAAAACCGAAATGAAACCTGGAACATTCACCATACACCACACCGACGGCGCGTCCCGGGCCGGAGAACTGCACACGGCCCACGGCGTCATCCCCACCCCAATCTTCATGCCCGTGGGCACCCAGGGGACCGTCAAGGCAGTCTGCCCCGAGGACCTGAAAAACCTCGGCGCGCGCATCATCCTCGGCAACACCTACCACCTGTGCATGCGCCCCGGCGACGAGATGATCGCCCGGCGTGGCGGCCTGCACAAGTTCATGAACTGGGACCGCCCCATCCTCACGGACTCCGGCGGCTTCCAGGTCTTCAGCCTCTCGGGCCTGCGCAAGCTGACCGAGGACGGCGTGGCCTTCTCCTCGCACCTCGACGGGTCCAAGCACTTCTTTTCGCCCGAAAAGGCCATCTCCATCCAGCGCAACCTCGGCTCGGACATCATGATGGTCCTCGACGAATGCGTGCCCTACGGCGCGGACTACGACTACACCAAAAAATCCCTCGGGCTGACCACCCGTTGGGCGGAGCGCTGCCGAAAGGCCTATCCCCAGGGCAGCGGCGACCAGCTCCTCTTCGGCATCGGTCAGGGCGGATTCTTCCGGGACCTGCGCGAGGAAAGCATCCGCCAGCTTATCGACATCCCCTTCGACGGCTACGCCCTGGGCGGCCTTAGCGTGGGCGAATCCAAGCCCGAGATGATGGACATCCTCTACCACAGCACGCCCCTGCTGCCCGCGGACAAGCCGCGCTACCTCATGGGCGTGGGCACTCCGCTGGACATCATCCGCGGCATCGACGCCGGCATAGACATGTTCGACTGCGTGCTGCCAACGCGCAACGCCCGCAACGGGACGCTGTTCACGTCCCTGGGCAAGGTCAACATCAAGCGCGCCGAGTACACCGAGGACGACGGCCCCCTGGACCCCGAGTGCTCCTGCTACACCTGTCGCAACTTCAGCCGCGCCTACCTGCGCCACCTCTACCAGGCCCAGGAGATCCTGTCCTACCGCCTGAACACCATCCACAACCTCGCCTACTTCCTGCAGGTCGTGACCGGCGCCCGCAAGGCCATCGCGGAGGGAACGTTCCAGGCGTACAAGGCGCGGTTCGAAAACATCTACGACACCTGAGGAGGCGCGCATGCTCAAGGACATCGTCACCGCCAGCCGCAGCTACCGCCGTTTCGACAACGGCGTCGCCATCCCCATGCGGACCCTCGAAGAACTGGTCGAACTGGCCAGGCTCTGCCCCTCCGCCGCCAACAGGCAGCCCCTGCGCTTCATCCTGTGCACGGCTCCGGCCGACAACGAGGCCGTCTTCGGCTGCCTGAAATGGGCGGCCTACCTCAAGGACTGGGACGGCCCCGCACCGTCCGAGCGACCGACCGCCTACATCATCGTGGTCAACACGGCCAAGGACTGGGACATGGCCAGGATCGACCTCGGCATCATGGCCCAGACCATGCTGCTTGGAGCGGTGGAAAATGGCTTAGGAGGATGCATGCTCGGGGCCATCGACCGCGACCGGCTGCGCGCGCACCTCGGGCTGGCGCCGGAACTGGAGATCAGCCTGGTCCTGGCGCTGGGCAAGCCCGTGGAGGACGTGCAGGTCGTGGATGTGCCCGCGGACGGGTCAATTCGATACTGGAGGGACGAAGCGGGTGTGCACTACGTGCCGAAACGCAAGGTGGAGGATCTCATCCTGGATAGGCGGTAACGGAGCGACCCGGAGTCCGGACAGGCCCGAAACCGCGTCGACGCGGCTCAGGACCGGCGGGAGATCAGATCGGAAAGCCGGTGGGAGTCAAGCGCGCCCATGAGCACATTGTTCGCCTCGACCCATATGTGCTGCAGGAGAACCTCCGAAGAGTCCACGCCCTCTCCAGCCGCCGCGCTTTCAAGGAGCTGATCCGCGGCGGAGCTGTCCTCCAGCACCCTGACCACATCCCCGACCGTGATCTCCTGGGCGGATTTGGCCAGCTTGTGTCCGCCGAACGGGCCACGCTTGCTGCGCACGAGGCCGCTGCGCCGCAAACCCGAAATCAACTTCTCAATGTATTTCTGGGAAATATTCTGCCGCCTGGCAATGTCCGTCGTGTTCACCCAGCCGGCGGCCTCATGAACGGCGATATCCATGAGCAGGCGAGTCCCGTAGCGGCTCTTCGTGGTCAAACGCATCCTATCCTCCAAGATTACTCGAACCGGCCTTCAGGCAGCGCCGGCGGACATTCCACAGTGTCTGGCCCCCTCGCGATTGAGTCGCGAACCAGAGCGCAAGGTTATGCCCGCCCGTGCACCGGGGCAGGACGCTCCTGACCGTCAGCCGCAGGGACGAGCCTTTGCGCCGAAGACCGGAACGAGAGTGGAAGCGGTACGCCGCAATCTGCGCGGCGTACCGCTATCGTCCTATTCCTGAGGCAGGAGGTGCTCGGGCACCTCGATCATCTTGATCAGCAGGGGCTTCAGGAAGCTCCAGCGGATGCCGATTTCGAACTCCTCTTCCAGATCGCGGATGGCGTCCCAGCAGTTGTGGCACGGTGCGATGACGAACTTCGCACCCGTGGCCAGAATCTGCTCGCGCTTCATCTTCAGGGCCGCGTTGCGCTGCTTGCGGTAACGCCCGATGCCGTTGAAGCCGCCTCCGCCGCCGCAGCAGTAATTATGCTCCTTGTTGGGAGCCATCTCGCGGAAGTCCTCGGCTATGTGCTTCATGATGATCCGGCCGCAATCCCGCAGGCCGGCGTTGCGCACGTAGTTGCAGGAATCCTGTAGCGTGACAGGCTCCTTGATCTTCTTTGTCGGATCGATCTTGAGCTTTCCGGTCTCCAGTGCCTCGGCCACCCATTCCACGTAGTGGATGCACTCCACGGGCGGCTGGCCGTCGGGGCGTCCGGCCCAGTACGGGCCTTCGATGACCGTAGCTCGGTAGGCGTGGCCGCACTCGGTGGCGACCATGCGCTTGGGACGCAGGCGCTCCATGGCCTCATAGACCGTCTCGACCTGCATCTTGCAGGCTTCCCAGTCACCGGCGAACATGGACAGGCTGGTCATTTCCCAGCCGGACGACGGCATGGTCCAGTTCTCGCCCGCAACATGGAAGAGGATGGCCGCCTCGACGATGTCTTCGGGGTAGTGCTTCGCCTCGCGGGCATTGATCATGTAGACGATGTCGGCGTCTTCCTTGTCGATGGGAATCTCAAGGCACGGCCACTCTTCGAGGGCCTCGTCGACCATCCATTCGCAGGTGTCCACGAACTCCTCTACGGTGACGTCCATCTGGGCGCGGAACAGGCGGTGCATGCCCGAGCCGATCTTCAGTTCCCATGGCACGAAGCCCTGGGAGTGCAGCAGACCGCGCAGGTAGCTGAACATGACGCCCATGTCGATGCCGTAGGGGCAGAAGGAGCCGCAACGGTTGCAACAGGTGCACTTGGACCAGGCCGTGTCCATGCACATGCGCATGAACTCGTTGGACACGTTGCCCTTCTGCTTGACGATCTCACCAAGGGTGGACTGGATCTTGTAAGACGGCACCTGCTTGGGGTCGCGCTCGTTGACGCTGTACAGGAAGCAGCTGTCGGCGCACAATCCGCAGTGGGCGCAGATGTCGAGCCAGGTCTTGGTTCTGGATTTCATGGTCTTCTGGATGGTCGCCCAAAGCTTTTCGGCGTCCACGTCCAGCTGTTCCATTTCCGCGTAATATTGTCTGCCGTTGCTGTCGCCCAAGAGGGCGTCGAGATCCTCTCTGGAGGCAACGGGCTTCTTATTGCAAAGTTTTCCTTCGGGCATTTTGTATTCCTCTTGGCTTACCAGTCAAAATTGGACTTCATTCCGCCGCGCTTGATCCCGAAATCCATGCCGAGCTGGATGCGCGTGCAGAAAAAGAGCGCGATATGGGCCAGCTTGGTGAAGGGAGCGGTCAGTAGCACGATCACGCCGCACAGGATATGCAGGTTGATCCAGACCGAATAGTTGGCGGTATGGTACGAGGCCATGATGCCGGAGAACAGCAAGGTCAGGGTCAGGACCAGCAGCATGACGTCCTTGAAATCGGTCAGGATGCGCACCTCGGGCAGCAGGAAGCGACGCACGGCGATGCCGATGCCGCCCATGAGCGCCGCGATAGCCAGCACGTCGGCCAGGATCTGCGGCATGGACGGCCAACCGATGCCAAGGCCGTTTCTGATCATCACGGCATGCCCTTCCAGGAAGATGGGCACGATGACCAGACCGAAGTGAAAGGCGAAGAACATGAGGGTAAAGATGGGCTTGGCGCGCCAGCTGTGGGTGCCGAAGGGCAGCAGCCAGCGGTACACCGAGCGCACGGCGCCCTTGATGCCATAGTTCATGTGCGGCTTGTAGGCCACGCGGTCCAGCCGCCAGTCCAGCCCCTTGAAGTAGAGCACCACGCGGGCGGTCAGGCCGACAAAGAATACCGCAAAGGAAATCCAGAGCAGCGGACCAGTCAATATCTCATACATACGAATACTCCTTCATTGGTCGAAACGGACCGAGCCTATTCCTCTTCCTTGTCAGCGAACCTGTCTTCGTCCCGTTCGGTCACGAACAGCCAGAAGGCCACGAACGCCACCAGACCAACGCCCATGCCGACATAGGCCATGCCCTTGGTCCAGAACATGAAGTCATGATATGTCATGAATTCCATTGTACGCCTCCTTTAGTGCGCTTCCTTGAAGTCGGGGTGTTCGTGCAGGATCGGCAGCTTGTTCAGGCAGAACCGCAGGACCGTGATTTCCAGGGTGACGATGAACACGGTAATCATGATCTCCTCCCAGGACGGGATGTAGCGGACTTCAGCCGGCAGCTGCCAGTTGAAGGCCACCAGGGAGATGTTCAGGCGGTTCAGAACGATGCCCAGGACCGTGACGATGGAGGCCCAGAAGGCCAGCTTCTGATTCTTTTCGCGGGCGGCCACGGCGTACATGAGGCAGGGCACGAGGACGAAGCCGATGACCTCGACCAGGAACCAGGCGCCCCAGCCGGTGGCCAGGAGATGCCAGTTGTCGTCCATGGCCACGCCGATCCACTTCAGGTTGAAGTAGCAGAAAAGGACCACGGCCGCGGCCTTGGCGAAGCCCAGAGTCACGCCGGGGGCTTCCTCGATGTGGGTTTCGTCCATCTTGTGGTGCAGGAACTTGTGGGACAGGCCGCCCTCGAAGATGACCATGGACAGGCCGGCCGGGATGCTCGAAACGAAGAAGAACAGGGCCAGGTACGGGGAGTACCACAGCGGATGCAGCTTGGAGGGGGCGATCAGGTACAACCCGCCCAGGGAGGACTGATGCAGGGTCGAGAGGATGACGCCGAAGATGGTCAGCAACAGGGTCAGGCTGTGGGCGTAATGCCGCAGCTTCTTCCACTTGAGGGTCTCCCACACGGCCGGGGAGAACTCGATGGCCAGGACCGTCAGGTACAGGGCGACGCACAGACCTACCTCGAAGAGGAAGGAGGTGGGGCCGGGGTAGATGGTCAGGGGATACGGCAGCCGGTAGTAGCGGCCCAAGTCGTACAGCAGGGCGAAGACGACGAAGGCGTAGCCCAGGAATGCCGTGGTGATGGCCGGGCGGACCGCCGAATGGTATTTCTTCATGCCGAAAAGGTACACCGCCGCGGAGGTCGTGTAGCCGCCGGCGGCGAGAGCGACGCCGCAGAGCAGATCGAAGCCGATCCAGATGCCCCAGGGGTTGTCGTCGGACAGGTTGGTGACGGAGCCGATGCCCATCGTGAAGCGCTTGACGGTCAGCACCAGGCCTATGGCCAGGATGACGGCGGTGATGATGTTCGCCGGCGTCCAGAATGACTTGTTCGGTGTGGTGTGGTCAGACATCGCCACTACTCCTTATTGCTCGCCCGCGTCGGCGGCTTCGGCTTTCTTGCGAGCCTCTTCCGCTTCCTTGAGCGCTTTTTTCACTTCCTTGTCGATGGCCGACAACTTGTCCTTTTCCGCCTTGTCCATGGCCGTCTTGAGCTTCTTGGCCGCCTCGGCCTGGGCTTCGGCCACGGCCTCTGCCACGGCGTGGTGCTGCTCTTCCTCGGCGATCTTCTCCTTGCGCTTGGTCAGCGCATAGGCGCCCGTCAGGAACATCGGCCACAGGCCGACGATGGCCGGGACCACGCCCAGGGGGCCGGAGGTGAACTGAGGGGCGGGCGTGATGCCCAGATCCTCGCGCATGCCGATCTGCGTGAAGGGCGCGCCGGAGATGTAGAGCCAGCTCGTGCCGCCCATCTCGTTCTCGCCGTAGATGTGGTCGATGTACATGTCGGGATGCTTGCGGATGCGCTCGCGGGCGATGGCCAGCAGATCCTCGCGGCGGCCGAAGACCAGGGCGCCCTTGGGGCAGTCCTCGACGCAGCCGGGGAGCTTGCCCTCCTCGATACGCGGCTGGCACATGGTGCACTTGCGCACCCGGGGGGTGATCGGGTCGTGGTATTCGTACGTCGGGATTTCGAAGGGGCAGGCCACCATGCAGTAGCGGCAGCCCACGCACTTGTGAGCGTCGTAGCTCACGGCTCCGGTCTTGTCCTTCTTGAAGGCGCCGACGAAGCAGGCCGACGCGCAGGCCGGCTCGAGACAGTGGTTGCACTGCTGCTTGCGGTACACCGGCTTGTCGCCGACCATGTACTTGTTGACCACGGTAAAGGTGTCGTGGTGCGTACGACGCCTCTTGTCCATGACTGTCAGATCGTCGAAGGGCACGGGCTGGGCCGGCAGTTCGTTGACCTTATTGCACGCGGCTTCGCACTTTCTGCAGCCGATGCACTTGGTGCTGTCGAAGAGCACCCCAAAGCTTTCGGGATATCCCTTGAAATGATGAGTTCCACCGGCACTGGCCGAAGACGCCGCCAAACAGGCCCCTGCGCCAGCCAGCATGCCAATGAATTTTCTGCGTTTCATAATAGCTCCTCGTTATTAAGACCTTGCAGGCAGGTTACTTTTTAGCGGCATGACATTCTGTGCAGGCGGTTGCGGCCGGCTTCTCGATTCCCATTTCCTTGTGACAGCCGATGCACTGCTGGTGATAGGCGGTCTTCAGGTCGGGCTTGGCCTCAGTCAGGGGGCCGGCACCCTTGCCGTGACAGCTCACGCACTTGGGCGGGTTGGCCGAAGCGGGGCTGTTGTGATGGCAACCGGAGCAGACGGCGTTGGGGCTGGAGTGGAAGTACGCAGCCATGGCGTCGTCCTTCATGCCTTCCATGATCTTCTGCACGATCTTGCGGTGCGGGAACTTGCTGGCCTGGTATTCGTTGGCCAGAACGCCGATCTCGATGGTTTCGGGAATCTCGTCGACCTTGACAACAGTGTCGGCCTTGGCGCGGGACTCGAAGATCATGGCCGCGGTGTTGACCTTGCCGGTCTTGTCCTGGAGCAGGTCGGGGCCGGCGGTGATGCTGACATGGCACTTGGTACAGCTGGCCTCGGTCTTCTGGCCGGTGCGGCCCATGAAGGTGTGACAGCCGGCGCACTGCTTCTTGTCCTGGGTCTTGGCGTGGCAGCCCACGCAGCTGGCCTTGGCGGTCACGCTGTGCATGGCCTGATCGGTGGTGATGAAGGCGCCCTCTTCCTTGCCCAGAGAGGTATGGCACTCGGAACAGGCCACCAAGCCCTTGGTTGAGGCGTTATGATGGCAGACCGAGCAGTTTTCGTTCTTCTCTTCGTGCTTCTTGTGGTTGAAGGGCACGGCGTTGATGAGAGCCGGCTCAGCAGCGGGCTTGGCGGGCTTGGCCATGAGAAGGGCGAAGTCGGTCTGACCGGCCTCGAGCCTGGGCGCGTCGGCAACCTTCTTGAAAGTGGCGCGGACGGAAGCGTCATGGCAGCCGGCGCATTCCACGGGACCACTGGGCTGCTTGGCCTTGGCGATCTCCATGTGGCAGGACATGCACTTCTCGTGGGACTGTTCCTTGTTTTCGGCGAAGGAAAGATTGCGCTTCTCCGGCTTGTCCTGAGCGTGGCACTTGGAGCAGTTGTCCTTCTGGCCCGCGGGAGCCGGGACCATCTTCGAGGACTGGTGCCTGTAATGCAGGGACTTGTCGAAAGTCGGAAGCGTGCGGGAAGTTTCCGCAGGTCCGGCGTGGCAGGTCCCGCACTGTCCGCTCTCGGGCCCGCTCTTCTTGCCGGCCTTGGACGTGTCCGTGTGACACTTGATGCAGTTGTCGTGGTAAACGGCCTTGATTGCGGCAGCAGTCGTGTCTTCTTCGCGCTTGAACTTGGCTGTGACCGTGTTTCCGGTCACCTTGTGGCAGGATTCGCACTTCCCTTCGACGGCCTTGGTGTGCTTGTCGTGCTCGAACCGGACCACTGGATACTCGAGCTTTCCGAACTTCTTGAGCGTGTCGATGGTGACGAGATCAGCGCCCAATCGCTTCGTTTCGACCAGTTCCTGCTTTCCCCCAAGAGCGTTCAGACCGAATCCAGCCACAGCCATGCTTACGCACAGGATTCCGATCCATCGCAGCATTGGTCTTCCCTTCTCCATGTGAAAATTCCTTTGTTGAAATCCACCCCGGAAAATCCCGGAAACCTCCCTCGCCCGGAGGCTTCGCCCCCCAGCACCATCCTCTGTACCGGAAAAAACATGGTTCCGCAGGCCCGAATCGACATCCCGAGGACAGATCGGCTCCAACCAGACCAAATCGGTATGATTTTTTCCGACCACAGAGGTATAGAATAAGGGCGGACGCGTCAAGACTTCATTATTTTTTTCACAATCAGCTCGCTGAGTTTACGCAGGTCGGGCGCTCCGTCACGCCGCAGACGCCGTCTCGACTTGAAGGCCGCTCCCCCGTAAAGCGCAGGCGAAAAAAAACCGGCCAAAAGCCGGTCAGGGGAGAACTTTTCGGGATGCCGGCAGGACTCAGCGTCCTGCCGGCCGTCAGAGGCATTCGGGCTTTTCACCCGCCACGTCGTCGGCCGGGGCGGAGGGCAGGACCCGAGGGGGTTCGGCCGTGACATCGATCTGCCGCGGCGCCACGACCTTGCCCTGGCTGTCGATCATGGTCCGCTCGTCGAGGATGGCGATGCCAAGGCGGTCCATGACCTCGCGCTTGTAGTCGTATTCCATGTTCTTCTTGCGCAGCTTGTAGTTGAGCACCATGCGCACGACACCGAAGATGGTGCCCGCCGCGAGGACGCAACCCAGGCCGATGAGCAGGAACTTGGAGGCTGCCTCGCCGAAGCGGGCCAGGAAATCCATGATCGCGCCCATGTTGTAGACCACGCCGATGAGGGCCCCGAGCAGCAGAAGCGTGAGCAGGAAAGGCAGCTGGAAGCAGAAGTTGGCCGTCTTGGCCACCTTGGCCGCAAAGCCCTCGAGGCCGTCCTCCTTGAAGATGGCCTGGCCGCGCTGTCCGTAGAGGAAGGAGTTGAAGGCCACGACGACGATCCCGGTCAGAAAGGTCAGGGCCACGGGCGCGGCGAAGGACACCAGGAAATAGGCCTTCCAGGGGAAGGGGATGTCGACGGGCTTGCCGGTGACGGCCACCTCGTCGATGCCCAGCTGATAGACCCAGCAGACAAGGAAGATGAGCACCTCGACCACCACGAGCAACTGGATGAAGCGCTTGAAAAGGTCCTTGATCTCGTAATCGTCGAAGAGCGAGGCGACTCCTTTTCTTTTCCCCCCGCTTTTGTTCTTCTGATTCTCCTGCATCGTATCTCCGTGTCGCCCTGGCCTTGGCCTGCGGCGACATAACGTCTGAAATCGGGAAGTTCCGTCACGGCCGGGCCGGGCGTCAGTGTCATGTCCGTCGACGTCGCGGGCGACCGCTGTCCGGGCGTGGTCTGCCGGACTGTCCTGAGGGTTGAGTTCCGCCCTGCTTCGGATTAGGCATGTGAGCTTCGTTCACGAATCCCAACTACAGCCTCAGCGGGTATTTCCATGAGCCATTTTGACATCATTGTCATCGGGGCGGGACCGGGCGGTTATGCCGCAGCTCTTCTCGCCAGTCAAAGAGGAAAAACGGTCGCCCTCATAGAAAAAGAGCACCTCGGCGGCACGTGCCTGAACTGGGGCTGCATCCCCACCAAGCTCTACCTCGGCGCCACCGCGCCCCTTGAGGGGCTGCATGCCCAATCAAGGCTGCGCCTGTGCAGCGGGTCCATCGAAATTGATATGCCCGCTCTGAAAAAACGCAAGGGCGCCTTCGTCTCTGCCACCCACAAGGCCATGTCCTCCCGCCTCGAAAAAGACGGCGTGACTCTCATCCGGGGAGCGGCCGAGCTGACGGGGACCACGACCCTGCGTGTCGCCGGCGAATCGATGCACGAGCTGTCCTTCTCCTGGCTCATCATCGCCACGGGCTCCTCATCGAACTGGTTCCCGGGCCTTGAGCCGGACCATGAGCGCATCCTCGACTCCACGGATCTGCTGGATCTCGAGGAGGTGCCCGAGAGTCTGGCCGTCATCGGCGCCGGGGCCATCGGCCTGGAAATGGCCGACTTCTGGAACCGCCTGGGGACGCGCATCGACCTCGTCGAGGCTGCGCCGCGCATCGCCCCGGCCGAGGACGAGGAGATCGCCCAGGCCCTGCACGGGATGCTCAAGCGCAGGAAGTGGAACATCTTCACGGGCAAACGCGTGGCCGGGATCGTCAACGAAGGGGACGCGGTGCTGACCCGGCTGGAGGACGGCACGGAGATCCGCACCGCCAAGGCCCTCGTGGCCGTGGGCCGCAAGCCCAACACGGCCGGGCTCGGGCTAGGGAAAGCCGGAATCTCCACGCGCGGAGCGGGCTGGGTCGCCACCGATGATTGCCTTCTGGCCGCGCCGAACATCTACGCCGTAGGCGACGTCAACGGCCGCACCCTCCTGGCCCACGCCGCCGAGCACCAGGGACATTACGCCGTGCGTCACGCCCTTGGCGAGTCGACCGCGCCCTACGAACCGGGGCCCATACCGGGCTGCATCTACGGTTCCATCGAGGTCATGCGTGCCGGCGCCACCGCCGCCGAACTGGCGGCCGCAGGCAAGCCCGTCCAGATCTCACGCGCCAACCTCGGGGCCAACCCCATCTCCCAGGCCCACGGACAGGCCCAGGGCCTGGTCAAGGCCGTGTGGTCCGACGGCGTGCTGCGGGGCCTGAGCGCCGTGGGGCACGGAGCCTCGCACCTGGTCACCCTGGCCGAGATCATTGTCCGCGACGGCTGGACCCGCGCCACGGCCCACGAGCACATCTTCGCCCACCCGACCCTGGACGAGAGCCTGCGAGACGCCCTGACCGCCCCCCTGGAGGACAAGTGAGCCAGGGCCCGTTCCGCGCCCGCAGGCCCCTGGTCCTGGCCTCGGCCTCGCCCCGCCGACAGGCCCTGCTGGCCGGGCAGGGGCTGCATTTCGAGGTCGTCCCCAGCGCCGTGAAGGAGCCCGCGCCCGAACCCGTCGAAACCCCGTCCGACTACGCGGCCCGCATGGCCCGCATCAAGGGCGCCGACATCGCCGCCCGCCACCCCGACAAGGTCGTACTCTCGGCCGACACCATCGTGGTCCGGGGAACCGACATCCTCGGCAAGCCGCAGGACCGCCGCGAGGCCGTCGACATGCTTTGGTCCCTGTCCGGCGGCTGGCACGAGGTCATCACGGGTTTCTGCGTCCTGTGCGACCGCGACGCCCTGACCGTCTGCCGCACCGTGACGACCAGGGTGCACATGGCCGACAACTCCCCGGAAATGCTCGCGGCCTACGTGGCCACGGGCGAACCCATGGACAAGGCCGGCGCATACGGCATCCAGGGCATCGGCGCCTTCCTCGTGGACGAGGTGCAGGGATCCTACACCAACGTGGTCGGCCTGCCCCTGCGCTCTGTGCTGAACATCCTCCTGGAAATCGGAGCCGTCGGAGTGGCAGATGCCTGAAACCAAACCCGAACCGCTCTCCTCCCGGCTGGCAGCCCAGCTGGCCACCCTCGGTCCGGCCGGGCGCATGCCCAAGGCCCCGGGCACGTGGGGCTCCCTGGCGGCCGCCGCCGCGGCCCCCTTCCTGTTCCTGCCCCTGCCTCTCTGGGCGCGGCTTGCGGTCCTGGCCGTTCTCTTTCCCGTCGGAGCCTGGTGTGCCGGGCGGACCGAAAAATTCCTGGGCCGCAAGGACCCGTCCTGCGTGGTGGTGGATGAACTGTGGGGGCAGTGGATCGCCCTGCTCCCCCTGGGCGCCGCCGAGCCGCTGTGGATGGTCCCGGCCTTCCTGCTCTTCCGCCTCTTCGACATCGCCAAGCCCTGGCCCGTGCGGGCCTCGGAGCGCTGGCTGCCCGGAGGCTGGGGCATCATGATCGACGACGGGTTCGCCGGCCTGTACGCGCTGCTCGTCCTGCTGGTCTGCCGCGCCCTGTTCTAGGCCATGACGCCCACGCTCCCGCCTCTGCCCCCGCTGCCCATTGACGCAGTCCTGACCGAGCTGTCTCAAGCCCTGCGCACGGACACGGCCTGCGTGGTTCACGCCCCGCCGGGCAGCGGCAAGACCACGCGCATCCCCCTGGCCCTCATGGACGCCCCCTGGGCCGCCGGGCGCAAGATCCTCATGCTCGAACCCAGGCGCCTGGCCGCGCGCGCCGCTGCGCGGCACATGGCGGGCCTGCTGGGGGAGAAGGCCGGGGAGCGCGTCGGCTACCGCACGCGCCTGGACATCCGGGTCTCGGCCGCCACGCGCGTGGAGGTCGTGACCGAGGGCATCCTGACGCGCATGCTGCAGCACGACCCCGAACTCACGGGCTACGCCTGCGTCATCTTCGACGAATTTCACGAAAGAAGCCTCCAGGCCGACCTGGGCCTGGCCCTGTGCCTGGAAGTCCGCGCCGCCCTGCGGCCCGACCTGCGCCTGGCCGTCATGTCAGCCACCCTCGACGTGGAGGCCGTGGCTGCCCTCCTGGCCCCATGCCGCATCCTGTCCTGCCCTGGACAGGCCCACGCGGTTGAGACCCGCTACCTGCGCCTGCCCGAACGCTTCGTCGAGGAGCGCATGGCCCGCGCCATCTCCCTGGCCCTGGCCACGGAAACGGGAAGCATTCTGGCCTTCCTGCCCGGAGCCCGCGAAATCCGCCGCACGGAGGAACTCCTCGGCACGCCCTCGCCCGGCGTGGAGATCCACCCGCTCCTGGGCGCCCTGACCGCCTCCGATCAGGACAGGGCCATCGCCCCGCCCCCGCCGGGCATCCGCAAGGTCGTGCTGGCCACGGCCATCGCCGAAACATCCCTGACCATCGAGGGAGTGCGCGTCGTCATCGACAGCGGCCTGGCCCGCCTGCCCCGCTTCGACCCCAGAAGCGGCATGACGGTCCTGGTCACCGAGCCCGCCTCCCTGGCCACCGTGGCCCAACGGCAGGGCCGCGCCGGCCGCACGGGGCCGGGCGTGTGCCTGCGCCTCTGGGACCCGGCCGACGAGGTCAGCCGCAAACCCTTCCCCGCCCCGGAAATGCTGGAGGCCGACCTCACCCCCCTGGCCCTCGACCTGGCCCTGTGGGGCGCGGCCTCCCCCGCGGACCTCGCGTGGCTGACCCCGCCGCCGGCCGGAAATTTCCTGAGCGCCAGACGCCTCCTGCGGGAACTCGGCGCCCTCGACGACGCCGGGCGCATCACAACCCACGGCCGCGATATGGCCGCCCTGCCCCTGCACCCGCGCCTGGCGCACATGGTCCTCGCAGCCAAACGCATTGGCCAAGGCCCCACCGCGGCCCACCTGGCCGCCATCCTGGGCGAACCGGGCCGCATCATGCGCTCATCCCCGGACCTGCGCGAAGCCGTGCGGCCGCGGGTACTCTCCGACACGCTGCGTGCCTCCATGGAGCAGATCGCACGGCTCGCCTCCGTCAAACCCGGGCCCGTCGACCCCGAAGCCGTCGGCCTCCTGACTTCCCTGGCCTACCCGGACCGCATCGCGCGCCGCCAGGAGGACGGGTCCTACCGTTTGACGAGCGGCCGTAAGGCCGTCTGGCCGGGACCGAGCACCCTGTCGGGCCACGAATTCCTGGCCGTGGCGCAACTGGACGGCAGCGCCGACAACGCCCGGATCTGGCAGGCTGCCCCGCTCTCTTGGCAGGAACTGCACAAACATTTCGGAAATCTCATGCGCTTCGAGGACGAGGTGCGCTTCGACCCGCTCCTCGACCGCGTAATCAGCCGTCGAAAGCTGATGCTCGACGCGCTCTGCCTGCGGGATGAACCTCTGGCCGCCGACCAGGATGCCGTGACCGGAGCCCTCCTGGCCGGACTCAAGGACGTCTCGCGCCTACCCTGGGATGACCAGTGCCGCGCCCTGCGCGACCGCGTTCGCTTTCTGCGCGGCCTCGACGAGACAACCTGGCCCGACATGTCCGACGCTGCCCTCCGGGCTTCCCTGGCCGACTGGCTCAGCCCCTTCGCCGCCGGCGCGCGCTCCACGGCGGACCTCGCCAAAGTGCCGCTCCTGGAGGCCCTGAAAAACCTCATCGGATGGGAAAAACTCAAACTCCTGGACCGCCTGGCCCCGGAACACCTCGACGTCCCCTCGGGCGCCCGGCGCCGCGTCGACTACTCGCCGGAATCCGGCCCCGTCCTGCCTGTCAAACTCCAGGAAATGTTCGGCTGCGCCGACACCCCCACCCTGGCAGGCGGCCAATACCCCCTCGTCCTGCACCTGCTCTCCCCCGCCGGCCGCCCCCTGCAGGTCACCCGCGACCTGCCCTCCTTCTGGAAGAACGGCTACCCCCTCGTGCGCGCCGAAATGCGCGGCCGCTACCCCAAACACCCCTGGCCCGAAGACCCCGCCACAGCCATGCCCACGGCCAAGACCAAAAAAGCCATGACGCCGAGATAAGAATGCCTCCGGCGGGCAGGGGACTCGTCCCCTGCACCCCATTCATGTTTTCGCTCCTCACACCCTTCCGCTACGCGTCAAGCGGTCCGTCGCGGGCCGGGCAAAACGCCTCCTAAACTCCGGGAACGACGGATCACGGCGCCCCGATGGCCGCTTCCACGACCTCCAGAACATCCTCAGGCTTGAACGGCTTGCTCAGCGTGGCCACGGCTTTCCTGATGGCCCGGTGGATGCCCGGCAGCCCGCTGATGACTACCACGGGGATGTCCTTGAATTGCGGCATCCCGGAAAACCGCTGATGAAATTTCGGCCCCCACTCCTCGGGCATCTCCAGATCCAGCGTGATCAGATCCGGCTTGACCTGCCTGAGGATTTCCATGGCCTCCTCGCCACTGGTGGCGCCATAGGCGGCATAGCCCCTTTCGCGGAAGATAGAGACGAGGTACTCGACGATGTCGAGGTTGTCGTCCACCGACAGAATCGTCTTTGTCGCTCCCTGGCGGCCCGGATTTGCGGCGGTTTGAAGGGCCCCGCTCCGGAGAAAGACCCTGCTCGGGATTGTCTTGCGTCGCTTCTGATGCTCAGGCTGCGAATCCTGCGGGATTTTGAGTTGGGCCAGCTTGGCCGCCTCCTTGCGGGCCATGCAGTTCTGACCGTCCTCCAGGATATCCTGCACGGTCACCGAATCCAGCTTTTCGAACATGGCCTGGTCCGCGGCCACCCAGATGGCTCTGGTCAGACAGTGCACGGAACGCGGACACGCCAGCCTGTTGTTTCCGCATGGCAAGTCGGCAGACTCGCCCTCCAGAGCGCGCACGACGTCTCCGACGGTTATGCGCTCCGGCGGCAGCGCCAGAACGTGCCCGCCGACCCTCCCTCGCATGCTCTTGACGATGCCCGCCCGCTGCAACTCTCCGACCAGTCTTTCCAGATACTTGAGCGATATGTCCTGCCTGAGGGAAACCTCTGACATGGATACAGGGCCGCTCCCCCCATGCTGCGCGATATCAAGCACCAGGCGCATTCCGTAACGTCCCTTGGTCGTCAGACGCATCCAATCACCCTCCTCGACGATAAACACGGGAGTCCATGCTTTGAAATCCATTCATTTTCCGTCGAGATATGCCACGACGGTATGGCATAAATCAATCCACTATTTGAAAGAATTCAAATCCACACATTGTAAGTATGGTTTTAATTCATAACTATACTTTCAATGTATAATTAAATAATTCACTAAAAATTGCTTGCATAACCGAAAAACAACGGTAATATGGATATAAGTTTCGCCAATACGATCGTCGTCACTATAGATTTCGACACACAACCCATGCTTACGACCGACGCGAACTGGCAGACCGCATCCGCGGCAACAACTTTTCTCATCGGAAATCAATTAAATCCCGCAACTACATGCGGGAAACGGGAGGACGACATGCATTCACCAGCTTTATGGGATTGGGAGCCGGGTAAACGTGTAATTCTCGCCTCCACGGACCTGCCCGAAGGCGCGATGTGGATGGAGGAGGCCCATGCCTCCCCGGACGGGCAAAGGCTCGCGGCGCTGGCCAGGCTGGAGGACGGCACGTTCACGGCCTTCGTCAACGGCTCGCTCTGGGAGAACACCTTCGAAAAAGCCTGGCTGCCGCGGTTCAGCCCGGACGGCCGATTCACGACCGTGGTCCAGCAGGACGGAGAATGGACTCTCGCCGTCGACGACGTGCCCTGGGAGGAGCGTTTCGACTACCTCTGGGGAACGCAGTTCTCCAAAGACGGGTCAGTCATCGCCGCCTGCATCCAGTCCGGAGGTGAATACGGCATGTGCATCGACGGCACGCCCTGGGAAAACCTCTTCGAGAACCTCAACCAGAGCCTGCTCTCCGCCGACGGATCCTCATCGACAGCCGTGGTGCAGCTCAACTCCCTCAAGCCCGCCGACCTGGACGCATTCCAGGCCGGAGTCTTCGGCGTCGCCGTCGACGGACAGGCCTGGGACAGAAAGTTTCTGAACGCCTGGACCCCGACCTTCGACGCTTCGGGCAGGCGCGTTGCAGCCCAGGTCCGTACCAGCCTCTACGAGTACACCATCGCCGTTGACGGCACCCCCTGGCCCGACATGTACGCCTGCGTCTGGGAGCCGAGCTTCAACCCCTCCACCGGCAGCGTCGTCGCGCCGGTGCGCATCTCCGGGTTGTGGGGCATGGCCCAGGAAGGCAAGACCCTTTGGGAACCCGTCTTTTTCCAATGCTGGCAGCAGGCCTTCAGCCGCAACGGCCAGATCCTGGCGGCCATCGTCGCGCCGGTCTTCGGTGAATTCACCGTGGCCGTGAACGGCAAGCCTTGGAACGCGAGGTTCCCCGTGGTCACAGATCTGGCGTTGGCGGACGACGGCGGGCTCGTGGCGGCCCTGGGTTCGGACAACAACCGGAACTGGCGCGTCATGGTCGACGGGAAGGTCTGGGATGGGACCTGGGACATGGCCTGGAAACCCGTACTGAGCCCCAAGGGCGGCAACGTGGCCGTGAAGGTGGAGAGAGGCGGACGCCAGACCGTGGTCGTCAACGGACGCCCCCTGGACCAGGACTTCGAACGGGTCTTCGATCCGGTCTTCAGCCCGGACGGAACCAAGCTGCTCGTCAAGGCCATGAACATGGGCGCCTACATCCGGGTCGTGACCCCGGTGGCCTGAGCCCAAAGGAGAATACACGCATGAACACCATCTATGAATTCGTGACCGGCCCCCTGGCCTGGCTGGCCTGGGCGGCCTTCATCGTGGGATCCGCCTGGCGGCTCGTCGGCATGTACAGGCTGGCCAAGACCAAGGACGCTTCCTCCATCGCCTTCATGAGCTGGAAATACTCCTTGCGTTCCATCGCCCACTGGATCACACCCTTCGCTACCCTGGGCTGGCGCAGAAACCCGGCCCTGACCGTGGCGACCTTTCTCTTTCATCTGCTGCTCTTCGCCGTGCCAATCTTCCTCACGGCCCATGTGATGCTGTGGGACCAGTTCTTCGGCATCTCCTTCCCGGCCATTCCAGACCCCATCGGCGACTACCTGACCATAGTCGTCATCGCCCTGTGCGTCTTCTTCGCCGTCAGAAGACTGCAGGACCCCAACGTGCGCTACATCACGAAAACCGCCGACTGGGTCGCCCTGGCCATAGTCTTTGCGCCATTCGTGACCGGTTTTCTGGCATTCCGCCAGATCCTCGACTACGACACCATGATCATCCTGCACATCCTCGCCGGGGAACTGATGCTCGTGGCCATTCCCTGGACGCGCCTGTCGCACATGGTCTTCGCCGTGTTCACGAGGTCGTACATGGGTTCGGAATTCGGCGGCGTTCGTCACGCCCGCGACTGGTAACATCCCAAGGAGGATCACAACATGGGTATTCACGACAGACTCATTGAGGATGTGGGCCTGCGGCGCGGGGTTTCCAGGCTCACTCCCGAAAAAATCCAGAAGACGGTCAACGCCGTCCTGAAGAACGAGACGGGCGCCCGCCTCAAAGTCTATTCCGAGACATGCATGCGTTGCGGCATGTGCGCCACGGCCTGCCACTTCGCGCAGTCCCATCCGGACGACCCAAGCTATACCCCGGCGGGCAAGGTCCGCCAGACCCTGGACGTCCTGCTCGAGAAGGACGGCAAGGTGGAGCCGGACTTCATCTACGGCCTAGCGCAGCTGGCCTACTCGGAATGCAACCTCTGCCGGCGCTGCGTGCATTACTGTCCCATCGGCATCGACACGGGCTATATCATGTCCGTCATGCGCCGCATCTGCCACAAGCTCGGCGTGACCCCCCAGTACATTCAGGACACGGCTCACAGCCATTCGGCGACGTACAACCAGATGTGGGTCAAGGACGACGAGTGGACCGACACCCTGCAGTGGCAGGAGGAGGAAGCGCGCGAGGAATTCCCGGA
Source organism: Desulfomicrobium aestuarii (assembly GCF_055385525.1). Taxonomy (NCBI): domain Bacteria; kingdom Pseudomonadati; phylum Thermodesulfobacteriota; class Desulfovibrionia; order Desulfovibrionales; family Desulfomicrobiaceae; genus Desulfomicrobium; species Desulfomicrobium aestuarii. The sequence goes on from NZ_AP042427.1 coordinate 2,225,085, forward strand.
TCTGCGCATCCCCTTGGACAAGGAGGGTGCGGACATCTATTATTCGGTCATCGCCCCGGAACCTAAGTTCCGCACCCAGCTCATCTACCAGGCCGCGGCCATCATGCACGCGGCGGGTGTGGACTGGACCATGCCGGCCGAACCCGGCTGGGACAACTCGGACATGTGCATGTTCACGGGAGACTTCGAGATGATGGGCCGCCTCAAGCGCAGGCATTTCGAGAGCGCCCAGAAGCTCAAGGTCAAACGCATCGTCATGGGCGAATGCGGGCACGCCTTCCGCTCCATCTACGACGTCGGCAACCGCTGGGACGGCTGGCTGTGGCATCCGGTCCCCGTCGTCCACTCCATCGAGTTCTTCTGGGAACTCATGCGCGACGGCAAGATCAAGCTGGCCAAGAAATACCCCGGCCCGGTGACCGTGCATGACCCCTGCAACGTGGTCCGCGGACGGGGCCTGCACGAAAAGCTTCGCGAACTCGTCCGGTTCCTCGTCGACGGCGACATCGTCGAGACGGCTTCCCACGGCGAGCACAACCTCTGCTGCGCCGCAGGCGGCGGCGTCATCAACTGCGGTCCGCCCTTCAAGAACCAGCGGGTCGCCGCATGCAAGGCCAAGGCGGACGAACTCAAGGCCACCGGCGTCGGCACCATCGTGGCGCCCTGCCACAACTGCCACGGCGGTCTGGAGGACACTGTGCATGCCTACCATCTCGACATGCAGATCAAATTCCTCGGCGACATCATCTACGAATGCATGGAAAAGCCAGAGGCTTAGAGGAGAGAGAACGATGAGAACCTTTCTTCCCATTCTGACCACGGCGGTATTCCTGGTCTGTGCCCAACTGGCATTTTCCCAGGAGGACATGAAGACCATCGCCCCCGACGCCTTCGGCAGCCTGACCAGGCCGGCCGCGGCCTTTATCCACGACCAGCACAACGAGAAGGCCGGGGTGGAGGACTGCGCGGCCTGCCATCACGGCGGCGCCGACGGCGTCAAGGACACGAGTTCATCGACCGAGGGCACGCCGTGCGCAGACTGTCATGCGGTGCAGCCGGCCAAGGGATCGACGGACCTTAACAGGGCCTACCACAGGCAATGCATCGGCTGTCACGAGGCGCAGGGCAAGGGCCCCCTGGCCTGCGGCCAGTGCCACGTCAGATAGCGTACCATGCGGGCGGCTCGCGCCGTAGAGCCGCCCGCAAGCCGGAACTCCCCGGCTGCCGCCGCCCCGAGAGGATGTCATGAACACCCCATGGGCCTTCATCAAGAAAAGCCTGAGCCTGAAGCTCATCCTCACCGCCGGCCTGTCCCTGGTTTCGAGCGTGGCGGCCATGTCGTACTTCGCCATCAGCCATCAGGAGTCCATCCTCATGCGCTACGCCGTGGAAGAGGTCGACCGTCTGGGCACTACCATCAAGCTCGGCACGCATTACGCCATGATGCTGAACTCGCGCGACGACCTCAATCAGATCATCACCAACGTCGGGCGACAGGAAGGGATCGAGGCCCTGCGCATCTACGACGGCATCGGCACGATCAAGTTTTCCAACAAGCCCAACGAGCTTGAAACCAGGACGGACATTTCGCACGAGTCCTGCCAGGCCTGCCACAAGCACCTGCGCCCCCCGGAAGAGGTCCCCCTTGATGCGCGGACCCGCATCTTCCAGGGGGAAAACGGCCAGAGGATGCTCGGCATCATCACTCCTGTCCTGAACGAGCCCGGCTGCGAGGGCAGCTGCCATTTCCACCCATCGAGCGACCGGGTACTGGGCGCCATCGACGTGGTCCTGTCCCTCGAATCTACGGACAAGGAAACCCTGGCCTTCAGAAACCGCAGCATCGCCTTCACCGTCATCGTCCTGACCCTCACCGGACTGGCCATTTTCATGTTCATGAGACGATTCGTGCTGCGGCCCATCCGCAAGCTCATCGCCGGCGCCCAGCACATCGCCGACGGCGGCAACTGCACGCGCATCGAGATCGACCAGCCCGACGAGATGGGCACTCTCGTGCAGACCATCGAACGCATGGGCAAGAGCATCAGCCAGAAGCAGTCAGAATTGAACAGGCAGCGCGACGAGTACCTGACCCTCTTTTCCCTGGTGCCGTGCATCATCACGGTCCAGGACCGCAATTTCCGACTGCTGCGCTACAACCAGGAGTTCAGGGACAAGTTTCGCCCGACCCCGGGCGATACCTGCTACCACGCCTACAAGGGCAGGATGGAGAAATGCCTCCAATGCCCCGTGGAGAACACCTTCAAGACGGGGAAGTCCTACACCAGCGAGGAGTCGGGCTACGACGCCAACGGCGAAATCCGCCACTGGCTGGTGACCAGCTCGCCCATCAAGAACGCCCAGGGCGAAATCGTGGCGGCCATGGAGATGTGCCTGGACATCACGAGCCGCAAACAACTCGAAGCGGACCTTGAGAAAAGCGAGCGGAAATACCAGGCCATCTTCCGCAACATCCCCAACCCGGTTTTCGTACTGCAGGAGAGCGATCTTGTCATTCTCGACTGCAACGAGTCCGTCAAACCCGTATACGGGTTCGAAAAGGACGAGATCGTCGGACGGAATTTCCTGACTCTCTTCACCGAGGACGACCGTGAATCCTTCCGGCAGAAGCTCACGGCCAAAAGCATGCATGACCGGGTCATCCACATGGCCAAGGACGGACGCCGCCTCTTCGTCACCGTACGCGTTTCACCGTCCGAATTCAGCGGGCAGAAGGTGCTGCTCGTGACCACGAGCGACATGACCAAGCGCCTGGAAACGGAGCAGCAGCTCATCCAGGCCTCCAAAATGGCCACCCTGGGCGAGATGGCCACCGGCATGGCGCACGAACTGAACCAGCCTCTTTCCGTCATCAAGACCGGCGCGAGTTTCATCCGCCGCAAGATCGAACGCGGCGACGAAGTGGCCAGGGACATCCTGGCCACCCTGACCTCGGAAATCGAAAGCCATGTGGACCGGGCGTCCAAGATCATCAACCACCTGCGCGAGTTCGGCCGCAAGCCCGACATGAAGCTCGAGCCCGTGGACGTGACCGAAATCCTGAAACGCGCCCTGGACATTTTCATCCAGCAGTTGAAGCTGCGCGAAATTGAAGTGGTCCAGTCCTTCGATCCGGACCTCCCGCAGGTGCTGGCCGACTCCAGCCGGCTTGAACAGGTCTTCATCAACATGCTCATCAACGCCCGCGACGCCATCGAAGAAAAATGGGCCCCCGCCGCAACCTCCGGCCGCGACGACGGCGGACGGCCGACCGACCCCAAGCTCATCACGCTCAAGACGTACAGCCGGGACGGAAGCGTCGTGGCCGAGATCGTCGACACAGGCTGCGGCATTCCCCCCGGGGTTCGGCAGAAGATCTTCGAACCGTTCTTCACCACCAAGCGGGTCGGCAAGGGCACGGGCCTGGGTCTGTCCATCAGTTACGGAATCATCAAGGACTGCGGCGGTTCCATCACCGTGGAGTCCGAACGCGGCAAGGGCACCCGCTTCATCATCTCGCTGCCCGTTCCCGCACCGCAAGCAGAGGGCATCTTATGAACAGAAGAATGTCGCTGCTGATCATCGACGACGAGGATGGCATCCGCAAAGTTCTCGGCATATCCCTGTCCGACGCGGGCTGGAACGTGCGGGCTGCGTCGAGCGCGGAGGAAGCCCTGGCCCTGTTCCGACAGGAATCTTTCCCCATCGTCCTCACGGACATCAAGATGCCCGGCATGGACGGTCTCCAGTTGCTCAAGGCCTTGAAGGAGGTCCAGCCCGAAACCGAGGTGGTCCTCATGACGGGGCACGGCGACCTGAGCCTGGCCATCCAGGGCATCAAGCTCGATGCCGCGGATTTCGTGACCAAGCCCATCGATGACGACGTCCTGGAAATCGCCCTGGCGCGGGCCAGGGAGCGCTGGACCATGCGCCGGGCCATCCGGGAGCACACGGAGCATCTCGAGGAACTCGTCGAGCAAAAGACCCGCGACCTCCTGGCCGCGGAGCGGCTGGCGACCATAGGCCAGACCGTGGCCGGGCTCTCGCACTCCATCAAGAACATGGCCAGCGGACTCGAAGGGAGCCTCTTTCTGCTCAGGCAGGGGCTCGACTCCGACCACCGGGAATATCTTGAGCAGGGCTGGGAGATGCTCGAAGCCAACGTGCGCAAGCTCAAGAACCTCTCCCTGGACATGATCCGCTTCGCCAAAGTCGAGGAACTCGATCTCCGGCCGACGGACCCCGCCCTGCCCGCCAGGCAGGTCGTCGAACTGCTGGGTGCCACCGCTTGCGGGCGCGGAATCGAACTGCGCCTCGACACGCCGGAGGGCCTTGCCCCCGCCATGCTCGATGGCGGGGCCGTGCACCGCTGCCTCATGGATCTGGTGGGCAATGCGCTCGACGCCTGCACCGCCGCGGGCTTCGGCCCCGACAAGCCCGGCGGCCGCGTCCGGGTCTGGATCGACGCCAACCCCGACTCCATATCCTACCACGTTGCGGACAACGGCTGCGGAATACCGGATAGCTCGCTGCCCCGTCTGTTTACGCCATTTTTCAGCACAAAGGGCGAAAAGGGATCCGGATTGGGCCTCATGGCCGTAAAAAAAACGGTGCAGGCCCACGGCGGAACCATCAATATACGTCGGAATAGCGAGTTCGAAACTGAATTCATAATAACCATACCATGCAAGTGTGAAAATAAAAATGCATAGTATGGTTTTATTTTCAGCATTTTTTTCATACACAGTATTGACCTGATAATTGTAAAACTATATGAAATTTCTAAAATAGTGCATCGAAATAAAACAATGTAAAAAACAATACTCCGCAAACATGAATAAAGTCATACTGAAACAGTCGGGAGAACTTCAGGATCACAGAAGGCATATCGTGGCCGACGCCCTTGCGGTTCTCGGAGCCAGACTGGAACTGGAAGACGGTTTTTCGCTGCGGGGGTTCCTGCGGATGCTCCACCGCTATCCCGACCTGCAACGACTTTCAGATTTCCTGCCGGGCCTGACGTCGAAGGCATGGCCCGACCCGGAGCGGTGTTCCGGCTCGGGGCTTGAGCGCCTGGAGTTCTCAAGGGTGGTGGAGATCATCGGAGCCCCGGAACCGCCAAAGCTCGAAGTGTACCATATCCTGCGGGGATGCATGGCGGGCGGCAGCGACGAAGAAATTCGCGGATGGCAGGTGGAAAGTCTCCTGGATGTCCCCATCCGGCTGGGCACTCTCAGGCACGTCGTCTTCGGCGACATCGTGCAGACTTTCCGCTTCGAGACAGTATGCACACTTTTCGATTTTATCGACGGCGTCATTTGGCAACTCGCGTTTCATGGCGCACCTCAGGAATGTGCGCTAAGGAGGTAGTTATGTTCGAGAAGATTCTATTTGCGACCTCGGCTTCCGCGACCTGCGACGATGCGGCCCGCGTGGCATTCGAATTGTCGCGCAAGAACAAGTCCCGTCTCAACGTCTTCCATGTGTTCGGGCTTCCGACACGCGGATTCGGGCTGACCTTCAAGGATGTCCGGACCGGAGAGGAGACCGAGGTCGATGAAAACCTCGTCAGCCTCGTCAAGGAGGAGATGGCCGAATACTACGAAAAGCTGGCCAAGGACCATCCTTCCTGCGTCTTCGAGACAACCACCGGCGTCCCGCATACGGAGATTCTGCGCAAGGCCCGCAAGGAAGACGCCAGCCTCATCATCATGGGCGCCCATACCCGACCCGAGGACGTCGGCGCCATGCGGCACCGCGTCATCGCCGGCAGCACCATGCAGAAGGTGGCCAAGAGCGCGCGCTGCCCGGTGCTCGTCGTCAGCCGTCCGTGCGTGACCTGCTGGTCGTACTTCGCCAACATCGTGGTCGCCACGGACTTCAGCAAGCCCGCGAACTACGCCTTCCAGTTCGCCCGCAACGTGGCCAAGGAGATCGGCTGCCGGCTGCACATCTTCCACTGCGTGGACCTGGGCGGCGAGGCCGAGGCCGGACAGGCCTACATCGAACAGCAGCTGGCCGAGGCCCAGGACAAGGTTCAGGAAAAGTACATCGCCAACATGGGCGACTTCGACAACTACCTCGTCGCCCTGCGCGAAGGCGTGCCCCACGTCGAAGTTCTGAAGTACGCTCGCGAGAACAAGGCCGACCTCATCGTCATGGCCCACCACACCCGCGACGTCGACCCGGAGCAGGCGCTGCTGGGCAGCACCATCGAACAGGTCATCCTGCGCTCGGCGTGCCCGGTCCTGAGCGTGAACCATCCCGACAAGGTGGACGTTTCCCCATACGGACCGCCCAGGGCGCACGAGTAACCTGGCATGGCCGCCGAAACGCCCCGTCGGCCGCTGGTTCTGGTCGTGGATGACGAGATGCATCTGCGGCTGTTCATCAAGGCCGTCTTCGAATCCGCCGGATTCTCCGTGGGCACGGCCAGAAACGGCAGGGAGGGGCTCGCCTGGATCCGGGCCAACCGGCCCGACCTCGTGAGCCTTGACCTCATGATGCCTGAGCAGGGAGGGATCAGACTGTTGCAGGAACTGCGCGGCGATCCCGATCTGGCCGGGACCAGGGTCATGATCGTTTCCGCCATCGACGACGCGACCTTCGCCCACGCCATGGCGCTCGTGCGGACGAGCGCCGGCGAGGGGGGCGCCTCGGCCGACGGCTATGTCGAAAAACCGCCGACAGCCGAGTCCATCCTGCGCGAGGCAAGGCGAATCCTGAACGAAACGCCCGACGGACCGTCGGGCGATATCTAGAATGAAGTGGAGGTTCCTCATGCCCAAGAAAATCATGGTCGTCGATGACGACCCCGTCATCGTCGAGTACCTGGTCTCCATCTTTCAGGACCGCGGCTACGAGACCTGCTCCGCCGAAGGCGGGGAAAGCGCCATGGAAGTCCTCGAACGCGAAAGACCGGATCTCCTGACCCTCGACCTGGAGATGCCCGAGGAATGGGGTCCGCGCTTCTACCGCAAGTTCAGCCAGCGGCCCGAATTCAAGGACCTGCCGGTGGTGGTCATCAGCGGCCTCTCGGGAATCCACCTGGCCATCCGCAAGGCCGTCGCCACGGTCAACAAACCGTTCAACCCCGAACAGGTCATCGAGATCGTAGAAAATACCATCGGGACCCCCTAGAGCGAATTGCCTTTTCTCGGAGGCTGTTCGATAATTGCGTTTTGCGCATCCATGCCCGGCATGGATGCGCACCCTGCCAGGGCGCTGCGGTTCGGCCGCCACCGAAAGGAATGTCGCGGCCGACGCTTGCCGGGCGGAATGTTCCCGGCAGGGAAGCGTTGCGCCGCCGTCAGGCAGGCGTCGTGGCGGAACTCCGCCGGGCGTCCGGAAACCGGCGTCCGGGCGAGTCGCGAAATTGGACCTTACCGGGATACTGACCGATGCAGAAACGATTGCTGCTTGTTGACGACGAACCCGGCATCCGCAAGGTCGTCGGCATAGCCCTCATGGACTTCGGCTATGCAGTGCTGGAAGCCGCCAACGGTGACGAAGGCCTGGAAATCTTCCGCCGCGAGAAGCCGCCCGTGGTCATCACCGACATCCGCATGCCGGGCATGGACGGTCTGGACCTGCTGCGCGCCATCAAGGCCGAAACGCCGGAGACCGAGGTCATCCTCGTCACCGGGCACGGCGACATGGACGTGGCCATCGAAGGCCTGCGGCACGACGCCTGCGACTTCATCTCCAAACCCGTGGGCCCCGAGGTCCTCGAAATCTCCCTGAAACGCGCCGAGGAAAAGATAGTCCTGCGCGAGCGCATGCGGGAGTACACCGAAAACCTCGAAACCCTTGTCCGCGACCAGGCGGACAAGCTCGTCGAAATCGAGCGCCGCAACATCGCTCAGCAAGCCGTGGACGGAATGTCGCAACTCCTCGGGGGGCTGTCCGGTGAGGTCGAAGGCGACCTGGGACTGCTCAACGCCCTGCCGTGCATGGTTTCCATCCAAGACAGGAGACAGCGCATCGTCTCGGCCAACGCCGCATACCTCGAGCGCATGGAGGCGAGCGTCGGCGACCCCGGCTATTCCATCTACACCACCCATGCCCGGGGCGGGCAGGACAGCCCCGTGGCCCGGACACTGCGCCTGGGCCGGGGCCTGCGCAGCCAGGAAGGCGTCTTCGGGCCCGACGAGACCCTGTGTTCCGTGACCGTCCATACCGCTCCCATCCGCGGCGCCTCGGGCGAGATCGACCTCGTGCTCGAACTCATCGTCGAGGCCAGCGAAATCCAGCGCCTGCAGGACGAACTTCGCGCGTCCCGGCACCGCTTCCAGCAGCTCTTCGACGACGCACCCTGCTACATCACAGTCCTGGACCGCAGCCTGCGCGTGCAGGCCGCCAACCGCCGCTTCCGCCAGGAATTCGCCTTCGAGCCCGAGGGGTTCTGCTACCGGGCCTATTGCGACAACGCCCGTCCCTGCTTCGGCTGCCCGACCCTCAAGACCTTCGAGGACGGCCAGTCCCACCGCGCGGAACTGACCGTCAGGGGCAAGAGCGGCGACCCCGTGAACGTCGTGGTCTGGACCGCGCCCATCCGCAACGCCGCAGGCGAGATCGAGGCCGTCATGGAGATGGCCACAGACATCACAGAATTCGTGCGCATGCAGGACCACCTTGCCTCCCTGGGCATGCTCATCGCCTCCCTCTCCCACGGCATCAAAGGGCTCCTCACGGCCTTGGACGCGGGCGTGTACAAGGTCAATTCCGGATTCCAGAGCGGCGACCAGGAAAAGGTCCAGGCCGGCTGGAGCAAGGTTACGGAACTCGTGGGCCGCATCCGGACCATGGTCCTGGACATCCTCTTCTACGCCAAGAAACGCGAACTACAGCTGAGGGAGATTGCGGCCCTTAAACTGGCGGACCACGTCGTCGAAACCGTCCGCCCCAAGGCCGAGGAGGCCGGCGTCGAGTTCAGGACGGACATCTCGGACAATCTCGGAAACTTCAGCATAGACGAGGTCGTCCTGTCCGCCGCTGTGGTCAACATCCTCGAAAATGCCGTCGACGCCTGCCGGGAACTGAAAGAAACACGAAACTGCTTCGTGGAGTTCCGCGCCCGGCCCGACGCAAGCGGCGTGTTCTTCGAGATCGAGGACAACGGTGCCGGCATGTCCGAGGAAACTCTTTCGCGCCTCTTCACGGTCTTCTTCTCCACCAAGGGCTCCCGCGGGACCGGGCTCGGCCTATTCATCGCCAAGAAGGCCGTGGACCAGCACGGCGGACGCATCGGCGCGGTCTCGGAACTCGGCCAGGGCAGCGTCTTCCGCATCTGGATTCCACGCTGATCCGGGCGGTTTCGGTACAACTTCGCAAGAATGCCTCCGGCGGGCAGGGGGCAAGCCCCCTGCACCCCATTCACCTCTTTCTTTCCTTACACCCTTCCGCCCCGCCTCAAGCGGTCCGTCGCGGGCCGGGCAAGGGCTGTCGGCTGTTTGACCGAGCCAGGCATCGTTTGCTTCCCGGCCGTCAAACGGTCAACGCCCCGCCCTCTGCCCGAAGCTCAAGGCCGGGAAGCATTACGAGGCCCGCGAGGAAGTTCCGACAGCCCTTGCCCGGCCTGCGACGGATCGCGCCTCCGCACCAAGCCTCCCCAAAACGCAAAATCCCCGCCAAAGCGGGGATTTTGCGAACGCACGGAACAAAACAAACCGACGTTCTACCTCTTCCGTAACTGCCTCTTGTCCCCGATGCGCATGGTGATCTTCTCCTTGTCCAGGTACTCCAGGACCGGGATGGCGAACTTGCGGGTCAGTTCCGTCAGGTCTCGGAAATCCTGCGGGCCCATCTCCTGGTTGGATTCGAAGAAGCCCCGCACGCGGGCGACGATGTCGTCCATGGCCGTCTTTGCGTAGTAGAACTCCTCGCTGACCTTGATGAGCACGCCCTCCTCCATGAGCAGGCGGTACATCTGGGCCACGTCCTTGGCGGCCAGGCCGTTATCTTCCAGGAAGGCCTTGGTGGTCGGCGGCATGAGGCCTGCCTGGGTGTAAGCCGACTCCATCAGCGCACGCAGGCCCGACTGGTCCGAGGCCAGGGAGACCACGTGGCCCGGCAGGCGCAGGGTGTCGCCCTCCAGGACCACCTGGCCGGACTTGACCAGCCGCTCCACGAGGAAGTGGACCAGCTTGGGGTGCATGGCCCGGCCAAAGCCCGAAAGGAGCTCGGCCCTGGACAGGCCCTGACGCATGGGTTCGCGTTTGTGGTACTCGCCGAGGTAGGCCAGGCACTCCGCGCCCAGGGTTTCGAGGACGTCGGCGCCGACATAGCGCTTGTCCTCGCGGTCGAACTGGAAGGCGAGCTGCCGGCCGCCCAGGAGCTGCAGGGTCTTGTCCAGGAGCTTTGACTCCATGTCCGTCATGATGCGCAGCTCCGGCACGGTCAGGCCCGTTCGGCCGGCCAGGCGCAGCTGGGCCAGGAGGAGTTCCTCGCCGCCCATGGCGCCCAGGGAGTTCAAGGTCTCAAGCTCGCGGGAGTGGCGTTTGACCTTACGGCCCAAGGGGTTGACGATGCGCCCGCCGGCCACGGTCTGCAAAGGGGAAAAGGAGCGCACGATGCAGCGGTCCCCGAACACGCCGGGCAGGGGCGTGGGGAAACGCACCTGGCAGACGGCCGTCTCGCCGGGCTCCAGCTTGTCGCGGTCGAGGAAGAAGAGACGCGCCAGTACCTCGCGCGAGCCGTGATGAAAATGGACCTCGGTGCGGTGCTTGAGGGGGTTGGGCGACGACGACAGGCAGGTCATCTCCACGTCCCAAACCGCCGACGGGAAGAGGGTCTGGGGATGGGCCAGGACCTCGCCGCGCTCCAGGTCCGCCACCTCCAGGCCGTAGAGGTTCACGGCCGTGCGCTCGCCGGCCCGGGCCGTGTCCGTGGTCACGCCGTGGACCTGCAGGCCGCGCACCTTGGAGCGGTGGCCCGAGGGCACGATCTCGATCTCCTCGCCCAGGCGCAGGACGCCGGAAATGGACGTGCCCGTGATGATCGTGCCGTGACCCTTCATGGTGAAGACGCGGTCCACGGGCAGGCGGAAGAGGTCCGAGCGGCGGTCCGGGGAAAACGTCGTGGCCAGTTCCAGGATGGCGGCACGCAACTCGGGCAGGCCCGCGCCGGTGTGGGCCGAGACGGGCATTATGGGCGCGTCCTCCAGGAAGGTGCCCTGCAGGTAGATCCCGACCTCCTCGCGCACCAGTTCGAGCCAATCCTCCTCGACCATGTCCGTCTTGGTCAGGGCCACGAGCCCGGCCCGGATGCCCAGCAGCGAACAGATCTCCAGATGCTCGCGGGTCTGGGGCATGATGCCCTCGTCGGCGGCGATGACCAGCAGCACGAAGTCGATGCCCGCCGCGCCGGCCACCATGTTCTTCACGAACCGCTCATGCCCCGGCACGTCGATGACGCCCAGGCGGATGTCCGGGGTCAGGTCCAGATAGGCGAAGCCCAGCTCGATGGTGATGCCGCGCTTCTGCTCCTCGGCCAGCCGGTCGCAGTTGATGCCGGTCAGGGCCTTGATGAGGCTCGTCTTGCCGTGGTCGATGTGCCCGGCCGTTCCCATGATGACAGGCATGCCGTCCTCCTAGCTGCGGTAGAATGCTGAGTAGGCCAGAACCGTCGCGTACAGGTCCGCCTTGGAGCTGATCTCGAAGGGGCTGTGCATGGACAGCACGCCGGGGCCGAAATCGATGATCTCCATGCCGTAGACCGCCAGGTCCTTGGCCACGGTGCCCCCGCCGCCCTCGTCGACCTTGCCCATCTCGGCCATCTGCCAGGGGATGTCCTCGGCCGCGAGCAGGGCCCGGAACCAGGCCACGTACTCGCAGTCGGCCTCGCTGGCCCCGTACTTGCCGCCGTGGCCCGTGAACTTGGAGAAGACCGGGCCATGGCCCAGGAGGGAGGCGTTGAATTTGTCGTGCACGTCCTGGTAGTCCGGGTCCAGGGGGCAGTGCACGTCGGCCGACACGGCCTTGGTCCGGCCCAGGACGTGGCGCAGACGGGTCTGCGGCTCCCAGGCGTCGAGGACGTCCTCCAGGGCGTGCTCCATGAAGCGCGACTTGGCGCCGGTCGCGCCGTCGGAGCCGATCTCCTCCTTGTCGAAGAGGAGCAGGACCTGGGTGTGCTCCCCGACCGGAGCGTCCAGGAAGGCCTTGACCGCCGTAAACACGCACAGCCGGTCGTCCTGGCCGTAGCCGCCCAGCATCGACCGGTCCAGGCCGACGTAACGCGCCCGGCCTGCGGGCACGACCTGCAGTTCGGCGCTGAAGAGGTCCTCCTCACGAATGGCATAGCGCTCGTGGAGGAGTTCGAGGACCTTCTGCCTGACCTTGGCCTCCTCGCCGGCCGTGGCCGGTTCGTGGCCGAAGGCCAGGTTCAGCTTTTCGCCGACGAAAGCCTTCTCCACGGTCTCCTCGCGCTGCTTGCGCGCCAGGTGCGGCAACAAATCCAGAACCGTGAACACTGGGTCGGACTCGTCCTCGCCGATGCAGACCGGGACGACGCGGCCGTCCATGGCCACCACGGTGCCGTGCAGGGCCAGGGGCCTGGCCAGCCACTGGTATTTCTTGATGCCCCCGTAATAGTGGGTCTTCATCAGGGCCACCTGACACTCCTCGTGCAGCGGGTGCTGCTTGAGGTCCAGATGCGGCGTGTCGGCGTGGGCGGTGATGAGCCGCAGGCCCTGCGACAGGGGAGCGCTGCCCCGGCGGGCCAGGAGCACGGCCTTGGAACGGAAGGGGATCATGGCCAGGCCGTCCGACAGCCCTGCGGAAAAGCCCGCGGCCGCGCCCTGCTCCAGAACCCAGGCGATGGTCTCCCGCTCGGTCTTGCACCGCGTCAGGAATTCGAGAAACTCGTCGGCCAGCGCGTCCATCCGCGCCCTGTCGCCGTCTGCACCGTAGCGCTCCCAGCAGCTCTTCGCCGCGTACTTCAAGACCTCATCCATCGCGTTCTCCTCGAAAATCCACCCAACCGAAAAAAAGGGAGCGGAATCGCTTCCCGCTCCCCCCGAATCCGATAACCGTCAGGCCTCAGCCCATCTTCTCGAAGTATTCCTTTTCCGCACCGCACTTGGGGCAGACCCAGCCTTCGGGCAGGTCTTCGAAAGCAGTCCCCGCCGGAATGTTGTTGTCGGGGTCGCCTTCCGCCGGGTCGTACACGTAGCCGCACGGACATTCCCATCGTTCCATGGCCATGGTTGCCTCCATCGGAGTTGAAGTGAACGGGTGGAAATCCTTGAGGACCTAGCTCTTCTTCTTCAAGGCCTTGGCCAGGACGTCGCCCAGGGAGCCCATGTCCCCGCCGGCCTGGGGCTTGTAGCCCTTCCAGTCGGAGACCTCCTCCTTCTTGCCGGTTCCCAGGCTGATCTTGCGGTCGCGCAGGTTCACGCTCTCGATGCTGACCACGACCTTGTCGCCGGGAACGAGCTTGTCGAACTTCGCCTCGCCCTCGGCCTTGGCCATGACGGACTGGGGCAGGAGCCCGGTCACGCCCGGTTCCAGATTGACGAAGAGCCCGAACTGCTGGCGCTTCTCGACGGTGCCCTCGAAGGTCTGGCCCACGGGGTACTTGTCGGCCACGGTCAGCCAGGGGTCGCCCTCGGCGTCGCGCATGCTGAGCGAAATGCGCTGCTTCTCGACGTCGACCTGCTTGATCACGGCCGCGACCATGTCGCCGACCTGGACCATGTCGCCGGGCTTGTGCACGCGCTTGGCATAGCTCATCTCGCTGACGTGGACCAGGCCCTCGATGCCGGGCGCGATCTCGACGAAGGCGCCGAACTCCATGAGCTTGACGACCTTGCCCGTGACCTTGTCGCCGTCCTTGAAGCGCTCGGCCACGGTCTTCCACGGGTCGTCCTGGGCCTGCTTGATGGACAGGGACAGGCGCGTCTCGCCGGGCTTCTTGCCGGCACTGGTGCCGAGGTACTTGACCCGCACGCGGTCGCCCACGGACAGGGCCTCCTCGGGGCTCTGGATGCGCGCCCAGGAGATTTCGGAGATGTGCACCAGGCCTTCCACGCCAGGCACCAGCTCGACGAAGGCGCCGAAGGCCGCCAGGCGGGTGACGGTGCCCTCGACCACGTCGCCGGGCTTGACGCCGTCGAAGAACTCGGCGCTGGCCTGCTGCTGCTCGGCTTCGAGCAGGGCGCGGCGGGAGACGACGATGTTGCGTCCGCCCTCGGTCAGCTTGGTGATGCGGAACTGCAGGGTCTGCCCGACGTAGTCCTCGGGGTTGGCCACGTAGCGCGAGTCGATCTGCGACACGGGGCAGAAGGCACGGCGCTTCATGATCTCGACGTGGAAGCCGCCCTTGATCTGCTCCCTGACCTTGCCCTCGACCGGAACCCCTCCGTCATAGGCGTCCTGAAGCATGTTCAGCCCGCCGGCGCCGGTCAGAGCCTTGGACAGGCGCACGCTGTCGTCGGTCAGGCCCACCACGTAGAGCTCCAGCGTGTCGCCTTCGGCCACGGTCAGTTCGCCGGCGTCGTTCAGCAGTTCCTCACGGTCCACGATGCCGTCCACGGACGCGCCGCAGTCGACGAACACCGACTTCTGACCGATGGAGATGACCGTTCCGGAAACCTTGTCCCCTGCCTTGAGGGCCGCCTTGCGCTGGGATTCGTAGGAGGCGAACAGCTCGGCAAAATCTTCGCTCATGTTTGATTACCTTACTTCAACGTCTTGCGTCATTCAAAACGGGTAATGGAGTTGATGGACACCTGGTCGGCGGGTGCGTGTTCGTGGTCGCCCTGGGGTTTGACCCGGACTTTCTCAATTTTCTTGACCACATCCATCCCGTCAATGACCTGACCGAAAACGCAGTAGCCGAACTCTTCCTCGCCCTGATGGTCAAGGTCCGGGTTGTCGACCGTATTGATGAAAAACTGGGCGCAGGCGCTGTGCGGGTCCGCGGTGCGGGCCATGGCCACGGTGCCTTCGAGATTCTTGAGGCCGTTCGTGGCCTCGTTGACGATGGGCGCCTTGACCGGCTTTTCGCGCATCATGTTGTCGAGGCCGCCGCCCTGGATCATGAATCCCTTGACGACCCTGTGGAACAGGGTGCCGACGTAGAAATCCTCATCCACATAACTCAGAAAATTGGCCACCGTCTGCGGGGCCTTGTCCGCGAAGAGCTCGACCAGGAACTCCCCCTTGGTCGTGTCCACCAGGACCACCGGATTGCTCATTCCTTCCTCCAGAAAATTGTCTCAACAAAAACGGAGCATAAAAATATACGGCTCCGGGCCGTTTGGCAAACCCTTTGCCGCTGTCCCCGAACGCCGCGTAGCGCCCGCAAAAGCCGCATGGTGCCGGATCGGCAGCAACCCGCCGGAACCTTGGGGGCAAAGTGCGGACCTGCCCTTCAGTCGTGAAGGATCATTGCGTCTTTCCCTTGCGATACCCGCTCTTGAAATCGCCGGCCGCGTTCTCGACGCTCTTGACCGTTTTCCCGGTCCATTCTCCCATGGTCGAGCAGCCAGTGCCCAGGAAGGCAATCAGGCACGCCGCGACAATCCAGCATCTCCACATGAATAACCTCCTGTCCCATGCGCCGGCCGTGTCCGAAGCGCGGCCCTTCATTTTTCCTCCGGCTGGCAGCGTCTGTCGCACAACCCGCCCACCTTCCATCCGTCGAAGGAGGCATGGTCCTCCCGCGGCTCAACGTGGATGGTGATCTGTGCCCCGGGCAGGGCGGCGCGGATGCGTTCTTCCACGCCGCAGCAGAGGTCGTGGGAATGCTGCACCGTCATGGAACCCGGAACGAGCAGATGGAAATCGACAAATCGCACCGCACCGGCCCTGCGCGTCCGCAGGGCGTGATATTGCGTCCCTTCCCCCACCACCTGCCCGATGGC
Organism: Desulfomicrobium aestuarii; assembly: GCF_055385525.1. Lineage (NCBI taxonomy): Bacteria > Pseudomonadati > Thermodesulfobacteriota > Desulfovibrionia > Desulfovibrionales > Desulfomicrobiaceae > Desulfomicrobium > Desulfomicrobium aestuarii. Next base: position 2,240,950 of record NZ_AP042427.1, read on the forward strand.
CCCGACGATGGCATCGACTTCGCGGGGCGGAAGGCCTTCGTCCATGAGGCCGGACACGGAGCGGCGCACGAGGGAAATGCCGGTCCAGACGATGTTGACGGCCATGATAAAGCCCAGCACCGGGTCCAAGATCTGCCACGATGGGGGCGCGAAGAGCATGACGCTCAGGGCGGCCACCAGCCCGGCCGAAGTCCAGACGTCCGTCAGGAGGTGCTTCGCGTCGGCCTCCAGCACGATGTTGTCGTACTCCCTGGCGGCGCGGAGCATGACCCTGGCGGCGATGAAATTCACGGCCCCCGCAGCGGTGGCCACGAGGATGCCCGTCCCGAGAGCCTCCAGAGGCTGGGGGTCGAGGAACCGCTGCACCGAGGCGTAGGCGATGCCCACCGCTGCGACGCAGATCAGCGCGCCCTCCATGCCGCTCGAAAGGTATTCGGCCTTGCCGTGTCCGTAGGCATGGCAGTCGTCGGCGGGCCTGTGGGCCGCGATGATGGCCAAAAGCGCGATGACGCCGGCCGTCAGGTTGACCACGGACTCCACGGCGTCGGAGAAGAGACCCACGGAACCCGTCAGGAAAAAGGCCCCGAACTTCAGGGCCATGGTCAGGAGCGAAGCGCCGATGGAAAGGTAGGCGTACCTGCGGGCGTGGATCTGCACGGCGGGCCTCGACTAGATCTCCGGCGCCCCGGCCGGGATCAGGCACAAAAAGGTCAACGGCGCCGAACCCGCGTTGCGGATCTGGTGCTCCTCCTCGCCGGGCACGAAAACCGCGTCGCCAGGCCCCACCGGCACCCATTCGCCCGCTCTGAAGACCTCGCCCTGGCCGGCGTGGAAGAAGATTTCGTGTTCCCAGGCATGGGTGTGGCGCGGCGTGTGGCCGCCGGGAGCGAGATCGAAGCGGCGCATGCAGAAATTGGCCGCGCCGTCGCTGTGGCCGATGATCACCCGCCCGGTGACACCGCTGGCCGGACCAAAATTGAAGTGGACCGGCTCGGGGGCCGTGGTGGATATGACTTTCATGGTCGTTGCCGTCCTTTTCTAAAAAAATGTTCGTGTTCAGTAATTCCAGACGTCGAAGAAATTGAAGCCGATGAGCACGTGCACATCCCTGCGGGCCGACAGGAACACGCTCCCGCGCACCGGGCTGAAGGAGAACATGCCGTTGTCGAGCATCCAGAAATCGTCCGGGGTGTCCTGGACGATGGCGAAGGAATGCCGCCGTCCGGCGAATTCCACCGAGACCACGCCCAGGGCGTCGTCAGGAAAACCCGCGTCGCGCAGCCGGTGCATGATGGCGATGGACTGATCCAGGCTGATGCCCCGGCCCTTGTCCAGGGTCACGGAGGAAGGACGCCACAGGTCCCCCAGCTCGTGCTTGATCTCAAGCAGCGTACGGCGGTGGATGCGACGCATGAGGGCCAGGTCCACAGTGCCTTTCAAGGCCTTGACCGGGCGGTCGTTCTCGAAAGTCATGGACTCCATCTGCGTCTTCTGCCATGTGCAGACGTCATCGTACAGGGGGCTGTTGCGCACGCGGTCATTGCGCACAAAGGAGCGCTTCCCGGGCCGCAACGCATAGAGCCAGCCGCGAACCGTCGAAAGGGCGTATCCGGACCAATATTGCAAGACATGCATGACGTTCTCCTGACTGTCGGTGAACGCCTCTTATTCAGGATTGGGCCTTCCTTTGTCAATTTGCTCCGCCGTCGCAGGCGCCGCCCCCCTCGTTGACAAACAGCCCCGGCCCCCATATTGATTGGGTATTCAATTTAAGACGTTACGACGAGTTCGCTCCTCGGGGCCGCTCACGGCACCGGGAATTTGTCGCCAGCACCATCAGGAGAACGGGAACACACCATGGCCAACGGACCGACAAAGAAGGAACTGCTGCTCAAGGCCGCCAAGGAACTTTTCAGCGAACACGGGTACTCGGAAACGACCTTCAAGAAGATTTCCGACCGCGCCGGCGTGGCCTTGGGGCTGCTCACGCACCATTTCGGCAACAAGGAGAAGCTCTTCCTGACGGCCGGGCTCGACGTGCTGCACGAACTCATCCTGACCATCAAGACCAACCTCCAGGGCGTGCCCAACGGCCTCGAAGCCGTACGCATCTTCGCCAACACCTACTTCGACTTCGCCCGCAACCCCCGACAGGACTTCATGGTCCTCGTCCGCTGCTCCCCCTTCAGCGACCTCAAGACCACCGAGGACAAGGAATTCATGATCCGCACCTTCTCGGAGCTCTACGACGTACTGCGGGACTGCGTGGAACTCGGCGTCAAGGACGGCACCATCCGTCCCGTGGATCCGCAGCGCGCCTCGGTGGTGGTCTTCTGCAACCTCGTCGGCGGCATCCGCCACGGACTGCTCACGCCCTACGGTGACGAGAACCTCTTCGACGACATCGTCGAATTCGTGATCTACGGCCTCAAGGCCCGTTGAAAGTCACCCGGCGGACATTTTTTCCTTTGGCCTTTTGATTGACGGACGTATATGGTGGAGCATCCTCCCGTCTGCGGGAGGATCGTCTCATGCGTTCCATCCAGGAGGCACCCATGCCGGAAAAACGAAAATCATCACGAACCGCATGTTTCGAAAGTTGTCTTGTGCGGCCATATGCCGGCGACTCCGCCTCATGCCCGTCCCTGATTCTGAACTACAGCCAGAACGGCCTCAAGATCGAAACCGAATACCCTTTGCGCAACGATGAGCACATCAAGATCTGCGACCTCGACGATGCCGTCGACGAGATGATCGCCGGAATGGGCCACCGCGTCGGCAAGGTGCGCTGGTGCACTGCCGGCCCTGCTCTCCCCGCCGGCCTCTACGAGGCCGGCATCACGCTGATCGGCGGGGTCTCCGGGAATGTCAGCCGGCGCAACCCGGCGAAATAGCTCCACGACTGCGGCCATCCGTCCTCCCTTCCCCCCCCGCAGCGCCGGGCCGGAAAACAAGTGCTTGAACTGGAGCGTGGACGAGGCTAGGATGCGTGACTGTTTCGGCGGACGACGCAGCTTTTTTTTCTTACCGGAAGGACACCCGGACGCCGCCCTCGCCAAACCTCAACGCCCCGCAAGGACGTATGACCAGAAAGAGACGAAACACCCACCGCAGGCAGTCCAACATCTTTCGAAAGAATTCCTCCAAGTCGTCCCGCGCCGCACTGCCGTTTCTCGCCTTCCTGGGCCTCCTGATCATCGGCGGCGCCGTCGCCTTCAATTTCCTGGCCCCCGAGGAAATCCAGTCGAGCGTCGACTACAGCGCCATGGGCGTAGCCGCCCGGCATGACGTCCAGCCTTCGGAAAACGTCGAGGCGCAGCCCACCGACCCCCGCGAACTCCCGGTGGCGGAGGCCCCGCGCGAGCCCGAAATCACCCGCATGACCGGCATCATCAAGAACGGCGACACGCCGTCGTCCCTTCTCGAAGGCTGCATGGCCCTGCCGGAGATCTACAACCTGTGCAACGAGAGCAAGAGCATCTACCCCCTGAACAACCTCAAGGCCGGGCAGCCCTGGACCATGATCTACTCGGGGGACGCCCTCGTCGGACTGGAGTACGAGATCGACGCCGAGGAGCGTCTCGTCGTCTCCATGACGGACGGCGGGTACGAATTCCGTCGTGAGGCCATCCCTTACGAAATCGAGACCAAGACCGTCTCCGGGGTCATCGAGAGCAGCTTTTTCGGCGCCATCGGCCAGGCCGGCGAGAACGACGAACTCGGCATTCGGCTGGCGAACGTCTTCGCCTACGACGTGGATTTCACCCGCGACCTGCGCCAGGGCGACAGTTTCAAGGCCATCGTCCAGAAACGGTACAGGGAAGGGAGCTTCGTCGGCTACGGCCCCCTGGCCGCGGCCAGCTTCACCAACCAGGGCCAGACCTACTACGCGTACAGCTACACCGACAAGAGCGGGAACACCGCCTACTACGACCAGAACGGCCGCCCGCTGCGCAAGGCATTCCTGAAGTCGCCGCTGCCCTTCACCCGCATCTCCTCGGGTTACACCATGAGCCGCATGCATCCCATCCTGAAGTACCGCCGGCCGCACCAGGGCGTCGACTATGCCGCGCCCACGGGCACGCCCATCAGCACCGTGGCCGACGGCATCGTCGCCCAGGCCGGGTCCAACAGCTCCCAGGGCAAGTTCGTGCGCGTCATCCACAGCAACGGCTACGAGACCATCTACAACCACATGAGCAAATTTGCCCAGGTCTCGAAAAAGGGAGCCCGGGTGAAGCAGGGACAGGTCATCGGCTATGTCGGCAGCACGGGCTACTCCACGGGGCCGCATCTGGATTTCCGCATGCGGCAGAACGGCAAGCTCGTAAACCCCCTGAAACTCAAGGTCATGCCCGCCGACCCCATCGCCAAGAAGGAGATGCCGAATTTCAAGGCCGCCATCGCGGCCTGGAAATCGCAGCTCGAAGAACCGGTCCAGGCGGCCTCCCTGGAGCAGCCGACGACCACCGTTCAGTAACCCAGGCAGCCTCCGACCCGGCGCTCCGCCTAGTCCGGCGCGCCCGGCACCACCCGGGCCAGGCAGACCTCCCGGCCGTGCTCCTCGCCCGACATGGCCACTCTCACCCCCCCTTGCCCGTCCGCCTCGTGACGGATCACGACGCCGTCCCCGGCCATGACCTCGCGGGCGTGCCGGATGCGGACAAAACGCGCGCAGCGTCCGCCGATGCCGAACAGTTCGAGATGATCGGCGACCCAATCCACGTAACGCAGATTGTTCATGTGCCCGAGGGCGTCGATATCGCTGACGCGGACGACCCTGCTCTCTGACGGCCCGGTTTCCGCGGGCGCTTCCAGCTCGGGCAGCGGCTCGCCGAACGCCGGGGCGGGCAGCAGCTCCCAGGGCAGCGAGAAGAAGGACTCGGCCTTGCGCGGGCGGCGGCTCTCCAGGTCCAAGCCGAACCACGCGCTCGTGCCCAGGGCGACCACCCGCCCCTCGCCGTCCAGAATGCGGAAGTCGCGATGGCACAGCAGGCGCTCGGCGTGGGTCGGCCAGGTCTGGACCCGCAGCGTCTCGCCCAGGACGGGAAAACGCAGGACCTGCATGGCCTGTTCGCGCAGGACCCAGGCGATGCCCAAACGCCCCAGCCTCGTCATGCCGAAGCCGAGACGTTCGGCGTGGCGCCCCGCGCTTTCCTGGGCGAAGCGGCACAGGGAGGTGATGGTGCACTCGCCCGCGGGGCCGGTATGGTACAGCTGGACGGTCTTGTCCTGTTCAAAGAGAAAGCTGTCGGAAGTTGTCATGGCATGTCCTTGCAACATTTTTTGTCCAGCGCAGGTAGCCCGTTTTTCCGGCGGCGGCAAGAAGCGGCAGGCTTCTTCATCTACGATGGCCATGGTCAGACCGACGCTCTCGGTTGCATGAAAAGGCGAATGCGACTACATGATTAAGGAGAACACACAGCAGGCAACGCCCCATGATCCGCGCCACGCTGCGGCAACCCTCCAGGAGCGACACATTGTCCCACGCGCCCAGCAACCAGACGATCCTGATCGTCGACGATGAGCCCATCAACATCAAGGCGCTCCAGCTCGTCCTCGGGGACGAACACAACCTCGTCTTCGCCACGACCGGGGAGATGGCCCTGGAGATGGCCGCCAACGACCCGCAGCCCGACCTCATCCTCATGGACATCGTCATGCCCGGCCTGGACGGTTTCGAGGTCTGCGAACGGCTCAAGAACAACGCCCGGACGCGGGACATTCCCGTGGTCTTCCTCACGGCCAGATGGGAGACGAGCGAGGAAGCCAGGGGGCTGGAGCTCGGGGCCGTGGACTACATCCGCAAGCCTTTCAGCCCTCCCATCATCAAGGCCCGCATCCGCAACCATCTCGAACTGAAAAAGACCCGGGACCTTCTCGAAAACCTGTCCACCCTCGACGGCCTGACCAACATCCCCAACCGGCGCCGCTTCGACGAGATATTCGCCCACGAGTGGAACAGGGCTGTCCGCAACAAGGCCCCCCTTTCCCTGCTCTTCATCGACATCGACCACTTCAAGAACTACAATGACTGCTACGGCCACCTGGCCGGGGACGACTGCCTCAAGGCCGTGGCCAGGGTCCTGCAATCCTCTCTGGGGCGCGCCGCCGACTTTCTGGCCCGCTTCGGGGGGGAAGAGTTCATCATCCTGCTTCCAGACACGCGGGAAAACGGCTGCCGCTACCTGGCCGAGGCCATCCGCAGCGCCGTTGAAAAGCTGGACATCGAGCACAAGGCTTCGCCCGTGGCCGACCACATCACCGTGTCCATCGGCGCGGTGACATGCGTCGACGTCACGGACTGCGACCGCGACCGTCTGCTCGAACACGCCGACAGGCTGCTCTACCAGGCCAAGCACGAGGGCCGGAACAGGGTCTCGTCGCAGACCGTGACAAACCAGTCATGAACCAACGGGGACCGCGAGCGCCCCGAACCGCACGGAGGACAGGATGGAACTTTCAGGAAAGCGTTTCGTCATTCTGGTCGACACTCAGTTCAACGATCACGAATTCTGGTATCCGTATTTCCGCCTGAAGGAGGCGGGCGCCGCAGTGACCGTCGTAGCTTCCTCGGCGGGCAAGACCTACGAGGGCAAGTACGGCACCCCGGCCAAGGCGGACAAGACACCGGCCGAGATCAGCGTCGCGGACTATGCGGGCATCATCATTCCCGGCGGCTACGCCCCCGACCACATGCGCCGCGACCAGAACATGGTCAGCCTGGTGCGCGCCTTCGACCAGCAGGGCAAGATCGTGGCGGCCATCTGCCATGCCGGTTGGATGCTCGTCTCGGCAGGCGTCCTCAAGGGCCGCACCGTGACCTCGTTCTTCGCCATCAAGGACGACCTGGTCAACGCCGGGGCCACGTGGCGCGACAATGAAGTCGTCACCGACCGCAACATGATCACGAGCCGCACGCCAGAAGACCTGCCCGCCTTCATGCGGACCATCATCGCCGCCTGCAAGGGCTGATCGTCGAATAGGCTCCCCGGTCGTCCGACAACGAAAAAAGCCATGGCCCGCACCTGCTGCGGCCATGGCTTTTCTTTTTCACGACCCGGGAAATCGTGTCAGCGGACCAGATCGCGATGCAGGATGAGGCGGGAAATTTCCTGAAACAGCTCCTGCTCCCTCACGACGCCAATGATCCTGCCGTCGCGCTCCACGGCCACGCGACGTCGGTTTTCCTCGCACAGCAGGAACGCCACGTGCATGAGGTTCGCCTCGCAGTTCACGACCGGAGACCTCGGGTTCATGATGTCGCGCACCTTCATGGATTCCAGTGCACGCGCTCTCGTGTTGAAAAAACCCGTCCAGAACATGGGCGAGAACTTCGTGCACGGCAGCAGGGAACCGTCCTCGGCCAGGAGGTGAGCCGGAATCATGGCCTGGATGAGGTTGCGCATGGTCAGTACTCCCACCAGCTCATCCCTGTCGAAAACGAGCACCGCGCGGTGCCCGGATTCCATGACGAGCCCCGAAGAGACGAAGTTCTCGAAGGACTTGCCGAGGGCCTCGATGCCCTCCCGGACCGTGCACGATGCCTGCACGCACGTATACCGCTCAATGGGGATCATGACCTCCGTGACCTTCCGTTCCCTGGGCGGGCCGCTTTTCGGGGCGGTCACGGCGTCATGGATGCGTCCCACGAGAACGTCCAGGTCGCACGGCTTGCAGAGGAAGTCGAAGGCGCCTGCCTCCAGGGCTCTGCGCGCCCCCTCCTCCTCGCCGTGCCCTGTGAAGATGATCACCCTGGTTCCTGGCTTCATGGCCAGAATGCGCGGCAGGGCCTCATCCCCGCTCAGGCCGGGCATGCGGATGTCGAGGAGGACGACGTCCGGGGACATGGTCTGCAGCAGATCCAGCACCTGGTCCCCGTTCTCGGCCGGAGTCACGAAGAATCCCTTGAGTTCCAGAATCTTTCCGATTGTCGCCCGAAAACGGGCTTCGTCGTCTGCGACGACGACATGCGGCCTACTCACTTCGCGCCTCCCGCCGTGTGGCTCCCGGCTTCAACGCGCCGGGGACAGTTTCCATATTTCATAAGCCGTCCTGACCCGTTCCATGAGATGCGACATGTCCACGGGCTTGACCAGGAAATCGAACGCGCCCCTGGTCAGGCACGCCGCCGCGTCGTCCGCCGAAGCGTGCCCCGTGAGGATGATGACCTGCACGGCCGGGTGATGATCCCTGATCTTTCCGAGCACTTCCTGTCCGTTCATGCCCGGCATCTTCAGGTCCAGGACGACGACCTGACACATCCTCTGACGCAGCAGATCGACCGCATCCTGACCCGTGGTGCAGAGTTCGACGTCGAACCCGCAGCGTCGGAGCACTTTTGCCGCGGTCTGCAGATAGCTTTCCTCGTCGTCCACAAGCAGGACCCGCAACGAATCGTCCGCCACGTTCACCTCGACGTTGATCTGATTCACCTGAATGCGCTCACGGGGCCTGCGACGGCACCCTGGGCAGAAGAACAAAAAACGTCGACCCCTGTCCCTTGACGCTTTCGAAGTCCAGAACACCCTTCATGCTCGTGACGATGCCGTGGCATACGGACAGACCCAGACCCGTGCCGCTGCCTGCGGGCTTGGTGGTGAAAAAGGGCGTAAAGATGAGGGACTGCTGTTCATGGCCGATGCCGACACCGTTGTCCGCGATGGCGATGCGCACCTTGTCCTCGCCCTCCGGCGCACACGACAGGACGATCTCGCCCGGTCTCGCCCCGCCGGTCTCGCCGATTGCGTAGATGGCGTTGTTGAGGAGGTTGAGCAGCACCTGCTGCAGGCGGCCCGGGTCCACGTGCACGATGAGCCGGGACGGGGATATGTTCAGCTTGAGCGCGATATTGTTGAGCTGAAGCTTCTTCTGGACCATGGTCAGCACTTCGGGGACGAACCTGGCCAGATCGATGTTCTGCTCTTCGGTATTGCCGGCCCGACCAAAACTCAGGATCGAATGCGTGATGCGCGCGCACCTGTCGACCTGCTGCTTGATCTGCCCCACGCTGGCCATGATCTCGTCGACGTCCTTGAGCGCGTCCCGGTCATCCCCGGCGCGGGTCCTGAACTCCTGCAGGAGCATGTCTATGTATGCCTGTTCGCTCTTCATGATCTGCAGGGGGTTGTTGATCTCATGGGCGAACCCCGCGGCCATCTCCCCCAGTTCGGCAAGCCGGCCGGCACGGTAGAGCTGCTCACGCAGCTTCTCCCTCTCCTCGTCGCGCATCAGGAGCATCTTCTCCACGTACGCGGTCAGGTACAGCGAGGACAAAAAAACCACGATGCCGCCGAACAGGACGGACAGCCCCACGAAAAGCACGGCTGAACGGGTGGCCCCGAAAAGCGTGGGCGCCAACTCGCGCGTGACCACCACCCATCCGCCGTTGCGCATGACGCCGCTGGCATAGGACACGCCCGAGTCCTGATCCAGGAAGGCGGACCCGACGCGCTCCGGGAACACCGGGCCTGCCAGATCCCTGTCCCGGGTCAGGATTTGCCCTCCGCTGCCGGCCATGATGTCCCCGTCCCTACCGACGAGAAGGACGTCCACGCCGCTCACGCGGGAGGCCATGAGCATGCGGGTCAGGACTTCCGGGGCCACGGACACCCGCAGGACCGTGGCCCCGCCGCCAGATTCCAGGCGCCGCGCCAGCACGAAATGGGGCAGGCCCATCTGTCCCGCCATGACCCCGCTGACGCTGCTCCCGTTTTCGAGGGACTCCTCGAGCCAGCGCCCGGGCAGGATGTGCCCGCCTTTGTAGACCCTCGGCCCGGCGTAGGCCAGGACCTCTCCCTCCTGGTCCACCAAGGCGACGTCGACCACTTCCCCGCGCTTGTCGTGAAGAGAGTCCAGCACGTTCCGGAGGGAAGCGTCGCCCGGACCGACCTGCCCCTGCACAAGGGTCAGGTCGCCGAGAAAATCGTCGAGGTAGCGGTCCAGGATGGTTACGTACTGCGTGGTCAGGAGGGAGAGCCTGCTGAGCGTGCTCTGCTGGACATGACTCCAGAAAAGGTAGCCCCCCGTGCCCAGGGCGAGGACCACGGGAACGAAAGGGGCTACGAGCAACGCGACGAAAAAATTGCGTTTTATGGTTTGGCGTGTGTACTGGCGCATATGCACCCGTCAGCGGAGGCCGCTTTCCTCGAAGGCCCTGTAGGCCGTCTCCACGACGATCTTCAGCGACACGGGCTTGAGCAGGTACGCATAGGCGCCGTATGCCATGCCGCGCATGCCCAACTCTTCGCCGCCGTGTCCGGAGAGCAGGATGACCTGCGTCCTGGGCCAGCCGAGCTTGATCTCGCGCAGGGTTTCGATGCCGTCCATGCCGGGCATCATGACATCGAGGACGACGACGTCGAAACGCTCTTTCTGGAGAAGCCGCAAGGCTTCCTGGCCGCCGCCGACGCCCGTGACCTCGAACCCTCTGCGTTCGAGGCGTTTGACCAGGGTTTCCATGAAATCCAGCTCGTCATCGACCACCAACACTCTCGGCCCGGCATGCACGGGCACGATCTGTACGCCGTTTTTTTCAGTCATGGTGTTTCACCGGCAGGAGAATTGTGAATTCGGTTCCCGTTCCGACCTTGCTTTCGAAGCGGATGCTGCCTCCGAGCTTGTTGATGATGGAGTAGCTGATGGACAGGCCAAGGCCCGTGCCCTCGCCGACCTTCTTGGTGGTGAAGAACGGGTCGAAAATCCGCCCCTGCACCTCCTTGTCCATGCCCGGACCGTCGTCGCGGATGCCGATCCTGACCATCCTCGACTCCGCATCCACACCCGTGGACACGGTGATGTGTCCATTGCGCCCGATGGCGTCGATGGCGTTGTTGAGCAGGTTGAGCAGGACCTGCTGTATCTGCGAAGCGTCTGACTGAATGCTTGGAAGATCCGGCGACAGTTGCCAGATCATCTCGATGTCCCTGAACTTGATCTCGTTGTCGAGGAAGGTCAGGGTCTGCCTGATGACGTCGTTGACGGAGATGTCGTTGCAGACCGGCTCCATGCGCCGCGCGAAGCCGAGCATCCTGTGCACGACGTTGCCAGCGCGCTCCACGTGCTGCTCGATCTTGGCCACGGCGTCCTCGAACTCCTTGAAGTTGGGACTGGCCTGCACGTCCTCCTCCTCCAACAGATCGCGCATCCACCCCGCCTTCTCCCGGATGACGGCCAGGGGGTTGTTGACCTCGTGGGCCACACCGGCCGCCAGCTTGCCAAGGGCGGCCATCTTGCTGGACTGGATGAGTTCCTCGTTGAGCTGCGCCTGCTGCCGGTCGCTGCGTTCCTGCTGTGCGACGATCATGCGCGTGATCAGCAGGGTCCCGATGATGATGACGGCGACCCCGCCGCCCATGAGGCCCCAGGTCGCGGCCTGCGTCCTGAAAAGCGGTCTGAGCTCACCGTGCTGGTCCTCCTCGATGACCAGCAACCAGTCCTTCTGTTCGAGCCAGATGCCGCCCACGAAAATCTTCTTGTTGTTGATCTCGTGTTCCATGACCTTGGCGCCGGAAAACGAAGACCTGAGGAACGGGGCGTATATCTCCATGACCTTGTTGCCGAAGCGCGGGCGGGTCTGAAGCTCGCCGGCGCGGTTGACCAGGTATGCGTCGCCGAGGTCGCCGACCTGCAGCCAGCGCACCAGGGAATCGAAGATGTCCGAATCGATGGTCGCCCGCAGAATCCAGACCTTGCCCTTCTCCTGCTTGGTAACGGCGATGATCATGTGCGGAAAGCCCCGAAATCCCTTGAACACGTCCGAGACGTAAACCTTGCGCACCATGACCTCGTTGAACCACGTCTCGTTCCTGTAGTTGGCCTGCGACAGGTTGTAGGGTCCGGAATAGCTGACGTGCACCCCGTCCTCGTTGATCAGCCCGAGATCGATGAAGGTCTTGGAGCTCATCTGCATGGTGTTCAGGATGCTCTCCAGCATGTCGGGCGAGGACAGGGCCTCGACGGAATGGGAGTTGGCGATGGTGCGCAGCTGGGCGACCTGCTCGCGCAGAAAGAGGTCGATGCCCTGCCGCTTGTTCTCTGCGAGGGTGGCGAGATTCGCCTGGACCTTGGAGTGATAGGTTTCGGCGAACATGGAATACATGGTCACGCCCAGCACGATGAGCGGGATGAGGGAAAAGCCCAGGGCCGTTACGGCTATCTTCGTTCCAAGATCCTTGAGCCCGAAAGCTGGCATACATTACACCCCGTCTTGGTGTTTCGCCGCACGGACGGCATCGGGAAGCGGCGCCGCCTGAAAGCTCTTGGCACCTTGCGTGCGGCGTTCGCGCCGTGGCAAGGACTCGCTCATGTTTTTCCCACCTGCGCTTTGGCAAACCGCAACGCGAGCAGCCTGTCGTAAAGCATGTCGATGCGTTCGAGCAATTCGTCGACGGAACAGGGTTTGAGCAGAAAATCGTTGGCACCCCCACGCATGGCGTCAAGGGCGATGTCGGTATGGGCGTGTCCCGACAGGATGATCACCCCGAAGTCGTCTCCCTTGAGGCGGCGCATTTCCCGCAGGACCTCCACGCCGTCCAACCCGGGCATCCTGATGTCCAGGATGACTATGTCCACCGGATTGGCGGCGAACCAGTCCAGGCCGTCCCGGCCCGAATGAGCCGTGGCCACGTCAAGCTTCCTGCGGCGCAGAAACTTGGTGATCGTGGCCAGGAACTGTTCCTCGTCGTCCACGAACAGGAGCTTGCAGTCTTCAAGGGAACTCATGTCTCCTCCGGAGGTTCAGACGGTTACCGGGCACGCTATGTCGCCAGGACGAACCTGGGCGTTATTTGCGACATATAGTGTGACATGGCCCTTCTCGCAAGAAACGACTGTCCCGTATCCGACATCCCCGCGCAGAGGGTGGCTGAAACGAAAGGTGGCTCCCTGCGGGATGTCGCACGGACTTCCCATGTCGGCCGTGACCTCCGCGCGTCCGTCGACGGTCTTCATCCGGAACACCTCGCCGCACCCGTGCGCCACCAGTTCGCCGTGCCATTTTCTCCCGAGCAGGAAATTCCAGCATCCCACGAGTATTCCCAGCGCGCCGAGACAGGCGGCCAGGAGGCGCGGTTCGACGGCGATCCAGCGTGTGACCATGGACGGGGATGCCGCCCGGCGATCCTCGGCTCCGGCAAAGACCCGCACGCTGAAGACCAGGGCGGGATTCTGCTTCTCGCCGAACCTGTCGCGCACCCTGATCTCGTAATTGCCCGGAACGGCGCGCATATCCGCATCCAGATACCCGCGCCACATGCCGCCACCGAACATGAACCCCGTGAAGACGCCTTCCGCGACGAGACGCAGGGCTCCGTCCGCGGGGGCGCCCTCGATGACGAAATCCTCTATGCGGTCGGTCTTGGGGGGCATGGGGCCGCTCAGAAGGTACCGTTCGCCGGGAATGAGGCGTATCTGGCCGGAGCTGCCGAGGAAGCCCCCGCGCAGGCCGTCGAAGAGGCACAGCAGGGCCAGGGTCAGCAGGACCATGGCCACGCGGCCGCTCAGGCGCTGCATGCGCCAGACCCGCTCGGCCACTATCATGCCGCGTCCCCGCAGGGAACGAAGCTGCGCCGCAGCCAACGCTTGCCGGCCCAGCCCAGGGCGAAAATCGGCACGAGCAGCGAGCCGAAAACCTGGAGGAAGACGAGGGTGAACTCCTCGGGGTTGCCCGAGGCCAGGTACATGGCCACGCTCAGGGCCGCGAGGACGAGGGCGTTGACCGAAAGGACCAGTATCTTGTGCAGCATGAAAAATCTGTATTCGCTCATGGCGCGCTCCTGAAGGGGCGGGTGCGCGGGGCGGCCGGGAGGGGGATCGGCCGCCCCGCGCACTCGCGAGGCGTTACTTCTTGAAGATGTCCGTCTTGCTGATGTTCATGAAACGCAGGGCCTTGCCCTTTTCCTTCCAGTAGATGCGCACTTCGTCACCGGCTTCCCAAGTGTACTCGGGCATGCCGAAGTACTCCTCGGGAACGCTGAAGGTCACGAGCATCTTCTGGCGTCCGGAGTAGATGGTGATGGTCTTCTTGTCCTGGTCGACCAGGGGGAACTTCTTGGCCGCGTTCTTGTCCTTGTCGAAGACCAGGGGGTGGTCCTTGGCGATGTCCTTCTGCACGTCTACAATGGTGATGGGCAGCTCTTCAAGGGCCTGGGTGTTGGGGTTGAAGATCTTGATGTACTTCTTCTCCACGTCGAGCTTCATGCGCAGCCCGATCTTGGGATCCGCGCCGCGGTCGATCGGTTCCGTAGGCAGCGTGTACGTGTGCGGCGGAAGGATCGAATAGTCGGGGTTCGAGGGCTCCATGTTCTTGTCCTCGATGACGGTCACGGTTGCCTTTTCCTTGTCGAAGGCGATGACCCGGCCCTGGTCGACCTTGCCGTATTCTTCGCAGCCCAGCGCTCCGAAGGCCAGCATGGCGATGGAGAGCAGGATGAGTGTGCGTTTGATATTCATGAGTGTTCTCCTTGTCGGTTCGCGCTGTGCTAACGGTTCTTCTTCATGGCAAGTTCGCGCTTGGCGCCGGCGACCATCCTCATGAAGATGTAGATGGACATGCTGGCCACGAGTCCGAGGACCAGCGTGGTCGAGGCGTTGTCCAGCAGGGTCCCGTAGCCGGGCAACCAGGGCTTGATGAGCTTCAGGAAGATGGAGACTGCGCAGCCCACGACGGCCAGGCCGAAGGCGATGCGGATGCCGTAGCCCTTGATGTACTTGGTGGCCACCGCGCCGACCTGGGCGCCCATGGCGGCGCCGACCAGCATGATCATCGCGGCGACAAGCTCGGTGCGGCCCTTCCAGGTGTAGGTGGCTGCGCCGTAGAGGCCGGAGATGGCCACTTCGAAGAGGTCGGTGCCGACGGCGACGTGGGTCGGGCAGCCGATGAGGTAGATCAGGGCGGGCATGCGGATCAGGCCGCCGCCGATGCCCAGGATGCCGGCCAGCCAGCCGGTCAGGAAGCTGACGATGATGGGCAGCCAGGCGGAGCAGTAGATGCCGGCTTCCTTCAGGTGAACCATGGGCGGGATGTGGATCTTGTGCAGCTTGGAGGCGAAGTCGATGCCCTGGACGCTGTCGTCGAGGACCTCGCCCTTGGCGGCCGCGGCGCGCTCCAGCTTCTTGCGCTTGCCGACGTCGTGGAAGACCATCCAGGCGATGCCGGCCAGCAGGGCCATGTAGATCCAGCGCACGACCTTCTCGACGCTGCCGATGCGCTCCAGCCACATGACCATCTGGGCCCCGATCTCGAAGCCCACGACTGTGCCGACGAGCATGATGAGGCCCAGCTTGTAGTCGACGTTGCCGAACTTGCCGTGGCGCATGGTGGAGATGAGGGACTTGCCTGCCATGTGCGCGATGTCCGTGCCGATGGCAAACGCCATGGGGAAGCCCAGGATGTTCAGGCCGGGGGTGACCATCCAGGCGCCGCCCATGCCGAAGAACCCGCCGATGATGCCGACGCCCACGCCGAGAATGATCAGGCCGGGCCAGAAAATTTTAACGCCCGCGATGGGCATGAGTACGTATAGCCATTCCATGGTTCATGTCTCCTTGTTCGTGAGTGGGGTTTAGTGGCCGGGAAGGTCTTTGGACTTCAGGTCGATGCCGATCCTCGACATGATGAGGTCTGCAATCACGCCGAAGACGACGCCCGTGACGGGAATGAGAACGATCGTCAGGAGCATGAACTGCAGATGACTCTCGTTGTACAGATTGGCCCACCACGCCAACACGCCCGTCAGCTTGCGCGTGTCGGCCACGATCACGATGGGAGCCTCGTTGCCTCCGCCTGCGGCCAGGGCGAAGCCCGGACACAGCACGATCATTGCCATGAGTGACCACCACAGCCTGCTCAATTTCGCTTTCATTGTTACCTCCAGAATGTTTTCAACCCCACTCCGCCCGTCTGCCCGGGCGGCTTTGCCTCTTTCCGACTTCGCCCCTTGGGGCGACTTCTTGTTCGGGACCAGCGCCAGTCACGCACTGTCATCCCCTGTGAGGCAAGGAGTGTGCCACTACACTTCGCGCATCAATTTTCTATTACATTCCAGATTATTAAAAAAAGATATTGCGCAATATTTCGCGTCATGTTAAAAAATGCACAAAACATTTCGCATCTCCAGCGACAGGCCAGGAGCTCGCATGCGCTACTCGTACCCGCCGATACTCAACCCGGTCCTCAATCTCGAACGCCCGCTCAAAGAGTGGAGCATCACCAGACTCCTGCTGCTGGTGGGAACTCCGCTCATGGCCGCGGTCATGCTCGCCATGACCGTGTCCACCTACCGCATCACGACCCACTATCTCAGCCGCGCGTATGCGCGGAACGCCCACACGAGGGCCCTGGCACTAGCCCACACCATCGAGAACCTGCTCCTGGATGCCCGCTTCGAGCTCGAGCATATCGCGGGCATGGACCCGACCCCGGACTCGATCCAGCGGTACATGGCGAGCAAGCCCGAGGCCAAGAGGAGGCAGTACGCCGAAATCGCGTTCCACGCCGTGGAAACGAAGCAGAACTTCCTGCTGTTGAACACGGGGGAGCAGATCTGGAGGGTTCCGGACGACAAGGCTTCGGAAATCAAGTTCGGGACGATACACAAGAGGGAGCGCGGGGGGAGGGCCGTCCACGACTACGTGCAGATCGACCAGCCGGTACAGGTCTACTACACTTCCGTGCCCGTGGCCGGCACGCCCCAGAACATCGAGTTGTCGGTGATCCGGCTGAGCACCCCGGTATATGACTCGGCCAGAACCTTCCTCGGCTACCTGACCCTGTCCCTGGACATCGTCGAGATGCAGCGGATCATGACCCTCTTCTCCTCGAACCAGTCACCGCTCTACATTTTCCCTCAGGAAAAGGAGCGAGTCAGCAGCTTCTTTTTCGATCTTTCAGGCTGGCTCATCAGCGAAACCGGCCCCCTTGGGCCCGGGCGCGGGCACATTTCCGTCGACGCCATCCGCACAGGGCTGCAGGGCGACGTCGGCCGTCCCGGCTTCGCGAGCGCGTTCCGTCCGAGCCCCCAATACGAGAAGTACTGGGCCGTCGTCTCGGCGGTGCAGTCGGGACGGGACGGGGAGGCCGACTTCTCGAACTTTTTGAACGACCCGGCAAATCCCGAGCGGGACCATTTCCTGTACTACGTCCCCATCCGCTTCCAGGAGGAGGAGCAGCAGAACCCCGCCATCGTCGGGGGCCTCGGCTGCATCGACAGCAGCTTCATGCTCAAGTCCTCGCGTTACGAGATAGCCCTGGCCCTGTCCGTGGCCTGGATGGCGGCCCTCGTGCTCACGGTGGCCGCCTTTTTCTACGTCAACCGACGCATCAGCAGGCCCCTCAAGGCACTGACCGCCGCGACGGAAAAGCTGGCCCTGGGAGAAGATTCCTCCATCCTCGGCCTTTCGCCGCTGCCCAAGGAGCTGCGCCATCTCCAGAACGCGATGAATGTGCTTGTCCTGCAGCTGCACGCCGCGCGCGAGGAGACCAAGGTCAGGCAGATCCAGGCGCTGGAGGAGTTGCAACGGCAGCCCGTGTGCCTCGATTCCCTTGGGGAGGCCGGGCGTTACATCGACAAATCGTTCGAAAACGGGGCGCCATTCGGCATCGTCGGCGCCAGCCAGGCCGTCCGCAACCTGAACGCCATGATTCAGAAGGCCGCCCAGGTCATGGCCGACGTGCTTGTCATCGGCGAAACCGGCACCGGGAAGGAACTGACGGCCGAAGCGATCCACCGGGCCAGCACCAGGGCTTCGCGGCCTTTCATTTCGATCAATTGCGGGGCGCTGGATGAGAATCTGCTCATGGACGCCCTGTTCGGCCACGTCAAAGGGGCCTTCTCGGAGGCCAAGGGCGACCGCAAGGGCGCCTTCCTCGCCGCATCGGGCGGCACCCTGCATCTGGACGAAATCGGCAACGCCTCGCCCAAGGTCCAGCAGGCGCTGCTGCGCGCCCTGGCCGCGCGGACCATCAGACCCCTGGGCAGCGACCAGGACCAGCCCTTCGACGCCAGGGTCATCGCAGCCACCAACGTTGACCTGCTCGAATGCTCGCGAAACGGTTCCTTCCGGGAGGACCTCTACTACAGGCTGGCCGTCATCACCATCACCACCCCGCCGTTGCGCGACCGAAAGGAGGACATCCCGTCCCTGGTTCGCCACTTCCTCAAAGCCCAGTCCGCGGGTGGAACCCCGCCCGAACTGAGCAGAGGGGCCCTCGACAAGCTCATGAATCACGACTGGCCGGGAAACATCCGCGAGCTCAGGAATTCCATCACGCGCGCCCTGACCTTTGCCGAGGGCGATATCCTGCTGGCGGAGCACATCGTGCTGGGCCAGCCCGGCACGCAGATGGCTACGGACATGGCCGGCCAGCAGGATGTCCAGATTCAGCGGCCGGCTGCCGAAACCTCAACCGTAACGCAGGCCGCCGCAGAAGACACGAAAGCAGCGCAACAGACCTCCTCGCCCCCTGTCGCGCAAACGCGCAACAACGCACGCGTCATGTCCGCGGTGCAGGAACTCAACGCCCGGCAACGGAAGGCGTGGCCGACGATCCTGAAAAACGGTGGCACGAACCGTGCACAGTACCAGGATGCGGTCGGCGAGGAGATTTCCATCCGCACCGCGCAATACGACCTGCAGGAACTGGTTTCCCGGGGCCTGCTGAGAAAGACCGGCAAGGGACCGTCCTCACGGTACGTCCTGACCGGCAGAGAACAATAACGGCAGCCCGCGAGGATGTGTCATGGGATTGCGCAATTTCCTGGATTCTCTGATCCGACGCAAGAAAGAGCAGCCCGAGAGCGAGGCGCTGCTGCGCTCCTTTCGCCTGCAGTACATGCATTTCAAGGACCTGCTCCTGTCCAACGCGGAATTGGGGACGATCATGGCCGAGATCGACGAGAAGCTCAGAGGTTCGAACCTGTTCAGCATGAGCGAGATCCGCGCCCTGGCCACCAGGAGCGTCTTCCACACCATGCGCATGGTCACGGCCCTGAACGCCATCTCCGGCAACCGCTACGCCGTGCTTCCCGAGATGGTCGAACACATCAATTCACGAATCACCGGCATCCTCGACAGCAAACCACAACCAGCCATCCGTGATTATACCTTCACCATGGACGCCGTGGACAAGGACCTCGTCGATGTCGTCGGCGGCAAATGCGCAAACCTCGGCGAAATGCGCAATCGCGCAAGCATCCCGACCCCGCCTGGTTTCGCCATCACCACGGCCGCGTACGAGGCCTTCCTCAACAGCAAGGGGCTGCGCGACGAAATCCTCAAGCTGCTGCGCGAGGCCCGCCCCGACGCCCCGGCTTCGGTCGTGTCCGTATCCGAGGCCATCTACAGGACCATCGACGGCGTGGCCGTGCCCGACGACGTCATGCAAGCCCTTCTCCAGGCCTGGGACTCGACCTTCGACGACCCCGCCGGGACCCGCGCGGCCCTTCGCTCCAGCGCCATCAGCGAGGACGGCATCCTGTCCTTCTCCGGGCAGTACCGGACCATCCTCGGCGTCAGGCGGGACAGCCTCGAAAGCGCCTTCCGCGAAGTGCTGGCCAGCCTCTTCTCCCCCCGGGCCATCACCTACCGCATCCACCACGGCGTATCCTTCGAGCAGTGCGCCATGGGCATGGCCTGCATCCGCATGGTCGACGCCGCGGCCAGCGGCATCGTCTTCTCGCGCCACCCCGTGAATCCGCTGTCCGACGAGATGGTCCTCAATGCCGTCTGGGGCCTCGGTGCCTACGCCGTGGACGGCATCATCGAGCCGGACACCTGGCAGATCAAACCCGGCGATCCCCCGAGCATCACGCTTCGCAACATCGCCGACAAGCCCGTGCGACTCGTGTCCGACGCCTCGGGCAAGCACGAGGAAAGCGTGCCCGACCATCTGCGCCGCGCGCCCTGCCTCGAACCGCGCCACGTCTTCGAGCTTGCGGACATCGCCGCCCGCCTCGAAGCCCACTACCACCATCCCCAGGACATCGAGTGGGCCCTGGACGCCGACGGCCGGATCCTGATCCTGCAGAGCAGGCCCATGCGGCTGGCGCACGCCCACCACGGGGGCCTCGCCACCCAGGCCATCGAGGGCGCGCAGCTCATCCTCGAGGGCGCGGAGATCGCCTGCTCCGGCATCGGCACCGGCCCTGCCGTCCTGGCAGAGGGGCTTACCGATCTGGCGGACTTCCCCGAAGGCGGCATTCTCGTCGCGCCCCACTCCCTGCCCAACTACGTTCTGGTCATGAACAGGGCCCAGGCCATCGTGACCGAGGCGGGCAGCATCACGGGGCACATGGCGTCCCTGGCCCGCGAATTCAACGTGCCGACGCTGCTCAATGCCAAGGGCGCCGTCAGCCTGATCGCCGCAGGCGGACGAATCACGGTGGACGCCATCACCGGCCGCGTCTACGCCGGGGAGGTGCCCGAGCTCATGGCCTTCAAGTCCTCGCGCAGCGTCCGTGTCGCCGACACGCCCGTGCACGCCGTCCTGCGCCAGGTCGCGGATCAGATCATCCCCCTGCACCTGCTGGACCCCAAGTCCCCGGTCTTCAAGCCCGACTCCTGCACCACCCTGCACGACGTCATGCGTTTCGTGCATGAACTCTGCTACACCGAGATGTTCCGCATCAGCGACCGGGCTTCGGACGCAGGGTCCGTGTCCTGCCAGCTCAAGGCCAAGCTGCCCATCGACCTGCATCTCATCGACCTCGGCGGAGGGCTGAAGGATGTCGACGGCCCGTATGTCTACCCCGACCAGATCACTTCCGAACCCCTGGCCGCACTGCTGTCCGGCATGCTCCGTCCGGACGTGCACGTCCGCGGGCCGCGGCCCGTCGACGTCGGAGGATTCCTTTCGGTCATGAGCCAGCACATGCTCGAACCCCCGACTGTCCAGGCCCAGCGCTTCGGCGAGCGAAGCTACGGCATCATATCCGACAAGTACCTGAACTTCAGTTCCCGCGTCGGCTACCATTACAGCGTCGTGGACGCCTATTGCGGCGAGACCGTGTCCAAGAACTACATCACGTTCCAGTTCAAGGGCGGGGCGGCCGACGAGATCAGGAGAGAACGCAGGGTGAGATGCATCGCGCTCATTCTGGACAGGCTCGGGTTTGCCACGGAGGTCCGCGGCGACATGACCCAGGCCAAGTTCCAGAAATACTCGCTCACGGAAACGGCGGAACGCCTGGACCAACTCGGAAGGCTGCTCATCGTCACCCGGCAGATGGACATGCTCATGACCAGCGAAAACGCGGTGAAGGTCATGGCCGACAATTTCATGTCGGGAGTGTACCACTGATTTACCGTCTGCCCGGACAGTTGCGGGCCGGTGCCGTATCGTGTCACAGAAACTCCAGGACGATCGGGCCCGGTTCCTCCGGCCATGAATGCGGTCCTGCATCGCGGAGCGTCACATGAACCTCATCCAGCGCATCAGAAGCATCTTTTCCCCGCCTCCGCCTCCCGAAACGAGCCAGGACAACGGACAGGAGGACATGTTCCGGGCCAGGTACCAGGCCTTCCGGCGCCTGCTCTCGGCCAACAACGGGGCTCTGGACTTCATGACCGAGCTCGAGGAGGCGGCCATGGGCCGCCGTCACTTCGGCATGCATTTCGTGCGCTCGCGGGTGACAGGCGCGACGACCAAGGTCTTCAACATCGTCGAAAACCTGCTCTATCTCGCCCCCGGCAAGTACCTGGCCCTGCGCGACACCCTGCGCGACATCCAGGAGCGGATCCAGGAAAGCCTGGCGACCGGTCAGGCCGTCCGCCGTCGCGAATTGATCCTGGACCTCGATGACATCACGGCCGGCGACGTCGGCGATGTCGGGGGAAAGATGGCCAACCTGGGGGAGCTCAGGAACACCCTGCACATCTCCGTCCCCCGCGGTTTCGCCGTCACCGCCCACGCCTACGAGTCGTTCATGCAGCACACTGGGCTCTGGGAGGAGATCAACTGCCTCGTCCTCGGCCACCCCATGGCCGCGCATTTCAGCGCCTGCCCCCTGCCGGATGCGGACGTCGATGACGACGAGGCGACAAACCAACCGATCGCGCTGCTGGAACTGTGCGCGAAGATCCGCGGCATGATCCTCGCGGCCGAGGTTCCCGCGGAGCTGCAGGAAGCCATTCTCGCGGCCTACGACCGGCTGTGCGAGCAGGAGGGGCGGCAGGTGCACGTGGCCCTGCGCTCCAGCGCCCTGGGCGAGGACAGCGCCGGCGCCTCCTTCGCCGGGCAGCACAAGTCCATGCTGAACCTCGACCGAGAGAGCCTCATCGACGGCTACAAGGAAATCGTGGCCAGCAAATATTCCGCCCATGCCATGACCTACCGCTACATGCTCGGCATCCGGGACGACGACGTGCTGATGTGCGTGGGGTGCCTGAGCATGGTCACCTCGCGGTCCGGCGGCGTGACCTACACGACGAACCCCCTGAACGCCGCGGACGAACGGATGCGCATCACCTCCGCCTGGGGCGTGGCCAAGGGCGTGGTCGACGGAACGGCCACCACCGACGAGTTTGTGCTCGAGAAGGGACCCGAGCCCCGAATCGTCGAGAGGACAGTGCCCCGCAAGGAGTCGGCCCTGATCTGTTCGCCCACCGAAGGGGTGTGCCGGGTCTCGCTGGACCCGGAGCACTGCGAAATGCCGTCCCTGGCCGACGCTCAGGTCATCGATCTGGCGGCCATGTCCATGCGTATCGAAGAACATTACGGGCAGCCGCAGGACATCGAGTGGGCCTGCACCCCGGAAGGCGGTCTCGTGCTGCTGCAGACGCGGCCCCTGGAAGTCCGGGCGCCCGAAGCCTCGCCGGTCCTGCTGTCCGACGTTTCCCCGCTGGTCCACGGCGGACGCACGGCCAGCCCCGGCGCAGCCTTCGGCGTGGTGCACATCGTGCGCAAGGACGTGGACATCCTCGTGCTGCCGGACAACGCCATCCTTGTCTGCGTCGAAGCCGCACCGAAATGGGCCGCGGTCCTGAACAGGTGCCAGGGCATCATCACCGAGCAGGGCAGCGTGGCCGGGCATCTGGCCAACGTGGCCAGGGAATTCCGCGTGCCGGCGCTGTTCGGCGTGCCGTCGGCCACGTCCCTTCTGACCCCCGGCCAGGAGATCACCCTCGACGCCGACAACGCCGCAATCTACCCCGGCCGCCAGGACGACCTGCTCGTGCGCAAGCCCGAGCGGCCCAACATGATGGCCGGCAGCCCCGTTTTCCAGACCCTCGAGCGCGTCATCCGGCACATCACCCCCCTGAACCTCCTGGACCCGGACGCCCTGGACTTCACGGCGGTCAACTGCAGAACCTTGCACGACATCACCAGATTCTGCCACGAAAAGTCCGTGCAGGAGATGTTCAGCTTCGGCCGCGACCACGACTTCTCCCCCAGGTCGAGCAAGCAGCTCAAGACCGTGATCCCCATGCAGTGGTGGATCATCAACCTGGAGGACGGCTTCGTGAAGGAAACCCCGGGCAAGATGGTGCCCTTGGACAACATCGCCTCCGTGCCCATGCTGGCCCTGTGGCGCGGCATCGTGGCCTTCCCCTGGGAGGGGCCTCCCGGCCTCGACGGCAAGGGCTTCATGTCCGTCCTGTTCCAGTCCGCCACCAACGCCAACCTCGAACCGGCCAGGGCGTCGCACTTCGCGGACAAGAACTATTTCATGATCTCGAAACATTTCTGCAACCTGCAGTCGAGGTTCGGCTACCACTTCACGTCCGTCGAAGCCCTGGCCGGACCAAGACCGCGCGAGAACTACATCCGTTTCCAGTTCAAGGGAGGCGCGGCGGACCAGCAGCGGAGGGTTCGGCGGGCCCGGTTCGTGGGAGAGGTTCTTGACGAGTTCGGCTTTCAGACCCGCGTGCGGGAGGACGCTCTCTTCGCCCGTCTGGACGACTGCGACCAGGCGTTCGTCGAGGACCACCTCGAAATCCTCGGCCACATCCTCATCCACACCCGGCAGCTTGACATGATCATGAACCGCGAGGAAGTGGTCCAGTTCTACAAACAACGCATCCTGCACCAGCTTCACGCACTGATGGATGCAAAAAAACGGGATTCCGTCCCGACAACAGGACAGACATGAGCGACAGATCTCAGGAAAACTCACCGAGCCACGCGGTGCTGCGAGGCGTCATCGTCGGCGGCTCCATCGGGATGATCGCCAGCTGGTTCGGATACGAACCGGTCAAGGCCTTCTTCATGGGCATCATCTGCGGCATCTTCGCGGCCTTTACCAGGATCATGGCGGACAGGCTGCGCAAGAAATAATCCTTGACTTCTTCAGCAGCGGGACTACTAATCGAAATCAAGAACCAACGCATGCGTACTGAACAGGTTCTTGAATCCATGGCGATGTCTTCAAGGAAACTGACGACAACATCTCTAAAGCAGAGGCGTGTTGCAAGGAAACCTGGAAAAAATCCTCGAAACACAGGTGTGTAGGCAGTCAACACAATCAGGGAACATCTTTCCGAATCGAAAATCGAGGCGCGTTGGTTGGAAACCGTGAACCAGTAATGTGGTCATGGCGCGTTGGAAGGAAACCCCGAAGTGAACCAGGAAACAGACTGTTGAGGCGTTTATTCCGGTAAATCCGTACAGGAGTACTCGTGGCGCCGGCCCCAATCCGGCGCGAAACGGTTCACAAGCATCACATCGCATCTGGTTTAACGACATTCCGGTTGATCAGGGGCGGAAGAAATCTTCCGCCCCTCTCTTTTTCCCAGCAGGCGCGCGTGATGCATGCACTCCTGCATTCTGCCCGCCCGCTTCGGACAGCATCGACCCTCGGCCCCTCCGTCCCGGTTTTTCTTTTTTCAGGAAGGGTCAATCGGCTTGCATAAGAGAAGCTTTTCGGTATAGACATCCAAGTGCAAACATGAACCAATTCCAATTCAGGACACGCCATGTACTGTAAAAAATGCAGATTTCACTCCTTTGACCATGTCGCGGCCTGCCCCAAGTGCGGAGCGGACTGGGAAGAAACCCGCAAGGCCCTCTACCTGAGCTGGATCACCGCCAGCGGCGTCAACTGGGTTGCCCCGATCTCCGCCCAGGCAGCCCCTGCGGCTTCCGCGGTCAAACCTGAAACGGTCATGGACGTCTCCGGCGGCGAGGACGAACTCTCCCACCTGATTGCCCCGGCCCAGATTCCTCCGTCCTCCAAGGATGCCGACATCGACGTTTCGCTCTTTCCTGAACTGGACTTTTCCACCGAGGGACCTGAGGCCAAGCCGTCGGCCCCGGCCGCAGCAAAACCCACGACCAAGGCGGACGACGACCTCTTCCTCGACTCCATGCCCGTGGAGGACATGCCCGAGCTGGACTTCAGCGCGTCCTTCGATGCGCCGGCAGAGCCCACGCCGCCCATCTCAAAGCCCAAGCGCGAGGACCTCTTCATTCCCGAGCTCGAGGAAATGCTCGCGCCCCTGACGGAAGAGCCGCGGCAGAACCCGGCTCCGGCCAAGAAATCCCCCATGGCCGAAGAAACGGAGATTCTGCTCGATTTCGGCGACGACTCCTCCAGGGGCAACACGAAAGAAGACATTCCCTTCCTCACCCTGGAAGACACGATCAAGCCTTCGTAATATCGGGCTCACCCGAAGGACCCCACGAAGCCGAGAACCAGGGCGCTCACCGAGGCCCTGGTTTCTTCGTGCGTGACCAGCAGGTGCCCGCTGGTAAGAGTTTCGCGCATGTGCAGAAGATGAAGTTCACGTCGCACGCTTGACACCCGCGAAAGGATGTCCCAGGCGTTGTCCGGGTGAACGGCCCGGTCCCGGGCGCCGTGCAGGACCAGGATCGGCGCCGTGACGCGCCCCAGCCCCCGCCGCACCTTGCCGGCCGCGACTTTGAACGAGTGCAGGGGCCGGACGAAGTGCGTGCCTTCGTACCCCTGCCAAGGCGCGATGCGCCTGGACTCCGGCCTGGGTGCGGAGGCCGACAGCCGAGGGCGGCAGAAGCGCAGCAGCCCGCTGCAAAACAGCAGCGGGTCCGGCGAGAAATAGGGAAAGAGCCGACACAGGAAGACAGGTGCGGCGATGGTCGAGACGCCCGCCAGATCATGCCGCTGCGCCAGGGCCAGGGCGAGGGTCCCGCCCATGGAGAACCCGGCCACGAATACCCGTAGGCACCGCGCCCGCAGGGCCGAAAGCGCCCTCTCGGCCCCGGCCAGCCAATCCTCGAAACGGCTGCGCTCGAAGGCCTCGGGGTCGCCGTCGTGCCCGGGCAGGGACGGGACTTCGACCTCGTACCCCGCTGCGCGCAGATCGGACGCCAGATAGCTCATTTCAAAGGGCCGCCCGGCATAGCCGTGCAGCAGGAGACAGCCGGTCTGCAGATCGTTCATGACGGACCCCGCAACGGTGAAGAGTGCGATACGAATCAGCAATTGCGCCAGTTGCATGAGGAAAAAAAGTCTTGACTTTTGTCACCCATTCGAAAAAGAAAACGAGTTTCCGGTGATTCGCGAACAGCCGCCGTTTCCACCGGGCAAAGGCGCGGCAGCATTTCAGGTCAAAATTATGGAGGAGCCTCATGGCAGTAGATTTCAGTAATGCCGTCAAGACCGACGAAGGCGTTCAGGTCAACGGCGTTGTCATGCAACAGATTGTGGAACAGTGCGAAGGCTGCGAGCGGATCAAGGAATTCGAGGGCGGCAAGTACTGCGGCAGCTACCCCCAGCCCGCCGTCAAGTGGAAGCTGGGCAGCTGCAACTTCGCGACACACACCAAGTCCGCGCCCGCCAAGGGCAAGGCCAAGGTCAACCCCCTCAAGGCTTCCAAGCGCGCTGCCAAAGGCCGCTAGGTCCAGCACCAGAGTTCACGCACAAGGCAGGATCATCCTGCCTTTTTTTTCCTCAAAATTCCGGGCAATGCTCCCGGAGACCAGCAAGGAGCACAGCCATGCTCAAGGCCACTCTCGACATCATCGACCGCAGCGCCGACGAGCTCGTCCGGCTCCAGACCGCGCTGGTGGCCATCCCCGCCCTTGGCCCCACAAACGGCGGCCAAGGGGAGGCGGCCAAGGCCGAATGGCTTTCCGGATACCTGTCCGCTTTCGAAGGCGTCACGGTGGAGCGCATCGACGCCCCGGACGCCAGGGTCGAGAGCGGCGTCAGGCCGAGCCTCGCGGTCCGGCGCCCCGGCAGAAGCCCGCGCACCCTGTGGCTCATCGCCCACACCGACGTGGTCCCCACCGGCGACCTGTCCCTGTGGCAGTCGGACCCCTTCGTCCTGCGCCGGGAAGGCGATCTCATCTACGGGCGCGGCGTCGAGGACAACCATCAGGGCCTGGTCAGCGCCCTGCTCTTGCTGCGCGCCCTGGAACAGACCGGGGCCGCAACGGACCTTTCCCTGGGCATCCTGCTGGCCGCCGACGAGGAGACGGGCAACGCCCTGGGCATCGAGCACATCCTGCGCGAGCGGCCGGATGTCTTCTCCGCGGACGATCTCGTCGTCATCCCGGATTTCGGGACAAAGGACGGCTCGGCCATCGAGGTGGCCGAGAAGAGCGTCCTGTGGCTCAAGTTCACGGTCCTGGGCCGACAGTGCCACGCCTCCACCCCGGCCGAAGGCGTCAACTCACTGGTCGGGGCCTCGGCCCTGATCCTGGCCCTGGGGCGTCTGACCGACGTCTTCGGACGTACGGACGCCCTTTTCGACCCGCCGACCTCGACCTTCGCGCCGACGAAGAAGGACGCCAACGTCCCCAACGTCAACACCATCCCCGGCCAGGACGTCTTCTACCTCGATTGCCGCGTGCTGCCCGACTACCCTCTGGACGACGTCGAACAGGAAATCCGGCGCATCAGCGACGCGGTCGAGGCCGAACACGGCGTACGCATCGCCTTCGAACGCGTGGTGCGAGAACAGGCCGCTCCCGGCACCCCGGCCGACTGCGAGGCCGTCACCCGCCTGGCCAAAGCTCTGCGCGACGAACGCGGCATCGAGCCGCGCGTCATCGGCATCGGCGGCGGCACCGTGGCCGCGGCCTTCCGCAAGCGCGGCCTGCCCGCGGTCTGCTGGTCCACGCTGCTGAACACCGCCCACCAGCCCAACGAACACTCCTCCATCGCCAACACCATCGCTGACGCGCGGGTCTTCGCCCGCCTGCTCCTGGACAGCGAGGAATGAGATGAGCATCCCCACCGTGCCCGAAACCTTCGACATTATCGTCGTCGGCGCCGGCCATGCCGGTTGCGAGGCGGCCATGGCCGCGGCGCACATGGGCATGCAGACGCTGCTTCTGACCATCAACGCCGACCGCATCGGCCACCTGTCCTGCAATCCGGCCATCGGCGGCCTGGCCAAGGGCCACATGGTCAAGGAGATCGACGCCCTGGGTGGCATGATGGGCAAGTGGGCCGACCAGGCCGGCATCCAGTTCCGCATCCTGAACACCCGCAAGGGACCGGCCGTGCGCTCCAGCCGCGCCCAGATCGACCGCGCCGAATACCTGAAGGTCGTGCAGCGCGACATCTTCACCTGCCCGAACCTTTTCGTGCGCCAGGAAACGGCGGCCTCCCTGACCGCCCAGAACGGCCGCATAACGGGCGTGGTCACCACCCTGGGCGAGACCATCCCCTGCCGGGCCGCCCTCCTGACCACGGGCACCTTCCTGCAGGGGCTCATTCACGTCGGCCTCAAGAATTTCAGCGGCGGCCGCTACGGTGACCCCGCCAGCCAGGGCCTCTCGCCGCGCCTGAAGGAGCTCGGCCTGGAACTCGGCAGGCTCAAGACCGGCACCGTGCCGCGCCTGCTCAAATCCTCCGTCGACTACTCGGTCATGGAGGAGCAGCCCGGCGACAACCCGCCCCGCCCCTTCAGCTTCGACTCGCCGGGCATCGCCCTGCCCCAGCTGCCGTGCTTCGTGACCTGGACCACCGAGCGCACCCACGAGATCATACGTTCCGGCTTCGACCGCTCGCCCATGTTCACCGGCGTCATCAAGGGCACGGGGGCGCGCTACTGCCCGTCCATCGAGGACAAGATCGCCCGCTTCCCCGACAAGGACCGGCACCAGATCTTCGTCGAGCCCGAAGGCCTGACGAGCTTCGAAGTCTACCCCAACGGCATCCCCACGAGCCTGCCCCTGGACGTGCAGAAGGCCCTGGTGGCGTCCATCCCCGGCCTGGAGAAGGCCCAGATCATCCGCCCCGGCTACGCCATCGAGTACGATTTCGCACCCCCGACCCAACTGCGCCCCACCCTGGAAACCAAGGCCGTGCGCGGCCTCTACCTGGCCGGCCAGATCAACGGCACCTCGGGCTACGAAGAGGCCGCGGGCCAGGGCCTGTGGGCCGCCATCAACGCGGTCCGGGCCCTGCGCGGCGAGCCGGAGTTCATCCTGACCCGCAGCCAAGCCTACATCGCCGTCCTCGTGGACGACCTGGTCACCAAGGGCACGCAGGAACCCTACCGCATGTTCACCTCCCGCGCCGAACATCGCCTGCTCCTGCGCGAGGACAACGCCGACGGGCGCCTGACGCCCCTGGGCCGGGAAATCGGCCTGGTGGACGACAGCCGCTGGAAGCGCTTCGCGACCAAGCAGGCGGCCCTGCAGGAAATCATGGCGGGCCTCGAATCCATCCGCGTGCGCCCCGACGCCGCCACCAAAGACGCGGTCGAGGCCATGGGCGGAACCATCCCCCAGAAGGCCGTCAGCCTGAAGGAACTGCTGCGCCAGCCTGAACTGTCCATCGGCAGCCTTGCGCCCCTGTGGCCGGAGCTGGCGAACTTCGACGCGGAGGCGCTGGAAGAGGCCGAGATCCAGGCCAAGTACGAAGGATACCTGCAGCGACAGCAGGACCTGGTCGACCGCTTCGAAAAAATGGAGCGCACCGCCCTGCCCGAAGACATGGTCTACACCGGCATTCCTGGTCTGTCGCGCGAAGTGGTGGAAAAACTGACCCGCATCCAACCCCGCACCCTGGGCCAGGCCGGGCGCATCTCGGGCATCACGCCTGCGGCTTTGTCCTGTCTGGAGATTCAGCTCAAGAAGATGGGGAAGATCTAGAAGAGTGCCTCCGGCGGGCAGGGGATGATCCCCTGCACCCCATCGGGCGGGGCGTGTCGGGGGCTGTCCGGAGGTTCGGTGCAGGATGATCGGACGGGGGAAGAGTGCCTCCGGCGGGCAGGGGATGATCCCCTGCACCCCAGTTTGAAGGCAGCGTGCTACTCTCCGGTTTCAGATGCGCAGTGGGCGAAGGACGGGACGTGGAAGCCGTCGACCAGTTCCTGGGCCAGGGCTTCGAGCCGCTCCACGAAGGCATCGTCGAGAACCCTCTCCAAGGTCTCGTCCGAAGGCATGACCTCTTCCTCCGGCCCCCGCACCTTGAGCAGGATGACCCGCCCGTTGCTCATGACCTCGTATCCCACCACTTTGGCCATGCCCCGGCCGTGCAGGTCCCGGACATGCGCCGTGATGATCTCGTAAAGTTCCACGCCCGTGTCCGGCCTGGTCACGATGGAAAAAACGCGTTCCGCCATATAAATCTCCTTGGGCCCTAGCTTTCACGTTTGCCCCGCCTTGTAAACCGCCCTCAGCGCACTTCACAACCGGTTCGAAGACCGGTAGAATGCCTTTTTTGAACATCTTCCCCGGAACCGTATCATGAAACACCTCGTCGCCTCGCGCATGGAGCGCTGCATCGGCTGCCACTCCTGCTCCCTGGCCTGCGCCCGGCTGGTGCACAAGTGCCTGTCCTGGGAGAACGCGGGCATCCGCATCCTCTCCTCGGGCGGGCTGTCCACGGGCTTCACGGCCAAGCTCTGCCTCGTCTGCGACCCGGCGCCCTGCGCCGCGGCCTGCCCCACGGGCAGCCTCAAACAGCGGAAGGGGGGCGGCGTCACGCAGAACAAGAAGCTCTGCATCCAGTGCGGCAAGTGCGCCGCCGCCTGCCCCGTGGACGCCATCGCCCAGGACCGCCAGGGCAACCCCTACGTCTGCATCCACTGCGGCAGCTGCGTGGAGTTCTGCCCCCACGATTGCCTGGAAATGCGGGAGGCCGAAGGATGATCACCGAAAATTTCAGAATCCTCGAAGTGAACCTGTCCACGGGGCGTTCGGCCATCAAGAACGTGCCCGGTGTGGAAACGGTCCTCGGTGGGTCGGGTCTGGCGGCGAAACTGCACATGGAATACTCCCGGCCCGGCCTGGCCTGGGACGACCCGTCCCAGCCCCTCGTCTTCGCCATCGGGCCCCTGACGGGCTTCTTCCCGCTGATGAGCAAAACCGTCTGCGCCTTCACCTCGCCCCTGCACGGCCAGTACGCCGAGTCCCACGCCGGGGCCCGCTCGGCCCTGGCCCTGCGCTTCGCGGGCATCGACGCCCTGGTCATCATCGGCAAGGCCGAGCGGCCGACCGTCCTGCACCTCGGCGCCAACGTCATCGAGTTCATGGAGGCCGGCTACCTGTGGGGCAAGGACGCCCTGACCACGGGCAAGCTCCTGCGCCGCATCCTCAAAGGCTCGGGCCACCGCACCATCATGCGCATCGGGCCGGCCGGCGAGAACAAGTCGGCCATGGCCTGCATCAACGTCGACACCTACCGCCACTTCGGACGCCTGGGCGGGGGCGGCGTCATGGGCGCCAAGAACCTCAAGGCCATCGCCGTGGAGGGCAACGGCTCCTGCGACCTGCCCCAGGGCAAGGAATACTCGGCCCTGTTCGCCGACATCTTCCGCAAGCTGACCGACACGGACATGATGCGCAAGTACCACAACCTCGGCACGGCCTCGAACCTCGAAGCCCTGAACGAACTCAAGGCACTGCCCTGGCGCAACCTCCAGGCCACCTCGGATCCGGGCATCGACGGCATCACGGGCGAACGCTTCGCCGACGACACCCTGCTCCGCAACGCCGCCTGCTCGGGCTGCCCCGTAGGCTGCATCCACATCGGCTTCGTGCGCGAAAAGTTCCACAAGGACAACCAGTACCTCTACCGCCAGGTGGGCTACGACTACGAACCCATCTTCGCCACGGGCTCCATGCTCGGCCTGACCAACGCCCCGGATGTGCTGACGGTCATGGACGAGGTGGAGAAGGCGGGCCTCGACGTAATGAGCGGCGGCGTGGCCTTGGCCTGGGCCACGGAGGCTCTGGAGAAGGGCGTGGTCACGCGGGAGCAGACCGGGGTCGACCTGCGCTTCGGCGACGCCCAGGGCTACATGCGGGCCGTACACATGCTCGGCGGCGCCGTGAACGACTTCTGGCGCACCCTGGCCGGGGGGACCATGGCCGCGGCCGCGCGCTACGGCGGCGAGGACTTCGCCTGCGTCCTGGGCCAGGAGATGGCCGGATACGCCACGGGCGAGGTCTTCTACGTGGCCCAGGGCCTGGGCCTGCGCCACTCCCATCTGGACACCGGCGCCTACACCTACGACCAGTCCAAGGCCCCCAAGGACGTGGACAAGGCCCTGACCTTCCTGCTGGAGGACGAACGCGAGCGCGTCATCCTGACCTCCATGGTGGCCTGCCTCTTCGCCCGCAAGGTCTACGACCCCGAGACCCTGCGCCAATGCCTGACGGTCCTCGGCGGCCAGGCCCTGGCCGACGGGCTGGACGAGGCCGCCGCCCGCATCCAGAAACTGCGCTGGCAGGCCCGCGCCTCCGGCGGCTACGATCCCATGAACGTTCGCATCCCCAAGCGTTTCCTGGAGGTCGAAACCTGGAAGGGCCGCACCGACCCGCAGTACCTGGAAGAACTCCGCCTGGCCTACGCCGGGGCCATCCGGGAGATGTGCGGCCCGGAAAACTGATTTTTGCGACCTGAAACGAACCAGGGCCGGGTTGAAGAATTCCTTCGACCCGGCCCCTCTGTTTCAGGCATCGAGCGACACTTCCGCCACCCTGCGATACTCCGGACCCGACGGGAGCAGGACGCTCTGCCAGAGCACGACGCTGTCCACACCAAACGCGGGCCAGTCCCGCGTCAGCGCCTTGGCGAGGCCCGGCCAATCGTCCCCCCTGACAGCCTCCCTGACCCGGGCCACGGTGACGTGGGCGGCGAAGGGCCGGGTTTCGGCGGCAAAGCCCACACGGGACAGTTCAACGTCCAGGGCTGCGAAATATTCAGCGCACTCCCGCATACCTTCGGCGAATCCCAACCAGACTACGCGCGGCGCGCCCCGGGGCGGAAAAAAACCGCCCGACCCGCCCTGCAGTTCGAACCGCCCCCGAGTCGCCGCCCGCATGGCCTTGACGATGCCCCCGACCTTGGCCTCGTCCGTCTCCCCCAGGAACTTGAGCGTCAGATGCGCCAACTCGGGCCTCACCCAGGACACCTTGGACTTGAGCCGCCCTCTCCACGCGCCCTGCACCTCGCGGATGCCCCTCGCGTACTCCTCGGGAATGGGAATGCCTATGAAAAGCCTCATGCCCCGTAACCCCTGCGCTATGTTCACTTCTCTGGAAAAAGCGCTGATTCCCCCGCACCGTCGCCAAGCGTGTCCGGGTCGGGGCGGCGTTGGCGCGTCGACTGTCCGACCGATCCAGGCATCGTTTGGTTCCCCGTCGTCATCCGCCCCGAGCGCGTCACCCGCGCCCTGCACGCGACGGGGAACCATTACGAGGCCGGAGAGGAAGTTTCGACGCGCCAACGTCGCCCCGACCCGGACACGCGCTCCCCGCCGAAGCCCTCAATGCCTTCTCCACTATCTACAAAGCCAGTTCGCCGTCATCTCCCTCGGCATAGGCCCCGACCAGCTCCCACAACGTCCTCACTCCGAACCCCGTGCCCCCGGGCCTGAAGACCGAGGCGTTCTCGTCGGTCCAGGCCGGACCGGCGATGTCCAGGTGGGCCCAGTCCACGCCCTCGGGCACGAAGTTCTTGAGGAACATGGCCGCGTAGATCGCCCCGCCCTCGCGGGTGGCGATGTTCTTCAGGTCCGCCACGTCGCTTTTCAGCGGCACGCCGTATTCGGCCCACAGGGGCATGGGCCAGTAGCGCTCGCCCACGCGACTGCCGCCCTCGCGGATGCGCTGGTCAAGCTCCGCCGTGGTGGCGAAGACGGCGGCGACCTTGGTGCCCAGGGCCACGAGGCAGGCGCCGGTCAGGGTGGCCAGGTCCACCAGGATCTCGGGTTCGAAGCGCGCGCTGTAGGCCAGGGCGTCGGCCAGGATGAGGCGCCCCTCGGCGTCGGTGTTGAGGATCTCGACGGTCTTGCCGTTCATGGCCGTGACCACGTCGCCCGGCTTGGTGGCGCGGCTGCCGGGCACGTTCTCGGTGCACGGCAGCAGCCCCACCACGCGCCGCGGCGCGCCGCCGGCCAGGCCGATGACCTTGAAGAGACCCAGGATGGCGGCCGCGCCGGCCATGTCGCCCTTCATCTCGTGCATCTTGGCCGCGGGCTTGAGGGATATGCCGCCCGTGTCGAAGGTCACGCCCTTGCCGACGAAGACCAGGGGCCGGCCTCCGTCCGGGTTGGAATCCAGCACGATGAAGCGGGCCGGCGTGTCGCTGCCCCGAAAGACCGAAGCGAAGGAGCCCATGCCCATGGCCACTATATCCTCGGGTCCGAAGACCTGCACGCCGAAGCCGTACTGCACGGCCAGGTCGTGGGCCACGCCGGCCAGATGCTCGGGCGTGGCCACGTTGGACGGGGTGTTGACCAGATCGCGGGCCAGGCGCACGCCTTCGGCCACCGCCATGGCGCGGTCCAGCCGGGCCCGCATGTCCTCGTCGCCGCCCAGGATGGCGAAACTCGCGGGAGCGTCGTCCTCGCCGGGGTCCGACTTGAAGGCCGTGAACCTGTACCCGGCCAGCAAGACGTCCGTGACGCACTCCGCGGCCATGTCCCCGTCCAGCCCCAGTCTGTCCAGATGTCCGGAGTCAACGGCCAGGCGGGCGAGTTCCTGGCCTGCCGCGACGCGCACGGCCGTGCCCACGGCGGAGCGAAAGGCGTCGGCATCGACCTCGTCAGCCTTGCCCAGTCCGACCAGCAGGCAGGACCCGGCCGCGCCGGAACACAGCCGCGTGCGCCCGGCCTTGCCGGAAAAGGCCATGTCGGGGTCCACGCCGAGGGCCGTGAGCAACGCCCGATCCTCCCCGACCCAGGACGCGCCTTCGGGCCTGAACATGACGAGGACCGCGCCGCCGGATTCATCGCAATTTCGAAAGATTTCAATATTCATCATTGCCTCATCGCTCAAAAATGGTGACATTAGAGTCAAAGGACATACGAGTCTTGGGCGCCCGAGTAAAGGCACGCGCCCGAAGTCGGACACGACTTCCCGCGCATACGCAACCAGGAGAACCCGCATGGATCACAACCGCACTGTCGCCGTCCTCGGGGCCACGGGCTACATCGGAGGCCGTCTCGTCCCGGCGCTGCTGGAGCGCGGATGGCGTGTCCGGGCCGTGGGGCGCAACCCCGACAAGCTGCGCTGCCGGGCCTTCGCCTCGAACCCGAACGTCGAACTGGCCCGCGCCGACGCCCTGGACGGCCCGGCCCTGACCGAGGCCTTGCGCGGCTGCTTCGCGGCCTACTACCTGGTGCATTCCATGTTTCCGGGGGTCAAAGACTTCGAGGACCGCGACAAGCGGGCCGCCATGACCATGCGGGACGCCGCGGCTGAGGCCGGGCTTGCGCGCCTGGTCTACCTGGGCGGGCTGGGCGACCAGGACGGCTCCTTGAGCGCACACCTCAAGTCCCGCATGGAGGTCGGCGAGATCCTTGCCGGCGGACCCGTACCCCTGACCTGGCTGCGCGCGGCCATGATCATGGGTTCGGGCAGCGCGTCCTTCGAGATTCTGCGCTACCTGGTGGAGCGCCTGCCGGTCATGGTCACCCCGGCCTGGGTCAAATCCCTGTCCCAGCCCATCGCCGTGACCAACGTCATCGACTACCTCTGCGGCAGCCTGGACGTCCCGGAAACCGCCGGACGCACCTTCGACATCGGCGGCCCCGACATCCTGAGCTACCGCGAACTCTTCGACGTCTACGCCCGCGTGGCCGGCTTACGAAAACGCGTCATCATCCCCGTGCCCGTGCTCACGCCCAAGCTCTCGTCGTACTGGATCCAACTGGTCACCCCGGTGCCCACGAGCCTCTCCCGGCCCCTGGCCGAGGGCCTGCGCAACAAGGTCGTGTGCCGCGAAAACACCATCCGCGAGCTCATCCCCACCCGCCTGCTGTCGCCCGAGGAAGCCATCGCCCGCGCCCTGGACCGCACGGTCCGGCACGAGGTCGAGACCTGCTGGTCCGACGCCGGCAGCATGCGCGTGCCCGAATGGATCGACTGCGGCGACGCGCCCTATGCCGGCGGGACGGTCTTCGAGTCGGCCCACACCGTGACCCTGTCCGCCACGCCGGCACGGGTCTGGCACGTCCTGACCCGCCTGGGCGGCGACGAGGGCTGGATGTACGGTGACTGGCTATGGAAAATGCGCGGTCGCCTCGACAAGCTCATCGGAGGAACCGGCCTGCGCCGGGGCCGCCGCCACCCGAGCGACCTGCGCGTCGGCGACGCCCTGGATTTCTGGCGGGTCCTGGTGGTGGAGGAGAACAGCCGCCTGCGACTGCTGGCCGAGATGAAGGTGCCGGGCGAGGCCCTGCTGCAGTTCGACGTGGAAGAGCGCGGCCCGAATCGCACCGCCCTGACCCTGCGCGCACGCTTCCTGCCGCGGGGTTTATGGGGTATCGTCTACTGGAAGGCGCTCGCCCCCGTGCACACGCCGCTGTTCAAGGGCATGCTCACGGCCCTGGCCCGCAAAGTCGGAGGAGCAATCCTGTCCGGACCCGTCACGCCACCCAAGGAGGACTCGAAATGCCGAATATCCTGACCGAACCCCGCTCCCAGGAAAAGACCATCAACGACCCCGACGTGCGCAAAAGTCTCGAAACCATCCTGAACGACCAGCGCAGCGGGGTCCTGGCCACGTGCTTCATGGACATCCCCCTGTGCAGCCAGATGGCCTTCGCCGTCGACGAGGACCTGCGGGCCCTGATCATGGTCACGCCGAGGCAGACCGCCAAGTACGACAACATGAGCGCCAACCCCAACGTGTCCTTTCTGGTCAGCACGGCCAGGAACGACCCGGCGGACCCGGCGCAGGCCCAGGCCCTGACCGCCACGGCCTTCGCCACGGAACTCGACGGGGAGCGCCGCCACCGCGCCGTGACCCTGTTCACCCGCAAGCACCCGAACCTCGCGGCCTTTGCCTCGGCCTCGGCCAACGCGGTCATGGAACTCAGGATCGGCACCTATTTCCTGGTCGACAACTTCCAGCAGGTCACGCGCATCGCCATGGGGTGACATTTTCGGCGCCGGACCGGCCGGTTCTGGACAACCGGCCAGAATTCGAGAATATTTCACGGAAAGGCATTTGCTTCGGACAACCCACGCGTCCCGGAGGCGCGCAACGGCAAGGAGAGACATCATGAACAGACCCATCCGCCTGGGGATCAGCCGCTGCCTGCTCGGGGACAAGGTCCGCTATGACGGAGGGCACAAGCTCGACCCGTTCCTGACCAAAACTCTGGGCGAGTATGTGGAATACGTCCCGGTCTGCCCCGAAGTGGAGTGCGGCCTGCCCATCCCGCGCGAGGCCATGCGTCTTGTCGGGGACCCGGAATCCCCGCGGCTGCTGACCCAGAAGACCGGCATCGACCACACGCGGCGCATGAAGGAATGGGCCGCCAAACGCCTCGACGAACTGGAAGGCGAAGGCCTGTGCGGCTTCATCTTCAAGAGCAAGTCGCCGTCGAGCGGCATGGAGCGGGTCAAGGTCTACTCGGACACGGGCAATCTCATCGGCCAGTCCGTAGGCGTCTTCGCCCGCATGTTCATGGAGCGCTTCCCCCTGCTGCCCGTTGAGGAGGAAGGCCGACTCCACGACGTCCACCTGCGGGAGAACTTCATCGACCGCATCTTCGTGCTGCGGCGCTACCGCGACATGCTCAAGGGGGGCCAGACCCTCGGCAACCTCGTGACCTTCCACACGCGCCACAAGCTGCAGATCCTGGCCCACAGCCCGGAAATCTACCGCGCCATGGGGCGGCTGGTGGCCAAGGGCAAGGAGATGCCCAAGGAACAGCTTTTCAGGAGCTACCACGAGCACCTCATGTCGGCCATGCGCATGAAGGCCACTCCGCCCAAGCACCGCAACGTGCTGCAGCACATCATGGGCTACTTCAAGAACGACCTCCTGCCCGACGAGAAGCAGGAACTCCTGGACCTGATCAACCAGTATGCCAGGGGCATCATCCCCCTCATCGTGCCGGTGACCCTGCTCAATCATTACGTCATGAAATACGAAGACTTCTATCTGCAGGACCAGACGTACCTGCGGCCCCATCCCGTGGAACTCAAGTTGCGAAACCACGCCTGACGGCCGGAACGCAGGAGGCCCCATGAGCAACGCCTACGACATCATCGCCAGATACGACCCCGAATTCCCGCGCAAGCGGGCCGGAAACCTGCTGACGGACACGACGGAGTTCATGAACATCCAGTACGGCGACGTGATCGAACTGGACGGGAAGCATTTCCTGGTGCTGCGGGACGAGAAGGAGCGCAGCTTCGGGGTGGAGGACCCCAAATACTGGGTCAAGCGCTGCCGGGAGCTGGCCACCGGGGAGCGCAAGATCCTCAAGCTCGTGTTCTACGAAAAGTTTCCCGTGTCCCTCGGCAGCATGCAGATCGAATGCTTTCGCAGCCCGCGCAAGGAGGCGCGCATCCTGGATCTGGTGCGCGGCGACGGGCGCTTCATGCAGGGTTATTCGCGCGACGACGCGGTGGGGAACAACGTGCGCGTCCTCGACGTGGTCAAGGGCGACCTCCTGTCCCTGGCTATCGACAAGATCGAGGCCGACCACAAAACCTACTTCTTCGAACTGCTGCCGGACATCCTGGAGAAGTTCGCCGAGGCCTGCCGGGCCATCGGCTTCCTGCACCGGCACGGCGAGAACCACGGCGACATCCGCCGCGACCACCTGTGGCTCGAACATGGGACGGGCAACTACGTCTGGATCGACTTCGACTACACCTACGAGTTCCAGGAGAGCCCCTCGGGCCTGGACATCTTCGGCCTGGGCAACCTGCTGCTCTATCTGGCGGGCAAAAAATTCTGCACCACCTTCAACATTCCCCGTCCGGAATTCGACGGCCTGTCGAACGTGCACCTGGAGCCCGCCGACTTCTCCATGCTCTTCAAAAACCGCCTCTCAAACCTGCGCAAGGTCTACCCCTATGTGCCCGAGACCCTGAACAACGTTCTCATGCACTTCTCCACCGCCTCTGAGGTGTTCTACCCGTCGGTCGGAGAAATGCTGGAGGAGCTTCTGCCCTGTATCGACGAAATCCGCCGCGGGCGGATCAACGCGTAAGGAGGCTTCATGGACCCCAAGAAAATTCTCATCGCAGTGGACGCATCCGAGAACTCGGCCCGTGCGGTGAACTACGTGGCCGACCTGCTGGGCGGCAGCAGCGGCTTCATGATCACGGTGCTGTACATCGAGCGCCCGCCCAACCGCGACCTGTTCCCCGACGAGGCGTCCTGGGTCGAGGCCGGCCAGACGCAGGAACTGCGCATCCGCACCTTCCTGAAGCAGGCCAGGACCACTCTGACCGCCGGGGGTCTGGCCCCGGAAGCCGTGACCATCGACTATGTTCCGCACTGCCAGTCGCCGGTCAACCCGGGGGCGGCGGAGTGCAGCATCGGCACGTCCATCGCCCGCGACATCCTGCAGTACCAGCAACGCGGGGATTTCGGGACCCTGGTCATCGGGCGGCGCGGCGTCTCCCGGGCCGAGGAGTTCCTGTTCGGCAGCGTGACCACCAAGGTCACCCACCTGGCCAAGGACTGCACCGTCTGGGTCGTACAGTAAGGAGGAACAATGCCCTGTCTCGAACTCACGACCAACGTGCGCATCACGGACAAGAGCGCCCTGATGCGCGCCCTCTCGGACTGCGTCTGCAAAGGCCTGGGCAAGGCAGAGACCTACATGATGGTCATCGTCAACGGCGAAGTGCCCATGCTCTTCGGCGGCAGCGAGGAGCCCGTGGCTCACCTGACCCTGCGGGCCCTGAACCTGAAGGAGGAGGCCGTCCGCATCCTGGCCGGGGATCTGACCGCCATCGTGCAGGACAGGCTCGGCATCGAAAGCCAGCGCACCTACATCGTGTTCATGGACGCCGACATGGGCAAATGGGCCTGGGACGGCCGCACCTTCGCCTGAGGGGCGGCTTGCCTGGCGAGGAGCCCTCGTGTACAGGGGCCGGGCGCCGGATCGCTTCCGGCCCAATCCTACACGAGGTGTGCCATGACCGAGAAGAATTACGCCCAGAGCATCGCCGGCGACCTGTTCCGCATGATCGAGTCCGCCAAGGAACAGGGCGTGGGCGTCGACAAGGGCTTCCGCAACCAGGCCATGTCGAGCCCCGGCATGTCCCTGACCTATCTTTTCCTGAACAAGTCCGATCTGCTGAAGGTTCCGGCCCTGCCCGGACCGGTCAAGAAGCAGGTCCGCCGCTCCAACGCCCTGGCCGTCATCGAGCTGGCCGTCGCGGGCGGAGTGAAGCAGACCGCGGGCATCCACCTCATCTGGTCCAGCGCCAAGCCCTGCTCGGGCATCGAGTCCGAGGCCGAGATGCTTGACGGCATCCAGATCCAGGGCCTTGCGGCCTTCACGGCCCAGATCAAGAGCGTGCTGCGCAGCGACGCGCCGCGCACCGTGGACCAGCTCGCCCCGGACCAGGCCGAATAGCCCTCCCCTCCATCGCGCTGTACGAACCGGAGACGCCCATGCTGCTCAAGCTCTTCCTGTCGACGGTGATCTGCGCCTTCATCGGCTGGATCACCAACTTCATCGCCATCAAGATGCTCTTCCACCCCCGCCGGCCCGTGCAGGTCGGCAGCCTGACGGTGCAGGGCATCTTTCCCAAGCGCCAGAAGGCCCTGGCCATGAACCTGGCCGCGGTCATCGAGGGCGAACTCCTGTCCCACGACGACATCCGCCAGGCCATGCAGCGCCCTGAATTCTCGGCCCGCCTCAAGGATCGGATCCTGGACGGGTTCTCGGAGTTCCTGTCGACGCGCCTGGGCGGGCTGAACCCCATGATCGCCATGTTTCTGGACGGCCCCATGATGGAAAAGGTCAAGGGCCTGCTGGACAAGGAGCTGGACAGGATCGTGCCGGGCCTGCTTGAGACGGCCACGGGCGAATTGGAGAACAGCCTCGATTTCCGCCGCATCATCCAGGACAAGATCGAGAACCTGTCCATGGAACGCCTTGAAATCCTGCTCATGTCCATCATGGCCAAGGAATTCCGATTCATCGAGGTCGTCGGGGCCGTTCTCGGCGCCTTCATCGGCCTGATCCAGGGCCTGCTCTTCTTCTGAGCGGGCCGAAGGGGCTCACTCGCCGATGATCTTGACCAGCACCCGCTTGCGCCGCCGCCCGTCGAACTCCCCGTAGAAGATCCGCTCCCAGGTCCCGAAGTCGAGCCGCCCCTCGGTCACGGCCACGACGACCTCGCGGCCCATGACCTGCCGCTTC
Source organism: Desulfomicrobium aestuarii (assembly GCF_055385525.1). NCBI lineage: Bacteria > Pseudomonadati > Thermodesulfobacteriota > Desulfovibrionia > Desulfovibrionales > Desulfomicrobiaceae > Desulfomicrobium > Desulfomicrobium aestuarii. The sequence goes on from NZ_AP042427.1 coordinate 2,282,458, forward strand.
ATGTGCGCGTCGGCGTTGTCCTCGCCCACGTTGTGCCGGTACTGGCCGACGGGCTCGTGGGGGGCCAGCCTCTCCAGCCATTTCTCGTAGTCGTGGTGCAGGCCCGGCTCGTCGTCGTTGATGAAGACCGATGCGGTGATGTGCATGGCGTTGACCAGCACGAGCCCCTCCCTGATCCCGCTTTCGCGCAGGCAGGCCTCGACGTCCCCAGTGATGTTGATGAACGCCCGGCGGGTGGGCGTCTGGAACCAGAGTTCCTTGCGGTAGCTTTTCACGTAACCCTCCGTTTTGCCGCCCTCCCAGCCGCGGCGGCGTGAAGCCCGTGGCCCTTCGGGGCTGCGGACCGCGACTTGCGCCGGGCATCCGGCCGGCCCCGTCCCTCCATGCGGAGGGGGGAGATTCGCGGCGCCCGCCCCCGAAACTCAGCCCTGAATGACCTTGCGCAGGTCTATGCCGTACTTACGCATGCGGTTGAGCACCGTAAGGCGGTTGATCCCAAGAATCCTGGCCGCTTCCGACTTGTTTCCCGCCGCCTGGCGCAGGGCCTGCAGGAGTTGCTCCTTCTGATCCGCGATCCCGACGGGCGCCGATTCCCGGACGCCTGAGGCATTCATGCCGAACGCGCCCGGCAGGTGCCTGGGTTCGATGTGGCCGCCGTCGGCCAGGACGAAGGCGTACTTCAGGCTGCTCTTGAGCTCCCGCACGTTGCCCGGCCAGGGGTACTCCATGAACAGGGCCAGGGTCTGGGGGCTCAACCCCTTGATGTCCTTGTCGCTCTTGACCCGTAGCCGGTGGATGAAGTGGTCGGCCAGCAGCGGGATGTCCTCCTTGCGCTTGCGCAGGGGCGGCAGGTGCACGGGAATGACGTTGATGCGGAAGAAGAGGTCCTCGCGGAACAGGCCCCGCGAGATCAGCTCGGGGAGAATCTTGTTGGTGGCCGTGATGATGCGCACGTCCACGGACAGCTGGCGGTTCTCGCCGACCCGCTCGAAGGTCTTGGTCTCCAGCACGCGCAGGAGCTTGACCTGCACCGGCAGGGGCAGGTCGCCGATCTCGTCCAGGAAGATGTCGCCTCCGCCCGCGGCCTCGAAACGGCCCTGGCGGTGCCGGATGGCGCCGGTGAAGGCGCCCTTGACGTGGCCGAACAGTTCGCTCTCCAGCAGCGACTCGTTCAGGGCGGCGCAGTTGACCTGCACGTAGGGCTCGTCCTTGCGCGGGCCCAGGTCGTGGATGGCCCGGGCTACCAGTTCCTTGCCCGTTCCGGACTCGCCGCAGATGAAGACCGGCGCGTCGCTCTGAGCGGCCCGCTCGATGAGCTGGAAGACCTCGAGCATCTTGGAGGAATGGCCGACCATGCCGTGGAACATGGTCTTCTCCTCCAGCATGAGTGACAGCTGCTGCAGCTCGTGCTCCTTGCGGTCCAGTTCGGAAAGGTCGGTCATGGTCTCGACGGCGCCCAGGTGGGTTCCGTCGGGTGCGCGCAGGATGGAGGCCGTCTTGAGGATGGGCACGTAGATTCCGTCCTTGCGCATGATGTGGCACTTGCGCCGGACGAACACCCCCTGCTCGAACAGTTTGCACCAGGCCGAAAGGGCCTCGGAGCGCACGCGGCGGCACGCATCGCACTTGAAGATCGAACAGTTGGCCCCGATCAGCTCTTCCCTTGAGTACCCGCTGATCTCCTCCAGGGCCCGGTTGACCATCCTGATGATCCCGTCCGGGTCCACCAGGAGCAGGCCCTCCTGCATGATATCCACGATCTCGCGCCAGTGCGTCTCCAGCGGCGGGTCCTTGGGGAGGGATTGGAGGGAGCTGTCCCGGTTCATCGGGTGCAGGATATCCATGTCGTCTTCACTCCGGGGCGTCCATGCCCGGCCCTGATTCCTGGAAGGCACGGACACCAAGTTAGATGCTTAAAATTTTATCACATGTTGCGCATAGACAATCACATGTCAACCGGCGCTGAAGATCATGGAGCGAACCTGAAAAATTATATCCAATAAATTCAGCACACATTCCGCAAACAAATTTTCGGCCCTGATGGCATGCTTACTGCTCAAGTTATTAAAAATCATTCTCATAAACGTTTCATTTTTGAACCAAAAAGGAGTGCATCATGAAGAAGCAGACATTCGTAGGCCTTGCCGCCGCGCTGATCCTGGTATCCTACGTGGGGATTTCCGTAGCCAGCGACGCGGGCAACGCCCGCAAGGGCCGTTTCCTGTTCCGCCAGAACTGCCGGCCGTGCCACATGGAAAACGCGACGGGCGCCAAGCCTGCCCACTACCTGGGGCCGGACGCCAAGACCCAGGCGGAATGGAAGGCGGTTTTCGAGAAGTATTCGACCCTGCCATGCAAGGATGAATGGGCCAAGATCCCCGACGCGGACCGGCAGGACATTTTCCGTTACGTCCATGATGGCGCCAAGGATTCCCCGACTCCCGCCAAATGCGGCTGATCCGCCAACAGATTCACCGGGATCACACATTAGGGAGTCCTCGTCTTGAAACGCACCACCACTTCGACATTGGAGTCTCGCATGGACACCACGAGAAAAAGTCTCTCCCGGCGGGGCTTCCTGCAGGCGTCCGCCGCCATGGCAGCCACTGCCGCGGGAGTGCCGGGGATCAAGAACCTCGTGTCCACGGCCCATGCCAAGGGATCGGCGCCCCAGGCGCCGATCTCCTCTCACTACACGGTCTGCGACATGTGCTTCAACCGCTGCGGCATGATCGCCCGGGTTCAGAACGGACGTGTCGTCAAACTCGACCCCAACCCGAAATTCCTGAAGTCCAGGGGCATGATCTGCGCCCGGGGCAATGCGGCCATCGAACAGCTCTACGACCCGGACCGCCTGAAGACGCCCCTGCTGCGCAAAGGCGAGCGCGGCGCAGGATCATGGCAGACCCTGACCTGGGACCAGGCCCTGGACCACATCGCGGAACAGTTCACGCGCATCGCCGAGAAGTACACACGCTGCGGGATCATGTTCTCCCCCGGATCGGACATGCAATCGCAATTCCTGAACCGTTTCGCGGAGGTGTTCGGCTCCTTCAACATCACCTCCCATGAAACCCTGTGCCTGCTGAGCAAGAACCGCGCGTATCTGGATACGTTCGGGGAAACGCCGTACGCCGATATCCTGTACACCAAATACATCATCATCGCCGGCGCGAACCCGTTCGAGGCCATCATCACGCCGGACACCATCGACCTGATGGAGGCCCGCAAGAACGGCTGCAAGATCGTCGTCCTGGACCCTCGCTACACCAAGACCGCGGCCCTGGCCGACGAGTGGTACGCCATCCGCCCCGGCACGGACATGGCCTTTTTCCTGGCCCTGACGAACGTGATCGTGGAGGAGCGCCTGTACGACCCCGCCTTCGCCGCGAAAATGCTCTTCGGCCTGGACGAGTACACGGCCCATGTCCGCCAGTACACGCCGGAGTGGGCCGCCGCGGAGTGCGGCATCCCGGCCGACGACATCCGCCGGATCGCCCGCGAAATAGCCGCGGCGGCCCCGACGGCCATGATCTACCCGGGAAGGCGCAGCTCGGACTACGAGGACTCCACGCAAATCCGCCGCGCCATGGCCATCGCCAACGCCCTGCTGGGCAACTGGGACGTCCCCGGCGGCATCCTGGCCGCCCGGGAAGTGGGCGTGCGGGCCCCGTATTTCGAAGTGCCCTGGTACGACGACAACCCCGAGGACCGCATCGACCACGGCATGGCCCCCGGCCTCATCCACCACGAGGGCTCGTTCAAGCTGATGCGCGACGCCATCATCAAGGGGGAGCCGTATCCCATCAAGGGCTGGTTCACCTTCAAGACCAACTTCATGCAGACGGCCGCCAATCGGCGCAAGACAATCGAAATGCTCGATCACCTCGACTTCGTGGTCAACGCCGACATCGTCATGAGCGACACTGCCTGGTATTCGGACCTGGTCCTGCCCTCGCCGAGCTTCCTGGAGCGCAACGACCCCGTCTCCGCCCTGCAGGGGTCGTCGGCCTGCGCCTGCGCCGTGTGGCGCGACGCCGTGGTCCCGGCCATGTACGAGTCGCGGGACATGCTGTGGATCTGCACGGAACTGTCCAAGCGCCTCGGGTTTCCGGAGAGCTTCAACTTCACCATCGACCAGTACCGCAAATGGCAGCTTGAAGGCATCCCCGAGGCCTACGAGGTCATCAAGCAGGACGGGGTCTACTACAACCCGAGCAAGGTGTACGGAATTTACTTCGACTCCCCGCTCAAGACCCAGGCCAAGAAAATCGAGCTCTTCAACCAGCGCTACGCCCACGAAGGCCTGGACCCCATGCCCGTGTACAAGGCGCCGCGCCGGAAGGACGGCACGTTCCGGCTGGTCGTCGGGCGCACGGCCTTCTTCACCCACAGCAACACCAACAACGCCCTGCTCATCGAATTCAAGGACGAAAACACCCTGTGGATGCATCCCGGACCCGCAGGACGACTCGGGCTGCGTGACGGGGAACGGGTGGAGGTGGGCAGCGCGGCAGGCAAGGTCGAACTCGCGCTGCGTCTCTTCGAGGGCATGGAGGAGGGCACGGTGTACATGGCCACGGGGTTCGGCGCCCTGTCTCCGGGGCAACCCCTGGTGCACAACAGGGGGGCCAGCATCGCCGAGGTCCTGGAAGACCATGCCGACTTCATCTCCGGGAACATGGCCATGCATGAAACCCTGGTCACGGTGAGCAGGAGGGGTGCCTGATGAAAAAATACGCCATGATCGTGGATTCTTCCGTGTGCATCGACTGCAAGGCCTGCATGGCTTCCTGCAAGGTGCAGAACGGTGTCCCCAAAGGCTACTGGCGGAACTGGATCAAGCACACCGAACCGGACTTCTCCCGGGGCAAGCTGACCCGCACCCACTTCCAGCCGGGCGGCTGCATGCAGTGCGACAACCCCACCTGCGTGCAGGCCTGTCCCAGCGGGGCGACCTGGAAAGACCCGGAGAACGGGATCGTCCACGTCAACGAGGCCCTGTGCATCGGCTGCGGCAACTGCATCAAGGCCTGCCCTTACGGGGCCAGATTCCGCCACCCCGAGAAACGCGTCCCGGACAAATGCGATTTCTGCTTCGGCTCCGGCCGGCTGGAACGCGGCCTGCTGCCCGCCTGCGTGGACACCTGCCCGACCAAGGCCAGGGTCTTCGGGGACCTGAACGACCCGTTGAGCGAGGCGTCGAGGCTCCTTCGCGAGAAGCCGACCGTGCGCGTGCAGGCCAAGGTCATCGATACCCTCCCGAACATCTACTATGTCGCGAGCACGGCGCCCGCGGACTGGCCCGCCACGGTAGACTTCCCGCCGGCGTTCCTGTCCATGGCCGCGGTGGTCAACCCCGTGGTCAAGGCCGCGGTGGGGCTGTCCGCCCTCGGAGTGGCGGTCATGTGGGCCAAACAGCTGTTGTCCCCCGACAAGGAGGAGAACGAACATGAACCGTCAGCCCCGAAGAAGGATTGAGGTGCACCATGAGCGATAGAATGATCCATCGGCACACCAAACTTGCCATCTTCATGCACTGGTTCAACGCGGGATGCTGGATCGCCCTGCTCCTGACGGGCCTCGGGCTGATCAAAAACGAGCAGCTGAATCCCCTCGGCGCCTGGTTTCCCGCCATGATGCGCTCCACCTTCGGCGGCGGCGAAAACCTGCTGGCCGTGCATCAGTACCTGGGTATGGTCTGGGCTGCGGCCTTCCTGGCCTACATGCTCTTCAGGCCGAGGGAGACCTGGGTCTTCCTGAAGGAGGTCTTCTCCGTGTCCCCGGCCAGCGACCTCCTCTGGCTGATCAAGATGAACCTCAAGATGACCGTCGGCCGGAAGGGCATGGAGCGCTTCGGCATGACGCCCGACCTGCCGCCCCAGGGTTTCTACAACTTCGGACAGAAACTGTTCGCCCAGGCCTCGGTGGTCGGGGGCGTCGTGATCGTGGTCACGGGCGTGACCATGTTCCTATCCACCCTGATGCTGGACGATGCCGATCCCGCGGCCTGGTCGCGCACGATCCACTACCTGACCGTGGGCCTCGTCCTGGCCGGGCTGCTGGTGCACATCTACATGGCCGCCATTTCCCGCGAGGAGCGGCCGGCCTTCCTGTCCATGTTCACCGGCAGCGTGTCCGCGCACTACGCCAAGCACCATCATCCGCTGTGGTACGCAAAAGTGGCCGGCGAAGAGAAAGACGGCGCAAGCGGCGTGCGGGAACCGGCATGAAGGACAAACGATCGTTCCAAGATACGATACAAACCTGCAAACACATGAGGAGCAAGGCAATGCGCAGACATCTTTCCCTGTTTCACGTTCTTGTGGTCGCGCTGCTGCTGGCGGCGCTTTCAGGCTGCGCCGGGGCCAGAGGGCAGAAAGGAGCGGCCGTCAAGCTCGACCCGGCCAAGGTTCCGAACCCCTATCACAGCCTGGTGGACATCGAGTTCGTCAAGCCGCTGGTCTTCGAGGCCATGCTGAGCCAAAAGGCGCCGACGAATTTCATGATCATCGACGCCCGGCCCAAACAGCCCCGCTATGACAAGGGCCACATCCCCACGGCCGTGAGTCTGCCCGACGCGCAGTTCGAGAAGATGGCCGCCTCCGTCCTCCCCGCGGACAAGAACACCCTGGTGCTCTTCTACTGCGGCGGGACGGCCTGCCCCCTGAGCCACCAGTCCGCCTGGAAGGCCGAGGCCATGGGCTACACCAACGTGCGCGTCTACCCCGGCGGGGACCCGGACTGGGAAGCCGCCGGCTACGAGGTCTGGACAGCCCGGGACGTTCGCACCCCCCTGCCGAAGCTCGACCCGGCCAAGGTACCCAACCCCTTCCACAGGCTGATCACCCTCGACCAGATCAAGCCCGCCGTCGCCGCCGCCATGCTGTCCACCACGCCCCTGACCGACGTGATGATCATCGACTCCCGCCCCAAACAGCCCCGCTACGACCAGGGGCACATCCCCACGGCCGTGAGCCTGCCCGACAGCCAGTTCGACAAGATGGCCGCGCAGGTGCTCCCGCAGGACAAGACCACCAAGCTCATCTTCTACTGCGGCGGAACCTCGTGCCCCTTGAGCCATCAGTCCGCCTGGAAGGCCGAGGCCATGGGCTACACCAACGTGCACGTCTACCCGGCCGGCGACCCGGAATGGGTGGAAAAGGGCCTCGTGGTCTGGACGGCCGAAGGCGCCGCCCAGGCTCCCGCCCCGGCCAAGGCCAAGACCGAGGCGCGCCCGACGACCCTCAAGGCCGGCAAGGTCGAAGGCAGCATCGACAACGCCTTCTTCGCGGAACTCGTCAAGACCAACGTGGGCAGCATCCAGCTCATCGACGCCCGCTCGGCGACCGAGTACGCCGCGGCACACATCCCAGGTTCCGTGAACAAGACCGTGGACGTGCTCGAAAAGGAAATCGCCACCTTCACGGCGGAAAAGCCCATCGTCTTCGTCTGCTCCACCGGAGCGCGCAGTGGCGAGGCGTACTACATGTTCAAGGAGATGCGCCCCGACCTGAAGGACGTGTACTACGTGGACGCCACCGTCGATTTCGCCCCGGACGGTTCGATCACGATCAAGTAGCCGCACCCATTGACCTAACCTGCCATCCTGCCGTCTCGTCCTGCACAGGGACGGGACGGCAGGATACCTTCAGGCGCGGTCGATTACGGACTGAGGGGGCTGGGAACGTGGACCGTGCACATTTCGGTCAGGCCGGAAAAGGAGGACGCAATGGGACTTTCAGGCAGATCATGCGCTTTTTTTCTGACTCTGGCCGCCATCATTCTGGCCTCGACCGCCCTGGCGGGCGGAGAGGAAGAGTCCCCCCTGTACGCCCGGGCCAGAGCGGTGGCCGAACGGGACGGCTACAAAACCATCACGACGGACGCGCTGCGCGAGCTTCTCGGACAGGATCGCGCCGCGTTGCTGGTCGACGTGCGCTTCGACTACGAATACGCCGAGGGACACATCCCCGGCGCCGTGAACATGCCCGTGGACCTGAGCGACCGGGGCGACCTCTCCGGCGACCGCCTGCAGGCGTTCCGAAACGTTCTGGGGGAAGAGAAGGACCGACCGATCATCATCTATTGCCGCGATTTCCGCTGAATGCTCAGCGAAATCGCCGCAGCCTGGGCCGTGCGCCTGGGGTACACCAACGTAAGCCGCTACCCGGCCGGCTACCGGACCTGGAAGGAAGAGGCGCGGACAACCGCCCCGGATGCAATTCCCTCCGGCACCCAATGACCGGCGCCATCGCCCCTTCTGCTTTTTGCCGCGTATGGCGTTGACCCGACGCCTGCGCCCTGATGCGGATCGACGCCAGACACCGCGAGCGTACGGGCAAAGACCATTACCCGGCGATTTCTCAGGAATTCCACATGTCGGCCGGCTACGTCGTGCCTGAGGGAGGCGCCTTCTCAATAACCACCGCAGGCGTGGATTCCGAGATTTCAGCCACCACCTGCCACACCCTGATCAGACTCATTCCGACCATGTTCAGCGGCTGAGATGAGGAGGGAGAAGCGGGCGAATGGAAAATGCACGAATAACGCCGATCATACCCCTCCCGATAAAAGTGCAGCGTTCAGCTGCATGGTGAAGCGTGGCCCATGCTCCTGGAGAAGCGCAGCAACGGCGAGTTTGTTTTGCCATGGCGGGCGCGATGGTGTATGCTCGAATCGAAGTCCGGCATGGTCGGCGTGACGGATGCGTGTCCTGCGCCGCATCCGGACCGACAGGGCAATATCCGGACCAAACTCCCACCAAGCGAGGCACACGATGGACAAACCCTCCCCGACATGCGCGTGCGGCATGAGCCGCAGAAAATTTCTGGCCGCAACCTCCAGCGCCGCCCTGCTCTTCGCCCTGGGCGGCCTGCGCGGTGCGGCCTGGGCGGCCCCCTTCGAACTGCCCCCCCTGCCCTGGGCGGAAAACGCCCTGGAGCCGGTCATCTCGGCCAAGACCATCGGCTTCCATTACGGCAAGCATCACAAGGGGTATCTCGACAACCTGAACAAACTCGTCGCCGGCACGGAGTTCGAGGGCATGCCCCTTGAAAAGGTCGTCGCCGCCACTGCGGGCAAGGCCGACAAGGTGGCCGTCTTCAACAACGCCGCCCAGACCTGGAACCACACCTTCTACTGGAACAGCCTGTCACCCAAGGGCGGCGGCACGCCCCCGGCCGGGCTCAAACAGAAGATCACGGATTCCTTCGGCGACATGGACACCTGCCTGAAGGAACTCTCGGCCGCCGCCGTGGGGCGCTTCGCCAGCGGCTGGGCCTGGCTGGTGTCCGACGGCGGCGCCCTCAAGGTCATCAACACCATGAACGCAGACACGCCCCTGACCTTGGGCCTCACGCCCCTGTTGACCATCGACGTATGGGAGCACGCCTACTACCTCGACTACCAGAACCGGCGTGCGGACTACGTCAAGGCCGTACTGGAGAAGCTCGTCAATTGGGAGTTTGCGGCCAAGAATCTGGGCTGACCACGGTTCTGCCAAAAAGTGGTCGCGCCTTGTCCCGCCGGGCGGGACAAGGCGCGACCGGGCAGACTGGGGCCTCATACTCGCCGATGATCTTGACCAGCACGCGCTTGCGCCTGCGCCCGTCGAACTCACCGTAGAAGATCCGCTCCCAGGTCCCGAAGCCGAGCCGCCCTCGGTCACGGCCACGACGACCTCGCGCCCCATGATCTGACGCTTCATGTGCGCGGCGGCGTTGTCCTCGCCGACATTGTGCCGCTACTGGCCCCACGGGTTCGTGGGGAGCGAGCCTCTCCAGCCGCTTCTTCTAGTCGTGGAGCAGGCCGGACTCGTCGTCGTTGATGAAGACCGAGGCCATGATGTTGATGAAGGCCCGACGCGCGGGCGGATTCAAGCCCGCCCGAGGCGGTGAGACGCAAACTCGGGAGGCCCATGGCGTTGACCTGACGCCGCTTCCCGGATATTGGTAGGACCAATTTCCATTCCAACCAAGGAGCAGCCCATGACCTACATTCCCGTCGGCGGACTGAACGTCGCAAAGCCCCTCTATGACCTCATCCGTGAACAGGTCGCGCCCGGAACGGGCGTGGCGGACACCGATTTCTGGGCATCCCTGGAAACGATCCTGCGGGACCTGACCCCGCGCAACGAGGCGCTGCTGGCCAAGCGCGACGATCTGCAGAAACGAATCGACGCCTGGCACCGGGAACGCGCGGGCCGGCCCCATGACCCCACGGCCTACAAGGAATTCCTCGCGTCGATCGGCTACGTCGTGCCCGAGGGCGGCCCCTTCTCCATCGCCACCGCGGGCGTCGACCCCGAAATCTCGACCATAGCCGGCCCGCAGCTCGTGGTGCCCGCCACCAACGCCCGCTACGCCCTGAACGCCGCCAACGCCCGCTGGGGCAGCCTGTACGACGCCCTCTACGGCACGGACGTCTTGCCCGAGGACGGCGGCGCGACCCGAACCGGCAAGTACAACCCCGTGCGCGGCGCCAAGGTCATGCAGTTTGCCGCCGCATTTCTGGACAAGGTGCTGCCCCTGACGGCAGGCAGCCACGCCGACGTCATCGAGTACCGCACCCGGACGGAAGGCGGACTGGAGGTCTTCGAGGCCGCCCTCCCCGGCGCCGTCAGGGGCCTGCGCAACCCGGCGGCCTTCGCCGGCTACGCGCCCGGCACCCTGCTCTTCAGCAACCACGGCCTGCACATCGAGCTGTGCATCGACCGCGCCCACCCCATCGGCTCGGCCCACCCCGCAGGCCTCAAGGACGTTATCCTGGAGGCGGCCGTGACGACCATCGTGGACTTCGAGGACTCCATCGCCGCCGTGGACGGCGATGACAAGGCCCAGACCTACGCCAACTGGCTGGGCCTGCTGCGCGGCGACCTGCAGGCCGCCTTCGACAAGGGCGGCAGGACCGTCTGCCGCAGCCTGAACCCCGACCGCGCCTACACCGCCCCCGACGGTTCGATCCTGACCCTGCCCGGCCGCAGCCTCCTGCTGGTCCGAAACGTCGGGCACCTCATGACCACGGGCGCCGTGCTCCTGGACGGCCGGGAAGTCCCCGAGGGCATCCTCGACGCCATGGTCACGGGCCTCGTCGCCCTGCACGACCTCAAGGGCCTCGGCTCCCTGCGCAACAGCCGCGCCGGCAGCGTCTACATCGTCAAGCCCAAGATGCACGGGCCCGAGGAAGTGGCCTTCGCCTGCGAACTCTTCGACCGCGTGGAGGACGCCCTGAACCTCGGCCGCCACACCATGAAGATCGGCATCATGGACGAGGAGCGCCGCACCTCGGTCAACCTGAAGGAGTGCATCCGCGCGGCCAAGGACCGGGTCATCTTCATCAACACCGGCTTCCTGGACCGCACGGGCGACGAGATCCACACCAGCATGGAAGCCGGGCCCATGGTGCCCAAGGCGGCCATGAAGAACCAGCGCTGGATCCTGGCTTACGAGGACTGGAACGTGGACACGGGCCTGGCCTGCGGCTTCTCGGGCAAGGCCCAGATCGGCAAGGGCATGTGGGCCATGCCCGACCGCATGCGCCAGATGGTCGAGACCAAGCAGGCCCATCCCCTGGCCGGGGCCAACTGCGCCTGGGTGCCTTCCCCGACGGCCGCGACCCTGCACGCCATGCACTACCACGAGGTGGACGTCTTCGCCCGCCAGGCCGAACTCGCCGGCAAGGCCAGGGCCTCCCTGGACGACCTTCTGACCCTGCCGCTGCTGGACGGGAAACTTACGCCGGAAGAAATCCAGCGCGAACTGGACAACAACTGCCAGGGCATCCTGGGCTACGTGGTGCGCTGGGTCGACCAGGGTATCGGCTGCTCCAAGGTGCCCGACATCACGGACACGGGCCTCATGGAGGACCGCGCCACCCTGCGCATCTCCAGCCAGTACCTGGCCAACTGGCTGCACCACGGCCTGTGCACGCCGGAGCAGGTCCTCGAGACCCTCAAGCGCATGGCGGCCGTGGTCGACCGCCAGAACCACGGCGACCCGGCCTACCGCCCCATGGCCGCGGACTTCGAGGCCAGCGTTGCCTTCCAGGCCGCCAAGGACCTCATCTTCAAGGGCATCCAGCAGCCGAGCGGCTACACCGAACCCATCCTGCACGCCAGGAGACGGGAGCGCAAAGCCAGAGACCTCAAATAAGACTCCACAACGCGAAAGGGGCGGAATTTCCGCCCCTTCGCCGTTACAGCACCCGCCGCGCCTCCTGCCACAGGATCGAGCACCCGACCCCGCCGAAAATCAGGCCCACGCCCCCGTCGATCCACCGGGCCAGGCCCGCGTACATGGAGCGCATGCGGCCCGTGGACAGGAAGAGGGCCAGGAGCGTGAACCAGGCCGTGACGATGACGATGACCTCTGCGCCGTAGATCCAGCGCACCGCGCCGGGCGTGTCCGGGGTCATGAACTGGGAGAAGATGCTGAGGAAAAAGAGGGCCGCCTTGGGGTTGAGCAGGTTGCACCAGAACCCCTCGCGCCAGCCGCGAAAGGGGGAATCCTTGGACCCGGCCGGCACCTCCTCGACGCAGACATCGGGCATTTCGGACTTCCGCGCCACGAGGCAGCGCGCCGCGATGTAGAGCAGATACAGCGCACCGCAGATCCTGATCAGCCCGAACACGGCCGGGCTCGACGCGATGACCAGGGCCAGCCCCAGCACGGAGTAGACCACGTGGACCACCAGGGCCGACCCGATGCCCAGGGCCGTCATGACCCCGGCCATGCGCCCGCGCGAAAGGCTGTTGCGCAGGACCATGAAAAAATCCGGCCCCGGCGCCACGGCCACGGCCACCCCCACGGCAAAAACCTGCAAAAACCCGCTCTCCACCGCATATCCTCCTGAAATTCAAAATTCCCTGATTGTCGTTCCGTAGGGGCGGCCCTGCGTGTCCGCCCGACCGCGTGTCCGCCCGACCGCGTGGCCGCCCGACCGCCCGACCGCCCGGCCGCACACCGGGATTGGGCAGGCACACAGGCCTGCCCCTACGGTTGCACCGGGCATTCTGTTTATGCAGACCTCACCAGCCGCACATGATTGTCGTTCCGTAGGGGCGGCCCTGCGTGGCCGCCCGACCGCCCGGCCACCCCGACCGCCCGGCCGCACACCGGGATTGGGCAGGCACACAGGCCTGCCCCTACGGTTGCACCGGGCATTCTGTTTATGCAGACCTCACCAGCCGCACATGAAACCTGCACGTCCTGTCCTGGGCCAGCACCGCCGCGCCCCCGACGTCCACGAACCATGCCGACGTAAAGCTTCTGCGGTCCGCCGTCCACAGCCACAGATACCTGTCGCCGAACGGGCGATGGCAGAACTCGCCCAGTTCCTGCCCGGGCCGCAGCAGCGACACGGCCTCATCCACCGTGGGCATGCGCCAGCCCTCCGCCGCCACGGCCTCCCGCCGCGTCAGGGCCAGGCCCTCGTCCCAGGTCATGGGCCAGGGCGAGACGGGCCCCCAGACCAGGCCCGTGCAGCGGTCAAGCCACCCGTCCGCGATCTCCTCCAGCTTCGCTTCGTGGAACTTCCACGGCCTGCACAGCCCGTCCAGAAAGACGAAGGGACAGGACTCGGACACCCCCGAGCGCACGGGCTCCTTCCGCAACGCGCCCAGGACTTCGCACTCGGTCTCGCGCAGCACGCAGTCCGCGCCGGAGCGCCTGTCCAGGTCAGCCTCCAGGGCAGCGAGGGCCGTCTGCATGGCCGGCGCGTCGGCGAACCGCTTTTCGCGGTCCGCGGCCAGTGCGCGACCAAAAAAATCCTTCCAGACATCGGAGAAAAGCTCCGTCTGCGCGATGCCTCCCTCGGGCAGCAGGCCCGTCAGCAGCCGGTGCAGGATCACGCCCACGGAATAGAGGTCTGACCTGGCGTCGGCCGTCTCGGGCCGCGCCTCCTGTTCCGGCGCAGCGTAAAAGGGCGACCCGACCTTGAGCCCCCGTGGCCTGGCCCACGGCTCCCCGCGCAGCCGCGAAAGGCCCATGTCGATGAGCCGGACCGTGCCGTCGGCGCCGAGCATCAGGTTGGCCGGTTTGACATCCAGGTGCACGATGCCCCGGTCATGCAGATACCCGAGCCCATCGAGGGTCTGGCGCACGAAGTCCAGGGCCGTCCGCGGCGGGACGGTCCGCGTCGGCGCCTCCACGATCCGGCCCTCGCCGATGAGGGAGCCGACATTCATGCACAGGTATTCGAGGACCATGAAGGGCCGCCCCCGGTCCTCGTCAAGGTCCCAGACAGGGGCGATGTTGCGGTGGTCGCACCCGGCCAGGATGCGCGCCTCGCGCAGGAAGGCCTCACGCACGGCTTCCGCGCCCATGAGATCCACGAGAATCTCCGGCGGTTCCAGGAGCTTCAGGGCCATGACCCGCCCGAGCTCGCGGTGCCGGACCTTGAAGACCCGGCCCATGCCGCCGCGTCCCAGAGGGCCGAGGACGGTGTAGCGACCGATGTCCATCACCACAGCCTCGACCCGTAGAACTCGGGAAAGCCGCGCTCGCGGATCTTCGCCACGGTGGCGGCGATGTCGTAGGGCACGAAGCGCACGTCCACGGTGTCCCCGTCCGTGTCCCAGAGGAGATATTTCGCGTTGTTGTTGCCGTCGCGGGGCTGGCCCACGCTGCCGGCGTTGACGATGCAGGGCCTGTCCGCGAGGCCGAATCGGCCCGCCCCGAGTTCGCGGCGTTCGATCCCCGAGCCGTCCCGGAACAGCAGCATCAAATCGTGGGTGTGACCCACGAAGGTCAGGGGTTCGCCCCGGTCGAACCAGGACGCCAGGCGGTCATCCGCGGCCTGGAACAGGTAGGTCGTCACGCTGTCGGGCGGGAACCCGTGCACGAAACGTGCTCCCGCAAGCAGGATGAAGCGCGGCAGGCCGGCGATGAAGGTCAGGCTGTCCGCGGAAAGAAGGCTTGCGGTCAGGGCCAGGCCCTTTTGGGCCGTGGGGTTGAACCAGGACCGTTCGGACCGGCTGACGATGCCGAGTTCGTGGTTGCCGAGACAACAGCGCGCCCCCCGCTCGCGCACGGACCGCAGCACCTCGTCGGGGTTGGGCCCGTAGCCGACCATGTCGCCCAGGCACACGACCTCGTCCACGGCAAAAGCCGCCATGTCCGCCCAGACCGAGGTCAGGGCTTCGAGGTTGCCGTGAATGTCCGAAAGAATCGCAACGAGCATGCATTCCCCATGCGCCGAAGGCCGAGCCGCCTCTTTTCATTTGTCCCGGAGGGTGTTAAGCGGACGCTCAACCCAACCGGGAAGACATTCAAACACCGCCATCATTCCAATAAATTAGACGCTCAAGGAACGACCATGATCCGCAAATACATCCTCGTATGCCTCTTCGTCCTCTGCCTGTCCTCGCCCGCCTCGGGCGCGACCCTCGGCGACGTCACCCTGCCCGACACGGTCACCGAAAGCGGGACGGAGCTGAAGCTCAACGGCATGGGCATGCGCACCTTCACCTTCTTCGACGTCTACGCGGCCGGCCTGTACCTCGCCTCGCCCGCGGGCGACGCGGCGGCGATCCTGTCCGCCGACGGGCCGCGGGTCATGACCATGCATTTCCTGCGCGAGGTCGGGGCCGAGAAGATCGCGTCGGCCTGGCTGGACGGCCTGACCGCAAACACCCCGGCAGCCGACGCGTCCCTGAAGGAGCGCTTCGCCAGGCTCGGCGCCATGATGGAGACCCTGGACAAGGGCCAGACCCTGGAATGCGTCTACGTACCCGGCAAGGGCACGACCATCCGGGTGCGCGGCCAGGCCAAGGGCATCATCGAAGGGAAGGACTTCAGCGACGCCCTGCTGGCCTGCTGGATCGGTCCCAAGCCCGGGCCGGGCGAAAAATTCAAGGCCGGCATCCTCGGCCGACGCTGACACGAGGCGCCCACCGGGCGCCTTTTTCATTTCCGGTTCCAGGGGAAATAACGGCTCACGGCCTCCCAGGCGTAGCGCACGCCGCGCACGACAAACAGGCCGAGCACCGTCAGCAGGGCTGCGTTGGTCCTGGCCGCCTGCACCGCTGACTCCTGAAAATAGGACTTGGCCTGCCTGTACTCCTCCTCGACGGGAGTGACCACGGGCGCAGCGGCGTCGGACTCATCCTTCTCCACCGGCACAAGGGCCCCCTTCTTCTCGTCCATCACATCTTTCTCCCTATGAATTCGCCCACCAGGCGATTGAAGGCATCCATATCCCCGCGCGCACCGTAGCGCAGGGCCACATACGCTTCCGCGATCTCACGCGCCGCCGGCCCGAACTCCGGACGCTCCAGGCCGATGCGCCCGGCGTAGTCCACCGGGCCCTCCGAAGGCCGTCTGGGCAGCCCTGCCCGCTCCATCGCGCGGCAGAACCGGGCGTACAGGACGGTGACCGGGTCCACATCGGCCCGCCGCGAGCGCAGCATGAACCAGAAGACCGTCCCCAAAACGACCGCCAGCCCCAGGGCCAGCAGGCCCGCCAGCTTCCCGGCCCCGGCGCGGGTCGACGGGTCGAGGCCCAGACGCTGCCACAGGCTGCGCTGCCTGTCGTGGCTGTAGCCCAGCACCCACTGGTTCCAGGAGTTGTTGGCCGCGTCCCAGCCCAGCTGGAAAAGGCGCCCCACACGGCGCAGGGCCCGCAGCCCTTCGGGCACCGCCTCGCCCTGTCCCTGCGGGGCGGTCACGGCCTCGGCGCCCACGGACAGCCGCTGCGGGGCGACAACGGAGGTCGGGTCCACCCGCAGCCAGCGCCCGTCCTCCCAGACCTCGACCCAGGCGTGGGCGTCGGACTGGCGGACGATGAGGTACTGCCCCATGGGGTTGAACTCCCCGCCCTGGTACCCGACCACCACCCTCGCCGGCACGCCGGCGCTCCGCAGCAGGAAGGTCATGGCCGAGGCGTAATGTTCGCAGTATCCCAGGCGGGAGGCAAACAAAAACTGATCGATGATGTCCCCTTCCATGGCTCCGGGCTGCAGGCTGTACATGAAGCCGCCCTCGCGGAAAAGGGCCAGGGCGGCCTCTATCAGGCCGCGTGTCCCACGGCCCTCGCCCTTCCAGCGCTGGGCCAGCTCCCGGGCCCGGGGGTTGCCGTCCTCGGGCAGGGCCGTCCATTGCGGGCCAGCAGGCTCGACGGAGGGCGCCGCCGGGGCGGAGACGAGGTCAAAGCGCATGCGGGAACGGACCAGGCGCAGGCTGACCAGGGTCCGGTCCGAACGCAGCACGGTCCCCCGCGGGGCGATGACCGGCAGGTCCAGGGCGAAGAGCCATTCCTTGCCGTGAGGCTCCACGGTCAGGGCGTACTCGGTCCGGTCCGGCGGAAGCTCGGCGGTCTTTTCGGCCGCTTCGAAAGGCAGGTCCCGGAACCATTTGCTCCCGTCAAAGGAGTCGAGCACGAGTCCGCGCCAATACAGGCCGTCGCGGTCCGGGGCCGGGCCGAAGAAGTCGACGCGGAAGGCGACTTCGCCGGACAGGGACAGGCTGGACACGGAACCCGGCTCCAGGGTGTCGCTGAAGCCCGTCACGCCCTCGTCGCGGTCGTCCTGCACGCCCCACAGGGCGCCGGGCAGACGGGGGAAAAAGACGAAGAGCAGCAGGGCCAGGGGCAGGGACTGGGCCAACAACACCGCGCCACCGCGCAGATCCGGGGCCAGGGTGGGCCGGGCCGAGTGCAGGTGGACCAGGGCCGCGGTCACGGCCAGGACCGAGAGGATCATGTACGCGCTCATGAGCAGGCCCTGGGAATAGAGCACGTTGGTCACGACCACGAAATACGCCAGGAAGAGAAGGGCCAGCATGTCCCGCACGGACTTGCTCTCCACGGCCTTGAGCCCGAGCATGAGGGACAGCAGGGCCACGCCCTCGTCGCGGCCGAAGGAACGGCCGTAGTAGGCGAAGACCAGGCCCAGGCAGCCCAGGGCCAGAATGACGCGCAGCCAGCGCGGCGGCACGGGCCAGCCGCGGTACTGCATGCCCAGGGCGTAGCCCCAGGCCGCGCAGACGAAACCGGCGACAAAGGCCGGGACGCGCATGAGGTGCGGGGCGAAGGCCACGGCCAGGGCGGCCAGGACCACGCTGAAGCGCCGCTTGTCATGGATCATGCGGCCTCCGGCAGGAGGGCCAGGGCCTCCAGACAGCGGTGGGCGTGGGCGGCCCCGCTGCCCGGCTCGATAAAAAGGGTCGGCAGCCGCAGTCCGTAGCCCAGGCCCCGGCGCTCGGCCTCGCGCACCAGCCCGGCCAGAAGGCTGATGCGCTCCTCGTATTCCGAGGCCCGGACCTCGTCCCAGTCGAAGACCAGGGTCCGCGCCACGCCCGAACGGTACTCCTTGGCGAAAAGGCCCAGGCCACGGGCCGAGGCCTTCCAGGAGATGCGCGACGGCCCGTCCTGGGGCTGATAGGGCCGGATGCCGCCGAACTCGCCCGACTGGGCCACGGCGCCAAGCCCCCCGTCCTCCCCAGAGCCCTGCATGAGGTGCCAGTCCAGGGCGTCCACGGGCAGGAGCCGCGGGTAGACCAGGCCCGTCACGGGCAGGATGAGGGGCGACCAGGCCCGGAAGAGGCCCAGGGGATAGCGGGTGCTGACAACCACCTTGTCCAGGGGCAGCCGGCCTCGCCGGGTCGTGGGCACAGCCAGGTCCAGCTCGCGGCCCTCGCCCGCGGCCAGGGACATTTCGGCCGCGGTCAGGCCGACCCGCACCTGCAGACGCCTTCGCTCACGCCCCGCGGCGCGGAACATGAACTGCAGCCGCGCCTCCTCGCCGCAGTAGGCCGGCAGGAGCCGCCCGTACTCCAGTTCCAGCCCGGCGAGGTTGGCGTAGGCATGGATGGCCGAGACCACGGCCACGCTGCCGAGGATGAAGGTCAGCAGGAAGGCGAGGTTGTTGGTGTAGTTGATGGCCGCCAGGAGCATGGCCAGGAGGAAGGCGCCGAAGACCATGCCGGCCCGGGTCGGCAGGATGAAGACCCGCTTGCGGTCCAGGCGCGCGGGCAGGTCGGCCCGCAACCGGGCCAGCACGAGGTTGCGAAAGAAACGTGGCAGAACCATGCGCCGCTCCCGGCCCCGTCAGGGGATGGGCACCGCGTCGAGGACGGCGGCCATGTCCACGGGCGTGCCGCCGGCCGGGCGCAGGCGGTGCACGGCCAGGCTCGGGAACACGGCCTGCACGTCCTCGGGCAGGACGTAGTCGCGGCCGTCGAGGAAGGCCCAGGCCCGGGAGGCCCGCACCAGGGCCTGCCCGGCCCTGGGCGAGAGCCCGTTGACGAAGCGCCCGCCGGCCCGCGTCCACTCCAGCAGGTCGCGCACGTAGCGCAGGAGCGGCGTGCTGGTGCGCACGTGGTCCGCGCGCTCCTGCAGGTCAAGGATCTCGTCGGCGCCGGTCACGGCCTCGGGCAGCACGGGCCGCCCGGCGTTCTGGCTGCGGCCCAGGAGTTCCAGCTCCGAGTCCAGATCCGGGTAGCCCAGGCTGATGCGGAAGAGGAAGCGGTCCAGCTGGGACTCGGGCAGCGGGTAAGTCCCGGCCTGGTCCAGGGCGTTCTGGGTGGCCAGGACGAAGAAGGGCCGGGGCAGCAGGCGCGTGCTGTTGTCCAGACTGACCTGCTGCTCCTCCATGACCTCAAGCAATGCGCTCTGGGTCCGCGGCGTGCCACGATTGATCTCGTCGGCCAGGAGCACGTTGGTGAAGACCGGGCCGGGGTGGAAGACGAAGGAGGCCTCGGCCGCGTCGAAGACCGAGACCCCCAGCACGTCGGCCGGCAGGAGGTCGTTGGTGAACTGCACCCGCTTGAAGTCCAGGCCCAGCACCGTGGCCAGGGCCTTGGCCAGGGTGGTCTTGCCGATGCCCGGAATGTCCTCGATGAGCAAATGCCCCCGTGCCAGGAGGCAGGCCACGGACAGGCGCAGCTGCATCTCCTTGCCCAGGACCACGCCGCCCAGCAGATCCAGGGCCTTCTTCAGGGTGCCGTTCACTAGGCCCCCAGGAGCTGGCCCATGGAATAGAGCCGGCCGGGTTTCTGGCCCGAGAGCCAGATGGCTGCTCGCAGGGCGCCGCGGGCGAAGTTCTCGCGGGAGTGGGCGCGGTGGGTGACCTCGATGCGCTCGCCGGGACCGAAGAAATAGACCGTGTGGTCGCCGACCACGTCGCCGCCGCGCAGGGCGTGTACGCCGAGCTCCTCGTGGGGCCGGGCGCCGATGATGCCCTGGCGGCCGTAGTTGCCGACATCCTCCATCTTCCAGCCGCGGGACTCTGCCAGGACCTGGGCCAGCTTCACGGCCGTGCCGCTGGGCGCGTCCTTCTTGTGATGGTGGTGAATCTCGGTGATCTCCATGTCGTAGGCCTCGCCCAGGATGCGTTCGAGCATGGGCAGGACGCGGACCAGAGCGTTGACGCCGATGGACATGTTCGGGGACCAGAAGATCGGCGTATCCCTGGCCAGGGTCTCCAGCTCCGCCAGTTGCCCGGCCGAGAGGCCGGTGGTGCCGATGACCACGGGGTTGCCGGTTTTGGAGGCCTTGCGGGCCGTGGACAGGCTCACTTCCGGGGCCGTGAAGTCGATGACCGTGGCGCCCGGACTGGACGGCAGCAGGTCCTGCAGGTCATGGGCCACGGGGCAGCCCAGGATCTCCAGCCCGGCACTGAACTCGGCCCGCTCCACAACCCCTCGCACGCTGAAATCGTCGGATTCCATGGCCAGGCGGACCAGGGTGGAGCCCATCCTGCCCTTGGCGCCCATGATGATGACTGGAATGCTCATGTGTCTGACTCCTGTGGTGTTAGTGCCCGACTGCGCCGATGAGACGCAGATATTCGTCTTCCTGCAGGACCGCGGTCCCGAACTGCCGGGCCTTGGCCGTCTTGGCGGCCCCGACGTTCTCGCCGCAGACCAGGTAGTCGGTCTTGGCGTTGACGGCGCTCTGCACCAGGGCGCCGAGGGCCCGGGCCTGCTCCTGCATGTCCTCGCGGGAGCCGCGCATCTTGCCCGTGAAGACCACATGCTTGCCCGCCAGGGGGCTGGCGGTGGCAGTTTCCGTCGCCTGGGCCGCACCCGTGGGCCGGATGTTGAAGCCCAGGTCCAGCAGGTGCCGCAGGGTCGGGGCCAGCCGAGCCAGGCCGGTCGCGATGGACCGGGCCGTGATTGCGCCGAAGCCGCGGACGGCCTCGATGCGCTCCTGACCGACGTCCGGCAGCTCCTGCAGGCGGAAATTCTGGAGCAGCTTGCGGCTGTCGCCCTTGCCCAAATCCTCGATGCCCAGGGCGGCCAGGAAGCGCCAGTCCTCGACCTCGCGGGTGCGGCTCAGGTACACGGCCTCGGCCAGATTGGCCGACTGCACGGGGCCGAAGCCCATGGCCCGGAAATCCTCCTCTCCCAGTTCGTACACCCGTTCGAGGCTGTCATACCCCGAACGGACCATTTTTTCCACGGTTTTGCGGCCGAACCAGTCGGCGTTGCCCAGGGTCTTGAACCAGTGCTCGATGGTCTGCACGACCTGATCCGGACAGTGCTCGTTGCGGCAGAGCAGAAAATCGTTCTCGCGCGAGAGGGCCGCGCCGCAGGACGGGCAGGCTTCGGGCAGATGCGCCGGGGCTGGGACGAGAACCTCCTCGACCTTGGGGATGACCTCGCCGCTGCGGATGATCTCGATCTCGGCCCCGGTCCCCAGGCCCTTCTTCTCCAGGAACCCGGCGTTGTGGGCCGTGACGCGGCGTATGGTGGCTCCGGAGACGTTCACGGGGCTGACCATGAGCACGGGCGTGACCTTGCCCGTGCGGCCCACCTGCCAGACCACGTCCTCGACCTCGGTCACGGCCGTCTCGCCCTTGCGCTTGACGGCGATCTGCCAACGGTAGTGATGGCTGGTGGCGCCCATGGTGCGGCGCACGTCCTCGTCCGTGACCTCGACCACCAGGCCGTCCTGCGGGTAGTCGACCTGCGCCGAAAGCTCGGCCCATATCCCGTCCAGGCGGGCCAGCAGTTCCTCCCCGTCCACCACCTCGTTCGGCAGCTCGCTGTACGGCACGAAATGCACGGCCTCGTCGGCCAGGGCCCTGGCGGCCAGTTCGTTGACCGTGTCCGAGGACACGATGCCGACCACGAGGTTGCGCGGGTGTTCGAAGGCATCGGACAGGTGCTCGTCGAAATAGCTCTGCAGGATGACCATCTCGCCCACGCCCCGGCCGCGGCCGCCCAGGGGGATCATGCCCTTGGCGAAGGCCGAGCTGACCTCGTAGCCGGACTCGCCGTTGCCGCGCGTGACGAAGAAGGTGCCGTCGTCGCGGCCGGCCAGGCCGTCGAGCTTGGGAGTCACGCGATAGCGGACGTTCGCGATGCCGATCTCCCCGGCCTCCTTCTCCACGCGGGCCACGAAGCGCGCCAGCTCCTCGGCCGTGTAGGCCTTGTCCGTGGACAGCATGGGCGCGGGGTGGCGGATCTCACGCTTGCCGGCGAAGGTCTCGGGCTCCACGCGGTGCAGGAAGGGGTGCTCGGGAGCCAGCTCCCGCAACCGCCCGATGAGCTGGTCGTACTGCGCGTCGGTGACAACGGGCGCTCCGCGGCGGTAGGCCTCGTTGTACTCGGCCAGGCGCTCGGCCAGGCGGTCGGCCTCGGACGGCAGGTTCAGGGGCAGGCTCATGCCTCGCCTCCGGCGTCCCGGCCTGCAGCCTGCAGTCCGGGGAAATTCTCGGGCGGCCCGACCGCCACCAGGGTGTCGCCGGCCTCGATGACCGTTTCGGGATGGGGGTTGAAGGTCATCTTCCCGGAGGCCTTCTCGATGCCGATGATCATGAGATTGAAGCGCGGCCGGATGCCCGAGGTGATGAGGGTCGTACCGACCAGCTCCGAGCCGGGCCGGATCAGGATCTCCTCCATCTGCAGGTTGTGGCCCTGGGTGGCCAGTTCCATGAAATCGGTCACCGTGGGCCGCAGCATGACCTGGGCGATGCGCTTGCCGCCGATCTGGTGCGGGGTCAGCACGCGGTTGGCACCGGCCCGTTCCAGCTTGGCCACGGATTCGGGCCGGTCGGCGCGGGCGATGATGGTCAGCCGCGGGTTGAACTGGCGCGAGGACAGGGTGATGTAGACGTTCTCGGCGTCCTGGCTGACGCAGGCGAACAGCCCCTTGGCGCGCTCCACCCCGGCCGCCAGGAGGAGCTCGTCGGTGGTGGCGTCGCCGGCCAGGAAGAGGTGCCCCTCGCGCTCCAGCTCGAAGAGCAGGTCGGGATCCTTTTCAAGGACGACCACGGGCAGGTCCTCCCGCCGGAACTCAGCGGCGATGACGGCCCCGATGCGCCCGAAGCCGCAGATGATGTAGTGGTCGTCCAGAGAGTCGATGATCTTCTGCACCTTGCGTTTCCCCCATAAGTCGTGGAGGCGCCCCTCGACCACGACCTGCGTGAAGGCGCCCACGAGATAGGCGAAGCTGCCCACGCCCATGAGAATGAGAAAGGAGACCATGAGCCGCGCCCTGTCCGAGAGGGGATGCAGCTCCATGTACCCCACGGTGGAAAGGGTCATGACCACCTGGTAGAAACTGTCCAGCAGGTTCCACCCTTCCACCACCATGAAAATGAACAGCCCATAAATGAAGACGCCCAGCAGAAATCCGGCGCCGAGCACCAGCGGGAAAAAGGAGCCGAAACGGAACTTCACGGTCTGGTACAGACCGGTGAAACCCCTCAGGCCGGCGGAACATCCGGGCAGGAAGCGGCGCAGGAACGAACTGCGCAGTGAGCACGTGTTCATGGTCGTGTCGCCTTGGAGCCTTCCAGGCCGTAGCGTTTTTCCAGGCTCTTGATGCGGTCCCGGATGCGCGCGGCCTCCTCGAATTCGAGCATCTCCGCGGCCTTGCGCATTTCGCGGGCCAGCCTGGCCACTTCCCTGGCCGCGTTGTCCGGGCCTGGATCGTACTCCGCGGTCCGCTCGGCCGCCCGCTCCTGCTCCTTGATCTCCTGGTGCAGGTCGTACAGCACGTTCTCGGACTTCTTGCGGATGGACTGCGGGACGATGCCGTGCTCCTCGTTGTGGAGGGCCTGGCGCTCGCGCCGCCGCCGCGTCTCACCCATGGCCTCGGCCATGGAGCGGGTCACGTTGTCGGCGTAGAGCAGGACCTTGCCCCGCACGTTGCGCGCGGCCCGGCCGAAGGTCTGGATCAGGGACCGCGTCGAGCGCAGGAAGCCCTCCTTGTCCGCGTCCAGAATGGCTACCAGAGAGACTTCCGGAATATCAAGGCCCTCGCGCAGCAGGTTGATGCCCACGAGCACGTCGAACTCGCCGGCGCGCAGGGCCTGGATGATGGCCACGCGCTCCAGGGTGTCGATGTCCGAGTGCAGGTAGCGGGCCCGCACGCCCCTGGCCTGCAGGAACTCCGTCAGGTCCTCGGCCATGCGCTTGGTCAGGGTCGTGACCATGACCCGCTCGCCCGCCGCTATGCGCTCCAGGCACTGACCCATGAGATGGTCCATCTGGCCCTTGGTCGGCACGATCTCCATCTCCGGGTCGATGAGGCCCGTGGGCCGGATGATCTGCTCCACGACCACGCCCTGGGCCCGCTCCAGCTCCCAGGGCCCCGGCGTGGCCGAGACGAACACGGTCGTGCCGATTCGCTCCAGGAACTCGTCGAAACACAGGGGGCGGTTGTCCAGGGCCGAGGGCAGGCGGAAGCCGTAGTCCACGAGGGTCTGCTTGCGCGAGCGGTCGCCGTTGAACATGCCGCCGACCTGGGGCACGGAGATGTGCGACTCGTCCATGAAGAGCAGGAAATCCTTGGGGAAATAGTCCAGCAGCGTGGCCGGAGGCTGCCCCGGACTGCGGCCGTCGAGGTGCAGGGAATAGTTCTCGATGCCGTTGCAGTAGCCCAGCTCCTCGATCATCTCCAGGTCCAGCTGGGTCTTCTGCTCCAGGCGCTGGGCCTCGACGAGCATGTTGTTGGCGCGGAAATATTCGAGGCGCAGCCGCAGCTCCTCGCGGATGTCGCTCATGGCCCGGGCCAGGTTGTCGCGGTCCGAGACGTAATGGCTGGCCGGGTAGATGACGGTCTTCTGCACCCGCGACAGGATCTCGCCCGTCAGGGGGTCCGTCTCGTAGATGCCGTCGATCTCGTCGCCGAAGAACTCCAGGCGCAGGGCCTGCTCGTGCTCGTAGGCCGGGATGATCTCCAATACGCCCCCGCGCACGCGGAAGGTGCCGCGGTGCAGGTCGTAGTCGTTGCGCTCGTACTGCACGTCCACCAGCCGCCCGATGACCGACTCCATGGACACGGCCTGGCCGCGCTCCACCGGGATGACCATCTTAGCGTAGTACTCGGGCGAGCCCAGGCCGTAGATGCACGAGACCGAGGCGACGATGATGACGTCGCGCCGCGTCAGCAGGGCGTGGGTCGCGGCGTGGCGCAGCTTGTCGATGTCCTCGTTGATGGCCGAGTCCTTCTCGATGTACGTGTCCGAGTGCGGCAGGTAGGCTTCGGGCTGGTAGTAGTCGTAATAGCTGACGAAATACTCCACGGCGTTGCGCGGGAAGAGCCCCTTGAACTCGTTGTAGAGCTGTGCCGCCAGGGTCTTGTTGGGGGCCATGATCAGGGCCGGCCGCTCCGTGCGGGCGATGACGTGGGCCATGGTGAAGGTCTTGCCCGAGCCGGTCACGCCGAGCAGGACCTGGTCGCGCACGCCCTGCGCCATCCCGGCGCAGAGGGCGTCGATGGCCGCGGGCTGGTCGCCGCGCGGGACGAATTCGGATTCAAGCTGAAAGAGGGACATGCGTACCTGCACGCCGCGCTGCGGGCGCGGCGCCGAGAGGGGCTATCTGGGACGGATGCCCAGCACGTTGGGCGCGGGCCAGAAGTTCCGGTTGCTGCCTTGAAAGAAGTCGGACTGGTATTCGCCGACGAAGCGCCCGACATAGCCGGCCACGTCGACGTACATGGCCGCGTCGGCCCCGCCCTCGACGTACATGGCGCCGATGAGGTCCAGGGGCAGGTCGAGAAGGGCCTGGGCGAACTCGTGCAGGGTCACCTGCGGCCGGCAGTGGATGAACAGCACGCGGTTCGACGCGTCCATGCCGATGGCCGCGGCCGAGTGGCGGCGGTCGTTCTGGGTCCAGAGGTTCTCCCGCTCGCGGCTGATGAGGCGGTAGTTCTGGATGATGCCGTCGTAAGCCGTGAGCACGGCCTCCCAGTCGGGGTCGAGCTTGCGGTCCACCCAGCGCACCCTCGGCAGGGAGGCCTCCCGGGGCTGGAAGGCCAGAAACGCGCCGTAGCCCGGATGCAGGAAGTCGCTGACCAGGACATCGGAATCGCGCATGTAGCCGGTGCTGCGCAGGCGGTCGTCGGAGCGGAACATCCCCGCGTTGATGGCGGCCACGAAACCCGAAAGCCTGGCCCAGTCCTGCATGCTTCGCATCTGTCCCGTTTTCAGGGCCGCGCCCAGGGCCAGGTCGTAGCGGGCCGGGTCGATGCGCAGCACGGCCATGCCGCCCTGCTGCCCCGCCAGGTCGCCGACCTGGTCAGGGATCAGGAATTCGCGCAGCTCCAATCCGGGCGCCAGCATCCGCCATTCCTCCGCGTGCAGCGCGGAGGCCGTGGCGCAGAACACCAGGAGGGAGACGAGGGCGCGAGGGAGAAAGGCGAACATGCAGGAGACTCCGTTGGGCGACGGTGGCCGGATGCCGATACATTCCACAGAAGCGGAATCATTTCAAGCAGAACCGCTCCGCCGGCATTGAAGCCCGTGCCGAACCGTGCTAGACAGCCAGGAAAATCGACGCCAACGCCTGCTCACGGAGGAAGGTCTCATGGAGATAGTCCGCAAGGAACCGCAGTTCCCGTCGCCCTGTCCGCGCGGCCATGTCGCCACCGTCTGCATCCGGGCCTTCAAGGGCCGCAAGGAGGTCCTGGTCCACCTTTTCCGGCCGCAGTGGGACCCCGCAGAGGAGGGAGGCTACCCGTGGGCCGAACTCGTGCGCGAGGACGCCGCCGGCGGCCGCGGCAACAGCCGCGAAGTGCTGATGGAGTCCTTCACGGCCGAGGAGATGGACCGGATCGTCGAGTACCTGGCCGGCCGCTACGCAGAGCGCCTGACCCGCATCACCACCAACGTCCTCGAATTCCCCCTGCCCGGCGGCCTGCTGCCCCTGCGCTCCATGCCCGAGGGCAAGGACATCGGCCGCATCCGCTTCGAAATCGTGCCGGGCTATCCCCTGTCCTTCACCGTGCACGGACTGTACGACCTGAGCCAGCACAAGCCCATGGACCCGGGCGGCACCCAGGACTAATC
This sequence comes from Desulfomicrobium aestuarii, assembly GCF_055385525.1. NCBI lineage: Bacteria > Pseudomonadati > Thermodesulfobacteriota > Desulfovibrionia > Desulfovibrionales > Desulfomicrobiaceae > Desulfomicrobium > Desulfomicrobium aestuarii. Next base: position 2,309,699 of record NZ_AP042427.1, read on the forward strand.
CGCTTCGCCCTCAAATGCCTGCCGCAGGAGGCGGAACAGGGCGCGTCCGTTCTTGGACGGCTTGCCTGCCTCCTTCTCGGCGGCCGCCAGGCGCGCCAGGCGACTCAGCTGCTGCGGGTCCAGCCCGAAGCGCCCGACCAGCTCCGTCAGCACCTCCCGGTCACCGCCCACCAGGGCGTCCCGCCACTCTTCGATCTGATGGAATTCCTCGGCCTGCTGGTACCGGAGCTGGTCCAGCTCATCCATGGCCTGGCGCAGGGGCTCCGGGTCGACCTTGCGCATGACCGTGCCGATGAACTGCAGCTGGCGCCGCCGGGCCTCCTTGTCCTTCAGGGTGTGGTAAAAGCGCACGGCCTCGGCCAGGTCCTCGGGCAGGCCCAGGCGATCCAGCTGCTCGGGCGCCAGCTCCAGGAGGCTCTCGCCGAGCTTCTGCAGGGCGACCATGTCGCGCTTGCGCTGTGACTTGCTGGGCCGGCCTTCCCAGTCCTCTTCATTTCCATAGACAAATTCGGTCATGTTGGACTCCGTAAAGTTCGTTCAGGGCCGCCCGCAGACCAGGCCGCCGTCGCGCAGGGTCCAGGCCCCGCGCAGGAAAGGCAGCTCCAGGGCCGCGCGCAGCCGGGAGAGAAATTCGACCCTGGGCACCTCGAACCCGCCGAAGCGGAGCATGTGCGCCGTGGTCTGCTGACAGTCGAAAAGCGTGAAGCCCGCGCGGTCCAGGGCCCGCATGAGGGTCGCCAGGGCGGCCTTGGAGGCGTCGGGCTCGCGGTAGAACATGGATTCCCCGAAGAAGGCCCCGCCCATGGCCACCCCGTAGAGCCCGCCGACCAGTTCGCCGCCGGACCAGGCCTCGACGCTGTGGGCGAAGCCCAGCTCGTGCAGGCGACAGTAGGCGGCCAGCATCTCGGGCACGATCCAGGTCCCGTGGGCCCCGCGCCGGGGCGTGTCGGCGCAGAGGCCGATGACCCGCTTAAAGGCCGTGTCCAGGGTGAAGCTGAAGCGCCCCTGACGCAGGATGCGCTCCAAACGCCGGGGCACGTGGACCTTCGAAGGTTCGAGGATGAGGCGCGGGTCCGGGCTCCACCACAGGATGGGCGCGTTCTCGCTGTACCAGGGGAAGATGCCCTGGCTGTAGGCCATGAGCAGGCGCTGGGGCGAGAGGTCCCCGCCCACGGCCAGCAGCCCGTCCTCGTCGGCGTGGGCCGGGTCGGGGAAGACGGGCTGGGCGTTCAGGGCGAAGACGGTCATGGGGTCATCTGGGCGTGAAGGTGAACTCCAGCTCCTTCCCGTCCCTGAGGCCCACGTGCACTGAGCCTCCAGAGGCCAGCTCGCCGAAGAGGATCCGGTCGGCCAGCCTGTCCTTGACCTCCTTCTGGATGAGCCGCCCCAGGGGGCGGGCTCCGAAGGCCGGGTCGAAGCCCTTCTTGGCCAGCCATGAACGCGCCTCGGGGGTCAGTTCCAGGGTCACGTTCTTGGCCGCCAGATGGGCGCCCAGCTCGGCCATGAACTTGTCCACGATCTGCTCCATGATGTCCTGGGTCAGGGAATGGAACGTGACGATGGCGTCCAGGCGGTTGCGGAACTCGGGGCTGAAGAGCTTCTCCACGGCGGCCAGACCGCGCAGGCCGCGATCCTCCTCCACGCCGGCCTTGAAGCCGATGGCGTTGCCGCTCATCTCGCGGGCGCCGGCGTTGGAGGTCATGAGCAGTATCACGTTGCGGAAGTCGGACTTGCGGCCGTTGTTGTCCGTCAGGGTGGCGTGGTCCATGACCTGCAGCAGGATGGAAAACATGTCCATGTGCGCCTTCTCGATCTCGTCGAGGAGGAGCACGCAGTGCGGGGTCTTGCGGATGGCGTCGGTCAGGAGGCCGCCCTGCTCGAAGCCCACGTAGCCGGGAGGCGCGCCGATGAGCCGTGCCACGGCGTGCTTCTCCATGTACTCGCTCATGTCGAAGCGCACGAAGGCCACGCCGAGGCAGCTCGCCAGCTGCTTGGCCAGTTCGGTCTTGCCCACGCCCGTGGGGCCCGTCAGCAAGAAGGAGCCCAGGGGGCGCTCGGCGTTGCCCAGGCCCGCGCGGGAGCGCTTGATGGCCTGGGCCAGCTGCTCCACGGCCTCCTTCTGGCCGAAGACCTGGCCGCCCAGGTCCTTTTCGAGGTTGGCCAGGCGGTCGCGGTCCGAGGACGTGACGCGGGAGCTCGGGATGCGGGCCATGCGCGCCACCACTTCCTCCACGTCGCGCCGGGTCACGGACTTGCGGCGGTTCTTCTCGCCCGAGAGGACGAAGATGGCGCCGGCCTCGTCGATGACGTCGATGGCTTTGTCGGGCAGGCAGCGGTCGTTGATGTGCCGGGCGGACAGCTCCACGGCCGCGGCGATGGCCGAGGACTGGTACTTCACGCCGTGGAACTCCTCGTAATAGGGCTTGAGGCCCATGAGGATCTTCTCGCTCTCGGCCACGCTGGGTTCGACGATGTCGATCTTCTGGAAGCGCCGGGACAGGGCCCGGTCCTTCTCGAAATGGTTCTTGTACTCCTCGTAGGTCGTGGAACCGATGCAGCGCAGCTCGCCCGAGGCCAGCACAGGCTTGAGGATGTTGGAGGCGTCCATGGAGCCCCCGCTGGTGGAGCCGGCGCCGACGATGGTGTGGATCTCGTCGATGCACAGGATGGCGCCGTCCATAGCCTTGAGTTCGGAGATGACGCCCTTGAGGCGCGCCTCGAAGTCGCCGCGGTACTTGGTCCCGGCCAGGAGGCTGCCCATGTCCAGGGCGAAGATGCGGGTCTGGGCGAACTGCTCGGGCACCTCGCCGCGGGCGATCTTGAGGGCCAGGCCCTCGGCCACGGCGGTCTTGCCCACGCCGGGATCGCCGACGAAGATGGGGTTGTTCTTCTTGCGCCGGGCCAGGACCTGCAGGGTGCGCTTCAATTCCTCGTCGCGGCCGACCAGGGGGTCGATCTTGCCTTCCATGGCCCTGGCCACCAGGTCCACGGTGTACTTCTCCAGGGCGCTCTGCTTGCCGCCCTCCCTGGGCTCGGCCTCGACCGTCCCGCCCGCGTCGGGGAGCTCGTGGGAAATGTACTCGAGGACGCCAAGCTTCGTCAGGCCCTGGGCCTTGAGGTAATAGACTGCGAAGGCGTCCTCCTCCTCGAGCATGGCCGCCAGGAAGTCGCCCGCCTGGACCTGGGCCTTGCCGGCCGACTGGATGTGCAGGATGGCGCGCTGCATGGCGCGCTGCACGCTGACCGTCTGCACGATCTCGTGCTCGGGGCGCGGGTTCACGTCCAGGTGGTCCGTGAAGAACTGCACCAGCTGCCTGCGGAGACGGTCGACGTCGATGCCGCAGCCCTGCAGGAGATGCTGCCCGTGCGAATCCAGCGTGTAGCTGTACAGCAGATGCTCCAGGGTCAAAAACTCGTGCTGGCGCAGTTTCACCTCGCGCACGGCATTCCCGATGATTCTTTCCAACTCCTTACTCAGCATTCACACCTCTTCCATGGTACAGCGCAGGGGGAACGACCTGGCCCTGGCCATCTGATGCACGATCTGCACCTTGGTCTCAGCCACCTCGGCCGTGTATATCCCGCACAGGCCGATGCCCTTCTCGTGGACGCTCATCATGATGGCGAAAGCCTCGGTCTCGGACTTTCCGAACACATTCATAAGCACCTCCACGACGAAGTCCATGGACGTATAATCGTCGTTATGCAACAAAACCTTGAACTGCCGCGGCTCCTGCAACTGGTCCTCGACAGCGATGTCAGGCTCGGAACCCGGAAACTCGTATGGCTCGGTCATGGGGCGGCCTACTCGTCCTCACCGTACTCGTCGATCCAGGCTTGCAGGATTTCAACGACCTGCTTTGCCTGCTTGACCGAGGAAATGTTGAACTTGGAGTGGGGCGAAAAACGCCCGTTGCGCTTCTGGTAGCGCCCGACCCGGAACTTGACGGGGCCGAACTCCTCCTCGCCGCGCCCGACCTCCTGATAGGCGAACATGACCGTGGCCCAGGCGCCGCGCGTCAGCACTTCCTTCTTCAGTTCGCGGACCTTCTGGACCCCGTCCTCGTCGGACCAGTCTATGGAAATATCATCAATGGTTTCAGCCATGCCCTCTCCTCGTTGTTGCCGCTGACGGTTAATCTTCGGCGCCCGGACGCGTCGCTGCGCAGACTTCCACGGCCGCCCCTCTGCGGAGGAGCGTCCACAATGCGGAGACCGCCCCGCCGATTGGGGACTATTAATGCCGAGCGCGGTAAATGCAAGTGCGAAGGAGACCGCCGAACCGGGGACGGATCGGGGAAGGAAATACGTCACCGCGGACCGGCCTTGCCGGTCACGGCGACATCGGCACGGTGACGCCAGAAGCACCCGACGTCCCGCACAGCAGCACCGGGGCGGCTCGCAAACGAGGAATGGCATGTCCGTGCGGCCGACGGCGTCGCCGGCGGCCGCACGGTGATCAGGCGGAAAAAACTATTTGGCCAGGCGCTTGGCGGAATACTGCCACATGTCCCAGTTTTCGGGCTTGTTGACGGAAACGAACTCGGCGACGCCCTTCTTGGCGGGGTTCTGCCGACGGCGTTCGGAATACTGCCACATGTCCCAGGTTTCGGGACGGGTGAGAAGATGAGCGGTGATCATGCTGCCTCCAGTGGTTGAGGGTTAGGCGTGTGTGTAATTGGAAAATTACACAAAACCCAACAGGGGGGCAAAGCTTGATCTTTATTTCATACTCAGTTAATTTAGATAATTTGAGTATGAATTAAAAACACACCTCGTTCTCCGCCCTTCAAATCTAATATTTTCAGCAGGTTAAAACAGATTCGAGCTGTCCGACGTCATTCAAGACCGTCGCCGGGCAGGTCGGAATCCCCGCCTGGAGGATTGCCGTCGAACACGGCCGGAAGGTCGATGATGCAGGTGGTTCCACGGTTGGGAGCCGAAACGACCTCGATATCGCCGTTGTGGGCCCCGATGATGTAATCTGCCACATACATGCCGATGCCCGTCCCGTGAACCCCTTTGGAGGAAAAGAAAAGGGAGAACATCTTGTCGATGGTGGCCTGATCCATGCCGATGCCGTTGTCGGCGATGCTGATGGTCACGATACGGTCGGCCCTTTCGGCCTTCACGACCACCCGCCCCTCCCCATCCCGTTCGGCCATGCGGCAGGCGTCCACGGCGTTGTCCAGAAAATTGAGCAGGGCCGAGAACAGGGCGTGGCGGTCGACCTCGAACTCGCCGCAGTCCCTGACGACGTCGAGGGCCAGTTCGACACGCTGCTCGCGGGCCCTGGGCTCCGCGGTCAGCACGAGCTCCTCCAGGAATTCCCGGACATCCACCATGCGCGGCTCCAGGGGCCTGGGCTTCGAATAGTAGAGGATGTCCAGGACCATCTTGCGGATGTGGCCGATCCTGCCCTTGACCAGCCCCCACCCTTCGCGCAGGCGCCCATCGTCGCCGCGGGCGAGACCCGAGTCCACCTTGTAGATGCCGGCGTCGAGGGACATGAGCAGCCCCTTCACGCCGTGGGACATGGAACCGAGCATCATGCCCAGGGAGGTCACGTGGTCCTGCAGCTTGCGCAGCCGGGTGATGTCCGTGGCCATTTCCATGACGTGGGTGACGCGGCCGGAGTCGTCGCGGATGGGAGAGGTCCAGACGAGGACGTTCATCTCCTCGCCGGCCCTGGTCGTGACCACGGTCTCGACCTGATGGCTCACGCCCGTCTCGAAGGTCTTGAGGATGGGGCAGTCCTCGCACGGGTCCTTGAGGCCCTTGTACGCCTCGTGGCAGAAGCGCCCGAGGCCGGGACCGAAGGCCTCCCGGAACCTGGCGTTGGACGCCACGATCCGCAGGTCCCGATCCTGCACGGTGAGAAAGCACGGCGCCGCGTCCAGAAGGTCGCGGCACGACTCGGCCATGGCCTGCAGGGGGCTGCCCCCCACGGTACGCCGGAATCTGCGCAGAGCCCGCACCGTAGCGGCCACCACGTCGGGCTCCAGAGGGTCGAAGAGAACCACGGACGCGCCCGCGCGGAGATACTGCGCATGAAGGGCGCTGTTTTCGGCCTTTTCGAGAACGACGATCGGAACATCAGGATTGCGGAGGGAGCATTCCGCCACCTCGGCCGTTTCCGAAAAGGGATGATCAAAGACGATGCACCCGCGCCCGGGAATGAGGGCGGGGCTGGCCTGGGCCGCAAGCTCCACGTCGACGCCTTCGTCGCGCAGGGCGTCCGGGGCGGGGACGCTCGGCGCCGCTTCGGCTATCCAGAGAATACCGTGATGTTCCTTGCTCACGATGCGGCCGGGCGAATAGGGGTTATTTCAGCGCATCGGCCACGACCCGCAGAAGCTCGGTGGCGTCCACCGGCTTGGACAGGGTCGGCAGGCCCTTCTTGATGCGGGGCGAGACGCCGCTGACCACGACCACGGGGATGTCGCGCAGTTCGCTGTCGCGCCGCATGGTCGCGTAGAGGATGGTCCCGCTGCTGCGCGGCAGGTCGATGTCCAGGGTCATGAGATCCGGGCGCTCGCTCCTGAGCAGATCCAGGCCCGTCTCCGCGTCGCGGGCGACCAGGGCCGTATAGCCGTTGTCCGTGAACAGATCGGACAGGTACGAGGCGACGACGGCGTCGTCCTCGACGACAAGTATCTTCTTTGCCATGTTTCCCTCAAAACGTGCGCCGTGCCCGAGGCACGGCGCAGGTCCCGTTATTCCTTGATTTTTCCGAGGGCCTTGACCATTTCCAGGGCCACGCCCAGGCCGTTCTGCATGTCCTTGGACCCCATGGCCTTGGCCATGCCGATGACGCCGACGCCCTTGACGGAGGCCAGGTCGACCTCGGTCATGGCGTCGACCAGCTTCTCCAGCACGGCGCGGGTTTCGGGGTTGGAGATGCGTTCGAGCACCGTCAGGAAGAAGACGAGGGTCTCGCCCATGTTCCTGATCTGGTCCGCGCTGAACGACTCGGCCGTCTTGGAGCCGATTTCGCCCAGGGCCGACAGCTTCTCGAAGGTGCCCTTGCGCTCCATGCTGTCGAAGGCTTCCACCGACGAGAGGAACAGCGGCTTGGTCATGGGCTCGACGGTCCGCCACAGGTCGATGATATTCTCCAGCTGTTCGAGCACGTAGGTGATGTCGCGCACGCTGAACATCACCCGGCGGAACAGGGCGAAGAGGTCGTCCAGATTGACCTTGTGGTCCATGGTGTTGAATTCGGCCACCGTGGACACGAAGGCCCCCTTCAGGATCGGAGCGAGGGTCTCGTGCAGGTCGTGAGAGCTCTCGGCCGAGCTTGCCATGCGCTCCAGTCTCTGCTCGATCCGGTCGAGACGCTCCAAAAGTACTGCATCATTGCTCATGCGAGGTTCTCCAAATTATTTTTTGCGGATGTCGTTCTTGCCTGCCATGTACATCTGCGGCTCGAGCGGCAGGTCGTGACCCTTGAGCATGAGATTGAAGTAGACCCAGCGGAACATGAGCTTGCCCCAGTAGTTCATCTTGGACTCGCCCAGCAGGTGGAAGGGGCCGACGCCGGGCAGGGGGTACATGCCGGGCAGGGGCTCCACTTCGTAGTTGAAGTCGATGAGGGAGGCCTTGTCGTAGCCGGTGACGATGAAGCAGTTGGAGTGGCCGTCGAACTCGGGGTACGGCTCCTCGCCGTTAATCTCGCGGAAGAGGTTGTCGCAGACCACGTCGCACTCGAAGTGGGCCACGGAACCGGCCTTGGAGGTGGGCACGTTGGTGGCGTCGCCCAGGATGTAGACGTTCTCGTACTCCTCGGACTTGAGGGTGTACTTGTTGGTCTTCATGTAGCCCATGGGGTCGGCGATCTCGCTGTCGATGATGACCTGGGCGCCGAGGTTCGGCGGGATGGAGACGAGCAGGTCGTAGGGGATCTCCTCGCCGTTGACCGAGGCCAGGGTCTTGCCGCCCGCGTCGACGCTGTCGATGACGAAGTTGGGCGTGATCTTGATGTTCTTTTCCTCGCACAGCTTGCCCAGCACCGCGTTGGCCACGGACTTGGTGAAGGCGCCGGTCAGAGGCGTGACGAGCTCGATCTCGATGTTCTGGCGCAGGCCGCGCTTGGCGAAGAACCAGTCGGCCATGTACACGAACTCAAGGGGCGCCACGGGGCACTTGATGGGCATTTCCGCGATGTTGAACACCAGGCGGCCCTTCTTGAAGTTGTGCATGGCGCCGCACAGGGCCTGGGCTCCGTCGGGGGTGTAGAAGTTGTGGATGGCGCCGCCCCAGTCGTCGGTCAGGCCGTCGATCTCGTCGGGGGCGATGCGGCAGCCCGTGCTGACCACCAGCCAGTCGTAGGAGTACGAGCCCTTCTTGGTGCTGACCTTCTTGGCCGCGGGGTCGATGTTGGTGATTTCGTCCAGGACGAAGTCCACGCCGCGGGGCACGAAGTCGGTCTTGGGCTTGATGCAGTCGGCCAGGGTGTAGATCCCGAAGGGGACGAACAGCCAGCCGGGCTGGTAGTGATGCTTGATGTCGCGATCGATGACCGTGATCTTCCATTCGTTCTCGGCCAGCTTCTTCCTCATTTTCGCCGCGACCATGGTGCCGGCGGCGCCCGAACCCAGAATTACAAGATTTTTCACTCTACACTCCTGAAATGTGATGAAATTACGACCAGTTCCAAAACGGCCGCGACCCGTTCAGCGCACCGCGCCGCCTCGGCCTTGAACACCATCCGGAAGCGGCTGCGGCGTTCCCATCAGATCGGCGAGGGTGATGGCCTCAAGTTCGCGCTCGATGGCTTCGATCACGCCCGCCCAGACATCCTTCGTTCTGCACTTGCGGCACTCCGGGCACCGGTCCTCGACACTTCGGCAATGGTTGAGGCGGATGCCGTCATCCATGACTCGCAGCACCAGCCCCAGGGAAATGTCCTCGGGACGGGACCCCAGGCGAAAACCCGCCCCGCCGCCGGAACAGACGAGGCCGGCCGCGCGCAGCGAAGCCATGACGTCTTCGACGCAGGCGAGGGGTATTCCCGTGCTGTCGGCAAGGGCGCCCGCCGACAGCGGGGTCCGTTCCGCATGCAGGGCCAGATCGAGAAGGAGGCGGGAGGCGTAGTGCGTTTCGGTCGAGATTCTCATGCGTGCCCTGCTGCCGCGTGCGCGTTGGCCCCTGCCGGTTCATGGCCGGAAGCCGACAAACAGCCATTTGAATGCATTGACGAAAATCTTTTCAGGAGGGAGAAAAGGGTCACACACACGCCTTGTCCTCAGCCCTTGAAGATCGTTCGTTTCACACTCGTTAATTCGGATCTAAATTAATTTGATTAAATCAATTTAGATCAAAGTGGTCTGAATTATTTTGACACCGCCGCCCGTGTCAAGAAGTATTTTACGCTTTTTTTCACAAGGTCGCCGGGACCGTTCGGGGCCCGGAAACCGCCTCTAGCCTTCGGTTCCCGTGGAACGCATGTGCCAGCACCCTGGGCGGCTTTCGCCCATCATGTCTGCGAGGGTGATGGAGTCGAGTTCCCGTTCCAGCGTTTCCGTGACCCCGCGCCAAACGGCGCGAGTCCGGCAATCGTGGCACTTGTTGCAGTTCACGTCGTCGGCCGCGCACTGGGCGAGGCGGATGCCGCCGTCCATGAGGCGCACGACCGAGCCCAGGGTCACCTCCTCGGGCCGGCACCCGAGATAGTGGCCGCCCAGGGCGCCGCGCACGCTCTTGACCATGCCGGCCGCCTTGAGGGGCCGGATGATCTTCTCCACGAACTTGATGGGGATGCCCGTATTCCCGGACAGCCTTGAGGCGGGAATGGGCGCCTGATGTGCGTTCAAGGCCAGATCCAGCAGGAGGCGGGACGCATAGTGGGTCGTAGTGGAAATTCGCATGAGATTCTCCGCAGTTCGATGTTGAACGCACCCGTCCCCGCCTCGCCGGACCGGCGGGGACATGACCGTCAGGCCCGCAGGGGATGCCGCGGGCAGGTGAAATAATTCACGAAACAGAAGACGAGTCGCCTTCGGGGATGACTTCCCCGGCAGGCACGACGTCCTGCCGGGAGGTCAAATGCAAACATTTTGATGTCGCTGCGGACTGATGATGAACACACACGCCTAACCACTCATCTTCCGGAGGCCACCCGGCCTATTCAGACAACATCAATTTAGATCAATTGAGTCCGAATTAAACTTTTCCCTGACTTTCTGTCAAGAACTGATCACATTGTGATGAAATGTTCCGTGATTTCAAGCAATTTCGAAGGGAGGTCCGGGCACTGGCTCTGGGGGGAGCATCCTGGCATCGAGGAAGGCCGCGCGGAACGGGTTCCCGCGAACCACTGATGCCGGTGAGTTGTAGAAAAAGCAGAAAAAAGAATGCGGGGGAGTTCAGCAGATGCCTTCGGGATCCTCATCGTCGTCGGAGGCATTGGGACAGAAAGGCGGCACTCCGTTGATGACGTCGGAGAGCTTCAGGGAATCCAGGGCGCTGGCCATGATGGCGCTGACTCGCCGCCAGGCGTCCCTGGTCATGCAGATGCCGGAACGGATGCAGAGTTCGGCGTCATCGCAGCAGTCGGTCAGGCACAGAGGACCCTCCATGACGCGGATGATCTCGCCGAGGGAGATGTCCTCGGGGCGGCGGTTGAGGGCGTAGCCGCCCATTGCCCCGCGTTTGCTGGCAACCAGTTCCGCCTGCTTCAGCGACTTGAGGATCTGCTCGATGAACTGCACGGAAATTCCCGTCCGCTCGGCAATGGCGGTGGTCCGGATCGGGGCGTCCTTCTCGTTCATGGCCAGATCGATGAGAATGCGGGTCGCGTATCTGGAGCGTGCGGAAATCTTCATTCGGGAGCCTGTGCTGAATGGTTGACGTGTTTAAAATCATGCCTATTTCAAACATCTTATCACGTCAACCACCATGGCCGCACAAAGGCGAGAGGGCAGATGCTGCAGACCGGGCCTGACGGCATACATGTCGCATTGTGACACATGCAGCCACCTTTTCACGGGCTGATAATCAGGAGCACTACATTATTTTCCATTCAATGATCTACTGAGAAAGTAGTACCTGAAGATATGAGACATAATTATTCGAGCTCAATATGTGTCCACACCGCAATGACGGGCTCTTCTGCGGAAGGGAAAGCGCCAAAACCTCGGGCAAGAACCAGGACGCCCCGTCCGGAAAACCGAAGCGACTAATTCCGATCAACCTGATCTAAATAGATATTTCCGCTACCCCTCCCGAAAAAAATGTATTAGCGATGCCTTTCATCTGACGCATGACATAATTTTCATTCAACCTGCCAGTTTTCCAAGGAGTTTTCCATGTCCCTCAAAGTTGTCGTCATCGGCGGAGTGGCCCTGGGCCCCAAGGCCGCCTGCCGCATCAAACGCGTGGCCCCCGACGCCGACGTGACCATGGTCGACGCCAGCAAACTCATTTCCTACGGCGGATGCGGCATCCCCTACTATGTTTCCGGCGACGTCAGCGACCACCAGCAGTTGCAGGAGACGAGTTTCCACATGGTCCGCGACGAGCAGTTCTTCCAGGACTGCAAGGACTTCAAGGTCATGACCGAAACCAGGGCTCTGTCCATCGACCGCAAGGCCAAGACGGTCCTGGTCCAGCGCAAGGACGGAACCCAGACCGCCCTGCCCTACGACAAGCTGGTCCTTGGCACGGGCAGCACGCCGCGTAAGCTGCCCATCCCGGGCCGCGAACTTGGCAACGTCTTCACCGTGGCCACCCTTGACGAGGCCATCCGCATCAAGGAGCAGGTTGCCCACGGTGTGGGCTCGGCCGTGGTTGTCGGCGGCGGGTTCATCGGCCTGGAGATGGCCGAGGCCTTCGCCGACATGTGGGGCATCGAGACCACCGTGGTCGAGGTCGCCGACCAGATCATGCCGGGCTTCATGAGCAAGGCCATGGCCACCATCGCCGAGAAGCACCTGGCCGAGAACGGCGTCACTGTCCTGACCTCCGAGATGGTCCAGGCCATCGAGGGCGAGGACGGCAAGGTGGCGCGCGTGGTGACGAACAAGCGCACCATCGAGACAGAGTTGGTCATCCTGGCCGTGGGCGTCATCCCCAACGACACCCTGGCCCGTGAGGCAGGCCTGCTCTGCTCCGAGCGCGGCGGGATCATCGTCTCCAAGACCATGCAGACCTCCGACCCGGACATCTACGCCGGCGGCGACTGCGTGCTTGTGGAGAACATGGTCACGGGCAAGCTCGGCTACTACCCGCTGGGTTCCCTGGCCAACCGACAGGGGCGCATCATCGGCACCAACGTGGCCGGGGGCCGCGAGACCTTCGACGGCGCCATCGGCACCTACATCATCAAACTCTTCGAGTACGGCTTCGCCGGCACCGGCCTGTCCCTGCCCGTGGCCCTGCGCGAGGGCTTCGACGCCTTCAGCACCCACGTCATGATGAGCGATCACTCCCACTTCTACCCCAAGCGCGACATGGTCAGCCTGGAGATCGTGGCCGAGCGCAACACGGGCCGGGTGCTGGGCCTCCAGGGCGTCTGCCACAACGGCGACTCGATCAAGGACCGCATCGACGCCATGGCGGCGATCCTCAAGTACCGCCCGACCCTGCGCGACGTCTCCAACATGGAACTGGCCTACGCCCCGCCCTTCGGCTCGGCCATGGACGTGCTGAACTCGGCGGCCAACGCTGCGGAGAACATTCTCATGGGCCGCAACCTGCCCATCCAGCCGCTGGAATTCGCCAAGCTGTGGGAAAACCGGGTCAACGAGAACCTCCTGTGCATCGACACCCGCGAATGGGGCAACGCCGAGCCGTTCGTAACCAAGTACCCTGAATTCTGGAAGAACATACCGCAGGGACAGATCAAGGACCGTCTGGACGAGATCCCCAGGGACAAGAAGATCGTCCTGCTGTGCAACACGGGCGGACGCTCGTACGAATCCCAGGTCATCCTGCGTCACGCCGGGTTCCTGGAGCCCGTCAACCTGCAGGGCGGCATGGGGTTCATCAAGCAGCTCGGCTTCGACCCGAGCGAGGACGAGTAGAACGCGCGGCCGGCCCCAAGGGGCCGGCCTTTTGCATTCCGGACGATGCGGTCGGCGACGGACGGCCGCAAGGAGAAAACATGACCAGACTCTTCGTAGCCATCGCGCTGCTCTTTCCCGCCCTGGCCTTGGCCGCTCCGACCCAGGTCACCCTTTTTCCCGCCTCGGCCCAGGTGGAGGAAATGTCGGCCCTGTCGTGCGCTCCGGCCGACGGGGGCCTGTCGTCCTGCACCCTGACCCTGCCCGGCCAGGCCGACCCGACCACCCTGCGCTTCGGGAAACTACCGGGCGATGCGTCCATCGCCGACCTGACCTGGAAGACCCGCCACGACCCCGACCAGGCCGCCCTCGCCCCGCTGCTGGCCAGACGCGATGAACTGAAAGCCCAGCGCGACGCGGCCGTGGCTGAACTCGAAGGCGTGCGCGGCCGCCTGGCTTTCTGGAAGGCCCAGACCGAGCCATCGCAGCAGACCGTGGCCGCCCTGCGGGAAATGGCCGCGGAACTGGACGCCAACGTTCGCGCCGGGGCGCAGCAGACACTGGCCCTGGAAGGAAGTATCGCCGATCTGAATGGAAAGCTCGCCCGGGTCGAGGAGGAGATCGCCGCGGCGGCCGGACGGCAACGCACGGTCTGGGAGGTCGCGCTGCTGGTTTCCGGGAACGCCCCGCGTGAGATGGCCTACTCCTACACGTTGCGCGACTGCGGCTGGAGCCCCCTCTACAGGCTGGAGGCCCTGCCCGCGTCGTCGAAGATCGATTTCTCCTGGCAGGCCAAGGTCTGGCAACGGTCAGGCCAGGACTGGAAGGAAGTGCACCTCTTCCTGGCCACCCTGCAGCCAGAGACCCAGGCGGAGCCCTCGGACCTGCCGCCCTGGGAAATCAGCCCGGTGCAGATTTTCCAGAAGGCCATGCGCGCGCCGGCCATGATGGAGATGCGCGCCGGCGCGGCCGACGAAATGGTCGCGGCGGCGCCCGCCCCGCCCCGCGAAATCCGCCGCGCCACCTACGCGGCCTGGGACATGGGCGCGAAATCCCTCCCCGCCGGCGCGGAAAGAGTCATCGACATCGAGCGCGACTCCTGGCCGGCCTCCTTCCTGCACCTCATGCGTCCGAGCCTGGACGCCAAAGCCTTCGTCCAGGCCCGGGCCGAGTTCAAGGAACCCAAGGAACTGCCGCCCGGCACCGCCTTCTTCCTGCTGGACGGCGCCATGGTCGACCAGCGCGAGTTCGCTCTGTCGGGACGCGAGGGTACGATGTCCTTCGGGACTGATCCCCTGCTGACCTGCGAGACGGTCCTGGGGGACAAGAAGACCGGCGAGAAAGGCCTCTTCGGCCAGAAGCAGTCCTTCGTGCGCGAGTGGACCCTGACCGTGCGTAACGCCGCCTCCCGTCCCGTTCAGGTCCGCATCGAGGAACCCCGCCCCCTGCCCCGCGACGAGCGCATCACCATCGCCCTGACGGCCAAGCCCGAGCCCCTGGCCGAGGACGACCCTGAAATTCTGGCCTGGAACGCCACGGTCCCGGCCGGCGGGGAAAGCGTCATCGCGCTCAGTCTCAAGATGGAAGCGCCCGAGGATCTCCGCATAGACCCGGGCTGGCGCTGGTAACCGTCCCGGCCGACACGACGCGAAACGCGCTCCCCTCGTCCGAGGCGGAGCGCGTTTTCATTTTCCCGACCCAAGGCGCCGAACGTCAGCCTTTCAGGCCGCGGCCGTCATCCTTGGGCGGAGGCAGCGGTGCGCCGCATTTCTCGCAGCGCTCCCTGCGCCGGCCGCCGGCCGCGGCCTGCTGCCTGTGACCGCAGTGCGGGCAGACCTGCGTGCGGCTCATGAGCCTGCGCATCATGTCGACAAGAAACATCGCTCCCTCCCGTTCCCCTCGATTCCCGACAGCACGCGCAGCCTCACTCCGGCTGCGGGCAGTTCAGATGGCATATCCCCGCCACGCCTTTGATGGGCAGATTGAAACATATACCCGAACCGGGCTTCTCCAGGTTGCAGGCCTTCACGATCGCCTCCATGACGCGCAGGCTGATGTCGGAACGGACCAAGGTCAGGACGATCTCCTTCTCGGGTTCGATGGCCAGACCGAGAATGGATTTCATCTCCCGGATGCCCGTACCGCGGCCATAAAGAATGGTCCCGCCCTCGGCCCCTGCCGCCCGGGAGGCGTTGACGGCGGTTCCGCTGTGGCCCTTGTTGACGATGGTCACGATGCAGTCGAAATTTTCCAACAGATTCATGAGTCGCTCCTTGTGCGCGAAGACATGATCCCCAGGATCAGTACGGAAAGAATGGGGGCCAGGGAAACCAGGGAGACGAACCCGAAACCATCGGTCACGGGGTCACGGCCGTCCATGGCCCCCGCCACGCCGAGAACGATGGCCATGACGAAGGTCACGGTCATTGGTCCCACGGACGCGCCGCCGGCGTCGAAGGCGGCGGAAATGAAGGTCGGGTTGGAAAAGCGGGTCATGATCAGGGCAATGAGGTATCCCGGCACCACGAACCAGAGGATATGGATGCCCGCCAGCAGCTTGAACATGCCCAGGGCGACGAACACCCCGACGCCCAGGGACAGGGTCACCAGCACCAAGCGCTGGGTGATGGCCCCGGTCGAAACCTTCTCCATCTCGATGGCCAGGACCCGCAGGGACGGCTCGGCGGCCGTGACCGCAAGGCCGAAGAAGAAACCCAAAGGCACTAGGGCCCATTTCCACTCGGCCGACCCGATGACCCTCCCCATTTCCAAGCCCGCGGGCAAAAACCCCTGGGTCACCCCCTGCAGGAAGAGGATAAGCCCCAGGTAGGACAGGACCACGCCTTTGACCAGCCGCATCACGTAGTCCCGCGGCAGGCGCAGATATCGCCACTGCATATAGAGAAAAAAGAGCACCAGAGGCGCAAATGCCATGAGGAGTTCCAGGGCCACTTCCCGCACATCCAGGAAATCAAGAAGGATGGTCATCCGTAGATCATCCCCAGCGTCATGACGCCGATGACCGGGCCCATGACCGTGAGTCCCACCAGACCGAAGCCGTCGGCGAGGGCGCTCCTTCCCTGCAGCACACCTGCCGTCCCAAGGCCGAGAGCGATGATGAATGGCACGGTCACCGGCCCCGTGGTCACGCCCCCGGCGTCATAGGCGACGGGCAAAAATTCCGGCGGAGTGACGAAGGACAGGGCCAGGATCAGGGCGTACCCGCCCATCAGCACCTTCGCGATGGGCACGCCGACCACGATGCGCAGCACCGCTCCCGCCACACAGACCCCGACGCTCAAGGCCACCGCCAGAATCAGCATGCCCCGGGGCACGAGGCCGTTCGAGGTGGCCCCGATCTGGCGGGCCAGCACGAGAACATTGGGTTCGGCCACGGTGATGGTCACGCCCAGCACGAAGGACATGAACAGAAGAAAGACGACGGACCCCCGGTTGGGCAGTTCGGCCCCGATCATCTCGCCCATGGGTAGAAGGCCGGTGTTCACCCCGAAAAGAAAGAGAAAGAGCCCCCCGCCGACAAAAAGCGCCCCCAGCAGAAACCGGACGAACACCTCGCCCGGCATGTGCAGCAGGGCGAATTGCAGGCCGCATACGACGAGGCTGATGGGCAGGACCGCAAAGGCCACATCGCGCAGCAGTTGGAGGAGTTCTTTGTTCATCCGGCATCCCGTTCAGGTTTTCGCACGTCGGACCGCTCCCGACGGAGGGACACCGTGCATTGGACCAGAGAATGAACGATTGCACAAATATCGCCTGCCTTCAAGCCGCAACCCCGGATTCATCCGTGGCCCCGTTAAATAGCCAGGCCTTGTCCGATATCACGTCCTGCTCCCCGAAGACGTGCGCCCGGTCGCCCGGCTCGAAGACCCAGGCCGGGTCGGGGTTGAGGTGGGTCTTCCCGCCGCGCTGCACCGCCACCACCGTCAGGCCGTGCTCCTTGCGCAGCCGCGAGGCGACCAGGCTCTTGCCGTCGACGAAGGCGCCGCTGGCTACGGTCAGCACCGTGGCTCCGAATGACGAGCACGTCCCCTCCAGGCTGCAGGCGTCGGCCGTGTTCAGCATGGACCGCCGAAGCATGCCGTAGCCTTCGGCGCGGATCTCGCGCACGAAGCGCTCGATGTCCGCCTTGGGTACCAGGTACGTCGAAAGGACGCGGATGAACATCTCGACGGAGGTCTCGTACTCCTCGGCCACCACCTCCTGCGCGCCGAGCTGCATGAGGGGCTCGATCTCGGCCACGAAGCGGGTGCGCACGACGATGTGCAGGGCCGGGTTGTGGGCCCGGGCCGTGGCCACGATGCGGCCGATGGCCGCCGGGTCCGAGATGACCACGGCCAGGATGCGCGCCTTGGCGACGTTGATGTGCTCCAGCACCGCCGCCTGGGACGCGTCGCCGTAGAGGATGGGCTCGCCCTTGGCCCGCTCCCGGCGCACGGTGTCGGGGTTCATCTCCAGGATGACGTAGCGGATGCCCGCCGCCTTGGCCGCCCGGGCCAGATGGTGCCCGCCCAGGCCGAAGCCGGCGATGACGAGGTGGTCGCTCATTTCGGCCTCGGCCTCACGGGGCGGCGCGGCCTTGAGGCCGGGGGGCATGAGCTTCACGAGCCGTTCGGATATGGCCGGGACGGCGGCAATGAGGAAGGGCGTCACGGCCATGGTCATGATGGCCACGGCCAGAAAGTACTGATATTCCGTGTCGGTCAGCAGATTGCTGCCCATGCCCACGCCGGCCAGGACGAAGGAGAACTCGCCGATCTGGCACAGGCACAGGCCCCCCAGGATGGCCACGTGCCACGGGTAGCCCAGGAGTCGGCCGGCCACGGCGGCCAACGCGGCCTTGAGGACCAGGATGGTCGCGGTCAGCCCCAGGACCTGCGGCAGGTGCGTGACGACGAAGGCCGGGTCCAGGAGCATGCCGATGGACACGAAAAAGACGCTGGTGAACACGTCGCGGAAGGGCAGCACCCCTTCCAGGGCCGAGTGACTGTACTCGGACTCGCTCATGATGAGCCCGGCCAGGAAGGCGCCCAGGGACAGGGACAGGCCCACGCTCGAGGTCAGCAGGGCGATGGCGAAGCACAGGCCCAGGGTGGTCATGAGGAAGAGCTCGCGGCTGCGCGTGCGGATGACGGCCTCCAGGATCCGCGGGATGAACTTCCTGGCCGCCACCAGCAGGACGCCGCCGACCAGGGCCGCCTTGAGGCCCATCTCGCCCAGGGACATCCACGGGTTGCCCCCAGAACCGGCCAGCAGCGGCACGAGGAGCATCATGGGCACCACTGCCACATCCTGAAAGATGAGCATGCCCAAGGAGATGCGGCCGTGGGGCGCGCCCAGCTGGGCCTTCTCGGCCAGGAGCTTGAGCACGATGGCTGTGCTCGACAGCGCGGCCAGGAAGCCGATGAACACGGCCTTGCCCAGCCCCACCCCGAAGACCATGAAGGGCAGCTCGAACACGGCGATGGTCAGCAGGACCTGGGCCGCACCGCCGATGAAGACCGGCTTCCTGAGGCGCTGCAGCTCCTCCAGGGACAGCTCCATGCCGATGACGAAGAGCAGCAGGATTACCCCGATCTCGGCGAAGATCTCGACCTCGTGCTTGGCGCCCACGAGGCCGAGGCCGAAAGGCCCGGCCAGGACGCCCGTCAGCAGGAAGCCGATGACCGGGGGGATCTTGAAGCGGTGGCTGGCGATGATGACGGCGCTGGACAGCCCGAAGATCATGACCACGTCGGACAGAATGGGTATTTCGACGCTCATTCCCTGTCCCTCCTCAAACCTTGGCCGGGCCGAGGCGCAGCCGGTAGTTCCTGACGAAATCGAGGAGTCGCCCCGCCTTGCGCTCCATGTGCGCGACCCAGGCCTCCAGGACCTCGCCGCCCTCGGCGGTCATGACGTACACCCTCTTGGCCGGCCCGGACCCTTCGGCCTCCCACCTGGACTCGACCAGCTTCTCCTCCTCCATCTGGCGCAGATGGCGGTAGATCATCCCAGGCGGGACATCGTCGCGCAGGAATCCGTATTCCGGCAACCGCTGCAGCAGCTGATAGCCGTAGGACGGCCCGTCCAGGAGAGCCATGAGGATGGACGGCTGGATGTACCGTTCGGGCTTGGCGCCCCCGGCGTGCCGGGCGCAGGATTCTTTTTCACTCATTAACATATATCCTTTGAGAACATATTTTCACTATAACAAATACCACTTCAACCAGGGAGGCCCCATGAGCAGCTTTATTTTTGTACGTGAAAGACGCAAGGTCGAAAAGGGCGAAAAGCGCCCCCGCTTCCGCGTGGTCGGCACCACCGGCGATATCAAGATTCACGCGGAGCACGCCCGCAAATGCGAACTGGATGAGATCGCCCGGGTCAGCGGCGCGCGGATCGTCTATTTGCCGAGCAACGGGGATGGAAAGGAAGGTATGAAAAAGTCGGAATAAAAATGTCTCTGAGCCTGAGGCGGCCGAACCCGTCAGGCTCGGCCGCCTCCCAAACTGTATCTATTGGAAGTCTAAACGAAGAAACCGGCAACGTACTTGAGAGCCGTGCCAAGGATGATGACCGAGAGCATGGTCTTGATCAGACGAGCCGGGACGTGCTTTTGCAGGCGGGCTCCGCAGTACATTCCGCACATCCCGCCCAGGCCGAAGAGGAAGCCCAGCCCCCAATCGGGGGCGACGGACTGCCCGGCGTGAAAAATCGCCAGGATTTGGTAGAAAGCCACTCCGGCCACCGACGTGACCAAGGTGCCCATGAGAGCCGCGCCGGCCACGGTATAAACCGGCAGACCGCAGATGGACACGAAGAACGGCGCAACGATGGAACCTCCGCCGATACCGTACACGCCGCCAACCACGCCGACGACGAGGCTCATGACGAAGATGGTGGCGGTCGAAGTGGTGTAGGTTTCGCCCGCGAATTCGTAACTAATCCGCTTCATGGAACATTCGCGGATCGTGACCTGCCCTGCCGCCGCCGAGCCTTTGGAGTCCTTCACGGCCTGACGGAAGGTGCTCTCCGACTTTTTCTCCTTTCCCTTGATCAGATCACGGACCATGCGCGCCCCGATGTAGGCCAGCACCAGTCCGGCAAAGACCTTGAAGCTCTTCGGGTCCGGCAGATAGCTGACCCGGATCACCGCGCCGAGGATGACCCCGGGCAGGGTGCCGAGGATCACTGCCCAGGTCAGGGGCCAGACCATGCGTTTTTCCTTGAGATATCGATAAACTCCGCTGGGGATGGCTACGATGTTGAAAACCTGGTTCGTGGCGCTGACCGAAGGTGCCGTATAGCCCAGAAATGACATCTGGAAGGGCAGGAGAAGAAACGCTCCGGACACCCCGCCCATGGAGGTGAAGAGGGACACGACGAACGCGGCCAGTGGCGGAAGCCAGGGAGACACGTCTATTCCGGCTGTTGCGAAGTACATGTGCATCCTCCAACTTGTTAAAATTTGCAGTTCACCTGTCGTACTGGTTACCGTCCCGGGAATGGCAGTCACATTTCAAGCGATCCGGACCAGAACACGGGCATTGAGACACTTTTTTATTTTTTATCGTGTCAATATTTCACACACCCGATCATTGCTTGTCAAGACATGGCCAAATCAAAAAATCGTTCAGGCCGCCATGACAGCCCGAACGATTTTTGAATGAGGAAGCCAGCTCCTACGCTAAAAAATCGGGCAGCTCGGCGGCAGGTCCGGCACGCGCCCCCGGTCCAGGTACTGCTGAAGACCGTGCCACAGGCCCGCCCTGCCTTCCCTGGCCGCGACCTGCACGCCCATCCATTTTTCACAGGACGGAGACAGCCCGACCGGGTTGCTGACCCATGCGTACCCGGCCCGAACCATCTCTTCGTTGACGCTCATGCCGTCGATCCAGACCAGGCTGCGCATGCGGCCCAGCAGATCGCGCCCCACGTTGATGACGTGCACCGTCTTGTTCTGCACCAGCCCTGCAAAATACTGCGCACATTCATTGCCGAAATACTGGGACTTGCGCGGCGCCTCCACTCCGTACAAATGAATGCGTACGGTTTTCCCGTTGCAATTCATCACCTCTACAGTGTCGCCGTCCAAGACCTTGACGACTTGCCCCTGCCATGCGTCGACCCGTCCCGGCATGAGAATCAGCATGGCCAGCAGAAAACCCGTGAACACCACTGCACGCAGTACAACCCAGGGGCTCAAAGAAGAGGCTTGAGAGAGGCTTCCGATCATTCCTGAATGCCGAGTGATTCTGCTCACTTCACCCCCGAGCGATTTCGCCAAATTTTTGTCAAATTCATATGGATAAAAACACGAAACATCACAAACACATCAGACTGCTTCACCACAACGGGACGCTGTATTTTCTGCATCCCGACTGCAAACTCTTCCCGCCGACATGTTCGGAACGGCTCTTTGCAAACAACGGACCGAAACGAATGCCCGGGCATTGACGAACAGACGCTTCTCGGATCATTTGCATGGCCGGAGGGCTCACCATGCGCGCATTCAAGGGCTCGTTGCAGCTCAAGTTCGTTTCTGCCATCATCTGCATCGTCGTCCCGCTGCTGGGGATCATCTTCTTCTGGCAGGCCATGGCCGAGGAACGGCAGGCCTGGACCCAGATGATCAACCAGGCCCGCGTCCTGACCCAGCAGATCATCCTGACCAGACAGTGGGTGTCCGACAGCCAGGGCGTCTTCATCCGCCAGGACTCCCCCGGCGCCCGGGGCGGCGCGGGATTCTACTCCGACCTGCTTGAGACGGAGCGCGGCACCCTGCAGCGCTTCACCCCGTCCATGGTCACCAAACGCCTCTCCCTCTACTCCCTGGACCAGAACCTCTACCGCTTCCGGCTGGCGGGACTGGCGCCCATGAACCCGGAAAACCGCCCCGACGAGTTCGAATTGGCGGCCATCCAGAGCTTCGCCCAGGCCGGAAGCCGGGAGTATTACGTCCTCGACCGGCACAACGGGGAGGCCGTGTTCCAGTACTCCGCCCCCCTCTTCGTCGACGAGGCATGCCTGTCCTGCCACAAGAACTACACGCGCGGCACCATCAGCGGGTGCCTGAGCATCTACCTGCCGGCCCAGCACGTGCTCGATTCCCTCAGCCGCAGCAGGTCCCAACTCTTCCTCTCCGCCCTGGCCCTGATCGTGCTGACGGTCATGACCCTCTATTTCCTGGTCCGGCACCTGGTCTTGAGGCCCCTGGGACGGCTGGAAGCCATGGCCGACGGAATCAGTCGCGGCAAATTCCCCGGAGAGATGCACATCGGCAGCGGCGACGAGATGGACCGCCTGGGCCGGGCCCTGCAGGACATGAGCGGCAAGCTGGAGGAGGGCCGGAGCAGACTGGAGGAGAAGGTGCGCAGCGCCACGGGCGAACTGGCCAAGGCCAACGATGAACTGAAAACCCTGGACCGCCTCAAGACGGAATTCCTGGCCACCATGTCCCACGAGCTGCGCTCGCCCCTGACCTCCATCCGCGGCGGGCTCGACTACCTGCGGCGCACCGAGACCGCCGCCGACAGGCAGGACTACCTGCAGATAATGGACAAGAACCTCCGCCGCCTGGTGCATCTGGTCACGGACATCTTCGACATCACGCGCATCGAGGCGGACAAGGTGCAGTGGAACTTCATGAATGGGGATTTGTCCGAGCTTATTGGGGAGGTAATTGATATATTATCTCAGCAAGCAGAGGAACGCAACGTACACATGCGCCTCCCCGCAGCGGAACCCATGCGCGCGTGCATGGACATGGAGCGCATCGAACAGGTCCTCGTCAACCTCACGGAAAACGCCATCAAGTATTCCCCTCCTGGCGGAACGGTGGCCTTCGATCTCGTCCGCGCAGGAGGCGAAATTCATGTGCGGGTCACGGACCAGGGACCCGGCGTCCCGCCCGAGGACAGAGAGGCCATTTTCAAGAAGTTCCACACGGCGCCGTCGTCGGGCCGGGGGGAGAAGCCGGGGGGAACGGGACTCGGCCTGGCCATCTGCAGCCAGATCGTGCGCGCCCACGGCGGGAGGATCTGGGTCGAGGACGGCGCCGGCGGCGGAAGCGTCTTCACCTTCACCCTTCCGGAAACCTGCGAAGGATGATCCCGGCCAACGACAGTAGAGAACGCCGAGAAAATTTATCTGTTTTGGAGAAAGAAATATGTTGACTTCGGACACGGCCCAAACTAGGGACAACAGACTTTGTGCGCGGACGGAGTACTTGGCCCAAACCGACTTCCGCCTTCGCCATCCTGCTGGCAGCTGTTTGCAGCGGGAAAAGAGTACTTCTCTATTTACTTTTTTTCTTTGAGGTTATTGTCTTGGCTAAGAACATCTATGTTGGTAATCTGCCCTGGTCCACCACCGATGCCGATCTGCGGAACATGTTTTCCCAGCACGGTGAAGTCACTTCCGCCCACGTCATCGAAGACCGTGAGACCGGCCGTTCCCGTGGCTTCGGCTTCGTCGAGATGGACGAAGAAGGCGCCCGCAAGGCCATCCAGGCCCTGAACGGCGCTGACATGCAGGGCCGCGCCCTGAAGGTCAACGAGGCCCAGCCGCGCGAAAGCCGCCCGTCCCGTCCCCGTTACTAAGCCGCATCATCAGATCACGAAGAAGCCCGTCCCCGACGGGCTTTTTTTTGCCCGCCGCACACCCGGAATCCGATTCCCGGCCCCCTCTTTTCCAGCCTCTCCACAGTTCACGGGCGCCAGACGCCACGACCCTCCAAAGACATCGCGGCTGTCCGGCCCGAAGCGGACCTTCACCCCTATGTCGTCTCGAATCTGTACCCCACCCCGGGGATGGTCAGGATGAGCCGCGGCGTCTGGGGATTTTCCTCGATCTTCTTGCGCAGGCGCTGCACGTGCACGTCCACGGCCCGGCTGTTGGAATAGAGCTTGGAGTCCGCCCAGTTCTGGCCCTGGATGAAATCGCGCGACAGGGTCTCCCCGGCGTGGGAGACGAAAAGCTCCAGCAGGGCGAACTCCGTCCTGGTCAGGCCGACCTCCCGGCCGTGGATGGTGGCCGTGTGGTCGCGGTAGTTCAGGCAAACCTCGCCTGAACGGCACGGGGCCGCGGGCTCGCTGCGCCGCACGCGCCGCAGGACGGTCCGGATGCGGGCCGAGAGTTCCAGGGCGTTGAACGGCTTGACCAGGTAGTCGTCGGCGCCGCACTCGAGGCCGAGCAGCTTGTCGGCCACCGTGTCGCGGGCCGAGAGCATGATGACCGGGACATCGCTGTCCCGGCGCAGGATCTGGCAGACCTTGATGCCGTCGATATCGGGCAGGCCGAGGTCCAGCAGGACAAGATCCGGCGCCTGCGCTTCCACCGCCGCCAGGCCGGCGCCGCCGCTCGACGCGCTCCGCACGGCAAAGCCGTCGAGTTCAAGGTTGGCGGTCACGGTCTTGACGATGTCCTGGTCGTCATCGATGATGAGAATGCTCTGACGTGTCATGAAAACCCTTGAGAATCCGAACCGTTGAAGATTCAGGCCCGCCGACCGGCAGCCTCCGGCCATGTCCGATACACATGTTTCAATTTCGTTACAACTTTAACTCCCAAAACGGGATTTTTTGTGGTATCGAGCCTACATATTTGAAGCCCGACCAAGCTGGATGTGGTCGGGCACAGTGAAGGACCCGGTTCACGCACCTGTACAGGAGGGAGTATGACCCAAAAGAAAGATGCATCCCGTGGACGCGGATGGCGGCTCGCACTGCCCCCGGCCATCGCGGGCATCGTGGTAACGGTCGGGGCCGCCCTGGCCATGACAGCCACGGATCAGGCCATGTTCTGCGGCAGCTGCCACTCCATGGCCGAAGCGGCGCTGACGCACAAGAGATCCGTGCACGCCGAACTGGCCTGCAACGAATGCCACGCCCCGCACAACATCGTCGCCAAGATCCCGTTCAAGACCAAGGAAGGCACCAGGGACATCCTGGCCACCGTCACGAGCCAGATCCCCGACCTCATCCATCCCGGCGAGGAAACCAAGGCCGTGACCCAGGACAATTGCCAGCGCTGCCACAGCGCGACCACGTCCACCGTGGTCATGCAGAGCAAGAAGTTCTGCACGGACTGCCACCGTCACGTTCCCCACACTCCGAAAATCCCCGTAGCCAAAAGGAGCGCCGCCGATGCGTAGCACCAGAACACTTTTCATCATGCTGGCCGTGGGCATGTCCCTGGCCCTGGCCGCCTGTTCCGATGTTTCGGAACCCCAGCCTCCCGTCTTCAAGACCCAGCTCAAATCCGAAGAAATCAAGAACTCCGCCTTCAAGGCCGAGTTCCCGCTGCATTACGAAACCTTCCTGCGCAACAACGAGTCTGAGATCATGACCGAGTACGGCGGGTCAGTGGCCTACAACAAGCACGACGGCGTCAACCCCCTGCCTGAAGGCTACAAGCACGCCCAGCCCTACCTGAAGAACCTCTGGCTCGGCTACCCCTTCAGCTACGAATACAGGGCCGCGCGCGGGCACACCTACGCCATGAAGGACATCCTGCACATCGACCGGCTGAACCGCTACGACGAGAAGGCCGGCCTGCCCTCCACCTGCTGGAACTGCAAGACAGCCAAGATGAACGACTGGGTCAAGGAATACGGCGACGATTTCTGGGCCAAGGACTTCAACCAGTTCCGCGAGTCCGTCGATTTGGACGACAACACCATCGGCTGCGCCAACTGCCACGATCCGGCCAACATGGAGCTGCGCCTCTATTCCGTGCCGCTGCAGGACCACCTCAAGGCCGAAGGAAAGGACTTCAAGACACTGCCCCGCAACGAGCAGCGCGCCCTGATGTGCGGCCAGTGCCACGTCGAGTACTATTTCCAGGACAAGAGCTTCGGAGCGGCCAAGAAGCCCGTCTTCCCCTGGGCTCAGGGCAAGAACCCCGAAGACATGTTCGAATACTACAAGACCCACGGCGAATACAACGCCACCGGCTTCGAAGGGAACTTCGTCGATTGGGTCCACCCCGTGTCCAAGACCCCCATGCTCAAGGCCCAGCACCCCGAGTACGAGATGTGGGGTGACGGCACCCACGGCGCGGCCGGCGTGTCCTGCGCCGACTGCCACATGAGCTACACCCGTCTCGACGGCAAGAAGAAGTTGTCCAACCACCAGTGGACTTCGCCCCTCAAGGATCCGGACATGAAGGCCTGCCGCCAGTGCCATACGGACAAGACCCCGGATTTCCTCAAGCAGCGCGTCATCTTCAGTCAGAAGAAGGTCTGGGACCAGCTCATGATCGCCCAGGACATCTCGGTCAAGGCCCACGAGGCCATCCGCATGGCGTCCGAGTTTGAAGGCGAAAAGCCCGCCAACTACGACCAGCTCATGATCGACGCCCGCCAGATGTGCCGCAAAGGCCAGTTCTTCTGGGACTATGTGTCCGCCGAGAACAGCGCCGGCTTCCACAACCCGTCCAAGGCCCTGGATACCCTGGCCAAGTCCCAGCAGTACAGCCAGAAGGCCGTTGACCTCGCCATCCAGGCGGCCGCCTTCACCACGGCCCAGGCCCTGTCCAAGGACATCAAGGAACTGGTGCCTCCGATCATGAAACACAGCCGCGAACTGCAGATGGACCCTGAGCACATGGCCAGCCACGAGTGGTTCAAGTATCTGAAGGTCACGCCCAAGGCCGAAAAGATCTGGGAAGGCAACAAGCGCCTCGTCCCCAAGCCCGCCGCAAGCTGACAGCGGCCTGTCCGCGCAACTCACAACGGGACTCCGGCTCACGCCGGGGTCCCGTTCCTTTTTGCAGGCCGTGCCACTGGCGGGCCGCACGCACGACCCGCAACATTTTCCGCATCCCCTTGTCCTTTTCCCCCAAACAGGGTAATAAATATCTATGACTCTCGTTAAAAACTATCGTTATCATCAATAGCTTCAACCCGGAGGTCCGGCACATGGCAGAAGAAGTGGCAGCAGGCTGCACACGTCCCGCGGTCGAAGTGGAACAGGCACCGGCGGAAGCCCCGCAACCGGCGACAACCCAAGCACAAGGAGCGCGTCCGATGATCCAGGTAGGAAAGAAGGCCCCCGATTTCTCGGCCCCGGCGTATTTCAACGGGGGATTCGTCAACATCAAGCTGTCCGACTACCTAGGGAAATGGGTGGTCCTGTGCTTCTACCCAGGTGACTTCACCTTTGTCTGAGCGACCGAAATCTCGGCGGTCGCCGAGAAGCACGCGGAATTCGTCAAGCTGGGCGTGCAGGTCCTGTCCGCGAGCACGGACAGCATGTTCGTGCACAAGATGTGGGTCGACAACGAACTCTCGAAAATGATCACGGCCAAGACCGTGCCCTTCCCCATGCTGTCCGACGGCGGCGGCGGACTCGGCAGGATGTACGGCATCTACGACGAAGCCGGCGGCGTGGACGTGCGCGGCCGCTTCCTCATCGACCCGGACGGCGTCGTGCAGGCCTACGAGGTCCTGACTCCGCCCGTGGGCCGCAACGTCAACGAAACCCTGCGCCAGATTCAGGCCTTCCAGCTGGTCCGCGAGAGCAAAGGCACCCAGGCCACGCCTTCGGGCTGGCGCCCCGGCAAGCAGACCCTCAAGCCCGGTCCCGGCCTGGTCGGCAAGGTCTGGGAAGTCTGGACCGTGGACAAGGCCTTCGACTGACCCCGACACCTCCCTTCAACACGAAGCGCCCGCTACTCCGGGCGTTTCGTGTTCCCAGCCATCTTCATCTCCTTACGATCAACGAGCAGATCAAGCGGGCCCGTCGGTTCCGAGGCTGGGCCGTCGACTGTCCGACTGAGCCAAGGCATCGTTTGTTTTCCCGTCGCGAACCGCCCGAAGAGCAGATCTCGCTCCGGCAGGGGCGACGGGAAAACATTACGAGGCCGGCGATGGAGTTTCGACGGCCCAGCCCCGGAACCGACAGGCCCGCGGCCGCGCTGGCACAACACCCTCTTCAACAAACTTCGCATCTCACCAATATCAATCAATCGATTGATTAACACCCCCAATCGGTTTATAAACTATCCGCATGAACATCGACCTCCTTCACGAAACCACGCCCAGCCGGGCCGACACGGCCAAGGCCAGGCTGCTCGAAGCCGGCCTGCAGTGCTTCGCCGACCGCGGCCCCGACGGCGTGACCATCCGCGAGATCGCCCGCCTGGCCGGTCAGAACTCGGCGTCCATCGCCTACTACTTCGGCGGCAAGGAAGGCCTCTACCTCGCCGTGCTCGAAGCCGTCACGCGCTTCTTCCGATCCCAGGTCATGGAGGCGCAATCCGCCTGGGACGGGCAGCAGGATGCCGCCCTCAGCCGCGGTCAGGCCGTGGGCCTGCTCAAGCGCATCCAGCGCGCCTTCGCCCTGGGCATCCTGACCGACGCCAAGGCCGCCCAGTTCGCCCTGCTCATGGTCCGGGAGCAGACCCAGCCCACCTCCGCCTTCGAGGACCTGTACCGCGAGACCGTGGAACCCCTGCACCGCGTCCTGTCCCACATCCTGGCCCGCGTCACGGGCGACGACCCAGAGTCTCCCCGGGCGGTGCTGCGGGCCCACGCCCTGATCGGGCAGCTGCAGTCCTTCGTCATGGCCCGCGAGACGCTGCTGCGGCGCATGGGCTGGGACGGGTACGACGCCGCCCGTGCGGCCGAAGTGGCCGACATGCTCTCCGAAAACTTCGACATATTCGTGGCCGGCCTGCAAGCTGAGGCCCGTGAGGATACCCGCGCATGAAACGCATCGTCATCGCCCTGCTGCTCCTGGGCGCCGCCGCCGGCGGATGGTACGCCTGGAACGAATTGTCCGCGAAGGGCGACGCAGCGCCCGCCTTCCACGGCAACGTCGACATCCGCGAGGTGCGGCTGGGATTCCGGGTCGGCGGCAGGGTCGCCCAGGTCCTGAAGGAGGAAGGCGACCCCGCGGCTGCCGGGGAGGTCGTGGCCCGCCTCGACGCACAGCCCTACGAGAATGCCGTGAATCAGGCCGGGGCCCTGGTCGGGCAACTCGCCGCCCGCCTGGAGGAGCTCGAGAACGGCAGCCGCCCCGAGGAGATCGACCGGGCGAGGAAAAACTTGGCCGAAGCCGACGCGGCCCTGCGCAACGCCCGTCTCGTCTTCGAGCGCCAGCGCCGGCTCGTGGACGACGGGGCCGTGGCGCGGCAGGATTTCGATACCGCGAGCGCCGCCTTCCAGTCGGCCCAGGCGCGCCACGGAGCGGCCAGAGCGGCCCTGGATCTGCTCGAGGCGGGTGCACGCAGCGAACAGATTGCGCAGGCCGGGGCGGCCCTGGAAGCGGCCCGCGCCGCCCTGGCCCAGGCACGCATCCAACTGGCCGACACGGCCCTGGCCGCGCCCGAGGCAGGCGTGGTCCTGACCAGGGCCGTGGAGCCGGGAAGCATGGTCCAGGCCGGAAGCACGGCCCTGACCGTGAGCCTGGCCGAACCGGTCCGCGTGCGGGCCTACGCGCCCGAGCCCCTGCTCGGTCTGGTGCAGCCGGGCCGCCAGGTACTGATCTTCACGGACTCGCGCCGCGAGCCCTACCATGGGCAGATCGGCGACGTGTCCCCGAGGGCCGAGTTCACGCCCAAATCCGTGGAAACCGAAGAGTTGCGCACGGCCCTGGTCTACCGCTTCCGGGCCGTGGTGCGCGACGCGGACCGGCTGCTGCGCCAGGGCATGCCCGTGACGGTGCGGCTGGCGGAGTGACCATGGACGCCGCGACCCTGTCCGGCCTGACCAAGACCTTCAAGGGTCTCGCCGCCCCTGCCCTCTCGGACGTCTCCGGAACCGTTCGGTCAGGCGTCGTCACGGGCGTGGCCGGTCCCGACGGCGCCGGCAAGACCACGCTCATGCGTCTGATGGCGGGACTCCTTCGGCCCGACAGCGGCAGCCTGTCCGTCCTCGGCCGCGACCCTTCGACCCAGGGCGGAAACCTGCGCCTGCGGGTCGGGTACATGCCCCAGAAATTCGGGCTGTACGAAGACCTCTCGGTCCTCGAAAACCTGACGCTGCACGCGGACCTGCGAAACGTCACGGGAGACGCGCGGCGGGAAACCTTCGCCCGCCTGCTGTCCTTCACGGACCTCGCACCCTTCACCTCGCGCCTGGCCGGAAAGCTCTCGGGCGGCATGAAGCAGAAGCTCGGCCTGGCCTGCGCCCTGCTCGGCACGCCGGAACTCCTGCTCCTGGACGAACCCGGCGTGGGCGTGGACCCCATCTCCCGGCGCGAGCTGTGGCGGATGGTACGCGCGCTGGCCGGCCAGGGCATCGCCGTGGTCTGGAGCACGTCCTACCTGGACGAGGCCGAGGCCTGCGACGAGGTGCTGCTCCTGAACCAGGGCAGGCTGCTGTTCGCGGGGAGGCCGGCGGACCTGACCGGCAGGATGCGCGGCCGCTGCCTGCACCTCCGCGGCGTGTCGGGCCGCAGGCGCCGGGCCCTGTCGGCCCTGCTGCGCCGGCCGGAGGTGACCGACGGCGTCATCCAGGGCGCGAACCTGCGCATCGTGCTCAAGGAAAACGCGGCCCGGCCCGACCCGGCGGCCGCGGGCATAGAGGGGCGACCGGAGTGGAAGGAGGTCACCCCGCGCTTCGAGGACGCCTTCATCGATCTTTTGGGCGGCGGACCGGGAGGCGAGTCGGCCCTGGCCAACGCCGCGAACCCGCGACCGGACAGCCGCAAAAGTCTCATCGTGGCCGAGGACCTGACCAAGATGTTCGGGGATTTCGCCGCCACGGACCGGGTCAGCTTCGCCGTGCGCCAGGGCGAAATTTTCGGGCTGCTGGGTCCCAACGGCGCGGGCAAGTCGACGACGTTCAAGATGATGTGCGGGCTGCTGACGCCCACATCGGGCCGGGCCGAGGTCATGGGCATCGACCTGCGCCGCAGCCCGTCCCGGGCCAGGCAGCGCCTGGGGTACATGGCCCAGAAGTTCTCCCTCTACGGCAAGCTCACGGTCCGCCGGAACCTGGAGTTCTTCTCGGGCGTGTACGGGCTGTCCCGCTCCGTCGGGCGCCGCGCCGTGGAATCCATGATCGACTCCTTTCACCTGCAGCCCTTCCTGGACTCCGTCACCGAAGACCTGTCCCTGGGCTACAAGCAGCGCATCGCACTGGCCTGCGCCTGCATGCACGAACCGGACATCCTCTTCCTGGACGAGCCAACCTCGGGCGTCGACCCCGTGACCCGGCGCGAGTTCTGGAACCACATCAACGGGCTGGTGGAGAAAGGCGTGACCATCATGGTCACCACGCATTTCATGGACGAGGCCGAATACTGCGACCGCATCGGCCTCGTGCACCACGGCCGCCTCATCGCCCTGGCACCGCCCGACGACCTCAAGGCCGCGGCGGCCTCGACCGACCTGCCGGACCCGACCATGGAGGACGCCTTCATCGAACTCATCAACCGGCAGGAGGCGTCATGAGTCCCGTTTCCCCACGCAGGCTCAAGGCCCTGTGCGTCAAGGAGACACGCCAGATCCTGCGCGACCCGAGCAGCGGCATCATCGCCTTTGTCCTGCCGCTCATGCTCCTGGTCATCTTCGGCTACGGCATCAACCTCGACGCCAGCCGCATCCGTCTGGGCCTGAGCGTCGAGGACGGCGGCCAGGCCGCAGCCTCCTTCGCCGCCCAGCTGACGGGTTCGACCTACTTCGAGGTCTTCCCCGGCTCCCGGCCGGAACTCGACGCCATGCTGGAAGAGGGGCGCATCCGCGGCTACGCGGTCCTGGCCCGGGACTTCTCCCGCCTGCTGGAGGAAGGGCGGGACACGGCGCCCATCCAGATCGTGACCGACGGCGCCGAGCCCAACACGGCCAGCCTCATCGAGGCGTTCATGCGCAACGCCTGGCAGGACTGGCGCCAGGCCAGGGCCAGGGATCTCGGCCAAGACATCGCCCAGGGAGCGGACATCCGGGTGCGCTACTGGTTCAACCCCGCTGCCGTCAGCCGCCACTACCTCATCCCCGGGTCCATCACCATCATCATGACCGTCATCGGCGCCATGCTGACCTCCCTGGTGGTGGCCAGGGAGTGGGAGCGCGGGACCATGGAGGCGCTCCTGGCCTCGCCCGTGACCAGGACCGAACTGCTGCTCTCGAAGCTCCTGCCCTACTACGTGCTGGGCATGATCTCCATGGCCGTGGTGGCCCTGGCTGCCGTGCACTTCATGGGCGTGCCCTTCCGGGGCTCGGTCCCGGCCCTCGTCGTGGTGACCTCGGTCTTCCTGCTCAGCATGCTGGGCGTGGGCCTGCTGATCTCGTCGGTCATGCGCAACCAGTTCGACAGCGCCCAGACCACGCTGAACGCCGCCTTCCTCCCGGCCGTCATGCTCTCGGGCGCGTTCTTCGTCATCGCCAGCATGCCCGCGCCCCTGCGCGCCCTGACCTACCTGTTGCCGCCGCGCTACCTGGTCACGTCGCTGCAGACCATCTTCCTGGCCGGGGACGTGTGGGAGGTCCTCGTCCCCGACATCCTCTTCATGACCGGCACGAGCGTCCTCTTCCTGGCCCTGGCCGCCCTCAAGACCGCCCGCAGGCTGGACGAATGACATGAGCTGGGCCACGCGCATCCTGGCGCTCATCCGCAAGGAACTGCAGATCCTCCTGGCCGACCCCCAAAGCCGCAAGCTGGTGGTCATCCCGGTCCTGCTGCAGGTCATCCTCTTTCCACTGGCCGCAACCCTGGAGGTCAGGAACAACACCCTGGCCGTCCTCGATGAGGACGGAGGCCAGGCCGCCGCGGAACTGACCCAACGCTTCGCCCGCGCCCGGGCCTTCACGAGCGTCATCCACCTCGCCGGCGCCGGGCAGACCGCCGCGGTCATCGACAGCCAGAAGGCCATCGCCGTGGTCCGCTTCGGGCCGGACTTCTCACGCAAGGCGGCCCTGGGGGAGGCCGCACCCATGCAGCTCATCCTGGACGGGCGCAGGTCCAACAGCAGCCAGATCGCGGCCGGCTACATCCAGGACATCACCACGACATACTTCAACGAGCGCGCCGGGAACCAGGGCCGGCCTCCCGCCTCGGAGCTGGTCGTGCGGCACCGCTACAACCCGAACCTCGAATACCGCTGGTTCATCCTGCCGAGCCTGGTGGCCATCATCCTGACCGTCAGCGCCCTCATCCTCACGGCCCTTTCCATGGCCCGGGAGCGCGAGCACGGCACCCTCGAACAGCTCCTCGTCTCGCCCCTGACCCCGGAGATGATCATGCTCGGCAAGGCCTCGGCCGTCCTGCTGGTGGGGATCTTCCAGGCCTCGGTCATCATCGCCGCCGCCGTCCTCGTCTACGGCGTGCCCCTCTCGGGCTCCCTGGCCCTCATCTACGGCAGCGCCGTGTTCTACTTCGCGGCCCTTGCGGGTGTGGGGTTCTTCATCAGCGCCCTTTGCTCCACCCAGCAGCAGGCCTTCCTGGGCTCCTTCGCCTTCATCATGCCGGCCATCCTGCTTTCGGGCTACGCATCCCCCGTGGAGAACATGCCCGTCTGGCTGCAGCAGGCCACCTGGATCAACCCCATCCGGCACTTCATGGTCATCACCAAGAGCATATTCCTCAAGGACGTGCCCGCGGCCTTCGTCTTGGAGAGCGCCATCCCCCTGGCAGTCATCGCGGCGTTCACGCTGAGCGCAGCGGTGCTCATCTTCCGCAGGCGCTTCGGCTGAGCGGGGGCGTAAAAAAACCGGGCACAGGGCCCGGTTCGCGTTCCATCTTGGGGCGGGAGGCTACTTTTTCCCGCCGTCATCTTCCAACATTCTCGCGATCTCGTCCTCGCCCAGAGGCTCGGGGTGCTTGATGTCCAGGCTCCGGGACCACTCCCGGGCGAAGTCCTTCTGCAGGCGCATGTTGAGGCCCATGGTCAGACCCATGGCGATGAGGGCCCCGAGGCTGGCCAGGAGCATGTCCTTGTGCGCGTCCCAGACGTCGCCCTGGGTGCCCAGGTAGGCCGCGCCGAGCTCGCCGCCGAAGACCTCGGCCGCCGCCCACTCGATGAGTTCGTAGAGCATGGACGTGGACATGGCGAAATCCAGAGGCAGAAAATACCCCCAGAACCCGTCGGCGTTGGCGATGCGGAAGTAGATCTCGCGGATGGGGTAGGCCAGGAGCAGGCCGTATGAGAAATGCACGATGCGGTCGAAATTGTTGCGCTCCCAGCCCACCAGCTCGTTGAAGGTCGTGCCGAAGGCGGCCTGGAACCAGGCGTCGTAGGGCACTTCGGAGTAGGTGTAGTGCGCCCCGATCTCGTGGATGCCCAGGAAGATGAAGATGAGGGTGTAGGAAATCCGGGAGAACGGGAATTTTCCGGCGGACCAGAACAGGAAGACGAAGAAAACGAGGACCAGGACGTTCTCCAGCATCCAGTCCGTGCGGTGAAGCGGGCTGACGGCCAGGACGGCGAACTCGATGCAGAACAGGGCCGTCAGGAAGAGGAAATAGGACTGGTGCGGGATGGTTCTGATCCATTTCATGCGGTCTTCTCCGGATCGGCGGTTTCACCGGGGGACACCTCGGCGATGACGCGGGCCAGGGCGTCCATGTCCACGGGCTTGGAAAGGTAGGCGGTCATGCCTTCGGCCAGGAAGCGTTCCCGGTCCCCGGCCATGGCGTGGCCGGTCAGGGCGACGACGGGTATGTCGGCCGGGATGTCCGGGTGGACGCGGGCGCGGATGTGGTGGGTCGCCTCCAGGCCGTCCATGACCGGCATCTGGATATCCATGAGCACGAGGTCGAAGCTTTCGCGCTGCAGGATGTCGAGGGCCGCGCGGCCGTTGTCGGCCACCGTCGGGATGTGGCCGAGCTTGCCGAGCATCCTGGTCAGGGCCAGCTGGTTGATGCGATCGTCCTCGGCCACCAGAATGCGCCTACCGCTGACCGGGGACACGGACGCCTCCTCGCGCACCGGGCGGACACTGCCTCCGGCCATGAGCGGAACGGCCACCTCGATGGTCGTGCCCCGGCCGGGGGCGCTCTTCATGGCGATCCGCCCTCCCAGCATGTCCACCAGGCGCCTGACGATGGCCAGGCCCAGGCCCACGCCGCCGTGGGAGCGCACCGACGACCCGTCGACCTGGGTGAACGGTTGGAAAATGTCGCTCTGGCGCTCTCGGGGGATGCCCACGCCCGTGTCCGCCACGGAAAAAACGACCGTCATGCCGGAGGCCCCGTCCTCCCGCCGGGCCGAGATCCGGATGCTCCCCTTGGACGTGAATTTCACCGCGTTGCCCACCAGATTGAACAGGATCTGCCGCAGCCTCCCCTCGTCCCCGACGACATGGGAGGGAATGGCGTCGTCGATCTCGAAGGACAGCTCCAGCCCCTTGGCCTTGGCCGAAATGGCGAAGAGGTCCCGCACGGAGTCCCGCAGGTCGGCGAAATGAAACTCCGCCGTCTCCAGTTGCAGCTTGCCCGCCTCGATGCGCGACAGGTCGAGGATGTCGTTCAGAAGCTGGGTCAGGCGGCGGGAGGAACGGATGGCCGTGAAGACGGAGTTCTTCTGGTCCTCGTCCAGATGGGTGCGGCTCAGCAGCTGCAGCATGCCGAGGATGCCGTTCAGGGGGGTGCGAATCTCGTGGCTCATGTTGGCCAGAAACTCGGACTTGGCGCGGTTGGAGGCCTCGGCCTCCTGCCTGGCCCTGGCCAGGTCCGAAACGTCCGTGAGGACGCTGACGTACCCGGCGACATCACCTCGGCTGGTCTTGAGAGGCGCTCTGGTGGCCAGCATGCGCCGCATGCACCCGTCGTCGAGGAGGCATTCGAGCGTCGTCTGCTCCGCCGGCTCCACCGGAGCAGGCTCGATCACGAAGGACGACCCGAAAAGGATCTCCGGCTCGCCGACCAGCTCCTGCTCGGACCGGCCGACAAGGGAGCTGTAGGCGGGATTGCAGCGCAGAATGCGACCGTTCGCGTCCTGGACGGAAACCGGGTTGGGCAGGCCCGAGAGTAGCGACGAGAGAAAGGCATGCTGCTCCTCCAGGCGGTCCCGGGCTGCGCGCAGTTCCTCGGTGCGCTTCGCCACGGCCAGTTCCAGGTCGCGATACTGGTCGGCCTGGCGCATGATCAGAGCCAGGAGGGACGACAGGCGGTTCAGGCTGCGCACGATGATCTCGATGCCCGTCGTGTCCATGAGTCCGAGCAGCACCAGGGCCCCCACCATGTCCACGCCCACGCGGAGCGGGACCACGACGGACTCTCCAAGGCCCAGCGCCCGCAGGAGCTCGCCGGTCGGGCCCGGGTCCTTGGGGCTTGCGATCATGGCCTGGGGAGACGCGTGGCTCAGATGGATGAGCCGGTCGACCTCGGGCCTGAGCACCAGCTCCGCGTGCCGGCCCGGGCGGACGGCAAGGATGCCGTGCGGTGCGTGGTGTCCATGGCAGGCGGCCACGGCCACGGCACGGACCCCGAGAAGCTCACGGATCTGGTCAGCCACATGCTCGGCGCAGCGCACCGGGTCGTTGGCATGTTCCAGGGTGCCCACGGCCAGGTCGGTGAAAAGGTGGTAGTACGCGGGGGAATCAGCCTGCACGGATCTCCTCCAGAACGTCGGCGATGCTCTCCTCCAGGCGGGAGAGCCCCGTCTCGCGCACGGACATGGGCAGCCCGAGTTCGCGTGCGATCTCGTCCAGGGTGTCGCGCGGCACGGGGACGACACCCGTGTCCAGATAGATGAAGCGGTCGTGGACCTCGCGCAGCATCTCCTCCACGCCGCGCCCTCCCGCAAACCCCAGCTCGCGCTCGAAGACGGCCCGCCAGCGCCTGGTCCATTCCGGCAGGAAGAAGAACGCGCCGGCCTTGCGCAGTCGCCTGTAGTCCTCGCGGCCGAGGATGATCTCGCAGCAGTTGATGCCGC
Organism: Desulfomicrobium aestuarii; assembly: GCF_055385525.1. NCBI lineage: Bacteria > Pseudomonadati > Thermodesulfobacteriota > Desulfovibrionia > Desulfovibrionales > Desulfomicrobiaceae > Desulfomicrobium > Desulfomicrobium aestuarii. The sequence continues at coordinate 2,346,525 of NZ_AP042427.1, forward strand.
GGGTCTTGGTGAAGCCCGGCCGGCGGCAGAGCTCGACGATGCGCGGCGTGCAGTCGCCGTAGATGAAGAGCACCCTTTCCGGCCGACGGACCTCCAGAAGCTCGTCGATCCTGTCCTGCAGTTCACCGGGCCGCATGTGCAGCATGGAGTCGAGAAAAACCGGCCGCAGGCCCGGAAACTTCGGGCCCAGGGCCCGCAGCTCCTCCCGGAAGATGCCGCAGGTCACGGCCAGGACGTCCGTCACGTCACGGCTCCCGCGTCCAGGACGGCCTGGCGCACGGCCCGCAGGGTATCCGGATTCGTGTCGAAGGGCACGTCCGCGTGGCCCGAGGCCAGGATGAAGGCCCGGTCGCCGGCCCTCTCGGCCAGAATTTCCGAAGCCAGGGCCCGTGCCGCCTCCGGGGCGGTGCGCACCAGAGCCGGACCGCTCATGTTGCCCAGGATGAGCCGCCCTGGGCCCAGAATCTCGCGGGCGCGGGACAGGCTGTCGCGGGGGTCCATGACGAAACCCGGCACGTTGGGCAGGTCCGCGAAAAGACGGAGATGATCCTCGATGCGGTTGCCTCCGTGATGAAAGACGACTGGTCCGCGGCACAGGCCGAAGCAGCGGGCCAGGGCGGGCAGGATGGATTTTTCGAGCAGCCCCGGGGTGACCAGCCGCAGATTGGCGAACATGACGGGCGAGGCCACGAAGGTCGCGCCGGCGTCGAACAGGGCTGCGGTCAGGCGCAGGAAATGGTCTTCGGACAAGTCCATGAGGGCTGCGGCGCGTTCGGGGTCGAACAGCAGGATTTCGAGCCAGGTCTCGATGCCCAGCAGCATGGCCGGCAGGTCCACGGGGGCCGTGACCACGGCGCAGACGGGCTTGTCCGCCCCGAACTCCCCGGCCAGCAGGCGCGCGGCCTCCACGAGGTAGCCCACCCCCGGATCGAGCAGCAGACCCTCGCCCAGGGGTTCGGCCAGATCCGGGTCGCGGAACGGGGGTTTGCGCACGTTGGGCGCGAAGCGGTCCAGCCAGACCTCCTCGCCGCCGTAGGCCAGGGCCTCGAAAGGCAGGACGAACGGTGTGAAGAGAATGTCCGGGTCCAGCAGGCGCACCACTTCCCGCTGGCCTTCGAGGTATCGCCGCGGCACGGTGAAGTATTCCCGCACCGGGCAGCCCGTGAGGCGCGCGCCGTAGAGGCTCAGGGTCAGGGTGAAGGCCCTGCGGTCCGCCGGTTCGCCGCCCAGGGCGCAGAGGACGCGTTCCAGGCTGGTCATGTCCCCTCCCCTTCGGGCCCGCCGGCCCAGAGTCGATCGAAGAGCGCCGGGGCCTGGATGGCGCTGGCCGCGGTGCCGTCGCCGCCGACCTCCCGCACGAGCTCGGGCCGCAGCTTGAAGACGGCCCCGCCCACGGCCAGACGGATTCGCCCGGAAAGGCCCCGGGAGTCGAGTTCCGCCCGCACGGCCCGGATGTTTTCCGCCGTGGTCAGCATCATGGCCGAAACGCCGATGACCCGCGACCCGTGTTCTAGGGCCGCGTCGACAAAGGCCGCAGGCGACACGTCGTTGCCCAGGTCGACGACCTTCCACCCGGCGGCGCGCAGAAAGACGCCCACCATCTTGCGCCCGAGAGAGTGATAGTCGTCCTCGACGTTGCCGAGGATGACGGGGCCCTTGACGTCGAGCCGCAGATCGCCATGGGACGAGGCCGCGGCCAGCAGGACGTCCTCGGCGATCTTCCCGGCCACGTAGCCCTGGGCCAGGGAAATGCGCTCCCGGGACCAGTCCTCGCCCACGCGCTGCAGGACCGGCTCCAGCAGGTCGTTGACCGCGGCCTGGAACCCGCGCCCCCGGGCGAACCCGAGCAGCATCGCCACGGCCCCCTCGCGCTCGGCGTCGAGCATGAGGGAGAACAGGTCCTGCCTGAGTTTCTCGATGTCCGTCGTGTTTCCGCCCTTCATGTCCCCCTCCCGAGGTCGCTGGCATGTCGTGTGGATTGATCATATTTCCGGCGAGTTGGCAACGACGAACGCATCTTTTCCCGCCCCCTGCCCCGGCAATTTTCCATGCCTGAGCAGGCTGCGCCGCCTGTTGACTTCGCGGCCCATGGTGGCAAAGTCGGGGTTTACTTTTCCGGCCCGCACACCTATTTGACCCGGCTTCCGCAGGCGTCCGGCCGCGCGGAAGCCCACATCCCGGCACGGCCCCGCCGCGCCCGCACCCTTCGGAGGAAAGCATGAAGCGTCTGCTGGTTTCCCTGGGGCTTTCGGCCCTGCTCCTGTGTCCGTCCATGGTCATGGCGAAAGACCTGACCATCGGCCTCATCCTGGTCGGCCCCTATAACGACAAGGGCTACAGCCAGGCCCAGTACGAGGGCGGCAAGTATGTCGAGGAGAAGCTCCCCGGCGCCAAGCTCATCTACCTGGACAAGGTCAACCCGGCCGACCGACCCGGCCTGACCATCCCGCAGGTCGTCGACGACCTGGTCGAGAAGGGCGCGGACCTGATCATCGCCGGCTCCGACGACATGAAGGACGGCATCCGTGAGGCCGCAAGCCTCCACCCGGACAAGACCTTCATCCACATCTCCGGCGACGACGTACTGACCGGCAAGGCCCCGGCCAACCTGGGCAACCTCTTCGGACGCATGGAGTACGGCAAGATGATGGCCGGCTTCGCCGCCGCCCTGACCTCCAAGACCGGCAAGATCGCCTACCTGGGCCCGCTGATCAACGAGGAGACCCGCCGCCTGGCCGCCTCCGCCTTCCTGGGCGCGCGCTACGCCTGGACCGAGGTGCTCGGGCATAAGGCCGAGGACCTGCAGTTCAAGGTCAGCTGGATCGGCTTCTGGTTCAACATCCCCGGCGTGACCACGGACCCGACCCAGGTCGCCACGTCCTTCTTCGACGGCGGCTACGATGTGGTCATCTCCGGCATCGACACCCCCGAGGCCGTGACCGTGGCCCGTCAGAAGCGCGACCAGGGCCGCGACGCCTGGGCCATCCCCTACGACTACGCCAAGGCCTGCGAGGGCCAGGGCCCGACCTGCATCGGCGTGCCCTACTTCAACTGGGGCCCGGACTTCCTTCGCCAGGCCAAGGCCGTGCAGGGCGGCACGTGGAAGCAGGATTTCGAATGGGTCGCCCCCCACTGGGCCGACATCAACGACCACGACGCCTCCATTGTCGGCTTCATGGCCGGCGAAGGCCTGAGCGCCGAGAACAAGGCCAGGCTCGACGCCTTCGTCGCCGACCTCGGCGCCAAGAAGGTCAACCTGTTCAAGGGCCCGCTCAACTTCCAGGACGGCTCCGTCTTCCTGAAGGAAGGGCAGGAGGCCGCGGACGAGCAGGTCTGGTCCCTGCCGCAGCTGCTGCAGGGCATGGAAGGGCAGTCCAGCGCCAAGTAAGATGATCGTCCTCACCGACATCGCCAAGCAGTACGGCCGGGTCAGGGCCAACGACTCCATCAGCCTGACCCTGGAACCCGGCCGCATCTACGCCCTGGTGGGCGAGAACGGGGCCGGCAAGAGCACGCTCATGCGCATCCTTGCCGGCCACACCGTTCCCGACTCCGGGACCATCGCCGTGCGCGGCGCGTCCCACGCCAGGCTGACCCCTGCCCTGGCCGCGAGCCTGGGCGTGGGCATGCTCTACCAGGACCCCCTCGACTTTCCTGCCCTCCCCGTCTGGGAGAACTTCCGCCTGGGCGGCACGGCCCGCACCAGGGCCCAGGTGGTCGACAAGCTGGGCGAACTGTCCAACCACCTGGGCGTCTGCTTCCTGCCGGACGAGCCCATCGCCTCCCTGACCGTGGGCGAGCGCCAGCTGCTGGAACTCCTGCGCCTGCTGGACCTCGGCGCCACGACGCTCATCCTCGACGAACCCACCACCGGCATCACCCCCGAGCAGAAGCGCAGCCTCTTCGGCCTGCTGACCCGCCTGGCCCGCGAGGAGAACCACACGGTGGTGCTCGTGACCCACAAGCTTTCCGAGGCCCTGGAGATGGCCGACGCCATCTTCGTCATGCGCCAGGGCCGCCTCGTGTCGCGCCTGGAGACGCCCTGCGGCGAGGACGAGCTGGTGCGTCTCATGTTCGGCGAGGCCGTGGACCGGGCCGGGGACGTCCCGCCCGTGTCCGCCCCGCAGACGCGGCGGATGGTCCTGGACCGGGCCGTCTTCGCCGGGCCCAAGTACCATCTGGGCCCCCTGAACATCGCGGCCGCACCGGGCGAGATGATCGGCCTGGCCGGCCTCGACGGCAGCGGGCAGGAGCTCTTCCTGCGCGGCCTGTGCGGCCTGGACCGCCTGGCCGAGGGCGGGCTTGAGCTCGACGGCCGCCGCTTCGAGCGCAACGACTTCAAGACGCTGCACAAGGCCGGCGTGCACTTCGTCCCGGCCGACCGCATGAGCCAGGCCCTCTTCCCGGACCTGTCCATCCGCGAGCACATCCTCCTGGCCTTCCCGGACCAGGCCGGCCGCCTGGAGGACTTCCGGCGCGAACAGTGCGAGGGCCGCTTCAACCTGCGCGCCCACCCCGACACCCCGGCCAAGTCCCTCTCGGGCGGCAACCAGCAACGCCTCCTCCTGTCCCTGATCCCCGACGGCGCCCCCCTCCTGCTCATGGAGCACCCCACGCGCGGCCTGGACGCCGGCTCCTCCCTGCAGGTCTGGGAGCACCTGCGCGAGCGCTGCCGTGACGGCGCGACGATCTTCTTCTTTTCCCCGGACCTCGACGAGGTCATCGAACACAGTCACCGGGTCCTGGTCTTCTACGACCGCATGCTCGTGGCTGACGTGCCGCGCGCCCAGGCCACGGTCGAGACCCTGGGCGCCCTCATGGCCGGCAAGAACCTGGAGGCATGGCATGCCGCGTAGTTCCTGGCTGGAGCAAACCCTGTGGATGCTGGCCGCCCCGGCCCTGGCCCTGGCCCTGACGGTCCTCGTGGCCCTGCCCTCGGGCGCGCCGCCCCTGCAGACGCTGCAGGTCCTGCTCCTGGGAGGACTCGGGTCCATGTCCAAGTTCGGCCAGGTGCTGACGGTCTTCGTGCCCCTCATGCTCTGCGCGGCCGGCCTGCTCGTGCCCTTTACGGCGCGGCTGTGGAACATCGGCATCGAGGGGCAGGTCGTGCTCGGCGCCATCTTCTGCACCGGGGCCCTCATGCCCTTCGACCAGGGCGGCCCCGCGCACATCGCCCTGGCCCTGGCGGCCGGGATGCTCGGCGGGGCGCTGTGGGCCCTGCTGGCGGGGGTGCTGAAGACGTGGGGGCGGGTGCACGAGATCTTTTCGGGCCTGGGCCTCAATTTCGTGGCCATGGGCCTGACCATCTGGCTCATCTTCGGACCCTGGAAGCGCCCCGGCGTGGCCTCCATGAGCGGCACCGAGACACTCGACATGTCCCTGTGGCTGGACCGCATGGGCCGCCTGGCCTCCAGCTGGACGGCCCTGGCACTGGCCGCGGCCGCGCTGATGATGGTCGCCGTCCTGCTGACGCGCACCCAGTGGGGCCTGGGCCTGAAGGCCGTGGGGCAGAACCCCAAGGCCGCGCGCCTCTTCGACCTGAGCCCCAGACGGCGCATGCTGCAGGCCTTCGCCCTGTGCGGGGCCCTGGGCGGCCTGGCCGGGGCCGTGCAGGTCCTGGGCGTGTACCACCGCCTGCTGCCGAGCATTTCCTCGGGCTACGGCTACACGGCCCTGCTGGTGGGCATGATGGCGTCCTTCCGCATCCTGCCCGTGCCCTTCATCTGCCTCTTCTTCGCCGTGCTGAACGTCGGCTCCATCCAGCTGCCGCTGCAGCTGAACCTGGACTCGTCCTTCAGCGGCGTCATCCAGGGCCTCATGGTCCTGTCCGTGTTCATGACCCAGGGCCTGCGCGCCTGGCTCATCCGCCGCCGGGAGGGATGCTGATGCACGAGTTCGCCCTCGTCCTGGCCGGGATACTCCTGGCCGGCGCGCCCCTGGTCCTGGCGACCCTGGGCGAGACCATCACCGAGAAGGCCGGGGTCATCAACCTGTCCCTGGACGGGTCCATGCTGCTGTCGGCCATGGCCGCCTTCGCCCTGGCCTCGGCCACGGGCAGCCCCTGGACCGGCGCCCTGGGCGGCATGGCCGTGGGCGCAGCCGCAGCCGCCATCCTGGGCCTGACCAACATCTATCTCGGGCAGTCACAGCTGGCCGTGGGCTTCATCCTGACCCTGCTGTGCCGCGATCTGGCCTATTTCCTGGGGCATTCCTACTCCCGCCAGCCCGGACCGACCTTCGGCCTCTGGGGCATCCCCGGCCTGTCGGACACGCCCGTGCTGGACGCCCTGCTCGGACGGCAGTCGCCGGTGGTGGCCCTGAGCCTGGCGGCCATCGTGCTGTGCTGGTGGTGGATGTACAAGACGGTCGGCGGCATGCGCCTGCGGGCCGTGGGCGAATCGCCGCGGGCCGCCTTCGGCCGCGGCATCCGCGTGCGGCTGACGCGGCTCGCGGCCTGCCTGATCGGCGGGGCGCTGGTCGGCCTGGCGGGCGCGGCCTATTCCCTGGCCGTGAAGCCCGGCTGGGGGCGGCCCCAGGGCTGCGAGGGCGCGGGCTGGATCGCCCTGGCCATCGTCATCTTCGGCGGCTGGCACCCGGTGCGGGCGGCCATCGGCGCCTACTTCTTCGCGGCCCTGCAGGTCTCGGGCATCTACCTGCAGGAGCTCTTCCCCTCGGTCCCGGCCCAGGTCTTCCAGGTGGCGCCCTTCCCCATGATGATCCTGACGCTTCTGGCCGTGAACCTCGGCCGCGTGTCCTTCGTGCAGGACATGATGCGACGCTACCCCTTCCTGAAACGCTTCTCGGGCAGCTGGCCCATCACGTCGCCCGCGGCGTTGGGGCAGGACTTCGATCCGAAGAAGGGGCTGTAGCTCGATACGGGCAGAGGAGATTTCGCCCGTTCGCACGCCTCCCCTTTCGCTCAGTCCTTCGGAAACACCGCCGGATGGGTGAAGACCCAGTCCCGGTCCTGCACCGGGGTATGGCAGGACGTGCAGACTTCGGGCCCCTTGTCGAAGGGCTTCTGCTCCATGCCCAGCCAGCGCCCCCAACCCCAGCCGTAGGTCTGGGCGTACTTCTTCGAGTCCTTGAACATGAACTCGGCGTGGACCAGGTCGCTCGGAACCTTGGCCTCGGACCACGCGTCCAGGGAGGCCGCCTTCCAGACCACCTTGCCCAGGACCGCGCCGTCGGGCCAGGGGTTGGTCTGCCCGGCGCGGGCCGCCTTCACGGCCACGTCGTTGCCGACGATGAGGCGGACCGTGTCGTTGTCCGTGCGATGGGCCACCGAGATGGCCGCCCAGTCCTGCCATCCGGCCGGGTATTCGATGCCGTGGGACGGGGCCGGCCCATCCGCGAAGGCCATCGGGATGCACGCCGCCAACGCCGACATCAGCAGAAAAATGACCGTTCTCATCACGCTCCTCCTTCGGCTACCGCAGCCGACACGCCCCCGGGCAGGGCCTATGCTATTTCACTTCCAGCTTCTCCGTCAGCGTCATGCCCTTCGCCCCTGCGTAGAACACGACGAGCTTCACGACCCCGCTGCCGACGTTCCGCCCCGTGTGCGTCACATCGACGACTTCGGCCAGGAGGTCGCCCGCCTTCAGGAGCTTCTGCCGCCCGTCCTGCAGCGTGACCTCGAGTTCCCCTTCGATGACCATGGCGAAGGACGGGACGGAGTGCCTGTGCCACCCGGTTTCCTGCCCCGGGTCGACCTCGATGAGCATACCCGTCACTTCCGCCTGCCCCTTGGGGTATTCGATCTGCTTCCCGTCCCAGCTCGAATCCGTCCGCAGCCCGAGGGTGGAACGGACGCCGGGCGCCGGGTCCAGGCAGTATGCGGGACTCCAGACGGTCAGCAGCACCGCCAGCATGAACGTCGCTTTGAATGTCAGTCGCATCGTTTCTCCATCGTTGATCGTGTTCGCAGCGAACCCGCCGAGAGCGGCAGTCGTCTACAGCCGCGTCCCGCCCTCGGCCAGGCTCTTGAGCCGTTCCATGTCCAGGATGCTGATCTCCTTGCCCTGGACCTCGATGAGGCCTTCCTGGCTCATCTTCCCGAGCACTCGCGAGAGGGTCTCCTGGGACGTGCCGAGGATGTTGGACAGGACGCCCTTGGTCACGTTCAGCTTGACCCGGGCCGAGACGGGCTTCAGGGACTGCTGGTGCACGAGGTAGGTGGCCAGGCGCTGGGGAATCTCCTTCAGGGACAGGTTCTCGATGAGGACCGTGAACTCGCGCAGCCGCCTGGACAGAACGGCCAGCATGTTCATGGCCAGGGACGGGCTCTCGCGGTAGAGTTCGATGAGCTTTTTGCGCGGGAAAAAGAAGAGGCTGGCCTTGGTCAGGGCCTGGGCGTTGGCCGGGTAGGTCATCCCGGCGAAGACCGGCACCTCGCCCACGGGGTCGCCCTGTCCCAGGATGTGCAGGATCTGCTCGCGGCCGTCGAAGGACATCTTGAAGACCTTCACCTGCCCGCCGGCCACCACGTAGAAGCCGACCCCCTCCCTGCCCTCCTGGAAGAGCATGTCGCCCTTGTCGAACTCGCGCAGTTCGCCGATGCCTTCCAGCCGCCGCAGTTCCTCCTCGGGCAGGCCGCGAAAGAGCGTGCTCTGCCCCATGATCGTCATGAAATCCATCCGTACCGTCCTTATCTGGTGAAAACGAAGATGTTGGCGGAGAACACGTCGGGGTCGAACCCGCTGCCGGCGTAGTCCGAGACGTGTTCGACCAGCCGGAAGCCCCGCGCCTCGTGACCGGCGACGATGTCGGCCGACGGCAGGGGGTGCAGGCGCACCTGGTCGTCGAAGACCCGTCTGCCCTCGATGTCCAGGCCCGTGCGGAAAGTCAGGCTTTCCGGGGTGATGTCCTCGTAGGCGCGGTGGAAGACCGCGCCCTCCATGACCTTGGGCGGGAAGACGAAGGAAGGCAGGCCCAGGACGTAATCCCAGTTCATGACCTGCACGATCCAGACCCCGTCCGGCAGCAGGCGTTCGGCCACGTCCTCGACGCAGGACCAGAAGCGGCCCTGCGGCAGGTGGGCCGCCGTGTTCCCGATGCAGTAGATCATGCTCCAGGGCCCGCCCAGGGTCCTGAACTCCGCCATGTCCAGGACATGGAACTCGGTCTCCGGAGCTCGCGTCCTGGCCTGGGAGACCATGGCCTGGTCCAGGTCCAGGCCAACGGCCTGGATGCCGTCGCGGGTGAAGGCGGAGCAGTAGTCGCCCGTGCCGCAGCCCAGATCCAGCACCGGCCCGCCCCGGTCGCCAAGGTGGTGGTTCAGGAAGGCGTAGACGCCGGGGCTGAAGGGAAAGATGCGGTCGTACCACTCGGCGAACTTGGAATACATGGACATGGCGGCCTCCTTGTCGTGAACGCGAATCAGAACACCTTGATATGTCCGAGCCGTCCCAAGGTCCAGCCCGGAGAGGAAGTTCGATGGCACGGCCTCCTCCCGGTCGTGGCGAAAAAACACCCCGTACGTTGTGGGAAAACAACAGACGAACGATCCACCAACGACGGCTTCCCGAATCGACTTCATAACCATCCGTTATGCAAGGTTTTCAAATAAAATCGCGGCCCGGCAGCCAAATTGCAATCCGGTTCATGCTTCTGTATTGCCCGTGAACAACACACTGAACAATCACACAACAAAACTGAGCACAGGAACAACACCGCACATGAACACCCAGATGAACGCAAGCCAGCAACTCCTCATCAAGAACATCCTCCAGGCCCCCATCCAGGACGATCCGAACCAGGAGATCGTCTACGCAGGGACTCTCCGCTTCACCTACGCGCAGTTCCGCGAACGCGTGGCCCGTCTGGCCTCGGCCCTCATGGCCCAGGGCGTAGGCCCCGGCGACACCGTGGCCGTCATGGACTACGACAGCCACCGCTACCTGGAGTGCTACTTCGCCATCCCCATGATCGGCGCGGTCCTGCACACCATCAACATCCGCCTCTCGCCCGAGCAGATGGTTTACACCATCGGCCACGCCGAGGACGACGTCATCCTCGTCAATTCCGACTTCCTGCCCCTGCTGGAGCAGATCCGGGGCCGGCTCGACACGGTGGAGAAGTTCATTCTGCTGACCGACGGTGGCGACGCGCCCGCCACCTCGTTGCCCCTGGCCGGCGAGTACGAGGCGCTCCTGGCGGCAAGCGCCCCCCTGGCCGACTTCCCGGACTTCGACGAGAACACCCGCGCCACGACATTCTACACCACGGGCACCACGGGCCTGCCCAAGGGCGTCTACTTCAGCCACCGCCAGCTCGTGCTGCACACCCTCGGAGGTCTCGCCGCCCTGGGCTCAAACGCCACCCAGGGGCGCTTCCACCGCGAGGACGTGTACATGCCCATCACGCCCATGTTCCACGTCCACGCCTGGGGCATTCCCTACATGGCCACCATGCTCGGCGTGAAGCAGGTCTACCCCGGCAAGTACATCCCGGAGGCCCTGGCCCGGCTCATCGCCACTGAGAAGGTCACCTTCAGCCACTGCGTGCCGACCATCATGCACATGCTCCTGACGGACCCCAAGTGCGCCCAGTACGACCTCTCTCGCTGGCGGGTGGTCATCGGCGGCGCGGCCATGCCCAAGTCGGTCTGCGCCGCGGCCCTGGACCGCGGCATCGACGTCTTCGCCGGGTACGGCATGTCCGAGACCTGCCCCATCCTGAGCCTCTCCCATCTTTCCGACGCCGAACTTGCGCTTGACCGCGACGCCCAGATCGCCCTGCGCACCCGCACGGGCAAGTCCCTGCCCATGGTGCGGCTGCGGCTGGTGGACGAGGAGGGGCGCGAGGTACCAAGCGACGACAAGACGCCCGGCGCCCTGCAGGTTCGCGCCCCGTGGCTGACGGCCTCCTACCTGAAGGACGAGAGCAACTCCAAAAGGCTGTGGACCGACGGGTGGCTCAACACGGGCGACGTGGCCTGCCGCAACGCCGAGGGCAGCCTGCGCATCACGGACCGCACCAAGGACGTCATCAAGGTCGGCGGCGAGTGGGTCAGCTCCCTGGAGATGGAGGACATCATCCTCCAGCACCCCGACGTGGCCGAGGCCGCGGTCATCGGCCGGCCCGACCTGCGCTGGGGAGAGACGCCGCTGGCGCTGGTGGTGCCCAAGCCGGGCGCAGCCCCGCAGGAGAAGGAGATCGTCCAGCACGTCAAGGGCTTCGTGGACAGAGGCGTGCTGCCCAAGGAAGCCGTGCTCCTGCGGGCGCGCCTGGTGGACGCCATCGCCAGGACGAGCGTGGGCAAGACCAACAAGGTGGCCATGCGCGAAACGTATCTGAAGGACAACGAGGACTAGACGCGCAACGCGCTTTCATTCGGGGCCTTCCTGCGGCGCAGGGAGGCCCTTTGTCATTCCGGGCCGCCTGACAGGCCGAAACGCCGCCTGTATGCGCCCGGCGACAGCCCCGTCAGTTCCCGAAAGGCCTTGAAAAAGGCCGTCGCGTCGGCATATCCCACCATGGACGAGATTTCGCCCGTCGACTCGCCGCCCGTTTCCAGCAGGCGTTTGGCCCGCTCGATGCGTACTGCCTGCAGATATTGGGCGGGGGTGCGGCCCACGGCCCTGCGGAAGCGTCGCAGCAGGGTTCGCCCGGTCAGGTGCGCGGCCGCAGCCACTTCGCCGATCCTCACGGGTCGGGCGTAGTTGTCCTCCATCCAGCGCCGCGCCGCCGCCACGGCCTCGTCCCCGGCGGAAGGCAGGGACAGCAGGCTCATGTACGGGGTCTGACGAATCCGGCCGGGGTCGAGAAGAAGCGTCCTGGCGCAGGACAAGGCCGCCTCCGGCGATACGTGGCGGGCGACGAGGTGCAGGGCCAGATCGAAGTAGGCCGTCACGCCGCCGGCGCAAATGTAGTCGCCGCCGTCCACGAGCATGCGGTCCGGCTCCAGGGCGACGTCGGGGTAACGGGCGGCGAAGGCCTGCGCCAGCCCCCAGTGGGTGGTGGCCGGACGCCCTCGGAGGATGCCTGCCTCGGCCAGGAAGAACACGCCTGCGCAGGCCCCGCAGGCCACGGCCCCGGAAGCGTGCGCCCGACCGACCCACGAGGCCGGCGCTGCATCCGGTTCCGTCAGGCCGAAGGCCGGAGGGACGTAGACGATGTCCCACTGCCCCAGATCCGGTCCAGCGTCGCCGAGGGCGGCGTCCGCCTGCAGCAGGGCACCGGCGAAACAGCGCACCGGTACGCCGTCGGCGCTCAGCACGGCGGTCTCGAACACCTCCCGTCCCGAAGCCAGATTGGCCACGGCCAGCGTATCGGAAAATCCGTGCACGCCCGAGGCGAGGCACGAGTCGTAAGCCAGGATTCCCACACGCATGACGCCCTCCCGATTGTCGATTCAGGCAATTTTTTTGTCCAATCCGACCATTCCGTCAAGCCATTCCAGCCACTATGTTTCCGACATGCGCGGCGAAGGTCGCCGTGCCGAAAACACGGAGGCATCCATGAACGCATCGCACAAGGCCCTCATCGTCATCGACCTGCAGAACGACTATTTCCCGGGCGGGGCTTTTCCCCTCTGGAACGCCGACGCAACCCTCGGCAACGTTCTGGGCGCCATGAGGACGGCGCGGGAGGTCGGACTACCTGTCATCCTCGTGCAGCACGTGGCCGACGCCACCAAAGGCCTCGCGCCGTTCTTCAACGCCGGCACCACGGGAGTGGAACTGCACCAGGAGGTCAGGGCGGCGGCGCCGGACGCGCAGGTCGTAATCAAGGCGAACGCGGACGCCTTCCTCGGAACGGGACTGGAGGGAATTCTGAAAGCATGCGGGACGGAAGAGATCCTCGTCTGCGGCATGATGACCCAGAACTGCGTGACCCACACGGCCATCTCCAAGGCGGCGGAAAAGTACCGGGTGTCTGTGCTGGCGGACTGCTGCACCACGGTCAGCGAGATGATCCACCTCATCGCCCTGAACGCCCTGGCCCCCAGGGTCGCGGTTGTCGCTGTGGCTGAGGCGCTGTGACCTGACCAGCCCAGCATGAAAAACACTTTCTCTGCGCCGCCACTTGGGAGTATTGTGCATGCAACTCGACATGGGAGGAAACCATGAAAGCGCAACTCCTGCATACATACGGCGAAACTCCTGACTTCCGTCAGGGCGAAATCGACGTCCCCGCCCTCAAGCCCGGCCACGTGCTGGTGCGGGTGGCCGCCACCAGTGTGAACCCCATCGACATCAAGATGCGGGTCATGCGGCCGGCCTTCGCACCGCCCCTGCCCGCCGTCCTGGGCATGGACGTGGCCGGCGTGGTGGAGGCCGTCGGCGAGGGCGTGGACGATTTGTGGCCCGGCGACGAGGTCTTCGGCTGCGCCGGCGGCATCACCGACATGCCCGGGGCCCTGGCCGAGTTCATGCTTTGCGACGCGCGGCTGATAGCCCCCAAGCCGACGAACCTGACCATGGAGGAGGCCGCCGTCCTGCCGCTGGTGACCATCACCGCTTGGCAGGCTCTCTTCGACCGGGCGCGGGTTACGCCGGGACAGTACGTGCTCGTCCATGCCGGGGCCGGAGGCGTGGGGCATGTGGCCGTGCAGCTGGCCAAGGCCGCGGGTGCCCGTGTGGCGGCCACCGTATCCTCGACGCAGAAGGCGAATCTGGCCAGGGAATTGGGCGCCGACAAGGTCATCGACTACCGCCAGGAGAAGCCCGAAGCATACGTGGCCAGACTGACGGACGGCAGGGGTTTCGACATCGTCTTCGACACCGTGGGCGGGGCCAATCTGGACGCCTCCTTCGCCGCGGCCGCGCCAGGCGGCACCGTGGTTTCCACCAACACGCGCTCCACCCACGACCTCTCGCCCATGCACGCGGGGGGCCTGACCCTGTCCGTGGTCTTCATGCTTCTACCGCTGCTCACCGGCCAAGGCCGCGAGGCCCACGGGGAAATCATGCGTCAGGCCGCGAGGCTGGCTTCCGCCGGCAGGCTGCGCCCCCATCTCGGGCACACCCTCTCGTGGCGGGACATCGCCAAGGCGCACGAGCTCGTGGCCTCAGGCCGGACCATGGGCAAGGTCGCGGTGCGGATCGACTGACGGCGCGGGTGCGCCCCTTGTTCCAGGCGGAATCGTGCTTATCAAAACCCGTTGACCGGCACCTCAAACAACGGAGAACCCCCATGCGCGCCGCCTCCATCGATCCCGCCCGCTTCTCCTCCCACCGCGGCCTGAACCGCCTGCAGACCCTGCTCCTGCTCGGCCTCATGACGGGTTATGCCGGCTTTGTCGGCTGGATGCTCTGGGGGCCGGACGGACTGTGGTTTCTTGTGATCTGGGGCGCGTTCCTGCTCCTCTTCTCCCCGCAGCTCTCGGCCCGCTGGGTGCTCAGGATGTACGGGGCCCGCGCCGTGCCGCCGGACCAGGCGCCCGAGTACCACCAGGCCCTGTCCGTACTGGCGGGACGCGTCGGCCTTCCCGGGCCGCCGTCCCTGTGGTGGGTGCCGAGCCCCATGGTCAACGCCTTCGCCGTAGGCAGCCGCGACGCATCGGCCATCGCCGTGACCGACGGTCTGCTGCGCACCCTCTCGCCGCGCGAACTCGTGGCCGTCCTGGCCCACGAGACTGCCCACATCGCCCACGGCGACCTCTTCGTCATGGGCCTGGCCGACGTCATCTCGCGCATCACCTCGGCCATGAGCTTCGTAGGTCTCGTACTCATCTTCATGTCCCTGCCCCAGGCCCTGGCCGGCGGCGACGTGGACTGGTGGCCCCTCATCCTTCTGGCCGCCGCCCCGCAGGTCAGCCTCCTGGCCCAGCTCGGCCTTTCCCGCACCCGCGAGTTCGACGCGGACCTGACGGCCGCCCGCCTGACCGACGACCCCGACGGGCTGGCTTCGGCCCTGCTCAAGCTGGAACGGGTCCAGAACGGCTTTCTGCGCCGCATCTTCTTCCCCGGCCGGGGCCTGCCCGAACCGTCCTGGCTGCGCACCCACCCGACCACCGAGGAGCGCGTCCGGCGCCTGCGCGACCTGCGGCCGGAACGGACGCCAGGCGCCTGGGGCGGCTACTCCTTCGAACCGCCCTCCTTCCCCCACGTCCGCCTGCGGCAGAGACCGCGCGGGGGTTGGTGGGGGTACTGGTACTGACCGTGGACCGTCTCTTCGTCTACGGCACCCTCATGGCCCCTCTGACCTGCCGAGGCCTGCTGGGCCGCACTCCGTACTGCGAACCCGCCGAACTCGAGGGGCATGAACGACGCGCGGTGCGCCACACCACCTACCCGGCCATCGTCGCAAAGGACGGCGCGACCGTTCGCGGCCTGGCGCTGCAAGAATTGTCCGAGGCGGAATTATACGCCCTCGACGAGTATGAAGGGGATGAATGCGAACGAATCCCTGTCACCATACGGGTCAGGTAGAGAAACTCGAAAGCCTGGGTCTACATCTGGACGGTCGGGGAAGAAAGCCTGGAACCGGCGGGCCGAACCTCGGAGAACTTCCGCGTCAGCGGGACTGCGCAAATTCGCCGTACATGGCCCGGTAGTCTTCGACGGCCCCGGCGGGCAGCCAGTGCTCGAAGGCCCGGCGGTACTCCGGCGTGTTCCTGTGCCGCTCCAGCACGGCGTTGACACGCCCGATCATTTCCGTCCCCCAGGTGGTGCGCGGCGCGGCGACGCGGCCGACGACCGGGACCAGGGCCTCGCTCAGGGGCACGAGGGAGAAGGCGTTCTCCCTGCCCTTCATGCGCGCCACATACGTGGCCTCGAACGGGAAGGCGAGCACCCCGTCCACCCTGCCCCGCTGGAGCATGTCCAGCAGGCTGCCCAGAAGGTTGGAGCCCGTATGGGCCACGATGCGCGACGGGTCGGGCGCGGTCCGCAGCACGGAGTCCACCTCGGGGCCGTAGGACCTGTCCACAGCCACGCCAAGAATCTTCCCGGACACGAAATCGCGCAGTGAGACGCGGCCGCCCTGCCCGACGCCCGCCGAACCGGCCCGGACCACGAGACAGACCGGGGGGACCAGCACGCACGGCATGGAATACTGCATGATGGCGTTCCGCTCCGGGTTGGGGATGATCCCCACCGCCAGGACCTTCTCCCCCTGCTTCATCCAGTTCATGGTTCGGCTCAGGTTGGCGGTCAGGACATGGTGATCCAGATCCGGCATCTCGCGCCTCATGAGATCGTGGATCATGTCCGAAGGCCCCTGACCAACGTACGGCCCTTCGACGATGCGCAGGGGGGGGAAATCCGCGTGCATCCAGGTCACGGCGTCGGCTGCGCCCTCGGCGGCCGGAGACGCGCCCGGCAGGCCGAGGCAGAGGATGACGAGCACCACTTTGCATAAATTCGACAACATAGACAAAATGTAAGACAAATCGGCGCGAACTTCAACACTCTTGCGCCGCGTATGACATTCGCGTTTCGAACGCCCCGGATGCGCAAGCGGCGACCCAGGGCCGGAATTGCCGAATTTTCGCTTTATTCGACGGCCCGACAGGCTTATGATCCGGGAAACTCCACGGAGAAGCCGCCATGTCGCACCACTCGCACCGTTTTGGATACGCGGAGCTCACCGACCGCCTGAACCGCTGCCCCCAGGGCGCCCCGCCCTCCGAATCCCTGCACAAGATCCTTAAAATTCTCTTTTCCGAGCGCGAGGCCGAGCTCATCGCCCTGCTGCCCATCAGGCCCTTCACGGCCGAAAAGGCGGCCGAGGTCTGGAAGATGGACCTGACGCAGGCCAGAAACATCCTCGACGACCTGGCCGGACGGGCCATGCTCGTCGACGTCGAAGGCGAGGACGGCCGCACGACCTACATCCTGCCCCCGCCCATGGCCGGCTTCTTCGAATTTTCGATGATGCGCACGCGCGGCGACATCGACCAGAAGGCCCTGGCGGAACTCTTCTACCAGTACCTGAACGTCGAGGAGGACTTCGTCAGGGCCCTCTTTGCCGACGGCGAGACCCAACTCGGCCGCGTCTTCGTGCAGGAGCCCATGCTCTCGACCGAAAACGCCATGCACGTGCTCGATTACGAGCGGGCCAGCGAGGTCATCCGCACGGCCTCCCACCGGGCCATCAGCACCTGCTACTGCCGGCACAAGATGCAGCACGTGGGCCGGGACTGCGACGCGCCCAAGGACATCTGCATGACCTTCAACACCTCGGCCGCGTCCCTGGCACGCCACGGCCACGCCCGCCCGGTGGACACGGCCGAGTGCCTGGACCTGCTGGACCGGGCCCAGGAGCACGGCCTGGTGCAGTTCGGGGAAAACGTACGCGAGCGGGTCAACTTCATCTGCAACTGCTGCGGCTGCTGCTGCGAGGCCATGATCGCGGCCCGCAAGTTCGGCAGTCTCCACCCCGTGCACACCACCAACTTCCTGCCCGCGGTGGACGAAAACGCCTGCAACGGCTGCGGCAAATGCGCGGCGGCCTGCCCAGTTGAAGCCATGGGCACCGTGTCGGCCAACGATCCCAGACAACCCAAACGCAAGAAGGCCCGGGTGGACGAAAGCATCTGCCTGGGCTGCGGCGTGTGCGTGCGCGCCTGTCCGGACAAGGCCCTGTCCCTCAAGCCGCGGGAGAAGCGCGTCATCACGCCTCTCAATTCCGTGCACCGCACCGTGGTCATGGCCCTGGAGCGCGGCAAGCTCCAGCACCTCTTCTTCGACAACCGCGTGCTCTGGAACCACCGCGCCCTGGCCGCGGTGCTGGGCGTGATCCTGAAGCTCCCGCCCATCAAGCAGGCCATGGCCACGAGCCAGGTCAAGTCGCGATTCATGGAGTACCTGGTGCGGAAATTCCCGGTCTGAAGACCTGCGCGTCCCGACGTACGAAATTGCCCGGCGTCACAGCGAACGCAGACGGTGCCTGGCCCGCTCCCTCTCCTCGGCCCTCTCGATGACCGTCCGGTAGGCCAAGTAATACTTGTAGATGTTGCCCACGTAGCGGACCGTCTCCTGGCCCGTGACCTTGCCGGCGGCGACCTCCACGTTGGCGAACCACTGGTTCGGGTCCAGGCCCATGTCCGCCGTCAGGCGGCGCATGCGCGCCATGTTGCCCGGACCTGCGTTGTACCCGGCGAAGGCGAAGAGCATGCGGTTCAGGGGGCTGATGGCCGGGTCGTCGTAGTACGTGTCGATGAGGTGACGGTAGTATTTGGCCCCGGCGTGGATGTTGGTCTCCAGCCGCCGGATGTCGGGGAGGTTGATGGGCGGTCCGGCCGCGGTGCTCGGCAGAAGCTGCATGACACCCACGGCGCCCATGGGGCTGCGCGCATTCTGGTCGAGACGGGACTCCTGGTAGCCCTGGGCCGCGAGGAGCAGGAAGTCCAGGCCGTACTGACTGCCGTACATGCGGAAATACTTCACGGCCGCCTCGAAGCGGCGCATGTCCTCGCTGTCCTTGGCGTTGCGCAGGTAGCCGGACTTGATGAAGTACTTGCGGTTCAGGAAGGCCAGATCCTTCGAAGGGCGGTAATGCTTCACGAAATCGTTGATCAGCCCCAGCAGTTGCGGGTTGTCCTTGCGCACCGCCCAGGCCAGGCGCTGGCCCTGTGCCGCCACGAGATCGTCGCGGACGCGGATGCCCGGCAGCACCTCGCTCCACAGCCGGGCCCGGTACCCGTCGACCACGGTCAGGGGCAGAAGCCCGGCGCCGACCATCTCCATGATGTCCTCGCTCTCCAGACTCTCGTCCGCCGGGCGGATGTCGACCGGCGGCAGGCCCTGAGACTCCAGACGCGCGTTCAGCCCCTGCAACGTCTCGAAATAGCTGCTGGAGCGGCGCACGTAGACCTCCTTCCCCGAAAGGTCCTCGATGCTCCCAAGCTCGGGCGATTCCGGCCCCGAGACCACGACCTCGCGGACATCCGAGACCCAGGGCTCCGAAAAGGCCACCAGTTCCTCGCGGCCTGGGGTGATGGACAGGCTGGCCACGGCGATGTCCCCTCGGCCAGCATTCAGGGCCGAGATCAACTCGTCCCGCCGCACGGGGATGCAGACGACATGGACGGGGTACTTGCGGGTCTTGAGGTGCATGTTGAGCCACTTTTCGAAAGCATGTGCCACCTCGGCCGTGAACCCCTTGGTCACGGCGCCGTCGAGGTAGTAGTTCGTGCGGCTGTAGGTGACCAGGATGCGGATGTAGCGGCGCGTGCGCATCCCGTCGAGGTCGCCGCGCCAGGGGGTGTTCAGGTACTTGAACAGGGCGGCGTCCTGCCGCTCCTGCTCGGCCGCAGCCGTGGCGTTCTGGGCGTCGGCCCATGCGGCCGCCGGAAAAAGCGGGACCAAGCACAGGACCAGCGCCCATAAGACCAGGCGGCATGCACTCCATCCACGGGACAGGGCGTGCGGGCCGGCAGCCTTCATTGCCGGGAAAGACATGAGTTCAACCTCCAGCCGGGATGCGGGAGCATCGAGTTACATGGCCCCGCGCCCAAGGTTCACGCCCGTGGCCTCGGCCGTGCGGATGAGCTGGTGGTCCAGGGGCACGGTGCGGCACAGGCCGGCCAGTTCCGAGAGGGGGACGAGCACGATGTCCGGCGTCTTCAGGGCGACCATGGTCCCGAAATCGCCGCGAGCCGCCGCGTCCACGGCCGCCGCGCCCAGGCGCGTGCCAAGCACCCGGTCGAAGGTCGTGGGCGAGCCGCCGCGCTGAATGTGGCCCAGGACCGTGGTCCGCACTTCGAGCGGGATGCGCTCCCGGATCTGGTTGGCCAGGTGGAAGCCGATGCCGCCCAGCTGCTCCACGCCCTGCAGGCGGCCGGCGGCCGAACCCTGGGTGATGCGCTGGCCGCCCTCCTCGCGGGCCCCTTCGGCCACCATGATGATGCTGAACGGGCTCTTGCCGCGGATGCGGTGCTGGATCTTGGTCACCACGTTGTCGAGGTTGTAGGGAATCTCGGGAATGAGGATGATGTGCGCGCCCCCGGCCAGCCCCGACTCCAGGGCGATCCAGCCGGCGTTGCGGCCCATGACCTCGAGGATCATGACCCGGTCGTGGCTGCGGCCGGTGGTGTGCAGCCGGTCCATGGCGTCGCAGGCCACCTGCACGGCCGTCTGGAAGCCGAAGGTGTAGTCCGTGCCTTCGAGGTCGTTGTCGATGGTCTTGGGGATGCCGACCACGGGCATGCCCATCTGCTGAAACTTGTGCGCCAGTTCCAGGGTGCCCTCGCCGCCGACCACGAACAGGCAGTCGAGGCCGAGCATCCTGAAGGTGTCCATGGCCTGTTCGGACAGGTCGCTGACGGTGATCTGCCCTTCCTCGTCGAACTCGCGGTAGGCGAAGGGGTTGCCCTTGTTGGTCGTGCCCAAGATCGTCCCGCCCAGGGTCAGAATGTCCTTGGTGTTCCCGGTGGTCAGCTTCATGGTGCGGCCGAAGATGAGACCGTCGAAGCCGTTCTCGAGCCCCAGCACCTCTGCGCCGTACTGGATGATGGCCGTGCGGGTCACGGCCCGGATGACGGCGTTGAGACCGGAGCAGTCGCCCCCGCCCGTCAGGATACCTACGCGTTTCAAGGCCATGATTCCTCCTGGAAGATGCGATGATTACATGATTTTTCCCCTACACCGGGCCGCTTTGCGCGTCCATCCCTCGAAATCCCCGAAACGTCGAGGGCCTGCCGGCATCATGCCGGCAGGCCCTCTGGTTTTTGATCAGTTGAGCGCGGTTCCGGACCCGCGCTTTATCCTTCAGACGTCGTCGGGTCGATGACGGTCTTGACCTCGGTTACGCTGTTGGCCGGGAAGCCGCCGCGGGTGGCGTGCTCGCGTACGGCCGCCTCGTTCTCGGCGATGTACACGCAGTAGATCTTGTCCGGCGTGACGAAGCTCTCCACCCACTGGATGGACGGGCCCATCTCCCTGAGCACGCCGCAGGAATGCTGGGAGATGCCCTTCAGGGTCTCGGCGGACATGCTGCCCGCGCCGGGAATCTCGCGCTCGATGATGTACTTCGGCATACAGTCTCCTTCCGGTTAGAGGACCGTGGCGGGTGAATGCGGTACGCGTCGCCACAGGAATTATCCGCGGAGGTGGTACTTTCAAATATGTGTCCAACACGAGTCATGATCTGGAAAATCATGGTGTTGCGTGCCGGTGACACCACATCGAAGGGCCCGAATGGGCCCATATCGACACAATCTCAGCTGAATTCCGTATCAAAATGATCCACAAATACGCGACACGGGAGCAAACCGCGCCAAGCCTGCGCCGTCAGCGGGAGCGCGTAGCCATCAGGCCAGGGCCTGATCCAGGTCGGCCAGAATGTCGTCGATGTGCTCGATGCCCACGGACAGGCGCACCAGGTCCGGCGTGATGCCGGCCGCGGCCTGTTCGGCCTCGGACAGCTGCGAGTGCGTGGTGCTGGCCGGGTGAATGGCCAGGGACTTGGCGTCGCCGACGTTGGCCAAATGCGAGAACAGGCCCAGGCGGTCGATGAAGCGCCGCCCGGCGTCGAGGCCGCCCTGCACGCCGAAGACGACCATGCCGCCGCTGCCGCGCGGGAACATGGTCTTGGCCAGCTGGTGGGACGGGTCGCCCGGCAGGCCGGGATAGCGCACCCAGGACACCTTGGGGTGGGCCGACAGGAAATCGGCCACCTGCAGGGCGTTCTCGCTGTGCCGTTCCATACGCAGGGCCAGGGTCTCCAGGCCCTGCAGGAAGATCCAGCAGTTGTCGGGCGACAGACACGCGCCGAGGTTTCTGAGCGGCACAAGGCGCATGCGCATGATGAAGGCCAGGGGATTCAACTCGCCCAGGTCGCGGGCGTAGCGCAGGCCGTGGTAGGACGGGTCGGGCTCGTTGAAGAGGGCGAACTTGGGGTCGGTCCAGTCGAAGGTCCCGCCGTCGACCACCGCCCCGCCGATGGCCGTGCCGTGCCCGCCGATCCACTTGGTCAGCGAATGCACGACGATGTCCGCCCCGTATTCCAGCGGCCGGAACAGGTACGGGGTGACGAAGGTCGCATCCACCACCAAGGGTAACCTGTGTTCGTGGGCGATGGCCGCCAGGGCCTCGATGTTGGCCACGTCCAGGGCCGGGTTGCCGATGACCTCGGTGTAGATGAGTCTGGTGCGCTCGTTGATGGCCGCGCGCACCGCCGCAGGGTCGTGGATGTCGACGAAGCGCGTGGTGATGCCGGCGTCGGGCAGGATGGACGCGAACATGGTGTGCGTGCCGCCGTAGAGGGTCGAGGACGAGACGAGCTCGTCGCCCTGACGGCAGATGTTGATGACCGTGTAGTGGATGGCCGCCGTGCCCGAGGCCAGGGCCAGGGCCGCCTTGCCGCCCTCGAGCATGGCCAGGCGCGTCTCCAGGGCTTCCTGGGTGGGGCTGCCGAGGCGCGTGTAGATGTGCCCGAGCTGGCGCAGGGCGAAGAGGTCGGCGGCGTGGTCCGCGTTCTTGAACAGATAGGCCGAGGTGCGGTGCACGGGCACGGCGCGGGAGCCCGTGGCGTCCGGGGCGTACCCTGCGTGCAGGGCCTTGGTCTCGAATCGTTGCATGTTTCCTCCTGTCCGGGCCGAGCCCGGGGGCCGCGTCCTCACGCGGCGGTTATCATGAAAATTCCGTATGACGCCAGCAGGTTGGGCCAGAAGCGCACCTGTCTGGCCCCGCCGTCCGCGGCCGGGTTCACGGCCAGGGAGCGGGTGATGGCGAAGGGTACGGCCCGGGAATAGGCCTTGAAATCCTCCAGGCTCAGCACGCGGATGTTGGGCGTGTTGTACCACTGGTACGGCAGCTCCGGCGTTACGGGCACGTGGCCCGAGAAGGCCATCTGCAGGCGGACCTGCAGGCAGCAGAAATTGGGGAAGCTGACGATGCCCCGCCGCCCGACCCGCAGCATCTGGTTCAGCAGTTCCGTGGGCTTGTAGGCCTGCTGCAGGGTCTGGGACACGACCACGTAGTCGAAGGCATTGTCCGGGAAGCCGGGGAGCTCCGTGTTGATGTCGCCGTGGATGACCGAAAGCCCCTGGGCGACGCAGGACACGACCTCGTCCTCGTCGTGCTCGATGCCCAGGCCCTTGACCCCCTTGGTGTCGCGCAGGTGGCGCAGGAGCCGGCCGTCGGCGCAGCCCAGGTCCAGCACGCGGCTGCCCGGCTCGATCCACGAGGCCACGATGCGCAGGTCGAAGCGCAGGTCCGGCGCGGCGTCCGCGCAGCGTTCAGCAGCCATGGAGCCCTCCCAGGAAGCCGCGGATGACGGTCTCCAGCCGCTCGTCGGGCAGCAGGAAGGCGTCGTGCCCCCACGGCGCGGTGATTTCGCAGAAGCTGACGTCCCGCCCCAGGGCCTTCAGCACGTCCACCACCTGGCGCGACTGGTAGGTCGGGTAGAGCCAGTCCGAGGTGAAGGACACGAGCAGGAAGCGGGCCGCGGTCCCGGCCAGGGCTCGCCTGGCGGGGCTTTCGGGGTTGCCCAGGTCCAGGTCGAAATAGTCGGCGGCCTTGGTCACGTAGAGGAAGGCGTTGGCGTCGAAGCGCTCCACGAATTTTTTGCCCTGGTGGTGCAGGTAGCTCTCGACCTGGAAATCGCCCTCGAAATTGAAGGCGAAGGCCCCGCCGCGCAGCTCGCGGCCGAACTTCACGTGCATGGACTCGTCCGAAAGGTAGGTGATGTGCCCGATCATTCGCGCCACGGCCAGCCCCAGGTCCGGCCGCACGCCGTCGTAATAGTCGCCGTTCTTCCAGTTGGGGTCGCTCATGATGGACTGCCGGGCCACCTCGTTGAAGGCGATGGCCTGGGCCGAGTGGCGGCTCGTGGTGGCCAGGGCGATGATCCCGTCCACCATCTCCGGGTAACTGGCCGCCCACTGCAGGGTCTGCATGCCGCCGAGGGACCCGCCGACCACGGCCCGCAGGCGCTCGACGCCGAGATGACGAACGAGCTCGCGCTGGGCGCGGACCATGTCGGGGATGGTCACGATGGGGAAATCCAGGCCCCAGTAGCGTCCCGTGGCTGGGTTGATGGAGGACGGGCCGCAGGAGCCCATGCAACTGCCGATGACGTTGGAGCAGATGACGAAGTGCCGGTCGGTGTCGATGGGCTTGCCCGGACCGACATAGTGCTCCCACCAGCCGGGCCTGTCGTCGCCGGCATGGTAGCCGGCCACGTGGGCGTCGCCCGTCAGGGCGTGGCAGATGAGCACGGCGTTGGAGCGGTCGGCGTTCAGCTCGCCGTAGGTCTCGTAGGCCAGGGACACGGGCCCCAGGCCCACTCCGCTGTCCAGGGTCATGGCGTGGGGCGGGTGGGCGAAGGTGAAGGACTGGGTGCGGACAATGCCGACGGTGGGTTGGGTCATCAGGTTCTCCGTTGGGCGGGCGGGATGCCCGCAAACCGAACATCTATGAACACCCGCCTCGAGGTCAAGGCCGGGAACGGCGCCGCGCCGTCTGGCCCTCGGCGCTCAGACGTGTTACGGAGCGCGAAAGCAACCACCGGAGGTCCCATGCTCAGAACCGACCTGCTCGAACAGCTCGACACACCCACCCCGTGGGACATGATCATCATCGGCGGCGGGGCCACGGGCCTGGGCTGCGGCGTGGACGCGGCCAGCCGCGGCTACCGCGTCCTGCTCCTGGAGGAGCGCGACTTCGCCCAAGGCACGTCCAGCCGCTCCACCAAGCTCGTTCACGGCGGCGTGCGCTACCTGCAGCAGGGCAACGTGGCCCTGGTCATGGACGCCCTGCACGAGCGCGGCGTGCTGCTCAGAAACGCCCCCCACCTCGTCTCCAACCAGGCCTTCGTCGTGCCGGACTACGCCTGGTGGGAGCGGCCCTTCTACGGCATCGGCCTCAAGCTCTACGACATGCTGGCCGGCAAGCTCGGCTTCGGCCGTTCGCGCATCCTCTCGCGGGCCAAGACCCTGAACATGATCCCCAACCTCGAACCCACGGACCTGCGCGGCGGGGTCATCTACTACGACGGCCAGTTCGACGACGCGCGCCTGGCCGTCACCCTGGCCCGGACCATGGAGGACCTGGGAGGCCTGCCCGTCAACCACATGGGCGTCACGGGCCTGCTCAAGGACGAGAACGGCCAGGTCTGCGGCGTGGAGGCCACGGACTCCCTGACCGGGGACATTCGCCACCTGCGGGCCAAGGTCGTCGTCAACGCCACGGGCATCTTCGTGGACTCGGTCATGCGCCTGGACGACGCCGCGGCCCCGCCCCTCATCGCCCCGTCCCAGGGCATCCACCTGGTCCTGGACAAGTCCTTCTCACCAGGCGACACGGCCATCATGGTCCCGCACACCGACGACGGCCGCGTCATCTTCCTCGTGCCCTGGCACGGCCGCGTCCTGGTCGGGACCACGGACACGGCCCTGGACGCCCCCGCGGCCGAGCCCCGGCCCCTGGACGAGGAGATTGAGTTCCTGCTGGAGCACGCCGGCCGCTACCTGACGCGCGACCCGAGGCGCAGCGACGTGCTGAGCGTGTTCACCGGCATCCGGCCCCTCATCCGGGCCCAGGGCACCGACCGCACGGCGTCCCTGTCCCGCGACCATCACCTGACCATCTCCCAGAGCGGCCTGGTGACCATCGCCGGCGGCAAGTGGACCACGTACCGCAAGATGGGCGAGGACACGGTGACCCAGGCCGCGCGCCTGGCCGGACTGCCGTCGCGCTCGTGCAAGACCGAGAACCTGCCCCTGCACGGCTGGATGAACGGCCTGGACCCCCGTGACCACCTCTCGGTCTACGGCAGCGACATCGAGGACATCCGCGAACTGATCCGCCACGACCCGGACCTTGGCCGGCCTTTGCACTACAAGCTACCCTACCTGAAGGCCGAGGTGGTCTGGGCCGTGCGCCGCGAGTGGGCCATGACCCTGTCCGACGTGCTGCGCCACCGCACCCGCGCCATCGTGCTGGATGCGGCAGTGAGCATGGAGATCGCCCCCGACGTGGCCGCCGTCATGGCCCGGGAACTGGGGCGCGACGCAGAGTGGGTCGAGGAGCAGGTCCGCGCCTACCGCGAACTGGCCAGAAGCTGCCTGGCCGAGTGACGTTGCGCCGCAACGTCGGCACGAAATCGGCTGAAACTGCCCGCGCGCCCCGCACGGGCGTATGATGAAAGGAGAAGACCATGAAGATGCTGCACGCGGCCCTGGCGGCCGTCCTCGTGCTCCTGCTCGCGGGCTGCTTCGGCGAGCCCTCGGAAACCGATATCCGCGCGGCCCTGGAGAGAAACATCGCCAGACACAGCGAATCCCTGAACCAAACGACCCAGATGTTCGGTGGCGCAGGCCAGTTTCTCACGGACATGATCGGCAAGGCCGAGATCCACTCCGTGAAGAAGATCGGTTGCGTGGCGGCCAAGGACGCGCCGGGCTACGTCTGCGACGTGGAACTGGACATGACCGTACCCCTGACGGGCCGCAAGAAGGACATGACCACCGCCCGCTTCGTCAAGGGCCCGGACGGCTGGGTGGTTGCGGAGTAGATAAAGAAGGCTGTTTGGACGATATGGACGGTATGGACGAGATGGACCCGATGGACAGGGCCCTGCCCGGTGCCTTTGGGGGCGTCCATAGCGTCCATAAGGTCCTTTCAGTCCACTTCGTCCATCATTCCTGCCCCTTCCCCCTCAGCAAGGCCAGCGCCCTGGCCGGAAAATCCGTAATGATGCCCGCGGCGCCCTCGGCGGCCAGGCGGAGCATGTCCTCCGGGCGGTTCACGGTGTAGGCGTTGACGTCGAAGCCGGCCTCCCGGAAGGCGGCCGCTCGCCCTGGGGCCAGGGTCCGCACGCAGGGGTTCAGGGCCGCGGCGCCCAGGTCCCGCAGGCCGGCCAGGATGTCCGCCACGGGCGCGGCCGTGGCCTTTTCGTCCAGCAGCAGGCCCACGGGCACCTCCGGGCACAGCTCGCGGAAGAGCTCCAGCGAGGCCCGGCGGAAGGACGAGACGAGCACCTTGTCACCGCCCAGGCCCGACTCCCGGATCAGCCGCACCGTCTCGTAGACCAGCAGGGCGTCGTCACCGCCCAGCATGTCCTTGATCTCGACGTTCACGGCCAGTCCCGCGCCGCGGGTCCATTCCAGGGCCTCGGCCAGGGTCGGGACGCGTTCCCCGGCGAAGGCGGCCAGTTCCTGCGGCGAAACCTCGCCGGCGGCCACTGTGCCGAAAGGATCGCGCCCGACGAACCAGCTCCCGGCGTCCAGGGAGCGGAGTTGCGCCAGGGTCAGCCGGTCAGCGCGGTGGTCGGCCCGGCCGGGCATGTCCGGCCGCCGGGCGATGTCGGTGACGCGCCGCAGGCCCTGGTCGTGGGCGACCACCACGGCGCCGTCCAGGGTCAGGCGAACGTCCAGCTCCCAGCCGAAGGCGCCCTGGGCCAGGGCTGCCCTGGCCGCGGCCAGCGTGTTTTCCGGGGCTACGCTGCGCGCCCCGCGATGGGCCCAGACTTTGGGAAGGGGAAATGGGTGTGGCATGCAAAGCTCCTGATAGGGGCAAGAATAATGGACAAAATGGACGGCATGGACCTTATGGACGAAATGGACGCCCCCGAAAGGCGCTGGCCATGACCCTGTCCACCAGGTCCATCTCGTCCATAACGTCCATTTCGTCCATCCCGTCCTTCACAAGCCCAACCCTTTTTCCTTGCGCAGCGGGCAGACCACCTTGCCGGTTATGTCCTGTCCGTGCCGGTCCTCGCTGTCGTCCGAAAGGCGGTGCCCGATGGCCTCGATTTCGTCCAGATTCTCGAAGAAGAGATCCACGATCCTGGGGTCGAACATGCCGCCGCGCTCGCGGCGGATGAAGTCCAGGACCTTCTCCTTCGGCCAGGCCTGCTTGTAGACCCGCCCGAGGGACAGGGCGTCGTAGACGTCGGCCAGGGCGCAGATGCGTGCGGGCAGGCTGATCTCATCGCCTTTCAGGCCGCAGGGGTAGCCGGTGCCGTCCCAGCGCTCGTGGTGCTGCAGGGCGATGGTCCGCGCCGCGGCCATGAGCTTGCGGTCCGAAGTGTGCAGGATGCGCTGGCCGATGACGGTGTGGTGCTTGATGCTCTCGTACTCGTCGTCGCTGAGCGTTCCGGGCTTGTTGAGGATGGAGTCCGGGATGCCGATCTTGCCGATATCGTGCATGGGCGCCGCGGCCTCGAGGATGAGGATCTCCTCGGGGCCGAGGCCGTACTTCTCGCCCAGCAGGGCCGAATAGGCGGCCACCCGCCGCACGTGGTTGGCCGTCTCCTGGGAGCGCGATTCGATGACCTCGCCCAGGGTGGTCAGCATTTCGCGCTGGGTCTCGATCATCTCGCGGTTGAGGGTCATGATCTCGGCGTTGCCCCGGTTGATCCTGCGCTGCTTGATGACATTCAGGACCAGGAGCGCGATGATCACACCAAGCACGGCGATGACGCCCAGAGCCGACAGGATGACCTCGCGATGCATCTCGAAAAAGGACAGGGGGCGGTTCAGCACGACCGCGCCCGGCGGCAGGGCATCGGCAGGGATGGAGAAACGCGACAGCGCTGCGAAATCGTAGGTGTGCCGGTTCACCTCCTGCAGCCCGCTGTAGGCGTGCGGGGGGTTCTTCCCGGCCAGGCGGTCCAGCAGGGTCGCTGCGGCCTTGTGGCCGTGCCCGAAGGCGCTGGTCACGCACCCGCCGACCACGCCCGTGCCCATCTGGAAGTCCCAGGCCACGTAGACCGGCACGGGCGAGGCTGCGGCCAGGACCCGCGGGACGTCACCGGCCGCAAAAACCTCCCCCGCCGCGTCCTGGAAATAGACCAGCAGGTAGATGATCTCCCCCTTGGCCCGCTCCCTGGCGAAATCCTCGAGCTGCGCCCTGGTCATGGGCGGCGCCACGTCCACCTCGACCTGTCCGGACAAAGCCCTGGCCTGTTCCAGAAACTCGCGCAGGATGGACTTGCCCGTGAGGGTGTCGTCGATGACGACATGGACCTTCCGCGTCCCGGGGTTCTGCCTGAGGGCCGCGCCGAGCGTCTCCACGTGCGCCAGCCTCTCGACGATGATGTTCATGTCCTCGGCGCCCGACGGCACTGACTTCAGGTCGTTGATGCCGCAGGCTGCCACGGGTGTGCCGGGGAACAGCTCCGCCCGGTGCCGGACCGTGAAGTCCATGGCGTGGTCGTCGGTCAGGATGATCCCGTCGAACCGCTCCCCGGCGTACTTCTCGCGGAAAAGCTCCAGCAGCCGGGCCTGGTACTCGGGCGAGTCGTGATGCTTGGCGTCCATGTGCTCCACGCGCCAACGCGCCCGGACCTCCGGCGAGTCCAGGACCGAGACGATCCCCGCCTGCATGTCCCGCGTCCAGGCGTAGTCCGGGGCGTAGGAGTGGATGACGAGCACACGGGGGCCGTCCTGCCCCGCCGCAGACGCCGCGACAGGCGCCACTCCGGCGACGAGGAAGGCCAGAAACACTGCCAAGCGGATGCACGATCGGATGTCCATGATGTCTGCCTAACACCCGGCTGCGGTGGGGGGCAAGCGGTTCGAGGAGTCCATATCCGTGTTCGAAACACCGCGCTGCTGCGTCTCGAATACTCGGACCGTGCCCGCCAGGACGCGGACCGGACATCGCCCCGACATGGCCGTTTACAGAATCCCGGACTCCCCTTATGGGAGCTGTGCCTTGGTCGGTGGGCTTTCGCGCAACCGTGAAAATCCGGCGTTCCCATCCCTGTTCGTCACGTCCGTTTCCAGCCTCGGACCCCGGAACGTTTCGACCCAACTCCAGAGCAAAACACCAAAAGCGTCATCCGGCTCGGGTGACGCAGCGGAGCAGCATCCATGAATTTTCGTTCCGTCTCTTTCTGGGGACCGGTGGTCTCCGTGGTGCTCATCGCGGCGGCCCTGCGTTTCCTGAACCAGGAACTCAGCCACGTCAGCGTCGACCAGATCTGGTCCGCCCTGTCCTCCATCCCGCGCCGGGGCATCGGTCTCGCCCTGGCCCTGGCCGTGCTCAACTACGTGGTCCTGGCCGGGTACGAGCTCTTCGCCTGCCGCTACGCCGGGGTGCCCCAGCCCTTCAGGCGCATCGCCATCTCGTCCTTCATCGGCAACGCCTTCGCCAACACCCTGGGCTTCTCCTTCCTCTCGGGGAGTTCCATCAAGTTCCGCCTCTACGCAGCCTGGGGCCTGTCCACGGCCGACGTGGGGCGTATCACCATCTTCACCACCGCGAGCCTCTGGCTCGGCCTGGTGGGTCTGGGGGGGCTGGCCCTGCTGCTGAGTCCCGAAGCCGCCCGCACCCTGGCCCTGGGCGGCGACATCCTGGGTGCGGTCCTGACGGCCGTGCCGCTGCTGTACATCCTTCTGTCGACCCGCTGGCGCTCGCCCGTCTCGATCCTCGGCTTCCAGATCCCGGCCCCTGGCACGGCCACGGCGGCGGTTCAGGTGCTCTTCTCGGTCCTGGACTGGGGCCTGTCCGGCCTGATCCTCTACGTGCTGCTGCCGGGCGACCCGGGACTGACGGTCTTCTTCACCCGCTTCATGCTGGCCCAGCTGGCCGGCGTGGTCAGCCAGGCCCCCGGCGGGGTGGGCGTCTTCGAAACGGCCTTCATGCTGCTCACGCCCGACGCCGCGGACAACGGCGGCCTGTTCGCCGCCCTGCTGGCCTTCCGCTGCATCTACTACATCCTGCCGCTGCTGCTGGCGGCCCTGACCCTGGCCGTGCGCGAAGCCCTGGAAACCGTCCCGGTCCTGCGTCTCCTGGCCCACGCCGGCGTGCGCGGCAGCGCGACCCTGGTGCCCCAGGCCCTGGCCGCCCTGACCTTCGCCTCGGGGGCCGTGCTGCTTCTGTCCGGCGCCACGCCGTCCCTGGCCGGCAGGCTGCAGTGGCTGATGGAGCACCTGCCGGGTTCGGTAGTGGGCGGGTCGCACCTCATGGGCAGCGTCATCGGCATGTGCCTGCTCTTCCTGGCCCGCGGCATCCAGCGCCGCCTGGACGTGGCCTTCCACCTGACGGCGGTCATGCTGGCCCTCGGGATGCTCGCCGCCCTGCTGCGCGGCGGCGACTACGAGGAAGCCATCGTCCTCGGCGTCGCCCTGACGCTGCTCGTGGCCAACCGCGCGCGCTTCTCCCGCCATTCGAGCATGTTCTCGGACCGCTTCACCCCAGGCTGGATCGTGGCCATGGCCCTGGTCCTGACCGCCACCACGGCCCTTGCCGCCACGTCCTGGAAGCTCGGCGGCCAGGCCGACGATTTCTGGCTGACCCTGACCACGGACGGCTCCGTGCCCGACGTGGTCCGCGCCTGGGCCGGGGCCGGCACTGCCGGACTGTGCCTGGCCTTCATGCGCCTGCTGGCCCCGGCGCCCTATCGCCCCGCGCCCGTGAGCCCCGAAGACGAGGAATGCGTGCGGGGCATCGTGGCCCGTGCCCCGCACACCCGCGCCAACCTGGCCCTGCTGGGCGACAAGACCTTTCTCTTCAGTCAAAGCCGCGAGTCCTTCCTCATGTTCGGCGTCACCGGACGGACCTGGGTGACCATGGGCCCGCCCGTGGGCCGCGAGGACGAAGCCCAGGAGCTCATCTGGCAGTTCCGCGAAACCTGCGACCGCCACTGCGGGCGCCCCGTCTTCTACGGCGTGCCCCAGGACCGGCTGCACCTCTTCTGGGACACGGGCCTGAACCTGCTGAAGATCGGCGAGGAGGCCATCGTCGACCTGCCGTCCTTCCACCTGAACGGCGCGTCCCGGCAGGGGCTGCGCTACAAGAAGAACAACCTGGAGAAGAACGGCTGCGTCTTCGAGGTCATCCCGCCGGAAGGGTTCGAGGGCATCGGCGGCGAACTCCGCGCCGTGTCCGACGCCTGGCTGTCCCTCAAGAACGCCCGCGAAAAAGGGTTCTCCCTGGGGCGCTTCGACGCCGACTACCTGGCCCGCTTCCATACGGCGGTTGTCCGCCGGGAAGGCCGCATCCTGGCCTTCGGCAACGTCTGGACGGGCGGCAGGACCGAACTGGCCATCGACCTCATGCGCTTCGTGCACGGCGCGCCGCGCGGCGTCATGGACTACCTGCTCTTCATGCTCATGTTCTGGGGCCAGCAGCAGGGCTTCACGCGCTTCAACCTCGGCGTCTCGCCCTTCTCGGGCCTGGAGACCCACGCCCTGGCCCCGACCTGGAACAAAGTCGGCAACTTCCTCTACTCCCACGCCGAGGATTTCTACAACTTCCGGGGCCTGCGCGCCTTCAAGGAGAAGTTCGGGCCCGCCTGGGAGCCGAACTACCTGCTGGCCCCGGGCGGCCTGGCCCTGCCCGGAATCCTGACCGAGGTGGCCGCGCTGGTGGCAGGCGGCGTGCGCGGGATGGTGGGCAAATGAAGGGCCTGATCCGACTCGTCGTTTTCCTGGCGCTCCTGTCCCAGTCAGGACAGGGCCTGGCCGGCACGCTGGCCTTCGGTCCCTTCGGAGAACTGATCCTGCGCGGCCGTCAGACGGACCCGGCCATGGTAGTCATCGTGCTCTCCGACGGCTCGGGCTGGGGCGAAACCGAGGAGGAGCTGGCCAGGGTCGCCGGAGAGGCCGGGGCCCTGGTGGCGGGCGTGGACGTGAAGCGCTACTTCGAAAACGTGGCGCGGGAGAACTACGAGCCCAACGTGTCCTTCGAGCTCGAATCCATGAGCAAATACGTACAGAAGAGCCTGGGCCTGCCGCGGCTCACGGCCCCGCTGCTCGTCGGACACGGCGCCGGCGCCGGCATCGTCTACGCGAGCCTCGCGCAGGCGCCCGCGGGGACGTTCCCGACCGGCGTGAGCCTCGGCTTCAGGCCGGAACTGAAACTGGCGCAGCCCTTCGGCGTCGGCAGGGGGCTGACGTGGACGCGAACGGCCGGGGGCGTGCGCTACGAGCCCTTCGCCAAGGCGGATCTGCCCTGGACCGTCGTTCAGGCCCAGAAGGACCCGGTCTTTCCGGAAGCCGCCCTGCGCGACTTCATCGGCGATCTGGGCGGCGTGCGGTCAATGATCCTGCCCGGCGCGGCCGGTTATGGCGACACGGCGGCGTGGCGCGATATCATCGGCAAAACCCTGACGGACCACGCACAGGCTTCGCCCGGCCGGCTCAGCGAGGGGCAAGGCGACGTCGACGATCTGCCACTCGTGGAGGTGCCCGCCAAAGGACAGGCCTCGGACACCCTGGCCGTGTTCGTCACGGGCGACGGCGGCTGGGCCGGCATCGACAAGGACATCGCGGCCAACCTGGCGAAAAGCGGAATCGGCGTCGTGGGCCTCGACTCCATGAAGTACTTCTGGACCAAACGCACGCCCGAGGGCGCCGGCGCGGACCTGGCGCGGATCATGCGCCACTACCTCGCGGCCCGAGGCGCGAGGCGCGTCATCCTCATCGGCTTCTCCCTGGGGGCCGACGCCCTGCCGCCCATGGTCAACAACCTGCCGCCCGACCTGCGCGGGACCGTCCGCCAGATTTCCCTGCTGGCTCCGAGCAGGTTCGTGGAGCTGGAGTTCCATGTCTCGGACTGGCTCCACGACGACGAGGCCGCCCAGGACATCGCCCTGCTCCCCGAGGTCCGCAGGCTCGCGCCCATTCCCCTGCTCTGCCTTTACGGCCAGGAGGAAAAATCCTCCCTCTGCCACGAACTGAGCCCCGACGAGGCCACCATCGTCGCGCTCCCAGGTTCCCATCACTTCAACGGGGACTACGCCCGCGTCGCGGCCCTCATCCTGGAACACCTGCGGAAGTTCTGAGTCCTCGGGACCAGGCGACGCCCCGACCTCCGGTCGTTGACGGGTTTTGCGCGAAGCGGTTCAGGCTGCACGCAACCGTTCCGTCGCCATGAACCGCGCCCGCCCGGTTCCTGCTGACTTTTTCCGCCAAGGGCGCTACAACGGCTCAACCGACGCGGGCTTCGCGTCCCGAAAACACGGCGTGGCACAGGCACCGCCGCAACCCCGACCGACGCCATGACCGACTTCTACGAATCCAACGCCCGGGCGTACTTCGAGCGCACCAACCGCATCGACCCCTCGCCCATCCTCGAACCGCTGCTGCCCTACCTGCGGCCGGGCGGCGCCATCCTCGACATCGGCTGCGGCTCGGGCCGCGACCTCAAATGGTTCAAGGCGCGGGGCTTCGACCCAACGGGCCTGGAGCGCTCCCCGTCCCTGGCCGTCCTGGCCAGCGACCACTCGGCCTGCCCCGTGACCATGATCGACCTCTTCGACTACAACCCGCCCATGCACTACGACTGCATCCTGCTCATCGGCACCCTGGTCCACCTGCCCAAGCCGGAATTCCCCAGGGCCATGAGCAAGGCCAAGCGCATGCTCAAGGCCGGCGGCATCATGTACGTCAGCATGAAGGCCTGGGGAGGCAGCGAGGAAGCGGGGGACGGCAGGGTCTTCCAGCTCTGGTCCGACTCGGAGCTGCGCCGCGAGTTCGACCGGGCGGGGCTGCGCGTGCTGGAGCACACCCGCAGCCGGTCCCTGCTGGGCAACCGGGACGTCTGGCTCGGGTACATCCTCCGCGCCGACAACTGAACCGGATTTCCGTCGCCTGCGGACAACCCTGCGCGGCCTGCGCATCCCCGAACGTTGGCGCCCTGCCGACGCCTCTCCGGCGCGAGATGAGCCGGAAGGCGCCTTGACGCGTCCGGCTTTTTCAGTTCCATCCATCCCCGCGAAACCAAAGAACGTCCGCAGCGCTCACCCCCCCATATCGAGGCCACCATGAACGAACTGCTCCTCTACGGTCCCGTAGCCCTGCCCGCCATGGGCATTGTCCTGCTCGTCGCCGTCCTGTTCCGGGTGTCGCGCAGCGCCCTGCTCGTGAACGCCCGGCTCGACGCCTTCGAGAAATCCCTGGAGATGACGCGGCTGCTGCTGCGCGAGGAAGTCGCCCAGGGACGCGACGAATCCGGGCGGCTGCTGGCCGAGCTGCGCCGGGAGCTGGCCGGACACATCCGGGAAGCGGGCGGGAACCTGCTGCAGCGCGTGTCCGACGGGCACTGCGCCCAGGGACGGCAGTTCGACGCGCTGGCCGCGCATTTCGGCGACTTCTCGCGGGCGAGCCTGGAGCAGCTGGCCCGCCTGGAGCAGCGCTCCGCCGGGAACGCCAAGGCCCTGCGCGAGGAGGTCGTCGCCACGCTGACGCGCATCTCCGAGACCGCAACACGCACCATGGGCGACATCGGCGAGGCGCAGGATGCCCGGCTGAACGCCATGGCGGCGGCCATGAACCAGCTGTCCGAAACCAACGCCGCCAGGCTCGAAACCGTCCGCGCCACCGTGGAGGAGCGGCTGCGTCTGCTCCAGGCCGACAACGCCAGTCAGCTCGAAAGCATGCGCCAGACCGTCGACGAAAAGCTCCAGGGCACCCTGGAGAAGCGGCTCGGCGAATCCTTCCGTCAGGTCAGCGAACGGCTCGAACAGGTCCACAAGGGCCTGGGCGAGATGCAGACCCTGGCCACGGGCGTGGGCGACCTGAAGAAGGTCCTGACCAACGTCAAGACGCGTGGCACCTGGGGCGAGGTCCAGCTCGGCGCCCTGCTGGAGCAGGTCCTGAACGCCGAGCAGTACGTCCGAAACGCCTCCACCCGCGACGGCGCCGAGCGCGTTGAGTTCGCCATAAAGTTGCCCGGCCAGGACGGCGAGACCCCCGTGCTCCTGCCCATCGACGCCAAGTTCCCGGTGGAGGACTACCAGCGTCTCCTCGACGCCCAGGAGCGGGCAGACGCCGAGGGCATCGAGGCTGCAGGCAGCTCGAAACCCGGGTCAAGGCCTGCGCCCGGGACATCCGCGACAAGTACGTCAACCCGCCCGCCAGCACGGACTTCGGCATCCTCTTCCTGCCCATCGAGGGCCTCTTCGCCGAGGTCATCCGCCGTCCCGGCCTGGCCGAGGGCATCCAGCGCGACTGCCGGGTCGTCATCGCCGGTCCCACCACCCTGTGGTCCATCCTGAACAGCCTGCAGATGGGCTTCCGCACCCTGGCCATCCAGAAACGCTCCGGCGAGGTCTGGACCCTGCTCGGAGCGGTCAAGACGGAATGGTCCAAGTACGGAGAAGTCCTGGACGCCGTGCAGAAACGCATCCACCAGGCCTCCGAAACCATCGAAAAGGCGAAGGTCCGCACGCGCGCCATCGGCCGCAAGCTCAGGGACGTCCAGGAACTGCCGGCCGAAGCGTCTTCGACGCTGCTTTCGCTGGCCATGGACGAAGAGGATGGGGAGGCCATGCCGGAAATGCAGTGAGGAACCACGCGCAGGGGACCTCTCCCTCCGACGATCGGCGGGCGCTCAACCCTCGGAGGACGCATGCGTGCGGCAAT
Organism: Desulfomicrobium aestuarii; assembly: GCF_055385525.1. Taxonomy (NCBI): domain Bacteria; kingdom Pseudomonadati; phylum Thermodesulfobacteriota; class Desulfovibrionia; order Desulfovibrionales; family Desulfomicrobiaceae; genus Desulfomicrobium; species Desulfomicrobium aestuarii. Next base: position 2,382,739 of record NZ_AP042427.1, read on the forward strand.
CCGTCCGGACCCGAACCCGGCCTGACGGGATTGTGGTCTGCCCTGTTGGGAGGTCTTTCCGACTTGGGGCTTGCATGAAAGCAAAGAGCGAGCTATAGGGCGGTTTGTTTTGAAGTTGGTGATCCCAGGGAAGCATTCCGGAACGGCGGAATGCTTCCTGTTTTTTTGTACCGTTCAGACCCGCAAGGCATTTTCCTTCAGGAGCAGTCATGTCCCAGTGCATCAAATTCAACCGCGCAGCCGAGGCCCTCAAGCTGCGTCGCCCTGTGGACACCTGACCACGCCCTGAAAATCCTGGTGTATTACATGGGGGGCGTGTCGAAGGCATGCCCCCTCTTTTTTTTCCGCCCCCTGCATCCCGCACGGCCGGGCCCGAACCTTTTGCAGCACATGCGCCCAGGAGGTGACCATGAGCACGAAACCCGAAATCATCATTACGACCCAGGACGCCGAACGCCTGGAGATTCTTCTGGACTCCCTGTCCTCCGTAGCCTTCCCGGCCAAGGCAGGATTGGCGGAGGAACTCGATCGCGCAGTCAGGGTGGACCCGAGGCAGGTCCCCCCGACGGTGGTGACCATGAATTCCACCGTCAGGTTCGAAATGCAGCCGTCGGGCACGGAGCGTTGCCTGAAGCTCGTCTACCCCGGCACGCGCGACAACGACGAGGAGACGGTCTCCATCCTCGCCCCGGTGGGCAGCGCGCTGCTGGGCCTGTCCGAGGGCGACGAGATGCCCTGGCCCCGGCCCGGCGGGGGGACGCTGCGTCTTGTCATCAAGGAGGTCGTGGACCAGCCGGAGCGCTCGGGTAACTACGATCTCTGAAATCACGGAGCGCCGGAGCCCGGCGCACGTCTCGTTTTCAGGGGGGGGCGCCGGCCCCCCTTTTTGCTTGCCAACCCTCAACACCGCCACGAACGGAGGATGACATGGTGGATCTCTCGTCAAAGACAACGGCCGCGCTGCTGCCGACGGATATTCTGTTCCAGACTCCCTACTGGGCGCAGGTCAAGTCCCGCCTCGGTCTGAGGCCCCGCGCCTTCGACATCGCCACGAGCGGGCCGGGAGGCGACGTGCTCGTGCTGCTCAAGCCCCTCGGGGACAAGACGGTGGCCATCGTGCCCCAGGGCCCCGAACATGCGCCGGAGCAGGAGGAGTACGGGACCTTCATCGAAAAATTCTCCCTGGCCCTGGCCAGGCACCTGGAACCGGACGTGGCCTTCATCCGCTACGACCTGCCCTGGATCTCCCCTTATTCCGACGAACTGCAAGAGGGCGGACGGACGGCATTCCCCGAAGCCAGGGTGCGCGAGATGCGGATGAACATGGGCACGCAGCACTGGAACATCCGCAAGTCCTTCGAGGACCTGACCGTGGCCAGTTCCCTGGTGGTGGACATCGGGGGAAGCGAGGACGCCATTCTCGAAGGCATGAAGCCCAAGACCCGCTACAATATCGGCCTTGCGCAGCGCAAAGGGGTCACGGTGCAGACCGTAGGCCGGGAAAACCTGCCGGAATTTTACGCCCTCTATTGCCAGACGGCCCGGCGCAACGGGTTCACACCAGGCCCATTCAATCATTTCAGCGCCTTGTTCCAGGGCCTAGCCACATCGTCGGACCATTCCGAACTGGTCTTCCTGCTCGCCCGGCACGGACAGGACACCCTGGCCGGCGCCATCGTCGGCATCTCCGGCAAGGCCGCGAACTTTCTCTACGGCGCGTCGGCGAACACGAAGCGAAACCTCATGGCCCCGAGCCTCATGCACTGGACAGCCATGCGCCACGCCCGCGAACGAGGCTGCACGACCTACGAAATGGGTGCTGTCTCGCCCGGAGTGGACCCGTCCCACCCTTTCTACGGTCTGTACCGCTTCAAGACCGGCTTCGGCGGCCGCATCGAATACCGCTGCGGTTCCTGGGACTTCCCCCTGGACCAGGACGCCTACAGAGAGTTCAGCAACGCCGAGCGGCTGTACAGGAGCGGACGCGACGCCTGATACTGCAACGCTGGATGGCACGAAATCGAATTAATGGAATGGACTCTACGCAAAAGACAAATCTTTACGGAATTATCACACGCTGCTGAAAGACAACACTTGCCTGTTAGAGTTTCGATACACGGTATGAGTATATGTCAATGTAACAAAGAAAAGATTGGCTTTAAGCTTGTAACGAAAAAAAGGCTTACAGGGGAAATACTCCTGTAAGCCTTTACTTTTCCTGGTCGGGGCGACTGGACTCGAACCAGCGGCCCTCGGTTCCCAAAACCTAATCCTACCATTTTCACCTATTTGCACCACTTTGCATTATTTATTATTTTTCGGATAGTTATATCAAGTCGACGTTCATTGACTTTTCTCATTTTTCACCTAATTTCACCTCTAATGTTGGGCATAGTGTTGGGCAGACGATCCTCGGTTTAAGCCCGCTAGCCCTTGGTTTGGAGGAAAAATGCCATCACGAAAACGCGAAAAAACGCGCTATCCGGGCGTCTATTACGTCATCGGCACTGGTGCGGACGGAAAACCGGAACGAGTCTATTACATCGTATACCGCAGGGATGGGAAACTAATCGAAGAGAAAGCTGGTTACCAAGGCCGCGACGACATGACCGAAGCAAGGGCTGCTCGCTTAAGGGCTGAGCGCATAGATGGAAAGTCCGACTCGAACAAAATCCGTCGCAACAAAATCAAAGCAGAGAAAGAGGCGGACGACAATCGTTGGACGCTCTCCAAATTGTGGGCTGAGTACAAGAAAAGTAAAGTTGATTTTAAAGGAATCAAGACAGACGAGAGCAGATTCATACGCTACCTCGAAGTTCCTTTCGGGCACAAGGAGCCTGACGAAATTGCTCCGCTCGATGTGGATAGGGTTCGAGTAATGATGCTCAAATCAAAGAGTCCGCAGACTGTTAAAAACACACTTGAATTATTTAGACGTATTATTAATTTTGGCGTTAGAATGCACTTATGCTCTCGCTTGCCTTTTACCATTGTGTTTCCAAAAACAGATAATCACAAAACTGAAGATCTAACGCCAGATGAAATGGAACGTCTGTTCAAGGCAATTGCTGAAGATACGAACATACAAGCAGCAGGAATAATGAAAGCAGCCCTTTTTACAGGGATGCGCCGTGGAGAAATATTCAAGCTGAAATGGTCTGATTTAGATTTCGAAAAAGATTTCATTTTTATCCGCGATCCCAAAGGCGGAAAGGACCAGCGGATCCCAATGAACGAAGCGGCCAGGCAACTGTTTCAGGACCACCCCAGAACAGGCAGTGAATTTGTCTTCCCAGGCCGCAATGGCGGCTTGAGAAAAGATGTCAAACATCAAACAGCCCGAATAAAACGTCGCGCCGGACTTCCTGAAGATTTTCGAGCTCTGCATGGACTCAGGCATGTATACGCGTCAATGTTAGCGAGCTCTGGTCAAGTTGATATATATACACTACAAAAGCTATTGACGCACAAATCTCCACAGATGACACAGCGCTACGCACATCTTCGCGATGAAGCTCTAAAACGAGCAGCTGAAGTGGCAGGAAATTTATTTGCAAATATTGAAAAGCAAAATACTTCGATCGATGTTGAAAATCCAAAAACTGCATAATTCGAAAAAGCCGCTACAGATGTTTCTGTAGCGGCTTTATAATTGGTGTCGAAGGGGGCATTGGCAATTTTCGACACTACTATCTGATTTTATTTACCATCAAGCCAGTGCTTCACTCGGTCTGTGTAACAGTTTGCGGCATGATCTTTCCAGCTCTCCCCTGCCCTCTCTTTGGTGTTTTCCCTGGCCAGATGTCAAGGCAACACGATTCCTAGTCATCCAGATCGGCACTCTCTGGAGCGAGAGGGGGAGACACCTCAATTTTTGAGAGGTATTCGTAAACAGGCGCGTTCGCTCTCCTCAGAAAGGTAACAACGACCATCCACCTGTTCACGCTCCTTTTCAAAACACAATCACCTGCTTCCCGACCATCTTCCCCGTCCGTTGCTGCAGATGCGCCGCTTGCACGGATTCCGCACTCAAACCTTCAATGGTCTTGGCCAGCGTAGTGCGCACTCGACCTGCATCAATCAGCCTCGAAACAGTCTCCAGAATCATGCCCTGCCGGTCCATATCAGCCGTCTTGAACATGGAGCGCGTATACATAAATTCCCAGCACAGGCGCACGCTTTTCTGCTTGAAAACCCTGATATCAAGGGCTGCGTCCGGATCATCGATCATGCAGATACGCCCCTGCGGCGCAATGACCTGACTCATGGCTTGCCAGTGTTCTTCCAGATGGGTGGTGCAATAGATGGCGTCCACGCTGGATATACCTTCCGCAGTAAGACGCTCGGCCAGATTATCCCGCCCAATGACGGCGGACGCGCCAAGATCCCGACACCACTGTGCCGAATCCGGCCGCCCGGCCGTGGCAATAACGGTCATACCTGCCCATCTGGCCAGCTGAATGATCATGGAGCCAACCCCACCCGCGCCACCAATAACCAGAAGCGTCATGCCCGCGTTGGCACCTTCTGCTGCCGCAAAGCCCAGACGGTCGAACAGCCCTTCCCAGGCCGTCAGGGTGGTCAGCGGCAGACTGGCGGCCTGCGCCACCGCAAGACTGACCGGAGCCGGACCGACCAGACGCTCGTCAACCAGCTGATACTCGGCATTACTGCCATCGCGTGTCAGATCCCCGGCGTAGTACACACGGTCACCGGGTTTGAATTTGGTACCTTTTGGCCCCACGGCCTCCACGATTCCGCAGGCATCCCAGCCCAGAATACGCGCAGCATCTGCAGGCATGCGTTCAAAGACCTTGGTATCCACAGGATTAACGGCCGAAGCCTGAATCTTGACCAGAATATCGCGCCCTTCAGCGTGGGGGATGGTTCTCTCTTCCTCGGAAAACGCTCCGGCATCCGCCGGATTCTGTCCGCCATGCGCAACGATCACTTTCATAAGTCCTCCAAAGTTTATCTCGGTGTAGCAGAAACCGCCAAGCCGGTACAGATTGCTGGTGGCAACGGCATGCGCCGTGTTTTGATGATCGTATACATACGTCCGATAAAACAGAGAAATTAATTATTATTGCAACATTCATAAGCAACCATTATTAAAAAATCATGAAACAACCTGATCTGGAAATCAATCTCTTGCGCACCTTTGTCGCCCTGGCCGAAACCGGCAGCTTCACGCAGGCCGGAGATATTCTGGGGCGGACCCAGTCTGCGGTCAGCCAACAGATACACCGCCTGGAAGATATTATCGGCAAAGCACTTTTTAGCCGAACGAGCCGGATCGTTGCTTTGACCATAGACGGCGAACAACTGTTGCCGCATGCCCACGCCATCATCGCACTCAATGATGAGGCTATCCGATCCGTGAAAGCCCCGCCCTTGGCAGGATTGTTGCGGCTCGGAATTTCGGAAGACTTCATCCCCCGTCAATTGCCGTTGCTGCTTGCTCAGTTTGCCCGCGCTCATCCCGGTGTACGGTTGGAACTGCGGACAGGCTTGAGTACGGCACTGGTCGAAACGCTGAACCTCGGCGAACTCGATCTGGTCATTGCCAAGCGGGACGCCCAGCCGCAAGCAGGTCGGGTCATCTGGCGTGAACCCTTGATCTGGATGGCCGCAAAAGGCTTCAAGGTTGGTCAAACGGATCAACTGCCGCTGATTCTTTTGCCGACGCCCTGCTCCTATCGCAGGATCATGCTCGACTTGCTTCGAGCAGCCGAACGACCATGGCGCATCAGCTGCACGGCGCACAGCATCGTGGGGTTGCAGGCAGCCGTTCAGGGTGGACTCGGAGTGTCTATTTTGGGGAAATCGTTTCTGGGCGCAGAACTTGCGGAATTACCGGAGGAATGCAATTTGCCTGCGCTGCCCGATACGGAAATAGCCGTGTTTGGCGAAGAAGGAGCGCGAGTGGAGCTGGCGGACTATCTGGTCCAATTTCTGCTGAGCGCACTGGAAAAGATGAATCCGACAAATAGAAACGCACTGAAGTTGGTGCGTAACGTTGGCTAGGAACGGCCCTACTGTATCAACAATTCCGGACTGTATTCAAAATGCATGGTATCGTAATGATACCATTTTCCTCTCTAGATAAAACCGTGTTTCTCGAATATACGTACGATTTCATAAGGAATACGGTATTTGTAAGAAATGGGGCCAGCTCATTTTTCCTTTGCCCAGCGCCAATAATCGGAATTCTTCACATCAATATCCATGGCAATACCGAAACTGTGCGCACTTAATCCCTCGGTTCCGGCAATGTTGCGCCATTCGCATGTTCCGTCTACGAAACTGACGTATTGTTTCAATGCTTCCGGCAGAGCTTTCAAATCCACAACAACTTTGGAAATTTGCTCGTTGACCCCATTTATACAGGTCATGAGCAGGCTTCTGGTTCGTCCTCCGCTGATCCACGGCACTTCGACCAGTTTCTCTTTCACTTCCTCGGGCGTTGAGCCATACATCTTCTTGAAAAGGCCAGATTGCGAACCCGATCGGGATCGGCGTTGCCTACAGGTGCCGTCGATTCGCCAAGGGGATAGATCATAAAGAGTTGATCCTTGAGATCGGGATTGGAAAGAAGCGCGTTAAAATTTTGAGGAGTCTTCCTACACCTCCCACACGACCTCCCTTGAGCACACACTAAACAGGACGACGCCCAGGCAAACCCACGGCAGGCAAGGGTTTCCAATTACCCCTGGCTTAACTCTGCTAGTCCCGACCCCTTCAAACGCAAATGATTAGGGAGCAGAGAATGATGAAGAAGACGAGACGGAAGCATTCAGCCGAGTTCAAGGCCAAGGTGGTCTTGACCGCGATGGTCGGCGCAGGAGTCTCTGAATCTGGCGCTGATTGAGCCTGAGAAGTCATGGCAGAACGGTTTGAACGAGAGTTTTAACGGCAAATTTCGAGACGAGTGTCTGTCGATGGAATGGTTCCGGTGTCGGACTGAGGCGCGGGTTGTAATCGATGAATGGAGGCGGCACTACAACTCCGTTCGTCCGCACTCAAGCCTCAACAACATGACGCCCGAACATTTCTGTCGGCAGTATGGTAAAAACTTGAACCGTGGGGAAACCCTCAAGAATTGAGTGGTCCGAAGTTTCCCGGCAGGTCACCCTCAGGGTATATCTATCAGTATCCTGGAAGGCTGCACGGAGACCGCATAAATTTAACTACCCGGGGGTATTTCGCTGCCCATGACCATGCCTCCGTACGTGGCATACTCCGTGGCGTAGCTGGGGCACATGCAGATGGTGTTCACCCCGCAGGTGTTGGGGGAGCCGAACAGGTTGAAGAATCTCCGGCAATCCCAGTGATACGTCCTCTTGGTGCCGTGCGTGAACGCGAGGGTTTCGGCCCCGTGCTTTTCCTTCAAGCCGGCGAGTTTTTCGGCAACTTCATCCAGAGCCTGGTCCCAGGTGATGCGCTGCCACTTCCCTTCGCCCCGTTTACCGACTCTCTTCAGCGGGTGGTTGAGCCGGTCAGGGTGGTAAATGTGATCGAGCATCAACCGGCCGCGTTCGCAGAGTACCCCGCGAGAAATCGGGTGGTCCGGATCGCCGGTAATTTTGACGACCTTGCCGTTATCAATATGCAGCAGCATGCCGCATCGTGGATGGCAAAGGCCGCAATAGCTTCTGCGAATTTCCATTGTCCAAGCCTCCTGTAAAAAGCTTTATTCCTCTTCGCCCCAGGCCTTGACGCTGCGGGCAACCTTCTTGCGCACGCCCGACCAGTCCGTCTCATGCGTGAACATGGACTCCGGCAGGGCGGCCAGCATCTTGGAATACAGGCTAAAAGGAACCGTGAAGGTCAGTTCGTCGGTCTTCATGAATTTCCGGGCCGAGGGGTCGAACCCGCCGAGCACGGCTTTTTCCAGGCCCTGCTCCTGGTAGTAGAGGGGCCAGCCGATCATGTTGGTGCAGCCGGCGCCGAAGGGGGACATCACGCAGTCCATGTCGCCCGTGGCAAAGATGGTCTGGGTGAAGAGTCCGGTCAGGACTTCGGGCCGGGCGAAAAAGATGACGAATTCGGGCTCCGCGCCGTCCGTAAACTGGGAAAGGGGCTTAAAAATGCAATATTTGGCCGGTGCCTTGCGCGGGTTCACCTTCTCCATGAACGCCCGCATGGCGTCGGGGCTCGGCATGTACCGCTCGCCGTGTAGGGGTGTGCCCGGAAAACCCGTTGACACGTAGTGCTCAATGAAGCGCAGATGGGGCTTCATCATGGAGCAGTAGTACACGCCGCCCGGACATCCGTACTCTTCGGTGGAAATAAACGCCGCCCCCTTCTTTTTGCGGGCCAGCCAGACATTGCCCATGACGCAGGAGAAGGTCTTCATGACCTCCTGCATGTCCAGCTCCCGGCGGTCTTCCAGTTCGCGCGAGATGGGCGTGCCCGTCTTCGGGCCGTATGCGTTGTCCGGCTTCGTGTCGGCATAGTAGACGCCGAACGGCTCTTCGGCCAGTCCGAGATGGTTCAAAAAGGCAGCGGTACCGTCGAGTATGGCTTGCATCGTCATGGTGTCCTCCTGTTCATGGAAAATCCGCAGAGCAGCGGAAGTATTGCCGTAGACCACGACTTTTCATACCATGCTCATCTGTAAAATAAACACGACTAACAGAAAACTCTTTTCCACGAACGGGCATAATTATGCAGGAATTTCTCAATGACGTACCACTTCTGGTCGAAGTGGCCAGGCAAAAAAGTTTCACCAAAGCCTCGGAAATACTGGGTATCGGAGCCTCAACTCTGTCGAGACGCATCAAATTGCTGGAGGAAAGGATGGGAGCTCGGCTCTTTTACCGGGACACGCGCAACGTCGAACTGACCGACAATGGCCGGCTTTTGCTTGAGCGCTGCGAATTCCTCATGGAGGAAGCGCAGAAGACATACGATTCTCTGGTCAGGAACATGCAGCAGGCGTCCGGCCTGATCCGCGTCTGCATGTTCCGGGACCTGTACGACCGGCACATGAAAAAAGCCCTGCTGAAGTTTGCCGATATGTGGCCGGACATCCGGCTGCATTTGACCTGTGTGGAGCACCCGGTTGACATGCGCACGGATCCTTATGACGTGGCCTTTCTCATCGGCCCGTCCATCGCCGAACCGCTGGTAGCCAGGAAACTCATGACCATCGAGCCGTTTCTGTACGCCGCCCCCAGTCTGTTCGATCGCTATCCCGTGCCAGCCGAACCCATGGACCTGCACAAGGTACCCTGCATCGTGCTGCAGCGATTCGGACGCCGCTGGGCCATGCACAACAACCAGCGGCATGTAACCATTGAGGTAGAACCCCTTTACTCGTTCAGTTCCGTGGACATGTGCCTCGACTTCGCCCTGGCCGGGCACGGCGTCATGCTGCTCAGAAGACAGGAAGGTGAACCGCATGAAAAGGCGGGACGGCTGGTCAAAGTGCTCCCGGAATGGAGCGGCGGCTTCGAGCACGACGTGCACATGGTCACGGGCAGCAGCCAGCACCCCCGGAGGCTCCGCCTGTTTCTGGACCATATCCGGGATTTTTATACCGCGCTTTAGAAGCAGTCTGCACCATTATCGAGACTAGCGTGCAGACCAGCAGTACGCACCTCTCTCACGCCGACTTCAATTCCCGCATCATCTCCGCCGGGCTCAGCCCGTAATGGCGCTTGAACTCGCGGCTGAACTGCGACGGGCTCTCGTAGCCCACCGCATCGGCCGCCAGATAGGCCTTCATGTTCTTCTGCACGATCAGGTCCCGGGCCCGGGCCAGCCTGATTTTCTTGAGGTACTGCAGGGGCGAGTTGGCCGTGACCTCCTTGAAGGTCTTGTGGAAGGCCGAGACGCTCATGTTGGCCGTATGCGCAAGCTGCTGCACGTCGATTTTTTCCGAATACTTGCCTTCCATGATGCTGATGACCCGCGCCATCTCCGAAAATGCGCCGGTGCTGCGGGCCAGGGCGTGGAGCACCGGCGCCTGGCGGCCGCACAGTGCCCGGTAGTAGATCTCCCGGACCAGCCCGGGAGCCAGGATCCTGGCGACCTGCTCCGTGCGCAAGGCCTTCATGAGCTTGATGGCCGCATCCTTCATGTCCGCATTCATGGGAGACGGCCCGATGGCCAGCGATACCGCGTTGTCGGGCAGCGCGGCCACGTGATCGTGCAGTCCCATCTGACTGATCAGATCATTGAGCTGGCCCATATCGATGTCGATGAACAGGCCCAGCAAGGGATTCTCCGGGCTGGGGAAAGATTCGCACTCAAACGGCATGGAGACCGAGGTCACGAGGTAATTGTCCACATCGTAGCGGAAGGCCTGGCCTCCCAGGTAGGCCACCTTGTGCCCCGAAGCGACGATGCAGATCCCCGGATTGTACAGCATCGGCCTGCGGGCGACGTGCTTCGTATCCTTGAAAAAACGGACCCCCGGGAGCATCGACTCCACGGCATCGCCATCAACTGTCGCCATATCCTGAAGTAAATCAATCAGATTACACATTTTCAAATCCTCCGTTCGTTCATGGCTCTTATGAACACCATTCCCTGATCCAGTTCAATAGGAACAAGCAAAGAAAAGAGAAATGGGCAAGGTTTAGAGAGAAATGTGCGTTCACGACGGGCTGGAGTCTCCTTAAAAGGTTCTCATCAACCACCTGGAGGAAGCCACAATGAAATCCAACACGTTTGTGACCAAAATGATGACGACCATGATGTCCGTGCTGACTCTGGTCCTGATTACCAACCCTGCCCATGCGGAGGACTCCATGACCTGGGACAAGACATTCAAACTGAGCGAAAAAGTAACGCATGAAAAGGTATCGTACCCCAACCGGTACGGCATAGCTGTGTCTGCCGACATGTACCTGCCGAAAGATATTGACACATCCAAAAAATATCCGGCCCTCGTCGTGGGTACTCCCTACGGCGGCGTCAAGGAACAGGGCGCGGGCATCTATGCGCAGAACATGGCGGAGCGCGGCTTCGTGGCCATCGCCTTCGACGAGTCCTTCAACGGAGAAAGCGGCGGCCAGCCCCGTCACATCTCCTCTCCCGAAATCTTCTCCGAGGATTTCAGTGCGGGCGTGGATTTCCTGGGCACCCGTCCCTTTGTGGACAGGAACAGGATCGGCGCCATCGGCATCTGCGGCAGCAGCGCATTCGCTCTCAAGGCGGCGCAGGTCGACCATCGCATCAAGGCCATCGCCACCTCGAGCTTGTACGACATGAGCCGCGTCATCCGCAACGGCTGGCAGGATTCCATGACCGCCGAGGAACGCAGCCAGATGTTCGACGCACTCGGCGAGCAGCGCTGGAAGGATTTTGAAAACGGCAGTCCGATGCTGCCCGAGGGCTTCCCGGCCGAAGCGGTCAATGCCATTCCCGAAGGTCTGGACCCGATCATGAGCGAATTCTGGGAGTACTACGCCATGCCGCGCGGGCACCACCCCCGTTCTCACGGCCCGTTCACGGCCACCAGCAACCTGGCTTTCGCAAACTTCCCGCTGCTGAACTACATCGACACGGTTTCGCCCCGCCCGATCCTGTTCATCATGGGCGAGAAGGCGCACTCCCGCTACTTCACCGAGGACGCCTTCAAGATGGCCAAGGAGCCCAAGGAGCTGCTCATCGTTCCCGGTGCCAGGCACATCGACCTGTACGACCGGGTGGACATGATCCCCTTCGACAACCTGCAGGATTTCTTCACCAAGGCTCTGAAGTAGCCGAGCTCATCCCCGCCGTCACGCCGATGATGAGCGTGCGGCTGGTGCGGCATTCCCCTGACCGTTCAGTCGGGGAATGCCGCCTCCCCCGTGCAGAGTCGAACGTGCCGATCCGACGGGGGCAAAACAACAAGGAGACAGATATGAGCAAGATCAAAGTAGGCTTTATCGGTCTGAACCCGGACAGCCACTGGGCGTCGACCGCGCATATTCCGGCCCTCGAATCCCTTTCCGATGATTTCGAGGTCACGGGTGTCGCCAACTCTACCTTCGAGAGCGCGCAACGGACAACCAAGGCGCTCCATCTGAAACACGCTTTCGCAACGCCCCAGGAACTGGTTTCGTCCGACGAGATCGATCTGGTCGTGGTCACGGTCAAGGTGCCCTACCACTTTGGCCTGGTCTCCGCCGCGCTCAATGCGGGCAAGCATGTGCATTGCGAATGGCCTCTGGGGAACGGTCTGGAAGAAGCCTACAAGCTGACTGCCCTGGCCAGGGAAAAAGGCGTCGTCGCCACGGTGGGGACGCAGATGCGTGCGGCCGTCGAAGTGAAGTACCTGCAACAACTGATCGCCGACGGGTATGTCGGCGAGGTGCTCTCGACGACCCTGGTCGCCGACGCCGGCGGATGGGGGCCTGAAACGGTCGCCGATCTCGCCTACCTCAACAACAAGTCCAAGGGCGCGACCATGCTGACCATTCCGTTCGGACATACCCTGGCCAGCCTGCAGGACGTGCTCGGCGGTTTCGCCAGCATCTCCGGCCGCATGGTCAGGCGACGCGACACGGTGCATGTGACCGATACGGACGCGACAATCCCCTCCACCACGGAGGACCAGATCATGGTCAACGGCGTGCTCCGGAGCGGGGCCGCAAGCACGTCCTCGCGCTCCAGCACCTCGTCCCGCCCTTCCAGTTCGGCCATGAGCCCTCCCCAGTTCACGCTCCCGAGACCGGCCAGAGCCCCCCCCTCGATCTCCGCGACCGGCTTCCCGATGAGGGTGGCCGCAGCCGCATTGGCCAGCATGACTCGCCCTTCGGGATTGGTGGTCAGGAGCCCCAGAGGCAGGCACGTCACAACCTCTGAGGCGAAGGCCTGCGTGTCCTTCAGAAGGCGGCGTGAACGTTGATAATGTTCGGCCCAGAACAGCGCCGCGAACCCGCCCGCGCCGATAAGCACAGTCAGCACGCCAATGATGGCGCTGGTGCGGAGTTCGTCGGCCATGGCCGAATTGAAGGGGCGCACATCCTGCCCAAGGAAAATGATCGCCGGTCCTTCCTCCTTCGCACCGTTTCCAACTCCCCCATGGCGGAAGCCGGCCGTGGGGCCACACCACATGGCGGGGTGGACACCCGGGAGTGGTGAAAATTTCTTGTAGACCTCGAAAACTTCTTGTCCGTCGTCGACTGTCAGGAAGCGACCCTTACGTCCCTCTTCCGGATATATCACGTCCCGGAATTCCTGAGGATGAAGGTTCGAACCAATACGTGTCGCATCGTTGTGGGCCAGAATCATCCCATGCTCGTCGGTCACCGCCAGGTAGACGATGCCGTGCTGCTTGGCAGTCTCCTCCACCATGGATTGGAAATACCCGGGGCCACCATGCATCCCCATCCCTATTCGTGTCCCCGCCTCCAAAGCCCAGAATAGGGCATCGGCATGGTCCAGTAAGTTCGCCATCATGTGCGCCCTAGTGCGCTGGAGATTGCGAGCCGAGAATAGCACGACCGCGAGTCCCAGAATCACAACAAAACCTGCCATCAGCCAGGGCGCTGTGCGCTTTCGTTTCGCAAAGCCTGAAAACGTGTTCATTGGTCACCTCGCATCAACACCTGTAACCGTTTTACCCATGTTGTCCAGTTCGGTGTCACATGTTTACCCGCACAGTCTGACACCAAACGCGCATCTGGAATGTCTCAAAACGAATATAATCTTTAATATCAAATTATTAAGTCATTCTTGCTCTTCTGGCACGCTGATTGCCTTTACCACATCATATCGAGACGAAAAATATCGGAGGAACTCATCATGTGGAATTGCGGAACACTGCCCTGGTTCGGAGGATGGATGGTCGGCCATTTCCTGTGGGGGATCCTGGTCGCGACAGGCCTCGGAATGCTTCTCTGGGCAGCATTCAAGCCACGGAGAACATCGGGCTCTTCGGCGGACAGAGCCGACTCCTTGGAGATACTTAAGCTCCGGCTGGCAAAGGGGGAAATCAGCATCGAAGAGTACAACACGTTGAAATCCATCCTCTGAACGGACACTGCCATAAACATTGATCCATAGACAAAACCAAGCCCCTTTCGGGCGAAAACACAACCAAATTACTATCTAGGAGAACTGTCATGAAAACGAACCGCAACCTTATCGTCACTGTCCTGACCCTGGCCTTCATCACTGCCTTCGCTGGCCTCGCATCCGCTCAGGGGCAGGGAATGATGGGTGGCATGGGCAACATGAGCCCGGAGAAACACGCGACGATGCAAAAGCTTCACGCCGATTTCGACGCAGCCACGGCCGACCTGAACAAACAGCTCTTTGCCAAGGAGTCCGAACTCAACGCCGCGCTCTACGCGGACAAGCCTGACGAGAAGAAGGTCGACACCCTGACCAAGGAGATCGGTGATCTGAACGCCAAGATCTATGCCGAACGGGTCAAGATGCACAAGGCTATGGCCAAGGAAGGCATCGTGCCCGGAAAAGGACACGGCATGATGGACGGCAAGGGCGGCTGCCAGATGATGGGTGGCGGGATGAACCACGGCCAGGCGGGTGGAGGAATGCAGCACGGCAAGATGGGCGGCATGCAGCATAACACGCCAGGCAACGGCACCACCGACCAATCTCCCGCAGGTCACTCTGGACACGGCGCCCCGACTCAGCAGTAACACGACTGCGCCAAACACGGCGCACTCAAGCATAGATAATGCCCCCGAGTATGAACTAACTCGGGGGCATTATCGTTTTCAATTATCATAACAAGCATACCCTTTCTGGGCACAGCTATGGGCACGCGAAATCGTGCCCATAACTATTTATTTTTGACGTTTTGGGCACACTCATTGTTTACATCTAGATCTTTTTTGGGCACGCTCAGCCCATAAAACGCCAATTTCAATTCCGAGGATGCCGATGAAGGGACGTCACGTAGGGTATGTCAGGGTGAGCACGCACGACCAGAATACAGTCCGTCAGCTGGCCGATTGCAAGGTCGATTTTTGGAAGATCTATGAAGAGAAGGCGTCCGGGAAGAATACAGACAGGCCAGAACTCCAGGACTGCCTCTCGCGCCTGGATGAAGGCGACACCTTGTGGATCCACTCCATCGACAGGCTCGCCCGCAGCCTCCAGGATTTGCAAAACATTATCAGTCAGCTGATTGCAAAAGGCGTCACCGTAAAATTCGTGAAGGAAAATCTGACATTCACCCGGGATAACCACGACCCGTTCACCAAGTTGCTTTTCGATGTCCTGGGCAGCTTCGCGGAATTCGAGCAATATCCTGCGGGAGCGTCAACGTGAGGGCATCGAGAAAGCCAAAGCAGCGGGAAAATATGCCCATGGGAAAGGCGGCAGAAAGAAAAGCGTGGACCGGGTCAAGGTGCGCACCCTGAGAGAACAAGGCATATCGTTTCGCAAGATCGCTGAACAACTCGGGTTTAGTCTCTCCAGTGTTCAGCGTGTCATTTACGGCGAACAGCAGCTACCTACTCCGGCGGTAAATATTGAGGCATGACGAATCTGCTACGCATGTATTCCTTGTGAAAAATTAATTTTTCTGCGCGACAATTGACATAGGTACGATTTGTGCTTGAGTATTGCCTACATAATTATCCCAACTAATCAGGAGTCTCCATGGAAGATTATCTCAAGCAAGCAATCGAAATCGTCAAAGCCCAGGCATCTGTCCGCAACATGAACGAGGAAGAGATCACGTCCATGATCAAATCCTTGGCTGTAAGCATTCGCGGAGTAGCGGAAGGTGTCGCGCCTGCCGTTGAAACTGAAGCCGCTGTCGATCCCAAAAATGCTATCCGGGAAAAAAGCGTCATCTGCTGTGAGTGCGGAAAGTCGTTCAAAGTTTTGACAAAGCGCCACCTGGCTACACACGGCCTCACTCCGGAACAGTACAAGGAAAAATATGGCTACAAGAAAGGCACTTCCCTAGTGGCGAAATCCCTTGCCCGTGACCGTCGCAAGACCATGCAGGGCATGAAGCTCTGGGAGAAACGCAAGAAGGCTCCCAAGGCCGAATAAGTTGCTTCATCAGGCCGGCCTCCCCTCTCCAAGGGTGCCGGCCTCTTGCTCCCTATCATCGGCGGATACTGCCTCTGCTGAACCCAAGCGCACGAGATAACCATGTGCGGACGATTCTCCCTTCCGGACGAAGCAGCGGTTTCACGTATCCTGAAAATTGACCGCTGGAATTGGCATTGGCCGGAGCCACTCTTCAATGTGGCTCCGACAACCCGTGTGCCCATGGTCTTCAGGGCCGATGACGCTTTGCTCGAATTGAACGGCGCGCGTTGGGGGCTCATTCCCCATTGGTGGAAGAAAGAGGCGCCGCCTTCCCTGACCTTCAATGCCAGGTCCGAAGAGGCTGCCGTGAAGCCGACCTGGCGTCACAGTCTGCGCAGGTTGCGCTGCCTGATGCTGGCACGCGGATGGTACGAGTGGAATGAAAAGGAACTGGTCAGAAGCGCCTCGGGCCGGCAGGTGAAGCAGCCCTACTATATCTGCGCACCGAATGCGGAAGCCATCGCCTTCGCCGGGCTTTGGGCCATCTGGACAGGTCAGGACGGCACTCAGGTGCTGTCCTGCGCCTTGCTCTCCAAGGCGGCAGCGCCGGGCATCGTTCATATCCATGACCGCATGCCCGTGGTCCTCAAGCCGGAACACTTCGACGCCTGGCTGGACCCGAGCACACCCGGGCCGGACGTCCAGGAGATCGTCGCCGACTCATGGAACGACTTCGACAGCTACCCCGTAAGCACCAAGGTCAACAACACGCGCAACGACTTTCCGGAACTGCTCGTGCCGCTCAAAGCCTGACTTTTCTGCACATAATGCATCCGTACCTGTTCTCGACCTACTGATTACGAAGACCCAACACCCGACTTCGCAACCTCCTCACTTTATGGCAACAACCTAAAATTGTTGCCATATTTTTTACCCATTGAGTCTGGTTTTTCCAGACAAAAGCATATTTTGGAACAAAAGTCCCACCCGATTCCCACCCAGACGGTACATAAAATTGGTTTTGAGCTTTTGATTGAGACGAGGATTATGTCAGCACAAATAAACCACCGCAAGCTCGTTCCAACACCTCCTCCTGCAGCAAGGGACGTGGGCGCGACTATCGGCAAGGGAGGAAACCGACGGAGGTAGTGTGCGGGATCTTCAGCAAAAAGAAAGACCATGGCATGTGTGGGTTGTACCACCAATCCACAACTCCGGGAGGAGTCTGCCATGGTCAGGAAGAATTCTATCGTATCGGCGTCTGAACTGAAAGGGCTTCTTGAAGGCGAACAGGATGTGTGAATCGGCATGGAATAATGACCCACCTCTCCCAGTAATCGGCATCGAAAATTGACCCACCCCGGCAAGCCCTTCAAGGTCGTTCGACTGAACACCATGGAGGGAAGATGAGGAGATGCTGACGGTGGAGACGATACGCAAGATCAAGCTGGCCCATGGTCGAGACGGCAAGACCATTGGGCAGATAGTCAAAGACTTCCATTTGAGCCGGAACACGGTCCGCAAGGTCCTCAGGTCCGACGCGACCAGGTTTGAATACCATCGCACGGTCCAGCCCATGCCGAGAATGGAAGGGTTCACGGGCTGGATCGTTGAGCAGTTGGAGCACGACTCACGACAACCCAAGAAGTACCGACGAACTGCGAAGGTCCTGTATGAGCAGCTTCAGGGACGAGGCTACGAGGGCGGCTACGACGCCGTGAGACGGTTCATGCGACGCTGGCGGGAGGAGGCGGGACTCAAGGCGCCGGATGCCTACGTGCCGCTGGAGTTCGCGCCGGGGCAGGCCTACCAGTTCGACTGGAGCCATGAGCAACTGGAGATCGGCGGGCTGCCCATGGCCGTCAAGGTGTCGCACATGCGCCTGTGCCATAGCCGTTTCCCCTTCTGCCAAGGCTTTCCCCGCGAGACCATGGAGATGGTCTTCGAAGCCCATAACCGCGGCTTCGACTTCTTTGGCGGCGCATGCGGCCGCGGCATCTACGACAACATGACCACGGCCGTGTCGAAAGTGCTGCGCGGCAAGCTCCGGGAACTCAACCCGCGCTTCGAAGAGTTGTGCGCCCATTACCTCGTCGAGCCGATCATGTGCACGCCTGCGGCCGGCTGGGAAAAGGGGCAGGTAGAGAACTCGGTCGGGCTCATGCGCAAACGCTTTCTGGCGGGTCGCACGAAGTTTGCCAGCATCGAGGAGCTCAACGAATACCTGCTTGAGCGGGCCGTGGGTTGGGCCAAGAGCCAACAGCACCCGGAACTGCGCGACAAGACGGTTTGGGAAGTCTTTGAAGCAGAGCGTGAGATGTTGATCCGGCCACCCAAGGATTTCGATGGCTACCGCCTGGAACATTGCCGGGTGTCTTCGACCTGTCTGGTGCACTTCGACCGCAACCGCTACAGCGTGCCGTGCGAGGCGGCCGGCAAGGTCGTGCAGGTCAAGGCCTACGCGGGAAGGCTCAAGGTCGTGGAAGGCGGCAGGCTGATCGCCGAGCACAAGCGGGAGTTCGGCCGCGACAAGACCGTCTACGATCCTTGGCACTACGTCCCTCTGCTTGACCGCAAGCCAGGGGCGCTGCGCAACGGCGCCCCGTTCACGTCGTGGGCACTGCCCGAGGCCATCGAGCGGGTCCGCGAGGTCTTGCGACGTTACGACGACTGGGACCGTCAGTTCGCCGGGATTCTCACAGCCGTTCCGAGCCATGGCCTCGATGTGGTCGCAGAAGCCTGCCGGATGGCGCTGAGCCAGCGCACCGTGAGCAAGGACGCAGTTCTGAGCATCCTCAACCGTCAGCAGGACGACGAACTTGCGTCAGAGGTCAGCATCCCCTCGCGTCTGGAACTCGGATGCATGCCTGTTGCCGACTGCGCTCGCTACGACCGCCTTCTGCGGGGTGCGTATGCTGCGCAATGACGTACTGGTCATGCTCAAGGAACTGGGCCTGAACGGGGCTCACAGCGCCTACGACGAACTGCTTGAGCAAGGTCGCAGAACCGGCTCGACACCGGAGAAGATCCTGCTCGCGCTGCTCCGGGCGGAGAAGGCCGAGCGGCACATGCGCAGCATCCGGTACAGGCTGGGAATCGCCAAGTTTCCCGTGATGAAGGATCTGGAGGGCTTCGACTTCCCGTCCTCGACGGTGAGCGAGGACAGGATCAGGACGCTGTGCCAGGGTGGCTTCATGGAGGCGCGGACAAACGTCGTCTTCGTCGGCGGCACGGGCACCGGCAAGACGCATCTGAGCGTCGCCATCGGCACCCAGTGCATCCGCAACGGGGCACGAGTGCGCTTCTTTAACCTGCTGGACCTGGTCAACAAGCTTGAACGGGAGAAGGCTGAAGGTAAGGCCGGACGCCTGGCCGACACCCTCGCCCGCTTCGACCTGATCATCCTGGACGAGCTTGGCTACCTGCCGTTCTCCAGGTCCAGCGGGCAGTTGCTCTTCCATCTGCTGTCAAAGCTTTACGAGCAGACGTCGGTGATGATCACCACCAACCTGAGCTTTGGCGAATGGTCACAGGTCTTCGGGGACGCCAAGATGACGACGGCGCTGCTGGACCGCGTCACCCATCACTGTGAGATCATCGAGACAGGAAACGAGAGCTGGAGACTGAGGCAAAGGACGTCCTGCCAGTAGCACTGATGCGGTCATCGCACAGCCCTCTGGCAGGATGCTTACAGACACGCCCGGAGGGGGTCAAAATTGGACGCCGATGGTGGGTCATTATTCGATGCTGTTTGACAGTGCACCTTCTGGCCGTGCGCGATAATGGGAGCGACAGTCGAATAGGATCCGTTTGTTAATTGCGAACTGGGAAAGGCGGTCACGGCAACATTAATCTTCGATGCATCCAGGGCCGAAGCGACAGCGTAGCAGGCCTGGCAGGCCAGACGAATCCTGCGCACCATGGACCCGGAGCAGTCGAGCAGGATGTGCACGGCGGTATCAATCCCTGCCCGCTCGGCCTTGATCCGAAACACCCGAGGATCCGAGACAGTCAGACGATGAAGTTGACCGGTATCCAATCGCCCTCTTCTCCCGCTTGAAGCCCTGGAAAGGACCTTGGTTTGCAGGAGTCCCTGCAGCCTGGTCCGTAGTGCCATGGACGCCTGCGTTGCCTCCTGAACATCGTCTACGGAAAGTGGGCCTGCATTTTTTGTCGTCGGAACGGCTACGGTGACGGCGCTATCTTTCGACCGACTCGAATTGACCTGCAGGGCCTCAGCCAGGATATCCCCTAGGCTTTGCGGGAGGGCATTCTCTCCAGCCCCGAGCAGATCTAGAAGGTGATCCCGAGCCTCCTCCCCGATTTCACCGGGGTCATCTAAGCGATCATGTCTTGAGAAATCCCCTTGGTCGGTAGAGGACGAGTAGTCCTCTACTGGCGATTCTTCTTGGGCATCTTCATCAGATAAAGAGCCCTCAGTTTCCGAAGGATTTTCCTGCTTCTGTTGATTATTGCCAACTTCTCCACTGCCTGAACTAGTTGAGGCCGGTGACTTTTCTTCGCCTTGGGTTTGCTGTTCTTCGGGGTCGACCCGGTCGGTCGGCTCCGGCCGTGTGGAAGGATTCGCGAACTGATCCAGAATGCGCACAATTTCTCGGGCGAAGCCGATAGCGTCCTGGGTCGAACGACAATTGGTTCGAACCGCCTTCAGCACGCGTTCGATCTTTGGCCTTACCCCCGCAAAGTCCCTGTCCAGCTGTCCAGCCAGAGTGTCCCGCTTGTTGGACAACGCCTGGACATCCCAGGACCGAACTTCGAGCAGCAGCCAATTGAGGATATTCACTGCAGGCTGAACAGGCTCGTCCCTTTGTTCCGAACCAAAGATATGCGCGATGAGCCAATCGAAGTTCTGGCGGCACCCTGGAAATATGGACGCGAGTTTGTGTTCGACGCGGTAATCTTCAAGGGTGTTCCACACGTGCTTTTCTAATGATGTGAGATTGGCATCCTGCAGGGCCTTGAAATCCGTGTCCCGGACATGGCTGGCTTCATGGTCCAAAAATCCACGAGCCAATGCCAAGAGCGTATCGGGAACATCGCTCGGCAAGGATGGCAGACGAATAACCGTGCCGTCCGTATAGGCGTCAGCACCTCCTATCTCGACCTTCACCCCGTATTTTCTGCCGAGCACGCTTGCCACCAATGGCAGCGAGCGCATCACGGCTCTTGTGTCGATCATCAGCCCTCCAAATGCGAAAAGCCCCGGAGCTTGTGACTCCAGGGCTTTTCGTTCGTTGTTGTGTTTACCGGCTAGGCTATGCCGAGCAGATACCAGTATGGGTCGAAACTTTGCGCGACCAGCTGGCCAAGCTGCTGAACAAATGGACCGTAATTCGTATCCTTCCCCGCCTTGTCCAAATTCTCGTAATAGGCGGCCCGATCCTCCACCGGGATGATGACGGTCGGAAATCCTGCCCGCATGAGTTCTAGGTTCATAGCGAGCCGGGAGGTCCTGCCGTTTCCGTCCCGGAAGGGGTGGATGATGACCAGGTCGGCATGAACCCTGGCCGCCCTTTCCACCGGATGAAGGCTCTTGGCCTCGCCACGGTACCAATCGAAAAAGCGCTGCATGCGCTCGCCGACATGGAGGTGATCAGGTGGGGTATGTCCAGCGCCGGAGATGATGACGTTGCAGCCGCGATAGCGTCCTGCCTCGTTGTCGATCCCCCGCAGGACAAGCTGATGCAGCTCCTTCAATATGCGCTCGTCAAGTGGAACGTTCTCCTGCACCAGGCCTTCCAAGTAGGTGATAGCGTCGGCATGGTTGATGGCTTCGAGGTGATGCCGCAGCGATTTGCCGCCAATGGTCAACCCATCCTCCAGTACCACCTTGGTCTCCATTAGGGTCAGCGTGTTCCCCTCAATGGCGTTGGAATGATAGGTGTACCTCAGCACCATATCCTCGCGCAGATTCCGGACAAGTTCCGGAGCGAGAGGACGATGAGCGTCGAGCTTGGACTTCAGGGCGTCCAGAGTGGCAAAGGCGTCATGGTGCATGGCATATCCTTTTTGGCTTTCGGATTTGGTAAACGCGTTGCTCTTCCATGTCCAGCGGACCTACCACAACCCGCAGCTGGGCAGCACAGGCTGCATGGGTATGTCCCGAAAGATCGGCGGCACATCGTCCACCGTGGGCACGATGCCCAACTCCTCCTGGACATCCAACTCCGGCATCTCCCTCTGCCCTTCGACCAGGATGGCCAAAACGTCTGTGGAGGTCGTCCCGTTCATGATTTTCTGTCCATGCTCAATGAGGGCGTCCGTATCCCGCAGCAGGGACACCAGGCCTTGCAGCATGATCAGGTTCGCCCCTTCGATCTTTCCGCGTTTGGGCAGGTGTTCGAACGCGGTATGAATGAGGTCAGCAACCGGAGAAACACGAGGCTCGACAAAGCTCAGACCTGAGAGCTTCTGATGAATAGTCCGCAAGGGCGAGAGGGCCTTGCGCGTGATCTCCATTTTCCCGGCAAAACATTTGTGCCAGGCTTCCGTGGCAGCCTTGGACACTTCCCCGAAAAGAGTTTGCCCCAGACCTTCCACTTCATCCTTGATACCGACCATGACCGGATCTGCAGGATCGGGAGGGACGATGCGATAAAGCCTCCAGAGGAAACCCATGCGACTGCGCACATAGTCGGCACTGACCGTGGAATCAAAGATGATCTGCTCCCAGCCCGGATGCTTGGCGATCCATTCGCGCACGGATTCGTCATAGCGGGCCAGGAAATCCTCTTTGGCTGTGTTGAAGTCGTGCAGGATCTGTTCAAGTTCTGTCACGATGGCGTCTGCCTGGCTCTCGGGGATAGCCCAACCGCCAAGGAAGCGGACCCCATGCCTGTCCAAGAGGCTCACGGCCCTTGCCTTCAAGGTCCCGAAGACCCGCAGGGCTTCCGGATCGCAAACCCTCTTGCTGCCCAGGGACGCCAGGTCCTCAGGGGGAAGCGTGGCCCCGGCAAAATCCTCGGGGCTCAGTTTCTTGCGTGCTGTCCAGATGTTCACCTCAAGGTGCAGGGCCAGCAGGCTGTCCAAGACCTTGATGTCGGTGTGCGTGTTCATGCTCTTCTCCTCAAATGAAAAGAGCGCCTGGTGTGGCGCCCTAGTTTCCGTTCACAATGATGAAATCCTGCCGATCGATCTTGACCAGCACCCTGTGCCACATCTCCTGGATGGGGCATTCGTTCTTGCACTCCCGGCTCTTGATGGTGCGGGTGACGCTCCTCTCAAAGGGCGTGCCGTCGGAACCTCCGAGCCACATGCTAATGATCAGGCCCGGGACATTGACCTCGGCCTTCCAGTGATAGCGGAATCCCGTCTCGGGGACCTGCTTGGCCAGTTCGATGGACTGGCGAAAGGGGAAATCTGGGTGAGCTATATCCATATAAATGCTCTCTTTGGTTATGTTGGTTTTCAAAATGTGACTCAGCAGAGGCGGTATCCTTCGTGGATCTTGGCCAGAGCCCTATCCATCATCTCCTGCACCGGATTACTCCTGGCGCATCTGGTCAGGTCCAGGACCCGACCTTGTCCGGCGGTGCTGAGCCTTCCCCACTGCAGAGCCAGACCGCTTGGATGAGCGACGGCTTTCCAGAACTTGCCGCCATGGGGCGTGGATTTTTCCAGGAGAACGGATGGAGGGTGGGCGCAGTTGGTCAGATAGGAGGGATTGGCAACCATGGCTTGAAGGACCGAGGTCATGGCCTGGCGCACTTTGGTCAGGTCATCGGGAGTGGTCGCATCTTTTTGTGTTTCAGCAGCTGCACTCCTCTTTACTCCCCCATGGACTGCGGAAAGACGCGCTGAGCGAGCTCGTGGAGCATGGCCCTGGTTTCCCTGGTGGCGCGAAAGCCAAGCGCCCGGTCCAGGGCGTATGTCACAGGCTGGACACCCTGCCGGGACAGGGGCTGAAATCGCACGGTCAGGTCGGCCCAGCGAAGAAGGGTCCGGGTCGAGAACGTGACCTCGATGGTGTTGGCGATCCCAACGCCGGCTTCACCCATGAAGAGCCGGCGAACCTCGTTGGCGTACTCGACCATTTTCTTGCGGATCGTCTCGGGAAGTTTCGGACAGCATCCGCCCAGGAGTTTCTCCTCGGCATCGCGAGCAGGATAGCCCATTTCGCACAGCCAAAAGCGATCGAGAAAGGCGAGGTTCTGCCGAAGCGTTCCTTGATACAGGCCCGTCTCGTCGGATCCGCCGTTGGTGTTGGCCGTGGCTGCGAAACGAAACATGGGGTGCGGAATGATGAGTTCGCCGCCATTCTCGGCGATGCAAAGCGCCTCACCATCAAGAACGCCGTTCAGGCCTGTGGCGGTTGCCGGTTCGAGAAGGTCGAGCTCATTGAGGAGGAACAATCCCCCGAACTTCATGGCCAAGGCCAGGGGGCCGTATTCAAATTCCATGCTGCCGTTGCGGACCGACAGGTGCCCCACCAGATCAGGGAACTCCAGGCGGCTGTGCCCAGTGACCTCGAAGACGGGATAGTTGAGCCTGGAGGCGAGTTGCTTGATGGCGCTCGTTTTCCCACTACCTGTGGGACCGAAGACATACAGCGGGTCAGAAATGTTCATGAGCCAGACCGCGATGTCACGGCTTGTCTCGTGGAAGATGTAGCCGGGATCCGGCGTCGGCGTGTAGCTGCAGGGGCTGGCATAGCCCCGGATGATCCTGCCCGAAGGGCTCCCGCTGAAGACTGTGCCTGCATCCAGTTCCACGGCCTGGAGTTTTTCGAGTTCGTCGTGAATGGTGTTGGTCATGCTTTGCTCCATAAAATAGAGATCCCGGCCGCCCTGTTACGGGTAGCCGGGATCTGCTGGTTGATAATGTTCCGAACTACGATCGCATGTTGATCCTGCTGACGGTCAGCCGGTCAAAGGGCTTTCCCTCCGACTCGCACCTGGCGATTATCGCGTCCGTCTTCTCCTCGCCAAGGACAGCCAAGAGTTCCAAACGTAATTGCTCCTTGTTCAGGGTACGCCTGCCATTTTGAGCCGAGACCCGGAACCGATGTCTTCCTGCGTTGATCCAAGATCCGCCGACATCGCTCAAGGCATAGGCGGTCCTGAGCCCATCCTCGATTTCCGATATCTCGACTTCAAGCTCGCCCTGCCTGGCCTTCAAATCCTTGAGCCGTTCCAGCGTGTCGCTCCACTGCGGCTGGTCGAGTCCATCGAATTTCGGACAATCGGCGTTGAATTCGCACCACGAGCAGAGAGGATGGAACCCTTGGGCAGTTGCCAGGCCGTCGAGTCCGGCCCCACTTACCTTCGACGCGTCGAATTCGAGCCATAACTCTTCGGCTTTATTCAGGCAGAGGGCCAGCATGGTGTCCTCTGACAGGTATGGTCCAAATGCCTTGGCATCCGACATGGAGAGGCAGAGCACCCAGGCCTCGATGTCGACCTCTGATGGATGGACTGGCATCTCGACGCCAAACTTCTCCCGGCAGATCTGTGGAAACGTGAACCCGGAACCGCCCTGCTTCTCCAGCTCGCCATGGACGCCAAATGCCGGTTGGTCCCAAAGTGAATGCAGAAGCCCGACCTGGCCGTAGACCTGAGTTTCGTACGAAGAATACAGTGTTGCCGGGATATTTTCGCAGCTTTTCAGCTCCAGAATCCTGACCGTGGGCTGTCCTACTGTACTTGCGAATACGAAGTCCAAGTGCGCCCGGATTGGCACCCCGTGGTGGCTCGTCACGATTTCGAGTTGTTCGATCACGGGCAGGCGTTGTTGCCTGAAGATCTGGGCAATACCTGCTTCGAACCAGTGGCCGCGCTGCAGGCGCAGTTGCCTGGCTAGCAGCGACGGAAGGTCGTGCTGATGGACAAGTTTTTCGCCATTCCCGAAGAGCTTGCGCCCAACCGCTGCACGAGGGCACTCTAGGGCGCGACCTATGTCCGACATGCCGATGTACTGGCTTCGGTCTCCCAATGATGACGCGGTTCTTTGAGCCGACGTTTCCACAAGCCCCCTGGCTATAAGCGCCATGAGCCCTTGAGTCCTCTCCTCATGAATTTGTGCTGGCATTGCCTCCCCTCCAAAATGACGAAGGCTGCTCCAATCGGGCAGCCTTCGCCTGGGTTTTGTGTTTTGATTGTCATGATGCCTGAGCATATTTCCACCACACTTTCCGCTGAGGATTCCATTTGAAGCCCGCGCCGGCCAGGAGTTCCTTTTTGGCTTGGGTGTTGCCGGTGGCCACGATGCAGACCTGCCCGTCAGTAGCGGTGATCTCCTGGTAGGTGATGCCGTCGAGCTTGGGGAGTTGGGTGGGTTGTGGTGGATTCGGCGGATGAACAGAAATTCCCGAGTCTTGCATCGAGGGAGACTTTTTCTGACGATGCCCGCCCTTGCCGGAATCCTTGGGCAAATTCCCGTCCGTGTCCTCTTCGGTCACAATGCCGAGCATGGCGGAAATGGAGTAACGCCGGATGTAGGTCATGGCGATGCCAAGTCCCTGCGGATCGCTCTTCGGCAAGGGGACAACCGCGTGTGAGGACTGCCATTGACCGGACTCAGCATGGACCAGCTTGGTCACAAGGCCGAGATGGCCAGGCTCCGAAGGCACTGGATACTGGGTAAGCCAGATGCCGTTGCTCAGCAGGGCTTCACGGCATGAATCCATGACGCTGTTAAGGGTGGCGTAGTTGGAATGGGTGAAAGGGTTGAGGCGGTCCTTGGTCGCAGGCTGCAAGATGCGCTGCACCTGGATCAAGGCTTTGGCCAACTTGGTTGTTTCGGGTGAGCAGTAATTTTGGTCGTTCATAATCTCTCCTTTGTCGAAGAATAGCCCTGCCAACATTTATCAAGGGGCTTCAAAGGAGTGATATATACCTTAAATAATTTGAATAACAAATCATAGAGATGAACTGGAAGACAATCAGACGTCCCTGATACTGTCCACCCTCTCTAATATGTTGCTAGCCACGCGCTTCGAAACCATCCTGGAAAACTTATCGGGCGCCTAAACCGCCATTCAAAAATTAATTACATATGCTGGATAGTTGGAGCTAATTTTCTTAAAATAATCTTAAAAGATCTTATTTATCTTGACGAGGGGACTGAAAAATCCTAGAGGTTATCTATCAAATCAAGGAGGCCCCTTATGAACGACTTCGTCTATGTGCCAATGCCGCTGGATTTATACAAAGAAGTACTTGAGCGTTCACCGAATGCCCCACACACGTTAATTCAAAACGTTGTGGAGGACTTTCTTGAAAGAACAGATGTTGAGTATGATCCTATTGAACGGACCGGTATTTATTGGGACAAGCTTTTTTTGCCAGACGGGACAAGAATAAGAACAAAACGTTTCAATCAGGTTTTTGAAGGCGAAATTAAAAATGATAAAATTATTTGGGATGGCAAAAGCTACAATTCTGTCTCTCAGGTGATTAACGCTATGAGAGGAAATACAATGAACAATGCTTGGCTTTTTGCTGAATTAAAAAGGCCAACAGATGTCACATGGATACTTGCAGATAATTTAAGAACCAAAAAATAATAACTTTATATACAGGTGGGAATATGAGCGAATATCGATTAACAAGCATTTGCAGTTCTCAATGGGATATGGCGATATATATTCATCTAAATATATTAGGAAAAATATACTCCAAGGATATAAAATCACCATTCACGATTAACGACCTGATGGAAAATAGTCTTTTAAATCTCGATAAATATATACTACCGTTATTTGGACCAAATAGAAATAATAGCACTCCGCGAGCCACTCTTCAAAACAGGCTTAATAATTTATTCAAAAATGGATTTATCGATAGAGTACCCTACGAATATTGTTTTTTAACCAAAAAAGGGGAGCAAGAAGCGATCCGTGTATACAATGAATTCATTAGGTATTTTTCTGAAGCAGATATTTTTATATCGAGTATTGAAAACAAATTCATCAATTCAAATATTGATGATTTTAATGAATTCTTTTTCAACATAGACAATGCATATAAAATTCTTGTCAAATTTGAAATCATCACCCAAGAAACTGCAGAAACGAACTTAAGAATTCTTAACGAAAGAAAATCAAGAATAATGTCATCTAAAAATGACGAAATTTCATCAATACAGAAAAACAGAGAAGAACTAATCAATAACAATGCCAATCTTCTTGAAAAATTAGGCTTGACAAAACAGCAGGCATTAAAAATTGCAACAAAGAAGCAAGCATAATCATAATAATTAGCAGGACGTACCATGAAAACATCAAGACACGCAAACAAACGAATCCAGCAACGCGGAATACCCTCATCGGCCATAGATCTTGCGTTATTATTCAGCACTCCAAATTTTAATAAAGGAAAAGGGTCGCTATCGTACACCTTAACTAGCAAAAATATAGCTGAAGCACGCACTTATATTGGAAGATTAATGAATGATCTGGATCATCTCAAGAACAGAACAATTGTTACAGACGAATCCACTTCAATGATCATCACTGTGTACTAAAACAATCAAAATATGATTTAAATATCCTTTATTACAGATAAATCTAAAATTTTATCAATGTCACAGGTTAATGCTAAAACATACACGTTTTCTGCATTCATCGTATAAATTTTGTTAATAAAAAAATGCAAATCTTCGAGAGAGTCTAATATATCAACACACAGTATAACTATAGATTGATTCGGAAAAATATCTTCACCTAAAACATAATCAGGAATAATTTCAAAATTAATTATAGAATTATTAATATATTCTTTCCAAAAATAAATCGAAAAATCTTGTGTATACTCATCAGCCATTTCAATTTTTTCTTTTAATTTTTTAAGACAATAATTTATTTTTTTAGTTTTATTTATTGAACTACAAGATATAATCCAAAATTTCTTTTTTCTTGAATTAAATTCTTCTTCTAAATCGTCTTGTTCATACAGATAGCTTTCTTCGTCATAATCTAAATTTTTCTCAACATATTCATTCGAGCCTGAATATGTTAAATATTCCTCTCCAGGCTCTAATTCATACATTATATCACAAGGGCACGGATAAACACCCGATGGATTATTAGACCTCTCGCGATAGGCTAATTCGGATCTTGCGGGATAATAATCCCTTTTATCATGAACGTCATAATTACTATCGATAATTAACGATATAGAATAATTTAAAAAATCAGCAATAAAATTTTGACTATTATTTATGAGCGACTCTGCAGACACTGAAGATATGTATTTCAAATCAATTTCATCTAAAAAAATTTTAGATGAAGGAAGCCTGCTCAGTATATATATGTTTAATTTATATAAATAAACAAATTTTATATTAGAAAATGAACTATCGTAAAACTCTAATGCTTCCTTAAACGAGCACCAGTCTTGGTGACGATCATAAAAATCTATCAAAGATAACCGTCTCTCGGTAAAATTTATCTTATTAATAATTGTTTCGTAATATTTTTCCAAACCAAATAAATTGTAAAATAGTAAAAAGTATTTACATTTACATATTATTAAATTGTTTTCACACTCGAATTTTGATATACTAATTTTATTAAGTTGTTCTAGTAACGAAAAACGCTTATGACGCTCTTCAGCTGACCATCTTTTTACAATATCATTAATCCGAAAATTTAAATCTGTATATTCGAAAAATCCCCCCCCCCACTCTGAAAATTGAATTTTAAATATTAAATCTGATATAAAAATATCACTCTTTGCAACTATATGTGCAACAGAAACATAAAATTTGTCAGTCAAATACCATTGGTTAAATGACTCTGGCAAACAATCATGTAAAGCAGCAACATGCGCAACAGAAATGCCTTCATTGTCAGCCAGCCACCATTTGTCAAAAAAATCTGGTAACACTTTGTGTGCAGCTGCGACATGAGCGACCGTTACACCATCGTTGCCAGCCAACTCCCATTGATCAAACGAAGGTGGCAACGTCCCATACTTAGCTGCGTTGTGAGCTACAGTTACTCCACTACTATCTGCTAAAAACCATAAATGAAATGAAGATGGCAATGTTCCATATTTCGCTGCAGTATGCGCAACCAATACGCCTTCATTGTCTGTCAAGCCCCATTGATCAAACGAAGGTGGCAATGTCCCATACTTAGCTGCAACGTGAGCTACTGTTACTCCTTTGTTGTCTGCTAAATACCATTGATTAAACGAACCTGGTAAATTTTTATATTCAGCTGCTATATGAGCGACTGTAGACATATCATCATCAGCTAGATTCCACATATCAAAATCTATCGGCAGTGATGCATGCTTAGCTCCGACATGCGCAACCGTAACTCCTTTATTGTCAGCGATATTCCATTGACCAAATGAAACAGGTAGCGTTTTATATCTAGCTGCAACATGAGCTACCGTTTCCCCTATACTATCAGCCAAGCTCCATAGTTCAAAATAAATTGGCAATGTCCCATTTTCAGCAGCTATATGAGCAACTGTTACTCCTTCCTTATTTGCCAATAACCACTGATTAAAATTTTTAGGCAACGTTTTATATTTAGCTGCAACATGAGCAACTGTGTTGCCTGCGTTATCAGATATGAACCATTTATCAAAATTATCAGGAAGATTATTATACTTTGCTGCAGCATGAGCCAATATTAAACCTGAGCTATCAACCAAATCCCACATTTCATAATCTTTTGATAGTATCTTTCCTACTTTTGTATTGACCTGATAAAAAATTTTGTTGATTTGCCTTTGGTCTAAATTATAATTGTTCATGTTTTTATAACCAGTATAAATTTAATTTTTTAATCCGTTTTTCAAATCAATAAATTATTCTAAACACATACAATTATATTTTATTCATAGTTAAAGATATTTAAATCTAAATATTATATTCAACTTTCAAGAAATTTTGGATCTCCGGCAACCCAAACCCCAAAAATCGGAATACGCGAGGTCGCCCCAAGGCGTTGAACTGCGCCCATTTGAGCATCAACCCCAAACAATTTCATGAAAGATTGATAATCCCTCCAACCTGCTTTTTTGGGGCTGAAGGAGTGGATCACCAATACTGCAGCGGCAGCTCTGTATTGTTCTCCAACAATGATAGCCGATGCGGCTCTGTGCAGGAGTTGATATCGAACCAGTGCGGGAGGGCTAGATTCAAGCCCGAGCGTACGTGAAAGGAATTCCAGGCGTGTCTTTTTCCCGGCAGAGGCATCCTTTCGCCATGCCTCTACGGTTGGACCAAAGGATTCATTCACTTTGCCTTCCACCATGACAACGACCGCCCCTGCTACGGAACGCGCGAGAACGAAAATATCATTTTGGGATGCCCTAACACCGCCGGGCAAGCAGACCTTGAATTCGGGAACTGCGAGGATCGGAGTCAATTCTGCCAGCAAATGCTCATTGCTTATCGCAAATGGCTGCGCCACTTCAGGCGGAAATGCATCTGAAGCTTCCCAACAATGCGCCAAAGTCCGAGCTGAATAGCCGCGTTTCCATTGCTTGACTGGGTCGGCCAACAGATCTTTCCAGTCCTGAGGACCAGACGTAAACGCGAGGATACGGGACATATTTGATTTCTCCAGACGTCCGCTACGTCTTCTTGATGCAACTAGATTGCGTTGCTATCACCAGTCATCCGCTGAACAGCAACATAACCACATCAACAAAGCATCTTTCAACTAATCCATACAAAGAGTATTGCTAACCCAAGCAATGAAATTTATTTTTTTATCAAATTTTAAAATTTGACCATACGGTGTCTTAATCTTAATTGTTTCAGCATGTAAATCTTCAACAGGATTATACCCTAGTAATTTTGCCAATTCTAAAGCCTGTTCGTAAAGTTTTTCTTTTTTAAAAGCATCTTTTAATTTTATTAAATCGTTTTTATACTTTTTTATATAAATATCATCCCCATTAAAAGAGCATATATCAAATTCTTTTTGAATAGCAGAAATTATCAAATTAGGATCTACACCATCTCCCATAACATCAACAATATTATTTAGCTTTTTTGCAGCCTCTCTATGACCATATCGAATAAGATTTTTTGCAAATTTTATTATTTCATTATTCAATCCAAAATATCTTTGCAAAAAAGTATTTTCCATACTTCTTGCTATTTCTTTTCGATTATTATAATTTTTAGTTTCGATCATAGTTGTTACAAATGCGAATGCTAATGCAGTCGATGTTCTTGAGAGCATTTTTCTAAACTCCTGCAGATCAGGAAATACAAGACATGCTAAATTCCATTTTTCTTCAACTTCAGACAAAGCACTGTTAAATGCCTCATTCTGATCGCTAGAATCACCATTTGAAAAATCAGCATACCTGTCATTATTTCTTGATTCATCATATTCAGAACGCCGAACAGGGTCTTTTAATATAGAGTATGCTTCATTGATTTTAACCATCCTTTGGTGTGCTTCATTCGGATCGCCTCTCCACTTATCAGGGTGATAACGCTGCGCTAAAGCACGATATGCTGCAAAAATAACAACGTCTTCTGCATTTGGCATGACGCCAAGAACAGCATAGTAATCAACTTGATGCATTTATAAATATCCCTTATTAACTATTTGAATTAGTCGATCCTGAAAAACTGTTAAAACGCCACGTCAGGCACAGGCCTGTCCGGGCTGAACATTGGGCCGAAGTATGTGCCCAAGGAATTTGAGGCACAAAAAATACAGAATCCGGATGAACTTCCGGAAATTGAACGCAGCACAGGCCATGAACAGATTCACGGAGTCGCCGACCTGGCCTTTGAGATAATTGCGCAGCATCCTGTGGTCGTTTTTGAGGTGGCCGATGATTGGCTCGATGGCCGCACGCCGACGGAACCGTTCTCTGGCTTGACGTTTGTCGGAAGCTGTTTTCGTCCGATTGCCTGACTCGGGGATTTCGATGCTGGTCACGCCGATCTTGTGCTTGCCGCGGTAGCCACGGTCACAGATCGCCATGGTCGGCCGTTGCCCCACGATGCTTTCGACTTGAGACAGAACCGCAGGCAGCGTGTGACCGTCGAAAGGATTGTCCTGGAAGGACAGGGCACCGACGATGATGCCGCTGGTCTTGGTCACGGTCACGGATGCCTTGGCACCGAATTCGTATTTCTTGTGGGCCTTGCCTTTGCTGATGCAGGACACTCCGGGTTCGTGGAGGCTGTAGATCTTGCCTGAGTCGGATCTCTGCTGGCGCTGCACGCGATCGTAAAGGTCCAAGGCCTGCTGATGGATGGTCAGCGCTTCTTGAGAAAGCTTGCGTTTCAGTTCGCGGACCAGGATGCCGGCGATGGTCCGCAAACGCCTGATTGCCCGCTGGGATTCGCCCTGTCTGCGACCTTTTGATTTGAACCGGATGGTCCGCAGCAGCGACTTGATTTCACGCTGGTAGCTGCGCCGGAGTTTGACGTCTTCCAGCTTGGCCATGGTGTGGCACCGCGTCACAATTTTGGTCAGGAGCTTGGCATCCGTGGGAAAGGTGATGTTCTTTTCCTGCACGGTTGAGTCCACAACGACCTCGGCTTCTTTGGCCCTGTCACCGTGGAGGGTCACGGAAACCTCGAAGATCTTGCGGACTCCGTCTTCTCCGATGCGGCGTCGGAAATAGGTCAGCTCTGACGGATCACAGGGCAGCTTCCAGGTGAACCGTTGCTGGCCGCAGAAGGCCTGGAAATACGGGTTCTGGACCCAAGCCTCGACAACGCGCTCATCACTCAAGTTTTCAAGCTGCTTGAGAATGAGGAGACCGACCATCAATCGGACAGGTTTTCCGGGGCGACCGGAAGCAGCATAAAGTGGTCGGAAGTTGTCCTCGAACACCTGCCACGGGATGACCTTGGCCAATCCGAGAAGGTGGTTTCGAGGATCAAGTTGATCAAGCAGATCCGGGCAAAGGAAGCTGCGCTGGCGGTCCGATTTTTTGGGCTGCATCGTTGATAACCTCGGAGTGATTTCGACCAGAAAAATGCATTTTTTACTGCATTACTGGTTATTCGAAATACGTTATTTCCGAGTAAATTTCAATTAATTTCAGTTCGTTGTCACATTTTCAGGGTCGACGAATTATATAAAAATCCCGATTAGACAGACTCAAAAACACTCAATCCACTATGCCGCCCACTCCTTGCACAACAACTCCGCCTGCATCAGCACAGTCTTCACCGCCTCTGCCTGAAGATCCGGCGGATAGCCGTATTTGTTCAGGATGCGCTTGACCATCACGCGAATCTTTGCCCGCGCCCCTTCTCGTAGCGTCCAATCAATAGTCACACTCTTGCGGATCAGTGTGATGAGTTCAGTAGCGATGACCTTCAACTTGTCGTCACCCATGGCCGTCACGGCGGACTCGTTGACGGCGAGTGCGTCGTAAAACGCAATCTCGTCATCCGTCAGCCCGAGATTCTCACCCCGCTTTGTCGCGGATTCCATTTCCTTGGCCAGCGTTATGAGCTCTTCGATAACCTCCATCGTTGAGATAGCACGGTTATGATAGGCGTTGAGCGTCTTCTTGAGCTTTTCGCTGAAAACCTGGCTCTGAACAATGTTCCGCTTGGAACGGACCTTTAGCTCATCCTTGAGAAGTTTTTCCAGCAGTTCGGCGGCGACGTTCTTGTGCTTGAGGCCGCGCACTTCGGCA
The DNA here is from genome assembly GCF_055385525.1 of Desulfomicrobium aestuarii. Lineage (NCBI taxonomy): Bacteria > Pseudomonadati > Thermodesulfobacteriota > Desulfovibrionia > Desulfovibrionales > Desulfomicrobiaceae > Desulfomicrobium > Desulfomicrobium aestuarii. The sequence goes on from NZ_AP042427.1 coordinate 2,417,307, forward strand.
AGGAATTGGTCGCTCAGGATGGATATGTCGGGCCTCGGGAGTCCAGCTGCGGTGAATACGTCGATGACCTGGCCTTCGGTGGTGATGGCTTTGGAGACGAGCTGGCGGATGGCCGCGTCGACCTGCTCGGGGGTCTTGCGGTTGGTACCGCTTTGTTTGTTCAGCGCGGCTTGCAAGGCCTGGAAGAAGGAAACGTCTTCGCGAATCTCCGTTGCTTCATCGCTCGCGGCGCAAAGGGCGAAGGCGCGGGAAAGTTCGGTTACCACCTGCACCCAGCGTTTCTTGCCGTCTTCCTGACTCAGGATGTGCTCCTGACCGGCAGGGATGAGGGCCAGGCGTTCGGCGGGTTTGCCGGTGGTCCATGATTCCCAATTGAAACCGTGCATGATGTCGCAGGCAATATTGTGCTTTTCCAGCATCACGGCGATAGCCTGCCTGGTGTCAAACGTCGGGTCACCCTTGCCGCCGCTCTCCGTGTAATTGGCCAAAGCATGCTTGAGCTGATCGGCAAGCCCCAGATAATCCACCACCAGGCCACCCGGCTTGTCACGAAAGACGCGGTTCACGCGGGCGATGGCCTGCATGAGGCCGTGCCCCTGCATGGGCTTGTCGGCATACATGGTGTGCAGACATGGCGCGTCAAAACCAGTCAGCCACATGTCGCGCACGATCACGATCCGGAAGGGGTCTTTACTGTCCTTGAAACGGTTAGCCAGCTTGCGGCGCTTTTCCTTGTTGCGGATATGCGGCTGCCAGTCCGGACCGTCTTCGGCACTGCCGGTCATCACCACCTTGACCACACAGTCTTTGCCTTTCTCGACCTCGATGTCGTCATTTGTGGCGCTGGCCCAGTCTGGCCGAAGCTTGATGAGCGCCTCGTAAAAATCCACGCAGATGCGGCGGCTCATGCACACGATCATGGCCTTGCCGTCCATGGCCTCCACGCGCTTCTCGAAATGCGCCACCAGATCGGCGGCGATAAGCGCGACACGCTTCGGATCTCCCACCAACGCTTCCAGCGCTGCCCACTTGGACTTGAGTTTTTCCTTCCTCGTCTCTTCTTCGCCTTCGGTGATCTCTTCAAAATCCGCGTCGAGCGTCGGCAGTTCGCTGGCGTTCAGGCCAAGCTTGGAGATGCGGCTCTCGTAGTAAATCGGCACAGTGGCCTTGTCGGCAACGGCACGCTGGATGTCGTAGATGGAAATGTAATCGCCAAAGACCGCCCGCGTGTTCGCGTCCGTTTTCTCGATGGGCGTGCCGGTGAAACCGATGAAGGAGGCGTTTGGCAAAGCGTCCCGCATATGCCGGGCCAGACCGTCGATAAGATCGTACTGGCTGCGGTGCGCTTCGTCTGCAATAACGATGATGTTCCGGCGCTCGCTCAGGCAGGGCATGCGCTCTCCCCGCTCGGGAAGAAATTTTTGGATCGTGGTGAAGACCACTCCCCCGCTCGCCACAGCCAGCAATTCGCGCATCTTCTCACGATTCACAGCCTGTACTGGCGTCTGGCCAAGAATGTCGTGGCAACGCTGAAATTGGCCGAAAAGCTGGTCATCAAGATCGTTGCGGTCGGTCAAGACCACCAGGGTCGGATTCTGCATCGCGCTCTCGCGGATCACGCGGGCGGCAAAGAACAGCATGGTGAAACTCTTGCCGCTGCCCTGCGTGTGCCAGACAACTCCCGCACGCCGATCGCCCGGCTTGCCACCATACATGCGACCCGCCCAATACGTGCCCGCGCTCTCGCTGAGCGTTGCGTTCTTTCCCGCGAAATCATGTGGAGTGAGCGAAGCGCGAATGGTCTCTTCCACCGCCGCGTTCACGGCGTGGAACTGATGGTAACCCGCGATGATCTTGTGGAGTGCCCCGGAGTCCGGATCCTCTTCGAAAACAATGAAATGCTGGAGCAGATCAAGAAACCTCTGCCGCTCGAACACCCCGCGCACCAGCACTTCCAGTTCAAGAGCCGACTTCGGAGCATCAGTTTCTCCGTCAATGGTACGCCAGACCTTGAACCATTCCTGATTGGCCGTCAGCGAGCCCATGCGGGCCTGCAAGCCGTCACTCACCACAAGCAGTGCGTTGTAATGCAGCAGCGAGGGAATTTGCGCCTTGTAGGTTTGGAGCTGAGCGTAAGCGCTCCAAATCGTCGCATCCTCATCCGCAGCGTTCTTGAGTTCGATCAGCCCCATCGGCAACCCGTTGACGAAGATCACGATATCGGGCCTGCGGTTATGCTGGCCTTCGATGACCGTGAACTGGTTCACCGCCAGCCAGTCATTGGCCTGCACATCTTCAAAATTTACCAATCGCGCATGGTCACCCGCGATGCTGCCATCGGACCGCGAATACTCCACCGGCACTCCGTCACGGAGCATTTTGTGAAACGCGCGATTCGTCTGCGTGAGGGATGGCGTTGCCACCAGTAAAACCTTGCGTACGGCATCTTCCCGCGCCTCTTCGGGCATGGCCGGGTTCAGAAGTCGAATAGCATCACGCAGACGTGCACCAAGAACCACATCACCAAACGAATCCCGCTCCGCCGCCGATTCACCGGGCGCGAGCATCGGGCCATGCATTGCAGCATAGCCCAGTTCCCCGAACCATTGGAGGGTAGCGTCTTCGATGAGGGATTCGTTGAAGGTCATAAGCTATGTGATTTTGAGTGCAACTTTCGCCTCGGCAACGTAATGGTCAGCAGCATGATTCATACTCACTTCGTATTCATTCCTAAGACGCTTAAAAATGAAGTCTAAAACCGGCGGAGCCTTTCGGCGGTTCTCCAGAATCTCATCCTGCAGGTTTCGCGACATCTCAGTGAGTATTGAGTTTGATTGCCCTGATAGGGCTGCTTTCCAAATTGTGCCGCAATGGTCTTTGAGCTTGTCTAGTCGGTCTGCTGCTTCCCGCTGCTCAGTGAATTGTCGTAGAGCAATTAAGAGAGCAGGAGCCAGAGGAAGAACTCCTTTTAGCAGAAGCGCCTCTAGCGAGGCGCCAGCGCTCAATGCAAGGTAGCAGATTACGACGAAAACAGAAAACACAATTCCCGCGATCCATGCCGCATAATGCCGTCTCTGTGTAGAGTCCCACCAGCAGTTTGATCTCTGACAGATAATTCTACCAACATGAAGAGGTAGCTCGTCCGCTCGCGGTGAGTACCAATTCTTGAGCGTTGGCATCGTGTCCCCCCATTTCTCGTATTTCGAGGACTGAGCTTTCACCAGTTCGGGATCTGGGCGCCTCCCTGCTTTTAGGTCGTTCCACTTTAAATGAAGCACATCGCAGTCGAAAGCCTCCTGAATTCTAGCCGCCGCTCCTCTAAGTGACTTTTGCCACGGTGTAAGCCAGAAAAGGTCACACAAGGCAAGAAGCACACCCCACGACGCAACGTAAACTTTGAAGTCCGGGCACAACAAAACAAAAGCAGCACCAGAAATTGCAACAGGACCACCCATAACTACCTGCCAACCGAAAATATATTTCGCTATAGCGTATAGTTGCCTCTGTGCCGCAAGGCGTTGAATTTGCTTATCCGTATTCTGTGTTTCTGCAATCATAATTTCAGTAGTAAGTTGGAAACTCATCGTGGTAGAGCAATCGCCACCAATCAAAGGCCTCTTGAATTTTTCCATTCGTGACAGCCGTCCGCGCCTTATCGGCCCGTATGTATGCCATCAATAGTTTTGACAGGGCATCCTCACGGGCAGCATCGCTCTTACACGCAGGAATGTATCCCGAAACGCCCATCGGATCTTGCATGGATGCCAATTGGCTATCCATCAGCATTTTCAGAATATTCCGAACATCGATATCGTAAACTATCATCTTCTCGTCAGAAGCATATTTCGCAACGCGCAGTTCTAGATAAAACGAAGAGATTGGGACAGCGCGGAAGAACTTCCAAGCCTTCAAGAACCTGATCAGCGGCTTCACTTTACCGCCAAGTTTTTCGTCTACGGCGCGCACGTAAGCATTGTGGGCGTCGGGACTTGCCTTCATCCAGCCGCCAGCACAGTCGGCAATACCATAAACTTTAAACCCGTTCGATTCACCAACGTGGTATGCAGGGACGATCTCCGTAATTTCTGATTTTCTGGTTCCAAAAGGAAGCACAACAGCAGGACAACTAACCGCAACTCCCGTATTTGGAAAACGTTTGTCCAATGCATTTCGAACTTTTACGAGCGTGGATGTTGAAACCTGCGTAAGCTGATCTGTCGGCAAACATGCTAGATAATCCACGTCACTGTATCTTGAAATGCTCGTCCAGTTACCGAAAGAACCTATTCGAACAAATCTCTTCAATCCAAAGTTATTTTTGAGACACGCCTCGATTGACGCTCGGTGATTTTTTGCTGCGTCTGACTCCGTCTTCTGAGGCTTCAACTTCGACAGAAAGTCTTCAAATCCTTGTTCGATCGTCCTAGGCATAGCTGTTACTCGTTTACTTCCGTTGTGAGTTCCCCACTCAGCAGCTTCGGCAACAGCATGTCGCGCAGGGTGGCGAGAGTGCGGGATTCGTAGAGGTTGACGTGGATGCGGTCGAGCATCGGTTGAATATTGCGAGTGAAGGCTGCAGCGATGGGTTTTGGCGGCAGTGCGACTTTAAAGGAACTAATGTCGCCCCAGTTTGTGCGCGGCATCTTGGTTCCTGTGGATGCGAGGTCGGCAAATTGAATCAGCTCATCGCTACTTGCGTGCCCGAGTAGGAAACCAAACCACTCCGGGTTCATCGGTGCGAGGACGAGGATGTCAGTAGAGCAAACGCCGTCGAACGGTGCAACGCCGACTTTGTGAAAATAGGGCCTCAGCTTGCCGAAGAGAATTTCACCCTTCTTGAAAGCGGACTTGCCGCTCGCCACATCGGCGGAGTCGTCCCAATCGCCTAGGGCGATGCAACGGCGCGGCATGTGTTCCAATGCTATGTAGGGAGTGTTCGGTGCGATGTCGCTGGGCTGGACGCCGCGCCGAAAGTTTGTGCCAATGTCGCCAAGTTTCCCAGCCGTCCATCCTTTAGGGATGTGCCCGACCTCCGATTCTTCAAACGAATCCGGAAACAACGCGGCCGTGGGCTCATCCATTCCCACAGGTTTGCGGCCATCAAGTTTGGCACGGACTGAATCGAAATCCACAAACCAACTCTGGAACAGCGCCCGCGCCATCGCCTCCAGCGTCGCGTTCATCCGCCGGTTCAACTCGATCTTGTCGTCCAGCGCTCCAAGCACCGCCGCGATGGCTTTTTGCTCGGCGAGGGGTGGGAGCGTGATGGAAAGGCGGCGTTGGTCGGTGAGGCTCAGATACGGAGCCATGTCCGTGGACGCCTTCATGGCTGACAACTGTTCGATGAACTCAACGCCTTGGGACCAGTAGCGAAGGAAACCACCGCACAACCTCTCAGCGTCGCGGCTTCTCCAATAACTGAGATGCGGCGAATAAACGAATGGTGGAAGTCGGTCGGTCACATATGAAGTGCGCCCGGTGCTGTTTCCTTTCGTCGTGATGATCGTGTCGCCAACCTTTGACATCTTCGAGCGCACTTTGCTTGCAAGGTGATCGTGGAAGTGCTCAACACCCGTGAAGTCGATGTGGCTATCAGTGACATGACCGGCACGAAGGAAAATTGGGCCGATGCCACCAAGCTCGTTGTTCTGAGCGCGGTAGCCGTCGCCGATTTCCAGCAGACCCTCATCGAGGAGTTGCTGGAATGTCACTTCTCGCCTTTCACCCGCCATAACCCAACCCCTTCAAATTTGCCTTAATAGCCAACTCCAATTTCGCGGAATCCTCGAGCTGAGCATGAAGTTCCGCCACCAACCGCTTCATCTTCTCCTCAAAAGGCTCACCATCATCTTCAACCGCTTCAGCCCCAACATAACGTCCCGGCGTAAGCACAAAACCATGCGCGGCAATTTCGGCTGACGTTGCGGATTTACAGAAACCGGCGATGTCTTCGTATTCGGTTGCGCCGTTGTCTCCTCGCCAGCGGTGATAGGTACCGGCGATTTTCTCCAAATCGGCGTCGGTCAGCTCGCGGTGGACGCGGTCGATGAGGGTGCCGAGTTTTCTGGCGTCTATGAACAAGGTGTGTTTGCGGCGGTCGCGGAAGCCGCGTTTGGTGTCGGCTCCTTTGTTTTTTGTCAGGAACCACAAACAGACCGGAATTTGCGTGCTGTAGAAGAGCTGGCCGGGCAGGGCCACCATGCAGTCCACCAGGTCGGCTTCGATCAGGGCGCGGCGGATATCGCCCTCTCCTGACTGGTTGGAAGACATGCTGCCATTGGCCAGGACAAAACCGGCCATGCCCAGAGGAGCAAGATGATGAATAAAGTGCTGCACCCAGGCAAAGTTGGCGTTGCCTTTAGGCGGGATGCCGAACTGCCAGCGCACGTCATCGTCCTTTCGGAACCAATCCGAATCATTGAAGGGCGGATTGGCAAGAACATAGTCGGCTCGCAGGTCGGGATGCAGGTCTCGGCGAAATGTGTCGGCGTGCTCAGGGCCGAAATCGGCTTCGATGCCGCGCAGGGCCAGGTTCATGACGGCAAGACGCCTGGTGGTTGAGTTGCTCTCCTGTCCGTAAATGCTGATGTCCCCAACCTTGCCGCCGTGGGCTTCCACGAATTTCTCGGACTGCACAAACATGCCGCCGGACCCGCAGCAAGGGTCATAAATGCGCCCTTTGTACGGCGCGAGCATCTCGACCAGACAGCGCACGACGCAGGATGGTGTGTAGAACTGACCACCGTTCTTGCCCTCGGCGCTGGCAAAGCGGGTCAGGAAATACTCGTACACGCGCCCGAGCAGATCAACGGAACGGTGCGTCTGTTCGCCCTCGCTGGCTGCCGTGAGTGTGATGGTGGCGATCAGGTCGATGAGTTCGCCAAGTCTGTGCTTGTCGAGACCGGGCCGGGCGTAATCCTTGGGCAGCACGCCTTTGAGGCGCGGATTGTCACGCTCGATGGCGACCATGGCATCATCCACGATCTTGCCAATGGTAGGCTGCTTGGCGTTGGCCTGAAGATGAGACCAGCGGGCATCCGCCGGAACCCAAAAGACGTTCTCGGCCTTGTACTCATCCGGATCTTCGGGATTCGCGCCTTCGTAATCGCCCTCACCGGCGATTAGCTTTGCTCGGTGCTCTTCAAAAGTGTCTGAAATATATTTTAGAAAGATCAGTCCAAGGACAACGTGCTTGTACTCCGCTGCGTCCATGTTGTTGCGCAGCTTGTCGGCAGCGAGCCAGAGCTTGGCCTCGAAACCAAGATTGGCTGTGGGTTTGGTGTCATTTTTTTTGGGACGAGCCATGAATACAATTCTCCAGGAAAATTATCACAGAATTACAATACGATATGGATCAACAAGAGGACCGGCCTCTTGGCGATAAAACTTTCAAGCCCATAGCGCACAGAGAGCGTATGACACAAGACATAATTTCGGGCAGTTGCAGACTTTTTATCGCACCGGATCGACTATTTCAAACATCGTACCCGAGGCACCCAACAAATATTGTCGAATTAGCAATAATTGCGTATTTGCGATATCAACACCAAATAATACCCAATGCCTCATCTTGAAGGAGTCGCCATGGGAACCTTTGAACTCGGAACGCTCTACAATCTCGCACTGAGCAAACTGACTCCAAATCCTGATCAGCCCAGAAAAGTCTTCTCAGATGATGAAATCAACATGCTCGCAGAGTCGATCAAGGAGAATGGGCTCCTCCAGCCCATCCTGGTCAAAGAACTGGAAGATGGACAACTCATCATCGTATCTGGAGAACGCCGATTCAGAGCTCATGAGCAACTGAAGCTTGAATCAATACCAGCGTGGTTCACGACCGGAGACCCTGAAGAGCTTGCCCTCGTTGAAAATCTGGTCCGAGAGGATCTGTCAGCGATGGAAACTGCGGAGGCTCTCAAAAAACTTGCTAACAGATTTGAAAACAGGACTCTCGATGATATTGGAAAAATAATTGGTAAGCGCAAGAGCACTGTCTCCGAAATCTTGTCGCTCAACGACCTTTCCGAAAACATTCGAAAGACAATTCGTGGGGACAAACGGTTTGCCCTCCGTGAACTGAAAAAAATTGCGACCTACAAGACCCCGAAAGCGCAAGAGAAACTCTTCGCTGCCTATAAAGCGAAAATTGAAGCCGAATCTCTGGAAAAGGCAACCCGAGTCAGATCAAAAGGTGCAGATCTTCACATTAAAAAAATTACGTCCATCCAGGACTACTTCAAGAAGATGGCCGCCGATGATAAAGTCTTGGAATTGAGTTCACTGCGAGAACAACTGATCAACCTCAAAGATGACATCGAAACAATATTGAATAATCTTAGTCAATTAACTTCAAAATTCGACGCGTCGAACGTCCAAGAGGCACCCGCAAAGCCCAAAAAGAAGAAAAAATAGTTTTTTGCACATATCCTGATTGCGGACCATAAAAGACATATTCAAGCATTTGGTTGAGCCCATTGGGGGCAAGGAAGGCTGGTAGGTGATCGCGTCCTACCAGCCTTTCAATTTTATCAACGTGCTCAAACTATTCAGCCTCAGTAACATCTATCTGAATTAACCAAATTGTATTGAGCATCATCGGATCTTAATTATTCATTGGCCCAAGTTAGATCGGTAATTTTCTGTGCGTCTTGTGCGACACAAGTGGCTCTGTCTGGCAAAAAATCCCGATTTTTCTTGCAAATATTCACTCGCACAAACGCACAAAACGCACAGACGTTTTTTCCCGAAACATTATCCATACTCCACAAAAGACCTTGAGCCTTAAACTTATTCATACTCGAATGATGAATGTGTTAATACACTTTACTAATCATCATCTATGCTTGATAAAAATTTACTACAAAATAAACATGCTTTGTCATTACCACTCCTCCATTTTATCAAACAGCAAAAATAGCCTGTGCGTTTTGTGCGTCTGTGCGACATAAAAAAACCTGATAAAATCAGGCTATTTCAATATTACACAGCTTCAAACTCGCACAAAACGCACAAACTCAACTTTATCAAAATAAATCATCCAGAACTAACGACGACGCTTCAACGCTAAGAGTCGACTCTTGATCAACTTTTTCCTCCCAGGCGCTAGGAATGAAGGTGAGCCCTCGACAATTAGTACCATCAATAGACTTCGTTTCGCGAATAGTACCATCGTTCTTAAGTTCAATCCATCTTCGCTTACTCAACTCTTCTAAGACAGGCTTTCTATTGACGCCCCGAAGAATTTCATTGAAAACTGCATTCAACATCAAATAGCGCTTACCACCAGATTTATCCTCCCAAGAATAGCCCGCTTTTCTCGTACGCGTATCTGTCTTTGCATAACGAATTGGAACATACCGTTGTTCTCCTTCAACTGCAAAATGATCTTGAATTCTCCTGAGTACTTTATAGACTTCTAGATCCCCAATACAGTCACGCTGGCTTAGCCAGATTTTAAACCAGTGAGCAGCAGATTTCCATACATCTTCTTTCTCGTAAGGAAAAATTCCGCATCCGATGGCAAATTCACCAGCGCTTGCGATCAATGCAAACTTGCGACACACGCGACGTACTTGGCCAGAAGCACCTTCAGGACTATTTTTCTCTACAAATTTCTGCGCTTGTTCACAGATAAGGGCGACGTTTTGCATCTTCTCAGATGGGCTTGAACCACAAAATGCCGTCAAAAATGCGCGCAGTGGACTACCGTAATACTTCTGGCAACTGCTTCCAAGGTCATCGCTCAAACGCGCGCTATCATCATACCCATGTTTATTTTGGTAGAGATCCTGCCCAATCCCAGCGTCAATGGGCAGATCGATAACCCTGACCTGTTGTCCAACATGAACGGTGTATTTACCCGTCTCCTGAATCTTATCATTAATTGTAAGCTCCCCAGTGGAAAGAAAGTTAAGCAACCAATTGCCAATGTTACGGGCGGAAGCATCTGATTTCATTCGAGCCTTCCCCTGACCATTAGCGAGCATATAAGGAATTTGAGCAATAGTTTCCGCTGAAGCTTGCCCTATCTCATCAAGGACCAAGAGATTGTCATCGTGCAAGACAGCTGTGTTTTCAATTGCATTATGAGTACTGTTCCATTGTCTCATAAAACCTTTATGGCCTCCCCCACCACAAACACTCCCGGCAACATGGGCGGCAGTCGACTTTCCAGCTGAGGATGAACCGAAAATATGGATACCGCCACCTTCGAAGCCACATGGCCTCAGCAATGGTCCGGTCAACGCATAACTCGTCAGCAGAACAAGCAGAGAGTTGTCCCTACAATATTTGCCTACATGGTCTTTCCATTCATCAAGTGAACCAGAAACCTGATGAAGGCTCGTCAGATTGCTTTCAAAATATATTTCCTCATCGAATGGACTCCCTAAAATCTGGTCAGGTAGCACATATGCGTCTCCCTGCCAACCGACCTTGCTAAATCGGAGAAACAACTGGCCCGCCGGAGCATTTGCTTGCAGATATTCCATGAATAAGGACTGCGCCTTTGGGGCATTAGAAAACTCAACGCCATTATCTGCAAGAAGCGCCCTCACGGTGTCACCACGCCCCACACAATCTCGCATGTTGATGATAATCTTTTTTTCCACTCCGTCTGGCGCCTTAACTTCAACGAGCCTCGACCACTCCAGTGATTCCGGAGTACGAAGCTTCCCTAATATTTTCAGAGGACTACAGATGAATTGCCCAGCAACTGAGCTTTCTTTGTCTGCACCATAGTACACTCCGTCTTCTTCAAGAGAAAAAGCAGATGCAGCCTGGGAGATTATCGCCTGTTGCCTCATCCAAAGATATCGTGGACTCCCAACGTTACAATTTTTGCCACAGTTATGAAGTTCTTTTAAATACGAACAAGGTAGATCATTAGATTGGCGCTCACAGTGCCGAATCTTATCTTCTGTCTCCTTTTCAGAATAATTGGGATATCCTTGGCTGAAGAAGTGGACGATCGGTTTGGCTTCAGGGCCAAAACCCATCAATATCTTAACCATAGCCCACCATTCCGGCTCTGAGAGGGCCTGCCTATTGTTCCAGCAGTGTGCGATAAATCCACAATCCAGCAGTGAATCTAAGCCCAGTCTCGCTCCACGACGTCTACTCAGGATATTCCTAATGCTCAAAACAGAAGAATATAATTGCTCCATCGCTGAAGATCTCTCGGGCGGATCCGCCACAACTGGAAAATCCAATCTCGGTGTATCTGCCATAGCGAGTAGATGCTTAGCATCATATTTCATTAATTCGTCAGATGTGACTGGGACCTTGTAACGCCCGTTAGCCCTTCTAATATTTTCACGCCGTAAAAGCCGTCCCTTACCCATATTGTACATTTGTAAATCCAGAATTTTGGCGCAATCATGATCACTCCATGTCCGCATGATAAATTTTACCATTTCTTTATATATGAGTGGCAAATATGGGTGCCCGTCCTCTGCGCCAAATATTTCCGCTGGAATTTCCACATGGCACCCTTTTCCTCCGGATATCCAGTACTTTAAGCTATATGGATTAACACCATACGTCCCAAGAAGTGTTCCCCAAACTAAATCTCTTGTGAAGTTAACTGCTATCTCAGGATCTAATTTGTAATCAATATCCAAAAATAGAGGGCCAAATCGAATCGGCTCTGGCTTTCCATCTGCTGGCTCGTAACTGAACGATGTCGTACTGAAAGCGGTATATCCATCCTCCAACGCTTGCTTACGAGCATCTTCACTGTCCGGAATAACTTTCCAAGAATTGTCTCTTCCTTCAACTCTGTCAGCATACCCTGCATACATAATTCTCATTTCTTGACTTTCCATTGCATAACTCCCGTATTGAAATATTCACACTAGTGAGCGATAAATTGCGAATAGTGATCAATAGTGCGCATATTATATCATATTATTTTTAAATTTTTTTTACGTTTTAAATATTTTATGACACAGGAGATTAGCCATAGCTTCATGTAATAAACAACAAATTTGCCATTATAATATGCATTATACATGACTTTATGCCATTTATTAACTTAATGTCAGGAGGAAACATGCATCAAGATATGATGTTTTTTGTAGAAAAAATCAGCCAGTCATTGCCGCCAATATTTACACGTAGTGTAGCTGTCAGCAATCTCGGGGGACTACTCGGTGCCAAAACGCTGGCAAACATCGACAATAGAGGGGAAGGGCCAACATCAAAAATCAGAATGGGTAAAAAAGTTCTTTACGAGCGTGACTCCTTTATTGAGTGGTTAAAGCAATATTACAAACTATCATGAATAGTGAGACACGAGGCCAGCTCGTGTCTCACCTAGAGCGCCTAGTGAACAAACCTGTTTTAAAAGCGTAGGTCCCAGGCAGATTGAGACAAATGGATTTTCACAAATAAATTTTCGACGTAGGCAATGGTGCCAACACGAGCCCTACCCCTCACAAAGTAACTAGCTTATCATTATGAAATTATTGAGCTTAATATTTTTGACATAATTTTTTCCCTGATTTTCAGCGAAAACCCAGCGCATTCCCAGAGAAGAGGCGGCGCAAGCCCTGTCCATTTCAGAGCAAAGCTCGCCTATAGGCTACAATCCACGGGTGATCAGCGGAGCAAATGAGGCGCAATCTCACCGCAAAACATCATAAGCCAACAGTAATCAGAGAAAGACTTCAGCCCCTGTCCTGCGGCACCGGCAAGAACCATCTGCGCAGAACACGTGAAAACGGCCTGGTCGTGCATTCGAAAACGGCCACCTCGAACACTCTGATCGCGGCACAGGAAAAGAGTAGCTGCGTTGACTAGTTGGAGACCACCCTCAGGAGTGAACACGACCTGCGCCAGGGACGGTCACGGCAGACCATGGCTAGGCTCGCCGGATTTCCGTCCATCAAAACGCTGGACGACTACGACTTCAATTTTGCCACGAGGGCGCCGAGACAGCGTTTGCTGGAGCTTTCCAGCCTGGCATTCGTGCACCGCAAGCAGAACATCATCTTCCTCGGGCCAAGCGGGACAGGAAAGACGCACTTGGCCATCGCTCTGGGCTATCTGGCCACGCAGTGCGGCATCAAGTTCCGCTTCATGTCTGCGGCGGATCTGATGCTTCATCTGGAGAGCGCACAACGGCAGGGGCGCTACAATGCTTGCCTCAAGTGGAGCGTCCTCGGCCCGAGGCTGCTGATTATCGACGAGATCGGCTAACTCCCGTTCAGCGAGACTCAAGCGAATCTGATCTTCCAGGTCATAGCCAAACGATATGAGTCGGACTCGGTCATCCTGACGTCGAATTTGAGCTTTGGGGAATGGAAACAAGCCTTCGGTAGCAATACCGCGCTGACATCGGCAACGCTGGCCAGGCTTCTGCACCATGCCCATGTCGTTCAGATTCGCGGGGACAGTTACAGACTCAAGGACAAGCGTAAGTCCGGAATCATCGGTCAGCAGATTCCGGCCATGCAGGCAGAGGATTAGGCTGGGTGGGTCAGATTTAAGTTGCCGAAAATCGGCAAGAGTGGGTCACATTTCAAATTCCGTTGACACTTGGGCCTGCTCGCCTCGGATCGGGCCGTGGACACTTACGAGCGCAAGCTGGCCGCGCTGACCAAGGCGGATCTGCTCATCATCAACGACTTCGGCCTCAAGCCCATGCGCCCCAGGCAGGACGAGGACTTCCATGACGTCATCACGGATCGCTACGATCGGCGGCCGACAATCATCACCAGCAATCTGGATTACTCGGAGTGGAACGACGCCTTCCACAACAAGCTGCTGGGCGCGGCCACCTGTCGAACGAATCATGCACGGCACCTATCAGGTCGTTCTGGTCGGCAAGAGCTACAGGACACCTCACAAGGATCTTTCCCCTTGCAGAGGCTACTCATAAACACATAACCAGACGAGGTCGTCCGAGCGAAAAATCACGCGCAACGGAAATCCAGCATTACTGGATGCAAAAAAAAGAGGGCGCCCCGTACGCAGAGGCACCCTGTTTTTTTGCAGAATGGTGATCTATAATGCGACACAGACTCTATACACAACGATAATACGTAGCCTTGCCAACGCCTTCTTGTTTGACCAAATTAAGCTCGACAAGTTTCCGAAGTATTCGACCTATTTTATCGGTTTTGAAGCCGGTCACAGCCTCCAATTCAACTCGTGTATACTTCTTTCCTTTGAGAGAGGCATACACCTTTTCCTCGTCTGGAGTCAGATTGTGCATTATCGCCATATCCTCAGGAGCTGGTTTTGCAGAGTTATCATCGGACTCAGCACGTACATTTGCTGGCAGCGGTTCTATTGTTGGAACCAAATCGCCTTCGATGTGTTTCCATACCCCGCCTTTAGGGAGATGATAAATTGCAGATTTTCGCTCAAGGAGGGTAGCAGCTTTGCATTCTTCGAAAGTTATCTTCGTAACAGGACCACCCGCATTACAGGCGCTTTCAAGTTCAGGGCTTAAGGGCTTCTGGTCCACCAGTTGTTCCCGGCCATCCAGCCTGATAACATTTTGAGACTGGCTTTTAAGTTCGGACGGCCCCATATAAGTTGTTTCATCTTTGCCGGAGTGATGAATAATAATTACCGCAATACCAGCTTCTTGTAATTTGTGAATGAACGAGAAGAGGTTCCTGACATTACCTTTTACAACATCAGGAGCCAAAGCAAGTATGTTATCGATAACGAGAACTTGCGCTTTCATCTCTATAAGATCTGAAATAATTTCTGCAGCGCAGGCATCATCAAGAATATTAATCTCTGAGGATGGTGGCAAAACGCGCAGATTTTGCCTTATAAGCTCTTGTGCTTCTGAATTACCCTGTACAAGTTGCAAGCATCGATCTTTGAAGTCTACTCCGCCAACTTCACCGTCTAAGTAAGCAACCAAACGTTTTGATATCGAATATATCCCAAATGCATCGGCACCAGTCGTAATTGCCTTCACTAACTGGAGAGCAAACCAACTCTTCCCTGCATTGGAAGCTCCCCAAATAAATGTCAGATACCAAGCTGTGATCAGATCGTCCCATGTAGGGATGTCTGCCTGCTCATGTCCGTCAGGCAGATCGTCAATAGACAAAAACCTGATTTTCTTCTTAACATTACGAACGTCATCCTGCCCAGCACTGACCAAACCGTTATCCTTCAGCCATTCCGGATAATCCGAGGATGGAATGGATCTTTCCAGTAGGCCAAGAGCGAACTTCGATGGCAGTTCAATATCCTCAATACGCACAGATTGAGCCCACAGATCCTTTTTCCACCGTGCGCGAATAGTGGACTCAGCGGCAACAGGATCTCCACCTGCTCTGACAGGCCAAGGGTAAATACTCACCGTTGCCCCGGCCTTTTCGCAACGGTCTGCAAACCTAGAAGCACTTACCAGCGATTCCTGATTGAACCCAGGAACAAGCACAACGTGGTGCCCGGCCGTATCACTTAGATCCAAGGCTTCGAAAGCACTTGAATCTCCAAAGTATCCAGAAATAATGATCCCTTCCAGTTCAAGCAGAGACGATTCACGCGCAATACGCCTGAACTCCATTGCAACCGCCATGTCCATGCAGATAATTATAGTTGCACTTTCATGAATAGCCATCTCTGCACGAGAATACAGCCAAGCTGGAACTGGAGTTGTACCAATTTCGAGAACATAACTGCCGTCCTTTTGAACGCGATTAGCTATCAAGAAGAATTTATTCGTTGAGCATGCCTTGTCCATGTATAAGCAAACGGCCTGTTCCTTCATCCCGCGATAATCGTTCTGATAGTCAATATATTTGAGCAGGTATAGCTGCCCCTCGATCACAAGTTGTTTAGGAATTAGCTCCTTTATTTGTGAGTTATGTACTGTAATGATCGAACCTAGTTCTTTTTTTACAGGAAATGTATGAAAGCAGTATTCAGGTTTCAATCCGAGGAGATATCCAACAATCAGCGCAGCTTTACACCTACTTCGTTCTATAATCGTAATCGCCAGGTCAATGATCCCCACAGATTCCGTAACGCTAGCTGATTTCATCCGCCTTACATAATCCCATGCTTGAGCAGTTCCAACTCCTATTTTTTCCAAAAATAAAATGCGAAATGCATCGCTGAGCATAGAAAATACAATTTCAATCAGAGCAAAGAAGATTCTCCTCTTTAAGTCCGAGATAAGATCTGACGGCAATTGCGCAGCATCGACTTTCTCCACCAGCTTGGAAACGTGTGGCGCCATGCGTGGCTTATCTGCACTCGAAGGCATAAAGCTTGGACTTGGAAAGCAAAAATTGCTTGCTGGAGCAGCGGGCGTTACTTCACCAAAACGATGGGTTGTTGCTGGCGAGCTACTATCCCAACGACTTCCTGGCTTCGGCTCAGACACCGAACTGCTTATAGGCTCCGTATCAATAACCTCGTCCGTCGACCCTTGGCACCGCTTTCCACCTATATTGAATAAACGCGTCACGGGCCGGCCTGTCTTGACTGACCGCTCCATATCGGCCAATATATCATTACCCATAATGACTCCTCTTCATGGGCTGGGATTTTCCCAGCCCATGAAATTTACTTTTCAGGAATAATTGTGATTTCAAAACGAGGCACTACAACAGGAACGATAGAGACCTTGAATTCTTTTATCTTAGCGAGTACTTCCTGTGAACTACCAAGAGCCTTCACAATCTCTTGAACTATTCTCTGAGCATCACAATTATGATTGCTCATGCCATCAGAATATTCCTCTAAACTCATACGTCACTCCTTAATGAATGAATTTCATGTTATCAGTACATTACGAATAATTTTAATTTCTCATATTCAACCCCCAATATAATTATTTATATAACTAATTCAATTTTATGGGAATTCATATACTCTATTACGTCTGACAATGCGTAACGAACTGATCTTCCTATTTTTGCATATTTGATCCCTTTTCTCTTATGTCTATTCTTTTGCAATGTAGACAGGCTCAACCCTATCAAGATTGACACCTGTTTTTCAGTGAGCCAAACCTCTTCCGAGCTATTCTGCTTATCCATTCTTGACACCCCTTCAATATTCCTCAGTTGGACCCGCGATTAAACTTCATCTTCATTTTGGCTCCGTCTCTAGCATGCATAAAATACCCGGCCCAGCCGATTATCCGGAAAACACTAATCGTAATTTCAGCCGTTACCGCTCGAAATATTGGTGATTTCCATTGAACGGACCCAACAGTAAATTTTCCATTTTTTTGGATTTTTAAAAAAAATCAGGACGAGGGGAGGGAGGGAACTGACACAACTAACTGAGCTATCTTCACTTTAGCGGACACACCAACTACCCTAATGGGAACGAGAGGTGTGTTCATGAGGAGTCATCGCAAGTACGATCCTGATTTCAAGCGAGAGGCAGTCCGTCTGGTTATCGAAACGGCATGGGAATCCGCGAGGTCAAACGCAGCCTCAACATAACGCATGACGTCTTGAAAGGCTGGGTGCAGAAGCAACGAGACCACCAAGGCGAAAGCCTTCGCGGGCGGTCATGCACCCGAGTCGCCAGAAGCCGAACTGAAGCGTCTCCGAAAAGAGAACGAACGACTCCAGCTAGAGCGTGACATTTTACAAAAAGCAGTGGCCATCTTCTCGACGGACCCGCATCGATATTCGGGTTCATAACCGATCACCGTTCGATGTACGGAGTGAAGGAGATGTGCCGCGTGTTTGGAGTGTCTCTGAGCCGTTACTATGCTCAACTCATTCCAGGAGGGAGCAAGCGGCAGCGCGAAGATCATCGTCTTCTTGTTTCAATCAAGACGTCCCTTGACGGCAGCGAGAGAACCTATGGTGCGGACTGTATTTGTCGGGAACTACGCGAGCAAGGCACGAACGGAAATCTTAGTTTGTGCGAAGGGCTTGGCGTGTCCAGGGGAAAGAACTCTGTCTAACAGCATGTTGAAAAATTCCTTCCGACGTCAGAGCCAAAAATTGACATCGCCGTCATCCTGGCCGTAATCAATTCAGAGAAAATCATGCATTCATCGGAAAATTTCTTTAAGGAGTTTGATTATGTCAGAACTCGTATGCTATTGTTTTGGCTATACATCCGAAGATATTGAGCAGGATGTTATTCAAAACGGAAAATCTACAATTTTTGAACGTATCATGAACGAAAAAAAGGCTGGTGGGTGCCAGTGTGCTGAAAAGAATCCGAAAGGTCGCTGATGTCTTTCAGACGTTCGTCAGTTGGCGGACCAAATTTTAAACAAGACAAGCATTTTACAAAATTTTAACAAATGATTTTTTTATATACGAAACTATTTATATATTGAAAAAATCTCAAAAATATAGAAGGTTGCCATGAACAAGGAGCTGTTATGGGACTTGGCAACCAGAGTGATGACCAGAGTCAGGTGTTTGTCATGTGTGCGGATTTACCGCGCTCACCTGGACACGTTTTTTATGACCGCTTGCAGTCGGTCTTGATCAAGGGCGGCTTTGACCGTTTTGTCGAGAAGCTCTGTGAGCCGTATTATGCGTCTGGTCCCGGCAGGAAATCCATTCCTCCAGGTCGATATTTCAGGATGCACTTGGTTGGCTATTTTGAAGGTATCGAGAGCGAGCGCGGGCTTGAGTGGCGGTGTTCCGACTCCTTGTCGCTGCGAAAGTTCCTACGACTCTCCCTGACCCAGAGGGTTCCGGACCACTCCAGCCTGAGCAGAATCCGCCAACGGTTGCCCCTGGAAGTCCATCAGGAAGTATTCGGCTGGGTGTTGCAGGCGTTGACCAAGTCCGGCCTGGTAGTTGGGGAGCGCCTTGGTATCGATGCTTCGACCATGGAAGCCAACGCGGCCATGCGTTCGATCGTGCGCCGGGATACAGGAGAAACGTACCAGCAGATGCTTGAGCGCATCGCCAAGGACAGCGGGATCAAGACGCCGACCCGTGAAGAGTTGGCCCGCATGGATCGCAAGCGCAAGGGCAAAAAGCTTTCGAACAAGGACTGGAAGTCGGAGAGCGACGAGGACGCGCGGATTACCAAGATGAAGGATGGCCGCACCCACCTCGCCTACAAGCCCGAACACGCCGTGGACCTGGACACCGGAGCGATTGTCTCCGCCGATATCCACAAGGCCGACCAGGGGGACACGACGACGATCGGCAAGACGCTCGAATCCGCCAGGAAGAATCTTTCCGACATCGGTTGTACGCCGATAAGCACGGCTCCGACGGAGGTCATTGCGGACAAAGGCTACCATTCTCGGGAAGTAGTGAAAGAACTGGATAGCGGAGTTTGGAAGACGAGGATCGCCGAGCCGAAGGCGAACGGGTTGTTCAACTGGAAAGGTGACCATGAGGCACGGCGGGCCGTTTACAATAACCGCGCCCGGCTGAAGTCAGCCAAAGGGCGCGAGTTGGCAAAACGACGAACGGAATTGGTCGAGCGAAGTTTTCAGCATGTGCTCGATCGTGGAGGCATGCGACGAACGCACCTTCGAGGGCAGGAAAACGTCCACAAACGATATCTCCTGTGCGTGGCCGGGTTCAATCTCGGCCTGCTGATGCGCCAGTTGATAGGTTTCGGGACCCCGAAGGGGTATTTTTACCTCAATTCAGCGCAAATTTTTGTTTTTGCTTGGGGATGGATGGTCGTTTCGATGATTTTTGTCGAGATGAGGAGCGAGACCGGCGAAGAATTCGTCGGAGCGCAGATTACCGTAGAGCGGTGTTAATCATGAATAAATCAACGGGCTGCTAAGCGCCGCGATGCTTGTCCTCGATCGTCAGCGTATACGGGAAGGCGTCTATAAAAATACGGGGATAGGCGGTGGGCACCGAGTACTGATCCGATTGACCTTAGTAGCGATCTCAAACAAACTCAGAGACAATCCGTGGACAACATCAGCAGCGACCTTGACACAATCAGGCCGCAGCACCTCTTCATAACGTACCCACGCGGAGAATCAACGCAGCGCTCAAATATTGAATGACTTAAGAACTACATTCTCTTAACGAAGCACTTAGACCGCTTATGACTGACATAACTCAGAAATATATGTAAACACCCTTTACAGCTATTTATTCTGATCCGTGGCGATCGAGGTGGCAGGCAGCATGTGTGGACTAAGTCCTGTCTTGCGATTGGGGAATGATTTGGCATAGGCGCCTCGGAAATAGCAAGGAACAATTTGCCTTATTATGAGTTTCAACACGTAATTATCAATCATCATATCTTAAAAATTGAATTTTAGATGCGAATTTTTTTCTAATTTTAGCGGGCTTAGAAGTAGAATAAATATTTGAATTTAAAATAGCCTTACAGGCATTCGCATAACTATCTCTATAATATCGCACACAAGCTACTTTATCCACACAATAACTACATGATTCAATACACTGAATGCCTTCTCTGTATATTAAATTTTTTTCTCGCATCCTTAATATAGCTTCTTCAAATTCACACCCATACAACCTCTTTAAGTCCCAAATCAATATACCCGCAGATCGACTATATATTGTTCTAAAATTCTTATTTATATCGTTCTTTGAAGCTTGTATCAAAATATTTCTATCCGAATCGGATGTTTTGAGCCCTAATCTGCGTTTATGCAATATGAGAGCTACTGCAGCATTAGATACCAGAAATTCTGAATCTTGATTATTATCTGAAACATCTATAATCATTGCTATTTTATTAATCTGCTCATCATATTTAAATTCATACCCTACATTAGATACGTTTTTGCAAAAAATAATTTCAACATCAGGATGGAATTTATCTTGAACAATATAACTCAAAACTTGATAAAAATTTCTAGGGCAAACTAAATCAAATACAGAAATTTTATATTTTAATGTTAATTTGTAAGCTCTCTTTATCCATGAATTAAAAAATGCTTCATCTTTATCTTCAACAATATTATAAAAATCATATATTATCTTATTATTAATTTTTTGTTCATAGTTTATTAAAACTTGTCTCGATTTAGACAAAGCCTTTTTATAATCATTGTCATTAATACTTACATATTCATTAAATTTATCAAGTATAAAATCAACATCCTTTTTATCGGCATATTCTTCAAAATGTCTTTTGCAATACTCAGAAATGAAAAAATTAGTTTCTGCTACAGCAGGATCAACACAAGGGAATTCAAATAAATCAGAATTTTTTTTCATATCGCATACCTACACAATTTTATTATATCCTACTAACAATTTACCTAAATGCGCTTCCTACCTCAACAAAAAATATTAAACTCGACTTTCGGGGTTGTTAGCAAAGTCGCTGAAAAAGAAATCTATCCGGAATAATTGAATATTTCGATTGAGGGAATCCCCCTTCTGTAGTAGTTCTTTTGTTACCACACACAAGAACGTCAAAAAAAGGATTCCCGCATGCAAACTACAAATAATGCCATCGATTTGCAACTCATTAAAAACGAGTGTGAGAGCAGAATCGATTCGTTTTTCAGTCAGTTCGGAATTGCGACCATTGCGCGAAATTCAAGCATCAAGAAAGCAAGAGGATATTCTGCTTTGACTATTCTTCTGAACATCTTTGTTCTTCCGTTTATCGGAAAGAATATCTATCGAAGCATCGTCATCAATCCAAAAAGCGATGTCGGAAAAGATGCCATCTATGAGTTCATGCGCTCAAGCAATTTCGGTTGGAGACGATTCTTGCTCAAACTGGCCTTTGGCATTCATGAATTCATTGACGGGTTGACCAGTAAAGATCGCGAATCCGTGCTTATTCTCGATGATTCCACCATTGAGCGCCCCAGATCGAAGAAGGTTGAACTGCTGGCCAAAGTTCATGACCATACGACTGGGCGATTCCTCAAGGGTTTCAAGTTGCTCACCCTGGCATGGTCCGATGGATCGACCCTGTTGCCTCTCGACTTTGTGCTGCGCTCTTCTGCGAACAAAAATCAACGATACCAGGAGGTTTCTAAAGATCTTGATAAGAGATCATGCGGCGCACGGCGGCGCCAGGAGGCTGTGACCAAATCCACGGAACTGATCGAACCCATGATCGAGCGCGCACTGAAAGCTGGCATCAAGGCCAAGTTCCTGCTCATGGACAGTTGGTTCGCCATGCCTGCCCTGATTTCCGAGGTTTGCAAGCACATCCCCGTCATCTGCATGGTCAAGCGCACTCCCAAGGTCCACTACATCTTCGAAGGACAGGTGGTGGACGTGACGCAGATTTACAGCCAGATCCGAAAACGTAGAGGCAGGGCCAAGATCCTGGCCAACGCACAGGTTGAGTTCAAGGGCGGCCTCAAAGCCAAACTCGTCTTCGTGCGGAACAAGCACAAGAGAGACTGGCTGGTCTTGCTTACCACTGACCTCATCCTTGCCGATGAAGACGTTGTCCGCATTTACGGCAAGCGCTGGGACATCGAAGTGTTCTTCCGCACGGCCAAGCAGCACTTGGAATTGGAGAAAGGCTGCCAGGGCCGGGACTTCGACGCTCTCATTGCTCACACGACCATCGTGATGACCCGATACATCTTCCTGAGCATCGAGAAACGCAGGACGGAAGATCCAAGAACCCTCGGCCTGCTGTTCCATCGTTGCTGCGAGGAGGCCGAGGACTGCACTCTTGTCAAAGCACTGTGCCAAATCCTAGGCATCACCCTGGAAAACCTAAAGAAGCTTGGCGAAGCTCAGAGCCAGGCAGAACGCATACTGCTTGAGGCATTTCAAGAAGGAATGCGGAGTTTGGGGCGCAATTTCGATTATATCTTCAATGAACAAAGGTTGTTAGCTGCTAATGGCTAACCCCGAAAGTCGAGTATTAAATCTAACCACCGCTTGATTCAGCACGAGTCGCAGTGTTGGGCATAGTGTTGGGCAGATAATAATTGACGAAAAAAAGGGCTCGGATTTACATCCAAGCCCTTGATTTCACTGGTCGGGGCGACTGGATTCGAACCAGCGGCCCTCGGTTCCCAAAACCGATGCGCTACCAAACTGCGCTACGCCCCGAAGAGCGCAGTTTCTACACAGCCGCGCTTTGCACTGTCAACAGCTTTCTGGCTTGGCTGGACAGGGGTGGGGCTTGGCCGTATGAGCTTGCTGCATGATTCCCCCCATTGTTTTGCTCACGGATTTCGGCCTTGCGGACCCCTATGTCGGGCAGATGAAGGGGGCTCTCCTGCGTCTGGCGCCTGCGGCTCCCGTCGTCGATCTCTGCCATGAAGTCCGGCAGCACTGCATCCTGCAGGCCGGCTTTCTTCTTGAGACCAGTCGGCCCCACTTCCCGGACGACAGCATCTTTCTGGCCGTAGTCGACCCTGGAGTCGGCTCGGAGCGGTCCATTCTCCTGGCACGACAGGGCCGACAGCTTTTTCTGGCCCCGGACAACGGGCTGCTGTCCTTCCTGCATGGCCAGAAAGCATCCTGGTGGCGTGCGGATGCAGACGCCTCCAATGCCAGCCGCACCTTTCACGGCCGGGACGTCTTCGCGCCCCTGGCCGCGCGGCTGGCCCTCGGGGCCGACC
Organism: Desulfomicrobium aestuarii; assembly: GCF_055385525.1. Taxonomy (NCBI): domain Bacteria; kingdom Pseudomonadati; phylum Thermodesulfobacteriota; class Desulfovibrionia; order Desulfovibrionales; family Desulfomicrobiaceae; genus Desulfomicrobium; species Desulfomicrobium aestuarii. The sequence goes on from NZ_AP042427.1 coordinate 2,440,780, forward strand.
CCAGTTCACTGGGGCGGTCCATCGACCCCGCCGAGGTCGTGCGCCTTGAACAGACCTGGGCCGAGTCCGGCGACGGGTGCCTGGATTGTGCCGTGCTGCATGTGGACCGCTTCGGCAACTGTCTGCTCAACCTGCGCATCGAGGCCATGCCCGCCCGAGGCCGGACCTGGATGCTGGACGACGGCCGCACTGTCTCCAGAGTCACGACCTACGCCGACCTCGCGCCGGGCCAGGTCGGGCTGCTGGCGGGCAGCCAGGGCGTCATGGAGTTGGCCGTGAACGGCGGTTCGTGCGCCGGCCTCCTCGGTTTCCTGCCCGGCCGGACATTCCGACTGACCTGCACGGAACGGCGCCCATGAATCCGCTGCACGACTTCCTCGTCGCCCTGACCTTCCTGACCCGGCTGGGCCGGGCCCGCATCACCTCCAACGAGGAGATCAGCCGCTCCATGGGTATGTACCCCCTGGTCGGGGCGCTCATCGGCCTCGCCCTCGCCCTGGCCTCCCTGCTGCCTTTCACGACATGGGTCCTGGCCTGGGTCCTGACGGGCCTGAACCTGTGGATCACCCGAGGCCTGCACTGGGACGGCTGGGCCGACCTCTGGGACGGCTGGGGCAGCGGCGCCACGGGGGAGCGGTTCTGGACCGTCGTCAAGGACAGCCGTATCGGGGCCTTCGGGGTCATGGGGCTCGTGCTGGGCCTCGGGGCCCAGACGGCGCTGTTCGAGCGCGCCCTTGCCCTCGGGGCCTGGAGCGCCCTGCTCTTCGCCCCGGTCTTCGGCCGACTGTGCTGCCTGGCCCTGGCCCGGGCGGGGCGAGCCTTCGGGCGACCGGGGCTGGGGCAAAACGCCCTGCAGGGGGCGACGCTCTCAGCCCTGGCCGTGGGCGGCCTCACCGCCGCAGCCGCGGCCCTGACCCTGCCCGCAGGCCATGTCGTGTCCGCAGCCTTCATCGCCATCGCGCCCCTGGCAGGTCTGCTGTCTCTCGCCCGCCGCGAGGGCGCGATGAACGGCGATTTTCTGGGCGCGGCGATCATCGCCGGGGAAATCTGCGCACTCCTGCCTCTCGCATTCCATTTCTGAGCAAAAGCCGAACTCAAAACGCTGCCGAAATCCCGTGTTTTCACGTAGAATTCAGCCATAATAGCTACGCATATCAATGGATTGTCCGGTTCATTGACCCCTGTTTTTTTTTCGCGTAGCAGCCCATGGACGCCGCGATTAAGTGCCCGCTCAAGGCATTCCCGTTTCCAGGGCCGCGCGGCGAAATCCATACAGGAGATCACAATGGACTTTCCACAACTCAAGATCGGCGATCTTGTTGCAAAAATCCCCATCATCCAGGGCGGCATGGGTGTCGGCATATCCCTTTCGGGGCTGGCCTCGGCCGTGGCCAAGGAAGGGGGCATCGGCGTCATCGCCGGCGCCATGATCGGCATGGGCGAGCCGGACATCGGCTCCAACTACCGCGAGGCCAACATGCGCGCACTGGCCAACGAACTGCGCAAGGCCCGCGAAAAGACCAGCGGCATCCTGGGCGTGAACATCATGGTCGCCCTGACCAACTTCGGCGACCTGGTCAAGACCTCCATCAAGGAAGGCGCGGACGTCATCTTCGCCGGCGCGGGGCTTCCCCTGGACCTGCCCTCCTATCTCGTGGACGGCGCCAAGACCAAGCTCGTGCCCATCATCTCCTCGGCCCGCGCCGCGACCATCATCTGCAAGAAGTGGATGTCGAAGTTCGACTACCTGCCCGACGCCTTCGTGGTCGAAGGCCCCAAGGCCGGCGGACATCTGGGCTTCAAACCCGAACAGATCGACGACCCCGAGTTCTCCCTCGAAAAGACCGTGCCCGAAGTCGTCGAGGCGGTGAAGGAGTTCGAAAGCAAGGCCGGCCGCCCCATTCCGGTCATCGCCGCCGGCGGCGTCTGGGACGGCGCGGACATCTACAAGTTCATGCAGCTCGGAGCCTCCGGCGTGCAGATGGGCACCCGCTTCGTGGCCACGCACGAGTGCGACGCGGACATCAAGTTCAAGGAGTCCTACGTCAATGCCAAGGAAGAGGACATCCAGATCATCAAAAGCCCCGTGGGCCTGCCCGGCCGCGCGGTGGACGGACCGTTCCTGCAGGACGTGAAGGCGGGCCTCAAGAAGCCCTTCAAGTGCCCCTTCCACTGCATCAGTTCCTGCGACTACACCAAGAGCCCCTACTGCATCGCCCTGGCCCTGGTGAACGCCAAGAAGGGCCTGTTGAAGCACGGTTTCGCCTTTGCCGGCGCCAACGCCTACCGGGTCAGCGCCATCGTCTCCGTGAAGGAGCTGATCGAGTCCCTGCGTCAGGGCTACATCGAAGCCGCCACTGCGGCCGGCGCGGCCTAGCCGACGCCAAGACCGACCACCGCAAAGCCCGGCCCGCGCCGGGCTTTCTTTTTTGCGCACGCTTCTTGCTTGGACCCGGCCATGGCGCGCCCTTTCGTTTTCAAGCTCGAAAAAGTCCTGGAGTTCCGGACACAGTTGGAGGACCAGGCGAAACTGGCCCTGAGCAAGGCCCTGCAGGACATGCAGGAACAGGCCGCGCGCGTCGAAAGGCTGGAAAAGGACTTGGCGTCGTGCCTCGAGGAGATGAGCCGGATCAAACAGATGACGCAGCCCGAGCTGTGGCTGTGGTCCGGTTGGCGCAACCGTCTGGAACTTGACAAAAAACAGGCGCAGGCCAAACTGGCCGGACTTGAGCGGCTGGTCGAGGAACGGCGCCGCGATCTCGTGGCCAAGGCCAAGGACCGCAAACTCCTGGAGAAACTCCGGGCCAAACAGGCAGTCAGACATGGGCAGGAAGAACAGCGAAAAGAACAGAGCGCATTCGACGAAACAGCCACCCTCCGCTTCGGGCGCGCGCCTTATTAGGCTGATCCAGGCCACGGTCGTCCTGGCCGCGGTCAAGCTGGCGGCCATCGGCATGCTGTGGATGCCGGCGTCTGAACCGGACAGCCTGCTGCTGCAGCCCGTGGCCATACGCCCGGCCATGGCCCAGGCACCGCCCGCCCCGGCCGCAACGCCTGCGCCGCCTGCGGAGAATTCGGCAAACGCCGACAGTCAGGCGGAAAACGCGACCAACGCCGTGCCGGCGACGGACGAGGAGCGGGCCCAGGCCCTGAACGCACGCGAACAGGCCCTGGACAGGAAGGAGGCCGAACTGAAGGCCCTGGAGGCGGAGCTCGACGGAAAACTCGAGAACCTGCGCGCCCTGGAAGTTCGGATGCAGAAACTCATCGATTCCGCCGGCACCATCCAGGACGAGAAGATGGCGCACTTGGTCGACGTCTACTCCAACATGAAGCCCAAGCAGGCGGCGCAGGTCCTCGAAACCCTGGAGGAGAGCATCGCCGTCAGAATCCTGGCAGGCATGAGCGGCCGCAAGGCAGGCGAAATCCTGTCCTCGGTGCGCCCGGATCGGGCCGCCTTCCTGTCCGAGGCCCTGACCCGCCTGCAGACCGGAACCGACTGACCATGCCGCGCATCCGCCTGACCGTGGCCTACATCGGCACGCGCTACCTGGGCTGGCAGATTCAGGGCCGGGGGGCGACCATCCAAGGCGTCCTGGAGGAAAAGCTTTCGCGCATCTGCGAGGAACCGGTCCGGGTGCACGGTTCGGGGCGCACGGACAGCGGCGTTCACGCCCTCGGTCAGGTGGCCCATTTCGACGCGCCCGACTCCAAGGCCCGCATCCCCTGGCAAAAGGCGCTCAATTCCATGCTCCCGGACGACATCGCCATCATCAACGCGCGCGAGGCCGAGCCCGGCTTCCACGCCCGCTTTTCGGTCCGCTCCAAGCGCTACGCCTACACCCTGTGGACCGAGCCGGACTTCACCCTGCCCCAGCGCGCGCCCTTCGTCTGGCCCGTGCGGCACCTCGACCTGACGGCCATGGACCGGGCCGCGGCCTTCCTGGCCGGGACACACGATTTCGCCGCCTTCCAGAACGCCGGCACCGAGGTCAAGGGCACGGTCCGCACCCTGGAGCCCATCCGCCGCGAGCCGGGCCTTCACCCGTGCGAATGGGCCTTTCGCTTCCAGGCCGACGGGTTCCTGAAGCAGATGGTCCGCAACCTCATGGGCATCCTGGTCGAGGTCGGCCGCGGCGGCATGAGCCCGGAAGAGGCCAGGGCCGTCCTGGAAAGCCGCGACCGGCGCCTGGCCCCGGCCACGGCCCCCCCGCAGGGGCTGACCCTGGAAGAGGTTATCTACTAAACAAAAACCGGGAACGGCCGAATACATTCGAAACGCCCCTGTCTGTAGCCCGAGGGAGAACGCCGTGGCCCTGACCGACCTGGAAAGACTTTTCGTCTACACCACCGCCAACCAGATCTGGCAGCAGGACCTGCTCATGAATGCCTACTTCCAGGGCTCGAGCGTGGGCGCCAACCTGCGCGAGATGGTCCTGGGCCGGCCGGCGGTCAAGCCCCTGACCAACCCCTACGACCAGGCCATCACCGGCCGCCTGCGCGCCGACAGCGCCACCATCCGGCAGGGTGCGCGCAACGTGAAGGAGGCCGCCTCCATGGTCGGCATCGCGGCCGAGGCCGTGGGCACCATCAAAAGCACCCTGGAGCAGATGGAAAGCATCGCCCGGCAGGTCAAGGACGGCGACCTGACCTACTCCGCTTCCGTGGCCGCGGAATACGACGCCCTGCGCGACAAGATCGTCGGCGTCGTCGAGTCCACGCTCTACAACGGCATCGCCCTCCTCGACAGCGGCCAGTGGGGGACGGAGCAGATCGATTCGTCCGGCAACGTGCACATCCAGTCCAACCTGAGCGGCAGCCCGCAGTACGGCGGCTTCGACGTGACCTTCCGGGCCCTGGACACGGTGCCCTGGTCCACCGCCCTTTCGGGCACGGACCTGAACAACGCGGCCACCCTGCAGACCCAGCTGGACAGGCTGTCGGGCTACATCGGCGACATGACCACCCAGGAATCGCTCTACGCCGAACGCGAAAGCGGTCTCGCCTACCAGGCCACTGCCCTCGAATCCCAGGCTGACCTGCTGGACCAGGCCGTGGAGGCCCGCCGCCAGTCGCCGACCCTGTCCCTAGAGGAAATCCTGGTGCGCCTGCTGCTGCGGGACACGGGGACGCTCATGGACGAAATCAGCTGACTCCGGCATCGGACATTTTTTCCGCCCTGCCTTGCTCCTGCATCTCTTTGCGTCTACAATGCCAGCAAAACCAGTTTTTCCGGCGGAAGGCGCTGCAGTTTCCCTCGCAACGCCCATGCGCCCCGGAGGATTTGATCATGTCCATCCGAACCATCCGAATTATGCTGGCCGGCCTGTTCGTCCTGGCGCTGACCGTGTGCCCGGGCGCGCCGTCTGAGGCGCAGCCGAAGGCCGAGGATGACCTTTCCTTCAGCATCTACGGCGGGGTCATGACCAACGGCGACTGGATCGAGGCCGTCTCCGGCCAGGCAGGCCTGGAAGATTCCTACCTCCTGGCCGGCGCTGCGGGCTGGACCTTCTACCGTCCGGCCAACCGGATGTGGTCCCTGGAACTGGAAGCCAACGTTGCCAGACATTTCGGCATCCAGGATCACTTCGAACTCAACGCCCCGGTCCTGAACGCCCGTTGGGAGGCCTTCCCCTGGGACAGTGCCCTGGACACCAGCCTGGCCTTCGGCATCGGGCCGTCCTTCGCCACGACCACGCCGGAGTACGAACGGATCAGGAAGGGTGACAGCGACCCGGTGATGCTCTTCTGGCACATCGAGGCCGCCTTCGGGCTGCCGGGCTCCCCCTGGTCCACTTTTTTCCGCCTGCACCACCGCTCGACAGGCTACGGGATGTTCGCGGACGATGGCGGGAGCAACATCCTGAGCCTAGGCCTGCGCTACGAATTCTGACGCGGGCGTTCACCGACCGGGCCTGGGACAGGAAAAGGTCCGGCCACCCGTCACAACCAAAGGAGACACCATGTCGAAACGCACCCTTCTTCCCGCATTTCTGGGCCTGGCGGCCATCGGCGCGATTTTGCTGCTCGGATCGGAGTCGGTCCGGGCCCAGGGCGACCTGCTGCAGAAAGGACTGGAATTGGTAAAGCCAAGTGGATCAAGTTCTTCAGCCGGGTCCCTGACCCAGGGCGAGATGGGCGACGGCCTCAAGGAGGCCCTGCGGGTCGGCACCGAGACCGTTGTCGCGCAGCTCGGGAAAACCGACGGCTTCAACGCGGACAAGGCCATCCACATCCCCCTGCCGGGACAGCTGGCCACGGTGCAGAAGGCCCTCAAGGCGGCCGGCTATTCGAGCCTCGTCGACGACCTGGAACTGAAGCTCAACCGCGCCGCCGAGCAGGCCACTCCCAAGGCCAAGGCCCTCTTCGTCGACGCCATCGCGGCCATGACCATCCAGGACGCCCAGAAGATCCTGAACGGCCCCGACGACGCGGCCACCCAGTACTTCCGCAAGTCCATGGGGCCGGGCCTGGCCACGGAGATGAAGCCCATCGTCGACGCCACCCTGGCCGAGGCCGGGGCGGTGCAGGCCTACGACGCCATGATGGGCCAGTACAAGGCCCTGCCCTTCATGCCCGACGCCAAGGCCAACCTGACGGACTACGTGGTAGAGAAGGGCATGGACGGCATCTTCCACTACGTGGCCAAGGAGGAGGCCGCCATCCGCACCAACCCGGCCGCGAGAACCACGGACCTGCTGAAAAAGGTCTTCGGCAAGTAGCCAAAACAACGTGAGGGCGAAGCCCCCCGGCCTCGCCCTCACCCGCCCCGGGCACCCCCAGGTCCATCACGTCCACTCAGTCCATCCCGTCCACAACCCCCAGAATTTCCTTTGTCTTTTCCTCCATGAGCGCCCTGTCCCCGCGCGACTCCACATTGAGGCGCAGCACGGGTTCGGTGTTGGAGGAGCGCAGGTTGAAGCGCCAGTCGGCGAACTCCAGGCTCAGGCCGTCGGTCGTGTCGCGGATCAGGGCTCCCGCGCCGAAGCGCGCCTCCACGGCGGCGATGGCGGCCTTGGCGTCCGCGACCCTGCGGTTGATCTCGCCGCTGGCCGGGAAGGCGCGCATGGCGTCGTCGACCAGTTCGGCCAGGGACTTGCCCGTCAGGCAGACCAGTTCGGCCACCAGCAGCCAGGGGATCATCCCTGAGTCGCAGTAGGCGAAGTCGCGGAAATAGTGGTGGGCGCTCATCTCGCCGCCGTAGACCGCGTCTTCCAGGCGCATGCGCTCCTTGATGAAGGCGTGGCCGGTCTTGGACATGATGGGCCGTCCCCCGGCCGCGCTGACGGCGGCCATGGTGTTCCAGGTCAGGCGCGGGTCGTGGATGATGCCGGCGCCCGGGTGCTTGCGGGCGAAGGCCTCGCCCAGCAGGCCGACGAGGTAGTAGCCCTCGATGAAGCGGCCGGTTCCGTCGAAGAAGAAGCAGCGGTCGAAGTCCCCGTCCCAGGCCAGGCCCAGGTCCGCGCCCGTCTCGACCACGGCGCGGGCGGTCATGTCGCGGCATTCCGGCAGGAGCGGGTTGGGTACGCCGTTCGGGAAATTGCCGTCGGCCTCGTGCAGGATTTTATGGAAGGCGAAGGGCAGCATGGGCTCCAGCAGGTCGACGACGGCCCCGGCCCCGCCGTTGCCCGCGTTGACCACGATGGACAGAGGCCGCAGGGCCGACCGGTCGATGTAGGACAGCAGGTGGTCGCGGTAGCGCTCCCGTACGTCCAGAGACTGTTCACGGCCGATGCGCTCGGCCGCCGGGAACTCGCCGGACGCCGCCAGATCGCGGATGGCGAAGAGGCCCGTGTCGCCGCTTATGGGCCTCGAGTCCTCGCGCACGAACTTCATGCCGTTGTAGTCCTTGGGGTTGTGGCTGGCCGTGACCATGATGCCGCCGTCCATGCGCTGATCGAAGACGGCGAAGTAGACCTCCTCGGTGCCGCACTCGCCCAGGGCGTAGACGTCCACGCCGGACTCGAAGAGCCCGCGGGTCAGTGCCGCGGCCATGGCCGGGCTGGACAGGCGGATGTCGTGGCCGACCACCACGCGGGACGGCTTGAGCCAGGTGGCGTAGGCCCGGCCGATGCGCCAGGCAAGGTTCTCGTCCAGTTCGTCGGGCACGCGGCCGCGGATGTCGTAGGCTTTGAAGCAGGAAAGGTTCATGCGTCGGCTCCTCGGATAGTGTATGGTCGGGCCGTCAGCGGCCGGGATCATGGCTAACGGGGCGGAGGCGGCTTGATCAAGAAAAAAGAGCGAATCCCCCTGACCGTCATCGCGAGCGCAGCGCGGCGATCCGTCCCCACATCACCTGCCAGCGGACCGCCTCAAGTCTGCCGGTTGACTTTTCCCCGGATCGCGCCTTTTCTCTCCTCCGTCGAACCGCATCCGCAACCCCCGGAACCACCATGCATCCTTCAGCCTGGACCACCCTGACCCGCCCCCTGCGGCACCGCAACTTCCGCCTCTTCGCCTCGGGGCAGATCATCTCCCTCGTCGGCACCTGGGTCCAGAACGTGTCCGAGGCCTGGCTCGTGTACCGGCTGACGGGATCGAGCGCCGCCCTGGGCCTGGTTCGCTTCGCGGGGCTGGCGCCCATCTTCGTCCTGGCCCTGGTGGGCGGGGACTGGGCCGACCGCGCCAACCGCCGCGCCATCCTCATCGGGACCCAGACCGCGGCCATGATCCTGGCCTTCATCCTGGCCGCCCTGTGCTTCACGGAACAGGCCCGGGTCTGGATCATCGTCCTGCTGGCGGCCATGCTCGGAGTGGTCAACGCCATCGACAACCCCACCCGCCAGTCCTTCGTGGTCGAGATGGTCGGCAAGGAGGACCTGCCCAGCGCCATCGGCTTCAACTCCTCCATGTTCCACACGGCCCGCATCATCGGCCCCGGCGTGGCCGGGGCGCTGCTGGCCACCGTCGGGGAGGCCTGGTGCTTCACCCTGAACGGCCTGTCCTTCCTGGCCGTCATCGCCTGCCTGGCCCTCATGCGCCTGCCCGACACGCCCAGGCCCGCGCCGCAGGGGCAATTCCTGTCCCGCATCAAGGCGGGCGTCGCCTTTGCCTGGACGAACCCTGCCATCCGCAGCCTCCTGGCCCTGGTGGCCGTGACCAGCCTCTTCGGCTCCTCCTTTCTGGTGCTCATGCCCGTGGTGGCCCGGGAAGTCCTCGGGCGCGGGGCCGACGGCTACAGCCTGCTCATGACCGCCGCCGGGGTGGGCAGCCTCATGGGCGCCCTCATCCTGACCATGCGCAGGAACACGGGTCTGTGGGCCTTGCGGTCCGTGGCCTCCCTGGCCTTCGGCCTGACGCTGGTCCTCTTCTCGTTCTCGACGGTCTTCTGGCTGTCGATCCTGCTGGCAGTGCCCGCGGGGCTGTTCATGATCCTGCTCATGGCCACGTCCAACACCCTGGTGCAGACCCTCACACCCGACGAGATGCGCGGCCGGGTCATGGCCCTTTTCGCCATGATGTTCATGGGCATGTCGCCCTTCGGCTCCCTCGGAGCGGGTCTGACGGCCGAGTTCATCGGCGTCGGGCCTACCCTGGGCCTGTGCGGCGCGGTCTGCCTCGCCGCCGGGATCCTCCTGGGACGCAGACCCCGGGACAACTGATCCCGCAATACTTCCCTCCTCCTGCGGCAGACGCGACCGTCCCCGCCGCGATGCGCGTCTCCGCCCCATAGCCGCGCCCAATCCGGGCGATTCCGTCCGCTATCCGGTTTTCTTCACCACAAAACATGTTTTCGGCTTGTGGACAGCCGTAAAATCGGATATATTTATTAAGAATTATTCTCATAATACGGAGGTCCCATGCTCGATTCCAAGTACCGGAAATTCCGGGACGCAGTGGCCGCTTTCGTGCCGGCCGAGCGTATCATCACCGACCCTTTGCGTCTGCTGGCCTACGGCACGGACGCGAGCTTCTACCGGCTCATCCCAAAGATCGTCATCAACGTGGAGTCCGAGGGCGAAGTGGCCCGCATCCTGCGGCTGGCCCACAAGGACGGCATCGAGGTGACCTTCCGCGCGGCCGGCACCAGCCTCTCGGGCCAGGCGGTCACGGACTCGGTACTGCTGCGCCTGGGAGAGGGGTGGCTGGGCTGCCGCATCTACGACAACGCCCGCCGCATCGACCTGGAGCCGGGCATCATCGGCGCCCACGCCAACCGCTCCCTGGCCCCCTTCGGCAAGAAGATCGGACCGGACCCTGCCTCCATCGACTCCTGCAAGATCGGCGGCATCCTGGCCAACAACGCCAGCGGCATGTGCTGCGGCGTGGCCGAGAACAGCTACAAGACCCTTGAGGAGCTGCGACTGGTCTTCGCCGACGGGACCATTCTGGACACGGGGGACGACGCCTCCAGGCGCGCCTTCCGGGAAAAGCACCCCGAGATCATCGGGGGGCTTGAGGACCTGCGCCGCCAGGTCATGGCCGCGCCTGAACTTGAAGCGCGCATCCGGCACAAGTTCAAGATCAAGAACACCACCGGCTACAGCCTGAACGCCCTGGTGGACTTCGAGGACCCCTTCGACATCCTCAAGCACCTCATCGTCGGCTCCGAAGGGACCCTGGCCTTCGTCTCCCGGGTGACCTACCGCACCGTCATCGAGCACGCCCACAAGGCCTCGGCCCTGATGCTCTTCCCGGACATCCGCACGGCCTGCGAGGCGACCATCATCCTCAAGAAGCAGCCCGTGGCCGCCGTGGAACTCATGGACCGCCCGGCCCTGCGCTCGGTCCAGGACAAGGACGGCATGCCGCCCTACCTGAAGGAACTGAGCGACACGGCCGCCGCCCTGCTGGTCGAGACGAGGGCCGAGGACAAGGCGGCCCTCGACGCCCAGATCGCGACCATCAAGGCGGCCCTGTCCGACGTGCCCATGGTCCGGGACATCGAGTTCACGCCCGTGCCCCAGGAGTTCGCCAAGCTGTGGAACATCCGCAAGGGCCTCTTCCCGGCCGTGGGCTCAGTGCGCGCCACCGGCACCACGGTCATCATCGAGGACGTGGCCTTCCCCATCGAACGCCTGGCCGACGCGACCCTGGAACTGCAGGGACTGCTGGAGAAATACGGGTACTCAGAGGCCATCATCTTCGGCCACGCCCTGGAGGGGAACCTGCACTTCGTCTTCACCCAGGACTTCGGCGACCCCAAGGAGGTCGAGCGCTACAGCAACCTCATGGACGACGTGACGGCCATGGTCGTGGACCGCTACGACGGGTCCCTCAAGGCCGAGCACGGCACGGGCCGCAACATGGCGCCCTTCGTGGAGATGGAGTGGGGCAAGGACGCGTACCGCCTCATGCAGGACATCAAGCGCATCTTCGACCCCAAGGGGCTTTTGAACCCCGGCGTCATCCTGAACCCCGACCCCAAGGCGCATCTCAAGGATCTGAAGCCCCTGCCCGCGGCCCACGAACTGGTGGACAAGTGCATCGAGTGCGGGTTCTGCGAGCCCATCTGCCCGTCCAAGCACATCACCCTCACGCCGCGCCAGCGCATAACGAGCTGGCGCGAGATCCAGCGGCTGCGGAACATCCCGGAGAAAAGCGCGGAACTCGCCAAGCTGCTCAAGGCCTACGGCTACCAGGGCGACGGCACCTGCGCCACGGACGGGCTGTGCGGCACGCGCTGCCCCGTGGGCATCGACACGGGCAAGATGACCAAGGCCCTGCGGGCCGAGCACGCCACCGGCCGCCAGAAGAAGGCCGCCGACTGGGTGGGCGGGCATTTCGAGGGCGTGGCCCGGACCGTCTCGGGCGTGCTGACCACCGTGGACGCCGTCCACGCCGTGGCCGGGACGCGCTTCATGGACGCCTCCTCCGAGGCCCTGCACCGCGCCTCGCTGAAGCGCATCCCGCGCTGGAACGCGCAGATGCCCAAAGGGCTGGGACGCATCAAGGCCGAAGCCGTCGACGAGGCCAACCCCCTGAAGGTGGTCTATTTCCCGAGCTGCATCGCCCGCAACATGGGGCCGGCACGGGGCGAGAAGATCGCGTCCCTGCCCGAGGTCACGGTGCGGCTGCTGCGCAAGGCCGGGTACGAGGTCATCTTCCCCAAGGGCATGGGCGGGCTGTGCTGCGGGCAGGCCTTCGAGAGCAAGGGTTTCGTGGCCCAGGCCGACGCCAAGAGCGCCCAGCTGGAGGAAGCACTGCTGGAGGCCACCCGCGGCGGCGAGCTGCCGGTGCTGTGCGACACGAGCCCGTGCCTCAAGCGCATGCAGGAAGTCCTGGACCCGCGCCTCAAGCTCTACGACCCGGCCGTCTTCGTGCTCGAATTCCTGCAGGACAAGCTCTCCTTCGTGCGCAAGGACAAGCGCGTGGCCCTGCACGTGACGTGCACGTCGCGCAAGATGGGACTCGAAGGGAAGCTCCTGGAGCTGGCCGGGAAGTGCGCCGCCAAGGTGGTCGTGCCGGAGGACGTATTCTGTTGCGGCTTCGCCGGGGACAAGGGCTTTTCCGTGCCGGAGCTCAACGCCTCGGCCCTGAAGACCCTGGCCGACAAGGTCCAGGACTGCACCGAAGGCTACTCCACCAGCCGGACCTGCGAGGTCGGCCTGGCCCTGCACGGCAAGATCCCCTACCGCTCCATCCTCTACCTTGTGGACGAGTGCACCGCATGACCCGAAACGCCCCGCAGGCTCCTGCCTGCGGGGCGTTCCGCGCTTTCTTCCTGTGCCGGAACGCGAGCATTAGAACACCGGTTGCGGGCCGTATGCCGGCCTGTTACAGATGAGCATCCTGTTTTCTGCGTACGAGCCGCAGCGGCATACGCACAACCATCTGCAGCGGCCCGCTTCGGGCCCGTTCCTTCACGGAGTCCATCATGCGCCTCGGCATCATTCTGCTCGGACTGCTCCTTTCCTTCCTTGCTGGAAGCGGGCTGGCCATGGAAGCGTCGGAAAGCCCCTCCTCGCACCCCCTGCCTGCGGGCAGCGTCATGCCCGACCTGCAGCTGCAGGGCGAACTGGCCCCCGAGCACCTCAAGCACCTGGGATTTGCCGGCCAGGGGCCCCACAGTCTTTCCAACATCCGGGCGAAAACCGTCATTCTCGTGGCCTTCAGCATGTACTGCCCCCACTGCCAGCGCGAAGCGCCGATCCTCAACGAGTTGAACGCCCTGATCAAAAGCCGCGGGCTGGCCGAGGACGTGAAGCTCATCGGCGTAGGCATCGGCAATTCGGATTTCGAGGTGAAGGTTTTCCGGGACAAGTACGCCGTGACCTTCCCCCTGTTCTCGGACCCCGATTTCAAGGTCAACAAGGAAATCGGCGAAGTCGGCACGCCCTTCTTCTATGTCCTCGACCTCGATGCCCAGAAGAAGGAAATCATCGTTGCGGACACCCTGCTCGGCCGCATGGAATCCGCCGCCGCGTTTCTGGACCATGCCCTGAAAGCGAGCAAAGCCGGGAGGTAGACCCATGTCACGACATATGTTCCCCTTCCTTCTCGCCGCGGTTCTTCTCTGCGGCGCACCGCTTTCCGCCATGGCCCAGGGCCCTGGCATCCCCAAGGCCCATCTCTTTGAGGTGGGCGAACTCAAGCCCCTGGACAGCACCCTGAAGGTCAAGGTTGGGGACCCGGCCCCGGACTTCAGCCTGCCGACCATCGACGGAGGCACGGTCAGCCTGGCCCAGTTCCGCGGGAAGAAAAACGTGGCCCTGTCCTTCGTGCCGGCGGCCTGGACCCCGGTCTGCTCGGGGCAGTGGCCCGGCTACAACATCGTGCAGGACCTCTTCGACCAGACGGACACGCAGCTCATCGGCGTGAGCGTGGACAACGTGCCGACCCTGCACGCCTGGGTCCAGGAAATGGGCGGCGTGTGGTTCCCGGTGGCCTCGGACTTCTTCCCCCACGGCGAAGTGGCCGACGCCCTGGGCATCCTGCGCTCGACGGGCGAGGCCGAACGGTCGCTGTTTCTGATCGATAAGCAGGGCATCATCCGCTACATCGACGTGCACGACATCAACTCCCGGCCCGATCTGGGCCCCCTGGTCAAGGCCATGCAGGAGCTCAAGAACGCACAGAACTGACGGGCACGACGCATTCCCCGTCAACGGACACGCTGTTTCAACTCTGGAAGACGGGCCCGGCCACGCAACCTGCAGCACGGAGAAACATCATGGAACTTCTCGACGCAATCCACACACGGCGCAGCATCCGCAAATACACCGACACGCCCGTGGACGAAGTGATGATCGAAACCATCCTCCGCGCCGGCATGGCCGCGCCTTCGGCCGGCAACCAGCAGCCGTGGCATTTCATCGTGATCACGGACAGGGCGCGGCTCGAAGCGATTCCCGCTTTCCACCCCTACGCCAAGATGGTCGCCCAGGCCCCCTTGGCCATCCTCGCCTGCGGCGACCCCGACGGCAAAAAATGGCCGACCTTCTGGGTCCAGGACCTGAGCGCCGCCACCCAGAACATGCTCCTGGCCGCCCGCGGCCTGGGGCTCGGAACCGTGTGGGTCGGCATCTATCCGGAGCAGGACCGCATGGACGGCTTCCGCAGGCTCTTCGGCCTCCCCGACAACATCCACCCCTTCTCCCTCGTCCCCGTGGGCTGGCCCGCAACGCCCTTCGAGGCCCTGGACCGCTTCCGGCCGGAGCTCGTGCACCGGGAGACATGGGGCGGAAAATGACGAAAACGCCCCGGACCTCATCATGGTCCGGGGCGCTCCCCCGCCACCCCGCTCATCGATCGGCAAAAAATTGCCGCACATGTTTCCGGGGCGCCTAAATGGTTCCCCTCCCCCCTGAAGGATATCCGGGAAACCGCCCACAATTTCCAGCCAGGCAGAAATTCAGTTCAGCTTGAGTTCGTACTCGGCCAGCTTGTAGCGCAGGGTGCGCGGGCTGACGGCCAGGATCTCGGCCAATCTCGCCTTGCTGCCTCCGGCCTCGGCCCAGGCGCGGACGATGGCCTCCACTTCGGCCTGGCGCACCGCGGCCTCCAGCGTCACCACGCCCTGGCTGCGGTCGACGGCAGGCAGGCCCGTGGCCAGGCGCATTTCCAGGGGCAGGTGCGAGGGTTCGATCAGGGGGTCGGAGCACAGCAGGACCAGGCGCTCGGTCAAGTTGCGCAGTTCGCGCACGTTGCCCGGCCAGGGATAGTCGCACAGCGCGTCCAGGGTGGCGGGAGCCAGGCGCACGCCCGGCTTGTGGTAGCGGTGGCGGTACATGGCCAGGAAATACTCGGCCAGGGGCGGGATGTCGTCGACCCGCTCGCGCAGGGGCGGCAGGGTCACGGGGATGACGTTGAGGCGATAGTAGAGGTCGGCCCGGAACTCGGCGGCCGCGACCATCTTGTGCAGCACGCGGTTGGTGGCGGCCACGATGCGGGCGTCGAAGGGCAGAGGCCTCTCCCCGCCCAGGCGGCGGAAGGTCTTCTCCTCGAGCACGCGCAGGAAGTCGACCTGGTTGGCCGGCGGGATCTCGCCCACCTCATCCAGGAAGAGGGTCCCGTCGGCAGCCAGTTCGAAGCTGCCCTTGCGCTGGCGCTGGGCCCCGGTGAAGGCCCCTGCCTCGTGGCCGAAAAACTTGTCGGCGAAAAGCTCCCCCTTGAGCACGCCGCAGTTGACCGGAACGAAAGGCTTGGCGCGCCGCCCCGAGAGTTGGTGCACGAGGCGGGCGAAGAGCTCCTTGCCCGTGCCGGACTCGCCGTAGACCAGGATGGTGGCATCGGAGCCGGCCACCTGCGTGGCCAGGCGGTAAAGGTCGCGCATGCTCCTGGACTGGATGACGAACTTGCCGAGCCCCTCCTCCGTGCCGAGCTCCAGGACCTGCGCCTCGGACGGGGCGACCGCTTCCGGCAATTTTTTGCCAGCCCTTTTCCGACCCTTGGCACCGGTCTGAGCCAGGCCATATTCCTGAATTTTCATCGCCCTGCACACTCCGCTTCGAGCCAAGACACCCCACGCCGCCGTACGTCGCGACGCCATTCCCGTATGCCCGAATTTTGAGAAAAAAGGCACAATCTTGCCGAATGCGGCAATAATTTGCCGATTATCTCCATCCCCGAATCACGTCAACCCTTCGTCCGTCTCGATTTCCCCGCTGGCATGGTCCTTGCCCTGAAAGGAGGCCGGATGCGTTGGGCATCGTGCCGCAGGACACTTTTTTCATAATGTACTTCAAGGAAACGTGTAAACGGGAGCGAAACTGGGATGAAACTGAACATGACGTTGATGCGAATTCTGGGAGGGACCGCACTGGCTCTTCTCCTGTTGGTCACTTTGGCTTGGGCGAGCAACAACACCGAACTGGCGAACGAGGCTGCGAAGCAGATGGCCGAGGCCACAGGCGGCCCCTCGGGACTTCCCTGGTGGGCCTGGCCGACGATCCTGCTCTTCTTCTGCTTCGTGCTGGGCATCATCGCCGTGCTGGCCGGCGTCGGCGGCGGCGTGCTCTTCGTGCCCCTGGTCAGCGGGTTTTTCCCCTTCCACCTCGACTTCGTGCGCGGCGCGGGCCTGCTCGTCGCCCTGGCCGGCGCCCTGGCCGCCGGACCGGGCCTGCTGAAGCGAAACCTCGCCAGCCTGCGCCTGGCCCTGCCCGTGGCGCTGATCGCCTCCAGCTGCGCCATCGTCGGCGCCTTCCTGGGCCTGGCCCTGCCGGGCAACGTGGTCCAGATCTGCCTGGGCGGCACCATCATGGGCATCGCCATCCTCCTGCTGACCTCCAAGAACACGGCCCGTCCCGTGGTCACCAAGCAGGACGCCCTGGGCCTGGCTCTGGGCATCCAGGGCGCCTACATGGAGGCCAACGGCGAGATCGTCGAGTGGAAGACCCACCGCACCCTGCCGGGCCTGCTGCTTTTCATCATCATCGGCATCATGGCCGGCATGTTCGGCCTCGGCGCCGGCTGGGCCAACGTCCCGGTCCTGAACCTGCTCATGGGCGCCCCGCTGAAGGTCGCCGTCGGCACCAGCAAGTTCCTGCTGTCCATCACCGACACCTCCGCCGCCTGGGTCTACCTGAACCAGGGCTGCGTCATCCCCCTCATGGCCATCCCCTCCATCATCGGCCTGATGATGGGCTCCTTCGTGGGCGTGCGTCTGCTGGCCAAGGCCAAGCCGGCCTTCATCCGCTACATGGTCATCGGCGTCCTGCTCTTCGCGGGCGGCAAGGCGCTGGCCAAGGGCCTGGGCTTCTAACCATCAGCATTCAAGGAGAACAACCATGAATAGACCCGACACCAATGCGCCGGCCGAACAGATCACCTACGCCAACATCCTTTTTTACGGATGTTGGAGCGGCTTGGCTCTCATGATCTTGACGTATATAGTCTATGTCACCGGCATCCTGGATCCGTACGTCTCCATGGAACTGGTGACCAAGTTCTGGTCCCAGCCAGTTGGTGAATACCTGACCCAGAACAACGTTCCGACCGGCTGGGGCTGGGCCACGCTGCTAGGCAAGGGCGATTTCCTGAACTTTCTCGGGATTGCGCTCCTGGGCGGCCTGACCATCGTCTGCTACATTCCGGTCATCTTTGCGTACCTGAAGAAAAAGGACATGGCCTTCGCCGTCATTTCCATCCTGGAAGTCATCGTGCTTTGTTTCGCGGCGTCCGGCATCATCGGGGGCGGCGCTCACTAAGGGAGACCTGCGTGCTCAAACGGATTGAAGACCTGATCGGGACCGATTGCCCGGACCTGCCCGCCCTGCTCGACGGACTGCCCATGGGCATCGTCATGCTGGATGAAGGCGGCCGCGTGCTCATGCTCAACAAGGCCCTGGAGGCCCTGACCGGCTACAGCCGGGATGAGGTGCGCGGCCTGCCCTGCCGGCATGTGCTGCGCAGCCGCGCCTGCGTCCAGGGCTGCCCCCACGGGCGCGAAGAGGGGCCCGGCTCCGGCGTCGAGACCGACTGCATCAACCGCCACCGCCGCAAGATTCCCATCCGCATCACGCCCGTACACGTCAGCGACGGCAACAACCGCCCCGTCTGCGTCCTCGACGTGGTCGAGGACCTGACGGCCCTGCGCGAGACCGAGGCTCGTCTGTCCCAGGCCACAGGGCAGGGGCAGATCGTCGGGCGCAGCCAGGCCATGGAAAAGCTCCTTCGCCTCGTGCCGGTCATCGCCCAGCACGACTCGCCGGTGCTCATCACCGGCGAGACCGGCACGGGCAAGGACCTCCTGGCCGAATCCGTGCACAAGGCCTCCCCGCGCTCGCGGGAGCCCTTCGTACGCTTCAGCTGCGGTCCCATGCCCGAGGAACTCCTGGACGCCGAGCTTTTTGGACGCGTCCTGGACAACTCCGGTGAACTCAAGCCCGGCCGCTTCCAGCAGGCCCACGGCGGGACCCTCTACCTCTCGGAAATCGCCGACCTGCCCCTGTCTCACCAGAGCAGGCTGGTGCGCTTCCTGGACGAGGGCACGGTCCTGCCCGTGGGGGCCTCCAAGCCCGTGCGCGTCAACGCCCGGCTCATGGCCTCCACGGCCGAGTCGCCGGACAAGCTGGTCCAGGACGGCCGCCTGCGGGAAGATCTCTTCCACCGCATCTCGGCCATCAGGCTGCACCTGCCGCGCCTGCGGGAGCGCGGCGAAGACCTCGGCTTCCTGCTGCACCACTTCCTGGGGCAGTATGCGGCCCGCTTCAAGAAGAACATCACCGGCATCAGCCCCAAGGCCGTGCGCATCCTGCGCGAGCACGAGTTCCCGGGGAACGTGCGCGAACTCAGGAACATCATGGAATTCGCGGCCATGGTCTGCACCGGCGAAACGATCCGGACGGAGCACCTGCCGGTCCACCTGGCGGGCCACCTCGACGCCGCAACCACGCCCCGCGTCGCGGACAAGGCCCGCAAGACGGGCCGCAAGAACACGGAGGAGCGGTAAGCCATGGAACGTCGCGTACTGATCACCGTCTCCAGGGACGAAATCGCCCCCCGCTTCGACCTGACCACGGAAGCTCTGCTCCTGAACATCGCCGAGAACGGCGAGATCGTGACGCGCAGGTCCTTCCTTCTGGCCCACGCCTCGGGGGACGAACTCTGCGACCTGGCCCTCTCGCGCGACATCGGCACCATCGTCTGCGGCGGCATCGAAGACGAGTACTACCACTACCTGCGCTGGAAGCGCATCGACGTCATCGATTCCGTCATGGGCCCCCTTGAGCGCGTCGTCGCGAGCCTGGCCTCGGGCCGTCTCAAGGCCGGCGACATCCTCTACGAGCGGGCCGGGGAGCCGGCATGAAGAACATCCTCTCCTCCACCCTGGACACCATCAAGACCGACATGGGTGCGGATATAAACTCGCCCGGGCGCTACAGCATGCTGCGGCGCAAGATCGTCTCCCTCATGGCCCTGGTCACCCTGCTGCCGCTCCTGTCCCTGGCCGGCATCAACTATTACGAGCACCAGAACACCATGACGGCCGAGGTGCAGGCGCCCATGCGGGCCCTGCTGGGCAAGGCCAAGCACTCCTTCGAGCTCTTCCTGGCCGAACGCACCTCGGCCGTGAGCTTCATCGCCTCGGCCTACGATTTCGAGGAACTGTCCGACGACGCCAACCTGCAGCGCATCTTCCAGGTCATGCGCCGCGAGTTCACCGGCTTCGTCGATCTCGGCCTCATCGACGCCTCGGGCAGGCAGGTCAGCTATTCCGGCCCCTACGACCTCGTGGGACGCAATTATTCCGAGCAGGCCTGGTTCCAGCAGGTGCAGTTCAAGGGCACCTACGTCAGCGACGTCTTTCTCGGCTTCCGCAAGTTCCCCCACGTGGTCATCGCTGTCCGCCACACCACGGAAAGCGGCCAATCCTGGGTGCTGAGGGCCACCCTGGACACCATGCACTTCGACCGTATCCTGGGCGCCATGGGCCTGGGGCCGGACAGCGACGCCTTCCTCGTCAACCGCGCGGGCGTCCTCCAGACCGAGTCGCGCCGCTTCGGCAAGGTGCTCGACAAGCTGCCCTTCCAGCTGCCGCCCACGAATTTCGAGTCGAACGTCCAGTCCATGCAGGCCGGCGGGCAGAACTTCTTCGTCGCCACGGCCTTCATCTCCGACACGGACTTCGCCCTGGTCTCGGTCAAGCCCAAGCCGACGGCCTTCAGCACATGGTACACGGTCCGCATCGACCTGCTCTTCATCTTCGTTTCGGGCGTGATCATCATTTTCCTGGCCGTGTACCGCATCACGAGCCTCCTCATCTCGCGGCTGCAGGAGAGCGATGAGCAGCGTCTGGGCGCCATCCACCAGATGGAGCACTCCCAGAAGCTGTCCTCCATCGGACGCCTGGCGGCCGGCGTGGCCCACGAGATCAACAACCCGCTGGCCATCATCAACGAGAAGGCCGGACTCATGCGCGACATCATGAACCTGCGCCCGGACTTCCCGGACAAGGACAAATTCGCCCGCCAGATCGAGGCCATCCTGCGCTCCGTGGACCGCTGCCGCGGCATCACCCACCGCATGCTCGGCTTCGCCAAACGCATGGACGTCAAGATCGAGGTCCTGGACGTGAACGCCGTGCTGATCGAGACGCTGGGCTTCCTGGAGCGCGAGGCGCAGTACCGCAACATCGAACTCGTGCGCGACCTCTCCCCGGACCTGCCGAGCATCCCCACGGACCACGGCCAGATACAGCAGGTCTTCCTGAACATTCTGAACAACTCCATGGCCGCCGTGGCGGACGGCGGGAGGATCGTTCTCAGGACGTGGAACGAGGACGATCGCTTCGTCGGCGTGTCCATCGAGGACAACGGCTGCGGCATGTCCGAGGAAACCGTGAAGAACATGTTCGAGCCCTTCTTCACCACCAAGAAAGAAAAAGGCACGGGTCTCGGGATGTCCATCACCTACGGCATCGTCAAACGCCTGGGCGGCGAGATCAAGGTCAGGAGCGCGCTGAGCGAGGGCACGACCATGACCATCCTGCTGCCGAAAAACTCCCTGGAAGGTTAAGATTATGGATATGAGCGCGTGGAACATACTGCTCG
The DNA here is from genome assembly GCF_055385525.1 of Desulfomicrobium aestuarii. Classification (NCBI taxonomy): domain Bacteria; kingdom Pseudomonadati; phylum Thermodesulfobacteriota; class Desulfovibrionia; order Desulfovibrionales; family Desulfomicrobiaceae; genus Desulfomicrobium; species Desulfomicrobium aestuarii. Next base: position 2,461,713 of record NZ_AP042427.1, read on the forward strand.
TGGATGACGAGGTCGAATTCATCAGCACCCTGGCCGAACGCCTGGAGATCCGGGGCATCGATGCACGGGTGGTCTACGATGGCGAGGCCGCCCTCAAGGCCGTGGCCGAGAACGAGCCGCAGGTCATGGTCCTCGACGTCATGATGCCGGGCATCAAGGGCCTCGACGTACTGCAGCGGGTCAAGGAGGAGCACCCCAAGGTGCAGGTCATCCTGCTCACGGGCCAGGGCAAGACGCGCGACGGCATCGAGGGCATGCGCTACGGCGCCTTCGCCTACATGATGAAGCCCCTGGATCTGGAAGAGCTCATCGCCACGCTCGGCGAGGCCATGAAGGCCTCCCAAGGAACACCCAATGCCTGAAATCGCGCCCGAAGCACGCTTCATGGGGACCGTCACGGCCCTGACCATGCACGAGATGCAGAACATCCTGGCCATCATCCGCGAGTCTGCCGGCCTCATGGGCGACATCCTGAAGGTCAACGCCAGGGTGGACTTCAAGCACAGGCCCAACATGGAACGCACCCTGGAGCACATCGCCACCCACGTGGACCGGGGCAAGGGGCTCCTGGAGGCGACGAGCAGGCTGGCCCACTCCCCGGACGACGACCTCCTCGACGGGTGCGACCTGGCCGTCTACGCGCGCACCGTAGCCCTGCTGTCGGAGCGACTGGTGCGCCTGAGGGGCGCCGCGGTCGACTTTACGCCGGCCTCTTCCGCCCTGCCCGTGGCCGTGGGGGCCCTGCGTGTCCTCATGGCCGGCTACAGGGCGGTGCAATGGGCCGTCGGGGGCGGCGTAAAGGACGGGGTGGTGCGCATGAACGTCGAAGCGGGTCAGGAATACCATGTCCTGAGCCTGCTCCCCCCCCAGGGTGTGCAGCAGGACCGCGAGGGCCTGCCGGTTCTGGCCTCCCTCCTGGAGGAAGGCCGCGTGGAGTGGGACGGAGCGAGGTTGCGCCTGTTCTTTCCGGTCCGCAAGCAGGGGTGAAGCCATGGACCAAACGAACATTCTTCTCATCGACGACGAGGAAGCCTTCGTGACCACGCTGCAGGAGCGCCTCGAGATGCGCGGCTTCTCCCCGCGCGTGGCGCTGGACGGCGAAGCCGGTCTGGAGATGATCGCCCAGGACCCGCCGGACGTGGTCGTGCTGGACCTGCGCATGCCCGGCATGAGCGGCATCGAGGTCCTGCGGCGCATCCGCAAGGGCTGGCCGGGCCTGCCCGTGATCATGCTCAGCGGACACGGTTCGGACCAGGACTTCGAGTCCTGCGTGAACCTCGGGGCGGCACTGTACCACAAGAAACCCCTGGACATCAACGTGCTGCTGGAAAGCATCCGCACCGTGACCCAGGGCAGCCTCCCGCACAGGTAGACGTCCATGGTCCATGTCCTGGTAGTCGACGACGAGCGCGATTTCGCCGATTTGGTGGCCGAACGCCTCCGCGCGCGGGGCATGGAGGTCCAGACGGCCTACAGCGGCCCCGAGGCCCTGGAGGCGGCCCGCGCCTCGTCCCCGGAGGTCGTCGTCCTGGACATCACCATGCCGGGCATGAGCGGGCTGGAGGCCCTGGACGCCCTCAAGGCGGAGAAACCGTCGCCGGAAGTCATCCTGCTCACGGCCGACTCGACCCTGGGCACGGCCGTGGCCGGCATGAAGGGGGGGGCCCGGGACTACCTCCTCAAGCCCACGGACATCGACACCCTCGTGGCGGCCATCGGCGAAGCCGAAGGAAGAAGGATGGAGGCGCTGTCGCGGCAGCGCATGGCCGAGACGGCCAAGCTGGCCGCCCTGGGCGAACTGGCCACGGGCGTGGCCCACGAGATCAACAACCCCCTGCAGGTCATGCTCAACGAGGCCGGCTGGGTCGAGGAGATGATCCAGGACTCGCCCATGGAGGCAGGGAACCGGCGGGATATCCTGGAATCCCTGGAGCTCATCCGCCGGCAGGCCAGCAGGTGCAAGGCCATCACCTCCAAGCTGCTGACCCTGCGTTGCGCCGTGGATTCCCGGGGAGCCGTAGCGGACCTGCCCACGCTGGTGCGAGGCCTTCTAGAGGCGCGGCAAGGCCGGCTCGAAGCCCTGGGCATCCGGGTGCAGGAGCGCTGGGCCGATGGAATCGCACAGCTGCGGCTGCCCTCATCGGAATGGGAGCAGGTCATGGCCAATCTGATCGACAACGCCCTCGACGCCGTGGAGGCCATGAAAGCGGCGGATCCCGAAGGGCACGACGCGCCCGTCCTGACCCTGACGGGAGACTTCCGGGACGGCGGTCTGGAGGTCGCAGTCCGGGACACGGGCTGCGGCATCGAGGAGCATCTGCTGACGCGAATTTTCGAACCCTTTTTCTCCACCAAGGAGGTGGGCAAGGGGATTGGATTGGGGCTGGCAATCTGCCACGGCATCATCGAGGCCATGGGAGGGAGCATCACCGTGCGCAGCTCCCCTGGGCACGGGTCGATCTTCACCATAAGGGCGCCCATGGCCGTGCATGCGCGCAACGAAAACAACGGGCCGGGAAGTCCGGCATCTGCCAAGGAGGAGAAAATATGAACAAGATGAAGCTGCTGATCGTGGACGACGAGAAGGATCTGTGCCGGATCCTCGCCGACCGTCTGAATATCCTGTACGGCATTTCCCCGGACGTGGCCCACACCGGCGACGATGCCCTGGAAATGGTCAAGAAGGGTAACTACGACGTCGTGGTCCTGGACATCGAGATGCCCGGCATCGACGGCATCGAGACCCTGAAGCGCATCAAGGAGATCAACTCCAAGATCCAGGTCGTCCTCTTCACCGGCCACGGCAGCGAGGAGACCCGACGCATGGGCGAGGTCCTGGGCGCCTTCAGCTACGTAGACAAGATCGACGGCCTGCCCAAGCTCGCCCCCATGATCGAAGGCGCCTTCCGTCTGCGCAAGGTCCTCGAGGACACCTACGCCGACGCGGCCATGAACGAGTACAACTAGTCGCATGAACGCGGAAAGGGCGGCCCGCGCCGCCCTTTCCGCCCGTCTTTCGAGTCTCTCCTTTCAGCCCAGGCCATACAGCAGGCAAAGCCTGTCCATGGCCCTGACCCCGTCGTCCCACGAAGGACATGCGGGCACGGAGCAGAGCACGCCCAATCCCTCGCTGTGCTCGTGGAAGTCCTCCTCGCCCATGTCCGTGACGACCACGGTGTTGAGCATGGCGTTGACGCGCAGCAGGTCCAGCAAGAACTTCCTGTAGTCCATGCCGGACATCATGGCGTCGACCACCACAAGCTGCCACGGCGACGCCGGGGCCCTGTCCAGCACATCGGCGGCCGAAGCCGTCCATTCGACATCCTTTCCCAAGCCCCGGGCGAACTCGCCCAGAGCCTCCCTGCGGTCGGTGATGATGACCACGTGCATGTCGTCTCCGTACGTACTTGAGTGCAGGGCCGGGCGGCCCGTCGCCGGAAACCGCCCGGCCCGGAGGATGGCTAGTGACCGCCGCCGCAGGTGTACTCCTGTAAGCGCTCATTAGAGCCCATCTTCCAATAATTTCAAGCCATGAGATAAAGGACCTTCAATCCAAGGAGGTCCTCATGAAATCTCGCATCCGCCAGAACCGTGCTGCCCGATGGCTCGCTCATGTTGAACAGTGGCGGCAAAGCGGCATGGGCAAGACTGCGTATTGCACGGCGCACGGCCTGAATTTCAGCTCATTCCGGTACTGGCTGCGCAAATCGCGTTCGGCATCAGTGGATGTGCCTGCCTTGCCGCCCGCAATCGTCCCTCTCCCGTTCACCCTGGCCCTGAAGGCTCCGTCCATCGGACTGCTTGTCGGCAACTGTTACGCCCTGGATATTCCTGCCGACTTCGACGAAGCTATGCTGACCAGACTTCTGTCCGTCCTGGAACCCCGATGCTGAGGATGCCTGCGGCCAAGGTCTATCTTGCTCCCGGCACCACGGACATGCGGGCCGGTATCGACAGGCTGAGCATGACGGTCCAGGGCATCCTTGATCTGGACCCTTTCTCTGGGCACCTCTTCGTCTTCTGCAACCGCAGGCGCGACGCCATCAAGGTGCTGCACTGGGATCGCAACGGCTTCTGCCTCTGGCACAAGCGTCTGGAGAAGCATCGATTCTGTTGGCCCGAGCGAGTGTCTGAGGTCATGAACATCACCCCTCAACAGCTCGGCTGGCTCCTTGATGGACTCACCCTCACGCCGCAAGGAGCGCATCAAAGGCTGCATTACAAATCGGTTCTGTAGCAATAAAATCCTTGCTATTTCAATATATTATTGCTAAGTGCGCTTACATGGGAGACATCGAAAATCTTCCCGATGACGTCGGGCAACTCAAGCATTTGGTCTGGGATTACTACCAGCAAAACCGCCATCTTCAGGACCGCGTGGCCCTGTTGCAGGCCGCGCTGTATGCTCCCAAGTCCGAAAAATCCAAGGACCTCTTCCAGGGCATCCTGCCTCTGCCTTTGGCCAGGATCGCCGAGGTGAAGCCCAAGCCCGCGGAAGTGCCCGTCGTCGAAGTCCCGGCCCACACCAGGGCCAAGCGGGGACGTAAGCCCCTGCCGGACAGTCTGCCGCGCATCGAGATCACTCACGATTTGCCCGAGGACCAGAAAGTCTGCGCCTGCGGGGCCTGCCTGAAGCGCATCGGCGAAGAGGTCTCCGAGAAGCTCGACTACGTCCCGGCCGTCATGCAGGTGGAGCGCCATATCAGGCCCAAGTATGCCTGCCCGGCCTGTGACGGCGAGGAGGGCATGCCGGTGGTGCGTATCGCGCCCATGCCGCCGCAGATTATCCCCAAGGGCATCGCTACGCCGAACCTCCTGGCGCAGGTCATTACCGCCAAGTTCGTCGATGCCATGCCGTTCTACCGCCAGACCAAGCAGTTTGCCCGCCTGGGCGTGGACATCCCGCGCCATTCCATGTCCGGATGGGCCATGGCCGTGGCCAAGGCGCTGGAGCCATTCGGAGCACTGTTCCGGGCGGAGATCCGCTCCGGGCCGGTCATCAACATGGACGAAACCACCCTGCAAGTCCTCAAGGAACCGGGACGATCCGATACGTCCACGTCATACCTGTGGCTCTTCCGTGGCGGAAACCCCAAGCGGCCGACCGTGGTCTATCGCTACGACCCGACCAGGTCGGGCTCCGTCCCCAAGGAATATCTGGGCGATTACAAGGGCTACATCCAGACCGACGGCTACTCCGGATACCAGGCTCTCGGCGAGTCGGACGACATCATCCACGTCGGCTGCATGGCCCACATCCGTCGTAAGTTCGTCGACGTCCAGAAGGCGACCTCGAAGAAGATCATGCACGGGACAGCCAAGGAAATCCTGGATCTCATCGGCCTGCTCTACAAGGTCGAGCACAATATCAAAGAGCTGGAGCCGGAGGAAAAGGTCGCCAACCGCAGGGAGCAGGCCGTTCCCATCCTCGACGCGATACGGGCCATCCTTGATGAGCGTATCGACCACGTCCCGCCCAAGAGCCTGCTCGGGCAGGCCATGACCTACGCCCGCAACCAGTGGAGCCGGGCCGTGCGCTACGTGGACTGCGGATTGCTCACGCCCGACAACAACGCGGCCGAGAACGCCATCCGCCCCGTGGCCCTGGGCCGGAAGAACTGGCTCTTTGCCGGCGTCCCCAAGGGTGCAGACGCCAGCGCCATGCTCTTTTCCCTGGTGGAAACCGCCAAGGCCAACGAGATCGAGCCCCAAGCTTACCTGAAATTCCTCTTCGAACGCTTTCCCGCAGCGCAGTCCACGGCAGTCATAAAGGCGCTCATGCCGCAGCACGTGGACAGATCCCTTCTCCCAAGCCTCCCCAAGCCCAAGCCGCGCAAGAAATAGAACTCCTCCCTGTCCCTATCGCATATCAGATACACCCGTGAAAGATGCGGATGTCTGAGCGCTTACGTACTCCTGGGTGAAGCGGACCAGGGCGCCCTTGAGGAGCGCGTCGACGGCCGTTCCCACGTTCGGCGCGCCGGCGCCGTAGAAGACGTCGATGCCGACCTGGTTGAAGCCCATGAGCGGGCGCATGCCCATGCCGCCGGCGATGAGCAGGTTGACGCCATTGCCGGCCAGGTGCTGGACCGGGGCCATGCAGCCGCCCTGGACGTGCGGGACGTTGGGCAGGGTGCTGACCTCGGCGATCTGCCCGTTCACCACGTCGATGATCGTGTACAGGTCGCAATGCCCGAAATGGGCCCCGACCTCCGCCTCAAGCCCCCCGGGATGCGCCGAGGGGACAGCGATTCTCGCCTTTTTCATACGTTCTCCTTGATCAGTTTGCATTCAAAAGCCCTTGGATGACCGTCCAGGCGTCGCGCACCCGGCGGCCGAAATCTTCGTCTTCCAGTTCCGTGACCGCCTTGCGCGCGACCATGGCCCCTGTGACCACGGTGTCGTGGGGCAGCCGGGCGGCCAGCGCGTAGCCCCTGGCGCGGCAGAGTTCCTCGATGGCGGCCGTATGGTCCGGGTTCAGGTCGTGCTTGTTGACGATGACCGCCACCCTGATGCGGAAATGTTCGCACAGGGCCGCCACGCGCTCCAGGTCGTGCAGCCCCGACGGTGTCGGTTCGGTCACGACCACGGCCAGGTTCGCCTGGGACAGGGAGCTGATGACCGGGCAGCCGATGCCCGGCGAACCGTCGCACAGGATCAGGTCCCGGCCCATCTCCCCGGCCAGCTTGCGGGCCTCCTTCTTCAGCTCGCTGACCAGGCGTCCTGAATTCTCCTGTCCGGGGAAGAGCTGGGCATGGACCATGGGGCCGAAGCGGGTGTCGCTGACGTAGCGCGTCCCGCAGTGCCTGGGCGGGAAATCGATGGCCCCTTCCGGGCAGAAGGCCACGCAAACCTTGCAGCCCTCGCAGCGCAGGGGGTCGATGCGGTACCTGCCGTCATGCTCCAGCACCGCGCCGAAACGGCACATGTCCTGGCATGTCCCGCAGCCTATGCACCTTTCAGGGTCGATGACCGCCTCGTGGCCGGAATGGAAGTCCTCCCTGCGCACCACATGGGGGTCCAGGAGCAGGTGCAGGTCCGGGGCGTCCACGTCCAGGTCGCAGATGACCTTGTTCTCGGCCAGGTGGGCGAAGGCCGCGGTGATGGACGTCTTGCCCGTGCCGCCCTTGCCGCTGATGACGACGATCTCACGCATGGACGCCCTCCTCGGCCCGCTGTTTCAAGGCCCGGCACAGGGCCGCGAACCGCTCGCCCATCGCCCCGTCCAGTTCCGCCAGGACGAGCCCTCTGGAATAGTGTTCAGCGATGTCCCGCCGGTACGGGATTTCCGTCACGATGGGCAGGCCGCGCTCCCGGCAGTACTCGTAGACGCGTCCGTCGCCCAATCCGGCGCGGTTGACGACCACGGCCACGGGCTTGCCCAGGGGCGTGAACGCCTCCACGGCCAGGGAGAAGTCGTAGAAGCCGAAGGGTGTGGGCTCGGTCACAAGGACGATGACGTCGCTGTCGGTCACGGCGCTCATGGCCGGGCAGCTCACGCCGGGAGGGGCGTCTATGACGATGTCGGCCCCGACGGGCGCGGCTTCGCGGACCATGGCCGCGCGGACGTGGCGCATGAGCGGCGGGCTCATGGCCTCGCCGATGCGCAGCCGGCCCGTCAGACACGGGATGGCCCCCCTGGCCACGCCGCGCTCCACGACGCCGAGTTCGCGAGTGGTCACGCCGATGGCCCCTTCAGGGCAGACGGCCATGCACCCGCCGCAGCCGTGGCACATCTCCGGAAAGGTCAGGATGGCCCGGCCCATGACCGAAATGGCCTTGAACTGGCACAGCTCGGCGCACTTGCGGCAGTAGGTGCACTTCCCCTCGTCCACGTCCGGCACCTCCAGGGTGACGGTTTCGATGCCGCTCAATTTCGGCTTGAGGAACAGGTGCAGGTTGGGCTCCTCCACGTCGAGATCGACGGCCACCAGGGGCCCCGGCCACTTTGTCGCCAGGGACGCGGCGACCGTGGTCTTGCCCGTCCCCCCCTTGCCGCTCGCTACTGCAACGATCATGGCTCTCCCCTATTTGTTCGGGGCGTCGGCGAACTCGACCTGGCCCGACCTGTACCGCTCAAGGGCCTCGGCCACGGTCATGTCGTCCAGGTTCTGGCCGACCTTGACCCCGGCCGCCTTCAATGCGGCGAAGGCCTTGGGCCCCACGTAACCGGTCAAAAGCACGCCAGCGCCTGCCTGGACGATGTTCTCGGCGGCCTGGATGCCGGCCCCGTGGCTCATGGCCTGGGACCCGCCGTTGTCGACATAGGTCGTGGCCATGGTTTCAAGATCTACGACGACGAAACCGCCGGCCCGGCCGAAACGCGGATCGACCCGGTCGGTCAGTTTGGGGCCTTCGCTGGTGATGGCTATCTTGGTCATGACGATATCCTTGCTGCGGACCGCAAACCGGTCCCGGTTGAAATTCGCGCAGGGCACCTGCGCGTCATTGGCGATGTGCAGGGCCAGACCCTCGACCAGGGCCCGGGCCACGACCCGCCTGGCGTCGCCCAGGATGCGTCCGAACGTGTGCCTGGACACGTGCATCCGGGTCGCGCCCTCCTCCATGCTCAGCCCCTGGTAATCTGCCAGGCGCAGGGCCTCGAAGCCGTCCATGGGCATGTATACCTCGGCCAGATCAGCCAGCGGGACGCCCTGGGGCTTGAAGCAGCAGGCCTTGGGACACCCCGCGATGCGGCGGCATTTTCTCGGTCGTGGCACAGATCCTCCATTTTGCTCAAATGAGCGTTTATTCCTCGGTTTTTCCCGTGTCAACACCTGCCGCGGGAGAATCCGCCGCGCCGTCGGTCAGACAGGACCCGTCGCGCCTCGCACGTCCCAGCCCGCCTCCGGCCTGTCCGCCCCCTACGCCTTCGGCTCCGGCGCCCGGACGCTGTCCGCGGCAACCGCCGCCCCGTCCTGCGCCCCCCTGACCGCGTCCGCAACCGCCCTGGCCTCGGCCTCCGCCGCCCTGGCCCCGTCCTGCTCCACCTTGTCCTCTCTGTCCCGGCATGATCGTCCTCCTCGAGCCCGGCCGCCGCCGCAGACCTGCGACCGCGCGCACTGCGGCTCCAAAATGTCCTGTTCATTTCCATTGGTCACGGCGTGCTCCACGTCGACTTCGATGCGGATGGCCCAGCCGCGCGACAGCGCCCTGGCCACCTGCCCCCGGGCCTCGCCCAGGATGCGGCACAGCGTGGGGCGGGAAACCTGCATGCGGGCGGCCGCCTCCTCCTGGCTCAGGCCCTCCCCGTCCACCAGGCGCAAGGCCTCGAACCCGTCCAGGCCGAGCACCACGCCGTACAGCTGCGACATGGGCACCCCCTGGGGCTTGAACACCGTCACCTCGGGCACGTCGGCCACGAACCTGCACTTTCTCCTGCGTCCCACCGAACCTCCTCAATTTGAAATTATGTTCAAAATAATCCTGCCGAACAGACCTGTCAACATCATCGGAAAATTTTGCGCTGCAAGAAAAATTGCTTGTGCAACTTAATTTGCCATACATCGTCTCCCCCGCGGCGGCCCGCCGCGCCGGGAGTGGTTTCTTCACTGACAACTTTTATTGCATGACAAACGCATAATTCAGCGCATGACGCGGTCGCGCCAATTTCGTCCGGGCGCAGACACGGCGGGGCGAGAAGAGTAACACACCGAAATACAATTTCAATTCAGGACGCAAAAAACTTTTTCCACCGGCACCCCCATGTCTCGATTCATTCTGGCACGAACCTTTCTTAATGACGATCGGAACCACCACCCCGAGAAAAGGAGCAACCATGTTTGTCGGGCTCAAAATGCTCAAGAATTTCGTCGCCATGCCCCCCGACGCCCTGGCCGAGGACGCCCAGCGCCTCATGGACGAGCAGCAGCTGTGGATGCTGTTCGTGGTCAGGGACGGGAAGCTTGCCGGATACGTGCGCACCGAGGACATCAACGCGGCCATGCCCTCCCTCATGACCGGGCTGGACAAGCACGAGATCAACTACCTGCTGTCCAAGCTGACCGTGGGGCGCATCATGCGCAAGGATATCGTCACCGTCACCCCCGAGACCGAGATCGAGACCGCGGCCATGCTCATGCACGCCAAGAACCTGGCTGGCCTGGCCGTGGTCGACGCCGACGGGGACCTCATCGGCTACATCAACCGCACCATCATGCTCGAGGTGCTGGCCGAGGAGATGGGCTACGGCCAGGGCGGCTCGCGCATCGTCTTCGAGGTCGTGGACCGGCCCGGCGTGCTGAAGGAGGTGGCGGGCATCATCGACTCACTCGGCTACTCCATCATCTCCACCGGCACCTTCACCCACGCCGACCGCCGCATGGTCGTCATCCGCGTGGACACGCCCAACCCCTCGTCCATCGCGGCGGCGCTGCAGAAGGCCGGGTACGACGTGGTCGGCCCCGAGGATTTCAAGCATGAATGGCAGTAGTCCCCTGCTCGAGGTGCAGGAGGTCAGCCTGACCTTCAAGAACGTGGCCGCCCTGTCCAGGGTCACCTGCCGCGTGGACAAGGGCAGCATCACCTCCCTCATCGGGCCCAACGGCGCGGGCAAGACGAGCATGCTCAACTGCATCTCGGGCCGCTACACCCCGACCAAGGGCAGGATCAACATGGACGGCCGAGAGCTGACCGGCGTGCCGGCCCACAAGCGCACGGGCTTCGGCCTGGCCCGGACCTTCCAGAACATCGCCCTGTTCCGCGGCCTGTCGGTCCTGGACAACCTCATGGTCGGCCGCCACTCGCGCCTCGGTTACGGCATCCTGGCCTCCATCCTCTACCTGGGCAAGGCCCGCCGCGAGGAGGACCGCCACCGGCAGCGCGTGGAGGAGATCATCGATTTCCTGAACCTCTCCCCCTACCGCCACACCGTCGCCGGGCACCTGCCCTACGGCGTGCAGAAGAAGGTCGAGCTGGGCAGGGCCCTGGCCGCCGAGCCGCAGCTCCTGCTCCTGGACGAGCCCATGGCCGGCATGAACCTGGAGGAGACCGAGGACATGGCCCGCTCCATCCTCGACATCAACGAGGAGTGGGGCGTGACCGTCTTTCTGGTCGAGCACGACATGGGCGTGGTCATGGACATCTCGGACCACGTCATCGTCCTCGACTTCGGCCGGGTCCTGGCCAGCGGCACGCCCCAGGCCGTCCAGACCAACCCCAAGGTCGTCAGCGCCTACCTCGGCGACGAAGACGGCCTCTACAAGGGAAGATAGATGAGCGCGCCGTACGAAACCACCCTCCCCAAGCTCCTCCTGGACAACAGCCGCCGACGTCCCGGCCGCACGGCCCTGCGCGAGAAGAGCTACGGCATCTGGCAGCCCTTTTCCTACAGGCAGTACCTGGACATCACGGCCGAGTTCGCAGCGGGCCTCAAAGCCCTGGGCCTGGGCCGCGGCGACGTCGTCGTCATCATCGGCGACAACCGCCCCGAGTGGCTGTGGGCGCAGCTGGCCATCCAGGGCCTGGGCGGCGTGTCCCTGGGCCTCTACCAAGACTCGCCCGGCGAGGAGATCGGCTACGTCTTCGAGCTGTCGGGCGCGCGCCTGGTCGTGGCCGAGGACCAGGAGCAGGTCGACAAGATCCTGTCCATCCGGGGCGCCCTGCCGCTCCTTGAGCACATCGTCTACCACGACCCCAAGGGCCTCGTGGGCTACGACGCTCCGGGCCTCAAGAGCTTCGACGACGTGCGCGCCCTGGGCCGCGACCGGGCCGGGGAATTCGAGGCCTGGGTCGACGCCGTCTCACCCGACGACACGGCGCTGATCGCCACCACCTCGGGTTCCACGGGCCGGCCCAAGCTGGCCATGCTCTCGCACCGGAACCTCCTGTCCATGGCCTGGAACCTGGGCCTCTCGGACCCCAAGCGCGAGACCGACGAGTTCGTGTCCTTCCTGCCCCTGGCCTGGATGGGCGAGCAGATGATGGCCGTGTCCTCGGCCCTGCTGTTCGGCTTCTGCGTCAACTTCCCCGAGGAGCCCGACACGGTGCAGGAGAACATCCGCGAGATCGGGCCGCACCTCATCTTCTCGCCGCCGCGCGTGTGGGAGAACATGGCCGCCAAGGTGCGGGTACGCATCATGGAGACCACGCGCTTCAAGCGCTTCCTCTTCAACCTGTGCATGCCCGTGGGCATGAGGTACGCCGGTACCGTGCTGCGCGGCGAGACGCCGTCACCGGGCCTGCGGCTGGCAAACAAGCTGGCCGACTGGGGCCTGTTTCGCGCCCTGCGCGACCGCCTGGGCTTCACGCGCGTGCGCTCGGCTTCCACGGGCGGCGCGCCCCTGGGGCCCGACACCTTCACCTTCTTCCACGCCCTGGGCGTCAACCTGAAGCAGATCTACGGCCAGACCGAGATCGCCGGCATCTCCTGCATCCACCGCGACGGCGCCGTCAGCTTCGACACCGTGGGCGAGCCCATCGCCGGGACCGAGATCCGCATCTCGGACGAGGGCGAGATCCTGTCCAGAAGCCCCGCCGTGTTCCAGGGCTACCTGGGCAACGACGCGGCCACGGCCGAGACGGTCACCGACGGCTGGCTGCACTCGGGCGATGCCGGGTACTTCAAGGACAACGGCCAGCTGGTCATCATCGACCGCCTGTCCGACGTCATGACCACGGCCGCTGGCGTGCGCTTCTCGCCGCAGTTCATCGAGAACAAGATCAAGTTCTCGACCTACGTGCAGGAAGCCGTGGTCCTGGGCCACGGGCGGGACTTCATCGCGGCCATCGTCTGCCTGGACGGCGACATCGCCGGCCGCTGGGCCGAGGCGAAAGGCCTGACCTACACCACCTACCAGGACCTGGCGTCCAGGCCCGAGCTCTACGACCTCATCGAGGCCGAAATCCGGGGCATCAACCAGGCCCTGCAGCCCGGCACCGAGGTGCGCCGCTTCGCCCTGCTCTTCAAGGAGCTCGACGCCGACGACGGCGAACTGACCCGCACCAGGAAGATCCGGCGCAAGGTCATCGGCGAGCGCTACGCCGAGCTCATCGCGGCGCTCTACGACGGCACCGGCGCCACGGACCTGTGCATCGCCATCACCTACCAGGACGGCTCCCGCCGCGAGATGACGGGCAGCATCTGCATCCGCGACGTCGGACGCGCGTGAGGAACGGACAATGGAATACTATCTCCAGCTCATCATAAACGGCCTCGTGGTCGGCTCCATCTACAGCCTGGTGGCCCTGGGATTTGTCATCATCTTCAAGGCCACCAAGGTCGTGAACTTCGCCCAGGGCGAACTGGTCATGGTCGGGGCCTACGTCTGCTTCGCCCTGACGGTGCAGTTCCAGCTGCCCTTCCTGGCCTCCTTCCTGCTGACCCTGGCCTTCTCCATCGTCCTGGCCACGGCCGTGGAGCGCCTCATCCTGCGGCCGCTCATCGGCGAGCCCATCATCTCGGTCGTCATGGTCACCATCGGCCTGTCGTCCATGCTCAAGTCCTTCGTGCAGATGGTCTGGGGCACGCAGATCCAGGTCTTCCCGGCCATCCTGCCCCAGGAGCCCTACATGCTCCTGGGCCTGCCCATCGCGCCGGTCTACGTCGCGGCCTTCGGGCTCTCGGCGCTGCTCTTCGGGGTCTTCAGCCTGTTCTTCAAGTTCTCGTCCCTGGGGATAGCCATGCGCGCCACGGCCTTCGACCAGCAGGCGGCCCAATCCATGGGCATCGGCATCAAGTCCATCTTCGCCCTGTCCTGGTGCATCGCGGCCGTGGTTTCGAGCATCGGCGGCATCATCCTCGGCAACATCAACGGCATCAACGCCCAGCTCGGGCACCTGGGCCTCAAGGTCTTCCCGGCCGTGATCCTGGGCGGCCTGGACAGCCTGCTGGGCGCGGCCCTGGGGGGGCTGATCATCGGGGTGCTTGAGAACATCTGCGAAGGCGCGGCCAAGGACCTCCTGGGCCTGGGCGGCTTCAAGGAGGTGGCCTCCTTCCTGATCCTCGTCGTCATCCTCATGGTCAAGCCCTACGGACTCTTCGGAACCAAGGAGATCGAACGCGTATGAGCATGCACAAGTGCGGCCTCTTCTACACGACCTACGCCGCCGAGGACGGGCTGTTCCGCTCGCGGTTCCAGAAGCTCTGCCTGGGCCTCTTCCTCGCGGCCATGCTGGCGGTTCCCCAGCTGGTGGACTCCTACGCCGTGTCCATCCTGAACCTCATCCTCATCGCCGTCATCGGCGCCGTGTCCCTGAACCTGCTGACGGGCATGTGCGGCCAGATGTCCCTGGGCCACGGGGCCTTCGTCGGCGTGGGCGCCTACGGCGCGGCCATCCTGTCCAACGCGGGCGCGCCCTTCGTCGCCGCGCTCCTGGGCGGCGGGGCCGTATCGGCCTTGGTCGGCATGGTCTTCGGCATCCCGTCCCTGCGCCTCAAGGGCATCTACCTGGCCATCTCGACCCTGGCCGCCCAGCTCATCCTCGAATACGTCTTCCTGCACGCGTCCTCCCTGACCGGCGGCGCCAACGGCCTGCCCGTCAGTCCACCGCAGATCCTGGGCTTCGCCTTCGACACCGACGCGCGCATCTTCTACCTCATCCTGGCCGTGACGGCCCTGTGCGTCCTGGCCGTGACCAACGTCAGCCGCACCCGCCACGGCCGCGCCTTCGTGGCCATCCGCGACTACCACCAGTCGGCCGAGAACGTCGGCGTGAACCTGTTCGCCTTCAAGCTGCAGGCCTTTGGCCTGAGCTCCTTCCTGGCCGGCGTCGCGGGCGGGCTGTGGTCGCACTACACCATGTACATAACCCCAGAGCAGTTCTCCATGGGGCTGTCCATCAGCTACCTGGCCATGATCATCATCGGCGGCATGGGCTCCGTCATCGGCTCCATCTTCGGGGCCGTGTTCATCACCCTGCTGCCGGAGATGCTGAACCTGCTCGTATCGTCCCTGGGGGGCATCCCCCCGGACCTGAGCGCCGTCATCGTGCCCATGAAGGAAGGGGTCTTCGGGCTGATGCTGGTGCTCTTCCTCATCTTCGAACCCGAAGGCCTGGCCCGCAAGTGGCGGCTGACCAAGGCCTACTGGAAGCTGTACCCCTTTGCATACTGACGCGCCGGCAATGACAAGCCGGGGAAACCTTTTGCCGCATCCGGAGTAACCCATGAAAAAGCTTCTGCTTCTGACCGTCCTGGCCCTCGTCGCCACCGTGGCAACCGCATCGGCCGCCTACAAGGTCGGCGTGCTGTCCGACCTGACCGGCCCGACCTCGAGCGTCGGCACGCCCTACGCCGAAGGCATCAAGGCTTACGTGGCCTGGCTGAACGAGAACGGCGGCATCGGCGGCGAGCCCGTGGAGCTCATCCAGGTCGACTACGCCTACAACGTGCAGCAGGCCCTGGCCGCATACAAGCGCTTCACCTCCGAGGGCATCGTGGCCATGCAGGGCTGGGGCACGGGCGACACCGAGGCTCTGGTCAAGTTCGTGGCCAAGGACAAGATCCCGGTCTTCTCGGCCTCCTACTCGGCCCATCTCATGGACCCTGCCAAGGCGCCCTACAACTTCACCGCCGCCGCGGACTACTCGACCATGGGCCGCGCGGGCCTGAACTACCTGCGCGAAACCTGGAAGGATTCCCGCGCGCCGAAGCTGGCCTTCATCTTCCCCGACAACCCCTACGGCACCGCGCCCATCCCGGCCATGGAAGAGTACGCCAAGGAACTGGGCTTCGAGATCGTCGGCAAGGAAAACGTGGACCTCAAGGCCATCGACGCCACCCCACAGCTCCTGAGCCTCAAGAAGGCCGAGCCCGACTTCGTCTGGACCGGCGGCACCACGCCTTCCACGGCCGTCATCATGAAGGACGCCCAGAAGCTCGGCATGACCTGCACCTTCTTCAGCAACATCTGGAGCAGCGACGAGAACATCTTCAAGCTGGCCGGCGACGCGGCGACCGGCCACTTCGGCCTGCAGGGCGCGGCCATCTACGGCCAGCCCTCGGCCGGCATGGACCTGATCCGCAAGCTGACCAAGGACGAGCCGCAGATGACCCACTACGTGCGCGGCTTCGTCTCGGCCATGGTCATGTGCGAAGGCATGAAGATGGCCAAGACGAAAGGCGAGGTCACGGGCGAGAGCATCAAGGCGGCCCTGGAGACCATGCGCGACTTCGACCCCATGGGCCTGGCCCCGGCCGTCAGCTACTTCTCCGACGACCACCGGCCGAACCTCTCGGTGAACGTCTGCACCTTCAAGGGCGGCAAGCTCGAATTCGTGAAGACCACGGTCCTCGAGCGCAAGAAGGAATGGCTCGGACTCTAACGAAAACCGGGGCGAGGGCGCCCGGCGCCCCCGCCCGTGCGAAACGAATTCCGTAACGCGGAACTGAAGGCATCCATGAACATCCTCCAAGTCATGAACCTGGAAGTGGTCTACAACGATGTGGTCCTGGTCTTGAAAGGCCTGTCCCTGGACGTGGCCGCCGGCAGCATCACCACGCTCCTGGGCGCCAACGGCGCGGGCAAGTCCACGACGCTCAAGGCCGTCTCGGGCCTTTTGGCCGGGGAAAACGGCAAGGTCACGTCCGGGTCGGTCCTGTACGACGGCGTCGACACGGTGCGCCTGAGCCCTGAGAAGCTGGTCCGGGCTGGCGTCTTCCAGGTCATGGAAGGCCGGCGCATCTTCGAGGACCTCACGGTGGAGGAGAACCTGCGCTGCGGGGCCTACACCCAGCCCGCGCGCCTTTTTGCGCACAACGCCGAAAAAGTGTATTCGTACTTCCCGAGGCTGCGGGAACGCCGCCACCAGCTGGCCGGCTACATGTCCGGCGGCGAGCAGCAGATGCTGGCCATCGGGCGCGCGGTCATGGCCTGCCCCAAGCTCCTGCTCCTGGACGAGCCGTCCCTGGGCCTGGCGCCCCTGCTGGTGGAGGAGATCTTCGACATCGTGCGGCGGATCAACAAAACCGAGGGCGTGAGCGTCCTGCTGGTCGAGCAGAACGCGCGCATGGCCCTGTCCCTGGCGGACTACGGCTACATCATGGAGAACGGGCGCATCGTCATGGACGGCAAAGGCGAGGACCTGCTGCGCAACCCCGACGTGCAGGAGTTCTACCTGGGCCTCGGGCACGGCGGCGAGAAGCGCAGCTACCACGACGTCAAGCACTACCGTCGCCGCAAGCGCTGGCTGGGCTGAGGCGGATCATCGGAGCATCAGGAACGTTCCCCCAACACACCCCACTTTCGGAGTGCCCATGGACAGAACACAGGGTTTCTACGACGAGCACGAGACGGAATCGGAAGCCCTCAGGGCCAACCGGCAATGGCAGGCCTTGCGGGCAGTGGTGTCCAGGGCGGCTTCCTTCGACGGCGAGTTCCGCGAGCGCCTGGGGGCCGCGAGCATCGTGCCCGACGAGATCCGTTCCCTGGAAGACTTCACCTCCATCCCCGTCCTGCGCAAGAAGGACCTCTCCCGACTGCAGCGCGAGAAGGGCCTGTCCTGGTTCCTGTCCTGCGCGCCCGGCGAGCTGTCGCGCATCTACCAGTCGCCGGGTCCCATCTACGACCCCGAGGGCCGCTCCCCCGACTACTGGGGCTGGGCCCAGGCCTTCTACGCCGCGGGCTTCCGCGCCGGGGACCTGGTGCAGATGACCTTCAGCTACCACCTCACGCCCGCCGGCCTCATGCTGGAAGAGCCCCTGCGCGCCCTGGGCTGCGCCGTGATTCCGGCCGGACCCGGCAACACGGCCGTCCAGCTCCAGCTCATGGAGGAACTGCCCGTGACGGGCTTCGTGGGCATGACCAGCTTCCTGAAGACTCTGGGCGAGAAGGCCATGGAGAAGGGCCTCGACCCGAAGAGGGATTTCCGGCTCCGGGTGGCCATGGTCGCCGCCGAACGCCTGCCCGAGAGCCTGCGCAAGGAGGTCCAGGACATGTTCGGCATGGTCGTCCGCCAGGGCTACGGCACGGCCGACGTGGGCTGCATCGCCTACGAGTGCATGGCCCTGGGCGGCATGCACCTGGCCGAGCGCTGCTTCGTGGAGATCTGCGACCCGGCCACGGGCCGGCCAGTGCCTGCGGGCGAGATGGGCGAGGTCGTGGTCACGCCCTTCACCCTGGACTACCCCCTGGTGCGCCTGGCCACGGGCGACCTCTCGCGCCTGTCCGAGGCCCCCTGCGTCTGCGGCCGCACGGCCCCCAAGCTCATGGGCATCCTCGGCCGCGTCGACGACACGGCCAAGGTGCGCGGCCAGTTCATCTACCCGTCCCAGGTGGCGCAGGCCATGCGCGGCTTCCCGCAGATCCTGCGGCATCAGGTCGTGGTCGGCAATGCGGGGGGCAAGGACAGCCTGGTCCTGCGCATCGAGACCAACGGCCCCGTGGATACCGCTGCCGTCGCCGCGGCCTTCCAGGAGACGGCCAAGCTCCGGCCCGCGGTGACGGTCCTGGGCCTGGGCGAAACGATCCCCGAAGGGTCCCCGGCCCTCGTGGACGAACGCTCGTACGAGTAGGGCACGCACATGAGCAAATACCCAACCAATCCCGTGCTGCTCGTCGACGACGAGGAGACCTGGCTGCGGTCCTTTTCCCTGGCGCTCAAATCCCACGGCATCGACAACATCATCTGCTGCCAGGACAGCTCCGAGGTGCCCTCCATCCTCTCCTCGACCGAAGTGGAGGTCATGGCCGTGGACCTGGCCATGCCCGGCATGTCCGGCGAGGAGCTCATCGTCGAGGTCGGCAGGACCCACCCGGACGTCCCGGTGCTGGTCATCACCGGCATGGGCCAGGTGGAGACGGCCGTGCAGTGCATCAAGCGCGGGGCCTTCGACTTCTTCGTCAAGACCAACGACAAGAGCAGCCTCGTCTCGGGCATCCGCCACGCCATCGAGATCCGGGAACTGCGCCGCGAGAACAGCGGCCTGCGCACGCGCTTCCTGCAGGACACCCTGGAGCGCCCCGAGGCCTTCGCGCCCATCGTGACCTGCTCCAAGGCCATGCGCTCCATCTTCCAGTACATCGAGGCCATCGCGCGCAGCACCCAGCCCGTGCTCATCACCGGGGAGTCCGGCGTGGGCAAGGAGCTGGTGGCCAAGGTCATCCACAGCCTGAGCGGCCGCCAGGGCGAGTTCATTCCCGTCAACGTGGCCGGCCTCGACGACAACATCTTCGCCGACACCCTCTTCGGCCACAAGAAGGGCGCCTTCACGGGCGCGGACCGGGCCAGGCCGGGGCTGGTCGAGAACGCCAAGGCCGGAACCCTCTTCCTGGACGAAATCGGCGACCTGCCCCACGCCTCGCAGGTCAAGCTGCTGCGCCTGGTGCAGGAGCGAGAGTACCTGCCCATCGGCTCCGACGTGACGCGCAAGACCGACGCGCGCATCATCGCCGCCACCAACGTGGACCCGGCGGCGCTGGGCGAGTCCGAACGCTTCCGCGCGGATCTCTACTACCGCCTGCGGGCCCACCACGTGCATCTGCCGCCCCTGCGCGAGCGGCGCGAGGACATCCCCCTGCTCGTGGACCACTTCCTGCGCCAGGCCTGTCAGCAGCGCCGCAAGCCCGTGGCCCCGCCCGAGCTCTTCCCGCTTCTCATGGGCTACCCCTTTCCGGGCAACATCCGCGAGCTGCAGTTCCTGATCCTCGACGCCGTCAGCTGCACCACGGGCGAGACCCTGGACATCGGTCGCATCAGGGAGCACGTGGCCGCGCACCACGGCGATGCGCCCGCGGCCGGGCCCGGCGAAGGGGCCGGCGTGCAGTTCGGGCCGGAACTGCCGACCTTGAAGCGCGTCTGCGCGGAGCTGGTCATGGAGGCCATGCGCCGCACGGGCGGCAACCAGGCCATGGCCGCCGGCATGCTCGGCGTGTCCCGCCAGGCCCTGAACAAGCGCCTGAACAAGCTCCTCATGGCCAGCGAGGACGACGAGTGAACGGCCGCGAGGACCTCCTGGCCAGGCTGCGCGAACTGGAACGGGCCAACCGGGCCCTGACCCGGGAGCTGCACGACCTGCGCGCCCTCATGGACACGCCCCTCAACGTCATGCTCTTTTCCCTGGACCTGAACTACAACTACATCGCCTTCAACCAGGCCCACCGCGAATTCGTCAAACACAACTGGAACCTCGACATCCACCCGGGCATGCACGTCTTCGACATCCTCGACCCCGAGGAACGCGCCACGTCGCGACGCAACTTCGACCGCGTGCTGAAGGGCGAGTCCTACATCCTGCGCCGCAGATACCGCCGACCCAAAGGGGAGATCGGCTTCTACCAGAACACCTACGTGCCCCTGGTGCGCGGCGGGGAGATCCTGGGGGCCGTGGTCTTCGCCCACGACATCACGGAATGGAGCGAACGGGAGGAGGAAGGCAGGAAATACCGGGCCATCTTCGAGAAGGCCCTGGAGGGCATCTACCGCTCCACGGCCCAGGGCCGCTTCCTGGAGGCCAACCGCGAGATGGCGCGCATCCTGGGCTACGACTCGCCCGAGGACCTCATGGCCTCGGTCACCAACATCGGACGCCAGCTCTACTGCGACCCCGACGACCGGGAGCGGGTCTTTTCCGTCATCCGCCGCGACGGCGTCATCAAGGATTTCGAGACGCGCATGCGCCGCAAGGACGGCAGCGAGATCTGGGTGGAGTTCAACGCCAGAAGCGAAAAGGACGACCAGGGCCGCACGGCCTTCATCGAGGGCAAGCTCACGGACATCACGGCCAGGAAGGACGCCGAGCGCAAGGCGGAGCTCAGGAGCCAGAAGATGATCCAGGCCGACAAGATGGCGTCGCTGGGCGTGCTGGTGGCGGGCGTGGCCCACGAGATCAACAACCCCAACAGCTTCCTGACCCTCAACCTGCCGCTTCTGCGCGACGTGTGGGCCGACGCCCTGCACGTCCTGGACGAATACAAGGAGGAGCACGGGGACTTCGTCCTCGGCGGGCTCGAATACTCGGAGCTCAGGCAGCAGATGCCGCTGCTGCTGCAGGGCATGGTCGACGGCTCCGGGCGCATCAAGGACATCGTCTCGCGCCTGAAGGACTACTCCCGCCAGCGTCCCGAGGGCGAGCGGGAATCCACGGACCTGAACAACGTGGTGGCCGGGGCCCTGGCCTTCGTGCGCCACAAGCTCAAGAGCGCGGCCCCCGGCTACCTGGTGCGGCTGGCCCCGGAACCGGCCCTGGTGGAGGCCGACCCCCAGCGCCTGATCCAGGTCCTCATCAACCTCCTGGTCAACGCCTGCGAGGCCGTGCCCGCCGCGGGCGGCGAGATCACGGTGCAGGTCCTGTCGAATATCGGCGAGAACCGGGCCTGGGCCGGGGTGGAGGTGCGCGACAACGGCTGCGGCATCGCCCCCCTGGACCTCAAGTACATCCAGGACCCCTTCTTCACCACCAAGCGCGAGCAGGGCGGCACGGGCCTGGGCCTGTCCATCTCCTCGGCCATCATGCACGAGCACGGCGGACGGCTGGAGTTCTCGTCGCAGCCCGGCTCAGGCACGACCGTGCGCATGCTCCTGCCCATGACGCGGTAGGGAGCGCCATCCCCCCTTTCTCAGTCATGGGCCGAAAGAGAAAAAAGGCATGAATCCCCGCCTTCGCGGCGATGACGCGAAGTCAGGAGGCCATGCCTCTTCCCGAACGCCTTCGGAAGCGAAACCTACTGGCTCTTCTGGATCCCGCTCTCCTTCACCGCGGCGCTGCCCATGGTGAAGTCGATGATGCCCGAAACGAGATAGCCCAGGGCCACCAGTACCAGCAGGGCCAGGGCGAGTTTCATGGTCTGCTTGGGCTGCTTCCAGAGCATGAGCGCGACCACGGCGGCGACGCCGAGTCCGGCGAGGGGGTTGGCCGTGAGCCATCCCCAGATGCCCATCAGGAAATCGTGCATACTGACTCCGCTACTTCTTCATGTTCACGTACTGCAGGGGCAGTTCGAAATTCGCGTTCTTGAGCAAGGCGATGACGGCCTGCAAGTCGTCGATCTGCTTGCCCGTGATCCGCACCTGCTCGTCCTGGATGGCGGCCTGGACCTTCAGCTTGCTGTCCTTGATGAGCTTCACGAGCTTGCGCGCGTTGTCCTTGTCGATGCCGTCGTGCAGCTTGATCTCCTGCTTGAGCTGGCCCCGCGATGTCTTCTCGGGCTCGCCGAACTCCATGGACTTGGGGTCCACCTTGCGCCGCACGAAATGGGAGATGAGCATGTCCCGGATGGCCCGGATCTTCATGTCGTCGCCAGTGACCAGGGAGATGACCTTGGTCTTCCGGTTGAACTCCATTTCCGTGATCACGCCGCGGAAGTCGTACCGGGTTTCCACCTCCTTGCGCACGTTGTTCACCGCATTGTCCACTTCCTGCAGATCGAGTTCGCTCACAATATCAAACGACGGCATTACACCCTCCCTTCGTCAAGATGTTCATTTTTCCTACCTTCAGCTGAACCAAAAAAAACAGATCCGTCAAGTTCTCCCCGCCCCTGTATTCACCGGAATGCACTTGCAATTTCAGAAAAACACCTGCCCAGATCCCGCGCATCCCGGGGCGTCCCGGGACCACCGGGAAGACCGCAAAAAGAGACTCAATAGATTACAAAGAAAGCATTTGACTTTCGCAGAATCCCTACTATGTATGAAGGTACTTTGATCGATTGGCTACATCATCGATAACGACCCTATATACGTATGGAGTAAAAATGGAAGACTATCTCAAGCAGGCAATAGAAATCGTAAAGGCCCAGGCTTCCGTCCGCAACATGAACGAGGACGAAATCACCTCCATGATCCGCTCGCTGGCGCAGAACATCCGCGGCGTGGCCGAAGGCGTTGCTCCCGTGGTTGAAGGCGAACCCGCCGTCGACCCCAAGAACGCCATCCGCGAAAAGAGCGTCATCTGCTGCGAGTGCGGCAAGTCCTTCAAGGTACTGACCAAGCGCCACTTGGCGACCCACGGCCTGACCCCTGAAGAGTACAGGGAAAAGTACGGCTACAAGAAGGGCACCTCACTGGTCGCCAAGTCCCTGGCCCGCGACCGCCGCAAGACCATGCAGGGCATGAAACTCTGGGAAAAGCGCAAGAAGGCGCCCAAGAGCCAGGAATAGTTCCACTCGAAACCCTCTCCCGAGAGGGTTTTTTTTGGCCCGGTGAAAGCCGGCCCGCCCTTCCCAGCCTCCCCCCCGCCAACCCGACACAACATGCTCTCGGACACGCGTCGGCAGATGCGTCAGGCGTCAAATCGCCACTTCAAGCCCCTGAATTTGGGAAAAATTCCCAAATTCAGGGAAAAATTCCCAACACTCTTCGTCAAACAACCCAAAGAAAAAGGGGCTGTTCCTATCGACACAAACCAGCTCCAACCATAGATAATCTATTGAATTTCTCCTGACCCTACCGCCGCGCGTCCTGCCGGACGCGCCGTTGCGCAGCGTCACTATGCAGGACCGGACGGTCTTCGTGGTGACGTCCATATTTTTGGGTCGAAGAAACATTATCCACATCTGCACACGGGAGACGAAAAAAATGATCCAATGGCCCAAAAGCAATGACGTTCTCGGCACCACCAACCGCGGCAACCCGGCCGAATCCGGCCTCTGCACGCTCTGCCGCTCTGACTGCGCCGGCAAGTGCGAAACCTGGATGTCCTGCCTCAAAGGTCGGCACATGCTCTACCCCCGGGATTTCGGTGCCGTAACCGCCGGCAGCGCCAACACCTGCCACGTGGGCGTGAGCTACAACTCCCTGCGCATCCAGGGCTTCAGCTATGGCGCAAACGGCGTCGCTCCCGGCCGGACCACCAACCCCGACGACTGCCTCTTCACCAACGTCTCCCTGGAGACCTCCTTCGGCGCCAAGGAAAAGACCAAGGTCCGCATGCCGCTCATGACCGGCGCCCTGGGCTCGACCTTCATCGCCGCCAAATACTGGGACTCCTTCGCCGCGGGCTGCGCCCTGGTCGGCATCCCCATCGTCATCGGCGAGAACGTTGTCGGCGTTGACCGCGAATCGAGCATGGCGAACGGCCGCATCGAGAAGTCCCCCGAGCTGGACCGCCGCATCGAAATCTACAACCGCTACTCCGACGGCTACGGCACCATGATCGTGCAATTGAACGTCGAGGACGCGCGCAACGGCGTGGCCGAATACGTCATCGGCAAGTACGGCAGCAAGGTCTGCATCGAGCTCAAGTGGGGCCAGGGCGCCAAGAACATCGGCGGCGAGATCGAGGTCAAGAGCCTGGACTACGCCCTGTTCCTCAAGAAGCGCGGCTACCTCGTGGACCCGGACCCGGAGCTGCCCGAAGTGCAGGAAGCCTTCAAGGCCGGCGGCATCAAGGGCTTCGCCCGCCACAGCCGCCTGGGCTACACCGACCTGCCCTCCGCCGACGCCGTGCACCAGAACTTCATGGAGACCGTGGCCTACCTGCGTAAGCTCGGCTTCACCAAGATCTCGCTCAAGACCGGCTCCTACGGCATGGAAGCCCTGGCCATGGCCATCAAGTACGCCACCGAGGCCGGCCTCGACCTGCTGACCATCGACGGCTCCGGCGGCGGCACGGGCATGAGTCCCTGGAACATGATGGAGACCTGGGGCGTGCCGTCCATCCTGCTGCACTCCAAGGCCGTTGAATACGGCAACATCCTGGCCGCCAAGGGACAGAAGGTCGTGGACATGTCCTTCGCCGGCGGCCTGGCCCGCGAGGACCACATCTTCAAGGCCCTGGCCCTGGGCGCCCCCTTCGTCAAACTGATCTGCATGGGCCGCACCCTGATGATCCCCGGCTTCCTGGGCTCCAACATCGAGGGCGCCCTGAACCCCGAGCGCAAGGAAAAGATCTCGGGCAACTGGGACAGCCTGCCCAAGACCGTCAAGGACATCGGCGAGACGCCCGAACAGATCTTCGCCGGCTACGAGAGCCTCAAGGCCAAGATCGGCGCCGACGAGATGAAGACCGTGCCCTACGGCGCCATCGCCGCCTGGACCCTGGCCGACAAGCTCGGCGCGGGCCTGCAGCAGCTCCTGGCCGGTGCGCGCAAGTTCTCCGTGACGGAGATCTCCCGCGACGACATCGTCTCCGGCAACCGCGAAACGGCCCAGGAGACGGGCATCCGCTTCATCACCGACGTCCAGGACGAGATCGCCCGCAAGATCCTGTCCTGACGATGACACCCGGGGGCGGACCGGCCGAGGGCCGGCCCCGCCCCTGGCCCACCGCCCCATCCTGTGCTACAGGGCCACACGCGGCCGACGGCCAGGAGTAGCCAAGCATGACCCTCCAGACAGACATCACCGAAGAGTTTCCCATCTCCCGCGAGTCCTGGCAGGACTTCGTCGCCCAGCGCCGCAGGACCGAGAGCGCGTTGCTCGAGCGCATCAAGGAGCTCAACTGCCTCTACGGCATCACCCGCATGGCCCAGCGCGCGGACCAGCCCCTGGACGAACTGCTGACGGGCATCGCCGGCCTCGTCCCGGCATCCTGGCAATTCCCGGACATCGCCTGCGCCGCCATCCGCCTGGGCGAGAAAACGCACAGCTCGGCCAACTACCGCCCCACGCCGTGGCGGCAGACGAGCCCCGTCGTCATCGGCGGGGAGAGCTGCGGCGAGGTCGAGGTCTGCTACCTCGAAGAGCGGCCCCCAAGCGACGAAGGACCCTTCCTGCGCGAGGAGCGCAACCTCATCGACGCCGTGTCCGACCTGGTCGGGCGCATCGTGGCCCAGCGCCGGGCCGAGGAACGCATGCGCGCCCTGTCCCGGGAACTCATCATGGCCCAGGAGAACGAGCGCCAGCGCATCGCCCGCGAACTCCACGACCACCTGGCCCAGGACCTCTCCCTGGCCAAGGCCGACCTGGAGCGCATCCACTGCTCCCTGTCCGCCGAAGGCCCCTGCCGGGCGCAGACCGCGGCCATCGCCGACAGGCTGGCCGCAGCCATCCGCGGCATCCGCGACCTGGCCTACGGCCTGCTGCCGCCGGGCCTGACGGAGCTCGGCCTGGTCGAGACCGTCCTGGCCCACTGCGAGGACTTCTCCCTGCGGCACGGCATCGTCGTCGACGTCTTTGCCGACGGACTGACAGGTGTGGACTTCGATTTCGACACCCAGATCAACATCTACCGCCTCATCCAGGAAGCCCTGAACAACGTGCGCAAGCACGCCCGGGCCAGCCGCGCCGTCATCCGCATGCTGGGCGCCTATCCGAGCCTCATCGTGCGCATCGAGGACGACGGCTGCGGCATGGACCTCGAAAGCTGCCAGGCCCAGGCCGGCCGGAACCGGCGCATGGGGCTGTGGAGCATGCGCGAGCGGGTCAGGCTCCTGGGCGGCACCATCAGCTTCAAGTCAAAACCCGGCCAGGGCCTGCAGATCCGCATCGAAACCCCGCTGAACCGGAGCACCCGTGAGCACCCTTAAGCGCATCCTCATCGTCGACGACCACCCTCTGTACCGCGACGGCCTGCGGGCCCGCCTCAGCGCCAGGCCGGACTTCAGCGTCGTCGGGGAGGCCGGGACCAGCGCCGAGGGGCTGCGCATGGCCAAGGAGTTCGCCCCGGACCTGGCCGTCGTCGACATCTCCCTGCCCGACGGCAGCGGCATCGAACTGACCCGAGAGATGCGCGCCGTCCGCCCGGACATGCCCGTGCTCATCGTCAGCATGCACGCCAAGCTCGACTTCATCGCCGCCGCCTTCCAGGCCGGGGCAAGCGGCTACATGTCCAAGGAATCCGGGGGCGAGGGCATCCTGCAGGCCATCGACACCGTCCTGGCCGGCGGCCAGTACCTCGACGGTTCCCTCTCGCCCACTGTCCTGCGGCGCCTGAGCGACATCTCGGGCCGCAAGGCCAAGACCGTGGACGCCTCCTACGGCACCCTGTCCCTGCGCGAACAGCAGGTCATGCGCCTGCTGGCCGAGGGGCTCACGCCCGAGGACATCGCGGCCAAGCTCTTCGTTTCCCGCAAGACCGTCCTCAACCACCGCTATGCCATCATGACCAAGCTCGGCATCAAGAGCCCCATGGCCTTCGTGCGGCACGCCGCGCGCCTGGGCCTCATCGACATCGACGAATAGCGCATATTTCGGCGATACGCCCATTTGCTTCTTTACCCTGGCGGCGGACCGTTGTTAGGGATGGACCGTCGCGCACCCGCGCGGCAGACTGCCAGTGTTCATCAAGGATATTTCATGCTCGGCTCTTTGCTCTACCTCTCTCTCGTGTTCGCCCTGGTGCTGGCCAACGGCTTTTTCGTGGCCTCGGAGTTCGCCCTGGTGGGCGTGCGGCGCTCCCGCGTCGCCACCCTTGCCGCCGAAGGCAACAAAAAGGCCGTGCGGCTCCTGCGCCTCATCGACAACCTGAACGCCTACATCTCGGCCACACAGCTCGGCATCACCCTGGCATCCCTTGGTCTGGGCTGGATCGGCGAGCCCGCCGTCGCGGACCTGCTCAACCCCCTGCTCGAAGGGCGGGTGCCCCCGGCCGTCCTGCACTCCATCTCCTTCGCCGTGGCCTTCAGCCTGATCACCTTCATGCACATCGTCCTGGGCGAACTGGCGCCCAAGACCATCGCCCTGGAAATGGCCGAAAAAACGGCCCTGGCCATCGCCCTGCCCATGGAGATCTTCTACCGCGCCTTCCACTGGCCCATCCGCCTTTTGGACTGGTCCGGAACCCGCACCGTGCGCATGCTCGGCTTCACGCCCAGCGCCGGCCACGGCTCGGTCTACACCGAGGACGAGCTGCGCATGCTCATCGACGCCACCTACGCCCACGGCCAGGTCGAGGAGGAGAAGCGCCGCCTCATCCGCCGCGCCTTCGACTTCAACACCACCGAGGCCTGCGAGGCCATGATCCCGCGCTCGGAGATCGCCGCCCTGCCCGTGGACTCCACCCTGGACGAAGCCCTGGCCGCCTTCCGCATCCACGGCTACTCCCGGCTGCCCGTCTACGGCCAGGACCTCGACGACATGGTCGGCGTCCTCTACCGCCAGGACATGGAACCCTTCATGGCCCGCGAGCCAGGCCTGGTCTTCTCCATGACCGCCCTGCTCCACCCGCCCACCTTCGTCCCGTCGGGCAAGCGCCTCGGCAGCCTGCTGCGCCAGATGCAGGCCACGCGCACCCACCTCGTCTTCGTCATGGACGAATACGGCGGGCTCGAAGGCCTCGTCACCCTGGAGGACGTGCTGGAGGAGATCGTCGGCGAGATCAACGACGAGTACGACGAGGAGGTCCGCTCCCAGATCGTGCGCGACGGCGCGGCCTTCATCCTCGACGGCATGCTCGCCGTGCGCGACGCCAACCGCAAGCTGAAGCTCCGCCTGCCCGAGGACGAAGCCTACACCACCGTGGCCGGCTTCCTCCTGGCCCAGGCCGGCCGCGTCCTGGAACCCGGCGACGAGGTGCCCCTCAAGGAAGGCGTATTCAAGGTGGAAAGGGTGGAACGCCGCCGCATCGTGCGCATCCGGTTCACGCCGGCGCCTGGCGGTGATTGAGAAAGGGGAGATTGGGAATGCCTCCGGCGGGCAGGGGGCCCGCCCCCTGCACCCCGTGCATGTTTTCGTGCTATCTTGTCATCCATTCCGACCACGGCGCAATGACTGAACATCTCGTCCGCCCGAAGCGCAAGCCAAAGCGGGTCGGGGCGTTTCGGGCCGGGGTCGCCGACTGTCCGACTGATCCAGGCATCGTTTGCTTCCCCGCTGCCCGCACACTCAAAGCGCACAACGATGCACTTCGCTACTCCGCCGCCCGAAGCGCAAACCGAAGTCCCCGCACGCAGCGGGGAAACATTACGAGGCCGGAGAAGAAGTTTCGGCGGCCCCGGCCCGGAACGCCCCGGCCCGCGGCCGCACGGGGACAGCCCTTGGCACGCTCACGCAATTTTAATGTATTTTCAAGATGTTGAAAGGCATGGATTCCCGCCTTCGCGGGAATGACGCTGCGGCAGGCATTCAAGCAACTGAACCCGCCCTGGAATATTTCTCCCCCGCTCCTTGCCCCCCAATCTATATGCGCATATATTATCCACATACTGCACACAGGAGACATGCGCATGAATCTCGCCTATGACACGCAGGCCCCAAAGAAACCAACCAACGTCAGCATCAACAGCGATCTGCTGGCCAAGGCCAAGGCATTGAAAATCAATGTTTCCGCGACCCTTGAAGCGGCCCTGGCCGATATCGTCGCGGCCCGTCGGCGTGAATTGTGGACAGAGGAAAACAAGGCGGCCATCGAGGCGTACAACCGGCTGGTCGAAGAAGCCGGCGTGGCCTGTGACGGCATGCGGAGTTTTTAGATGGCGCAGTTCACGGTTTACGCAAATCCGAACAGCTCCACCCGCACGACCTACCCATACCTGCTGGATATCCAGTCCGACCTTCTGGACGACCTGCGCACAACCGTCGTCATCCCCATGTCTCCGATCCGCCTGGCCGGCAAGGCCGCCATCTCCAGGCTTTGCCCCGTGCTGGAAATAAACGGCGAACCATACGTCGCGCTCACGCAGCAACTGGCCGCCGTGGACAGAAAAGCCCTCGGCAAGAAAATCTGCGATCTCGGCCGCTATCGATCAGACATCATCGCCGCTCTGGATTTCATCATTTCAGGCATCTGAACCCCGTTCTCCGGAACAGGACATTCTCTTCCGACTGACGACATAACGGCTACACAACTCACCCTCCCGAAGCGCAACCCGGAGCGGGTCGGGGTGTTTCGGGCCGGGGCCGGCGACTGTCCGACTGATCCAGGCATCGTTTGCTTCCCCGCTGCCCTCACGCTCGAAGCGCACAACGATGCTCTTCGCTACTCCGCCACCCGAAGCGAAAACCGAAGTCCCCGCACGCAGCGGGGAAGCATTACGAGGCCGGAGAAGGAGTTTCGGCGGCCCCGGCCCGAAACGTCCCGGCCCGCGGCCGCCCTGCCCCCATCCCTCTAAATGTCGATCTTGGTCCCCGAATACGTGAACGCGTTCCTGTTCATCTTGATGAACGTCCCCTTGTCGATGCCCACGGCCTTGCCGCACTCGCACCAGACCTTGCCGTCGCGCTCCTCCAGGAACCAGACCTTTTCGATCCTCTCGCGATGGCACCTCAGCACCTCGCCCGGCCCCAGCTTGCGATAGCGCCACAGCTTCCTGCGGCAGGCGGCGCACTTGATGACGAGCATTATTCCGGCACCGTCTCCATGGACGCCCACTTGGGCTCGTGCAGGGGCAGGACGTGGTCGGCCAGGGTCTTGGCCCGGACCAGGGTCTCGTAGGCCAGGTAGGGATTCACGTTGGTGCCGGGCGGGATGACCTCCATCTCCATGGCGGTCACGGACTTGGGCGGGTGGAGGTTCTCCAGGATGGTGCAGAAGCCGCAGATCAGGACGCTCCCCTTGTCCGTCTCCACGCGCACGGACATGCCGCCCTCGGTGTGGGCCGGGGTGTGGATCATGGTGATGCCGGGCGCGATCTCCGTGTCGCCCGTCAGGGCCACGACCTGGCCGTTCTCCTCCACTTCCTCGATGTAGTCCTCCAGGTAGCGGAAATCCAGCGGGTGCGGGTCGTGGATGCGCTCCAGTTCCTTCTCGTGGACGTAGATCTTCGCGTTGACGCACTTGGCGTCGTTCTCGCAGTGGTCGTTGTGCAGGTGGGTGTGCAGGATGATGTCGATGTCCTCCGGGACAAGGCCGTACTTCGCCAGCCCTTCCTCGAAGCCGTAAATCTTCCCGCCGATGGCCTTCTCCCGTTCCTCGGAGACCACGGGGCGCATCTCGCCCGTGTCCACGAGGATCTTTTTGTCCCCGCCCTCCAGGTACCAGCAGTAGATGGGTATGGTGTAGGGCGTGCCGTAGTCGTGCTGATACGTCATCATGCCCTTGTCGAAGACCTTTGTGCCCATGACGATGGGGTGGATGCGGTAGGTCATGCGTTCCTCCTTGTGAATGGGGCCGGACGGCCGCCCTCTCAGAGGTCGGCCGTGTCCAGGCGGAAACCCGAATACCCCGTGTGCACCTCGCAGTCCAGGTGGTCCGCCAGCCAGGCCGCGGCGGCCTCGCCCGTGCAGTGGCAGGGCACGAGAAGCCCCACGCGCATGTCCCGCAGGGCGCGGGCCGTCTTCTCCAGGCGCTCCGGGGTGGCCGCGCCGAGGTGCAGACCGCCGATGACGGCCCGGATGCGCCCCTCGCCCGTGACCTCGCGCAGGTGCATGAGGGTGTTGACCAGCCCCGCGTGGCAGCAGCCCGTACAGACCACGAGGCCCTTGTCCGTGGCGATCCACAGGGACTGGTCGTCGTTTATGGGGTCGGGGCGGTGGCCAAAGGGGTCGAAGAAGAACGGACCGCCCGTGTCCTCGAAGTCCGTGCGCCGCGGGATGAAGCCGCTGAGCCCCATGCCCCCGCCAAGCGGCACGGATTCGCCGCTCCAGCGCAGGCGGTCCACGGACAGAGCGTTCAGGGCGCGCATGGCCGCCACGGGCATGCGGATGTCGCGGGCCTCACCGTCCCGGATGCTGTAGCGCGGCTCGGTCACCCCGGAGTGGCAGTACAGCCTGGCGTGCGGCGCCGAGGACAGGACGAGGGGCACCGCGCCGGTGTGGTCGTAATGACCGTGGCTCAGGGCCAGGATGTCCGTGCGGCCCAGATCGACGCCCAGGGCGCGCGCGTTTTCGGCCAGGGCAGGGCCCTGGCCGGTGTCCAGCAGAATGCGCCTGTCTCCGGCGTCGATCCACAGGGCGTAGCCGTGCTCCTCCACGCACCCGAAACCGGCCCGGTTGTCGACGAGCACCGTAAGTTCAGCCCGTGTCATGGCGCCTCCCCTCTCAAGCCTGCGGCGCCGGGGCGGGCAGGTTCAACAGCGGGGCGACCACGGAACGCATGAGCTCCGCCGTGGGGCTCGACGCGTGGTGCAGGACGAAGGCCTGCCCCAGATCCCCGGCCTCGGCCACGGACGGGTCGATGGGGATGGAGCCCAGGAAGGGCACGCCCATGTCGTCGGCCATCCGCTTCCCGCCGCCCGAGCGCAGGATGTGCGTGACCTCGCCGCACTTGGGGCAGACGAAGCCGCTCATGTTCTCGACCACGCCCAGGACCTTCATGCCGACCTGGGCGCAGAAGGTGATGGACTTGCGCACGTCCATGGCCGCGACCCGCTGCGGCGTGGTCACGACCACGGCGCCGTCGATGGGGTTGATGAGCTGGCACACGGACAGGGGCTCGTCGCCCGTGCCGGGAGGCGCGTCGATGATCAGGTAGTCGAGGTCGCCCCAGGCCACGTCCTTCAGGAACTGCTTGATGACCCCGCCCTTGACAGGGCCGCGCCAGATCACGGCGTCGTCGGGGTCGCGCAGCAGGAAGCCCATGGACATGACCTTGAGGTGCCCGAGTTCCACGGGAACCAGGCCCTCGGGCCCCTGGTCGATGGTCGCGCCCTCCAGACCGAGCATGGTCGGGACGCTGGGACCGTGGATGTCCACGTCCAGCAGGCCGACCTTCCTGCCGGCCAGCATGAGGCCCATGGCCAGGTTCACGGCCACGGTGCTCTTGCCCACCCCGCCCTTGCCGGACATGACCATGATCCTGTGCTCGATGCGGCACAGGCGGGCCTGCAGGGCCCTGCGCTCCTGAAAATCCTGATCCGTCTCGTTCAACTGCCGCCTGGCCGCCGAGCACGAGGAATCCGTGCACGAATCGCACGTCGACGCCTTGGAACGGGCCGCACCGGATGCGGCGCTCTTCTCCGTGTTGTCCATCAAGTATCTCCGAAAAGGCTGTTGGTGATCATCCACATATCCTCCCGGCCGCGAGCCGCGCGCTGCGCGCCGGGAGGCGTCCATTTCGATATCAAGCCGGTCCCACTCCCGTCACGTTCCGGGCACACCGCTGCCGCCCTGCCCCCGGCCGCCCCTGCGTGCATGCCGGCGCTGACCGCCGGGGCAGGCATCGGAAGCGTCTTCGGAGACGACGAGGACCGGACTTCCCACATGTCGAGGCCCGAAGCCGGCCGCACGGCTCTCCCCCGCTCCCCGGCCGCGCCCCGCGCCGCGGCATCCGGGCATGGCGAAGGTCTCGTCGAGCCGCCCATGCTCCCATGCGGCCACGACCCGCTCCAGGTCGCCGGCCACGAAGCCCACCACGGCGATGCCCCGGGCCGCCAGGGCCTCGGACATGGTCCGGGAGATGGCCCCGCAGATGAGGGTGCCGACGTTCAGCACGCAGAGTTCCTCGGCCCTGTGCAGCGGCTCGGAGCACTGCAGCAGATGCTCCTCGTGCGCCCCGGCGCCGTCCCCGAGAACGAGGATCTCGCCTCCGATGTCGAAGACCGGGGCGATGCGATGCTGCCAATGATGGACTGCGATGCGGGTCATGGGGTTCCTCTCTGCGCCGGGGCAGAGCATGGAGCGTGCCGGAAGAGGCCGGGCGGACGGACAGGGCGGGCCGGGGGGTGCGGGCGGACGGGACAGGAGCGGGGTTGCAACGGCGCACCACAAGACGCGCCAGGGTTGCGCGCGGCTACCGTCGGGGGGTGGAGCGGCCGTCGCGTACGGGCAGTTCCATGCCCAGGCGCTTCATGCGCCGAAAGAGCGTGGTCTTGTGGATGCCCAGATCCCGCGCCGCGGCCAGGCGGTTGAAGCCGACCCTCTCCAGGGCGGTCCGGATGGCCTGCCGGTCCAGGAGGTCGTGCACGGACTGATGCCCGCCCAAATGGGGCACCGTGGCCGTCAGCTCCTCGGGCAGATGGATGATGTCGATGCGACCGTCGCCGCAGAGCACGAAGGCGCGCTCGATGCAGTTCTCGAGTTCGCGGATGTTGCCCGGCCAGTCGTGGGCCAGAAGCAGCGACAGGGCCTCGGGGCTCATGCCGGGGACGCAGCGGTTCTGGAGGCGGTTGAAGCGGCGGATGAACTGCTCGGCCAGCAGGCCGATGTCGTCCTTGCGCTCGCGCAGGGGAGGGAGTTCCAGGCGGATGACGTTGATGCGGTAGTAGAGGTCCTCGCGGAAGGCCCCCGCGCGGATGAGGTCCGGCAGGCTGCGGTTGGTGGCCACGACGACGCGGGCGTCGGTGGACTCGGTGCGCGAGGAGCCCAGGGGCTCGAAGGTCCTCTCCTGCAGCACGCGCAGGAGGCGCACCTGCAGGGCAGGGCTTATTTCGCCGATCTCGTCCAGGAAGATGGTCCCGCCGCGGGCCTGGGCGAAGCGGCCGAGGCGGTCGCGCACGGCGCCGGTGTAGGCTCCGGCCTTGGCCCCGAAGAGTTCGGATTCGAGCAGCGCGTCGGGCAGGGCCGCGCAGTTCACGGCCACGAAGGGCCCCTCGCTGTGGGCGCTCAGGGAATGGATGGTGCGGGCGAAAAGTTCCTTGCCCGTGCCCGTCTCGCCGGTGATGAGGACCGTGCTGGGGCTGGCCGCCAGGGCCGGCAGGACCTCGAACAGACGATGCATGCGCGGGCTGCGGCTGAAGAGCTCACCCACGTGGCAGCGCCCTTCGAGTTCGCGCTTCAGGGCGTCGACCTCGGACAGGTCGCGGAAGGTCTCGGCGCCGCCCATGACCCGCCCGGACTCGTTGCGGAAGACCGCAGTGGACACGCTGATGGGCACGCGCTCGCCCTGGGCCGTGATGATGTACCCGCAGGTGCCGATGTGCGGGCGCCCGCTCGCCAGTGTGGCCTGCAGGGGGCACTGCGCTCCGCACAGGCTGGAGCGGAAGACCTCGGAGCACAGGCGCCCCAGGGCCTCGGCGCGCGGCACGCCGGTGATCTCCTCGGCGGCGCGGTTGAAGGAGGTGATGCGCCAGTCGAGGTCCACGGTGAAGACGCCGTCGGAGATGCTCTCCAGAATGGCGTCGGTGGGCGTATCGTGTTTGGGG
The DNA here is from genome assembly GCF_055385525.1 of Desulfomicrobium aestuarii. Taxonomy (NCBI): domain Bacteria; kingdom Pseudomonadati; phylum Thermodesulfobacteriota; class Desulfovibrionia; order Desulfovibrionales; family Desulfomicrobiaceae; genus Desulfomicrobium; species Desulfomicrobium aestuarii. The sequence continues at coordinate 2,496,488 of NZ_AP042427.1, forward strand.
ATGGCCATGGCCTGTCATGTTCCCTGACGCGGCCCTCGGTCAAGTGCCCGAAAAAAAAGCGGGGCGGAATCTCTCCCGCCCCGCCTTCGTCCGCAAACCCGGCCTAGACCTTGGCGGCCGTCTTCAGGTCATCGATGGCATCGGTCACTTCCCACGGGAAGATGAAGTCCTCCCGGCCGAAGTGGCCGTAGCAGGCGCTCTTCTTGTAGATGGGCTGGATGAGGTTCAGGCGCTTGATGATGAAGTAGGGGCGCAGGTCGAAGACCTCGCGCACGGCCTTGGTCAGCACCTCGTCGGGCACCACGCCCGTGCCGCCCGTGGTGACGAGCACCGAGACCGGCTCGGCCACGCCGATGGCGTAGGCGATCTGCACTTCGCAGGTCCCGGCCAGGCCGGCGGCCACGATGTTCTTGGCCACGTAGCGGGCCATGTAGGCGCCGGAGCGGTCGACCTTGGACGGGTCCTTGCCCGAGAAGGCGCCGCCGCCGTGGTTGCCCATGCCGCCGTAGGTGTCGTTGATGATCTTGCGGCCCGTCAGGCCGCAGTCGGCCAGGGGGCCGCCGGCCACGAAGCGGCCAGTGGTGTTGATGTAGATGCGGGTGTTCTCGTCCATCATGTCCGCAGGCATGACCTTGTAGATGACCTCGCGCTTGATGCCCTCGACGATCTCTTCATAGGTCACTTCCGGGGTGTGCTGGGAGGACACGACCACGTTGTCGATACGCACGGGCTTGCCCTTGCGGTATTCCACCGAAACCTGGGTCTTACCGTCGGGGCGCAGGAAATTGAGCGCTCCGCTCTTGCGCACTTCGGCCAGCTTGCGGCTCAGCCCGTGGGCGTAATAGATGGGCGCGGGCATGAGGGTTTTGGTCTCGTCCGTGGCGTAGCCGAACATCATGCCCTGGTCGCCGGCGCCCTGGTCCTCGGGCTTGGCGCGGTCAACGCCCATGGCGATGTCCGGGGACTGCTTGTCGATGGACGACAGCACGGCGCAGGTGTTGGCGTCGAAGCCCATGTCGGAGCTGACATAACCGATCTCGCGCACCGTGGAGCGCACGATTTCGGGCAGGTCGGCGTAGGCCTCGGTGGTGATCTCGCCGGCGATGATGGCCATGCCGGTGGTGACGAGGGTCTCGCAGGCCACGCGGGAGCGCGGGTCCTGGGCCAGGAGGCAGTCGAGGACGGCGTCGGAGATCTGGTCGGCGATCTTGTCCGGGTGGCCTTCGGTCACGGATTCGGAAGTGAACAGATAGTGGTCGGCATTGAGAATCATGGGAATCTCCTTGTCATGTGGAGTTGATTAGTAACGGTAATGGTCGGGCTTGTAGGGGCCGTTCACGGACACGCCGATGTAATCGGCCTGCTCGCTGGACAGGGTTTCGAGTTCCACGCCCAGGCGGGCGAGGTGCAGGCGCGCCACCTCCTCGTCCAGGACCTTGGGCAGGGTCATGACCTGCGGGGGGTACGTGTTTTTGGCCAGGTCGAGCTGGGCCAGGACCTGGTTGGTGAAGGAGTTGGACATGACGAAGCTCGGGTGGCCCGTGGCGCAGCCGAGGTTCACCAGGCGCCCCTCGGCAAGGACGATGAGGCTCTTGCCCGAGGGCAGGACCCACTTGTCGACCTGGGGCTTGATGGTGATCTTTGTGCATCCTGGCGTATTCTCCAGGAAGCCCATGTCGATCTCGTTGTCGAAGTGGCCGATGTTGCAGATGATGGCCTCGTCCTTCATGGCCAGCATGTGCTCACCGCGGATGACGTGGTAGTTGCCCGTGGCCGTGACGAAGATGTCGGCCTCCTGGCAGCCCCTGGCCATGGTCGTGACCTCGTAGCCTTCCATGGCCGCCTGCAGGGCGCAGATGGGGTCGATCTCGGTCACCAGCACTCGGGCGCCGAAGCCGCGCATGGACTGGGCGCATCCCTTGCCCACGTCGCCGTAGCCGCAGACCAGGACGACCTTGCCCGCTACCATGATGTCCGTGGCGCGCTTGATGCCGTCGGCCAAGGACTCGCGACAGCCGTAGAGGTTGTCGAACTTGGACTTGGTCACGGAGTCGTTGACGTTGAAGGCCGGGAAAAGCAGTTCGCCGCTCTTGGCCATCTGGTAGAGGCGGTGCACGCCGGTGGTCGTCTCCTCTGACACGCCGCGGATGCGGGCGGCGATCTTCGTCCACTTCTGCGGGTCGGTCTTGGCGCTGACGATGAGGCGGTCAAGCACGCAGCGGAACTCCTTGTTGTCCGTCTCGCGGGACAGCAGGGACGGGTCCTTCTCGACCTTCACGCCCTCGTGCACCAGGAGCGTCGCGTCGCCGCCGTCGTCGACGATGAGGTCGGGGCCGGTGCCGTCGGGCCAGGTCAGGGCCATCTCCGTGCACCACCAGTACTCTTCCAGGCTCTCGCCCTTCCAGGCGAAGACCTTGGCCAGGCCCTCGGCCACCACGGCGGCCGCGGCGTGGTCCTGGGTCGAGAAGATGTTGCAGGACGCCCAGCGCACGTCGGCGCCCAGGGCATTGAGGGTCTTGATGAGCATGGCCGTCTGGATGGTCATGTGCAGGCTGCCGGTCACGCGCAGGCCTTTAAGGGGCTTGGCATCGCCGTACTTGTCGATCAGCGCCATGAGTCCGGGCATCTCGCGCTCGGACAGCTGCATTTCCTTGCTGCCCCACTCGGCCAGGCCCATGTCGGCGACCTTGTATTCCAGAGCGGGATCGATGGGTAACGTCATGTTGTCTCCTTTCTTTCGTGACAAACGGTATTATACGGAAAATTCCTCGCGCCGGGCCGTGATGACCATGAGCGTCAGGCCCAGGTTCACGGGGTGGCGCTCGCAGGACAGCTCCTGGAAGCCGGCCCGCTCCAGCCAGGAGCGCAGGTCATCGGGCGCGAAGCCCAGCCAGCGGTCGCCGTAGCCGGTGCGCAGGGCCTCGTTGTCGTGGAGCAGGAAATCGGCCAGCACGGCGCGGCCTCCGGGCCGCACCACCCTGCCCATCTCGGCCACCCCGGCCTGGGGCGAGGCAAGATGGTGCAGGACCAGGGACATGACGGCCGCGTCGGCCTCGCCGTCGCGCAGGGGCAGGTGCTCCAGGTCGCCGATGCGCAGGCTGACCTCCGGCCCCTCGGGCAGGAGCTTGGCCGCGGCGTCGAGCATGCGCGCCGAGTTGTCCACGCCGATGACGCAGTCGGCGGCCCCGGCCAGATGCCCGAGCAGGAGACCGGGACCGCAGCCCAGGTCCACCACCGTGCCCAGCTGGCGGCCCGAGGATTCGAGACTGCCCAGAATGGCCTGGCCCAGCTCGAAGTCGCCGAGCATCTCGCGGCTCAGGCGCTTCCAGTCAGAGGCCACGCCGTCGAAGAAACGGGTCGTGGAGCGGCGGCGCTCGCTCAGGACCTGCGCGGCCGCGTCGAGGTCGGCCTTGTGCTCCGGCAGACCGGCCAGGCCCTCCAGCACGGCCGTCAGCAGCGCCCGCGAGCCGTTGGAGGCGCTTGCGCTGTAGAAGGCCCACAGGCCGTGCCGCTGACACCCCACCAACCCCGCGTCCATGAGGATCTTCAGGTGCCGGGAGATGCGCGACTGCCCCATGTCCATGACCTGCACGATCTCTCCCACATTGAGCTCGTGACGGGCCAGGACGCCCAAGAGGCGAAGCCTCGTCTCGTCGGCCAGGGCCTTGGTCTGGGTCAGGAGTTTCATGGTGTCCGGTGGTGTGCTGCTGCGTGTTTTCACTAAGTATCTACATCAAGATATTTTGATATAGCATCGCCTACATGCCATCGGGGCAAAGGTCAAGAACCGGCCTTGCCTGGGGGTATCAAGATGGATAGGCAGAAAGGATGCGCGAACGACAGAAAAGAACCTGCTCGGCCTCGGAGGCCCTGGACCGGGTCCTGGGCACGCCCGAGGCGGCCCTGGAACTGGCCATCGCCCGCCTGTGGCGGCACTGGCCCGAAATCCTGGGGCCCGAGATCGCGGGAATGATCCGCCCCCTGGGGCACCGCAAGGAGACCATGATCCTCGGCGCGACCAACTCCATGGTCATGCAGGAGTTCTCCTTCTTTGCCGGGAGCATCCTGGAGAAGGCCAACGCCTTCCTCGGCACGGCCTACTTCCAGAAGGTGACCATCGAACTCATGGCCGGCCGCCCGGCACTGGACGAGTCCCTGCTGCCGCCCGCCCCGCCGGCGCCCAAGGCTGCGCGGCCGGAGCCCATCGGCAACCTGCTACCATGCATGGACCCGTCCTCGCCCGTCACGGCCTGCTACCGCGCCTATGTCCGTCATTTCAGGCCTGACCTCGTCACCCCGGAGGAATGATGCGCGCTACCCTTTTCGTCACGATCCTGACGCTGCTGCTCATCCCGGCCCCGTCCCTGGCCGACGAAGCGATCCTGCGCGACTATATCCCAAGCGGAGTCATCACGCGCTTCGAGAATCCTGTCGAATACTGGATCGGAGGGGAGGACAGGCTGGAGGGCACATATTATGTCGACACGGTCGTGAGCGAACTGCGCGGCATTCTTCCGAGGCTCGCGTTCCGGGAGGTGTCGTCGCGAAACCAGGCCAACGTCCGCATCTACCTGACGGACTCGTCCGAGGAATGGCAGGCCGTCGTGACCAGCAGCGCCGAAGGCGCGGCCGGCTGGCAGGAACTCGGACAGTACATCCGCGGCTTCACGCGACTGGTCGCCTCGCCGACCGGGGCCATCCGGCGGGCCGACATCGTTCTGCACCTCGACTTCCAGACCTCGGGGGGACAGAAGCTGTGGATCGTGCGCCACGAATTCATGCACGCACTCGGGGTCATGGCCCACCCCAAGGCCACCCCGGACTCGGTCCTCAACTCCATGCAGGCCCAGGAGGACAAGAACGGCAGGTTCTCCCAGTCCGACATCCTGGTCCTGCGGACCATGTACGACCCGCGGCTGCCAGCCGGGGGAACTTGGTAGACGACACACATCGCATCTTGACAGCTTCGGGCTCTTTCCCTAAGGAAGCTTTTCCTTGCTGGGCGATCGTTCAACGGCAGGACAGCGGACTCTGACTCCGTCAATCTTAGTTCGAATCTAAGTCGCCCAGCCACCGCGTCCCCATCGTCTAGCTAGGTCCAGGACACCGGCCTTTCACGCCGATAACAGGGGTTCAAATCCCCTTGGGGACGCCAAACGACCATAACGGGTTCATCCCGCCCCCCCGGAGGTTCCGGGAAATACACTCCAAGCCCCTGGCGAAAGCCCGGGGCTTTTTTTGTATCCCGGCCAGCCGGAACCCGGACGCGGCAGGATCTTTGCCCCCTCTCTCACCCCTCTTCTTGCCGGTCATGCCGATCAGCGACTGCACCTGGCTGTGCGCCTGCAATTCTCTTCGACCCGGCCAGCGTCTCGCCCATCACGTGCAGGAGGCCCTCGATCTTCACGGGCTTGGCCGCATATCCGTCCATCCCGGCGGCCAGGAACTTCTCCCTGTCTCCGTCCATGGCGTAGGCCGTCAGGGCGACGATGGGGACGTCCTTCTTCGGGCCGAGAGCTGCTGATTCACGGATGAGGCGGGTCGCTTCGATTCCGTTCATGACGGGCATCTGGATGTCCATGAGGACGCAGTCGATGTCGTTTGCGGCCAGCAGTTCAAACGCCTGTCTGCCGTTTTCGGCCGGCAGCACCGTGTGGCCGGACTTTTCCAGCAGCTTCCGGGTGGTGAGACGGTTGGAAGCGTCGTCCTCGACGAGGAGGACGCGCAGGCTGTCACCTCTCCCCGGGCGGGAAGTTTCGGCTGCGTCCGATGAAGCATCCCCATGAATTGCGAAGGGCAGGGTCACATGCACGCTCGTGCCTTTGCCGGGGGCGCTCTCAATGGTGATGGTTCCGCCCATGAGTTCAACCAGCCTTTGCACGATGGACAGGCCCAGCCCTGCACCCTGGTAATTGCGCGTAAAGGAGTTCTCGACCTGCCGGAACGGCTCGAAAATGTCGCGCAGCCTGTCCTCGGCGATGCCGATGCCCGTATCCGTGACGCAAAAATGCACGCCACAGGCATCGTCCGCCCTGGCGGAGAGCGTCGCGACGTTCAAGGCGACCCTGCCACGCTCCGTAAATTTGATGGCGTTGCCCACCAGATTGAAGAGTACCTGGCGCACCCGCATTTCGTCTCCGACCAGGACTTCGGGCATGCCCGGGGCAAGGGTGCATTCCAGGGCCACGCCCTTCTTTCTGGCCGTGACGGCGAAAAGTCCGGACACGGAATCAATGACGTCCTGAACCCTGAAGGGCGCCTTGCGAATCTCCATCTTGCCCGCCTCCACCCTGGAGAGGTCGAGGATGTCCGACAGGAGTCTGGTCAGGCGGTTGCCGGCTTCCGTGGCCATATGGATGTAGCTGGCCTGTTCGGCGTCGAGAGGGGTGGTCTCCATGAGCTGGAGCATGCCCATGAGCCCGTTGATGGGGGTGCGTATCTCGTGGCTCATGTTGGCCAGAAATTCGCTTTTCGCCTGGTTGGCGGCCTCCGCCTGCGTCTTTGCATGCAGCAGGGCTTCCTCAGTCCGTTTTTGATCCGTGATGTCCCGAAACTCCGTAACCCGGACATTTCTCCCCTTGTACGGAATGTTGCGCGCTTCGAGGCGGACTGGGTATTCTTCCCCGTTCTTGCGGACTCCTGTCGCCTCATAGGGACTTTCGTCCCCGGGCAGGATCTTGCTCATGACCAGGTCGCGCGATTTTTCGGATATCAGCATGAGGCCGTCCATCCCGATCAGTTCATCCGTGGAGTAGCCGGTGATGTCGGAGAGCCCCTGATTGCAGTCCAGGATGACGCCCTTGTCGTGAATGGTGATGCCGCCGAAGGAAGCGTTGTGCAGGACCTTGAAGCGCTCCTCGCTTTCGCGGAGTTCCCCTGTCCTCATTTTGACCTGCCTGCGCAGCGTCCACGACCAGAGGAAAAAACCGAGCAGCAGGAGGAGAAGCGGCACCAGGACCATGGCGAGTTTGCGCAGGATGGTGACAAAGGACAGGGTCGGCGCCTCGTAAACGCCCATCCATTTTTCGTGCAGACGACGGTACTCGCCGGAATCCTTGAGAACCCGCAGCCCCTCGCTGAACTGCGCCAGAAGCGCCGCATGCCCTTTGGGCACGGCATAGCAGTAATCCAGCGAAAGAAACGAATTCTGGCCCAGCTGCAGATTTGTCCAGCCGCGCGCCTTGATGATGTGCAGGGCGATGATGCGGGGGACCAGGGCGCAGTCGTACTTCCCCTCGGCCAGTTCCCGCAGCATGTCCTCCTGGGTCTCCACGGCGGACACCCGGGACGCCAAGCCTTGTTCCAGGAGATATTCGTGGCTGACGTCTCCGTTCTGGACGGCGACGTTCTTGTCCTTGAGATCGTCGAGTGAAACCGGTGGATCGATTTCCCCGCGTCGCGCCACGACGACGTAATTGTTCACCGAGTGCGGCTGGGTGAAGTCGAATTTTCGGTCCCGCTCCGCAGAATAGAACATGCCCTGAACCGCGTCGATTTCGCCCCGCTCCAGATCGTGCAGCACGCCGGTCCAGGGCCCGAGACGGATTTCGACGTCAAGCCCCATCTCCTTGGCGATCATCCGGGTGAGTTCGACATTGAAACCGGCCGGGTTCCCGTATTCATCCAGATATTCGAACGGCGGATAGCGATGATCGCCGCCCACGACGATGCGGCGGTCCTTCGGCAACTCCAGGGCGGCGAACCACCGGGAGTGAAGACGGCGATAGGTCCCGTCGGCGATGACGATGGCGAGCCCTTCGTTCAGCAGGGCCAGCATGCGGCTGTCGCCTTTTTTGACGGCGAAGCAGAAGTCCTGGCGAAAGTCCTCGATGGGCTTGTCGACGATCCGCAGGTTCTCAAGCCCGGTTTGCGGGATGAGACGCAGCGCCACCAGGCGTTGCACGACCACGGCGTCGTGACGCCCCTGGGACAATTCGTGCAGGGCTTGCTCAAAGGTGGGGGTGGTCGTGATCAGTATGCCGCGGTCTTCACGACGCAGGAACTCCTCGGCGTTGTCGCCCTGCATGACAGCCACGCGATGTCCCCGGAGATCGGCCAGGTCATTGATATCCTCCGTCCCGGAGTGCACCACGATGGCCCCGTGCAGGGTCATGTAGGGCACCGTGAAATCGAAGAACTCTTCGCGCTCGGGCGTGCGGCCGACCAGGGGCAAGGCCTGCACCTCGCCCCTTTCCAGCAGGCCCTTTACCTCGGCCCAGGGTCCCGTCCGGAAGGTGACGTCGCGCCCCATGGCGGCCAGGGCGGCACGCAGAAGTTCCACGGAAAAACCGTCGGCGCGGCCCGATTTATCGACAATGGAAAAAGGAGGGTAATCTATCTCGGCGGCCGAGATGACGGGCGAGGATGGTGCGGATGCGATGGCAGTTTGCGGCTCTTGCAGGGAGAGAACAAGCAGTATGAACGTCAACAATGTAACGACGCGGCCCCGCCATCGGACATGAACGTCCGAACGGTCCGATTCGCTGGCCACAAAAAGAATTCGGTCACTCATTTTTTCCGGGACACCTTGGGGTATTGGCCACCACAGTCTGACACCCTTGTGGACGAATTCGGTCAAAATCTCAAGGCATGCATGGAGATTGACTTGAATTTGACTATGGTTGGCACAAAAACCAGGAGGTCGCAGACAGAACACCAGGACCGGAAAAGGCGCGGCCACGAAGGCCTTCCGAGGGGTGAACCCAATACCAGGTCACGAACCAAAAACTTTTGGTTCTTCGACAGTTGTTACAAAAATCATGAAGCCGCCGGACCCCAAGCTGAAAAACCCGTGACGTGTTGGCGGCGGAACGCTTCACGCACCTTCGACCACCAACCCGTCGGCCATGCGCACCACCCTGTCGGCGCGGCTGGCATAGGATTCGTCGTGGGTGACCATGACGATGGACAGGCCGTCACCCTTCAGCCCTTCCAACAGCGAGATGACGGCCTCCCCGGTGGTCTTGTCCAGGTTGCCGGTGGGCTCGTCGGCGAAGAGGATCTTCGAGTCCTTGACCAGGGCGCGGGCGATGGCCACGCGCTGCTGCTCGCCGCCGGACAGGTGCCCCGGCAGCTTGCCGCCCTTGCCGGCCAGTCCCACCCGCTCCAGGCAGTCCTCGGCCCTGGCCCGCTCCCGGTTCCCCACCCGTCCCAGGCCCGTCATGAAGGGCAGCAGCACGTTCTCGCGGGCCGTCAGGTACGGCAGCAGATAATGGAACTGGAAGACCACGGCGAAATCGCGGTTGCGCAGCCTGTTCAGCCGCTCGGGCGAAAAGGCGGTCACGTTCTCGCCGCCGTAGAGGACCTCGCCGCCGTCCGGCGCCAGGAGGGTGGAGAGGACGTTCAGAAACGTCGTCTTGCCGGAGCCCGAGCGTCCGACGATGCTGACGAACTCCCCTGCCCCGACGGTCAGACTGACGCCGCGCAGGGCCGGGGCGGCGACCCCTTCGGAGGTGAAGGTCTTGGTGATGTCTTTGGCTTCAAGCATTGCGTGCCTCACAGGGATATGAGCGCCGTGGACGGCTCGATGGAGGCGGCCTTCCACGACGGGAAGAAGGCGGCCAGGACGGAGACTCCGACGATGAGGGCACAGGTCAGCAGAAGGTGCCCGGCGTGCATGGCCGCCTCGGCTTCCTGGGCCATTCCCAGGAGGTCCAGGACCTCGACGCTCAGGAAGAAGCCGCCGAAATACCCGACGACCCCTGCCGCCAGGCCGATGAGCGCCGCCTCGAAGCAGAACACGCCGAAGATCCCGGAGCGTGAAAAGCCCAGTGAGCGCAGCAGCCCGATCTCGCGGATCCGCTCGTTGACCGAGGAGAGCATGGTCGCGCCGACCATGCAGCAGGCGATGAAGAGGATGACCAGGCTGACGGTCAGAATCAGGTGCTCGACGAAATGAACCGAGTACATGCGCTGCTTGACGATGGACTGCATGGCCTGGATCTCCGTGTCGGGGAGCTTTTCCTCCAGCTGGCGCACGATGTCCTCGATGGGGCAGCCCGCGCACAGGGCGGCCACCTCCACGAAGCTGACCTTGCCCTCCTGCCCGAAGGCCGCCTGGGCGAAACCCAGATCCGCGAAGATGACGGAGTCGTCGTCGCTGCCCGTGGGGTCGAGGATGCCGGAGACCACCGCCGGCCGCCCGGCCAGTTCGAACCCGTCCCCGACCTTCAGGCCGAGCCGGGCCGCAGCCTTGGAGCCGGCCAGAACGCCGTTCTCCACGGACGGAAAATCGCCCTGCATGGACCAGTAGCCCTTGAGAACCTTCTCGCGCTCGAAGCGCACCCCGACCACGCCCACGGCCACGTCGCCGATCCTGGCCATGGACACGAGCTTGGGCGCCACGACGCTGATGCGGTCGCGGTAGCCGATGGACAGGATGCGCTCCTCCACGTCGGCCTCGCGCAGGTCCGTCATGCCCATGAGCATGTCGCCGAGGGAGAACCCGCCGTAGCTCACGGTCAGCTTCTCGCTCCTGGGCGTGACCAGGATGTTGGCGCCGAAGGCCGTCAACTTCTTTTCGAGGGAATGGCCCACTTCCCGCGAGACGTAGTTGAGGGAGACGATCGCCACCACGCTCAGTGTGAAGACCGTGAACAGAAGCGACGTCTTGAGCCACTTCTTGCGCATGGTCCGCAGGGGGATGGTCAGGATGTTCACTTGAAGAACCCCGTCCCCTCTGCCAGGTCGGCCACGGCGATGACCACGCTGCCGCCCTCGACCCGGTGCGTCAGGGGCGCCGGATTGCAGCCGCCCTTGACGTCGCCGATGCGCGAGGAGTGGAAGCGCATGCCGCAGTTGTTGCAGATCATGAACTCCTTGTCCTGGGAGTACCCCTTCTTGGCGTGGTAGCAGACGTCGCAGGCGTCGAAGGCCGCCCGCAGCCGGTCGCCGCTCTGGAGCAGGAAGAACTTCAGCTCAGCGCCTTCGCCCGAAAAACTGAAGTGATGGGCCTTGCCGTCGGACACCTCGGATACGGGGATCCTGATCTCGCCCCCCTGGGCCTCCACGGTCTTGGGACCGGAAAAAAAGCCCATAAGGGCAAAGGAGTGGGTAGCGGCCAACGACAGCAGAAGAGCGACAATCACGGCAGAAGCTGTTTTCATCAGTATACCTCGAAAAATCGGATTGATTTGATCCGAAATTGCGCAAGCATGGAACATGCCAAACAAAAACCTTGTCATTCCGGAATGATGGCCCCAGCAATGTGCAAAATTCGACACATCGCTACGATCACAGACACGAGCCGCTGCACATGTGCACAAACATGCCGCTGCATGAAGGGGCCGGAAAGGCCGACCATTTCCCCTTGAACCGGCCCCGCCTCCCGCGCTATTCGTCCTTGCACGAAACAAGGAGCACGCATGGACACCGCCACATTCAGAGCCCGGATCGACACCTTCGAAGCCCTCATGCAGGACAGCGCGCATCTGGCGGACATCCGCCTGGCCCCGGACAAATGGACCCTCAAGGAGATGGTCGCCCATCTCGTGGACTCCGCGTCCAACAACCACCAGCGCTTCGTGCGCCTGCAGCTCGAACCCGTCCTCGTCTTCCCCAAGTACGACGCCGAGCAGTGGCGGACCGTGACCGGCATCGGCACCTTCGGCTACGCCGATGTTCTGGCCCTGTGGAAAAGCTACAACCTGCTTCTGCTGCACCTCATCGAAGGGGTGAACCCGGCCGCCCTGAACCATGTCTGGCGGAAGGAGGACGGGGACGTCACCCTGGAAGCCCTGATCCGCGACTACTTCGATCACATGGAGCTGCACCGGAAGCTGTTCGCCGAGCGCGCCGCAGAACTGGGAGGATAGGGTGGACGCCCTGCTCCCCAAAGCGCTGAGCTTGACGCTGGCGGTTTTCCTGATCGGCAGCCTGCTCGAGGTGGGCCTCAAGCTCGATGTCGGGGCCGCCTTGCGGGCCTTGCGCAACGTGCGCTTCATGGCCCTGAGCGTCGTCTGGGGCTATGCGCTCTGCCCTGCCCTGGCCTGGGCCCTGACCAAGGTCATGCCGCTGCCCCAGGCCTACGCCGACGGGATGCTCTTCCTGAGCATGGCGCCCTGCGCGCCGTTCTTCCCGATGGCTGCGCAGAAGGCGAAGGGGGACCTGGCATACATGGCCGCCTTCACTCTGCTGACGTCCGTCTGCACCGTGATCTACATGCCCCTCGTCACCCCGTGGCTGGTCAGCGGCCTGGCCGCCGACGCCTGGCTCATCGCCAGGCCGCTCATCTTCCTCATCCTGGCCCCGATGATCCTCGGGGCCGCCCTGCGGCTCGCCAACCGGACTCTGGCGGAAAAAATCCACCCCGTCTGCCGCAAGGCCACCCTCGTCTCCATAGTCTTCATGCTCGGGCTCGTCCTGTGGATCTACCGGGCGGATCTCGCGGCCATGGTCGGCACATGGGCCATCGCCACCCAGTTCCTGTTCTACTCCTCGGTCACGGCCGCCAGCTACCTCTCTGCCTCCGGACTGCCGCATTCCCAGAAGAGCGTCCTCGCCCTGGGCGTCTCCACCCGCAACATCGGCGCCGCCATCGCCCCGCTGCTGGCCATTGCCGGCACGGACCCCCGGACCATCGCCATGGCCGTCATGGCGGTGCCCGTCACCGTTTTCTGCGCCTTCGGCGCCGCCCCGCTGCTGGCCCGCCTCCAACCCGCGGAAGGGAAAGCCGGGTCATGAACGCCCGGAAGCTCCAAGAATCCGCGGCCGAACCCCGGACACGCGCCAGCCTCGCAAACGACTGCCGCCTGGTCCTGATCCTCGGCACCGACGCCTCAGGCAAGGATCACGTGGCCCGTCTGGTCATGCGGCATCTGCAGAGGGCGGGAATTTTTCTCGAAAAACGGCGCGGCTGGCTCTCGGCCCCGGCCTGCGCGGCCGACTCCTCGGAGCATAAGGGGCCCGGCCGCCTGTTCGCCGAGAGGCTCTTCCTGCGCATCTACCCCTTCATCGCCTGGGCACTGCCGACGGCGCTGACCCTGTGCATCCTGGCGGACGTCCTGATCTACCGGCTCCTGCGCCGCAGGCCGGTCATGGTCGTCAGCCACACGGCCCTGCGCCTGCTGGCCTTCCACATGGGCCACGACGACGCCTTCCGCATGCCCGCCCACCTCGGGAAAGCCCTGGCGACGCTGCGCGGCCAGGGGCTGCAGACCCTGTTCGTAACCACGGAGAGGCATGTGCGTCTGGGACGCATTCAAGACCGCATCCGGCGGGACAAGGTCGACCATTTCGACCTCTACATGGCCAGGCGGCCCCGTCACGGGGAGCGCGTCACGGACGCCCTGGAGCGCATCGCCGTGGACTTCCTGCACGCGCACACGATCCGCAACGACGCACACGGGGACGCCCACATCGCCCTGGCCCTGCACGAAATCTGGCCCGTAGGTCGCTCTTACCTCTGAGCACGGCACCCGCCGGGCCATCGCATACCTCCCTGCGATCTCCTTTCATGACGGCATGTTGCAGCTGCGCAGCCGCTAATTTTTGCTGCTGCAATCATTGACGAAACGATCGATTTTCGTTTTTAGTTTTCTCCGGAGGAAATACCAATGCACAAAATTCTCATCGCTCTCTGCCTGGCCCTGACCGCCACCTGCTCCTTTGCCGCCGACACGCCCGTGACCGTGGCCCACGCCACCTGGGTCGGCTACGGCCCCCTGCACATCGCCAAGGAACTCGGCTACTTCAAGGAACAGGGCCTCGACGTGAACCTGACCATCATCGAGGACGAGTCGCAGTACGCGGCCGCCCTGGCCTCGGGCAACATCGACGGCCTGGGCAACGTCATCGACCGCGAGGTCATCCACTTCGCCAAGGGCACCCCCGAGACCGTCATCTTCGCCATGGACGAGTCCACGGGCGGCGACGGCGTGGTCGCCGCAGGCGGCATCAAGACCGTGGCCGACCTCAAGGGCAGGACCGTGGCCCTGGACAAGTCGTCCACCTCGTACTTTTTCTTCCTGTCCATCCTGGAAAAGAACGGCGTGAAGGAGGACGAAGTGAACATCCAGGAGATGGGCGCGTCCGACGCCGGCGCGGCCTTCGTGGCCGGCAAGGTCGACGCCGCCGTGACCTGGGAGCCCTGGCTGACCAACGCGGGCCAGCGCGAGGGCGGCCACGTGCTGATTTCCAGCCGCGAGATGCCGGGAACCATCGTCGACGTCTTCGTCATGAACGACAATTTTATGGCCAAGCACCCCGAGGCCCCGGCCAAGATGGCCAGAGCCTGGTTCAAGGCCATCGAATGGTACAAGGCCAACCCGGCCAAGGGCGACGAGATCATGGCCAAGGCCTTCGGCCTGTCCGCCGCCGAAGTGGCCGACATGGCCAAGGGCGTGACCTTCAAGGGCGCGGCCGAGAACCTGGCTTTCGTCAAGCCGGGCCAGGGACTCTACGCGGTGGCCGACCGGGCCATCCGCTTCTGGAAGGAGAAGGGCATCATCGAGAAGGACGTCACTGCGGCCGATTTCGTGACGGACAAATACGTCGTCGAAGGCGCCAAGTAGGTGTCGACGCGGCCCAAGGCCAGTCCCGCCCACCGTGCGGGGCTGGCCATCCTTTCCTTCGCCGCGGTGCTGGCTGCCTGGTCCGCGGCCTCCTACGGCGGACTGGTCAAGGAGCTCTTCCTGCCCAAGCCCCACAGCGTGCTGCTGGCCTTCGCCGACATGCAGCGCGACGGGATCCTGCTGTCCTACACCTGGGACAGCGTGTACCGCGTCATGGTCGGGTGGTCCCTGGCCGTGGCCGCGGCTGTGCCGCTGGGCCTCTTCATCGCCACGTCGAGGCGCGGGGCGGCCGTGTGCGCGCCGCTCATCGAATTTGCCCGCTACCTGCCGGTGGTGGCCCTGGTGCCCCTGACCCTCCTGTATTTCGGCATCGGCGACGGGCAAAAGTTCGCCATCATCTTCCTGGGCACCTTCTTCCAGCTCGCGCTCATGGTCGCCGACAGCGTGGCCGCCGTGCCCCGCGACCTGGGCCGGGCCGCAGCCACCCTGGGCGCGAGCCGGGCCCAGATCTACCGCATGGTCCTGCTGCCCGGCGCCCTGCCCGGCATCATGGACGACCTGCGCATCACCGTGGGATGGGCCTGGACCTACCTCGTGGTGGCCGAACTGGTGGCCGCCAACTCGGGGCTGGGGTACATGATCCTGCGCGCCCAGCGCTTCCTGGCCATCGACCGCATCTTCGCCGGGCTGGTCCTCATCGGCCTGCTGGGCCTGGCCACGGACTGGCTGTTCAAGGCCGCCGCGCGGCTGTGCGTGCCGTGGAGCGAGAAGGTGGACGCATGAGCGCGCTGCTGGAGATCAGGGCTCTGCGCAAGGATTTCTCCGGGGCGGCCGGACCCGTCACGGCCCTGGAGGGGATCGACCTCGACGTGGCCGAGGGGGAACTGGCCGTCATCGTCGGGCCGTCGGGGTGCGGCAAGTCCACGCTGCTGAACATCTTGGCCGGCCTCGAACACGGCACGGGCGGGGAGGCCCGCATCGACGGGCGCCCCATCACCGGACCGGGCGCGGACAGGGGCATGGTCTTCCAGTCCTACACGCTTTTCCCCTGGCTGTCCGTGCGGGAAAACGTGGAGTTCGGCCTGCGAATCAAGGGCGTGCCCAAGGGCGAGCGGGCCGAAACCGCCCGGCGCTATCTCGGGCTGGTGGGCCTGGCCGACTTCGAGAACGCCCTGCCCAAGGAGCTGTCCGGCGGCATGAAGCAGCGCGTGGCCATCGCCCGCGTGCTGGCCAACCAGCCGCGCATGCTGCTCATGGACGAGCCCTTCGGCGCCCTGGACGCCCAGACCCGCCTCGTGCTGCAGGAACTGCTGCTCGGGATCCGCGCCCAGGAGCGCAGCACGGTCCTCTTCATCACCCACGACATCGACGAGGCCATCCTGCTGGCCGACAACGTCTACGTCATGTCGCGCCGGCCAGGACGGCTCAAGGCGCGCATCCCCGTGGACATCCCGCGGCCGCGCGACCACCGGGTCACGGTCAGCGCCGATTTTGCGGCCGTAAAGGCACGCATCATGGAGCTGCTCTGGGAGGAGATCACGGCCTGACGACTTTGCAACCGCGCAGACCTGAACATCTGCGCGCCGTTGCGGTTCGAGGGAGAGACCCTGCGGTTCAGGGTGCGATCTTTGGGAGGTGATACATGGACGTTCTGCAGACCATCACACCGATTTTTCTCCTGATCCTGACCGGCTTCGCGCTGCGCAGGGCCTCCTTCCCAAGCCAGGAGTTCTGGCCCCAGGCCGAACGCCTGACCTACTACGTGCTTTTCCCGGCCCTGCTCATCGACAAGCTGACCTCCATGCACGCCGGGCAGCACTCCCTGCTGGCCATGGCCGTGAGCCTCGTCGCCGCCATATGCGTCGTCGCCGCCGCGCTCATGGCCGTCCGCCCCCGGCTGCAGAGCGACGGCCCGGCCTTCACCTCCATTTTCCAGGGGGCCATCCGGCCCAACACCTACGTCGGCCTTTCGGCCGCGGGCGGCCTGTTCGGCGACGAGGGTCTGTCCCTCTCGGCCGTGGCCCTTATGACCATCATCCCCACCGTCAACGTGCTCTGCGTGCTGGTCCTGACCCGCCACGGGCGAAACACGCAGGCGCGCGGCCTGCGCGACACGCTGGTGCAACTCGGGCGCAACCCGCTCATTCTGGCCTGCGCCGCGGGCTTCGCCCTGCACGGTGCGGACGTCGCCCTGCCCGCCATGGTGCAGGAGGGGCTGCACATCCTCGGCAGCGCATCCCTGCCCCTGGGCCTGCTGGCCGTGGGCGCGGGTCTGTCCTTTTCCGCCGCCCTGAACGGTTGGAAGGACATCATCTCCAGTTCGTTCTGCAAACTGCTCGCCCTGCCCCTGCTGGCCTTCGCCGCAGGCAGGGCGCTCGGCCTTGCGGGCACGCCCTTGGGCATCTGCCTTGTCTTCACCGCCGTGCCGGTCTCGGTCTCGTCCTACATCCTGGCCCGGGTCCTGGGCGGAGACCACGACCGCATGGCCGCCATCATCACCGTGCAGACCATCGCGGCGCTCCTCTCCATGCCCCTGGTGCTGGGCCTGCTGCTCTGAGAGCCGGCCCCCGGGACAAGGGCCCGCAGCCCCCGGAAAAAACAACGCGGGAACCCGACCGTCCGTCGGGTTCCCGCGTCAAGCCGCATCCGATCGCCCGCGCCGCGGTGTTATCCCGCGGCCCTGAACAACCCCAGGTTCGCCTCCAGGGCCGCCCCCTTGAGCAGGTCGTCCATGGCCCGTTCGTAATGCTCTCCCTCCACTCCGGGGATCAGGCTTAGCTTGTTCACGGCCGAGAGCACGGCGACGTTCTGCATGCGCGGGTCTTTGATGTCCGGGCTCGTCACGGCGTGGACCGTGATGGAGCGTGCGGCCGCTGCCCGGGCGACGTCCTCGGCGCTCACCTCGGCGGCCGTCCCGAGGCGCACGGGCAGGGGCTGCAGCACGGTGTCGTAGTAGGCCAGAGTCCCGCCGTCGCGCAGGGCGGTCTGCATGGCCCGCAGGGCCTCGTGGCGCTCCAGGCCGATGGCCAGGTCCGCCTCCCCGGCGGGGATGAGGGGGCTGTGGGCCGAGGCGCCCAGGCGGATCTGGGACACGACGATGCCGCCGCGCTGGGCCAGACCGTGGGTGTCGACGGCCTTGGCCGCGTGGCCGGCGTGGTCCGCGGCGCGCAGGATGATCTCGCTCAAGAGGCCGATGCCCTGGCCGCCGACGCCGCAAAGATAGATATTGAATATGTTCATGAGGCGCTCCTTAGCGGATGATGGCCTTGCTGGGACAGGTCTGCATGCACGAGCCGTCGCCGATGCACAGTTCCGGGTTCACGGTCACGCTGCCGTCGGCGGCCAGGGTGAAGCTCGGGCAGGCGAAGTCCTGCACGCAGACGTGGGCGCGGGTGCAGAGGTCCTGATCGATGGTCACGTGCCGGTCCACGTAGCCGCTCTTGCGGCGCTGGTTGCGGGTGAAGAGCAGCATGCAGGGGTGGCGGGCGATGACCACGCTGAAGGCGTCCACGTCCAGGGCCTGACGCATGAGGTCCGTCAGTTCGGCCTTCTTGTAGGTGTCGGTCTCGAAGATGTGCTTGACCCCGAGCCCTTCGAGGAGCTGCCGCACCGGGATGGCGTCGGTCGGCTCGTTGAAGTTGCGCCCGGACCCGGCGTGGTCCTGGTGCCCGGTCATGGCCGTGGTGCCGTTCTCCATTAGCACCAGAGTCAGGTTGTGCCGGTTGAAGATCGCGTTGACGATGCCCGGCAGCCCGGCGTGGTAGAAGGTCGAGTCGCCCAGGAAGGCCACGACCTTGCGCGTGTCGTTGAAGAGGGTCAGGCCGGCGCCCATGCTCGTGGACGCGCCCATGCACAGGAGCACTTCCCCCATGCGGTACGGCTCCATGAAGCCCAGGGTGTGGCAGCCGATATCGGCCACGGTGATGGTCCCTTCGGGCAGGGCCTTCTTTATGGCGTGAAATGCGCTGCGATGGCCGCAGCCCGGACACATCTGGGCCGGGCGTGTGGGAACTGGGGCCAGCGGCTCGGCCGCCGCCTCTCGGGCCGGGAACATGTCGGGCCAGGTGCGGTGCAGGATGTCCCGGACCTTGTCCGCCGTGTACTCGCCCACCCAATCCTCGTCGTCGGCCTTGCCGATGACCCGGGCGGCCAGGCCCCGGTCGTAGGCCAGGGCCTTGATGTCCTTCTCCAGGGTGTCGTCCAGCTCCTCCAGCACCTTCACCTCGGCGTGGCTCTGCAGAAAGTCGGCGATGACGCGCGACGGCATGGGGTACGGCATGGCCAGCTTGAGCACGTCGGGCCGGCTCGGGAGCCCTTCCAGGGCGTCGGCCACGGACAGGGCGACCATGCCCGAAAGGATGATGCCGCGCGGGTTTCCGTCGCCCGTGACCGTGTGCAGACCGCGCTCGTCCACCCAGCGCTCGGCCTTCCTGAGGTTCTCCAGGGCCGTGCGCTTCTTGGGGAAGACGGCGGCCGTGAGGGGGATGTACGGGCCGTTGGCCGCGTCGAAGCGCGGGTTGCTTTCGAAGGCTTGCGGCTCCCAGCCGGCGAAGGCGACCTTCTCCTTGGCGTGGCAGACGTGGGTCGTCAGGCGCAGGATGACCGGGCGGCACAGGGTGCGGGCCAGAGCCGCGGCCTCCTTGTAGTAGGCGTAGACCTCGGCCGGGTTGGCCGGCTCCAGAAGCGGCGTGTAGCTCATGGCCGCGTAGTGGCGGTTGTCCTGCTCGTTCTGGGAAGAGTTGGCGCCGGGGTCGTCGCCCAGCACCACGACCATGCCGCCGATGAGGTTCAGGAGCGACAGCTGCACAAAGGCGTCCGCCGCCACGTTCAGCCCCACGCTCTTGAAGAAGACCGTCGACAGGTAGCCGTTCAGGGCCGCGCCCAGGGCGACCTCCGTGGCCACCTTCTCGTTGGTCGAGAATTCGAAATAAAAGGGCCGCTTCTCCGGCGCGATGGACTGGATCGCCGTGGCGATCTCCGGCGTCGGCGAACCGGGATAGGACGCGACCACGCGCGTCCCGGCCTCGACCATGGCCCGCACCAGGGCCGTGTTGCCCATGACGATCTCCGAAAAAGGCGTCCGGGTCAGGAGCATTTCACCCATGTACTTCATGTGCTTCCTCGCTGTAGGGAGGTTTCGGACCCCCGAAACGGAAATCCTGACATTCATACTGCCTACCCCACACGGAAGCGGGAGGCAATGACCATGCGGAGGAAACCATGTCCGACCTGACCTTCACGAAGATCGAGCAGAGCATCAAGGACCGCAAGCGCCTGCACCTGACGTTCCTCAAGAACGTCAAGACCTACGCCCCATTCCTGGAACTGGAGGAAAAGGCATTTGCCGACGGCGCCCTGGACCGCAAGACCAAGGAGCTCATGGCCCTGTCCATCTCCATCGTCACCAAGTGCGAACCGTGCATGGAATGGCACCTGGACCAGGCCATGCAGCACGGAGCCACGGACCAGGAGATCTACGAGACCATAGACGTGGCCGTCGAAATGGGCGGCGGCCAGGCCGGGGCCTACGCGCGCTTCGTGCTCAAGGCCATGGAGTATTTCAAGGGGAGGCGGGAGGAATGAGCGGTCCAGACCGTCGGAATCCTGAAACCAAGATTTCTGCACCGGAAAGGGGGCAAATGCCGGCTTTTTTCAGCCTCGCTGAAACCTGACGTATAATAATTCAATTATCTTAATTTATTCAATTTATATCATAACCTCTGCTTTCAAACTGGCAATTGGACGAACATAAACTGACAATTGGACGATATAAAATTTGCAATTGGACGGACGACAATCTACATATGGACGCCATGGAATCGACAGACCTCTATCCACGCTTCATCCGCCCCCGCCTGCTGGAGGCACTCGCCGATGCTCCGGTCGTGCTGATCCATGGCCCCCGTCAGTGCGGCAAGACGACGCTGGCCCGACAGGCGGGCGAGGATGCGAGCTTTGCCTATCTGAGCTTTGACGACGACGTGCAACGCGCCGCCGCGCAGAGCGATCCTGTGGGCTACGTCGCCGATCTTCCGAAGCGGGTGATCCTGGACGAAATACAGCGCGTGCCGGAACTGTTCACGGCGCTGAAGGCGGCCGTGGACGCCCGGCGGGAGGCCGGCCGTTTCATCCTGACCGGCTCGGCCAACGTTCTCCTGATTCCCCGTCTGGCGGATTCGCTGGCCGGAAGGATGGAGATACTCAGACTCCACCCGCTGGCCCAGGCGGAACTCTCCGGAAAAAACCCGGAATTCCTGACCGCGTTACTGCAAGGACGATTCAAGGCAGGCATCAAAGGACGGCGTCTGGGCCGGGATCTGGCCGAACGCGTGGCCGCCGGAGGCTATCCGCCCCCCTTGAAGCGCGCTACGGCCAAGCGCAGAGCCGCCTGGTACCGCGATTACGCCGAAACCCTGGTCCAGCGGGACATCCGCGATCTGGCCCGCATCAGCCAAATGGACGCCCTGCCCCGCCTGCTGACACTGGCGGCCGGACAAACGGCCCGCCTGCTGAACGTGTCGGACCTGGCCGCGCCCTTCCAGGTCAGCCGAAGCACGATCCGCGAGTACGTGACCTTGCTGTCGCGGATATTCCTCCTGGAAGAACTGCCTCCCTGGCACAGCAACCGTCTCAGCCGGCTCATCAAGACCCCGAAGCTGCACCTCGGAGACACGGGCCTGGCCTGCGCCCTGCTCGGCCTGGACGCCGATGCCCTCTGGAACGACCGCGCTGTGTTTGGCCAGATTCTGGAAACCTTCATCTATCAGGAACTGAGGCGCCAGGCCAGCTGGCTGGATGACGCAGTCTCGTTCAGCCATTTCCGGGACAAGGATAAGTCGGAAGTGGATATCGTGCTGGAATGCGGGGGGCGGATCGCGGGGGTCGAGGTAAAGGCGTCATCGACGGTGACCGGCGACGATTTCAAAGGCCTGCGCAAACTTCAGCAGGCCGTGGAAAACCGTTTTGCAGCCGGCATCGTGATGTACGACGGCGAGGCGGTCGTGCCCTTCGGGAATCAACTGTGTGCCGTACCAATCTGTAGCCTGTGGGCTTCAACACGGCCATCGCAGCAATAAATTGGCGGACCACCCAAAAATGACTCGCGATAATTGCCTGATATAAAAAATAAAAACAGCACACTACCATTCCACTCAACGGATTGAGTAAAAATACTCACTCATTGAGCAAAATTATTTCAACGAGCGTATTCTTCTATTTTATAGGTGGTTACGCCACGAACCGGCCATGAAAAAACGGGAGCCCGGATGATCCGGACTCCCGTTTTTTGTACAATTTTCCAGAGGCTTTCAGGACAACCGGCCCTTGAAATCCTCGTAACCGAAGCTCCGCACCACGCGCATGGAACCGTCCTCGGGTTCGAAGACCGCGATGCTTGGCAGCTGGATGCCGTTGAAGGTGTTGGTCTTGACCATGGAGTAGTGGGCCATGTCCGTGAAGACCAGACGGTCGCCGGGGACCAGCGGCCGGTCGAAGGAGTATTCTCCGGCTACGTCTCCGGCCAGGCAGGACAGGCCGCCCAGGCGGCAGGTCCAGGGCTTCTCGCCGGGCAGGCCGGAGCCGACGATGTGCGGGCGGTACGGCATCTCCAGCACGTCGGGCATGTGCGCCGGGACGGACGCGTCCATGATGACGATGGGCATGTCTGCCTCGGTCACGTCGAGGACGGTCGAGACCAGGTAGCCCGTGTTCAGGGCCACGGCCTCGCCGGGTTCCAGGTAGACCTGAACGCCGTGGCGCTGCTTGAAGTCGTTTATCAGCCGGCACAGGAGGTCCGTGTCGTAGTCGGGGCGGGTGATGTGGTGGCCGCCGCCGAAATTGACGTACCGCATGCGCGGGAAGAACTCCCCGAAGCCCTTTTCGGCGGCCGCGATGGTCCGCTCCAGGCAGTCGGCGTTCTGTTCGCACAGGTTGTGCCAGTGCAGGCCCGTGACCCCTTCGAGCAGGTCGGGCCGGAAGTCCCTGCGCCGGATGCCCAGGCGCGAGCCCGTCGAACACGGGTCGTAGATGGGCACCGCGCCCTCGGAATGCTCGGGGTTGATGCGCACGCCCAGTTCGATCTCCCGGCCGAGCCGCTTGGCCTCCTCGGCGATCAGGCCCCGGAAGGCCTCCAGCTGGCGGAAGGAGTTGAAGACGATGTGGTCGGCCGTGGTGCACAGATCGAAGATGTCGGCCTGGGAGTAGCCGGCCGCGAAGGCGTGCACCTCGCGGCCGAACTCCTCGCGGCCGAGCCTGGCCTCATGCGGAGAACTGGCGCAGACCCCGTCGAGCACCTGCCGCAGGACCGGGAAGACGCTCCACATGGCGAAGCCCTTGAGCGCCAGCAGGATCTTGCAGCCCGTGCGATCCTTGACCCCGGCCAGGACGTCCAGATTGCGCCGGATGAGCCCCAGGTCGACCACGAAGGACGGCGTGGCGACCTGGCGCGTGTCGAAGCGGTACGCGGTACGGCCGTCCATCACAGGTCGACCACCACCCAGGGCAGGCCGTGGATGTTGAGCTTCTCCATGAACGGGTCCGGGTCGAGCTGCTCCATGTTGAAGACGCCCGCGCCGCGCCACTTTCCGGTCAGCATCATCATGGCCCCGATCATGGCCGGCACGCCCGTGGTGTAGGAGATGGCCTGGGAGCCGACCTCGCGGTAGGCCTCCTCGTGGCTGCAGATGTTGTAGATGTAGACCTTTCTCTCCTTGCCGTCCTTGACGCCCTTCATGACGCAGCCGATGCAGGTCCGCCCCTTGGTCAGGGGCCCCAGGGAGCCCGGCTCGGGCAGCACGGCCTTCAGGAACTGCAGGGGCACGATCTTCTGGCCCTGGTAGTCCACGGGCTCGATGGAGGTCATGCCGATGTTTTCCAGCACCTTCAGGTGGTTGAGGTAGTTCTGGGAGAAGGTCATCCAGAAGCGGGCGCGCTTCAGGCCCCGGATGTTCTGCACCAGGGATTCCAGCTCCTCGTGGTACATGAGGTAGCAGTCCTTGGGGCCGATGCCCTCGGGGAAGTCGTAGCTCATGCGCCAGGACAGGGGGTCGGTCTCGACCCACTCGCCCCGCTCCCAGTAGCGGCCGCGCTGGGTGATCTCGCGGATGTTGATCTCGGGGTTGAAATTGGTGGCGAAGGGCTGGCCGTGGTCGCCCGCGTTGCAGTCGATGATGTCGAGCTCGTGGATCTCGTCGAAGAGGTGCTTCTGGGCGTAGGCGCAGTAGACGTTGGTCACGCCGGGGTCGAAGCCCGAGCCCAGAAGGGCCATGAGCCCCTTCTCCTTGAAGCGCTCCTGGTAGGCCCACTGCCACTTGTATTCGAATTTGGCCTCGTCGAGGGGCTCGTAGTTGGCCGTGTCGAGGTAGTCCACGCCGGTTTCGAGGCAGGCGTCCATGAGGGCCAGGTCCTGGTACGGCAGGGCCACGTTCAGGACCAGCTTGGGCTGAAACTTTTTGATGAGGGCCACGGTCTCGGCCACGTTGTCGGCGTCGAGGGCGGCCGTCTGGATGGTGCGTCCGGTCCTTTCCTTCACCGACGCGGCGATGGCGTCGCACTTGGACTTGGTCCGGCTGGCCAGCATGATCTCGCTGAAGACTTCGGGCGCCTGGGCGCACTTGTGGGCCACCACATGGCCGACGCCGCCGGCGCCGATGATGAGCACTTTGGACATGGCGATCCTCCTTCAATAAGGCATGGTTCGAATTACACGCCGGCCGTGGGGCCGCTCGCGCACACATCGGGATTGTCGCAATCCCGGCCCTCGTTCAGATAGGTGTAGCCGCGCAGGCCGCGCTCATAGGCGCGCATGATCATGAAGCGCTCCTGGGGGCTGATCTTGCCCTCGCGGACGCCCTGCTCGGCCACCTTGCGGAAGTTCTCCAGGACCTGCTTGGGTTCGAACTCGACGTAGGACAGCACGTCGGCCACGCTGTCGCCCTCGAGCTCGCGGATGAAATCGTAGGTGCCGTCCTCGTTGATGCGCACGCTGACGACGTTGGTGTCGCCGAAGAGGTTGTGCAGGTCGCCCAGGGTCTCCTGATAGGCGCCGACCAGGAACGCGCCCAGATGATAGGGCTCGCACGGCTTGACCGAGTGCAGCTCCAGCACGCGCTTGACGCCGTGGATGTCGATGAAGCTGTCGAGCTTGCCGTCGCTGTCACAGGTGATGTCGGCCAGGATGGCCTGCTCCGTGGGCAGCTCGTCCAGCCGGTGCACGGGCATGATGGGGAAGAGGTGGCCGATGGCCCAGGCGTCGGGCAGGGACTGGAACACGCTCATGTTGCAGTAGTAGATGCTGGCCAGGGCCAGGTCCACGTCCTTCAGGGCCGAGGGCGGGTTCTTCATCTCGGGCAGCTTCTCGGCGATGGCGCGGATGACGGCCCAGAAGATGGTGTCGGACAGGGCGCGCTGGCGCAGGCTGCACTGGCCCAGGCGGAAGAGCTGCCGGATCTGGTCGCGGTAGTAGATGGCGTCGTTGTAGCACTCCTGCAGGTTCTTCAGGGACAGGGAGTTGTAGACCTCAAGCAGATTGTGCACGGCCTCGGGGTCGTCCTCGTCCAGGGTCTTGGGCACCGGGCGCTTCTCCAGAAGGCTCACGTCCAGCACGTTGAAGAGCAGCACCGAGTAGTAGGCCACGGTGGCGCGGCCGGACTCGGTGATGATGTGCGGGTGGGGCAGTTCGTGCTCGTCCACCGTGGCCATGACGGACTCGACGATGTCCGTGCAGTACTCTTCGAGTGTGTAGTTGCGGCTGCTGGCGTAGTTGGTGTGCGATCCGTCGTAGTCCACGGCCAGGCCGCCGCCCAGGTCCAGAAAGCCCATGGCGCAGCCTTCCTTGGCCAGCTCGGCGTACATGCGCGCTGCCTCGTGCACGGCGGTGCGGATGTCGCGGATGTTGGGGATCTGGGAGCCCAGGTGGAAATGCAGCAGCTGCACGCAGTCGAGCATGTCGCGGGAGCGCATGAGGTCCAGCACGTCCACGACCTCGGCCGTGGACAGCCCGAAGATGGACAGGTCGCCGGCCGACTCGGCCCAGTGGCCGCCGGCCTGGGTCGAGACCTTGATGCGCACGCCGATGCGCGGCTTGATGCCGAGGATCCTGGCGCGGTCGAGGATGAGGGGCAGTTCGCTCGGCATCTCCAGGACCAGGAAGCAGAGGAAACCCATCTTGCCGGCGTAGAGGGCCAGGTCGATGTAGTCCTGATCCTTGTAGCCGTTGCAGACCAGGCAGGCCTTGGGGTTCTTCAGGAAGGACAGGGCCGCGATGAGCTCGGCCTTGCTGCCGACCTCGTAGCCGTGGTTGTAGCGGTCGCCGACCTTGGAGATCTCCTCGAAGACCTGCTGCTGCTGGTTGACCTTCACGGGGTAGACACCGCGGAACTCGCCGCCGTACTGCAGGTCCGTGATGGCCTTGGCGAAGGAGTCGTGCAGCAGGGAAATCTGGGCGTCGAGGAGGTTCTCGATGCGCAGCAGCACCGGCAGGCCCAGGCCGCGTTCCTGCAGGCCGCTGATGATGGACGGGATCGGCACGCAGACGTCCTTGCCCGGGAACGGCGTGATGCCCATCTTTCCGTCGGGCGTGATCCTGAAATAGCCGCCGCCCCAGTTGTCCACGCCGTAGAGCTCCGAAGAGCGCTCAACCGTCCATTTTTCGAGAGTCCGAGATCGCATCGATGTCCTCCGCCTTCATACCATAGAATATGCAGGCCACGGCGAGAACCTGGCCAGCGCACCCCTCTAAACGCGAGGGGTCCCGTCGTCAATAAAACTTGTGCGGGCACGCAATTTCCGCCGCAAACCCGCAAAAAGGTCCTGGCCTTGGGCGCGGGCCTGGGCTATCTGCCTTGTGCCTACTTCATCACCGGGAGTCCCGCATGTCTTTTCTCGA
The DNA here is from genome assembly GCF_055385525.1 of Desulfomicrobium aestuarii. Classification (NCBI taxonomy): domain Bacteria; kingdom Pseudomonadati; phylum Thermodesulfobacteriota; class Desulfovibrionia; order Desulfovibrionales; family Desulfomicrobiaceae; genus Desulfomicrobium; species Desulfomicrobium aestuarii. The sequence continues at coordinate 2,522,882 of NZ_AP042427.1, forward strand.
ACTGATGGCCGTGGCCGTGGCCCTGGCCATGGACGCCTTCGCCGTGGCCATCGCCGCCGGCGTGGCCCTCAAGGTCGTGACCCGCCGCCAGACCTTCCGCCTAGCCTGGCACTTCGGCCTGTTCCAGGCCGCCATGCCCGTCATCGGCTGGTTCGGCGGCCTGATGGTGCGCGACTACTTCCTGCGCTTCGGGCACTGGATCGCCTTCGCCCTGCTCCTCTATATCGGAGGACACATGCTCTGGGAAGGTCTGCATCACGACGAGGACGACACGTGTCAGGACCCCACCGTGGGGTCCCGGCTCATCATGCTCTCTGTGGCCACGAGCATCGACGCCCTGGCCGTGGGCTTCACCCTGGCCATGCTCGCGGTGCCCATCTGGTTCCCGGCGGCCGTCATCGGCGTGGTGGCCCTGTGCTTCACGGCCGCCGGCCTGCACCTGGGCATGCTGCTCGGCTGCCAGACCCGCCTCGGACAGCGCGCGGAAGTGCTCGGAGGCGTCGTGCTCCTGGGCATCGGCGCCAAGATCCTGTGGCAGGCCCTGTGAGGCGGACGGGGGCTAGTCCTTCCTGATGTCGTCGAAGTCCTTCCTGATGTCCTTCAGTTCACGCCTGTAGCCCTCGGCGTCGCCGTAGTCCACGAAGCGGTCGTAGCGCGAGTGGGTGCTTTTCGGCAGGCGCGAGTGCCGGATGGGGCACCAGTACTGCTCCGTACGGCCGGCGATCTCGCGCAGGTAGCCCATGAGGCCGTTGAAGTAGCCGCAGTACATGCAGTTGCACTTCTCCACCCAGTTCAGATACTTGAGCTTGTGCCTGTCGATGACGATGTAGTCGCTGCGCCGGACCATGGGGATGCCGTAGACCGGAAAGCAGATCAGCTGATACAGCATGACGAACACATCCAGAAACATCGCCGGGATGAGCGCGAACCAGATGATCGGTATGGTCAGAACCTTGAACACGCCCGATTCGTAGGCGTAGGCCGTCCAGCGGATGAGCAGGGCGCGGTGCGCCTCCTGCACCTCGCGGCTGAAACGGACCTTCTTCTTCTCGACGGTGTAGCGGAACTCCTCCTGCTTGGCGGCCAGTTCCTGACGCAGCTGCTGCTCCAGTTCGTCCATTCTGGAGCGAATTTCCCTGAACGTGTCTCTCATCACATCTCCTTTTTGGTGTGCAGACTGGTCTATACGCTCCGGCCCATCCCCACAACCCGCGAAGCGGGACCTTCCAACCTCCCGTCCATCTAGGCAGGGCGCCTGCGCTCTGGTATGGTTGCATCGCCGCCAACATTTTTCCCAGGAGGCCCGCATGAACGGCTGGACCGCACGGACCATCGACATCGACCTGACCGCCATGACGGTACGCACGCCCCCCCTCGACCGGGAACTGGCCCTCTCCTTTCTCGGGGGACGGGGCCTCAACTCCAAGATTCTCTTCGACCGCGTCCCCCCCGGAATCGACCCCCTCGCCCCGGAAAACGTGTACTGCATCGCCCCCGGCCCCCTGTCCGGGACGATACTGGGCATGACCAGCCGCATGGAGGTCTCCACCCTCTCTCCCTATTCGGGCATCCTGGGCGACGGCAACGCCGGCGAGCGCTTCGCCTCGGTCATGAAACACGCCCGGGCCGACCAGATCATCATCACGGGGCGAGCCAAGGCCCCCTGCTACCTCTTGGTCACGCCGGACTCGGCCGAACTTCTCGACGCCCGCGACCTCTGGGGCAAGGACACCTGGCAGACCACGGACCTGCTCCTGGCCAGACACGGGTCGAAGGCCTCGGTGGCCTGCATCGGCCAGGCCGGGGAAAACCTGGTGCGTTTCGCCTCGACCATCGTCGACAAGTACGCCTCGGCCGCCCGGGGCAGCGGCGCGGTCCTGGGTTCCAAGAACCTCAAGGCCGTGGTGGTCCTGGGCGACCACCGCGTGACACTGGCCGACCCCGAGACGTTCAAGGAACTGGCAAAACTCGACAGGGAATACTTCGCCAAAGACGAATTCCAGCGCAACGTGGCCAGCCGCTACGGCTCGCATCACGGCGTGGTCAACTGGCGGCCGGGTTTCCGAAACTACGGGAAGTACCTGGAGCCCGAAGAGATTCCCCGGCAGCTGCGCCCCGAAGCCTGGAAAGAGTTCGAAACCGGCCGCACGGGCTGCGGCAACTGCCCCGTGCGCTGCAAGAACGTCTACGAGATCCCATCGGGCGCGAGAAAGGGCGAGCACGGCGAGGCCCTGGAATACGAGTCCATCTTCTGCATGGGCACCAACTGCGGCGTAACGGACCCCGTGGCCATCATGGAGATGAGCAATCTCGGCGACATCTACGGGCTCGACGTCATTCCGCTGGGCAACGCCATGGCCCTGGCCAAGGACCTCTTCGCCCGCGGCATCCTGACCCGCGAACGGACCGGCGGCCTGGACCTGTCCTGGGACAACGTCGCCGACCAGGTGGAACTCGTGCACCTCACGGCTCTGCGCGAGGGCTTCGGCAACCTCCTGGCCGAAGGCATGCTGTCCATGGCCAAAATCATCGGGCCCGCGGCCCTGCTATACTGCTACCACGTCAAGGGCCTGAGCCGCGGCCCCTACCCGGCCGGCCTCTTCGCCCTGGCCCACGCCACCTCGACGCGCGGGGCCGATCATCTGCGCGGCCGCAGCTGGGCCTACGGCGAGAACGACCCGGACCTGTACCCGAAACTGCAGGCCTCGGGCGCCATGCACGCCGACATGGACGACCCGGTCGAGGCCATCATCCTGTCCGAACGGGTCTGCACCCTGGCCGACAGCGTGGGCCGCTGCAAGGGCGCGGTCAACTCCTGGGCCAACGCCCTGCCCCTGGCCTGGAAGGAGCCCCTCTTCGGCGGCCTGGCCCGCCTGCTGACGGCCGCCACGGGAGAAGCGTTCGACGAGGAGGGGCTCATCCGCGCCGCGGACCGCATCTACACCCTGGAAAAAGCCTTCAACGCGCGCCAGGGCATCACGCGGGTCCACGACGCCATACCCCTCAACCCCGACCTGTTCGGCCCCGAGGACATGAAACGGGAAAAGGCCAGGCACAACGCCATGCTGGACCGCTACTACGCGCGCCAGGGACAGGACCCCGTCACGGGCATTCCCACCCGGGAACGCATGGTGGAGCTGGGACTCGCCGCGGAGGCGGCCAGGCTTCACGGGGAAGGCCCCTATCCCGAGTGGACGGGGCCGACGCTCTGGCCGCAGGAGAAATACCCGCACGGCGGACAGAGGGCCTGAACGGGCGGCGCAGCAGCGTCTCACCCCTCAAGGGTTTGAAAAAGAACCAATTCTTGCATCGGTGCAGGGGATGGTGTTACACGCTCCCAAGACCGGCTGATCCGCAACGCATTCCGAACATGGGACGGGTTCATGCGACTTCTCTGCACCATTCTGCTCCTGCTGGCCCTGACCGGCACGGCATCTGCGGCCCCGTCGCTGAACCTGACCATCGAGGAGCGCGCCTGGCTCGCCAGGAACAGGGACAACCTGGTCCTGTCCTACGACCGGACCTTCCCGCCCATCGAATTCGAGTCCCCCGACGGATCGTTCTCCGGACTGAGCTCCGAGCTCATCGCCCACATCGAGGAACGCCTCGGCATCACCTTCCGCAAGCAGGCCCTTCCCTGGGAGGACGTCCTGAAAGGTCTGCAGGACGGGAACACGGCCCTGGCGCCGGCCATGATGCAGACGCCGCAGCGGGCCGGTTTCGTCCTGTTCACACCTCCCTACGCGAGCCTTCCCCTGGTCATCGTCACCTCGCGAAACATGGCCAGGACCCTGAGCATGAACAATCTCGACGGGCTTCGCGTGGCGGTCGTGCGCGGCTATGCTTCGGGCGACATCGTGCGTTCCTCGAACTTCGGCCGCTACAAGGTCTTCGAGGTCGACAACATTCCGGAGGGGCTGCGCGACGTCGCCTTCGGCGCCGTGGACGCCTTCGTGGAAAGCCTGGCCGTGGTCGCGTGGCACATCCAGAAGCAGGGCCTCTCCAACCTCAAGGTCGCCGGCGACATCGGCCTGAACCAGGACCTGTCCATCGGGATCAGCCGCAGATATCCCCTCCTGGCCAGCTCCATATCCAAAGTGCTCGATTCGTTGAGCGAAAAGGAAAAGCAGGCCATGACGGAGCGCTGGATCAGGCTCCCGTCGAACTTCATGGACCCGGTGACGCGCAGGGTCCTGTCCTTCGCGGCCCTCACCGCCGTCGTCACGGTCCTCGTGCTGGCGGGGCTGGCCTGGATCCTGAGCCGCAAGCTGCGCAGGAAGGTGTCCGAACTGCAGAGCACCGAAACGGCCCTTCTGGATCAGGTCGGACGTTTCCGCCTGGCCATGGAAGCCACCCAGGCAGGATACTGGGAGTACTTCCCGGCCGAGGAGCGCGAGGAGCACAGCCCCGAGTGGCACAGCATGCTCGGCTATCCGGCGCGGCAGACGTCCGGATCCCTGGAAAACTGGCGCAACCTGATCCACCCCAGCGACAGGAACGACGCCGCGGATGCCTTTTCGGGCTACATCCGGGACGGCGGACGGGGCATGTACGAGGCCGAATACCGCCTGCGCGCCCAGGACGGCTCCTGGCGCTGGATTCTGGCCAAGGGCCGGACCGTGGCCTGGGACGAACTGGGCCGCCCCAAGCGCATCATCGGCCTGAACATCGACATCGACAAAACCCGGCAGGCCCAGGCGAAAATGGAGAGGTTCCAGGCCCTGAACAAGGCCCTGCTGGAGCAGACCACGCAGTTCATCGGCCTGCTGAACCTGCATGGCCGTCTCCTCTCGGCCAACAGAAGCGCCCTCGAATGGGTCGGCGTCGACGCCGAGCGGGTCATCGGCAAGCCTTTCTGGGAGGGGCCGTGGTGGCCGGACAGGGCAGAGGCCGAAGCATTGCTCCGTCAAGTCATCGAACGCGTCCGAGACGGCGAGACGATCCGCCGCGAGATCACGCACGTCGATGCCGCCGGGCGGGAAGCCTTCTTCGACTTCACGGCATCGCCCTTCCGGGACGAAAACGGCAGGGTCGTCAACATCATCGTCGAAGCCAGGGACATCTCCGAACTCAAACACAAGCAGCAAGCCGTCGAGGAGAGCGAGCGGCGCTTCCGGACCATCTTCGAGAGTTCGCCATATTCCATCGTCATCAACCGCCTCTCCGACGGCCGGTACATGGATGCCAACACCGTTTTTCTCGAACGGCTGAACATCAGGCGCGAGGAACTGCTCAAGCTCTCACCCGAGGAAATCGGCAGCTTCCCCGATGAGCACCGGAAGGAGATCATGCTCGCCGTCGGCGCCAGGCAGACCCTGCACAACCTGGAGACGACGACCGTGCGGCCCGACGGCAGGACCATTCACCTGCTCTACTCCGGCGGCTTCATCACCCTGGGCGGCGAGGACTGCATCCTGTCCATGACCGTGGACATCACCGAACTCAAGGAGGCCCAGGAGGCCCTGCGGCGATCGGAGGAAATGTTCTCGCGCCTCTTCCACCTCTCGCCCGACATCATCACGCTGGCCAGATTCAGCGATGGCATCCTGCTGGAGGTCAACGAGGCCTTCAGCGCCCTCACCGGATTCAGCCGGGAGGAGGCCATCGGACACAGTACCTTGGACATCGGCCTCTTCGCCGTTCCCGGACGACGCGCGGAATTCGTCGAAATCCTCGCCCGCGACGGACAGGTCGACAACTTCGAGTTCGACATGCGGCACCGCGAAGGACACATCCTGCACGTCTCCGTGTCGGCCAGGGTCGTGCCCGTGGCCGACACGCACTGCATCCTGGCCATTTCCCGCGACATCACCCACCTGCGGGCCATGCAGGAGACCATGGTCCAGTCCGAGAAGATGCTTTCCCTGGGCGGCATCGCGGCAGGCATCGCCCACGAGATCAACAACCCCCTGGGCATCGTCCTGCAGGCGGTGCAGACCATCGCCCTGCGCACCCGCTCGGACTTCCCGAAAAACATCGAAGCGGCGGCCAGGATCGGCGTGGACATCAAACAGGTCGAGCGCTACCTGACTGAACGCAAGATCGACGTCTTCATCCGCGACATCCAGGGCGCGGCCGTGCGCGCCGCGGAGATCATCCGCCACATGCTCGACTTCAGCCGGCGCAGCGAGTCCAGGCGTTCCGTCTGCGACGTCGCGACCGTCGTCGAAAACGCCCTGCGCCTGGCTTCCAGCGACTACGACCTGAAGAAGAACTACGATTTCAAGTCCATCGAGATCATCAAGGACATCCCGGCGGATCTGCCCGGCTGCGAATGCACGGAAACGGAGATCGAGCAGGTGCTTTTGAACCTCCTGCGCAACGCGGCCCAGGCCATGGCCGAGGCCGAGCCCCCCACCAAGTCCCCGCGCATCGCCATCCGGGCCCGGGTCGAGGGAGAGTCCCTCCGGATCGACATCGCCGACAACGGACCGGGCATCCCCCCCGAGCACCGCAAGCGCATCTTCGAACCCTTCTTCACGACCAAGGCTTCGGGCGCAGGCACGGGTCTCGGGCTGTCCGTGTCGTACTTCATCATCACCAAGGGTCACGGCGGGCGGATGCGCGTCTCCTGCCCGCCCGAGGGGGGCACCGTCTTCACCCTGGAACTGCCCTGTCTGGCCCGCTCCGAAGAAGCCGCCGCGGGGTCCTAGACGAGTGGACTACATTCAACGTATCGGGTCACGAATATGTATGACATTTTCCGTATGCCATATAAGTGGGAATGCGTATGAACATCCTGGTCATCGATGACGAAGAAGGCCTGCGCCGCTCCCTGTGCGCCTACCTTGAGGACTTGGGGTACGATGCCCTGGACGCAGGCAACGGGCTCGAAGGCCTCAAGGTCATGCGCGCGCACATGCCGAATCTGGCCGCGGTCATCGTGGACCTGAACATGCCGGTCCTCGACGGCTACGGGTTCCTGCGCCATGCCAGGGAAGAGGCGCCGGAGCTGCCCATCGTCGTACTCTCGGGCGTCGGCGTGGTCGACGACGCCCTGCAAGCCGTGCGGCTCGGGGCCTGGGACTTCCTGACCAAGCCCCTGCACAATTTCAGCATCCTGGAGCACACCCTGAACAAGGTCACGGAAAAGGCCAGGCTCATCAGGGAAAACCGGGAGTACCAGACCAACCTCGAGGAACTCGTGCGGCAGCGCACGGCCGAACTTGAACGGACCCGCAGGCAGATCATGCACCGCCTGAGCCGGGCGGCAGAGTACAAGGACAACGAGACCGGACACCACGTCATCCGAGTCGGCGAGATAGCCGCGGTCCTGGCCGAAGCCCTGGGACTCGACGCTGAGAGCTGCGACAACCTGCGCGACTGCGCGCCCCTGCACGACATCGGCAAGATCGGGGTGCCCGACGAAGTGCTGCTCAAGCCGGGCAAGCTCGACCCCGATGAATGGAAGATCATGCAGCGGCACTGCATCTTCGGCTGCGAAATACTGGGCCCCCTGACGAGCAAGGAGGAGGCCCACGCCAGCTGCGAGAACTGGGCTGTCAAGGGGCCGGAAGGCAACGAGCTCCTCGACCTGGCGCGCATGCTGGCCCTGCTGCACCACGAACGCTGGGACGGCACAGGCTACCCCTTTGGCCTGGTCGGGGAGGCCATCCCCCTGGAGGCGCGCATCGTGGCCGTGGTCGACACCTACGACGCTCTGGCCAGCGAACGGCCCTACAAGAAAGCCTTTCCCGAGGAAAAATGCCTGGCGATCATCAGGGAGAGCTCGGGCTCCCATTTCGACCCGCAGGTGGTCGAAGCGTTTTTCAGGAACACCGAACGCATCAGGTCCATCCGCTCCAAATGGAACGACTAGGCCCTGCGCAACCCGGACGAACGCCATGAAGATCACCCAATTCCACATGAGCAATGCCGGGGGCCGGCTCATATGCCCCTTGAACGGGACGCTCCCGGAAAGGCCCCTCGCCCTTGTCTTCTGGTCCGACACGGACGAGCGGGATGTCCAGGACGCGGCGAGGATGCTGCGCGATTCATGCGGCGGGCCGGTCATCGTGGGCTGTTCCGCGGGCGGAGCCATCCAGGGCGGCCAGCTCCTTGAAAACGCCCTGAGCGCCACCCTCGTCGCGTTCGAGCACACCCGCTTCGAAACCGTCGCGGCCATGGCCGCCGATCATGCCGACAACCGCGCCCTCGGTCGCCATCTCGGCGCCGCCCTGGGCCACGAAGGTCTGGCCCATGTCTTTGTTCTGTCCGACGGCCTGTCCATCAACGGATGCGCCCTCTCTGCCGGGCTGGCGGAGGCGCTGCCGCCCCACGTCGGCGTGACCGGCGGGCTGGCGGGCGACGGGGAGCGCTTCGAGCGCACGACCCTGCTGCACGGCTGCGACATCTTTTCGGACGGCGTCATCTGCATCGGGTTCTACGGCGACAGGCTCCGCGTGGGCCAGGGCACGCGCGGCGGCTGGGTGCCTTTCGGGCCCGAGAGGCTCATCACGGCCTCCCACGACAACGTCCTGCTGGAGATCGACGGCGAGTCGGCCCTGGATCTCTATGAACGCTACCTCGGCAAGCACGCCAAAAACCTCCCTGCCAGCGGGCACCTCTTCCCGCTGAACCTGCGCGAGGCAGGCAGCTCAATCTGGGTGGTTCGCACCATCCTGGGGCTCGACCGGGAGCGCAAGGCCCTCTTCTTCGGCGGCGACGTCCCGCTGGGCAGCACGGTGCGCCTCATGCGCGGCAGCATAGACAATCTGCTCGACGGCGCCGAGGAGGCCGGAAGGATGGCCCGTGCGGGCGACGGCGCATCCCTGGCGATCCTGGTCAGCTGCGTCGGGCGCAAGATGCTCCTCAAGCAGTTCACGGAGGAGGAAATCGAGGCGGTGGCCGAGGCTCTGGGGCCCGAGGCGACCCTGACGGGCTTTTATTCCTACGGCGAAATCGCCCGCGGGATCGAGGGGGAACCCTGCTGCCTGCACAACCAGACCATGATGGTCACCGTCCTCCAGGAGATCTGCTGACATGCACCGTCTCCTCCAGCGACAGCTCAAGCGGGCCCGCCTGAACGAGGCAGAGATGCCCGCAGACATCGGGGCCTTCGTGCGCCTCGTGGACGAGGCCTATGGCCATTTCGACGACGAACGGGAGATCCTCGACAGGTCCCTCGAGATCAGCTCCGCTGAGCTCGTGCAGCGCAACGCCCTCATGCGCGCCGTGTTCATGGCCCTGCCGGACGTCTTCCTGTGGGTCACCCGCGACGGCTTGATCAAGGATTGCCGGGGCGGCGTATGGCCTCTTTTCGGCCTGGAACGGGTCGACCTGTTCAAAAGGAAGGTGACCGAGATTCCCCAAGTGGCCGACGCGGACGCGTTCTCCAGGGCGTTGCGCAAGATGGAGCACACATCGTTCCACCAGACCGAGTACGCCCTCCAGTCAGGCGGCCGCACCCGATATTACGAGGCCCGCTTCGCCAACCTCGAACGCGACATCATCCTCATCCTCATCCGCGAGATTTCCGACCGCGTCCTGGCCGAAGAGGCCCTGCGCGGAGCCCAGCAGCGCCTGGACCACATCATCGAGTTCCTGCCCGACCCCACCCTGGTGGTCGATGTGGAGCACCGCGTCATCGCCTGGAACAGGGCCATCGAGACCATGACGGGCCTGCCCAAGGAGCGGATCCTCGGCAAATCCGAATACGCGTACGCAGTCCCCTTCTACGGTCAGCCCCGCCCCATCCTCCTGGACTTCATCGGCAAGGACCCCAGCCGGGACTATCCCATGTACCGGCACGAAGGGAGCACGGACGAAGGGTTGGCCACGGAAGTCCATGTTCCGGAGCTGTATGGCGGCAGGGGGGCCTTCGTCTGGGCCAAGGCCACGCCGCTCCTCGACCGCGATGGAAACATCGTCGGGGCCATCCAGACCATCCGCGACATCACCGAACGCAAGAGGACGGAACTGACCACGCAGGTCCTGTACCTGATCTCCACCGCAGCAAGCACGCCCATGGCCGACGAGGAGCTCTTCGCCCGCGTTTTCGCCATCCTCTCCGAGCATCTCGGAGCAAGGGTCATGTACGTGTCGTTGCTGGTGGAAAACGGGGCCGTCCAGACCTACCCCTTTTTCCAGCACCAGAGCCAGGCCCGGCCCGACACCCTCAGGATTCTCTCGGGCCTCGCCGCCGAGGCCAGACAGTCGTCCGAGGGCCGCCTGACCACCATCCCCGACGAAGAGAATGAAGAGGTGCCCGGGCTCATCCGCTGGTTCGCAGCCCCGCTGCGCTACGGCGAGCAGGTCCTGGGCTCCGTGGTCGTCCAGATCGTCGAGGACAATCTCCGGTTTGCCGGCCAGGATTCGCCGGTGCTTGCCTCGATGTCCGACCATCTGGCCATGGCCATCTCCCGCAACGCCACGGAAAAGGCCCTGCGCGAAAGCGAAAAGAAGCACCGGTCCATCTTCGAGAACGCCACCGAGGGCATCTTCCAGATTTCCCTGGACCACGACCTGCTGAGCGCGAATCCGGCCATGGCGCGGATCTTCGGGCACGACAGCGTCGAGGAGCTCATGGCCCGCGCCCAAGGGTTCCTCCGCCAGGCCCTGGGCTCGGACGACCGCGTCCGGCTGCTCAGCCAGGTCCTGCAACAGGACACGGTGCAGAATTTCGAGGTGGGCACCGAAAAGGCCGACGGAAGCCGGATCTGGGTTTCCCTGAACATCCGGACGGTCAGGCGCCGCGACGGGTCCATCATGCATCTGGAGGGTTCGGTGCACGACATTACCATGCGCAAGGAGGCGGAGCGCAGGCTGGACATCCAGAAGAGCCTCTTCAGGCAGCTCTTCGACAACTCCCCCCAGGGCATCCTGCTCCTGGGCAAGGACGGCTCACCCATGGACCTGAACCCGAGCTTCACCAGCCTCTTCGGGTTCACCAGGGACGACCTCCACTCCCTCTTCGAGGTCCTGCTGCCTCCCGACAGCCTGGAGGAGAGCTTCACCTTTCTCTCGGCGGTCCTGGGCGGCACGCCCGTCAACACCGAAACCGCGCGCAGGACCAAGGACGGCCGCACCATCCCAGTGTCCATGCTCGGCTACCCCTACGTCCTGGACGGGGCCATCTCCGGAGCCTTCTTCATCTTCGGCGACATATCCGAGCGCAAGCGCTACGAGGCTCAGCTGACCCAGCAGGCCCTGCGCGACAACCTGACGGAACTGCCCAACCGCATCCTATTCCTGGAGCGCCTGAACCGGGCCATGACGCGCCAGCGCCGCAATTCGGAGTACCGTTTCGCCGTGCTCATGATCGACCTGGACAGCTTCAAGCGCGTCAACGACACCCTGGGCCACCAGGCCGGCGACCACCTGCTGCAGGAGGTGGCCAAGCGCCTGACGGCCTGCCTGCGCAGCATGGACACAGTGGCCCGCATGGGAGGGGACGAGTTCGCCGTGCTGCTCGAAGACTTCCAGAGCAACCAGGAGGCCATCGGCATCACCCGCCGCCTGCTGCAGGCCATCCGGCAACCCATGGACATCCAGGACCACGAGATCCAGGTCAGCGCCTCGGTCGGCGTCGTCCTGCAGACCGGGCGCTACACCTCGCCCAACGACCTGCTGCGCGACGCGGACATCAGCATGTACCGCTCCAAGGAGCTGGGGAAAAACCAGTTCAAGGTCTTCAGCAAGAGCATGTACGAACATGTGGTGCGCACGGTCCAGCTGGAGAACGACCTCCGCCAGGCCCTGGCCGAGGACGAGTTCGAACTCTATTTCCAGCCCATCTTCGACTTGGCCGGGAACCGACTGAGCGGCTTCGAGGCATTGCTGCGCTGGAACCACCCCGAGCGCGGCACTCTGGCTCCCGGGGCCTTCATCCACGTGGCCGAGGAGGCGGGTCTGATCACCGACCTGGGCACCTGGGTCCTCAACCACGGCTGCAGGACCCTGGCGCAGTGGCATGAGCGCTTCGACGGGATCGAGGTGAGCCTCTCCCTGAACCTTTCCCCCCGCGACCTCCTCCAGCCGTCGCTCATCCCCATGCTGGCGGAACTGCTGCACGAGACGGGCCTCGACGCCAGGCACATCAAGCTCGAAATCACCGAGACGGCGGTCATGGAAAACCCCGAGATCGCCACGGCCAGGCTGGAGAGGCTGCAGAAGATGGGCTTCCAGGTGGCCATGGACGACTTCGGGACAGGCTACTCATCCCTGTCCTACCTGCAGAAGCTGCCCATCGACATCCTCAAGATCGACCGGTCCTTCGTGCAGACCATGCTCGAAAACCCCAACAACCTTGAGATCATCAAGGCCATCATCGGCCTGGGCAAGATCCTGGAGCTGCACATCGTGGCCGAGGGGGTGGAGACTCCGGAGCAGTTGACCGCCCTGCAGGCCCTGGGCTGCGACCTGGCACAGGGCTACCTGCTGGGCAAACCCATGCCGCGGGAACAGGCCGAAGCCCTGCTCTCCGGGGGCGGCGCCGGCCCGACGGCATGAACCGGCCCCGCGTCCACCGCTCCCCGTTTCGCGCCTACCGCGCGGACCAGCGGCCGGACCTCGTGAGCTTCCAGATCGTCATCGAGGAGACGGACCTCTGGGTAGCCGCCCACGAGGACCTCTCTGTCCCCATGGCCGACCATGTGCGCCTGCTGCGCGGACAGATCCGGACCTACGCGGCCATCCACCCAGAATTCCTGCCGTCCCTGACACCCCTGAAGGCGGCGCCCGGCGCCCCGGAGATCATCCGGCGCATGTGCCGGGCCGGTGAACTGACGGGCGTGGGCCCCATGGCCGCCGTGGCCGGGACCGTGGCCCAGATGGTCGCGGAAAAGTTCTGCCGGGAATCGCCGGACCTGCTCGTCGAGAACGGCGGCGACACGTACCTGTTTTCCACCCGCGACCGCCACATCGGCATCCTGAGCATGCCCGAGGAGGACATGCGCGTGTGCGTGCACGTCCCGGCCAAGGAATTCCCCTGCTCCTTCTGCGCCTCCTCGGCCACCATCGGCCATTCCCTGAGCTTCGGGAAGGCCGACCTCGTGGTCACGCGCTCCTGCGACGCAGCCCTGGCCGACGCCGCGGCCACGGCCCTGGCCAACGCCCTGAAGGGCGCCGAAGCCATGGGCCGGGTCCTGGACATGGCCCGGAACTGGGAAGGCATCGGCCTTGACGGTGTCTTCGCCCAGTGCGAGGGCCGGATCGGGGTGTGGGGAAAGATGGAGCTGTCCGTGCTCTAGCCTCAACGCTGAGGCTGACGCCGCGCCCTGCCGGGCGCACCAAAAAATACGCCCCGCTTCGATTCGAAGCGGGGCGTTGCGCGTAAACGTATTTGTTTGTCCTAATCTGTCAGTTCTGTCTGTTTCCAGTAAATTCGGCTGTGAACCTTCAATACCTTCGGAGCGCTGGTGACGGTCTCACCGTCTGGATCGCCTGGGCTGTCGGACTTCTCCCGCCTCTTCAGGCCTGCCCTTTCGCTCCCTTTACGCCTCTGACTCGTCTGTATGGCCCAATGGTCTTCCCTCCGTTGAGGTTGGTCCAGTCGTCTTTGATTCCCATATATATCCTGACGAACCCTCTGTCCAGAGAAGAGACCCGATTCGCGCATATTTTCCATGAAGGAGCCTCCGTTGCCCACCGGCGCTTTGCCTTTGCGCTGCGCTCTGGTAGACGGTCGCCATGACGACGGACCCAGCCCGAAACGAGACCCGGCCGCGCCCGGCCCGCCTTCTGCGCGGGGCGGCGGTGGCGCTGTGCCTCTTCGCGGTGGTCACGACCTTGCTGTGTGCCGCCATCTGGGCCGCGCTGCCCCGGCTGGCCGAAACCCTGCTCCTCCCTGCGGCCGCCGAAAGGCTGGGCATTTCCGGCCTCGAAGCCGACATCCGCCGCATCGGTCTGAGCGGACTGGACCTGGGAACCATCACCCTCGGTCCGGATACAGGCCTCGACGTCGCGGCCGTGCAGGCGGACTGGAGTCTGGCCGGCCTCGCCAGAGGCCGCGCCGACAGGGTGCGGATCATGGGGCTGCGCGTCTCGGTCACGGAAGAAAACGGAGCCTGGAAGGTGCGCGGCCTGACCAGCGCCACCGGAGCGACCGAATCCGGCTCCTCCTTCCTGCCGCAGATCGGTGCGTTCTCCGTGGACGGGGTCGTGGAACTCGACGGCCAGGCCATGGACCTCCGCCTCCCCTTCCGCCTGGACGGAAGCTTGGACAAGGACGGGCTCGCGGTCCTGGAGGCTCGCACAGAACTGGCCGGACAGGAACTGCGCCTCACCGTCCGGGCCGACCTCGCCCGCAGGGATGTCCGCCTGACCTGCGCCCTCCCTCCCGCCTCCCTGGCGGCACTGGCCAGCCTGGTGCCCGGACTGCGCGACATCCCCGTGAGCGGAACCCTGGAAGCCCTGGCCGATGCGGCCCTGCCCCCCGAGGGCCCCCCGCAGGCGCAGGCCCGCCTCGACCTGCGTTCGGCGCAGGCCGCGCCCGACCAAGTCCGCATCGTCCAGGACGGCGAAACATCCCTGCGTCTCGACTGGCGCGAAAGGCCGGGGCTCACCCTCGAGCCCGTCCTCCTGCGCGCGCCGCTGCCGCTGGTCCTCACGGTCAGCGACATCGGCATGGACCTGGGAGCCGGCGCCCTGGACTGCGGCTGGGAACTGACCCTGCCGGCCGTACCCGGGCTGAACCTCGCGTCGGCCGTGCGTCTGGCCGGAACCGCCTCGGGCCGGCGAATGCCCCACGGCTGGGACCTGCGTTCAAGAGGCCGGCTCGACGCCGTCCAGACCTCTCTGGAAAACGACCCTGACCTCAAGGCGACCCTTGAAGCGGGCACCATGGACCTCGCAGCGTCGATATCCGAAGGTGGCGCCCGCATCTACGCCTTCTTCGACCTCGGACGTCTGCAGGCGGCGCGCGGCGATTTCAAGGGCAGCCTGTCGGGGCTCGGTCTGGTCTGCAACGCAACGGCCGACGCCGAAGGCGTGAACGGCACCTTGTCCCTGTCCGGAGGCCGCCTGGAGGCCCGGCGCCCGGGCCTGACCCTGAACACGACCCGCCTGGAGGGCGCCTGCGGCTTCGCGCTCGGTGCGAAGACGAAGCTGAGCGGGAGCATCTCCGCGGGGATCAATGCCGGAAGCGGCGACGCGACGGCCTCCATGACCCTGCGCTTGCCCCTGGCCTGGCCGGAGCCGGCGACGGAGGCCGGCAGCCTGTCCGCGGACCTTCGCCTGAAGAAGAGGTCCGTGGCAATAATTTCATCGCGCGTCGTGCAAAACCTGCGCGGTCTGGTCCTCGACGGGTCCCTGTCCGTGCCGCCGCTGACCGTGCGGGCATCCCTCAAGGGGCGTGCGGACCTGGCCGACCCCCGCGCGTCGTGGCTGGAGGCCAGGGCCGACCAGACCGTGACCCTGCCGGGCGACCTGCCCCGCTTCGTCCCGGCCCTGGCGACCCTGGAGGGCAGGACCCGGCTGCAGGCCTCGGCCAGACTCGATCTCGAGCGAGGGACTGCGGCCCTCCCGGCCGCCCTGAAGCTTACGGACATCTCGCTGACCCACGGCAAGACCAAGGCGGCCCTAAGCGGCGGCGCCCTGGCCATCGCCTTTTCCGACGCGCTGACCGCGCGCTCGGACCCCGATCAGCGCATGACCTTCGAACGCCTTCAACTCGGCTCGATCATCCTGGAAAAGGGCGACGTCCGCTACCAGGTCGAGGCCCCGCACAGCGTCCTGGTGGAGGGATGCAGCTTCCGCTGGGCGGGCGGACGCATCGGCACCCAGGCCTTCCGCGTCAACCCGAGCGTGGAGGACTACACCGTGGAGATGTACTGCGACCGGGTGGAGCTTCCCAAGGCCCTGGAGCAGCTCGGCATGACCCGGGCCAGCGGCGGCGGCACGGCCAACGGACGCATCCCCGTGCGCTGGGCCGGGGGGAAGCTGACCTTCGACAACGGCTTCCTCTATTCCACTCCCGGCGAAAAGGGGGTACTGCGCATCGAGGGCACGGAAATCCTGACCGCCGGGGTGCCGCCGGGCACCCCCCAATACGGCCAGCTGGACCTGGCGTCCGAGGCCCTGAAGGATTTCGGGTACGAGTGGGCCAAGGTGACCATGAACACCGCGGGCGACGAGCTCGTCGTCGCGCTGCAGCTCGACGGCAAGCCCGAAATGCCCCTGCCTTTCGTCTATGACCGCGAATTCGGGGGCTTCGCCAGGGTTTCGGCCAGCTCCCCCGGCTCGGTATTCCAGGGCATCCGGCTGGACGTGAACTTCCGGCTCCCCCTGGACCAGCTCTTGCAATACAGACAGCTCCTGGAACTGATCAACAACGGAGGTTGACGTGCGAACCCCACTCCTGGCCCTGGCCGCGATGCTCCTCCTGCAGGGCGCCTGCAGCACCCGCCACGAGGTGCAGATGGCGCCCGTGGAGGTCAAACCCATCCACATCACCATCGACGTGAACGTGCGGGTCCAGAAGGACCTGGAAGATTTCTTCGGCGACATCGACAAGGCCGAGGAGAAACTCAACACGAACAACTGACGGAGAGACCATGCACACACCTAAATTCCTCATCACGACGATCCTGGCGGCGCTGGCCGTCCTTCTGCTGGCCCAGGCCGGACTGGCCGACGACATCAAGGACCGCATGAAGGCCCGTCTGCCGGTCATCACCGAACTCAAGGCCCAGGGCCTTCTCGGCGAGAACAACAAGGGGTTCCTTGAGTTCCGGGGCGGGCAGCAACCCAAGGCCGACGTCGTGCAGGCCGAAAACGCCGACCGAGCGGCCGTCTACGCGGCCATCGCCCAACGCCAGAAAACAACGCCCGAGTTCGTAGGCCAGGCCCGGGCTGCCCAAATCGCCGAGAAGGAGCCGGCCGGCTTCTGGGTCCAGGACGCGGGCGGGGCCTGGAAGAGGAAGTGAGGGGGAGAGTGGACGGGAAGGACTGACACGGACTGACACGGACCGATAAGCCCACCGCGACCTCAAGGGCCCGTGTTCGTCCATGACGTCCACTTCGTCCATGCCGTCCATCCCCAGCCCCCAGCCTTGACGCCCTGGTTTCCCGCCGGTACAGCCTGCCGCTGGACCGCGGCCATTCCCGCCTGCGGCCGCCTCAACCAGGACCTGTCATGAACTCCCGCACCACCCGCGCCAACATCCTTCTTCTGCTGACCGCCATGATCTGGGGCGCGGCCTTCGTGGCGCAGCGCGTGGGCATGGACCACATGGGCCCCCTGACCTTCAACGCCGTTCGCTTCGCCCTCGGCGCGGCGGCCCTGCTACCGCTCATCGCCTTCCTGGACAAAAAGCGCACCGTGGCGCCGCCGCCCTTCGCCACCCTGCTCAAAGGCGGCGTCCTCATGGGCCTGGCCCTGTTCCTGGGCGCCTGGCTGCAGCAATTCGGACTGTGCTACACAACGGCCGGCAAGGCCGGGTTCATCACCGGGCTCTACGTCGTCTTCGTGCCGATCATCGGCATCTTTCTCGGCCAGCGCTACGGCACGGGCACCTGGGCCGGGGCGGGGCTGGCCATCGCGGGCATGTACCTGCTGAGCGTGACCGAGTCCTTTTCCATGGACAAGGGCGACGCCCTGGTGCTCATGTCCGCCTTCTTCTGGGGCATCCATGTTCTGCTGGTGGGCAGGCTGACCCAGGGCATCAAGACCGTGGACGCCGTCAGGCTGGCCGCCATCCAGTTCGCCACCTGCAGCCTCATCAGCTTCGCCGGGGCGGCCGCCACCGAGGACATCACCCTGGCCGGGCTGCGGGCCGGAGCCATCCCCATCCTCTACGGCGGCCTGATGAGCGTCGGCGTGGCCTACACCCTGCAGGTCGTGGCCCAGCGCGACGCCCGCCCGGCCCCGGCGGCCATCATCCTGAGTCTCGAAGCGGTGTTCGCGGCCCTGACGGGCTGGCTGATGCTGGGCGAAATCCTGACCACGCAGGCCGTTATCGGCTGCGCCCTCATGCTCTGCGGCATGATCTGGTCCCAGGCCAGACCCTGACGAAGGCAGCGCCCGCGCCCACAGCAAAGCGGCCGTCTCCCCTGCGGGAAACGGCCGCTTTCGTTTTGACCGGATGACCGCCCCTAGACCGCTATCTCGGGGTGGAAGACGTTGACCTCCTTCAGGTCGTCGCCCAGGTAGGTACGCTCGTTGGGCCCCAGGACACCCAGGGACAGACAGATGAGCGTCCACAGGTGCACCACGCCGTAGTGCCCCCCGTAGTGTTCGCTCAGTTCGTGGATCTGGGCGTGGCAGTTGTGGCAGGCGGCGACGCAGTAGTCGGCCTTGGTGGCCTTGATCTGCTCGTCCTTGACCCGTCCGTAGGCCAGGCGCTGGTCCCTGAACCCCGACTGAAGGAAACCGCCGAACTGGCTGGTCGAGTCCCGATTCATGAGCGACAGCATGAGGCATATTCCGCAGTCATGCCAGGTGCGAGACCGTGTCCTGCAATTCGTCTTCCTCGAACACCTTGAGCCACGCGGTCTGGTCCAGGCTCAGTCCCGACGGTATTGATGATCGCTCCCTCTCGCTGACACGTCCGGATTGCGCGGCCCAGGTTGTCATCACCTGCAATAGATGCCATTGTTCCCCAATAGTTCGGTTCAACGCCGCATTCTCAACCCCCAAACAGGATGCACCATGGACAGCCTGTGGGAAGTGCCTTTCGCGACGGCCCTGCAGCCCCTCATCGACGCATCTCCGGAAGCGATCTTCCTCATGGCCCCCGACGGACGCATACTGGCGGCCAACGCCGCCATGGGCAGACGGGTGCATGCCCGCGCCGCGGAACTGATCGGCAGGAATGTCTTTGATCTCGTCGACCCCGAGTCCGCCGCACGTCGCAGAGCCCACGTCGACACGGTCCTGACCACGGGCAGGCCCGTCGTCTTCCGCGACGAGCGCCTCGGAAAATGCACGGAACACCACCTCCACCCCGTGCCGGATGCGGCCGGCCGGACGGCCTTCGTGGCGGTCTACGCCAGGGATGTCTCGGAAAGCGGCCTCGTCGAAGAGGAGCGCCTCAAGAACGAGGCCATCCTGCGGGAAAGCCAGGCCCTGGCTCATGTCGGAGGATGGGAATGGGACGTGGACCGAAAGCGGATGTACTGGAGCGAGGAGACGTTCAACATTCACGACGTGCCCCCGGAAAAGCGTGAGCAGGGCTCACCAGGCCTCATCCGCAGGAGCATCGAGTGTTACCGGCCCGAGGACAGGGAGACCATCGCAGCCGCCTTCCGCGCCTGCGTCGAGGAGGGTCGGCCCTACGACCTCGAATTCCCCTTCACGTCCTTCGCGGGGCGGAGCCTCTGGATCCGGACCACGGCCCGACCGGTTTGGGAGAACGGGCGTGTGTACAGGGTCGTGGGCAACATCATGGACATCACGGCCCGCAAGAAGTCCCAGGGCCTGCTGGAGTCCCGCGTCCGCCTGAGCGAACTGTCGCTGACCTTGGACACCAAGGCCCTGCTGGGAGCCTTCGTCGACGAGGCCGAATCCCTGACCGGCAGCCGCATCGGCTTTGTCCATTTCGTAGTCGAGGAACAGGCGACGCTGTCCCTGCAGACCTGGTCCTCGAGCACCCTCGAGCATTTCTGCACGGCCGCCGGCGAGGGCCTGCACTACCCCGTCGCACAGGCCGGCGTCTGGGTCGACGCCGTGCGGCAGCGCAAGGCCGTCATCCACAACGACTACGCCAGCCTCCCCCACCGCAGGGGCCTGCCGCCCGGGCACGCCCCCCTGGTCCGCGAACTGGTGGTCCCCATCTTCCAGGGCGGCCGCATCGTGGCCGTCTTCGGCGTCGGCAACAAGGACGAGGACTACGACGAGCGGGACATCGAACTGGTCTCGACCCTGGGCGGCATGGCCTGGGACATTCTCTCACGCGCGAAGAGCGAGGAGGCCCTGCGCCAGAGCGAGGAGTACCTTCAGGCGGTCTTCCGCGCAGCCCCCGTGGGCATCGGCGTGGTCAGGAACAGGGTTCTGACCCGCGTCAACGAACGGATCTGCGAAATGACCGGCTACAGCCAGGAGGAGCTCCTGGGGCAGAGCGCGCGCATGCTCTACCCCAGCCAGGAGGACTTCGACTTCGTGGGGCGGGAGAAATACCGGCAGATTCGGGAGAAAGGCACGGGAGAGCTGGAAACCCGCTGGCAACGGAAAGACGGGAGCGTCATTGACGTCCTCATGGCGTCCACCCCACTGGACAGGAGCAACCTCTCCGTCGGGGTCACCTTCACGGCCCTGGACATCACCGAACGCAAACGGATTCAGGCCGAGCTGGTCCAGGCCAACCTCGACCTGTCCGAAACAACGGCCAGGGCCACGGATCTCGCGGCTCAGAGCGAAGCGGCGAACAAGGCCAAGAGCGAGTTCCTGGCCAACATGAGCCACGAGATCCGCACTCCGCTCAACGGGGTGCTGGGCATGCTGCAGCTCATCGAAACGACCGACCTGGACCCGGAGCAGCGCGATTACGTGCGCACGGCCATCACGTCCTCGACCCGGTTGACGCGGCTGCTTTCGGACATCCTCGACATTTCGCGCATCGAATCGGGCAAGCTCGTGCTCTCTGAGACCGAATTCGAAGTCTCGGCGCTCAAGGGCTCGGTCCTCGAACTCTTCGCGCCCATCGCACGGAAAAAGAAGCTCGACCTCCTCTTCCGCCTGGATCCTGGCGTGCCCAGGCACCTCATCGGAGACGAGACGCGCCTGCGCCAGATCCTCTTCAACCTCGTGGGCAACGCCATGAAGTTCACGCAACGGGGCGCGGTCAGCGTGGAGATCTCCCCGCTCCGGCCCCGCTCCGCCTCCGAATGCCGCATACTGCTGTGCGTGAACGACACCGGCGCGGGCATCCCGGAGAACCGGATCAAGGACATCTTCGAGCCGTTCGTCCAGGTCGACGGGTCCTACGTGCGCGAGCACCAGGGGGCCGGCCTTGGCCTGTCCATCGTGCGGCGCCTGGTGCGGATGATGCGCGGGGAACTGTCTCTGGACTCGACCCTCGGCGAAGGGACGACCATCTGCCTTTCCCTTCCGCTGCGCGTGCCGCAGGGCAGGATGCCCGCAGCCCAGGACGGACAGGCAGAGGAATGCCTGCAGCCGGCCTGCCGGATCATCCTGGCCGAGGACGACGAGGTCAACCTCTGGGCCGGTCGGAAGATTCTCGAAAAACTCGGGCACAGCGTGACGCCGGCCGCCAACGGCCAGGAGGTGCTGGACCACCTGGCCCGGCAGGATTTCGACCTGATCTTCATGGACATCCAGATGCCCGTCATGGACGGGGTCGAGGCGACCAGGGCCATCCGGCAGGACGTGAGCCTGGGGGCCAGGTCCTCCATCCCCATCATCGCCATGACGGCCTACGCCATGACCGGGGACAGGGAGGTCTTCCTCGCGGCAGGCATGAACGACTACCTGGCCAAGCCCGTTCAGATGGACGGAATACGGCAGGTCATCGCGCGGGTTCTGGGAAACGTCCCCCGGGCCTGAACCCCTCCCCGGCCTGCCGAAGAGTGGCCGTCACTCCGGGGCCATGGTTCGGGGCATGGGCGCGGCGACCACCTGCCCCCTGGCGCGCAGCTCGTCCAGGGCCAGTATCTCCATCCACGACGACCTTCCTGCCCCGCCGCTCGACGACCCTGGCCCGCAGCGTCAGCTCCGGGCCCAGGGGCGTGGGCCGCAGAAAATCCACATGCAGCGACGCCGTCACGTAACGCTGCGGCCCCTCGCCTTCCCCGGCCGAGGCCGCGGCCGCAGTGGCCACGCCGTGGCAGTCCACCAGCGACGCCAGGAGCCCGCCGTAGACATAGCCGGGCAGGGCGATGTGCTCGGGCCGGGGCGTGAAGCTGGCCAGGCCCTCCTCGCCGTCCCAGCGGGAGGCGATGTGCAGGCCCTTGTCGTTGTTTCTGCCGCAGCCGTAACAGTGGCTGAGGTCGTCGGGGTACTGGTGCTGGATGGGGATGCCGGGCATGAAGGGTCTCCCTGGAATGGAACAGGTCCTATGGAGCACGCGGCAACCATAGGACCTCTCCAAGAATGACGGGGGGCGTTTCACATCACTTTTTCTGCGTCGAAAGCCAGCCGACGATGGACGCCTGCTCCTCGGCGCCCACGGCCGGGGCGTTCGGTTTGGCCAGCATCCGGGCCACGGTGGTCGACCACGCGGCCTGGTCCTTGACGCCGATGGCCGCCCGCACACGGCCCAAGTCATGGCATTTCGTACAGGTTGACTGGACCAGCGCCTCGCCGTCGGCCGCAAAGGCCCATACGGACACCAGGCACACGGCTACGGCGATCGCCATCGACAGGCAGCATCTGCGCATCTCGTTTCCTCCGGTTGTGGTTCATGAGTCTGATCGCTTCTACACCGGAACGGATCCCGAAGGCAAACGCCGGTCGCCCCGGAGGCGTCAGCCCTTGCGGAGCCGACCCAGGGAGCAGAACACGCCGATGACGCACAGCGCCGCGCAGACGGCGAAGATGACGTGCATGCTGACCAGAAACTGCGGGACGGTCTCGGGGCCGACCTGCCGCCCGTGCAGCAGGAAGCCGAAGACCACCGTGGCGATGCCCATGGACAGGGACATGCCGAAAGTGCGCATGGTCGCCACCAGGCTGGAGGCGATGCTGTAGTGCCTGGGCTCGACGCTGCCCATGATCACGCTCATGTTGGGCGAGGCGAAGAGCGCGAAACCCAGCCCCAGAAGCGCCAGGACGCCCCCGATGGCCCACAGGGAGGTGTCCGCGCCCACGCCGACCATGCACAGGAGACCGAGGGCGCAGAGGCCCATGCCCAGACTGGCCATGCCCGCCGCGTTGAACCTGTCCGAAAGGGTCCCCGCCAGGGGGGAAAGCAGGCTCTGCACCACGGGCTGGACCACGAGCAGGAACCCGGCGTTCATGGGCGAAAAGCCCTTGACCACCTGCAGGTAGAGGCTCAGCAGGAAGCCCACGGCGAAGGTGCCGGCGTAGTTGATGAGGGTCGCCAGGCTCGTCAGCAGAAAGACGCGGTTGGACGTGAACAGGGACAGTTCCAGCAGGGGGTGGACGGCGCGCTTGGAGCGCAGCACGAACAACAGGCCCAGGGAAGCCGCCCCCGCGAGCAGGGGGAGCCCCTGGGCGGGCCTGGCCAGTCCCGTCAGGCCGTTGACGAAGCAGACCACGAAGAGCGCGTAGTAGAGGCTCCCGAGGGCATCGAAACGCTCCCCTTCCGCCGGCCGCCACTCGCCCTCGATGCGCATGGCCAGCAGCCAGCAGACCAGACCCGGGGGCAGGCTCAGGAAAAAGACGCTGCGCCACCCCGCGAGGTCGGTCATCAGCCCGCCCACCAGCGGGCCCACCGACAGGCCGAGATAGACGCAGGCCACCAGCACGCCCATGACCTTGCCGCGTTCGCTCTTCGGGTAGATATCCGTCACGATGGCCACGCCCGTGGTCAGGATCATGGCCGCACCCACGCCCTGCACGATGCGCAGGGCCACGAGGCTGGCCACGGACCAGGCCAGGGAGGCGCACACGGAAAAAACGACGAAGGCCGCGGTGCCCCAGACGAAGGTCCGCCTGCGCCCCCAGATGTCGGCCAGGCGCCCGACAGGCAGCAGGATGGCGGCCAGGGCCAGGATGTAGCTGCCGGCCACCCAGCTCAGTTCCACGGCCGTGGCCTGAAGCTCGATCTGCACCACGGGCAGGGTGATGCCCACCGCGGACATCATGAACGGGACGAGAAAGCTGGCCATGGACCCGGCGACCAGGGCGGCGGTTCTGCTCTGCATGTTTCCTCCGAATGTCGGGTCTGGTTAGCCTTCCCCCGCCCGCGGGGCAAGTCCGGCAACCGAACGCGCACCCGTCGCAAAATCGGTTGCGCCAGCCCCTTGTTTTCATCCAATCGATGATCTATCGGCAAAGCTCGCAAGGAGGCGAGATGCTCACATCGATGCAACAGATCCGCGACAAGGCCCTGACCCTGCCCGTCCAGACCGTGGCCGTGGCCTGCGCCCACGACACCGAGGCCCTGAAGGCCGTGGCCGAGGCCCACGCCCTGGGCCTGGCCCGTTTCATCCTGGTCGGGGAGACCGACAAGATCCGCGCCCTTGCCGACGGGATGGGGCTCGACCTTTCCGACTTCGAACTCGTTGACGCCCGCGGCGAGGCAGCCGGGGCCGCGGCCACGGTGCAGGTCGTGGCCTCGGGGCGGGCCCGGATCCTGCTCAAGGGGTTCGTGGACTCCTCCGTCCTCTTCAGGGCCGTGCTGGACCGCGACGCGGGACTGCGCAACGGGAGCACCGTCAGCCACACCGTGGTCATGGACGTGCCCGGCTTCGACAAGCTCTACCTCCTGACCGACGCGGCCATGATCATCAAGCCCGACCTCGAAACCAAGCGCCAGATCGTGCTCAACGCCGTGAAGGTGGCCCGCGCCCTGGGCAACCCGGACCCCGTGGTCGGCGTGCTGTGCGAGTCCGAGAAGGTCAACCCGAAGATGCCGGCCACCATGGACGCCCAGGCCCTGGTCGAGATGAACCGCGACGGCCGCCTGCCGGGATGCCGCGTCGGCGGCCCCTACGCCCTGGACAACGCCATCAGCGAGCGAGCCGCCCGCCACAAGGGCATGGACGACCCCCTGGCCGGTAAGGCCGACATCCTCCTGGCCCCGGACCTGGCCGCGGGCAACATCTTCTACAAGAGCCTCATGTACTTCGCCCGCGCCCGCTCCGCCGGGGTGGTCATGGGCACCAAGGCCCCGGTGCTCCTCAACTCCCGGGCCGACTCCCATGAGACCAAGATCAACGCCGTGGCCCTGGGCGTGCTCATGGCCGCGGCAAAGGCGGAGGGCGTCGCGTGACCCCGCGCATCCTGGCCATCAATCCCGGCTCAACGTCCACCAAGATCGCGGTCTTCGCAGGCGACGAACCCGTCTTCGTCGAGACCATCCGCCACGACGCCGTGGAACTGGCATCCTTCGGGAACGTCATGGACCAGGAAGCGTACCGGCGGGACCTCATCCTCGCCGCCCTGCACCGCCACGGCCTCGCAATCGCCGACCTGGCGGCCGTCATCGGCCGCGGCGGACTCATGCGGCCCATCGCCGGCGGCACCTACGCCGTGAACGAGGCCATGCTGGACGACCTGCGCTCATGCCGCTTCGGCACCCATGCCTCCAACCTCGGAGCCATCCTGGCCCGAGACCTGGCGGGCGAGGCCGGCATTCCCGCCCTCATCGCCGACCCGGTGGTCGTGGACGAACTGGGCCCCCTGGCCCGCTATTCCGGCCACCCGGACATTTCCCGGCGCAGCATCTTTCACGCCCTGAACCACAAGGCCGTGGCCAGGGTGGCGGCGGCCGAACTGGGGCGCCCCTACGAGGACCTGCGCCTGATCGTGGCCCACATGGGCGGAGGCGTGTCCGTGGGCGCCCACGACCGCGGGCGCGTGGTCGACGTCAACAACGCCCTGGACGGCGATGGTCCCTTCTCGCCCGAACGCAGCGGCGGCCTGCCCGCCGGGGCCGTGGTCGGCTGGTGCTTCGCACCCGGGGCCGAAGAGGCTGAAATTCGGCGCAGGATCACGGGCCGCGGCGGCTTCCTGGCCTATCTGGGCACGGCCGACGGTTTGGAGATCGACCGGAGAGTGGCTGAGGGAGACGACAAGGCCCGAGAAGTGCGCGAAGCCATGGCCTATCAGGTGGCCAAGGAGATCGGGAGCATGGCCGCCGTGCTCGAAGGCCGCCTCGACGCCGTCATCCTCACGGGCGGTCTCGCTCACGACAAGGTGCTGGTCGACCTCATCTCCCGGCGGGTCTCGTTTCTGGCCAGGGTCGTGGTCCATGCAGGCGAGGACGAGATGGGCGCCCTGGCCCGGGCCGCCCTGCGCGCCCTGGCAGATCCCGGGACGATCCTGATCTATCCGGCCTGAGCTCTTATCGATATTTCCCCCTTTCCCCCAATACGGATCTGCGTTAGGAATTCTTCTCGAATACTCCCCCCTCCCATTCAGGAGCACAGCATGACCGCGAAGATCACATGGGATTCATCCTTCGAAACCGGCATCAGCGAGGTGGACGCCCAGCACCTGCGCCTGGTCGAGATCATCAATTCCCTTGTCGACGCCATCGGCCACGCCGACAAGAACACCCTCAAGGGCATCGTCGAGCAGCTCAAGGAGTACGCGCAGTACCATTTCCGGACCGAAGAGGAGATCATGGAGGAGTCGAACTATGCCGGACTCGCCGAGCACCGCGACGAACACGCCATGTTCGTGGACCAGATCCTGCTCTTCGACCTCGACGTCATCCTGGCGTCCGAGGGCCTGGCCTGGGACATGCTCCACTTCCTGCGCGGGTGGCTGACCAATCACATCCTCGTCGTCGACAAACGGTTTTCGGTGCAGCTGCAGGCATAGCGACCTTTTCGCCCCGATGATCCATCCGCCCTCAGCCCGCTCCGGTCCCGGCCCCGGATACGGCTTTCCCCAGGACTGCCCGTCCCATCCGGAGCACGCCCCATGAGACTGCTGTTTCTTATCCTGCTTCTGACCGGCTGCCGCGCCTTCACACCCGACCCGGCTCCGCAGCCTCTCCTGCCGCAGACCCACCGCGTGGAAGCCGGCGACCATACCGTCCCCGAAGCGTGGTGGCGGGAACTCGGCAGCCCCGAACTAGACGCTCTCATTGACGAGGCCTTCCGCTCGGCCCCGGATCTGCGCACGGCCCTGGCCAGGCTGGACCAGGCCCGGGCCGCCGCGTCCAGAACGGGCGCCGCGCTGTGGCCGTCCGTGACCGGCGACGGCGACGCGGCCCGCAACTGGTCCAAGGCCAGGCAGCGGAACGTGGTCGAGGCTGACGCCTACGGCCTGGGCCTGGCCGCGAGCTACGAGCTGGACCTCTGGGGCAGGGTCAGGTCCCTGCGCAACGCCGACACCCTGGAGGCCGAAGCCAGCCGCGAGGATCTGCGCACCGTGGCTCTGTCACTGAGCGGCGAGATCGCCGAGGCCTGGGTGTCCCTGTGCTCGGCCCGTGAGCAGCTGGCCGTGCTGGGCGCGCAGCAGCGCACCAACGCCGACATCGAGTCCACCCTGAGCCTTCGTTTCGCCAACTCCCTGGCTTCGGCCCTGGACGTCCTGCAGCAGCGCGAGGCCGTGGCCGAGAACACCACGCGCATCGTCGCCGTGCAGGCCGAGACGGCGCGCCTGGAAAACAGGCTGCACCTGCTTCTGGGCAAGGCCCCGGGAAGCCTCGACCTCTCCGCCGCCGCCCGCCTGCCGCAGCCCTTGCCCTTCCCCGACACGGGCCTGCCTGCCGACCTGCTACGCGACAGGCCCGACATCCGCGCCTCCTGGCGGCGGCTGCAGGAAGCGGGATGGGATGTGGCGGCGGCCAGGGCCGACCGCATGCCGGCCCTGCGCCTGACCGGCCGCTTCGAGCAGAACGGGGACGACGTGAAACGCATTTTCGACAACTGGCTGGCCAACCTGGCCGCGTCCCTGACGGCGCCCATCTTCGACGGGGGCGCCCGCGCGGCCGAGGTCGAGCGCCAGCAGGCCATTCGGGCCGAACGGCTGGCGGCATACGAAAAAGCCGTCTTTACGGCCCTGTCCGAGGTGGACACTGGCGTAAGCGACGTGCTCAAGCAGTCCGACCTCATCGACGCCCTGGACCTCCAGCTCGAGGCCGCGCGCTCGGCCCTGCAGAGCGCAAGGGTCCGCTACCAGAACGGCGTTCTCGAATACGACACCGTGCTATCCCTGCTGCTCAAGGTCCAAAGCCTCGAACGCGGCAGAATCCAGGCCAAGGCATCCCTGCTGAACTTCCAGACCGGCCTGTGCCGGGCCCTGGGCAGAGGCTGGAGGCAGGCCTTCCCCGACCAGCCCGCAACCACGGAACCGGACGCGTCATGATCATTCCCGAGTGCGACAGCTCAACGCCCCTGTCATCCAAGGCCAGGATCGTCATCTTTCTCCTGGCCGTTCTCGTCATCGGCACCGGAGTCTTCACCGCCGTCCGCTTCATCCAGACCCGGCCCAAGCCGCCCCAGCGCCCGCCCGCGGCCATCGCGCCATTGGTCGAGGTCATGACCGCGCAGACCGGGCCCGAGACGGTCGTGGTCCGCGCCATGGGGACCGTGGTCCCGTCGCGCCAGACGTTCATCCGGCCCGAAGTGTCCGGCGTGGTGCGGGAGGTGTCCTCGGATTTCCTGCCCGGCGCCACCGTGAAGGCCGGAGCGCCGTTCCTGCGCCTGGAAGCCGAGGACTTCCGCCTGGCCGTGAGCGCCCGTCAGGCCGACCTGGACAGCGCCCGTGCGGCCCTCGATCTCGAACTCGGCTACCAGGAAGTCGCGCGGCACGAACTGGAACTGCTGCAGAAATCCGGCAAGACCCTCGAAGACCCGAACCTGGCCCTGCGCAAACCGCAGCTGGCCCAGGCCAGGGCCAGGGTCCTGCAGGCCGAGACGGCCCTCGACCAGGCCAGGCTCGACCTGAAGCGAACGACCGTGACCGCCCCTTTCACGGCCCTGGTGCTCGACAAGCAGGTGGAGATCGGGTCCAGAGTCGGGCCGACCGACACCCTGGCCACCCTGGTCGACGCAAGCGAGTACTGGGTCGAGACGACCCTTCCCGTGGACCGTCTGCCCTGGGTCTTCCTGCCCGAGAAGGGCAGGCCCGGCTCCACCGTGCTGGTCCGCTCCCGGGCCAGCGGCGCAGAGCGCGAGGGGCGCATCCTGCGCCTGCGCGGCGACCTGGAGGACCAGGGCCGCCTGGCCCGCGTGCTGGTCAGCCTGCCGCGCCCCCTGGAGACAACGCCCGCGCCCATCCTGCTGGGCGAGTACGTCCGGCTGGACATCGAGGGCAAACGCCTCGATCAGGTCGTGCGCCTGCCGCGCTCGGCGCTGCGCGAAAACGACACGGTCTGGGCCGTTCAGAACGGCACCCTGGACATCCGGTCCGTGGCCGTGGCCTGGCGCGACACCGAAACCGTGCTGGTGGCAGGCGGACTTGCGGCGGGCGACGTCATCGTGACCAGCGAACTGGCCACGCCCATCCAGGACATGCCACTGACCCTGGCCCGGGACGCGGGAAACTGAGCCATGCGAGACAGGATACAGCACGGCGCCATCGCCTGGATGGCTTCCAACCCGGTGGCCGCCAACCTGATCATGCTCGTCTGCCTGGTCGGCGGCTTCATTATGAGCACCCAGATCAAGCAGGAGGTCTTTCCGGAGTTCGAGTCCGACATCGTGACCGTTACGGTGCCCTACCCCGGCGCGAGCCCCGAGGAAGTGGAGAAGGGCATCATCCTGGCCATCGAGGAACGGGTCACGGGCCTGGACGGCGTCAAGAAGGTCACGTCCTCCTCCGTGGAGGGCGCGGGCACGGTCACGATCGAAGCCCTGGCCGGGGCCGATGTCGAGCGCCTGGCCCAGGACGTCAAGAGCGAGGTGGACCGCATCACCTCCTTTCCCGAGGACGCCGAGACCCCGGCCGTGGTCATCGCCTCCAACCGGCGCCAGACCATGTCCGTGGCCGTGTACGGAGACATGGACGAACGGGTGCTGCGCGAAGTGGCCGAGACCGTGCGCGACGAACTCCTCCAGGACCCGGAGATCACCCAGGTGGACCTGAGCGGCGTCCGCAACCTGGAAATCGCCGTCGAGATCCCCGAGGAAAAGCTGCGCGCCCACGGCCTGACCCTGCGGCAGGTGGCCGACATCATCGGCCGCTCGGCCCTGGAACTCCCCGGCGGCAGCGTCAAGACCGACCAGGGCGAAATCCTGGTCCGGGTCAAGGACCGGCGCGACCTGGGCACCGAATTCGCATCCCTGCCCATCGTCACCACGCCCGAAGGTTCCGTTGTCCGCCTGGAGGACCTGGGCACCGTGGCCGACGGCTTCGAGGACACGGACCTCTACGCCCGCTTCAACGGCCAGCCGGCCGTGCTGCTGAACATCTTCCGCGTGGGGGACCAGACGCCCATCTCCGTGTCCGATGCGGTGCAGCGGCACATGGAACGGCTGGAGCGCATGCTGCCGCCCGGCGTGCAGCTGGCCAAACGCAACGACAGCTCCGACATCTTTCGTCAGCGCATGGACCTGCTGACCCGCAACGGCATCATGGGTCTGGCCCTGGTCTTCCTGCTCCTGGCCCTCTTCTTGGAGATCCGCCTGGCCTTCTGGGTCAGCATGGGCATCCCCATCTCCATCATGGGGTCGTTCCTGGTGCTGCCAGCCTTCGGTGTGAGCTTCAACATGGTCTCCATGTTCGCCTTCATCATCACGCTGGGCATCGTGGTCGACGACGCCATCGTGGTCGGCGAGAACGTCTACCAGCAGAAGGAGCGCGGCCTGCCCAATCTCAAGGCCGCAACCAGGGGCGCGCGCAACGTCGTGGTGCCGGTGACCTTCTCGGTCCTGACCAACGTCGTGGCCTTCCTGCCCATGTTCTTCGTGCCCGGCACCATGGGCAAGGTCTTCTGGGCCGTCCCGGCCGTGGTGGTCAGCGTCTTTCTCATCTCCCTGGTGGAGAGCCTCTTCGTCCTTCCGGCCCACCTCGGGCACCAGAAGTCCGGCGGGAAATCATGGTTCAGCGTCGTGAACAAGGCGCAGGCCCGTTTCAGCGCCGGATTCCTGAACGCGGTCAGGACGTTCATCGCCCCCCTGCTGCTGTGGACCATCCGACTGCGCTACCTGACCCTGGCCATGGCCGTGGCCGTGCTGGCCGGGACGGTGGGCTACGTGGCCAGCGGGCGCATGGGCATGGTCATGTTCCCGCGGATCGAGTCCGACTTCGCCTACGTCGAGGTGGCCATGCCCTTCGGCGCCCCGGTGGCCAGGACCGAGGCGGCCGTGGACCGCATGGTCCGCGTGGCCCGCGAACTGGCCGACGAGAACGGGGGCGAGGCGTTGGTGGAGGGCATCTACTCCCAGGTCGGGACGGGCAACGGCGGCCACGAGGGCTCGGTACGGGTGTTCCTGACGCCGCCGGAGCAGCGGCCGCTGCCCACCGCGGAATTCACCCGTCTCTGGCGGGAGCGCGTGGGGCCCATCGCCGGGGCCGAGTACGTCAAGTTCGAGGCGGACCGCGGCGGTCCGGGTTCCGGGGCGGCGCTGACAGTGGAGCTCTCCCACCGCTCCACGGACACCCTTGAACGGGCCGGCCAGGAACTGGCCCAGGCCCTGACCAAGTACGCCCAGGTCTCGGACATCGATGACGGCTTTTCCGCAGGCAAGGTACAGCTCGACGTGCGCATCCGGCCCGAGGGGCGCAGCCTGGGGCTGACCTCCCAGGACGTGGCCCGGCAGATCCGCTCCGCGTTTTTCGGGGCCGAGGCCCTGCGCCAGCAGCGCGGCCGCAACGAGATCAAGGTCATGGTCCGCCTGCCCAAGGACCAGCGCATCTCCCTGCAGAACATCGAGGACTTCCTGGTCCGCACGCCGGCAGGCACGGACGTGCCCCTGCGGGAAGTGGCCGACGTGGCCACGGGCCGCTCCTACACCAGCATCGACAGGAGGGACGGACGCCGCGTCATCTCCGTCACGGCCGACGTGAATCCGCCCTCCGAGGCGGCGGGCATCCAGGACGTCCTCAAGGACACGTACCTGCCGCAACTGCGGGACCGCTACCAGGGACTGGAATTCAGCTTCGAAGGGCAGCAGGCCGACATCCAGGAAGGCGTCAAGGCCTTGCTCTTCGGCCTGGGCATGGCCAATCTCTGCATTTTCGCCCTGCTGGCCGTGCCGCTGAAGAGCTACGTCCAGCCGCTGATCATCATGTCGAGCATCCCCTTCGGCATCGTCGGGGCCGTCTTCGGGCATCTGCTCATGGGCTACAGCCTGAGCCTCGTCTCCCTCTTCGGCATCGTCGCCCTCACGGGCGTGGTGGTCAACGACTCCCTGGTGCTCATCGACTGCGCCAACGGCAAGCGCCGGCTCGGCGAGGCGGCCCTCAGTTCCATTCACGGAGCGGCCCTGGAGCGCTTCAGGCCCATCCTGCTGACCACGGTCACGACCTTCGGGGGGCTCGCGCCCATGATCTGGGAAACGTCGCGGCAGGCGCGTTTCCTCATCCCCATGGCGCTGTCCCTGGGGTTCGGCATCGTCTTCGCGACGTTCATCACTCTCGGGATCGTACCCTCGCTGTACATGGTCCTCGAGGACATCAAGCGCTTCGGGCGGCGCCTGCGCGCATAGGAGGCGGAAATGGAAATCGGGGTGTTCATCGTGCTGGCCGCAGCCGGCGCCGCGCTGGCCTGGTTCTGGATGGACGGGGTGGTCAGCGGGGAACGGCGCATGGGTCACAGGCCCTGAGGGGCGCGGCAGCCTCTTCCGGAGGAAGAGAACAAGGAAGAAAAGACTTCGATTAGCGACAGAAATTGAACAATACGTAAGAGATGGATCCCCGCCTTCGCGGGAATGACGCCGTGATGGTGCATGAGGAGGGTGCTTAAAAAGAATCCAAGATTGCCGCACTGCAGGGGTGTAATCCCCGCGGAGGCGGAGATCCATGCCTTGCCCGCCTTTTCAAAGAACCACGGATTTGGCGCCCTTTCAAGGCTCCGCGCGAAATCGCGCCCCCCTCTTCGATGCCTCTCCCGTAAGCGCTCAGACATCCGCATCTTTCACGGGTGTATCTGATATGCGATAGGGACAGGGAGGAGTTCTATTTCTTGCGCGGCTTGGGCTTGGGGAGGCTTGGGAGAAGGGATCTGTCCACGTGCTGCGGCATGAGCGCCTTTATGACTGCCGTGGACTGCGCTGCGGGAAAGCGTTCGAAGAGGAATTTCAGGTAAGCTTGGGGCTCGATCTCGTTGGCCTTGGCGGTTTCCACCAGGGAAAAGAGCATGGCGCTGGCGTCTGCACCCTTGGGGACGCCGGCAAAGAGCCAGTTCTTCCGGCCCAGGGCCACGGGGCGGATGGCGTTCTCGGCCGCGTTGTTGTCGGGCGTGAGCAATCCGCAGTCCACGTAGCGCACGGCCCGGCTCCACTGGTTGCGGGCGTAGGTCATGGCCTGCCCGAGCAGGCTCTTGGGCGGGACGTGGTCGATACGCTCATCAAGGATGGCCCGTATCGCGTCGAGGATGGGAACGGCCTGCTCCCTGCGGTTGGCGACCTTTTCCTCCGGCTCCAGCTCTTTGATATTGTGCTCGACCTTGTAGAGCAGGCCGATGAGATCCAGGATTTCCTTGGCTGTCCCGTGCATGATCTTCTTCGAGGTCGCCTTCTGGACGTCGACGAACTTACGACGGATGTGGGCCATGCAGCCGACGTGGATGATGTCGTCCGACTCGCCGAGAGCCTGGTATCCGGAGTAGCCGTCGGTCTGGATGTAGCCCTTGTAATCGCCCAGATATTCCTTGGGGACGGAGCCCGACCTGGTCGGGTCGTAGCGATAGACCACGGTCGGCCGCTTGGGGTTTCCGCCACGGAAGAGCCACAGGTATGACGTGGACGTATCGGATCGTCCCGGTTCCTTGAGGACTTGCAGGGTGGTTTCGTCCATGTTGATGACCGGCCCGGAGCGGATCTCCGCCCGGAACAGTGCTCCGAATGGCTCCAGCGCCTTGGCCACGGCCATGGCCCATCCGGACATGGAATGGCGCGGGATGTCCACGCCCAGGCGGGCAAACTGCTTGGTCTGGCGGTAGAACGGCATGGCATCGACGAACTTGGCGGTAATGACCTGCGCCAGGAGGTTCGGCGTAGCGATGCCCTTGGGGATAATCTGCGGCGGCATGGGCGCGATACGCACCACCGGCATGCCCTCCTCGCCGTCACAGGCCGGGCAGGCATACTTGGGCCTGATATGGCGCTCCACCTGCATGACGGCCGGGACGTAGTCGAGCTTCTCGGAGACCTCTTCGCCGATGCGCTTCAGGCAGGCCCCGCAGGCGCAGACTTTCTGGTCCTCGGGCAAATCGTGAGTGATCTCGATGCGCGGCAGACTGTCCGGCAGGGGCTTACGTCCCCGCTTGGCCCTGGTGTGGGCCGGGACTTCGACGACGGGCACTTCCGCGGGCTTGGGCTTCACCTCGGCGATCCTGGCCAAAGGCAGAGGCAGGATGCCCTGGAAGAGGTCCTTGGATTTTTCGGACTTGGGAGCATACAGCGCGGCCTGCAACAGGGCCACGCGGTCCTGAAGATGGCGGTTTTGCTGGTAGTAATCCCAGACCAAATGCTTGAGTTGCCCGACGTCATCGGGAAGATTTTCGATGTCTCCCATGTAAGCGCACTTAGCAATAATATATTGAAATAGCAAGGATTTTATTGCTACAGAACCGATTTGTAATGCAGCCTTTGATGCGCTCCTTGCGGCGTGAGGGTGAGTCCATCAAGGAGCCAGCCGAGCTGTTGAGGGGTGATGTTCATGACCTCAGACACTCGCTCGGGCCAACAGAATCGATGCTTCTCCAGACGCTTGTGCCAGAGGCAGAAGCCGTTGCGATCCCAGTGCAGCACCTTGATGGCGTCGCGCCTGCGGTTGCAGAAGACGAAGAGGTGCCCAGAGAAAGGGTCCAGATCAAGGATGCCCTGGACCGTCATGCTCAGCCTGTCGATACCGGCCCGCATGTCCGTGGTGCCGGGAGCAAGATAGACCTTGGCCGCAGGCATCCTCAGCATCGGGGTTCCAGGACGGACAGAAGTCTGGTCAGCATAGCTTCGTCGAAGTCGGCAGGAATATCCAGGGCGTAACAGTTGCCGACAAGCAGTCCGATGGACGGAGCCTTCAGGGCCAGGGTGAACGGGAGAGGGACGATTGCGGGCGGCAAGGCAGGCACATCCACTGATGCCGAACGCGATTTGCGCAGCCAGTACCGGAATGAGCTGAAATTCAGGCCGTGCGCCGTGCAATACGCAGTCTTGCCCATGCCGCTTTGCCGCCACTGTTCAACATGAGCGAGCCATCGGGCAGCACGGTTCTGGCGGATGCGAGATTTCATGAGGACCTCCTTGGATTGAAGGTCCTTTATCTCATGGCTTGAAATTATTGGAAGATGGGCTCTAATGAGCGCTTACCCTCTCCCGTCATGCCTGCTGTGCGGTCCGCCACACGAAGCCGAGTATTCCCCCGACCTCCGGGCAAAAAAAAACCCTGCCGGAGCAGGGTTTCGGGCTCAGATCGACGCGACTACCATCTGGGCCGACGTTCACGCTCGGGGCGCGGGCGGGCTTCGTTGACCTTCAGGGAACGTCCGCCGTAATCGGCGCCGTCCAGGGCGGCGATGGCCTCTTCGGCGCCGCTCTCCATCTCCACGAAACCAAACCCGCGGGCTCTGCCTGTCTCACGGTCGGAAATGAGTTTCACATTGGCAACCTGGCCGTAGGTGGCAAACAGGTTTTCCACGTCCTGCTCGGTGGCACTCCAAGGCAGGTTTCCGACATAAATGTTCTTCGACATGATGCACTAGTCTCCTGTAAAAAAAACTGAACAATCCAGGTTGAGTCTCCCATCGGATCGTCGCGCCTTTGGGCCAAACCCCTTCCCGTCACCTCGTACCACGCATCAGCCGCATGACTGATACATGGCTGTGGAAAATACGTGGTTTACACTGAAGAGGCAAGAGTTTCTTTTAAAAAAGGGGAACAATTGCCGCACTCTTTTCAACGTCAGCCGATACAGCTATCTCCGAATGCACGTTGACAAGCTTTCGCTTGAAAAAGCTAACAATATTTATTACCAAATACAAATGTCCGCCACGACACCATCCGGAACCATCTTCGCCATCAAGCGCTACGCCCTGCACGACGGTCCCGACCTGCGCGTGACCGTCTTCCTCAAGGGCTGCCCCCTGTCCTGCCACTGGTGCCACAACCCGGAGGGAATGCGGCCGGGCACGCAGATACTGAGCCTGCCCGACCGGTGCGTGGGCTGCGGCGAATGCCTGACGGCCTGCCCCCAGGGCGCCCTCTCGGCCGGACCGGCCTCCGTTCGGCGGGATGCCGGAGCCTGCACGGCATGCGGCACGTGCGCCGAAACCTGCCCTGCCCTGGCCCACGAGGCCCTGGGCAGGAGTTGGACCGTGGCCGAGGTCATGGCCGAGATCGAAAAGGAACTCCCCTTTTTCGAGGGCAGCCAGGGCGGCGTGACCTTTTCCGGCGGCGAACCCCTGGCCCAGCCCGATTTCCTGGAAGCGCTCCTCGCGGCCTGCGTTCGCCTCGGCATCCACCGCGCCGTGGACACCAGCGGCTTCGCAACGGCCGAGACCGCGCTGCGCATCGCCCGCCACACGGACCTCTTCCTCTTCGACCTCAAGCACATGGACCCGGCCGAACACCGCCGCGCCACGGGCGTGGACAACGCCCCCATCCTCGCCAACCTCCGCCTCCTGGCCGAAACCGGGGCGCGCATCCAACTGCGCCTGCCCCTCATACCGGGGTTCAACGACGGCGGTGAGAACATACGGCAGACGGGCCTTCTTGCCGCCTCCCTGCCGGGAGTGGACGGCATCGACGTGCTGCCCTACCACGCCACGGCCAAAGGCAAGTACGCCAAGCTCGGCCTTCCCTACCCCGGGGCCGACATCCCCGCCGCCGACCCGCAGCGAACGCAGCGGGCCGCGGAAATCTTACGGAACTGCGGGCTCACGGTCCGCATCGGAGGATAGATGAACGACAGAATCGCCCGCCTGCGCCGGGAAAGCTTCGAGACCGAGCCATCCATCTCCATCGAGCGCGCCCTCCTCGAAACGGCCTTCTACCGCGAGAACTACGGCAAATATTCACTGCCCGTGCTGCGAGCCATGGTCTTCAAGGACCTCTGCGAAAAGAAGACCCTCTGGCTCGGCGACGGCGAACTCATCGTCGGCGAGCGCGGCCCGCGGCCCAAATGCGTGCCGACCTTCCCCGAGCTGACCTGCCACTCGGCCGAGGACCTGCGCGTGCTGAACTCCCGGCCCATGACCCGCTACCACGTGTCCGAGGAGGACATCGCCGCCTACGAGCGCGAGGTCATCCCCTACTGGACGGGCCGCTCCATGCGCGACCGCGTCTTCTCCCAAGTGCCGGACGAATGGCGCGCCGCCTACGAGGCCGGCCTCTTCACCGAGTTCATGGAACAGCGCGCCCCCGGCCACACGGCCCTGGACGGCACCATCTACTCCACAGGCATGCTCGACTTCAAAACGCGCATCGCCGACCGCCTGGCCCGCCTGGACTACCTGCACGACCCCCTGGCCTCGGACCGCGCCGAGCAGCTCCGGGCCATGGACATCGCCTGCGACGCGGCCATCGTCTTCGCCGAACGCCACGCCGACCTGGCCTGGGAAAAGGCCAAGACCGAAAAGGACCCGGCCCGCAAGGCAGAACTGACGCGCATCGCCGAAGTCTGCCGCCGCGTCCCAGCCCATGCCCCGCGAAACTTCTGGGAAGCCCTGCAGATGTACTGGTTCGTGCACCTGGGCACCATCACGGAACTGAACGGCTGGGACGCCATGACCCCCGGCCACCTGGACCAGCACCTCGCCCCCTTCTACGAGCAGGGCCTGGCCGACGGCACCCTGACCCGCGAGTCGGCCAAGGAGCTGCTCTGCTGCCTGTGGATCAAGGTCAACAACCACCCCGCCCCGCCCAAGGTCGGCGTCACGGCCAAGGAGAGCGGCACCTACAACGACTTCACCAACATCAACCTCGGCGGGCTGAAACGTGACGGCTCCGACGGCGTGAGCGACGTCTCCTACCTCATCCTCGAGGTCGTGGACGAACTGCGCCTCCTGCAGCCCCAGACCAGCGTCCACGTCAGCCAGAAGACCCCCGACGCATTCCTCAAGGCCGCCGCCCGCGTCATCAAGAACGGCTACGGCTACCCGTCCGTCTTCAACACCGACGCCGTGGTCATGGAGCAGATCCGCGTCGGCAAGACCGTGGAGGACGCCCGCGAGGGCGGCTGCTCGGGCTGCATCGAGACCGGCGCCTTCGGCAAGGAAGCCTACATCCTGACCGGCTACCTGAACGTGCCCAAGGTCCTGGAACTGGCCCTGAACGACGGCCGCGACCAGCTCACCGGCCGCCAGATCGGTCCGCGCACGGGCGACCCGCTCGCCTTCGCGACCTTCGACGACCTCTACGCCGCCTTCACCCGCCAGCTCCAGTGGGT
This sequence comes from Desulfomicrobium aestuarii, assembly GCF_055385525.1. NCBI lineage: Bacteria > Pseudomonadati > Thermodesulfobacteriota > Desulfovibrionia > Desulfovibrionales > Desulfomicrobiaceae > Desulfomicrobium > Desulfomicrobium aestuarii. Next base: position 2,560,911 of record NZ_AP042427.1, read on the forward strand.
CGTGGACCTCAAGGTCCGCGTCAACAACTACATCGAACGCATGTACGCCGCCCACTCGCCCGCGCCCTTCCTGTCCACGGTCATCCACGACTGCATCGAGAAGGGCCTCGACTACTACAACGGCGGTCCGCGCTACAACACCAACTACATCCAGTGCTGCGGCATCGGCACCGTCACCGACAGCCTCTCGGCCATCAAGACCCACGTCTTCGACACCGCCGCCGTGCCCATGGACCGCCTCCTGGCGTCCCTGCGCGCCAACTTCGACGGCGCCGAGGCCCTGCGCCTCAAACTCTGGAACAAGACCCCCTTCTTCGGCAACGACGACGACCGCGCCGACGACATCATGCGCCGCGTCTACGACTCCCTCTTCACCGCCATCGACGGGCGCCCCAACACCAAGGGCACATCCTACCACCTGAACATGCTGTCCACCACCTGCCACGTCTACTTCGGCAAGATGCTCGGCGCCTCGGCCAACGGCCGCCTCGCGCACCTGCCCGAGTCCGACGGCACCTCGCCCTCCCACGGTGCGGACCGCAACGGCCCCACCGCGGTGGTCAAGTCCCTGTCCAAGATGGACCAGATCAAGTCCGGCGGCACCCTCCTCAACCAGCGTTTCCTCCCGGACGTTCTCAAAACCGACCAGGACCTCGACAAGCTCTGCCGCCTCATCCGCACCTATTTCCGCCTGAACGGGCACCACATCCAGTTCAACGTGGTGGACACCGAAACCCTGCGCCACGCCCAGGCCAGCCCCGACGAATACCGCAACCTCCTCGTACGCGTGGCCGGCTACAGCGACTACTTCGTCGACCTCGACCTCGACCACCAGGAGGAGATCATCAGGCGGACCGAGCAGGAGATGGCGTAAGAGATGCCTCCGGCGGGCAGGGGGCGAGCCCCCTGCACCCCATTCATGTTGGCCTAACAACGAACGCCCGGAGCAAACCGGGCGTTTTCTCTTTCCAAATTCTTGCCTCCGGCGGGCAGGGGACGCATTCCCTGCACCCCGCCCACCCTCTTCCCAACCTCCCGCACCGCCTCAAGCGTGTCGGCGAGGTCCGAGCCGGGGCTGTCGGTTGTCCGACCGAGCCAGGCACCGCCCCCCTCGAAACCACAAGGCCGGGAAGCATTACGAGGCCCGCGAGGAAGTTCCGGCAGCCCCGGCCCGGACCTCGCCGACACGCGCCCCCCGCACTGCAAAAACAAACCTCCAACAAACACAACGCCCCCAATCGTTTCTCTCAACGGATCATCCATTCCTTCCAGAAAAACAAACGTCCGCTTTTAAGCCATTCATCTTGCATTTTCCCGTATTTTGGCCGATGCAAACAAGGATTTTCCGCCATACCGGCTGACCCAACCGTTTTTCATCCATCATCCGCAAGGAGGCTCCATGAAACGCATTCTGCTTTTCGCCGCCCTGGTCCTGGCCCTGTGCGCGACCACCGCGTCGGCCAAGAAACTGATCGTGGCCACGGACACCAATTTCCCGCCCTTCGAGTTCAAGGACCCTGAATCCGGCAAGCACACCGGCTTCGACGTGGAGCTCTGGGACGCCATCGCCAAGGAAATCGGGGCGGAATACGACCTCCAGCCCATGGACTTCAACGGCATCATCCCCGGTCTGCAGTCCGGCCAGCTCGACGTGGGCATCGCCGGCATGACCATCAAGCCCGAACGCGCCCAGGTCGTGGACTTCTCCGACCCCTACTACAACGCCGGCCTGCTGATCCTGGTCAAGGCCGACAACAACGACATCGCCGACGTCAAGGGCCTGGCCGGCAAGGTCGTGTCCACCAAGCTCGGAACCACCAGCGAGGACTTCGCCAAGAAGGAAGCCGGCGCCAAGGAAGTCAAGCTCTTCCCCAACAATGACGCCATGTTCATGGAACTCCTGGCCGGCGGCGCCGACGCCGTCATCTTCGACTCCCCCGTCGTGGCCGAGTTCATGCGCACCGCCGGCAAGGGCCAGGTCAAGGTCGTGGGTCCCCTGTACATGGGCCAGTCCTACGGCATCGCCTTCCCCAAGGGCAGCGACCTGGTGGCCAAGACCAACGCCGCCCTGAAGAAGCTCAAGGACAGCGGCGCCTACCGCGACCTGTACATCAAGTGGTTCGGCACCGAGCCCAAGTAAGCCCCGCACATCATCCCCGGAGGCAGGCATCGCTCCGCCTGCCTCCGTTCCGAGACATCCATGGCCTTCCAGTTCGAACCTAGCGTAGTCGTCGACACCCTGCCCATGCTCATGCGCGGCGTCTGGTACACCATCTACCTGACCGTGGGCGGACTCTTTTTCGGATTTCTCCTCGGCGTCACCGCCGGCCTGATGAAGATCGCCCGGCCCTGGCTGGCGCGCAAGGTCGCCGGGACCTACGTGGAACTCATCCGCGGCACGCCCATGCTGGTCCAGGCCATGTTCCTCTATTACGGCGTGCCCATGGCCGTGGGCATCCGCATTCCGCCGCTCATGGCCGGCATCATCGTCATCGCCGTCAACTCCGGGGCCTACATCGCCGAAATCGTGCGCGGCGCCATCCAGTCCATCAACGTCGGCCAGACCGAGGCCGGACGCTCCATCGGCCTGACCCGGGCCCAGACCATGCGCTACATCATCTGGCCCCAGGCCTTCAAACGCATGATCCCGCCGCTGGGCAACCAGTTCATCATCAGCCTCAAGGACACGTCGCTGCTCATGGTCATCGGCGTGGGCGAACTGCTGCGAACGGGACAGGAGATCGTGGCCGTCAACTTCCGGGCCTTCGAGGTCTACATGGCCGTGGCCATGGTCTACCTCGTCATGACCATGAGCATAGCCAAGGCTCTGAAAATGCTGGAAAACAGATTGATCAACAGGACGAAGCGGGCATGATCGAGATCAGGAATCTGCACAAGAGTTTCGGGGACCTGGAAGTCCTGAAGGGCGTCGACCTGACCGTCAGCGCCGGCGAGGTGGTCTGCATCATCGGCCCCTCCGGCTCGGGCAAATCAACGGTGCTCAGGTGCATCAACCGCCTGGAGACGCCGACCTCGGGCACCGTCATCGTAGACGGGCACGACATCATGGACCCCAAGACGGACATCAACTCCGTGCGCACCGAAGCGGGCATGGTCTTCCAGCAGTTCAACCTGTTCCCGCACATGACCGTCCTCGACAACGTGACGCTCGGCCCCATCAAGGTCCGCAGGATGCCCAAGGCCGACGCCGAGCACCTCGGCTACGACCTGCTGGCCAAGGTCGGCCTGGCCTCCAAGGCCGACGCCTTCCCGGAGCAGCTCTCGGGCGGTCAGAAACAGCGCGTGGCCATCGCCCGCGCCCTGGCCCTGCAGCCCAAGGTCATCCTCTTCGACGAGCCCACCTCGGCCCTGGACCCGGAACTGGTCGGCGAAGTGCTGGAAGTCATGAGGAAACTGGCGGCCGAAGGCATGACCATGATCGTCGTCACCCACGAGATGGGCTTCGCCCGCGAGGTGGCCGACAGGGTCATCTTCATCGACCAGGGCGTGATCCAGGAGGAAGGCGCGCCAAAAGATTTCTTCGGCAACCCCAAGAACCCCCGCCTGCGGGACTTCCTGGGCAAGATCGTGGGTTCGGGCCGGTAGGTTCCGGGTGAGGTCCGGGCGCCGAGTCCTGTTGAAAGGAAAGAGCGTCCGGTTCAGAAGGGACTGAACTCTGCCATACGCTCCAGGCGCCGTACAAGAAGCGGCAGGCGTCGCTGGCTCCCGGCATCCCCTGGAAGATATCCGGGCAGGGCATCGAGGAAATCAACCTGTTTCAGAAGGTCCGCGAACTGACTCCCAAGGTATCGGCGGACTTCCGGTTCGGCGTTCCCGATCTCATCAACTATCTCCGCGCGTCCGTCCACGACCGAGACAATATCTTCCATGTCATGGCTGAGCATGAAATCGCCCCCGCCCCGCCCATCATAAGCCTCAAGTTTCGTAGCCAGAAAATATACGGGACTGACGCACCGGATCTTCACCGAATCCGCAACCACGACCTCTGCATTCCTTGCCGCATCTGAATACCAGCGGTTGGAAAAACCCAAAACCATCGGCTCCGTAGGCATTACGTCAAGCACGATCGGGCCGTTCCGGAAACGGCAGATCACGGTTTCGTCCATGGCTTCTCGAAAGCCCCGCGCTCGGAGCCTGTCCTGAAATGCGTAATACTCCCCACGGGTCATAACTTCGACAATTACATCGATATCGAGGGTGGGACGCATGGACGGGGCCGCCGGATCCGTGACCAGCAAGCCGGCCACAGCGCCCCCTAGGAAAACCACCTCTTCGGCAAGCTCGCCCAGCAGGCGCGCGGTCTCGACGACGCGCTCGACGCCGGCCTCCCTATTCCGCCGCACGCCGCAACGTCTCCAGCAGCATCTTCTCGGCCAGGGAGCGCTCCCGTGCCCGGCCTATGCGCATGGCGTCAAGCAGGGCCAGAGCCGCATACAGAGATTCGTCATGCCTGGCGGCCTCCACGGCCGCGGGAAACAGGGGAGTCAAGGCGGCGCCGCGCACCAGTCCTTCGGGATGCGGCCAGACATACGCCTCCATCTCCGCGGATTCCGAAGACAAAGGATGGCTGAGGACCGGCGCCGCAAAACCGGTCGGAACCCCTCTGGTCACGGGCCCGATATCCGGCGCAAAGGCGTACTTTACGCCATGCACGAGAAATTCCTCGCACGCCCTTCGGTGCGGCCGTTTGGTCTGCTTGTTGAACAGGCGCGCATGGTCGAGCCTGCCGACCCCCTTGTGCACTTCCGACGCACTCATGCGCAGCTCGTACGCCAGTTGATTGTAGGACCACGACCTAACGGGCTCCAGGGCCAGCTTGAGCAGGATCACCATATCTTGCGGCTTCAGCATAGTTTTATTTCCTATTCGCGAATCGCGAATAACACAAGCGCGTCATGGACAGTTTTCGCACGGCAGCCGACGGAACTACAAACCCGGTTCAGGGGTCGGTTCGGCCACCTTCCCCACCAGCTGCGCAAAGGCCGTAGGAACCGGCGCCGTCAGCGTCATGCTTTTTCCCGTGAAGGGATGGGCGAAAGTGACGGACTTGGCGTGCAGGGCCAGGCGCGGGAAGGCGTCGCCGCCCGCCCCGTACTTCCTGTCTCCGACCACGGGGTGGCCCAGGTCCGCCATCTGCACGCGGATCTGGTGCTTGCGGCCCGTCAGCAGTTCGATGTCCAGAAGCGTGTACTCACCCCGTTCCTGCACCACCTTCCAGGCCGTGCGCGCGAGCTTCCCCTGGGCCGTGTCGCGGGTGGAATACACCTTGTGCACACCGCTCTCCACAAGGTGCGAGATGACCAGGCCCGAGGCCTTGTCCATGCGTCCGTGCACCACCGCCGCATAGACCTTGGTCGTTTCGGGCCAGCGCTCCTGGAGGGTCCGCTTGGCCTCTTCGGACTTGGCGAAGATGACCAGGCCCGAAGTCTCGCGGTCGAGGCGGTGGACGATGAAGATCCTGTTGCGGGACTTGGAGTTGCCCTTGCGCACGTAGTCCGTCAGGGCGAAATAGGCCGTGCGGGTCTTTTCCGTGTCCGAGGCCATGGTCAGCATGCCGGCAGGCTTGTCCACGACGATGATGTCGCGGTCTTCGTGGACGATGCGCAGGTTCGACGGCAGATGCCGCGCGCCGGGGCGGGATGGGGCGGTCATGGCGTTCCCTGTTGTTGATGATTGCGTGGAGGCAGGCGTCTACCCGTTGCCGGGGTTCCGGTAAAGCCCGCGTTCAGGGCCCTCAGGCCTTTCCCGGCGCGGCTCCGCCGTCCCCGTCGAGAACCAGGCGTTCGAGGGTTTCGACGAGGCTCTTCATGTCCACGGGCTTGGCCAGATAGGCGTCCATCCCCGATGCCAGCAACCGCTCCCGGTCACCGGCCATGGCGTAAGCCGTCAGGGCCACGATGGGCACCTGCGCGGACTCGGCGAAGCGCGAATCCGTCCGGATGATCCGCGTCGTTTCCAGGCCGTCCAGAACGGGCATCTGCACATCCATGAAAATCAGGTCGACCTTCGCCCTCTGCAGCGTATCGAGGGCTTCCTGCCCGTTCTCCGCCTGGAAGACCTCAATGCCGCGCTTGCCGAGCATGGTCGCAATGCCGAGACGGTTGACGGGTTCGTCCTCCACCAGCAGCACACGCAGAGAGCCCATCCGGCGCCTGTCCGAAAGATGCAGTTCGCAGCACTCCGCGGCGGCAGGCTGCGTTGTCGCACCGAAGGGCAGGCCGACGGCCACGGTCGTCCCCCTGCCCACCTCGCTCTCCACGGACACGGAGCCGCCCATGAGGGTCACGAGGCCACGCACGATGCTCAGGCCGAGACCGGCGCCCTGCCGGCTCTTCTCGCCGGCGCTTTCCCCCTGTCTGAACGGCTCGAAGATCACCTCGAGGCTCTGGCCGTCGATGCCCGGACCGGTGTCCGAAACCAGGAACAGAAAATGCCTGTCGCCTTCGGAACCGTGCGGCAGCACGGAGGCATCCAGCCGCACCTCCCCGCTTCGCGTGAACTTCACCGCGTTGCCGAGCAGGTTCGACAGGATCTGCAGCAAACGGTGCTCATCCCCCGTGACCATGGCCGGCAGGTCATCCGACATGTGCACCGAAAGGCCGATCCCCGCCTGCCGAGCAGCCGGCTGGAAGAGTTCCCCGAGGGAATGCAGCAGCTCCCGCAGGTTGAACGGCTGGCGTTGAATCTGGATCTTCCCGGCCTCCACGCGCGACAGGTCGAGAATATCCCCCAGAAGGCGCGTCAGCCTGGTGCAGGAGAACACCGCCGTCGACGCGTAGTCGTTCTGCTCCCCTCTGAGCTCCGTCATCTGCAGGAGCTGCAGCATGCCCATGATGCCGTTCAGGGGCGTGCGCAGTTCGTGGCTCATGTTCGCCAGAAACGCCGACTTGGCCCGGTTCGCCGCCTCGGCCTGATCCCTGGCAGCCTGCAGTTCCGCCATGACCGCGGCCATGGCCAGGGCGTGCCGCTCCGTGCGCCTGCGCTGCGCCGAAAGGGACCAGATCACCGCGAAGAGCAACAGATCGACCGTCACGCCGCCGACGGCGATCAGCATGGGCTGGTCCGCCGGCATCCCATCCACGAACTCGGGCAGGGCCGCGAAACGGACCGTCCATGTCCGGCCCGGTAGCCCGATAGCCCGTTCGGTCACCAGAGTGCAGTCCTGCCCGAAAATCCGCTCCGGCTGGGAATCGTAAAGGAGGGAATCCTTGTCCACCTCCTCCCCGTCGTGCACGCGGAAATGCAGATTCGGCAGTCCGTGGCCGAGAATCCCGTTCAGCAGATCGCGGATGCGGAACGGGCTGTACACGAAGCCCCGCAGGGCGGCCCTACGCTGTTCGACGGTGTCGACGGAGGCGTCCGGGCTGTAGAGCGGCAGATACATGAGGAATCCGAGCTGCACATCCTGGTTCGTCTCCTGCACGAGGGTGACCTTGCCCGAAACGGCCGGCATCCCGCTGTCGCGGGCCTGGCACATGGCGGCCCGGCGTACGCCCTCGGAAAACATGTCGTAACCGAACGCTCTCAGGTTCCGGCCGGAAAACGGCTCAAGAAAAACGATGGCGCTGTACTGCTCGCGCGCCCCCCGAGGACGGACAGCATAGTCCGCAAAACCTTCGGCCCGCACCTCGCGTTCGTGAGTCTCCAGTTCTTCCGGGGCGATCATCCTGCTGAAGCCCACGCCCTGGATGCCGGGCCAGTAGGCGTCGATCTGCAGGTTCTCGACGAACAGGCGCCAGTCCTCGCGGCTCACGTCATCCGACGCCAGGAAGAGCCCGATCCCGCTGCGCAGGACCTGCTCATATTCCTGCATGCGCTTGGTGATGGCCATTCCGGCCTTCTCGACTTCGAAATCGAATCTGTCACGAAGGTGGTTTTCCACGGATCTGGCGGAAATGTACCAGCTGAGCACCGTGATGGCCAAAGAGATGGCGAGCACCACCCAGGCCGAAACCTCGTTGTGCAGGGAGTCCGCCAGAATCCTGCGGCGGGACGTATGGCGAGAAGCTGTGGGCTCGACTTGAGGAAGCATGGGCATCCTGGGCATGTGCAGCCGCTACGATGAACAGATTCAACACGTTGGATTCGAATATCGCGACCAGGACGTCAAATCAAGCCGGAAAAAAAGATGCGCGGGACATGCCCGCGCATCGAAAGGAAAGGCAGGGAGCCAAGGGCTCAGTTGCCGCCGCTGATCAGGAAGCCCTTGGTGGAGGGGCCCGTGGAGGCGGAGGTGCCGGCGATCTTGGACAGGTAGGTGTCGCCCAGAGTCTCGATGTGGTTGCCGACGTTGTCGAAGTAGTTCATGTGGGCCTGCTCCTCCTCGATGATGGTCTCGAAGAGCTTGGCGCTGATGGGATCGCCGTTGTCGCGGCAGGTCAGCAGGAACTGGCTGTAGACGTCGATGGTGTCGTCCTCGAGCTGGGTGTCGTAGGGGAAGATACTGCGCACATCCTGGCCCTTCTTCAGGTCGCCTTCATAAGAGGTGGTCGGCTCGCCGCCGAGTTCCTTGACGCGCTCGGCGAACATCTCGGCGTGGCGCATCTCGTCGATGGCGATGAGCTTCATCTTGGCGGCCAGTTCGCCGTAGTCCATGCTGTCCAGGTTGTAGTGCTGGTTCATGTACTGGGTGATGGCGAAGAGTTCCATGGCCCGAGCCTGGTTCAAAACGTCAATAACGCGGGCCCTGCGTTCTTCCTTCGAAAGAGCCATATTATCCTCCTGAAATATTAAAGGTTTGTTTGCTTCTGCATGAAACATTGACAGCTTACCAAAGACAGGGCGCAAGCGGCAAGTCATTTCAAAACCGATTTTCCCGACCCGCTCTCTTGATGCCGCAGGGCATCGGGAGTACACAGCGCATCTTCACGCTCACCGCTTTTTTGCTCCAAGGAACGCCATGCTCGTCTACGCCAAACTCGTCGGCTCCGTCTTCTTCTGGGGCGCGACCTGGATCTCCGGCCGCATCCTGGCCCAGGACATGGGGCCCTTCTCCGCCGCCCTGCTGCGCTTCGTCACGGCCTCGGCCTTTCTGCTCTTCTGGTCCTGGCGCGTGAACGGCGCCTTCCCGGCCCTGCCGAAAAAGGACATCCTGCCCGTGGCCTTCCTCGGCCTGACCGGCATCTTCCTCTACAACGCCTTCTTCTTCACGGGCCTGCAGACCGTCCCGGCCGGACGGGCGGCCCTGATCATCGCCTCGGTGCCCGTCATCATCAGCATCATCTCGGCCCTCATGCTCGGCGAACGCCTCACGCCGGGCAAGATCGCCGGGACTCTCCTGTCCCTGACGGGCGCGTCCATCGTCCTCTCCGGGGGCAACCCGGTGAAACTCTTCCAGGGCGGCCTGTCCCACGGCGACCTCATGATCCTGGGCTGCGTGGCCGCCTGGACGGCCTACTCCGTGGCCGGCAGCCGGGTCATGAAGCGGGTGAACCCGCTCATGGCCGTGACCTGGTCCTGCATCCTCGGCACACTCATGCTCGTCACCCCGGCCCTGACCCACGGACTCCTGGACGACATCGGCCGGGCCAGCCTCGTGGACTGGGGCAACATCCTTTTCCTCGGCGTCGTGGCCACGGGCGTGGCCTTCACCTGGTACTACGCAGGCATCCGCGCCATCGGCGCCGCCCGCGCCGGCATCTTCATCAACCTCGTGCCCGTCTTCGCCATCGCCATGGGCTACGTCATCCTGGGCGAACCCGTGACCTCCGCCCTGCTCACCGGCGGCACCATGGTCATCTCCGGCGTGTACCTGGCCAACCGGCCGGGCGCATCGTAGGGGGGAGGGAAGAAGGTGCCTCCGGCGGGCAGGGGGCGCGCCCCCTGCACCCGCGTATGGGGGAGGGTTTTGTTTCGGTGATTTGACGCGTTCAGATTGTGCGCATGGACAGGCCGATGCGACGGCGCTTGACGTCCACTTCCAGCACCGTGACCTGCACCTGCTGGCCCGTGCGGACAACCTCCGAGGGGTCACGGACGTAGCGGTCGGCCAGGTTGCTGATGTGCACCAGGCCGTCCTGGTGCACGCCCACGTCCACGAACGCCCCGAATCGCGTCACGTTGGTCACGATGCCCGGCACGCTCATGCCCGGGTGCAGGTCCGAGATGTCGTGCACGTCGGCGAAACGGAAGACCTGAAAGGCTTGGCGCGGGTCGCGCCCAGGTTTCTCCAGTTCGGCCAGGATGTCCTTCAGGGTGGGCAGCCCCACCTCGTCCCCCACGTAGCGCGAAAGATCGATGCGCCTGCGCAGGCTTTCGTCCCGCAGGAGTTCGGCCACTCCGCAGCCGACATCCTTGGCCATGCGCCCGACCAGTTCGTAGCGCTCGGGATGGATGGCGCTGCCGTCCAGGGGGTTCTTTCCGTTCCGGATGCGCAGAAAGCCCGCGCACTGCTCGAAGGCCTTGGGCCCCAGGCGCTTGACCTTGAGCAGGCCCTTGCGATCCGTGAAAGGGCCGTTTTCCCGCCGGTGCTCAACGATATTCGCGGCCAAGACCGGGCCCAGGCCCGAAACGTGGGCCAGGAGTTCGGGGCTTGCCGTGTTCACGTCCACGCCGACCTGATTGACGCAGGACACGACCACGTCGTCGAGACTCCTCTTCAGGGCCGCCTGGTCCACGTCGTGCTGGTACTGGCCAACGCCGATGGACTTGGGGTCGATCTTGACCAGCTCGGCCAGAGGGTCCATGAGCCGCCGTCCGATGGACACGGCGCCGCGGTAGGTCAGATCCAGGTCCGGGAACTCGCGCCGCGCGATTTCCGATGCCGAATAAACCGAAGCCCCGGCCTCGTTGACCAGGATGACGTCCACCTCCGCAGGCAGCCCAAGGCCCCTGACGAAAGACTCGGTCTCGCGCCCCCCAGTACCGTTGCCCACGGCGACGGCCTGCACTCCGTGGGTCCTGACCATGGAGACGATGACCCGTCCGGCCTCTTCGGCCTGGCCCTTGCCGCCCACGGGAAAAATCGTCTGCCAGTGCAGCAGGATCCCCTGCTCGTCCAGGCAGACGAGCTTGGCGCCGGTGCGCAGGCCGGGGTCCAGGGCCAGGATGCGACGCGGGCCCAGGGGCGGGGCCAGCAGCAGCTCGCGCAGGTTAGCGGCGAACACGCCGATGGCCTCCGCGTCGGCCCTCGTTTTCAGCTCGCCCCACAGCTCCGTCTCCAGGGACGGGGCCAGAAGGCGGCAGTAGCCGTCGGCCGCGGCCTCCCTGACCACCTCGCCGCAAGGCCCCTTCGGGACGGGAAAAGTCCGCGTCAGCAGGGACAGGGCCTCGTCCTGGTCCGGACGCAGGGCCAGGGACAGCACCTTCTCACGCTCGCCGCGCAGCATGGCCAGGATGCGGTGCCCCGGAGCCGTACGCACGGGTTCGCGCCAGTCGAAATAATCGAGGTACTTTTGTCCCGCGTCGTCCTGGCCCTTGCGCACCGCCGACGCGATGACGCCCTTGGCCGCGAACATGGCGCGCAGCCTCTCGCGGCAGCGCCTGTCCTCGCTGACCGTCTCGGCGATGATGTCCCGCGCCCCGGCCAGGGCGGCCGCCGCGTCAGGCACGTCCTTGCCGGGGTCGACGTACCCCGCGGCCGCGGCATCAAGATGCACCCCGCCGGCCAGGATCGCCCGCGCCAGAGGCTCCAGGCCCCGCTCCCTGGCCATGGTCGCGCGGGTGCGCTTCTTGGGGCGGTACGGCAGGTAGACGTCCTCCAGCTCGGCCAGGGTCGCGGACCGTTGCACGGCCCGTTCCAGCTCCGCGCTCAGCAGATCGCGCTCGCGCAGGCTGCCCAGGATCGCCTCCCGGCGCTTGTCCAGCTCGCGGGCCGCGTCCAGGGCGTCGCGGACGTTCTGAATGGCCACTTCATCGAGCCCCCCGGTGCGCTCCTTGCGGTAGCGGGCGATGAAGGGCACCGTGCCGCCCTCGTCCATCAGCTCGGCCACGCTCCTGACCTGGGCCTCGGGGATGGCCACAGCCTGGCCGACGCGTTTGAAAATATCCGATTCCGGCATGGGAACTCCTTGAAGTTGTAATCGAAGGACCGACCTGGTTCTTGCGGGCCGGGAGATCAATACCGTACATGCGGCAGACAACGCGCACAAACGGACGCGACTTCCGATCTGACGGATTCGACGGTCCGGACATGCAAAGCGGCGCTCACTCTCCAGGAGACCGGCTCATGACGTTCAGAATACTGCTGCTCTGGGCGGCCATCATCCCCATGGCCATCGCCAACGGAATGTTCCGCGACACGGTTCTCGTCAGGATGTTCGGGCAAAAACGGGCGCGGACCTTCAGCGGCCTGAGCCTGAGCGCGGTCATCCTGGCCTGGACCATACTGACCATCCCCTGGGTCCGGCTCCCCGGCGCTCCGCACTACGCGGGCGTCGGCCTCACCTGGCTGACGCTGACCGTGGCCTTCGAATTCCTCTTCGGCCGGTTCGTGGCCCGGAAACCCTGGCCGGAGCTCCTGCGGGCCTACCGCTTCGAGGACGGCGACATCTGGCCCCTGGTCCTCGCGGTCGTGGCCCTCTCGCCCTCTGTGGCCGCAGCCCTGCGAACGCTCCATTAGCCGTGGTTCCTTCCGGGTCGCAAAGCGACCGAAAAACCCAGACGGATCGACGAGTACGCCCTGGCGGACAGGAAGGAGACTTTACCGGTGCGTTCGCGCCTGCGAAGGCAAGAGAAAAAACAGGCGGGAGAACGGCGGGACGACCGGACCCGCCCCAAGAAGGCGCTGTGCCTAGTACGCTCCGCCCTGCTGCCGCCAACCTTTGAGCAGGCCAAAACACCCGGCCAGCATCATGTCCCCGCCCGGCGCCAGGAATTCCACCTTGGCGTCGGCCAACAGGGCACGTCTGGGGCCGAGGACCACGATTCGCTCGAAGCCGTCCGGCAGGTCCGGCACGGTCACGCAGCCGTGGCCGCCGTCGTCGAAAACCTCCGCATTGCCCAATTCCCCATGCCTGAAGCGCGTCAGATGATCGAGCAGCCGGGCCTCGTCCAGGTGGCCGGTATGGTGTTCGTAGACCCCGAGCACGCGGGTGCCGAGGACCAGGAAGGCGATGGTGTGACTGTTGCCGACGTTGACCACGAGCACGCCGTCCGTGGCCGCCGTGCGCTCCACGGACGGGTCGAAAAGCGCGCCCAGCAGGGCGGCCGAGCCCGTGTCGGCCACGAGCCCCACGCCGATGGAGCGGCGCAGGCACTGCAGGCGGGTCATCTCCTCGGGCGGGTCGGCGTACAGCAGGCGCGAAATGTCCCCGCCGTCCTCGTTCATGAACCGCTCCCAGTAGGCGAAGCGCGAGATACGGTTGCTCTTGCCGGGGTGGAAGCCGTGATCCTGCACGCAGGCCAGGACGAGGTCGGGCTGGGGCAGGCCCGCGTGCTGCAGGAGGCCGCGCCAGAAACCGGGGTCGAAGTCCGTCAGCAGCACCTGCGAGGCCGAAAGGGGCGGGATGGACGTGATCTCGATGCCGTGGCCGCGCACCTGGTCCAGGTCGTCGCCCAGGGCCAAGGCCGCCTCGGGGTGGGCGTAGACCTTGAGGCCCGCGTCCTGGTGGGCCTTGACCGCCCGCCAGAACCCCCCTCCCATGTTCTGGCCGTGCAGATAGATGTCGCGCCCGGCCTTTGTCAGCTCACGGATGCGGGCGCCCACGTTCCTGGCCGGGGACGGCAGGATGAACTTGGGGCAGTTCTCCAGTTCCAGGCCTTCCTGGTAGAGCAGCACGTCCTGGGTGCCGCTGCCGATATCGAGAATGAGACAGGTCGTGGATTGCACGGTCGCGCTCCTTGCGATGAGAGAATTTCGAGCCACCGACGCCCGAAGGTCCCGGGTAGCCGCTTTCGGCACCGAGGTCCAGAATTCCGGGCCGCAAACTCCGCGAACGCAAAAAAGCCCGGCCCCGATGAAAGCTCGCCGGAACCGGGCAGTGTCATTTCACCCCCTGAAATCAGGCCCTGAAGACCAGGCTCCCACCCGCCTCGTCCACCACCAGCTTCTGCCCGTCGTGCAGGCGGCCGCCGATGATCTCGCGGGCCAGGGGGGTTTCCAGGCGCTGCTGCAGGTAGCGCAGGAGCGGCCGGGCACCGTAGACCGGGTCGTAGGCCTCGCGGGCGATGAACTCCTTGGCCCGGTCGGTGAGCGTCAGAGTGATCTTGCGTTCGTCGAGGCGCGCCTGCAGGTTGCCCAGGAGCAGGTCGATGATGCGCGTGATCTGCTCGATCAGGAGGGGCTTGAAGAGCACGATCTCGTCCACCCGGTTCAGGAACTCGGGCCGGAAGTGGCCGCGCAACACGCCCATGACCGCCTCGCGCACGCCCTCGCGCAGCTCGCCCCCCTCGGTGATGCCGTCCAGGAGCATGGGCGAGCCGATGTTGGAGGTCATGATGATGATCGTGTTCTTGAAGTCCACGGTGCGGCCGTGGCTGTCCGTCAGACGGCCGTCGTCGAGGATCTGCAGGAGCACGTTGAAGACGTCGGGGTGGGCCTTCTCGATCTCGTCGAAGAGGACCACGCTGTACGGCTTGCGCCGCACGGCCTCGGTCAGCTGGCCGCCCTCGTCATAGCCGATGTAGCCGGGAGGCGCGCCGATGAGCCGGGCCACGGTGTGCTTCTCCATATACTCGCTCATGTCGAGGCGGACCATGTTCTCCTCGGTGTCGAAGAGGCACTTCGCCAGGGTCTTGCACAGCTCGGTCTTGCCCACGCCCGTGGGCCCCAGGAACATGAAGGAGCCGATAGGCCGCTGCGGGTTCTTCAGGCCCGCCCGGGCGCGCAGGACCGCGTCGGCCACGGCCTGCACGGCCTCGTCCTGGCCGATGACGCGCTCGTGCAGGATGTCGGCCAGCTTCAGGAGCTTCTCGCGCTCCCCTTCCACCAGCTTGGACACCGGGATACCCGTCCACTTGGAGATGATGGCCGCGATGTCGTCGGGGCCGACTTCCTCGCGCAGCAGGCGCGGCTCGCCGTCGCCGCCGCCCGAGAGAGCGGCGAGCTTCTTGTCCAGCTCCGTCAGACGACCGTACTTGAGTTCGGCGGCCCGGTTCAGGTCGTACTCGCGCTCGGCCTTGGCGATGGCCTCCTTGGTGGCCTCCAGCTCCTTCTTAACCTGGCTGATCTCGTCGATGCCGCTCTTCTCGCGCTCCCACTGGGCGCGAAGACCCGTCTGGGTCTCCTTGAGCTCTGCCAACTCCTTCTCGAGCTTCTCCAGGCGCTCGCGCGACGCGGCGTCGCTCTCGCGGCGCAGGGCCTCGCGCTCGATCTCCAGCTGCATGGTCTTGCGGTTGATCTCGTCGAGTTCCGTGGGCAGGGAGTCGATCTCCGTGCGGATCATGGCCGCGGCCTCGTCGATGAGGTCGATGGCCTTGTCGGGCAGCTGGCGGTCAGAGATGTAGCGGCTGGACAGGGTCACGGCCGTGACCAGGGCCGAGTCGGAGATGCGCACGCCGTGGTGCACCTCGAAGCGTTCACGCAGGCCGCGCAGGATGGAGATGGCGTCCTCGACGCTGGGCTCGTCTACCACCACGGGCTGGAAGCGGCGCTCCAGGGCCGGGTCTTTCTCGATGTACTTGCGGTACTCGTCGAGGGTCGTGGCGCCGATGCAGTGCAGTTCGCCGCGGGCCAGCATGGGTTTCAAAAGGTTGCCGGCGTCCATGGCGCCCTCGGTCTTGCCCGCGCCGACGATGGTGTGCAGCTCGTCGATGAAGAGGATGACGCGCCCGTCGGACTGCTGCACTTCCTTCAACACGGCCTTGAGGCGCTCCTCGAACTCGCCGCGGTACTTGGCCCCGGCGATGAGGGCGCCCATGTCGAGGGCGAAGACGGTCTTGTCCTTGAGGCCCTCGGGCACGTCCTTGTTCAGGATACGCTGGGCCAGACCCTCGACGATGGCCGTCTTGCCGACTCCCGCCTCGCCGATCATGACCGGATTGTTCTTGGTGCGTCGCGAGAGGATGCGGATGCAGCGGCGGATCTCCGAGTCGCGGCCGATGACGGGGTCGAGCTTGCCCTTGCGGGCGTCCTCGACCAGGTCGCGTCCGTACTTCTTGAGCGCGTCGTAGGTCTCTTCGGGGTTGGCCGAGGTCACGCGCTGGTTGCCGCGCACTTCGGCCAGCACAGAGAGGACCTTGTCCTTGGTCAGGGCGAACTGGCGCAGCACCGCGGCCGCCGGGCCCGTGCCCGGCTTGTCGAGGATGGCCAGAAACACGTGTTCCACGCTGACGTACTCGTCCTGCATCTGCTTGGACAGGTCCAGGGCGGCCAGCATGACCTCGTTCATGCGCTGGGTGACGTAGATCTGTCCTGGCTGGGCGCCGGGTCCGCTGACGCGCGGCAGCCTGCCCAGCTCCGTATCCAGGGCCTGGGCGATGGCCTTCACATCGTAGCCGGCCCGCTCCAGCAGACGTGGTACGAGCCCCTGCTCCTGCCCCACCAGGGCGCGGAAGAGGTGGTCGACATCCACCTGCTGGTGCCCGAAACGGATGGCCGTCTGCTGGGCTTCGGCCACCGCTTCCTGCGATTTCTGCGTGAATTTATTCAGATCCATGTGAATCCTCCGTAAAGGTCGCGCGAACGGGACCGTCAGAGCCGGTCAGCCGAGACGCGCAGCCGTTCTTCCAGGTGTGCGATGCGTTCCAGGAGATCGACGATGATGATTCCGGCCACGGGGCTGAGTTCAAAATCCGAACACAGGCGTCTGTACTTGCGCACGCGAAACACATCCATATCGACAAATAGAAATTCCTCCCAGGCGGTCCGGGCCGGGACAATCCAGTCCAGCCGGACCAGCTCCATGAGCGCGTCCTCGGTCACCCCCGTCAGTTCCAGGAACTCCCTGAGGCTGATGCGGTCCGAGGTCACCGGCACGGCGTGTTCATGTATCTGCACGATGGTCATTCCCCACTCCTACCTGGCCTGAAATGAAGAGATTGCCGCAAGTTCCTGCCACAGCTGCCGTTCCCGGTCCGTGAGATTCTTCGGAGAGCGGATGACCATGCGCACGAACTGGTCTCCTTGGCTCTCTCCCTTGCCCAGGCCCTTGCCGGCCAGACGCAGCTTCTGCCCACTGCTCACACCGGCAGGGATGTTCATGTCCACGGGTCCGTCCAGGGTCGGGATGCGCACGGTGCACCCCAGGACCGCCTCCCACGGGGCCAGACGCAGGTCATAGATGACGTTCACGCCTTCGAGGCGGAAGAGCGGGTGTTCGGCAATGGTCACCTGCAGCAGCAGGTCGCCGGCCGGCCCTCCGCCCATGCCGGGCGAGCCCTGCCCTGCCAGGCGTATCTTGGCCCCGTCCTTGACCCCTGCAGGGATGTTGACCTCCAGGGTCTTGGACTGCATCTGCGGCCTGCCGTCGGCGCCGCGCACCTGTTCCTGCAGGGTCAGGGTCTTGCGCCCGCCTCGGTAGGCCTCCTCCATGGTCAGATTGAGGCGTACCTCGGCGTCGTGACCGCGGCTGCGCATGGTCCGGCCGAACGGATCGCCGCCGAAGCGGCCGCCGCCGTAGCTCCCGCCCCCTCCGAAACCGCCGGCGCCGCCGAAGATGGTCTCGAAGAAGTCGCTGAAGCCCTCACCGCCTAAACCGCCTGAACGGAACTGGAAATTCTCGAAGCCGGGCGGCGGCTGGAAGTTCTGTCCTTCCTTCCAGTTGGGCCCGAGGGAGTCGTAGAGCTTGCGCTTATCCGGATCCTTCAGGACCTCATAGGCCTCGTTGATCTCCTTGAACTTGGCCTCGGCCTCGGGATTGTCGGGGTTCAGGTCGGGGTGGTATTTCCGGGCCAGCTTCTTGAAGGCCTTGCCGACTTCGTCCTGACTCGCTCCCTTAGGCACACCGAGCAGCGTGTAATAGTCCTTGTATTCCAAAGTAGTACCACTCCTTATGCTCGTACCGTTCGCGTCTCAGATAATGCGCTCCGAGCGCAAGTCAACAATTTGACGCAGATTTCACCAATGCCCATACCGCATGTAATCGCGGCTCAGCGGAGCCAGGACCAGCCACAGCGGGCGCCCGAAATACGCCCACAGTTCTTCGTCCGCCATCCCGACCTTCTCGGCGAAGCTTTGTCTGAAATGGGCCTCGCGGCGGATGAGGCTGTCGAGTTCCCGGGGTATTCCCTCACCTGCGCGCCTGACGGCGGCGAGCCTGACCGCCTCATCCGCAGGAAAGAGCCTTTCGTGCTCTTCGATGCATGCCCATAGGGCCGACCCTGCAGGTACGACATGCTCACGCGCCAGGGTCGGCGTGTCCATGGCGCTGAAAATCTCTACCGTGTCCGCGCATGACAGGGATCGACATTCGAGGGGCCGGTTCATGTACACGCCGCATGCCGCGCTCTCCTCATCGAAATACATGCATGCCCATCCACCATCTCTGCCGCGGATTTTCAGCAATTCGCTTTCCAGCGCTGCGAGGCCGTTCGTGCGTGGGTCGAAGGCCGGCTCCCCGCGCCTCAGGCAGACCAGGCTGCTCATGGGCACGTGTTCCAGCAGGTCGGCGTCCGACAGGTGCAGGGCCGGCCCCCCTTTCCGACAGCAGGTACCACACCTGCGGCATGTGTTCAAAGACATCGGCCCTCCTTGGGGCAGAACGGTTTTCTTTGCTGAGAATTCGACACTCCGTCCTTCAATCGGCACGCGCAGAGATACGGTAGCGATGTGGGACGAACAGTCAATGCGCAAAAACGAGAAAAGCCGGACAAGCCGGCTTTTCGAGAGAATATGGAAGAAGCGATCAGTTATACAGCTCTTTTTCGAGCCACTGCCTCACATCCTCGTTGACGGGGTACACGCCCTTGTGGTGGTACACGCCCTTGAGAAACTTGTCCGCCAGCTTGTCGGGAAGCGGAAGGACCGCGAGCTCATCTGCACCGTCGGAATTGCGGTACAAAAGAGTTGCCGTCGGTTTTTCATTCCAGGTGTTTATTACGAAGTAATGGGAAAAGTCTTCCTTGCCGCGCACGGCATACTGATATCCACCACGATATCCGTTGTTTCCCCACTCAAGATAGATCGCCACAGCATCTTCCGGGGTCATTTCCCAGTCAATGATGAGATCCTTGAAAGCTCGTAACTGTCCCATAGTTCACCTCCATTTCTTGAGATTAGTTAATAGTAACTAATCTCGAAAACGTCAAGTGGACTTTTAAAGTCGGATATCGGGACAGGTGCTGCCGGCCAGACGAGCGGCTTGGAACACTCGGGCGGCTGACACGAAATTTGCGGCCCAAGCAGGGTTCCCCAAGGCGTGCATGTGCGTATACCCGGCCAGGCAGTTGCGGTGCAGCACACCGTCGCACCCCTTTGCCATGCCTTGCCCCCGCTCGACACGCAACACGAAGGACGAAACGTTTTCGATGTCGATGCAGCGCGAATAATGGAATTCATGCCCGGTCAGGCGTGTCTTTGGACTGTAGAAAGGGTTGGCCGTTTCGACCAGGGAACTCATATACCCGTGCCCTTGCGGCTTCTGGAAGACTTTCGTCGTCAGCGGGAAGACCCCGGCCATGGGATAGGCCGCCCCCTCGAACAGAAGTTCACGGCTCAGGTACATGAGGCCCCCGCATTCCGCGTAAAGGGGCATGCCCTGCTCCACGCACCTGCGCACAGAATGGCGCATGGACTCGTTGTCAGCCAGCCCGGCGGCAAGAGTCTCAGGAAAGCCGCCACCCATGTAGACCGCGTCCACATCGGGGACTGCTCCGTCGGCCAGCAGGCTGAATTCGACGAGTTCGGCTCCTGCGTGGCGCAGGGCCTCGAAATTCTCCTGGTAATAGAACCAAAGGGCAGCGTCACGGGCCACGCCGATGCGCACGGTCGCTCCGGAAACAGGGGCCGGGTACAGCGGCGCTACCTCGCCGGATATCGGCGGAGCTGAACGCGCAATGGCCAGGCAGGCGTCGATATCGGCGTTCGCGCGCAGACATCCGGCGATTGCGGCGAAGGGATCCGCGCCGTGCTCGGCGTCGGAGATGAGCCCCATGTGCCGTTCGGGGATAGGATTCTCGGTCAGCTTGGGCAGAATGCCAAGTACCCGCACATCGGTGTATTTTTCGATGGAGTCACGCAGGATGTTCTGGTGGCGGCACCCGGCAGTGCGGTTCAGGATCACGCCGCGGATGTCGACCTGCGGATCAAAGGCCGTCAGACCGAGAATGATGGCGGCCATGGTGCGCGTGACCTTGGTGCAGTCGGCGACGACGATCACCGGGCAGCGCAGGAGCTTGGCCAGCTCCGCCGAGGAACAGGAACCTTCGACGTCCTTGCCGTCGTACAGGCCGCGGTTCCCCTCAAGAAGGGCCAGGTCCGCCCCTTTCGCCCGTAAGCGGAAAAGGTTTTCCAGAACTTCGGAGGACAATAAGAAAGGATCCAGATTTGTCGTGTCGCTATGGCTGGCCAGGCTCAGCCACTTGGCATCGATATAATCTGGACCCTTTTTGAAGGTCTGGACCGCGAGTCCCTGCTCCTGAAAGGCCCGGGCCAGGCCCAGGCTGACGATGGTCTTGCCTGAACCTCCACCAAGGCCGGCCACAAGAACGCGCGGACAAGACAAAGCAGATGCAGGCATCTGAAAAGCTTATTCTTCGCCTTCCGCACCGGCCTGCTTGCCGGCGCCGGGCAGACCGTACATGGTGGTGCTGCCGCTGGACCAGTACTCGAGCACGCCGTCAGAGACCAGCTGGTTGATGATCTTCTTGGCTTCGCGCATCTTCATTTCGGGGAACAGGGCGGCCAGGTCGTTGAAGTAAAATTTGGACTTCTGCTTGGACTTGGACTGGATGAATTCCAGAACGATGTCTTTGGGATCTGCCATACTCGCCTCTCTTATGGTTTAGGGCCGGCTTTCGCCGGCCCTATGGTTTCATTTCCCGAGGTCGGACTAGAACTTGAAGTTCGTGGTCTGGCGCCAGGTGTAGTAAGCAGGATCACGGAAATCATCGATCATGTGCTCGGAGAAATCGAGACTACACTTTTCGAAGAAACGTTCCCAACCGATACGCTCGGCCCAGTCACCAACGCGCTCGTACTTACGGGCGTCGGCGGCGTAGGCTTCCACGATCTGGCGGATGACCTTGGCCAGCGTGGGCCAGCGGGGCGGCTCGTTCGGGATGAAGGCCACGACGACCTTGGAGAACTTGGGATTGCTGATACGGTTGGAAACCTTGCCGCCGGCCATGATGACGAGGCCGTCACCAGTCTGGTCGGACAGGGGCAGGGACGGACACATGGTGTAGCAGTTACCGCAGAACATGCAGCGCTCGTTCTTGATGGCAACGGTGTTGACCGTCTTGGTCTCGCCGGCTTCAGTGACGATTTCCTTCTTGGTCGGACGGATGGCGCCTACGGGGCAGGCGGCAACGGCCAGCGGGATTTCGCACAGGTTGTCCAGCCATTCGTGGTCGATGACCGGGGGCTTGCGGTGGTAGCCCAGGATGGCGATGTCGGAGCAGTGAACGGCGCCGCACATGTTCAGACAGCAAGCCATGGAGATGCGGACCTGAGCGGGCATGCGCATCTGGCCGAACTCTTCGAACAGTTCGTCAAGAACGACCTTGACCGTACCGGAGGCGTCCGTGGCCGGGGTGTGGCAGTGGACCCAACCCTGGGTGTGGACGATGTTGGTGATGCCGGCGCCGGTCCCGCCAACGGGGAACTTGAAGCTGCCGCCTTCGAACTTCTGGGCATTCAAGTATTCTTTGAGTTTCTTGGCTTCGGCAAGGGTGCCAACCATGAACTCAATGTTGTTGCGGGTGGTGAAGCGCAGGTGACCGCCACAGAACTTGTCGGCGACTTCGCAGATTTCGCGAATGTGACCGACGGACATCAGGCGGGCGCCGCCGCAACGAACAGTGTAGACTTCGTCGCCGCTCTCGGCCTTGTGCATCAGGATGCCGGGCTCGCAGATTTCATGCCACAGCCACTGCCCTTTGTTCTTGGCAATAACCGGAGGAAAGAAGTCGGAAGCATGGCGGGGGCCGATGTCCGAAATCCTGTTTTCCATGGGTTTTTCGGGATTGTATCCGGAAGAAACAAAAGCCATTTTCAACCCCCTTCTTATCTCTGATGGTGTTTACGGTATTCCGCGATGTCGCGATCCCAGCCGCCTTCAACGTCCTCTTCCTTCCAGAAGATGTACGGATTGTGGCGGGGTTCCATGACGTGCTGCGGCACAGGAGTCAGACCGACCGCAGCGATGGCCTTGGCCAGACCCTGACGCTTGATGAGTTCACCAAGACGCTCACGGTTCTTGCCTTCTTCCATCCACCATTCCCAAATGCCTTCGATGATCTCCTTGATCTCGTCATAAGGCTCTTCGACCTTGATGAAGGGCACGAGCAGGGAGCCCATCTGCGCGCCATCCAGAATCGGGGCCTTGGCGCCGACGAGGATGGACAGGCCGCGGTCATTACCGATGCGCAGAGCGCGGGGCATGACGTTCAGACAGTGCATGCAGCGGGTGCACTCACGGTTGTTGATCTTCAGCTTGCCGTCTTCCAGCCACATGCATTCGGTCGGGCAGAGGTCGATGACTTCCTTCTGGATGTCGAACGCACCCCAGTCCTTGCCGGCGTGAGCGCCGCCGTTGGGCTGGATTTCACCACCGATATAGGCGGCGACAGCTTCCTGGTCGATACGGATGTCGTCGCGCCAGGTGCCGATGAAGGACATGTCGGAACGGGCGATGGAGGCCACGCAGCCATTCGGGCAACCATCAAACTTGAATTTGAACTTGTAGGGGAAGGCAGGACGGTGCAGTTCGTCCTGGTATTCCTGGGTCATCTGGTAGCACAGCTCCTGGGCGTCGTAACAGGCCCACTCACAGCGGGAGTCGCCCAGACAGGAAGCGGGGGTGCGCAGGTTGGAACCGGAACCGCCCAAGTCGTTGTTCAACTTGTGGGTCAGCTCGAAGTAGAACTCTTCCAGCTGAGGAGTGGTGGTGCCCAGCAACACGATGTCGCCGGTGGCGCCGTGCATGTTGGTCAGGCCGGAACCGCGCATTTCCCACAGATCGCAGAGCTGCTTCAGAAAATCCGTGGTGTAGTACATGCCAGCGGGCTGGGCCACGCGGACGGTGTGGAAGTGAGCTACGCCCGGGAACATCTGGGGCTGATCACAGTAACGGCCAATAACGCCGCCGCCGTAACCGAAAACGCCGACGATGCCGCCGTGCTTCCAGTGAGTGGTGCCGTCCTTGTAGGACAGTTCCAGGATACCGAGAAGGTCATCGCAAACGTCAACGGGAATCTGGTATTCCACGTTGTTCACGTTCTTATGACGTCTCTCGGCTTCCTCCTTGATGTCCGCCACAAAACTCGGCCACGGACCGCTCTGAAGCTGATCCAGCAACGGGGTCGCATGTTTAGCCATTACACATCCTCCTTAAAAAGATTAGACCGTGCACAGTCATCGCGCGAGTTCCTAACAACTGCGCGACCCTCTACCTCTTAACAATTTCAGCAAGTTTTGAAAAATTCATGCTCGTGAATCTTCGTACAATACCGGTTAATTGTCAACCTGTATTTCACCCCCCGTCGGCCCGGAACAAAGAGTTTATCTATATTGCGAGATCTCCGCCAGCACTTGGGACTCAACGTCGAAACCGGTCTCGACGGCCTTGTCGAAGTAGATGAGGGCCTTCTTCGGCTCGCCCTTCTCCAGGTAAGCCAGGCCGATGTTGTTGTAGGCAGGACCGAACATCGGTTCGATCTCGATGGCCTTGCTGCACTGCATGATGCACCCGTCCGGATCACCGAGGGCGAGGTAGGCGCTCCCGAGGGTCGTGTGGGCCTGAATGAACTGCGGGTCGAGGCTGATGGCCTTCTTCAGGGCCTTCACCGCCTTGTCGGGATTCTGCTGCTGCATGTGCACGAACCCGATGTTCCCCCACGGAACTGCGAATCGAGGACGAACCTCGGTAGCCTTTCGGTTCATCTTCAGACACTCGTCCAGATCGCCGCGGTGCATGGCCAGGCCGCCAAGCTGAACGTAAGCCTCGGCAATGCCGGGTTCGAGGGCGAGAGCCTCCTCGAAAGCCTTCTGGGCCTCATCGAGGTTTCTTTCCGCGACCAGGGACACGCCCAGATTGTACAGGAGCGTTGCGGAATCGGGATTGTCCTGCAGAGCGGCCTTGAGGGCGGCCACCGACTTGGGGCCGTAATCAGCATGTTTTTTCATATGACACCTAGGGCTTGTAATCGTTGATGTCGACACTGTGCTTCTTTAGTTCTTCAGCATACCACAGGGAAAACTCGAACATTCCGATATAGCGCTCGTCTCCGTTGACCATACCGAGACACATCTCGAGAACGCCCTGTCCGTATGCGTTGCTGTACTTCTCGGGGGCATGCTTCTGCAGGTACTCCCTGACGAGTTGCTGCGTGGTTCTCTTGGTCCCGTCCGTGCGCCATTCGATGGGTTCCTTGGGCTCGGCGAAAGGATTCCAGCGCTCGTAGCCGATGCGGTCCACAAATTTGCGCCGCCGCGGAGACATCTTCTCGTAGATGGCCTTTTTCTGTGCTTCGTGCTCTTCGGTCATGGCGAAAGGCTTATGCATCAGGTCCTCCGGCGACGCAGCCCGTGGCGGTATCGTCTTTCTGCAGACCAAAAAACTCATCGGAGTAGACGGTCATAAGGGCCGAAGATACAGGGACGTGCATGAACCTGAAATCGGAGTACTGCGAGCCTACGGAGTCCAGCACCTTGTTGCTCAAAGCCAGCAGCATGTCCTGGATGCGCTCGAGCTTCACCGCCGGGTAGGACTTGCCGGGCTCGAAGCCGGACAGGCCGCAGGTGTGCGACTTGCCGCCAATTTCGAGCGGAATTCCGTAAATCCGGCAAGTGATGGGCCGGTAGCGGTACAGGACGCAGTTGTCGTCCGGGCCGAGCAGTGGACAGCGCAGGCGTTCCTGGGCCGTGCGCAGCAGGATTTCGGAATGATCCACCACTTCCGCTTCGCGGGATGCCTTCTTCTTGAAGACGTAGGCCTTGCGGTCGGCCTTGTCGGCCTCGATCAGAATCGCGTTGCGGCGGGACTCTTCCAGTTCGGCGAACTTCGAGTTCAGGTACATGGCCTCGATGAGCGTCAGGTCGAAAAGGGCATGGCAGCAGTCGCTGCATCCCTGCCTGCACTTCACCTCAGCGGCGAAGTTTCCGGCAACCTTCTGGAAAACGGCGTCAATCTGGGCCACAAGGGCTTCATACTCGCTGAAGAAAACTGAGAAGTCTGAATTCATGGAATACTACCTTCACCGGGAGCGCGGGGCATCCCGTGGAAATGGGCACGGCAGCCGA
Source organism: Desulfomicrobium aestuarii (assembly GCF_055385525.1). Lineage (NCBI taxonomy): Bacteria > Pseudomonadati > Thermodesulfobacteriota > Desulfovibrionia > Desulfovibrionales > Desulfomicrobiaceae > Desulfomicrobium > Desulfomicrobium aestuarii. The sequence continues at coordinate 2,586,211 of NZ_AP042427.1, forward strand.
ATCTGGGACTGAAAATTGTGAATATCGGCGAAACAGGGAGCACGCCCTGAGCCGTTGGGGGTTCGGACAAAGGCAGGCCCACAGGGGGCCTGCCTGAGAAAAAGACCTAGTTTTCTTCGATGGTGATGGCGCCCTGGTCGCAGACTTCGACGCAGGACTCACAGCCGAGGCACTCTTCTTCGTTCACGGCCACGGCCTTGCCGCCCTGAAGTTCGTAAACTTCGACGGGGCACACGTCCACGCACTCGCCATCACCAACGCATTTGTCGACATCGACGGTAACAGTATAACCCATGATCTACCTCCAAAATTCTTTGAAATTCCCGCTTTTGCGAGTTGGATAAGGGACCCTTACACACGATCAAAAAACCTGTAAACCCAAATAGCGACCTTGACGCAAAGTAAATTTTCGCTGTGATTTCAGGCAGAAAAAATGCGGGCGCCCGGCAGGGCGCCCGCAGGGGAGGCGATCTACTCCACTTCCTGCTTCACGCCGATTGCGACCTTGTACAGGATGGTCAGCACCAGGAAGCCGGTGGCATAAATGCCAAGGGACACGCCCAGTTCAAGCTGGGAGGGGACGTACTCGGTGATTTCGTGCAGGGGGTTCGGCACGAAGCCGCCGCCGATCATGCCGAGACCCTTGTCGATCCAGGCCCCGATGAAGATCAGGAGGCAACCGATGATGAGCAGATTGTCCTGCTGCCTGTTCTTGGGCACGATCAGAATCAGGATGCCCGCAACGGCCATGATCATGGCCGACCACATCCAGGGCACGAGCACGCCGTGGCCGTGGTAGCCGGCGAAGAGGTACTGCAGGTGCGCCATGTGCGACGGGATTTGGCTGTAGAAGACCGTGAACACCTCGCACAGGAGCAGGAACAGGTTCACGCACATGGCGTAGACCACGGTCTTGCCCAGGGTGGGCAGGACGCCCTTGCCGGGGTCGAAGCCGGTGAAGATCTTGGCGATGTACGTCACCAGGATGAGGAACGCGGGGCCGGCGGCAAAGGCCGAAGCCAGGAAGCGGGCGGCCAGCACGGCGGTCAGCCAGTAGCCGCGGCCGGGCAGACCGCAGTACAGGAAGGCCGTGACCGTATGGATGGACACCGCCCAGGGAATGGACAGATAGATGAAGAACTTGATCCACTTGGGCGGCGCGATCTGCTTGCGCTCGGCTTCGAGGGTCACCCAGCCGACCAGGATGTTGATGAGCAGGTAGCCGTTCAGCACCACCATGTCCCAGAACAGGACAGAGTTGGGCGTGGGGTGCAGGAGCACGTTCATCAGGCGCTGCGGGGAGCCCAGGTCGGCAACGATGAAGAGCAGGCACAGGATGACCATGGCCACGGCGTTGAATTCGCCCAGAATGAGAATCTTTCCGAACTTGTGGTAGTCGTGCAGGTACTTGGGGATTACCAGCATGACGGCCGAAGCGGCCACGCCGACCAGGAAGGTGAACTGCGCGATGTAGAAGCCCCAGGTCACGTCGCGGCTCATGCCGGTGATGGTCAGGCCGTGGGAGAGCTGCTGCCAGTAGCAGGCCGCCCCGATGCTCATCAGGAGGAGCAGAAAGGCGATCCAGCCCCAGTATACTTTCGATCCTTGTATGGCTTTTTCAAGCATGGTTCACCCCTTTACACGAGATAGTAGACACAAGGTTTGGTTCCGAGGTGCGGGCTGCGCCTGATGGCGAAACGCTCCGCCATGAGCTTGCGCACATCGGACTCGGGGTCGGCCAGATCGCCGAACGCCAGGGCCCCTTCGGAAACCTCGACGCAGGCCGGCATCTTGCCTTCGACCAGACGCTCGGCGCAGAACTCGCACTTCTCGACGACGCCCTTGGTCCGGGTCGGGAAATCGGGGGTGGTCGTTTCAATGTACGGGCGGGGGTCCATGAAGTTGAAGCTTCTGGAACCGTAGGGGCAGCCGGCCATGCAGTAGCGGCAGCCGATGCAGCGGTGGAAGTCCATCATGACGATGCCGTCCTCGCGCTGGAACGTGGCCTTGGTCGGGCAGACGCGGACGCAGGGCGGGTTGTCGCAATGGTTGCACAGGGCCAGGGCGGACTTGGCGGCCGTCTCGGGCTGGAACTCGTTGTGCTCGTCCAGGAAGAGATGCTCCATGTGCGTCTCCCAGATCCACTTGATGTTCTGGTTGCCCGGGATGTTCGGCACGTTGTGGATGGTATGGCAGACATGCACGATGTCTTCCATGACCTTTTCGTTCAGCTTGGCCGTGTCGATGACCATGGCCCAGCGCTTGGCCGTAAGGGAGTTGGGCCCGGCATGAACCTTGTGACGGGAGGCGAAAAGCAGCCCCTCGCTCGGCTCCGAGCCGCCGGAGGCCAGAAGCTCGGAGGCGGGACGCACACTCCAGCCGAGCACGGCCACGGCGGCAATTTTCAGGAAGTTTCTACGCATGGTCTTCATTTCTTCACCCCCTTCGGATCAACATGACAATCCCAGCAGTAGGGGTTCACGGAAACCGTCGCGTGGCATTTGTCGCAGAACTGATCCTTGTTCTCGTGACATTTCATGCAGGTTTTGGTCAGGCTCTTCTGGAAGACCTGGTGGTTGGCCTTGGAATGATACTCGTGCACGCCGTCGCGGACGACCTCGTCACGCCACTCGTTGAGCATGGCCATGTGCTCCGCGCGCATGAACTCCACGCTCTCCACGCACTCCTTGGAGTTCTTGGGCTTCTCGATCTCGGGTCTCACGTAGGCCGCACTGCCGATGTTGTTCCAGAAAGGATAGGTCATGAAGACCACGAACACGGCAAGACCGGTCAGTATTTTATTCTTGTCGTACATTATTCATCCTCCCCGGGCAGGTCTTCACCACGCAGATCGGTTTCACGTTCCTTTTCGCCAGGGAAAACCAGCGCGTTGGCGACAAGTTCGTGCAGGCCGCAGACGCTGACTTCAGGCACCCAGTACGCCATGGAGTTGGGAAGCACCGCGCGGTCGATGGCGCAGACGCAACCCAGCATGTTCACGCCGTATTTCTCGTGAACATACTTCACCGCATTGGCGCGGGGCAGGCCGCCCATCATGCGCAGTTCGTCGTTCTCGCCGGCGTTGAGGCCAGCTCCGCCGCCGCAGCAGAAGGTCTGCTCGCGGATGGTGCCTTCGGGCATGTCGGTGAACTTCTCCACCACGCTCTTGGCCACGAAACGGGGCTCATCGAGGAGGCCCATGCCACGGGCGGGGTTACAGGAGTCGTGCCAGGTCAGGTGAACGTTGGCGTTGCGCTTCTTGTTCAGGTTGAGCTTGCCGTGTTTGATCAGGTCCGCGGTGAACTCGGCGATGTGGACCATCTTGGTGCTGGCGGCGTTCTTGAACACCGTGCCCGTGATGGGGTTGACCGGGGTCTCCATGCGCGAGGACTGGAAGTCGGGGCCGTTCAGGGTGTCCATGTACTGATGGATGACGCGCCACATGTGGCCGCACTCGCCGCCGAGAATCCACTTCACGCCCAAGCGGTCGGCTTCCATGTACATCTTTGAGTTCAGGCGCTTCATGGTTTCGTGCGAGGTAAAGAAACCGAAGTTGCCGCCCTCTGAGGCGTAGGTCGACCAGGTCACGCTCAGGCCGTACTCGCGCTTGAGGTACTCGAAGAGCATGAGGTAGCCCATGCAGGTGTAGGTGCCGGGGTCTGCGAAGACGTCGCCGGAAGGCGTGATGAAGAGGATGTCGGCGCCCTTCTGGTTGAAGTTCGGCTCAGGCCGGATGCCGGTGATGTCTTCGATGTCGTCGCAGAAGAAGTCGATCATGTCGAAGAAGGCGTGAGGCTGGATGCCGAGGTGGTTGCCGGTGCGATAGCAGTTGGCCACCGGTGTGGCGATCCAGTCGATGTTCAGACCCAGCAGGTTCAGCAGTTCGCGGCCGATGATGGTCACCTCGGCCGTGTCTATGCCGTAGGGGCAGAACACGGAACAGCGGCGACACTCGGAACACTGGAAGAAGTAGTACCACCACTCCTTGAGCACTTCAGCCGTCAGCTTGCGTCCGCCGACGAAGCGGCCGAGAATCTTGCCGAAGGTCGTGAACTCGCCGCGGTACACGGAGCGCAGCAGTTCGGCGCGCAGCACCGGCATGTTCTTGGGGTCGCCGGAGCCGATGAAGAAGTGGCATTTGTCCGCGCAGGCGCCGCAGCGCACGCAGATGTCCATGAAGATCTTGAAGGAACGGAACTTGTGCAGACGTTCGCGAAGTCCGTTGAAGATGATCTCCTGCCAGTTCTCGGGGAGGCCCCAGTCGTCGTCGAGGGGGTTCCACTTGTGGGCGTTGGGCAGGCCGACGTATTTAACGCTCTCGGGGTTGGCGGCGTAGCAGTAGCGGCCGGGCTTGATCACCGTCGGCACGTCCATCCAGTCCGCCTTGGGGGGCGTGTAGTCGATACTTGCAAAAAGCTCTTCAGGGCGTGGCAGATCAGACATTACTCGGCTCCTTCTGCTAGAGGCTTGTCCACAGGAAGATCCTTCTCGACCATCTTCTCACGGAATTCGTCCTCGTATTCTTCATATGTGTGGTAATGAACGTTCTCGAACTTCCAGGGGTTGACATGCCTGAACTTTCTGGAAGCGCAGTTCATGTTGCGCGTGGGCGAGAGGAACACGCCGCCCATGTGCATGAGCTTGCTCAGGGGGAAGTAGGCCAGCAGCACGGAGACCAGGAACATGTGGATGTAGAACATCACGCCGATGCCCTCGGGGACGTTCCATGAGAAGGTCACCAGGCCCATGGCCAGCTGCTTGACAGCAATGATGTCGACCTTTGCGAAGTAACGCATGAAGATGCCCGAGAAGGCGATGCCGAGGATCAGGAACAGCGGAAAGTAGTCCTGCACCAGGGAGATGTAGCGGATCTGGGGCACGACGACACGGCGCAGGAAAAGATAGGTCACCGCGATGACGAAGACGAGGTCTGTCAGGTACAGGGTCGGCGCGCCGATCTGCAGCATGGCGTCCATGGACTCGATGCCGGCGATCAGCCCCGGAACCGGCTCGGTGAAGAAGCGCATGTGGCGCAGCACGATGGTCAGGAAGGAGTAGTGGAAGGCCAGTGCGCCAAGCCACAGCCACTTGCTCGAACCGTACGTCACCTTGGTGCCTTCATGCAGGTCCACCTTGGTGTTGCGGAACAGGGACCTGAACAGCAACACTTCGAAAAGCATGCGCATCACGACGCCGCCCGTGGTGGAGGGGTTCTCGATGGTGCTCTGCTTGATCCAGGGCAGCGACTCCTGCTGGCCGCATGTTGTGGGGATGCAGAACGGCACTGCCGATTTGCCCCAGTCCACAACCCTCATACAGAATCCCACCACGAAAACCGCGACTGCCAGGAAGGGTATGTACAGCCCAAAGGCTTTTTCCATACCCAAGGCCCCGGCGCCCACAAGGGCTATTGCCGCGAGGGCAAAGACCAGGAATAGGGAGTAAAGAGCTTTCATGTACCTTTTACCTCGCTAAAGGGTTAACACTGAAAATATACTTAACGGACACTACCCCGCTACCTCCTCGTCTTTCAGCAAATTCGCTTTTTCAAGCAGCTTGTGCGTTCTGCTGTACAGTTGGTTGGCTTTTTGCTTCCAAAGAACCTCGCGGCAAGCCATATACAGATCGAATCCGAGCATGGTCAGGCGATCGACACGCACGTTCCAGTCGTGCAGCGCCTCATCCATCTCCTGCACCCGGCCGGTCTTGGCCAACTCCCGGCGCACGATCTCCTTGAGCGCCGGCAGAAAGCTCAGGGCCACGGACGGCGCAAAACCCTGCACCGCCCTGATGCGCAGAATCCCGTCCAGATCCGTGGAACACTCCGCGACGTCCCCGCCGCGCAAAAGGGTCATGAATATCTTCTCGATGTTGCTACGAAAGGTATGCCCGACCGGGTTGGCGAACTGGTTGGAAGACCCGGAGAAAAATTTGGCGCCTTCGTCAGGATAGGTTTTGATGATGGCATCAGTCCATTGCGCGCAAATGCCCTTCTGATTGTCGGTCAAAAATTTGCTGAATTCCATAATTACCTTGAATTCCAGATTGTTAAAAAAAGCGAACGTTGTCTTGGCAACGCATGTGGCGAGCAGGACAGATTTGCGCGGTTCTTAAATCACCTCCCCCTCAAGGTCAAGCGTTTGTGAAAAATGAAACAAGGATGACTGGAATAACATGGCCGTGAATCCGCCATGTTAATTCATGTTTCCGGCTGGCCGGGGCCAAGGCCCGTTCCGGCCACCCCGCGTCTTCGGGCTAGGCATCCAGCTCCGCTTGTGCTACCAGTGCCGCCACGTCCACACGAACTTTCGACCCCCGCAACGGCACCTACATGATGAAGTTACGCATTCTGCTTTCCGGTCTGGTCTGCTTGTTTCTCTTTTCGGCCGGACTGGCTCTCGCCGACGACGCCACCGACACGGAACCCCAGTCCTGGCGTCTGTTGGCCGACAGGACCGCAGCCAGCCATGACAACAAATACATCGAAGCCTTCGGCAACGTGGTGCTCGAACGCGGTGCCGACTACATACGCGCCGAGTACGCGCGCTATTACCAATCCACGAAATGGGTCTTTCTCCGGGGCAACGTCGAGGCCAAATTCCAGGGGGATTTCCTGAAGGCCGAGGAAGCCGAATTCGACCTCGAATCGAACACGGGGTGGCTCAAGAACGGCCAGGTCTTCATGGAGGATCCGCACATGTACTTCGAGGGAGCCGTGCTGAAGAAAACCGGCCCCGAAACGTACGAGTTCCGCGAAGCCACCGTCACGGTCTGCGACGGAGACCGGCCAGCCTGGTCCATCAAGACGTCGCGAGGCGACATCACCGTTGACGGCTATGCCCATCTCTGGGGTCCGCGCTTCCAGATCATGGATCAGCCGATGCTCATGGCGCCTTACGCGGTGATACCGGTCAAGACCAAGCGGCAGAGCGGCTTCCTGCTCCCGGAGATCGGCACGAGCGACAAACTCGGCATCACCTACGACCAGCCCTACTACCAGGTCATCGACGAAGAACAGGACGTAACCCTCTATTCCCACCTCATGACGGCCAAAGGGCTCATGCTCGGCGGTGAATACAGGCTCGTGCCCGACATCCACACCAAGGGCATCTTCAAGTTCGACTATCTGTTCGATCAGGAGACCGAGGGAACTTCTCTCTACAGCGACAATTCGCAAATGAGCCGCGACAACCGCAACCGGTGGTGGGCACGCGGCAAGTTCGACGGCTATCTCGGCGAGCCTGACTGGAATCTCAAGCTCGATCTGGACCTGGTTTCGGACCAGGACTACCTGCGCGAGTTTTCACGGGGCTATTCGGGCTTTAACAAAAGCAGGAAGGATTTCCTGCAGTATTTCGGCCGCGACATCGAGGACAACGACAGCGAACTGCGCGTGAACCGACTCCTGCTGAGCCACAACTGGGCCAATGTCGGCGTCCAGGGTCTGGTCGAATACACCCAGAATCTCGAATACGGCAGCAACAACAAGCTGCCGAACAAGGACAGGGACGACGACCCCACCCTGCAACGCCTGCCGGAACTCAACCTGCACCTATATCAGACCCAGCTCCTGAGCACGCCCCTGACCATCCAAGGCAGTTCGCAGCTGGCCTCATTCTGGCGCGAATACGGGACCACGGGATCGCGCCTCGACGTTCACCCCATCGTGGGCCTGCCCCTGCACTTCGAGTACGGATCCGTCATCCCCAAAGGCGGCCTCAGAGGCACTACCTGGTTCGTCGAGAAATACGAAAACGAAGACGATGACGTGAACACCGATGACAGCAACCCCTCAAGGTTCCTGCCGGACTTCACCACCTCGGCCTACACGGAGTTTTCGCGCGTATTCACCCTGACGGAAGAAAGCGACGTCCCGTCCGACGCGGACTCCTTCACTTGGCTGAAACTCAGACACGCCGTACAGCCGAGACTTGAATACACCTACATCCCCTTCGAGTCGCAGGGCAAATACCCTTATTTCGATGAGGACGACCGCATCAGGCCGACCAACGAACTGACCTACTCCCTGACCAACCTCTTCACCACCAAGACCGGACGGATGCAGCCCAGCCCCGACACCCAAGGCAAGTCGGCCCTGAAGGTGGACTATCTCGATCTGGCCCGCCTGCGTCTCGAACAGTCGTACGACATACGCGAGGAGACCAGAAGCGACGACACGGACGAATACCCGAACCGCCCATTTTCCGACGTGCTCGCCGACCTGACCACGAGCCTCACACCCTGGTTGTACCTGACGAACAAGACGTGGTTCTCGCCGTACGAGAACCACGTGACCGAGCACGAACACGCCCTCTGGGCCTACTATGAAGACCGGGTGTACGCGTCCTTCAGCCTGGATTTCCTGGAAGAGATCGACGAATACCTCAGGCAGGAGCAGGAGCGGCAACGCATCGCCGGCTTCGGAGGAGGTTTCGGCATCACCAAGGAGTGGAGCGCGGCGTTCCTCTACCGGGTGGACTGGGAGTCCGGCACCGACCTGGAAAAGCGCCTCGCCCTGCGCTACGATCACCAGTGCTTCTCTGCCGAGACTGCCTGGACCCAGACCGATGACGACACCCGTTTCGAGTTCCGTGTCATCCTGGCGCAGCTGGGCTCCGTAGGCCGATAAAACATGGCAAGCGCCAGGCAGATACGCCTCCTCCCGCCCGAACTGCAGAACCAGATTGCCGCGGGCGAGGTGGTGGAACGCCCCGCCAGCGTCCTCAAGGAGCTTATCGAAAACGCGCTGGATGCCGGCGCGACCTGTCTGCGCGTCCTGATCCGGGACGGCGGGCAGTCCTGCATCCGGGTCAGCGACAATGGATGCGGCATCCCCGAAAACGAACTCGAGCTGGCCCTGACGCGGCACGCCACAAGCAAGCTCTCGACCATCCAGGACCTCGGCGCCATCCGCAGCTTCGGGTTCCGAGGCGAGGCGCTGCCGAGCATCGCCTCCGTATCCCGCTTCCGTCTGGCGTCCGCCACTCGCGACGGGGAAGGCGCGGCGCTGGAAGTGCTCCATGGCCGTGTAGTGGCCATCGGCCCTGCGGCCATGCCTAGGGGGACCGAGGTCGAAGTCCAGGACCTCTTCGCCAACGTGCCGGCCCGGCTCAAGTTCCTGAAACAGCCCGCCACGGAAACGCGCAAATGCAGCGAACTGTTCGTCCGCATCGCACTTGCCAACCTGGACGTGGACTTCGAACTGCTGAACGGCGACAGGACCGTGCACCGCTTTCTGGCAGGCGAAGACCTCGCCAGACGCCTGAGCGCCGTCTGGCCGAGGGAGCTGGTGGACGCCGCGCACAACGTGGACATGACGGACGGCCCGTTCTCGGTCCGGGGCCTCATCGGCGCCCCTGCGACGGCCCAGGCCCGCGGCGACCGCATTCTTGTGTACGTCAACGGCCGCCCCGTCCAAGACAGGACCATGATCAGCGCAATCCGGGAGGCCTACCGCGGCAGGATACTGGGCAAGGAATACCCTCAGGCCGTGCTGTTCCTGCAACTCCCCCCCGATGAGGTCGACGTCAACGTGCACCCGGCCAAGACCGAGGTCCGCTTTCAGGATGAGGGGGCCGTCTTCCGTCTCGTGAGGCGTGCAGTGTCCAAAGCTCTTGAGGCGGGCAACGACATGACGACGCTGGCCGAGAATACTGCGCAATTCTCCGTGGCACGTCCCCTTCCCGTCCTGCCCGTTTCCGTAGCCCCGGAGAAGGACGTCTCCCCCACCACAGATCCTGCCCTGACCGACAGTCCCCTGTACGAGCAGCCCTGGACCAGGAAGTTTTCATCCTCCGCGGCCGTTCAGCAGCTTTTCGAAACGCCCGAGTCATCCCCCGCGGCACCGGAACCGGCACCGCGGCGCAGTCCCGACCCCGGTCCACAGCCCGAGGCCGAATCCACCCGCTACCTAGGGCAGTTCGCCGACACGTACCTCATCCTCACGGGTTCTGCCGGGATCACGCTCATCGACCAGCATGCGGCGCATGAGCGGGTACTTTTCCATATGCTGCGCTCGAGCGGTTCCCGCGGTGACCGCCGACCGCTGCTCATGCCGCTGGAAATCCCCATGCACCCGTCGCAGGCGCTGCTGGTGCAGGAAATCTGGGCCCAGCTCGACGGACTCGGCTTTTCCCTCGAACTGGCGGCAGGGCCTAAGCTCCTGCTGCACGCCGTACCGGCCCTGCTGACCCCGTCCAGGGCTCGGGAATTCCTTGAGGACGCCTTGGCCGACAAGGCCAGATCCATGGAAGATCTCTGGGCGGTCATGGCCTGCAAGGCGGCTATCAAGGCCGGCGACGTGCTAACACCTGACGAGGCCCTGGCCTTGATCGAATCCTGGCAGTCCCTGCCTGACAGAAATTTCTGCCCGCACGGTCGCCCCGTGTCCCTGCTCTGGACCGTCGGCGACCTGGAGAAACTGTTCAAGAGGCGCTCCTGACAGGAGCGCCTCGAACCACGCACCAGACTTGAGGAGGAACCTTTGAATATTCTCATCGTTGGGGCCGGGGGCCGCGAACACGCCCTGGCCTGGAAAATAAGCCGCAGCCCGCTTCTCACGAAGCTCTTCATCGCCCCCGGCAACGGCGGCACGGCCCTGCTCGGGACCAATATCGCCATCCGTGACGACGACATCGAGGGGCTGACCGCCTTCGCGCGGGACAACCGGGTCGATCTTGTCGTCGCCGGCCCGGAACTGCCCCTTGTCCTGGGGCTCAAGGAAGCTCTCGACGCGGTGAACATCCCGTGTTTCGGCCCGTGCGCCTTCGCCGCCCAGTTGGAGGGCTCCAAGGCCTTCGCCAAGAACATGATGCGGGAGACAGGGGTGCCGACGGCCGACTTTCGGGTTTTCGACTCCTACGACAGCGCCCTGGAATACGTCCGCGCCCATCCCCTGCCCATGGTCATCAAGGCCGACGGGCTGGCCGCGGGCAAGGGCGTGGTCATCGCCCAGACCATGGCCGAGGCCGAAGGCGCCCTAAAGGACATGATGCTGGACCGCGTCTTCGGCGACGCAGGCCTGACGGTGGTCGTCGAGGAGGCCCTGGTGGGCGAGGAGGCATCCTTCCTGGCCTTCTGCGACGGCACGACCGTGGTGCCCATGCCTTCCCTGCAGGACCACAAGCGCATCGGCGACAACGACACGGGCCTCAACACCGGAGGCATGGGCGCCTACAGCCCGGCCCCGGTCCTGCCCGAGGACAGGTACGCAGCCATGGCCGACCTCGCCATCCGCCCCATCACCACGCACCTCGCGGCCATCGGCCAGCCTTTCAAGGGCGTGCTCTATGCGGGCCTGATGATGACGGGCAAGGGCCCCATGGTCCTGGAGTACAACGTGCGCTTCGGAGACCCGGAGTGCCAGCCCCTCATGGCGCGCCTCAAGTCCGATCTCGTCGAGATCATGCTGGCCTGCGTGCACGGCGAGCTTGACCCGTCCAAGGTGGTCTACCATAAGGAAACCAGTTGCTGCGTGGTCTTGGCCGCCAAGGGCTATCCCCAGAGCTACCCCAAAGGGATGGTCATCGAGGGCATCGACGAGGCTGAGAAAGTCGAGGGAGTGAGTGTCTTCCAGGCCGGAACGAAGCTCCTGGACGGACGGACCGTCAGCAGCGGCGGCCGGGTTCTGGGCGTGACCGCCCTGGGCGCGGATCTCGAACAGGCGCGGGAGCGCGCCTATGAGGCAGTGGCAAGGATATCGTTTGAAAACAGCTATTACCGCACGGATATCGCCGTCAAAGGACTGAGGAGAACACAATGACGCAGGTTGCGATCTTCATGGGCAGCAAATCCGACGAGGCCACGGTGCGGCCGTGCGCGGACGTGTTGGACAAGCTCGGCATTTCCTACACCTTCACCATCACCTCCGCCCACCGCACCCCCGAGCGGACGGCCCGGCTGATCCGCGAACTGGAGGATGCCGGAGTGCAGGTCTTCATCTGCGCCGCCGGCCTGGCGGCGCATCTGGCCGGGGCCGTGGCGGCCAAGACCATCCGCCCGGTGCTCGGCATCCCCATCTCGGCCTCGTCGCTTGGCGGCTGGGACGCTCTGCTGGCCACGGTCCAGATGCCTCCGGGCTTCCCCGTCGGCACCCTCGCCCTGGACAAGGTCGGCGCCCGCAACTCGGCGTGGCTTGCGGCCCAGATTCTGGCGCTGCACGATGCGGCCCTTGCCGAGCGGATCCAGGCTGAACGGCGCAAAATGATCGAGCAGGTCGAGGAAGACGCGAAAACGCTGTAGCGTTCAGCAACCAAGGCAAAAGAAAAGGCGGGTCACCCCGCCTTTTCTTTTGCCTTGTGTTCGGACAGCCTACTGCAGAAACTTGAAGAACTCGCTTTCAGGAGTCAGAACGAACTGCGTCTGGTCCTTCATGGTCTTCTTATACGCATCCATAGTCCGCACGAACTCGTAGAATTCGGGGTCCTGCGTAAGGGCTTGGGCGTAGATGGCCGTAGCGGCAGCCTCGCCCTCGCCGCGGGCGGACTCGGCAGCCCTGCGCGCATCGGCCAGGATGACCGCCCTCTGCCTGTCGGCCATGGTCGTGATCTTCGCGGCCTCTTCCCGGCCTTCGGAACGATACTGCTTGGCCTGCCGCTCGCGCTCTGCCTGCATGCGGCCGTAGATGGCCATCTGGTTCTCCTTGGGCAGGTCGGTGCGCTTGATGCGCACGTCGATGACGCGGATGCCGTAGTCGCGAAGCAGGGAATTGGCTTTGGCCGTGACTTCCTCCATGATGGTGGAGCGTTCGATCGCGACGATTTCAGTCAGGGTATAGCGACCGAGAGCCTCGCGCAGCTGCGAGTAGACGATGTCGTCGATGCGGGACAACCCGCCCTGGATGTTGCGCACCGTCCTGTAGAACAGCAGCGGGTTTTCGATCACCCAGCGCGAATAGTTGTCCACGACCATGTTCTTCTTGTCCTGGGTGATGATTTCGGCCGCCGGCGAGTCGTACTCGAGGACCCTGGCGTCGAAGAAGATGACGTTCTGCACGAAGGGCAGCTTGAAATTGAGTCCGGGCCCGAAATCCTCACCGACGGGCTTGCCCAACTGCAGGAGTATGGCCCGTTCGGTCTGGTCGACCACGAACACGCACTGCAGCAGGAGGAAAACGCTCACAACAATGGCGGCCAAAGCGATCTGGATCGTTCTCATTGCTGCGCCCCTCCCTGAGTTGACACGCCGGCCTTGCCCGACCGCTGCAGGGGAAGGTACGGAAACACCCGCTGCATGGACTCGTTGGAAATGATGATCTTCTCGACCTCGGGCCTGGAAAGGATTTCCTCCATGGTTTCGAGATAGAGCCTCTTCTTGGTGATGTCCTTGGCCTTGCGGTACTCCTCCAGCACGAACAGGAAGCGGTCGCTGTCACCCCGTGCCTGGAGTATCTTCGACTCCTTGTAGGCCTGGGCCTGGTTGGTTATGGCGGCAGCCTCACCCCTGGTACGGGGGATCAGGTCGTTCTCGTAGGCCTCGGCCTCGTTGATGAAACGGCTCTTGTCCTCCTTGGCGCTGGCCACGTCCTTGAAGGCGTCGATGACCTGCTTGGGCGGGTGCACGTCCTGGAGCTGCACGGCCACGACCCTGATACCGCTCTTGTAGCTGTCGAGGGTCTTCTGGAGGAGATCGCGCGTGTCGTTTTGGATGGTCAGCTTGTCGTCCGTGAGGGCTGCGTCGATCTTGTTGTAACCGATGACCTCGCGCATGGCCGCCTCGGCGGCGTCTTTCACCGTCTTTTCCTGATTGGCGACGTTGAAGAGGTAATCCTGGGCGTTCTCAATGAGGAACTGCACGATGAACTGGACATCGACGATGTTCTCGTCGCCCGTGAGCATGAGGGATTCCTCCGGGACCAGGCGGACCTGGGATCCGGTGACAGCGGTGAGCGCTGAACCCCCGCGGAATCCGACTTCGATCCGCTGGATCTTCGTGACCTGGGGCGTGAGTACGGACTCAATGGGGAACGGCAAACGGTAGTGCGGGCCGGGTTCCGTGGTGCGGTCGTAGGCGCCGAAGCGTTTGACAACGCCTACCTCGTCCGGCTGGACGATGTAGATGCCGCTGCCGAGCCAGAGGACAACGGCGATGACCACGATGACCTTCCAGCCGGGAAGGTTCATCTGTTTCAACTGTTTGACTTTCTCGTTCAAATCACCGAGATCCGGGCCTGGTATGGGCCCAGACTGCCTCTGCCGTCGTTCTTGTAGTTTTTCCCAATCCCAATTCATAATTATCCTTGGTAAAAGACTCCTCCTGAGAGGTCAAGGAAATGAGAGGATACCCGATTGACCGCACCCGCCCTACATCCTGAAGACACCGAAAAAAAGGGCCCGACTCCGGGCTGCGTCGTGACGATTTATACAGATGGATCCAGTCTTGGCAATCCGGGTCCCGGTGGTTGGGCCGCAATTCTGGTCTGGGGAGACAGAAAGAAGGAAATCAGCAAAGGATATATTGAGACGACCAACAATCGGATGGAGATCCGCGGGGTCATCCATGCCCTCACGGAACTCTCACGGCCATGCATCGTCCACGTCCACACAGACTCGCGATACGTATGCGACGCAGTTGCCAAGCGGTGGATTGCGGGATGGGTGAGAAACGGGTGGCTGACTTCAGCCAAGAAGCCGGTGAAAAACCGGGACTTGTGGGAACGGCTGATTCCTCTGCTGAAAACGCATAAGGTCCACTTCCACTGGATCAAGGCCCACGACGGACATCCGGAAAACGAACGCTGCGACGAACTGGCCAAGAACGCGGCCAAGGCTCCGGGAAGGGTGGCTGACGAAGGTTACCGTGCGGATTCGTGACCGGCGCGGGCGATTTTCAGAACAAGACGTCGAAAGACTGAACCAGCAACACGGCACCAATCCCTATCTTGACTGAAAGACCGAGCACCTTGCCCAGCATGGCCCCCAAGGCGGCCTGCTTGGCCTCGTGCACGGGGCGTTTGTTCAGAAGCTCGATGCCCAGACACCCGAAATAGGCCCCGATGACGGCCCCGGCCAAAGCGCCCAGACCCAAAAGGAACGGGGCGCCGAAAATGGCGCCGGCAATGGCTCCGGCAATTGCGCCCCAGTTTCCGGACCGGGAGGCGCCATATTTTTTGGCGCCGACAGTCTGCAGCCCGAACTCGATGCATTCCCCAAGAAATGAAAAAAAGAGGAAAAGCAGGTAGGTCCGAACAGAAATTGTCACTTCCGGATTCAGGATGTCCCAAATCCAGAGGATAAGAATGATCAACCAGTTCGCCGGCAGACCGAAGACGTGAGTAGCGAAGGCAGTGATGAGAAGGAGGAATACGAAGGCGGCGAAGAAAGCGGACATGTGGTTGTGAGAGGGAAGAAAAAAAAGTCCTGGCGACGACCTACTTTCCCACCAGTGGACTGGCAGTATCATTGGCGCTGGAGGTCTTAACTTCCGAGTTCGGAATGGAATCGGGTGTGGCCCCTCCGCCGTGGTCACCAGGACGAAATATGTAAGAGAAACAGGTGAAGGAAGAGAGTTAAGACTCACGATCTATTAGTACCGGTCAGCTGAACGCATTACTGCGCGTACACTTCCGGCCTATCTACCAGGTGGTCTTCCTGGGATCTTGAGTGTCTTTCGACAAGGGAGAACTTATCTTGTGGCTGGTTTCCCGCTTAGATGCTTTCAGCGGTTATCCATTCCGATCATAGCTACCCTGCTATGCCGCTGGCGCGACAACAGGTCCACTAGGGGATCGTCCATTCCGGTCCTCTCGTACTAGGAACAGACCCACTCAATTCTCCTACGCCCACAGAAGATAGGGACCAAACTGTCTCACGACGTTTTAAACCCAGCTCGCGTACCACTTTAAACGGCGAACAGCCGTACCCTTGGGACCTGCTCCAGCCCCAGGATGTGATGAGCCGACATCGAGGTGCCAAACCGCATCGTCGATGTGAACTCTTGGATGCGATCAGCCTGTTATCCCCGGCGTACCTTTTATCCGATGAGCGATGGCCCTTCCATGCGGGACCACCGGATCACTAACACCTACTTTCGTACCTGCTCGACATGTCTGTCTCGCAGTCAAGCTCCCTTATGCGTTTGCACTCGACGGCTGGTTTCCAATCAGCCTGAGGGAACCTTTGCGCGCCTCCGTTACTCTTTGGGAGGCGACCGCCCCAGTCAAACTACCCACCAGACACTGTCTCCCTGCCGGATGACGGCGAGGGATTAGAGTCCTAAACTAACAAGGGTGGTATTTCAAGGTTGACTCCACGGATACTAGCGTACCCGCTTCGCAGTCTCCCACCTATCCTA